>JAFEAL010000009.1 GCA_018266435.1 Bacteroidota bacterium | reverse complement strand
ACCGGTTTTGAGTTGCACATCGATGTAGCCGGTAGCGGAAGCCTGGAACTTGAACCACCGGTTGAAGTTGGGGCCATTGGGAGCACAAGAGCCTGCAGCCTTATCGGGCGAAGCCCCGATGGTGGAGTAAGCGGCATTGGCCGAGCATCCGTTGATAAGAGAAGTGATATCGAGTGCCCCTTGGTAGAAGTCATAGTTGACCACATCGCTGAGGCAGAGAGAGAAGGTTCCGCGGTATCCGGCCCCGGTATAGTTGTCCACGGAGATGTAGTAATAAGTTCCCGGAGTGAGGCCGAGGTAAGCAGTTTCCATGGTACCCTGGTTGAGGCCGTTGTAAGGAGAGCAGGCGAGCACGGAGGTTCCGGTAGGATCCCAGAGTGTTACCCAACTGTACTGCATGGAGCCGAGCGCCCCACCGGTTTTGAGTTGCACATCGATAAATCCTGTGGCTGTGGCTTGAAACTTAAACCAAACATTATAATTGGGGCCGTTAGGTGCACACAGACCAGCTGTATTATCTGCTGTGGCATTAACTGTCGTGTAGGCCGCATTTGCTGAGCAGCTATTGATAATGGATGAGACATCCATTGCGTTGCCAAAATTGTCATTGGCGGGTTGTGCGTAGGCACCAATAACTGAAGCAATCCAAAATAATAACAGCCAACTAAGACGGTAAATGTTGCGCATATCTATTTTTTTGATAAATCCGGTTTACCCCGGCAAAGTTAATTTATTTAGATGGAATTTTGTTTGGGGTTGGCGCGGAAAAGCAGAGAGCTGTCGCCATAACTTAAAAACCGATAATTATTACTTAAAGCCTCGTTGTATATTTTTTTCCAATTCTCTCCAACAAGGGCAGATATCAGCAGAATAAGCGTTGAGCCCGGTTGATGAAAATTGGTGATTATACCTTCTACAATTTTAAAATCGTATCCCGGCATAATATAAATGGATGTCTCTCCAAGAATTTTGTCAGTTTTATCTTGATCCATTTTTTTCAAGACGGCTTGGAGAGCATCAATTTTATTTTGTGAACGAAGCTGATAAGCGTCAAGCTGAGAAATTATAAAATCAGCTGTCGGGTTTTCCATCAGCTTTACTCCGTACCAATAAATACTTTCAAGTGTGCGAAGTGATGTTGTGCCAACGCTAATGATTTTTTTATTACACAGAAGCTTCTCGATGTTGTGTTTGGTTACAATCAGTTGCTCGGCATGCATGGTGTGCTCCGTTGCGTTTTTCACTTTTACAGGCTGAAAAGTGCCTGCGCTGACATGTAGTGTGAGGTATTCCGTTTCGATTTTTCTTTCTCTTAACGAAGAAAAAACTTTTTCTGTAAAGTGAAGTCCGGCCGTTGGCGCAGCTACCGCGCCATCTTCTTTTGAATAAACGGTTTGATAACGACTGCTGTCCTCTTTTTCAGCTTTGCGCTTCAGGTAGGGAGGAAGAGGGATGGCTCCGAGCTGCTGCAACACTTCTGAAAAAGAAATTGGAAGGTTCCACTCAAACTCAATCAATCCGTTTTCACGATTAATTAATCTGGCAAGCAGATTCAATTCGTTATGAGTGATTGTTAATTCGTGATGGTTATTCCATCTTTTCAAATTTCCAATGGTGCAATGCCAGGTCAATTTTTTCTGAGAGTTCATGGCTAACGCAACAACAGGCGAAGGAGAAACCGGGTTCAATAAAAATATTTCGATGACAGCGCCCGTCTCTTTTTTAAAAAATAAACGCGCGGGAATTACTTTAGTGTTATTTAAAAATAAGGCAGAGTTGTCAGGAACAAAATTCGCCAGGTTAGAAAAAATGGAATGCGTGATTTTTCCGTCTTTGTAAACCAGCAGTTTTGATAGATCACGCTCGGCTAACGGATGAAGCGCAATGCGATCTTCAGGGAGCTCATACGTATAGTCTTGAATCAGGATGCTCTTTGGACGTGACATCTCTTTAGTCTTTGTCTTGCGTCTAAAGTCTTGAATTTACCACTCCGCAGTTGGGTCGATTTTAAATACTTCGCTCATTTCATCGAGCAGGGGCTGAAGGTGTTCCGTGTGCTTTCCGGTTCGCCCGCCATAAGCCGGAGCAATTGTTGCCAGGTTTGGAAGGTGAAGTTGTGTTTGTGAAATCACCTCTTCAATTTTTACTATCCATTTTGTTTTCAATGCTTGTTCGCCTAAAAATATTTTTGAGTGGATGATCTCGCCTTCGTTGGGAGATTCTTCAAAAATGCCGAGTGCATAGGGTAGTGTATAGGCTAAAGAGTTTTGTAATCGCGAGATACTTTCTTCTGTAGCTGAACCCAGTTGTTTAATCCATGTGTTGGCATGCAGGGTGTGGTAATGCAGTTCGCCTTTTATTTTTTTTGCCAAAAGTGACAGCGGTTCGTAAGAAGATTGCGTCAGCAGTTGCCAACGAAGCGCATCGGCCGTGTCGAACAAGAAGTGGCGGATCAAACTGAAATCATACTCGCCATTGGGTAACTCTACCAGTTGGCAGTTGTGAAACTGATTGGCACTTCGTGTAAAGGCGGCAGCATCGGGCTCAGGTTCGCCCAAGGTGGCAAGCAGTTGATACAGGGCATGACTTTGTCCGATCTTATCCTGTGCCATGGAAGAAAAAGCAATGTCTTCTTCCAGCAGCGGTCCCAGTCCTGTCCACTCGCTGTTACGGTGACCGAAGATGAGCAGGTCATCAGCCATTTTATACAACAGTTCTTTTAAAGCTTCCGTATTCATGGTTTACTGCTTAGGTCTCTCTAAAAATTCTTTCAACTTGTCGCCCCCCTTATAATCTGATGCATCGCGGAATTTTTTTTCGGGCAAGGTGAGCCATAGATCTTTTTCTTCATCGGAAGTAAACCGGATTTTACTTTTATCAATTGCCCATACGTTGTAAATAATTTTGCCAGTGCCAAATAAATCTTTGGCCAGGAACATAGCTTCTGTAGGAGCGCCCGCTTCAACGGTACCTACATTTACATGTTGTTTGCCGCGCTTTGCCAGTTGATAAATTTCAAAAGTCTTTTTTGAGAAATTTGAATTTTCTGATTGAATCAACTCGTATGCACTTTGATTACCTTCGGTGGTGGGTGATACAAAGATATCGCATGTGTCGGCCACGTAAATGGATGTGCAAGTAAATCTGCGCGTGAATGTTTCTTTGGCCAGAACATACGCCATTTCCAGATTAGGTGCATGCACTGCTCCTTCGTGTTGAAAGGGCTTGCCTTCTTTGGCTTGGACAAACACTTCGAATGTGCCAAACTGATCCAATGGCTTTTTGGCTTTAGTACTTTCCATTTCAGGAAGACGGGTCACACGCGGATCAAGCGATTTCAAGGAATATTAAATTATTTTACAAATATACCAGTTTACCGGTTTTCGTTCGTGTAATTTTAATTTTAGCCAACACGATTTACGGTTACCTTGTTGAGTTCTTTATGATAAGTAACTGATGAAATACCTTGATCTTTTGTGGGCAAGTGACTGGCTGCGGAAGTATTATCCAAAATACGATTCCAATGAACTGATGCTGTTGGTTGACGACATTCTTAAATGGCTTGACGAAGAGTTGCCCGATGACAGCAGTACACTAGTTTACCTGAAAAGCCTGTACCGTTCACCGGCCGAGGCATTACTCTCCGTTTGGAAAGAAATTCAGTTATTGATGGGAGCGTACTGGAAAAACTAAAACTGTAAGAGAGGTGCTATTGTTTAGTCAACCTCAGGTGTCTGACTTCCTGATTCATTTGTACGCGCACAATATATGTACCGGGTGAAAGGTAGGAGCTGTACTCCCATCCGTAGGCACCCGCTACAGCGTGATGGATCAAACTGCTTTCGATTTTGCTACCTAATGCAGTATAAATTTCAAGAGTAACATCAGCCGGTTCTGGTATTGTATATTGAATAGTGAATTTTGAAGTAACGGGGTTGGGGAAACCAAGGACCTCAAATTGTGATTCACGATTTTGAACGACTGTTATTGTTTGAATATTTGCATCGAGCCAGTTCATTCGCTGGGTGATCCAGTTTTTTAGCCACGTTATTTCACTGGTATAGGAGTTGCCAACATAATAGTTGGGCCATACATATTGCCCCAGTATGGGCCACTGTGTAAAATTTCGTTGCTGCGCTGATGACGTTGTCAGCACGGAAGCAACCGAGTCCACATAGTGAAGAATTTTTTGTGTTTGAAAAGGGCCATTTCTCAGAGCGGCCCATCGTTTAGCTACTTTATTGTTAAAGGCTAGATCTTGAAAAAGCTTGTCCCACCAGAATGGAATCAAAAAGTAATCGGTAGGGCAAATGGTATTGTAGGCTGTGACAAATCCTTCGGGGTTGCCTTTTGTGCAATAATCTACATTGCCAAACCCTTCGTTAAAATCCCAAATGGGACCCATGGAAAGTTTACCTCCTTTTGAGTCTTTGTCTTTATACATGAAGGTGCTTAGCCGGTAGCCATCTGGATTTTTGGTGGCTTCCATCATCAGGTAAAAATCCACGAAAGAATCGATGTCAATGTACTTCTGATAACCGCTGACTGTATCTCTGAAGCCCGAACTGCTCAGGGTATTTTCAAATGCATCCATGTATTGCTTGATGTAGGCTTGTTGTTGGGCGGTAATATCAACGTCTTTGGGGTAGCTGTATTGAAAGTAGACCACTTGATTGTAAGCCCGGTGTAGCGGGGGATAGGAAGATGACCAGCCGGCACCGCCACCGCCAGTTGTTTTATCTATTTTGATGATGTACCCTCCGGTTATGGCATCTCCTGAGTTGTCGCTGGTTTTGAGTTTAGAAATGTTTACCCGGTATTTGTCGCGTTTAATTTTTTCTAACAGTACATAAACTCCCTGATACACTCCATTGAGAACCAATTCGCAAAACTGAACCCGTGAGGCATATCGCCCTTGGGCTCGCCCCATGGTGTAGGCCAGTGCATCGCGCACCAATGTTTTATCGTCATAGGCGGCATACAATACCCAGTCATCTTTTGCGGGCATGCCGAGTAGGGAAGCATCTATTGCGTTTCCGGTAGTGTCGCGCACTTCAATGCCATATTGTTTTTTAGGAAATGATTGTGAACTGGATCCCCTGAGTTCAATTCCAATATTTCCATTGAAATCATTGTACGGGTCAGTAATATTATTGGTAGCTCCGTGCCCATTGTAAATGATGCCCATGGATGCGGGGATTTTGGGGTCGTCTGGTATATCCTGACTGTGCGTATCAATGACTACAATAGGCAAAACCGAAGAAGTAAAGGTAACTTGTGCGTGGCCGGCTGGCCCCAGGCTTAAGGAAAGGGATAATGGAATAATAAATTTAATTATCAGATCAGATTTTTTTATGAAATACTCGAGGTGATTCATCCGGTAATTAATTTTTTTTGGGATCGGATTTTTAGTACACCAGGTTTGCAACTGACGGGCTTTCATTCAGTCAGGTTGGAATACCTGACTAGCGTTTAGCTGTGAATAAAATTTGTATCATCCTCATGGTTTGCATGCCATAACTTCAAACAATCAAGCCAGTGGCATGATGTATTTTGTGCTTGGGGTTTTCAATGCTTCTCTTACCCAGCGTCCTCGTTCTTCGGCTATTCTTCTTACTTCCAACCTCTCCTTATTGCAAGGGCCATCGCCATTGATCACGCGTTTAAATTCTTCCCAGTCGGGTTCGGTATAATCCCACTTTCCGGTTTCTGGATTTTTTTTCAACAACGGATCGGGAATGGTGAAGCCCAGCTCCCATATTTTGGGCACATACATATCGAGAAACTGGTTACGCATATCATCGTTGGTGCCCATCTTCACTTTCCAGCGCATGAGTATTTCGGTGTGTGCCGAAATTTTATCACTCGGCCCGAAGAAGTGCATCATGGGTGGCCACCAGCGGTTGAGCGCTTCTTGAAACATATCGCGTTGTTTTTGTGTGCCGCTGGCCAAATAAATCACGCAGTGGTGTCCGTACTTTAAGTGAAAAGATTCTTCGGCACAGATGCGGTCGAGTGCGCGGCAATATGGGCCGTAGCTTCCTTTGGCATTGGCCAACTGATTTACGATAGCCCCGGCATCGACCAGCCACGAAATGAAACAGCAATCGGCCCAGGTGAAGGTGGGGTAATTAAATACATTAGAGTATTTTGATTTGCCGTTGATGAGGTCATCAATCATTTGCTCGCGCGGTTTGCCGAGTGTTTCGGCAGCGCTGTATAATAACTGGGCGTGGCCTACTTCGTCTTGCACTTTGGCCATGAGTGATAGTTTGCGTTTGAACCCGGGTGCGCGGGTGATCCAGGTTCCTTCGGGAAGCGCACCGATGATTTCGCTGTGCGCGTGCTGCTCGATCATGCGAATGAGTTGCTTGCGGTAAAGCTGCGGCATCCAGTCGGTGGGCTCAATTTTTTCTCCGCGTGCAATTCGTGCTTCAAATGCAGCTAACAAGACCGGATCTTCCTGAGCGATGCTGTCTGTTTTTATTCCTTCGAATGTATTTCCGCCACCGTACATAATAGCTATGATTTTGAATGACAAAAATACGAAATCTTGGCTTGCTATTTTGCGGCAGGGATGGAGCGGTATGGTTGAGCCCGAAATGGAAAGTGCGGTGGGTTGGCGAGTAGCGACAGCCCGCCCGGCCGCCAAAAAATTACTGATGAAATACGCTTGACTTGACGATGAGTTCGTTTTTGATTTCGAGCATTTCGCCTACGTAAAGATCATCTTCGCCAACAACGTGCCGAACATACTCCATGAACACGCGATCTTGATTTGGCGTGAGCCGCACAATTTTATAACGAAGCGATGGCAGCCGATCGAAAGCATCTTGCCACCACGCGCGTAGCGCTGCTTTGCCTTTGATGAGGCCGTTGGTTTCAGGCTGGCGCACTTTCAGTTTGGGGCTGAAGTGCTCGGCCTGATCGTGGTACAGGGAAAGTAGTTGATCCAGATTTTTTGTATTGAACGCATCGAACCATTGGGTTGCAATTGCATTTAGTTCATGATCTGTCATAAATTATTCGATGGCGTGAATGGTGACCCAGTAACGATAAGCTACAAGGGCCTTGTCGAGTTTAGAAAGTTTGGTGATGTCGCGCTGGCTGTAGCGGGGCAAAATGAGTTTGTTCAACTGGGCCAGGATTTGAAAGGCAATTTTTTTCATTTCGTTACTTATCAATTTCAGCTTGGAGTTTTTCTAATAACTCAATGCTGCGAGGCATGGAGGTGTATATTAAACCGGAGCGTACCAAACTTGTTCGCTTTTGCATGTGTTGAAGTTGTATTTTTAAACTCTCCTGTACTTTGATGGCTTTATAAATTCTTTGTTGATTAAAGGGTGTTTGGTAATTCATCTCATCAAAGGTAAGGATATCAAATAATTCTAATTGATAGCCGCTTAAGCTGATATTGTTTTCCTGTTGCATGATGGCGTTGTCGCCATAGTAACTAAAAATCAATGACTTCAGTTCATTGTTGCGGATCAGTTTGAAGTTGCCGGTAAATTTAAGCTCGTCATATACTGCGGTGAAAAAATTGAGATAGATGAGACAGTAAAACTCTTTCTGGTCTAACTAAAAATTGTAATTTTGACCAAGTACTCTTAACCCAAATTGGGTAAATTTTTTTTTAGGATGAGTCACAGTAATTGTAAAACCACACGACAATGACATTAAAAGATTTTATTAGTCAGTACGACAAAGAAAATTCAATTGTTCTTCTTGAGGGTAAAAGAGATGTTTTAGAAGCAGATCAAGAGAAACTAGAATCGCTTGGTAAAATATTAGCCTCAACAACTTCAAAAATGATATTCAGAAGTGGTAATGCGAACGGTGCCGATTATTATTTTTCAATCGGGGTATCTTCGGTTGACAAATCACGCTTGCAGGTTATTACGCCTTACTCTGGACATAGACAAAAATCAAATCACGCATACGACACGATTTCCTTAGATAAAATAAATCTTGCTGCTGAAGCAGAAGTAGTTTATCAATCAAAAAGCAATAAGAAAACAGAAAAACTAATTGACCAGTATATCTCAGGTGCAAGAGACCGATATTCAATTAAAGCAGCATATATCATCAGAGATACAATCAAAGTAATAGGAGCTAGTAACATAGAGTCAGCAGCTTTTGGAATTTTCTATGATGATTTAAATAAACCAAAAGAAGGTGGCACGGGACACACCATGAGGGTTTGTGAACAAAATAACATTCCATTTATTACCCAAAAAGTTTGGTTTAAATGGCTGACAGAATAGAACAACCTATCGCGCACATAGCATTGCCGCAATGAGAGGTAAAGTATTTCAATGAGTTTTTAATAAGTAAACGAACAACAGCGCTTCTATTAAACTTCTGTGCTAAAAATCCGCCACTGTGGCAATACCCTATCCGTTAACACATTGAAGTTGTGCCTCCTCTGAAGGGGCGGTAAGTGCGAGGGATAGATAATAGAGCAATAGGTGAGGGATAGTGAGTAAATATTTAGGTCTCGACAATTTGAAATGCGCCCAAGGTTCTCAGTCATCAAACCTATTTTTCTATTTTTGAGATGGCCTGTGTAAAGTATATGACTCGTCTGACGAAACAGATTACCTTCAAAATTCTAATGCTTCGAATTTTTGGTACAGTATTTTTGCTGGCCGCGCTCACCAATACCCGGGCGCAGGTGATAGTTCATGATTCAGTGAATGAACGTGTTTTTATGCCCTATGAACTGACTTATTTTATTGATAAGTCAAATTCTGTCACCTTTGATTCCGTTTCGAGCGATTCATTCATTTCTAATTTTAAGCAACACAGCAGTTATCAAAATATCGATTTTGAATACAACGTTTCGTATTGGATCCGTTTTCCTATAAAGCCAAACCCGCAATCCAAAAATGTATGGCTGCTTGAATTTTACGATCAGACTATCGATAGTTTAGAAGCATTTGTACCGCAAAGGGATGGAAGTTTTAAGTTGATTAAGATGGGTGATCACCAACGCTTTGGAGAAAGAAATATCAGGCATAAAAATTTTGAAGTTGTGCTGGCCATGGACGAGCAGATTACGCAGCCTTATTATTTTAAGGTGCGCTCACATGATTTTGCCGATATGCGCATAGCCCTTCGCTCGGTAGATCGATTCATTTACTATGCCCTTAATGAATACTATCTCTACGGCATGTTTTATGGTATGATCCTGATCATAGCACTTTATAATTTTTTGGTGTACCTGGCCATACGGGAGGTTAAATTCATTTACTACATCTGCTACATCGGTAGTGTAGCTTTATATGCCATGAGTTACGATGGCATCGGGTTTCAGTATCTGTGGCCATCGCACCCGGCTATCAATGACTGGGCCGTGGGAGGGTCGCTCTATTTACTCATTCTATGGTCACTTATTTTTACCCGAAGGTTTTTGAGTACACGTGCCAATTCGCCCAAATTGGATGTGGCACTCAAGTACATGATTATTATCCGGTCGGTTTGGTTTGTTTTTACCATAATCTTGCAGCCGAGGCTATTGACCTTTCGGGCGCTGGACACAATTCCATTGTCGTTGATATTTTTTACAGCCATAAAAGTATGGCGAGGCGGGTACAGGCCGGCCCGTTTTTTTGTCATTGCCTATGGAATTTTATTTTTTGGCTTTTTTGCACGCACGTTGGTGTACTTTAACCTGTTTCCATTTACCACCCTTACACACTATAGTTTGCATTTCAGTTTTGTTTTTGAGATGCTTTTTCTTACGGTGGCACTGGGTGACCGCATTCGGATATTGAAAGATAACCGCGACCGCGCGTTGAAGCGCATCATTTCACAGCAGCAGACTAACATCGCTTTGAAAGAAAAAGTCAACCGTGAATTGGAAGAAAAAGTAAATGAGCGTACCCGCGAGTTGGGGAAAATGAATGAAGAGTTGGTAGAGAGTAATGCCAAACTCGATCGCCAGGCAAAAGAAATCAATCAAATCAATTCCATGCTTGATCTCGACAACTGGAAATTAAAAAATAAAGTAAAAGAAGTGCTGGAAGAACGCATGCACGAAGAGTTAATGAGTTATGAAGAATTTTTAACCCTCTATGCAGACGAATTGGCCTGTTATCGTTTCTTAGAAAAAGCAAAAGAACAGGTGGGTTTTCAGTGTGTAAAGTGTGGCAATGTAAAATATTCACCCGGAGCACAAAAATTTTCCAAGAGGTGCACCCGGTGCGGCTACAATGAGTCCATCACAGCTAATACTATTTTTCATGGAGTGAAATTTCCCATTACAAAAGCTTTTTACCTGACTTATGTTTTTTTTTCATACAAAAGCCGCTTTACCCTAGAGCAACTTTCTTCGTTGCTGAGTTTAAGACTAAACACGGTTTGGACTTTTAAACAAAAGATTGCAAAACGAATTCATGAGTTTGAAAAAAAGAGAGAAATGTTGACATCCTGGGAAAATTTGGTAATAGATCAGTTTGATAAAAAAACATTTTTTGTAGAATCTTAGAAAATACACATCTGAATCATTGTTTTTTTTGCGCAATACAAATTATTAATTCTCGGTATTTTATTACTTATATCGTTTGAATTGATGTTTTTTAAGCGTTAATTTGGATACCTGTATCACAAGCCAACCTATACTTTTTGTTGTGTATTTTGAATAAAAATGTTTACCGGCAGTTTGCCTTTAAATATTTTTATCCTTATAAAATTCTTCATTGCAAGATTTTTTTTATGTTTTGTTGTGGTAAATACCTGAAAATCAGAATTTAATATGATAAACAAGCTACTGTTACTGTTTGCTTTTATTTTGGTTGGAACATCCGGTCTGTGGGCACAAAGTCGGGCAGTTACTGGGAAGATAACCTCAAAAGAAGATGGGCTGGGGTTGCCCGGAGTAAATGTAGTGGTGCAGGGTACCACACGAGGAACAACCACCGATGCCGAAGGAAATTTTAAGATGGATTTGGCCGCGTCTGATAATGCTCTTATCGTGTCATTCATTGGCTATAAAACACAAGCCATTGCCATAGGAAGTCAAACTACATTTTCCATAGTTATGGAATCAGAAGCTTCACAATTGCAAGAAGTAGTGGTGGTGGGATATGGCGTTCAAAAGAAAAGTGATGTTACCGGGGCCGTAGCCAATGTTAAAGGTGAGGAAATGGTAAAACAACCCGTGCTCACAGCCACCCAGGCCATACAAGGTAAAATTGCGGGCATACAAGTAATTAACAGTGGCCAACCCGGGCAGTCGCCTCAAATCCGGATGCGCGGAGTGAGCACCGCCCTGGCAGCAACTACTGCCTTATTTGTAGTAGATGGGGTATTGACAGATGACATCAGCAACATCAATACATCAGATATTGTGGATATGAACGTATTGAAAGACGCCTCTGCGGCAGCTATCTATGGTTCGCGCGGAGCAAATGGGGTAATTATTATTACCACGCGCAAAGGAGCTCCCGGAAAAATTAAAATAAACTATAATAACAACATTGGCTTCCGGCAAGCAGCTAACCTGGTGCCTATGGCCAACTCGGCCGAATATGCTAATTATGTACAGGCTGCTTCGGGTTTGATACCACCCTCCTCTACCTACAATACCGATTGGTATAGCACTATTCTTCGCAATGCCCTGGAACAGACGCACAACCTCTCATTATCAGGTGGTTCTGATAAATCCACTTACCTGTTTAATGTGGGATATATGAATGACAATGGTATTGTGATAGACAACAATTTCAAACGTCTTACCATGCGCCTGAATAGTGATTACAAAATATCTGATAAAGTAAAGCTGGGTTTGCAAACTTCGTATGCTAACAGCGTAAACCAAAATGGATTTAATAACCTAGATATTGATGTAAACGGAAATATTGGTAGTGTGTACAACGATGCGTACCGGGCAGCACCCATTGTTCCCAGTATAGTCAATGGCAAGTATGGCAATACTTCGGTCTATCAAAATGTTGGCAACCCGTTGCTTGATATCAAAAGCAACAGTGTGAAAGTGTTGGGCAACCGTCTGCAGGGTTCTGCTTATTTAGACTACAAGCCAGTGGACTGGATTACCCTGAATACCACATTTGGTGCAGACTTGAACAACTCACTTAATCGGCTTTATAACTACCAGATCATTGCGGATAACAATACCTATGTTACTCCAGGTGGTAATCAGCAAAACCCGCTCAGCAGCCTGAACATGAAATCAACCCAGACTTTCCGGTGGGTGTGGAATAACACAGCAACGATTATTAAGAAAATAGATAAACATGAATTTACTTTCTTGATCGGTACTACGGCTGAGAAATATGCGCAGACTTTTATTTCTGCTTTCCGAAAAAATATTCCTGCAGACCCTAACCTTTGGTATATCGGAGTGGGTGATGCAAACACTTCGCAAAACGATGGGGGCGGAGATGCCTGGGCTCGTAATTCCTACCTGGGACGTCTGAATTACAGTTATGAAGGAAAGTATTTATTCACAGCTACACTCAGACGCGATGGAAGTTCAAGGTTGCCCATACAGAACCGATGGCAGAGTTATCCGGCTTTGGGAGCAGCGTGGGTGATCTCTAATGAGAAATTCATGCAAAATCAAAACTTGTTTGACTTCCTTAAAATGCGCGCATCGTATGGTAAGGTGGGCAATGATCAAATTCCAACTAATGCTTACACGCTCACGGTAGCGCTTAACCAAGCTTATCCGTTTGCCGGCAGCGGATCAACAGCAGTCAATGGAGCACAAATCAATCAAATTATTGACCCCAACATCACCTGGGAGATCACCGAAGAATATGATCTGGCTACTGAGTTTGGATTGCTCCACAATAAACTAACCGGTGAAATCAACTACTATAATAAAACGGTACACAATGCGCTGATCAATGTGCCTATACCAAGAACGGTAGGCGATGCCGATGGATTGATCCTGACTAATGCAGCCGGCATACAAAACAAAGGACTTGAAGTTTCGCTGAACTGGAAAGATGCCATTAATGAAAACTTTTCGTACTCCATTGGCGGCAATGCTACCTTCAATACCAATACGGTGATCGCACTCAATGGCGGGCAAAATATACTTGACGGGTATGTAGGCAACCAGGGCGCAACCACCAATACCGACATAGGGCATCCGGTAGGTAGTTTTTATGTGCTGAAACAAATCGGGGTTTTTAATTCCGATTTAGATGCCGCAAACTATGTGGACAAAAACGGAGTGCAGATTCAACCCAATGCTCATGCGGGTGATTTTAAATACCTCGATGCGAAAGGAAGCGGCCCGATTGACATCAATAAAGACAGGGTATTCATGGGCTCGTATCAACCCAAAGTGTACTACGGCATCAATGGAAGCATCAAATACAAAAACTGGGATATCAGCCTCGGTATTTATGGTAATGCCGGCAATCAGGTGTATAACGGCAAGCGTGGTGCACGTTATACCGGAACCGATAATATCGAAAAAGCATTGGTTTATAACCGGTGGACACCCGCTAACCTTACGCAGTCACAACCTGCGGCAAATGGTGGCAACTTGCCTGCCTCTTCTTATTTTGTGGAGTCGGGATCGTATGTCAGGATAAACAATGTGACCATAGGCTACACCTTCCCGGCAACCGTGTTGCAACGGTTAAAAATTTCAAGCCTCAGGGTTTTTGCCACATCACAAAATCCGTACACCTATAAAAAGTACAGCGGATTTACAGCTGAATTGCCAGGCGGCCCTACCAATTCAGGGATTGAATTGAGTACCTATCCCACCACGCGCACGGTGGCCGTGGGGGTAAACGTAAATTTTTAATTGTACGAATTATGAAAGGAAGAACAACTCTAATAGTAAAAGCAAAAACAATAGTGGTGCTGGCAATTAGCTTGGCTGTGGTTTCGTGCGACAAAAATTTTTTAGACGTAAAAGTGCAAGGAGGAGAGACCATTACCACTAACCCTAACCTGGCTCAGGATTTGGTGACGGGCGTTTACAGCAGTTTGCTTCAGGGTGACTCGTGGGGCAATGGCGATGTGCACGGATTTGCATTTTTATCGGCCACCAGCATTGCTTCTGATGATGCCGACAAAGGCAGTTTTGCGGCCGACCAGGCCGCCACTACCGGTCAGTTTGATACGTTTACATTGACCTCAACCAACACCTTTTGCGGAACGCTGTGGAGCGGACACTACAACGGCATAGGGGCGGCTAACCAGGCACTGAAAGCACTGGCTGTAGCAGCCATACCGGCAGCTACTAAAAATCAATTAAAAGGTGAAGTGCGATTTTTGCGCGGATATTTTTACTTTAATCTCGTTCGCTTTTACGGAGGTGTGCCGCTGGTGATGCAAGTGCCCAAAGATGCGCACGATGCCAACACTAACCCCATTTATCAAACCCGTGCCGACAAGGCCGTGGTGTACGACAGTATTGTGCGCGACCTGAACTTTGCCATTTCTAATTTGCCGCTCAGATCACAGTCCAGTGTTGGGCATGCCAATAAAGGAGCCGCACAGGCCATGCTGGCCAAAGTGTATATGTACTTGGAGCAATGGGATAGTGTAATGTCACTTACCAACAAAGTTATTGCCTCGGGCCAATACCAGTTGGTAACCGATTATTCTGTTCAGTTTAAACAGGCCGGCAACAACAGCAGCGAATCTGTTTTTGAATTAGAGACAGGCAAATTCAATAATTCCAACTTTGGTATAGCCAACGTTACTGCTTCGCAAGGACCGCGTGTGGGCGGAATGGGCGGATGGAATGACCTGGGCTGGGGTTTCAATGACCCCTCACTGTCACTCATTGGTGCGTACGAGCCCAATGACCTTAGAAAAAATGCCACTATTATTTTTATTGACAACTCTGGCCTGCACAAAGGCACCCGGTTATGGGATGGCTTCAGAATACCAAGCTCAGACTCGGTGCAAAACCTGTTTTACAATTACAAAGCCTACACCAGCAGCGTAGTTCCCTCCAAAGAAACCTATGCCACCCCGGGCGATAAAGACCGCCCCAAAAATATTCCGGTATTGCGCTATGCCGATGTGCTGTTGATGAATGCCGAAGCAGCCGTGCACACCGGTGGCGATGCGGCCACCCCGCTAAACTTAGTGCGGGTAAGGGCAAATTTATTACCCAAAGGAACGGTGACTTTAGCTGATGTAAAACAAGAAAGACGTGTTGAACTGGCTATGGAAGAAGACCGCTTTTGGGATTTGGTGCGCTGGGGCGATGCGCCCGCGGTATTGGGAAGTTTAGGCTTTGTGGCCGGTAAAAATGAATTGCTGCCCATACCGGCCGCACAGATTTTATTAAGTAACGGCAAGTTGACTCAAAACCCGGGATACTGATATGACAAGCTATAAAAAATATTATTTCGATGCGCGTGGTTCACCGTAAGGAATGATGCAGTGTGGTAACTTTTATTTTTAAACTTTAAAACAATTAAACAAATGAAAAAAACAATCAATTATCTATTCGTTGGCTTCAGCGCTTTGGTGGCGCTGACGCTGGTACAATGCTCGAAGAGCAGCAGCTCGCTGCCAGCAATCAATGGCTACACCTCGTCTGACGCTGTAGCCGCATCTAATTTAGTGTCTTACTTTCCCTTTGATGGCAATGCCAACGACTCAAAAAATTCATCAACTACGGCTACAGCAGTTGGTGTAACTTTTGTAAAGGGTCTCAGAGGAGAAGCGTATCAGGGTGCAACTGGCGCTTACGCCACGTTAGCACCAAGTGCGGCATACTCAAGTCTGCCAAGCTATTCAGTTTCGATGTGGTACAAATTGAGTGCACAACCAAATAATACCAGCGGCCCGCAAGGTTTATTTTTCTTGTCAGGGACTCAATCCAATTCACAAAGTTCTTATCAACCCGTGAATGGTACTCTATTAATTTTCGAAATTGAAAATCATGCTAAAACCGGAAGTGATTCATTGCAACTTCATCATGGTTTTACAAATCTTGGGTCTGCCGGATGGCAAGGTTTTACGATGAATGCTTATGACACTTCAAGTTTTAAAGGTTGGAGCCACATAGTGACGACTTATGATGGTAGTTCATCAACTTATGTAATTTACGCGGATGGTATGCCAATTTCTAATCAAAGTGCTTTCGGAACATCAACTTCAAGTGTACTTTATCAAGGTAACTCAGGTGCAGCAGCTACCACCGGGCAAGGAAACCTTAGCTGGTCAACTGACCCTCCAAAGGCTATTACTATTGGCACTTGGCCAGCTGGAGTGTATGGCGTTTCTCCTACTTTAGGATCTAATGGATGTTTCCTTGGTAAAATGGATGAATTGCGAATTTATAATAAGGCGCTAAGCCCTGTTGAGGTTGGTTCACTTTATCAACTGGGCTCAGCCGGCAGGTAATTTGTGTTTTAGAGTTTAAATAAGAGAGGATGCGCAAGCATCCTCTTCTTCTTTCAATTAATTATTACAAGAATCTCGTTTTTAAAAAAAAATAAATCTTTTGCACTACTCAATTCGCATGTTATAATCAAATGTGTAATAAGTCTTTTCTCCTTTCGGTTTTCTGTATATTACTCCTCATCTCCTGCAGAAACGACTCCGTTAAAGTTTCTTCGGGAGCAAAAAACATTACCCTGGTGTCGGCTTCTCTTGATGGCCGCCCGACCAGCCTCAGTTATTCGGGTGCATCCATCACCCCACAACTCACCTTGAATTTTTCTGAGCCGATCAATCACGCTTCGGCACAAAACTACATCAGCCTGAATGGCGGCATTGTCGCCATTTCCATTGCCTTCACCCATCATGACAGTACGCTGGTTATTCAGCCGGTGAACCCGTTAAATTACCTGACCAGTTATAACCTGCAGGTGTCGCCTCAGTTAGCATCCACTACACAAAAAATTTTTTCAGGATCAGGAGTTTTGATCAGAATTATTACCGGGATTAATCCGGCATCCAAGTTTCCCGCCATATCCGATACAGCCTTGGTTAATCTCGTACAACAACAAACGTTAAAATATTTTTATGATTTTGCTGAGCCGGTCAGCGGCATGGCACGCGAGAGAAACTCTTCAGGAAACTTAGTCACAACAGGCGGAAGTGGCTTTGGGCTAATGGCACTGGTGGTGGGCATCAACCGCGGATTTATTTCACGGGCCAACGGCATTGCACGGTTTGTTAAAATCATTTCCTACTTAGAAAAGGCCGACCGCTTTCATGGGGCGTGGCCACACTGGAGCGATGGCACCACCGGCAAAGTCATTCCCTTCAGCACCAACGACAACGGAGCCGACTTGGTAGAAACTTCGTTTATGGTGCAAGGCCTGATCACCGTCAGGCAATACCTTACCTCTACCGACACGGTGGGAAATAATCTCATCAACCGCATCAACAATCTGTGGCAGGCCGTAGAGTTTGACTGGTTCAGGCAGGGCAGCCAGCAAGTATTGTATTGGCATTGGTCGCCCGACAAAGGATGGATTATGAACATGCCTATTCGCGGTTATGACGAAGCTTTGATTGTTTACCTGCTGGCAGCGGGCTCACCCACGCACACCATTCCTGCGAGTGTGTACCAGCAAGGATGGGCGCAAAACGGCTCTATCAAAAATGGCAAAACATTTTACGGCCATGTGTTGCCTCTGGGGCAGGATTATGGCGGGCCGCTTTTTTTTACTCACTATTCTTTTCTGGGTTTTGATCCGCACACGCAAGATGCGTATGCAAATTATTGGACGCAGAATACTAACCATGCCCTGATCAACCACGATTATTGTACAGCCAACCCGGGAAATTTTATAGGCTATGCCGACAACTGCTGGGGGCTCACGGCCAGTGACAATCCGTGGGGGTATGATGCGCAGTCGCCCACCAGCGACAATGGCACAATTACTCCAACAGCCGCTATTTCATCGATGCCCTACACGCCCACGCAGTCGATGAATGCTATCAAATACTTTTACTACATACTGGGAGACAAGATGTGGGGCCAGTATGGATTTTACGATTCATTTAACATCACCCAGGGATGGACAGCTACCTCCACGCTGGCCATTGATCAGGGGCCGATAGTGGTGATGATTGAAAATTACCGGACTCAACTTCTCTGGAACTTATTTACGTCTGCGCCCGAAGTGCAGGCAGCTAAAACGAAACTCGGGTTTAATTAGCCTGCTAAATTGATAAGCCTATGAACCGCACACTCCACCTGATTACAAAAAAAAGTATTCTTCCTTTCATGGTAATTGCGATAATGTTTTCCTGCCAAAAGCAGAAAAATAATTCCCGCATGAACCGGAAAGTAGATTCACTGATGAGCCTGATGACGATTGAAGAAAAAATCGGGCAACTTAACCTTCCATCGGCTGGCTACTTTAAAACCGGTGAAGCGGCCAGTTCAGACATCGGGAAAAAAATAGAGCAGGGAAAAGTTGGCGGGTTGTTCAATATCAAAGGTGCAGCCAACGTGCGCGAGATGCAGCGGATAGCGATGGAAAAAAGTCGCATGAAAATTCCGTTGATTTTTGGCATGGATGTTATTCATGGCTACGAAACGGTTTTCCCTATTCCACTGGGATTGAGTTGCAGTTGGGACACCGACTTGATTCAACAAACGGCACGCATGGCCGCTACCGAAGCCAGCGCTGACGGCATCAACTGGGGATACTCGCCCATGGTTGATCTAGCCCGTGATGCACGCTGGGGGCGTATTGCCGAAGGCAGTGGCGAGGATCCCTACCTTGGTTCGCGCATAGCCGAAGCCATGGTAAAAGGTTACCAAGGCAATGACCTTTCGGCTGCCAACACCATCATGGCGTGTGTAAAACACTATGCGTTGTACGGGGCATCTGAGGCCGGCCGCGATTACAATGTGACCGACATGAGCCACCTGCGAATGTACAATGACTATTTTCCTCCCTACAAAGCGGCTGTAGATGCAGGGGTAGGAAGTGTGATGGCCTCGTTCAATGAGATTGACGGTGTGCCGGCCACGGCAAACCACTGGCTGCTCACCGATGTACTGCGCAATGAGTGGGGCTTCACCGGCATGCTGGTTTCTGATTATACAGGCGTGAGTGAAATGGTGCAGCACGGCATTGGCGATTTGCAAACCGTTTCTGCGCGTGCGCTCGGTGCCGGTATTGATATGGACATGGTAAGCGAAGGATTTTTGACTACCCTCACGAATTCATTAAAGGAAGGAAAGATAACCGAACAACAAATTAACCAGGCATGCAGAAGGGTGTTGGAGGCCAAATACAAACTGGGTTTGCTCGATGACCCGTACCGGTACTGCAACGAAGCCCGTGCAGAAAAAGAAATTTTTACCGATTCTAACCGGGCCTTTTCAAGAAGTGTTGCGGCTCAGAGTTTTGTACTGCTGAAAAATCAAAACCATTTATTGCCACTCAAAAAGCAAGGCACAATTGCCTTGATTGGCCCGTTGGCCGATGCCGTTGAAAATGTAACGGGCACGTGGAGTGTGGCGGCCCGGTTTTCTGAATCGATCACACTCAGGAAAGGATTGGAGAAAGCAACTACTCATCAAGCAAAAGTACTTTATGCCAAAGGCTCTAATTTGTATAACGATGCTTACCTCGAAGAAAATGCCACGCCTTTTGGAAAAACACTCCACCGCGATAAACGTAATGCAGACGAATTGCGCGAGGAAGCATTGCGTGTAGCTAAGCAAGCCGATGTAATTGTAGCTGCGCTGGGCGAATCGGCTGAAATGACCGGTGAAGCGTCAAGCCGTACAGACATTGGAATTCCTGATACGCAAGTGGAGTTATTGAAAGCTTTGCTTAACACCGGCAAACCGGTGGTGCTGGTATTATTCAACGGCCGCCCAATGACATTGAAGTGGGAGAATGAACACGTGCCTGCCATTTTAGATGTGTGGTTTGGCGGTAGTGAAGCGGGCGATGCCATTGCCGATGTATTGTTTGGTGAGGTTAATCCTTCAGGAAAACTGACTACAACATTTCCTCAAAACATCGGGCAGGTGCCTACCTACTATGCTCAGCGAAACACGGGCAGACCCATGGGTAAATGGTTTGAAAAATTCCGCTCTGGCTACCTCGATGTTTCCAATGACCCCGTCTATCCGTTTGGTTTTGGGTTGAGCTACGCTCAATTTGAGTACGGAGAGATCAGGCTCAATAAAACGACCATGACTTCATCTGACTCAATTATGGTTTCGATAGATGTGACTAACAAAGGCCCACTCGATGGAAAAGAAGTGGTGCAGGTGTACCTCCACGATGAGGTAGGCTCCATCACACGGCCGGTAAAAGAACTAAAAAGGTTTAAAAAAATAAAGATCAAAGCCGGGGAGACCCAAACCGTAAATTTTATTCTGAGTAATAAGGATTTGTCTTTTTATAAATCAGATTTGTCTTTTGGCAGCGAACCCGGAAAGTTTGAAGTGTTTGTTGGCGGAGATTCACAACATGTAAAACGCGCAGAATTTGAATTGAAATAAACCAGGTATAAAGTGATGGCAATGGATAGATCCACCCCAAGTCAAAGTGTGTTACATACCGTGGCATTGACTGTCTTCGAGTTGAGTACGATAAGTTCACTTGTTTTTTTGTTTGTAGCCGGGCAGCATCAAAGTTCAATAGTTTTGAAAATACTTTTTGCCGTGTGGGTTTTTCTTCCCTTTGCAGGATTATTTGTTTTGGAGAGACATTTTAAGCGCAGTGCTTTTTTGATTCAACGCAAAGTACAGCGGTTGCTATTGGTTTTGTCCTTGGCATCGGTAACAGCTTATAGCGGAATATTTTTACCCGAAGACACCAAGTCAGCCTTTATTTTTTTGGTTACTCCTTTAGCCGTGTGGCTGGCAATCGTGATTTCATTTTTTATTTTAAAAAAACAAGAATCTAAATTTTAGCATGTTTCCTTCGGAAGTAAATCATTGATCCGAAGATGAGCAGTGTGCCGAGGATTGATACCGCATACCCGCTGCGGATAAAAAAAGCAAGCCAGCTTAAGTGAGTTAAGCCCAACTCGCGGTAAAGAAGCACCGATACACTGCCCAGGTAGCCGAATGAATCGGCCACGTACATAATGAAGCCCACCGTGCCCGAATAGCTGAAGGCTGCCAGCAGCCGGTCAAAGAAAATACTGTTGAAAGGAATATATCCCAGGTATAACCCCATGCCGATCAGGGTCATCCACACGGGAGCACTAATCAACTGCTGCTCAAAAAGAAAAGTAGATACACCCAACAAGATCATTCCTAAAATGATGATGAGATGAATGAGCATCAGCGCCTTGAGGTTGTTTTTCACCACAATCAAACTGCCCATCACAATAAGTGTACATAAGGAAATCGGAACCTCCGTGCGGGTAAATATGCCTGGGTTGGTGTAGCCGAGTGCCTTCCATACTTCGGCCGAAAAATTATCGCGTACATCGCGGAATATGGTAAACATCATGTAGGCAAGCACAAAAAAAACTATCCCCGGTAAAAAAGATCGGGTAAATTCTAACCGTTCAGCGGCATTCATCGGTTGCCTCTTGGTACGCAGTTGTTCATCGAGAGGAGAGGGTGGAGGTACTTGATTAAGCAAATACAGAAAGAGGAGCATGGGTATGCCAAACACCAGTCCGGCCACGAAAGGCATCCAAAATTCACTCACGTTCCAATCGCGAAGCAAATAACCACCCACAGTTTTACTAAACCCGGCCGAGAAAATAAAACTTACCGATAGCCCGGCACCCAGTACTTCAGTAACTCTTCGTCCTTCCAGGTAGCCGAATACCATTCCCCAAATCATACCCAAAGGCATGCCGTTAGTGAACAGAAAAATAATATTGTACGGTGGCGGGGTGATGGCGAAAAAAAACCAGGAGGCTACGGCTATGGCCGACATGATTAAAATCCCTTTTGACCGCGATTGGGCTTTTAGTTCGGAAATAATTTTGATGCCAATAAATTTTGATAGCCCGTAGCCTACTACCTGCGCTATGACCAGCCAGCTTTTGTAGCTGAGGCCTATAAATTCTACTCCTTGAAAAGTGCCGGCCGTAAACGTTTTGCGGAAAGAAAAAATGCAAGTGTAGAGCAGGAAGGCAATGCCGGCCGTGTAGAGTGAAAACCAAAACCCGTTGGTGCGGCTAAGCCATTGGGTAATGGTAGAAGGTTTTGTTTCGTGGCTGTGCATGAAGGGGTATAGGTATAACAAAAGCTAATGATAGCCTTTTAATTGTAGCAGAGCAAAATTTTTTTTAGCCGGACAACCGAGCTTCAACTCAATATCTCCACCACTTTATTTCTCGATTTTTCGCCACGCCTGATCAACACTTGGTTTTTCTTTACGGAAAAATGCCTGGCTAAAACTTGCAGCACAACCTCGTTGGCTTTGCCATCATTGGCCGGTGCTTGCACATGTACTTTCAGCCTGTCGCCTTCTGGTGTTACAGTATTTTTTCTAGCGTTAGGAATAACTTTAATGTTGATGAGGGGCATGATTTACGTTACTCTACTTTGATAAGATTGTTTCTCACCGCATAAAGTACAAGCCCCACGCGGCTTTTCACTTCCAATTTTTCAAATAACGTATTTCGATAACCGTCAATGGTTTTGGGGCTGAGGCACATCTGGTCGGCTATCTGTGCGTAGGTTAGTTCGGTGCATGCCAGTTTTAAAAACTCTTTTTCTTGCGGGCTTAACTGATGCTGGGCTGATTTTTCATCAGGATGCTGTAACGAGTGCACCAGTTTTCCGGTAATAAAATCGGTGTAATAAAATCCCTTAGAAGCGATGGAGACCAGAGCTTCACTCAGTTCAGTCGGTTCTACATCTTTGCTGAGATATCCTTTAGCACCTAGCTTCAACATCTGCACAATGGTTTCTTCTTTTTCCACCATGCTCACCACCAGTACCTTTACCAAAGGGTGGTGCTGGTTAAGCCAGGCCAACGTTTCAAAGCCGCTCATCTTCGGCATATTGATGTCGAGCAAAATTATATGGGGAAGATTATTCGGGTTAATTTTTTTTTGAAGGTCTAATCCGTCATCGGCCTCAAATAAAACTGAGTAATTGGGATTGACATATTCGATCAGGCTGATGAGGCCTTTGCGGAAAAGTTTGTGATCATCAACGAGGGCTAGTTTGATCGGGTTGGGTGTCATCAGTTATAGGAAGTTCAATGGATACGGTGGTTCCTGCGTTGGGCGAGCTTTGTATCCGGCACTGCGCGTGAATTTGCTGTGCTCGGTTTTGCAGGTTGTGCAAGCCCATACCATTTCTATCCGGGGTTTCAGGATCAAAGCCGACTCCATTATCAAAGATGACCAAAGTAAGTATATTTTTAGCCAACTTCAATATTATGCGGATAGCGGTAGCCTGGCTGTGCTTTACGGCATTGTTGAGGATTTCCTGTACCATGCGGTACAGGATGACGGAAACATCGTTGTTCACTAGAAACGGTATTCCTTCTGACTCAAGGGTTACGGTGAGTTGGCCCAATCGGTTGATGCGTTCGGCTTCCTTTTCAATAGACTTGACCAGACCGATTTTAGTCACCATATCGTTGGTAAGCCCCATCGAAATGAATTTCAGGTCAGCGATCAGTTGCCTGACTAATTCTTTGGTTTCTTCTATTTTTTGATTTGACTGAGGTGTATCAGCCAAGGCCAGGGTGTTCAGGTGTATCTTGATCAGGCTTGCTGTTTGCCCTAAGTTATCGTGCAACTCACGGGCTACATAAGACAGGGTTTGTTCCCTGATTTCAATTTTTGATTGGAGCAAATTTTCCTGAAAGGATTTTTTTTGGATGAGAAACTCACGGTGCTTGTTTTGGTAAAGCAGAATAAAAATGACGATACCTGCAACCAACGAAAGCAGGATCACAGTTGACCAAACGATGATCAGCGAATAGTCACCGGTTGCTTGGGGCATAAGAAGGCGATGGAAAAACATCCATACAAAACAATGTTAAATATGTCCATTAACACCAAAAATAAATTAGAGTAATCTTTCGATAAATGCAGTATGATAAACTCAAAGTAAACATAAAAAGAAAACATGCCCACATAAAAAAAGAGAATACCCACACTGATCCAAAACGGTGGATATTTTAACAAGTGAATATATTCACCTTGCTGATGAAGTAAATTATAAAAAAAATCAATGACTAAGTAAATCATAAACAAAGACCCCAGTAAGTAAGAGTAGGAGTGAAAATTAAAAAAACCCTGAATGAAAATAATATTGATACAGGCAACACATAAATAGGCGGCAGTGAGATAAAATATTTTTTTCTTTTTGGCGATAGCGGCTTGAGTTGAAAAAAACCAAGCGTAAAAAATGAATTCGATATTTTCGAAAATATTATACACCCAAACATTACTGGTACCTATTGTAAACCATCCAAATCGCGCACCCAATTCCACCATGTTGGTAAGAGCAAGAAATGGTATAAACCAAAAAAAATGCGTGCCCCACAGTTTTTTTGCGGTTAGCAAAGAAACGATGAGGCTAATTAACTCTGCGCACTGGAATAGGAATAGTTTCAATTTATTTACTGAGAAGGTTAGGTTGACAATATTGCGGAGGATGGGGTGGGCAGGTGTTGCCACCATTGTAAGGATTGTATGAATAATTTGTAGTTGATTGGTTTGGGCCAATTTCAGTTACCGTGCCATTAACTGTCTTTACGGGCACAAAAATTACGGTAGCATGGTTTGTATAATCTAAATCGCCACTGCTAGGGTGCTGTTTTTTGTTGTGGTATCTTCCAAAATACACGCGTACGCCAGTGGCTGAATCACTGCTCTGAGCTTTGATAAGGTATCCAAGTAAAGGTTTGAGATCAAAATTGACAAAGAGGGGATTCACGAGTGGTTTATGATTTACAATACCGGTAGGGGCAGTGCTGTCATAATACCGCACCATACTTTTTGCTGTGCCAGTATCAATTACAAGTTTCGATGCCATATTGTTGAATGAAATAATTTCCGGAGTTTCTAACGCTGCTTCTTGTCTGGCAATTTTTTTTCCATCGCCACAATACATTGTAGCGCTGGCTATTCCAAACAGGCCAATCCCAATTGCAAGTGTGCCAACAGACAAGGATACCTTTCTGGATAGAAAACTGTTTTTTATTCCCATGGGTTTTTGGTTGATGTACCGAAAGTAGAAAATCCTTCTGCAATAAAATCGGGCATTCGCATAATACAGTATAAAAAGTTGAATGAAACAGGAAAAACCCCATAGCAAATTCAGGGTTTTTCCTCTGTGGTGGCGGCCTGCACTTTCTAACCTTTGGGCAACAAAAACCAAAACCAATGAGACCCGAGGGCAATAAAACGACTCTTCTTTATGCCTTGAAATCAATCAAAGGCAGAGTCATAAATGCTTTGTCAAGGAGACAGCTGTTTCCTGTTTTTTTTTACAAACTGATTACCGTTTCGGCCGCGCTATCAGATAAAATAATTACGTTGCACAAGCTAAGGCTCATTGCAGCATTTAACCTGGTATCCATCAGTTTATGCCTGAACGGTTGCACACCCAATAAAACAATCAAGGCTCAGTTTACTTTTTTAAAAGGGCAAGGAGGTGAGGTGGTGTTTACCAACCAAACCGCTAATGCGGCTATAATGATGTGGAACTATGGAGATGACAGCCCTGTTGACATATCTTCACCGGTTACACATACTTTCAAAACCAATGGTACGTTTAAGGTGACCTTAACGGTAACCGGAAAAAACGGAGTGAGTGCTACGGTTTCTCAAACAATAGTCGTTGCCAATGCTATTGTGGGCTCGTTTACTTTTAACGGAAAACAATTTGCAGGGGCCACTTTCATCACACACGATACCTGGCAGGCATCCAATTTTGATGTATTCATAAATGATTATTCGGTTGGCGCAACGTACCTGCGCATAAATAATATGCCTCCTTCAAGCAACGGCAGCTTCGTGGTTAATAACGGACACGATGTGAACAAAGCCGGGTATTTGAATGTGGACTTAGCAATCAATGGTGGAAGTAATTTTTATTCCTCGCTTTCCGGATCGCTTACAAAAACTGGTGCCAACAGTTTTACTCTGTCGTGCACAGTAATTCAAAGAGGTTCTTCTATACAACATAGTGTAACAGCTACCGGCACCTATAAGTTGATGTAAAAAAACGTATAGCCAGCCCCTTGCCCAATCCCTGCAAAAACATAATACCATCAGCCAGTGAACTTTTTTTTCTTGATTTGCATTGAAAGGCAATGACATCTCAGGTAGTAAAAACAAGATTCAATTCGCTATTGAATACGGATACTATGCCTGTACTTTTTCTTGGTCATGGCAGCCCCATGAATGCCATTGAAGAAAACGAATTTGTGCAAGGATTTAGAGAAGAGGCTCAGTCAATTCCAAAACCACAAGCCATACTATGCGTGTCAGCTCACTGGGAAACTCAGGGAACACACGTTACCGCCATGGAGCAACCCAAAACTATTCATGATTTTGGCGGTTTTCCAAAAGAACTTTACGAAGTACAGTACTCGGCACCGGGCAGTTTGGAGTTAGCAAGAGAAACGCAGCAAGCAATAAAAAAAACTGAGGTAGGCCTAACCCACTCGTGGGGTCTTGACCATGGCGCCTGGAGCGTGATCAAGCACTTTTACCCCAAGGCAGATGTGCCTGTAATTGAAATGAGTTTGGATTACCACAAATCTCCGCAAGATCACTTTGAAATGGCAAGTGAATTGAGTGCCCTGCGCAAAAAGGGGGTATTAATCATCGGGAGCGGAAACATGGTTCATAACCTGCGCAGAGTGGCGTGGGATAAACTAGATGAGCCCGGTTTTGGGTTTGAATGGGCTTTAGAAGCACGTATGAAAATGAAAGAATTTATCCAAGATGGAGATTATTCATCACTTATTCATTATCACCGGCAAGGCAAAGTTTTTGAGTTGGCCGTGCCTACACCTGAGCATTACCTTCCGTTGCTGTATGTGATGGCATTAAAACAAAACAACGAAAATTGTTCATTCTTTAATGACCAAGCTATTGGCGGGTCATTGACTATGACTTCGGTCAAAATTCAATGACCGGAATACTTAGTAAAGTAGAATTACTTATTTTTTGGTGCTGTCGGTAGCCGGGGCAGCCTTGGGAATAACAGGTGCACTTTGCTGACCTTTTGCTTTTTCGATCAGTTCATCGCCTGAGCTAACCGCATTGGGTGTGGTAAAGTTGATTGCCAGTGAAAATACCATGATGGAGATGGCAAGTGCCCAAGTAGCACGTTCTAAAAAATCGCCTGTCTTTTTTACGCCAATCAAATTACTGGCACCGGAGCCACCAAACTGGCTAGATAGGCCTCCTCCTTTTGAATTTTGTGCTAAAACAACCAATACCAACAACACCGCGCTGACAATAGTTAAACCGATCAGTAAAATGTACATATATTTATTTTCTTAGTTCTTCAATTTGGGCTGCAAAGTAAGCCTTTTTCTGTGGAAATTTCCAAATCAGTTTTTTTAAGGCCTCAATGGCTTTTTCTTTTTTGCCCTGTTTTAATAGGATTTCTACAAGTGTTTCAGAAACAATACTTTCATTAAACTGATTGCTTGGTTCAGAGAGGTCTTCATCCAGCCCTTTTTTGGACGGCTGTGGCCGGGAGATGGCAGGCTGTGCCTTGATAAACTGATCAATGATTTCACCCTGCTCTTTTTGTTTTTCCCCTTCTGGTTTTATTTTTTTTCTCGTGGATTTGATTTCATCAATGATGTTATTGCCCTTGGCCTCTGTTGCTTTTTTTTGAAGTTCTGTCTTTTTCTCTAATTCTGCTTTCTCTGTTTTTTTTTCTGGTCTATTTTCAGCCAGCGGCAAAGCATGGGCTTGCTCTAATGTATCAACCAACGCTTCATATTTGCGTTTGGCTGCATGCATGGCTTCAAAATCTTCCATTACCCGTTCGTACAGGCTTTTTTGATTGTCTGAAGCGGCAAGAGTTGGTTGAGTATTCTCTGGGTTTGGCAAAACGAACTCAATTCTTTTTTGCCGGGGTGCAACCATCACTGTTTTTAGGGCGGAGCGATCAGTGCTGTAAATGGCACTAAGGTGCAAAATGTTTTCCTGGTTAGCCAAGTGGGCATCTTGCGAAGCCCGGGCTGCCAAATTGTGTATTATTTGGCTGTAAGGAAAGTCGCTTACTAGATTAACTAATTCACCAGCTTCGTCAGGTGTCAGCGCAGTGTAGTTGACAAACAATTGATTGAAACGATCCTTATCCACGCGACAAGTATTTTTTAGCAGGAAAGTAAATGTAGTCAAAATCCTTGTGGAAGCAAGCTACCAGTTGGCAATGGTGGCATTGAAGATGTCAATCAGTATTTGATTGAATATTTTGGTCTCCAGGCTTGACTGTACAGAGTAGAAATCTTGGGAGTTATCGAAATCGGCATAGAAACTGAAACTTCTGTCTTTAAAACTGTTCTTGGGTTCCAGGTTATCCACATAGCTTACCGACAGGGCAATGGTTAACCGGGTTTGGGCTGCATAGTTGGGCGAAGCAGTAACACCCGTTCCTGAACTTGCCTGTGGGGCTATTGGGGTGGTGGAGTAGGTTACTATTGTGCCTTCAATCTGAAGTTCGCCATTGGAAGGTACCACCCGTAAGCTTGAGCTTTGTTGGTAATAATCTTTTATAAGGTTGGTAACGGTTTGGCCTAGGTTAGCCGGCCCCAGTTCGGTGTTATTAAAGAACGGATCGACCTGTATGGTTTTTGCGTTGGTCGAGGCGCCTGTAAGCGAGTACTTCATGCAGCCTGACAACGAAAATACAAACACTACAAAAGCTAAGGGTAAGAGTCGGCAGATAAAGCGAGTCATCATTTTTCCAAGTTATACTCTTTGATTTTGCGATACAAGGTTCTTTCGGATATCCCCAAATCGCGTGCCGCATATTTGCGTTTGTTTTTGTTTTTATTCAATGCCCGCACAATCAGTTCTTTTTCTTTTTTCTGGATTGAAAGCGTGTCGTCTTCCGCTTCGTGCGAAATATCCTGTACTTCCTCCTCCTGATCAGTTGGTGGTTTTGTGGAGGGGTTGATATTTAACACCACGGGTTGCTCATTGGATGTTTTAGATTCTTGCAATCCTTCAAATAAATGAGTGTTGTTCTTAATTAATTCAGCCGCCTGCGTAGGGTTGGCAAAAATTTCGAGCACTAATTTTTTTACATCAGTTACATCTTTTTTTAAATCGAAAAGCACTTTGTAAAGAATTTCGCGCTCAGATACATCATGGGTATGCCCATTCACCAAAGCAGGTAACGTAGGTTCTCTGGGAATATAATTTTGAATCGTAGTGGCATCAATTTCTTTTTGATCGGTGGAGAGAACAGAAATCTGTTCTACCAGGTTTTTTAACTGACGAATATTGCCCGGAAAACGATACTTCAATAAAATATTTTTAGCCTCCTCGGTAAGAGTGATCGGTTTCACTTTATACTTCTCGGCAAAATCAGCGGCAAATTTTCTAAACAACAACTCCACATCTTTGTCGCGTTCGCGCAGGGGAGGAACGTAAATGGGCACGGAATTTAGCCGGTAATACAAATCTTCGCGAAAGCGGTTTTCGCTTACTTTATTCAATAAGTTTACATTGGTTGCCGCTACTACGCGCACATCGGTTTTCATCACTTTTGAAGAACCTACTTTAATATACTCGCCATACTCCAGCACACGCAGCAACCGGGCTTGTGTGCTCAGGGGCATTTCTCCAATTTCATCAAGAAACATGGTGCCGCCATTGGTTACTTCAAAATATCCTTTGCGTGCCTCGTGTGCTCCGGTAAATGAACCTTTTTCGTGGCCAAATAATTCTGAGTCGATAGTGCCCTCAGGGATGGACCCGCAGTTAATGGCAGTGAGTGGGCCATGCTTACGGTGGCTGAGACTATGAATGATTTTTGAAAACGATTCTTTGCCGCTTCCGCTTTCGCCCGTAATCAGTACAGACATATCGGTAGGTGCCACTTGCATGGCTATGCGCACGGCATTATTCAGCAAGGATGCATTGCCGATGATGCCAAACCGTTGTTTTATATTTTGTATTTCTGATTCTGTACTTGCCATTTGATTTCTGGTTCCAAACGTCCACCTTCGTTTTCAATCAATGATTCTGCCAAACAATGTAGCGGGCGAACAACTTTCTACTACAACGTTGGTATACTCGCCTTTCTTCTTAGTTCCTTTAGGAAAAATCACTACTTTATTTGCTGAATTTCTCCCTTGTAAAAAATCTTCTGACCTGCGCGAAGGTCCTTCGATCAGTACTTTATGAATTTTGTTCAGGTCTTTTTGGTTGCGCAGTGTTGAAAGCTCTGTTTGTTTTTTAATGATTTCGTCCAGACGTTTCTTTTTTATTTCTAACGGAATGTCATCGGTATATTTCTTTGCGGCAAGTGTGCCGGGCCGCTCGGAGTAAAAAAACATGAATGAAAAATCGTACTGTACTTGCTCCATCAACGAAATGGTTTGCTGATGTTCTTCATCTGTTTCGGTACAAAACCCGGCAATCATATCTGAGGTAATGCCGCACTCGTCTCCTAAAATTGCACGAATGCTTTTCACACGGTCTAAATACCACTCGCGTGTGTAGCCCCGGTTCATTAGTTCCAATATCCGGCTGCTTCCGCTTTGTACCGGTAAATGAATGTTTTTGCAGATGTTTTCGTGTTTTGCCATAGCAAGCAACACATCATCGGTAATGTCTTTGGGGTGAGAAGTGGAGAAACGCACACGCAAGTTGGGATGGATTTGTGCTACCCTTTCCAGCAGGTTGGCAAAGTTGACAACCCCGCCTGCTTCAATTTTTTCCAGTCTTGCTTTGTTGTTTTCTTCTTCGCTCCATTTGTAAGAATCTACATTCTGCCCAAGTAGTGTTACCTCGCGATAGCCTTGTTCAAATAGTTGCCGGGCTTCGGTCACAATGGAGTGCGGGTCGCGGCTGCGTTCGCGGCCACGGGTAAAAGGCACCACGCAAAAAGAGCACATGTTGTCGCACCCGCGCATGATGGAAATGAAGGCGGTAACCCCGTTGGAGTTTAACCGCACGGGGCTGATGTCGGCATAGGTTTCTTCGCGCGAGAGAAATGTATTTACGGCTTTGCTGCCCTCATCAACTTGTGAAATAAGCTGAGGCAGATCGCGGTAGGCATCAGGCCCGGCAATGAGGTCAACAATTTTTTCTTCTTCCAGTAATTTAGTTTTCAGTCGCTCGGCCATGCAGCCGAGTACGCCCACCATCATTTCGGGTTTTTTTTTCTTTAATCCGTTAATGTGGTTGAGCCGGTTGCGCACCGTTTGTTCGGCTTTCTCGCGGATGGAGCATGTATTCAAAAAAATCAGGTCAGCCTGGGCGATATCTGAAGTAGTGTCAAAGCCTTCTTTGTGCAGGATGGAAGCTACGATTTCACTGTCAGAAAAATTCATCTGGCAGCCATAGCTTTCGATGTAGAGTTTACGCTTGTTTCCCGAGTTATAATCGGCCGTAGTTTTTACCTCTTCGGTGGGAATCCTGCCCTCTCCCAAAATCTCGATATCCTGAATCAAATTCTCCATTGTATGAATTTCGGACTGCAAATTTAAAGAAAATATTCATCTTTGATGACAGATTGGCAGACATGAAAGTAGCAGTTGTACTCAATGGTATTTCTCGAAAAAAGAAGATTTTCTATCGCATAATTTATCCTTTGCTGCAAGAAAAATCGGATGTGACTGTTTTTGAAACACAGTATCCTAATCACGCTAAAGAATTAGCAGCTCAAGCGGTTGCTTTAAATTTTGAAATTATTTTAGCAGCTGGTGGAGATGGTACGCTGCATCAGGTATTGAACGGAATACTTACCGCTGGCGCCTCAGAACTACCTAGTTTGGGAATTATCCCGCTGGGCACTGGAAATGATTTTGCTAAACTATGTGGATTCAAGCCCGGTGGAAATAATATATCCGGTTTGTTGGAGTTAAACAAACCCATACCTACTGATATAGGGAAGATTTCATGCATCAATGAAAATGGCGAACCTGTAACCGAATATTTTATTAATGCCTGCAGCATAGGCATGGGGCCTGACGTGGTGAAGCGTTTACAAAACAGTGATCGTGCGCTTGGACCATTGTTGACATACCTCAAAGCTATCATTGCTACTTTTTTCACTCACCAGCCACAACCGTTGTCTGTTGATGCAATTCATTGGCAATGGAGCGGAAACGTGCGGGTTTTTGCCGTAGCCAACGGAGTTTCGTTTGGCAATTCGATGTATATAGCCCCTGATGCCCGGCCTGATGATGAACTTTTAAATACTTTTTTGGTAGGTGAGGTCAGGCTTTTGAAATTTTTAGGCCTTCTGCAAAAGATCAAAACCAAAACCAAAATCAACAGCCGGCAAATTGAATATAATTCCTGCACTTCTTTGAAGTTGACTTCCGGAGAAACAACACTAATCGAAGCAGAAGGAGAACTGGCGGGCAGGCTGCCGGCAAAAATTGAAGTCTTGCCCCGAATGATAAAATTTTTCAGATGATTAGCGTTAACCTATCAATCTTGAATTTGAAATTTTGAACTATATATTCTTATGGCTCTTATCAAAACTATTCGTGGTCATTCACCAAAATTTGGTTCTAATTGTTTCCTTGCCGATAACGCTACCGTAGTGGGCGAGGTGACGATGGGCGACAACTGCACCGTATGGTTCAATGCAGTGGTGCGGGGCGATGTGCACTCCATTACCATAGGCAACAATACCAATATTCAGGATGGGGCGATCATTCATTGCACGTATCAAAAGGCTAAAGTGATTATCGGCAATAATGTTTCCATTGCACACAGCGCCATTGTTCACGGCTGCACCATCGAAGATAATGTATTGATTGGTATGGGGGCCATCGTCATGGACGATGCCGTGATCGGGACCGGATCGGTGATTGCGGCCGGGGCTGTTATTTTACCGGGCACTAAAGTAGAGCCGGGAAGCATATATGTAGGCACCCCGGCTAGAAGGGTAAAGGATGCAGGCCCTGAAATGAAAGAAGTCATTGCCCGCACAGCTCGTAACTACCCGATGTATGCCGAGTGGTATAAGTGATGGAGGATAACAAAATCCTCTTATCTTTGCGGCCTTAAATAATTTATTTGGAAATGAAAAATCTCTCGTTAATCCTCAATGGAATTCTTTTAGTGGCGGTGGCTGTGTTGTTTTACCTACACTTCTCCGGCAAAGGTCACCATGCTGGTGAGTCAACTGTAACGGCACCTGCCGACCTGAAATTTGCCTATATCAAATCGGATAGCGTGCTGAAGCATTACGACTTTTTTAAAGAACAGAAAAGCATTTTAGAAGCAAAAGGAAAAAAATTAGATCAGGATTTGCAGACTCGCGGCCAAAGTCTGCAAAACGAAATCAATGCTTATCAGAAAAACTTATCGAACCTTACCATTGGTCAAGCTAAAGCACTGGAAGAAGATTTAGGAAAAAAACAACAGAATTTTCGCCTCTACCAGCAAAGTCTTGAACAGGAAGTGGCAAATGACCAAGCCCGGCTCACTGAGTCGTTGTACAACCGCATTACAGCCTTCTTGAAAAAATATGCCGAAGGAAGTGGCCTGCAGGTGGTGCTTAAATTTGATCAAAGCAGCGATGTACTGTTTGGCGTTCCTGGTATTGATATTTCTAACGATGTGGTAAAAGGCCTGAACGATGAGTACAAGGCCGAGAAAGAACACCCGGTAAAATCAGATACCACTAAGACCAAGAAAAAATAAGCATTGGTTAGATCAGCTTGCTGAGTAAAGCGAAGAATCCCTGGCCGGGATTCTTCGCTTTTTTTAGTAGGTGTTGAATGAACTTTTCAGGTTTATGCACCGTGGTTTTTTGTCACACCTTCACACTCAGAATAGATTTATTTTTTAGTTACTTTCGTTTTTATGATCAGAATACGCAAAGCCAAGATTGAAGAAGTTCCAGCCATTCGTGAACTGGCCATTGAAGTATTCACCGATACCTTTGCCGAAAGCAATACTTCTGAAAACATGGAATTTTTTTTTAAAGATTCATACAACCTCGAAAAATTTACTGCAGAATATAAAGAACCTGACTCCGTTTTATACATTGCCCTCGACAACCTGAAAATCATCGGGTTTCTTCGACTACGAAAAAACTCAGAAGTGAATCAACAGTTGGGGAGCAACAACATTGAACTACAGCGCTTATACGTTCATCGTGATTACCAGGGGGGCGCAGCCGCCAGAAAACTTATGAACCAGGGATTGGAGTATGCCCAAAAGAAAAAATACGAGTGGATGTGGCTGGGGGTATGGGAAAAAAATGTACGAGCGCAAAAATTTTATACCAAGTGGGGATTTGAACGTTTCAGCGAACATATCTTTCAAATGGGTGATGATCCACAAGTTGACTGGCTCTACAAGAAAAAATTATAACCTGAAAATAACGAATATCTGCAACTGGTAATCTGAGCTATGTCAAAAGAATCATTTATTGCATCCGTACAAAAATCATATTCTTATCAGGGAAGCTCCATTTTTCTTGGAGCCGGAGTTTACAATGGTGAAATTATTGCCAATGCAAAAGTGAATTTAGCTTTGCGCATGATGAACCGTCACGGATTAGTAACGGGTGCCACCGGCTCAGGAAAAACACGTACTCTTCAATTAATAGCCGAACAACTATCGGCTGCCGGTGTTTCCGTTTTTATGCCTGACATGAAAGGTGATTTGAGCGGGATGGCAAAAGAAGGAACCAATAATGATAAAATAAATGAAAGGGCACAAGCACTAAATATCAATTACGCACCATCCGGTTTTCCTGTTGAACTCTATTCACTCAGTGGAAAGAAGGGCACCCAAATGCGAGCTACTGTTACCGAATTTGGGCCGGTATTGCTTACTAAAATTTTAGAATTGAATGATGTGCAGAGTGGCGTACTGATGATTTTGTTTAAGTATGCCGATGATAAAAAATTGCCGATAGTTGATTTGAATGACCTGAAGAAAGTATTGAACTACCTCACCGAAGGTGCGGGTGCTGCTGAAATAAAAGAAAGTTACGGCAAAATTTCAGGAGCCACGGCCAGTACAATTTTAAGAAAAATTGTTGCCTTGGAACAGCAAGGTGTTTCGCCCATTTTTGGCGAGCCCTCTTTTGATGTGCAGGACTTATTTGAAAAAGTGGATGGGAGGGGAACAATCAGCCTACTCAATGTATCAGATGTACAGAGTCAGCCGATGATTTTTTCCACATTCATGCTTTCGCTGTTAGCCGAGTTGTACCATAAACTTCCTGAAGCAGGAGACCTGGATAAACCCAAGTTGGTTTTCTTTTTAGACGAGGCTCACCTGCTTTTTAAAGATGCTCCTGTTGCATTTATGGATCAGATTGAACAAGTGATCCGGCTGATCCGCTCAAAAGGAGTGGGTATTTTCTTTTGCACGCAAATGACTCAAGACATTCCGTCTTCGGTGCTCGGTCAGTTAGGCAACCGCGTGCACCATGTCATTCGCGCCTTTACACCCAACGATGTGAAAGACTTAAGGGAAACGATCAAAACATTTCCCAAATCTGATTTTTATGACTTGGAAAAAGTATTTACCCAATTGGGCATTGGCCAGGCACTGATAACGGTATTAGATGAAAAAGGAATCCCGACCGAAACGGTTGTCACACATTTGGCTCCGCCTGCTTCGTTTATGGGTCCACTCGGTGACCTGGAATATCAAACATATCTTGATCAATCAGACCTCTTTAAAAAATACAAAGATTCAGTTGACCCGGTAAGTGCCTTCGAATTACTGAATGAACGCATACAATCGCACCAGTCAGAACAACAATCGGCTCCTCCGGTAACCAAAGGTCGCCCTGAAAAAAGCACAATCGAACAAGTGCTGTCTTCGCCCATCACCAAGCAAGTGGGAAAAGAAATTGTGCGCGGAGTTTTTGGAATGCTCTTTGGTTCGGCTCCGAAAAGAAGATCACGGTAGTATTCTTTTCAGAGACACCACGGGTAAATAACAAAAACTGGCCACCATCGTTACGATCATTAATAATTATTTTTTATGCGTATCGTATTTTTTTTCTGTCTCTTTTTAACAAGTTATTGTATAGCCCAGCAAAAATTTACGCTTAGCGGATATGTAAAAGATGCTTCTAACGGAGAGGCCATGATTGGGGCCACAGTATTTGTTCAACCGGTAAATGCCGGCACAAGTACCAATGAATATGGATTTTACTCGCTTACCCTGCCAGCAGGTACATACACTGTAAAATATAATTACCTCGGGTACAAACTGGTGACCGAAGAAATTACATTAGATAAAAACCTGCCGACTGATGTAGAGTTGGTGAGCGAGGCTACTGTATTAAAAGAAATTCAGGTAGTGGAGGAAAGCGATCGTCCGACTGCTCAAAATCCGGGCATGAGCATGAATAAAATGAATGTGTCGGTTATGAAGAAGATACCGGCCTTTTTAGGGGAAGTAGATGTGATCAGAAGTATTTTGTTGTTACCCGGAGTAAGTACCGTGGGCGAAGGAGCAGCAGGATTTAATGTGAGGGGTGGAAGTGTGGGGCAGAACTTAGTGTACCTGGATGAAGCCCCGGTTTATAACTCATCGCATTTGTTAGGATTCTTTTCTGTATTCAATCCGGATGCCGTAAAAGACATTACCTTATACAAAGGTGCTGTGCCCAGCCGCTTTGGCGGACGTCTGGCTTCTGTACTGGATGTGCGGATGAAAGAAGGCAACAACAAGAAAACGGAAATTCATGGAGGAATAGGAACCGTTTTCAGCCGGTTTTCAATAGAAGGTCCGTTGGTAAAAAATAAATCTTCGTTCATTGTGGCCGCGCGAAGATCCTATATTGATATTCTGGCGCGCCCTTTCGTGAGTGTTTTAAAAAACGGGGGAGCTTTAAATTTTTATGACCTCACATTAAAGACTAATTATAATTTCAACGATAAAAATAAAGTGTATTTGTCAGGCTACTTTGGCCGTGATAATTTTCTTTTTGATAAAAATCAGGGTTTCAGCTGGGGCAATGCCACAGGCACGTTGCGGTGGAATCATTTGTTCAATGATAAACTTTTTCTTAATCAGGCATTGGTATTTAGCAAGTATGACTACAGCCTGCAGTTTGGCGGAACGGAGCAAAATAATTTTAAATGGAAATCATCCATTAGTAACTTCATCTACCGCCCGGATTTCAGTTACTTCATTAACAGCAACCATGAAGTTAATTTTGGAGGTGAAGCAATTTACTACACATTTGTTCCGGCCAACGCTACCGGCACAACCAACGGAACGCCCGTAGATGTCAGTCTTGAAAAAAAATACAATTCAGAAATTTCTCTGTATGCCAGCCACGCATTGAAAATCAATCCACGTGTCTCAATTGATTACGGGTTGCGCTATTCTTCTTTCTCGCTCTATGGACCGGGCACACAGTATTTATATAACGACACCGTGCCGGGCATCCGCAAGCGGGTAATTGGCGAAAAAACGTATTCCAAAAGAGAGGCGATTCAAACATATGGCAACTGGCAGCCGCGCTTTTCATTTAAGTACCAATTGAACGAAAACAGTTCCATCAAAGGTAGTTACAACCGCATGGTGCAGTACCTGCACTTGATTTCCAATACAACAGCTTCTAACCCGCTGGATGTCTGGACACCCAGTACCGCCAACATTAAACCAGAACTGGGTGATCAATTGACCACAGGCTATTTTAGAACGTTGACTACACCAACGGCTCAGTATGAATTTTCTGTAGAAGGATATTTGCGCTATACTCAAAACCAGATTGACTACATTAACGGGGCCGATATTTTAATTAATCGCTACCTCGAGGGCGATCTACTCTCAGGCAAAGGCCGTGCGTATGGCGTAGAATTTTTTGCGCAAAAGAAGACCGGGCGACTCAATGGATGGATTAGTTATACGTTGGGAAGAACGGAACTACAAGTAATCGGAATCAACAACGATAATTGGTACCCCACACGTTATAATCAAACACACAACCTGAAGGTGGTAGGGTTTTACGAAATCAATAAACGGTGGTCGTTCTCTACTAACTTTATTTACACATCGGGAACACCCACTACCTTTCCCAATTCACGATACACTCAACAAGGGATATTGATTCCTTACCTGGCCACTAATGCACGCAATAACGTTACGCTTCCCAGTTATAACCGGTTAGATATTGCCTTTACCCTGCAAGGAAAAGAAGCAGATAAGTCAGGAAGAAAACGAAAAAACAAAGATTACTGGGTGTTTTCAATTTATAATCTTTATGCCCGGCAAAATCCATTCTCAATTTATTTTTCGCAGGTAAACGACCAAACCCTTCCCGGACAACCGCTGCTTTCGCAGGCCAAACAAATTTCGATCATCGGCACCTTTGTGCCGGCTATTTCTTATAACCTTAAATTTTGATGATCATGAGAATAAAAAGACATATTTGGTTTTTTCTTGCCACGGGTTTAGCCGGTGCCGGTTTTTTGTTTTCATGTGAAAAAGTTATTAACCCAACACTGCAGCCAGCTACTCCGGTTTTGGTCGTAGATGCGTGGATCAACAACAAAACTGAAAAACAAATTGTTTTACTCACCATGACACAACCTTATTTCGATAGTTCTTTACCTGCAGGAGTTTCAGGTGCTGCAGTCAGTGTACAAGACGTGACAGACGGAGTTACAGTTTATCACTTTACTGAAAATCCCTCAGTGCACGGCTCGTATGAATGGACTCCTTCTTCCGTCAATTTTGGAACAATTGGACACCAATATAAACTTACGATTTTGTTGAATGGAGAAACATTTGTGGCCTCATCATACATAGGGCGCGTGCCTGCCGTTGATAGCATTACATTTTCGCAGCAGGGAAACAATTCAAACTCAAAAACAATTAAATATTATGGGCAGTTTTGGGCAACTGATCCCAAAGGACCGGGCGATACGTATTGGATTAAGACTACAAAAAATGATACTCTCCTTACACTACCAGGAGAAATAAACATCGCTTATGATGCCGGAACTTCTATTGGAGGCGATGCTGATGGCGTGGTATTTATTTCACCGGTGCGAAGAAAGATCACACCTCGGTTAAGTTCAAACCAAGCCAGCACAGACTCTCCGCTCATTCTGGGTGATTCGGTTTATGTAGAAATTAATTCTATCTCGTTAGCTGCTTTCAATTTTTTAGGTCAGGTAATAACGCAGACCAACCGGCCAGGGGGATTTGGTCAGTTGTTTTCCACACCGCTGGCTAATGTTTCTTCTAATCTTTCAAATGTAAATCCATCCGGCTCACCAATAGTGGGGTTTTTCAATACTGCAGCAGTGAGCGGGAGAGGAGTTCGGTTTAAGAAAGTGAGCAACAACTGATTGGTTTCTGCTTTTTTGTTTTATGAATTTCTATTCATGACTGACGTGTGCCAGTATTTTGAATAAATGCAGCACATAAGGAAACAGTGCATCCATGCTTTCACTAACGCCTCGCGTAGAGCCAGGCAGTGCGAGGATCAGGGTATTTCCTTTTAACCCGGCTACACTTCGCGAAAGCATGGAATATGGCATTTGTTCCTGTCCGTAACTTCTTGCCGCTTCGCTGATGCCCGGTATTTCACGATCCAGCATGGGGCGTATGGCCTCCGGGGTAACATCGCGTGAGGATAAGCCGGTACCTCCTGTTAAAATTATTAAATCAATTTTTTTGGCACAGAGCGATTGCACTTTGTCTTGTATTATTTTTATTTCATCGGGAATGATGCTGTAGTCTTTTGTGGCAATTTGAAATCGCTCAAGCTTGCTGATGATCGCTTTGCCGGCAGAGTCTTGTTTTTTGCCTGCCGAAATACTGTCGGAACAAACAACAACGGCCGCAGAAAAATTTTTGGGCACGTTATCTGCATATTGTGATTTGCCTCCTTTTTTCTTGATCAGTTTTATACTTTTAATTTCAATGCCCTTATCAATGGGCTTCAGCATGTCATAGAGGGTAAGCGCCACCACCGAAGCGCCATGCATGGCCTCTACCTCCACACCTGTCTTATAAATCGTGTGTACTTCTGTTTCAATAATAATATCCAATCCCTCAATGCGATGATGTATCGAGGCTAACTCAATCGGCAACGGGTGGCAATCGGGAATCATATCACTGGTTTTTTTTATTCCGAATAAACCCGCCACACGGCTAACCTCAAAGACATCGCCTTTTGGAACGGTTTTGTTTTTAATCGCTTCAATGGTCTCATCAGAGCTAACGCTGACAACGGCTTGCGCAATGGCGCTGCGGTGAGTTTTTATTTTGCTGGTGATGTCAATCATGTTGTTTTTACGAATTTATTTTCCATTGATAGTTGTCGTCATTCAAAATTTCTTTTCCCCATACCGGAGCTTCTTTTTTAATTCGTTCCACAATTGCTTCGCATGCGTTGATGGCATCTTTGCGGTGAATGGCGGAAGTAAAGACCAGTAAACTGATTTCTCCCGCATTTACTAAACCCAGGCTGTGGTAAATGTGCATACAGATCAGCGGAAAGTTTTTAAAAGCATCTTCCCTGATTTCATGAAATTTTTCTTCAGCCATTTCCCGGTAAGTGGTGTATTCAATAGCAATCACTTGCTGATTGTTGATGGTATCCTGTCGTACCTGTCCGAGAAAAAGACTGTGTGCCCCGATCGTTGTTTTCTTATTGTGCTTTTCTATCGAGTTGGCAATGAAGGCCGGGCTGATCGGCCCGTCAATAAATACGTTATGTTTTTTTGATGATTCCATTATAACTGTATGGGTGATGAGTTTTTTAAGTTAGAATGTTCATACATTTTCCAGTTATCAATTCCTCCTTTTAAACTATAAGCCACAATGTTGGGATATTTTTTCAGAAGCGCGTTTACTGCGGTTACACTTCTTTTTCCTGATTTACAAAAAACCACAATTTTATTTTCTGTAGAAATTTCCAGGGCAGCTTCTTTAAAACGGCTCAAAGGAATTTGAGTGTACCTAAACTCATTCACTAAAGGCAACTCATCTTCTTCGCGAACATCAATAATGATCAATTGTTCTCTTTTGCGCAAATCATCAAACTCAGCGGGAGTAATTTCATTTACAGGATTACCTGGGCTGCAAAACCATTCGTAGTTATAGTTTTTAAACGCTTCTTTTGTTGACGGAATGTATGAGGATGATTCTTTAGAAGGTGAAATGTTGAATTCATAAAATGAATTATTCAGCACATTGCAGGATAAAATTTTATTACAAAGCGGTTCTCCGATGCCGGTACAAATTTTAATTGCTTCGGCAGCCTGAAACCCTCCTATGATGGCCGGCAACACACCCAGCACACCGGCTTCATTACACGAAGGAACAGTAGCCGGATTCGATGGCAACGGAAACAGGTCACGGTAATTAGCCGTGTATCCTGAATTTTTATCAGGCATATTGAAAACGCCAACCTGCCCTTCGTAACGCAGTATCGCTCCATACACTAACGGTTTGTGAAGCAACACGCAGGCATCGTTTACTAAATACCGCGTAGCAAAATTATCTGAACCGTCAATTACGAGATCGTATTCTTCGATGATCTCAAGTGCATTCTTCGGTTCAATTTTTGTTTGGTAAACTAAATATTGAGTTTCAGGATTAAACAACTTTAATTTTTCTGCGGCTGTGATCGCTTTTGGTTTCCCAATATCATTGACTGTATAAAGAGTTTGTCGTTGCAGGTTGGTTAGCTCAACTACATCAAAATCAACGATACCGATCTTCCCGACACCCGCGGCAGACAAATACTGCAAAGCCGGGCAGCCCAGCCCACCAGCACCAATTACCAGGATTTTCGCATAAAATAATTTATCCTGTGCCTGGATGCCAAAATTTTTGAGAATAACCTGGCGTTCGTATCGCTGATATTTTTTTTGATCACTCATTACTATTATCCTCCGGAAAATGGTGGAAGCAGTGCCACGGTATCATCGGTATTCAACTCCACAGACTCTTGAATAATTTTTTTATTGACAGCTATTAAATATGTAGTGGATTGTAGTTGAGGATATGACTTTATCAATTGCTGATTTAATTCATTGGTTGTTTTTACTAAGGGCACCTTCCACGAAGTTTTGCCGGTAATATCTGCAACCTGGCCAAAAGCGAGTACATTAATTTCCATGGTTCAATTTTTTAACGGCCTTATTAAAATCAGTTTTGTTGTTGATGTTGGTAAACAATAAGTTGCTGAATAATTCATGGTGGCTCACATCAAGTGTTGACAAGTCAAAATGTGTAACCATTTCTTGTAATTTAACAATTCCCCGATCAATTAATTGCTTCCAGCCGGGCAGGCAGCTGGTTGAATACACCCCGAATAATGGTTGGATTTTTCCCCTGTATAAAGGTAAAGTTATTTGTGATTGGGTGGCATGCAGCAGCAGGTAGTCGATCGACTGGGAGGTGATAAACGGCATATCACAACTCACCACAAATAATTTACTTGTTAACGAATTGTGAAATGCAGCGTGAATGCCGCCTGCCGGGCCAATTCCTTTTAATAAATCTTCAATCACCTCAAGCCCAAATTTTTGATACTCGTTATTATTGGAAACAATCACAACCTTAGTTACTACGCTCCGCAATTGCTTAATGGTGCGTAGCACCAAAGGCTCGCCATTAAAAAGAAGCAAGCCCTTATCAGTTCCCATGCGCGAACTTTTGCCGCCTGCTAAAATGTAGCCCGTTATATCGTTGATCTCCTCTGCCACTGTGAATTTTCCTAGTCAATTTTCAGTGTGAATCAGATTTTGATTTTTTATTAAAAAAAATCAATCCACTTTTTTCACTTCAATACTTTTAAGCCAGATAACATGTCGTGGCCCGGTTCTAATATCGTTGACACAGTTCAGAATCATTGAGCCTTTGGTTACAATAGGTTGGCCATTTTCTTCGAATGTTATATAGGTATTGTTGCCGGTGGGGTTATTGAATATTTCGCCCCAGGAAAAAGTAGCCTTATACCCGTCTGTGGCCCGTGCCACAATGTAAAAGTTTCTGTCTTTGTGATTGACTTGTTTGATGGATGCTTTTTCTAAAATATCTTTTAATAAAACACCCCTGCTTTTAACACTGCTGCTTGTTGTTGCCCCAGACTGACACACGATATTTAAGCTGTCTAACCCCACTACTTTCATTTTTTTTAATGAATCAACCGTGAGGACTAAAGGAAAGTTAACATCACCACTTACCGACAGGGTGGTGCTCACCATGCTCACGGTGTCTTTTATGCCGGTATGATTATGCGAGGGAGTTGCCAGGGTAGATGAATCTTTATTCTTTAGATCTTCACCCGATTTTTTTTGATTACGGCAACGACTAAAAGTTAAAATATAGACTAAAGCAACAATCAGAAATAATACTTTTTTCATATTCATTTTTTTATGTGAACAATAATTTTATAGAAGCGATCAGCAAAACGACAGCTAATATTTTCTTTAATACTTCTCCGCCCACCTTAATTGACCCGAAGTATGAACCGGTCAATCCACCGGCAATAGCAACGCCAATCATCCAGGCCATCTCGTTACTAAAATGTAATTGGTGAATGAATATTCCCGCAAGGCCTGACAATGAGTTAACCAAAATAAAAATAGCAGAAACGGCTGCGGTTTGTTTCATGTTGCCCCAATGCAATAAAAGTATAATGGGGCTTAAAATAATTCCACCGCCAATTCCAATCATTCCCGAGAGCAACCCGATGGAGGCACCAATCAGCATTGAAGCGACAAGATTTTGTTGGGTTATATTTTTTTCTTCGTTGAATTTTAGTCCACCCAGCCGCACGACTGGAAAAAGCAGCAGGATACCTAGCGTTATTTTATACAGGTGAGCGTCAACCGTTATTAATCCTCCGATAAAGGCAGCCGGGATGGAGGTAATGGCAAAGGGCCAGAACAACTGCCAGCGAAAATGCCCGCCACGGTAGTATTGTATAAAGGCTATCAGTGAAACAAAAATGTTTAACATGAGTGCCGTAGGCCGCATGGTTTCAGGCACAAATGAAAAAAAGGCCATCAGTGCCAGATACCCGCTTGCCCCGCCATGCCCGACCGAGGCATACAGCATGGCAACTAAAAACAACAATGAATAAAAAATGATTTCAGTGTACATAGCTTTTTATAAAATTATTTTGTTCAACAACTAATTATCCGAATATTTACTTTATCGCCTTTATGAAAATGTTCTTCACTTTCTTCAAGCTCAATGAGGCAATCAGCCTGAGCAAATGAATTCATCATATAACTTTCCTGGTTATTTAATATCAACACTTCACCGGGTAACATTTTGCCTTTCAGAAAATGTGTTAAACCGGATTTCTTTGAATAATTGTTGGCCAGCGGAAGGTTTGCCGTTTTAATATATTCTCTTTTGGTAAAATGACTGATGGTATCCATCACGTATTCATAAAAGCAGGTGAGCACCGATGCCGGGTTTCCCGGAAGGCCGAACACCAACGCATTATTATGTTTGCCGAAAAACAGAGGCTTGCCGGGCTTCTGTTTTACTTTATGAAATAATTTATTCACTTCACATTTTTCCAGTGCAGTAGTAACAAAATCATAATCGCCTACAGACACTCCGCCTGTCAGCAGGATGATGTCTGAGTTTAATTGCTTGTTGATGGCTTTTATTATTTGCATTTCATCATCGTCCACCATTTCGATATAAACCGGAGTAATATTCAGCATGGCTAAAGCTGCGGCAAGCCCAAATGAATTGGATTCAAAAATTTTTCCTTCACTTATTTTCTGCCCGGGATTAACCAACTCTTTGCCGGTTACGATGATGCTGATGGTGGGCGGAGAATAAATTTTTACCGAGTTAATGCCCAGGCCGGCAAGAAATGAAACCGAAGCAGGCGAAAGAAAATGATTTTTGGTTAGTGCGATTTCGTTTTTCTTTGTTTGCGAACCTTGCTTTCGCACATTCATTCCTTTACTGATCTGATCATCTTTTATCGAAATTGATTGCCCGTTTGTCGATACCATTTCTTGCATCACCACGGTGTCGGTTCCGGGCGGTAAAGGAGCCCCGGTGAAAATGCGTGTGGCTTGGTTAGGTTTAGTTGCTTCGGTTAAAATATTCCCTGCCGGCACTTCTCCGGTTACAAACAGTTCAGACTTTTTGTCCCACTGTTCAAATGAAAATGAATAACCATCCATGGCCGACTGGTCAAAGGGCGGGGCATCAATGGGTGAATAGACCGGCTCGGCTAAGACATAGCCACAAGCCTTTTTCAGCGGTACTTGTTCAATTTTTGCAGACGGGCAATTATCAAGAATTATTTTTTTTGCTTCACGTACTCCAATCATAAATACAGGTATTCTTCATCCTCCGATATTGATCATACTCCGGTTGTTTATTTTTGAACTGTCGAGTTTTTCATAGGCAGTTGAAAACTGGCCACCCAACATTTCGTCTTTACTCCACACACATTGCTTTATTAACGGAACAATGTCTGACCCACTGCGTAGTGCACTCAGAATATCTACTTCCGATTTTGAAAAAAGACAATTTTTCATTTTGCCATCGGTGGTTAATCGCAGGCGATTGCATCCACTGCAAAACGGGCGACTCATGGTGCTGATAATGGCAAACGTACCTTGGTGCCCCGCTACGGCATATTTTTTATCGGTATCATGTTTTTTGTTGGGCAGATTGATGAAAGCATATTGTTTAGCAATCAGCTGCAACATTTCATCGTGTGAAAATACTTTTTCACGGCTCCATTGATTTCCGGTAAATGGCATAAACTCAATAAAGCGAACATGCACAGGCTCATGTTTGGTCCATTCTACAAAATGGGGTAGTTCATGTTCGTTTACACCCTTTATGACTACCGTATTTATTTTTACCCGGAAATTATTTTTTAACAGAAGGCCAATGTTTTGAATAACCCGGTCAAATTCATCACGGCCGGTGATGAGGGTATTGGTATCTTTCTTGAGCGAATCGAGGCTTACATTTACTGACTGTAAACCCGCCTGCTGAAAGACTTCGATAAACTCATGAACGAATACGCCATTAGTAGTTATGGCAAGTTCAACCGGGTATTTTGATAATCGTCTGATGATTTCTTTGGCATCCTTCCGTACCAGGGGTTCTCCACCGGTCAGCCTGATTTTTTTTATGCCCAGTTGCACAAATGTTCCGGCAATGGTATCTATTTCGTCAACTGACATTTTATTGGAGTGGGCAAAATATCCTTTGGGTAAATCCACCGGGTTGCAATAGCTGCAGCGCAGGTTGCATTTGTCGGTCAGTGAGATTCGCAGGTAATGATGATCCCGGTTGAATGTATCTTTCAGCATGGCGGTTTTCCTTGTTCCGGTTGTTATTCTTCGGGTAATTTAATTGAAAAATATCTTTTCATCTTACCGGTGATCTCATTCCAATCATTCGGGGTTAAGTATTTATGGGCCAATGGAAATACCACGTGGTCTTCTCTGAAAATATGCAGGCGCAATAATTCCACCAAAGATAATCCTTGTTCCAGGGCAGTATCAATGAGCAACGCATAAGATACAGGGTCAGTAAGGCGTGAGGCTATGCCCATCAGGCTAAATGTTAAGGTGGCCAGTTCCATTATTTTGATGTGATCGTTTTCCAGCATGTCTACGGCTGTGTCGGGGATGGTTCCTGTGCCATGCTCTCCATTATCAATCATACGGTCGTGGATGAACGGAAACAACACTCGTTCTTCTTTCAGGTTATGCCCAACAATATTGTTGTCGAGAAACTCAAAAAACTCGCCCAGCTTGCTGTTTCTTTCTTTGTTAATTCCTTCTTTTCGTATTTCAATTAAGACCACTTCCAGTTCTTCTAATTTTTTCAGCGTGACTTTGTGTTCATCCATAAAATGCTGTAATGCCGGATGTAACTCTTTATAAGTAACCGACTCCATGGCTGGTGGTGTGTAGGCATTGGGGGGTGCCATTGGCGAGTAGATCGGGTCATTACCTTCGTCTTTCTCAACAAACCTTTTGATATAGTCTGTTTTTGAGGTTTCGGGGTTTTTAAAAATATTGTTCATTGCAAGTTGGAGTTAATCAAAATTTCTTCAGGTGTAATATAAAAATTCAGTGTAACCTTAACCATGACAGAGATCATATTTGTAATGATGAAAAATCATTTTCTTATGAAACTTAATCGGCTTCTACTTTTTTTTCATGTGTAATGAATAATAAAATTAAACTGCGCAACATGCCTGCAAACGTGATTGCCCAGGCACACAAGGCGACATAAATAAAATAATGGGGCAGTGGCAGCAGAAAATCCAGCGATAAGGCATGAGCCATTCGTAATGTGGCTACGGTGTACATACCTAATGGAAACACTGCTCCCCAATATTGTGGATCATACGTAAGCGGAAATTTTTTGTAGGCATGACGCCACACGGCAAGAATCACCAACATCGGTATCCACCACGTGCCGGTTGCCCAATAAAAAACAGTAAATCCTTTTAAGAACGGCAGCAACGAAAGTAAAAAGGGAGCATGATCTACATTGATGATCAGTAACGAACCGGCCAGTGCAGAGATAGCCATGGCCCCCATATTAATCCAATAAGGTGGAGCAAGGTCGCCCGGTGAAAATTTAAAAAAGGTATACCGGTAAAAAATCAGCGAGATCATCCAGATATAAAGCATACCACCCCATAGCCACATGGACAATGCAAAAAAATTAGCCTCTAATTTGTAAGGCTGATCCCAGTGCGAGGCAATCAGGGTTGTTAATACTGCGATGGACTGGGTAGAAACTACAGCCAGCAGCCAAGCACCTGTAATTCCCTCGCTCAGCGGTGGCTTTTTTTCTTTAATGGTAAGTGTGGTGAAAATGATATAGGTAATTACAACCCAAAGGATAACCCCGATAACCCATAAAAAAGTAGCGGTGATGTAGTCTTCGCGAATGATGATAAACTGACTGCCTAAAATGCAAGTTCCCGCAATAGCGGTAAAAAATCCGGGGCCTCGCTGGTGGCTGTGGATATCGTCAAGAAAATAATATGTGTAAAAAAACAAACGAATCAGATTCAATACCCATAAAAAAAGATAGGCTACTAGATTCAGCCAAAATAACACCTCACCCAGGATAAAATTTCCCAGCAAGTGAGCCGCAATAGAAATAATGCCGGTTGACATGACCAAACCAAAATAAACCGGTGGATGAGTTTTGATCATCTCTTTTATCCGGCTTAGAAAAATATTTTGATATGGATTAGGGGAGTTCATTAAAAAATTAGTTTGACCTGTCTTTCTGTTTGTCAAGTTCAGAGCTAATACGTTTGTTCACCTGTCAGGATTTATCATTTTATTTTGTTCAATAGTTTCTTTTGGAACAGAGAACACGCCCACTTTTGTATAAGCAATGGCCAAACGCATGAAGGTTACACTGATGAGCGTGATGATGGCCAAAAATACCCAGCAGGTAGTCCATACCCCGGTTATTGTTAGCAGATAACCAAACAGAATAGGATCAAAAAAACCACCGAGACCGCCCAACACCCCAACGATGCCGCCCACCGTACCAATATCTTTTGGGTAATACGTTGAGATGTGCTTAAACACGGCCGCACTGCCAATGCCAAACATGATACCCACAATAAACACTAGTCCTGAAAAAATCCATTTGTTAGCCTGAAAATAAATTAACGTTATCCCCTTGGCAATTAATTGTCCTTTGCTCACGTTGTCTCCTTCTTTTACTACAGGCTCCTGCCACGATAGCGCAGTGGGAAGAAATAAAAACCCTTCACTATCGTGGTGCATACCAAAACGGATGCTGACATGGTCAACTCCCTTTCCTTTAGTGTAAAGAGGAAAAATAATTTTTCCTTCTTCGGGTATCCCTGATTGCACGACAATGAGGCTGTCAGAAACAACTGTTATGATTCCGCTTTTGGTTGCCATAATGCCCTGACCGGGAGTTCGTATTTCTACGCGCGGGGGTATTAACAATATTAAACACACGAGGCAGGTGCCAAACACCCAATACAGAACTGTTCTTGCTCCGACTTTGTCAGACAGAACTCCACCTGCAATTCTAACAATACCTGACGGAAGGTTGAATGCGGTAGTCATGAAACCCGCAGTAACAATGGACATGGAGTAAACATTGACATAGTAGGGAATGAGCCATTGCGTGAGGGCTATAAAACTTCCGAACACTACAAAATAATACAAGCCAAACCTCCACACCCGGGCTTGCTTTAATGGGGCCAGCCTTTGTGAGAATGATTTTATTTCTGATGGCTTTTTGTTTTGGGCAAATACTAAAAATAAAACAGCAACCACGACAAGTAAAGCCGAATACAATTGGGGTAAGTTTCTCCAGGCATCAAGATTGGTATTGTTGTGTGTGAGTGAATTTAAAATATTTGGTGCCAATAACGTAGTCAGAGCGGCTCCAATATTTCCAGCTCCGAATATGCCCAGAGCCGTGCCTTGTTTTTCTTTAGGATACCATAACGAAGTGTAGGCTACACCTGCGGCAAACGCGCTTCCCGCAATTCCAAATCCAAAACTTAATAACAGAAACGTACCATAACTAGTTGCGGTGGATAAAAAATACAGGGGAATGGCGCTGATAAGTAAAATGGCTGTCATCACCCATTTTCCTCCAAATTTGTCGGTGAGCATCCCTACCGGTAAACGCATGACCGATCCGATTAATACCGGCACTCCCAGCAGCCATCCGATTTCTAAAGAGTTCCATTTGAATACACCATTATTTACCAGAAACGTGACCAATACCCCGTTGATCATCCATGCAGCAAAACATACGGTGAAGGCCAGTGTACTTAAAAACAGGATCCGGTGGGGCGATGTAGTCGGTCGTTGTACCATAGCACGGCTGTTTGATGAATCATCGGTTAGTGTAATGCGTATCCTTTGATAGAAGCCTTTTTATAATTTTTCAGTGTAGAAATTCAATTTTTTTTAAACATCATTCTTCCTTCATTGGGATAAGACTCAGCATACCTGACTTTATATTTCCCTCCCGGAACTACAAGGCTCTCTTTGGAAACCGGATGAAATGTGTTGCAGCATCGGTAGGTAACTCCGTTAATTTTATATTCAAATTCAATCCCCTGTCCTTCGGCAAAAACACTGCAATAACCAATGGTGGTGCCCTGCACGTACCGCGGATTTTTGAGCATTGCAGCTTCTACCCGGTATTGTCGCGATACAAAAATCATACAGGCAGAAAGAAGAAAGAGCAGCAACAGTATGATGATTTTTTTGTTTCGTGTATCGGCACGTACTACCCGGAACAAATTGTAACCCATAGAGCCTCCAATGATCAACAGTAAAATGGTTTTTACTATTTGACTGGTTAGCAACTCGTCATCGGTTACAATATTCAGAAACAAGGCTATGTGTTTTTTGGGCGCTGCAATGACCACGGTGTCTTAGAACTGCGAACTTTATTTTTATCCCAATACCACATTACCTGCTGGTAAGGTCGCCACAGGTAGTTGAGCGGAAGCACCAACAAGTGCACTAACCGTGAAAAAGGAATGATGGCAATAATGATAAAAGCGGTGGCAATGTGAAGTTTTACTGACCAGGGCAGAAGAACAACCGCGGCAGTATCTGGCTGTAGTTTGAAGATGGAATATAGGTAAGGCGTAAGCAATGTTGAGAACCAGGAAGAACCCCACCTGAAATTATAAGCGATCCAAAGCCCGGCCACTGTTTGAAGGATCAGCAATACATAGATTACTAAATCCATCTTATTGGTTACCGGACTTAACCGTGAAGTAGTATATCTTCTGATGACCAAATTTATCAGACCTATCAGCATGCTTATGGCAAAGATGAAAGCGGATATTTCCAGGGTCATCAGCCGGGCCGGTTGGCTGTTCCAAGTCAATACCGTACTGGGAATTAAGAATGCTGTCAGGTGTCCGCAAAAGACAAATAAAATTCCCCAGTGAAACGGAACAGAACCATAAAACAGTTTTCTTCCTTCAAGAAATTCTGACGAGAGTGAGGAAAACTGAAATTTTCTGTTTGTGTAACGGTAAATGGTTCCGATCACGAATAATGCTAAAGCTGTGTAGGGTAAGCCGATCAGGATAAAGCTGTCTAAGTAATCCATGGCAGTGTATTTTACGGGTGTTTGAGTTTATTTTTCAGTAAGCATTTCAGTTTCAATGTTGAGGCTAAAATCTTTTATCGAGGTGTTTTCATGATGGTTGGGATCAGCTTGTGCGTTTGTTTTATTTTCTGCTTCCGGGGTGCACTCGTAACCAAAATCTTTTTTCAGAACTAAGAATAGTGCCTGGAGGCAACTTTGGTAAGCTGTGCGGTAGTTTTGTGAATAATCTAAGATCACTTTCTGGTGCTTTTTATAGACCTCATCTTTTTTTTCTATTTTTTCAACTGAAAATTCGCTGATCATTTTTACAACAGCCGGCAAAACCAAGAGTGTGGCAATTTCATTTCGCATAATCTCATCCGGCATTTTGTAAATCAGGCGCAACAGGTTGGGCAAATGATCGGACAGTTCGGTTTCACAAGTATTGCCTGCTTTATTATGTTCTTCGTTCAAATGCACCAGTAATTTTCCACGCTTATAATCTTCACCGAATAAGATAAAACCAATGTCCAGCGTAGTGATGGCTTGGATGTCGAACGAGCGCAGAAAGAGTTCCTGAATTTCTACGATGGAAGAAGCTTCGGTAAACTCAACAAAATTTTTTAAGGCTTCAGCAGATTCAGTATGTTCGTTTAGAAGATAGGCGTGAAGCGCCTTTACCTTTTTTTTGTAATCCTCATGTTCAGGATACATAAATAAATCAGCCATCAAATTATAATTCATCAAAGGCTGAAGGGAGGAGGTTGTTTTTTCAGTAGTACCGGGTGCGCTTTTCATAACTATTTTTTTAAGCTCATTATTTCATGTTTAGGTCAGAGGCCTCGCTTTACTTTTGATTTAATACCAAAACCGGTTTCGCCCTTGGTATCACCGGTAAAATCCATCATTTCAATGGCTTGCTCGCGGTGTGCTGCCGGAATGACAAAGCGTTCTTCAAACTTTGGAAGCGAGGTGAGTGCATAAATGGCATCGGCAGTTTCAGCGGTAAGGCCGGCCTCTTTCAAAACTTTTTCAGCTTTTTCATGGCTCACATCTCCAACAGTAACTCTTCTGCGATGAATGCGTACGGCCATCAGTTTTTTCCACTTGTCTTTAATGACATCTTCATCGCCTGCGCTAAGTAAGTTGGCAATGTATTTTAACGGGAAGCGTATCTGATCGAGTGTTCCCCACAGTTCTTTCGTGCTGGTATCGTAAAGCCAGTTGTCATTCCATTTTTTTGCAACCGGACTTACTTTTTCCAGTTGCTCTTTGTGGTCTACTTTTTTAACGGTGGCCATTACCGGCAGCAACGGTGGAACATAAAATAACATGGGCAGGGTACGAAATTCCGGATGCAAGGGCAAGGCGAGTCCCCATTGTTTTACAAACTTGTACACCGGAGAAAATTGTGCAGCATGAATGGTAGAATCGGCTACGCCATTCTTCTTAGCGGCTTCAATCACTTTTTCATCGAAGGGATCGAGAATGATGTTTAATTGGTTTTTTATTAAATCCTTTTCATCTGAACTTGCTGCCTCCTCAATTTTTGAGGAATCGTACAACAGTACCCCCAAATACCGGATTCTACCCACACAGGAGTGCATGCAGGCGGGAGCCAGGCCGGCTTCAATGCGAGGGTAACACAGAATGCATTTCTCTGACTTGCCGGTGTACCAGTTGTAATACGATTTTTTATACGGACAGGCGGTTACACACATTCTCCAGGCGCGGCACACTTCCTGGTTGATGAGCACCACGCCATCTTCACCTCGTTTATAAATCGCTCCGGAAGGGCAAGAAGCTACACAAGCCGGGTTCAAACAATGATTACAAATCCTGGGAAGATAGAAGAACGCCATTTTCTCTAATTGAAACATTACCTCCTGTTCTTCAGGTGAAATATTTTTCATGTTGGGGTCATGACGGGCGTAGTCGGGCGTACCGCCCAAATCATCGTCCCAGTTAGGCCCCATTTTGATGTCGATTGGTTTTCCTGTTATTAATGAAACAGGGCGGGCAGTTGGCTGATCATCTCCTTCGGGAGATTCAATCAGGTCAAGGTATTTATACGTAAAAGGTTCGTAGTAATCATCAATGACCGGAAGATTAGGATTGTAAAAGATATTGACCAGCCCGCGTCTTTTGCCGGCCCCTTTCAGGTGGATGCTGCCATTTTTCTTTTCCCATCCTCCTTTGTAAATATCCTGATCTTCCCATTTAGTAGGATAGCCCGTGCCGGGTTTGGTCTCTACGTTGTTCCACCACATGTATTCTGCTCCTTTACGATCGGTCCAGATGTTTTTGCACGCAATGGAACAAGTATGGCACCCGATGCATTTATCCAGATGAAAGACCATGGCTATTTGTGAGCGAACGTCCATAATTGAAGATTTTAAGGTTCAGAGTTTCATTTTTCAGAATAAGGTTACCATACTAATTTTTCCATTTTTTTCACCACAACGTGGGTATCGCGTTGTGGGGCTACCGGCCCCCAATAATTAAAGTGATAAGAGAACTGACCATACCCCCCATTGAGGTAATTGGGTTTGAGGTGCACACGGGTTACGCTGTTGTGGCCGCCACCTCTGCGGTTTCCTCGTAATTGTGATTTAGGTATTCCCACGGTTCTTTCGGGTACGTGATAGACGATACAAACACCCGGGGGTATTCTTGAACTGACTACTGCCCGCGTAACATACACGCCATGATCGTTGTGCACCTCTACCCAGTCATTGTCTTTGATGCCCAGTTCTTCTGCATCCACTTCACTGAGCCAGCAGGGTTCAATACCACGCGATAATGTGAGCATTCTCAGGTTTTCCATGTAGGTAGAGTGGATGTGCCATTTGCCGTGCGGGGTGAGGTAGTTGAGCGCTTTGGCTTTTCCTTTTTTCCAGGTCTCACGCAAGTCGCCATACACTTCCGGGCAGGGAGCAGGTTTAAAGGTGGGTAAGTGCTCACCGTAAGCGATGTATAATTCCTGATCAAGATAAAAATGCTGTCTTCCGGTAAGCGTTCGCCACGGAACCAACCGCTCAACATTATATGTGTAAGCTGAGTAGGCCCGGCCGTTATTCATCAACCCTGACCAGACAGGGGAGGTGTTGTACCTGTGCGGCTTGGCCAACAAATCAGCGTAACGAATCCGAACATCGCGGCTGCCCTCAGAAAGATCGGCAAGGATAAGCCCGGTCTTTTGTTCCATGTATTGGTAGGCCTTTTCGGTAAGTTTTCCGTTGGTCAGTGTTGAGAGGTGCAGCACGGCATTAGCTGCCCACTCATCTTCTTGAATGGAAGGAAGTGTTTTGCCTTGAAATTTCCGCTGGTGAAAATGATGAGACGTGCACATCTCATCGTATTCTTCCTTGCAGAGGTAGTGATTTCCATGTGCTCCCAATCCTTTTTCGCGAATGGCTTCTCCTAACGTGATAAATTTTTCATAGAGATGGGTGTAGTCTCGTTCTACTACGGTTAGCTTGTGCATAGACTTGCCCGGTACAACTTCACACTCACCTTTGTACCAGTCTTTAATGACGGGCTGAGTTACCTCATCCGGAGAGTCATGCGAAAGGGGAGTGGTCACAACATCTTTTTGTACTTCTGAAAAATATTTTTTGGCGAGTTCACTAGTTGCTTTAGCTAAGTGTTTGAAAATATCCCAATCGGTTTTAGATTCCCAAACAGGTGCAACGGCTTGCCCGAGCGGATGGATAAATGAATGAAGATCTGTTGAATTCAGATCGGCTTTTTCGTACCAAGAGGCTGCCGGAAGAACAATGTCAGAATAGAGCGCAGAAGAATCCATGCGGAAATTAAGATCTACCACCAGATCCATTTTTCCTACCGGAGCCATGTCGTGCCATTTTACTTCTTGCGGCTTTTCTTCTGCATCGGTGCCGATGGCATTGTTGTGTGTTCCTAAATAATGTTTCAGTGCATACTCATGGCCTTTCATGCTGGCGAGCAGCGCATTGCCACGCCAGATGTACCACACACGCGGAAAGTTTTCTTCCGCATCCGGATCGCTTACCGAATACTTTAGTTCTTTTAGTTTAAGTTTTTCAAGAACATAGTTTTTAATATCATCGTCTGTTTTGGCTCCGTTGGCAATAGCCTGTTTTGAAAGTTCTAACGTGTTCTCGTTAAACTGCGGGTAGTAAGGCATCCACCCGTTTCTTACTGAAGTGAAAATAGTATCAGCCACGTGCTTGTCAGTCCATTTATTTTCAGGCACGGTATTGTATTTGGCATAGTGGCCATCGTACCGGTATTGGCAGGTGTTGATGTAATGCCAAAGTGGTGCTTGCTGCAGTCTTGACACCGGCACCCAGTCTTTAGCAAACGCAATGGCTGACCACGAGTCAACCGGTGCCAGCTTTTCCTGACCAACGTAATGGTTTAGTCCGCCACCGTTTTTACCAATGCACCCACAAAGCATCAGTGCCATGGCGCCAGCGCGATACATCAGGTTTTGATGATACCAGTGATTGACACCGGCACCTACCAGAATGATGCATTTTCCCCCGGTGGTGTTGGCGGTGTCTGCCCATTCACGGGCAAATTGTAAAACCGTTTTAGAATCAATGCCGGTAAAAATTTCTTGCCAGGCCGGTGTATAGGCAGCATTTGCATCAGTATAGTCTGCCGGGTATTGACCATCCAGGTTTCGCCCCACACCGTACTGTGCCATGATTAAATCGTATACTGTGGTAACAGGTATTTTGCCGTTGACGGTATCAAGCCATTTTATCGGCACGCCACGCTGTGTTTTTTTTGCGAGTCCAAATTCTGTAAACTCCACCTGAAACACCTCGTCTTTTTTGTTTAAGAAGGTAAGAAGCGGGTTGTAGGTAAGGTCTGTTTCACCGCATTCGTATTTCATATTCCATTTGCCACCATTCTTATCCCAACGGTAGCCCATGGTGCCTTTGGGCACTACATAATTTCCGGTTAGTTCATCCACGGATAAAAATTTCCAGTCTCCGTTTTCAATGTCTTTCCATTTAGAAAGTTCATTGGCGCGAACCAAACGCCCCGGTGTGTAGGTGTTGCCCGTTTTATCCAAATGAACAAGCATGGGGCTGTCGGTATATCTTTTTACATAATCAATAAAATATGGCGTTTGTTTTTCGTAATGATATTCTTTTAGAATGACGTGCGTGGCAGCCATCCAAAAGGCGGCATCGCTTCCGGCATGGAGCGGAATCCATTGGTCAGCGTACTTGCAGAGTTGGCTGAAGTCAGGAGAAAACACAACTGCCTTGGTTCCATTGTGACGCGACTCAGCGAAGAAGTGACAATCGGGGGTTCGGGTCATATTCAGGTTGGTGCCCATGTCGGCAATCATTTTGGCATTGTACCAGTCAGCACTTTCGCACACATCGGTTTGTTCGCCCCATATTTCAGGAAACGCGGGGGGCAGGTCGCAGTACCAATCGTAGAAACTCAGGTTTACTCCACCAAACAGTTGTAGAAATCTTGCTCCTGAAGCATAGCTGAGCATGGACATAGCCGGGATGGGCGAGAAACCAATTACCCGGTCGGGTCCATATTTTTTTGCCGTATAAATATTTGCTGCAGCCATAATTTCTAACACTTCATCCCATGATGCTCTTCTGAAGCCTCCTTTCCCTCTCATGTTTTGATACCGGCCTCGTTTTTGTTTGTCGTTCTGAAGATTTTCCCAGGCTTTCACCGGGTCACCACCGGCTTTTATTTTTTCTACCCTGAAAATATCGAGCAGCGAACCTCTGATGAGTGGATATTTAATTCGCAGCGGGCTATACAAATACCACGAATAAGAAATTCCTCTTTGACATCCGCGTGGTTCGTAGGGTGGCAAGTTGTTATCCAGCAAAGGGTAATCCAGTTGCTGGGTTTCAAATACTACAATTCCTTCTTTTACATGAATTTGCCAGGAGCAACCTCCGGTACAATTTACACCGTGTGTGCTGCGCACCACACGATCGTGCTGAAAACGGTTACGGTAAAACTCTTCCCATTTGCGGGTTTTAGGCGAGATGATGTTTGTAATCCAACTCATGATATTAATGGTATGTGTTAACTAATGCGTACCAATTTTAATCAGCTGTGCCCTCGGTTATTTATGCTGATTTTATTTGTCGCTTGAAAACGAAAAAATTTACCGGCAACTTTTTTCTTTTTACCCAAAAAACTGAATACAGCGCCAGTAGAATCAAGATGCCACACGCTCCGCCTATCAGCAAATAGTTTCCAACCGAACCGAAAACATCGGCTGGGTCTTGCTTGTCAGCATCGGTTAAAAAAGCAGTGAGGTCTGCAATTTCTTGTTGAGTTACCGGTTTGGAGGAATAAGTTTCTTTCATTTGAGGGAATGGTAACCCGGAAATAATTGCTGTTACACCCGAGGCCGACAGCCTGCCCACGGCATGCGTAAGATCTTTCCCTAAAGCACCTCCGCTGAGGAATCCTTTCCTGTCTACATTATGGCATGAGTTGCAAGCTGCACCCTGATTGACAAAGCGTATGTTTCCTATAAATAATTCTTGCCCCCGCTTGCTGTCACCGGGTGGCATGGCAGCGCTTGCAGTTGTGGGTTCAGGGGCAGCACTTTGTTCCTGTATGTAGGCAATGACTCCTTTTATTTCATCCGTGCTGAGATTAGGGTGATCGGGCATGGGCATCTGGTTAAATGCTTTAAAGAGCGAGTCAGCGTATTTATCGCCCGATTTTATAACCGTTTGAGAGGATTTAATAAAGTTAATAATCCACTCTTGCTGATGCCTGTTTTGCACATTGGCCAGGTCAGGCCCTACTAATTTTCCTTTGCCTATGGTGTGGCAAGCCACGCAGGTCTCTTTAAAAACTGTTTCACCGTTTTTTTGTGCCCAAACAGATGTGATAGAAAGCAGAAAATATGCTGTGGTCAGGATAAAATAAGTGCATGCAATTTTCATAGTCTGCAAATTTTATGAGTTTAAAAAATCTGCGGCTTGTGCTCATAATAGCTGATGGTGCACAAACTGGTTCTTGCTGAATAAATACAAGACAAATTTATCTTTTGATTTAGCCTGCCGGCTGATTAAATCAAATTAATATGCCGGTAATTACGATTTCGTATTTTTTTGAAATGGGCTGTTTTACTTTCGTACTTCGGGCGATGACGAATGACTGGTAACTGCCTGCAGCCTGACAATATTGAGGTAATTGAATTTTTTGGCGGCACACTTGATCATTCCCTCCTTCTCAAAATCTTTCAGTGTTTTTGAAACCTGTTCCTTGGTGGTGCCGGCCAGGTCAGCAATATCTTGCCGACAGAAACTGATTCGAAAGCTTTGTTTTTTTTCTTCGTATTGATAAGCCTCGGCAAGCAGAAGAAGAGCCTCGGCCATTTTTTCCCTTACAGTTTTGTGTGCCAGGTAAACTGCTTTTCTTTCTACCTGTTCTAACTCAACTAAATACTGGTTCACCACCTGTTGCTTAAGCATCGGGCTTTTGCAGATTATTTCATTAAAGAGATCATACGGAATGTAGCAATACTGTACCTCAGATGTAGCGGTGGCTGAGCAACTGTGAAAGGTATGCCGTGCATTTACCCGATGCCCAAATATAGCCCCTTTGCCAGCAATGCGAAGGATCAGCGGCCTGCTCAGTTTGCCATTTAGTTCTACCTTCAGAAATCCTTTTTTGATAAAGCAAACACCCAAAATTGGGTCACCTTCAGAAAAAAGCCTTTCTCCTTTTTGTAATGACCGCGAAAGTTTGTAGGCACTAATGGCTGCGAGTGTTTTTGTATCGCAAGTGTCAAGGATAGAACAACTCCTTACTTTGCAGGTGATGCAATCATGTGGGGTGACGGCCATTGCGCAGGAAATGTTTTTTTTACATGAAAAAAGTATTGTAAAGTTCCTTTTTTGTCTAATTTATTTTATGATCCTCATCAGTTGGCAACCTGATTTATGTTTCACTTCCATATTTACTTCAATTGAACATAAACAGGCAGGTATATCTTTATTAAAGAGCATACCCCGTGGCTGAAACTGAAAAACTCTTATTCCAAAAGGTGATGAGTGGTTTGTAATTGATGCGCAGAATACAAAAATTTGTTTAAGACAAAAGATACCTCCTCATGAAAAAAACATCATTACTTATTCTCTTTCTTTCGCTTGGCCTGGCAGTTGCCGCGCAGACCGAACTGCTCAAACCGGAAAGCAAACCTATTTCGGAAGGAGAAATCTCCGCCACCCAACAATCAGTAAAAATCAATAATGTGGTTATTCCGCTCACGGCAAAATGCGGCACCATGCAATTGCGTGATGAGAATAATGACCCCATTGCCTTGTTTGGGTTTACCAGTTACATTAAGAATAATGGGGGTAACCGGCCCATTATATTTTCTTACAATGGAGGCCCGGGCTCCTCTTCTTATTGGCTTCACATGGGCGTAATGGGGCCTAAAAGAATTGTGGTAAATGACCCACAAATTACACCTGATGCTCCTTATAAACTGGTGAACAATGATTATTCAATTCTCGATGTAGCTGACCTGGTGATGATAGACCCGGTGGGAACAGGGTTAAGTGTGCCGGTGGGTAAAGCTAAGTTTGAAGATTTTTGGGGTGTAGATCAAGATATTCGCAGCATTAGCCTTTTCATTCGCCAGTTTTTAATTGAGAACGACCGGATGAATTCACCCAAATACCTGGTGGGCGAAAGCTATGGCACATTTCGCAATGCTGGGGTGATGAACAGACTGTTGGAACAAGGCATTGCCATGAATGGAGTGGTAATGGTGTCGGCAGTTTTTGATTTGCGCACATTGCTCTTTCCGCCCAACGAAGACCTGAGTTACCTTGTTCACTTCCCCACTTATGCCGCCACTGCCTGGTACCATAATAAAATTGCTAACAAACCCCCGCTCGAACAATTTGTAAATGAGGTAAGGACCTTTACAGAAAAAGAATACATGCCGGCACTTTACAAAGGCGACAGGCTCACAAAAGATGAAAGAAATTCGATAGCCAATAAGTTGGCAGCCTACTCAGGTTTAACTGCAGATTATTGGCAACGTGCCGACCTTCGTGTGCAGGCAGGAGAATTTTTTGCCGAACTCCTGCGTGCAGAGGGCAGCACGGTAGGTCGCCTGGACTCCCGCTACAAAGGCATTAACCCCGACTTGCTGGCTCAGTTTGCAAATGATGACCCACAAAGTACGGCTATATCTCCCGCCTTTACGGCCGGCTTCCTGCACTACCTGCACAACGATTTGAAGGTGAGCAAAAAACTTAATTATACCACCAGTGCCGGCTCACGTGCCGGGTTTAAATGGGATTGGAAGCATGAGGGCAATATGTTATGGGGATCTTCTGCGGCTATTAACACCGGCATTGACATGGCAAATGCCATGAGCAAAGACCCCAATGTGAAGGTGATGATCCTGAATGGCTATTTTGATGTTGCTACTGTATTTTATGGAGTGGAGCATACCATAGACCACCTGGGATTGAGAAAGGAAATCAAAGACAACATCATTATGAAATACTATGAAGCGGGGCACATGATGTATATCCACCAGCCTTCACTAGAAAAGTTTAAGAAAGATGTGGCTGAACTGATTCAGGCAACGAGCCATCAATAATTACATTTGCAGTAACAGAAAAGAGTCAACCGAAGGAGTTGACTCTTTTCTTTAGTACGGTATCTTACTCTTGGGCAGTTATCACCGGAGGCACGGGAGTCTCTTCAGATTGACTGGTCAGACTGGATTTTGTACAGTCGTATTTTTGATTTACATACTGTGCCAGAAAGTACATCAGGATAATAGTAATCACAGAGGTTGTAGCCACTACGTAGCCAAGCATTGGGTAGTTTTCTAATTTACCGTCCGGTGTTTGAAACACAATTACTCCGGCTACAGCCGAAGCAATGCCTCCTGAAATTTGTTGAATGGAGCTGTTGATGCCCATAAAGGCTCCACGCTCACGAGCTTCAGGAACCCCGGTGATTAATGCTGATGAAGAAATCATGCGGGCAGCGATGCCGGCAAACAATATCACGTTCAGCACCACAATGACCCCAAAAGGAGTTACCGACAGATTGCTATAATAAATCACTATCGCGATAGTAATGATTGATCCCATCATAAACACTTTATATTTCCCGATATTATCCGCAAGTTTACCCGCCAGCGGCCCCATCACAATAGAAAAAATGCCCGTGATCATATACAGTAATGGCAGTTGCTCAAGTGTAAGGCCGAGGTTATTGATGGCAAAAGCACTACCAAACGGCATCAGCATAAACCCACCCGTAGCCAAAAATACTGTTGCAGCAAATGCCTTAGCATAGGTAAAATTAGTAGCGGTGTGATATAAATGTATAAAGGCATTCTTATCGGTTTGCATCTTGAGGTGTGCATCAACCGGGCGCATGTAGATGATAATCGCTATTCCAACTAGGATACAAAGCCCCACAATCAAGAGGAATGGTGCATGCCATCCCCATAGGTTGGCGAGATAAAGCCCGATAGGCAAACCCAGTACCTGGCTGGCTGAAAATGACATTTGCACAAAACCCATCACCCGGCCCCTCACTTCCATGCTAAACAAATCAGTGATAATTGCGAAGCTGACAGAGCTTATTACCCCGCCAAACATACCGGTGATCACGCGGGCCATCAGCAGGAAGTGATAGTTGGGTGCAATGCCACAAAGCAATGTGCCCAACACAAAGCCGCCATAAAAGAAGAGCAGCAATTTCTTACGGTCAAACTTATCGGCAAAGCCGGCAGCCAACAGACCAGACGCACCCGCACTAAATGCGTATGCCGACACTACCAATCCAAACTGCGAGGTTGAAATATGTAATTCAGGCAACAGGATGGCACCAAGCGGTGACAGTACCATGAAGTCGAGGATAATCGTAAACTGCAAGAAGGCCAATACAGCAACGATAAATTTCTGGTAGGGTGTAAAAATGCGGTGGGTGGGTGAGGTAGAAGTGGGGTTCATATATTAAAAAAAGACACAACAGTAACAGGATAGACGTAGCAGGCTTTTTTTTATTTGATTAGTTCTGATTCCTTTAACGATTAGCTAATGACAACCCTATGGCAACAGAAATTTTTTTTTACCATCAAGATTGTCTCTCAGAGAGGACTATCTTAGCTTGCCCTCAGTTGATTAAAAGCCCAACTTACGGTCAACAGATATTTTTCCTGACCCCATCAATAAGATGCCTGAGGCCAGCATAAGGTAAACTGCCGCTAACTCCCGGTCGCCAAATGAATCGTTGCCGTGCACAACAAAAAAGATAATGATGAAATTAATCACCACCGGAATGGCCGCCAATCGGGTGAGAAGACCCAACGCGATGAAAAGTGCGCAAATTACTTCAGCAAAGATTACCAACAGGAGAGAGGTCTGTACGCCCACGCCCAGCGGATCTGAAAAATGCTGAACGTATTTTTCAAATTGAGTTATTTTAGGGTAACCGTGTTTCAACAATAACAATCCAAAGCACACCCTTACAATGAGGTAACCATAGTTGGTTAAACTTGAGTGCTGAGTTTGATTTATTTTTTTTAATACCAGTTTCATTATTTCTAAGATTTTATCTGCTTCATCAGTTCAGGTTTTTGCGTTCGGGCGGGTTTTGGAGCACAATATTTCAATTTACTACTAAAGGTTCATAGAAGCACGAAGCTCAAAGTTTGCACATCAGCCTGCCTGACGAAAAATCCGTGCTAGTGGTTCGTTGCTTTTCTGCCCCCGATTTTTGATTTTCATTTTCGTCAGGTTAGGTAAATAGTTTTTTTGTCAATTCAAGGTCTGTTGAACTGTGGTTGTCAATTGTTAAAAAATATTTTGTCTGCCAGCTTTGAGTTTTTTCTGCTTGTTTATTTGTCGCTATATCCCAAGGCGGATAAACTCTAATTCCACGTTTTCCCCCTTTGCCGTTTCTTGTTATTATTCTTTTGTCGGCTAAAACAGATTTTGGGAAAATAAACTGTCCGAAGTTGCGGCCACTTTTTGAGGTGATAATTATAAAATCTAAGCCGTCTGAAATATCAAATGGTTCAGTTATTCCGTCTTTGTTTCTTTTCCAGGTTGTAACAAATTGCCCCGTTTTTGTTGGTGTGATTTTAGAAACACGATACTGGATTATCTTTCCGTTAAGTTCAAATGAACAAGCTCCGTATTGTACGCCTTCCAAATTTTGTTTCAAGTTTGACAAGTTAAAACCACATTTATCATAAACTAATTCTTTCACAATTTTCAGGTCGCTAAGAATTGAGTTATGTGATGTCAAAGTGTTTTCTATTGTCATGTTTTACTTGTGATACTTGCTTATTCGTTCTGTTTTGGTGTCGCTCTATAATGATCGCTAGTATTTGATTATTTTGGCTACTTCAAAATATTTTTCTTGTATTTTACCAATGTGCCTTTTACTTCCTGGCCTTTGCTGTATTTGGTTGAGGAGCCAAAAAGTCCAAAGAAAAAGCCACTTCTCACGGCACCGCCAGCAGCCCCGGCCGTTTTTGAGCCGGTACGGGTTAACTCAATGTCATCGAAGATGATGGCATCTGCACCTTTTCGTTTTCCTTCGTTCATCAGTTTGTTCTGCACTTTTTCTGATTTTTTTCTGGCAGTAACTTCATATACGAGTTTGCCCATGATTTCGTGTTCATCGGTGATATCGTTCTCACGGAAAAAAATGTCCACGTTGGTTGTGGGTGTATAATTTCTTCCATAGTAAATGATGCGAGGCCCGCACGAGGTCAATGTTCCCGCCAGCAGTAAAATACCCATTGCTTTCTTCATCTTTTCAATTTTTAGATTGGAAAGATGCAAGGATATTGTGTGATAGGCAAGAGTCAGCGTATTCCCTCTGATCTTTTTTGAAACAATGGTCTCAAAACTGTGCGGTCGAGCAGGATAAATGCGAGTATCAAATTGACCGCAGTCACCCCGTTGATAATTTGTTTCATGTCAAGCGAGGTGGTGGGAAGGTGCATTTTGTTTTTTAAAAACGAAGTAATTTCCTGTGGAATTAAGCCGGGTAGTTGCCCTCCGGTGCTGGACGACAACAGGGCAAGTGATAACCCAGAGGCAACTAATAACCCGAGCAAAAGCAGCATCCCCTGAGTGGGCGAAAAATACCCTGATGCCCGCCCGGTGTGCAGGTTGGTCATTACTTTTTCAGTAAAATTAGCAGAGGGGTGTTCAATGCCTTTTTGGTCAGACAAGATTGTGTGAATGGTTTCCAACTCTTTTATTCTTTGTTGAACAGCAAAATCATTCTTTATTTTTTCTTCGATGCGCTCACGGTCATGAACAGGCAATGTTTCGTCCAGGTAGCTGATCAGTTCGTCATCTGAATAATTCTTCTGTTCCATACTTATAAAGTTAATGCTTCGTGTTTTAATATCTTTTTTAACTCATCGGCCAGCCGCTGGCGGGCGCGGTGTACCCGCACTTTTAATGTGTTGATGTTTTGGCCCATCATTTCGGCCGTTTCTTCCAATGTAAATTCCTTTAAATAATAGAGTTGTACAGCAAGCCGGTCGGCATCTGAAAGTTTTTCCATTGCCCGGTTAACAAAATATTTTTTGTCCTCTCTTTCTAAGTTATTATCAATGCGTTCGGGGTATTCCACTCTTTTGTTTTCAACGCTTTCAAAAGGTTGCTTGTTTTTTCGTTTGTGGCTGATGGCTGCATTGAATACAATCCGGTAAAGCCATGTACTGAACTTTGCCTCTTTATTAAATTTTTTCAAGTACTGAAACGCTTTGATAAACCCGTCTTGTGCTATTTCTTCTGCTTCAACTTTGTTTTGCACAACCTTTAGTGCAATGGTATAGGCATAGCTTTTATAGCGGTTAACCAGCACTGCATACAAGGACTCTTCGCCTGACAGGATGCGGTCAATCAAGGCATATTCTTCTTTAAATGTGATCACGCTGCTCTGACGCTCATTCTGAGATTTAAGTTACAGGTTTTTATCAAAGATTATTTTTTTTAAAATACCTGTAACCGCTCGTGACCGGGTTGCGTCATAGAGCAAAAAATAAAAATTAAAATTATGGAACCAGAAGTATTAGGAGTTATGATTCCCATCATTGCATTGATCGGTTCATTCATTACGGTAGTTTATGTGAGAAAATTTTCAAACCTCGAGCGGATGGCTATTATTGAAAAGGGCTTGGATCCGAATATTTTTAAACGAGAAAGTTCTGCCGCACCTACTCTTCGCGGTTCATTGCTGCTGATCGGTGCAGGCTTTGGTTTGTTGTTGGGTTATTTTCTCGATCAATTGTACAACATGCAGGAGGTGGGTTATTTTTCAATGCTCTTTATTTTTGGAGGAATCGGGCTGGGGCTGGCTTACCTGATTGAAGAAAAGAAAATGAAAAATAAATAACAATGCACTCAACGTGCCGATGAGCGAAGGGGTCATCGGCATACTTTGAGCCTTGATAATTGGTTATGATCTTTTGAGTTCAAGGATCGTAATCTCTGGTGGCATACCGATTCTTCCCGGATAGCCCAAGAACCCAAATCCGCGGTTTACATATAAATACTGACTGCCCTCCTGGTAAAGACCGGCCCATTGTTTGTACACATACTGGCAGGGGCTCCATTTGATATTTCCAATTTCTACACCAAACTGAAAACCGTGGGTGTGCCCTGAAAGGGTAAGGTCAATATCAGGGTATGTTGGGCGGACGATCGCATCCCAACTGGTGGGGTCGTGTGATAAAAGAATTTTGGTAGAAGCTTCGTCAATACCCCGGTAGGCCTGATCCAGTTTTCCGTATTTTGAAAATCTGCCGGCTCCCCAGTTTTCAATACCAATGATGGCCAGCTGATCGCCATTTAATTTAATGATCCGGTTTTCGTTCATCAACAGATCATAGCCGAGCAACCGGTGCGCTTCGATCAGGTCAGCAAAATTTTTGCGTTTCTTTTCTGCTGAAGGCCATTGGCGGTAATCGCCATAGTCGTGGTTTCCGGTGATGGAGAATACCCCGAGAGGGGCTTTCAGTTTTTCAAAAACCGGAAGGTACTCGTTTACTTCGCTGGATTCATTGTTTACCAAATCACCTGTAAAAAAAATCAGATCAGGTTTTTCATCCATCAGCATTTGTACTCCGCCTTTTACTGCTTTTTTATTCCAAAAACTTCCTGAATGAATATCGGAAATTTGTGCAATGCGGATACCGTCAAACGCTTGGGGTAGTTGCGGAAGTTTGATGGGTATTTTTTTTACCCGGTAATCATGGGCCCCGGTAACTACTCCATAAACCGAAAGCCCTATGGGCACAGCCGATGCGGCCAGAGCAGCCTGCGAGAGAAACTCAGACCGTGTGATGAGCACGCCCGGCAACTTTTCTTTTGTGGAAGAAATCTTTTGCACCACCCAATGCACCCCACGCTGAAGGTCATCCACGAACAAAAAAAGTACAGCAAATAATTTTGAGAAATACAAAATGGCGCTGCCCGCCAGGATATAGATTCTTAAATAGTCGGTGCCATGGTATGGATTGCTGAATGTCCACCAGAGCATGCCTGCGATGGCTACGGCCGTGGGCAACCAATAGCCATAGCGGAAAATTTGTTTCCAAACGGGAGCCCAGCTTTTGCTTACGTTGAGCACAGCCTGAAAAACATAGGCATCAATCAGGAGAAAAAGGATAATAAAAATAAACAGTGTCATCAGGCGTGCTTTCATTCAAACTACTCCATTATAAATTTCAGGATACAAATTTCAAATTTGATTCCGAAGTCGTTAGGTTTTTAGTTTTGTGTACGAGGCGGCAATCGATAATTAAATACTTATTTTTTATGTTTTTTTTGAGAGATCTATTTTTTCTTTTTGTACGCATTGATTAATTCATTGTTAGTCTTAATTATTTTTTCAGAATCTATCATGTTCACATTAAAAACTAAATCATAGTCTTTGTCTTTGGGCTTAAATTTATTTACCCCATAAGCAATGCTGTCTGCGGGTATATCTTTTGTAATTATTGAGCCTGCAGCCACAACTGAGTTTTCACCAATAATGATAGGCCCGAAAATTTTGGCTCCGTCAGCAATAATAACATTCTTGCCAATAATAGGATTGCCCACGTTTGTCCACTCATCATTGATTTTATTGTACCTCAAATTTACTCCTATAGTTACATTCTGAAAGACAACGACATTTTCGCAAATCTTGGAAGCTATAATTGTGCATCCTCGACCGTGATGTGCAAATAGTACACTTTTGTCTATTTCGATACAATTGATCTCGCAGCAATAAAATTTCTCCAGCAAATTTTTAGCTACTTTTCTTAAGAGCGTGTTTTCTGAGTAGCAATTTATTTTAACTAACTTATTAAACATAATCTCCTGCTCAGTTGTATTATTAGTACCGGCAGCATCACTCGTGGTGAGCAATTGCGGGGGTTGGTGAAGGTGAACTCAACTCAATGCCTCGCCATTTTCTTACACGTTCTTTCAATTTCTCCACCAGTAAATACATTACCGGCACAAGAAATAAAGTGAGGAATGTGCCAAAGATCAATCCGAAAATCATGGTCCACGACAACGGTCCCCAGAAGGCCACATTATCTCCGCCAAAGAAAATGTGCGGGTTCAGGTTAGTAAACAGGGTGACAAAGTCAATGTTAAAACCAATGGCCAGTGGAATCAGCCCGAGGGTAGCTGCCATAGCGGTGAGCAGCACCGGGGTCATACGTGTTCGGGCCGCTTCGGCTATCGCTTCGCGCAATTCCATGCCCTGCGACCGCAGCAGGTCAGTAAATTCTACCATCAAGATTCCATTGCGCACCACAATTCCTGCCAGGGCCATGATACCAATACCTGACATGACGATGGAAATCTCCATTTTAAATAAAGAGAACCCAATCAATACGCCAATGATACTGAATAAGATTTCCAACAAAATGATTACCGGTTTGCTGGTTGAATTAAACTGGGTTACCAAAATCATGAAGATTAACCCAAAAGCTATCATAAATGCAATGCCGAGGAAGTCGGATGTTTCTTTTTGGTTTTCCTGCTCACCGGTCATGGTAATGGTTACTTCATCGGGAGTAGAAAAGTTTTTGAGTTTGTTTTTGATCTCGGTCACTACATTGTTGGCGTTGTATTCGCTCAATACATTAGACGAGAGGGTGACCACTCGCTTTTGATTGATTCTGCGTATGCCGGCATAACTGTTGGAGTATTCTGCTTTGGCCAGTGCAGACATAGGCACTTGGCGCACTTGCCCGCCCATGCTCATGTCGCGGTAGGTGAGGGGCAAATTCATCAGGGTGTTGATGTCATTGCGGTAACGCTCATCCATTTGCAGCGTAATGTCATAGTCATCGTTGTCATCGCGGAATTTGGAAACTTCTTTTCCATTGATGGCCGTGTTTAACGCCATGCCGATTTGCGCGGTAGAAATTCCTTCACGGTTAGCTTTTTCACGGTCAATGACGATCGATATTTCCGGTTTGCTGCTTTCAAAATCAGATTTTAATTCTTCCACTCCCTTAATTTGCAGTGAATCGAGATAACGTTTCAGACGCTCCGAAGTATTGACCAGCACCTCAAAATCATCGGCAGCAATTTCAATGTTTACCGGCTTGCCCGTGGGCGGGCCATGGGCTTCTTGGTTCACTGATATTTCACACCCTTTAACGCCTTTTACAGCCTCCCGAATTTTATCCAGGTACAGACGGGAAGATTGACTATGCCGATCGGCAAATTTGACAAATGCCACCGTTACTTTGCCCAGGTGAGGCTGGGCATTGGTGCCGGCAAACGGGTCTTCAGAAGCACCTACGGCCACATTTGAAATGATGGATTTGACTAGCGGATTTTTTTTACCTACAACTCCCACTACTTTTTGTTCAACTACATTAGTAACGGAATCCGTTACCCGTTGGTCGGTGCCGATGGGCATCGTGATGTACGCATAAATGAAATTCGGATCGCCATTCGGGAAAAATACTACGCCCGGTTTGCGCACAGCGGTGAACACAATGGAGAAAACGAATAGTGCAATTACGCTGGCCACTACCCAAAGCGGACGATATTTTTTCAACAAGGAGGTAATCACATTTTTAAAACGATCTTGAACGCCCGGCCATAGATCGGTTTGGAAGTGCGAGATAACGCGCACCAAATAGAAATGATAAAGCGAATACAAGGCGAACATAAATACGGTAAAGTTGCCCATGCCTACCCAACCCACGATGTAACTCATCAGCGCCAATGAACCCATCACGATAGCCGTAACTTTAAAGCCTTTGGTAAATTTGCTTTTGTTTTTGTGGTCATGATCGTGCTCGGTCATAAAGTCGGCTGCAAACACAGGGTTGATAATGTAAGCCACCAACAATGAAGCCAGCAGTGCTACAATCAGCGTGATGGGCAAGTAGATCATGAATTTACCAATCACTCCGGGCCAGAATGCCAACGGCACAAACGGAGCAAGTACCACCATAGTACCCGACAACACCGGAAGGAATACCTCACCCGCAGCAATCTTAGCTGCTTTACGAATGGGCACTTTGCCGTTGTCAAATACACGATGGGTGTTTTCAATTACCACAATGGCGTCATCTACCACAATGCCAAGCGCCAGCAAAAATGAAAACAAGGTCATCATGTTGAAGGTATAACCCAGTGTGGGAAATACCAGAAACGCAATAAAACTTGAGATGGGCACTGACATAGCCACAAAGAAGGCATTGGTAGCACCCATGAAAAACATCAGGATAAACACCACTAATACAAACCCAATAATGATTGTGTTGATCAGGTCATGCAAAGTTGTGCGGGTGTTTTCTGACTGATCGCCCGTGATGACTACTTCGGTGCCCGAGGGCAAAATATTTTCTTTGAAATTTTCAACCACCGCATTGATTTGATCAGAGGCGATGATCAGGTTTTCTCCGCTGCGTTTCACCACATTCAGAGTGATTACATTTTTGCCGTCCAGCCGGGCATAACTTTCCTGTTCTTTGTGAGAATCAACTACCTGGGCTATGTCTCGTAAATAAATTTTGCCGCCTTTAGTTGAGCCTACCACCACTTCGGCCAACTGCTCAGCCGATTTAAACTCGCCATCTACCGTAAGCGACCGTTTCATCCCGTCCACTGAAAGTTGGCCTCCGGGAATAATTACGTTTTCTCCGGAAATAGCCTGTGCCACGTCATCGAGGCTTACTCCGGCATTGGCCAGTTTAAACATGTCAATATTTACCTGGATTTCGCGAGTAAGTGCCCCCACAATATCCACGCGCCTGATCTCGCGAATGCTTTCGATGGCATCCTGCATTTGGTCGGCATATTTTTTCAGGATTTGCAAATCGTAATCGCCCGAGAGGTTAATGTTCATGATGGGCTGCTCAGAAATATCAATCTCAATCACTTTTGGATCGTCTTTCAGATCGGTGGGTAGATTGGGCTTGGCCCGATCTACGGCATCTTTCACATCTTGTTTGGCTTTATCCACATCCACATCGGTTTGAAATTCGATGATGATGTTAGAAAAACTTTGTACTGAGTTGCTCTTGATTTTTTTGACACCCGAAATCGACTTACATTCTTTTTCAATTTCTTTGGTGATCAGGTTTTCGATGTCAGTAGGAGAGGCCCCCGGATAAATGGTGGCCACAAAAATTTGAGGAAACACCACTTCCGGAAAATTTTCTTTCGGCAAACTGAGGTAGGTGAAGATACCGGCCAGGCATACGATGACGGTAGCCACATAAATGCTGATCTTATTATCAATAGCCCAACTGGTAGGCTTAAATTCTTTTTCAATGTCTTTCATAAAATAGACGTTAGTGGTTAGTAGAAAGACATAAGAGTATTTTACGTCTTATGCCTTATCTTATATCTTATATCTTAATCAACTCTCCATCGTTGAGCGCCTGGTAGCCTACGGTAATGATTTTATCGCCTGCCTTCAGCCCGGTTTTGATTTGGGCCAGGTTATCGTACACGCCCACTACCTCAACTACCCTTTTGCGGGCTACTAACTGGTCACCATTTTGTTCAGCCACATACACTACTTTTTCACCTTTAATATCTTGCACCAGGTTGACGGGCACACACAAGGCATTTTTCTCTGTGTGAAAAATAATTTTAAGCGTAGAGGTCATGTTGGGGCGCAGGTCGGGCGATGAGTGAAGTTTTATTTCTACCGGGAATGAGCGCGTAAGGGCATCGATATTGCGGCCTACAAATGAAACAGGCGCAGTAATTTCTTTATGGATGTCAGTCAGTTGCACAATTGCTTTGTTTCCTTTATGAATGTTGGAGATGTAAGATTCAGAAACTTTGGCCGAAGCCTTCAGGTCATCGGTATTTACAACGCGGAACACAGGCATGCCGGGCGATACATTTTCGCCCACTTTAATATTGACTGCATCAACAGTTCCGGTGATGGGTGCTTTGATTTTGGTCTGCTCGTTTTGTTCGTTAAGCGTGGCCAGTCTGCGCTCCAAACTTTCTTTGCTGTTTTTAGCTTGCAGGTATTGAATTTCAGTTCCAATTTTCTGATCCCATAAATTTTTCTGGCGTTCATATACGGTGGTGGCCAATCCCAGTTGGGCTTTCAGTTCATCAATTCCGCGCACGATCAGTGAGTTATCAATTTGTGCCAGTATCTGTCCGCGCGAAACGGCATCGCCCTCGCGCGAATATACCTGGGTAACAACACCCACTGATTTTGAGCTCATCTGGATATTGTCGTTCGAAAGAATGATTCCCTGTGTTTGCACATAGTGATCAAACGCACGGGGTGCCAGTTCGGCCACGTTTACTTCTTTCATTTTTGTTTTTACAGCCGAAGGATTTTCTTTGGAAATTTCTTTTTCGAGCGTTTCAATTTTTTTCTGAAGCTCGCTTTGTTGTTTTTTTAAGTTGGCAAGCAAGGTGGTTTTGTCTTCAGTTTTGCCGCTGCAGGATGCAAGCAATGCAAGCAAGACCAGGGCAACAATATGGTTGAGATTAGTGATTGATTTCATGGTGAATTGTATTGAGGTTTTGTTTAGTTATTTTGAATACATGGGCAACAGTTTGCCAAAGGCTTTGTCTAGATCAGTCTTAGATACAAGGGCATCATACAGGGCATTGTAGTAATTGATCTGAGATTCTTTTAATGATGATTCGGCATCCACTACTTCAATGTTAGAGCCAACACCTTGTTGGTATTTAATTTTGGTTACACGCGCAACCTTATCCGACAACTCCATATTTTTCTTTTGATACTCCAATGATTGCATGCTGTTTTGAAAAGAGGTAACGGCTTGCTTGATCTGCAAATCGATGGATGATCTTAATTGCCTGAAACTGTTGTCTACTTTTTGAAGTTTCAGTTTTTCCTGTTGCAGTTGATAGCTGTGCTGCAAGCCGCTAAAAATGGGCATACTCAGGGTAAATCCATATGAGCTGAAAGGATATAATTTATTGGGCCCGGTGCCGGTGGCTGTCTCTTGAAATTGAGGGCTTCGTGTAAACAAGTCGCCAAAAACTGTGGCCTGTTTAGTATAACCGAGTGTACCATTGGCGCTCAATACGGGCAACGCAGAAAAATATTTATTCTTAACATTTAATTTTTGAAGTTTCTGATTCACCTCCAGCACCTGGTAGTCGGGTCTGTTTTTCATGTCCCAGTCTTTCAAGTAGTCATCCAGAATAATCTGGTTGATATTTAAGTCGGCTATGGAGCCACTGATTTCCAGGGGCTGATCCATCGGGTAGTTCATTTGAAATTTCAGAAGCTCAATACTCAATAATTGCAGTCTTTCAAATTTTGATTTTTCAGTTTGCAGATTGTTGAGGGAAACTTGCACCCGATCTACATCAATACTTTCGGCAAATCCGTTTGAATTAAGAGCAGTTGTATTTTTTAACAGAGAATCAACCCGCGCAATATTGTTTTTGAATAAACCTAAGCGCTCAATATTGATCAGGGCAGCGTAAAAAGCTTTCACTACTTGCTCAATAGTTTGCTCTTTTGTCTGGTTAGAGGTTTTAAAAGACAATTCTTTAAATGCCTTTGAAGCTTGAAGTCCTACAATGTATGAGCCATTAAAAATTAATTGATTGGCTGTAACGCTTGCGTTTAAACTGTTAGTTAATTGAAAAAAATTAGCACCGGCCACCACGTCATTAGGTTTTAGTCCGGGGATATTTAAAGCCGGATTAAATTGCTGGGCAACCTGATAACGTGAAAAAAACCGAGGCAGCTTGGTATTGTCAGTAGCGTTGGCTGAAGCATTGATCTGAGGCAACCCTATGCCCACGGTCTCTTTCACCTTGGCTTGTGCAATCTCCTGATCAATAATTGCGTTCTCCATGTTCACTGAGTTTTTCAGCGCATATTCAATACATTGCTCTAACGTAAGTGGTTGTGCTTGTTGTGCGTGGCTGTTGCTCACCAGAAACAACACGGCAAAAATTATGATATAGGTTTTATGAAATTGTTTCATGTTTGGGGAGGTTTGTTTTCATTTGGTGGATATGGTTTTCTTTATATTTCAAGTAGAGTTTTTTTCCTTTTTCGGTACAAAGGCCAAACACAAAATGTTCAAACACCTGGCTTTGTACTTCGGCTGTCTTGTACTGGTCTTGTCCAAAAAATTGTTCATCGCAGCAAACCTGAATAGTGGCCAACCTGTACTGGGCGATTATTTCAGGATTGAGGTCAGCGCGCATCAGGCCATCCTTCATTCCTTGTTTGATGTTGCGTACAATGGTAGCATGGATATAGTTTCGTTTGTACTCAATCCAGATGGTCCACGCCTTAGGATGAAATTTTTGAATATCGAACAGAAGCGCAGGGTTTTGTTCTTCAATGTGCCTGCGTACGTGCAACCCTAATTGGTGTAATTCATCAATCGAGTTTTCAGATTGTTTGCGGATGGCTTCATATATTTTTTTGTGGCTGTTCATGTGTGCTTCGGTAACGGTGGTTACCAACTCATCTTTGTCTACAAAATACTGGTACAGTGTTTTCTTAGACATGGAGAGATGACGGGCAATGTCGTCCATCGAAATGCTGCGCACGCCATACTTCATAAAAAGCTTTTCTGAACTTTCTAATATTTTTTCTTTGATTTCTTTATCCTTGTCTTCCATAAGGGGCGCAAAACTGTGAAAACTTTTTTTATTTTCAAAGTTTCCACGGTTTCCTTCTACGATAAAAGCCCATCAGGGTTTTATCTTTTTTTAATCTATAAGTTGTTTTTTTATAAACAGGCGGTTCAATCGTTTACAGAACCGGAATGGCCTGTGCCTGGATGGTGTGCACACCACTTGTTTTTAATTTTTTCTTTAAACCGCTCGCGTTCTTCGGGAGTCAGGTTATTCCATTTTTGGCGCCAGCCCCAGCCTCCCCAACGTTGGTTTCTGCAGTGCCTCTTGCCGCCAAAGCCAGAGAATAAAATTTTACTCAGCACCAATAGCCCTAATGTTTGCCAAAAACTGATCATCGGCCCGTTGAACAGTGCCGGAATGAGCCAATTCCACAACCACTGGGTAACGAATGTAAACGCACCGATGGCAAATGCTCCGATCACAATTATTTTTCCAATCCAATATCCTCTTTTCATAGTCTTTAATTTTTTTATGTTGTCAATAGTTGATAACTCTCATCCACGGTCTTATTGGTCAAGGATAATATCATCATAAAATTTCTGCAGCCTTTTTCTCAGCGCCAGGATCGCATACCGTTTTCGCGAAAGCAAAGTATTGATCGAAAGTCCTGTTTCTTCTGCGATCTGGCGAAATCCTTTTTCTTCAATTTCATTTTGAATAAAAATTTCGCGTTGATCTTTGGGCAATTCATCCAGGGCATCGGTTATCTCATCCCAAATGGCTTCGCGCAACAAGGTCGATTCAGGCGTGTTGTCCAGATCAGGCAAAATTTCTTGCAGTGTAAGTGGCGCTTCATCTTCGATTCCCGCCAGCATTTCAAAATCAGCACGTTGTGGACGGGAGGCGTCCCTCCGGTAGCGGTCAATGATCTTGTTTCGTGCCACGCTGTACAGCCACGAAGTGGCACGGTCAAGAGATTCGATCGCCTCAAAGCCAACCACAAATTGGTAAAACACATCCTGAAGAATGTCTTCTGCTTCTTCGGTGGATGACACACGGCTGCGGATAAACCCGAGCAGTTTGTCTTTCTCCTTCAGAAAGGTATGTTCTTGTATCTGTGACATGGCCAAGTCCATCATCCGCGTCATTTGGTTATAAAGACGAGGGGTGCGGAAATTTATTTTAAATGAATAGAAAATTTTGTAAAGTTGACAAAACGTAAGGCATGGGCAACGTTATTGAATACAAAGAAAGCAAACTCTTCTACTATAAATCAGGAACCGGTCAGAAGTGCCTGTTGCTTTTTCATGGCTTTGGCCAAGACCATACTGTTTTTGATTCGTGGTTTGAAGTTTTAAAAAACGATTATACAGTTTATGCTTTCGATCACTTTTTTCATGGAGAAAGTGTTTGGAATGAAAATCGCCCATTAGAAAAAGACGATTGGAAGACAATACTTTTACTTTTTTTTGAAAAAGAAAAAATCAGTGAGTTTGAAGTGGCGGGATTCAGCCTGGGCGGAAAATTTTCATTGGCAACACTGGAAATATTTTCTAACCGGGTCAAACGAATAATTCTTGTGGCACCCGATGGAATCAAAATTAATTTTTGGTACAGGCTGGCCACGTACCCTTTGCTGATGCGGGGAATTTTTGAAACGGTAGTTGCTAAACCTCGCTTCTTTTTTTCTTTTGCTCGATTTCTGCAATCGATGCATATCATTGATAATTATTTACTCCGGTTTGTGATGCTTCAAATGGATACCGAAGAAAAACGCAAACAAGTGTATGCCGTTTGGATTTCATTTAGACCCTTGAATTTTGAAATGAAGGTGATTGCTCAACTAATCAATGAAGGCAGGATTCAATTAAAAATTATAACAGGCAAGTACGATAAAGTCATTCGTGCCAGTGATATGCACAGATTATTAAAATTTGTAGCCCATGGCCAATTTTACGAAATGGAGTGTGGACACAACCAATTAATTGACAGGGCAGCTTTGGTGCTGAAAGATGAATAGTTCATACATTATCCAACAAAAAAACATGTCACGTGTTCCACCTAAAATAGAACAACCATCGGCCATCAAAGCAAAAGTTTTTCATGTGCTACCCGTTGAAGAAGATGGAATTACATACACGGTTTCAGTTGTATATGCTGAAAAACCTAAGACGAGCGAACATTTTCTCACAGCAACTGATGCTGGTAAAAATATAATATGGAAAACCTCTGTCTATTATTATAAGTACAACGAAGCCCTTGAGACTGATGTGCAAGATATCTTTGTGGTTGACCTTTACATAGAGGGCAACGAGGTAGCGGTAAAACTGGAGTACTGCGGCATATTGCGATTTGAAAAAACAACCGGTCATAAAATCTGACAAACTCCTTATTTTTCTTAGAATTATTTCATTAGAAAGCGCTTTGATTTAAAAACAAAAAATTAGCTATGGATGGGCAAAAATCCTGTTAATTTTGGGCTTACTTTTTTCACCTATGATAGTATTTTTCCGCGCCAGCGGTAATCTCCTGTATGCAGTCAGCTCGCATCACTCTTTTAAACCTTCCGATTACGAAAAACTGATTTGGCTTTTTGGAGGTGCTAAACCGCTGCCCGAAAAAGAAGTTAAGGGTATTTTTATCGGTCCCCGAAAAGAAATGGTTACTCCGTGGAGTACCAATGCTGTGGAAATCACTCAAACCATGGGCATTGAAGGCATCGAGCGGATGGAAGAGTTTTTTGAAGTAAATGACGAGAATGCCTCGTATGATAAAATGCTGCAACGGGTTTACACACGGCTTGATCAGGAGTTGTTTACGATTCATCAGTCACCCCAACCTATAGTTGAAATTGACGACATCCCGGCCTATAATGAAAAAGAAGGACTTGCATTAAGCTCTGAAGAAGTAGATTACCTCAAGGATGTAAGTTGGAAGCTGGGCCGCAAACTGACCGACAGTGAGGTGTTTGGTTTCTCGCAGGTAAACAGTGAACACTGCCGTCATAAAATTTTTAACGGCACATTCATTATCGATGGGCAAGAAAAAACTTCCACCTTATTTCAGTTGATCAAAAAAACATCGAAAGAGAATCCTAACTATTTGGTGTCAGCTTATAAAGACAACGTAGCTTTTATCAAAGGGCCCAAAGCAGAGCAGTTTGCTCCTGAGCGTCAGGATCAACCCGGATTTTTTGAAACCAAAGAATTTGATTCCGTGCTTTCATTGAAAGCCGAGACCCATAATTTTCCCACCACCGTTGAGCCGTTCAATGGAGCAGCCACCGGTTCGGGTGGAGAAATCAGAGACAGACTGGCAGGAGGGAAGGGTTCGTTGCCATTGGCCGGAACGGCCGTGTACATGACCTCCTACCCACGATTGGAAAACGGAAGGCCGTGGGAAAAAAAATTTGAAGAACGAAAGTGGTTGTACCAAACCCCGCTCGAAATTTTGATCAAAGCATCAGACGGTGCCAGCGACTTTGGCAACAAATTCGGGCAGCCACTCATCTGCGGAAGCTTGCTTACGTTTGAACACTTTGAGGATAAAAAAAAATATGGGTTCGATAAAGTAATCATGTTGGCCGGTGGCATTGGCTACGGTAAAGAAAAAGACAGTCAGAAAGAACAGCTAAAGCCGGGCAATAAAATTGTATTGCTGGGTGGCGATAATTACCGAATTGGTATGGGCGGTGGCGCAGTGTCATCGGTAGCCACGGGCGAGATGAGCAACCGCATTGAACTCAATGCCGTGCAGCGGTCAAACCCCGAGATGCAAAAACGAGTGATGAACGCCATTCGTGCTATGGTTGAGTTAGATCAAAATCCCATCATCTCCATTCATGACCATGGTGCAGGCGGGCATTTGAATTGTTTTTCAGAACTGCTTGAGGAAACAGGCGGGGTGATACACATTGACCAACTTCCGGTAGGTGACCCCACGCTGTCTGACAAAGAAATCATCAGTAACGAATCGCAAGAACGAATGGGGCTGGCCATTCATGAAAAAGACATTAGCTTACTAAAAAAAATTTCCGAACGCGAGCGCGCACCCCTGTACGTAGTGGGCGAAGCCACGGGTGATAAGAAATTAATTTTCTCTGACGCCAACAATGGATTAAAACCGGTTGACCTGAAAGTAGAAAACCTTTTTGGGTCATCGCCCAAAACCCTGATCACGGATAAAACACTGAACAGTCATTTTGCCGAAGTAAAATACGATCAACAAAAATTTCAGGAATACCTGGAGTACGTGTTGCAACTGGAAGCGGTAGCCTGTAAAGATTGGTTAACCAACAAAGTGGATCGTTGTGTTTCCGGAAGAGTGGCCACGCAGCAAACGTGCGGAGAACTGCAGTTGCCCCTGAACAATGTTGGGGTAATGGCCCTGGATTTTTCAAGTCACAGGGGTGTAGCTACTTCCATCGGCCATGCTCCGGCAGCTTCGCTTGTTGATCCGGTTTCGGGCAGCAAGCTTGCCGTTGCCAAAGCATTGACCAATATAGTATGGGCTCCGCTCACCCATGGTCTGAGGGGTGTTTCGCTAAGCGCCAACTGGATGTGGCCTTCAAAGAATGAGGGTGAAGATGCCCGGCTCTATGAGGCAGTCGAAACCGTAAGCACTTTTGCTTGCCAGTTGGGTATCAATATTCCCACCGGAAAAGATTCACTCTCAATGGCGCAAAAGTATCCTGATGGCACCAAAGTATTATCACCCGGAACAGTCATCATCTCGGCTATTGCTGAGGTAGAAGATATCCGAAGAACTGCTTCACCTGATCTTAAGAATGTTTCGGGCTCAAAAATTATTTATATCAATTTTTCAAAAGATGAATTTAAGCTTGGCGGAAGTTCGTTTGCGCAAGTAGTTAATTCGCTGGGGCAACACGTGCCGACCATTAGTGATGAGAACTATTTTATCAACTGCTTTGAGGCGATTCAACACCTTGTTAAACACGATTTGATTTTAGCCGGCCACGATGTTTCGTCAGGAGGATTGATTACTACTTTGCTGGAGATGTGTTTCCCGTCTCAGAAGATTGGAATGAACCTGAATGTTTTAGCGTTAGGAAAAGATTTAGTAAAAATATTTTTCAGCGAAAACCCCGCGGTTGTTATTCAGGTTGAAAATGATTCACGTGTTGAAAATTACCTTCACGACAAAGGAATTGATTTTAACATAATTGGAGATGTGGTTTCGAATTCTGAATTCCGATTTTTAAATTCAAAACCCGAAACTTTGAATCTTGAATCGCTGCGATTGAAATGGTTTTCAACCTCGTATCAGTTGGATAAAATTCAGCGACCAAAAGGTCACGCAGAAAAACGAAAAGAGAATATTTTTGAGCAACCGCTCGAATACAAGTTTCCTAAAGGCTTTAACGGAACACTTTCATCACTTAACCTCAATCCGAAACGAAAAACTAAGTCAGGAATTAAGGCAGCCATCATCCGTGAGAAAGGCGTGAACAGCGACCGAGAGATGGCGTATGCCCTTTACCTGGCAGGCTTTGACGTGAAAGACGTGCACATGACTGACCTGATATCGGGTAGGGAAGACTTGAGTGATGTTAATTTGATCGTCTTTGTCGGAGGATTCAGTAACAGCGATGTGCTGGGAGCAGCCAAAGGATGGGCCGGATCATTTTTATATAATCCCAAGGCCAAAGCCGCTCTGGATAATTTCTACTTACGGAAGAATACCCTGAGCCTGGGGGTTTGCAACGGTTGCCAGTTAATGATGGAGTTAGGCTTGCTTTATCCCGAGTGGCAAGAAAAAATGCACCACAACGACTCAGGGAAATTTGAATGCCAATTCCTCACAATCAATATTCCTGAGAATAATTCAGTTATGCTTTCTACCCTGGCGGGCACCCGGTTGGGCGTTTGGATGGCACATGGCGAAGGGATGTTTAAACTTCCGGCCGATTCATCAGTCTATAGGGTTGCAGCAACGTATTCGTACCATGACTACCCGGCAAATCCCAACGGTTCTGATTTTTCGGTGGCAGCGCTTGGCTCTAAAGATGGCCGGCATTTGGCCATTATGCCACACATTGAGCGGAGTTTGTTTCCTTGGAATTGGCCACATTATACGAGAGATAAAAGAAGAGATGAAGTGGGGCCATGGATGGAAGCGTTTGCCAATGCAAAAAACTGGATTGAAAAAAACCTGACCCTCCCATGAAATACATTTACCTGTCACTATTGATGGCTTATTATTTTTCTGAAGCATCGGCTCAAGATTCCATCGTTAGTAAAGGCATAGATAGTACTCAGTTGCGCGACTTAAGCGATTTATTCAGTAAGAAAAAGAAAGCGAAAAAAAAGAAAGTAGAAATAGCGGTAGCTCCTGATTTTACCTACCTGCCGGCAGCCGGTTATTCAATGCAAACGGGCTTTGCCGGGGTGGTTACCGCCAACCTGTCGTTTCGTTTAGCGAAAGGAAGGGATGCCAAACAATCAACAATTAATACAAGCTTTACCTATTCGCAGTACAACCAAACTATCTTGCCACTGATGGCCAATATTTGGAGTAAAAACGGCAAATGGAATTATATTGTTGATTGGCGCTACATGAATTACCCTTCGCCCACTTGGGGGCTGGCCGGGAGGGCCGATCCCAATGATAAAAGCGGAACAGGCAATGGATACACAATTAATTTTAAGTACTGGAAAATCCATCAGATGATATTGAGGGCTTTGTCAAAAAATGTATTCATTGGTACAGGATATTATTTTGACAAATTCAACGATATCAGTGAACTGGGAGCCAATGGCCAGCCGGCACCGCCCGACACCTATTTAAAAAAACAAGGACTTACCAACCGTGATGAAATAGGAATTGGTATTCCATTCAGGTTTTTACTTGATTCACGAATCAACCAACTCAACCCTAATCAAGGATGGTACCTGAGTGTGACCTGGAGAGATAACCTGGTTTCATTAGGCAGCAAAAAAAATTGGCAGTCGCTGGTAATCGATGTGCGAAAATATTTTCAGATCACCCGCTCAGGAAACACACTGGCGTTTTGGGTGTACTCGTGGCGCAGTGCCAAGGGCACCCCATACTTAATGTTGCCCAGCACAGGATGGGATGACAGCTATAACACCGGCCGGGGCTACATTCAAGGGCGATTCCGCAGCAACATCATGAACTACATGGAAGCAGAATACCGCTTTAAGATTACCCACAATGGCCTGCTGGGCATGGTGCTTTTTGCTAATGTACAATCGTACAAACAAAACCTGGTTTCTGGCCGCGAGGTGCTGGCACCGGCAGCAGGTACCGGTTTGCGTATTAAACTCAATAAAAACTCAGGGGCTAATCTCTGCATAGATTACGGAGTAGGTCAAAACGGATCGCAAGGCTTTTTTGTAAACCTGGGCGAAGTCTTTTAATTTTTTTAATCCGGTTTATATCTAAAATCCCCTTTTCGGGGGATATTTTTTTGTGTTGAAAGAAAGAATTTTGAGTATTCAAACTCAAACAACAACACTCAATTATGAAAACGAATCGAATTTTATTACTTATCCCTTTAGTGGGCTTGTTGGCTTGCTCAAAAAACAACTCAACAACCCCCACACCGGCTTTGCAAAATGCAAAGATAACCGTTACACCTGTTCAATTGCCAAGTGCAATGAGTACGTATGCGCAAAATAATTCATACGCTGCTTCTGTAACAGGATATATTGCTGCAGCCAATGGGCTAACAACATTCACCTCTGAGTTAGTAGTTCCGGCAGGTGGAACTAATTCTGGTAAGATCACGGCCTCTAACGCACGCATAGCGGCTACAGAATCCACCACGCAAACCTGGACATATACTGACCCGGGCACCGGGCAAGCAGTTGGTTATCAGGTTACCGATGAAGGTACATCTTACTTGTGGGAATATTTTTTCCGGGCTTCACCCAATGCAAGTTGGATTAAAGTGATCAATGCCAGTGAACAAAAAGATGGCAGCTTGGGAGACTTGAAAGTTTATGATTATCAAGGCGCCAACCCAAGTGTAGTTACAGCTGAATACAATTGGACAAAAAATGCCTCTCAGTATGTGTTTACGTACACAGACAACACGGGACCGGATTATTTTGTCATAACAGTGAACAATGATAAATCAGGAAATATTGTAGGGTATAACGGAACTGGAGCCAGCGCTTTACTTGCGTATAAATATACGTGGGGTGCAGATGGGCACGGCACATGGACATTATACGATACGGATGGAGTAACAGTAACCGGCAGTGGTACATGGTAATAATAAAACGCACAAATAAACTCAACCAACTATGAAATCAAACTCAAAAACCATCGTAAGTCTATTTGTTTTCTCAACTCTACTCTTAGCGGGAGTTAACCGCTCATTTGCCCAGGCGGGAAAATTTTCGGCCGGTGCTGAGCTGGGGCTTCCCATGGGTAATTTTGGCGATGCGGCCAACGTGGGCATAGGAGCTTCGGCAAGGTATGAAGCGCCCATTCAGGATAAGTTAAACTGGATTGCCAACCTGGGGTATTTACATTTTGGCGCCAAGGGTTCTAACTCAACTGTTTCTGCATCGTATGGCATGATACCCATTCAGGGAGGTGTTAAATACTATTTCGATAAAAGTTACAGTGGGTTTTATGCAGGGGCTAATTTAGGGTTCACAATTGTTTCAGCCTCAGTAAGTTCGGGGGTCTATTCTGGCTCCTCTTCATCAACCTATTTCTCTTTTGCACCCGGAGCCGGGTACCACTTAAGTAACCTTGATTTCGGAGCATCATTTCAAATCGTATCCAACGCAAATTATTTTAACATTCGCGTAGCTTATGTTTTTGGAAAATAAAATAAGATAAACTTTTAATTTAGTTTAGGTAAAAAAGGCTGTCTCATAAGGGCAGCCTTTTTTTATTATTTATAGAGCTGGCTCTCTTGAGCCGGGTACCCCAATACATTTCAGTTCATACAGGCATTGACAGCAATTTTTTCTTGTTTACCTTTGAACCAACCAAATAAATCTATTCATGAAAAACAACAAATTCAATTTTCTTGTCTTAGCGTTCGTTGTACTCAGCGCATCATCGGCATTTGCCCAGTTTTCTGCCGGCTTTAATGCGGGCATACCCACCGGAAACTGGTCAAACTACTGGGGCATGGGTTGGGGTATTGATGCCCGCTACGAAGCAGCCATTCAAAAACAATTAAACTGGACGGCTTCTATCGGGTTTAACTCTTTGCCGGTAAAAACGGTATCACTTCCATTACAGCAGTGCCTGTTACAGGAGGTGTAAAATACTATGTGAAGGAGAGCAATAGTGGGGCGTATGTAGGTGCAGATATTGGTCTCTATTTTTTATCAGCCAGTTCAGGAGGCGCATCAGGTAGCACTACTCGATTTGGTTTTGCACCGGTACTCGGGTATCGTGTTAATAAATTTGATTTTTCATTCCGTTACAATGCAGTCACCGACTTTAGTTATGTTGGTTTGCGGGCTGCTTATGTTTTTCCCGGAAAATAATTTTTAGTATCGTTAAAAGAAAAGAGCCGACTCAATTAGAGTCGGCTCTTTTTTATGCCAGGTTATGATACACGTTTTGCACGTCTTCATCTTCCTCGATGGCCTCAATGCACTTTAACACTTCATCCTGCTCGTTTTCTGATAATTCTTTGGTAGTTGTAGGAATGTATTGTAACGTAGAACTTTTGGCATCCATTTTTTTATTTTCAAGAAATTTTAGAAAATGACCAAACTCGGTAAACTTGGTATAAATGGTTATCTCTTCTTCATCTTGTTGAATATCTTCCGCTCCGGCATCAATTAAGTCTAATTCAATTTCTGATAAATTCAGTTTAGCGGGATCAAACTTGAATACCCCTTTCCGTTCAAACATAAAAGCCACCGACCCTGAGTTGCCCATGTTGCCTCCGTTTTTAGAAAAGTGAAGACGAATGTTGGCTACCGTTCGGGTAGGATTATCCGTGGCGCACTCGACCACTACCGGTACACCGTGCGGGGCATAGCCTTCGTACACTACTTCCTGAAAATCTTTTTCCTCTTTAGAGGAAGCCCGTTTGATGGCCGACTCCACCCGGTCTTTGGGCATGTTTACGCCTTTGGCATTTTGTATAGCCATCCGTAGTTTCGGGTTGTTATCGGGGTTTGGCCCGGCTTGCTTTACGGCAATGGCTATGTCTTTGCCGATGCGGGTAAATGCTTTCGCCATCTTGTCGAAGCGAGCAAACATTTTGTGTTTTCGTTTTTCAAAAATGCGTCCCATGGGTTAGAAAATTAACGCGACAAAAATAACGTTTATAGCCCATTGTCCAAGTCTCTTGACAATTGCCAACCGACTAATTACTTTTGAGTAACAACTTAAAACCAAAATTTTATGTCAAAAGGAATGGATAAAAAGAAAGAGACTAAGAAAGAAGCCAAGAAATCGCTTAAAGAAAAACGCGCTGAAAAAAAAGCTAAACGCGCAGGTAAGAATTTCTGATTTTTTCTAGTTGTTGTTGCGCAGCCAACGAATAAGCGGAACATTCGTTTTTCCGACTTAAAAAATTCTTTCTTCCTGAAAACACAATTCTAAAAAACTTTGATACCCAGTCAAAGTTTTTTTATTTATTTCTTTAACAAATTATAGAGTAATGCGTATATTTGTTTTACAAAACATAGACAAATGCAAAAAGAATACCTCGGTGAATTTGAAGAACTTGTTCTTACCATGGTGGGAATTTTACAAGAAGATGCCTACGGCAATGCTATCGTAAATGAAATAATAGAACGGGTTGGTCGCAAAGTAAACCTTAGCGCGGTTCATGTTACGCTGTATCGACTTGAAGATAAAGGCTATGTGAAATCGAGCATGGGAGGCGCAACGAATGCACGGGGCGGAAGAAGAAAACGGATTTTTACTATCACCAATGCCGGGCTTGCCATGCTTCGTGCCAAGAAAGAACAACAGGTGCAGTTATGGAAATTGGTTCCACAATTGAAAATAACAGGCTGATTGTTTTTTAGAATGAAAGAAATTAAAGGACCTCAATGGATCATTCGATTCCTTCATTGGTTCTGCCCGCCAGAATTAACAGAAGGCATTGAAGGCGATTTAGTTGAAAAATTTGAAGAGGATTTGAAAGTACTGGGCAGGCAGAAGGCCAACCGAAATTTGTTTTGGAACACGCTCAACTTTTTCAGACCATCGATAATCCTAAGAAACAAATTCAGAATCCAGTTAACAGAAACCATTATGATCGGAAATTATTTTAAAGTGGCAACGCGCAACATCCTCAAACGGAAAATGTTTTCTTTCATCAATGCATTTGGTTTGAGCATCGGAATTTCTTTTTGCATCCTTATTTATCTATTTATTAAAGATGAAAAGAGTTTTGATCAAATCCATCTCAACAAAAACCAGATATACCGGATGGAAGCAAAAAGCTACGACACGTGGCAGCAGGATCCTAAACATCCGTACAATCGTGAAGCATGGCTTCAACTGGGGCTTCGAAATGCCTTGAAGGATGAATTGCCTGAAATAAAATATGCAACGCGCTTCAACCAAGATTACAGCGGTGTGCTGCGTTATCAAGACAAAATCTTTTCCGAAAAGATTTCCTATACGGACAAAGATTTTTTCAAGATGTTTTCTTTCAAATTGCTTGCAGGCAATGCAGAAAAACTTTTTGACAACAAACTCGATGTAGTTATTACACCTGCTATCGCTGAAAAATATTTTGGAAAGGACGACCCGATGGGAAAAACAATTTCCATCGACAACGAAGGTGAGAAACTTTTTACTGTAGCCGGAATCATTGAAGCTCCTCCTGTCAATTCAAGTTTTGATTTTAAAATATTGATACCCGAAGAAAACCGTCCTCGCTACGAAAGGCAAATGACACAATGGGGAAACTTCAACACACCTTGCTTTGTTCAACTTGTTGAAAAAACAGATACATTAAAATTCAGAGCCAATCTTGATAAAGTTGTTCAAAAATACATGGGCGATAAGTTAGAGAAGTGGAGAAAGGAAGCCACCATTCCCATTCCAAAAAATGTGAAGATGCTTGAGCTTCTATTCACTCCATTGCCTGACATTCACTTGATGAAATCCATCGGCTGGCACAAAGTCAGCGATCCGCAATACTCTTATATTCTTGGCGGAATCGCTTTGTTAGTTTTGGTGATTGCGTGTATCAACTACATTTCACTTGCACTCACTACATCCGCATCGCGAAGGAAAGAAGTGGGTGTGCGAAAAGCGGCTGGTGCTGGCCGCAAACAGCTCATGTATCAATTTGGATTTGAATCTTTATTGCTGGCGTGCATCTCTATGTTAATCGGAATTATACTTGTTGTTCTTTTTCTTCCTTCGTTCAATCAATTTACAGGGAAAGGAATTGCGATCGAATGGAAAGATTGGATAGAATTATTGAGCATTGGGTTTGTGCTTACTTTTGTTGTTGGACTTTTGGCGGGAAGTTATCCGTCTGCTTTTCTTTCACACTTTCAGCCGGCATTGGTTTTAAAAGGACAATTTACTTCACGGCTTCAGGCAGGCTTTACAAAACCGCTTGTGGTGTTGCAGTTCTTTTTATCAGCGAGCCTGATCATTTGCTCGGTGATCATGTATCGTCAAATGAAATTTGTTGCTACAAAAGATCTCGGCTACAACAAAGATCAGACGCTTGTAATCCCAACACAAACTGGCTGGAATGAAGAAGCAAACAAAGCTGTGGAACGTTTCAGAACACGTGCACAAAATGAGAGCGGAATAGTTGCAGTGTCAGGAACAAGTTCTTCTTTCAATCAAGGTTATTCGCGTTATGGATATAAAATCAAGGACGAACAAAAATCGGCTTATGTTTTTGCAGTTGATCCAAATTATCTCTCCACACTTGGCATTCAACTTTTGCAGGGAAGAAATTTTGATGGAAATATATTTTCAGATTCTTCTGCGATCATTGTTAATGAAGCATTGGTGAAAGACATGAAGTGGACTGATCCGTTGAACGAACATTTGAATTGGCGCGAAGACACGGTTGGCATCGGTTCGCAAGTGATTGGTGTGGTGAAAGATTATCATTTTCTTTCGCTTGAAAGAACGATTGAGCCGATGTTTCTATCGATGGACAAAAAGAACGTTGGCTATCTCACTACATTGCTTGTGCGGGTGGAGGCGGGAAATGTTCCGGCATCTCTTGACAAAGTTCGCAACCTATGGAAAGAACTTTTTCCTGATAAGCCATTTGATTATACTTTTCTGGATCAGGATGTAGCAAAGCAATACGAAAGTTATCAGCGATGGATGAGCATTACAGGGCTCGCTACAGGTTTCGCTATTTTGATTTCGTGTATGGGTTTATTTGGGTTGGCGGGCATCAATGCGGTAAACCGTACCAAAGAGATTGGAATTAGAAAAGTGTTGGGTGCCGGGCTGCCTTCCATTTTTATTTTGCTCAACAAACAATATGTGTGGCTATCGCTCATTACATTTGTACTGGCCGTGCCGGTGTCATGGTATGTGATGAACAAGTGGCTTATCAGTTTTAAGTTTTCTATTGCCATGAGTTGGGAATTATTTGCTGTGAGTATAGTATCGGGGTTGGTTATTGCGCTGGCCACCGTAAGTTATCACGCGCTCAAAACTGCATTGATAAATCCGGTCGAGACTTTGAAGTATGAATAACAAGCCGCCCGGTTATGCGCTTAGGTTTTTGGAGTGGTACTGCCCGCCATACTTGCACGAGAGTATTGAAGGAGATTTGGTGGAGCAATTTCAAAATGATTTGTTGCAGGTGGGCAGCCGAAAAGCCCGCTTATATTTTACGCTCAACGTTTTAAAATTCTTCCGGCCGTCCATCTTATTCAGAAATAAATTTTCAAACTCTTTTTTTCAAAATACCATGTTTAGAAATTATATTAAAATTGCTTTTCGCACCTTGTGGCGCGCAAAGGCTCACTCGCTGATCAATGTGCTTGGCCTTGGGCTGGGCATTATGTGTTGCATCCTGATCTCGTTGTTTGTACGCGATGAACTAACCTTCGACACGTTTCATTCAAAAGCAAATCGCATTTTTAGGGTGTACGGAAAAGAAGATTGGGGAGAAAAACAGCAATTCTTGTATACCGTTACGCCATTCCCGATGGGGCCTGCGCTGAAAGATAATTTACCAGAAGTAGAACAGCAGGTAAGGATCAAGAATATCGATTCGCATGTAAAAATAGGAGAGAGCCTATTCAATGAAACGGTGGCCGTTGTGGGGCAGCATTTTTTTGATGTTTTTGATTTTGAATTGCTCACGGGAGTCAGAGCTCATGCTTTGAGTGGCCAAAGCAATGTGGTGCTCAGTAAAAGAATGGCCGATAAATACTTTGGTACCAGTGATCCGATCAATAAAATTGTTTCAATTCAGTTGGGCGAACAGTTTGAAGAATTTACAGTAAAAGCCGTTGCTGACAACCCCCCGACTAATTCAAGTATTCAATTTGATATCTTGATATCCGATTTAAATCTGTCTAAGCTATATAATAAAGAATTGTTGACCTCTTCGTGGTTTAACATTATTCCCGAAACTTATATTTTACTTCAGGATGGAGCCGGTGCACCGGCAGTAGAAAAAAAATTTCCTTCACTTTTTAAGACCATTATCGGAGAAGAAGAATTTAAGAAAAGCAAATATGCTCCCGGTCTTCAGCCGATCACCGATATTCATTTGAATACTTCGTTTCCGGCAGGAATTGCCCAGGTGAGCAACCCAAAATATTCTTACGTGCTCATGGCGATTGCCGGCTTGATCTTGTTTGTAGCCTGCATCAATTTCGTAACGCTTTCCATTGGCCGATCCATGCAGCGCGCAAAAGAAGTAGGCATTCGCAAAGTAGTCGGTGCCTTGCGTACTCAACTGATAGCCCAGTTTATCGGTGAGGCTGTGATTGTTACATTTATCGCATTGATTATTGGTGTTGGGCTCTCACTATTAAACCTGCCGTTGTTCAATGAGTTGGCAGGCAAGCAACTGTTGTTTTCCTTTAACAAGTTTACTTTGCTGCTGATTGTATTTCTTTTGATGATTATCGGGTTGATTTCAGGATGTTATCCGGCTCTGATACTTTCATCGTTTAAACCTATAACCATTCTGAAGGGATCGGCTCAGGCAGGAAACGAAAGGCAACGTGTACGAAAAATTTTAGTAGGTGTACAATTGATTCTTTCTATTTTTCTCATCTCAAGCACACTACTTATGCGCGAACAGTTGAGCTATTTGCAAAATAAAAATATGGGGTTTGATAAGGAGCAGTTGATGGTTGTGCAATTAAATGCACCACGCACCGGTGGGATGATAAAACGTGTTGCAGCCGGGTTTGAGACAGCCGAAAAATTTAAAACAGAACTCGCCAATTTTCCGAACATTATTTCAGTATGTGCGGCATCGCACGATTTTGGAAACGGAGTATGGGTAAGACTTGGCTATACCGATGAAAAAAAAGCTTACCGTACGTTTAATATGAATGTGGTGGATGAAAATTATATCCCAGCCATGAAAATGGAACTAAAAAATGGCCGAAATTTTTCAGAAAAAGTTCCATCAGACAAAAGGCGATCAGTGATTGTGAACGAGGCTTTTGCCAAAGAATACGGTTGGAAGGACGCAATCGGTAAAAAAATTCCCGGCAGCAAGTTCAATGACCACGAAATCATTGGTGTTGTGAAAGACTTTAATTATGCTTCGCTGTACACCAAAGTACAGCCGTTGGTACTTGTTGAAGACCCGTCTATTATTTTTAGTGGTATCGAAAATGTGAATGTAGATAATTCACCGATCCCCAAATTACTGATACGCCTCAAGCCCATAGATATGCAGGCATCAATTGACCACGTACATAAAACCTGGGATAAATTGGATAGTGAAGGAGAATTTTCTTTTTCTTTTGTAGATCAGGCAATGGCCAACCAATATCGAAGTGACCAGAACTTAGGAAAAATAGTAAGCATCGCAGCATTGCTGGCGATTATCATTGGCAGTCTCGGGCTATATGCATTGGCTTCGTTAGCCATGCAAAGCAGAATTAAGGAAATCAGCATACGCAAAGTGATGGGAGCAACGGAAAACTCTTTGCTTGTGTTGCTCTCTAAAGAATATGTAATGTTAATCGTTGTGTGCCTGGTGGTATCGGTACCGGTTACGTGGTATTTTATGAGTAACTGGCTTTCTACGTTTGAGTATCACGTTTCAATCGGGGTTGGAATATTTATCGGGGCAGGTGCAATTTCATTGCTAATAGCAGGGGCAACGATTAGCTACCAGACCCTGAAAACAGTGTGGACGAACCCGGTCAATAGCCTGAAGCACGAATAATTTGCGGCTGTAACTTTATTTTTTACCCAGAGCAAACGAGTATCCTAACTCATACGTCCATTGAAAGGAGTAAAAATGTTGAGTGGAAATTCCTAAATGTTGGTGCCCCAGCCGGGTGTTGGTGTAGTTGGCAAAGCCAGCCTGCATATCGGTCTGCAAAAAGAAGTGCTTGAAGAAATTGGCTCTAATGCCGACACTCGCAGCATACACCATTCCATGGTAATGAAAATATCCCGAGTCATTGTCGCCAAAAATCGTGTCTATGGTGTATGATATCATGGGGCCTACTCCGGCTTTTGCTATCGCGCTTACCTTAATATGTTTTCCTTCAATGAGTTTTTGCCGTTTCACCAAACTAAAAAGTAGATAGTTGTTTCCGTTGGTATGTTGGATATGTACCATCGTGTCATAGAGCGGCTGAATGTTGTCGATGGGTGTGCCGTGCACTTCACCTTTGATATGGATCGTTTGGTAGGGTGTCACGACATATTTTAAGTGATTCCACCCCACTTCAATTCCAAGGTCATTTTTGTCATTGAATAAATAACCGAAATTCATGTCATACTGTGGAATTGTGAGGCGGTCGAGTTGCCACCAGCGCCACATATCTGGCTTGTCTTGCGCCTTGGCGTGATAAAGCATGAAGTCATAACTCTTAGCCGGGTCAGCGTCATGACGATAAATGTGAATATCGCTGTGCGAATACCAATCGCGGTTATAGCCCCAGGTAAAATAAAATTCACCACGGGTGCGTGATTTAGGTTGCGAGGTATTGAGTTGGGCTGAAGTGCTTCCGAAAATGACTGTCATGAAAGGAAGCAGGGCAATGAATTTTAACAAGATAAAATTAAAATTAAAAAACACTCGTTACTAAAAAATAAATCGGGCGCAAACCTAAAAAAAAAATATCACACTGCGTGATCAGGCGAAACACTTTCTCTGAATACAGAAAGGCTGCAACTGATTTTATTAAGCCTGACTTGCCCGGGCTGATTGTTCATACGCCTCATCGATGAGCCATACGCCATTTGTGGCAGCCTGCACGGCCAGAAAATCGCACCGTTCATTTTCGGCATGCCCCGCATGACCTTTGATCCAAACAAATTTTGGTTTGTATTTTTTATGAAGCGGAATATAGATTTTCCATAAATCTACATTGGCTTTGTTTTTGAAATTTTTCTTTTCCCAGTTCCAGAGCCATCCTTTTTCGATGGCTTCCACCACATACTTTGAGTCAGAATAAATGGTGATGGCTATGTCATTTCTTTTGATGGCCTCCAGCCCTTTGATAACGGCCAGCAACTCCATACGGTTATTAGTAGTTAATCGAAAACCTTCTGACAATTCTTTGACTGCCGAATTGTATTTTAAGATTGTGCCATACCCGCCCGGTCCGGGGTTGCCCTGCGCGGCACCATCGGTGTAGATGCGTATCATGTAGCCGGAAATACATTGCCCTTAAATATCTTCACGGCAATGGCCAGCAAGATTACGCCAAATACCCTGCGCAATACGGCAAAGCCTGAGTTTCCCACTACCTTTTCAAGCCAGGGAGAGATGCGCAATACAATGTAAACGATGATACAGTTGAGCAAAATACCGATAAGAACACTGGTTTCTTCAAACACTGCGCGCAACGAGAGGATGGTGCTGAGCGTACCGGCACCGGCAATCAGCGGAAAGGCCAGCGGAACAACCGACCCCGAGCCTTTGGCATCGGGGTCATCTTTGATGAGTGTGATTCCCAGAATCATTTCCATGGCTACAATGAAAATGACAATTGCCCCGGCTACGGCAAATGAGGCTACATCTAACCCGAAGAGTTGTAAAATGGATTGCCCCAGGTATAAAAAACTGACCATCAATACAGCTGAAATGATGGTGGCTTTTTCAGTGTGAATCCGTCCTTCTCTTTTTTTGATCAAAATAATAAATGGAACCGAGCCGATGATATCAATCACCGAAAACAAAATAAGAGTAACGGAAAAAATTTCTTTAATGTTCATGAGTGTATGCTTTCAATGATGTTTCAGTTTATAAATGTCGGGCAGGTTGGTATTTTCTTTCATCGAAACTTTCAGGTCTTTAATCAGGCCATCGCCAACATCATATACCCAACCGTGAATCCACGGTCCGCCCCGTTTTTGCCACGAGTTCTGGATAATAGAAGTTTGGCTCAGGTTAAACACTTGCTCAACAACATTGTATTCCACCAGCGCACGTTCGCGTTCGCGTTCGTCTTTGAATTTTTTTAGCTCATCGGTGTATAAAAGATGAACATCTTTGATGTGCCTGATCCAGTTGTCGATGATGCCGTATTGCTTGTTGTCCATGGCGGCACGTATACCACCACAGCCATAGTGCCCGCACAAAATCACGTGTTTTACTTCCAGTATGCTCACGGCATAATCCAGCACGCTCAGCAGGTTCATGTCGGTGTGTACTACCATGTTGGCAATGTTGCGATGCACAAATACCTCGCCCGGGTTAGTGCCGGTAATCTGGTTGGCCGGCACCCGGCTGTCTGAGCAACCGATCCATAAAAATTCAGGACGCTGGAGGTTTGCCAAGCGTTTGAAGAAATGTGGGTCTTCACTATTTCTTGCGGCAACCCATTCTTTGTTTTGCCTTAATAGGTTCTCGTATGATTTGAAGTGTTGCATGGTAGTGGGTTTTATTCAGGATTTGTGAAGCGTAGAAAAATAATGAATGGCCAGCGCGTAGCCATCCAATCCCAACCCGGTGATCAATCCTTTGCATTTTGAAGTAATCAGGCTTTTATGCCGGTATTCTTCGCGTGCAAACACGTTGCTGATGTGTACTTCAATGACCGGACTTTTGATGCTGCCGATGGCATCATGGATGGCCACCGATGTATGGGTGTAAGCGCCTGCATTCAGAATGATTCCGTCAAAGGTAAAGCCCACCGCATGAAGTTGGTTGATGATCTCGCCTTCTACATTGGATTGAAAATAATGCAGTTCGGCTAAAGGGAATGTTGATTTCAGTTTTTGAAAGAATGTTTCAAAGGGTTCGTTGCCATAAACTTCAGGTTCGCGCTTGCCCAGTAAATTGAGGTTAGGCCCGTTGATAATCTGGATTTTCATGTGTTAATCATTACTTATTAGGTGCACACGGTATGCCCCAGGCATGAGTACCATCACTGTTGGGCTTTTTTTCTGAAGGCATTTCATGTGCTAAAATTCAACATTCAACACCCATAATCAAAAAAATGAAAGAGATTTTTTATTATTAAATTTTGAACTTTGAATCATGAATTTTGAACCTTGAAATATTTTGAACTGGCAAACGTACATCAAGCAGTTTAGTCAATACTTAAAACTAGAGCGGTCGCTTTCACAAAACTCTATTGATGCCTACGTGCGCGATGTGGAAAAACTTGCTCAGTTTATTGAACTATCGGGAATCAGAAAGAGTCCGTTAAAAATTTCGAGCAACGAATTACAGCGGTTTATTGAGTACATCAGCGAACTGGGCATGAGTGCGTACTCCCAGGCACGCATTCTTTCGGGCATCAAAGCCTTTTATAAATTTTTAAGTTACGAAGACTTGGTGGATAATAACCCGGCTTTATTGCTGGAGGGCCCTAAGCTTGGACGAAAACTACCCGATACGCTGGAGTATCAGGAAATTGTGAATTTACTGGAGGCGATTGATCTTTCTTCGCCCGAGGGCACGCGAAACCGAACCATGCTTGAAGTCTTATATAGCTCGGGTCTGCGTGTAAGTGAACTGGTTGAGTTGAGGTTGTCGAATGTGTATTTTGATATTGGGTTTCTTCGCGTGGTGGGGAAGGGTAACAAAGAACGCCTGGTGCCCATTGGCCGCGATGCTATGAAGTTTTTGAAAATCTATGTTGAGCAGGTGCGTGTACATTTACCTAAACAAAAAGGGTTTGAGAACCACGCTTTTTTAAATCGCTCAGGAAAAAAGCTGTCGCGTGTGATGATTTTTTTAGTGATTAAAAACCTAGCGGCAAAGATCGGACTGAAGAAAATTATCAGCCCGCACACGTTCAGGCACTCCTTTGCTACCCATTTGATTGAAGGGGGTGCTGACTTGCGGGCCGTGCAAGAAATGCTCGGCCATGAATCCATTACGACTACAGAAATTTATACACACCTCGATCGCGACTATTTGCGCCAGGTAGTACAAGAATTTCATCCACGCTCGAAGAAATAAATGCTGTTAGATTCAGCCGGTTTAGCTAACTTTGAGTATGAAATTTTTAGTACCCTTCTTTTTGTTTATCTCTACTCTGGGCATAAGTCAGGAAATAAAAATCGAATACGATAAAAAGCATGACTTTTCTAAGTACAAGACATTTTCTTTTGGCGAAAGTCAGATCAACATTCCTTCTGATCAAAAAGAACTAAGCAAAGTTGATATTGAGAAATGGATCAAGTCGGGTGTTAAAAGAGAACTGGAGTATAAAGGGTTGAAAAAAATAGATTCGCTGGGAGATCTTATTATTTCTTATGTATTGATTACAGAACCCCGCTACGATGTGCAGCAACTTGGCCCAGGCGGACTAACTCCCAACTCAAGCGACCGAACCTTTACGAGAAACTACACGGAGAATACGTTAGTGATTGACCTGAACAACCGCAGCAATTATTTGGTATGGCGCATTAATGCGGTAGATGATGTGATGGGCAAAGAAGCAGAGCGCACCATTGATCTGATCATTGTAAAGGGTTTGAGAAAATTCGGTAAGTTCAAAAAGAAATAATCACATCGCTTGTTTCAAGCTCTTATAAATTTCTAAACAAACCCACGCATCGGTAGCTGCGTAGCTGAGTTGTTTTTCATTTAGAAGAGAAGCTTCCCAATTGCTTGTTTGGGCTACCTTGGAAATGCGAAACCCCAGCAAAAGCCCGGTCAGTTTTTTTACACCTTCTTCCCGGAGGCCTGATGATTTGGCAAGTTGCGCCAATTCAACAATGCCTTGCGGCTCAAATTTTTTCAACCGCTGAAGTGCTTTGATGTCATCGCGTAGGGCAATACCGGCTTTTAAAATATTTGTGTTTTCAAGGAAGTGAATGATCTCGGTTGTTATTCCAACTTTGTTCAGCCGGATCAGGTACACTTTTTCAGGAAGGGCGATTTGCATCAGGGCCACTTTATTTTGATGCCCGCGAACAAAAACAGGTTTAGTCTCGGTATCAAAACCAACCAACGGTTGCTCATTGATAAATTCAAAAGCCTTTGAAATTTCTTTGGGCTGATCAATCAGGATGATGTCGCCCTCAAATGCCCGGAGGGGCAGAACATTAATCTCTTCTGCTGTAATAGATATTTTTTTTTCCAGATTGTTCATGCCGGCTCTTCTTTCTTTTTGTAAACCACCCCACGTTCGGCCAGGTACCTCACTACAAATTCAAAATCAGTTTCTTTTTCACCCACATACTCAGGCGGGCATATCCCTTTTCGGTTGAATTGTCCGCTCAGAACCAAATGCGCTACGGCTGTGCAGGTGTAGCCGGTAGTTCGTGCCATCGACAGGGTGCCAGTGCTTTTTTCTGTGCGGTCAAGAAGTTGGTACTCGTATTTTTTGGGTGATTCATTTTCGGTTCCTGCAATACGGATGCGCATGGCGGTAAATTCTTCTTCTCCCGGTTTTAGTTTCCATTTTGGAAAAAGAAGTTTAGCCGTAAGGTCAATGGGTCTGATTTTTTTTCCTCTCACGTCAATTTCTTCGTATGAAAAAAATCCGGTTTCGCGCAGGACTCGCAAATATTCAATGCACCCCGGGTAGCGCAAAGTTTTTTCAATCATATTGGGGATATGAGGCATGGTTTTGATCAGCGAGCGCAACCCGTCTGAGTTCCACGACTCCAGCGTACCCACACCATCAAAGTGAACCGGCTCAGGGTCGGAGAGGGCCTCGCGCACAACAACTTCATGGTTTTGCACATACCGGGCTGGCCGCACATATTCTTCAATCACATCAATAGGCGAAAATACGGCCTTGTATTCGTACGGCCACTCGCGCACTACGGGCAGGCCACCAACTAAACATTCATACGCATTAATCTTCATGCGCTGGTTGTGATAGCCTAAAATGATATTGCCCATACCGGGAGCCACACCACAGTCGGTAACTATGGTAACGTCTTTCTTTTTCGCCAACTCATCGAGTTGGAAAGGGTCTTCGGCAAAGAATGAAATATCTACCATATTTTTTCCGGCTTCGATTACTGCCTGGGCATTTTTCAATCCCATGAAACCGGGCACGGCACCAATTATTAAGTCAAAGGGTTGAATGGTTTGTTTCAGTTTCTCGTGATCCGATAGATCGGTAACGAGCGTGGCAATACCAAAACCGGTAAGCGGTTTGAGTGCCTCTTCGTTGATATCAGCAGCGGTTACCTCAAAGTTTTTAGCCAGGTCTTTGGCCATCACATGACCCACCAGTCCGGCTCCTAAAACAATAACTTTCTTTTTCATACTTTCGGATAAACTTTATGCAAATGAACCCCGGCAAGTTAATTGAAAAAGCAAAACATTCGTCTTTTTATCGGTGGCTTTTAAATGTGCTGCTCAGCCGGATAATTCCGTTTAACCGGCCACATGGGTTTGAAATTATTTCGATTACCGAAAATTCTATTTCAACACGCCTTCCATACAAGAAAAAAAATCTGAACCATGTGCGTGGCCTTCATGCGTGTGCATTGGCAACACTGAGCGAATTTACAACCGGTTTTTTGCTAATTAGCCGATTGGGGATGAATACCTACCGCCTGATTCTGCAAAAATTGGAAATGGACTACCATTACCAGGGAAAGACGGATGCGTTTGCTCATTTTTCAATTGATGAAGATTGGCTGAACCGGGAAGTGATTACCCCTCTGAAAACCTCTGAAAGTATTGTGATTATCAGTGAAGTAAAGATTTATGACCAGCAAAAAAAACTTTTAACCACTGCTCGTGTGCATTGGCAACTGAAGGATTTGAAAAAGGTGAAGACCGTAGCTTGATAACTTGATAAGCTTGATCTAAATTTGAGACAATGAAAATAGTTTCAGCAACAATATTTAAAATTGATTTTTCTTTGATTGAAACCGTTTTATAAAATCAGGATTAACCTAACCCGCTAATTATTATTATGCGCAAAATAGATCAACTTCTTACTGAGTATGGCGAGAGCCATCAAAACGTAACCAATAAAACTATTCATTGGATTTGTGTACCGCTGATTTTTTTCAGCATAGTAGGAATGATTGCCTCTATACCTTCTGCAGCACTGCATTCAGTCTATGAAAGCCCACTGGCCAACTGGGCAGTAATTGCTCTGGTGCTGGTGTTGATGTATTATGTTTCATTATCCATTCCGTTAAGCATAGGCATGACTATCTTTTCTTTTATTTGCCTGTATGGGGCAAGATGGATTTCTCATTTGGGGCTCGCTCCTTTATGGGTAGTGTGCCTGATTATTTTTGTGCTGGCCTGGATCGGTCAGTTTTACGGGCATAGTGTGGAAGGTAAGAAACCTTCTTTTTTTAAAGACCTTCAGTTTTTGCTGATTGGCCCGGCTTGGTTGATGCACTTTATTTATAAACGACTGGGAATCTCTTACTGATTGAGCCGCTATTTTCTCAGCGATTCACTAACCGGGCTTCCGCCTCTTGCTTTTGAGCGGTTTCTCTTCAATGAAGAGCGACACTTGTTCACACAATCTGATCACGGTTGGCATATCTTTTCGTGGGTCAATGCAGAAGTACAACAAACCGAAGCACGGATTTGCTTTCATGTGGAGAATGGAATTGCCAGAAGCCCTTACCGCGCCCCGTTCGGGTCAGTGCAATTTACTGGTTCGCTTTCTGCTGACCATCTGTTGCAGTTCTTAACCGAAACAATTAAACGGTTGGAGGAGACGGGTGTAAAGCAAATAATAATTCGCGATGCGCCCCAACTATACCGCCCAAAATCGGCTGCTTTGCTTGCTGTGTTACTGGGCGATTTAGGTTTTGTTAGTAAACATATAGAAATCAATGCGTCCATACCAGTTGACAACCAACCGTTGGAAAATAAAATTTCACACGATGAGCGGTACCATTTGAGGAGAGCTCAGCGCGAAGGCCTCCGATTTAATAAATTAGAAACGACCGAGTGGGAGAGTGTGTACCGCTTTATCTACCAATGTCGTGCTGAGCGAGGCATGAAACTGAGCATGACGGCCCACCAACTGGGCAAAACCATAGAGGCATGCCCCCATGATTTTTTATTTTTTGAAGTTTGCAAAGGCAACGAACGCTTGGCCGCAGCCATTGCCGTTCAGGTGAACCCAAGAATACTATATAATTTTTATTATGGCCACAGCTATTCATCAAACGCGCTGAGCCCGGTAGTTCTGCTCTTAAATGGCCAATATGATTTTTGCAACAACCGTGACTGCCGGGTTTTAGATATGGGAACTTCCATGCGGGAAAATAAAATTAATTTAAGTTTACTGCATTTTAAAAGACAAGTAGGTGGAGAACTCTCCATGAAACTGACTTTTGAAAAGACCTATTGAATGAATCCGCTGGTTTCAGTTGTTTGTTTATGTTATAACCATGAGTTGTTTGTGGCTGAGGCGATACACTCCGTGCTGAACCAAACGTACCCAAACATTCAATTGATCGTGGTGGATGACTGCAGTACAGACGGGAGCGTGCAAGTCATTCGGGAAATCGTTGACAATAAACCATCAATAGATTTTATACACCTGAAACAAAACCTCGGCAATTGCAAAGCATTTAACCAGGCATTTGAAAAAGTAAAGGGTGAGTATGTAATTGATTTTGCTGCGGATGATGTAATGCTTCCTAATCGCATCGAAAAACAAGTCAATCATTTTCAGAAGTTGAGTAATTCTTTCGGTGTAGTCTTTTCCAATGCCGACTACATCGATGCTTACGGAAATTTTTTACGAAACCATTCGGAGCACCTGCTTAAGAAAAAACGGATTAAGGTTGTTCCGCAAGGTTGGATTTTTCAACCGGTGTTGTTTCGCTATTTTATTTGTTCGCCCACCATGATGATCCGCAAAAAAGTATTGGATGATCTGAACGGGTATGACGAAAACTTAGCGTATGAAGATTTTGATTTTTGGGTACGTGCTTCAAGAACCTATCAATTTGCTTACCTGCCTGAAGTTCTTACCCAGGTGAGACGAAACATAAAATCCATGTCAACGCAATGGTATGCCCAGGGTGACCGGCAGCTTCATTCTACCTACCTGGTCTGCCAAAAGGCCGTTGGGCTATGCCAAACCGATGAAGAGAAAAATACTTTGCTCATGAGGGTGCGTTATGAATTTAAGCAAGCTGTTTTTTCAAATAATAAAATGGAAGCAAAACTATTTGCTGAGTTAGAAAAAAAATTAGCAAAACACGGGCTGAGGTTTTACTTGTTAAGTTTTCTGAGTCGCCTACCGTTACCCTGGGCTTGGGTTCGTAACACGTACTACCAACTCAGGTACGGTTAATGTTTTTTCCAAAGCCTAAGCTCAATGGAAATCCGCGTTTGATTTTTGTTTAGGTTTACTGCGCCACCGTGTATGAGGTAAGGTGAAAATACCAACACTTCGTTTTCTTTTGGATCGGGCCGCACCAGTTCATACTTGCCTTTTATTTTTGAAACAGCCGGTACATTGAATTTTATTTCATTGATTTGTGCTCCATGCTCAGTGCGTTCTACTTTATTTTCTGGCCAGAGGTGGCTGCCCGGAATCAGTGAAAGTGATGAATGGGCATTACTTCCGGCAATTGGGATGTACAGGTTGATGCACCCGGCATATTCTTCGAGCCATGTATCACGGTGAAGCGGATTGTTGTCGTTAGAATTTGGCCTAATCACCCGAAAATGAAAAACGGATTGATGGTCGAATGGATTTTTTGCCACCACCTGTATGCCACAAATTTCTGAGATTCTGTTTTCTAGGGTGTGAATACCCAAAGGAAACTTATTAGTGAATATAAGCTTGGTTTGCTCAAGGGCCGACAAATGTTGCCGTTGGTTCCCAATTAGGGTGTGGTATTGGTCAAGAGCAAAATCGCCAGGCATTACCAGTCCTGCTGTTCGCCAAAGATCAATCAACAGGTTTTTTGTTTCGTTAAAAAAATCGGTAAACTGGTTTTTGTGATAAAGTTGCTCTATAGCATACCCAGCGTCATGCCACGGAACATTAGCTGTAAGATCAATGCTGTGATGAAGCAAAATTGTATTACTTCCGGAAATTTTTTTTCCTTCCGGCAGGTAGCTGATGGACTGGTTGTTGAGTTGATACTCCATGTTACTTTCGGTTATCGCTTCCGGTCACCATGTTAAAATAATTTTCATAACGGCTTTCCCAGATGGTGCCTTCTTCTACTGCCTTTTTAACAGCGCATCCAGGTTCATGCCAGTGCAGGCACTTCGATCCGAATTTGCATTCAAGACGCAGGTCTCTCATCTCAGGAAAATAGTCTGAAATTTCCTGTGGAGTCATATCTACCAAACCCCATTCTTTAATACCGGGTGTGTCAATCACAGCGGTGTGTTCATTTAACTGAAACATTTCGGCAAAGGTTGTGGTATGTGTTCCTTTTTCAGAGAATGAAGATATTTCTTTTGTAGTTTGTTGAATAAGATCAGAAGTTTGGTTGAGCAGGGTTGATTTGCCCACGCCCGAATGTCCTGCCACTAAAGAAATTTTTCCTTCCAGTATATTTTTAAAGTTGTCTATGCCTGAAGGGATCAATGCAGAATGCCGGAGGGTGGCAATACCAAGTGCCTCGTATCTTTTTTGCAGGTCGCTTAGCCGGATCAGTTGCTCCTCATCCAGCAGATCAGTTTTATTAAAAATGAGCAGTTGAGGAATGCGAAATGCTTCGGCCGAAACAAGAAAACGATCGATAAACCCCAGTGAAGTGCGCGGCTGATGCAGGGTTACCACTAAAATGGCTTGGTCAATGTTTGCTGCGAGGATATTAGAATGTGCTGTTTTTTTTACTGATTGACGAAGGATGTGGTTTTTTCGTGGAAGGATGCCAGTGATGACGTTGGCTTCATTTTCAAGTTCTATCTTCACCCAATCACCCACCGCCACAGGGTTGGTTTCTTTGATTCCCTCCAGTCGGATTTTTCCGCGAATGCGGCATTCGTATTTTTCTCTTCCGGCCCAAACATCATACCACGAGCCAGTAGATTTAGTTACCACACCGGTCATGAGTTAAGGATTGGGCTACAGTACGACATTATTTTTTTGGTTGCGCCTAAGTTTTCTTGCACGTACGATTGGGTTACCTCACAAGCCAGTAAAAAATTTTCCGGACGCACAATCATCAGTTCGTACTTGGCTTTTAGGTCGGCATAGTCAGCCACTTCAAAGGCTCCACCACGCATTATTAAATCAACAGCCTCCTGGTATTTGTAATAATTTTTGTTGCCGAAAAATATAGGGATACCATAGCACGCAGCTTCCAAAATATTATGAAGCCCTTTGCCAAAGGCTCCGCCTACAAAAGCAAATTCACCATAGTGGTAGAGGCGTGACAACAAACCGATGTTGTCAATGATTAATACGGAGTAATCCTCAATATTATTTTTTTGTTCGGAATACCGGCATGATTTTACCTGCAACGATTTTTCAATATCTCGTATAAACGAATCTGATATTTCATGCGGAGCAATGATGAATTTTAACAGTTCGCTATTTTCATTAATAAACGGAGCGAGCACGTCCATATCTTCCGGCCAGCAACTGCCAATCACAAACGTTTTTTCACTTCCTTTAAATCTCTTAGCCTGAGCAATTTCCTCACCCGATGAGATAATTTCCATTACCCGGTCAAACCGGGTATCGCCCGCCACCTCAACATGCTCAATCCCTATAGAGTTTAGCAATTTTTTAGTCTCTGAGTTTTGCGAAAAAAAATAATCAAAATTTTGCAACAGTTGACGAAAGATGGTTCCATAATTTTTAAAAAAAATCTGGTTAGGGCGCAAAATACACGAAGCGGAAATAATTTTTGCCGGTTGCTTTTTCAGGCATTCTGTATAATGAAACCAGAATTCATATTTTATAAAAATGGCTAGCACAGGTTTGGTTAGCGAAACAAATTCTTTTGCCTGAGCAGGGGTATCCCATGGTAAATAGAAAATAAAATCTGCCTGGTCATAATTTTTCCTGACTTCATACCCGGAAGGAGAGAAGAAGGTAAGCAGAATTTTTATGTGAGAGTGTTTTTTTTTGATGGATTCAATGATAGGCCGGCCTTGCTCAAACTCGCCCAGCGAGGCGCAATGTACCCAAACTACCTTTTCATTAACGGATAGGAATGTCTTCTTTATTTTTTTTAATATATTGAAACGCCCGGTTACAAACAGCCTGGCTTTTGAATGAAAAGGATAGGCCAGCAAAAAACCAATGCGAAGCAAGTGAATGGAAATGGTGTAAAGGAGGCGTTGCATGTATTGCAAAAATACCAAAAGCTGCGTAGCTAAAACCGGCCATTTAAAAATTGGTTAAAGTAAAAATTGTTATTTTGCGAGGAGATTTAATTGAAACTAAATAATTAACCTATGAAACAGATCAATAGTACTCTTATACTATTATGTTTTTTAACGATGGCAACTATTGCTAATGGCCAAAATGCTTCTGATTTTTCTACATTTCTTAATGCCAGCAAACAAGATGCTTCTAACCTTATTTCAGGGTACACCGCTCCGGTTATAAAAGCCGTTTCGTATGGTCTTACCAGCGGGTGGTATCACACCGCCAAGACACACAAAAAGCTGGGTGTTGATCTTGGTGTAACCCTTAATGCCGTAATGATTCCTACTTCAGATAATTATTTTACACCACCCATTTCGCCTACACTCAATTTTGCTAACAATACGACTCCTAGCCTTCAGATGGCACCTACCATAGTTGGCCCTAAAGACAAAACCACTTATATGGCCACTTACAACTCTCCTCTTGGTTCTCAAAGTGTAGCTTTCAATGGCCCGGAAGGCCTTGACTTTAAAGGCAGCATTGGCATGGCTGTAGTTCCCGTACCTATGGCTCAACTGGGGATAGGACTGATAAAAAATACTGACTTAAAATTAAGAATGATGCCCACTATTAATAACGGTGGAAACAAGATCAGCATGTTTGGCGTTGGGTTGATGCACGACCTCAAACAATATTTGCCGGGAGTTAAACTATTACCTTTTGATCTTTCAGTCCTTGCCGGTTATAATTCTCTTCAGGGTAGTTCAAATTTAGCAAGCAGCAGTGCTGGTGCCAGCAATCGCCCGAGCAGCACTGATGGAAAGGTAAGCTACACCCTTAATTCGTGGGTGGCGCAATTGCTTATTTCTAAAAAACTTTCAGTACTGACAGTATATGCCGGTGTGGGGTATGGATCTGTTTCTACAAAGGTGAACATAACCGGAACATATACGATTACACCCACTGCGGGGGCCAGCTTTAACATAACCGACCCATTGGCTTATACCATGAGCAATACAGGAGCAAAACTCACTGCCGGTATGCGGCTGAAATTAGGCCCGATCTATTTCAACGGAGATTATACCCTCCAAAAGTATAACACAATTTCAGTCGGGTTTGGGGCATCAATAAGATAGAAAATTTATTTGCCTTGGTAATTAGGCTTTCGTTTTTCGATGAAAGCCTTCATGCCTTCTTTCTGGTCGGCTGAAGCAAATGTGAGGTAGAAGTTTTTCCGTTCAAAGGCTAGCCCTTCATCCAGTTGGGTTTCAAAAGACCGGTTTACGGCTTCTTTGGCTAACTGCACCGCCACAGGCGACATTTGCGCGATTTCTTTAGCTAATGCCAACGCTTCGTGCAAATACATTTCAACGGGTACAACCTTACAGACCAGTCCATAAAACAAAGCTTCTTGTGCCGATAAAAATCTACCGGTTAGAATCAATTCCATTGCTTTGGCTTTGCCCACGGCCTTCGTTAGTCGTTGGGTTCCGCCTGCTCCGGGTATGGTGCCAATTTTTATTTCGGGCTGCCCAAACCTGGCAGTTTCTGAAGCAATGATTGTATCACACATCATGCTGAGTTCGCAGCCTCCACCCAGTGCAAAACCACTTACGGCTGCAATGATCGGCTTCTTGGTTTTGCGAATCATGTCCCAAGTGCTAAACTGATCAATCATCAACATATCAATGGCACTTTGGTCGGCCATTTGTTTGATGTCTGCGCCAGCCGCAAAGGCTTGCTCGTTGCCGGTTAATACAATTGCACGAACATTTTCATTTTTATCGAGTGATTGAAGTGCTTCCAGCAACTCCAGCATCAACTGGCGGTTGAGGGCATTTAATTCTTTGGGACGGTTGAGTTCAACTAATGCAACAAAAGATTCTTTTTGTTCGGTTACTTTGATGAATTCCATAGCAAGTGATTTTCTGCAAAGCTAACGGAATGGATGTAAAAAGAAACCCCTTCAGCGATGAAGGGGAGTCCTTAACCAAATTCCTAACCACTGGCATGGTTGTGCTTGCGGCACAATCTTGAATATTGTGCGGTGAAAAATTGTAACCATCTTTGAGTGATGAAAGTGCTTTTTGTTTGCCTGGGTAATATTTGCCGCTCACCGTTGGCTGAAGCTATTTTTAATAAAAAAATTAATCATTTAACCAACCGGGATTTATTTCAAACGGATTCATGTGGAACGGGCAATTACAACGTGGGCGATTTGCCCGATCCGCGTACCGTTAGGGTAGCTTTTAAAAATGATGTACCGATTCAACATGTCGCACGGCAACTTTCACGCCAAGACATTGAATACTATGATTTAGTCTTGGTGATGGACCGGCATAACCTGAAATCTACTTTAAGTTTGGCGGAGCCACATCATCACATGAAAATTAAATTAGTGCGTAGCTATGACCCGCTGGGCCAGGGCGATGTGCCTGACCCGTATTATGGTGATGAAAAAGATTTTGATGATGTTTTTGAAATTCTGAATCGATCAATAGAAAAATTGGTCGATGAGTTGGCAAGATGAGTTTTTTTATCCATCCAGTTTTTTAACCCATCCATTGGGCATTCGTTGTGGGGTTATTTAAACCTAAACCACGCCCGCCTTTTGGATGGACAGGCAGCTTGGCAGGCACATAATGCCAATTTAGATCTTGGTACAACAAAATACTGTTATTAATTACGGCTTGTTGTGAATTAAGCAATGGGCCAATTTCTTTGTTGATAATCGTTGAATCGTTGGGAATTGGGTATTTCTGCACAAAAGCAGTCGCCTCTATTTTGTTTATCTTTTTAGCCACAATAAACTCTTTGTGGTTATGGCATTTATCCACTACCTATCGCCCGGATAAATGATTACAACAGTTTCGTGTTTTTTTTCTTTTTGCAGAGGCGAAGAGTGTGGATGTAAGTCTTGAAACAGAACTTACGAGAGTGATACCCTCTTGCTGTTCGGCTTTTCTTGGGTTGCCGCAGGGTTACTGTTGGTAATTTAACCTGGCATACATTGATAGCAGGTTAAATTATTTCTGAGAAAAACTGAAACACAATAACAAACCACACACAACAGGCCATCGTCCCATCTTCTGTTTATTTATAATTAAAAGTGGTTGCCACAGGTGAACTACCCAATAGTTTTTATATTCGCCAGTGAAGTGTTATTTTGCTTTAAAACATTTAATCACTTGGATATGAAGCCACTGTTTCTGTATTTCAGTTTATTGCTTGCCTGGTCTGTTCGGGCACAAATTCCTTCAGACTTAGCTCCGATACTTGATAAAATAAGTCCGGATGCCATCAAGGCGCACATGACTTTTTTGTCAGATGATTTACTGGAAGGGCGTAAGCCCGGCACTCGTGGCTTTGCCCTTGCATCAAAATACATGGAATCTCAATTTATTGCACTGGGTCTTTTGCCAGGCAATGGTTCATCGTATATTCAATCCGTACCGCTGGTGAAAGGTTGGGTGGAAGAAAAAGGATCGGGCTTGACGATAATAGATGGAAATAATAAAGAGGAGATGGTTTTTGGAAAAGATTTTCTTTTATCTCCGTATTTTCCATTAGAGAACTCAACAGTGAATGCTCCGTTGGTGTTTGTGGGGTTTGGTGTATCGGCTCCTGAATTCAATTATGACGATTATAAAAATATTGATGTAAAAGGAAAGATTGTAGTTTATCTTAACGGTGCGCCCAAAACATTTCCGAGCAGTGAGCGTGCTTATTTTTCAACGGGCGATGTAAAATACAACGCAGCCATCCAGCGAGGTGCCGTGGGTATTATTAGTTTTTCTGTTCCAACAGATAAACGGAATCACTGGCCAGCCACAATCGGCAAAACGAAATTTCCTAGTTATCGATGGGCAAATGACCAAGGCGTGGTGGCTCATGGCAGGAGTGAATTGAAAGCCATTGCTTCTTTTAATAATGCTTTTGTTGATAAACTTTTTATCCGTGCCAAAGAAAAACTTGAAACCATTGTTACGTTGGCCGGAGAA
>JAFEAL010000008.1 GCA_018266435.1 Bacteroidota bacterium | reverse complement strand
GTAACCGGCATCAGCAGTTTTCAAGGCTGTATCTGCCAACCCTTTACGTGCACCGTGTGTAGAAATAAAATATTCCAACACGTCCAAGCCTTCGCGGAAATTAGAAAGGATAGGATTTTCGATGATTGAGCCTACCGATCCTGCCAAATTTTTCTGAGGTTTCGCCATCAACCCGCGCATTCCTCCCAACTGACGAATCTGTTCGCGGGAACCGCGCGCACCGGAGTGCATCATCATGTAGATGGAGTTGAATCCTTGTTGATCTTCTTCCAACTGCTTCATTAGCGTGTTGGTTAACATGGTATTCGTACGTGTCCAAATGTCGATTACCTGGTTGTAACGTTCGTTGTCGGTGATCAAACCCATCATGTAGTTGTTCCAAACTGAATCAACTTCTTTCTGAGCCTCTTCTACCAATTTCTTTTTCTCAGCCGGAACCTTCACATCGCCAAGCCCCATCGACAACCCTCCACGGTATGCCATCTGAAATCCAAGTTCTTTGATATCATCTAAGAATTTTGCAGTTTTTGCCTGTCCTGCCAATTTGTAAACATCGGCAATGATTGTTTGTAGTTTTTTCTTGGTTAGCAATTCATCTACAAAGCCTACTTCTTCGGGCATTACCTGATTAAAGATCACACGACCGGTTACGGTCTCGATCATTTTCTTTTCTATTGTGCCTGCCTTCTTGTCTTTGATATTTACTTTCACTTTAATGATGGCATGCTTTGAAAGTTTGCCTTCATTATAAGCCACTATTACCTCAGCCGGTGAATAGAATTTTTTACCTTCTCCTTTTTCTCCTTTTCTTCCTTTCGTGAGGTAATACAGTCCCAACACCATGTCTTGCGAGGGCACGGTGATCGGTGCACCATTGGCAGGGTTTAAAATATTGTGTGAAGAAAGCATGAGCAGGGAAGCTTCCAAAACTGCTTCCTGCCCTAGCGGAACGTGCACAGCCATCTGGTCANNGTCACCGTCAAAGTCAGCGTTGAACGCGGTACATACGAGCGGATGCAGCTGAATTGCTTTCCCTTCAATTAGTTTGGGCTGAAATGCCTGAATACCCAGTCTGTGAAGCGTTGGGGCACGGTTTAAAAGAACCGGATGTCCTTTCAATACGTTTTCCAAAATATCCCACACAACAGGATCTTTGCGGTCTACAATTTTCTTGGCCGACTTAACCGTCTTTACAATTCCTCTTTCAATGAGTTTGCGAATGATGAATGGCTTAAACAATTCGGCAGCCATATCTTTTGGAAGACCACACTCATGCAATTTCAACTCGGGGCCAACCACAATAACCGAACGGCCTGAATAGTCAACACGCTTACCAAGTAAGTTCTGACGGAAACGTCCTTGCTTACCCTTCAGCATATCGCTCAATGATTTCAACGCACGGTTACCATCTGAACGAACTGCGTTAACTTTTCTCGAATTATCAAACAATGAGTCAACAGCCTCTTGAAGCATGCGTTTCTCGTTACGCAGAATCACTTCAGGTGCTTTAATATCAATCAATCGCTTCAGACGGTTATTACGAATGATTACGCGTCTGTATAAATCATTTAAGTCAGAAGTGGCAAAACGACCACCATCCAACGGCACCAGCGGTCGCAACTCAGGCGGAATAACCGGCACCATGCGAATGGTCATCCACTCAGGTTTGTTTTCAACGCGTGTGTTCGCATCGCGGAAAGCTTCCACTACTTTCAATCGCTTCAATGCTTCGGCTTTGCGCTGTTGAGATGTATCCGTTGCTGCCTGGTGGCGCAACTCATAGGACAATGTGTCGAGGTTTAAGCGACCTAATAACATTTCAAGGGCGTCTGCACCCATCTTGGCAATGAACTTTTTCGGATCGCTGTCGTCCAATAATTGATTTTCGCGAGGAAGTTTGTCAACAATTTCCAGGTATTCTTCTTCGGTTAAAAAATCAAGACGGTTTACTCCATCTTCTTCTTTAACACCTGGTTGAATTACCACGAAGCGTTCATAGTAAATGATCTGATCAAGTTTTTTGGTGGGAAGGCCCAACAAGTAACCGATTTTATTAGGCAGTGAACGGAAATACCAGATATGCGCCACTGGCACCACCAATTCGATGTGGCCCATACGTTCGCGTCTTACTTTCTTTTCAGTAACTTCTACTCCGCAACGGTCACAGATGATGCCTTTGTAGCGGATTCGTTTGTACTTTCCGCAATGGCATTCCCAATCTTTAACGGGTCCGAAAATGCGTTCGCAAAACAACCCGCCCATCTCGGGTTTGTACGTGCGGTAGTTAATGGTTTCGGGTTGGGTGATTTCACCATGCGAACTTTCCAGAATAGATTCCGGAGAAGCCAGACTGATGGTGATCTTTGAGAAGTCGTTGTTGATTTTTTTATTTTTTCTGAAAGACATGTGTTGTGTATTTTCAGTTAACTAATCTTATTTCCGTCTATAGTCAATGGTCAATAGTCCATTGCCTCTATCCGGCCATGGACTATCGACTGTTGAATTTTAATCCATCGTAATTTCTAGTGCAAGGCCTCTCAGTTCATGAACCAAAACATTGAATGATTCAGGAATATTTGGTTTGCGCATGTTCTCGCCTTTCACAATTGATTCGTATGCTTTTGCACGACCAATGACATCGTCTGATTTGATGGTGAGTATCTCCTGAAGGATGTGCGAAGCACCAAACGCTTCAATTGCCCATACTTCCATCTCGCCAAAACGCTGACCACCAAACTGTGCTTTACCGCCCAAAGGTTGTTGTGTAATGAGTGAGTACGGCCCAATTGAGCGGGCGTGCATCTTATCATCTACCAAGTGGCCGAGTTTCAGCATGTAGGCTATACCAACAGTTACCGGTTGATCAAATTTTTGACCGGTCAATCCATCATACAAGTATGTGCGGCCATATTCGGGCAGACCGGCTTCTTTCAATTCAGCCGAAACATTGTCGATAGAGGCACCGTCAAAAATCGGGGTGGCATATTTTCTATTCAGTTTCATGCCTGCCCATGCTAATACGGTTTCATAAATTTGGCCTAAGTTCATACGCGAGGGTACGCCCAAAGGGTTCAAGCAAATATCGACCGGTGTTCCGTCTTCAAGGAATGGCATATCTTCTTCACGAACAATTCGAGCTACTACACCTTTATTTCCGTGGCGACCTGCCATTTTATCTCCTACTTTCAATTTGCGTTTTTTAGCTACATACACTTTGGCCAGTTGAACAATACCAGCCGGCAATTCATCGCCTACTTCAAGTGTAAAGCGTTCGCGTTTGAATTCACCCGAAATAACGTTGCGTCTGTTCAGGTAATTTTTTACCAGTTCGGCCACCAGGTCATTCGTTTCATCATCAGTTGACCAACTCTCCAAACTAATGTCAGCAATCAGGTTCACTTCTTCAGGAACATTATAATTGCTTTCATCGCGGTAAATGTTCTTATCGGGAAACAGGTTGTGCTCCAGTACTTTTGAAGAAAACTTCACCCCTTTGCTGATCAATTCATCACCAAATTTGTGCTTCACGCCCTGGCTGGTTTTGCCTGTCAACAATGAAGTGAGCTTCTTGATCATTTCATCGCGCAGTTCAGTAAGGTCTTTGCTGTAACGGTTTTTCAACACGTCTAATTCTTTCTTCGACTTACTGCGAACATCTTTATCGCGTTTGGGTCGTGAAAATAATTTGGTATCGATCACCACGCCCTTCAATGATGGCGGTGCTTTCATCGAAGCATCTTTCACATCACCGGCTTTGTCACCAAAGATGGCGCGCAACAATTTTTCTTCTGGTGTAGGATCGGTTTCACCTTTAGGCGTAATCTTTCCGATCAGAATATCTCCTTCTTTTACTTCTGCGCCTACGCGAATGATACCGTTCTCATCCAAATTCTTAACGGCTTCTTCACTCACATTAGGAATCTCTGAAGTCAATTCTTCTTCTCCGCGTTTAGTATCACGAACTTCTAATTCAAATTCTTCTACGTGGATGGAAGTGTACACATCATCACGAACTACGCGTTCTGAAATAACTATCGCATCCTCGAAGTTGTATCCTTGCCAAGGCATATAAGCCACCAGCAGGTTTCTACCCAATGCCAATTCGCCCTTTTCAGTACCGTAGCCTTGGCACAACGGCTGTCCTTTTGAAATTTTTTCTCCTTTTTTTACAATCGGAGTCAGGTTGATACAAGTGTCTTGATTGGTTCTTCTGAACTTAATCAGGCTGTACGTCTTGAACTCATCATCGAAGCGAACGAGTTTCTGTTCTTCAGAAACATCGTACTTAATGGTAATCTTTTTAGAGTCAACATACTCTACAATACCCGATCCTTCGGCCAAAATCAATGCGCGTGAATCCATCGCGATTTTCCCTTCTAGGCCCGTGCCCACAATGGGGGCTTCAGGCCTCAACAACGGAACTGCCTGACGTTGCATGTTAGAGCCCATCAAAGCACGGTTAGCATCATCGTGTTCGAGGAAAGGAATCAACGAAGCGGCAATGGATACGATTTGGTTGGGGGCAATATCCATGTAGCGAACCTCTTTTGGTTCTACCACAGGAAAATCACCTTCAAAACGTGCTTTTACTTTTTCATCTTCCAACTCACCATTAGATTTCAACTTCACATTAGCCTGAGCTATGTTGTGTGTATCTTCTTCCTCAGCTGTTAAGAACACTACACCTTTGCCTGTTACTTTTCCGTTTTCCAGTTTACGGTAAGGAGTTTCAATAAAGCCCATCTTGTTCACTTTAGCGTGAACACACAGTGATGAGATCAATCCGATATTCGGTCCTTCCGGTGTTTCAATCGTACACAAACGACCGTAGTGCGTATAGTGTACATCTCGAACCTCAAAACCCGCGCGCTCTCTTGAAAGACCGCCTGGCCCGAGTGCCGACATTCTGCGCTTGTGTGTGATCTCTGCCAACGGGTTGGTTTGATCCATAAACTGCGACAGTTGGTTTGTTCCAAAGAATGAATTGATCACAGAAGACAACGTACGTGCGTTGATCAAATCAACTGGTTTGAAATCTTCGTTATCACGAACGTTCATTCTTTCTTTAATGGTTCTTGCCATACGCGCAAGCCCCACACCAAATTGTGAATACAATTGTTCACCAACCGTACGCACACGTCTGTTGCTCAGGTGATCGATGTCGTCAACTACTGCTTTTGAGTTGATGAGTCCGATCAGGTATTTTACAATAAGAATAATGTCTTCGGTAGTTAACACACGCTGGTCTGCGCTCAGATCCAGACCCAGTTTTTTGTTAATCCGGTAACGGCCAACTTCACCGAGGTCATAACGCTTCTCGCTAAAGAACAAACTCTGGATAATATCGCGGGCCGTTTGTTCATCCGGTGCTTCTGTGTTTCTCAGTTGACGATAGATTTGCTCAACTGCTTCTTTTTCTGAATTGGAGTTATCTTTTGCCAGCGTGTTGAAGATAATCTGGAAATCAGCTACGTTCACATCTTCGCGATGAAGTATAATTGACTTAACGCCCGATTCTACAATCACATCCACATCTTCTGCTTCAATCACATGGTCGCGCTCCAACAATACTTCGTTGCGGTCAATGGAAACCACCTCACCGGTATCTTCGTCCACAAAGTCTTCTGTCCATGTTTTCAAAACACGGGCTGCTAACTTGCGGCCCACCATTTTTTTCAATATACCTTTGTTGGCTTCTACTTCTTCGCTCAACCCAAACAAATCCAAAATATCTTTATCTGTTCCATAACCAATAGCACGGAGCAATGTGGTTACGGGAAATTTTTTCTTCCGGTCTATGTATGCATACATTACGGCATTTACATCGGTGGCAAATTCAATCCACGATCCTTTGAAAGGGATAATCCTTGCCGAGTATAATTTCGTTCCGTTGGTGTGTTTACTCATGGCAAAGAACACACCGGGTGAACGATGCAATTGTGATACAATCACACGCTCGGCACCGTTAATCACGAACGAGCCTTTTTCGGTCATGTAGGGGATATTGCCCAAGAATACTTCTTGTTCGATGGTTTCAAAATCCTCGTTGTCTTCATCGTTGCAAGTCAAACGAAGTTTTGCTTTTAAAGGAACAGAAAATGTTAATCCCCGATCAATGCATTCATCTACGTTGTACTTGGGCGGATCAATTGTATAATCCACAAATTCCAGCACAAAGTTTTCGCGTGAATCAGAAATGGGGAAATTTTCTGCAAATACTTTAAATAGACCTTCGTTCTGCCGTTTTTCGGCAGGTGTTTCGATCTGCAAAAAATCTTTGAATGATTGAAGTTGTATGTCCAAGAAGTCTGGATAGTCCAGCACTTTATCGATGGACGAGAAATCAATTCGGTTGTTTGATGTTTTCTTTGCCAAGGTGCTTAGCGGTTAAATTTTTCCCGAACCAGAAATTTTTAAAACTATTTTAGATACGTTTATGCCTGATGCATAAATGAGGAAAGACCCCGAACCTTTGATCGAAGGATCGGGGTCTGAAATTCCTTTCAGACGGTATCTGCGCCTTTCAAAAAAATTATTTCAACTCTACTTCAGCGCCAGCCTCAACCAGTTGTTTTTTCAGGTTTTCAGCTTCGTCTTTAGGCAAGCCTTCTTTGATAGTTTTAGGAGCTCCGTCAACTACATCTTTAGCTTCTTTCAAGCCAAGACCCGTCAACTCTTTCACTAATTTTACGATTTGCAGTTTGTTAGCACCTGCGCTCTTCAATACTACATCGAAGTTAGTTTTTTCGGCAGCAGCCGCAGCGCCACCGGCAGCCGGGCCAGCCGCAACTGCCACCGCAGCAGCCGCAGGCTCAATGCCATATGTTTCTTTTAAATAAGAAGCTAATTCATTTACTTCTTTTACGGTAAGTTCTACCAGTTGATCGCCAATTGATTTGATATCCGCCATGATTGATAATTGTTTTAAATTTTAAGATTCAGTTTTAGTTTTTTCTTTCTTCCAGTGCTTTCACCAAGCCTGCCACCGTTTGTTTGCCGCTCAACAGAGCTGACAATACATTTTTGGCAGGAGATTGCAGCAAGGAAATAATTTCGCCTAACAGTTCGTTTTTCGATTTCAACTCACTGAGTGTGTTCAAATGTTCCTCACCGATATAGAGAGAAGACTGAATGGAAGCTGCTTTTAAGCCAGGCTTGCCCTCTAATTTCTTGCGGTATTCTTTGATCACTTTTGCGGGTGCGTTGCCCGATTCTTTCGAGAACATAACCCCGGAAAACCCTTTCAGTGTTTTGAAAACGTCTTCGTAGTTGGCTTTCTGTTTTTCCAGTGCCTTGCGGATCAGTGTGTTTTTATAAACCACATACTCCACCCCCGCATGGAAACATAATTTGCGTAGAGCATTCACCTGAGCTACCGTTAAACCTGAAGCATCGGTGATGTAAAAATGATTATTCTGAGAAAATTTCTCAGCTAATTCATCAATGATTTGTCCTTTTTCCTCTCTGGTCATTGTCTTTTTAGTTAAAATTAAATGCCTAAGGAATTTGCGTCTACCCGAATACCCGGACTCATTGTCGTAGAGAGCGATACACTTTGTATGTAGGTGCCTTTAGCCGAAGCCGGTTTCAACTTTACTACGGCATTAATCAATTCAGCGGCATTATCTTTGATTTTGTCAGCATCAAATGAAGCTTTGCCTACACTGGCGTGAATGATTCCTTGTTTGTCGATTTTAAAGTCAACTTTACCGGCTTTCACTTCTTTTACGGCTTTGCCTACATCGAGGGTAACGGTGCCAGATTTGGGATTGGGCATCAACCCGCGAGGGCCAAGTACTTTACCCAACTTACCAACCTTAGCCATAACGGTGGGCATCGTGATGATGACATCCACATCGGTCCATCCGCCTTCAATTTTTTGAATGTATTCATCCAAACCTACGTGCTCGGCACCGGCCTCTTTTGCGTCCTGTACTTTGTCAGGTGTGCAAAGCACCAGCACACGAACGGTTTTTCCAATTCCGTGAGGCAATGAAACCACACCGCGTACCATCTGGTCTGATTTTTTGGGATCGATGCCCAGGCGGATGTCTACATCAACCGATGCATCAAATTTGGTGAAGGTAATGTCCTTCACCATCTTGGCCGCATCCGTCAGCGAGTATTCCTTCTCCAAGTTGTACTTGGCAAGAACCGCTTTTCTGTTTTTTGATACTCGTGCCATCTTTTTCGTTTTCGTTAATGGTTATTCGTCATACGTCATTTGTTGAATGGGTCAGTGGAAGCCTTGCCACTCACGCCTGACGTTTTACGTCTAACGTTTACTTATTCCACGGAGCAGCTCCACTTACTGTAACACCCATAGAGCGTGCTGTTCCGGCAATCATTTTCATGGCTGACTCAACCTTAAAAGCATTGAGGTCAGGCATTTTTAATTCAGCAATTTTTTTGATTTGATCCCAAGAGATTGAACCCACTTTGGCGCGATTCGGTTCTTTTGATCCTTTTTGTATTTTGATGGCCTCCATGATCAGCACGGCTGCCGGAGGAGTTTTAATCACGAAGTCGAACGACTTGTCATTATAGATTGTAATCAACACGGGAAGAACCTGCCCGGGCTTGTCTTGCGAGCGTGCATTAAACTGCTTGCAAAAATCCATGATGTTCAAACCCTTTGAACCCAACGCAGGACCGATTGGAGGAGCCGGGTTGGCTGCGCCACCCTTCACTTGTAATTTCAAATAACCTGTTACTTCCTTTGCCATAATCTATTTTTTGAGGCAGTCACGCCCTTGGTAAAACGTTATTTAGTCTGGGGTATCTAAAAAGGACTGCAAATGTAATGGATTTGTGGATTAAACCAAAAAGCGTACCTGAATTTTTTCCAGAATCGCCTTAATTGATTATCAGGTAGTTATGTCTTGGCGATATTCTTCCTGCTTCACTCCTAAGGGATTAATATTTTGATCACCTTCAAAGGACTTTATCATATGAGTTGATAAACTATTTACTTTTTTCAATACACCTATGTTTAAATCTTCAGGTCTGTTAAAAATAGCTTGTTAATTCATAAGTAATAGCCACACAAATAAGTAATAGACTAGTGTGTCTTTCATAACTATTTTGTAGCGAATTAATCTTAAATAACACCTGACCTATTCTACCAGTCCCAGCTACTAAGAATCAGAACGGGCTTTTGTCTGCATCTATGCGGCAACTATCTTATTATGATCCTGACCAACATAATTAAACGCATTCTGCTAATTGCCATAATTTGCTTGCAAATATTCTTGCACCTTTCTGCTGAAGAGGAGACAACAATCATTGTTGTAATTCTTTCTTAAAGACACATTATCAGAGCATGAAACAATTAGTACTGTGAGAAATAGGGCAACTACAATTTTATTTTTGATTCTGTGTTTATGAAACACTGATCGGATTTGACTTTACCCTCTCATCAAAATCAAACTATAACGAAAACTTACAGTATCGTTTTTGGGTAAAAAAAATCGCTCGCTTGTTCAGCGAGCGATAATATTTTCAAACAGTCAAATTTTATTTCAAAAATTATTTCCAGGTTCTTTTCATCAATCCAATTTCTCTACCTGCATATAACTCAATTCAACAGGCGTATTTCTGCCAAAAATTTTAACCATCACGTTCAACTTCTTCTTGTCTTCAAAAATCTCTTCCACGTTTCCGGTAAAGCCGCTGAACGGGCCATCCATTACTTTTACGGATTCTCCTTTAATAAATGGGGTTTCCAGTTTTTCTTCAACCTGATCAACTTCATCTACCTTACCTAATATGCGGTTTACTTCTGATTGCCTCAACGCCACCGGATCTTTACTGGTAGCGCTTGAGCCACTCGCTCCTAAGAAACCAATCACTCCGGGAATATTATTCACCTTGTGATACGCTTCACCGTGGCTCAGGTCAGCCGAAACCAATACGTAGCCCGGAAAAAAGTTTCTTTCGCGTACACGTTTTTTGCCATTACGCATTTCGTACACTTTTTCCGAGGGGATTAATACCTGCGGGATGAAATCCTTCAGTTTAGAGCGCTCAATCTCAGTTTCCAGGTAAGATTTAATTTTCTTTTCCTGACCGCTGATGACGCGCAACACATACCATTTTAACTCAGCCATGATTGTTTAAAATTCTCTGTAAAACCAGTGTAACGCGTTATTGAAACCAAAATCGATTAAACCAATAACGATTGCAAAAATTATAGAAGCCACTAATACCAGAATAGCACTGCTCTGCAACTCATTGAATTTTGGCCAAGTAACTTTGTTGCGGATTTCGTCAATCGATTCGAGGATGTAGTTTTTTAATTTTTCCATCTGATGTTCTTTGAATTTGATTGGGCGGGATATGTTGTGCCTTGCTTACGGATACCCTTCATCCTGGCGCCTGAGTTCCCTACCTTTATTAATTTTTAGCACGGGTGGAGAGACTCGAACTCCCAGCCAACGGTTTTGGAGACCGCTACTCTACCAATTGAGCTACACCCGTATTACCAAGTTGGCCTTCCCTTTTGCTCCCGTTTCACCTATTTTCAAAAGGACTGCAAACTTAGGGCAATTTGCCAAAAAACAAAAGCGTTCCCAAGAAAAATCATGGGAACGCTTTTTATTGATTCTTGACTATATTAGTTTATTAGTCCAAAATCTCAGTTACCTGACCAGAACCTACAGTGCGGCCACCTTCGCGGATAGCGAAACGTAAACCTTTCTCCATAGCGATCTTGTTGATCAATTCTACTTCGATTGATACGTTATCACCAGGCATCACCATTTCTACTCCGGCAGCTAATTTCACTTCACCTGTTACGTCAGTAGTGCGGAAATAGAATTGTGGGCGGTATTTGTTGAAGAATGGCGTGTGGCGTCCACCTTCTTCCTTGCTCAATACGTAAACCTCTGCTTTGAATTTAGCGTGAGGAGTTACAGAGCCCGGCTTACAGATAACCATACCACGGCAGATTTGTTCTTTTTCAATACCACGGAGCAACAAACCTACGTTGTCACCGGCCTCTCCTCTGTCAAGGATTTTGCGGAACATCTCCACACCTGTGATGGTGGAAGTCAGGTTCTCAGCACCCATTCCAAGGATTTGAACCGGGTCACCGGTTTTGATAATACCGCGCTCAATACGGCCGGTAGCCACCGTTCCGCGGCCTGTGATTGAGAACACGTCTTCTACAGGCATCAAGAAATCTTTATCAACCAAGCGAACGGGAATTGGAATGAAGTTATCCACTGCATCCATTAACTCTTCTACTTTTGCAACCCACTTCGGTTCACCATTCAATGCACCAAGTGCAGATCCACGGATAACCGGCATAGTGTCGCCAGGGAATTGATAAGAAGAAAGAAGTTCACGAACTTCCATTTCAACCAAGTCAAGCAATTCTGCATCGTCAACCAAGTCAACTTTGTTCATGAACACAACCAGTGCGGGTACCCCTACCTGGCGGGCCAAAAGAATGTGCTCGCGGGTTTGTGGCATAGGGCCATCAGTAGCAGCCACTACGAGAATTGCTCCATCCATCTGGGCAGCACCGGTAACCATGTTTTTTACATAGTCAGCGTGACCCGGACAGTCTACGTGAGCATAGTGTCTCTTGTCTGTAGAGTATTCTACGTGTGACGTGTTGATGGTGATACCACGCTCTTTTTCTTCAGGCGCGTTGTCAATTGATGAGAAGTCACGAACTGCCGCAAGGCCTTTCTTAGAAAGAACCTGGGTGATAGCAGCCGTTAACGTAGTTTTACCGTGGTCAACGTGACCAATGGTACCAATGTTTACGTGGGGTTTCGAGCGGTCAAATGTTTCTTTTGCCATGTTTGAAAATTCCAGTTAAAGTTTAAAGTGTATAAATTGATTAAAATAAGTTACTATTTACAAAACTTCTCCGCCTGAGAAGCTACACCCTAAACATGTTAAGCCTGTCGAATAAGGGTTATTCGATCCCGATCCAAACCGGGGCTGAGATCTTCGTTCACCTTGAAGTGATGGTCGCTACCCATCGGTGACTTGGATTTCATTCAAAATTTCAAATTCAAAAAAATTGACTCTTCAGCCAAATTATCTTTTTATAAGAGCCAAATTCAATCTTAAATTGTTGAATCTGGAATCTTTAACTTTCAGGTAGAGCTGTTGATGAGGATTGAACTCACGACCTCTTCCTTACCAAGGAAGTGCTCTACCACTGAGCTACAACAGCTTTTAAAAAAACCGTTGTTGGTTGCCCGATATGCGTTATTCGCAATTATCGAACAACGAATAACTAACAACGAACAATTGGAGCGGGAAACGAGGTTCGAACTCGCGACCTATAGCTTGGAAGGCTATCGCTCTACCAACTGAGCTACTCCCGCTTTTTAATTCGAAATTTCAAATTTGAAATTTCGAATAGAATATGTGGGGAGAACAGGATTCGAACCTGTGAAGACATAAGTCAACAGATTTACAGTCTGTCCTCGTTGGCCGCTTGAGTATCTCCCCCTGATTCAATCTGTTCTGAGAACTATTCCTGTTTTTTGAAAGGCATTTCTGCTAATTCCCAAAAACGGGAGTGCAAAATTATACGGTTTTTTGGGATCGGCAAACGACCCTGAAAAGAAAAGTGACCTGTATGCCGTACCCCCAGGCAACCGGTAGGTATTTTATCAACTGCGGCAATCTGCCAACTGCTGATTAAACCGTGTTGCTACATCAAGACAATCTCTTTTAATACGTTTTTCCCAAATTCATTTTCCAACCTATTCAGCAATTGATTTTTGTGAAAACTGAGGTCGCTCTTCAGGGTAGGTGAATCCAATTCTATGAAAAGCACCTTGTTACGTACATAAATATTTTTGGTGTGGCGCGCTACTGGTTTGCCCACAATTTTTTCCCACGAAGCGATTACACAGGCTTCATCAAACTTGGGCTTCAGGTGATATTCTTTCAGCAGCTGCTGGATGGCATCGCCTATGTGTTGAATATCGTGGGGATTAGAAGGCATTCTAAAATTTATACAAACTTACCATTTTCAATTTTCACCATGCCAGTTTTTAGTTGTGCTTGGGTCAATACTTCTTCACAGCGGCCGGGCCTGGCATCGGTAATAAATAATTGTCCAAATGTTCCATTAGAAATTAATTGCAAGATTTTTTGAATACGGATATCATCCAGTTTATCAAAAATATCATCAAGCAGCAGCAACGGCTTAAATTTTTTCTTTTCGGTAATTGCTTGAAACTCGGCCAATTTCAGGGCTATCAAAAATGATTTTTGCTGTCCTTGTGAACCGAATTTTTTTACTTCCTGATTGTTGAGTAAAAATAAAAAGTCATCGCGATGAATACCAGCATGGGTACGTTGGGCGAGCCAATCGCGTTCACGGTTTTTTGTCAGAATATCAGCCAGATCGTTTTGATCCAGATCAGACTGGTAGTTAATGTAGGCATCTTCATTTGAATCGCTCAGGTTTTGATAGTGTTGCTTGAATGCACCCAGAAATCCTTTTAGAAAATCTTTTCTTCGCTGATGAATCAGTTCCCCTGACGGGATAATTTTTTGATCGTAGCTGAAAAGTAAATCTTCATCGACTCTGCCGTTTTGTGCAAATAACTTAAGTGCACTGTTGCGTTGTCTGAGGTGTGTGGTATAAACGATCAAATTTTCAAGATAGACGCGATCAACCTGCGAAATCAAGCTGTCAAAAAACTTTCTTCTGATTTCACTTCCATCCCAAATCAATTCAATATCCTGTGGGGCGATCATCACCACCGGATATTTCCCTATATGCTCTGAAAACTTTGTACTGTCTCGTCCATCCTCAAGAACAATTTTTTTTTGACCGGCCTGGTACGAACAAACCACTTCTTGTTTTTTACTACCCACAACAAATTCGCCTTTAACTATGAACTGCTTTTCACCCAACCTGATATTTTGAGCATCCGATGGATTGATCGAGCTTTTGGTCATTGACAGGTAATGCATGGCATCCAGCAAATTGGTTTTACCACTGCCGTTATTGCCTAAAAAGCAATAAATTGACTGATCGAAGTGTAAATTGGCCTCCGCATAATTTTTAAAATTGAAAAGAGTCAGTCGTTCAAGAAACACGGGCTTGTATCAGTTTTTTCAACACTCACGTACGATGGTTTGGCAGTTGCCTCATCATACGCTATTTTCGCAGTTCATAAAATTCAAAAGTAATACTTATGGCTGCCACTGCCCAAGCAAAACCGAAAACCTCTAAAACAGAATTCTCAAAAGAAACATATTTGTTTTGGTTTGAGAGCATGTTGCTCATGCGCAAGTTTGAAGAAAAAGCGGGGCAACTGTACGGCATGCAAAAGATCCGTGGCTTCTGCCATTTATACATCGGGCAAGAAGCTTGTGCGGCCGGTGCGGTTTCGGCCTTGACTAAAGGAGATAAATACATTACAGCCTATCGTGACCATGCCCATCCGTTGGCACTGGGCACAAGCGCCAATGCTGTAATGGCTGAATTATTTGGCAAAGAGACGGGCGTGAGCAGGGGCAAAGGCGGCTCAATGCACATCTTTGATAAAGAACACCATTTCTTTGGAGGACACGGAATTGTGGGCGGGCAAATTCCCCTCGGGGCAGGAATTGGCTTTGCTGAAAAATATAATAAAACCGGCAATCTCTGCATCTGCTACATGGGTGATGGAGCGGTGCGCCAGGGGGCATTCCACGAAGCACTCAACCTTTCTATGCTATGGAAAATACCGGTGATTTTTGTGATTGAAAATAATGGCTATGCCATGGGTACTTCCGTAAAGCGCACATCTAATGTAACTGACCTCTATACCTTGGCCGGTTCATACGATATGCCTGCCGAGCCTGTGGATGCCATGAACGTAGAGGCTGTTCATGAGGCTGTAGCCCGCGCTGCCGTTCGTGCCCGTGCAGGCGAAGGCCCAACGTTGTTGGAATTCAGAACCTACCGCTACAAAGGGCACTCCATGAGCGACCCCCAAAAATACCGCACCAAAGAAGAGGTGGAAGAATACAAACACCGTGACCCCATTGAGCAAGTGCGCAAAACCATCCTCGACAAAAAGATAGCATCTGAAAAAGACCTCGAAGCCATTGAACAAAAAGTAAATGCGCAAGTGGAAGAGAGTGTCAAGTTTGCCGAAGAATCAAAATATCCTGACCCGGCTGAAGCCCTGCATGATATCTACGAGCAGAAGGACTATCCTTTCACGATTGACTAACTTTTTGTTTAAACAATAGAATTCTTAGTTTTGCAGCCCTAATCAAAGAAATCGGGGGTTAATTTTTAATTGACATGGCTAAAAAGGAAGAAAAAAAAGATTTGCTGGAAAATGCCGAAATAATCCAGGAAAAAATAGAAGGCATTGAACATTGGGCAGAGAGTAATCCTAAAATAATCATCGGGGTTGTGGCTGTTATTGTACTAATTGTCGGGGGATACTTTGGCTGGAACTATTACATCGATAGCCAAGAAGCCGAAGCGCAAAAAGAAATGTTTCAAGCCGTGCGCTACTTTGAGGCCGATAGCCTGAACCTGGCCTTTAATGGCGATGGAAATAACCTCGGTTTTAAACAGATTATTGAAGAATTTGGCCGTACACCAGCCGGTAATTTAGCAAGCTATTATGCCGGTGTCATCCATTTAAAACAAGGAAAGTTTCCGCTGGCTATTTATTACCTGGAAGATTACAAAGCCAATGACTTGCTCGTTCAACCTCGCGCCTACTGTTTAATAGGCGATGCTTACATGGAGCAAAAAGATTTCGAAAACGCATCAAAATGGTATAACAAAGCCTCAGGCTATAAACCCACTAAAGAGTTCACACCCACTTATTTACTGAAAGCCGGACTGGCTTACGAAAAGCTGAATCAAAAAGAAAAAGCCATAGAAGCTTACCAAAAAATTATTGAAAAATTCTGGGAGAGCAGCGAAGTGCAGAGTGCCAAAAAATATAAAGCCCGGTTAGAAACCAATTCGTAAAAGTTATTTCTCATATTTGAAAGGGGGTAGTTCGCTATCCCTTTTTTATTTAACCGAAAAAGTATGGCTGGGATTTTGAAATCCGTGACTGGAAAAACCAACGTAAACATCAAAAACAAACGCTTTGGTATTGTGGTAGCTGAATGGAATGACGACATCACCGAACCGTTATTTGATGGTGCGTATCAGGCCCTATTAGAGATGGGTGCAAAAAAATCTCACATTCTTCGCCACAATGTGCCCGGAAGTTTTGAGTTGCCGTTGGCTGCTCAACAATTGGCTGAACAAAAAAATATCGATGCTGTAATTTGTCTCGGCTGTGTTATTCAGGGTGACACGCCACATTTCGATTACATCTGCCAGGCGGTGGCTTATGGCATTATGAAAGTGAATTTAAAATTTAACAAACCTGTTGCTTTTGGCGTGTTAACTACACTTAACAAAAAGCAAGCCCTTGAGCGTGCCGGTGGAAAGTTTGGCAACAAAGGTGAAGAGGCAGCGCTCACGGTAGTGAAAATGTTATCTTAGTTTAGAGTTACTCGGTAAGGCAAGCAACCCGGTTATTGAAATTAAAAAAAAACTAATTGCTTATTTAAGTTACCTCCCACTCAAACGTGCGTAGCAATGTGCCTTATTTTTCTTGCGGTAAACCAACATCCAAATTACAAACTAATTGTAGCGGCTAATCGCGATGAATTTTATGCCCGCCATACTGAGTCGGCCTCTTATTGGAAAAATCATCCGGATATTTTGGGGGGGCGTGATTTAGAAGCTGTAAAACCTAACGGAACCTGTGGCACCTGGATGGCTGTCAAACTGAATGGAAGGATTGCGATGGTAACAAACTACCGCGACTTGAAAAACCTGAAAGCACAAGCCCCCTCCCGTGGGCATCTGGTTACAAACTTTCTCTTGTCAAATGAATCCCCGCAAAGTTATTTACAACGGGTAGAAACAGAGGCCGATCAATACAACGGTTTTAACTTGATTGTGGGCAACGCAAATGAATTATTCTACTTATCTAACTATAAAAACGGAATTGAAAAAATTAGTAATGGATTGCACGGACTGAGCAATGCGTTGCTTGATACGGCCTGGCCTAAAGTATTGATCGGAAAAGAAAAAACTAAAACTCTTTTCCGGGAGCAAACAATCGACCCGCAGAAAATTTTGGATGCCCTGCACGATGAACATCCAGCCCCCGATGATCAACTCCCCGACACCGGGGTGGGGCTTGAACGAGAGCGCATGCTTTCCTCCATGTTTATTAAGTCACCTAACTATGGATCGCGGTGTTCCACACTAGTTACGGTTAACCACGACAACCATTTTCAGTTTGTTGAACGAGTTTACGATTTAAAGACCTTTCAATACACGCAGCAATCATTTGAATTTACGGCTAAGTAAAATCAATCGGCTTTTCTTACCTTTTCTAAAATTTTGTTATGGAAGCCCGCCCTGTAAAATATTCTCGAACAACCATCACCGAGTTAATGATCCCTTCTTACGCCAATTTTGGCGGAAAAATTCATGGAGGTATTTTACTTTCACTGATGGACAAAGTAGCCTATGCTTGTGCCAGCAAACACGCAGGCACGTATTGCGTAACTGTGTCGGTTGATAAGGTAGGATTTTTACAACCGGTAGAAGTGGGCGAACTGGTTTCATTGAAGGCCTCGGTTAATTATGTAGGCCGCACTTCGCTCATGGTGGGCATTCGGGTAGAGTCACAGAATATTAAGACGGGCGAAATGAAACATACCAACTCGTGTTATTTTACCATGGTGGCCAAAGGTGATGACAACCAACCAATGGAAGTGCCTCCATTGGTCTTAGAAAATGAAGAAGACATCAAGCGGTTCATTGAAGCTATGCGTGTACGCAAGATCAAAGAAAAAATGCACGATGAAATGAACGATGCCAAATCAGCTGTGGAGGTAGCACATGCCAAAAAAATCCTCAAGAACGAGCGCTGCATCATCCCATCACAGCACTAGGTCTTCAGTTTTTACACAAAAAATTTAAATGTCATCTTAATACCCTTCGGGTACTGAACTCAATAGTAAAAAAACAATTGCCGTCTATTGCCTTTCTTACATTTCACAAAATCCTATTTTAAGCGTCTTTATCAGGGAGGAACAACCCAGGTAATCCCCCTCTTCTGACTCCAGGTTGGAAACCGCTCCGCTCACAAAGTCGGTTACTGGTTTGTGTTAGCCCCCTTACCTAAGATTTTATCGGTTTGATTTTGACTCGTTTTTTTAAGGCACTTCTAATAAAAGTATTTTTTTATTTAAAGACTTAATTGTCTTTTATTAAGTTTGAAGAAATAAATCGAATATCATTGAGACAGATCAAATACATTGATTTTACAATTCGGTCAATAAAACCAACCGGTAAAGCCGGGCAAAGAGCTAGTGGAGTTGTTTTATCAAGGTACGGCATTAAGAGATTGCTCTTGATCTTGGTTTATTCTCAAGGTGTGGGGAATCACAAATTCATTAACCAACATTTTTATAAATAAATATTTTTTAACCTAAACCACTAAATCGTATGGAGTTAAATCAAGAAATCCTTAGTGACATTGTCATTTACATGAAGTATGCACGGTACATTCCCGAACTGGAGCGCAGAGAACTTTGGCCGGAAATATGTGGCCGCTACGAAGCCATGATGAAAGAACGGTATCCAAATCTGGAAAATGAGATAGAAGAAAATATGCAGTGGGTGCTACAAAAAAAGGTACTCCCTTCAATGCGTGCCATGCAGTTTGCAGGGCCACCCATCGTCAAAAATAACAGCCGCATTTATAATTGCGCTTACCTCCCCATCGATGATATCCGTGCATTTTCTGAAGCCATGTTTTTGTTGCTGGGCGGAACTGGCGTGGGCTTTTCCGTGCAGCTTCACCATGTCAGCGGCTTGCCTGTTATTCATAAGGCTGAAAAGAAAAGACGTTTTCTCATTGGCGACAGTTTGGAGGGCTGGGCCGATTCGATCAAAATGATTATGAAAGCCTACTTTGGGCAAAGCGATTCGCTTCCACTTTTTGATTACTCAGACATTCGCCCCAAAGGCGCCCGTTTAGTAACTGCCGGAGGAAAAGCGCCAGGTCCTGAGCCTCTAAAAGTTTGCCATGCACATGTCATGGCCATACTCGACAGAAAAAACAATGGTGAAAAACTGACTTCGTTGGAGTGCCACGATATCATGTGCCACATTGCCAACGCTGTATTGGCCGGTGGCATTCGCAGGTCTGCCATGATTTCACTCTTTTCACTGGAAGACGAAGAAATGCTTACGTGCAAATTTGGCAACTGGTGGGAACTGAATGAGCAGCGAGGCCGGGCCAATAACTCAGCTGTATTATCGCGGGACCAAACTACTGAGAAGGAATTTTTTGATCTATGGAAAAAAATAGAGCTGTCGGGCGCAGGCGAGCCAGGATTCTATTTCAGCAATCACCCCGACTGGGGAACCAACCCATGCTGTGAAATTGCACTGCGCCCATTTCAGTTTTGCAACCTGTGCGAAATCAACGTATCAGATGTGGAGACTCAGGAAGAACTAAACGGCAGGGCAAGGGCTGCCAGTTTTTTGGGAACTTTGCAGGCGGGTTTCACTGACTTTCACTACCTGCGTGAAGTCTGGAAAAAAACAACAGAACAAGACGCCCTCATTGGCGTAGGCATGACGGGTATTGCCAGTGGGTATGTAAGCAAACTGGATTTGAGGGAAGCCGCTGAAGAAGTGCGACATGTTAATAATGTAGTGTCGGCACAAATCGGAATACAATTTGCCGCCCGCTGCACCACCATCAAACCCTCGGGTACCAGTTCACTGGTGCTGGGCACTTCTTCTGGCATTCATGCCTGGCATAATGATTATTACTTGCGCAGAATGCGTATTGGCAAAAATGAGGCGCTGTACGATTACTTAAAAATCAATCACCCTGAATTGTTAGAAGATGATCTGCTCAACAGCAAACAGGGCATCATTTGCATCCCTCAAAAAGCACCTGAGGGAAGTATTTTGCGCACCGAAGATGTGATGGATATGTTAGAGCGTATAAAATTGTTCAATCAGCAATGGGTGCGCAACGGCTACAGGCTGGGCTACAACGCTAACAATGTCTCAGCTACAGTTTCAATTAAAGATGACGAATGGGCTAAAGTGGGTGAATGGATGTGGAAAAATAAAGCCAGCTATAATGGGCTGAGCGTATTGCCGTATGATAACGGCAACTACAAGCAACCTCCTTTTGAAGATATTACTCAACAAAAATTTGATGAAATGGAGCACGCGTTGCACGCTCTCGATTTGTCAAAAGTGTTTGAGCCCGATGACACCACTGATTTGCAGGCCGAGGCAGCGTGTGCAGGAGGGGCTTGTGTAATCCAATAATAACCCTGCCGCTTAGTTTTTTTGCCATTGTATTTACCGGCATAACAAAAATGTTGTTATGCCGGTTTTTGTTTCGGTTTATGTAAACACTATCTTTTTATTAATTAAAAAAAACAGGCGATCGTGTATTAAAATTATTTTTCAGAATTAGTGATCAAAAAATACCTCATCGAAAAACTCCAAATACCGTATTTTTACATACCTAATGTGTGTAGAGTTTTAAATTAACAACACTAAAATATGAAAGCATTATTGCTCGCCTTGTTTACGATCAGTACATTCCATGCCTATGCACAATATGCTAACATTCTTTCTCAGCGCGATCAGGCCAACGTAGTTGATGGTATTCTCGAAGATCGATTGAAAAATTTATTGCCTGCACTTATGCGAAGAGAAGGCATCGATCTATGGGTGATTGTTTCTCGTGAATACAACGAAGATCCGATCATTAAAACGATGTTGCCCGCCACCTGGATGGCCGCCCGCAGAACAACCATGCTCATGGCATTTGATAATGGAAAAGAAGTTGAGTTTTTGGCCGTAGCCCGTTACGATGTGGGCAAACTATTTAAACGAGCGTGGGAGCCTGATAAACAACCCAACCAATGGCTACAACTGGCCAAGTTGATCGAAGAACGATCGCCAAAAAAAATTGCCATAAACAAAGCCTCCGTGTGGGGTCATGCCGATGGACTTTCAGCCAACGACTACGATGAGTTAATTAAAGTATTGCCAAAAAAACTACAAGGCCAGGTAGTTTCTGCCGAAAAACTTGGAGTGTCCTGGCTCGAAACCAGGTCACCAAAAGAAATGATCCTGTATCCGCAAATATGCCGCATAGCTCACCAAATCATTGCCGAAGGATTTTCAGATAAAATTATTCAACCCGGAGTAGCCACCACAGAAGATGTGGTTTGGTTTTACCGCGAAGAAATAAAACGGCTGAAACTCGATACGTGGTTTCATCCTTCGGTAGAAATTCAGCGAAAGGGCAATGATGAGTCAACCGTTATTCACCCGGGCGATTTATTGCATGTTGACTTTGGTATTACGTATTTGAGATTGAATACCGATACACAAGAACACGCGTACATATTAAAAGCCGGAGAAACTGATGCTCCTGAATTTTTGAAGAGCGCCCTAAAAAAAGGGAACCGCCTGCAGGATATCCTCACCTCTAATTTTAAAGAAGGGAAAACCGGAAATCAAATTCTGGCTGACGCGCGTAAACAGGCAATAGCTGAAGGAATCACGCCATCTATCTACACCCACCCAATCGGTTACCACGGACACGCAGCAGGCACCACCATTGGCCAGTGGGATATGCAAAGTGGAGTTTCCGGAAGTGGTGATTACCCCATGCACCTTAATACGGCTTACTCCATCGAACTAAATGCCACGGTTTCAATTGATGAATGGAAAAAAGACATTCGTATTATGTTGGAAGAAGACGGCTATTTTGATAGCACCGGATTTCGATACATTGACGGGCGACAGACCGATCTGATCTTAATTCCCAAACCCATGCCCAATGTGAAATAGCCTATCAATATGTTCATGCGCTTCGTTCGTGTCATTCATACTTTCTGGAGTGTACTGGTTTTTAACCTGGTCTTTGTTGTTCTGTTTCCGTTTTTTTTGGTACCCATTTTTTTTTCTTCAAAACATAAGTTGACCGGCATCCTCAACCGGATTTGGGCAAAATCATTCTTCACTTTATCGTTCTTAAAATACAAGGTGGAATACCGTGCGCAACTGGATGCTACCAAGAAATATATCTTTTGCCCGAATCATTTTTCCTACCTCGATATACCCGCCATGGGGTTAAACAAAATCAATACGGTCTTTGTGGGTAAAAATGATATGGAAAAAGTGCCTCTATTTGGGTTTATGTACCGTAAACTTCATATCACGGTAAACCGATCGAGCCTTCGCAGCCGGGGCGAAACACAATTACGGTCAATTCAAGCTGTTGAAGCTGGAAAAAATTTGGTCATCTATCCCGAAGGGGGAATAGTTACCGCTGACCCTCCGCAAATGAGACCCTTTAAAGATGGTGCCTTTCGCACAGCCATTGAAAAACAAATTACTATCGTGCCGGTAACGATTCCGTTCAATTGGATAATTTTGCCAGACCAAAAATATTTGCATCTGTACCGGGGCACAGTAAAAGTAATTTTTCACGAGCCCATTGAAACCGCAGGAATGAGTTTGGAAAATATAAAGGAATTGAAAGAAAAAGTATTTGGAGTCATTGCTAACGAGATAAAAAAACAGAATAAATAACTTAGCCATAATCCCACGGTGATAAGCACAGACTATGAACATTGACCAAGAGACACTGAATAAAATTGCCCATCTTGCCCGGCTGGAGTTTGACGAAAATGAAACTCAGGCAATGGTAAGCGACATGGGTAAAATCATTTCATTTGTTGAAAAACTAAACGAAGTAAATACCGATGGCGTAGACCCGCTTACCACCATGAGCCATGAGGTAAATGCCTTTCGCGATGACATCGTGAAAACTGATTTACCACCGGAAGAAGTGTTAAAAAATGCTCCTGCCAAAGATTCCAGTTACTTTCGCGTACCGAAAGTATTGGAGTAGATTCAAATTACATTTAACTGATGAACTCATTTTTATTCTGGAAATCCTGGCGCAAGCCTGATCAAATTATTTTTTATCTTTTTGTTTCCCTGGCAACCATTGCTTTGGTTTACTTCTGGGTAAGCTGGTGGACAACACCCGCCCCCACCATCAATTATGACAGCTACCAGCAATTGGAAAAAGTAGAGACGGCCGCACATTCGTTTCAGGTAGGTACCATGAAATTTTCAGTGCCGGCTAATTCTTACGTTATATTGGAAAGTGTATTGGGCAGCCCCATTAAACCCAACATCATAGCCTATTTTTTTCTCATTGTTGCCCTGCTTGTAGCCTTTACAGGGTATATGACTGTAATCTCATCGCTTAGCCGGTTTTATTTTCTGGGAGGCATGACATTGGCCATTTTGTTTATCAGAGGTTTAGGTATCCACAATCTTTTGGTATTCGGTTTTTCTAACCAAACAGTAACTGTGGTGGTGGCCTTGTTGTTTGGTGGCGTTGGTTTTTATTTTAATTCGTTTTATCAAATGGCCTCGCTTGGGCTGCGCCTACTCTTTTTTTCTGCAACTACAGTACTGGTGGCAGGAGTGATTCATTTCTTCAGCCAGACAGCCGATCCGTTTTTGCATCTGTCGGCCAATGGCCTGTTAATAGGTATCGTCATCAGTATTGTGTTTTTAGTCATTGTTTCACATGAGATCGTGGCAGCAGCCGTGGCCATCAGCAACAATGCCAAATCGAATAAAAGCATACGACATTTTTTGTTACTGACCGTGTTTTATCTCATCAACGTTGGACTGCTTTATGCTTCGAAGACAGGCCTAATTAGTTGGGGGTTTTTTTCTGTCAATTCATTTTTTCTGCTCACCCTCTCGGCAGCATTGGGGTACTGGGGCTTTTTGAAAATTACACGCGAAGGAATTCTTTCAGACCAACCTACTGCATCGGTGCTTTATTCCTGCCTGCTCGCGGTGTGTTTAGCCACACTTGGTTACCTGGCTGCTACTGCTAATACTATGATGCTTGATGCCTTTGAAGTATTTATCCTTGCAACACATGTAGCCTGCGGACTGATTTTTTTATTGTACATCATTGCCAACTTTGGCCCGATGCTGGCCGCCAATCTGCCGGTTTACAAAGTACTCTACAAGCCTGAAACGATGCCACTTTTTACCTTTCGCATCATGTCGTTGATTGCCGTATTTGCCACCATCTCTTTAACTGCTTCCTGGAACAGGTATGTAGCCCAGGCTTCGGCTACTTATTTTAATGCCATAGGTGATATACACCTGAGCCAGGGAGATGACACCCAGGCTGAGACAAACTACAAACAATCCATACGAATCAGAAACCAGAATCTTCATGCACACTATGCCCTGGCCGGTATTTATTCCTCGCGTTTTGAATTATTCAATGAAAAGAAAGAATACCTGAAAATAACTGAGTTCACACCTGACCCAAAAGCATTTATCAACCTCAGCGAGCTTTTTTACCAGGAAAGAAATAGCTTGAAAGGCAACCTGACCCTGAGCGAAGGGCTAACCCATTTTCCGAAAAGTGGTGAACTAAAAAACGCATTGGGTCTTTCGTTTTTAAAATTCAAAGCCGTTGACTCTGCCTTGTTTTATTTTCAAGCTGCATCCACAACAAAGTCAATGGCACAAGTTGCTGAAACCAATACATGGGCTACCAAAGTACTATTCCGTTTGGCAGACACCGATTCTGCAAAACCCTGGGCACGTTCAGTGAACGGAATTTCGGTAAACCGGCTTGCAATGGCCAACGAAAAAAATCAACACATAAAATTAGAGTCTGACCCCAATGCAGACACTCTCCTTTCTGTTTTCCGGGCTGCATTTTATTCCAATGAATTAATTAATCAAAAAAATCGTGCAGACACTTCGCTGATCAGCCGTGTGTTGAACTTAGCCAAAAAACCATGCAATGACGATTTCAGCAAAATGCTTCTGCCATCAGCGGCTCAGGCACAATACGCCCGGGGAGAGGTGAAAAAAGCCATTAAGCTAATGCGCGAAGTGGCATATCAAACTCAGGACGCCAATTATTTTAACCTGATTGGGTTGTGGCTACTCGAACAAAACAACCCGGTGGCAGCCTCAGGTTATTTTGAAAAAGCTACAGAAAAGAAATTTCCTCAAGCCCTGTTTTATCAGGCATTTACCCAAACCGAGGCTGGTAAGTTGAGAAACGGATACGTCCTGTGGGACAGCGTATCGCATGCAAAAAATACAAGCACAAGCGCGTTTGCCAACTTGCTAAAGCATGTATTGTCAACGGATTCAAAACAAATCGCCTCGCTTACCGATGAAGGAAAATATTATTTCTGCCGGTACAAAATTCCATTAGAAGATTCCATTCAATTCAATGAGGCAGTCAAACAAATTCAAAACCCAGCCCTCAGCGCGCAGGCCTATTATGACCGGGCGGTAAAATGGTTTGCCTGGGACGAACCAGCAAGAGCAGTATCATTTCTTTCAAAAATTTCAGTCGGCAATGACCACAATCTTTCAGCCAACGCTCGGTCACTCCGGATCATGATTGCCGCTCATCAGCGTGATGTAGTGTTCCTCAAAAAAAATTCTGCCTGGATAAATGAGTTAAGCCCGTATGAAAAAGCATACATCGAAGCTGTGCTGGCTCAAGCCAGTGGTGATCAAGCCGCAACCACTTCTAAGTTTGAATACCTGGCCCAGGCCAATGAACAATTTGAAGAAGGATTGGTAGCTGCTTCACAATACTTTGCAAAAGATACTACCAACCGTCTGCAACGTTTTTCTTTTTTGGTAGATGGCCTGTTGGCTAAGCCCAACTCTGTCAAAATTTTGAAACAATATGTTTTACAGGCAATAGCCTTGGGGCTGGAACCAGAAGCACAAGAAGCACTGCAAAAACTTCAGGCTTTGCTGCCCGAAGCCTTGTTCAAAAAATTTGCTGGGGCACATCCTGATTTATTTCAGGCACAATAAGTTGCTTCATTGTCTGCTGAAATTATTCCCGCATCTTTGTATTCTAAATTTTTATAACTCATGGAATTGAAATCTGTCCCACTCCGGCACATCCACGAAAAACTCGGTGCCAAGATGGTGCCCTTTGCCGGCTTCACCATGCCGGTGCGTTACTCCAGCGATATTGAAGAGCACATGGCTGTGCGCAACGGAGTGGGCGTATTTGACGTGAGCCACATGGGCGAATTTAAAATTGAAGGCCCCAACGCATTAGACCTGATCCAGCGCGTAACCAGCAACGATGCCTCCAAACTCATCAATGGCCAGGCCCAATATTCATGTTTGCCAAATGATCAGGGGGGTATTGTGGATGACCTGATTGTGTATAAAATCAAAGACGAAGATTACCTGATTGTAGTCAATGCCGGAAACATTGAAAAAGACTGGAACTGGTTTATAAAGCACAATACCAACGGTGCGGTGATGAAAAACAATTCTCCTGATGTTTGTTTATTTGCCGTGCAGGGGCCGAAGGCAGTTTCGGTTTTGCAACGACTGACTAAGACCGATTTATCCTCCATTAAATACTACCATTTTGCCATCGGAGAATTTGCCGGGGCAACCAATGTAATTATGAGCAACACCGGCTATACCGGGGCCGGTGGGTTTGAAATTTATGTGCTGAAGAATGATGCAGAGAAGGTATGGAATGCCCTCTTCGAGGCAGGCAAAAATGAAAACATCAAACCAATAGGCTTAGGGGCACGTGACACACTTAGGCTGGAAATGGGTTTTTGTTTGTATGGCAACGACATTGACGACACCACGTCACCACTTGAAGCAGGACTGGGTTGGATCACCAAATTCACAAAAGATTTCACTAACTCAAGTGCAATAAAAAAACAAAAAGAAGAAGGAGTGAAGAAAAAACTGGTTGGTTTTAAAATGATCGACAAAGGAATTCCCCGCCATGATTACCCAATCAAAGATGCAGCCGGGCATGTCATTGGCAAAGTTACTTCAGGCACCCTGTCTCCCGTACTCGGCATCGGCATTGGGTTGGGTTATGTAACAACACCCCATGCTACGGCAGGCTCTGAAATTTTTATCGATGTAAGAGGTAAAGGATTGAGGGCACAAGTCTCTAAACTTCCATTGATTGGTTGATGAAAACAATCGATGTTTGTTTGAGTCCGGAATTAATGCACTTGTATGACGTACACGACCGCACGGTAGTAGTAGTAGACATTTTGCGGGCTACTTCGTGCATGGTTACCGCATTTGCTCACGGGGTAGAGAGCATCACCCCTTTTGCCCAACTGGAGAAATGCCTGACAATGAAGACAAAAGGCTACGTAACCTCTGGTGAGCGCGATGGAAAAAAGGTGGAAGGGTTTGACAAAGGCAATTCTCCGTTTGAATACATGGGCGACCAAGTGCGCGGGTTGAAGATTGCTTTTACCACCACTAACGGAACACAGGCCATTGAAAAATCGAAAGGTGCAAAAGAAGTGATCATTGGTTCGTTTTTAAATCTGAATACCGTAGTGAAATATCTTTTGCTGGGCGAAAACAATGTGTTGATCGTTTGTGCCGGATGGAAAGGCCGGGTGAACTTGGAAGACACATTGTTTGCCGGTGCCATCGTTGAGAAACTGAAAGACTACCTCGGACCTGATTGTGATGCGCCTTTGGCTGCTCGCCACTTGTACAACCAGGCAAAAGCTGACATGACTCAGTTTCTCAGTGAATCATCGCACGTGAAGCGGCTCAATCGGCTAAACATCCACAAAGATTTTGAATTTTGCCTGACCACGGATCTGTACCAAGTACTGCCGAAGTTAAAAAATGGTGTTTTGGTAGCCTGATTATTTTTTCTCAAAAACTACCTTCCCTCCCACCATCGTTTGGAGTACGTTCACTTCCCTGATTTTTTCGGGGGCAAGAGTAAAAATGTTCTGATTCAAAATTGCCAAGTCTGCCAATTTTCCTTTTTCTAACGATCCTTTTATTTTTTCCTCAAACGATGCGTACGCTCCGTTGATGGTGTAAGCAATTAACGCCTGCTCAACAGAAATTTTTTGTTCAGGAAACCAGCCGTTCGGGTTTTTGCCGTCCAGCGTGCTGCGGGTTACGGCTGCATAAATTCCTTCTAACGGAGTGGCGGGCGCCACCGGCCAATCGCTGCCAAAAGCTACCGTGGTGCCGGCATCCATCAGCGACTTGAAGGCATAGGTTGTTTTGCACCGCTCATGCCCGATTATTTTTTCGGCCCAACGGCCATCGTCAATGGCATGATACGGCTGCATGCTTGCGATGACATTTAGCTGAGCCAGCCGCGAAATGTCATTGGGTGCGAGGTGTTGGGCGTGCTCTATGCGAAAGCGCCTGTCTTTCGTTCCATTTTCCTTTTCCACTTTTTCAAAAATGGTGAGCAAGGCATGAATGGCCTTGTCACCTATCGCATGAACCATCACGTGTAACCCGGCCGAATCGGCAGACTTAATTGAATGGTACAATTTTTCTTCAGGGGTAATAAAGAATCCTGAATCGCGCGGAGCATCCGTATAGGGTTTGAAGAAAGCTGCCGTATGCGAACCCAGCGAGCCGTCCATAAATGCTTTGAGGCCACCAATCTTCAGCCATTTGTCGCCTCGGCCGTGCTGATCAATTGTTGTTCTTAATTCGTGCCAGTCGCTGAGCATGCGGCAGTCATAAATGCGGGTGATCAGCTTATTTTCTTTTCGCGCCCGTTCAAAAGCGGAGTTAAAGCCATACATATTGTGCGCAGATGTTACCCCTTGTGCTGCTACATAATTCATGGCTGCTTGCAGCGCCTGATCTTCAGCCTCGGGCGATGGAGGAGGGATAGCCTGGCTTACCTGATCGGTGGCATTGTCTTTCAGCACGCCTGTCAGCCTTCCTTTTTTGTCACGCACAAAAGTTCCTCCTTTTACTTCTTTCACCTGGTCATTGATTCCTACTGCTTTTAATACCAGCGAATTAGCCAACGCCATGTGACCATCTAACCGGGTGATCCAAACCGGATTGTTGGGCGTTACCGCGTCAATCCAATTCCGGTCGGGCAGTTCACCGCCCCAGTTTTCATGATCCCAGTTTCCACCCAATATCCACTCGCCCGCTTTTCTGGTTTTGGCAAAATCAGCAATGCGCTGGATAAACTCTTCTTTGGTTTTGGCATCGCGCAGTTGCACAGAAGCCAACGCAAACCCTGCTTCCACAAAATGAGTGTGGGTGTCGATAAAGCCCGGCACGATCAACTGGTTGGAGTCGTAGGTTGTAACAAGAGTTTTTTCATCTTTCAATCCAAGGATTTCTTTTTCATCCCCAATAGCTACGATCGAATCGCCTGCAATGGCCAGTGCTTGTGCCCAGGGTTGTTGGGTATTGGCTGTCCAGATTTTGCCGATAATAATTTGTTCAGCGGATTTTTTTTTCGAACAAGAAAAAAGAAAAATACAAGAGATGAACAGCAGCAACGAAGTCGTTTTACGGAGAACAAATGATTGGGTATTCATACTTATTTCAGTTTAGGATTTTGGTGATGACGCTCGCTGTCGCGGATAGACTTCTTTTCTATATTTTTTTCAAATGCCCTGGTCAGGTCAACTCCGGTTTGGTTGGCCAAACAGATCAGCACCCACAATACATCGGCCATTTCATCGGCCAGATCTTTTCCTTTGTCTGATTCTTTTTCAGATTGTTCGCCATACCGCCTGGCGATGATGCGGGCAAGCTCGCCCACTTCTTCCGTGAGAATAGCTAAGTTGGTAAGTTCGCTGAAGTACCGAACTCCGTACTTTTTGATCCATTGGTCCACTTCAGTTTGTGCTTCTTGGAGAGACATAATTCAAATTTTAAAAAACACTTTTTTTCTAAAAAGAAACTCACACATTTTCCACTCAATAAAAAAAATAACCAGAGAGGTGATTAGGTTCATGGCCAATGGCGGGAGGGATACAAAAGCCATCAACCCACGGGTGAGGGCACCGATGTATCCGTTAAACCAACGGCCGGCTACAATTTCGATGAAGAGATAGATGAACAACGAGTTCATGCTGACGACCACAAAAAAATGAGTAAACTTTTTGTTGCCTTTCATATCAATCAGCCAGTAAACAAAAACGAGTGTAAGCAAGCACCAGCCCGCGGAAGCAAAAACAAAAGAACTGGTAGCAATGCGTTTGATAATGGGCGTAAAGCTGATGTCGAGCAGATAACCAGATAGTAACCCAATTGTACCGGCTATCAGCAGGTACTTTATTTTCTTGAAACCAGAATTACCGGACAACAATAATTTCCCTGCCATCGCTCCCCAAATGGTGTGGGCGGCTGTTGGCAAGCAATTGATTGCTACCCAACCACCGCTGTTGATCTTGTTCATGAGCACCAGGTCAATATAATTACCAAAATTATGTTGGTCAGTAAACGGTTGATCAAAGTTGGGCACGTGAGCAAAACGATAAAGCAGTTCGGTGAGGATCAGCAAGCCTATGCTGAAGAAAAATTGAGCACGGTAGGACCAATGATAAATCAGGAACGCAACCAGCATGGTGAATGAAAGTTGTGTGAGTACATCCCACAGCTCAAATGACAACCCTTGCGGACGAACGGCATAGTCGAGCACACCCCAGAAAAAGAGCCACGCAGATCGCTTGGTTGTTTTAATAAATGACTGATTCCAGGTAATCCCTTTTTGTTGTTGGCCATGAACGGAGAATGCCATGGCCGTGCCGGCAATGAACATGAATCCGGGTTGGATCAAGTCCCAAAAACGCAAGCCATGCCAAGGGTGATGTTCAAACTGAATGAAAAACGAGTGCAGAAAATTTTCGTTTGTAGCCTCGATCAGGTAGCCGTACAAGCCAGTGCTTTCCAGCATAAGTAAGACCATGATTGCGCCCCGCATAACATCCAACGAGAGCAGCCGCTTGTTAAGAGCTTCCATCTTATTTCTGAAGCTCTTCAAAATCGATGTTCATCACGTCATAATTTTTCCAGCCGTTGAAATCAAAGTGCCACCACTCGGCTTCATAAACACGGAAACCATTTTTGTGCATAACCGAGATCAGCGTATCGCGGTTTTTTCTGATTTCAGGATCGGCCACCGGAGCCGTGGGCCACGATTCTTTTACGGGCGAATCATAAGCGGTGGGCATTTTTAATTCTTGTTTTGTCTTCAAATCGATCAATGTCATGTCCAGCGCACAGCCGCGGTTGTGTTTTGAGCCCTTGTACGGGCTGGCCACATAAGTAGTATCGCCTTTCATGATTTCAAAAAATTTTATGGTTGCTGAATACGGACGATAGGCATCGTAAATTTTTATACCGTAACCCAGTTTGTTAAAATCTTTTTGAGCTTTGGCCAGGGCTGCAGCCACCGGTTTCCGCGCATAGGCTTTGGCCAGCGTATAAATTTTGGCACCGGTAAAATTATTTGCCGTGGCATAACGGATGTCCAGCACAAGGGAAGGAATTGCCTTCTGAAGATCTACTAATTCTTTTTCCGGATTGGATGGCAGTGAAGCGTTGTAGGCGTCCAGCTTCAAGGGGTTTAATCCATATTTATTTTGAGCTGCGGCAGTGATGGAAAAAAGAAAAACAATGCTTAGGAATTTGTGCATGACGGGTTGAGGTTTAGGGAATTAAAATTACAGATTCACCGGATTATTTCAACAGCCATACGAACGTAAAAAATAATCACCTGTAATTTGTAATCCCCGATTTGCAATCTGTAATTTATTTTGTTTAGTTTTATGCAACATAAGGAATGAAGCGAAGACCCGTTCAATCTTGTTGGTTTCAGTAAACTCAATAAGGAACTTGTCTTCGCTATTTTTTTAACCACTTTCTTCGCCTATGGCTAAAACTAAAATAGAAAAAAATCTGCCTGCCGGTAAAGCAGAGAAAAAAATCTTCGTTCTCGACACCTCCGTCATCATCTTTGAACACAACAGCATCCTCAATTTTGATGAGCACGACATCGGCATACCGATCACCGTATTGGAAGAACTCGACAACTTCAAGAAAGGAAATGACACGAAGAATTTTGAGGCACGTGAGTTCATCCGTCTGATCGACAAACTGGCCAAAAGCCAGATGCTGCACCAATGGAATCCCATCAACGGAAAGAGTAAAGGCAACTTTAAAGTGGTGATGGACACAGGCGGCATCAACGGAATGGATGCCAACAAAGTCTTTAATGAAGAGAAACCGGATCACCGCATTTTGAATGCAGCGCTGTTGTTACAAAAAGAAGAGAAAGGCAGGAGAGTGATTTTGGTAAGCAAAGACATTAACCTGCGACTGAAAGCGAAAGCCCTGGGGTTGAATGCCGAAGATTACACCACCGGAAAAATTCAAAACATCAGTTCGCTGCATACCGGCCGCACGGTGTTAGATAATGCAGACTCCGATGCTATTGACCTGATTTACGAAAAAGGATATTGTCCGCCCGGTGAAGTGCTGGGCCGGGAGAAACCCATAAAAAATCATTATTACATTTTGCGCAACGGCAAAAAATCAGTCCTTGCTTTTTACAATTCTGCCAACGGCATGGTAGAGCAAGTGGAGAAACGAAATGCCTACGGCATCAAGCCGCGCAATGCGGAGCAAGCGTTTGCCATCCATGCGGTATTGAAGCCGGAAATCAAACTGGTATCAATGCAGGGCGTGGCCGGCACCGGAAAAACATTGATTGCCCTGGCCGCGGCCTTGGAACAAAAAAGGGAGTATAAACAGATTTATTTGGCACGGCCCATTGTGCCGCTCAGCAACAAAGACATCGGCTACTTGCCGGGCGACATCAAATCAAAACTGAACCCCTACATGGAACCGCTGTGGGATAACCTCAAGTTCATTCAAAATCAATACAGCGAAAGCGACAAAGAATATTCCAAGATTACCGAAATGGTAAACAACGAAAAGCTGGTAATCACCCCGCTGGCTTACATACGCGGAAGAAGCCTCTCTAACATTTGTTTTATCGTAGATGAAGCGCAAAATCTTACTCCGCACGAGGTGAAAACCATCATCACCCGGGCAGGCGAAAACACCAAAATCATTTTTACCGGAGATATTCACCAGATTGATACGCCTTACCTCGACTCACAAAGCAATGGGTTATCTTACCTGATTGACCGGCTGAAAGACCACGAGCTCTATGCCCACATCACGCTTGAAAAAGGCGAGCGCAGCGAACTGGCCAATTTAGCCAATGACCTGTTGTAAGGATTTTGATAGTAACCTAAGGTTGCAAGATTTAGCGGCACTTATCTCAAATTACAGACAAAAACTTCCTTTTTTAGTGTAATTAATTAGGTTCTTGAATAAAATCACTTGTAAGGAAATAAACGATTTGCACGTTTGCCTGCTGATGCGTGCTGTTTTAAGGGTACATCATAGCTGCCTCTAAAAACTCATTTTTGAAAGTGCGATTTACTTCCTTGTTATTTGTGGCATTAAAAGCAAAACAGAAACAAAAATTATATGTGGTTCAACTGGGGGTTCAAATATTTTTCATTAGCCAAGCAACTGGCCTATTTGCGTGAGCATGGCATCATGCTGGGATCAAGGGTGCGCAATGACCGCAAGATTTTTTTGTACATGGTAAAAAGTTTTTTTGTAGAGGTGATCTACAAAAACGATAACATTGACCGTGAGCCGGAACAACTTCAAATATTCAACAACCTCAACCACCTCAACCAGAATCTGGAGAAGGAGTTTAGGGCTTCGTTTTAGCTCTACTTTGTCAAATATCAGATTTTAGCAAATAGGGTTTTGTTTTTGGTTATAATATGTTGAAGCGTTTGATGAAACTTTTTCTGTGGTAGGGTCATCAGGATTATTATTCTGACTACATCTTGTGCAGTTACCGTACTTTGTTTATAGTCGATGTGAAAGCTTCTCTTGTTGAATGAATAGTTGTGCAATCATTACCAAAGTCATATACTTATTCCATTCTGCATACCCACCACATGACACTGATCCATTCCAAGTTCTTGTTTTGCATCGCAAAAAAAGCATGTTCTACAAAATAGCGTTGAACTTGTATATAAGCAAGCCGTTGTGGGTGAGAGGTGCTGTTGGTGAGGCGGAAGGAAAGATCACCGTTCATCTCTTTTCGGATCAGTAAGGTGAATTTGCATTTTTTTTCAAATCCCGCTCATCGAAGAGCCAAATGGGAAGACAATGAAAATAGGCTTTCAGCACACCGGTTGAAGAAAGGGGATTTTCAATCGTTTTTTAATATCGGCAATAAGATCAAGGGCGATGTCGATTTTACTTTTTTTGCAAATTTCAATCATTGCATTTTAGCATTTGAACGGTTTTCTAATTTCTGTTAATTTTATAGACTGAGATTTTAAAATGAAACGTTTTAGACCAACATTTTCATCTGCCATTGTACCATTTATTATTTTGGTTGTTGGTTGCGCTAATGATAATATTTCAATGCCCAATCCTCAGACCGTGCAAAACATAATACTTTATAATAAATCGATAAATACGATTAAGTACTATATAGCGGGGGACTGGAAGTTAAATTACAAAATAGGTGGATTTACGGGAACTGAAAGGACAGATTTTGATACGACTTATTTTGAATTTCATTTTCAATGGGCCGATACTTTTATTCGAATTGATACAGGAAAAATAACTTTAAACACTCCCATCAATTGGGAAAAACCAAATTATGCACCTTACGGGGCCTACGTCATGAGTTGGCCACTTAATCCTATCCAATTTGAATTGTTTGCAGTACAAATTAAGGATGGAATGTTAATTCTGTCGGACACTTGTCCTGATTGCTATGACTATTATTTATCTCGTGTAAAACTATAACTAAAGAACTTTATGATACAAATCTCACTTGCCAATCGATTCCTTTTGAGCATAATATTTGTGTTTTCTCAGGTTTACCTATTTGCCCAGAATGATACTTTGGAAGTACAAAGAGATAAGAATTCTAAAATAACTTTTGTTCGTTTTCGGGAAGGCTCATCACATGCTCCGGACACTCAATTCCTTAGATCATTATTGAGGCTTGGACATGGGGATAGCTTTTCCATAGTAAGGACAGAGACGGACGAATTGGGGTACACTCACCAGTTTTATCAGCACTATTTCAATGGCATAAAGGTAGAGGGGTCTTCATATTCTGTTCATATAAGGTTCTCGAATATCCAAACAGTCAATGGGGCACTTGCTAAAATAACAACTGGCAATATTTCTCCACACATAGACTCAGGCAAAGCACTATCTAATGCGCTTAGAGTTATTAACGCGAAGAAATACTCCTGGGTGACCTCAAAGGATTCAAATTATCCCAAAGCAGAACTCGTCTTTGCACCCGGAAAAGCGGAGACGGCTGGCTTTGTATTGTGCTGGAAATTTGCGGTTGCCGCAATTGACCCTACCTTATTTGAAAACGTATACGTTGACGCACAAACTGGCGAGACGGTTAGAAAAAGTTCCTTTATTTGTAAGGCGAACTCAACTGGAACGGCAGCAACACGATATAGCGGAACACAAACCATCACAACAGATTCGTATAACGGTGCGTTCAGGTTGCGAGAGGTTTTGAACAGTGTTAATGTTACTACATTGAATTTTCAACATTCAACAGACTATACCACGACTTCCTCAGCTATCGACTTTACTGATAATGATAATAATTGGACTGCGGCTGAGTATAACGATTCGAATAAAGACAATGCTGCTTTAGATGTGCATTGGGCCTCTCAACAAATACTGAACTACTGGAAATCAGTGCAAAATCGAAACAGCCTTGATAACAATGGCCTCCCTTTAAATAATTACGTCCATTTTTCTTCAAATTATGCTAATTCGTTTTGGAATCCGCCTAACGCATCAATGTTCTATGGGGACGGTGACGGGATTAGTTTCTATCCCCTTGTATCATTAGATATAATTGCTCATGAAACTGGCCATGGCGTTTGCCAATACACTTGCAACTTGGCTGGGGGGAGTGGCGAGGCGTTAGCATTAAACGAAGGCCTAAGTGATATTTGGGCAGCGGTAATCGAACATTGGGCTGCACCGAGCAAACAAATGTGGGAAATTGGAGAAGAAGTGATGGCCGATGGATCACCATGCTTACGGTCACTCTCGAATCCTAAAACTGGGGGTGATAACTACAAAAGCGTTACCGGTGGTTATCCCACGACATATCAAGGTCAATTTTGGGATGAGAATGGTGAACCACACACCAACTCCACTGTACTAAGCCATTGGTTTTATCTCCTTTCAGTGGGAGGTTGTGGGTTTATTGATGACAATTCAGGCAATCCGTCATATTCGGTTTTTGGGATAACAAGTGACAAGGCTGCAAGTATAGTTTATAGGGCAGAATTATATTATTTGACTTCCGGTTCGAATTATTTAGGGGCAAGAACTGCAATGATAAGTGCAGCCACTGATTTGTACGGCACAGCATCTAACGAAGTCGCACAAGTTACGAGCGCGTGGTATTCGGTTGGGGTCGGAGCTGCGTATTCAGGAACAAGTTCGCCCATTGTAACGTCATCCCCTTTATGTGCCTCAGGTACTTTTACCGTAAATAATCCTGTAAATTCAACAGTTTCTTGGTCTTCAAGCAATACTTCAGGTCTCACAATCAATTCTACAAGTGGAGTAGCAACGCGAGTAAATTCCTATAGTGGACAGGTTATTGTAAGTGCGTTAGTAACTGGTGCTGGATGTAATACAACAGTGACCGTACCAATTTGGATTGGTCAACCTGCATCACCGGGTTCTCTAAACAAAAACATTAATAATCCACCATTCTGTGTTGGAGCAACGGTAATTGCTAACGTTAATACAGTTGGCGGTGCATCAACCTACGCGTGGGCTTCTGGAAATCCTTCGATTCTTGAGGTATCTGGTTCGGGGACTTATGTGAACCTTTTGGCTGACGCAGCAGGCACAACGTATTTTACTTTGACTACATCAAACGCGTGTGGAAGTATTAATAAAAAATATATCGCAGCAATTTCAAATTGTTCGGGTGGAGGAGGTCAAATGATGTCAGTCGCAGTTTTCCCCAATCCTGCAAGCACTTCTTTAACGGTAAATGTAGTAGATAGCACACAAAGTATAGCATCTGTAACACTCCCACAGCCTTGTCAAATAATGCTGTTTAACAAGTCAGGTCAACGTGTATACTCAACTCAGTCATCTAACTGCACTGTATCCGTTCCGTTATTAGGATTGCCATCCGACCTGTATTATCTCAATGTAGTGTACAGGGAAGCAGTGAGGCAAAAACAGATTCTCATTCAACATTAATACTCAGGGGTAACCTCTCGTCAGGAAGTTTTCTGATCTCTTACTAATAACACAGCCCCCTCAAAGAAAATGCCTGACTAAAGTTTCTAACTGATTTTATTTTCCCAAAGCCTTGAGCATGGTGTCGCCAATGAGCGCGGGTGATTCGACTACATGAATGCCACACTCGCGCATTACTTTCATTTTTGCTTCGGCCGTATCTTCTGCTCCGCCAATAATGGCACCGGCATGGCCCATCCTTCTTCCGGGAGGCGCGGTTTGGCCTGCAATAAAACCAACTACGGGTTTTTTATTTCCGGTTTCTTTAATCCATCGTGCAGCTACCGGCTCATAATTTCCGCCTATCTCACCGATCATTACAATGCCTTCCGTTTCGGGGTCGTTCATCAGCAACTCTACCGCATCTTTAGTGGGTGTGCCAATAATCGGGTCACCGCCAATGCCGATGGCTGTGGTGATTCCAAGCCCTGCTTTTACAATCTGGTCGGCTGCTTCGTAGGTCAGTGTGCCGGACTTTGATACAATTCCTATTTTTCCTTTTTTGAAAACAAATCCGGGCATGATGCCTACTTTGGCTTCGCCCGGTGTAATCACTCCCGGGCAGTTTGGCCCGATCAGTGTGGCACCGTGTGTTTTTACGTACTGTTTGGCAATCATCATGTCTTTTACCGGAATACCCTCAGTAATGGCGACAATCACTTTGATGCCGGCATCCACGGCTTCCATGATCGAATCGGCTGCGAAAGCAGGAGGCACAAAAATGATGGACACATCGGCTCCGGTTTTTTCCACAGCCTCTTTTACCGTATTGAAAACCGGGCGACCTAAATGCACTTGGCCGCCTTTGCCCGGGGTTACTCCGCCCACTACATTGGTGCCGTATTCTATCATTTGTCCGGCATGGAACGAACCCTCAGAGCCGGTAAATCCCTGCACGATAACCCGTGAATTTTTGTTGACCAGTACACTCATATTAGATTGGTTAAGAGAAGCAAAATTAAAATAATTCTTTGGTCAGCCAAGAAATAAAAAGCCCCGAACCAGTCGGGGCTTCGCGTGATTTATAACCTGATGTTATTATTTGTCAGTCTTCATTTTGTTGCGCAGCAGAAATTCCTCATAGCCTTCTTTGTAAGTGGGATTTTGAGGATCCAGTTTCATTGCTTTTTCATAGCTGGCGATGGCATCGATGTATAATTTCTTTTGTTCAAAAACAGATGCTTTCAGGTATTCGTTGAAAGCAGTCTCTTCTTTCAAGTCAGCCAGGTCAGCATCCAATTGTTTTTTCATTTCGTTGTAGCGCTCGCCTGTCAGGCGGGTGATGGCGTGCGAGGTAGAGTTACTTTTTCCATCGGCTTTAGAGCGAACCTCTACCAGTACGGGAGTTTCTTTGGCATACTTGGGATCATTCAGGTCAAGTTGAACCAGTTTTTCGGGGGTCACTGTTTCTGAGAGTACATCGCCAAACATATTTTTTACCGAAACAACGTAGGGAGGTGAAGCTTTGGATGCTCCCCAACTTACGAACACAGTAGGATCGAACACTTGGCCAAACTGGCTTTCAGGAAGAAATACTTTAATATCTTCCACTCCGCGGTGAACGCCCCCGGTTGCAATTAATCTGTTTTTCTTGGCTTCGGGCGAGTTGCTGCTCAAAATGAAATCGGTGTATTTGTTGAGAACACTTGATCCGCTTCCTACTTTGGCCGACAGATCATCTACTTTGTAATTTCCTGCCTGTTTTACTTCCATCGGTTTTCCGGTAACGTGAACCAAGCCCACAGAAGCATTTTCTGAGATCCTCAGTTCATCTCCTTTTTTAAGTTGCGCTCCGGTTTTAACAGGCTGCCAGGAATCGCCCGATTTCACTTCATTTGTACCCTTGTTGGCCAGCACCCGAAAGGTATAGTCTTGCGACTGCGCTAACCAGGGAAACAATAACAAGCCAATGACTGCTAAATTTTTAACTTTTTTCATGTTGGGTGTGTGATTTATGATACGAAGTTAATAAAAATCGTGCCAACAGGCATCAATTTTCTTGCTTTGATACGGCTGGCTTTATTTTGGTAAACTACTTGATGAGTTTTCAACTGATTTATTTTCCTTATCTTCACCTTCTAAGGGCTTCAGAAAATCATAAGAAGGTCCAACCAACGCACAAACCGCCATGGAAAGGGTTAAATCTATTTTATAAGTAAATAATACAAAAGCCCAAACCATCACAATAGAAATAAGTATAATCTGAACAACCTGAATGCTTACCTGCATAGCATCATACCACATAGGCAATTTTTTATCGATTATTCTGAAAAGTGCTACGGTTAATATGCCGAGAATAATTGCCGTGAGGTAGGTTGCCCAGTCGGGAATCTGATCTACATAATCTTGGTTTAAAATCATGGAAATAATGTTGGCATGGATCACTACACCAAACATATCGGGGTTTGCCCGGCCGGCTACTTTTTTATTTAATGGGGTAAACCATTTGTCTTCCCACGAAGGGTCGCCAAAGTAATTGCCGAGGTATCCCATCAACACTATTTTGTCTTTAAAAAGCAACGAATCGAAATCTCCGGCCATTACTTTGTTGATGTCAATGGCATAAAACATTACGTGAAAGTTGGTGGTTTCAATGTCTTTGTTCGCCAACTCTTTTAGTTTAACATTCATCAGTTCTACATTGCCGCGGTAGTTGATGATCTCTTCGTCTATTCCGCGGTCAAACAATTTTTTGAGTTTGGTGGAATCATACCTTCTCACCAGTTCTACGGCAAATGAATTTTCGTATTTGCCGTTTACGCTGATCCGGGGAAAAAATGTGCGGCATTGTTTTACATCTTCCTGGTACTCGGCTTCGCTGGGGAAATTGGCAAACGCGCTGGTGGCGTAGCGGGTAAACATGGGGTCAGAGTATTCGGCAGAATCAAAATACACATCGCTGGGGGGATTTAAGGCCGTGGCTGTTTTTTGTAAAAGCTTAGAGTCGAGAACAACATTGCCTGCCTGCTCAATGGCATCGCTCAGCATTAAGTTACTCAGGGTATCGAGCAACTGCGGGCAATTGACCGAATCGCGGAGGCCGCCTTCACAATTATAAAATGCATCAATGCCAATTACTTTTGGTTTGTATTTGCGGATGATGTTGATTTCCTGAGCTACTTCTGCCCGGCTGATGTGGCCAATATTGACTAACACAATTCTTTCTTCCGCCTTGGGGTCTTCTCTCAGGTTTGAAAAAGCATAGTCAGTCAATTCAAAATCAGACAGTGCCTGACCGACCGGGTCAAAGGCATTAAACAGGTTTAAGCTGAATAAGCCGCTGAAGGCCCACATCAAAAAAAAGGAGAAGGCAGTGACATAAACGGCCCTGAACCAAAAAAGTAATAATCTCTTATTCTTGTCATTATTACGCGACAGCCAAGAGCCTGCTTTGGCATAAAAGGATTTTAACCAAATTTTCACCATAATAAAACCGGGTTATTCAGTAAATTTAGAAATTTGTATCATTCAGCACACGCTTGAAAAAACAACTTAGGCCAACCGTTTCGACAAGGGAAATTTATGATGGAATTATCTCCGGGGAAATTCTTTCTCTTTCGCGTGCCATTACGTTGACCGAAAGTCAGAAAGCTTCTGATCAGATTAAAGCAGACCGGTTGCTTATGCAGCTTTTGCCACGTACGGGCAACTCAATCCGTATCGGTATTACAGGATCGCCCGGGGTGGGAAAAAGCACATTCATTGAAGCGTTTGGAAAGCACCTCACTTCACTGGGAAAAAAAATTGCCGTAATGGCCATCGACCCCAGCAGCGAAAAAACCAAAGGCAGCATATTGGGCGACAAAACACGGATGGCTGAGTTGGCCACCGACCCGCTGGCGTTTATCCGGCCGAGTGCCACGCAAAACTCATTGGGCGGGGTGGCCGAAAAAACACGCGAATCTATTTTGTTGTGCGAGGCGGCCGGCTTTGACGTGATCTTGGTAGAGACCGTGGGCGTGGGGCAATCGGAAACAGCCGTGCGCAACCTGGTAGATTTTTTTTTATTGCTGCAACTGGCCGGGGCGGGTGATGAACTGCAGGGAATAAAAAAAGGAATTATGGAGATGGCTGATGGCGTGGTCATTACCAAAGCCGATGGCGAAAACGAAAAAAAAGCAAAACTAGCCCAGGTGCAGTTTCAACATGCCCTGCATTTATTTCAACCTTCTGATGCTGACTGGAGACCCAAAGTTTTGATTACGTCAGCCGCGCAGCACAAGGGCATGGCCGAGGTGTGGAAAATGATTGAAGATTATAAAGTCCACACTCAGCAAAATCATTTTTTTAATAAAAACCGCGAGCAACAAAAACTGATTTGGTTTCACGAGCGGATGGAGTCAATGTTGCGTAAAAAAATTTTTGAGTCTGGCCGCATCGCTTCCAAAATTACACTCATGGAACAAAAAATAAAGCAAGGTCAACTTGTGCCATCGGCTGCGGCCAAAGAACTTCTCAAGTTGGTTTAACCAAAAAAAATCGGTTGGCTTTACGGCTGCACGTGTTGCTCCAGGATAAAGACGGGATAGCCGTTATGTTCTTTTTATTTTACCTATTACTACTGTGCGGCATCATTCATTACAGTTTGTATCCGGTTGACTTGGGCTAAATGCCGAATAATGTGGTTGATGTAAAACTGAAACGTGTCACCTAGTTTTAATTTGATTAATCTTGAAATTGAAGTTTTTATTTTCACTTTGTTTAAACTCACACTTCTTGACTGGTTGAGCAAGTGCACTAATTTCACTTGCTGCTCAATGAACTTGTCTATTACTCGTTTATCAAGTTTTGCATTCAAAGGATTTTTATCTTTAAATGTTTTCATTTTGTTTAGTTTTTTACCCGGCAACATACTTTTTGCAAAGTAACCGCCTATAAGCCCGCTTTTAAACTCAATGTCGGCTTTGGTATTTGAGTTTTTTATTTCGGCTTCAATTTGTGGTAGATAAAAATCACTGTATCGGTTCAAATGTTCTAAGCATTCTAAAATATTCCAAGAAGTTTTATTTTGTCTCCAGGTTAAGTTTTTCAAATCAGCGACTCTTATATTTTCAGCTTGATTGATTGACTTGCGGGTTTGTTCGAGAAGGGTTTGTATCAGCAACTCTGATTTCATACTTTATTGTATTTATTATTTAATGCTATCAAAACAACAGCCATCACGCAAAAACATGATTCAATTACAATCCATTGGTTGCCAAAATTTCCTAATGGCCCATCATTAAACCTGGTTATCAGCCTTGAAATCGCGTAAGCACCCCAAAACAAGGAGAGAAACCACAAGCCTTTGTGAATATCTTTTGCCAAAAAATAAATTAGTTGAAGCGTGATCACCAAACCCACACCACCATAAATACCTCTTATGGAACTAATCGCATCTGTGTTGGGTAAAGTTGTTGCCACCAAATCCATTGTGGATTGAGGACTAATAAGAGATAACAGCGCTACATAACCCAAACTGAGAATACAGAAGCCAATATAAATCTGGCTGCTGGTTTTGATACTTTTTTGTGCATTCATCATATTTTAATTTTTAAATTTTTATGACGCAAAAATGTGAAGCTTCTCGCCACAATATCTTGATTGAAATCAAGACTTTTTTAGCCTGGATAGGGTTTCAGCACTCATTCGTAAATAATTGGCTATGTAGCGATGGGGTATTTCTTGAAAAAGTTGTGGGCTTCTTTTCAAAACCCTTTCGTATCTTTCTTTTGGTGAAGAGGTCAAAATATCAATTTCACGTTCTAATTGTTGAACCACTAAATTTTCTAATACGACAGTCCACCAATTTCTATTTGTTTCTGATTTTAAGAAATCGTCAAATTGACTCTTGGGTATAACTTTTATTACTGTCTTTTTAATCGCCTGGATAAACAGGTCAGAAGGTTTTCCTGTTAAAAAAGAATCGAGCGCAACAATCAAATTTTCTTTATAGCCAAACCTAATCGTTTGTTCTTCAAAATCATCTAATACAAAAACCCGCAAGCTTCCGCTCTCTACATAATACACGTTTGTGTCAATGCTTCCTTTTACTTTCAGAAATTCGTTTCTATCAATCGTAATCATCTTTCCTGAAAGTTCTAAGATTTCTTTCATAGTCTATTGTGTTGTGTTATGCTTCTGACTAATTACCAAAGCGGAGGAATCTTATTTTTTGAAAGGCACTCTGAATTTAACCATTTTTGATATGGCCTGTGCCTTGCTTAGCATCAGGGTTTCCCTTTTTATACGGACAATTCCGGCAACCGTTTTGGCAACAATAGCCTCGTTTGAGATGATACTTCTCTGTGAAAACGACTAACCCTTTTTCTAAATAAAAATCTTCGTCTTCTTTCAGTTCAGTTTTTACAGGCATCAATTTTTTCCGATAAAATCTATTTCACTTTCGCCAATCGGCATACCGGGCGGTGGTGGTGCCAGGTTTTCTGTTTTGTATGCATCGGGCTTTTCTTGAAGTGCTGCAATCTGCCTGGCTATGTAGTGGTAGTGTGCTTTCCACGCTTCATCAGTTGTTGTTCGTGAAATTAAATTCGATTTGAGTTGGTCCAATTTCAAAAATACAATCGCTCTGGCTTCTGCACTGGCATTTTTATTCAGGGCCAGGTTGGCCAGATTGGTAAACAACACATAGTTGGTTGACATTTGCACAACACCCTCAAGACCCGGCCGTGCGGGAGACTTAAACGTAGCGTTTATTAATTGATCAATCACGGCATTCAGGCCGGGAAGTTTAGCATTTCTGGCGTGGTGTTCAACCAATCGGTTGGCTCGCGCAGGATGCAAAATTAAACTGATACTCATGTCGGCTGCAGTTTCTGCGGCAGACACCGGGTCAAATGTCAGTTCTGTTTTTATTTTTACCAATTCGCGATGACGTGAGTACCCTATGGCGCGAGGTGGAATAAGTTTCAAAATATTTTCGGGCAGCGTTAAAGCGGAAGGGTCAACCGTTTTGATCAAGGCATCCAGTGCTTTGGTTTCTTGTTCGGGCGAAAGCAACTCGGCAATAGGCTGGCTGTCTCCGCGCAAGGCATACCGGTAATTTAATCCGCCAATGGTTTTTACGACAGCCTCAACCTGGTAGCGATGAAAGAAATACACCGGCACCAACACTTCTTCGAGTGTAGCCATTGGAGCTCCCGGTTTAATATTTTTTATTCCAAAATTTTTCAGAGCCATGCTTCTGACTTCCATTACGTGGTTCAGTTCATCAACCGGGTTTTTACCGTTGTCCCACAAGTGAACCAATGGGTGTGCGCTTCCAAGAGGCCGGGCATCTTGGTCTGATAAAAAGGTAAGGCCGGCTTTTAATGAGTTTTGTACGATATCATTCAATGCTTTCTCCTCGTCAGTTCCGGAAGGAAAATCCTGGTAGCCATAGGTGATAGATACTTTATCAAAAGCCCCGATTTTGGTATCGTACGCTTCGCTCAGGTCAATTTTTCCATTCACAATTTTAGCCATTGGATGAGGATAGTCCATCACCGATGCCATGTTTTCAGTACTGGAAGAGTACGCATGGGCGAGACCAAGTGTGTGGCCTACCTCGTGCGCTGCGAGTTGGCGCAAGCGCGCAAGCGCCATTTGTTCCATTTCTTTTGAAACGGGTTTACCTTCTTCATAAGGTGCCAGTAACCCTTCGGCAATTAAAAAATCCTGACGCACGCGAAGTGAGCCGAGTGTAACATGACCTTTGATGATTTCGCCTGTGCGCGGGTCGGTAACACCACCACCATACGACCATCCACGCGTAGCGCGGTGCACCCAGTTGATCATGTTGTAGCGCACATCCATCGGGTCTGCATCTGCGGGCAGCACCTCTACCTGAAACGCATTTTTGTAACCGGCTGCTTCAAAGGCCTGGTTCCACCAGCGCGCGCCATCTATCAATGCCGAGCGGATAGGTTCGGGTGCCCCGGGATCCATGTAGTAGATAATTGGTTTCACCGCTTCGCTCATGGCGGCTGTGGGATCTTTTTTTTGCAGGCGATGCCGTGTGATGAACCGTTTTTCTAACGGCTCGCTGATGGGTGTGGCATAATCGTAATAAGAAGTGGGATAATACCCTGCCCGAGGATCAAATTTTCTAGGCTTAAAATTATTGTCAGGCAACTGAACAAACGAAATGTGTTCACGAACAGAAACGCTGTTGGGGGTGGGGGTCACTTCGCGAATGTACTCACCTGTGGGCTGGCCGGTGAAGGTGAGTGTCATTTCAAATTCCGTATTCATCGGAAAGTTTTTTGTGCGAGGCAAATAAATAGCAGACCTCGATTTATCTACTGAATAGTTTCCTTGCTGCGCAACCCGCAATCGCCCGGCTACATCGTGCAGATCCTGAATTAAAAAATCATTGGCCTCTACAAGTACTTTTCCATCTTCTTCTGCCTCTACTACAAAACCCCATAGTATGGATTTAGGAAACGACTCTGACACTGCTTTGCGTTCTGCCTCATTGTTGCTGATGGCGCGGTAAAAATAATTCGGCTCAACCAGCAAAACTTTAGGACCTCTGCGCTCAAACTTAACAACACGCTCGCGGTTAAGTTGGTTACGATCCAGGCCGATATCATTGGAGCCAACCCCGGACGTAAGCGAGGGAATATATAAAAACTCGGTGTCGAATTTGTCTATGAGCAAATGGATTTTGTCTTGCTTCTCGTCATAGTAAAAATTGTAATAGCCATTGTATTTTTTCATGCCGGCTACTTTTGTTTCAATGGTAGATTGAGCCGGTGAGGATGTCGGCACAACCGGATCCTTTTCTTTTTTCTTTTGAGCCATGGCTCCAACTACAACCAGTATTAGCAGGCCGCTAAAATATTTTTTCATCATAACAATTTCGTTTATTTTTTAAAGATACCGATAAGCAAGCCAATACAACAAAGAAAAAATTGATGAATGGTTAGTGCGTTGAGTACCTTTCTCATTACCATCTTGCATTGATTCCCGCCTGAATATTGAACGGCAGGGTGGAGTATCCATACACTTCCATGTAGTTTTGATTCAGCACGTTACGCAGGTCTAAAAAAATTTTTGTCTTTTTTATCAGTTGGTACTCCAAGTAAATATCTAACAATTGATAAGCCTGAAGAGTAATTGTTTTCAGGTTAAAATTAGAATCGTAGTATTGGTCGAGGCGGTCGCCAAAAGTCTTGAGTTGAACACTTGCCGAAAGTTTTTCGGTAAGCAAACAGTTAATACTCACACCAAAAGAGTTTTTGGGTCTGCGCAACAGATTGTTGTAGGTGGTATCGCTGCCCGCTGATGTTTTAGTGGTGAATTGCCCGGCTACAAAAGCATAAAAACCTTTTAGTGTAACCTTCGGATTTACCTGCAACGTTGACTCTAATTCCCAGCCATGGTCGCGCTGCCGCGCAAGGTTTACATAGTTATAGGTATAATTGGGCTGCACCTGATAAAAAATAGCCTGATTGATATTCCTGACGAATGCTACCGCCCGAACGTTAAATTTGTTGGTTGCTGAAAATAGTTCCGTTCCAACTTCAATTGATTGGCTTGTCTCCGGTTTCAGATTCGGGTTAGCTCCGTACTGCGAATAAAGTTGATTCAACGAAGGGGCTTTGAAGCCCGTAGAATAATTAAAAAAAAGTTTTGCCCGCTGAGCCATAACATAAGAAGGGTTGAAACTCCACGTAAAATTATTTCCGTATCTCGAATGAAGATTTTGTCTTCCTCCTACTTCAAGCGAAAACCCGCTCATATTTCGAACATAAAAAGACAGGTAAGGGCTTACCAATGAGATGTCAGGATTTTTTTTGAGTGTTGTGGTGTCAAACATTTTCCATTGTTGAAAGGTTACTCCTCCTAATAATTGAGCCTTGCGAGAAAAATTATGCAACAGAAAGGCATCCGCATTTTCAAATTTCCCGTGGTAATTGTATTTGACTGAATTGTAATTATACAAACGTTGCGAGTTTTCGTACCCGTACCAAAAATTCAGTTTCCCTTTAGGCAACTGAAGTTGGGCTTGCGTTCCGGCATTGAGTAAGCTTAACCTTCCGCTGTTGTTGGGAGCGTCAGAAAACGGCCCATTATCAAATGTGCTGAAAAAATTATTGTACCGAAAAAACGGATTGATTGTCAATTTTGAAACCGGGCGCCACGAAAAATTTGCCTGCACTGAATTTTGAGTCACCCCGTTTTTTTTGAAGTGTTGGCTTTTGGTGGTGTCTTTCGCTTCGCTAAACCCAGCCGAAGTAAAATGATTGTACGCCAGATTGTAATCCAATTTTCTGGTTGATCCACTCATCCCTCCGCTTCCGCGGAAAGAGTTATAGCTTCCATAGGCCATGGTGCCAAATACGTTAATCGGCTTTACTCCTCCTTTTTTTGTAATGATATTGATTACCCCGGCTATGGCATCGCTTCCGTATAAAGTAGATTGGCTTCCTTTTACTATTTCAATCCGCTCAACCTGCTCTAAAGGCAACAATCGCAAATCAAAAGCTCCGCCATTAATACCCGAAGGATCACTGAGTGGCACACCATCAAGTAAAATAAGTGTGTAGGCACTGCCGGCACCTTGCAGGTACACAGCCTTGTCCTTACCCGGATTACTGTTTGCTCCATTCACAACTACACCCGCCTGTTCGTTGAGCAACTGTGAAATATCTTTGCCCAGGCTTTTTTGAATCTGGCTTTCATCAATGACCGTGAGTACTTTACCGGTTTCGCCTATGCTTTTAGGAAACTTGGTAGCCGTTACTACAATTTCATTCAGTTGGCCGGAGCGTAATGAATCTTGTGCCTGCACGATCAGGCCCAACCAGCATAGTAAAACACTGAAAAATTGTTTTCTCATAGTTTAAATTTTTTTGGTTAACTAACTATGAGCCTTGAAGAGAAAGAGGGCAAAGAATAGATCAGAACTATTTTCTGACATACTCATCGCTTTTCACCCGAAAGCCCTGATTATTTTATTAAACTGTTGGCAGGTCTCCTGGCTTTCCTTTTGCTGCGCCTTCCCACCCCAACAAGTTGGGGCAGTGGCTTGAGAAATCAGCGGACAAGAAAAAATTTCTTGTCAGGGTTACAGTTGCGGGGACAGCACCCGATTTTCACGGGATTCCCTTTTAATTGTGGTGAGCATGTGTTGCTCGTCACAAACCAATTGTTTCGATGCAAACTTAAACTTTTTTGTGAAAATTGCAGGATGAAAAAATTAAAAACAACAAATGGTTGCCGGCTGTTGGTTGTCGGCTGCTGGTTGCTGTCATCTTGCTGTGCAATGTTCGTAACCACTTCGTGTGCACCAAGTCGGGAGAAAAAAGAACTTGTGCGCAGCCGCCTAAAATACGCCCGTGGTTTTTCGGTAAAAGATTCGCTCGATTGCAAGTGGGTTACAGTTGGCTACCCCTACCAAGGTGCCTCATCAGGCTATGAGTATGTGTTGGTACAACATGGAAAACCTGTTCCACATCACGAAAAAAATGTTCAGGTCATTTCTATTCCAGTTGAATCTATTGTTTGCACATCCACCACGCACATTCCTCTGTTGGATTACCTAAATGAAACAGATAAACTTATCGGTTTCCCCACCACCGATTACATCAGTTCAGAAAAAATGCGCAAGCAAATTGATGAAGGGAAAGTGAAAGAACTTGGCATAGACAAAGGCATGAACCTTGAACAACTTTTTTCTTTGAAACCATCTCTGGTAATGGGTTACACCATGACCAGCGATCTGGGTCAACTGAAAAAAATAAAAGAGTTGGAAATTCCCGTAGTTATCAACGGTGAGTACCTGGAAAAACATCCGCTCGGGCGGGCCGAGTGGATTAAATTTATGGCGCTTTTTTTCAATAAAGAAAAAATGGCCGATTCAATCTTCAATATGATCGAACAACAATATGTATCAACTAAAAACCTGATTACAGAAAAAATGAGCAAGCCTACTGTGCTGAGTGGAATCGTGTATGGAGACGCTTGGTTTATGCCGGGTGGGCAAAACTATGCCGCTACGTTGCTAAACGATGCGGGCTGTCTGTATTTATGGAATGATACTGATTCAAATGGATTTTTACAGCTTGGTTTTGAAACGGTGTTTGCCAAAGCAAAAGATGCTGATTTGTGGATAGGTGCCAGCGACTTCAAGTCACTAAAAGATATGGAGGCTGCCGATCACCGCTATGCCTTGTTTGGGTCCTTTAAAAAGAAGAATGTTTACACCTACAATGCTCGAACCGGGGCAAAAGGCGGAAGTGAATTTTTAGAACTGGGTTACCTGCGGCCTGATCTGATTTTGAAAGACCTGGTGAAGATTGCTCATCCGGAATTGATGCGCAACTATGAATTATATTTTTATAAGAAGTTAAAATAAAGTTAGTCACCGGGTGCGAATTACTGTTCCGCATCCGGTGATAAAATCTTATGCTATCAATTCAAACTTTTTCGCAAATACACGTTGCCGTATTTTGATTCAAACGAATAGTGTGAGCCGTTCCCTAATCTTGCGCTTACTACGGTGTGAAAATCTTCGAATGTTCCTTCGTTGAATTTAAAATCGAAGTTGGTATAAATCTGTCCATAGTTGGTTGTGGCTTTGATGTTGCCAATGGATTTTTCAACCAATGCTGCATCCACACCACCATAAGTTGATTCTGCAACAAGTGAACCGGTAAAATCTTTGACTTCAATGGTACCATACGTTGACAAAATTTTGACTTCAAAATTTTTCGGCACTTTTATCGTGAGAAAAATATCAATATCCGTTCCCCAATTTTGCCGGTTGAATTCGTGGCCATTTTCATCAGTATATTTTTTATAGTCGGCTTTGGTCTTGAAGATGATCTTTTGTCCCTTATGCCAAATGGTAATTCGGTGGGGCAGTTTTTTCAGGTCTTTTATTTCTCCGGTAACCAACACTTCATTTGGTGATGAAGAAGATTCTAATGAAAAAGCATTGTCATTTTCTCCGCCATTGATGCTCACGGTTCCTGTAATTGCGATTTCGTTTTTATCCCAAGCACTTACTTTAATCAATTCAGGATAATCAAAGTGCATTTCAATTTTTTGACCGGCTTGTATGGCAATGGTTTTGTTCACTTCCGTTTGTGAATAAACTTTGTTAATCACCGGTAGAAGCAGAAGTATGAAATATATTTTCATGTTGATGGTTATTTGTACTACAGGTTTCAAGCTATGGGCTACAAGTTGAGTGCGTTAGCTTATAATTTGTAACCGGTAACTCAAAACCCGTAACTCAATTATTTTTTTCTCAAATAAACTTTCCCAAAATCTGAGTTGAGGTCAACCTTCACTCCACCACCGTTGATTTTGCCATTCACGCGGTTGTCTTCGCGTACCAAGCCTTCACTCGTTTTTTCATAATCAATTTTAAATTCAGAGGCGGCATAAAGTTCGCCATGCGAAGTTGTCATTTTAAGGTCGGCTTTTATAGCCAAAGGCAACGTTACATCAACATAGCCATAAACAGATATGATTGAAATGGGGCCCTTTACATTGTTATTAAAGTCAGCGGCTACGTGACCGTAAACACTTTTGGCAACTATAGGGCCTGTTATATTTTCAAGTTCTACACTATTGTAATTGGCCGATACTTCAATCTCACTTTCTATGTTTTTGAATTTGGCTACTCTGCCGTATTGTGATTCATACTCATAGTAAACAGTCACACCTTTGGGTATGAGTATTTTAATGTGGGGCGAATTCATCTTTTTTAATTGGCGGACTTCTACGATGTTTCCTTTATCGGCTACGTTGATGCCAAGCCCGGTATTGTCTTCTAAACCCGAACCGCTTACTGCTCGTAACCCTTTAGCGCGGTCATCTTCATCTCTATTCGGGCTATTGTTTGAGGTAAAGACAATTTCATTGCCTGTTGTTCCTTCCACAGTTACGTGCCCAATGTAAATGGCCAGTTTGCCTGAATTTTTTGCCAGCTTAAATTCTTGTGCCGATGCATGGCTTAATGCGGCAACAACTAAACCCAAAACCAAAATCAACTTTTTCATAATTTCGTAATGTTTAAATTTTTTAATGTTTCAATTTTCAAATCCTTCAGTCTTGCGGTTAGCTTAACTTCAAAATTCCCCAGTGAGCTTCATCTTTCACCGCTTTGATTACTGAGTTATCGCGTGTGATTTTTTCTAACTGATTGACTACTTCTTTTTCTTTTAACTTTACCAACATTCTAATGAGTGCAATTTGTACCACCGGATCTTTTTGTGTTGACAATGATTTTATCAATGCGCTGCGCACCTGGTTTTGCTGGTAGAATTTTCCTAATGCTTCGAGCGCGGTGAGCCGCACGTTACTATTGGCATCTTCATTCATGGTGTTGATCAGCGCATATATAATGTCATCGTCTGCATGGTTCATTTCATAAGCCACTGTTGCGCCTTGCAACCGTTGGCTGGCCGAATGCTGATTTTGCAACAAATCCATCATCATTTTTTTGTTGTTGTCCAGTTCATTTTTAATTGCCGCGAGCTCTTTTTTATGTTCACGTTTTTCATTAATGCGGTCAGCTATCACAACACCAACAATAGCAATAACCAACACCGCGGCTATGCGCAATACCCAGGAACTGATGAAAACTTGCCGACCTGCCGAAGTTTTTGCGTAGGCAGGCTTTCTTTCTTTAACTGAATTTTTTTCGTTTAAAGCAATTTCCTGCCGAAGTGCTTTTTCAAAATTGGCTTGGAGTGAACGGCTCGGCTCAATATAGTGAGCACGGTTGAGCAAGCCCGTCACTTCTTTTAGTTGATCATAAAGTTGCTTTGCTTCAGTATTCTGAGCAATCTCATTTTCAATCATTGAGCGATCAGCATCGTTTACGTTTCCATCGATGTAATCGATTATTAAACTTTCTAATTTTTCTTTGTTCATGGCGCTCAATTTTTTTCCAATTCAAAATAGACTTCCCTCAACTTGCCGATGGCGCGGTGTACTTTTACTTTAATATTTGCCACGGTAGTGTTCATAATCTCCGCTACCTCTTCGTACTTCATCTGTTGAAAACGGGTGAGTACCAAAAGTTCACGTTGTTCATCGCTGAGTTTCGTTAGTGAGCGCTGTAGCAATGCTTCACGCTCATCATCGTGCTCAGTTGTATCGGCAAAGTGGTTACTCATTTTTTCTACGTCAACAAAAGACTGGTTCTTGTTTGCCTGGTAATGGTCAGCAAAAACATTGCGTGCCATTTGATAAATCCACGATTGAAACCGGTGCCCTTCGCGATAGCTGCCCCGGTATTTGATCAACCGCAGAAAAACATTTTGCGTCAAGTCTTCGGCCAACATCGTATCGTTTAAGTACTGTCTTAGAAAATTGAATATTCGTTTATGGTATCGGGCAAACAGCACAGAAGCCTGCTGAAGCTCACCGTTTTTCACGGCCTCCATGATCTGTTCATCGGTAGTCAAGGGCGAAATATTCAAAATTCGAGTTAGTTACCGGGTAGCGGCTAAAAGGTTACAACGTAAATCTAAGATTAATCTTTGCCCGCCCTTTCCCTCAGACACTTGGCCGGAAAAGTAAGGGGCGAAGTTTTTTTACTACTTTCGCGCCTAAATTTTTTAGTTATGTCAAGACGCCCGGCCATCGGCTTCATTTTTGTCACCTTATTATTAGATGTTACAGGCTGGGGAATTATCATTCCGGTAATGCCCAACCTGGTGCGCGAATTGGTAGGAGATGGTACAGGCAATCTTTCAACAGTAAGTGCCGCAGCCACCTATGGCGGATGGCTCATTGCTTCGTATGCTATCACCCAGTTTTTTTGTGCCCCGATTGTGGGCGGGCTAAGCGACCGTTTTGGGCGAAGGCCGGTGTTACTCGGCTCTTTGCTGGGGTTTGGCATTGATTTTCTTTTTCAGGGATTTGCACCCACCATTGGTTGGCTGTTTGTAGGCCGCATCATTGCCGGTGTAATGGGTGCCAGCTTCAGCACGGCAGGCGCATACATTGCCGACATCAGTACTCCTGAAAAAAAAGCACAAAATTTTGGAATGCTCGGGGCTGCCTTTGGGCTGGGTTTTATCATAGGCCCTGTGCTTGGCGGGCTACTCGGAAGTTATGGTTCACGTGTTCCGTTTTTTGCTGCTGCCGGGTTAGCTTTTATTAATTTTTTATACGGCTATTTTATTTTACCCGAATCGCTCAAGCCAGAAAATCGCAGGGCATTTACCTGGGCTCGTGCTAACCCGATCGGCACATTCAAAAGCTTGTTCCGTTTTAAAGTAGTGGCGGGGCTTTTTGTTTCTCTGGCATTAGTTTATATCTCGGCACATGCGGTGCAAAGCAATTGGTCGTATTACACCATTGAAAAATTTGGGTGGAAACCCAAAGACATAGGCATTTCGCTGGGTGTTATTGGGTTGGTATTTGCCATCGTGCAGGGCGGTTTGATTCGGTTTATCATCCCCAAACTCGGTCAGCAGCGAAGCGTATATGTAGGGCTGGCTTTGTATGCCTTGGGGTTTTTGTTGTACGCTTTTGCTACTCAAGGGTGGATGATGTATGCTTTTACAGTAGTGTATTGCTTAGGGGGAATTGCCGGCCCTGCTTTGCAGGGAATTATGTCTACGGTATTACCGCCCAATGAACAAGGCGAATTGCAGGGGGGATTCACCAGTATGATGAGTGCGGCCTCTATTATTGGGCCGCCTATCATGAACAATTTGTTTTCGTACTTCACGGCACCCAATGCGCCCATTTATTTTCCCGGAGCAGCCATGCTGCTGGGCGCAGTCTTAACACTGGGCAGCACATTGCTGGCACGTATGGCGCTAAAGAAAAATTTGCAGGCACATTGATGGCTGGGACAATCAGGTACCTGCCTGACCTGGTGCTGTGAGCATTTGTTAAGATGAGGATTTAAATCTAAAATAGATGTTGGCCAGACAACCACATCAACCTTAGGGGCACAGGGGTAAATACTATTTTCGATCAGAATTTTTTGTACCGCTCGAGCGCTTGCGCCAAGTCTTCTCCGTGAAGGTTCTTGGCGAGAATGATCCCCTGACTGTCAATCAGAAGATTGAATGGAATTTCTTCAAGGCCATATATTTTGGCAACGGGCGAACTCCAAAATTTCAAATCGCTTACCTGAGTCCAGGTAATTTTATTTTTTTCAATCTGCTTCAGCCACGCTGCTTTTTTTGAATCGAATGATACTCCGTAAATCTCAAACCCATTGCCATTAGTAAACTCGGCATTTTTATAGGTAGCGTAAAGAGACGCCAAGTGAGGCTGCTCAGCCACACACGGACCACACCACGAAGCCCAAAAATCGATGAGCACTAACTTTCCCCTCAGTGAAGAGAGTGCAACCGTATCACCTTGCGGAGTGGGTAATTTTATCTCGGGTGCCCGGCTTCCTGTTTCCAGTGTTGGTTGAGAATGTACAACACGGGTCTGAAGGCAAAGTGCAAAGCTGATGACAGCAAAAAATCGTATCATTCGTTAACAGGATACCCGTGATCAATCCAATCTACCTTCAGGTTGTGCGCAAGATTCAGCAACCTGTGATTCTTGAAACCCATTTTGTTAAGAGCCTCAAAAGCCGGGCGCACATTAGGGCATCTGTCAAACGGACAACAGCCGCAGTACAACACCACAATTTCGTCTTTGGCTATATTCTTCAGGTAATGTGTAAGGTTGGCTACATTGGCCAACTCTTTTGCTGGGCCGATCTCGATTGAGTTTTTAATAGTGGCAGCCGGCCCCACACAAAGAATAACTGGTTGATGGGCTTTAGGATCGTTCATCACTTGGGCAAGATTTTCCGGCTCCATCAACTGGAGTGCTGACCACGGGTCTTTTTGCTGTTGACCAAATGTTGTCAGCGAAAGAAAAATTAATGATATAAAAAAAACAGATTGAATCATTCGGTTTTTAGTTTTCATAGTTAAGTATTTAGCGTACATCCTGTTCAAGAAAAACAAAGATAACCGGAGTTGTACAAACCTTAGAGTTTTTAAATTTTTTTGTATTCTGCCTGTCATGGTGTGAAAAGAATAAAGGCAATACGGTACTCAATAAATAAATACTGAGTTGGTACGATGCCGTTGATCAACCATTCACATAAAAAAAAATAGCCATCAGCATTTTTTATAACCCCAAAGAATATTTTTCCGTACTTTTCATTTCACGCAGATAAAAAGACAGCAAATGAAAAGAAGGGATTTTGTTCAATTGACTGGTGCAGGCATTGCAGGTTCGATACTTTCGTTTCCAACCTTTGGCAACCCGGTTTCAGTTGATAAATTAGTAGAACCGTTTTTGTCCGTGGCCGCAAAAAAACAACTGGCCGATGTCGCCCTCAACACCGCCAAATTGTTGGGTGCCACATATACCGATGTACGGATTGGTCGCTATTTAAATCAATTTATAAGCACCCGCGAAAATAAAGTTCAGAACATTGTTAACACCGAATCGTTTGGGGTGGGCATACGCGTGATTGCCAATGGTACGTGGGGTTTTGCCGCCACCAATGCTGTAACCAATGAAGGTGTGAAGATGGCCACCGAGCAAGCGGTGCGCATAGCCAAGGCAAACTCAAAATACCAGAAAGAACCTGTTGTGCTCGCTCCCAACGAAGGCCATGGCGAAGTGAGTTGGAATACTCCCCTGCAAAAAAATTCATTAGAGGTGCCTGTAGCCGAAAAGGTTGATTTGCTGCTTCGCGCCAATTCAGAAGCATTGAAAAACGGAGCAAGCTTTGCTAATTCAAACTTGTTTCAGGTAAATGAACAAAAATATTTTGCCTCCACTGATGGTTCCTACATCGACCAGGACATTCACCGTATCTGGCCTACGTTCACCGTCTCAGTCACCGACCGCGCATCAGGAAAATTCAAATCGCGGGCTGCCATGAGTGCTCCCATGGGCATGGGTTATGAGTACATGATTCCTAAGCCAGAAGATAAATTGCCTGGTCCCTCCGGCATGGTGCTGTACCGCAATAGCTATGATATTATTGAGGATGCCGCCATCGCGGCAAGGCAGGCAAAAGAAATGATTTCAGCAAAATCCGTAGAGCCCGGCAAGTATGATTTGGTATTGGAACCTAATCACCTGGGCCTCACCATTCACGAGTCAGTAGGCCACCCGCTTGAGCTTGATCGCATTTTAGGCTACGAAGCTAACTATGCCGGCACCAGTTTTGCCACATTGGACAAACTGAAGTCGGGAACATTCAACTACGGAAGCAAGCAAGTCAACATCTTTGCCGACAAAACCCAGGCCGGCTCACTGGGTGCAGTGGGTTATGACGATGAAGGAGTAAAAGCCAAACGTTGGGACCTGATCAAAGCCGGAATTTTTGTAAATGTAGAGGCCATTCGCGATCAGGTTCATATCGTAGGCCAAAAGGAATCGCACGGCTGTTGCTATGCGCAAAGTTGGAGCGATGTACAGTTTCAGCGCATGCCCAATGTTTCACTGGCACCGGGTCAGGAGCCGTACTCTTCGGCACAGATGATCAAAGATGTAGAGAAAGGAATCTACATTGCCGGACGCGGATCATACTCTATTGATCAGCAACGGTATAATTTTCAGTTTGGTGGTACTGCATTTTATGAAATTAAAAATGGCGAAATCACTGGCATGCTCAACGATGTAGCCTATCAATCCAACACGCAGGAGTTTTGGAACAGTTGTGCAAAAATTTGTGATGAAAAAGATTACCGGCTCTTTGGTTCCTTCTTCGATGGCAAAGGCCAGCCTTCACAGATCAGTGCAGTATCACACGGCAGTTCTACTTCACGATTCAATGGAGTGAATGTAATCAACACCGGAAGAACGATTTGAAAGCAACATTTAAAACAGCAGAGATGATTAGAGTTTTTGAACAATGAATTATAAACTTTGAATACCAACTAATGAAAAGACGAGATTTTATTCAACTGACCGGAATGAGCGCTGGCGCCATGATGCTGCCGTTCTCATCGTTTGGCAGCCCGGTGGATGTATCGAGGCTGCTCGAACCAATGCTGGATGCCGCACAAAAAAAGCAACTGGCTGACATTGCGCTCAATACCACAAAATCGCTGGGAGCAACATACACCGATGTGCGCATTGGCCGCTACCTCAATCAATTTATTTTCACCCGTGAAAAGAAAGTTCAAAACATTGTGAACACCGAATCATTCGGGGTAGGCATTCGCGTGATTGCCAACGGCACGTGGGGTTTTGCCGCCAGCAACAGTGTTACGCCAGACGGCATGAAAAAAACAGCCGAGCGAGCCGTAGCCATTGCCAAAGCCAATTCCAAATTTCAAAAAGAGCCGGTGAAACTTGCGGCCACGCCATCGTATGGCGAAGTGTCGTGGAAAACACCGATCGTAAAAAACGGTTTTGAAGTACCGATCAAAGACAAAGTAGATTTGTTGCTTGCCACCAATGCCAAAGCTCTTGAAAAAGGAGCCAACTTTGTCAACAGCATCATTTTTCTCGTGAATGAACAAAAATATTTTGCCTCCTCCGAAGGCTCTTACATCGATCAGGACATTCACCGCATCTTACCATCTTTCAATGTCAACGCAATCGACCGCGCATCAGGCCAGTTCAAAAGTCGCCCCGGATTCAGTTCTCCGGTAGGCATGGGCTACGAGTACCTCGATGGCAAATCAGAAGATAAAATAAACGGACCGGGAGGCATTATTCTTTATAACAAATCGTACGACATCGTTGAAGATGCCGGCATGGCGGCCGAGCAAGTGAAGCAGATGATTGCTGCAAAATCAGTAGAGCCGGGCAAATACGATTTGGTACTTGACCCCTCACATCTTTGGTTGACAATCCATGAGTCCGTTGGTCACCCCACCGAACTCGATCGCGTGCTGGGCTATGAAGCCAACTTTGCCGGCACCAGTTTCCTCACGCTCGACAAATGGCAGACAAAAAAATTCAACTTCGGAAGTAAGCAAGTCAATGTAGTAGCCGACAAAACTCAAGTAGGTTCACTCGGAGCCGTGGGGTATGATGATGAGGGCGTGAAGTGCAAACAATGGGATTTAATCAAAGATGGAATTTTGGTCAACTACCAGGCCATCCGCGATCAGGTGAACATCATCGGTCAAAACGAATCGCACGGCTGCTGTTACTCGCAAAGCTGGAGTGATGTTCAATTTCAACGCATGGCCAACGTATCGTTACAACCTGGCAAAGAGCAACTGACGCCCGCGCAAATGGTGGCCGGAGTAGAAAAAGGAATATACATTGTGAAAGACGGATCATTCTCCATCGACCAGCAGCGCTACAACTTCCAGTTTGGCGGTGTGCTTTTCTTTGAAATAAAAAATGGAAAAATAGAAGGCATGTTGAAAGATGTGGCTTATCAGGCCAACACACAAGAGTTCTGGAACTCATGCTCACAAATTTGTGATGCGCGCGACTACCGGTTGGGGGGCGCATTCAATGATGGCAAAGGCCAACCCACTCAGTCCAATGCCGTATCGCACGGTTCCGCCACAGCACGTTTCAACGGTATCAACGTGATCAACACCGGACGAACCATCTAATCGTAAATCTGAAATCTAAAATCGTAAATAAAAATTATGGCCATACTAACCAAAGACGAAGCCGAACAAATCCTGAAAAAGGTAATTGGTTTCTCCAAAGCAGACGGCATACAAGCCAGCCTCAACGGAAATGACGGAGGCAACATTCGCTATGCGCGAAACAGCGTATCCACTTCGGGCGAAGACAGCAACGTAAGCCTGGCTGTTCAGTCTTACTATGGAAAAAAATCAGGCACAGCCACCATCAATGAGTTTGATGATGCCTCACTCGAGAAAGTAGTCAGGCGCGCAGAAGAGCTGGCTCAACTGGCGCCCGAAAACCCCGAGTTTATGGAGCCGATACCTCAGCCGACCTATGGAGGAGAATCAAAAACATGGGCAGAAGCCACCGCGAAAATTTCGCCCGAGTTCAGAGCTAAGGTAGCAGCCGACAGCATCAATCCGGCCGCGGCAAAAAATATAACGGCAGCCGGTTTCCTTGACGACAACCGGGGGTTCAACGCTTTGATGAACAGCAAAGGATTGTATGCCTACAACAAGGCTACAAGCGCCAATTTTACGGTAACCATGCGCACCAACGATGGCACCGGCTCAGGGTGGGCCGGGAGTACCGCAGCTGATGTAAGTAAGATGAACCCATCTCTTGCCTCTAAAACCGCTATTGACAAAGCTTTGATGTCGAGAAATGCCAAAGCACTTGAGCCCGGAAAATACACCGTGGTGCTGGAATCTTCTGCTGCAGCTGACTTGGTTCGCCTGATGCTCAACATGAATGCGCGGCAGGCCGATGAAGGGCGGAGTTTTTATGCCAAGAAAGGTGGCGGCACTAAGCTCGGAGAAAAAATTGTGGATGAGCGCGTGAATATCTATACCGACCCGTGGCACGATGAGGTGCCGGCTTCGCCCTGGGCAAATGATGGGCAAGCGCGCAAGAGAATGGACCTTATAAAAAATGGCACTGTAGCTAATTTATTTTACGACCGTTACTGGGCTTCGCATAAAAATGTAGCGCCTGTTCCATTTGGCGGAAACACAATTATGGAAGGAGGCACGGCATCTATTGAAGACATGATCAAAGACACCAAACGCGGGGTGCTGGTTACACGCTTCTGGTACATCCGGCCCGTTGACCCGCAGACATTATTGTACACAGGATTAACACGTGACGGAACTTTCTTCATCGAAAACGGAAAAATAAAACACCCGATCAAAAATTTCCGGTTCAACGAAAGCCCAATCATCATGTTGAATAACCTTGAGACCCTGGGCAAACAAGAGCGAGTGGTCACCAGCGAAGGTAACCCCAACGGGTTTATCCCGTCTATGAAAATCCGCGACTTTACTTTCTCCAGTTTGTCGGATGCGGTTTAGTTTTCATACCTACTTTTGATTTTTTCAAATCCCTGGAGTCATTCAGGGATTTTTTTTTGAAATAGCTGGTAAAGATTTATAAAACCGCTCATCAATTACCTGATGGGTTGGTGTAACATTTTTCAGATTAATCCGTGTGAGATAAGTATTTAAAAAGACTAAACCCTCACCAATGAAACGAAGAGACTTTATCTACCTAACCGGCATGGGTGCCTCCGGTGCAGCATTGCTGTCGGGCATACCAGGTATGGGAAAATCCATCCCACCCGAAAAAGTGCTGGAAACTGTTGACGTAGCGTTGAAAAAACAACTGGCTGATGTAGCGCTCAACGCGGCCCGGAGCAAAGGCGCCACCTATTCAGATGTACGCATTGGCCGGTACCTCAATCAGTTTGTGGTAACGCGCGAAGAAAAAGTGCAGAACATTGTCAATACCGAATCGTACGGGCTGGGTGTACGCGTTATTGCCAACGGGGGCTGGGGTTTTGCTGCTACCGATAAACTCGACAAAGACAGCATCGCCAAAGCAGCCGAGACAGCCGTTGCCATTGCCAAAGAAAATTCAAAACTACTAACTGAACCCGTACAGCTTGCTCCACAGAAAGGTTATGGAGAGGTAAGTTGGAAAACACCTATTCAAAAAAACGCATTCGAAGTTCCGATTAAAGAAAAAGTAGATCTCCTGCTTGGTGTAAACGATGCGGCCATGAAATCAGGAGCGAGCTACATCACCTCGTTGCTCTTCCTGATCAACGAACAAAAATATTTTGCCTCCACAGATGGTTCATACATCGATCAGGATGTTCACCGGATATGGCCTGCATTTTTTATCACTAAGATTGATGCCACCACGGGCAAGTTTGAAACCCGCAATACATTGAGTGCCCCCATGGGCATGGGTTATGAATACCTCGACTGGCGTCCACAAGATAAAATTCAAAGTGTAACCACGCTGTACAAAGGCCGCTACGATATGTTGGAAGATGCCAAGTCTGGCGGTGTGCAAGCCGGAGAAAAACTGAAAGCCAAGTCAGTAGAGCCCGGCAAATACGATTTGATTTTAGATCCCTCACATTTGTGGCTAACCATTCACGAATCAGTCGGCCACCCGACTGAGTTAGACCGTGTGTTGGGTTATGAAGCTAACTTTGCCGGCACCAGTTTTCTCACACTGGATAAGTGGCAATCCAAAAAATTCAATTTCGGAAGTAAGATCGTCAACTTCGTAGCAGACAAAACACAAGTAGGCTCGCTGGGTGCGGTAGGCTATGACGATGAAGGGGTGCAGTGTGGCAAATGGGATTTAATCAAAGACGGAATTCTGGTGAACTACCAAACCATACGCGATCAGGCACATATTATCGGGCTCAACGCTTCTCAGGGTTGCTGCTATGCCGACAACTGGAGCAGCGTACAGTTTCAGCGCATGCCCAATGTTTCGCTGCAACCGGGCAAACAAAAGAAAAGCATTGATGACCTGATCAAAGGTGTGGAAAAAGGAATTTACATAATCGGTGACGGGTCGTTCTCCATTGATCAACAGCGCTATAACTTTCAGTTTGGCGGGCAATTATTTTACGAAATCAAAAACGGAAAAATTGCAGGTATGCTCAAAGATGTGGCCTACCAGGCCAACAGCCAGGAGTTTTGGAACTCGTGTGTAGAGATTGCCGATGAGAGCGACTATCGTTTAGGCGGGGCCTTTGGCGATGGCAAAGGCCAGCCACCTCAAAGCAATTCTGTATCGCACGGTGCGGCCACAGCTCGCTTCAATTCAGTAAACGTAATCAACACCTCACGAAATATCGGATAATACCATGGCTATACTAACCAAAGACGAAGCTCATGCGCTACTAAAAAAAGTATTGAGCTATTCCAAAGCTGATGAGTGCGAAGTTAACCTTAACAGCAACGACAGCGCCAACATCCGGTATGCACGCAATTCGGTTTCTACCAGCGGAAAAGTAACCCAGAGTCAACTGGTCGTTTCTTCTGCATTCGGAAAAAAGTTGGGCATTGCTACCATCAATGAATTTGATGATGCTTCCTTAGAAAAAGTAGTTCGCAGGTCAGAAGAACTGGCGAAGCTGGCTCCTGAAAATCCGGAATATGTTCCGTTTCTCGGGCCGCAGACTTACCCCGATTCGATGATGTATGTTCAATCAACGGCCGATATCACACCCAAACTGCGTGCTGACCTGGTTGCCCAAAGTCTGAACGTAGCAAAAAATGCAAAAGCAGTAGCTGCCGGGTTTTTGGAAGATAATACCAGCTTCAATGCAATGATGAATTCAAAAGGACTCTTTGCCTACAACACCTCCACCAACACCAATTTTTCGGTAACGGTGCGCACCGAAGACGGCAAAGGTTCAGGATATGCCACTCGTGGCTACAACGACATCAGAAAACTTGATACCAAAAAAACAACAGAAATTGCTACCGAAAAAGCAGTTAAATCGGCCAACGCAAAAGGAATTGAACCCGGCAAATACACCGTGATTCTTGAACCTGCCGCGGCAGCCGTTTTGCTGGAACGGATATTTTTTGGATTAGATGCCCGTGAGGCAGACGAAGGACGAAGCTTCTTAAGCAAAGCCGGTGGGGGAACACGGCTCGGTGAAAAACTTGTTGACGAGCGCGTTAATATTTACTCTGACCCCATGCACCCCGATCTGCCCACCAGCACCTGGAGTGGAGACGGGCGTCTGCAAGAGAAAATTTCTTGGATTGAAAAAGGAGTGATCAAAAACCTGAGCTACTCACGATACTGGGCTGAGAAGAAAGGCGTAAAAGCCGTACCCGGCCCGGATGCCGCAATCATGGAAGGTGGAACCAAGTCGCTGGAAGAATTGATTGCCGGAACCAAAAAAGGAGTATTGGTAACGCGTCTCTGGTACATCCGCGATGTAGATCCGCAAAGTTTGCTCCTAACCGGACTAACCCGCGATGGTACATTCTATATCGAAAACGGGAAAATCCAATACCCTATAAAAAATTTCCGGTTCAACGAAAGTCCGATCATCATGCTCAATAACCTCGAAGAACTGGGCAAAGTTGAGCGAACGGTGAGTGTGGAGTCAAACCAAAATTATTTATTGCCTCCACTAAAAATCCGCGACTTCACTTTTTCCAGTTTATCCGATGCCGTTTAGCAGGCGATTCCTAAAATAATAAAGGCTGCTGAAGAGCAGCCTTTATTATTTTAAACCACTTGTATAAATTATCTCAATAAATTAACCGCACCATCAGAAATTTCGTTTTGCTTTACCATGCAACCCGGAAATAAATTCTTTTTTACGAGACTTCAATACGAATCGGGCGATTGGGATGTTGACCAACGCATGCCGGCTAACGTGCTCAACTCGCTGATTGAGTACACTACGCTGCCCGTAGACACTACCGAAAATATTATTCCCCTCAGCAGTGACGAAATTTTCAGGTGTCCCTTTTGCTACCTGAGTGGCCACAAACTGGTAGAGTTTACGGCCAAAGAAAAAGAGAATTTTGAAAAATACGTTCGCCATGGAGGGTTTGTTTTGGCAGATGACTGCAATCATGATATTGACGGGTTGTTTGCCAAGTCGTTTGAGTCGCAGATGGAGGTGATCTTTGGAAAAGATTCGCTAAAAAAAATTCCGAATAACCATCCAATTTACTCCTCGTTCTTTCACTTTGACGGCCCCCCTACCACTGCTCAAGAACTGAACGGATGGGGCGATGACATTGTGCACAATTATTTGAAAGCCATCGAAATCAAGAATAAAATAGGTGTGCTTTACACCAACAAAGATTACGGCTGCGAGTGGGATTATGATTTCAGAAACAAACGTTTTTACAAAATTGATAACACCCGCTTCAGTGTAAATATTATTATGTACGCGTTAACCAGTTAAGAACCACAACCAAAAAGGAATGAAAACGGATACCACAGAAAAATCAGTTCACGAGCTAATCGAAAACCTGGGAAAACTTAAGAAAGAAATAGGCAAAGTGATTGTAGGTCAGGAGGAGACCATCGATCAATTACTGATTACCTTTTTAGCCGGTGGTCACGCCTTGTTAGAAGGTGTGCCGGGTCTTGCCAAAACGTTAATGATACGAACCCTCTCCGAAGCCATTGATTTGAAGTTCAGAAGAATTCAATTCACGCCTGATCTCATGCCTTCGGATATTATTGGTACCGAAATTCTGGAAGAAGACCACACCACAGGTAAGCGGATTTTTAAGTTCAACCGAGGGCCGATCTTTGCCAACATCATTCTGGCAGACGAAATTAACCGCACGTCTCCCAAAACCCAGTCGGCTCTTCTTGAAGCCATGCAAGAGTTTGAAGTTACCTATGGAGGCGTTTCGTACAAATTAGAAAGACCATTCTTTATCCTGGCCACTCAAAATCCGATTGAGCAATCAGGTACCTTTCCTTTGCCCGAAGCTCAACTCGATCGCTTTCTGCTGTATATCAAAGTAAACTACCCCACCGCAGACGAAGAGGTTTCTATTTTAGAAAGCACCACCGGAAGAAAGAAAAGTGACATTCATAAAGTAATTGAAGGCGCACAAATTATAGAAGCACAAAACCTGGTTCGCGAGGTGCACATTAACGCAGACTTGGTAAAATGGGTGAGCCGGCTGGTGCGAGCTACACGACCCGGTAACAGTGAAAGCAATTTTGTAAACGAGTGGGTGCGATGGGGAGCCGGCCCGCGGGCAGGACAGGCCATGATTCTTACAGCCAAAGCCCGCGCACTGCTGAGAGGAAGTTTTGCCGTAACTGAAGAAGATATTGAACACATCGCCTATCCTGTTTTGCGCCACCGTATTTTAATGAACTTCAAAGCCGAAGCAGAAGGCGTAGGATCTACCGAAGTGACTCAGCATCTTTTGAAAACAATCCGGGTTAAGAAAGGCATCTGATCTCGTGGACACGCGCATCAAAGAATTATTAAAACCCGAAATTCTCAATACCGTCAACGGTCTTGAACTGGTGGCGCGCATCATTACCGAAGGATTTATGAGTGGCAGTAACAAAAGCCAAGCCGTGGGTGCAGGGCAGGAGTTTAGCCAATACCGAAGTTACCAACCCGGTGATGACCTGCGCCAACTGGATTGGAAAATGTTTGCCCGGTCAGAACGCTACTACATCAAACAAGCTGACATTGAAACCAACGTCACTGTAAAGTTCATGCTCGATGCCAGCCACTCGATGGCCTACAAAGAAAATGAGCTGACCAAATTTCAATATGGAAAAGTGATAATCGCAGCACTTGCCTACCTGGCACGGAAACAAAGCGATACGTTCGGGCTTTATGCCATGAACAATAAAAATTTGCATATAGTACACCCACGGTTTGAACAACAACAGTTTCTCCGGTTCTTGAATGGCCTGGTTAAACTTAAAAGCGAAGGCACCTGGAAAAATACTGATATCGAGCAGTTGTTTGATCACCACGGCAAAGAGATTGTGGTTTTTGTTACAGATTTATATGACGAAAACGATGATCTTTTTCATTTCATTTCAAGATTAAAAACCCCACGAAATGAAGTAATTGTATTTCACCTGATGGGAAGGCGCGAAGCAGAATTTAACTTTGAGGGGTCATTTACCTTCGAAGATCTGGAGACGGGTATCCGCACCAAAGCAAATACTCAGGTTCAGCAAAAGGAGTACAGCACTCGCGTGAAAAACTGGCTGCACCAAACGCGCCACCGCATGCTCGAAAAACAAATTAACTATCACTTAGTGTACCTCCATGAACCGGTAGACCAGGTGCTGTATGATTTTCTTTCTGCACGAAAACGCCTGATGAGATGAGCCTGGCAAATTCCGCATACCTTTGGTCATTACTGGGGCTACTCATCCCCGTAGCCATTCATCTTCTCAGTCGTAAAGAAGGAAAAATTATTAAACTCGGCAGCCTCCGGCATGTGCACGAAACCAGCACCCAGCAATTCAGAGGTATCCGGCTAAATGAAATATTCTTACTGGTTTTACGGTGCACATTGATTGTTATTCTCTCGTTGGTCTTAAGCGGTCTTCACTTTAACCATAAAAAAGGGAAATGGATATTGGTTGAAACCGGTACAGAAAAAAATAAAAATGTGCAGGCTGCTGTTGATAGTCTTGAAAAACAAGGATACGAGCAACATAAAATCGCGAGTGTATTTTCATCAGCGGCAGGCATGCCTGCCGCTGATGAACTAAATTACTGGTCGGTGATACAAGAACTAAAAAACCTGGACCTTGAAGAGGCTGTTATTTTTTCATGGACAAAAGCCGAACATTTTAGAGGCAGGCGCCAGCCGGTTCCGGCCAACCTAAAAATCATTCCGGTGCAGACAGCCGAGAAAAAAATTGTATTAGGAGCTGTTCAAAAAAACGACAGTGTGATTGTGAGAACAGGAATGTCTAATGCCCTACTGACTTCTTTTGAGAATAAAATAATACAATCGGCCAACGATACAATCAAAGCAACCCCGCCACGTCAAATAAAAATAATACTGGTGAGTGATCCGGCTCGCTTACACGAAAAGCAAATACTTGCTGCGGCCGTTCGTGCTATTGACCCTGTTGCCTTTTCATCATTTCAAATCATAGAAAAAAAACCGGCACAATTCTCTTTAGCCGATTCTGCCGACTGGGTTTTTTGGATGAGTGAAGACAAGCCTCCGGAAACCAATTCAAAAATTTTACAATGGGCTCCGGAAATTTCGACTGACTTGATCCGGCAAACCGGATATAAAAAATGGGTACTCAACCGGCTGCTTACTGAAGAAAATGCGTTAAAAAATAACCTGGTCTTGTCGTTGGCATCTCTGCTCACGTATGATTCTGCCTGGCAAAAAACCGCAAGACTTAATGACCAGCGCATCTTGCCTGAAGCCATGGCTTGGATTTCCGACAAAGAAGGACAAGGCACTTTCATCTTATCCCCTGGTTTTCCGGTCTTTCTTATCATATTATTTGTTTTGCTTTTTATGATTGAACGTTACCTCGCCTTTCAACGAAAGCAATGAGCACACAACCAACACATGGCATAACTAAACTAAAGAAAAGGTATGTGCGATACCGGGTGGCTGAGATTACCCTGCTCAGCACGGGCGTAGCATGTATCATTTTTTCTTTAACTAAACTTTGGGATGATGCAGGTTCAGTAAGAATATTAGTTGGTGGTTTGGCAGGCACATTTTGTTTTGTGTTTCTGATCATGAAGTACAACCTGCTGAAATTAAACTCGCTTGATTTAGTAAGATTTCTTAACCAACAATACCCTTCACTGCAGCAAAGTGCCGATTTACTCATGATAGAAGATGATGAGTTGAGTACACTCGAAAAAATACAAAAAGAAAAAACGATAGAACAGTTTTCGCGGCTTTATCCAAATATCAAATTGCCTCATCTGCTGGTTCGGTCATCGTTGCTATTGGCCTTGTGCGTGGGGCTTTCATTTTTATTCAGTTCATTTCTTATACCCATAGATTTTTCAGGGAATAAAAAAGTAAGGCTCAAAGCCAACCCTGAGCCAATGAAAACCCCGCCCTCATCAGTTGCTTCATTTGAAATACAAATTACCCCACCCGTTTATACAACCATTCGGGCTTATTCATCAAAAAACTTTGAATTATCCTTTCCGGAAAGTAGCAACGTGCGATGGCAAATTGAATTTAAAGGAAGGGTACGCGATGCGAAAATAATTTTTTCTAACCGGGATAGTTCAGCTTTTAAAAAAACAGGAAATGTATTTATTCTCGAAAAAGAATTTAGCCAATCCGGTTTTTATCAGTTGAAATGGAATGACGAACACACAACACATTGGTCTGATTATTATAGAATAGAAATACTAAAAGACAATGCCCCAAAAATTTTGATAGGCGGACTGAGCCAGTTTACCCGCTTAATACATACTGACCGGCATGAAATAAGTGTAACCGCTCAACTCAGCGATGATTATGCGCTAACGGATGCCGGTATTATTGCCACGGTAAGCAAAGGCAGTGGCGAAGGAATTAAGTTTCGCGAAGAAAGATTGAGGTTTACAACTCCACAACATATATCAGGCAAGCAGGTAAATGCTGGAACAATACTGAACCTGAAAAAACTGGGGCTCGAGCCGGGTGATGAACTGTATTTTTATGTGGAAGCATTTGATAACAAATCACCACAGCCCAATCGCAGCAGAACAGAAACTTACTTTATTGCAGTGCAGGATACAACAAAAAATTCAACCGTTGACGACTCAGGATTGGGGGTAGACCTCATGCCCGATTACTTTCGCAGTCAGCGACAGATTATTATTGACACTGAAAAATTATTAAAAGACAAAACGAGAATTTCAAAGCAGCAATTCAATGCCACCAGCAACGAGTTGGGCTTTGATCAGAAAACACTTCGCTTGAAGTACGGTCAGTTTCTGGGCGAAGAAGAAGACAGCGGAATTGCTACAGAGGTCAATACCTCGCATGACGAAGAAAAGGATCAAGACGTAATGAAAAAATTTGGCCACCAGCACGACAAAGAAAACGAGCACAACCTGGTGCCCGATAAAAAAACAGAACACAACCACAAAGAAGAACCTCATGACCCTGATAAAAAAGAAGACCCGCTGGCCGCTTTCGTCCACAGCCACGATAATACCGAAGTGGCAACATTTTTTGAGCAGTCGATCCGTGCCAAACTGAAAGCCGCACTTACTGTCATGTGGGATGCCGAACTTTACCTTCGTTTATACCAACCCGAAAAATCATTGCCCCATCAATACACGGCACTAAAACTGCTGAAAGAAATCAGCAATGATTCGCGTATTTATGTTCATCGCACGGGTTTTGATCCACCTCCTCTCAAAGAAGAAAAGCGGCTAACAGCCGATCTTTCTGAAGTGAAAGGACCAACCCTGCTTTGGGTGAGCGAAAAAGAAAATGATCTGCCTGAGGTGCGCGCGGCATTACTTCTTACCGAAAAACTTATACAAGCTCCTGAAATAACTATTTCTCCGGTCGTGCAACGGGTTTTTCAACGGGCCGGACAAGAATTTTCTTCCATTGCTCTCGAACAGCCCTCACTCGTACATGGGTTGACTCTGCTCAAAAGATTAGCCGAGAATAAGGCTACGCTCGCTGATAGAAAAAACGAACTTCACCAACTGAGAAAAATTTTATGGCTGGTTTTGCCACAGAGACCAACATCGCCCAGTCGTGAGGCAAGCTCGGCAAATAAACTGAATCAGTTTTTCATTCAACAACTGGAAAACAGCAAGCATGAATAATTTTGGTTTAGCTCCATCTGCCCCGCCCTGGACTTTTGCGCTCATCCTGCTTTTAGTTCTTTTTTCGCTGGGGTTTGAGATCAAGAAAAAAAACCGGTTGCTGATTGGCCGGCTTGCCGCCATCCTATTCATAGGCATCAGCCTGCTGGGTTTTCTGTTCCGGCCTTTTTATCAAACTCAAACAACTGATGGCGTTCTGTTGCTCACACCCGGATTCAAAATTTCGCAGGTTGATAGTTTGCTTAAACAAAACCCCCATCTTAAACTCATGCGCACAACAGATTGTGACGAAGTGAAAAATGCACTCTTGATTGAAGATGATTTTTTTGAAAAACGAGGTGGTGCTGTAAAAATTATTTTAGGTGAAGGGCTCTCCTCCTCAGCACTGGAAATGATGCCCAATAAAAATTTTCAATTCTTACCAACTGAACCTGAGGGCGTAGTAAAAATATTTTTTGAAGATGAAGTGATTGAACATCATGAGGGTATGCTAAAGGGCATTGTGAGTGGCCTTGCAGATACGCGCCTGCGGTTGATAGGGCCGGCCGGCACAGAAGATTCTGTGCAGTTAATGAAGGGCCTTAACCGGCCGTTTACACTCTCATTTTGGCCTAGGCAAAATGGAAAGTTTATTTATCAACTGGAAATTACGACAGGAAACCGCTCGTACCGTGAACCGGTGCCGATAGATGTTGCGGCTGAAAGCCCTCTTCAAATACTCTTCATTCAAAAATTTCCAACTGCTGAAACCAGGAATCTTAAAAACTTTCTCAGCGAACGAAATCACTCGCTTACACTCCGCTACCAAATCTCAAAAGAGGCTTACACGTACGAGTACATCAACACTCCTCAAACAAAGATCAACCCAATATCTCGCGAGAGTCTAAGGCTTTATGACTTACTCTTTATAGATGTGGCAACACTCCATTCCCTGACTCAAAATGAAAAAATAGAATTGAAAAATGCCGTGAAGAATGGGCTTGGTGTGTTGGTTATGCTTACCGATGACCCCAAAAACCTACAATGGCTTTGGCCGTTGCAATTTGTGCCTTCGCTCAAAGATACGGCACACATTGTATTGAGTAAAAAATATACTATTCCAACTGTCAGCTTTGACATTACGCCTACACAAGATATTTACACTGTATTGGCCTCCGGACCAAGAAACATATCGGGCTATATTTTACAGGGCTATGGACGGATAGCCTTTACTCTTTTGCAAGAAACGTACAAACTCAACACAGAGGGAAATACGAGAGATTATTCCAAAACCTGGTCAGAGCTTATTTCAAAGGTTGCCCGTAAAAAAAATACTGCTGAAATAAAAATAAATACACCCTTCCCATATTATACCAACAACCCATTTGAGGCAGAGGTTATTTCTCCTGAACCGGTTTCCCTTTTTGCTGATTCGATACAAGTTCCGCTTAAAGAAGATTTAGTGGTTGATGATTTTTGGCATACCAGAATCTGGGCAGGTAAACCCGGCTGGCACGAGCTTCGCACAAAAGATGCAAGCCTCAGTTATTTTGTTCCATCAGATGATTCATGGAAATCGCTGCGAGCTGCTAACAGAGTATTGGAAACAAAGAAAGCCGTTCGTCCTCTCAGTACTACGGCTAATCTGACAATCGAAAAAAAAGAAATTTCTTCTTTAATTTTCTTTTTGCTGTTTTTGTTTTCAGCGGGGTTTTTGTGGCTCGCTCCGAAATTATAACATATCTTATTGCAACAAGTTATGAACATCTTCATCCGGCTCGATGAAGTCCATCTGCTGCATGATTTGCGGATAGCGCTGGTTAACATAGTTAGAGGGTGGCTGTACCCGTATTTTTTTTGGGCTGGGCAAACACGCAGCAATCATGGCGGCCTCTGCCCGAGATAATTTTTTTGCCGGCTTATGAAAATAATTTTGCGAAGCTGCTTCAATACCAAAAATGCCGTTGCCCATTTCACTCACATTCAGGTACATTTCAAGGATTCGTTTCTTTCCCCAAGTCAGCTCAATCATAAAAGTGAAATAGACCTCCAGCCCTTTTCTCAACCAACTTCTGCTTTGCCACAAAAAAACATTTTTTGCCGTTTGTTGACTGATGGTAGAAGCCCCGCGCATTTGCTTGCGGTACTTATTTTTCTCTTTCAGTGCCAGCTTGATACTTTTTACATCAAACCCATTGTGATCGGGAAAGAGTTGGTCTTCTGAAGCCATTACGGCCAGCCTGATGCTGGGCGACATTTCATCTAATGAAACATAATCGCGTTTTAATCCATTGCCTTTTACCCAACTCACAAACTGGGTAGCCGTAACGGGCGGATCTATCCACTTCAACAAAAAAATATAAACGAACTGAGCTAGAAAAAAAACAAGAAATACCTTCCAAAGTTTGTAAAGCCAACCTACAATCTTGGAGCGCATCGTTTAGCAATGAAACTTATTTTTTGCCCATGAAGTAATAGAGAACTGGCCCAAGCAACGGAAGAAAGATCACCGCAATGATCCATAGTGCTTTCTTTTCCATGTCTTTGTTGCTCTTGAGAATCTCCAAAACAACAACAATATCCAAAACAAGGATTGCTAAATAAAATATATTTGACATTGCTATAACAGGTTAATTGGAATCTAAAATTTTAAACAACTCATCAAGTTTAGGCGTAACTATAATTTCTGTACGTCTGTTTTTTTGTTTGTTTTGCGCATTATCATTCGAGGCTACCGGTGAGTACTCACCCCGGCCCGCAGAAGTAATTTGATTGGGTGACATACCGGCCTTGATCAAAATTTTGGTAATGGCGGTGGCACGTAATACGCTCAAATCCCAGTTGTCTTCCATGTATTTGGTTTTGGCCGAGATTGGCACATTATCCGTGTGCCCTTCAATCATCATGTTTATGTCTTTTTGATCTTTTATTGCTTTGGCCAACTGGTGCAATGCAGTTTCTCCTTTTTTATCTACTACAATGCTACCCGACCCAAACAACAACTGTTCGGCCAGCGAAACATATACTTTTCCGTTTTTTACTTTCACGGTCAAATCATTTTCTTTGAAGTTGAGCAGCGCATTGCTGATGCGGTTTTTCAGGTCTTGTACAGCCTTGTCTTTCTTAGCCAGCACTTGCTCCAATTCTTTTACTTTTTTTTCACGTTCTGCCAAACTATTACTGAGCGAATCATTTTGCTGTCGTGTTTTCTCAAGGTTGTCTTGAATGGTTAATAATTGATCACGCTGCTGAGATAAATCCTGATTGAGTTTGCCACTTTTAGTCAGCGAAAGTTTATAATTGGCATTTAGTTTTTCATAGTCTTTATTAAGGTCTGCTAATTTTTTGTTACTGGCGTGCAGACTTTCATTCAATGAATCGGCTTCTTTTTTATTTTTTTTAAGAGACTCGTTCAGTTGGCTGATGTTGGCATTAGCCAGATCAAGTGCTTTGCGCTTATCGGCCAGCTCGCCCTCGGCTTTAACTTTTTGCGCCAGCATGTCGTCAAATTTTTTCTTAGAGACGATGCACGAACTTACGATAACAGAAATAAAAATGGCTGTAATGAATCGATAAATCATAGTTTAAAAAATTAATGGACAAATATCTAAAATTAAACGCTACTTTTCAGTATAAATCAAATGGATCATTATGAATGGCATGCTCAAACCCGAATCATTTAAAAACAAAACCATCATCATCACAGGCGGAGGAACCGGCTTGGGAAAATCAATGGGAAAATATCTTTTAGAACTGGGGGCAAACCTGGTCATTACCAGCCGCAAAAAAGAAGTACTTGATAAATCAGCAGCTGAGTTGGAACAACAAACTGGCGGAAAGGTATTGGCTGTGGCTTGTGATGTGCGGAAATACGAAGAGATTGAAAATGTAATCAAAGAAACTGAAAACCGATTTGGCCAAGTTGATGCCGTGCTTAACAATGCAGCCGGAAATTTCATCAGCCCTACCGAACGGCTGTCGCACCGGGCTTTTGATATCGTGGTTGATATTGTTTTGAAAGGAACGTATTACACCACACTTGCAGCCGGAAAAAACTGGATCAATAAAAAGCAGCCGGGTATTTTTCTAAATATCGTCACCACCTATGCCTGGACTGGCTCAGGCTATGTTGTACCATCAGCCTGTGCCAAGGCCGGAGTACTTTCTCTCACTCGTTCGCTGGCTGTGGAGTGGGCAAAGTACAACATCCGCAGCAATGCTATAGCCCCGGGGCCATTTCCTACCGAAGGTGCTTGGAGCCGTTTGTTGCCGGGAGATTTGGCAAAAAAATTTGACCCCGCTCAGCGTATTCCTCTCAAACGTGTTGGCAATCACCAGGAACTTGCTAATCTGGCAGCTTATCTGCTCTCTGAATATTCAGCGTATATCAATGGAGAAGTAATTACCATTGATGGAGGCGAGTGGCTGCGCAGCGGAGGAGAATTCAGTCATTTGGAAATGGTGCCCGCAGAGATGTGGGATGTGCTCGAAAAAATGCGCGGAAAATAAGATCAGCATTCGCAGAATGGGCAGAAGCAATTTTGCTTTGATAATTTTAATGCTGTTATTCAGAAATGCAGTTGGTCAAACGGAATGCAAACTCCGCAAAGATCAAGACAGCATTAAAGTGTTTACCTGCAATACCGATACTTCCAAATTCAAATCTATCAAAGCAGAATTTTTTGTCAACACTACCCTGAATAAGCTTGAACTCTTCTTACTTGACTTTCCTAATTACACCACCTGGCAATACAATACGGTAGAATCAAGAGTCATAAAAAAAATTTCAGATACCGAGTACATCTATTATGCAAAAATTGAGGCACCCTGGCCGGTAATGGATCGCGATATGGTGGTGCGATTTAAAATTGAACGCAATAAGAATCACCTCATTGTATCGGCCAATAGTGAAAGTAGAATTCTTCCAGAAAACAAAGCGTATGTGCGTGTGCCAACATCCCGTTCGCAGTGGATGGTTACAGAAGAACAAAAAAACAGGCTAGCTGTAAAATACGCCATCCAGATAGACCCGGGTGGGTCGGTGCCGGCCTGGTTAATCAATTGGGTTAGTGCCAATGCTCCGTATCAATCGTTCAAAAATTTAAAAAAACAAATCGGCCACTAAAAGATTGTTTCATAAACCAGGTTCGCCCGATTTCTTGTTTGGAAACGGAATGTAGTCTGTTGTTTCAATCAGAAGCTAGCAGATGATCTTTATAAAAAGTAACTCTGGCATTTACTTCATAAACAATATGACACTAATCGCTAAGTTTTAGTTAGCAGCCCAAGATGCTCATTAACTCAGTGGTGCGCAGAGAAGGGTGCGAACTGGTATACATGATTGGATATCCGTGGGCCATCGTGTACAGAGGAGCCATCGTGTTTCATTTATTTACCAAATCATGCAGCCAAAAGTGTGTCATTGATTAAGCCAATACTAAATGGCTGTCCAGGTAATTCTTTTGATGATTTGCCATCCTTTAAAAAAAACGTTGAACTGTTTTTAAAGGCTTCATCGCTGCCAGAAATTTCAATGACTTTTTTTTACAAGTTGATCAACCTTAGCAACCCGCTTACTGCTAACGTGCCTTTGGCTGGGCGGCCATTCCAACGAAATAATATTCTAGACAAAATTCCGGTAACCTTGCCGATTCTTTCAGGTTTAAGTTTAAAAAAAGCGAAACAACAGGAAACCTTCGGCATAAGAAAAACCCTACTCGCCTATACTTTCACTTACTTGGCTTAGTGAACTTTCTTTAACCGCTAAATAACCGATGTACTTTGGTTTTTGATCTCTATTCCGACTGGTGCCTAACAAACATAAGACACTTGTCCTTATCCAGAAGAAAATCAAATCACTTGCTTTTCAATAAGCAACATGAGGATGTGGATGATCTTGATATGAATCTCCTGTATGCGGTCAGCAAATCCATGGTGTGGTACGCGTATTTCAATATCGGCTAACGGAGCAAGTTTGCCACCGTTCTTGCCTGAAAGGATGATTACTTTCATTCCTTTTTCTCGGGCTACTTCTGCAGCGCGGATAATATTTTGAGAGTTGCCGCTTGTGCTTAGGCCGAAAAGCACATCTCCTTTGTTGCCCAAGGCTTCAAGGTATCGGGAAAAAATAAATTCATACCCGTAGTCATTGCTCACACATGAAATATGACTGGGATCAGAGATGCAAATAGCGGGTATAGCTTTTCTGTTTTCCCGGTAGCGTCCGGTTAGTTCTTCGGCAAAATGCATGGCATCGCAGTGCGAACCACCATTTCCGCAGGAAATTATTTTACCTCCCTTTTTAATTGAGTCAGCAATGGCTTTTGCTGCTTCTTCTATCAATAAAAGGTTGTGTTCTTGGCTGATGAATTTATTTAGTACGTCAGAAGCTTGAGCAAACTCATCAGAGATGATTTGTTTGAAGTTCATGTATCAAAAGTTGGGTTTATTTTTTGATTCTGAGCGTGCCCATATCAATTCAACCACTACAAAAGCCACACCGATCAATGCCCCGTATTTAAAAATGCTGATTTTGTTCATCATATCAAGCAAAAAATTAAAATCATCTTTTTTTGACTCTACATACAGGGTAAAGATGAAAACAGAAATCTGAAACAAACTGAAGAGTGTGAGAAAGATAATCCTGCGGATGTTCATTCGGGTAAAATTAGTTTGCAAACTTAGGTCTTTTCAAGGTAGGCAAAAAAGACAAATCGCTCTAAAACCTTGCATGGCCCATTGATTTTATGAGGTTTTCTGTATGTCTACCAGTTTTTTATACAGCCCATTTTGGGTGTTTAAATCATCGTGTGTTCCTCGTTCTATGATTTCTCCGTGTTGTACTACTATGATTTCATCGGCATGCTGTATGGTACTTAACCGGTGAGCAATTACCAATGATGTGCGGTTTTTCATAAGATTGAATAGCGCTTCCTGAACCAGCCTTTCTGACTCAGAATCCAATGCAGAAGTAGCCTCATCCAAAATTAAGATTGGTGGATTTTTTAATACAGCCCGGGCTATGCTGAGCCGCTGCCGTTGTCCACCTGAAAGTTTTGAGCCTCGCTCGCCAATGAGGGTTTGATACCCATTTTCGGTTTGACAGATAAACTCATGGGCATTAGCAATTTTAGCGGCTTGCACCACTGCTTCTTCACTTATGTTCGGATTGCCAAATGCAATATTATTAAAGATGGTATCATTAAATAATATCGATTCTTGTGTTACCACACCCATTTGTCTGCGCAGTGACTCTATGTCATACTCGGTTAGTGATTTTCCGTCCAGCAATACTTCGCCCTGCGAAGGGTCATAAAAACGGGGCACCAAATCAGCTAACGTTGACTTTCCGCCACCCGAAGGGCCAACCAATGCAACCGTTTTTCCTTTTTGAATTTTCAGGTTGATATTTTTCAAAACCCAATCTGAGTCATAAGCAAAAGACACATCCTTAAATTCAATATTCTGCTCAAAACTTTTTAGTTCAATGGCATTGGGTTTGTTTTCTATGGCCGGGCGGCTGTCAATCATTTCAAAAATACGTTTGGCTGAGGCAGTTCCTTTTTGCAAAGCCGTAATTCCGTTAGAAAAATTTTTGGCTGGTTGAATAATCTGGGCAAACACGGCAATGAATCCTAAAAAAACAGCCGCATCCAGTGTAGAGTTTTTACTCAGCACCATATTACCTCCAAAAAAAATGATACCGGCAATGATCAGCACACCCAAAATTTCTGATACAGGCGATGCCAGTTCATTTTTGTATGACATTGATTTATTAACCTTTCGGTAAAAAGCACTCTCCTTCTCAATTTTATCAACCAAGAACTGACGCGCGTTAAAAGCTTTTACTACACGCATGCCACTAAAGGTTTCATCCAGAATGTTAACAATCCGGCCCAACGACTCCTGGCTTGCCTTGGCCTGTTTTTTCAATCGCTTAATAATCTCTGCCAATACTCCTCCGGTAAGCGGAAGAACCAGCAGCGTAAACAAGGTTAGCTTGGGTGAAATAGAAAACAATACAAAAAAATAAACCACAATGGTTACCGGTTCTTTCAGTACAGCCTTCAGGCTATTCATTACGGCATTTTCTACCTCCATCACATCATTGGTAAATCGCGAAATCAAATCGCCCTTGCGTTCGTTATTAAAATAACCAATGTGCAGCAATGATACTTTTTTAAAAATTTCCATACGGATGTTTTTTACCAGGTCCACCCGAATTTTAGTAGCCATTACCCGTTCAAGGTAGCGGAAGAGATTAGCCAGAATTACGGTTATAACAATCAACGCAATAACAAACAACAGCGAATTGAGTTGCCCATAGTTTTTGACAACCGACAAATAATAATGGTTGAAAACCCCAACAATGTAATCGGTGGATATACTAAAGCCGGGAAGGGGTGGTATTTCGACCGGCATTTTTCCCTGGTCAAACAGCGACTTGAGCATGGGTATAACCAACACAATGTTGAATGCCCCAAAAACTATTCCCAACACAGAGTATAGAAAAAAGAAACCCAGCCTGCGGCCGATGGAATTGGCATACGATAAAATGCGGAGAAAAATTTTCATTACGATACAGGTATAAACTAAGACGGGAAGGCCGCTAAAAAATTCTAATTCCTGCAAAATACTTGGATTTTAAGCCTAAAAAAAAATAGATTGGTCATGGTTTGTCAAAACAACCCAAATCCCTATTTTTGCAGTCCTTTTAAAGAAAAATATGAAAAAGAACATCCACCCCAACTATCAGGAAGTGGTTTTTTGGGATACTTCCAGCGATTTTAAGTTTATGAGCCGTTCTACCAACGTGCCAAAAGAAAAAATTAAATGGACTGACGGTAAGGAATATCCGGTAATTAAAGTAGAGGTTAGCTCAGCTTCACACCCTTATTTTACAGGCAAAAAAATGTTGGTGGATACAGCCGGCCGAGTAGAGAAATTCCAAAAAAAATACGGCAAAAAATAACATTGCTCTTAGCGTTTAGATAATGAATCCCGCCCTCGCGGGATTCTTTTTTTGTTTTAATTTTAACATTTGCAAACCTAAGGTAAAGCATGAATCTGATCCTGTTCGATGATCCGTCCACCCGCATCAATTTGTTGCCGCTTACTTTTACCCGGCCGGTGGCTGCCATTCGTGTGGGTATTTTAACCCTGGCCGAAAAGTGGGAGTTTGTACTGAAAACAAAAGCATCTTACGCTACTGCCGATTATCTTTCTCAAAAATTTCCTCTTAAAATATCTACCGAAAACCTTTGGATCCACGGTGCCCTTTGCCCGGATGAAACCCTGATTGCGTCAATTGCAAAACTAAAACCAGGAGATGCACTCTGTAAGAATTCAACAATCATAGCAGTTTACACCCCCGAAGGTAAGTTGCCTGAATCCATCAAAGGGAACGCAACAGAATACGACAACGAAATAACACTCATCGATCAGCCCTGGAAAATTTTTCAGCAAAATGGAAATCAAATCAAGGCCGACTTTAAACGGATTACTGCAAACCGCAAATCTAACCCGGTCACTGATCCCCATACCCGAACTTACAACCCCGAAAATATTTTTTTGGAAGAAGGGGTCACTCTTCATGCCGCAATCTTAAATGCCGAAAATGGGCCGATTTACCTTGCAAAAAATTCACAAGTGCAAGAAGGAGCCATTGTGCGTGGGCCCTTCTCATTGGGTAAAGAATCGGTGATTAACATGGGCGGTAAAATGCGTGCTGACACAACCATTGGGCCTTTCTGCAAAATTGGTGGCGAAGTGAGCAACTCCGTACTGATCGGGTATTCCAACAAAGCACACGATGGCTTTTTAGGCAACTCGGTACTGGGCGAATGGTGCAACCTGGGTGCCGACACCAACACCTCCAATTTAAAAAACACATACCAGAATGTGAAAGTGTGGAGCTATTTCAAAAAAGATTTCATTGACATGGGCAGCCCTAATTGCGGCCTGATCATGGGCGACCACAGCAAGAGTGGCATCAATACCATGTTCAACACTGGCACAGTAGTGGGCGTAAGCTGCAATGTTTTTGGTGCCGGGCTTTTACCTAAGCTCATCCCCTCGTTTAGCTGGGGCGGAGCCGATGGATTTAAAACCTATGAACTTCAAAAAGCCATGCAAACGGCCGAGCGGATGATGGGGAGAAAAAACATTTTCTTTTCAAAAACTGATGCCGACTTATTTAAAAAAATAAATGATCTTGAAAATGATTTTAGTGTTGAAGAAAGATAATATCATTCTTAAAAAAAATGGCTTGAAGAGATATGAAAGCACGGATAGCCTTTGCAACAAATAAAGTTTTGGAATATGGTCTGCTGAACGAATACCCACATTCTAAGCTTAGACAAACAACGCCATGACTTTCTCTTCCATTCCCGGCCTGATTGAAGTAAAAAACAAACTGGTTTCATCGGTACAATCTAATCACCTTGCGCATGCCCTCTTATTGGCCGGCAAAGAGGGCGCGCTGTCGCTACCCATAGCTCTTGCCTTCGCCCAGTATTTGCATTGCCAAAATAAAAATGAAACCGATGCTTGTGGTGTATGCCCGGCTTGCAATAAAAGTTTAAAATATATTCATCCCGACACGCACTTTGTGTTTCCGTTAGGCAACGTAAAAAATGATAAAGATGAGGAGCATTTTCGTTCGGCCATTTTAAAAATATGGCGCAATTTTTTGTTGGCACAACCCTTCGGAAATCTGACCGACTGGATCAACTCATACGGAGGCGAGGATAAACAAGCCTTGATTGCTCGGGAAGAAAGCCGCGAAATTATTCGTGCTCTTTCGCTCAAGCCCTTTGAAAGCCCTGTCAAAATCATGATCATCTGGATGCCCGAGCTAATGCATTCATCGGCCGCCAATGGCATTTTGAAAATTCTGGAAGAACCACCGCCACAAACTTTTTTTCTCCTGGTAACTTCTGCAGCCGAACAGCTGCTGCCTACCATTTTATCAAGGGTGCAGCGTGTTTACATACCCTTGCTAAGCGATGAAGACCTGTCGCAATATTTGCAACACCATCATCCGATGGATGAACGTAAGCTACAGGGAATAGTACAACTGGCTGAAGGCGATTTGAATTTTGCTATTCAACTCATCGACAGCGAAGAAGATCATCACCAAGATCGGTTTGCCGACTGGATGCGCACCTGTTTCAAAAAGGATTTTATTAAACTGATCACCCTGTCAGAAGAATTTCATGAAATGGACAAACTAAACCAGAGAAATTTATTGACGTACAGCCTGGGCATGATGCGCGAATCTCTCTTGCAAATTTCAAGTGCTGAACAAATCAGTCGTATTCAAGGATCAGAAGAAAAATTCATTCGCGATTTCAGCAAAGTGGTTACCCTGCCTAAGATTGAAACGATCAATCAGTTAATGAACGATGCCGTATATCACCTTGAGCGAAATGGAAGCGCCAAGATGATTTTTATGGACTTGTCATTGCAGATAGCCAAAGTCTTCAACCTGTAAATCAATTATTTTTGCAAATAAAATATACATGACAAAGTTCCTTTCACTGTTTGCATGCATACTGGTTGCTGTTGTTTCTGCTTCGGGTCAGAAGAAAGAAAAAATAGTTATCATCAATACCCGGTTTGGCAACATGGTGGCTATCCTATACAATGAAACTCCCAAACATAAAGCCAACTTTATCAAGTTGGCCGGTGAGCATTTTTATGACAGCCTGTTATTTCACCGTGTCATTTCAGGCTTTATGATTCAGGGCGGAGATCCTGATTCTAAAAAAGCAAATGACAATCAGTCGATAGGCAGCGGAGGCCCGGGCTATACCATTGAAGCAGAGTTTGATCCAAAACTATTTCATAAAAAAGGAGTGCTTGCTGCCGCTCGTTTGGGTGATGCCCTGAATCCTACCAAGGCTTCGAGTGGAAGCCAGTTTTATATTGTGCAGGGTGCGGTGCTGACCAACGAGGCTGCCAATGAACTGAGGTTTGATCAAGCCAAACTCAACCAGGCCTTGCAGCAATACCTCGCCAAACCCGAGCATCAAGCAATGCGCGATTCAATGACTGCACTTTATTCTTCGGGCGATACTTATCATTTTAAGAAAAAAGTTTTTGCGTTAGCCCCAACCTTAGAAAAAGAAACCGGGATTTTCGTAACTAAAAATATTCCGGAAGAAAGAATTAACGTTTACTCTACCCTTGGGGGTACCCCACACCTGGATGGCGGCTATACCGTATTTGGCGAACTCATTGCCGGCATTGATGTACTCGATAAAATTGCCTCGGTTAAAACAGGTGCGAATGACCGCCCGCTAGAAGATGTGCGCATGTTTGTATCCGTAAAAGAGATGTCAAAAAAGAAAATCGAAAAAATGTACGGCTACCATTTCCCGATTATAAAAAAATGAAAATACTGGTAACCGGCTGCAACGGATTGTTAGGGCAAAAGCTGGTAGAATTAATTTCCACCACGGAGGACCACTATTTGATAGCCACCGCCAAATCGAAATTGGTAATTCCATTTATCGGTGAGTTTCACGCATTAGACATTACTTCTTCGTGGCAAGTTGAGCAGGTACTGGCAGCCACAAAACCTGATGTAGTAATTAATACGGCTGCCATGACACAGGTTGATCAATGCGAAACTGAAAAAGAAAAATGCTGGCTCAACAATGTTACCTCTGTTGAACACCTTGTTAAGGCCTGCCAAAATGTGGAAGCTCATCTGGTTCACCTTTCTACTGATTTTGTTTTTGACGGAACCCATGGCCCGTTAGATGAAAATGAAAAACCTAATCCGCTGAGCTACTATGGCGAAAGCAAATGGGCTTCTGAAAAAATTGTAGAGAAAAGTAACATCGGGTGGACGATTGTGCGAACAGTTCTGGTGTATGGCGTAACCCAAGACATGAGCCGCAGCAACATTGTGCTGTGGGTAAAAAAAAATCTGGAAGAAGGAAAAAAAATAAATGTGGTAACCGATCAATGGCGAACCCCTACGCTGGCAGAAGATTTAGCAACAGGTTGTTATCTCGCTGCCACCAAAAAAACGAAGGGTATATACCATATTTCAGGAAGTGAAATGATGACCCCGTATGATATTGCAATGGCAACGGCCGATTTTTTTAAATTGGATAAATCATTGATTCAACAAACCGATTCCACAAAATTTACTCAACCGGCCAGGCGACCTCCCAAAACCGGGTTCATTATTGATAAAGCCAAAAGGGAGTTGAGCTATACACCTCATTCATTTAAACAAGGGTTAGCGCTGCTGAAGAGACAGCTCTCTGAGAAAATTTAAAAAAACGGAAACGTTATATTCCTAACACATCTTTCAGTTTTGCATAGCCTGTTTGGCTCACTGGTATTCTTGTGCCGCTTTTCAACAAAATTACATGATTGTCTTTTTCGGCTGGCTCAATGCGGGTGAGTTCCTGAATGTTGAGCAGATACGAGCGGTGTGTTCGCACAAACATTTTTGAATCAAGTGTGTTTTCAAAAAATGCCATGGTTTTCTTTTTCAGATAAAATCCATCGGCTGTAAAAATTTTTACATAATCGTCAAACGCTTCGAGGTAATGAATTTTTTGAACGGGCAACACTACAATGTTTTGTCCTTTCTTTACCACTACCCGGCTTTGACTTTCGGGTGAAGCAATCTCTTCGGCAATGGCTTGGGGTGTCAAACTATTTTGTTGTGAAAGAAATTTGTTCATCGCTTTATCAAATCGTTCTTTGCCATAAGGTTTGAGCAGGTAATCAATGGCATGGGTTTCAAAGGCTTTGATTGCGTACGCATCAAAGGCAGTGGTAAATATGACGGGAGGCGGATTATCAATTAATTCTAGCATTTCAAACCCGTTGATTTTGGGCATTTGAATATCCAGAAAAATCAAACCTGGCTGATGCTGCGCTATGGCTTTCACTCCTTCAAATCCATCACCACATTCGGCCACCACTTCAGTTTGAGAAAATGCCTTCAGGTATTCTTTTACAATGCTGCGGGCAAGCGGTTCATCATCTATGATTATTATTTTTATGTGTTGCGGGTTTGCCATTTATTCGGCTTTACTGGGTTGCGGAATCTTGATTGATGTAGTAAAAGTATTTTCAACTTGAGAAGTAGCTAACAAATCGTTTCGATAATACAGCAAGGCAAGCCTGCGTTTAACTGCGCTTAGCCCAAAGCCTGTTCCTTTTTTCTGTGGTCCACCAGTTTCCGGATCAAAAGGATTGGTAACATTAATGATTAAATTCTTTTCGTCTGTACGAGCATTGATCTTGATTTCTACTGCCCCAGTGGTGTCGTACAAACCAAACTTGATTGCATTTTCTAAAATTGGTTGAAGCAATAATGAGGGTATTTTCATTGACAAAACTTTTTCGTCTGTTTCTACGGTGGTTAATAGCCGGTGGCTGAATCTTACTTTCTCTATTTCGAGATAAAGATTGAGGTGATGAAGTTCTTCGCTGAGCAGTACCAGTTGATTGGCTTCTTTCTGTACCGTGTTACGCAAAAAATCAGAAAGTTGTTCAATCATTTTTCGTGCTTGCTCGGGCTGTACAAGGGTTAATGCGCTGATGGAATTTAAACTGTTAAATAAAAAATGAGGTTGCAGTTGCTGGCGAAGATTTGATAGTTCCGCTTCGCGCATCAGTCTATCTGATTCTTTTGAGTGCTCTTCGTTTTGCTGATGTTCTTTCATGTAATAGAATAGCCATCCATCAATTCCTGAAATGAGCATCAGTAACCAAACAAAAATAAAACGAATCAGCAACGTTGTGCTAAGCCATGCTGTATATTCAGCATGCGAAGGTAACAGCTTGAGTATGGAGTGAATTACCCCTGTGCTTATTACTGAAAGTACCCAGGCTGAAACTAAGATTGTGATCGCATTTTTTGTATTGGGCCTGAAGTATTTTACAAGGGTAATCATACCGTATCCTGCAAGCACGATTACCGTGGCCGTAAGAGAGGCATCCATCCATGATTCGCGAATGGGCATTCCATAATAAACCATTACTATAAACTGAAGAGCGGCCAGCAGTACCCATTCAGCAGTTAAAAATTTTTGTTTCAATGTTTCCATTGTAATTAAAAGAGGGGTCTATCTTCAAGCTGCATCGATGCCGCCTGATTGTGAATGTACCGGATGTATTGATTGGCTTCTTCCATTTCCCTTACCTGAGAGTGTAACTCCATTCCGTTTTTAAATTCTTCTATTGGGCGAAGTTCGGCCACGTTTACAAATTCCCAACTTACAGTACCATGTTTTTTATTCAGCACGGTTTCTTCAAATCCAATGCCCATCACTCGTGCTTTCAAAAAGGCTTCTTCAAAAGCGTGAGCTTCGATCAGCCGAAGATGCTCGTCAAACTGAGGCGTGTGCATGCCTTTACCTTTGATTTGAAAAACAAGTTTTGCAATGTACCACATACCTTTTTGATTTACGGTTTTTGATTTACAGTCTCACAGGATAGGCAGGCTGCCTTCAATAACTCTTGATTTCAATAGATCCAAATACCAGGGAGCCTTTTAGGATTAAGGTCTTATTAGATACTTCGGTGGTATCGCGTCTTTTGTCTTCCACCGAAGCAAACACACAATCTACATCCGATTGAATTTTCCAGTTGGCCGGCACAATCAGTTTTATTCCACCGAAGACTACACTTGCATCCAGCGTGGCCGACCCGTTAATGTCGGCTTGTGTAAGATCAATATCGTTTCCGCCAAACACTGAGTTGATTTCACCACCTTTAAAATCCTTCGACATTATTTTTTTTTTGGTTCCCCCAAAAACAGTGTTGATGTCGAGGTGGCTGTCAGTTATACTTGAGGTGTCATTAAAACTCCAGTCTTTGCGTTGCCTTCTCGGCTTCAGTATCATCCAAAGACCAAACAAAATGATGGCCACCGGCCAGATGAAATGACGAATGCTGATGTCTGTATATTCATCCAGCAAGAAAGCTGTGCCTACCAATATCATAATTAACCAGCCGCCCGGGCGAAACCCCCTGCGAGCACCTAAGAAAAGGCCCAGGCCGATGAACAACATTTCCCAGGTTAATACCCAATAAGGTATATCCAGCCCCATTTGACGGCCGAGCAGCACACTGCCGATAATCACTAATATCAATCCGGCAAAAGCCTTGCCCGACTTAGGGGCGGTAAAACGATCCGTATTTGTTTCCATGTTTTTTAATTTATGCTCAAAGAAACGGAGGATTCAGTTGCCCGGCCAGCTAAGGTAGGCCGCCACCCGGAGATAGTCGGTAAACAGGGGAAAGCAGTAGGTGAAACCAGCGATCAGGTTGAGAATAAACCTATTTACGTTCAATCCGTATATTCGTTATCCCAAAAAACAAACCAAACCCGTATGAAAAAAACTGTTAAGATTATTGGCTATGGATTGGCTGTACTCGTTATGATTGCAGCCGGTCTGTTAATTTATGTAAAGGCCGCCTTACCAAATGTAGGGGAAGCCACAAGTATAAAAATTGAGTACACACCCGAACGCATTGAACGGGGACGATACCTGGCCAACCATGTCAGTGTTTGCATGGACTGCCACAGCAAGCGCGACTGGTCTAAATTTTCGGGGCCGCCAACCGAGGGAACTTTCGGCATGGGCGGTGAACGTTTTGACCAAACTATAGGATTACCCGGTGTTTACTATTCAAAAAACATTACGCCAACAGGCATAACGCGTTATACCGATGGCGAACTGTTTAGGTTGATCACTACCGGTGTAAGCAAAGAAGGAAAGGCCTTATTTCCATTAATGCCGTTTAGCTATTACGGACGAATGGCTCCGGACGATATCTATTCAATCATTGCCTATGTGCGCTCGCTCAAGCCTATCAATAATGTTGTACCCGAATCGGTCTCCGATTTCCCGATGAACTTTATCATCAACACCATTCCACACAAAGCTGATCCGCACAAACGTCCGGACACTACAGATCTGGTTGCTTATGGCGCTTACATGATCAATGCTTCGGGCTGCCGCGAATGTCACACACGTGCAGAGAAAGGACAAATCATCGAAGAATTTGCCTTCAGCGGTAACCGCGATTTTAAAATGCCCGATGGTTCGGTGATTCGCTCTTCTAATTTAACCCCAGACAATGAAACAGGTCTGGGCAAATGGACAGAAGAAATGTTTTTGAGCCGTTTTAAAAATTTTGCCGACTCCGCATCCGCTGCACCGGTCAAGCCGGGAGAATTCAACAGCATCATGCCCTGGACAATGTATGCCAAAATGAATCGGCAAGATTTACGCGCAATCTTCACTTACTTAAAAACAGTGAAGGCCATACCCAACGAAGTAGAGAAGTTTACTCCTGCTTCAAAATAATTATTCGGCAGACCCGGTCCGGTCATGGATTTTGATTTTTGAAAGATCAATATCAGCATCGTCTTGCTCGGTATGAAAGCCCGAGTCCAATTCATCGATAAGCAATTTATTTTTATTTTTTTTCGATTTATCGAACGTCATGATCAGGGCTGGCAACAAAAATAAATTGGTAAACATAGAGATCACCAGTGTGGTAGAAGTTAGAATGCCGAGCGCGATAGTTCCGCCAAACGAAGAGAAGGCAAAAATAATAAATCCGGCAAACAACACGACCGAAGTGTAAATGATACTCTTACCGGTTTCTAAAATACTGTCACTTACCGAAAGCGGAACAAAAAAATTATTAACTAACTGCTCTTGCCGGTATTTGGCCAAAAAGCGTATGGAGTTGTCAACCGAAATACCAAACGTGATGCTGAAGATCAGTGCTGTACTGGCTTTGAGCGGTATACCCAGGTAGCCCATCAGTCCGGCTGTAATCATCAATGCCAGTAAGTTGGGTACCAGTGAAATGATAATCATGCGTACATTGGCAAACAGCAATGCCATCGATAAAGTGATAAGAACAAAGGCCAGCAATAAACTCTCTTGCAGATTAGCTATTAAAAACTTATTTCCTTTAATAAACAACTTGGTGGTACCAGTTATGCTGGCCGTGATGGGTGACCCCTCAAAAATTTTATTCATTCTTGGCTCGATCAGTTGATGCACCAGCGAATCCATTTTGATTGATCCAATGTCGGCAATCTGGCACGAGATGCGCATACGCGTAAACGTGGAGTCAACAAAAGAGCGGAGCAACCCCGAGTTATCATTTTGTCCTTTCATATAGCGCAAAATGTAAGGAGCTTCAGGCTTGGTGGGCAATTCAAATTTGGAAGGGTTGTTTCCATAAAATGCCTGCTTGGATGCCTTCACCAAACTAATGATGGAGATGGGTCGAGAAACTTCAGGCAAGGAATCAAGAAACTGTTCAAATTCATTTACTTTATGCAAGTTGGAAATATTGAGCACACCCCTGCGCTTGCCGGTATTGATCTCCACTTCCAACGGCATGATACCGCCAAAGTTGGCCTCAATAAATTTCATATCTCTTTTGATATCGGTATTGTCAGGCACATCATCTACCATGAAGGTGACTGACTTTAGTTTCATCATGCCGAGAATAGAAAAAAATGCCAACACACCGGATACTAAATAGATAGCCGGGCGGTAGCGGTGAACGGTGATATCGTTTAAATCCAGAAACTTGCCCAGTATCTTAAACTCAAGGTGGCGCAAATGTTTGGGCTTGGGTTCAGGCAGCCACGAAAAAATGGCTGGTACCATCACCAAACTCACAACAAATAAAACCAGGATGTTAAGGCCTGCCACTATACCAAACTCGCGCAAGAGCAAAATATCAGTAGAGAGTAGCGTAAGAAACCCAATTGCTACCGTAAGATTAGTCAGGAACATAGCCAGTCCCATTTTTTTTACTACTACAGCTATGGCATCGGGCTTGCTCTTAAGCCTGAAGTACTCAATGTGGTATTTGTTGAGCATGTAAATGCAATTGGTGATGCCCAACGTAACAATCACCGGAGGAATCAGCCCGCTTAGCAATGTAATTTTATATCCAAACAAGGTAAGTGTGCCCATGACCCACACCACCACAATACCAATGATAATCATGGAGAAAAACACAGCTCTCACCGATCGGAAAAAGAAAAACATAATCAGCCCGGTAATAGCAGCCGAGAGGTAAAGAAACAATTGCATCTCTTGTTTTACTTTGGTGGCCATGATCGTGCGGATGTAAGGCAGGCCTGCGTAGTGTAATTTTATTTGAGTAGCTGATGAGAAATTATTTCCGGCCTGTTCAATCTCTTCCATCAATTTTACCCGCTTGGCCGAGTTCATCACTTCTTTTTGTACTGAGATCAGCATCAGGGTAGCGCCATTGTGTTCGTTTACCAACTCGCCCATGTACACCCGCTGATTGCGCAAAGCACCCAGTAGACTGTCCAGTTCCTGCTGACTGTGTACTTCTCCTTTGGGGAAAAGCGGATTGAGTTTAAATTTTTTGTTGGTGGTGTCTTTAAAAATAATTTTTACCTCGGGCAAACTCAACACATTATTTATTCCCGAAATTTTTTTGATTTCGTTGCTGAGTTCCCGGAAACGGTTAAAGTTGCGGAGCGAATAAATAGCACTGTCCTTCACAGCTATACCGATGATGTTAGCATCTTCGCCAAATTGTTTTTTAAAATTGATCAGAAAGATTTGGTCGGGGTCATCCAGCGGAACGGTGCGCGCCAAATCGTAGCTCATTTCTACCCGCGAAGCAAAATAACCCATGGCAATGGTAACCAGCCCGATGGCCACAATGAGCCATAGCCGAAAACGGATGATTGAAGCAGCAACTTTATCCCACATGAAAAAAGAATTAAAGGGTAAAACTAAGAAAAAGTGCAATTCGGTGATTGGGTAATTTGATAATTCGTTAACCGTGCAGATCATCAAAATTTACCCATCATCTGGGCTTCCTATCAACCAATTACCAAAGCAACGGCTTATCTTTGAACTAAACCCAACGGCTATGCTACGTTCTCCTCATCTCCAATCTAATCCGTCATTGTTCGCTTTTCTTCCGTTGTTTTATACTGTATGGTCTGATGCTGTACTTACCCCCAGCGAAGTTTCTACCATCGAGGGGCTGATTGACAACCAGCATTGGCTCAGCGATGACGAGAGAAATTTTTTGCATTCGCAGATCAATCCTTTGCAACCACCGTCAGTAGAAGACCTGATGGAGTGGAAAGAAGAAATTAAAAAGGCAGCTGATCAAACCGATGGAAAAAGTTTGGTTGACATCGGGTTTCAGCTGGCCCACATGCACGGAGCTGTTTCAGCAGAACTTTTGAAAGAACGCAAAGCACTTGGCAACATTGAAGCAACGCTGGGGTTTATCAGCCATGAAGCCGCGTATAATTTTCAGTCAGGCAAACGCGACTCCGTTACGCAACAGCTCACCACACACCAGACGTTTGATGTGGAGGCCATGACAAAAATTTTAGACGGAAAAAATACTGAGATCATCCGCAAAGTGAAAACCGTTTTAGATGATCCGGAATTTCGCTACATCGATCCGGGCAACCTGCCACTGTACCGGGCAAAGGTGCTTCAGTGGACACACCTGCTGGCCGATCAGGGTTTTGGCATCATTGCTTACCCCAAAGAGTATGGCGGGCAAAATGACATGGATTCGTATTTCGCCATCATGGAAACACTGAGTTACCATGACCTGAGTTTGGTGGTAAAGTTTGGTGTGCAATTTGGATTGTGGGGCATGAGTGTTTATTTTCTGGGAACAGAAAAACACCACAAAAAGTATTTGAAAGACATTGGTACGCTGCAACTGCCGGGTTGTTTTGCCATGACCGAAATCCATCACGGATCAAACGTAAAGGGTGTTGAGACTACCGCCACTTACAACCATCCAACCAAAACAATTACAGTCCATACCCCGCATAAAAATGCACGAAAAGAATTTATCGGTAATGCGGCCTTGCACGGACAAACAGCAACGGTATTTGCCAAACTGATAGTGGAGGGAAAAGATTATGGCGTTTGCGCTGTAATCGTTCCGCTGCGTGACAAAAAAGGGAATACCCTTTCTGGAATTACCATTGAAGACTGTGGAAGAAAAATGGGATTGAACGGAGTGGACAATGGGAAAATTGAGTTTACCCAAGTGAGTGTGCCGGTAGAAAACCTCCTCGATAAATACATGCAAATCACCGAAGACGGAAAATTTGCAAGCACCATTGCCAGTGACAACCGCAGGTTTTTTACTATGCTGGGCACACTGGTAGGCGGAAGAATCGGCATTCCCCGTGCCGGCCTCAGTGCCTCTAAATCCGGGCTGGCCATTGCAATCACCTACGCAGACCAGCGAAAACAATTTGGTCCTGAAGGAGCACCTGAAGTTCCCATTTTGAATTACAGAACACACCAACGAAGACTAATGCCTTATCTCGCCAATGTGTATGCCTTGCATTTTTCATTGCAATATCTGACTACCCGGTTTTTAAATCGCAAGGAAAATGAGATGCAGGAAATTGAAGCACTTGCAGCCGGGCTGAAAGCATTTGCTACATGGAATGCAACCGCTACCCTTCAAGAGTGCCGCGAATGTTGTGGCGGAAAAGGATACATGTCTGAAAACCGGATTGATGCACTGAAAAATGATACCGATATTTTTACCACGTTTGAAGGTGACAACACGGTGCTGATGCAACTGGTAGCTAAAAGCCGGCTCACCGAGTTTAAACAAGAATTTGCACACATGAATTTGCTTGGCATCCTGAATTATGTTACTGACCAGGCAAAAACTTCCATTACAGAACTGAACCCAATCATCATTCGAAATACGGAGGATGCACATTTGCTCGATCCGGAATTTCACCGGGATGCATTCAGGTACCGAGAACGAAACATTCTCACCTCGGCAGCCAAGCGATTGAAGCGCCACATCGATGACGGAATGGATTCGTTCGATGCCTTCAATGTTTCACAACATCACCTGGTGCAAGTTGGGTTTGCCTACATCGAGCGCATTGTACTAGAGAAATTTATCGAGCAGGTAAACAACACCGCAGACAAAAACTGCCAGGCAATACTAAAAAAACTCTGTGCTTTGTTTGCACTTAATCAACTCGACAAAAATAAAGGGTGGTACCTGGAACAAGGCTATATGGAAGGTGTGAAAACAAAAGCCATCCGAAAAATGCTCAACCAGCTTTGCTGGGAGGTGAGGCAAGACGCTGTTCCGTTAGTGCGCGCATTTGCTATTCCCGATAGCTGCCTGGCGGCACCCATTGCAGGAGTAAATTGAAAAACATCAGCGAGCCGAACTTACTGAGGTCTGCCTCATAGGCTCAGGAGACAGATTTAGACAAAAATAGATCACGATAAGTGAAGAAATAGCCAAGTAGAATATAACAAGCGTATCGGCAAACAGAAACACAGAATTAGCTCCAAACCATCCTCCATTTTTCCAGATCAGGTAAGCACCTAAGCTGTTTTTTGCTAACTCCCACAAATAGGCAAACCGATTCTTGTCCAGTAACTCGGTGTACGCGTAAACCATCAGAAAAATAAAAGCTCCGTACCAAAAAATTCCGGGTGAGCCAATCTTGGCAATATTTCCAAACAAATAACTTACCATCAAGAGCATGAACAACATCTGCACCCAACTCCAAACGATTACAGCCGAAGAAACTTTTGGATTATATTTTTCATAATTATATACATCATTAATTTTATAAACCGGATATTTTTCAACTACATCGGCCGGCCGCCAGCCCAGTGGCATAAACCATATCCGCAGTTTGTCTTTCAAACTATTGGTATGCCAGGCATCTTGGATCAGCAGCCACACGTGCATAAAGTTTATTTTGATGGGGTTCCAGGTTTGAACAGGTCGTGTTACACCATACACCGGTGGCACATGGGGCATTTCTTCCTGGTAGGTTCCAAAAAGTTTATCCCAAAAAATAAAAATCTGTGAATAATTTTTGTCTAAGTATTCAGGATTGATGGCGTGATGCACCCGGTGGTGCGATGGGGTTACGATGATTTTTTCAAGAAACCCCAGCCGTCCGATGTGTTGTGTGTGGTACCAAAACTGAGCAAACAAATGCAACGGGGCAACAAGAGCAATCACCTGCGTAGGAACACCAAGCAAAGCAGCAGGCAGAAGAAAAATAGCAGCTACTTTAATGAGTGTAGAAATGGTTTGTCTTAGGGCACAGGCTAAATTAAATTCTTCGCTGCTGTGGTGAATGATGTGAGCATTCCAAAACAGATTGTATTCGTGTTGCAGGCGGTGAACCCAGTAGCCGGCAAAATCAATGGCGAAAAATGCAATGACATAAACTACCCCTGTGGCCTGAAAATGCACGAGTGCAATTTTATCCACCATCCATTGGTAAGAGATGATCACCAAGCCAATGCCCAGCACATCTTTGGTAACATTGGTTACACCCGAACTAAGGCTTGAAATCATGTCGTTTTGCCGCACTGTGTCTTTTCCTTTCATCCATCCGTACCATTTTTCAATCAGCACCAGAATCAAAAAGGCGGGCATAGCTATGAGCAATATTTTTCCGTAAGCTTCCATGTATTTGACTTTGCAGCGCAAGTTAAGAAACCAAATTTGGGCCATCAACTTTTTTGGGATGAAGATATTCAGCGGCTTATTTGCCTTTATATTTCTTGGGTTTGCAGCCCTACAGTACCCTCATCCTTAGCTACGGATTTTGATTTACGGCTCGATGGCCCCGTTATGCGCAGCTGACATTTTTAGGAACGCAACTAGCTCAACTCCTTTGGGCTTTGGCTTTATTAGCTTACGGTGCGTTGCTTTTTCTTTGCGTAAGGGTTTGGCCTACGTCAGGCGATTATTCTGAGCTTATGGAAGAGATGGCCAAAATGAAAATCCGTACATCAAAGAAAGCCATGAGTTGTTAGGGTCGATGATTTTGCCTGGCGATTTTAGTCATCAATTATTTCACGCAACAAACTAAAAGCCATTGATTTTTCGGAAAAGGCTCAACGCGTGCCGATCGGTTAATCCCGAAACAAAATCAATTACAGAGCGAAGTACAGGATAGGTTTTTTCAGCTTGCTGCTGAATTGCCCCACGTATTTCTTCGGGCAATAAATACAACAGGTTTTTTTGTTTGATGGTCAGTTTATTTTTTTGTAATGCCTGTCCTGCCGAAACAAACTCATTCAATAACCCCGGCAGCACGGCATGGCCACTGGCTTCAATTTCCACCACAGTGCGGGCATGGTAAATTTTTTCGACAGAAATTTTTGAAATGGTCTTCAATCCCTCAGCCGAAGGGATTACATCCGTCAGTGCCTGATCAAATTTTCCTTCAAGAACTGCATTTTCTTCACCCAAAAATACCTCCACACATTCGTCTACCAATTTATTGATGGTGAGTGCACGCAGTACACCCAGTTTTTCAGTTAGGCCACTAAGCCGATTTAATTTTTCTGTATTGAACTGTTCTTTTAAAATTGAAGCCATTAGCTCCACCGTTTCTTTTTCACTGATCAGTCCCAGGCGACAGCCGTCTTCCAAATCGATAATGCCATAACATATATCATCGGCTGCCTCTACTAAAAAAGCAAGCGGGTGGCGACACCAAGCTCCGTTCTGAAATTTTATCAAGCCAAGCTGCTCGGCTGCAGATGAAAAAATTTCTTTTTCCGAATCAAAATATCCATACTTTTTCTGACTCTTCTTCAGTTTGTTTCGCTCGGGAAAATGGGCCGCACAAGGATATTTGGTAAATGCCCCGAGCGTAGCCGCTGTGAGCTTAAGTCCAAATTGTTGCTGGTTTAATAATCGGAAACCCTGCGCGTTGCCTTCAAATTTGGTAAGATCAGCCCACTCACTTTCGGTTACCAATGGTTTTAACGATTGGCCTATCGGGTGATGAATAAAAAAATCGGAAATGGCCTCTTCACCGGCATGACCAAACGGGGGGTTGCCCAAATCGTGTGCGAGTGAAGCGGCCGCCACAATCGCACCAAAATCAAACAATGAAAAATTTTCTTTTAACAACGTGTGTCTCTTGACAATTTCTTCTCCCACTTTTTTACCCAACGATCTTCCCACGCTCGAAACTTCAAGACTGTGCGTCAACCGGGTGTGAACAAAATCTTCTACCGGCAGCGGATGCACTTGTGTTTTGTCTTGCAGTCTGCGAAACGGATGCGAAAAAATTATTCGATCATAATCCTGCTCAAAAGCACTGCGCGATTGATCGTGCCAATCGGTTTTTGATTGAAGCCGTTGTGGGGAAAGGAGTTGTGACCAGTTCAATGACTTTAGAATTAAAAATTTCGAAGTACTAATTTATTGCTCTGCGAACCTTTGTACACCTTGCGATTAAAAAACAATTCAACACGCTAAGAACGAAGAGAAAGACAAAGTAATTAGATTTTCTTCAGCAGCTCTGTAATTGAAACCAGTTTCTGAATTTTTTCTTTTACCGATAAAATGGAAATCCGTTCCTGCTTCATTGTATCGCGCTCACGAATCGTTACCGTGTTATCTTGCAATGTTTGATGATCTATCGTGATACAGTACGGAGTGCCAATTGCATCCATGCGTCTGTATCTTCTGCCAATGGTGTCTTTGTCTTCGTAGTAGCAACGAAAATCGTGCTTTAATAAATTCATCACCTCTTCGGCTTTCTCGGGCAAGCCATCTTTCTTCACCAACGGCAACACCGCCATTTTGTACGGAGCCAATGCAGGAGGAATGGAAAGCACCACGCGCTCGCCTCCTTCTTCGCCATCTGCACCAGAAATTTTTTCTTCTTTGTAAGCGATTGATAAAATGGATAAGAACATCCTGTCTAACCCCACAGAAGTTTCTACTACAAACGGAACATAGTTTGTGTTGCTCTCTGAATCAAAATATTGCAACTTCTTGCCTGAAAATTTTTCGTGGCTCTTCAAATCAAAGTCTGTTCGGCTATGGATGCCTTCCAATTCTTTAAAACCCATCGGAAAGTTAAACTGAATATCGCACGCAGCGTTGGCATAGTGTGCTAAGTTCAAGTGGTCGTGGTAACGATAGTTTTCTGTACCCAGCCCTAATGCCTGATGCCATTTCAACCGCTTCGCTTTCCAGAAGTCATACGCCTCCATCTCGGTGCCCGGCTTCACAAAGTATTGCATCTCCATTTGCTCAAACTCACGCATACGGAAAATAAACTGGCGAGCCACAATTTCATTGCGAAATGCTTTGCCAATCTGAGCTATACCAAAAGGGATTTTCATCCTTCCGGTTTTTTGCACATTCAGAAAATTCACAAAAATTCCCTGAGCTGTTTCAGGTCTTAAATAAATTTTGTTTGCGTCATCAGCTACAGAACCCATCTCGGTAGAAAACATCAAATTGAACTGGCGCACGTCAGTCCAATTTTTAGTGCCGCTGATTGGATCATTGATTTCTAAATCCACGATCAGTTGTTTCATAGCAGCCATGTCGTTGGCACTCATTGCCGACTTCAGCCGCTCGTTGGCTACGTCAATTTTCTTTTGGTATTCCAACACGCGCGGATTGGTTTCGGCAAACATTTTTTTATCAAACGAATCGCCAAAACGTTTTGCTGCTTTCTCTATTTCTTTTTCAATTTTTTCTTCCATTTTACCGATGGCGTCTTCCACCAGCACATCGGCCCGGTAGCGTTTCTTCGAGTCTTTGTTATCAATCATCGGGTCGTTAAAGGCATCAACGTGCCCGCTGGCCTTCCACGTGGTGGGGTGCATAAAAATGGCCGCATCAATGCCCACAATGTTATCGTGCAGTTGCGTCATGAACTTCCACCAGTATTCTTTGATGTTGTTTTTCAACTCCACCCCGTTTTGGCCGTAGTCGTACACGGCACTGAGGCCGTCATAGATTTCGCTGGAAGGAAAAATAAACCCATACTCTTTGGCATGGGAAATCACTTTTTTCAAAAGGTTTTCAGAATCGTTTGCCATAAGGGTGCAAAAATAAGATAGAAGTTGGAAGTTGAGGACTGAGAGCTAAAAGTTTTTTAAGGTCAATATGACCTGAATTTTATAAACGTTTGTGCCCGGCTTGTAACATTCTGGTTTGCGCACCGTCATCTCAGCAACTTTGACAAAAGTTTTTATGACATCTTATTGTTTGCAGACTCAGCATCTCACGCATTATTATTCTACATCAGAAAAAGTGCTGAACCAAATTAATTTGCAAGTGCCTCGGGGTTCTATCTACGGTTACCTTGGTCCGAACGGGGCGGGCAAAACGACAACACTTCGTTTAGTACTCGGGTTACTCCGTGTACAAGAAGGCGAGGTATTCATTTTTGACAAACCTTTTAATCAACATCGGCTTGAGCTATTAAAATCGATCGGCTCAATGATTGAAAGCCCTTCCCTATACGGCCATTTAACAGCCTATGAAAATCTTGATCTCTTACAGCGAATTTACAAGTGCCCGAAAGCACGCATAGCTGAAGTGCTTAGCTTAGTAGGGTTAGCCAATACGGGAAGCAAAAAGGCCAGTCAATTTTCATTGGGCATGAGGCAACGGTTAGGTATTGCCATAGCATTGCTTCATAATCCATCCTTTTTGATTTTGGATGAACCCACTAATGGCCTTGACCCAAACGGCATGATTGAAGTGCGAGAGTTATTAAAAAAACTGAACCGGGAGCAAAGAATTACAATTCTCATCTCGAGCCATCTGTTATCAGAGATTGAAAAGATGGTCACCCATGTTGGAATTGTGCACAAAGGCAGTATGCTGTTTCAAAGCACACTGGAGGAATTGAAAACCCGGCAGCTACAATCATCATCCATTGAACTGGAAACAAGTAACGCAGAGGCGGCTGTGCAAATTGCTAAGGAGTTCAATATCCATCCGGAAATACGCCATGAGAAAATCGTGCTTCCTGTCGTCTCAAAAAAAATAGTAGCCCGACTCAACCAGCAATTAGTGCAACAAGGTATTGATGTCTATGCAATCAACATTGTAAAAAATGATCTCGAAACAATTTTCATGGACGTAATAAATAACTAACGATGACAGCGGCATTTACCTACAGTTTTCAATCAGAGTGGATCAAGAAAAAGAGAACGCTGGCATCCTGGCTGGTAATCATTGGTGGATTTTTTACTCCTGCCATTGTTATTGTTGCCCGCCTCATCAACCACAGTAAGTTGAAAGAAGCCTACCTGGCAACTGACTACTGGGAAAGGCACTGGAGAAATTCATGGGAATCAATGGCTATGTTTTTATTGCCGGTGGGAGTAATCATGGCCACTAGTTTGATAACCCAGATCGAGTACAAGAATAATACATGGAAGCAAGTGCATACCGCTCCGCTTAGTCTCACGGTTTTATTTTTTTCAAAACTTTTGGTGGTGGTGGTCATGATCGTTCAGTTTTTTATTTTATTTAACGCTGGCATTTATGCTTCGGTGATCATACCTTTTTGGTTAGTGAAGGGAGTGCCCTATCCGCCCGAACCAATCAATTATTTTTATTTTTTGAAAGAGAACGCTTTCTATTTTATTGATTGCCTGCCCATCATTGCGCTGCAGTACTTGCTCGGACTTCGGTTTAAAAATTTTTTGGTTTCGATTGGAGCCGGTTTTCTACTTTGGGTTGCATCGCTGGGTTCACTGATTTGGAAATACGGTTATGTGCTGCCTTATACCTATTGTATGTATAATTATTTAAAAGGTGAGACCATCAGCAAAGCCGCCTCGCCAGCGGTCAACATTCACTGGATGGCACTATTGTACGCTAGTTTTTTTCTGGCTGCCGGGTATGTGTTGTACGTAACACAAAAAGAAAAAGGTTAATGCAAGAGACTGGTTAAGGCCGATGAGCTAATCTGAATTTCGGTCTTCTTCTTAACAGTAGCTCACTATAAGGATCGGTCGGATATATTTTTTGTGCCGTCCGCTCTTAACGACCAGGACAAGTTGAATCATTTTTTTAGGGCACATTCATTTTCATATGAAGCTTTGCCCACTGCGAAAGAATTTGCAAAAAAAAAATGAACATCAACTCATACCCAACTCACATTATCGTAGATTCGCAAGGAATAAAAAAAGAAGTGATAGTTGGTGGACGAGATAACATGAACAAAATTCTTATAGAAGCTATTGATAAAGTGCTGATAAAATAGTGTGTGTTAACCCGTGGTTCAAACACCTCGTTGCCGATTTGGCGTTGTCAACTTCACCTTGTACCATCTTCATGAAACAAAAAGATTTGGCTGAGCGTCTTACCCTAAATCATTCAGTATGGCACTCCGAATAATTATTTTCATCTCCATTCTTTCGATTGGTACACTGAACGCGCAGAACTACCACTGCTCAATTGATGATGCAGACGTTTAAATAAGTTCTTTTATTTGATGAGGGATGGGCTCAATCACTCGCACATAGAGTGATCAAGCGATTTTTGAATTTTACGAAAAAGGTTTATCAATTGACTCGCTTTGAGGAGTAAACCACTTCACTCCTTGCTCGGTCATGTAAGCACAATCTTCCAGGCGGATACCGAACTCGCCATAAATAGAAATGGTGGGCTCAATGCTAAAACACATTCCGGGTTTGAGCGGTTGTTTATTTCCCAATACCATGTTTCCCCACTCGTGCCCGTCCATACCGATGCCGTGACCGGTGCGGTGCGGAAGTCCCGGCACTTTGTAGCCGGGGCCAAAACCCGCATCGGTGATTATCTTGCGTGCAGCAATGTCAACATTCTCGCAAGGAGCATTTAGTTTTGCTGCGGCAAAACCAGCCGACTGCGAAGCTTTTTCAAGATTCCATATTTCACGCTGGCGCTTGGTGGGTTCGCCAAAAACAAAAGTGCGTGTAATATCAGAAGCATAGCCATCTACACTGCAACCTCCATCTATCAATATCACATCGCCTTTTTTTAGTTTTTGTGGCGTACTGCTTCCATGCGGAAAAGCGGTGTACTCGCCAAACGAAACGAATGCACCACCGCGAGCACCCAGTTTGCTGTGTGCGCGCGAAATAATTCCTGCTAAATCTCCCTGTGTCATACCTTCTTCGATAGAACCGTAGGAAGCTTTGTAGGCTGCCAGCGTAATGTCGTTGGCTTTTTGCATCAACGCTAATTCTGCCGGGCTCTTGAACAGGCGGCAGCCAACTGTTACTACATCGGCACTCAGGTATTCAAGGTGCGGAGATTCTTTGCGTATGCCATCAAAAAGAAAAAAACGCACACGTTCTTCCATACCTATCCTTCCGGTTTTTATTCCCCAATCGGAAAAAATTCCGCCCACAACTTTATACGGGCTCTCATGTTCTTCCCACACACGCACGTCATTGCCAATCTTGATTAGTTCGCGTAGGCGTGCTTCTTCAAAATGCGGCCCCACATATTTTACTTCGCCTTTGGCGGGGATAATTGCCGCCATCATGCGTTCGCTATTGCCCCAGTCCACACCGGTAAAATATTTCATCGATGTGCCGCCATCGAGATAGATGGCATCGATTTTATTTTCGACCATCAGTTTTTGCGCTTTTTCAATTCTTGCTTTGCGCTCTTCTACAGTAATGGGTTTACTATCATCCGTCATTGGTTTTAGCTGATCGAGAGCCGTTGAATAGCTTGATGTGATCATTGGCTTTGCATAACCGGTTATTGCACTTGCTGCGGCAATACCGGTTACCGATGTGCGGATGAAATTTCTTCGGGTAGTCATTGCGTTGGGGTTTACTTAAAATCAACTTCGAAAAAATAGTGATTTATTTGCTCCCCTTCTACTACTATTTTGAGTGCGGTAGATATGTATTTTTCCGTAAATAGCGATCAGAAGCCTTGGCCTCGCATTAGTTGGGTTAGTTATCGTAAAACTTGTTAATACAAATATGAACTACAACCTCATTCTCAAATTCATTTACAAACAAGGTGGCACCGGCAATGTGATGGAGGCATTGGGCTGGGATGCTTCAAAACATGAAGAAGGTTTTATCATTGCCAACGAAATGCAAAACCTGAATTATGTGAAATTGCTTTATTCCAATTTCAACAAAAACCTGATTGTGGTTGAACTTACCCGGGTAGGCATTGGGGCGGCAAAGTAATAGCGGGGTGCCTGCTACAGGTAATCTTTGAAAGCTATAACCAAGTATAGCTTTTTTACGTTAGAAATGGTATTAGCAAAAAACTCTGCACGCTTATTTCTACCTGATCTTTTAACTTAAATTTTATCACAATGAAAACAATTAATCATTTGTTGGTAGGGGTTAGTCTTTTGTTTTTAACAGCATCGTGTGCCATCATTCGTCCGGGCGAAGTAGGCATGAAACAATCACTTGGCAAACTTCAAAAAGCTACACTTTCGCAAGGGGCTTATTTTTTTAACCCCTTTATCACTACGGTAAAAAAAATAAATACGCGTACCGTGGAAGCCTACAACGAACTGGAGGTGCCCACCAAAGAAGGACTTACGGTAAAGGCAGAAGTTTCTTTATTGTATCATGTGCAGAAAGACGCTGCCCCTGATGTTTACATCAATTACGGCAAAAATTACCAGGAAGTAATTGTTGAAACCAACTTCAGGGCAGTAGTAAGACACATCAGTGCGCGGTACATGGCCAAAGAATTGTTCTCTATTGATCGTAAAAAATTTGAAACTGAAATTCACGATGAGCTCATCGCAGGGATATTGCCCAAAGGTTTTGTTGTGGATGCCGTGCTGTTAAAAAGCATCACGATGCCACCTCAACTTTTTCAGGCCGTTGAAAATAAACTCGAATCCGAGCAACAGTCGTTGCAAATGGAATTTGTTGTCAATAAACAAAAGAAAGAAGCAGAACGTATGCAAATTGAAGCGGAGGCTTACAAAAAATACAACAACACCATTTCTGAAAGCCTCTCGGATTTACTTATAAAATGGAATGGCGTTCAGGTGCTGAAAGGGTTGGTCACTTCACCAAACGCCAAAGTAATCATCACGGATGGAAAAACACCCATGATCATCAACGATCAGCAAGTTCATTAACTGCTATGGTTGTATAATAATCGGGAGTTGTTTGGCTTGCGATTCTTTTAGTTCATCTTAGTTGTCAATTCTTCACAAACCCGCTTCGCAAACCCCGGACCTTCATAAATAAAACCACTGTACACCTGCACCAAGTTGGCGCCTGCTTTTATTTTTTCGATAGCATCTTCGGGTTTCATGATTCCGCCTACACCAATGATGGGATAGCTTTTGCCAAGTTGGTTGCGCAAGTAGGCAATTACTTCAGTCGATTTTTTTGTCAATGGCCTTCCACTTAAACCACCGGTACCTATTTTTGAAATGGCTTGTTGGCCGGTAATCAATCCTTCTCTGGAAATGGTGGTGTTGGTTGCGATTACCCCATCGGTTCGAGTTTCGAGGAGAATTTCTACAATGTCATCCAGTTGTGAGGTTGTTAAGTCAGGGGCGATTTTCAGCAACACCGGCTTTGCTTTCTCTTTTGAAGCACTCAGCTTTTTCATGTGAAGCATTAAATTTTTCAACGGTTCTTTTTCTTGCAGTTCGCGCAAGCCAGGCGTATTGGGCGAACTTACATTTACCACAAAATAATCAACATACGGATAGAGTGCTTCAAAGCAATACTCATAATCAGCAACGGCATTTTCATTAGGTGTAATTTTATTTTTGCCGATGTTGCCCCCAACAATGATTTTTGATTTTCTTTTTTTCAATCGTTCTGCTGCGGCAAGAACACCCTCATTGTTAAAGCCCATCCGGTTGATCAGTGCCTGATCTTGCGGCAAACGGAACAAGCGTGGTTGATCATTTCCCGGCTGAGGTCTGGGCGTGAGTGTTCCTATTTCGATAAAACCAAAACCAAGACATGCCAATTCATCAACCAGCTTAGCATCTTTATCAAAACCTGCGGCAAGCCCAACCGGGTTTTTGAAGTTGAGCCCAAACAATTCCTTTTCCAGGGATGAGGGTTCGCTCACATAAAAAAAACGGAGAATGTTTTTTATAAATGGCATTTTGCCAATACATGACAGGAAAGAAAAAATGAAATGATGGATTTTTTCGGGGTCGAAGAGAAACAGAATAGGGCGAATGAAGATCTTGTACATTTAATCGTTGCCAATAGCTGATGGGCGGTTAAGACTTCAACAAAGATAATTGCGATGTGCTCAACATAAAAAGAATACAACTATCCGGTGATGGGATTTTCTTTTTTTGTTTTCATGACCCTAAGTTTAATAATCATGATAGTTTTTAAAAATAACCGGGCAGGCTCTGATGGTAAACATTCAACCCTTGCGGTTCGCATCCGCATTGGGCATTCGCACTGTTATTAGTTGCTGCTCAGATAATCTCAAGTCCAATTTTTTGAAATCCCCCTAAAGTGGGGCTATCGGGAGGCAACTCAGTAATCAATGTATGAATAGATTCGGTATCACATACTTTGAATCGTTGGATTGAGCTTAATTTTTCGGAAATAGTAAGAGCCACCACTCGTTTAGATGCCCTGATCATGGATTTTTTCAACTGAACCACCTCCCAATCAAACTCGGTTAGCCCTTCTTGTACATCCAAATAACCAGTACCCAAAAAACACACATCGGCTTTTACTTGTGCTAGCGTGTTCAAAGTGTCTCCTCCCAGTGCAATCTGGGCTTCATGTGATAATCGGCCGCCAACGAAAATCGTTTCGATATTAGGGTGCTCCAACAACTGCAAAGCCACCGGCAGACTGGGTGTGAAAATTGTAAGAGGAAAGTGATCGGGCATAAGCCGCGCCAGTTCAAGATTAGTAGTACCGCCACTCATCAGAATGACTTGTTCTTCTTTTATTAAAGAAATAGCCTTTCTGCCTATCTGGGATTTATCGGCATGGGCGTAAATATCATCCTCTTTATAGTTATAAATATGGAAAGAGTTTGAGACAGCCCCACCATGCACCTTTTTAATCTTTCCTTGTTCATCCAAAAACTTAAGATCCCTTCGGATGGTGTCTTCCGAGACATTCAGTTTGATGGCAATGTCATACAATAGCACCCTATTCCGCACCTTAACCTCATTAAGGATATAATTCAGCCTCTCTTCTTTCAGCATAATTTCCTGCAAATAGTTGCAGCGGTAAAGAACTCAGGATATGGTAAATTAAATTAGTATTAAATAATTCTCGAAAAGTATTGCATAATTAATTAAAAATTTCATTATTTTAAAGTAAAAATCAGCAAAAATCAGCAACACAACTTAAACTAACTACAAAAATGCCAGAAAAAAAACACCTCCGCCAACAGGATTATTGGTTCCAAACCAGGTTTGGCCCATACCCTCTATCCAGATTAGTGATGTTTAATGCCTTAAACCTAAATCAGATTCATGTATGAAATTTTACCGAAACTTTTTGTTGACTGTAACTCTTTTGGGTTTGTTGACAACAACAACTTTGGCACAATCTCGCATTGTTTCAGGAGTTGTTAAGGATTCAAATGGAGATGCTGTGGCCGGGGTAACCGTACAGGTTAAAGGTACGGCTAATGGCACCGTTACCGACAGTGATGGAAAATACTCGTTATCTTTAGATACAGATAATGCACTACTTGTTTTTTCATTTATTGGGTATGCCAATCAAGAAATACATGTGGGGACGCAATCCATTATTGACGTTACCTTGAAAGAGGACACCAAGCACCTTCAAGAGATAGTGGTAGTAGGTTATGGTGAACAAAAGAAAGAAAACCTCACGGGTGCTGTAGCTACAATAAATACAAAGAACGCCTTTGACTCACGCCCAATCGCAGATGCGAGCCGTGGTCTTCAGGGCATGGCGCCAGGTATGAGTATTGATTTTGCCAACGGTCAAGTGGGTACAGACCCTGTGATTCGGATTCGCGGACAGATCTCATCGATTCAAGGAGCCTCTCAACCATTGATTCTGTTGGATAACGTGGAAATCCCTTCAATACAGTTAGTAAACCCGCAGGATATTGAATCAATCTCAATATTGAAAGATGCAGCATCGGCTTCCATTTATGGTGCCAAAGGTGCGTTTGGTGTAATCTTGATCACTTCCAAAAAAGGAACTAAGAAAGAAAGCGTGCAGGTTTCTTATCAAGCCAATGTCTCTTTCCAAAATATTTCACGGAAAATGGAAATGGCTGGTGTTGATGGTCTGCGCTATTCGCTTGATGCCGCTGAACGACCAGAGATCGGAGGAACAAAAGCAGGTGCATTTATACTTACTGATGAGCAAAGCTACGCCAAGGCGGTACAATGGCAACAAACATACGGTAAGAGTGTAAAATGGAATGATCCTATTTTGTATGGTCGTGACTATTATTATGATCCCGGTGCCGGTGGCGTATTTGGCCTGCGTACATATGATCCTTTCAAGGCAATTGTTCGGTCGTGGGCACCCACTACCATACACAATTTATCAATCAATGGCAGAAACGGAAGCACCAGCTACAATATTGGCATTGGTTATACTATGCAAAACGGCATGAACCAAGCAGCCAAGAAAGATCAGTTTCAACGCTACAATGGCTCAGTTCAGTTGAATACAGAGGTTAATAAGTGGTTGAAGATAAATTATGGAGCTATGTACTCAAAACGTATAACGAGCTATCCTAATGCCAGTCCTACAAGTACAGCCGATCCCTACTTGTACCTCTATCGTTGGTCTGAACTTATGCCTAATGGAGCCGCAGAAAATGGAGTGTTGGGTTATGGTCCCTATGAACAATTTCATGACGCAGCTACCGCTACTTTAGAAAACAATTTTGCAAACGTCAATACCGGCTTCACACTAACACCCACAAAGGATTGGTTAATCAATTTCAATTATACCTATAACAATGAAGAGAACATTAATGTCCGCCCCGGTACACGGTTCTATGGTGCCGATACCTGGCAAATATATGCTGGTGGTATGAAACCTGTGAATGATGTAAATGGAAACCCTATTTATGTAGACAATACAGGTCAAGTAGTCGATGCCTCTGCTCCCGGAGCTATGCGTGACTATAAAATGGGTGTGGGGTATATCACAGGAGTTGGTTCCTCTCCTGACAACTTTTACCGGGCAGCACAAAACAATCAGCGCAACACCATTAACTTGTATAGCACTTACGATTTGAAAATTCAGGAAAATCACACTTTCAAGTTCATGGTTGGAATGAACAAAGTAGGATACAAATCAGAGTACAACTGGTCACAGATCACGCAATTGATTGATTATACAAACCCTCAATTTAACCTCGCTACTGGAACACAGACTACTGGTGGTGACAAAAATTGGGATTCTCAATTAGGATTTTTCGGACGCCTTAACTACAACTATAAGGAAAAATATCTTTTGGAAGCCAATGTGAGGCGCGATGCATCTTCCAAATTCCCCAAAGATTTGAGATGGGCAACCTTCCCCTCCTTCTCGGCCGGTTGGCATCTTGACAAAGAAGCATTTATGGACTTCAGTAAAAATTTCCTTGATCAATTTAAAATCCGTGCTTCATGGGGTTCCATTGGTGACCAAACGGTACCCAACGGCCTCTATGTTCCTACGCTAAGCAGTTCACAAACTAGTTGGCTTATCAGCGGGGCAAAGCCATTCCAATTTTCAACTCCTGCAGCCGTGTCTTCATCGATTGGATGGCAAAACATATCTACGCTTGATATTGGAACCGACATACGCGTGCTCAATAACGCGTTGGGGCTTACGGTAGATTGGTATCAACGCGATACTCAAGGAATGATCGTTCCTGAAGCAGGTCTTCCCACAACATACGGCACTACTGCACCTCAGGGCAACTTTGGTTCGCTACGAACAAAGGGTATTGAATTTGCCTTGGACTATAACCACACTTTTTCAAACGGCTTGCGTGTAAATTTTGTAGCGATTACTTCCAATGCCATCACTAAGATTACTAAATATGGAACGGTTACCTCCATAGATGATTGGTACGTTGGTAAGACCTATGGTGAAATCTGGGGATATCAAACTGATCGCCTATTTCAAAAAAGCGATTTTGTGTATAATTCCCCTGGCGATCCGGCCCCAGCTACAACTGTTGTAAACGGTAGAACTGTTTATCAATTCGCTGATGGAAATACTCCTATACAAGGGAAAGAAATACTGTCTGGTGCTGGTTCTTCTTCCAGCTTTAAATTTGGTCCTGGCGATGTAAAATTTAAAGACCTCAACCATGATGGTGTTATTACACCCGGATCAAGAACAGTAAATGATCATGGTGATTTGAAAGTGATCGGTAACTCTACGCCACGTTGGGAATACAGTTTCAGGGCGGGTGCAAGCTGGAAAGGATTTGACTTCAGTTTTTTCCTTCAGGGCGTTGGCAGTCGCCAACTTTGGGGAGATGGTTCTTTGGCTATTCCTGGGTATAACTCATCGGATGGTGGCATGCCCCAGGCTTTCGCCAGCAATTTTTGGCGCAGCGATCGCACTGGTGCTTTCTATCCTCGCCCTTGGAATCAAGGATCTAGCAACGTAGGCAACAATATGCAGCCTCAATCAAGGTATCTGCTCAATATGGCTTATCTTAGAGTTAAGAATATACAACTGGGTTATAACTTGCCCGAATCAGTGATACGTAGGGCCCACCTTACCAGAGTACGCGTGTATATTTCGCTGGAAAACTTTTTCACGTTCTCTCATTTGGGTACACTTCCCATCGATCCGGAAAACATACCTGGTGTGACCAGCGTGTATAATGCTAGCAATTCCATCAACAATGGTAATTTTGGCAATGCTGTCATTGGAAGCGCCAGTGGTACTTCTCCTACTGTTGGTACCAGTTCTTTCCCGCGTACGGGCATGAGTATCCCTACTTTCAAGAGCGCGTCAGGCGGGGTTCAAATAACTTTTTAAACATTTAGAATTATGAAAAAATATTCACTCATACTTTTGGTCGCAGTATCGATTGGTGGTTGTAACGATTTTCTCACCCGTCCTATACTGACCAGTGAGACCGATGCAACCTATTGGACAAACGAAAACAACGTGCGCCTATTTTCCAATGGTTTTTATAGCAACTATTTTACTGGGTACAATACCGGTTTCGCTTGGGATTATGCCCCGGGAAATACAGGCGGAGGATATAGTTTTGCGGATGACTTTGCCAATGCAGGACCGCAAACCCCTTTTGATGCACAAGCCCCTGCTACACTGGCATCAACTACTGAGGAGATCTACATGCAATCAAAATACTCAGGTCCGAGATGGAATTTTGCATGGGTTCGCAAAGCTAACCTGTTTTTGCAACGGGTAAACGGCATGAAAGGTGGTGCTTTAAATGCTGAAGCTTATGCTCACTGGAGCGCAGTTGCCCGATTCTTCAGAGGTTATGAATACAGCCGTTTGGTAGAAGTGTTTGGCAATGTTCCTTATTATAATCGCGTGTTGAGCGATGGTGATATTGCCGGCTTATATAAAGACAGAGACGACCGTGGCTTGGTGATGGATAGCGTGTATAATGATTTCAATTATGTATTGAACAATATGCGTCTATCCGATGGCAACGTTCAATACCTGAACCGATACATTGCCGCAGGGTTTATTTCACGATTCATGCTATTTGAAGGCACTTGGCAGAAATACCACAATGGCGATAATACGAGGTCAACTAAATACCTTCAACTAGCTGTACAAGCAGGTGATCTTGTTATCAATTCAGGTAAATGGAAGTTTACGAGTGATTTCCGTTCGTTGTTTGGTTCGGCATCAGGTACCCTCCTCAATAACCCGGAGATACTTCTGTCCAGAACATATTCTACTTCCTTGTCGATTATGCATTCGATAGCTTCGTATGCCAATTTATCCCAGTTGCAACCCTATGGAGCTAACTTGGATTTGATAAAATCGTTTATTGCTATTGACGGCCAACCGTACAAAATGTCTGGTGTGCCCAATGCAACTAATTTGGATATTGCCAGTCTTATAACAACCCGCGATCCCCGTTTTGAAGCCACTTTTTGGAAGCAACCCAATGGAAACTCGGCCACGTTGCTTTATTGTGATAAGTTTATTGATCGTACAGGACCAAATGATTACGCTACTGGCGTTAGTGTTCCAGCTCAGTACCAATCTAATACTAACAACAATGATGCTCCTGTGATGCGCTTAGCTGAAGTAGCTTTGAACTGGATTGAAGCTAAAGCAGAACTTGGAACAGTAGCCCAAGCTGATTTGGATGCATCTATCAATGCAATCCGCGATCGCCCATTGGATGCAACGGCCATAGCCAATGGTGTTCAAAAAACTGCTCATTTGTTGTTAGCGGCTGTACCTCATGATCCTGACAATGATGCCGGTGTGTCTGATTTGATTTGGGAGATCCGCAGAGAGCGCAGAATGGAGTTCGTGTTTGAACATACTCGTTTGTTAGACATTAAGCGCTGGGGAAAAATCAACTATATGGATGCCACTGTTAAACCAGATATTCTTTTAGGCCCATGGTATGATTTCAATAGCAACAACTTGGTTGCCGGGTCATCAGTAGTGCTTACCTCTTATTTAATTCCTGCTAAAGTAGGTATCCTGAAAGTACAACATGCCGATGGCACTGTTGTAACCTATGACGGCACCAATGCAACAAATATGGTAGGGTACTACATCCCTGTCAATGCAGTTAACCGCGATGCCTTTACCGACAGGGTTTATATGTGCCCTGTGGGATTGAATGAAATCGCTCAATATCAAGCTAAGGGCTACACCCTTACTCAAACTGCCGGCTGGTAATAACCAACTGTCAGCTTCAACATGGAATGAAAAACCTTAACCGGATTTGGTTAAGGTTTTTCTTCTAACTCAATCAGCTTTACTTTGAATAACAGGCGAAAATTCATCAAAAGCCTATCGTTGGCTGGGGTTGGGCTAAGTCTTTCGAGCCCAGCCGTTGGTTATAATAAATCATCAAAGAATTTTTCATTTCTACACTTAACCGATATGCACGTGCGCAGAAAGCGGCAAGGACATCGGGGCTACGAAGCTTGCGTGCAGTCAGTAAATAAAAAATACAAAAATTCAGATTTTGTGCTCATGGGTGGCGATCTGGGTTTTGATGGCAACTATACAGCTAAAGAAGAATTCATCGATCAACTGGATTTGTATAAAAGTATCTCAGATCAACTGGCAATGCCATATTACAACTCCATTGGCAATCACGATGTACTGGGATGGAGCGCTCGCAGAAAAGTTTCAGTCGATGACCCGGATTTGGGCAAAAAACTAATCATGGATAAGTTGAAAATGCAAAATACTTATTACAGTTTCAATCATAAGGGATGGCACTTTGTAGTTTTGGATTCTATATTTCCTGTACAAGCAGAACATGGGCCTTCTTATAAAGCCGCATTTGGAGATGAACAATTGAATTGGCTTCGTTTCGATTTGGGTGCCTGCCATAAAATGCCTACTGTCGTGATGACACACGTTGCCGCCTTTTGTCACATCGCACAGCAAAATGGTGATGCTAAAATGAATGTCTTGGGAAGTATGGTTGTGGAAGATACTGTCCAATTCAGACAGATTATTGAAAGGCACAATGTGAAAGCTGTACTACAAGGACACAGCCACGTGCCCGAAGACTACTTCTATGGCGGAGTATGGTATATCACGAGTCAAGCAGTTAGTGCAGCCTGGTGGGGCGGCAACTGGAAGGGATTCAAGCCTGGCTATACTGTCTTTCATGTTAGTGGAAATACACTCCGATGGGAAAGACAAGACTTTAAATGGGTACATCAATTAGAGCCCGAAGACACTTTAGAACGTCAAAAAATTGCAGACCGAGAGGAGTTTGAAAAAAATCAAGCTCGATTACAGGAAGAGGAAATTAATTCACCATTAAAATAAACTATAGTTCCGCAAATGTGGAACTGATTTTTTTAACGCTAAAAATTTTCTGAGGTGAGAACAACCAACACACTATCAATTGCCCCCCTGTTGTTATTATGCGGTCTAACCATTTGTGCGGGTCAAACTCCCAAAAAAGAATTTCGTGGGGTATGGGTGGCTTCTGTCGCCAACATTGACTGGCCGTCAAAAGCAGGGTTAAGCACAGAAGAGCAACAAACAGAGTTTATCAAATTATTGGAGATGCATCGTGCCAATGGCATGAACGCTGTGATCGTTCAGGTAAGGCCTTGTGCTGACGCATTTTATCCATCCCGCTACGAACCGTGGTCCAAATGGCTGACCGGCAAAATCGGCCGAGCTCCCCAACCCTATTATGATCCATTAAAATTTATGATTGAAGAGGCGCACAGACGAGGTTTTGAATTTCACGCCTGGTTTAATCCTTATCGCGCAGCAATGGACGTAGATAAAACCGGGATCGATAGTTTAAGCATAGTTTTCAAACAGCACAGTTGGTTCTTGAAATACGGGAATAATTATTATTTCGATCCGGGACTGCCACAGGCACAGACTCACGTACTGAATGTAATTTTGGAAGTAGTGAATGAGTACAACATTGATGGTGTTCACTTTGATGATTATTTTTATCCCTATAAAATCAAGGATCTTGAATTTCCCGACAGCATTTCGTTCTCTCGGTATGGAAAAAAATTTTTAAACAGAGATGATTGGCGAAGGAGTAATGTAAATCAACTCATCAAAAAACTCAGCGACAGTATTCATGCTGTGAAACCTCATGTACAATTCGGCATCAGCCCATTTGGTGTCTGGCGGAATCAATCCAAAGATTCTGCCGGGTCTGCAACAAAAGCAGGGCAAACGTGCTATGATGATTTATATGCCGATGTGCGCACGTGGCAAAAAGAAAAATGGATTGACTATGTAGTTCCGCAAATTTACTGGAGCATCGGTTATGAAGTTGCCAACTACAAAGTCATAGCTGAGTGGTGGAATAAAAACAGCTATACTGTTCCTGTTTACATTGGGCAGGCCGCTTATCGAATCAACGGTGCAACAAAAGATGAAAAATGGAAGGAGCCAACACAAATACCATCTCAAATTCGGTTCAACCGATCTCTTCAAAATATACATGGAAGTGTATTCTTCAGTTCAAAATCGTTTATACCCAATCCGCTGGGGTTTAATGACACATTGGCCACCAAACTCTATCGATCAAAGTCATTGCCTCCCGAAACACGAAAAACCAACCTGAACGATGAGCGCAGCTACTCGCTGCAATTTGCAGCTCACGAAAAAGGAATACAGATTTTATGGAATGAAAATGAGAGCTCAGCACTTAACACCCATCACCGTTATGTAATCTATCGATTTGAAAAAAATAAAATCAACTTTACTGACGCTTCAAAGATCATGGCAATACTTCCTGCACAAAATAATCTCCCTACTCAAAACTTCATTGATCGATCAGCTGGGCTAGGCAAGAAGTATTTTTATGCGATAACTTCGCTTGACATCTTCAATCACGAAAGCAAACCTGCCAATATTTATCCAGTTCTTCGAAAAAAATCATTTTGGAAAATCTACCCGGCAATCTCCGTTTACTGAGTCAATACCCCTCGTATCATTTCTGAATATTGGCTATCCAATAAGCTAGGTGATGGCCGACCTTTGGTTTTTACATTGGCTACCCACGTAATTTCCCTACCTTTGCGCCTCATTTTCAAAAAATTATGGTTTCAGTTAATAATCTTTCCCTGCAGTTTGGCAAGCGTGTGCTGTTTGATGAAGTCAGTTTAAAATTTGGCAATGGCAATTGTTATGGTGTAATCGGTGCCAATGGAGCAGGTAAATCCACTTTTCTTAAAATCCTAACCGGAGACATTGACCCCACCACCGGCCAGGTGATTATTGAGCCCGGCAAGCGCATGGCCGTACTCAAACAAAATCACTTTGAGTTTGATGAAGTGCCAGTGCTCGATACAGTGGTGATGGGCCATAGCAAACTATGGCAAATCATGCAAGAGAAAGACGCTATTTATGCCAAGCCTGATTTTTCAGAAGCCGATGGCGTGAAGGCTTCAGAACTGGAACATGAATTTAGCGAAATGAACGGATGGAATGCGCAATCCGATGCAGCCGCTTTGCTGAGCAACCTCGGCATCACCGAAGATTTGCACTATGTGTTGATGCACGAACTCAACGGCAGCCAAAAAGTGCGTGTGCTGCTGGCCCAAGCTATCTTTGGCAACCCCGATATTCTCATATTGGACGAACCCACCAACGACCTTGACATCCACACCGTTACCTGGCTGGAAGATTTTTTGCTCGATTTTAAAAACTTAGTTATCGTGGTTTCGCACGACCGCCATTTTCTGGATACGGTTTGCACACATATTGTTGACATCGACTTTAAAGCGATTAAACTCTTTACCGGAAATTATTCTTTCTGGTACCAATCCAGCCAATTGGCACTGAGCCAACGGGCGGCTGCCAATAAAAAGGCAGAAGAGAAAAGAAAAGAACTCACCGAATTTATTCTGCGCTTCAGTGCCAACGTTTCTAAGTCACGTCAGGCCACCAGCCGCAGAAAATTACTGGAGAAAATTTCTCTTGACGACATACAGCCATCCTCCCGAAAATATCCGGCCATTATTTTTCAGCAGAAACGCGAGGCAGGCGATCAAATCCTTCGTGTAGAAAACCTCAGCTACGCTTTGGGCGAAAATCAATTGTTTACGAACCTCGACTTCTACGTGAACAAAGGCGATAAAATTGCGGTATTGAGCAAAGACAGTTTGGCAATCACTTCACTGTTTCAAATTCTGGCAGACGAACTAAAACCGGATAGAGGTGCTTTTCAATTCGGGCAAACCATTACTCCCGCTTACTTACCCAACGAAAATAGCGAGTATTTTAAATCGAATGAAAACCTGGTGGATTGGCTGCGTCAATTCTCGGAAGAGAAAGACGAAATGTACATTCGGGGGTTTTTGGGTAAAATGCTTTTCTCGGGAGAAGAAGTCTTTAAAAAATGCAGTGTACTTTCGGGGGGAGAAAAAGTACGCTGTATGATTTCGCGTTGCATGTTGGCCGGTGCCAACCTGCTTATTCTGGATGAGCCCACCAACCACCTTGACTTGGAATCAATTCAGGCATTCAACAATGGGCTAAGAGATTTTCCGGGCACTGTATTGTTTACCTCACATGATCATGAGTTCACTGAGACAGTAGCCAACCGAATCATTGAAATCGGGCCCAACGGATTTATAGATAAGTTGATGACTTATGATGAGTACATTACCAGTGAAAAGGTAAATGAGCAGAAAGAGTTGCTTTACGTGTAGGTAACCATCAGCGTTAGTTATTAGTATGGAGGTTTCTCCGCTTATGTCAAACGGGGCAACCCAATAACTTCTTGAAATAATCATTCACGACAGGGTTTTCGTTAAAAACTGTGTTCGTGCTGATTTGATACGTCACTTTTTACCTTCTGTTATTTTGACGCACTTAACTACGCACCATCGGGTTGGTTATGGTTGGGCAATTTGGCGGGTCACAAAAAACAAAAAAACCCCACATAACATAGCGTTTGCGAGGTTTTAATTTTTTTTGATTCTTACTTAGTGATCCCGCTGGGATTCCCCAATATTTTCTTGTCTATTGAAAATCAGGGACTTGATAAGCTTGCAATTTTCTGACGCACCTAACTACGCACCGCACAAATCGATTCAATCAGTAGCAAACTCTATGGAATAAAAATACGAAATGCGTATGATGCAGACTAATTATTAAACAACTTTTTAAGCAAAAAGGTATTCGCTCACTTGTTCAATTTTTATCCCTGTGTAGGAACAAAATTCATCGACCGTAACCAATTGGTGGTTGTCTTTTTTGTTGTGCTCTTTGATTCGCTTGAGCAATAGCCTCCCATATCGCTCACTCTTGCCCGTGATGCGCTGCACATCTTTTGGGTAGACTATAATCCTATCTGTTCTCATGCTTTATCTATACCCCATCCTGGGCGTTGCCCTGCCTTCGCCTACTCTTGGCTTCGGCAAGCATGGCAAAGTTCTGTTGTTAAAGTAAATCATTTTTGGAAATATCGGAAAGAAGTTGCGATGTGCCCACATGCGGAAGTTGAATTTATGCATTGATACTTTGGGCGAATAAGTTTGTGGCTCATTGCAATGAAGGCTTAACCAGACTGTGCCGTGAACAGGTTGGGCAACCAAATTTTTTAAACTATGGCAAGACAAAAAGGAGTGATCAAATTACAGGGGCAGATGGGGGGTGTGAGCTTTTACAAGTCGCAGCAAGATGGGTTTCTTGCTAGAGAAAAAGGTGGCGTTGATGCGGAGCGCATCAAGAACGACCCCAGCTTCGAGCGCACACGAGAGAACGGTGCAGAGTTCGGGCGCGCTGGCGCGGCCGGCAAACTTTTGCGCACTGCGCTGAGGGCGTTGCTCATCAACATCGCGGACAGCCGCATGACAAGCAGGCTCACTCGCGAGATGGTAAAGGTGATACAAGCAGATGCTACCAACACGCGGGGCCAGCGCAACGTGATCGATGGGGAAACTGAGTTGCTGAAAGGTTTCGAGTTCAATTTGGACGGGAAACTGGAAAGCACATTTTTTGCCCAGTTCACCCCCACCATTGATCGAGCAGCGGGCAACCTAACGGTGGACGTGCCAGCCTACATCCCGGGCAACATGATCGGGGCACCGCAAGGTGCGACACACGTGAAGCTGATCTCTGCCGGTGCGGAGATAGACTTTGAGGCAGGGGCTTACGTGGTGGCCAATTCTTCTACTCCGGAAATTGTGCTCGGGCCTCAAAATGAAGCACCTGTTTCATTGGCGAACGCAGTCACACCAGCAAGCACGCATCCGTTGTTCCTCGCGTTAGGGGTTGAGTTCTACCAGCAAGTGAATGGCGTTTTCTATCCATTGAAGAATGGGTTTTACAATGCCCTGGCTTTGGTGAAAGTTGACGGTGGGGTGTGATGGAACTGGAACTATCCAGGGCTTATTTCCCTGACGGGACGAACGGGGAGCTTGTTGAACAAGATGGTGGGCAGCTTGTCTGCCACACCATCGAGCTCCCGTGGAGAGGGAACCAACGAAATGTCTCGTGCATACCTGAGGGAAGGTACGAACTGAAGAAACGGTATCATGAACATTACGGCTGGCACCTCCAAGTGCTGGATGTTCCCAACAGGGATTGGATATTGATCCATCCTGCAACCGATGCACTCACACAACTGAAAGGGTGCATCGCTCCGGTGTCAGTTCTGATCGGGAATGGAAAGGGAACAGCATCGAGGATAGCAAATGAACGGTTGAAGTCGCTGGTGTATGCCGCGGTGGAAAAAGAAAAAGTATTTCTCAACATCAAAACAAAGAAACTATCATGAACATTGTAGAAAGAATGAAAGCGCCCACACCGAAGTTTTTCCGTGTGCTGCGCAACATAGGATTGCTACTTGCCGCTACAGGCGGTGCATTGCTGGCCGCGCCTGTGGCCCTGCCTACAGCTGTTGTAACTGTGGCAGGTTACTTGACCGTGGCTGGTGGAGTGATGACTGCCGTGAGCCAGAGCACCGTTGACGGTGAGCCGGATAAACCACAAGGCGATGGAACATAGCGATTACAGTACAGCCATCGGCACGATGGGCGGTACTGTTTTTACGGTCATCGGAAACATCCAGTCCAGTGATTTGGTAAAGACGGTCACCCTCGCTATTGTGGGTGCAACGGTGAGCTTTGCGCTTTCCATGCTGCTAAAGTGGACAGCGAAGAAATTTTTCAGGCAGCGCGGCTGAGCAAAGCATAAAGGTGGAAGGCTTCCCCTTGTTAAAAGGAGGAAGCCTTCTTTCGTTTCACCTGATCACTTTGTAGAGCAGCGATTTCTTTGCCTGCTTGATGAGGTCCAGTTGGCGCATGATGTTCTCTTGGTGGCGTTGTAACTGCTTCACGGCCGCCATCGATTTTTGAAGTTCGGTTTCAGTTGTTTCTTCGAACGATTTTTTCAAGACCGTTTTAAAATCTTCCAAGCGGATGAAGGGAATCACCGAGCCTGTCAAAAATTTTTTGAAGATGCCGAGTTGCCACAACCCGAAACAGAGCCAATACAGTTTCTGTTTTTCTTCTCCGCTCTTGGCCAACAGCACAAAGCAGTTGGGGCAAGGCTTTTCCAACGGCCTCCCAGCGTTGTGGCCTTTTGAAAGGATAAAAAAATGGTGGCCTTCATAAAACTTTCCCATCGTGTGTGTTTTGATTTTTGTTTTGTCCATGGTTTCTGCATTAAAATTTTATGCGGACCTGACAGAGACATTTTCAAAAGAGAAAAGAAAAAAACGAAAAAAATAAAAGAGAAAGCCATTCTTCAAGGCTGGCTTGGGAGCAAAGCAAGGAGGATCGGAATAAATGGTAAGCGCGTTGGCTGTGTGGGTTTATGCCGAAGTTCCTTGCTTTGCTATTCGTGCGGAAGGATGCGCGGCCAGCTTATCTTTGCTTTCTCTTTTATTTTTATAAACCAGTAAGCCATTAAAAATTGATAATTATGAGAAAGAAGTATTTTAAAAAACAAAGGTTCTTGGAGACCTTCGATAAATTCGCTCAAGCCTTATTTTTTCAAATTCCATTAGGAATCCCAATTGTTGGCTTCTTGTTATTTGGTACCATAACAATTGCCTTTAATAAGGACATACTTGCCAAGATAGATACTCTCGGCCCTGTTGAATCTTTTTTGAGGTATTCAGAATATTCCATTGGAATTGCCAACCTGTGTTTAACAACTATAACAGTCATTTTGATTGTGTACACTTTGTATCTCACAAAGCGCGCGAACAAAAAACAGTTTTTTGAAACACGATTTTTTGACCTCCTGAATATCCATAGAGAGAATACTGTTCAAGTTGAAAGCGGAAATATTTCAGGTAGAAAGGTATTTGAGAAAATTTTTAACGAGTTCAAGTACATTTCTGATTTCGTCAAATCTAAATTTCCTGAAGTTACACCGCATGATAATGTCACAATTTCATATTTAAGTGTTTTCTGGGGTTTAACTGATACAAAAGGAGATTTAGAAAAATACTTAGAGAAGCACTATAAAACAATCGACAACAACAATCTACTTTTTGAACTAACAAAATTACATTCTAACATAAATCAACATGAATCTGTAAGTCCGCTAAGAGGTGCTTTTACTGGGCATCAATTATCTCTCAGTCATTACTTTCGTCACCTGTTTCAAACTTTTCAATTCATAAATAAGCAGTCCTATCTATCAATTGATGAAAAATACCAATACGCGAAGACGCTAAGAGCTCAATTGTCCAATCTTGAGCTTGTAATTTTTTTCTTTAATTCCATTAGCCCACTTGGGGCAACTTGGGAATTAAATCAGAAAGAATTCCGAAATAAACTAATAACAAAGTATCAGTTGATTAAAAACATTCCTTTCAGTCTAATAACTGATATAGATGTTAAGACCTATTATCCAGACATAGAATTTGAGTCGGAAGAATAATCATATCCGGTCGCGAGCCGCCCAGGGCGAACGAAGTGGCCTCCACGAAGTGAGTCCCGCGAGCAGGAGGTAGGGTGTGAGCAAGGAGCGCGGAGTGGAGGCACGGAACGTAGCGCGGTGCGAACCATGAGGGGAGGCCGCGGGGGATGCGAGATTGCACGTGTGGAGCGGCCGAGCCGAACAAGGCCTGGCGTATTTTTTGCTCAACGCAATCTCCTTCTAAAAATTTAAGACCTAAAATGTTTTTTTGAAACCCGTCATGGCTTTTGCAAAAAATATGACAGGCCGCAGCCCGGACGACAGCGCAGGCGAGCACAACAAGGGTAGCCGGTGGACTGCAAGCTTGCCGACTGAAGGAGGAAGGAATGGAACGGAATGAGCCTTGCGTTGAGTGAGCGGAGTTTGTAGCCGTGGTGTGATTGCAAGTGTGTGGCTCATGGCCCAAACGAAGCGAAAGTGCGGGCAGCGAAATGAAGTGAAATGATGACGACTGAACGGAGGCAGGCTTGCGGGATAAAGTAGGCTGCCGTGAGGAATGACGTAGCCAAAGCAAAAGGCATGACAGCATGTATCCGCCAGTGGGCGGAGAACCTTTAGGCGAACAGTTGGTGCTGTTTGTGTGGTTGGATGTGAGGTGGCAACAGCACGGACTGTGAGTGCTGGCATGACTTTTTGCCGGCAAGAAATGACGAACACCTTATCAACCTGATTTTTTTTGAAAGAAAATGACAATATCCGGCTGAAAAGTACATCTACTCCAATCCGTATAAATACGGTACTATAATCTTTAATTGAAGGAAAACAAGTTTTCTTTATTCGTGCAAGGCAAAATGCCTGATGACCTTTCGTTAGTTTAATTTTAATGAAAATTTCAGTTTAATTTTAATAGACTAAACTGAGTTTCGTCTAGCAATTTCTCATAGGCCTTGGTGCTTGGAAGAATGGGTTTTGCCTCTAACCAAATCGATGTTCGATTTTGTACCAAAGAAAACTTCAGCAAAAAAGCGAAATATGGAACGATACAGTATAGTGACCTCAACCCTGATCCTATCCGTATTTATTTCTTACCATGCACTTGCACAGAGCAAAGGTGTTGACACCGTCAACAAACGAATTAAAAATGTAACTGAAACTGCTTTGTTAAAACAGCATCAAGCCATTCAGCATCAAAAGATAACGGCAGATTCTTCTTCGCAAAGATTTATTATTCGCAGAGACAGTTTGCGCACCGTACTGAAAGGGTTAAAAAATATTAAGTATCAACTCATCCGGAACGACACAATAAAAGCCAAAGGCAATTAAACCCGTAAAATAAATTGTATTAACCTTATAAACGAGCCCGCCCCATGAAACCTATTTTGCTTTCTATTTTACTTTCATTTTTGATCGTACAAGTACCCCTGGCACAGAACACCACGTATTACGGAACCTCAACCGGAACGGCCGGCAACCTGAACAGTTATTTTGGATACTATGCAGGCAAAGCTTCGACAAGCTCGGCTGCATACAACGGGGCTTTTGGTGCAAGCTCACTTGCCAATATCACTTCGGGAACTTATAACTCAGGGATAGGGTACGCAGCACTGAATTCAAACACGACCGGTGGCTACAATACAGCCGTTGGATATTCTGCTCTTGCATCAATTACCACAGCAAATTATTGTACAGCGGTTGGCCTCAATGCATTGAGAGGGGTTACGGGGTCAAATAATACCGGCATTGGCTTGAACGCACTTTATGCAGTTTCTTCCGGCTCTGATAACACCGCAAGCGGTTATACTACCCTTCAAAATAACACGGGCAGTTACAACTCTGCCTTTGGCAGCAATTCCCTTTTCAACAACACATCAGGAGGAAATCTTACGGCCGGAGGGTACAAATCGCTGTTCGGAAACACTACCGGGAGCAACAACACCGCCTTTGGTTATCAAGCGTTACTTACCAACACTACGGGCAGCAACAACACTGCCCTTGGTTATGGCGCTGATGTTAGCTCTGCCGCACTTACCAATGCCACGGCATTAGGCAACGGGGCGATTGCCACCTCGAGCAATGCCATCCAACTGGGCAACTCGGCTGTGACTCAAGTGTATGCCGGCACAGGAACTGCGGCAACCTTGATTGCCGGGGGATTGAAAATAACCGGAGGTACACCGGCTGCCGGAAAAGTGCTCACTTCCGATGCCAGCGGCAATGCTACGTGGCAAACCCCGTCAGGCGGAGGATCATCGCCATGGGCGATATCTGGAGCTACCATTAATTATACCGGGTCAGTGGGGATTGGTACGCTCACCCCCGCTTACCCATTGGATGTGAGCGGTACTGTTCGTGGAACGTCATTGATCACAAGCGGTCTTCAAGTGACGGGAGGCACAATTGGTGCCGGAAAAGTATTGACTTCGGATGCGAGTGGAAATGCGACTTGGCAAGCCGCAGCCAACAGTTCTCAATGGACGACAAATTCAAGTTCCATTTACTTCAATACCGGAAATGTAGGCATCGGTTCGCAAAGCCCGGATTACAAACTCACAGTAAATGGCACGGTGCATTGCAGCGAAGTAAAGGTGGACGTAAACATCCCGCCCGATTATGTATTTGAGGAGGGCTATAAACTCCGCACGCTGGAAGAAGTGAAAAAATACATTGATGAAAACAAGCATTTGCCTGAAGTACCTTCAGCCAAGGAGATGGAAAAAACCGGTGTGAGTGTAGGCGAGATGAATATGTTGCTTTTAAAGAAGGTGGAGGAGCTGACGCTCTATTTATTGGATTTGAAAAAGGAGAATGAAATCTTAAAGACTAAAATTGAAGTGATAGAGAAAAACAAATAGGTTATGAAGCTCTCCACGGTTATTGTCATCGGCATATTTTGTGGCATATTATTTTTCACAAAAGCAATTGGGCAGGCCTCAGCCCCGAGTGCTTTACCTCAAATAAATACTTTCAGCACAGCACCTGACAATATTGGCAAGGTCCAAAACACGGTCAATTTATTTACCGGTGATTTGAATTTACCTATCAGTTTGGTAAGCCTTACTGGAAAAGAAGGCCTTGGTGTAAATGTGGCAATTAGTTATAACTCAAATGTGCAAAATCAAGTGGATACATGGAACCTGGAATCTCCGGGCGGAATTTTGGGCTTGGGGTGGACTATGGACATGCCAAGGATTATTTGTGATCATAAAAGTACGGGCACAAGGGAAGACGATACCTATTATTTACTGGAGGGGCAAACCAGTAATAGGCTAGTGAGAATAGGGCATGGGTCAGATGCTATCGGTCTTTATAATACTTATGCAACCAAGAAATATCAGTTTTGGCAAATCAAGTTTTATTATGATCCTACTGACTACGCTCTTACAACGCCAGGGCCGAGCAAATGGGTGATTGTCCGAGAGAATGGCTTTAAATATATCTATGGAGACAAAAACAGCGGACGAAGCACCGTTCAGTACACAGTTCGTTGGGGTAATTGGATTGGCAACAGTTCTAATACTAACAATCAAACACGATTAGCCACGACATGGAACCTTTCAGAAATCAACAATCTATGGGGAGAGAAAGTGACTTTCGAATACACAAATGTGGATCAATTTGTTGGCTCCAATTTTGGCCAAAAACAAACAGAAGCATCGTACCTAAAACAAATTGTAGATCCTATCGGAAGGAAAGTACAGTTTTTTTATAACAACAAGAACCCACAATATTATATGGAACCTCATACGGAGCAGCCTGAACCAGATGCTTATCAGGAGAACTATGAGAAACTTTACTTGGACCACATTGATGTTCTTCAGGAAACTGGCACGAAATATTTGTCAGTAAATTTTCGATATTCATCAATCAATGACGGAATCAACACAGCAAAAATGCTGCTCGCTTATATTGAGCAGCGTAACGGTGCCGGACAAGCTTTGCCTGGAATTCGTTTTGATTATTTCACCTCAACCGGATCAACTGGATACAAAGGGTTTCTTCAAAAAATAACTTACCCCACTGGAGGAACGGTAAGCTATACGTATGCGATGAGCAATAATCAAATTGGTCATTCGAATCGCTCACTCACGATTTCTGGCGGAGGTGAACCTCAATTGTGGTTTGGTTCAGATTATGTTGTTGTTGCCTGGAGAGCATTGGACTCAAACGGCAACCATACATCAAATCCTTCTCCTGTTTCTATTTCAGTCTATCAATGGTTTGGCGAGTGGGTACCATCTACGTTATCAGGTGTAAACCTCAATTTGGTGAATGTGGGGGCGACTTTTAATAACAACACATTCCATTATAATAACTTTCAAGTGGTTACTGAGGATAAATTCTTCGCGATACTAACTCAACCTGGAGATCAAACTTTTGCTGGAAACAATGCTAGCTTTGCAATGTATTACAAGGATGAGGCAAAGCGAGGAAATTGGATTTGTGCAACTATCGATAACTCATCCAGCCTTAATTATTTGAGCTATAATCTTGGAAGCGGCTCTGCCACCTTACTCTCTGGTGATAATTTTGTTGCAATAGCTACTTATACAAACTCAAATTCTACTCCGGGCTACCTATTTACATACAATGGAGGGGTCTATAATGGCCACTTCAATCAGGCTTTATTTCCTGTAAATATTAACTCGGCACGATCTGGCGTTGACAATTTCTACACCGCTTCAAACAATTTTGTAATAAATTATTCAGAATGGTTTGCTAACACTGTTCAATTGACTTTTTCATATCTCAATGAAGAGCGAAACTGGGTAACAACCAGTATACCTCAATCCTTAGTTTGGGCGAATACTGGCCCAAAGTTTCCTAGCAACTTGCACAGTTCAAACAATTTCATGGTTGCGATGGCGGGGAACAACCCTGAGTTTCTTTTTCGGTGGGATAATACTTACACAAATTTTTATCGAGACAATGATAATTCAACTAGTTTGTTATTGTATTGGGATGACAATAGTTATGTGTTCCCAATCAATAATTCACAATTTGCATTGATCGATGGATCCGTTATGTCAAAGGCAGTGAGATTTGATGGTAACAATTGGATACTGTCAGGGGCACAATCTACAAATGCTACAAACAAAGTAGGTAGTGGCATTGATTTTTTGGTAAGTGCCTCACCCGACAATTCTTACAGGACGCTATCAGTATTCAATGCTAATTCTTTGAACTGGACATCCAATTCAATTTCAAATGGCTTCTTACCACTTTTTAGTGGGGGCCAAGCTTCTGCGGATTTTTATGTTACAAATGGGTCTATGTTTTATCACAATCCTGATGGCTCATGGACATCCACCAACTCCACAGTATATGGCGATATTGCAGGCCGCATTTTAACTTCTGGAGGTGATCTTAAATTTGTGAAAAATGGTACGCTGTCCCCCAATTCAGACAATATTGGGCAGAATACCGTCTATTTCAGTGACTATGATCAATTTGGAAATTTGGTAACAAGAATAAACTATGGCTTTGATATGCTCGCTTGTTACCAGTCGCCCCCCGGTAAATCATACATGGATGCTAACTCAATAACATTGTATAAAAATATTGCTGAACGTGCTACGGGTTACCAAGTAGATTATCCGGTCAGTTCAATCACGATTAGTGGAAATGGCTCCACGGACCAAAACGTTGCTTTTGGTTATAATTTTTCCACAGCTTTTGTTGACCCATCCGGCAACGTTGCTCAATACACCGATGTGAATGTAATTCCTGGAAGTAACACGCCATCATCCATGCCCAATGGATATACGACAACTTCCCACAAGAATGGCGCATACGGGGACTCCCTGAGATTTTTAGGTTACCCTTATCAAATCATTACCTACGATGTAAACAATAATCCAGTTTCTTCAACAAAAATAACTTACACATCGTACTCAGTTCCGCTTTTTTTGAATGGCGGGCAAGGTCAAGTTGAAGTTGCCTATTATATCAAGGCTACAAAAAATGTTAAAACTTCGGATGGCATAACAATTACTACCACAAATACTTTTAATCGCTCCACAGGTCAACTGCGAAATTCGAGTACCACAGGCTCTTCCTCATCAATTTATCAAGAGTACAAATATTGGTATGAGGTTAATGACCCCAATTTTCAGACCAATTTGTTGACACCCTTACTTCAAGTTTCAAAAAAAATAAATGGTACTTACTCCGAATCTCAGGTAACCCGCTACAAAAACTGGCCTGCCCTTAACCCCAGCCTTGGCACCGGTGCTACAGTGCCAGCACCTTACGATCAGTTGGTCTGGAATGGTAACAATGTCAATGACATTAGTTTCTTCTCTTCATGGGATCCCGTGGCTAATCCTTCCAGCACTTTGGCTGATTGGACCATGGCGCAACAAATCAATGTACGTGACAATTATACTGGGGCGGTTTTAGAAACTCAGGCGAAAGGAAATATTCCCTCAGCAGTAATTTTGGATCAGTACAAAATAAGGCCGCTAGCAAAAGTGGGTAATGCAAATTACAATCAAGTTGCTTACACCAGTTTTGAAGATAATACAAATGGAAACTGGCAGCAGTGGACAGACGGTTCGATTTCAAGTACTGCAGCAAAAACGGGAAATAATTCCATGTCCATCGGCACAAACGGATTGCAATTCAACCAAGTGATATCAGGAGAAAATTACATCATTTCTTTTTGGGCGCAGTCAGCCAACTCGGGCACATTGACAGTCAACGGTTCAACCACACAGTCTATTCCTTCCGCATGGACGTATTATGAGTTTCCATTTACCGGCTCAGCGCAACTTAATGCGGCTGTTGTTAAACTTGCTTCGGGGAACGTTACTGTCGATGAAGTGCGGCTTTATCCAAAACGGGGGAATATGGAAACAACTACTTATGATTTGGTGTTTGGGCCGACTTCCAAAACTGACAATAATAATCATACTGCTTATTTGCAATATGACCCGTGGGGAAGGTTGATAAACACCTTTGATGAAAATAAGAATGTAATTCGGCAGGCCATTTACACTACCAAACAGTAGAGTGTTATGCGTAGAGTTAAGAATTTACTGAATCTTTTGTTGTGCGGATTTTTTATTGTGCTTTCCTTAGGCGTGGGTGCCCAAACTTGTTACACTTTTCCAACAGTAGCCAGTACGTCAGGGTGTGCGGGATATTCTTATACCCTTTATGCCACGACCAATGGGGGGAGCGTTACCTCTCACAATTGGTGGACTGCACAAACGGGAGGCACCAGTGTCGGTGTCAGTATCAGCAATCCGGGGGCCGGTATCGTGCAATCTTCGTTAACGGCTGCCTTTAATTCAAGTGTCACGTATTGGGTTGAGGCTGTTTGTTCGGGTGGAGTAAACCCCAGCCGTACCCCGATCAGTTTTACTGTGGTCGCCCCAACAACAGTGTCTTATACAGCCTCCATAGATCCAATGAGCGTCTTGCCTTCCAATAATTTAACGCTTACCGCTTCGGGTGCTTCAAACCTGCAGTGGATATACACTTCCTCAAGCTCAAAACCAACAGTGGCTTCGGGCACTGCTCCATTCGTGCCCACATTGGGCGGGGGTTACCAGTTGACCGGAACCAATTCTTGCGGGGTCAACCAAACCCTCTCGCTCTATGTTAACCACCTTCCCATATCGGATGCCGGGCTTAGCCGGACAGTGGGCCTTCCTTTGGCCACCTATACTGTATATGGATCAGGCTATGATGTGGACGATGGCGATGCGGTAACTTATCTATGGACCCAATCGGGAACTGCGCAAACGTTAAACAATACAACGGGCTTGGCTTTGCAGGTTGTAAACCCCCAACCGGGTGCGACCACGTTTACTTTAACGGTCACGGATTCCAAACTAAAATCGTTTACATCCCAGGTAACCATTACATTTTCCAACATCACCAACAATTACAACTATGTGCAGCAGGATAATGTGCTGGACACCCTAAAAGTAGCGGCCAATGTTGCGGCCATACCCATAGGAAAGAAAAAAACCAGGTTGATCTCGTATGCCGATGACCTGGGGCGGCCCATTGAGAAAGTAAGCCAACAGGCCTCACCTTTTGGAAATGACATGATCGGTTTTAAAATTTTTGACGGTCTCGGCAGAGAGGCCAATCAGTATTTACCCTACTCTTTGACCAGCGGCAATGTAGGTGCATTTGTTCCAACTGCAACCGCCCTCACCAGTGAGTCAAGTTTCTACAATGTAAGCAACGACAAAATTGCCGATGACGCAGTTCCCTATTCCACCACCACCTTTGAGCCTTCGCCCCTGAGCCGGCCCGTCAAGCAGGCCGGCCCCGGGGCTAATTGGGCATCCATTGGAAAGTCCGTGGCGTATGGCACCAATGCACCGTCCGATGTGCTCAACTGGGCGGTGAACGGATCGGGTTTGCCACAGGCCATATCGCCCTACTTTTATTCTGCTTCCATTCTTACAAAGACTGCCGCTACCGATGAACAAAGCGTAGTCACTGAAACCTATGCCGATATCCGGGGGATCAAACTATTGGTCCGTTCGGATGCAACCAACCTCAGGGCAGAAACCTATTATGTCTATGATGCCAAGGGGAACCTGAAATTCATTTTACCGCCCGAGCTGATCAAGGTGTTAAAGAACCAATCTTCGCCTGCCTATTCCCCCACGCAGGCTCAACTGGACCGATGGGCGTACCAATACAACTACGATTACCTCAACAGGGCTGTTGAATCAAAAGCCCCCGGAGCCGGCTGGGTCTATACCGTGTACGATACGCGGGACAGGGTAGTGCTCACCCAGGATGCCAACCAACGGTTGACCGGTGACCCCAATCAATCCACACTGGGGAACAAGTGGAGCTACACCCAATACGATGACCAAAACCGCCCGGTGGTGTCGGGCGTTTACGGCCCCGATAATACCTACACCACTCGCGCAGCGATGCAGACATACATTAACTCACTCGGCAGTGGGCAAGGATACCAGAATGTTACCAGCGTAGTCACCGTTGCGGACGTGGTGCTGTCTGCATACGCATCAATCAATGAATACACCGTTACCCACTCGGTTTCATTGGAGCCCGGGTTTGATTTCAAAGCAGGGGTTACCTCCACTTCCTTTCATACGGCCATCCAATCGGGCGGGACTCCATCCACTGTGTTCCCCACAACGAACGTGGAGCAATTGGTGAAAACGTATTACGACAGCTACTCGTGCGAGGTATGCTCCAATACAAATTTTCAATATGTATCGGGGGAGGCCTGGAAAAATACCCCTCCGTACTCCACTACGCCCGATGAAACCTTTCCCTCCGCGCTGTACACTCGGTTGAAAGGGGCGACCGTGGCCAGCAGCGTGAAAATATTGGGCACTACCACGTGGCTCAACACGGTCTCTTACTACAACCGATATGGCAGCGTGGTGCAAGTGATCGGGGCGAACCACGTGGGCGGCCGCGACCGCATTTCCACGCTGTATGATTTCAGCGGCAAGAAACTGGAAGAACTTCAGACCGCCATCGGCTACAACACCGGCAACATCACCACCCAGCGCAAAGTATTTTCGTACGACCCGGTGGGCAGGCTGCTGCAAGTGCAGCACCAGGTCAACAGCCAGCCGATGGTTATTCTGTCGGCACTGGAGTACAATGAACTGGGCCAGGTAGTGAAAAAGAAATTGCACAGTACCGATGGCGGCACGGCATATTTGCAAAATGTCGATTTCCGCTATGACATCCGCGGAGAACTGACCAACATCAACAACATCCCCACGGGCACGGACACCGGAGACGATGCCAACGATTACTTCGGCATGGATCTGACTTACAACACTTCATTGAGCGGAGCGGGCAACAGCCCCCGCCCCGATGGGCTCATCAGCGCCATCCGCTGGAAGCAGGACCTGGGCAGCAAGAAGCGCTTGTACAACTTTGGCTATGATAATTTAAAACGCGTCACCTCATCGAGCGGCAAAATGAGTTTGGACAACAGCCTGACGTGGACAGGCGAACCGGATTTCTTTACCGAGAACAATCTTACGTACGACCTGAACGGAAACATCCTTACGCTCAACCGCAACACGGAGTATTTTAGCAATGGCTCAAATTCATTGAGCACCATGGATCAGCTGACCTACACGTATGGAGTAACCGCGGGATCAACTGCCTATTCAACTTCATCCGATAACGGCAACCAGTTGCAGTACGTAGCTGACAATTCCACTACGGCCACCCGCCAGCTCGGCTTTGCCGATGGCGGGCCCAACACCATTGCCAATCCCGATTACACCTACGATGCTAACGGCAACCTGACCAGCGACCTGAACAAGAAAATATCAAAGATCACCTACTATTTTAACAACCGGCCGAAAAAGATATCAATAAACGTAGTAGGCACAGACACGTCTTACATAAAATACACGTACGATGCTGCGGGCATCAAGCTCAACCAGATGGCATATATCTATGACACGGCAAAACATTCCCCTACCTATCAAACCTACGTGACCACCTCCACCGACTACGTGGGCAACTTTGTTCTGCTCAACGGGCAGGTGCTGACCGTGAACCAACCCGAAGGAAGGATCACACCGCCCACGTACGAAAACATTTTCTCCAACCCCGATGCGGGAAGTTTGAGCGGCTTCACCGCCACCAGCGGAAATGTAACGCTGTCATGCGTCTATCAAAATACGCAAACCTATGTAACGGCATCCAACAGTGCCGGAACCCAAAACGAAGGAATCTTCCCCATCAGCACCGACAAAGGAACTGCGTACCCCGTAACAGCCGGGCAAACGTACTCGTTTAGAATACTCGGTTACCAAACCTCAGGCTCATTGGCCATGCTGTATGTAAAAACAAATCTGGGCGATTTGGTCTGGCCGGGCGCAGCGTATGCCCCGGTGCCGTTGCCCACCGGTGCGGCCAATGAAAGCTGGGCATCGGTAAGCTTTGTTGTTCCCTCCAACGCTACTTCCGTTTCACTGGGCGTAAAATGGAACGGGCCGGCAACGGGCAACACGATATATGTTAATAGAGTGGCACTTTACAAAACCGATTTTGAGTACAACTATTTTATTACCGACCAGGTGGGCAGCACACGCGTGGTGCTGCAGACCAACCCGGGCACGCAGGCCTATACCGCCACGATGGAGCCCAACAACCGGCCCACCGAAGATGCCGCCACGCTGACCAACGGAGTGACGGGCCAGTTCCTGAACATGAACTATGCCATGATCTTTTCCAACCCCACGGCCAACACCACCCCCGGTGGAAGTTATGTGGTGAAGATGAACCCCACTTACAAAGTGGGCCCGGCCAAGAGTTTGAAAGTGTATCCCGGGGATGTGGTCAACGCTTCCGTAAATTCTTCGTACCTCACGGGCGGGAGCTATACCAAAACACCGTTGGCCACGGTAATGGGTGCGGTGGCCCCCGTGTTTGGCGGGGTCAGCGGCACGGGCGACCCCGGTGCCATTTTCAGCAGCCTGAACAACACGGGCAATGCGGTGATCGCGGGCCTGAGCCCCGGCCAGGGCACAACTGCACCGAGCGCATTTTTGAATTACATATTGTTCGACAAAGATTACAACCCGCTGGGCGGGCAGTCCGTGCCGGTGCCCACGGGCGGTGGAGGGCCTATGGCCTTGCCCCAAATCACAGCACCGGAAATTGGTTATGTTTTCATTTACCTGAGCTATGACAATGATACAGGTAACGATGTGTATTTCGATGACCTGAAGATCACCCAACAAGAGAGCCCTGTGATACAGGTGAACAACTACTACCCGTTTGGAATGAAGAGTTATAGTTGGTTAAGAAATGGAGAAACAGATAATGCGTATTTATTTCAGGGCAAAGAACTCATTGCACAGACAGGGTGGTATGACTTCGGCAGCAGGATGTACTATGCGGATTTAGGAAGGTGGTTTGCGGGTGATCCTCAAAAGCAATTTAGCAGCCCTTATATGGCCATGGGGAATGTGCCGATGATGGGCACTGACCCGAATGGGGAGTGGTTTGGATGGGATGACATAATTGTCTCTGCTGTTGGATTTGTAGTTGGGTATGCTAGTTACGGACTTACTAAAGGAAACTGGGGATGGAAAGCAGCAGAGTCTGGCCTAGTAGGTGCCGCAATAGCTGAAGTAGGTTATCTGACATTAGGGGGTGGGCTGGCTGCCGAAGGAGCCACAGCAAGTACAGGTGGTTTGGGAGCTATTAAGAGTGCCGCTCAATTTGCAATTTTAGATGCAACTACTACAGCAACAAATGTTGCAGAGAATGCCGACAATATTTCTCGCATGAATGGTGAAGGTGCATTTGAAGCAATCGCTGGTTTCGAGGGTATTTCTGCTATTCAATCAGGTTTTCAGGGAGATTGGATGGAAGGTTAAGTTGATAAAGTCTTTTTTAGTGGAGGATCAAAAGCTGCTGGAATTTTTAAGGGAGTAACATCAGATGCCATTGGAGGTTTCTTAAGTGGAGGTTTCAAGAGTGAAGTTGGGAATGGATTCAGTCTTTCAAACTTTGACTTTAAAGAGGCATGGGCTCAGTCAGCAGGTGCAGGTGCAAGCAAATTTGCTGGGAATTTAGTTGACAAAGCAACCGATATATACGGAGAAATGGGAAAATCTGTAAATAGATCAAGCAGGGCTGTAAGCCGTTTTTCTTCATTGAGTGACTATGTTAAGGACAGAATCACTAATGCAAATTGGGGGATACTTGCCATAAAGGAGATAGGCTCTGTAGCTGCAGGTCAAGGTGGTGTTGACTTATTAAGACGATTGCAAGGTCTTATTAAGGATAGTAAAGAACCATTTTACCGAGATTCAAATTACATCAACATCTGGTCGGGCGGAATTAAAGATGGTCTTGGAAATCTTTTTGGATGGTAAAATGAGATACCTTTTTTTTCTTTTAATACTGCTCAGCCCAGAACTTTATGGGCAAAAGCCCAATGATTTACACAAGGCAGGGCAATACGTGTTTTTACTTAAGGGAGGATTCGATTTGCATTACAGGGGCGATCTTGAGGAGTGGCTTTCAAAATATGGTGTAAAGACTAATTCAAATATTGTGGTCAATTTTGGTATTAAAGCATTGTTACCAGCCTCAAGGACTTTATTAATTGGTGGAGAATTTAATTGGATGATTTCAAATCAACCATATAAAAACGATCTAAGTTTTGACTTAGAGCTAGGAAAATGCTTCAAGATAAAGACCATTCAAATCATCCCATTGATGGGAATAGGAATTGTAAATTCTTTAATTAGGTTTGATAACTCTGTTCCAGCACCGCTTGCACAATTAAACGCAAGCGGTGGCCAACTAAGTCAGAATGCTCTTTTAATTAAGCCAAACGTATTACTTATAAAGAATTTTTATCCATTCACTTTTGGAATTGAGTTGGGCTGTAGGGTTTATTCATTTTCTAACGATTGGAAATATTACGAGAACGGAACGAACGGTTCTTTTATAAAAGTGCCCCAAGTGCCATATAATGGATATTTTCACCCTTACGCTTCTATTGTGTTAGGTTTAAATGTAGGATATTGAAGGGTGTATATTAAAATTATAAAAGTATCTAATACCTTTTATTTGGTACAGAATGTTAGTTAGTAACTAAATAGAAAATGAGAGTTTTAATTTTTTTTTATCTATGTAATTTATCGTTTGAATTATTGGCCCAAAATTCGGAAAGTAACTTTGATGAAGTAGTAAAATACAACCGTGGTTTGTACCGGTCTTTCAAAGCCTTCCAAAATAATTCGCCAGAAATCACAGAACAGTTTGTGGTAGAGCTAATAGATTCACTTACCCAGCTATATTGGTATAAGTTAAACAGCGAAAAAAAAATTCATTCAATGATTTTTGGCTTTTCTGACGGCAAGGATATTTATGTTCAGGATAGACGAGGACTGCATGGTTATCATAAATTAGATGTAGTAGGAAAATATTCGCTTTACATTCAAAGAACTCCCCAAAATTCTATAGTTCATCGCATTATTGGCAGTTATGCAATGATCATTATGCCAAACGATGTTTATAAAAAGTTTACGATTGAACTAGTAAGTAAAATATTAAGAGAAAATGATCCAAAGCTATCGAGGGAATTTGAGGCTATTAATGATAAAAAAGATCGAGCAATAGAATTCATTGAGAAATTGAATTCTAAGGCTACACAGTGATTGTCCCTGAGTTGTAGTTTGTCGCTGACCAACAACCTTAGTTTGAGCATGATGGATGAAAATAAAATCAAGTGAGCAGGATATTTTCAATATCAGTTTTCTTTTTCACAAGCGTAAATGCATTTGCTCACACGGGCGGTGCTGCGGCTCCTTCAGGTACAGTGATCGCGGGAAACATCGGCACCACCATACCGGTTCAAGAAATTGGCTATGTTTTCATCTACCTGAGCTATGACAATGACACGGGCAACGATGTGTATTTTGATGACCTGAAGATCACCGTACAAGAGAGCAACGTGATACAGGTGAACAACTACTACCCGTTTGGAATGAAGAGTTATAGTTGGTTAAGAAATGGGGAGACAGATAATGCGTATTTATTTCAGGGTAAAGAGTTGATAGCCCAAACCGGTTGGCACGACTTTGGAAGCCGCATGTATTATGCGGACTTGGGAAGGTGGTTAGCTGGTGATCCTCAAAAGCAATTTAGCAGCCCTTACTTGGCGATGGGCAATGTTCCTATGATGGGGAGAGACCCGAATGGGGAGTGGTTTGGATGGGATGACATAGTGATTGCCGTGGTGGGCGGTATATCAAATGTTGTGAGCAACTGGGATGCAATTACGCACGGAAAGGGAGGCTTTTTAAAAGGCCTGGAATATTTTGGTGCAGGCGCTGTAGGAGCAGATGTCGGATGGAATACAATGAATCCAGAACTTGGCTTCGCAGTTGCCGGAGCTTTAACAACAGCCGCAGATCAGGCTAATCATGTTGGAAAAACGTGGGTACAGTCATTTATAACAGGAGGCATGTCTGCCTTGCAAGGATATGAGGTTGGGGAATCGATTGAAGAAGGCGAAGCTGCTGCTGAACTTTCTGGGGCAGAGAAGGGAGGCATTGATGATGGATTCAAACAAGCATGGAAAGACGCTTATGGTAAGGACTTTGATAAGGAATACATGGCTGCTGCAAAAAAAACGTATTTAGAAGATGAAGGCGGGTGGACGACTAAATTTTTTAGAGATTTTTCTGACTCTCGTTTGGGCAAGTTCATCATGCCTGGTTTGAAAGAGGGAATTAAAGGTTATGGGAAAGATGGATATAAATCAGATTACGATGGATGGAATTTCTTTAACGATTTTGCGATGGAGAAAGCAAAAGGTTTTTTGGGTATGGAGACAGGCGAATACACGGGATTTCGTTCCATTTCCTTTAGTATGTTATCAGGAAATATTACTAAAAACATAATGATGGGTTTTTCCAAGAATCTATTGACTCAATTTCTCAAGATAGCCGAAGGCAAAGAAACAGACAGTTATGAAAGCATGTTGGTCGATTCTCTTGACGATCCGTTCCAAAGTTTAGGGAAAGATTTTGGCGGCAGGTGGGCTTTCATCAGATTATGTGCGGGTCAATAGAAGATAGTTATGCGCCATGCAGTATTCGTTTTGGTGTTTGGTTTATGTTGTGATCCTATTCATGCCCAACCAAAAAAGCCGATAGATAAAGATACTTTGTATGCTGTCTCATTCTTAGATTTAGTTGAAAGCTTGGAACATAGAATGGGGAGCTATCAGACCAAATACAATTTGGAGCCAGAAAAAGAGGTGATGAACCGTATTATAGAGAAATCCTTGAAAGATCACTTCATTGTTCTCCGCGTTCCAGATTCATGTTACTATGGGCTGAAATTAGATTCAGTATCTCGCAGAAAAAAGGAATTCTTGAAGGGTATTTGCAGTAAGTGCTTATTAAGTAAAAGAATTGTTATTCTTGATGCTGTGTGGGAATACCTGGATTTTTATTCTATGGAGATATTGAGACACAAACACCGAACATCAGGAACATCTGCCAATTATTTTATTACAGGTACTTGGTGGGATGTGAATGCATATGTGTATTCACCTAATAAGAATGGATTTGATATACATATTAGAAAAAGGTATACTCAATGGTCAAATGCAAGACCTGTAAAGCGATGGCCAGGGATTAGTCACAAACGCTTTTTTAAAAGGCCAATAAAAGAAGTCAGGAAATTTTTGATCAATGAGAGTCATAACAAAAAATAACTTAATCATCATGAACAAACTTACTTTATCGCTCATGGCAATGGCAGTTCTTATGAGCAGATGCGCCACATATAATTTATCTACGCAAAGTTTATTGGAGCAGTTTGCCAACAGTGGCCAAGAAAAAAAGACAAACTACATAGTTGCTTTCCCTTATGCATTTTTTCCGGGGCGCGTCACGGGCAACACGCTGCGTGAAGTGAAAGTGCTTGACCAAAACGGGCAGGAACATGTTATCTCCGTGAGGAACCGAACGGCTGTGCGCATCACCAAGAAAGACGGCAAGAAAAATACTTTTTACTTTGATACACTGATCATTCAGGACAGCACTATTACTGGCAAAAAAGATCATTTTTTGGGCATCAACATCAAGCCTATCAATTTGAAAGATGTTCATAAAATTGAACTACAAAAATAATATGCTTCCAAATGTGAGAAGCTGGCATTGAGAATGACAAGGAATTGATTCGTTATGCAGACGGCCCAAGAGAATTTGAGTTATGGTTTGATGAACAAAACCCTACCATTCCCTGAGTTGTAGTTGGTCGCTGACCAACTACGTTCTATTTTTAAAATAGTCTAAGCTTTATATTTTTGGAGATGGTAGCCGAGCAAAATCATTTTTTTATGAAAACGGAGTTGACGAATTTGGTTTTCTCACACATCATGAAGAGATTTGAGATTGTTGGTCAGGCGACCAACAATAACTAAGGGTTACTAAAGAGTATGAAATTTTCAATTGCTTTAATTTTCATTTTATCTGTAGGATTCTCATCATGCCTACCAACACGCAGTCTGCGGCATTTCACTTTATATGGAGAAACAAAAAAAGTGGACCCCAAAAAATTTAAAATCAATGGTATTTATTTTTCGGTCATACCGAGAGCCTGCAATCGTTTTTGGTACAGTGATCTTATAAAATGCTTCATTTTTTATGAGAATGGTTTTTTTTTTAGTATCGATCATTCTGGCCTTGATACGCTTGATATGGAAGCATCGCTAAACCAATATCTTGAAATTCTTGACAAGTTGGGATTCAAAGGAGGATTTAAAGGTGATGTTCGATATTGGGGTTCGTATTTTATTGATGATAATAAATTGCTTACCCAAAAATACGATACGGATGCTTTTCGGTGGGTTTTAGGCCCGATATTGAGAGCAAAAATCATTAACAATACCACTATAGAATTTGATGAAGGTTTTTGTTTTAATAATGAGGAGGTTAGCAAAAGATTCACATTGGTCGAAACCAAGTCAAAGCCGGATTCAGTTAACATATTCATGACCAATAAAAGGATAAAGCGAAAATTGGATCGTTTGTATAAGGAGCGACACACGAGGTAGCGAAAATAAATGTTTCGTCATTTCGTAACAGAGTCTCCATGAAAAGAGGAAAAATGATGGCAGGGTTTCGAGCGATATGAATAAGGTCAAAAATAAATTTAAACTAAGTAGTGGAGTTGTCATAATTTATGGAGTGGGCACAAGAGAATATATTTTTTAGTGTGCAGAATAAAAGGCTGGGCTATTTCTTTATTCTATGGATTGCCTTTTTTGCTTGCACGAAAGAGAATATTCCGAAGACCTTGAAATTAGGCAACAATCTACTAACCGTGGATGCACCTGCGGGTTCAACATCGGTAAGCCTCACTTCAAATACTTCATGGTCGGTGTTGAGCACATCAGATTGGCTTTCGGTCACTCCTGCCTCTGGCACAGGGAACAGCATTTTATCTATTGCTTGGAACGCAATGACAAACATGGACCAACGTACAGGTAGCATTATCGTGCAGGCGGGAAACTTGCAGCAGAAGATAGAAGTGAGCCAAGAACAGCGTGTGAAGCTCCTCCAGACACAAGTTATTATGGGCAACCTTGAAACCAGTGTTAGAACATCCGTGGTTTTGACGTTCAATACGAATGTTGACGTGTCAACAATTGTAGACAACATGAACCTTTGTGCGCCAGTGGATAGTTTTAAGGTTTCGGGGTCACAGGTTTCATTTCCATACCCTTGCACAACGATGGGCATGGTTTATCCTTTTACGATCAGCCTCAAGAACGGATACAATTTTACCTTTCAGGTTTCCCTTCACAAGAGCAAGCTGAATGTGCCTGGTCAGGTTTTTGACTATTTCGTCACTGATGATAACAGCAGCCTGTGGGCAGTCACACAAAACCCGAATCAATTGGTGCAATTGTCTCTCCCCGACCTAAGCCTGCTGAAAAAACTTTCTCTTGCATTCAGACCTGAACGGATCCGCTGGAATTACTATCATGATAAGTTGATGGTTTTTGCTCCAGCGGCTGATGATTCAGTTTACCGAATTGTCGATCCGGTCAGCCTGAGTATTACCAAGGTGCGTGTCAGTCCTTATAACCCGCAGTATTCCTCGGAGGCTTTTTTTCCTTCCGATATCGCGCAGATGAGTGATGGCAATGGTATTATGCAAACTGAACTTTACAGCGGATATTATTCTTGGCGGTACATCAATAAAAATGACTCAACGTGGCCAATTTCGAATTATTTCATGACCAGTGCCCCAAAACAATATGGTGAGATACATACCAACTATGATCGATCAAAAGTAATTATGTTGTATGCTTTTCAGAACACTAATGTGGATGTATGGCAAATGGGAACGGACACACTTCATACCATATACGCCCCCAATGTATACTTGGCAGGTGTGGGAGCGGTCAACCTCTGTGTGAACAAAAAGCAAGATCTCATCTTCCATTCCCACAGCCTGACCCAATACATAACTGACTTGAGCGGTTATGTGAGTGGGATTTCTTATTTAAGAGATCTGTATAAGAACTCGGCATTCAGTTATAGGAGCGGTGAAGACCAAGTGATCTACAATGTTGTGGATGGCACATTTTATGTTATGGACTATCAGAATTCCTTTACCAACCTTTCGGCACTGATCACTGATAATTTCTCGCGCCTCCAATCTACCACCGATGGTAAATATATCGTGGGTTATAATGACAATGTGGCTTCTGCTGATTTTTTGGTCTTTGACCTTGGTGCCATTTTGGTCAATTCAGTAAAGTATAGTCCAACGTCTGGAGGAAGGATTAGAGCTACCCGCAACTCTGGCTGGGCATTGCATTGAGGATAAAGAAATGAGATGGCTCTCCTTCATATTGATTTCACTTGCTTTTTCCTTGAATTCTCTTGCTCAAAAAAGAGGCTCAATAGAGCAGACCACTTCTTTGATCAACAGTAAAATGGATTCCGTTGCAATAAAAACCAAGCACAATACCGATAGCGTCAACAAACACTTGCAGAAAATCCAGAACGTAAAGTTGATCACCCCCAACATCCATCAAGTGCCCGGCATGAAGAAAGCTGATTCGGTGAAAAGAGCTTTGACGAATGACCTGAACAAACCTGCGGTGATGGAGAAAAAGCTTCAAGCCAATGTCAAAAAGATGAAGCAACAAGAGATAGCCAGTTACAACCAAAAAGTAAAAGTGATGCGGAAACAATTCAAGCACCACCTGGACAGTCTCAACAAACTTCCCACCAAAGACCCACGCGTTACCAAATCCATGGACAGTTTGCGGAAAAAAATGAACAAACTGAAAAATGCCAAGTCCATCAAAGATGTTCAAAAGGGCGAGCAGCAGTTAGCCAAGCTGCAGTCGGGCATGAACAACAAAATAAAAGGCTTTGATAAAAAAGTGAGCCAAGAACTTACTTCGCTCAACAAACTGGCCGGGACTAACTTCAAGATTCCTAACATAAATCTGCCTAATGTCAAAATTCCCAACACCGATTTGAATCTGCCAAATGGAAACCTGAATGTGCCGAATGCTAACTTGAGCCTTCCCAATTCCAGCCTCAACGTGAATTCCAATTTGCCAAATGCCAATGTACCCAATATCAGTACCAATGGATTGCCCAATTCATCGTTACCCAATGTTCCGCAAGGCAACTTGCCAGGCAACGTTTCGCCCAGCCAGGAAATAAACACGCTGGAAAAGCAAACCGGCATGACCAATATCACCAAAGATGTTTCACAAGTAGAAGGAGAACTAAAAAATATGAACCCCGGCCAATTGGAAAGTACGTTGGAAAAAGATGCGAAGAACCTAAAAGAAGTAAAACAGTTTGGAGGCGAAGCATTGAAAGCAGAGCAATATGAAAAGATGGTGACCAAATGGCAGTCGGATCCCGATTACCGAAAGGAAATGATGGTAACACAAGCGAAGGAGCAAACAATCAATCATTTTGCCGGGCAGGAGAAACAACTGCTTGGCGCAATGCAGCAGTTGGCCAATGTGAAAAAAAAATACAAAGATTATGAAGGGACGCTGGACATGTTCAAGAAGCCGGGCAACCCAATGAAGGGGAGACCATTTATTGAGCGCCTGGTGCCCGGATGGAACATCCAGTATCAAGGTAACAAAGAAACGTTGTTGGATTTCAACCCGCAGGTTGGTTATCGGTTGAGCGGAAGGCTTACGGCTGGCATAGGTTGGAACGAGCGGTGGGGATATGATTTCAGCAAAATGAACTATGTGGCAAAAGACCATGTGTATGGGCCTCGTGTTTATGGGCAGGTAAAATTAAAAACCGAAATTTATGCCATGATCGCACCCGAGGTGATGAATGCATTGATTCCCCCTTCATACAATTCACCAGATGCTGGAAAGAGGAAGTGGGTGTGGAGTTGGATGGCCGGGATGAAAAAAGAATTCCGGTATTCAAAAAAATTGATGGGCAACGTGCAGGTTCTTTACAATCTTTTCGACAAGAACCACCGGAGCCCTTATGTGAGCAAGTTCAGTTTGAGGATGGGATTTGAAATACCATTGAAAAAGAAATGATTGATTAGGGGTTGGTTGAATTGAGGTGTGCAAGGTTATCCTCTTTTATCTTTTCCGATGCAGGAGATCAGGTTGAACATCTCTTTCAATCTTGACCTTACTCGATTGCCATATACATTTTCAATCTCGGAAGCCGAAAGATTTGTGGTGACATGCGTAATCATATTATGCGAAACAAAATACTCATACCGGCTCAACAAGATTTCACCCATCACATTGCATTCGTTGCCGTAATATTTCAACGATTGCTCTGCGCCCAAATCATCGAAGCAATATGTCCTCGGCCGTTCGCTGTTGAACGACATGCGGCTGTACCGCCAGATGACTTCGTAGCCTTCCTGCATGAACTCAAAGCTCACATCGCGGCACGATTTCATTATGTGGTTTCGTTCCGGTGAAGGTACGAAACGCATGAGGTTCATCAATGAAGTTTTGCCGCAGCCGATCGGACCTGTGAGCAGAATCCCTTTTTCCAGGTCGAGGTTGTATTTTGCTGCTTCGGTATTGTCGCCAATGAAGTACACGAGGAGTTTATGGATGATTTCAAAATCTTGTTCGATGATCTTGAAATTTTGACCGTACAGTTCCTTGCCGCGTTTTTCCAAGAAGGAGATGCACCAAGCTAAATCCAGTCCATTGCCGACCTTCGCTGAAGCTACGGTCGGTAAACCCACTTTCGTGCCTTCATGCTTCGCATTAGGAGATTGCTTCGGTCGTTCCTCCCTCGCAATGACGGCTTTGTTAGAGTGGTTCTCCGTAGTTTTTGTTTGTGTTGACATGAAGTGATCCGTTCTTGGGTTTGGTTTCAAACTTGTGCGAGTTGAGTATCCAATTGCGTGCAGCAGCTTTCCAATCTTGCATGGCCGCCCGGCCGCCTACCTTCCAGCCGTTGCTTTGGAAGTAGTTGAAAAATTTTTCGGCTTCGAGGCGCGTGGAGTTTCTTTCTGCAAAATAATCTTGTACTTCTTCTGGCGAAACGGGCACAGACAATGATTTGATTTTTTTGCGCCCGCCCCCAGCCTGCGCTGAGGCTTCGGCTGGCAGGCCCGGTGTGGAACTTTTTCCGCCTTCGCTGAAGCTCCCGCCTTCATTTTCATTTTGGCGGGCAAGTTGGCTGACATGCTTTTTCTCTTGCCCTTCCGCTTTTGCACGGATCCTATCAAAATCTGAACTTGTATCTTCATGGGCTTGCCGTTTACTATGTTTATTGTTTACTATGTTTATACTGTTTATATAAGGCTCGTTCAGCAGTTCAGTGCCTTCCTGTTTTTTGGTACGGTAGCGGCCTACTGCCGGTTCACCGCTTGTTTGTTTTTTGGTATGCCTCCCGTTCAGTTTTTGAATTTCTCCTGCATCAAAATTTAGTATGGTTACTGAACTTCCCCGGAATGGATTGTACGATGGTTCGTACTTGATAAATCCGAGTTGGTGGAGGTCTTTCATCACTTTGTGGTAGGTTGCCTTCGAACAGATTTTGCTGATGCCCATCATCTCACTTCGTGAAATGGAGATCGGATTTATAAAACGGTTGATATTCCAAAATTGAAAGAGCGACATGTACAAGCTGATGTGCGTTGGGTTGAGCTTTTCTTCTTTCGATACTTTATCGAAGAAAGCTGTAAGGTGGCGGATGTAGTTCATGGCCCTCCTTCGCTAAAGCTTCGGAGGACAAGCCTCATTTTTCATTCCCTTCTCTAGCAAAACTTCAATGTCTCCGTAGCTGTAGTAAATGATGCCGCCAATTTTTGTGAAGCGCAGCGTGCCATTGATACGGAGGTTTTGTAACGTGCCAGGCGAGATCTTCAGCATCCTCCTCACCTCCGGGCTCTTTAGCCATTGCTTTGGCTTTTCGGGCAAGTGCTTGGAAAGAGTTTGCTTAAGGTCGTTCAATAATTCATGCCTGAAGCTTTGAAGGTCTTCCTTGGTGACAATTTCTATGGCCATAACTTTTGATTGGGTTTGTTAAGGCCCAAAGGAATTTGAACGGGATGAAAGTATCCAGTTACAAAGGGTACCGGTACCCCCTTAACTACTTGAAAGACAGGGGGAAAATTTTCTAAAATATTTTGAATCCAAACAGGAGCTCAATTGCCAGATCGTAACAGGCATCAGTGGTGAAATACACCAAGAACCATTTGGCTTTCTTGCTGTGGTCAATCATTTTGTCGAGGATGGCTTGAACAGATTTGATCGTGGACTGCTCGATCTGGTAGTATTTTATTCGCAGGCTTTCGGTAGAAATATTTTGGTTGTGGAGCGAATTGAAGTGACGGGAGAAAAAACGGATCAACTCTGTTTGGTTTTTGTTTGTGATTACTCCTGCCTCTTTGAACAACCGTATTAGAAATGCGAGCTGAGGAACAGAAAAAGAGGTATCAACCTTCACTGGTTCCTTTTGCTCTGCGGCTACCGTTGGCGGCATTAACAGTGTGAGCTGCTTTTTCTTTTCGATGAAGTTGATTTCTTCACTTAGCCAACGGGTGATCTGCTCTTGAAGGGAAGGCCTTGCCGTCTTCAGCACAAAGGAAGGTTTGGTGTGGTTTTGGTTGGTTATTTTCAGCCAGTGGCAAAGCACTTCGAGCTGAGTTGCAACGCTGTGTTGCTCTTGGGCCTCGTTGGCAATGGCTTTTATAAAATAGGATGTAAGATGGCACGAATTGAAATTGAGGTAAATCATCAGCCTAAAAACATCTTCAATAACTGGCCTGCCAGTATCAACGGAAAGAACGGTCTCCAAATCTTTCAAGAGTTGTTTAATGAAAATTAACCTGCGGTAGGTAACTGCATTTACATTTGAGCTGATGATCCTTTCAACCGGATAAAAAATTATATCGATAAGGCGATTGTCAAGTTGGGCCGTGCGCACAATCGAGTGGATGGCGCTGGTTTTTTTTGAAAGTGAAGTTCTTTCTAATGCCAGGTATGAATTGGGTATCTTCTGGTCTTGATCGAAGTATTTTAAAAAATAGGTTTCGATGAAAGTGAGGAGGTTTTCCAACTGGTCGTTCAGCAATTTCCACAGTGCGTTTTTGGATCTGCCTGTTGCCGAACCACCCGAAGAATTGTGATTGCTGCCAGCTAACAGATCGACCAACTCGATGATCGTAGCTTGATGGCATTGAACCAATGCTTCGATGCGGCTTTCACTGTCAAAGTCGAAGAGATAAGATTTTAGCTCTTTGGTGACTGACAAAGATTTCTTCAAAAGGGCTTTTTCCTTATCATCGAAATCGGGGATGATAGTGTGGGGAGTCTCCGTCTCATAGGTATCGATCAGGGTGTGGACAAAAATTTCGAGATCTTCAAGTTGGTACTTCATGTGATCTTTGCGTTTTGCAAAACCCGAAAGTTATGCAAACGATTGCATTTAGCCAAAACGAATGATTTTGGTGCAAAGTAGTTATGAACCGGAGGCAGATTTTTGCTCTACATGCGTGAACTTGGCTCTTAATACCTCCATGTCCTGGCTTACTTTCAAATCCAAAATCTTTGCGTAGTGTTGGGTGGTTCTCAGGTTTTTGTGGCCCAGCATTTTGCTTACTGTCTCAATTGGTACACCGTTGGTCAGTGTGATCGTTGTGGCAAAAGTATGGCGGGCGCAATGGAACGTGAGTTCCTTATTTATTTTACAAATATCTGCCAGTTCTTTCAGGTAGCTGTTCATTCGCTGGTTGGTGAACACTGGAAGAAGCTTTCCCAAATTTAGTCTTTCAGGTTGCATGGAATATTTTTCGATGATTGCCTGTGCGGGTGGCAACAATGGAACCCTAGTCGCGGTGTCGGTTTTTGTGCGAGTAGTAAAAATCCATTTCTCGCCATCGATGCCCGTTGAAATATCAGTAACGGTCAGCTTTTCTACATCGCTGTACGAAAGCCCCGTGTAACAACTGAAAAGGAAAATGTCGCGCACTGTACTGAGCCTGTCAATGTTGATTGGTTTCGATGCAAGGGTTTGAAGTTCTTCTTCCAAAAGATATACGCGGTGGGTATCCTTCAACGTGATCTTGAAAGACATGAACGGGTCTTTGTCGAGCCAATCTTTGGCAACACATTGCCGAACTATCTTCTTCAGCTTTTTCAGGTAGCCCATGCTGGTGTTATGCGCACAGCCCTGCACGGACTTGAGAAAAAATTCGTAATCGTTGATGAACTCAAAGTTGAGTTTCCGTATGTCGATGTCAGTTGTTTTGAATTTCCATTGCAAAAAATTCACGATTGAGTTTTTGCACACCTCAAACCTTTTCAACGTGCCTTTAGAAAATTCTTTTCCTACGAGCTCTGCAAACTGTTGGTTGTGCTGCGTGTAAATCTCGACCAGCATCCTTGCGCGGTCTGCTGATCCGAGGAATTTTTGCTTCATCAATTCTCCCGTTACTTCTGCACCGTTTGCCACAAGCTCTTTGTGGATTTCATAAATCCTGAACTGCACTGCTTCAAGGTAATTGTTGAAAGATTTTGTTTCCTCGGTTTTGCCTTTCAATCTTCCGAGTGCCGATACCCATTGCTGCGGGTCGCAGGTCCGCTGAGTGGAGATTTCGGTGCGCACCCCATCGATGGTGATGCGTAGGTAAACGGTGAGGAATTGAGACACACTTTTTGATTTCTTGAGGAAGAAAATCTGGTTGAATGTTTTTTTCATGGCTACCTGATGAAGTTGTAAAATTCAGGTTTGCCACCGCTATGAATCAAGATGTTCAGTTTTTGAACACTCTGTTGTTCAGGTTCTTGCGGCCAATTCGGTGCGTCATTTTTTTGCTCTGTTTTGACGCACCGAACTACGCACCTCACCGTTGGTATTCAATGAATAATTTGGTAGGTCACCAAAACAAAAAACCCCGCAAAACATAGTGTTTGCGAGGTTTTGGTTTTCTTTGCTTGCTTACCTGTGATCCCGCTGGGATT
>JAFEAL010000007.1 GCA_018266435.1 Bacteroidota bacterium | reverse complement strand
CCCTTAGGTGCTGATACACCGCCACCGCTGTTATTGCTTTCGGCTGGGTTTACGATTTCTTTGGTACAGGCCGACAAGCTCATGGCAATAACAAATACCAGAGCGATAGAGTAAAGTAGTTTTTTCATAAATGTTTTGGTTAGTTGGTTGGTTGAATTAATTTTAATGAAACAAATATGATATCATTGCTGGAATATTACGATGTAATAAATTAACCTAATACTACACGTGTACCGATTAAAAACATTTTTTTACCTGATTACTTACTTAGCCATGGTGAGTTATGCCAGCGCTCAAACAGTCATCGACTCATTAACTCAACAATTAAAAACTGCTAAAGGCGAAAACAGATTTGAAACATTATTTCAATTGGCTTATGAATATTCTGATGTTAATGACCAGCTTTCATTGACTTATTCCAAAGAGGCTTATGAACTGGCGTTGGGCCTTGGCGATAGCACGCGCATAGTAAGAGCAGGAAGAATTACGGCTGGTGAATTGAGAAGGACTGACCGAATAGATGAAGCCATAAGCCTGGCCGAGTACGTCTTGAAAATATCTAAAAGACATAACATCAATTCAGAAACAAAATTTTTGCTAAACTCACTGGCAATTTCATACTCATTTAAAGCAGAATACGACAAAGCCCTGAAGTTGAACCTGGAATCATTAGTGATCCGAGAAGCAGATGGTAATAAGAAAGAGATCAGTATTACCCTGAACAACATTGGGTATAATTATTATAAACTATACAATTATGACAATGCCATTACTTACTATAAAAGATCGATAGAACTCAAAAAGAAAGAAAAGGACAGTTATGATTTAGATAGAGGGCTGATTAATTTAGGTCTGGCCTACAATGCGAAAGGAAATTACGAAGAAGCAAAAAAATACATTAACGAGGGGTTGTTGTATTGTAAAGGCAATTGTGCAGATCAAATTGTAATGGAAGGAGAGTTTGGGCTTGGTTCATCTTTTTTTGATTCTCATTTACTGAGTGATTCAGAACCTCATTTCAAAAGAGCCTACGAAGTAGCCAAGAAAATTAACAACATACAATTTCAAGTAGAGTGTTTACTTTTTTTTAGCAAATTTGAAATTAACCGCAAGAAGTTTGATCAGGCGCTAAATTATCTTAAAGAGGCTGAGTCTATTTCAAAAAGTAGTGGATTCAGGTTGTTGCAAATAAAATCATATGCTTCGTTTTACTCGCTTTACGATCAATTGGGCGACTACAAAAATAAATCACTGTACCAGGGGAAATACATTGAGCTAAAGGATAGCGTGTTAAACGCTAATATCATTAATAACCTCACTAAAATTCAAACCAACTATGCCGAGCGCGAAAACCTGAAGACTATCAAAGAGAAAAATCAATTGGTTACACTTCAAAAAGAAATCATTAAGCGGCAAGAACGGCAATACTATTTCATCACTTTGATTGTTTGCCTGGTGGGAGCCTTGGCATTTCTGTCGTTTTATTTTTTAAAGAGACAACAAAAATCCAATCAGGCACTCAGACAAGCTAAAGCCTGGATTGAGCAACAAAACCACAACCTCGAAGAGCGGGTGGCCGAACGCACCAAAGACTTGGTGCAGGCAAATGATGACATGGATTATTTTATTTATAAAACATCACACGACCTTCGTGGCCCACTGGTTACACTGAAAGGCATGTGCAACGTTGCTCACTTAGATTTGAAGGACCAACTGGCCCTAAGCTATTTTTCAAAATTCGATCAGACGGTTGACCGACTCAATGTTATACTCACCCGTTTACAGATTGTAAATCACATCAATTCATCTGAATTAATTGCTGAGCAGGTTAACTTTCAAAATATTATAAACGATATCTGGTCTTTTGAAAAGAAAAAAGGGTTACCGCCCCGATTTAGTTTTACATACGAGATACAGCCCGGTTGCCACGTAAAGGCCGATAGTTACCTGGTGAAGATTGTCCTCGAAAACCTGATCGATAATGCGGTTAAGTACTATAACAATTCTGAGCGGGTAGATCCATTTGTAAAAATGGTTATCTCCTGTGATGAAGAATTAGCCAAGATTACTATCGAAGATAATGGCATCGGCATTAATCTTGGTGCAGGTAATACTAAAGACATCTTCAGAATGTTTGTAAGAGCATCCGAACGTTCAGAAATTGGTGGCCTGGGTTTGTACCTTGCTCGATTAGCTACAGAAAAACTGGGAGGCAAAATTGGGTACACAAAATCAGTTAACCACGGCTCGATTTTTCAGGTTGTAATCCCCGCACATCCACCCCATTCGGCCAGTACTCAAAATAATCCCGATTTGCCGCCCACTTATATCCCGGGAAGCAATTCTGCATCGGTAATGTGATTTTCATTTTACATCTTTGCATCCGTTTTTTGCATAGTCATGGATAAAGAAGGTAAAAGGTATATGGTTACGGCTGCCCTGCCGTATGCCAATGGTCCAAAACATATTGGCCATTTGGCAGGCGCTTACATTCCGGCCGATGTGTATGTTCGCTATTTGCGATTAAACAATCGTGATGTGTTGTTTGTGAGCGGCAGCGATGAACACGGCACAGCAATCCCTAACCAGGCACTCAAAGAAAACACAACTCCTCAAGCAATCATTGATAAATACGATGCGTTGCTACGCGATTGTTTTGAGAAACTGGGCATGTCATTTGATATCTATCACCGCACCAGCGAAAAAATTCATCACGAAACTTCGCAGGAATTTTTTTTAACCCTGTATAACAAAGGGCTGCTCACAGAAGAAACATCCGAACAGTATTACGATGATGAAGCAAAAGTGTTTTTAGCTGACCGATACATTGTGGGTACTTGCCCTAAATGTTCATTCGCCAAAGCGTATGGAGATCAATGTGAAAACTGCGGCTCATCCTTAAGCCCGCGTGAGTTGATTAATCCCCGGTCCACGTTATCGGGCAAGCCACCGGTATTGAAACTCACTAAGCACTGGTATCTGCCGCTGCAAAATTATGAAGACTGGTTGAAACAATGGATTTTAGAGTCGCACAAAAACGATTGGCGGCCAAACGTATATGGTCAATGCAAATCATGGATTGATGCCGGCCTTCAGCCCCGTGCCATGACGCGTGATCTGGATTGGGGAATCAAAGTTCCCTTGCCCAATGCCGAGGGAAAAGTATTGTACGTTTGGTTCGATGCTCCGGTCGGGTATATTTCTGCTACACGGGCCTTTTTTAAAGAGATTGAAAAAGGAAGTTTTAAGTATGCCAAACAGAATCGGCCATTTCAACATGTGAACAATGAAACATGGAGAAAATACTGGCAAAGAAAAGATACTAAACTTGTCCACTTTATTGGCAAAGACAATATTGTTTTTCATTGCATCATTTTCCCCATTATGCTTCACGCCACGGGCGAGTACATTGTGCCTGATCAAGTACCGGCCAATGAGTTTATGAATCTGGAAGGTGACAAGATGAGCACCAGCCGCGGCTGGTCGATTGAAATGCACGAGTATCTGGAGGATTTTCCAACCAAGCCGGACGAACTGCGATACGCGCTGCTTACCAATCTGCCCGAAACCAAAGACAGCGAGTTTACCTGGAAAGATTTTCAGGCAAAAAATAACAATGAGCTCGTTGCTATCTTCGGTAATTTTATAAACCGTGCGTTGGTACTTACACAAAAGTACTTTGATAATCGTGTTCCTGAGTTAGGGGTGATGAATGAAATTGACCAAAGGGTGGTGACCGAACTCAAATCATTTCCATCGCGCATAGCCGATGCAATAGAAGGATACCATTTTCGCGAAGCTGCTGCTCACCTCATGGATTTGGCAAGGCTGGGAAATAAGTACCTGGCTGAAACTGAACCCTGGAAGTTGGCTAAAACGGACTTGCCAAGAGTAGGAACGATTTTGAATTTGGCCCTGCAGGTTTCTGCCAACCTGGCTATTGTGTGCGAGCCTTTTTTGCCGTTTACTTCAAAGAAACTCAAAGAAATGCTTTCGTTTAGTCAGGCAATGGATTGGAGGAGCACAGGAGAAATAAATTTATTGAAGGCCGGCCATGGATTTGCAGAACCGAGACTGTTATTTGAAAAAATAGAAGACTTGGTCATTGAAAACCAAGTGTATAAACTGAATGAAAAAAAGAGAAAAATGGAACTTGATGCACAGCCCGTTGAACCATCCAAACCGGAAATCTCATTTGATGAATTTTCTAAAATGGATATTCGAGTCGGGAAAATCTTGAAAGCTGAGCGCGTAGAAAAATCTAAAAAACTACTCAAGTTTCAGGTAGATACCGGCATGGACACACGCACGGTACTTAGTGGAATTGCCGAACACTTTACTCCCGAAGAGATGGTAGGTAAGCAAGTTACTTTATTGGTAAACTTGGCTCCCCGCAAAATCATGGGTTTTGAGTCGCAAGGAATGATCCTGACAGCCGCAGACAAAGATGGCAAGCTAAGGTTATTACAGCCTTCGGATGTTGTCGCTCCCGGCTCAAAAATCAGTTAAGCGTTATGATTTGTTAGTGTCGTTATGCCAGCAGATAAGCAATTTATTCTTGCCGGCTGCTTACGGCCTACTGCCTTACTGCTTTATATTTGCACTTTTAAAAAATTGAATAATGAATATAAAAATTGCATTACCTGATGGAAACATTCGTGAGTTTCCACAGGGAGTGAAAGGAATTGAAATTGCCCAAAGTATCAGCGAAGGCTTGGCACGCAACGCATTATCCATTGAGGTGAATGGAGAAATTTGGGATTTGTCACGACCCATCTCAAATGATTCTGCCATCAAAATATTTACGTGGAATGACAAAGGCGGTAAGTACGCTTTCTGGCATTCATCAGCTCATTTATTTGCCGAGGCCTTGGAAACATTATATCCGGGTGTGAAGTTTGGTATTGGCCCGCCCATCGAAAATGGATTTTACTACGATGTAGATTTGGAGGGCCGCCCTTTTGGCGATGACGACCTCGTGTCTGTGGAAAAGAAGATGGTAGAGTTGGCCAGGCAAAACAATGCCTACGTGCGGAGCGATGTTACCAAAGCTCAAGCAATTGACTACTTTACCAAAAAAGGCGATCAGTACAAGTTAGAATTAATCGAAGGCTTGCAAGATGGATCGATCACCTTTTATCAACAGGGAAATTTTATTGACCTCTGCCGAGGACCGCACATACCCTCCACCGCACCGATAAAGGCCGTAAAATTGCTGAGTGTGGCAGGTGCCTATTGGCGAGGAGATGAAAAAAATAAAATGCTCACCCGTGTTTACGGAATCACATTCCCGAAACAAAAAGAATTGGATGAGTACCTGCACGTGCTCGAAGAAGCCAAGAAGCGCGACCACCGTAAACTTGGCAAAGAACTCGAGTTGTTTGCTTTTTCTGAAAAAGTAGGAATGGGCTTGCCACTGTGGTTGCCCAAAGGAACTATTCTTCGGGAACGACTCGAGCAATTTATGCGCAAGGCGCAGATCAAAGCAGGCTACGACCCCGTGGTAACCCCACACATTGGCAGCAAACAGTTGTACGTTACTTCAGGCCACTATGAAAAGTATGGCAAAGATTCTTTTCAGCCGATACATACCCCTGATGAGAACGAAGAATTTTTTTTAAAACCGATGAACTGCCCTCACCATTGTGAGATATATAAAACGAAACCGAGATCTTATAAAGACTTACCGGTTCGGTTGGCAGAGTTTGGAACAGTGTATCGCTACGAACAAAGCGGAGAGCTGCACGGACTTACCCGTGTCCGTGGGTTTACACAAGATGATGCACACATTTTTTGTAGGCCTGATCAGGTGAAGGAAGAATTTGTCAAAGTAATCGACTTAGTACTCCACGTATTTAAGGCATTGGGTTTTGAAAACTACACAGCGCAAGTTTCTCTTCGCAGCCCGGATAATAAAGCAAAGTATGTTGGAGAAGATGTGTTTTGGGAACGAGCTGAACGAGAGATACAAGAAGCAGCAGATGAGCGCGGATTAAAAACCGTATCGGTAAAAGGCGAAGCTGCGTTTTACGGTCCTAAACTCGATTTCATGGTACGCGATGCACTGGGAAGAAGCTGGCAGCTCGGAACCATTCAAGTAGATTACCAGCTGCCTCAACGATTTGAGTTGGAGTATGTTGGCTCAGATAATCAAAAGCATCGCCCGGTAATGATCCACCGCGCACCATTTGGTTCGCTCGAACGATTTGTAGCTGTGTTGATAGAGCATTGTGCAGGTGATTTTCCGCTGTGGCTAGCACCTGAACAATTTGCCGTGCTTCCAATCTCAGAAAAATTCAATGACTACGCGCAAAAAGTAGTTGCTAAGCTAAAGGAAAGCGATATTCGTGGATTTCTGGATGATCGTGACGAAAAGATTGGACGAAAAATTCGCGATGCAGAGGTGAAGAAAGTACCGTTTATGCTTATCGTAGGGGAGAAGGAAGCTACTGAAGGCAAAGTCGCGGTACGCAAACACGGTGAAGGCGACAAAGGTGCAATGGGCCTGAATGAATTTGTAGAGCAGTTTAAGGCAGAGTTCAGGATGCCTTCTTAAAATCTAAAGCAGAATCCTGTATTTTGAAAAACCGAAAAAAGAGCGATATTTGCAGCCCTGTCTGCCGGCCAGGCAGGCTGTTTTTTTTAAAATTAGAATTTAAACCCAACGAGTGGCAGTAAATCAAGGTAACAGGCCTTTCAGCAGTAATAGGCCTAACAATAATAGACCTTTTACCAGGGGCGGCTTCAGGCAACGTGTAGTAGAAGAACCATACCGCGTTAATGAACGAATTACCTCACATCGCGTGCGGGTAGTGGGTGAGAACATTAAGGTGGATGTATACCCCATCTCAGAGGCTATTAAGTTGGCTCAAGAGCAGGGATTGGATTTAGTAGAGATTTCACCCAAAGCTGATCCTCCGGTTTGCAAAGTGGTTGATTACTCTAAGTTTAAATACGAACAAAAGAAGAAACAGAAAGAAATTAAGGCCAACGCTCAGAAATCGATTTTGAAAGAAATCCGTTTTGGGCCCAATACGGATGACCATGATTTTAATTTTAAAGTAAAACATGCCGAGAATTTTTTGAAAGAGGGCGCGAAGGTAAAGGCCTACGTACATTTTGCAGGAAGATCGATTGTGTACAAAGAACGAGGAGAGATATTGTTGCTGAAATTTGCACAGGCACTTGAGGCATTGGGCAAAGTCGAGCAACTGCCTCAGTTGGAAGGTAAACGCATGTATTTGATGATGACACCCAAAGGAAAGAAGTAAGTTAATTGATATGCCTAAAATAAAAACTAAATCAGGAGCTAAGAAGCGTTTCAAAGTTACCGGCAGTGGTAAAATCAAACGTAAAAAAGCATTTAAGAACCATATTTTGACCAAGAAGACTACTAAACAAAAAAGGAATCTTGGCCATAAAGTTACCGTTACTAAAGCAGACGAAGCTAACATCAGGCCGATGCTGCCGTATTTAGTGTAATGCAGACGGATACCGTCAGCAGAGAATCCTGACCAGGTGTGTCAGGATGGTTTTATGTTCAACCCGGCCGATGGCAAAAAGAGTCTCCAATTGAGAGAACGCCTCCGGTCAAAAATGTAAAGTAAAATGCCACGTTCAGTAAACAATGTCGCATCGCGCAGAAGACGCAAGCGAACCCTTGAATTAGCCAAAGGCTATTGGGGAAGAGGAAAAAATGTTTGGACAGTCGCCAAAAACAAGGTTGAGAAAGGTCTCGCCTATGCCTATCGCGACCGCAAAGCCAAGAAAAGAGACTATCGCTCTCTGTGGATCAGCCGTATCAATGCCGGTGCACGCTTGTATGACATGTCATATTCAGAGTTTATGGGTAAAATCAAAACAGCAGGTATTGACTTGAACCGTAAAGTTCTGGCCGATTTGGCAGCTAACCATCCGGAAGCATTTGAGGCGGTGGTGAAAAAATTGAAGTAACCATTTTTAAGAAAAAATTAATGTGGGCTATCTTAAAGGTAGCCCATTTTATTTAAGCCAAATCCCAAATTTTGAGTCTTGATTGGCATGGTAATCGCTATCTTTGGCAGAGTAATAAAAATTCTGTGAGAAGCATTTTCATTTTAGCAGTTGTGGTTTTGTTTAGTTGCTCTCCGGCAGCTACTCAAACCAAATCCTCCAAGAAAAAAGGAAAGAAAAATGAAAACCCTCAGCCATCCTGGTTGGCCAATAAACCTGATGATGAGTTGTACTACGTAGGCATTGGCCATGCCACCAAAGATGGTCAAAGCAATTATGTACAAGAGGCCAAAAAAAGTGCATTAGAAGATTTAGTTTCCAGTATCAAAGTAAATGTGTCTTCCACTTCGGTATTGAATCAATTGGATGACGGTAAAGGGTTTTCTGAAAAATATCAGCAGATGATCCAAACCAAGGCTACTGATGATATTGAAGAATTTGAACAAGTAGATGTTTGGCAGGATGATAAAAACTATTGGGTTTATTTTCGGCTGTCAAAACAACGCTACAAAGAGATCAAAGATGAGCAGAAGCGAGATGCTGTTACGCTTGGGCTGGATTTTTTCACCAAAGCTCGACAATCAGAAAAAAGTAATGACCCGGTTACTGCTTTGGGCTTTTATTACCAGGGATTTCGTGCCGTAGAAAAGTACTTGGCCGAGCCGTTACGTATTCAGTTTGAAGGCAATGATATATTGCTAACCAATGAAATAATTGCAGATATGCAATTATTACTTGACAAAATGGAACTGAAGGTGAATCCTAATCAACTTACGGTAAACCGGATAGTCGCCCAAAGCGGCCAAACGATACTAGCCAAAGTAGTTAACAAAATTTCAAAAAATCCAATTTCGGGATTGCCTTTGATCGCTTCTTTTGAAAAAGGATCAGGCGATGTTTTTCCTGATTACAAAACCGATGATACGGGCATGGTAAAAATTTTATTAAGCAAAATAGGATCGAGAGACCTGGAGCAGACGGTGGCTGTTAAGGTTAATTTACTGAAGTTTGCCGGAGATAACCCTTCAGCTATTTATTCATTAGTTTCACAAAAGATAGTTCCACCCAAGGATATTGTTGTGATGAATGTGCTAAGGCCTTTGGTTTACCTCTCGGCCGTAGAAAAAAAACTGGGAGTTGACAAAACTAATCAGCAAGTGGCCGATAAAGTAAAAAATTTTTTGGCAACAGCAGGATTTGAGTTTACCGACAATAAGAACAAGGCGGAATTGGCTGTAGATATCAATTCAAATTCAGAAAAAGGAGTAGTATCCGGAAGCATTTATATCACCTATGCTACATCCGTTATCCGCGTTTCTTCCGTTAAAGACAATAAAGAAATTTACGCCACTACACTAGACCGAGTAAAAGGGTATAGTTTGGATTATGAACGCAGTAGCCAGGATGCTTATAATAAACTATTGCAGAACCTGGATTCAACCACTTTGCCTGAAATGCTCAATGCAATTTTACAATAAATTTAAACCATCCTTTTTAAATAAAGTCTAAGCAATAATATTTCGGCATAAAACTTGTTTTTGTTGTAAATTGAAAACCAAATTAATAACCCAATTTGATATGAAAAAAATCAGTATTTATTCCATAGCTGCGGTTGCTTTTGCGGCTGCATTAATCGGAGGGTGTAAATCCAAGCAAAAAATGCCTGATGGTGAAAAAGAGGTGGTAGTACCTTGTTCCGGCCCTGATTTCTTTACAACCAACAAGGTATTCCGCGCTAATTCTATTGGCGAAAGCATGGATCAGGTTACGTCTAAAAAGAAGGCCTTGACCAATGCACGTAATGAACTGGCGCAATCTATTCAAACAACGGTAAAGACCGTTACGGATAATTATACCAACTCTACGTCAATGGATAAGAAAGAACAGTTGGAACAAAAATTTGAGAGCCTGAATCGCGAGGTAGTAGATCAAACTCTTCAGGGGGTTCGAACCATCTGTGAAAAATTGGTTCAAACTAAAGACGGCAATTACAAAACCTATATTGCCATTGAATTATCGGCCGATGATTTGGTAAAAGAATATAACAATCGTCTCTCGCAAGATGACAAATTAAAAGTGGATTACGATTACGAAAAATTCAAAGACACCTTTAATAAAGAAATGGATAAAATGGCTGCCCAAAAGAATGGCGCACATTAACAGAAAAATAGCATTCGAAGTGAATCCCAGCCGGTTGGTTGGGATTTTTTATTTCTTTTTCTTTTTAGCTTTAGTTTGTATTTTGGTTTTAGATAGAGATTGAACCTGCGGTCGTGTGTGTTTAAGCGGAGTGCTTTTTTTCTCCCTGAATTTTGCTTTGAACTGAAAAATGCGCGAGATGCCGAAGGTAGCCGACAAATAGATATCTCTTCGTTGGCCGTATAGATCAGGAGCTCCCGGGTGGCCGTTCGCATCAGGAGTTGATGCGCTCGGGTTTTTTAATTGATTGATATAGCTTGTTGACCGAGGATCGAATATTCCGAAGTTGGCACGTCCATCGAAGTTGATGCTCCAGTTCTCGCTGATGTCAAAGTCAGAGTGAAATCCAACTCCGGCAAAGACCTGAAAGTGCGAAAACTTGTCATTGGAAACATAAACGCTATTATTCATATTTGGAACGACCACGCCATCGTAAGAGACTTCATAATCCGGATTTTGGGGCACACTTACCCCAGGGGGATAAGTCAGTTTGAGTGCACTGGGCACTGCATTGATAGTAAGAGTTTCTTGCCCTTTTAAAAGATAACTGAAATTTAACGCAGCCACGATGCTTAAACGAAAGAAGGCTACATCGTTTACATGCAAACGCAGCGCAACAGGCAGTGAAAAATAATTCATTTGTACATCGCGTGTACCCACAGTGCCCCCCGCATAGTTTACGATAGTAAATTTCTGACCTATCTGCATGTAGTTGGGAGTAAATAGAAACCCGTAACCTACCTTATCATAGCCATATGAAAAGCCAACGGGGGTACCCCGAATTGTGAAACGACCAAAATAGCGGGGGTCGTTTTTCAGCCCCTGATCTATAGTAAATGGGATATTAAAGCCACCAAATACACCAAAAGATTCAACTTCTTGGGAAAATGAGGTACCGTAAATAAGTATAAGACAAGGAATTAGAAAGTATCGCATCAGTTTAGGCTCTGTTGGTGTTAATTCTTTGAATTCAAAAAATACCTATAACCCTCACATTATCAGTCTGCCAAATACAAATCTAAGATTTTTACTCAATGAATAACTTATTTTTGTAGCTACTTTAAAATAACGATGGACAACATAAAAAAATATTGGAAAGGCTTGAACTGGAGGGGGAATATTTATGTGGCTCTTATTTTAAGTCTGCTGTTGGTGTTGCTGTTGTATTCAGTAAGCCGGGTTGCCTTTTATTTTTTTAATACCCCTTTTTTCCCTGCTATGAACGCCAGCCGAATGCTCACCATCATGGCGGGTGGTCTCCGCTTTGATCTTTCGGCTACGCTTTATTCCAATTCGCTTTTTATCTTGTTGATGATTGTTCCTCTGTCCATACGGTTTCATCCGGGATATCAAAAAACATTGAAATGGATTTTTTTGATTGTCAACTCCATTGCTTTTGCTATTAACACATCTGATTTTATTTATTACCGCTTTACGTTGCGCAGAACAACGTTAAGCGTGATTGATCAATTTAAGAATGAAGGCAATCTCTTTAAGCTTGGGTTTCAATTCGTTTTAGATTATTGGTATGCCACATTGTTTTGGGTAGTTCTGGTGGTGTTGCTTTATGCCGGATTTAAGAAGATAACCTACTCTGGCCCCCAGCTTAAAAACCGCCTATCTTTTTATGGGGTTGGTATTTTGGCAATGTTGCTAAGTATTTATCTTTTTGTGGGCGGAGCGAGAGGTGGGTTTAGGGGAAGCACCCGCCCGATTACGCTGAGCAATGCAGCTGCTTATGCTGAAACACCCAATGAAATAGCACTGGTTCTAAACACACCTTTTGCACTTATGCGAACGGCCAAAGCCAATGTGATAAAAAAAGTAAATTATTTTACTTCAGATGAAAATTTACGTAAGACTTTTGATCCTATCCGTAGTTTATCTGATACAGGTCAATTCAAAAAAGAGAATGTGGTAATTCTCATTTTAGAAAGTTTTTCTAAAGAATTTGTTGGGGTATACAACAAAGACATGATGGCCGGAGCATACAAAGGATATACGCCTTTTCTTGATTCGCTTATTGGGGTTAGTTATGCTTTTCAGTATTCACTGGCTAATGGCCGCAAGTCGATTGATGCCATGCCATCGGTAGTATGTAGTATCCCATCCATTGAGGTGCCCTATATTTTGTCACACTACTCCGGAGATAAAATCAACAGCTTGGCCAGCTTGCTTAAACCCGAGGGTTATTACACAGCTTTTTTTCATGGTGCTCCAAATGGCTCAATGGGTTTTGATGCTTTTGCTAACATGGCAGGCTTTGATCATTATTTTGGAAAAACCGAATACAACAATGATAATGATTTTGATGGCATTTGGGGAATATGGGACGAGCCCTTTCTCCAGTTTTTTGCTGAAAAAATGAACACCTTCCCTCAACCGTTCTTTACAACCTTGTTTACGGTGTCATCGCACCACCCATATCAACTGCCCGAGGGTTATGAAAATAAGTTTAAAGGGGGACCCAAGCTGGTACATCGCACCATAGAGTATACCGATTATTCTCTTCGTAAGTTTTTTAACAAAGCCAGGAAAATGCCTTGGTTTGAACATACCTTATTTGTTATCTCGGCCGATCATGCTTCGGCTGAAATTCAGTTACCGGAATACAACTCGGCCTGGGGTTATTTTTCCATTCCCATTTTCTTTTATAAACCCGGTGAAGGGGGGAGAAGCATGAAGGATGAAATCATTCAACAGATTGATATTATGCCGTCAGTATTGGGCCACCTACATTACCCCAAACCGTATTTGGCATTTGGGCAAAATGTCTTTGCCGGAAACGGCAGACAAGTTGCCGTCAATTATCTGGATAATACTTATCAACTTTTTCGAGGAGATTATCTTTTTCAGTTTGACGGGAATAAACCCAAGGCACTTTATACTTTTAAGACCGACCGGTTTCTGAAAAATAATTTGATTTTGCAGTTGCCTGATACCGTAAAGTCAATGGAGAACTATCTGAAAGCATTTGTACAGCAATACAATAACCGAATGGTGGATAACTCATTAACAATTGAAGGCAGCCAACTTCAAAAATTACACACGATGAAATAAAAAATGCTACCCCAAGTGCAGCATTTATATTGAAAAGACCAACCGACTATTTCAAAAACTTGTGAGCCCTGTCCATCAGCAATTTTCTGTCAGATGTGATGGTCGGATCACTATAAATTCGGGAAGAAAGCTCAGCCACCACTCCTTTTTTATACCCCAATTTTTCAGCTACTTGTTCACAAAAATGAATTTCGCTCTTGAATACCTGTCCATCGCTTTTCATTAACTGAATCAAGTGGTACAGATTTTCAAATTTTTGGTCTTCAGAGAAAGAAGAAAGATCGCCAATAGGCTGAGGTTTTTTAAGCATACTATCCACTTCTTCTTTAGAGATGCCATTGGCCTTGGCAATTATGTGTATTACTTTAGCCTCTTTATCGGCTACAGTATTGTCACTGGCGGCCAGATTAATAAGTACGTTGAGTTGTTCTTTTATCATGATGTTATAATATTTACAGATTAATTGGTTAAATAGGTATCGAAATTTAGATAAAAAAAATTTATTTCCATTGCCACTAAAAAAAATAATCTCCTGGTAAGCAACCTTATGGTATAAGTGCTGTCTTTTGTGAAATTGATGTACGAGTTATGAAGAATCTATTGATTGGTTTAGTTTGGTTGATAGCTTTCAGTTCGTTTGCTCAGCAAACAGAAACCCGAAGCCTGAGTTCTTTTCGTTCCATAAAAGTATCGCAAGCAATTGATACCTACCTCAAAAAGGGTGATAAAGAAGGTGTGCGTGTGGAGGTAAAGGACGGAAAAGTTTCAGATGTGATAACGGATGTAGAAGGGTCTTCCTTGCGTATAAAAATGCGTGATGGCAGAAATTTTTGGAATAAAGTGGATGTAAAGGTGTATGTTACTTATGTAACCCTGGAAAAAATTTCAGCCAGTTCAGCTTCCAGCGTTTTTTCTGAGGGCACGGTCAAAACCAGCAACCTTGATATCAATGTTTCGAGTGCGGCCAATGTAGAAATTTCAATTGAGGCTACCTCAGTCATGGTAGATGTTTCGAGTGCGGGCGAGGTGGTGCTGGAGGGGAAAGCCACTAATTTGGAAATTGAGGCGAGCAGCGCAGGAGATGTGGATACCTATCGTTTAGAAAGTGAAGCAGTCAATGCCCGCTGCAGCAGTGGGGCTGATATTAAATTGTTTGTTTCGAAAGAACTTGAAGCCCGCGCCAGCAGTGGCGGTGATATTCGTTACCGGGGCAACCCGAATAAAACCAACACACAGTCCAGTAGTGGCGGGTCAGTAAAAAAATCGAACTGAGAACTCCAAAAACTATTTTCTGATAACAACGGCCTTGAGTTTGCTTAGCTGATCTTCTTGTCGGTTTAGTTCCCAGTTGCGAATGGCTAATAAAAAATTTTGTTGGTAGAAAGCGGCCCAATCCGGTTTGGCTGATACCTGCTCTTTTTTATGTAAACGTACCATAATCCGTCCAATTTCTGACTTAGACGAAAGGATAGGCGGTTTAGTTTAATTAATTAATAAAAAATTTCAAATCAGGCTGGCTAATTGCAGCCACCGGTTTGTTTTGACTTCAATTTCATGGGTTACAGCCTCAATGTGTTGTGCAATTTCAGTTAGCTTTAGATGATCAGTACTACCTGAATTGAGTTGCGCTGTCAGTTCGTTTTTTTTTGTTTCAAGAATTTCGATTTCAGAGGTTAATTTTTCATACTCCTGTTTCTCTTTGAAAGTAATTTTATTCTGACTGTTTTTAATTTCTTTAACGGGTTCTGGTTTTTCTTTCTTTAGGGTAGTGGCTGATAGTTCCGTCTCTTCCAACCATGAGCGGTAATCAGAATAATTTCCGTTAAACAACCTGACCTTTCCGTCACCTTCAAACACAAAAAGCTGGTTGACCAAATGATCCATGAAATAGCGATCGTGTGAAACGAGTACTAAACATCCGTTAAACTTTTCCAGAAAATCTTCGAGCACATTGAGGGTATCAATATCAAAATCATTGGTGGGTTCATCTAAGATTAAAAAATTAGGGTTGGTTACTAACACTTTTAACAATTGCAGGCGCTTTTTTTCTCCACCACTTAGTTTTTCAACAAATGTGTATTGCTTTTCCGGAGGGAATAAAAACAAGTCAAGAAATTTGGAGGCGGATACTTGACTGCCATCGGCCAGCGTAATATACTCTGCAATGGTTTTCACTTCTTCTATGACCCGGTGGGCAGGGTTAAGGCTTGCTGCTTCTTGAGTGAAGTAGCCGATTTTAGTGGTTATACCCGGAATGATTTCTCCTGCATCGGGTTTTTTGCCAATGAGCAAATCGAGGAATGTAGATTTGCCAATACCATTTTTGCCCACTACGCCGATGCGATCATTTTTTTTGAAGATGTATGAAAAATTATCAACCATTTTTTGAGTGCCATAATTTTTTGAAACATGGTGCAGTTCTAAGATTTTTCCTCCCTGTCTCCGTTCCTGAATGTCAAGCTCAAGTTTGTCTTTTTTTAAATTAACAGATGCCTTTTCCTGCAATTCATAAAATGCTTCAATGCGATACTTAGCTTTGGTGCCACGAGCTTTGGGTTGCTTGCGCATCCACTCCAATTCTTTTTTCATCAGGTTACGGGCCTTGGCTACTTCAGTTTTCAACATGTCTTCGCGAGCCGATTTTTTTTCCAGAAAGTATGCGTAGTTGCCGCGGTAGGTATATAATTTCCCCCGATCGATTTCAATAATCAGGTTGGCTACGTTATCAAGAAAATAACGGTCGTGCGTAACCATTAATAGCGTAATGTTCTGTCCTGACAAGTAATTCTCCAGCCATTCGATTGCCTCTAAATCCAGGTGGTTGGTGGGTTCATCCATAATCAGCAGATCGGGCGAGGTGAGGAGCATCTGGGCTAAAAATGTGCGCTTGCGTTGCCCGCCCGAGAGTTCTTCAAACCGCTGCTCAAGATTGGTAATGCCCAGTTTGCTGGTTACTTCGTGCACAAGTGAGTCGTATTCCCAGGCATTGTTTTCTTCCATTTTTTCCAGTATGGTTTGCATTTTTTCAGGAGAAGTGCCGGGGTCATGTATTACTGACTCATATTCTTTAACAACAGCTGCAATTTTATTTTTTTCATCAAACAAAATGTCTTTTACCGTGAGATGCCCCGGAGCATGGGGTTGCTGCACCAGGTCGCCTATGCGCACGCCATCACGCACACTGATTTTTCCGCTGTCGGAGGGTTCTTGTCCAATCAGTAGTTTGAGCAGCGTGGATTTACCCACGCCATTTTCGCCAACGAGCGCGATTTTGTCTCCCTGCGAGATGCCGATTGTTAAGTCTTGAAACAACCAGCGGTCGTTATAGGATTTGGAGAGATTTTCAGCTGATAAGTAATTCACACATATAAATTAAGGCGCGAAGTTAATTACAAATTGATGATTACAGATTCCAAATTTGTAATTTGGCGGTTGAAATTTACTGATGACATGAACCCCATTATTGCTCCATCTATTTTAGCAGCTGACTTTGCCAATCTTCAACGCGAAGTTGAAATGATTAATGAAAGTGCGGCTGATTGGATTCATATTGACATTATGGACGGTGTATTTGTACCCAATATTTCAATGGGTTTGCCGGTGGTTGAGGCCATAAAACGTCACGCTAAGAAACCGATGGATGTTCATTTGATGATCGTTCAGCCTGATAAATATGTTGACGCATTTAAAAATGCGGGGGCATCGACAATTTCGGTTCATGCCGAGGCTTGTACTCACCTGCACCGAAATATTCAACAACTGAAATCACTGGGTGTGAAGGCGGGCGTAGCTATCAACCCCCATACACCTGTATCAAGTTTATCTGAAGTAATTCAGGATATTGATTTGATTTGTCTGATGTCTGTAAATCCGGGGTTTGGCGGGCAAAAATTCATTGAGCGCACGTATGATAAAGTGAAAGAATTAAAATTGTTGATAAAGGGAAGGGGCTCAAAAGCATTAATTGAAATAGACGGTGGGGTAAACCAGCAAAATGCCAAAGCATTGCTGGATGCAGGAGCCGATGTGTTAGTAGCCGGAAATTTTGTTTTCTCTTCGCCTGACCCAAAAGGTGTTATTCAACGTTTGAAGGAAGTAAACTGATTTGTGACGGGCTATATTCGTTTTAATGCCTCAAATCTAAATTTTTAATTTTGAGATTATGAACCGATCCATTTTTGTATTTGTGTTTGTAGGTATTTTGATGGCCTGTTCACGCTCCGTTACCCGTGTTAATCCTGATCAGCAAATTGATTTGAGTGGCCGGTGGAATGACAGCGATTCGCGCATGGTGGCTGAAAAAATGGTGAGTGATTTGTTGAGCAGCGACAAGTTTAAAGACTATACAAAAACACTCAATAAAAAACCGGCCATCATCGTTGGGTTAATAAAAAACAAAACCAGCGAACACATTGATGCCGACAATTACGTAAAGAAAATCGAATTGGCTATTTATAACTCTAACATTGCTGATTTGGTGGAGTCAGACAGTTTTCGCGACAAGCTACGGCAAGAGCGGGCTGACCAGCAAGATTTTGCCAGCTCTGCCTCAGCCGCACAATGGGGCAAAGAAGCCGGGGCTAACCTGATGCTTTTTGGAGAAATGACTTCTGAAACCGATGTGTACAACAGAAAACGTGTAGTTAACTATGTCACCACACTTTTTTTAACGGACATGGAAACCAACAAGCGTGTGTGGTATGGGCAACAGGAGATTAAGAAATTCATTAAAGACTGAGTTGAGGTTAAAGCCGTGGATCAACCTATAATATAAATCCTTGAAATCATTTTATATTTTTTTGCTCCTCGTTATTGTTTCTTCTTGTGCCACGTATTATCAATCTAATTTTACATTCAATCAGGAGTTTGAACATGGCAAGCTGAACGAAGCTTATGCAACTCTTCAAAAAGAACCTGCTCAGGCACGGAGTAAAAAAAAATTATTATACTTTTTTAATTGTGGCTTAGTGCTTTCAATGATGGGCAAGTATGAAGAGAGCAATGATTATTTTGAGAAAGCGTATTTGTTTGGTGAGGATTACCGTATTAACTACTTAAACGAAGCGGCCTCGTACCTCACTAACCCAACCATAACTTCGTACAAAGGAGAAGATCATGAGCATTTATTAGTACTGTATTACAAGGCCCTAAACTATCTGAAAATGCATAACACCGATGACGCAATGGTGGAATGCAGAAGACTGAACACCCGCCTGCAGCAACTCTCTGACCGCTATCGTTCTAAGGAAAAGTACGAACACGATGCCTTCATCAATTTACTCATGGGCATTATTTATGAAGCCGACAAAGATTACAACAACGCCTTTATTGCTTATCGCAATGCGTACACCATTTACTCAGACGATTACTCCAGGCTATTTGGTATTTCATCACCGCTACAATTGAAAACAGATATTTTGCGCACAGCCTGGTTAAGTGGGTTCACTAATGATTTTGAAAATTTCAAAAAAGAATTTCAGATGGAAGACTATGTTTATAAGCCACCGGAAGGCGGTGAGCTGGTTTTCTTTTGGCATAACGGGCTGGCTCCAATCAAGGCCGAATGGGGAGTTGATTTTCTCATCAGCCGGCAGGGTAATTGGGTATATTTTACCAATGTACAACTGGGGCTTAGTTTTCCATTTCAAGTAGATGATGATAAGCAGCGGAGCGGGCTTGCTTCGTTGGAAGTGGTGCGTGTGGCTTTTCCAAAATACATTGAACGGCCAACGTATTTTTCAGAATCGTCTGTTAAAACAGATAACGGTTCATACGTATTGCAATTGACGGAAGATGTAAACAAGATTGCGTTTAAATGCCTCAACGAACGGATGGGCATTGAATTTAGCAAAGCTTTGTTACGTGTGGCTCTGAAAAAAGTAGAAGAACGTGAGATTAAAAAGGAAAATGAAACATTGGGGGCAATTGTAGGGTTTATAAATGCAGCAACAGAAAAAGCTGATACCCGCAATTGGCAAACATTGCCACACAGCATTTCGTACTGCCGGGTTCCCTTACCTGAGGGGCAGGCTACTATTCACTTTGTAGCTAAAACACCCGGAGGCAGAGAAGTGGATCACCCCATAACACTAAATATCCAAAAAGGACAGACTCTTTTTCATACGTTTACTTCTCTGGAAAGCAGTTATGCCGGATATAACTCGCAATACTGATTGGCTCAAAAAAAGGGGAGCTTACAAAATACTAAATCAGACAAAAAACTACCATTAACATCGTATTGGCAATAGTAGGGCTGACTGTTATAAACCCAACATTTGTAATTCTACCGGACATTTGTGTGCAAGTATTGAGCAGACGTTTTTCAAATGTCCCACCATAGCCAGTACGTAAACCGTAATCAATTCCTTATCTTTAACGGCAAAAAATAGTTCTGAAACACTTCTCTCAATTTTTATTGGCAATACTGGTAGCTCTGTCTTGTACAGTTTCAGCTCAGAATGAAGGTAAGGATAAAATACCCCTTGATCATTTTTACGTTACCCCGCGGCAGGGAGGTAATTTTGTCCGAAGGATGTTGCGCAATTTTCACTTTGGGGCTTATACCGGGGTGGGGAGGTCTTACCTAAGCAATAGTTTGGGAGGTTTTGGGGTCTATCAAGCCCCGGGTTCACTGCCTGAACTTTTTACGGGCTCACCAGCCACGCGCTACACAAACTGGATTAACAATGCAGGTACTGACAACAGTGCTCCGGGAAGCTATGTAGTGGCTAACCCTGGCGCAGCGCCATCCTTTAAAGGACATGCACTCAATATTCCTTTGGCCGGTACCATTCATTATGAGTACAAACAGTTTCGTATTGGCGGAGGATATTCTTATGAATTGATGATACTGGGTACTTTTTACCCAACTTCGATGAGCGACAAAATCAGTAATATGAAGGTTAGCAGTTCTGCTGGCTTTGTAAGAAAATACTGGGGCATGGTTGGTTACTCATTTTACCGATGGAATGATTATCTGTTTACGGCCGATTTGCAAGTGGGTAACTACAAACTGAAAACAAATTATAATCCATCACAGGTTATCCCGAGTACTTTTTTCAATTTGGGGGTAACGGTTGAGCGTGAACTATCTGAGTACTTGAGGGTATTTGCCCGGCCTGCTTTTGAGTTTAAGAGTTATAGTTTGGTAGTTCCCGGCAGCGGTGCCTCAATTCCTTATACTAACAATATGTTATCGGTAAGTATTGGGTTTACCTATTCTATCCCCCAGTTGCGCAGGTGCGTCATTAAAGAATGTCGTGCGCAGGTAGATCATCACCATGGCAACCGGGAGTATCGCAGCCGGGTTCATCCGATTTATAAAAAACAAAACCCCGGGTACGGTGAAAACTATCCGGGAATAAAAAAATACTAAGACCTTAATGGAAGACTATTTATCTATCGATCCACGCGAGATAGGAACCGCAAAATTACATGGCCTGATGCAGGGAGCCATCGCGCCAAGACCTATTGCCTTTGCCAGCACGGTTGATAGAAACGGAAAAGTGAACTTAAGTCCGTTCAGCTTTTTTAACATGTTCAGCACCAACCCACCGATTCTTGTTTTTTCTCCTTCTCGCAGAGTACGCAATAATACCACAAAACACACATTGGAGAATGTGAAAGAAGTTCCTGAAGTGGTAATCAACCTTGTTAGTTATTCTATTGTAGAACAGGCTTCTTTGGCGAGTTGTGAATATCCGGTAGAAGTGAACGAATTTAGAAAAGCCGGATTAACAGAATTAGCTTCCAAGCATGTAAAACCACCGAGAGTGGCCGAATCGCCCGTGTCATTTGAATGTAAAGTGAATCAGATTATAGCTCTGGGAACAGAAGGTGGAGCGGGAAACCTGGTTGTTTGCGAAGTGATGATGGCTCATTTCAAAAAAGGAATATTTGATGAACAGGGTATCATCGATCCTCAAAAATTAGATGTGGTAGCGCGCATGGGGGCTGATTACTATTGCCGCGCTCACGGAGAAAATATTTTTATTGTTCCCAAACCAAATACTAAGTTGGGTATTGGAGTTGACCAACTGCCTCAAAAAATTAGAAACAGTAGTATCTTAACTGGAAATGATCTTGGAAAACTAGCCAACAGCGAAAAACTACCTGAAGGAGTCTTTACCGATGATACAGTCGCTCATCTCCACGCAAAAAAATTACTGGCAGAAAATAAAATTGAAGAAGCGTGGAGATTACTGCTATCCCCTAATTTTTAATTTCTATACATTACAGCCTTTACCGCTTTCACAGTGCGCTCTACGTTAGGTAGAATGGCATCGATTAACGTAGGGGCGTAGGGCAGGGGAACATCCAAACTATTTACCCTGTGAATGGGAGCATCGAGGTAATCAAATGCATATTTTTGAATGTGATAGGTGATTTCTGAAGAAATGGCTGACAATGGCCAGGCTTCTTCGACAATGACTAAGCGGTTGGTTTTCTTTACCGATTCAACCACGGTAGTGTAGTCAATTGGGCGAACTGATCGCAAGTCAATAATTTCGGCTGATATTCCTTCTTTCTCAAGTTCCTGGGCGGCAGCAATGACCACTTTCATGATTTTACCAAATGAAACAATGGTTACGTCAGATCCATTTCTTTTAATGTCGGCAGACCCGATGGGGATCAGGTATTCTTCCGTAGGAACCTCACCCTTGTCGCCATACATCAACTCACTTTCCATAAAAATTACGGGATCATTATCGCGGATAGCAGACTTCAGAAGGCCTTTGGCATCATAAGGTGTAAACGGCACTACTACTTTCAGTCCCGGTGTGTTGGCGTACCAGTTTTCAAAATTTTGAGAGTGTTGTGAACTGAGCATACCGGCATTGCCGGTTGGTCCTCGAAATACAATTGGCACATTAAACTGACCACCCGACATTGAGAGCATTTTAGCAGCCGAGTTGATTACCTGATCAATGGCTACCAAAGAGAAATTGAATGTCATAAATTCTACAATAGGGCGTATGCCGTTCATGGCTGCCCCCACGCCTACACCGGCAAATCCTAATTCAGAGATGGGCGTATCAATTACCCGGTCAGCGCCAAACTCATCCAGCATCCCCTGGCTTACTTTGTAGGCTCCGTTGTACTCAGCTACTTCTTCGCCCATTAATAATACCTTGGGGTCTCTGCGCATTTCTTCGCTCATGGCTTCGCGAAGTGCTTCACGGAACTGGATTTCTCTCATAATGCGATGGATTGAAAATTTGAATTTTTAATGTGTGTAAAAATAATACCCAGTTTATCAATAAAAAAGCCCCGAAATGATTTCCGGGGCTTTTCTGATTTATTCGACTTAGTATTACTTCAATGCATTGCGGAATGCATCGGTTGTATTGAATTTAGAGAACTCCAAGTCACCCAATGCTTTTTCTTTCAAGCTCGGATCCAGTTTCACAGCGCTGACCAGGTTGCTCACCACAGCATCTCCGCTGCCGTTGTGTGCGGCAGCAATTGCTGCTCCATAGTAGGCCAATGCAAAGTTTGCGTTTTTCTTTGATGACTCGCTGAAAGAGGCAGCAGCATTGTTGTTGTCTTTGTTTAACAACTGGGCTAATCCTTTGTTGAATGAGTTAATGTAGGTATCGGTTGCAGAAGAAAGCGATGCTACAGCATTGCTGTATTGAGCTTTGTATATTTCACAAGCACCTTTCACTCCGTTAATGCCACGGCTCACATCGCTGCTGGCACCGTTAAGGGCTCTGGCAGCATAAGAAAATGATTTATAAGGGTTGCCTTTCATCAATGAAATAGAAGCGAGGTTAGCCAATACCTCAGGAGCTTCTTTAATTTTTGAGGCAATGTCTAACTGGGTAGCTGCTTTGTCGGCCAAATCAGAAACCTTGGCGGGGTTTTCGATCATCATTTGGATATAGGTGGCAGCTAAATTGTTATTGGCATTCCAGTTGCTTCCTTTTTTAGTGGCCGCTTCGTAGATCGCAGCTTTCTCATCCAATGAAGGGGTAAGAGTAGCTGAGTACATCAATTCTTCAAAACTCAACGCATCAGCACTTACTTCACCTTTGGTGATTTGCTTAGCTAGTACAGAAATTTCGGCATCTGTTTTTTTAATTTTTACAGTCAGGATTTCAGTTTTAGCGGCACGCAATCCGGGATATACATCTCTGAAAACCTTGTTGTAGGTTTTCAATTTTTTCATGGCGTTTTCCTGGTCTTCAAACTTGCCACCATTGCCGAGTATGTTGAGGTATTCGTTTTTCTCATCGGCAGAAATGCCGTTGTAAGAAGCTAATGCTGTTTTAAATCCGCTCCAGTCATCAACAATAGGTTTTAAGATGAATTTAATTTCAGCGGCTACACCTTGGTAGTCGTATTTTTTCATTTGCTCACGATAGTATTTTTCGATTACTGCAGCGCGCTCTTCTGAGAGTTTGCTGTTGACACGTTCCAAACCTTCGGGTGAGTGGGTACCGGTAATGGTAACGGTGCGAGAAATGTTTTTGGCTGCGATGAAGGCATCTAACTGCTTGCCTTTGTCAGCTTTCAGTTCTGATTTGCGAAGAATGGATCTTCCTCTTTCAAAATTGAAATCAGGAATAATGACGGGTACTAACTCTTCTTGATTGTTGTAGCCATGATCTGCAAAGGCTGCGTAGTAGGAGTTTTGAACCAGTTTAGATGTAGCGATGATTCCGGTAGCCACAGCTAAACGGGGAGTTGATTTTGATTTAGCTCCTTTAGAAGCTACAAATTGTACTTCTACAGTTCCTATTTTATAGGCGTCTTTGTAGGGGAAAGTAAATGACTTGCTTACCGGTATCTGCTCGGTTTTATTATTAGGAAAGTCCTCTGCTTTGAAAGGAACAGCAGGCAATGCTAATTCGTTGTCGCCATACTTGTAAAATGTGTTTACAGTGAATACCGTTCCTTTTTTCAGGAGCTTGGCGGGCAAGTTACCAGACATGGCAAAATTCACCGTGTCTTTGTGTGCCTCCAGTGGGTTGGGTTTTACATCAAGCTTTTGGTCTTTCACCATTTTGATCATCTGCGGCAGGGTGCAACCCATTACCGAGAGAGAGCCAATAAGGATCAGGGAATAAACAAACTTTCTCATGGAATTTGGTTTTTAAATCGAGTTTTAAGAGTGGCAAATGTAAGGTTTATTACTCCTTTTTCACAAGGATAATCAAAAAATTAGACAAAGACTTTCGAATGTAGGTAATGGGTTGATTATATTTGCCAGTCGAAAGTTATTGCGCTAAAGCGCATATTAAGCAGTTGAATTGACTGAGGCAGTATGATTAAGAGAATTCAGTTATTTTTTGAAGACCATGCCTTTGGAGTTTGTGCATACTTGGGCGAAAAATTTGGCATCGCCACTTCATCCATCAGGCTTTTTTTTATTTATACTTCTTTTTTAACCTTAGGCTCACCGGTGGTTATTTACCTTGCCTTTGCCTTTGTGTTAAATATCAGAGGTCATTTGCGTAAGCGCAGTTCTATTTGGGATTTGTAATAATTATCGTTCATTTTAAGGATTTTTTTATCTTAAATTGATCAATATTTTTTTTCCCGAACAGAAAATAATCCAGCACAACTGAGCCTTTGTAGATATTGCCTACATCAAAATTATTTAACATGCCGGCTGTGCTTGCCCGTTTGAGGAACTCATGTTTTATTCTGCGTAAAAAACTTAAATGTGCAATAAGTACAGCTTTGGCGTGAATACCTGAGCCAAGGCTCAAGAAGTGAAGTGCTGCCGCCCAGTCTAGAATAATACGTACCGGGAATTTCCAAATCAATTTTGAAAAGCGTTCATGTTTCCACAATAAACTCAGGCCATTGCGAAAATTTAAGTATGTTTTGCGTGGATTAGAAGCTGATAAGGTGCCACCGCCCACATGGTAAACTGTGCTTTTGCCTTGGTAGTAAACCAAGTATCCGGCCCGGTGCAGTTTCCAACACAAGTCAATTTCTTCCATGTGTGCAAAAAAGTCTTCATCAAGTCCGCCCATCTGGTGAAACGGCTCGGCTCGAATGAACAGGCAGGCACCCGATGCCCAAAAGACGGGTACCTCATCATTGTATTGGCCATGGTCTTCCTCTAAGGAATTGAAAATCCTTCCCCGGCAAAAAGGATAAGCCAAGGTATCAATCAGGCCACCGGCCGCCCCCGCATATTCAAATTTATTTTTTGCATGGTACGATAATATTTTGGGTTGGGCAGCAGCTATTGCCACATTCTGATCCATCATGTCGATGACTGGGTCGAGCCAGCCGTGTGTTACTTCAACATCGGAATTGATGAGCACATAGTAAGTGGACTGAATTTGTTTCAATGCCAAATTATAGCCTCCGCAAAACCCTAAGTTTTCTTTTAAAAGAATAAGCTTGATTTGGGGATACGTCTGATTTAAAAATGAGACAGAATCATCGGAGGAGCAGTTATCAACTACGTATAGCGAAACTTCACGGCTATGGGTAACCATGGCCGGAAGAAATTGTTCTAAGAAATTTTTTCCGTTGAAGTTGAGTATGACGATGGTAACCTTCGTCATCCCATCAGGTTACTAAGGTCCATTCCCGGAATATTAGGCAGCAATCCTTCGGTTGATTTTTTTAGTTGCTCTTTTGCCTGGCTTTCAGCTTCCTCGATAGCTTTGTTGATGGCGGCTACCACCAAGTCTTGCACTATGCCTTTGTCTTCTGCCTTGAGCAACGAGGGATCGATATCAACAGAAATAACTTGCTTCTTACCATTTACAGTAGCCTTTACTAAGGCCGCACCCGATTCGCCTGTTACGCGCAGGTGCTCAAGTTTGTCTTGTGCTTCTTTTAGGCGGGCCTGAACTTCTTTCATTTTGCCCATCATTTTCATCATGTCCAACATGGCACGTGGATTTAAACATGCAAAGCTAAAGCTAAAAGTTGGCTTTTTAGAAAGCTGCTGGGAGCACGAACCAGAAAGTTATTTTCGTATCAATAAAATGGTTCCGGATTTTTTGAATGAGTTGCCGGCAAGGTCTTCTCCTTCAGCAGTCCAAACGTATGTGGCATCGGGCATATTCACTCCTTCTTTGCGGCCATCCCAAGGCTCGTTTTGATCAGAGAAGTAAACCAATGTTCCCCACCGGTCAAATACTTGCAACTGGAGTCTTGAAATGTATTGGCCTTTGACAATGAATGTTCGGTTTACTGCAGCCATTTTGCTTTCCGGATTGAACGCAGTAGGATAAAACAAATGAACGCCTTTAATGATTTTTACTTCGTTTGAAATGGAATTGGAAACTCCAGCTTGGTTGGGTGTGGCGGTGATCTTGTAAAAAACAACCTGATTTACCGGATCTGTTTGATTATCTACAAATGTGGTGTCGGTAGTATTAAATGTCTGGATGAGTTGGCCACTGGCATTGAATTTTTGTACTACATACCCTTTCACACCCTGCAACCAGCCTTTGTAGCCCGACCATTTCAGTGTTGGTTCGTTTATATCGTTAACGGATCCGCTTAATACAATGGGGCAGGCAGGAAATCCTTTTGCACTTGAATTATCACAGTTGTCTGTATAATTGATGAGGTAGCAATAACCTGCCTCATAACTGGCATCGGTGTATTGAGTTGAGGTGGTGCTTCCATTCAATGTATAGTTCGTATCGTTTTGTGATCGAAAAACAGAGTAACCCACTGAAGTGAAGGCGGGATCTTGCAACCAGGCAAGGGTTACATCGGCAGGGGTAGAGTTGCCGATTACTGAACTGACATTGTTGATGGGGGTGGGGGTTTGTTTGAGAAAAGCATCCACGCATTTAGCAAGAGAAGTACTTGTTACCCCACCAGCATACGAACTGGTTAGTTGGTAACAATAATTTGTTTTACATACCACATTATTATCCAAATAAGAAGTTGTTGCACCTGAAACGGTGGCGAGTGGTGCACTCGCACCTTGGTTTACGTTTCGCCAAATTTGCGTAGATAACATACCGGCAGGAGCGGTTTGCCAGTTTAATTGATCTGCACCACTTATGGCGGTAGTGCTAAGGTTATGACTGCAAATAGGGAATGTGTAAGTATTAGTATTGGCACAAGGGTCAAATGAACTGAGTCTTAGGCAATAATAATTGGCATTTAAACTTAAACTTGGAACTGTTAATGAATTAACGGCATATAGTTTTTGGTACTGTTGAAAATTGGTAATGTTATTAAAGGCCAGATCAACCTGGTATTCTATGTTGGTTTGTGGTGTATAATTTAATTGTAGAGTAGCCGCGTCAACTGCTGCTAAACTGTTGAGTACAGGCACAGGCAGTGCAGGGATTGCTGTGTATGCCTTTAGGTTAGCGGCACAATTGGTAGCTGAGTTAAGTTTTTCTCCTTTTACGCTGATGGTATAGTTTCCGTTAGCCCCATAATTGAAGTTGGCTACTTGGTTGTTGCTTGATGGAAGGGAGGTGTCCACCGTACCGTCATTGTTGAAATCAATCCGGTAGAGGTCATAAAAAGTATCCGTGATTTTTATAGATACTTTGTCATTGGCACAAGAATAAACATTGAAGGGCGGTGGCGTATTTGGGTCAACTGTTAGTGTGATGATGTCGTTGCCCACCACGGGATAGCTTACGCATAATTGATACGTGCCCGGTGTGGTGTAGGTAAATGTAAAGAGATTGTTTGCTCCACCTGCTGCAGGGCATGGCTGGCCCACCGTACCGTTATAGTACATGGTGCACGGAGTGCAAACTTTGCCGCCAAAACTTGGGTTTGTGATGGTAACAGTGAAGGGGGCGCATCCGCGGATTTGATCTACCTGAAACCATCCGTTTTTACTGGTGTAGGGTTGCGCTTGCAGCGAATAAGCCCCAATCAAACACCCCATCAACAGAAATAGCCCTTTCACTTGTCAAATTTTAAATCCTTTCAAAAACTGTTCTGCTTTCACCAAGTCAGTATGTAACAACCGGTCTGATTTTATAAACGGAATTTGTTTTCTGAAATTATGCAATACTTTTTTCAGGTAAGGTGATGTGGATAGCGGTTTGCGAAACTCAATGGCCTGTGCTGCAGTGATTAGTTCGATGGCTAAAATAGAATAACAATTGTTAACAATGCGATAGGCTTTGGTAGCAGCATTGGCCCCCATGCTTACATGGTCTTCTTGGCCGTTGCTCGACACAATCGAATCAACCGATGCCGGGGTGCAAAGTTGTTTGTTCTGGCTTACCATTGAGGCGGCTGTATATTGAGGGATCATAAACCCTGAGTTAATACCGGGGTTGGCCACCAGGTAATTGGGCAACTCCCGGCTGCCCGAAATTAATTGATAGGTTCTCCGCTCAGAAATATTTCCGATCTCCGCCATTGCGATGGATAAAAAATCAAGCGCCAACGCCAATGGTTGACCGTGAAAATTTCCAGCTGAAATAATTTTATCTTCTTCCGCAAAAATATTGGGATTGTCGGTTACGCTATTGATCTCAGTCAAAAATGTTTGAGCAACAAATTGCACGGCATCATCACTGGCTCCGTGTACTTGGGGAATACACCGGAATGAGTACGGATCTTGAACGTGCTTTTTCTTTTGGGTAATCAATTCACTCCCTTTCAGTAGTTCACGGATTTCTTTAGCCACTTTGATTTGGCCGGCATGCGGGCGAACAGCATGTACGCTTGCATCAAAGGCGTCAATTCGTCCATCGAAGGCATCCAGTGATATGGCAGCGATGGTATTGGCCAGTTTCAGCAACCGATGGGCGTGGTGTACGCACCAAACGCCATACGCACTCATAAACTGTGTGCCATTCAGCAAGGCTAATCCCTCTTTCGATTTCAAATGAATTTTTTCCCAACCCAATGAAGTAAGTACTTTGCTGCTCTTCTGAGTTTTACCTTGATAGCGCACGTCTCCTTCAGCGATTAAAGGCAATGATAAATGAGCGAGCGGGGCCAGGTCGCCTGAGGCTCCCAACGAACCCATTTGATATACAACCGGAAAAATATGTTGGTTGAAGAGATCAATCAACCGCTGCACAGTTTCTACTTGCACACCCGAGTGGCCATACGCCAGCGATTGGATTTTGAGGAACAACATCAACCTCACAATTTCTGGAGGCACCTCATCACCCATGCCACAGGCGTGTGACATGACCAGATTCTCCTGCAATTTTTCAAGTTGGTCTTTGGGTATGTTGCGGTTATAGAGCGAGCCAAAGCCGGTATTTATTCCGTAGATAGGTTCTGAGGCGCTGCTTAGTTTTTGATCTAAGTAACTGCGGCAGTTTTGAATTTGACTAATGGATTTTTTTGACAAACTCACGTGTACCGACCCTTCCAATATTTTTTGAATGTCGACCAATGTGAGTAACTTAGTTGATATAGAGTGCGATTGGCTCAACGGGTGATTATTTATTTTATTGATTTAATAATTTGCTCGATTGTCAGTTTACTTTGCTCGCCTGTTTCCATTTTCTTTAGTGTGAATAAATTGGTCTTTATTTCCTCTGACCCGATTACCACCACAAATGGAATATTTTTCTTGTCGGCATACTCCATTTGTTTTTTGATTTTTGTTTGATCAGGATACACTTCGCAGGCAATTCCGTTAAGACGTATGGTCTGTGCGGCCTTCAGGCTATAGTGAAAACTTTCTTTGTCCAGGTGCACGATCAGAATTTTTGAAGTAGATATTGTTTCTTTTGGGAATAAACTTAGTTCTTCCATAGCATCATAAAGCCGATCGATGCCGAACGAAAAACCTACGCCTGAACTTTTTTCTTTTGAATCAAAAACTGCCGTAAGGTTGTCGTAACGGCCACCGCCACTCACGCTGCCCACACTTGCCCGGTTGATTTTCACTTCAAAGATACAGCCGGTGTAGTAGCTCAATCCGCGGGCGAGGGTGAGGTCAAGCTCAACATGCTCATCGGTTGCTCCAAAATTTTTTAACAGGTTCAATACTTCGTTCAGGTCATTTAATCCTTTTTTTCCTATTTCAGAATTAGAAAATTTTGAAGAGAGAAAATTGATTTTGTTTTGTGTGCTGCCAGTGAAATTCAATACCTCAAATAGCTGTGGGAGTGAGGCGGCATCAAATCCACGTTCAATCAACTCTTCTTTTACTTTCTGTTCACCAATTTTATCCAACTTGTCGATTGCCACAAACAAAGAAGTTTCTTTTTCAGCTGCTGACAGTAACCCGGCCAAGCCTGATAAAACTCCGCGGTGGTTAACTTTAATAGTGTAATCAAGGATGCCTAGTTTGTTGAATGCATCTTTAATCATCAGAATAATTTCAGCTTCGCACATGAGCGAGTTGGTGCCCACTACATCGGCATCGCATTGATAAAATTCGCGGTAGCGTCCTTTTTGTGGGCGATCGGCCCGCCACACAGGTTGAATTTGATATCGTTTAAACGGGAAAGTGATTTCATGACGGTTCATCACTACATAGCGGGCGAATGGAACGGTGAGGTCATAGCGGAGGCCCTTTTCAGCGATATCACCAGTCACCATTTTCCAGTTACCTTCTTCAATGTTTTTTTTATTGACATTTTTTAAAAAATCACCTGAATTTAAAATTTTGAAGAGTAATTGATCACCTTCTTCACCATACTTTCCTTGCAAAGTTGACAAGTTTTCCATGGCCGGAGTTTCAAGCGGTTGAAATCCGTACTGTTGAAAGACCTTTTTGATCGTATCAATGATGAACGACCGCTTGGCCATTTGTGCCGGCCCGAAATCGCGTGTGCCTCTGGCGAGGGAAACTTTTTCCATTGGGCAAAACTAATCACTTATAGGCAATGATAACGTTTTATAGATCGGCCTTTGCTCATAAAATTTTAAAATGGTAGTCTTGCGGAAAAATTATTCAAATGAAAAAATCTATTGTGCTAGTGTTGTTGATTGTGCTGGCGGCCGGATCAACGCAATTATTCGCCCAATACAAACAGGGCGATAAACTGTTAAATGTGGGCGTAGGGCTCAATTCATATTATTCATCAGGCCTTCCGTTAAGTGTTTCGTATGAGTATGGATTTACCCCGGAGATCAGTGCCGGTGGTATTGTAGACTATCTTTCATCAGATTTTTATAATTACCGGTTTACTTCGCTTTTTATTGGGGCGCGGGGTTCTTATCACTTTAACAAATTGCTCAATATTAACGACCGAAGCTGGGATGTGTATGGTGGGGCAAGCTTGGGATTCCGTACATTCAGTTGGAGCAATGGCTATGGCAGCTATAACCCCAGTGGCACGTATGGCAGTGGGTTATTTTTAGGTATCCATGCCGGTGCACGTTATTATTTCTCACAACAGGTGGGTGCATTTGGCGAACTGGGAGCCTTGGGATCGAGCAACGTGAGGCTGGGGGTAACCTTTAAATTCTAACTCCTTGTTTTAACGAGAATTAACATTATTTTTGCGCCTTCAAATCAATAAAGTTATGTCAGTTACCCGTTTGAAAAGAAAGAACCGAAAAGATAAAGCTGTGGCTTCCCGCAGAAGGACTTCCTTAAAAGTGCAAAACTTCAAACCCGTGATTAAATCGGTTGATATCGATAAAATCAAGGAAGAGTTTAAAGAAAAAACAAAGAAATAATCTCTTTGATGAAAAACAAAAAAACCAGCACTTCTTGCTGGTTTTTTTGTTTACGCAGGTACATGCCCTCGTTTACCCAACTCAATCACTTCTATCTTTTTTATTTCTTGTTTACTCAATTCAAATCTCACGATGGTTTTCATGAGGTGGAAGCCGTGGTTACCTGCGGCTCCGGGATTCAGGTAGAGCATTCCGTTTTGCGTTACATCTTTCTTGATGCGTAAAATATGTGAATGCCCACAAACAAAAATGTCGGGTGTTTTTTCTTTCAATATTTTTTTTACGCGAGGGTTGTAATGAGGTGGAGCACCACCAATGTGTGTCATCCAGACTGAAAACCCTTCGCTTTTAAACCACAGATCTTCAGGATATTCAGTTCGCATTATTTTATCATCGATGTTTCCGTACACCGCACGAAGTGGTTTAAAGTTTTTGAGTTGATCTGAAACGGATGCATCACCAATATCACCGGCATGCCAGATTTCATCCACATTTTTGAAGTAGTTAATAATTTTTTGATCAAGAAAACCGTGCGTATCAGAAAGCAGGCCGATGAGCATGAATTCAATTTAAAAAATCAAGATCGTTGATGTTCTGCGGATATCCTAAAATCGTAAATTGTAATTTGGAAACTACAGATAAAATGAAAGAACACCACTACACAATCAAAGTGACCTGGATGGGCAATCAAGGCCAGGGAACGAGTGGTTACACCACCTACTCCCGCGATCATATTTACAGGTCACCAGGCAAACCTGATTTGTTCGGCTCTTCTGATCCTTCTTACCGGGGAGATGCCTCGCGTTACAGCCCGGAAGATCTGCTGGTGTGCGCCCTCTCGTCTTGCCACATGCTATGGTACTTGCATTTCTGTTCAGTAAATAAAATTGTGGTAGAGAAATACGAAGATAACCCAACGGGTATTATGGTTGAAGAAAAGGATGGCAATGGTAAATTTAAAGAAGTAACACTACATCCGCGAGTCGTAATCAGTTCGGGCGATTTTTTCAAAGCCGAGGCGCTTCATGAAGAGGCTCACAGGTTTTGTTTTGTTGCCAACTCCGTCAATTTTCCGATAAACTGTGAGCCGGAAATAGTGAATGCATAATTTGTATTTTATTTCGTATAAAAATCACCTACTTTAAGCAAAGAAAAACCAGTTACTTATGAAACGCAGAAAATTTATACAGTCCGGTGCAATGGCAGCGGCCGCATTGACATTGCCTTCCTTCGGGCTAACCGTACCACGCAAAAAAATTGGGTTGCAATTGTACTCTTTACGCGACATCATTTTTAAAGACCCTGAAGGCACTTTGAAAAAAATTGCTGAGTATGGCTATCAGGAGTTGGAAACATTTGGATACAACAACGGAAAACTCTTTGGCAAAACCATTTCAGAGTTTTCAAAACTGGTAAGTGATTTTGGCATGAAGGCAACCAGTGGACATTACTCCACAGGCCAGGGCAAAATGGGAGGCAACATTCAAGGTTCACTGAAAAATGGTTGGGAAAAAGCCTGTACTGATGCCAAGACCCTGGGGCAAGAATACATGGTGATTGCTTACCTTGAAGAGGATGAACGCAAAACCTTGGATGATTATAGACGAACCTGCGAACTGATCAACAAGCAAGCAGAAGTTTGCAAAGCACACGGCCTGCGAATGGGCTACCACAACCATGCGTTTGAATTTGAACCAATCGGAAATGAAATTCCTTACCACATCATGCTGAAAGAACTTGACCCCAAACTGGTGAGCATGGAGATGGATATTTACTGGGTGGTATATGCCAACCACGACCCGCTGAAAATGATTGCCGATCATCCCGGCCGGTTTGAACAATGGCACGTCAAAGATATGCGCCAGGATGATCGTAAACTCAATGCCGATGTAGGCACGGGCATCATCGATTTCAAATCCATCTTTGCCAAGGCGAGCGAATCAGGTTTGAAACACTTTTATATTGAACAAGAAACCTACCCGTCATCTTCTGCCGAGAGTATTAAAAATTGCTCAGCCAACATCAAGAAAATGTTGGGATAATATTTTTGCAACCGATTGAACAGTCTTATTTGCCTCTTTTTATTATCTTTGACGCTTCAAATCAAATTTTATGGTCGCCATTGATAACCACACCTCTACATATAAAGTAACTCATGCAGAACTGAGAAAATGGGTTCAGCAACTTGAGTCACATTGCCAACCTGAGCGAGTGTATTGGTGTGATGGTTCTCAAAAAGAATACGATCAACTGTGCAATGAATTGGTGCAAAAGGGTACGTTCATCAAACTTAATCCTGAGAAAAGGCCTAACAGCTTTGCCTGCTTCTCTGACCCCAGTGATGTAGCCCGTGTGGAAGACCGTACATTTATTTGCAGTCGTACCAAAGACGATGCCGGCCCTACCAATAACTGGGTTGATGCACGTGAAATGAAACAAACGCTGAATAAGCTCACTGACGGCTGTATGAAAGGCCGTACTATGTATGTGATTCCGTTTTGTATGGGCCCCATCGGCTCTGATATATCGCAAATAGGAGTGGAGATTACCGACTCAGAATACGTTGTGGTAAACATGCACCTAATGACCCGCGTGGGAAAAAAGGTGATCGACCAACTTGGTGCCGAAGGCGAGTTTGTAAAAGCCATGCACACACTGGGTGCCCCACTTTTACCCGGGCAAAAAGATGTGAAGTGGCCATGCAACCCCACTACTAAGTATATTGTTCATTTTCCTGAAGAGCGCTCGATTGTTTCCTATGGATCAGGTTACGGGGGAAATGCCCTGCTCGGAAAAAAATGTTTTGCCTTGCGCATTGCTTCGGTTATGGCCAACGAAGAAGGATGGCTGGCCGAACACATGCTGATTCTGGGAGTGGAAGATCCGGAGAAAGAAAAGACGTATGTGGCAGCGGCATTTCCAAGTGCTTGCGGCAAGACAAATTTTGCCATGTTGATTCCGCCCAAAGAAATTAAGGGGTGGAAAGTGACTACCGTAGGCGATGACATCGCCTGGATCAAACCTGGAAAAGATGGTAAACTGTATGCCATCAACCCCGAAGCCGGATACTTTGGCGTGGCGCCAGGCACCAACATGAAGAGCAATCCTAACGCCATGAAAACCATTGAAAAGAATACAATCTTCACCAATGTGGCTGTTACTGATGATGGAGATGTTTGGTGGGAGGGAATGACCAAGGAAGCACCTAAAAACCTGACCGACTGGCGCGGGCAAAAATACGATCCGGCATCTGGCAAGCCCGCGGCACATCCCAATGCACGATTTACAGCACCGGCATCGCAGTGCCCCAGCATTGACAGCGATTGGGAGAACCCTCATGGTGTGCCGATCAGCGCATTTATTTTTGGCGGACGAAGAAGCACAACTATCCCGTTGATTTATCAGGCGCATAACTGGAACTATGGCGTTTACTTAGCCGCAACCATGGGCTCTGAAACTACGGCTGCCGCATTTGGTGAACTTGGAAAAGTAAGACGCGATCCGTTTGCCATGTTGCCGTTTTGTGGTTACCACATGGGCGACTATTTTAATCATTGGTTGCAGTTTGGTCGCGATATACCCAATCCTCCGCGCATATTTGGAGTGAACTGGTTTCGCAAAGATCAGCAAGGAAATTTTGCTTGGCCCGGGTTTGGCGACAACATGCGTGTACTAAAATGGGTAGTGCAAAAGGTGCGCGGTAAATCCAATGCCGTAGAAAGCCCGATCGGGTGGATGCCCCATTACGAAGATATCGACTGGGCCGGCTTGGATTTCAGCAAACAACAATTTGATCAGTTGATGTTGATTGACCGGGAAGAATGGAAGGCCGAACTGTTATCGCATGCCGAGTTATTTGGCCGCATGTACGATAAACTACCCAAAGAATTTTTGTTTTTGCGCGAATTGCTGCTCTCCAGCTTGTGGCGCTCGCCAGAAAAGTGGAGTGTGGAGCAAGAGTGATTGACAACTGTTGAGTTGAGTGTAATGCCGGTAACAGCAATATGCTCTTACGGTTTTGTGGTGTAGAAAAAATCGTACATTGTCAATCAGAAACCGGAATTGAATAGATGACCCTAAGCCAGCGCTTTGCAGAAATCCGAAATGGATTTACTTCTACCTTTTGGATCGCCAATACCCTTGAACTTTTCGAACGTCTCGCTTTCTATGGATCGAAAGCTGTGCTTGCTTATTATCTGGCAAATAAAGTAGGGCTGCATGATGAAGCGGCCACCATTACCGGTTGGTTTTCTACACTGGTTTATTCACTGCCTATTGTTGCCGGGGTATTTGTTGACCGGTATGGTTTTAGAAAAACACTCATGACCTGTTTTGCCATTTTTGCCATCGGCTATTTTAGTATTGGTGTAGCCGGGCTTGAGTGGGGCGCATCCATTACCCAAATTATCGGTGTGCGCAATTATGTAATCATTGTTATTGTCCTTACCGCTGCAGGCGGGTCACTTATTAAACCTTGCATTGTTGGCACAGTGGCCAAAACATCTACCCCCGAAGCCAAGCCACTTGGCTTTTCAATTTATTATACCCTGGTTAATTTAGGCGGAGCCTTGGGGCCGATTGTTGCGCTGAGTATCAGAAAAAATTTAGGTATTGAATATGTCTTGATCATGTCTGCCATTACTTCTGCTTGCCTGTTCATCGGCACGTTGTTATTCTACAAAGAAATAGAAAACACAGATGACGAAAAGCGCACGTTTGGAAAAGTATTTCAAGATATGGTTCTGGTATTTAAAAACTTTAAGTTCATCAGCTTCTTATTGGTCTTTTCTATTTTTTGGCTGATGTTTTGGCAAATATTTTATCTGCTTCCATTTTATGCAACTGAAGTTTTGAAGTACGAAAATTTTGAGATACTTGAATCGCTCGATGCCATGGCCGTGATTGTTATGACAGTGCCGATGGGGGCGCTGCTGAAAAATTGGAAGCCCATCTATCCCATGGTTTTTGGATTTGTGCTGGCCACCATTGCCTGGTTTGTAGTAGGGCTGACGGGTACTGCTACCTTCGTGATCATTGGAGCGATTATGTTTGGTCTGGCCGATGCTACGCAAACTCCGCGTTTTTATGATTATGTGAGTACCCTGGCTCCAAAACACCAAGTGGGCACGTTCATGGGCTTTGCATTTTTGCCGGTGGCAGTTGGGTCTTTGTTTGCCGGGTATCTTGCCGACTGGTTGCGGATTCATTTTATGAACAGCAACCCGTCAATGACCTGGTTTGTATTGTCGGGATTGGGAGTAGTCGGCACATTGCTGATTATCTTTCATCATATAGTGTATTCACGTTCTGTAAAGAAATAAAAAAAACGTTATGTCAAATTCTTTTAAACCCTACGTACCGGCTGAACAAAACGTAGCTGAACTCACCATTAAATCCATTTTACTCGGATGTTTTTTTGGAATTGTATTTGGCTGCTCCACTACTTATCTGGCTATCAAAGCAGGACTTACGGTAACGGCTTCTATTCCTATCGCGGTGATTGCCATTACACTGGGAAGGAAACTATTTAAGACCACGATTCTTGAAAATAACATTATTCAAACTACAGGCTCAGCCGGTGAATCCATCGCTGCTGGCGTGGCATTCACACTTCCTGGTTTTTTATTTTTATCGGCCGATGAAAGTGGAAATATCAACAGCGCAGAGTATTTTAATTACTTCACTATTTTTTCACTGGCCGCTCTGGGTGGCATGCTTGGTACAATGATGATGATACCACTGCGCAGGTCATTGATTGTAAAAGAGCACGGAGTTCTTCCGTACCCCGAAGGAACAGCCTGTGCTTCTGTATTGCAAGCCGGGGAGAAGGGTGGTGTATTTGCACAAACAGCCTTTGTGGGGATGGGTGTAGCGTTTGCTTACGCTATCTTGCAAAAGGTTTTTCATGTCATTGCTGAAACTCCTTCGTTTGTTACAAAGCAAGTCAATAAATTCTGGCCTTCAGCTACGATCAATGGAGAGATTACGCCCGAATATTTGGGCGTAGGATATATTATTGGTCCTAAAATTTCTGGTGTGCTGGTGGCAGGATCGGTATTGGCCTGGTGGGCGATTATTCCGCTGCTGGCTACACTCGTTCCTTTTGAAAATATTGCGCATCAATTAGTAACGCTGGGCTACCTTAAAGATATTTCAACAGCAGGTGGCCGGGGAAATTGGGATCCGGTAGCCAAAACATTTGCTAATCCGGCTACTGCCCTGTACTTCGCTTACATCCGCCAGATCGGTGCCGGAGCCGTGGCGGCAGGTGGATTCATTACGTTACTCAAAACTATTCCCACCATTGTGAATTCATTTCGCGAGAGTATGGGATCGCTGAAAGATAAAAGTGATGTGGGGGTATCGCGTACCGAAAGAGATTTGTCGTTTAAAGTAGTGATTATCGGCAGTTTGTTGTTGGTGCTGATTATTTCTATTCTTCCTAAAATTCCAGGCGATAGCATAATCCAAAAATTATTGCTTGGTGTTTTAGTAATCATTTTCGGATTTTTTTTCGTAACCGTAGCCAGTCGCATTGTAGGATTGGTAGGTACAAGCAATAGTCCTATCAGTGGCATGACCATTGCCACATTGATGGGTACTTGTTTGATTTTTACTTCCGTGGGATGGAGTGGTCGTGTATATGAGCCCATGGCGTTGGTGGTAGGAGGGATCATTTGTATTGCCGCAGCTAATGCAGGTGGAACTTCACAGGATTTAAAAACGGGGTTTTTAATTGGAGCCACACCAAAATATCAGCAGATAGCCTTATTCATCGGTGCATTGGTTTCCTCTGTGGCCATTGGTGTGATTATAAAAATTTTAGATACCCCTACGCAAGATCTGGTGCAGCAAGGATTTACACATGCTATCGGCAGCACCAAATATCCTGCGCCTCAAGCTACCTTGATGGCTACCCTGACTAAAGGGATTTTATCTTTTAATCTGGACTGGCAATATGTGATGGTGGGGGTATTCATTGCTGTGATGATTGAACTTTGCGGAATCAAGGCGCTTGCTTTTGCCATAGGGCTTTACCTGCCATTAGCTACCACACTGCCGATTTTTATTGGAGGTGCGTTAAAGGGTATGGTTGACTGGCGAGCCGAGAAGAGAAACGAAAAGAAAGATGAAGATGACCTGAGCCGTGGTAATCTTTTTGCCACCGGGTTAATTGCAGGGGGGGCAATTTCAGGAGTAGTGGTGGCGGTGTTGTCGGTATTTTATTTTGAGACGCTGCAATCAATCAGTGTTGAGCATTCGCTTTCTGCTATGATGGGAGAGAACGGGTATATGATTTTCGGATCGCTTTGTTTCTTTGCAATGGCGGCAGTATTGGTACGAACCGCAACAAAAAAATAAAATATGAAAAAACCGGGAGAGAACTTGGTACTATCAGTTGATCAGGTAAGCTAACCGGCAATTTCTTTCCCGATCAGGTTTATTTTTTCGTTCAGTATTTTATCGGCCGTAGAAAAGTCAGAAATTTTCCTTAACTCAACTTTTACACTGATATAAAATTTAATTTTTGGCTCGGTACCTGACGGTCGAACGGAAATTTTTGACCCCGTTTGGGTATAAAATTGCAGCACATCTGATTGGGGCAAGGCAATGGGTTTAGTTGCACCGGTAAGCAGATTTTTTTCAATACGGGTATTGTAATCTAATATTCGCACCACTTTTTCGTCTGCTATGAACTGCGGTGGATCATTTCTGAATTTTTCCATCATGGCTTTGATCTGCTGTTCGCCTTCTGCGCCCTTTCGCACCAGGTTGATGAGGCCTTCTTTATAAAACCCGTGGTCAGCGTACATTTGCAGCAGCCAGTCATATAATGTTTTCCCTTCATCTTTGGCTGCGGCAGCCATTGCTGCAAAGAAGGCACATGCACTCACGGCATCTTTGTCTCGCACAAAATCACCTACCATGTAGCCATAACTTTCTTCGCCTGCGGCTATGAATTTCTTTTTACCATCTAATTGGCTCATTAACTCGGCAATGTATTTAAAGCCGGTTAAGGTATTATAACAGTCTACTCCAAAATGATGGGCCATGTTGTCTACCAACTCGGTAGTGACAATGGTTTTGGCGAGGTAAGTATTTTTTTTATCTGTCAGGTTTTTTAATATGAACCACATCATCAGGCTAAAGCCTTGATTTCCGTTCAATAAGAAGAAGTCACCCTGGTCGTTTTTAATTCCAAAACCTACGCGGTCGGTATCGGGGTCGGTAGCCATGACCAACTCGGCATGGATCTGCTTGGCCTTTTTTAATGCTATCTCCATGGCCGATTGTTCTTCCGGGTTGGGCGACTGAACGGTAGGAAAATTGCCGTCAGGAGTTTTTTGTTCGTCAATAATTGTGATGTTTTTAAAACCCAATCGAGCTAAACATTCGGGCACCATGGTGATTCCTGCGCCATGCAAGCTGGAATAAACCAATGAAATATCTTTTTGCCGTGCAATACTTTCTTTTTTAGGAATCCGGTTGATTACTTGCTGGTAATAAGCATTTTCCACTTCTTGGCCTACAGAAACAATTTTAGAGAGGTCGGCAGTAAATTTTATTTGACTGAAATCAGTAATGGCATTGACTTCGGCAATGACATTTTTATCGTGAGGAGGAACGAGTTGTGCGCCCTCATTCCAATAGGCTTTGTAGCCGTTGTATTCTTTGGGGTTGTGCGAAGCGGTAATGACTACGCCTGAATCACAAGCTAAATACCGGATGGCAAAAGAAAGGAGCGGAGTGGGCCTGAGTTCTGGAAATAAATGAACGGTAATTCCATTAGCCGAGAAAACGTTGGCTGTTACTTCGGCAAAAAACCGGCTGTTGTTACGGCTGTCGTAAGCTACGGCTACTTTAATTTTTTTTGAAGGAAGAGTTTTCTTCAAGTAATTGGCCAGTCCTTGGGTAGCAGCACCTACGGTATATTGGTTCATGCAATTGGAGCCCACCCCCATGATTCCCCGCAGACCACCTGTGCCAAACTCAAGATCTTTGTAAAAACTATCGATCAATAATTTCTGATCGGATAATGCCAATATTTTTTTTATTTGATCTTTGCTGGCTTCATCAATGTTACTGTTGAGCCAATGCTTTGCTTTGGCGGTGGCCTGGTCGAGTAATGACATGTAATAAATAATGTTAAAGATTCCCTCTCAATGCCTGTTCGCGTTCAATGGACTCAAAGAGTGCTTTGAAGTTTCCTTTGCCGAATGATTTAGCTCCATTGCGCTCAATGATTTCAAAAAACAAAGTCGGGCGGTCTTGCAGGGGTTTTGAAAATATCTGAAGTAGGTATCCTTCTTCATCGCGATCGATGAGGATGTTTAGCTTTTGTAATTCTTTCCAGTCTTCGCTGATGTGGCCTACACGTTCTTTCACGTCTTCATAATACACATCGGGCACCCGCAAAAATTCTACACCACGGGCACGTAGCTCGCCCACGGTATGAATAATATCATCGGTAGCGATGGCTATGTGTTGTACGCCTGCACCGTGATAAAAATCAAGGTATTCTTCAATTTGTGATTTCTTTTTTCCTTGTGCGGGTTCATTGATCGGAAATTTAATGTAGCCGTTTCCATTAGAAACGACTTTACTCATTAGCGAACTGTATTCAGTTGAAATGTCTTTATCATCAAACGTAATCAGCAGTTTAAAGCCCATCACGTCTTCATAAAATTTTACCCACTCGTTCATGCGGCCAAGTTCTACATTGCCCACGCAATGGTCTACATGTTTAAGCCCGATGGGTGTTACTTTTAAATTATTTTTTATTGCTTTATACCCTGGCAGAAATGCTCCTTTGTAATTTTTTCTTTCCACGAATGTGTGAATGGTGTCTCCATAGGTTTTGATAGAAGAGAGTACCACTTCGCCATGTTCATCGCTGATTTTTTTTGGTTCATGCACTGCTACTGCTCCGCGCAGAAGAGTTTCCTGAAATGAGCGGGTGGCATCATCTACCCAAAGGGCTAGCACTTTTACACCATCGCCATGTTTGTGTACATGCTGGCTGATTTCAGAATTGGGTACCAGTGAGGTAGTGAGCACAAACCTGATTTTGTGTTGTTGCAGCACGTATGAAGCGCGGTCGCGAACACCGGTTTCGGGCCCGGCATAAGCCACCAGTTCAAACCCAAAACAGTATTGATAATACAGGGATGCTTGTTTGGCATTGCCCACATAAAACTCAACGTGGTCAGTACCGTTGAGGGGAAGAAAATCAGTTTCCATAGTTGATGATTTGAGCAGTAAATTTAAGCAATCCGTTTTTTATATTTTTAAAATCAACGCCATTTCCATAATCTTGGAAAAAATTTATGTATGGATATTAAATCTCTCGATAAGGCCATTCAGGAAATTGCCATAAGGCGGAATGAATTGAAGAAAATTGATTATAACAACCCCAAGTACGATGATCTGGAAGAAGAACTTCACGATCTTGAAGATGCATTGCTGGACAAGTATGGAGACTATCTGGAAGAAGTATTGCAAGAAGTGCACGACAAACTTTCGCCCGATACGGATATTTTGCTTCCCATTGCCTACCTGGCTAAAACGTACTCTATTTCCAATTCGAATGAATTTTCAGTTTCGGTTTCCGAGGGAGTTTATGTGGAAGTAGATACTATGCCCGGTAAAGAAACTAAACTGGTCATTCTTCCTAATCCGTTGCGTATTATTCTGAATACGAAAGAAAAGCAGCAGGAAGTTTGGTGTGTGGCTAAGTAATATTTAGAACCCCGTTTTTACCCTTACCTTTTGAATCATTTCGGTCGCGATAATCGTTGCTTTGGCTTCGCATTTTTCTAATACCTTCTCCAGTTCAGCCGGGTTGCTTGTGTAGTGATTGAATGCTTCGCGTTGTTTCGCATACTTTTGGCAGATCAACTCAAATAACTCCTGCTTGGCGTGACCGTAACCAAAATTTCCGGCCAGGTATTTTTTGCGCAATTCTAAAGTCTGTTCAGGTGAGGCAATCAACCGGTAGATGGCAAAGACATTATCTTTATCCGGGTTTTTCGGGGCTTCCATCGGGGTGCTGTCGGTTACGATGCTCATCACTTGCTTGCGTAATTCTTTATCGGGCAGAAAAATATCGATGATGTTGCCATACGACTTGCTCATTTTTTGACCGTCTGTTCCGGGAATGGTCATCACGCTTTCTTCGATTTGTGCTTCGGGCAGCACAAACGTTTCGCCATACAGGGTGTTGAAAGAGTTGGCAATATCACGGGCCATTTCCAGGTGTTGCCGTTGGTCTTTGCCTACCGGCACAAAGTTGGCATTGTATAGAATAATATCGGCCGCCATGAGTACCGGGTAAGTGAAGAGGCCGGCATTTACATCAGACAGTTTTTCTGATTTGTCTTTGAAGGAATGTGCATTGGCCAACATGGGGTAGGGCGTGAGGCAATTCAAGTACCAGGTAAGTTCGCACACAACGGGAATGCGGCTTTGTCGGTACATCAGGTTTTTTTCTGCATCAAAACCAAAAGCAAGCCAGGCGGCTGCCACCGACCGCACATTTTCTTCCCGGGCTTTGGCGTCTTTGATGCTGATCATTGAATGCAGATCGGCAATAAAAAAAAATGACTCATTACCCGGTTGCCTGGAGAGTTCAATGGCGGGAATGATTGCGCCCAAAATATTGCCTAAGTGTGGGCGGCCGTTGCTGGTTATCCCCGTTAAGATTCGTGACATTTTGATTATTAAAAATTCAAAAATGAACATTCAAAATTGAAGTGACAAACTTTCGATTTATGATTTTACATTTGTGAATTGTATTGAGTAGTTGAACCTTGAATTTTAAATGCTGAATTTGATGATGACCCGATATGTGTTGCCCGCAGTTTTTACGCTGCTATTCCACCATTCGTTTTCTCAACTTACTGAACCTTTGGTTTTTAATGAAAAGGTGCATGACTTTGGCACTGTACGCGAAGAAAGCGGTGCGGCAGTTTTTGAGTTTGTGCTGACCAACAAAAGTACACGACCCATTAAGATCATTACTGTGCAGGCCTCGTGCGGCTGCACCACTCCAGGCTGGACAAAAGATCCGATACCGGCCGGGCAGACTGGTTTTGTGAAAGCAAGTTTTGACCCGCGCGGCAGGCCGGGGTACTTTGATAAAACACTGACGGTAACTACCGATTGGGACGCTACACCGGTTTTACTTCATATCAAAGGCAATGTGGTAAACACAGTCTCAGAAAAAGATCCGGCATCGTTTACTGCAGAACGCGGAAGTTTAAAATTCAAGGCAAATTCTTTTAACCTGGAAAAAGTTTTCATTAACCGCGACCCGGAGGCTATTTCATTTATGTTCTATAACTCTTCACAAGACACCATTCATTTTACAGGATTTGTAGGGCCTCGCTATCTTAAAATGCACCTGCCTAAGTGGGTTGCGCCACATTCCACAGCTGAACTAAAAATTTTATTTGATGCAAAAGCCAAGGGACAATACGGTTTTGTGTCTGAAAGTGTAGATGTAAATACAGACGACAAGCAGATGCCGCAAAAAACATTTTCTGTTTATGCTACCGTAGAAGAATATTTTCCTAAACTATCAGAGGCTGAACTGGCCAGTGTACCCGTATTGTCGTTGTCTGTCAATGTGGTAAAATTTGGTAATGTAAAGGCTGGAACAATTTTAGAGCGTGAAATAAAGCTAACCAATACCGGAAAAAATGAATTAATTATTCGTCATGCGCAAAGCAACTGCTCGTGTTTGGAGGTAACGCCCGGCTTGCGTGTGTTGAAGCCCGGCCAGGAGACTTCCATAAAATTAAAACTGAAAACCGAGGGTAGGGTAGGCCCGCAAAATAAATCGGTTACCATTTACTCGACAGACCCGAAAAACCCCGTTCAGCGAATCACGCTTTCGGCTGGTGTGTTTTAGTCAACCGATCAAACAAAGGCGGGTATCCCAGTAATGGTATTTCCTAAAATCAGCAGGTGTATGTCGTGTGTGCCTTCGTAGGTGATCACACTTTCCAGGTTCATCATGTGGCGCATGATCGGGTACTCACCTGTGATGCCCATGCCTCCGTGTATTTGCCGTGCTTGGCGGGCAATTTCTAAGGCTATGTGAACATTGTTTCTCTTAGCCAATGAAATTTGAGCCGTAGAGGCTTTGCCTTCGTTCATCAGTATTCCCAGGCGCCAGTTGAGTAACTGGGCTTTGGTTATTTCAGTAAGCATCTCAGCTAGTTTTTTCTGCACGAGTTGAAAGGAGGCAATCGGTTTGCCGAATTGAATGCGCTCGGCTGCGTATCTCCGGGCAGAATCATAGCAATCCATGGCTGCGCCTATAGCACCCCATGCAATTCCGTAGCGGGCAGAATCCAAGCACATCATGGGTGCGCCCAACCCGTTTTTGCCGGGTAATAAATTTTCTTTAGGAACTTTTACATCGTGGAAGACCAATTCGCCTGTGGTACTGGCGCGTAAACTCCACTTGCCGTGGGTTTCCGGAGTAGTGAAACCGGGCATTCCACGCTCCACAATTAGCCCATGAATTCTTCCATTTTCGTTCTTCGCCCACACCACGGCTACATCAGCTTTCGGTGAGTTGGATATCCACATTTTGGCTCCATTCAGTAAATAATGGTCGCCCATGTCTTTAAAGTGGGTAACCATGCCCGAAGGATTGGATCCGTGATCAGGTTCGGTCAATCCGAAACAACCCAGCCACTCGCCACTGGCTAGCTTGGGTAAATATTTTTTTCGCTGCGCTTCACTTCCGAATTTATAGATCGGGTACATTACCAGCGATCCTTGCACCGATGCAGTTGAGCGCATGCCTGAGTCGCCTCGCTCAATCTCTTGCATCAAAATTCCATAGGAAATATAATCGAGGCCACCACCACCATATTGTTGAGGTACAGTGGGGCCGAATGCCCCGATCTCACCAAATTTTCTTACAATTTCGTAAGGAAAATGTGCTCGCTGTGCCCAGTCTTCGATGTAGGGCGAAATTTCTTTTTTTACAAATTCACGGATGGAACTGCGGATGAGTTTGTGCTCTTCAGTAAGCAAGTCATCAATCACATAAAAATCGGGTGCTTCGTAGCGGTCTTGCTTCAGTGATTTTTTTGCTTTTGTTTCCGTAGTCAAGTCAGCCATAGTGTTGAGGTTGTTTATAAAAATTCAAATTTACGCAACAAAGAAGGAAGAGCAAATCTTTTACTGCGGTTATCTGGCAGGATCAATCCTGCAGTACGTTGACCATAAAACTTGACTTGGTGGCAAGCCAGAGTAAAAAGAAAACCATGGCCCATTGCAGATAAATGTAGTAAAAATCAGAAGTGTCTTTAAATCGGCTTTCTTTGATTTCGGCTTTTTCGTATTTGTCAATTCGCTGAAAAACGCTTTGAAGAGCCTCATTGTCAGCCACCCTGAAAAACTCACCTGCCCCGATGTTGGCAATTTTGCGCATGGTGGTTTCGTCTATGGTATTTTCTACCATTTGCGGTCGCCCAAAAAAATCTTTACCAAAGGGCACTAAGCCTTCTTTGCCTACAATGATTGTATAAATTTTGATGTTATAGGCAGCGGCAAGTTCGGCAGCTGTAATTGGGTCAATATTTCCCGCAGTATTGTCACCATCGCTGATGAGGATGCATACTTTTGATTTTGATTCTGACTCGCGCATGCGGTTGGTTACTACGGCAAGGGCGCTGCCAATGGCGGTACCACGCGATTCAATCATATCAAAACTAATGTCGTTAAGGTAGGAGTAGAGCAGGTTGTAATCGGTGGTGAGGGGAGCCAGTGAAAAGGCATCGCCTGAAAAAACAACCAGGCCTATTCGGTCTTGCATTCTTCCTTTGATAAAATCGTGCGCTACTTTTTTTGCAGCCTGCAGCCGGTTGGGTTCAAAGTCTTCAATCTGCATGGATTGTGAAATATCCAACGCGATCATGATGTCAATTCCCTCCGTCCATTGTTCTACTTTTTCATTGGTACGCTGTGGACGGGCTAGCGCCATTAGGATAAGCACACCGACCAGCATCAGTGCCAACTCGGGTATGAACCGCAAAATCTGCCACGATGATTTTTTCAGGTCACTTTTGATTAGTGCAACCGGAAGCTTTTGGTTGATGAAATAGCGAATAGCCCACCGGGCAATGAACAATAAGGGCACGACCGGAATAAGGTAAAGAAAAAGTTTGTTTTCCCACGTGAGTGAAGAGAATGTAGATGGTGAAAACCAATCCATCGAATACCAGGGTGAGTTCAGCTTATCCATGAGCCACTTCTGCTTTCTTTTTTTCGTACTGAGTGTGAACGTAATCTTTCAGTGAATCAAATGGAGCCCGGAAGTTTTCGTGCACTCCTCCATAAATGATCCGGTCAATTGCGCTGAGAGATTGCCCCAGGTTCTCATCGCCTTCCAGTATCCTGATTTCTTTTGAAGTAAACTTGGTATAGGGCTTGTTCACCAGTGACTCTAAATATTTTTTCCAGATCACCAGGCTTCCTTCGGCTTGCTGTGTAGAAAAATCCTGCTGCAACTTATCCACTGATTTTTCATACTGAAGAAGAAAAGCTTTGTAGCCTTTAGTCAAACGTTTAAGTTTAAAATATTTTTTTATTCGCTTGCCAAAAAATACCCAAACCATCACCAAAGTAATAGCTAGTACACCACCGGAAATAGCGAACAAGAAGTAGTTCAATTGCCATTTTACATTCAGGTATTGAGTATTTGCTTTTAAGGGCAGTTGGTTGGCCGGAACTGAATCAGGAATGGATTTAACCAGGTGGTGCAAGTAAACGGTGCCGGTGGTTGAAAAAACAGGAGTGCTGTCTTTGCCTTCAATAACAAAAACAGGAAGTTTTAGTTTTTGCACACTGTCTATTTCATAAGAAGTTAAAAAATATACTGCGCTGTCTTTGCTGATTCCGTTTTTGGTCTGGGTAGCGAAAAACTTTTTTTTCTGAAACTCAAATGGGATGTATGAAAAACCTGAGTCAGGAAAAAGTACGGTGGTGTTTTGTGGATGATGGGCCGACAGGTAAAACTCAACGGGCGCCCCGATCTTAATTGAATCGCTGCTGAATTTGCCAAAGACTTTTATGTCCTGGGCTTCTGCTGAAATGAAACTCAAAATGGCGAGTGTAAAATACCAGACGAATGATATCCAATTATTGATGATGGGCAGCTTGCCCCCTATACGTTCCGTTCTCACGCAGCCTTAAATGTTTTGTTTCTCACTTTAAACAGTTTCAGCAACTTCGGAACATAATCTTCACCGGTATCAATCGAAATAAAATTGATCTGGTGCTTGCGACTAAAATCAGCTAGCTCTTGCTGGCGCAAGGTGGCGTGCGAAGCAATTTTCTCCCGAAATCCGCCAAAGGAAGTGTTTACCCAAATTGTTTTTTTTGATTCTTTATCAATCACGGGAATGATGCCAAGCTTGGGTAATCCGGTTTCGCGTTTGTCGGTAATACGGATAATCACCAGATCATGTTTCCGGGCTAAAGATTTTAATCCATGAAAATAATTTTCATCTATAAAATCAGAAATCATGACAATGACACTCCTGCGCTTGATAAAATTCAAAGCAAAGGCAATGGCTTTACTTAAATTAGTTTTTAGCGACTGTGGTTTTAAGTTTACTATGCTATGGAGAATTTCGTATGCCTGCGCCATTCCTTTTTTAGGCTTGATAGCCTTTTCGCGCACGTCAGAAAAACAAATGAGCCCCAACTGGCTTGATTCTTTTGCGCCCGAAAGAGCCAGCACACCACATACTTCTTTGGCTATATCAAGCTTGTTTCTTCCTTCGCTTCCAATCTCTTGCGAGGCGCTTACATCCAGAATAAAAAAAATAGTTTGTTCTTTTTCTTCCTTAAATGTTTTTACAAACGTGCCATGCCCTTTGGCTGATACTTTCCAGTCAATGGTGCGCACATCATCGCCATACTGGTAAGGGCGCACATCATCAAATTCCAGGCCCGATCCCTTGAATAGCGAGCGGAAATCGCCCTGCATCTGGCTGGTTACTGCCTTGCGTATCTGTATTTCGTAGCGCCTGAGTCTTTTGAGTAGCTCTTTCATTTTCGCTGCCAAAAATACTACCAGGAGGGCTTGTTACAAAACCATTCGTAATCACTTGGTAAAATATTTGATAATGACTTATCAAGGTTAACTTTGCCTTGCTATTGACTATGAAAAATTTATTGATACTTTTTCTGATCATTCTTATTTCATGCCAGAAGAAAGAGCCCCCCCGTCAAGTGCTGACGAAGGAACAATTTTCTGCCTTGCTTGTGGATATCTACCTGGCCGAAGCCAGGGTTCAGTCTCTGCCGATGAACCATGACTCACTTATAAAATTTTACCTACCCCATGAACAAAAGGTTTTGACTACCCGTGGTGTTTCTGATTCTGTGTTGAAAAATACATACACCTATTACTATGCCCACCCAAAAGAATTTGAAGAAGTGTATGACCGGGTAATTGATACCCTAACACTGCGCGAACAGAAATACTTTCAGTTAAATAAGGGTGGATCGGCCAAACCGGCCAAGCAGCCTAAATAATTTATTAAGTAGATGATTTACCCGCACGAACTGGAAGCTAAACTTGGGTTTGATCACCTGCGCGCAGCATTGACCAACCACTGTTTGGGAAAACCGGGTGAGCGCGAAACAGCAAGCATACGGTTTGAGGCAAACCTTGCAGTTATTCAACAATTGTTAAACAGGGCCGAAGCATGCGTAGCAATTTTTCAACAAGGATTAGAGTTTCCATTGACCGCTTATTTTGATTTGACTGTTTATTTTGAGTCGATCCGCATCGAAGGTAGTTTTTTGGAAGAAGAAAACTTTCAGGAAGTCATTCAAACCCTGCAAGTGATTTCAACGGCCAAAACTTTTTTAACAAAGCATAAAGAAGAATACCCTTCACTGTTTGAATTGACCGGGTTGGTACAATTGCCGGCTTCTCTTACATCTTTATTGCAAGATAAATTCAATGATCAAGGAAAAATAAAAGACCAGGCCAGTGCTGAGTTAGCTCAAGTACGCAAAAGGCTTCGCCATGAACAGGAACGCGTGCGTAAGTTGACCGACCACCTCTTTCGCGAATCGGTTAGTCAGGGATGGGTGCCTGAAGGAGCAACGCTAACCGTGCGAGATGGCCGGGTAGTAATTCCCGTGGCTGCGGAGCATAAGCGAAAACTGAAAGGATTCATTGCAGACGAATCGTCAACCGGTCAAACTGTTTTTATTGAACCGGCTGAATCGCTGGAGGCTAATAATGAAATCAGAGATTTATTGCACGAAGAGCGAAGGGAAGTAATTAAAATTTTGAAAAACCTTACGGACTCATTGAGGAAAAACCTGAACGAACTTGAGTGGGGTTGTCATTTTCTGGGCACATTGGATTTGAATCGAGCCAAAGCAAAACTTGCCCTCGAATTAGAAGCAATAAAACCACAATTGATTGAGAGGCCCGCACTGAGTTGGATCAACGCCTATCACCCGCTGTTGTATTTAACATTAAAAGGAAAACGTGAAGTGGTGCCGCTAACGGCAGACCTTCAGGATGAGTCACGCTTTTTGCTGATCTCAGGCCCTAATGCCGGAGGTAAATCGGTTTGCCTCAAAACCATTGGACTGGTGCAATACATGATGCAGTGCGGACTGTTAGTACCGATGTACGAGCAATCAGTAATGGGAGTTTTTGATTCAATTTTTTTAGACATTGGCGATCAGCAATCCATTGACAATGATTTAAGCACCTACAGTTCTCACCTGAATAACATGAATTTTTTTCTTTCCCATGCCAATGGTTCTTCACTGGTACTGATGGATGAGCTGGGTTCGGGCACCGACCCGAATTTTGGAGGAGGAATTGCCGAAGCAATTTTGACTACCCTTCTCCAAAAAAAAGTGTGGGGTGTAGCCACCACGCACTATTATAACTTGAAACTTTTTGCTTCTAACCGTACCGATATACGAAATGCCGCAATGCAGTTTGATACCACGCTGTTAAAGCCGTTGTTTATGCTGGAAATCGGAAAACCCGGAAGCTCGTTCGCGTTGGAAATTGCAAAAAAAACAGGGTTGCCTCAGGCTACCCTTCAGCGTGCAGAAGAAATCATAGGCAAAGAACTGGCCGGCCTCGAAACTTTGATGAAAAATTTGGCTGAAGAAAAACAAAAAACAGAACGCAGGCACCGTGAAGTGCTAGAAAAAGAAAGACAACTAAATAATGAAACAGAACGTTACCGTAAACTGAACCACGAACTCGAGGCAAGAAAAAAAGAGATTGTAAACCGGGCAAAAGAAGAAGCGGCAACCTTACTGAAAGAAACCAACCGCGAGATTGAGAAAACCATTCGCCACATCCGCGAAAATAAAGCAGAAAAAAAAGAAACACGCAAAGTACGACACGGGCTTGAGCAACTGGCCTATAAAGTAAAGCCGGTAGAGCAGCAACAAGTCGTTGCTGAAAAAGTAAAAGAAGGAGACAAGGTCCGCCTGATGGGGCAGGAGGTAACGGGACGGTTGGTAAGCATTAAGGGGGGGCAGGCTGTAGTAGAGTTTGGAACTGTGCGCACCACAGTAAAATTAAACCAGTTGGTGCGCAGTGATTTGGCTGAGCCGGCCTCGGTCAGCAAAGCCCGATCGCTTGGAGTGGATGTGATGACAAAGCAGTTAAGTTTTAGTTCTACATTGGATGTGAGAGGCAAACGGGCCGAAGATGTAGTGCCTGAACTGGAGCGTTTTTTAGATGATGCTATTTTACTAAGCCAACATGAGCTGAAAATACTTCATGGCAAAGGCGAGGGCGTGCTGCGCAAAGTCATCCGAGATTACCTCAAACGTGTAAAGGAGGTAGCCTCATTTGCCGATGAGCGCATCGAACGTGGGGGTGATGGGATTACCGTAGTAATATTAAAATGACCACTATTCATAATTTGCTTTTTTTGATGCACAAAAGAGAACGTAACATGCTTAATTTATGATTTCGAAAAATTTACTCTACCTGTTTTTCCATGCTATCAGTTTTATACTTGTGTTGGCAAGTGTTTTAGGAACTCCCGGAACGATTGACCCAGAAAGTGTCACATCAAAAATGCTGATGAAGCTGATGGATTTTTTACTTCCATTGGCCTGGTATGGAATTCCCGTTTTATTTATCCTTTCTCTTATAGCCTTTTTTATAGGCTACGTATGGATGGGCAGGTTGTGTTGTATTGTAAGCCTGGCATTAGGTGCCGGATTATTTTTAACGATGGTTATTTTTTATGCGGTGAAGTAACCTTAAGGTAGGCAGAAGCGGTGGGCTTAATAAATTATAGGTTAAGTGAGAAAATAAATGCAAAAGCGGCTTGAACTGAAATTTTTTCATTCATATTTAAAAATCAAGGCTATATTTGCAGCCTGTTTTTGTAAAGGAGAGGTGGGTGAGTGGCTTAAACCAGCAGTTTGCTAAACTGTCGTACATGTCAAAGTGTACCGGGGGTTCAAATCCCCCCCTCTCCGCATATTTTGGTCTCGTAGCTCAACTGGATAGAGCAGCNNGGTTGCTGGTTCGAGTCCAGCCGGGATCACAAGAATTTTAAAGGGGCGGTTCTAAATTCAAAATTTGGATTAGCTTTGCGCCCTTAATTTGAAATTTTAAGCCTGAACATAAAATTTTGAATTCAACCTCGGGGTGTAGCGTAGCCCGGTATCGCGCTTGGTTTGGGACCAAGAGATCGTCAGTTCGAATCTGGCCACCCCGACACCAAAGCCTTAGGTCATTTTTGACTTAAGGCTTTTTATTGTAAAAATTTTCTAATGACTGAGTTGGATTAAAAAATTGAGCGGAGTAATAAAAATAAAGTTCCGCCCATGAGTACGACTACAGGCAATGTAAGGAACCAGGCCAGTAGAATATTCCGCACGGTATCATGCTGTAAGTTTTTAACACCCTTGCTGGCCACCATACTTCCGGCAATGCCTGAAGACAAAACATGGGTTGTGCTTACCGGCCAGCCAAACTTAGTGGATAAACCAATCGTGAGTGAAGCAACCAGTTCGGCACTGGCACCTTGGGCATAGGTCAGGTGTTCTTTACCAATTTTTTCACCGATGGTCTTTACGATTCTTTTCCAGCCGATCATTGTGCCCAAGCCTAACGAAAGTGAGATCAGTACAATAACCCAACGAGGTGAGTAATCGGTTATTTTTCTCATTTTTTTTAGTTCAGATTTTAGAGTACTCTTATCAGATTCGCTCAACCTTACTTCCTCTTTCTTAATCAGTGAATTAATGTTTCGGTCGATGAGCATAATGTCTTTTCTGATTTCGAATTTTTTCTCTTTCTGAATGTTATCCACAGTAGAAACAGAACTAAAAGTTTGCTTAAGTTGATCATTCATTGCTTTGGTATCAGCCAGCCTTTTCTTATCGAAAGAGGAAAGAGTGGCAGAGTCAATGGAAGAGATAACTTGTTCAATTTTTTGCACTGAGGCAGGCATGGCCGAGGGATCAAAGTTTCGGTCTAAAGCAAAATAGGAGGGCACAATTCCAATTAACACCAGCATAATCAGCCCTACACCTTTTTGCCCATCGTTTTGCCCGTGAGAAAAGCTTACCATGGTGCAGGTAAGAAATAAAATACTGCGAACCCAAAAGGGCGGGGGTTGATTTTTTTTGGGTTCTTTAAACAGGGTATCTTCCATAGGTGTCTTCCGGGTCATTACACGGAGGAAATACATTAAAATGATCGTGATTGAAAACCCAACCAAAGGTGAAACAAGCAGCGATAGCCCAATCTCCTGTGCCTTGCTCCAGTTTACCGCGTCACCTGTAGCCTCAGGTAAAATAGAGTAAGCCAAACCCACACCTAAAATAGAGCCGATGAGCGTGTGTGAACTTGAGCACGGAATGCCAAAAAACCAGGTCAACAGGTTCCAGAATATGGCCGTGATCAGCAATGCCAGTACCATGGCCAAACTGTGAGCAATATTTTGGTCAACCAATGTTTCTACGGGTAATAAATTTACAATACCCATGGCCACGCTAATACCTCCTAAAAGCACCCCCAGAAAGTTCCACGTGCCAGACCAGACTACGGCTATCCAGGGCTTAAGAGTATTGGTGTAAATTACTGTGGCTACGGCATTGGCTGTATCATGAAAACCATTAACAAACTCAAACAAACAGGCAGCCAATAAACAAATCAGAAGAAGTAAGGTGTAGCCGGTATCAAGGTCAAACATAGTAAGTCAGGTTAACGGCAAAGGTAATAGTAAACGAAATGAACCATATTACGGCAATGTTATCATTTTTCAGTAGGATAAAAACAGGATTTTTAGTTTTGTGGATAACATGCGGATGATACCCATAGAATTATTGAATGCGAATGCCTTACTGCTTCCCGAGAAAGCGATCTGGTTGCCAGCTCAGCGGTCGCTGGTAGTGGCCGACATCCATTGGGGAAAAATTGACCACTTCAGAAAAGCCGGTATTCCTATTCCCACCAAGGGCAACTACAAAAATATGGAGACGTTGGTGATGTTGATCAATACACATCAACCCGAACGCTTAATCTTGCTGGGTGATCTGTTTCATAGTGACTACAATCAGGAATGGGAAACGTTTGGGCAGGTGCGAAAGGCCTTCATGCAATGCTCATTTGAGTTGGTTATGGGCAACCACGATATTCTGGGGAACCATCAATACCAACGGCATTTATTAAAGGTTCATCAGGAATGTTTGCGGTTGGGTAATTTGTTGTTTACCCATGAACCGATTGATGTTATTCCGGAAGGTCAATTCAATTTAGCCGGGCACATTCATCCGGGGGCACACTTGGTAGGCAAGGGGAGGCAGTCTCTGATGCTTCCTTGTTTTCATGTAAAGAAAAATCAGTGTGTACTTCCTGCCTTTGGTACTTTTACCGGCTTAGCCAAAGTGAAGCCAAAGCCCGGTGAAAAAATTTTTGTGATTGCAGAAGGGAAAGTGCTAGATGTAAATAATCACTAAATGCAACCGGCAGATCAATTATCCCATCTTCGCCAGCGCATTGATGTATCGTTCGGGCAATTCGCCTTTGGTGGCGGTTTGATAGTCGGCATAACTGCAGGGCACGATAGAATTGCGCGAGTATTTTGCTCCTAGTCTACTGTGGCTTACTTCCATCCACCATTTTTCAGTGAGCTTGCTTTTATAAAATGTGATAGTTTCGGGTTCTACCGGCATAGACACCACGTACTTTAAGAAGTCGTTTGATTTAAAATTGTTTTCATTCTTCCGGTGATAATATCCTTCAATAAAGTACCAGATCATGGTAGCGATGACTGAAGCTGTTTTTTTATGAACATCATCGTAGTTGGGGTTATACTCGTAAAACCCGGCCGAACTGAGCTTTTCGTTCAGTCCCGCGTACCAACAAATCTGGCATGCTTCTTCGCCCGTCAACCCAAATGGTTGGGCATTGGCGTTGCCGGGGGCATCGCTGGACTTGATAGCGGACACATCAAACGAAAACAGGTCGGCATGGCGGATGGACGGCTCCATCTCGGCCAGGTTGGTGCGCATCTGCCCCAGCCGGTGTGCTTCAAAATTCAGTTTTTCTAATATTGCCGCTGAGAAAGAATCAACCAGATAAGTTTGATGAGCAAGGTGTGTGTAGCTAAAAAGGTAGTTGGGCTCATGCAATAACATTTTGTGCACGTGCTGCCTGCAAGCCGGAGCATTCTTGCTGTCGTCTAAATCAAGCAGGGCATCTACGTTTAAAAAGCTGATCAGTTTTTGCATGTCTTCGTAACCGCGGTATTGCCCGTAATCCAGATCGTGTGAGCCTCCCAAAATAACGGGCATTACATTATTTTCCAGTAGCATGCGGCATACTTCGCTGATGCGCACATAGGTTTCATCGAGGTCAATTCCCAAATTCAAATTGCCCAAATCAACAATGTGATAAGCACCCGTTCCTTTCTTGAGCTGATATAATTTTTTCCTGATTTCATCAGCACCTTGTGCTGTTCCCTGATTGGTAGCAGTTCCGCGTTCTTCGTTTACGCCAAATAATGCCAATTGAGCTTCTTTGTAATCGGGCATGCTTTCGGTGTAAGCCCTGATATTTTTAAAAAAGGAATTGGCAGGATAATCGACTGAATAAATTGATTCATCGATGGGTGAGAAGAAAAGGGTTAGATCCATGGCAAAAACCGGCAGATATATTTTTGATGTAAATTAGCATATAATTTTCGTGGAGAGAAATAGTAAACTTGTGTGCCTCCATTCAGTCAAAGTAAAAATCTAAATTCTATATCGTATGAAAAATTTTTTATTTGTAGCGTTTTGGGTCATTGCAAAAACTGTTTCAGGCCAATCGCTGACAGGTACCTGGCAACTGACAGATCATAAAACCTGCTTTCAGGCTGAGATGAAAGAAAGCTCAACTGAAAAAGAACTAGAGCCCATGATGGGCAGCAACTCCAACAGCTCGGTGGCTCAACTAATCATTTTTAAAAAAGACGGATCGGGCGAGGAAGGAGTTTTTTCGGTGGGCCAAAAGAAAGGCAGTAACAGGAGTCCGTTTCAATACAAACTGAGCGGCAACGAACTTTTGTTTACCGACAAAAGATCAGGAATGATCACCCAACGGTTGGTGATCGATGAATTTACTGATACTTCACTGAAAGTACATGATGCTGTGAAAGATTGTGAAACCAAAGCTTTTGTGCGCGTGAAATAAATGGCCGGGTCAGTTTATAAAATAGCGGAGGGCAATAAAGAAATTGTAGTGGTAGAGTACAGCGGCTGCAAGGAAGCCGAGATGATTGTTACAGCGGCAGAAGCAAAACGGGTTATTGTGGAGGGAGGCAAAAAAATATTTTTACTTTCCATTTATGGTCCCGGCTCGCGAGCCACCCCCGGATTTATGGACTACCTAAGGAAAGAAACAACCGATGTACTTCCATTTTTGGACAAGCAGGCAGTAGTGGGATTGGATCCGGTGAAGAAACTGATATTGAAAGGATACAATTTTTTGGTCAAACGCAACATCCGTGCATTTGATACCCGAGAAGAAGCGATCACTTTTTTGTTGAATGAACATACCACCGATCGTGATGTGCCCGATTATTTGAAGTAACTACTTGTCAGAGCTAAAAATTTTATTCCTTATGCCCCGGGCAGCATTCAAGTTTTAAAATTCCGTTGAGTGGCAGATTTGCTTCGCTTCTTTTTTTTAAACATGTTAATGAAACCTTTATAAATATTCGCTTTAATGCAAGGCCGGCCATTACTCAGAAAACGGGACTGAATTCACGTATTCCATTGAGCCTTAACCCGCAGATGGTGGCCGGGATATATCACGCAATTCTCCGATCAACGGTGCTACACAGGTTGGGTTTGTAAAATTATTTTCGTGCGTACCTTTGAGCAATGGTACAAACTGAAAAAAGTAATAAGCGCGACATCCGCAAACTCAAGTCAGATGAGTTGAAAAAATTCTTTACCGAGCAGGGCGACAAACCCTTTCGTGCCGTGCAGGTAGAAGAGTGGCTCTGGCGCAAATCAGCCAAGAGTTTTGATCAGATGACAAACCTTTCGGTGGCTACCCGCGATTTGCTGAAAGAAAATTTTACCATTAACCACATTCATGTCGATACCATGCAGCGCAGTGCCGATGGCACAATTAAAAACGCTGTAACACTGCACGATGGTTTGATTGTGGAGTCGGTGCTCATCCCGGCCGAAAAGAGAATTACGGCCTGTGTGTCTTCTCAAGTCGGTTGTTCGTTGGCCTGCAAATTTTGTGCTACCGCCCGGCTGAAACGTCAGCGCAACCTGAGCGCAGATGAAATTTATGATCAGGTAGCAGCTATTAAAGAACAGAGTGAAACCATTTTTAATCGCCCGCTTACCAATATCGTTTTCATGGGCATGGGCGAGCCGCTGCTCAACTACAGCAACGTGGTGGCGGCCATTGATAAAATCACGTCACCCAAAGGATTGGGCATGGCCATGAAGCGCATTACTGTCTCTACAGTAGGCATTGCCAAGATGATCATAAAAATGGCCGATGACGGAGTAAAATTTAACCTGGCTGTTTCGCTGCACGCTGCATTAGATGATACAAGGTCATCAATTATGCCCATCAACGATTCTAACCCACTTAAAGAGTTGGGTGACGCCCTTCGCTATTGGTATGAAAAAACAAAACGAAAAGTAACGTACGAATACGTGGTATGGCAAGGTGTGAATGACACCGAAGAGCACGCAAAAGCGTTGCTCCAATTTTGCAAAATTATTCCATCCAAAGTAAACCTGATTGAATACAACCCCATTGACGGAGGCGACTTTAAACAAGCAAATGATGCAGTATTAAAAATGTATATGGACTTATTAGAGAAGAACGGAATTACCACCCGCATTCGCAAAAGCCGTGGAAAAGATATTGATGCAGCCTGCGGACAATTGGCAAATAAAAGCTGACCCAACTGCAATACTTTTCTATTTTTATTTAATCAACAAGTAGCGGTATATTGCCGGGCACATGAAGAAATTATTTTTTTTGTTAGCGGTGTTGGCTGGGTTTTATGAAGTCAGTGCACAAAAAATAATCAAAGGCATTGTCGTTGACTCAATTACGCTCAATGCCGTACCCAGCGCTTCGGTACGGGTAAAAGGAACCACCCGGGGCACAATTACCAATGCCAATGGAGTATTCTCCATCAAAGCCAATGGAAACGATACATTAATTTTTACCAGCATCGGCTACGATGAACTTCATCTGCCCATTTACATGGACGATGACGTAATGTTTGTAAAGCTGACACAACACGTTACCATGCTGAAAGAAGTAACCATTATTGGCCGGCCTGAAGCTGAAAAAAAAGAATTGCCCTCGCTAAAACTGCGTAGCAAGTCTGTTCCTTTTAGCGGAGCTACCCCAAGCAGTGGATTTGGCGCCTCCGTTAACCTGGGATATTTTTCTAAAGCCGAAAAAGAAAAACGAGCACTTGCCAGGATCAACAGCGAGTTATCTCAGACTCAAACCTATGCCGAGATCGTAACTAACCCACAAATTAAAAGTGAACTGCAAGGGCGTTTTTTATTGAGTGATTCCACATACTATTTCATCCTGACCCGTTTTAATGAAAGTCACCGGGAAATTACCCACTCCGGAAAACAAGGGGAAATACTTACTGCCCTTTTTGCTTTTTTTGAAGCACAGGTAGCCATGAGGCGACATTGAAATAATTCTATTTTTTTAGTGAAGGTCATCTATTAGTTTCGTGCCATGGATGAGAAGCATTTTAAATCTTCCGATCAGGTACGTGATTTTGTCATTGGCATGAGTGACGGGTTGACGGTTCCCTTTGCCTTAGCCGCAGGTTTGAGCGGTGCTGTTGATAACCCGGCAATTATCATCACCGCAGGCTTGGCTGAGATTGCCGCAGGGTCTATAGCCATGGGCTTGGGGGGGTACCTGGCCGGTCGTACAGAGATTGAACATTACGATACCGAAGAGAAGAGAGAATACGATGAAATTGAAAACAAACACGAAATAGAAATTCAGGAGACTAAGGATATTTTTGCGCAGTATGGTTTGAATGACAGTTTGCAGGAAACCATTGCCCGTGAAATGGCCAAGCATCCCAAAGAATGGGTTGACTTTATGATGCGTTTTGAGTTGGGGTTAGAACGTCCTGATAAAAACCGTGCGCTTCAAAGCGCTTTTATTATTGCTATGTCGTACATCGTTGGTGGCTTGATTCCGCTCAGTTCTTATTTCTTTTCGGCCACCACTTTTGACGGGCTGAAGTATTCTTGCCTGATTACTACCATTTGCCTGATTATTTTTGGCCTGGTCAAAAGCAAACTGACCGGCCAACCCTTGTTAAAAGGAGCATTGCGGGTAACCATTATCGGAGCATTGGCAGCGGCTGCCGCATTCGGTATTGCAAAATTGATTGCGTAGTTTTCCCCAATGATTATTTCCTTGATTGCGGCAGTTTCCAAAAACGGAGTTATCGGAAAAAATAATGCGTTGCCCTGGCACCTGCCCGATGACATGAAATATTTTATGCAGACCACGAAAGGCCATCATACCTTAATGGGCAGAAAAAATTATGAGTCCATTCCTGAAAAATTCAGACCGCTCCCTAACCGGATAAATATCCTCATCACCCGAAACAAAAGCTACGCAGCCTCCGGGTGTATTGTGGTCAATGATTTTCAAAAAGGAATTGAAACAGCTCAGGCAGATAACCCACAGGAAATATTTATTATCGGTGGGGCAGAAATTTATAAGCAGGGATTGCCTTTAGCAGATAAATTATATTTGACAGAGATCGATGCCGAAATTGATGGCGATTCGTTCTTCCCTCCATTTGATAAAAGCAAATGGAAAGAACTTTCACGCATTCATCATGAAAATGATTTACGGCACCGGTATGCTTTTGACTTTGTGATTTACCAACGCAAAAAATAGATGACACACCTGAATCATAAAGTAATTTGGATTACAGGCGCATCCAGCGGAATAGGCGAGGCGTTAACTTATCAGTTAGCTATGATTAAAGGTGTAAAACTGATTTTGTCTGCCCGCAGAAAAGAGGAACTTGAACGTGTGAAAGCGCTTTGCCCGCAGGCCGTTCAGGTTAATATACGGATATTACCGATCGACTTAGTTCAACATGAAACATTGCATTTGAGTGTAGAGGCAGCGGTGCAGTTGTTTGGCTATATTGATGTGTTGATTAACAATGGCGGCATCAGCCAGCGAAGCCTTGCTAAAGAGACACATCTAAATGTAGATCGCCATTTGATGGAAGTGGATTACTTTGGAACTATCTCGTTAAGTAAATATTTATTGCCTCATTTTTTAAAAAGAAAATCGGGGCACTTCGTTACCATTTCCAGTGTGATGGGCAAGATTGGTACACCCTACCGTTCGGGCTATGCAGCAGCCAAGCATGCATTGCACGGTTTTTTTGATTCACTGCGGGCTGAGCTTTGGAAGGAAAGCAAACATGTTTACGTTACGTTGATTTGTCCCGGCTGGGTGCGCACAAATATTACGCTTAACGCACTGACTGGCGATGGCCGCAAACTAAATAAAATGGATAAGACCACTGCTAAAGGACTATCACCTAAAATTTGCGCTGAAAGAATTGTTGCAGCAATTCAAAAGAAAAAAGAAGAAGTATATATTGGTGGAGCAAAAGAAGTTTTTGCAGTTTACTTAAAAAGATTCTTCCCTTTATTGTTTTCTAAGGCTGTCCGAAGGATGGCCGTTCGGTAAGAACTTAATATTTAACATTAATTTTTATAGTATGAGAGTTATCATTTTCGTTTGCCTGGTAGTCATTGGTATTTCTTCAAATGCACAAAGTAAAAAAGAGTTGCAACAAAAAGTCTTGGCTCAGGAAGAGCAGATAAAAAAACTTCAGGCAGAAGTTGAGGAACTGAAAAAACCCAAAACGGTTGATCTCAACACCGAAAAAAAGAAAGCAGGCTACGGCATGGGGGTCTTGTTTTCTAACAACATCCGCAGCCAAGGCGGTGACTCGCTGGATGTAGAGGCCATGCTGGCAGCCGTTAAGGATGTGTATGCAGGAAAACCACTGATGATGGAGCAACAACAATGTATGACTACCGTACAGCAATACATGACGAGTGCTGCTGAACGGAAAAGTGCTAAAGCGAAAGAAGCGGGGAAGAAATTTTTAGAAAATAATAAATTGAATGAAGGGGTAGTAGTTTTACCCAGCGGGCTTCAATACAAAGTATTAACCAAAGGAACAGGAAAATCTCCGGGAGCATCAGCCAGTGTAACGGTACATTATACAGGAAAATTGATTGATGGATATATTTTTGATAGCTCCGTTAAAAGAGGGCAGCCTGCTATTTTTGGGGTGAACCAGGTAATTGCCGGATGGACAGAAGCCCTGCACCTGATGAAGGAAGGCGATAAATGGATGCTGTATATTCCGTATGAACTTGCTTATGGTGAGCGGGGCTCCGGTAGTTTAGTGCCTCCTTATGCTACCCTGATTTTTGAAGTGGAACTGATCAAAGTAAATTAAACAGCCGCACCACAATATGTTGTAGTGCGGCTGCTTGTGTAGATTAATTAAAGAGGAACTTTGACTGATTCAGGTTCGTTGCCTCTACGGTCAAAATCGAGTACGATTGGTGAGGCAATGAAGATGGAAGAGTACGTTCCGATAATCATACCGATAACGAGAGCGAACGAAAATCCTCTCAGCACCTCACCACCAAATATCAATAACACGACTACCACCAATAATACAGTTCCTGAGGTGATCAACGTGCGGCTCAAGGTGCTGTTAATGGCATCATTAAATAACTTTGGCCGGTCATGGGTGGCTCCAAAACTCATGTACTCCCTGATTCGGTCAAAGATAATCACCGTGTCGTTAATAGAATAACCGATGATGGTCAGCAATGCGGCCACAAAAATCTGGTCAATCTCAAACGATAAACCAAAGGCATGAGCTATACCAAAGACAGCTACCACGAAAAGCACATCATGTGCTGTAGCAATAATTGCCCCGGTGCTGAACTGCCATTTTTTAAATCGTATGAGAATGAAAATAAAAATGGCAATTAGCGAATATATGCTTGACTTGAATGCGGAATTTTTAATGTCATCAGCTATAGTAGGGCTAACCTTCAGTGAACTGGATACCGTGAAGTGCTGATCATCTAATTGCATATCATTGGCCGAATGCTTCAGTTTACTGAATTTTTCAATAGCCCCGATGAGGGAGTTGCGAACATGGTCGTCAGCACCATCTGAGGTATCATCGATGAGGTAAGAGGTGGTCACCCTCATTTTGTCATCGCTACCATAATTTTTCACTTCAGTGCTGGAGTTTTCAAAACTTTCATCCAATGCAATTTTCATATCCGTTGCTACCACGGGCTTGCTAAACGAAACCACATAAGAGCGGCCTCCTTTAAAATCCACCCCCATGTTTAATCCTTGAAAGGCAATGATGATGAAGCCAATCACAATGATTGAACCAGAGAAAGCGTATGCTTTGTATCGGTTGCCGATGAAATTAAATTCACCTCGTTTGCGCACGAGGTTGGCTATGCGCGATTCAAATGAAAATTTGACATCATCACCTTTGCGCACAAACCACTCCACAAACACGCGTGAGATGTAAACGGCCGAGAAAAAGGAAGTAACGATACCAATCATCAAGACGATGGCAAATCCCTTCAAGGGCCCCTGGCCATAAATGAACAGGAACATACCGGTTAAGAATGTAGTGAGGTTGGAGTCAAAGATGGTAGCGAACGCTCGCTCATATCCTTTTTTAATTGCTTCGCGCAGTCGCCTGCCGGCTCGTATTTCTTCTTTGATCCGTTCATAAATTACCACGTTTGCATCTACAGCCATGGCCATGGTGAGCACAATGCCGGCAATGCCGGGTAAAGTAAGAGCGGCATTATACTGAGCCAAAATTCCCAGAATAAAGAATATGTTGAACATCAGTGCAAGGTTGGCTACCCATCCGCCTTGCGAGTAATAAGCCACCATGAAGATCACAATCAGACCGAGGCCACAAGCCATGGAGATTAACCCTTGGTCTTGCGCGATTTTACCCAGCGAAGGACCAACGATGGCTTGTTCCACAATCCGGGTGGGGGCCGGCAGGGAGCCTGCTTTCAATACCAATGCTAAATCTTTTGCTTCTTCGTTGGTAAAAGACCCGGTAATCTGTGAGTTGCCGTTTGGTATTTCGCCCTGCACGGTAGGCGCTGTGTAAACAAAATCGTCAAGTAAAATAGCAATACGACCCAGTGGTTGTTTTGAGGAGGCTGCTGCTGTAATTTTTGCCCACTTTTGCGCACCTGTCACATTCATGTTCATACTCACGGAAGGGCGGCCGTATTGGTCGAAGTCTGAGCGGGCATCGGTGATCACTTCACCCGTCAGCAAGGGTTTGCCACCACGTCCCATGTTGATAAAATTCAGTCGGATGTCTTCTATACCGGGGGTTACATCCGGATCGGCTTTTACATCCCAGCGCCAACCCACGGTGCGAGGCATGAGCATACGCACTTCACTACGCTTAAATATGGCGTTAATCGTAGAAGTGTCTTTGATGTCATAAGTAAAGGCTCCTTGTTGGGTCATCAGGGCAAAAAGTGGCGAAGAGGTGGCTGCACGCAACGAGTCTAATGAACTTTTTGCCTTGGTACTGTCAGTAGCAGCTTTTGAAAGTTGCTTTTCAAGGGCTGATTGAGTGGTGTCTTTTTTAGTACTCGTTTTTTCTGTAATCTTTGATTCAGGGGCTTGTGCGAGCGCCTTCTTGGCGTTTTGTTCTTTGACCAGAAGTTGGTTAATGGAGATGAGTGCCTGGCTTATCTGTTGATCATACGGCTCTACAATTTCCCAAAACTCCAGTCGCGCTACACCTTGCAGTAATTTGCGCACCCGCTGAGGGTTATCGGCACCCGGAATTTCAATTTGTATTTTTCCCGAATTAGCAAGTCGTTGGATGTTAGGTTGAGATGTACCAAATTGATCGATACGTGTTTTCAGAATGGTAAATGAGCGATCGATAGCATTTGAAATTTCTTTATCGAGAAATTTTAACACTTTGTCATCGCTGTCAGAAAGATTGATGTCTTTGTTGGCTGTGGAAGTAAAAAACGAGGCCAGCGATTTTCCGGGATTTTGTTCTTTAAAAGCTTTGTAAAACTGTGCGGTGAAATTGCCGTTGCTTTTTTTCTCGGCTTCATTGGCGATTTGTAAGGCCTTATTAAAGCCCGGATCTGGGTTGTTTCCGCTCAACCCGTGAACAATGTCCACCGGTGAAATTTCAAGTACTACGTGCATGCCTCCTTGCAAGTCGAGGCCCAGGCTGAGTTCGTTATCTTTTACTTCTTTGTAAGTGTATTCAGCACCAAACAAGTTGTACACAGGCTTGTTCCACAGCGAATCTAAATATGCTTGCTTTTTATCAAGGTCAACGGATCCTTGTTTATCGGTAGCGTGCTTGATGGCTTGTTGTTGAATTTTGCGGCTCACCAACGTGAATGAAAGAAAGTACAAACACAATGAGGTAATGATGACGGTGAGTACAATGACTACTCCTTTGTTGCGCATAAAAATTTAATTTGAGAATTTGATGATACGATGATTTAAAAATAAAAACGATCGGTCAGTGCCGATTAACTATTTACTTATTACGGTTAGCTGATCGTTAGGGAGCGTTGGGTGAGATGAATACCCGGAACAGTGTTTTGAAGAAATTGATCGTTGTTTTCTGGACGAAGACAACGATTTCATTTGTAGGTTGGTCAACAACGATTTCTTTTACTACGACAGCATTCTGGTCATTGACAATACCGGTTTGCCCTTGCGAGGTAACCTCGGTTGGTGCCTGAATCTTTACCTCGGTTTTATCTTTTGCTTTTTCCTGCTTTTGAGTTGTACTTTGATTATTTACAAAAAATACATGCGAAAGCAAGATCACCGCAACGGCACAAATGCCGGCCGAGAGAAGGACAAAACGTTGGATAGATCTGGTTTTCAAGCGCACAAAAATAATCAAATCACAATAGAATGCAAGAGTATGTATTTCCGTGCCTCATAATCAGGCAACCGGAATATTTATTGCTCAGTTTGGGTTGAATATTCTTCTATGGGCAAGCAACTGCACACCAGATTGCGGTCTCCGTACGCATTATCAACACGGCTCACACTTGGCCAGAATTTAGCTTCTTTTACAAAGGGAAGGGGATAAGCCGCCTTTTGTCGTGTATAGGGTAGAGTCCATTCATTGGCGGTGATTACGGCTGCGGTATGCGGAGCATTTTTGAGTACATTGTTTTCTTTGTCGGCTTTGCCTTCGTCCACTTCGCGTATTTCGTTTCTGATCTCGATGAGAGCGTTAACAAACCGGTCTAGTTCTTCTTTGGGTTCACTTTCGGTAGGCTCAATCATCAAGGTTCCGGCCACAGGGAAAGAAACCGTGGGTGCATGGAAGCCATAATCCATCAACCGCTTGGCAATGTCTTCTACTTCGATTCCTGCCTTTTTAAACTCACGGCAATCCACAATCATTTCGTGAGCGCAGCGCCCGTTTGTTCCGGTATATAAAATTTTATAATGGCCGTTTAATCGTTCTTTGATGTAGTTGGCATTGAGTATAGCCAGCTTTGTGGCGTTGGTCAACCCTTCGCCACCCATCATGGCGATGTAGGCATACGAGATAGCCAGGATACTGGCACTTCCATACGGTGCAGCCGACACCGCGTGGATTGCTTTTTCGCCTCCTGTTTTTACTACGGCATGACCCGGAAGAAAGGGTTTCAATTTATCGTTTACGCATATCGGGCCCATGCCGGGGCCGCCTCCACCGTGCGGAATACAAAATGTTTTATGCAGATTTAAGTGACAAACATCGGCACCGATATTTGCAGGTGATGTTAATCCTACTTGCGCATTCATGTTGGCGCCATCCATGTACACAAGGCCACCGTTTTGGTGAATAGTTTCGCAAATACTGATGATGGACTCTTCAAATACACCATGGGTTGAAGGGTAAGTAACCATCAAACACGACAGATCACTTTTGTGATGCTCAGCTTTTGCTTTCAAATCGGCCACATCAATTTTTCCTTCTTCATCTGATTTTACCACCACCACATTCATACCGGCCATCACCGCACTGGCGGGGTTTGTGCCGTGTGCCGAAGCGGGTATAAGGGCAATGTTTCGATGCTTGTCTGCGCGGCTTTCATGATAGGCACGAATGGTGAGCAAGCCAGCGTATTCACCTTGTGCTCCGCTATTGGGTTGTAATGAAACCCCGGTAAACCCGGTGATTTCTTTTAACCAATTTTCAAAATTAGTGATCAGTTCGCTATAACCCTCTGTTTGATCAACTGGTGCAAATGGATGGATTTGCCCGAGTTCAGGCCACGTAACCGGAATCATTTCTGTAGTGGCGTTTAGCTTCATGGTACAAGATCCCAGTGAGATCATAGAGTGTACCATGCTTAAATCTTTATTTTCCAACCGCTTGATGTAGCGCAGCATTTCATGTTCGGAATGGTGCGAGCTAAATACCGGATGTGTAAGGAAAGGGGAGGTGCGGGTTAAGGATGAAGAGAGTTTTAGTCCCTCATGTCCTTCTCCTTTTTTCAAGGAGAGGGATGCCCCTGCGAGACGAGGAATAGGACTAAATACACCAATAATATTTTCAATATCAGCAACTGTTGTTGTTTCATCAATTGAAATTCCAATATGATTGTCTGCAAAATACCTGAAGTTAATTCTGGCTGCTTCTGCTTTTTGTTTGACAGCTTGCTTATCGGCCACAGCCAACTTTAATGTATCGAAGTAGTGTGCGTTAACTTGTTGGATGCCCAGCCCAGATAAACCACTTTCCAGTGCTTGAGCCAGGCCGTGAATGCGGCCGGCAATTTTTTTCAAGCCTTCAGGGCCGTGGTAAACGGCATACATACTCGCCATGACGGAAAGTAGTACTTGCGCAGTGCAGATATTGCTGGTTGCTTTTTCTCTGCGAATGTGTTGCTCGCGTGTTTGCAGGGCCATGCGATAAGCAGAGTTGCCTTGTGCATCTTGCGAGATGCCGATAATGCGCCCGGGCATCTGGCGTTTAAATTCATCGCGTGTAGCAAAGAAAGCTGCGTGAGGCCCGCCATACCCCATGGGCACACCAAAGCGCTGAGAAGAACCTACCACTACATCGGCACCCATTTCACCGGGTGATTTCATCAGCACCAGGCTCATCAGGTCAGTGCCTACCACCATAAAAATATTTCTTTCGTGGGCAGCTGCAATAAATGCTGAATGATCTTTTACTGCACCATTGTTGTCAGGATTCTGAATATAGACTGCGAACAGATTGGTATCCGTAATATCCAATTTAGTTACATCGCCAATCACTAACTCGATGCCGAGAGGAGTGGAGCGTGTTTTTAATAGATCGATGACTTGCGGAAATACATTTTGATCAACAAAAAATTTATGGGCATTTTTCTTTTCAGGCTTACGCGAGGCATGAAGCAAGTGTAATGCTTCGGCTGCGGCTGTAGCTTCGTCAAGCAATGATGCGTTAGCAATCTCCATTCCTGTCAGATCCATTACCAGGGTCTGGAAATTGATGAGCGCCTCCATTCGGCCTTGCGCGATCTCAGCCTGATAGGGTGTGTAGGCGGTGTACCAGCCGGGGTTTTCTAAAATATTTCTAAGGATCACACCCGGGGTTATGCAGTTGTAATAACCCGTACCGATATACGATTTGTAAATCTTATTTTTTGAAACGATTTTTTTAAACTCATTTAAAAAATCATACTCCGATTGTGCAGCCGGAAGATTCAGCGGTTTTTTCAAACGGATGGCCGCAGGCACAGTCTGGTTGATCAGGTCATCCACGGATTTTGCTTTGATCACCTTCAGCATTTCTCCGATTTGTTTTTCATCGGGTGCGTTATGGCGGTTTTCAAATTTTTCGGAGTAAGTGGGATCTATCATTGAGTTGCAAGTTTCAGTGTTACGGGTTTCAAGTTTCAGGTTGGGTTCTTTACTTATCGCAGAACTTGCAACCTGTAACTTGTTACAGATTAGAATCGTTCGAATTGTGAGAAAAAGAAATTGCCTTCAATCTCTGCATTGGCATCAGAATCAGACCCATGGATGGCATTGGCATCAATCGATTTGGCAAACAACGCGCGGATAGTTCCGGGAGCTGCTTTCTTGGGGTCAGTTGCTCCAATTAGTTTACGGAAGTCTTCTACGGCATTTTCTTTTTCTAAAATCATCGGCACAATAGCGCCCGAAGACATGTAGGCACAGAGGTCATTGTAAAAAGGTCTTTCCTTGTGTATTTCGTAAAACTTGCCGGCCAGTTCTGCGCTCAGTTTTGTTTTTTTCATTGCCACAATGCGAAATCCGGCTTCTTCAATCATTTTGTTAATTGCTCCGGTGTTTCCGGCTGCCACGGCATCGGGCTTGAGCATGGTAAAAGTTCGGTTGGTTGCCATTCGTAATTAAATTAAGATGATAAAATTTGGGCGCAAAAGTATTAAAAGGATTGCAGATTATAGATTACAATTTGAAGATTGTCTGACAGGCAGAACAAGTGGTACTGGCATCATAAAAAACAAATTGTTTTTTTATGGGTTCTGCGGTGGAGATTGGTTACAAACTCCTAAATTCTGATTATTTTTGCCCCCTTTCCATGGACCAACTCGCAGAGCTTAAGGCACTACTGAAATCTCCTCAAAAGATTGCTATTGTCACGCATTTTAAGCCCGATGCTGATGCGCTGGGTTCTTCACTCGGGCTAGCCGGTTTTTTGAAAAAAAATGGCCATGAGGTAAATGTAATAACCCCGAGTGATTTTCCCGACTTTTTGCTTTGGATGCCCGGCTCACATGAGGTGGTGGCTCATACTAAAAAATCGACCCAACCACTGGCCAAAGCCACCCGGCTGTTTCAAACAGCCGATCTTATCTTTTGTCTGGATTTTTCAAGCTTGAGCCGTATCAATGACTTATCGGAAATTGTACGCCAGGCACCGGCTAAAAAAATCATGGTTGACCATCATTTACAACCGGAATCATTTGCCGATTTCCAAAAATGGAATGTATCAGCAGCCTCAACGGCTCAACTGATTTTTGAACTGATTGAAGAATTAGACGGCAAAAGCAGTATGGATGCCGGTATAGCCAGTTGCTTGTATGCCGGCCTGATGACAGACACAGGCAGCTTCAGGCACAATAACACTACGGCCCGAGAGTTGGCCATAGCTGCTGAATTGGTTTTGATGGGAGCCAACCCCAGCGAAATTGCACGGCTTATTTATGATGTCAACTCACTTTCAAAATTAAGGCTGGTGGGCTATGCCCTCAGCCAAAAACTGGTGGTGATACCTGAATATAACACGGCTTACATCACGCTTTCGCAGGATGAACTGAAAAAACTCGATGCCCAAACAGGCGATACAGAAGGCTTGGTGAATTACGGGTTGTCAATCAAAGGCATACAGTTGGCCGTGTTGATGTACGACCGTGGTGAGGAAATCAAAATTTCTTTTCGATCTTTGGGCGATTTTTCAGTAAACGAACTGGCCCGGAAGCATTTTGAAGGAGGAGGCCACAAAAATGCTTCGGGTGGATCATCTAAGTTGTCGTTGGAAGAAACCCTGAAAAAATTTTTAGACTTATTACCTGAATACAAAAAAAAATTACTCAACCATTCATAATCTATCATCAATGAAAAATTCAATTCTCGCTCTGGTTATTCTTTCGTTTCTGATCAGTTCTTGTTCTAACACCCGCGAAACAGCATCGGGTCAGAAATTTACCATTCTTAAAAAAGGCGATGGCAAAGAAGTGCCTTCAAAAAGTTTTATAGTCATGGATTTTGTTTTTAAAGACGGAAAGGATTCAGTTTGGAGTGATACCCGCAAAAATCCGTACCCGATGATCATTCAAAAAAATCAGGTCAATCGCCCGGGAGACAGGGTGATGGATGTGATCAATATGTTATTTAAAGGTGACAGCGCGGTCTTTCAGGTAAATTCTAAAGATTTATTTACAAATTCATTTCGTCAGCCCCTACCCAAGAACATTGACTCTGCTTCTTACTTCAGTTTTTATATTGGGGTAAAAGAGGTTTTAGATAGTGCCCAGTTTATGAAGTATCGTGAAGACCTCGTTGCCAAGCAAAACGAAAAAGCAATAAAAGATCAGAAAGAACAACTGGGCAAAGACACAGTAACGATTGATAACTATTTAAAAGAAAAAAATATTGTAGCCAAGAAAACGGCATCGGGTTTGCGCTACGTTATTACTAAACCAGGTAAAGGCGAAAATGCGAAACCTTCGCAAACTGCTAAGGTGAGTTACTCCGGGCATGTACTCAATGGAAAATATTTTGACACCAACATTGAGTCGGTGGCTAAACGTGAAAACCTTTATCAACAGGGCATGAAATACGAACCGTATGGCGTAATGGTAGCGCAAGGCACCGTAATAAAAGGCTGGGATGAAATGCTGCAACTGATGAACAAGGGATGCCAAGCCAATGTGTACATTCCCTCTTCGTTAGGATATGGCAGCCAGCAACGTGGGCCGGTTATTCTTCCAAACTCCATTTTAGTTTTTGATATGGAGGTAGTGGATATAAAATAGCCAACAAGCCATATCAGGATGGGGAGCATTTAACTTGGGTAATGAAAAACTTGGTCGGAATTGTAGTAGTTGCTTTTGTATTCAGTTCGTGCTTAAACAACAATTTCATTTCTACACAGGCTCAGTTTAAAAGCGATACCACAGCCATCCGCTCGTACCTTACTTCAAAAAATATTCTGGCTACCAAACTCCCATCGGGAGTTTGGTATGTCATAGACTCCATCGGGCTTGGCATCTTGCCGGTATTGACTGATTCTGTAAAAATTACCTACAATGCCCAGTTGATTCCTTCAGAAAACCTTACTGATCCGGGATCGACTAATACTTATTTGCTCTCATCCATTATTGCCGGCCTACAACAAACACTTTTGTATTTTCCTTCAGGCAGCTCAGGCAGAATTTTCGTTCCGTCAGGATTGGCTTTTGGAACCACTATGTTTAACAAAATCCCAGCCAACTCAAACCTGATTTATAATGTTAAGGTTAATAGTGTTTTGACCAATTTAACAGGCAGCCGTTACCTCATGGATCAGGCTACCATCAGCAGTTACATTACTGACTCTCTTTCGTTGAGAGGCTTTTTACTCAGGAAAGATTCGATTTCCGGAATTCAATACGTTATCAAAACGTGGGGAACCGGCCCACGACCCGGATTACAAGACTCGGTACGAGTTACCGATACTACAAAAATTATTATGCCCTATACGTTACTGGCAAATGTAAATGTGCCGGTGAAGTGGGCTTTGAAAAATCAGATCAACGGATTGCGAAACGTGCTGCCGATCATCCGCCAAGGGTCAAGTGTGGTTATACTGGTTCCTTCTGGTTATGCCTATGGAAGCATAGGCACCGAGACGATTCCTCCCAATTCGATTTTGTTGTATAATTTGAATTTGATTGAGGTGATTCATCACTGACATGGAACTTTGTTTTGCTACTAATAATGAGCACAAACTGGAGGAAGTAAAAAAATCACTTGCCCGGCAGATTCATCTTCTCACGTTACAGCAAATCGGCTGCTATGAAGAATTGCCCGAAACAACCGGCACGATCAAGGGCAATTCTCAACAAAAGGCGGAGTTTGTCTATTCAACCTATCACGTCAATTGCTTTGCCGATGACTCAGGTCTGGAAGTAGAGGCACTTCACGGAGCACCCGGGGTTGACTCGGCTTTTTATGCAGGTCCGCAAAAAAATCATTCTGACAACGTGCAGTTGTTATTGCGCAATATGCAGGGCATAAGCAATCGTGCGGCCCGGTTTATAACCGTAATTACATTGGTTGCCGGGGGGAAGGTATTTCAATTTGAAGGAATATTAAACGGCCGGATTGTTGAAGTGCCACGGGGAGAAAACGGATTTGGTTATGACCCGGTATTTTTACCAGACGGATTTTCAAATACATTAGCCGAGATGACCCTCGAAAAGAAAAATAAAATCAGCCACCGAGCTAAGGCCATTGAAAAATTAACTAAGTTCATCTCGGGTAACCCAATAGTCGATGGCTAAAATTTAACCCCTATTGAATCTTAACTCACAATTTTGAATCTTGAACCCTTCAATTTTGAATCAAGCACCTCACATGATAACCATCGGCATTACAGGCGGCAGCGGATCAGGGAAAACTTTTTTTCTACAAGGATTGTCTTCCCGCTTTTCTAAGGATCAACTTTGCCTTATCTCGCAGGACAATTATTACAAGCCCAGAGATCAGCAGCCCATTGACGAAAACGGAGTAAAGAATTTTGATCTGCCCACATCCATCGACCGCGAAGCGTTTTTGCAAGACCTGCTAAAATTAAAATCAGGTCAGGATGTAATCAAAAAAGAATATACTTTTAATAATCCATCAGCCGAACCCAAACAACTGGTCTTTAAAGCGGCACCCATTATAGTTGTAGAAGGCTTGTTTGTGCAGTACTTCAGTGAGATTGCTAAGCAACTTGATCTCAAAATTTTTATTGAAGCCAAAGATCACGTAAAGCTGGGGCGCAGAATTAAACGTGATCAGGTGGAGCGCGGCTATGACCTGGATGATGTATTGTACCGCTACCAGTATCATGTGATGCCTGTGTATGAATCATTGATTGAGCCACTCAAGCATTACGCTGACCTGGTTATACCGAATAACAGTAACTTCGATAAGGCGTTAGAAGTCTTCACTACCTATTTGTCGAATAAGATCTGAATGTCGAAGAAAATTTTGATCATTACTTACTATTGGCCACCGGCCGGTGGCATAGCCGTGCAGCGATGGGTGAAGTTGAGCAAATACCTTTTGCGCCAGGGGTGGACCCCGGTTATCTACACGGTGAGCAACGGCCATTACCAGCAACTGGATGAGTCAATGGTAAAAGATGTTTCTCCGGAAATCACCGTAATCAAACGTCCTATTTGGGAGCCACATTATTTTTATCAACTGATTTCTAAAAAGAAAGATGGAATCAACACCGATGAAATCAGTCAAAAGAAAAAATCGTTGGTAGGAAAAATAGCCACTTGGATTCGCAGCAATTTTTTTATTCCCGATGCGCGAATGTTTTGGATCAAACCTTCGGTTCGTTTTTTGAGTGAATACCTAACAACCAACCCGGTAGATGCCGTCATATCCACCGGACCCCCTCATTCGGTACACCTTATCGCGATGAAACTCAAACAGAAACTAAACTTGCCCTGGCTGGCTGACTTCCGCGATCCGTGGACGACCATGGATTATTATCACGATTTGTTGCTGACTTCATGGGCTGACAAAAAGCACCACAGGTTGGAGCGTGAAGTGCTGCAAAATGCTGACCGGGTTATCGTAGTTGGAAAACGGATGAAAGAAGAATTTGAACAAAAACGCAGAAGAGAGGTGACTGTGGTTACCAACGGATACGATGAAGAAGATTTTGTACAAGCAACTCCACTTGATCACTATTTTTCATTGATGTACATCGGCTCTTTTTTTGATCGCATAAACCCGGTTAATTTATGGAGCGTATTGGCCGAACTGAAAAAAGAAAACGAAACATTTTCTGGCCTGTTAAAAATAAAAGTCATGGGCAACATTGCCCCGGGAGTGCTGCAATCTATTCAACAAAACGGTTTGGCCGATAACGTAGCGATTATTCCATTTCAACCGCACACAGAAGCTACCCGGCAGATGAAAGGAGCAGCGGTGTTGCTATTAGGAGTTGATGTGCGAACTCAATTTGTGTTGACCGGAAAACTGTTTGAATACCTGGGCGCCCAACGGCCGATTTTAGCCTTCGGGCCGGTGGAGGGCGATGCCGCTAAAATTATTTCAGAAACCGGAGCAGGAAAAATGTTTTCCTTTGAAGAAAAAGAGGAGTTAAAAAAACACATAGCTCATCTGTTTATGTTGTTTAGACAAGGGCAATTAAGTGCTTCTCCGGGTTCAGTTTACGAATACTCGCACGGGGCATTGGCCCGGCAGGTTAGTTTTTTGTTAAACGAAATGACTAAATCATAATCCTTGATCTCCAAACGATTCATCAAAAACTCGTTTATCTACACGGTGGCCGGCTCGTTGAATTTGGCCAGCGCGGTGATTTTGCTTCCATTTTATGTTAATTACCTGACACCCGCTACGCTGGGCGTACTATCCATCTACACCACATTCGCTTTGCTGGTTCAGATTTTTGTAACGTACAGTTTTGATACGGCCGTTTACACCTACTACCATGAATTTAAAAATGATCAACCAACGGTAAACCGGTACATCAGCTCTTCGTTTTCATTTGTATTAGTCGTGGGCTTGATCATGGGTTTGTTGCTGGCTCTGTCAGGAGGCTATATTTTTCAACTGGTATTTCCTGAACAAAATATTTCCTTTTACCCTTATGGAATTTTATCACTGTTGTCGGGAATTTTTCAGGCAGTGGTAAAAGTGAACAGCAGTTTTTTGCAAACACAGGAAAAAGCAACATCGTTTCTTGGGCAGAATTTATTTTCATTTTCCCTTACAGCCCTACTTACCGTTGTTGGCCTTCACTGGTTTCCTGATAGCCTTTTGGGGCCCATCGGTGGAAAACTGGCCGCCATGGCGGCTACGGGTTTGTGGGTATTGATCAGTGTGTATGGCAGCAACGGTTTCTTTTTTGATTTTGCGTTGATTCGCTCTACGCTTGGGTTTAACCATCCGGCTTTGTTGTATCAGGTTATGCAATGGTTCAACGGGTTTTATGACCGCATGCTGATGGCTTTTTTTATGCCGCTGAATCAGGTTGGGATTTATGATTTTGCGGCAAAATGTTTATCGGTGATTGAGTTTGCGTTGAGCGGATTTTACAATTCATTTTACCCGAAGGTGTTGGGCATGATTGCCCTGCAAAAAGATAAAAAGAGCACAATCGAGATAAACCGCTACTACAATGGTCTTACGGCCGTTACCCTTATGATGGTTACGGTTTGCATTTTCTTTTTCCCGATTATTTTGCAAGTACTTATTACCTATTTAGGCAAATCAAAATACCTGGGGGCTATGGAATGGATTCCGTACTTAGCAATCACCTATCTGTTGCGCTCGATGCGTTTTTATGTGGTGATGCCGTACGCGGCACTCAAGTATCAAAAACCATTGCCACTATACTACCTGTTGATTGTAGCGGCAAAAATTTCTTCCATGGTTGTTTTAATTCCGCGCTACGGAATTATGGGATTGATCATCGCCACCTGGATCGGCAACATAGTGGAAATAATTACGCTATACCTGGGTATAAAAAATAAATTCACTATGCAATTTAATGCTGTTAAACTAGTGGTTATTCCACTGGCAATGACGGCTGCAATCTTATCGCTTGAATTAATACTCGGAACAACCCACCCGCTTTCTGTTCACGGGTTCTACTTGTTGTTGGCCGCAGGTATGCTGGGGTGGGCCTATCGTGCTGAGTTAAAAAAAATGAAACTCAACGAAGTAATAAAATAAGGTTTAACCCGATCAATTCAGTTTCCCGATAGCCACGATTGAAGACGAGTATTGAAATCCGTATTTGGGCTTACCCCCAAAGGCAGTAATAATTTTTTTTCTGATCAGCCCGGGTACGGATAGTTTGATGCGGTTGGAGAAATACATTTCGTCTAATTCAATACCGGCATGGTGCATGACTTTGGCAAGGGTATAAGGAGTAAACCAATACCGGTGATCGGAATTAATCACTTCCATGGATTGAGCCGCAAAGCCAAGCAGCCGCAGGTTCATCAGGTTGGGTACGGTAATCATAATCTTAGCAATGGATGAACTGTATTTTTTTCTGATCTCGCTCAAATAATGCACGGGGTTATCAATGTGTTCCAGTAATTCACCCAGTACGGCATAATCCCATTTTTCTGAAATTACTTCCTGTATCGGCTCGCCCGTTATGTCGTGCAGCAGAATGTTGTTGATACCGTATTTTTCTTGCACAAAGGCCAGCGTATCTTTTTCGATATCAATACCCAGGCATTTTTGAGTGTGGCGGGTTAGTTCCTGATGAAGCCACTTACCGGCTTTTACTTTTTGCTCTATGAGCGGAAGATGATCTAAGCAACCTAAGTGGATTACCTTTTTGCCTTGGGTAAGTTCGGTGATCAGTTTAACGCGATCAGGAATCGGCTCATAATAGGAATAACGAATGGGCAAGGCATTTGAAAATTTCTCACCCCGCAGGTAGGCTAAAGTTTGTTGATCTAATTTCAAAGGTTACAGGTTTAAAAGATTGGTTGAAAAATTAGCGTAATTTTTTGAACTATCGTAATGGTCAGCCCAGTTATCCAGCACAGACTGGCGCAATTTATTTTTTTCAACAGCCTGAAGTGTGAGCAGGCTAACGATGGCATCGGCTATTTCTTTTGGATCGCCCTTGGGTGAAACCAGACGTCCTGTCTGGTTGGAAACAATTTCGCTGTTGGCTCCCACATGGGTGGCCACACAAGGGATGCCAAACGATTGGGCTTCCATAATCGATACCGGTATGCCTTCTGTTGAACTCACATTGATGAACAGGTCAACGTAATTATTTTCGTAGAAATTAAAAATCTCCCGGTTTGAAACACGCCCGCGAAAGTCATACGCAGACGGGTTGAGTTTTTGTTTGGCTAAAATTTCTATCTCTTCCTTTAATACGCCATCGCCAAAGTGTATCCAATGGATGGAAACGTTTTTGATTTGACCGAGAGCTTCGATGATCAGGTGCACGCGCTTGTACCGGTTTAGCGAAGAAACACTGACTAGTACAAACGAATCTTTCAGCCGGCCTGCCGGCCTGTGCGAAGGTTGGGTGGTACCCAATCTTGATACTTCAATTTTATGATGAAGCGAGGCATCGACCAGATCTTTTAATACCATTGCGCCTGTCTCAGAAGCCGGATAAATTTTATCCAACGATTGGGCCGCAACTTGCCTGAATGAAAGGTAATGATCTGGGTGCAGCTCCGGGTACAAGTCTCCGCCATGAGCACGGGTAACACGTTTTGCCGATATACCTTTTATTGAAACAAGGCTGATGGCCAATGCCGATGAGGTAAACCAGTACGAATAAAAAACAATCTCTCCAGAAAGTTGCCGGTGCCGGATGGTGTCTTCTATTTTCCCGGCCATGATCAGCGCTTTAAAAAGATCGTGGATCATTTTGCGCAAGATGGAAAAGGTTAATTTCTTGTTTCTCGATTTTAAATAGATCAACTCATCAGACAAACAGTTTATCACGTTCATACCTTTTGATACAAACAACCCGAGTGACTTAATCTTCTCTAAAATGTTGCTTTGAGGATTGATTCTTTCGGTATAAAAATTTGGGGCACTATAGCGGCAGTTGGTTGAGTTAACATCTTTGGCAATGACCACTACACTGTTAAACCGCTGCGCCAACCAGGGTACTTCGCTTTCCAAAAACGGTTCTCCTGTACCGAACGGAAAGTGGTGAGTGAGGAGTATTAAGTTCTTAACGGTCACAAATTACCAATGATTTCGTTTAACAATGTTTCGTTTTTAGCGGCATTAAATGCTAATGCTGCCGCACTGCAGTTATTCTTAAACTCATCAACTTGTTCTGGGGCAAGTTGCATTATTTTCTTCGCCAGATTTTCGGGGTTGAAATCTTCAGAAACAACACCCAGCTTATAGTACTCGGTAATTTTTTTCATTTCAGGAATTGGGCCAATGGCTTGGCCTATTCTAGCCTGAATGCATTCAAAAAATTTGTTAGGCAAGGTGTTGGCGTAATTAAAATTTACAGGAGGTATTAAGGTTACGCCAAGATCGTATTGATTGAGTAAATTGATCAATTGCCTTGCCGGCACCGGTTCAGGAAAACCAATGCGGCTATCGGATTTTGCCAGGGCTTTCAGTTTTTCTAAATAGAGAATGTTTGACCGGTGTGTGGGTTTGACCAACAATAGATCGAGTGTAAACCGGTTGTCTAAATGCTTCATCATGTCAAACATTAACTCCAACTTGCGCGAAGGAGTGGCAATGCCCTGATGAACTAATTTGATTTTGGCTGGGTCTGTTTTCTTTGGTTCAATGTCATAGTACGGAGACGCGTTGGTGATCACTACTGGTTTCACTCCATAATTTTTTTCGTATTCGTTGGCAATGCCTTGCCCTATGGTGATCATGCTGTCCACTTTAGGGATGTATTTTTTGCAGAGGTATTGATTGAATCCCTGAAAAAAGATTCGCCACATCAGTTTGTCTTCAAAGTGGCGCGGGGCATATTCGTGAGCATCAAAAACAATTTTGGCTGTGCCCTTCAGTTCAAATGCCAGGGGTAGTGCTTCGATGTCATTGGCCAATATCACATCAAAAGGTTGATTAAACATCAGCTTTTGTCCGTACAAATAACGGTATGCCAATGAATATAGCCTTGAAATGAGCAGCGCACTTGAGATAATTTTTTTAACGAGATTGAGGCGAAGAGGACTTACCCTGATCAACTTTACATCGTCATACGGTTCGGAATCATGGCAAGCCAGCGTTACGTGGTGGCCCGCATTGCGCAAAAAATTCAGGTGACGCTTTACCCGCGCATCGGTTTTTAAATTACTGAAGGAGATGAGTAGTATATTTCGTGAAGTCATGGCAAATGAACAAGATGAAAATATTTATTCTTTAAGGGCAAACTTCTTGGTGACAAGTTGAAATACACATTAGTTACTTCAGTTTTTTCAACCTTATTACTAACGTGACAAAATTCTAAAAATAATTTTTAGCAAAAATGAATTTGTTTTGCGCACTTGAAAATAAGGGATCTGTTTTGCGCCAAACGATCGCCTTACCGGCTCTACCGATTCAATCATGCTTCCGAGAAAATCGAAAGTAGATAGCTTCAATTCATTTTTGGTAAACTCGATGGCTTTCCAGATCAGCAACATACCGGCTCCGCTGTTGCGCAGGGCGGGGTCTTCACCAACCAGGTGTACATAGGCCGACTCGTGGTCCCAACTTAAATATAAGGCTGAATGATTTCTTCCTTCATTATCGGTTGCCACGAAAATTTTTCGCTGGTTGCGTTGCGAAAGCACCTCGTCCACTTTTTTTAAATAAGAAAGCGTGACGGGTGGTTTTAATTTCTGCCGCTCGAACGTTTTGCAGAAGAGTGAGTAAAACGCTTCAATGGAATGACAGTCAACTACCGAAACCAATTCACCGGCTTTTCTTATTTTTCCACGCACGCTGCTTTTCAATTCATCAAAAACTTGTTTCAGGTCGTCCAGCTTCAATATGTAGGTGTAGCGGGTGGTTTGCTCAAACCTCTTCCAGTAAAATGGAAGCCAATTGGTAACCGGGTAATGAAAATTCTGCCTGAAGAATGAAAATGAAGGAAGTTGCCCAATGAGGTTTTCCATTACCTCCATTTCAAAACTCAAGTGCGTAGCATATTTTTGATTGGAAGGGTGGCAGATGACAGGCCCAAGAAAACCGGTTAGCTTGGGCATGTTCAACAAACGAAACCATCCTTTCTTTTCAATCCGGTAGGGAAGTGCGGCTATCACCTTCTCATCATGCACCACCAGTGCCACGTCCCAGTCTGTTCCGCACACGGCATCCAGCCACCAATCGTTTTGAAACAACGGTACGTTTTCGTGTTGACAAAATATCCGGTAACGGTTTTTATTGGTTAATTCCATTTATGCTTCAAAGGGTAGTTTTTTCACCAACCTAATTCCAAAGAAAATGATTAAATGGATACGTTCATGTTCAATGAATCCACTTTTTTTTATACTTCGAATGGAACTTCTATTGAGTTGATCGGCACTGATCAGGATTTTATTACCGGCAAACTGCCGGCCGATGTGGCTGAGCACGGCCGTGAACATGTTTTTGCCCCTGGCCTGCGGTGCTGTTTCACAGTAGTGAATGAAGGATTCTTTTTCAGTAATTTTTTTTGAAAACAGGGGATGTAGCTTAGCTTGTGCCGGCCCGGTGATTACCCATGATCGGTGAATACATACCTTATCTAAGTAGCCATAAAACCCAATGTTTCCTTCGTTCATCAGGCGCTGAAATTGGCGCAGTTGAAATTGGCTCTGAAAAGATTGAGCATCGCCCAGATTCTGAGTCGTTACCGGCTTAATGGTTAGCCCTTCAACTGTAATTTCACGCGGTTGTTTCATTTCAAACAAGCAGATAATTTCATTGGAGTAAACCCGTTGCCAAACGGCATAATTGAATTTACGAACCATTGATTTCAGGAAAGACATCTGTTGATCAAAAAATTAGTTAAGCGAATAAAGGGCAATGATTTCGTCAGGTTGCAGACTTCGCCAGTTATTTTCGTAAAAATACGCCAATAATTTTTTGTACAACGGCAAGTAACCATGAAACTTGTATTCGGTGAAATAGTTGTTGTGCCACAGCAGTGAGATTACCGCATTGAATTTATTCTTCTCAAGAAATTCGATCAACTCGTTGGCCACACTATTTACTTCTTTTTTTTGGTAACGGTAAAGCGTAGTGTCCATAATGGTTAGCGGAACCTCTACAAATGAATATGGTTTTTTATTTTTTAAGTCGAAAGGAGTGAAGGGCAGGCTATAGCTGTTTCTAAAACCATAGGCTTCGGCAAAACCCAGGCTGGCATCCATTTTTAACCCCGACTTTTCTATTTCGTTGTAATGTGACGGCAGGTTGAATTTTAAATAATGGTTGCGGTTGGCAGAAGGAGTGAGGCCCGATTTAGCAATTTCGCTGGTCAGACTTTCCTTCGAAATACTTTTGTGAATTCCGTTATGCCATCCCTTTGTTGCAGCCGATTGAATGGCCGATCGTATTCGCTGATTTGTAATGGAGTAATCGGCATTTACTTCTCGTTTGGAGAGGCGCCCTTGGTTTACCAGCCAGAAAAAAGTGGATTTGAAAGTATATTCATCTTCTATTTTCATAATTCTATCAAATGTGTACCAATCGGGGCGTTGCAGAAGTTCGTTCAATAGTAACTTGAAAATCAGGTGAGGCTTGCCTTTTTTCAGGAGGTAGAATCCATCTTGATATAAACTGCCGTGAATGGAATCAATATCGTGCGACAAGAAAATGGCCGAAGGCCGGCTTGCTTTCTTGAGTGAACTTAGTTTTGGGTGGCTGCACAAATTGTCAAAGCATTGTTGCACCAGGTTTTCCTGCACGTTGCCAAATTGGTATTGATAGCTGGCTGAATATTTAAACCGATGCACTTCATCCAAATCGATGCTTTCATATTCTTGCAAACTGTTCAGCATATAAAATGCGGAAGACAAGTAATCAATTTGCCCTGACTTGGTTCGGATCAAGCAATCAGACGTAAAATGATTTTTAAATGAGAATTGAGATTGCCCGATGAGGGAATAAAAATTTTCTGCGACAATATAATCGTAGGATGTGGTTGTGCCAAATGAGAGGTCTGCCTGATCTGGCGAAGAAACAAAACGAAAATTCACGCCTTTATTCTGCGCGAAAATGGTTAGCACATACCTTAGTTCATGACTAAACCGGCTATCGGCTTCGATGAAGACTGTAATTTCCATGATCAGAGAATACGGCCGGGATTTTCTTTCAAGAAACCTTCCCACGACTTTGATTTGATTTTGATCGCACCGTTTTGATAGTGATGGCAAACGGCCACGGCCAGCGCATCGGTAGAGTCGAATAGCTTGGGCAATTCTTTAATGGCGAAAACCTGCATCAACATTCGGGCTACTTGCTCTTTGCTGGCGTTGCCGTTTCCGGTTACAGATTGTTTGACTTTTTTTGGGGCATATTCAGTAATCGGTATTTCCCGATACAGTGCGGCTGACATGGCTACTCCCTGCGCCCGGCCGAGCTTTAACATAGACTGAACATTTTTGCCGAAGAAAGGGGCTTCCAGCGCCACTTCATCGGGTTTGTATTCATCAACCAATGCCAGCACGCGGTCAAAAATTTTTTTTAGTTTCAACGCATGCTCACCCTGCTTGCCCATGTTGATCACACCAAATTGATTGAGCTTGATTTGCCCCGAACGAACAGTGATTACCCCGTAACCCATTATGTTGGTGCCCGGATCCAGACCGAGAATTACCTTTTCTTTCACAATCTTTTTGTCAACTTTGCTCACGGCTCAAACTTACGCATTAAGCAGCAATGACTATTTATTTTTTAATCGTCTTCGGATTATATTTTTTTTTGTTGACAACCCTGATGCTCGGTTGGAATAGGGTGTTCAGCCACCAACCTAATAGAAACTCATCTGGCAAATTTATTTCAGTAGTAATTGCCGTCAGAAATGAAGGTAGAAATATAAGATGGCTGATTGGTTCATTGCTAGAGCAGCAATATCCCGCATCAGGTTTTGAAATAATCGTTGTCAATGATCATTCAACCGATAACACGCTGGAGGTACTTCAGCCGATGGCTAGTTCTGCTCAAAATTTTTCAATTCTTTCACTTACTGAAAATGAGGCAGGAAAAAAGGAGGCACTGGCTAAAGGTATTCTTAATGCCCGGGGCAAAATCATTGCCACTACCGATGCCGATTGCCAACTGCCACCAGACTGGCTCATTAAGATTGATCAAGTATTTTCTGATGAACAGTGCCAGATGGCAGTAGGCCTGGTTTCTTTGCAGCAGCAAAATTTATTTTCTAAACTTCAATCGTTGGAGTTTGCCGGTGTGATGGGGGTTACGTTTGGAACGCTGGGTTGGAGAATACCTACTATGTGTAATGGAGCCAACCTTGCTTTTTGGAAAAGTACATTTGAACAAGTGAATGGCTACGCGGGCAATGAACACATTGCCTCGGGCGATGATGAATTTCTGATGCGTAAAATTCAAGCACGCTTTCCTGGTTCTGTGGTGGCATTGAACTCTCTGGTGGTTACCCAACCGCAGGCATCGGCAAGAGATTTTTTTAGGCAGCGCATTCGTTGGGCCGGCAAGTGGAAAGTGAATTCGTCTTTTTTTGCAAAGTCTCTGGCTGTATTCATTTGGTTATTCCAGGCCTCATGGGTTATGCTTTGGGTCAGTGCAGGTTTACTTTCAGTTAAATATTTTTTAACATTTTTATTATCTAAAATAATAATTGATCTGATTTTTCTTTTAACTGTGGCTAATCGTCTTAATACCGCATTCAATTTTTTTATTTTTTTACTTCTGCAATTAGTTTACCCTTTTTACGTTTTCAGCGTTGGTATTTTATCGTGGTGGAAAAAGGTGGAGTGGAAAGGCCGGAAAATATGAAATAAGCTTCCGCTCGTTCAACTAAATGCTGACTTCTACACTCTTTTAGCTAATTTTGAAAGGAATGAAAGTCGAAAACGAAATCGATTATAAGAAATTAATTGACCGAAAGGAACTGGAGTTGGGTGCCCTGCTCGAGATTACACAGGCTATTAATAACAACTTGCCCGAAGAATCGCTTTATAAAATTTTCAATTTTACACTGCGCTCAAATCTTCAAATTAAAAAACTGGCTCTTTTTGTTTTTGACAGAATCTGGTCATGCAAAGTAACGTTTGGCACAACTAAAAATTACCAAAAAATTAAACTGGATAGCCGTGTAGAGTTAATTAAGAGCATTCACCGCATAGAAGAGTTTACCAATTGTGATTTTGATGAATTTGATTTGGTGATTCCCATTTCTCATAAATCAGAAACACTGGCCCTGGTGTTTGTAGGCGGTTTAGAGAATGCATCGGGTCAAAACGATGCCAACATCAAGTTTATTCAAGCCTTGAGCAACATCATTGTGGTAGCCATTGAAAATAAAAAATTGGCCCGCCAGCAATTAGAACAGGAAGCTTTCAGAAAAGAATTGGAAATTGCCAGTGATGTGCAACGTTTTTTATTCCCTGAAAAACTGCCCAATACAGATATACTGAAGATTGAAGCCAGCTATCTGCCTCACGATCGGGTGGGGGGCGACTACTACGACTACATCCCGATCAATGCCAACCAGTTTTTGATCTGCGTGGCTGATGTGAGCGGAAAGGGTATTCCGGCTGCGCTGATGATGAGCAACTTTCAAGCTTCGCTCCATACCTTGTTACGTCAAACCCCTAACCTCACAGAAATTATAGAAGCACTGAATTATCAGGTGCTTGAGAGTGCCAAAGGAGAGAAGTTTATTACTTGCTTTGCCGCTATTTATGATTTGAAATTAAAAACACTGGTCTATGTCAATGCCGGCCACAACCCGCCCATTCTCTGCATGGGTAAAAACATTCGCCTACTCGAAGAAGGTTCAACGGTGCTGGGTGCATTACACCCATTGCCTTTTGTTAACGAAGGGTTTATCGAAAACATAAGCCAGTTTACGTTATTTGCTTACACCGATGGTTTAACGGAAACTTTTAATGAAGAAAATAAAGAGTATGGACAACAAGCTTTGGTCGACTACTTTCAAAAAAACAACGGCAAGGATTTGAAGACTATTCACAACGACATCATTATTAACCTGGATACCTTTAAAGGACGCAACGCTTACCGCGATGATATCACCATGCTGAGCTGCCGCGTACATTGAAATAATAAATTTAAATTCAATATTGAGGATTGAAACGTATTTTTGAATCTTGAATCTTGAATCTTGAACTTCTTTCGCACTCCATTCTTTCTCCCTCAAATTTATCCGTCACTGATATGGCGTGTGGCCACCGACCAGCCGGTGATTTACCTGACTTTTGATGATGGCCCTGTGCCAGGCCCAACTGAATTTGTAGTGGATGAACTCAATCGATATCAGGCAAAAGCAACTTTTTTTTGTATCGGTGATAATATCCAAAAACACCCGGAAGTTTTTAATAAAATAATAAAATCTGGTCACCTTGTGGGTAATCATACATTCAATCATTTAAAAGGATGGAGTACGCCTCTTGAAAAATACCTGCAGAATGTGGAATTATGCGAGGGGGTAATCAACCGGCAGTTGGCAGATGACCGTGAGTTGCAGAGCAGCTTAGTGGGGAAACGTTACTTTCGCCCGCCTTATGGCCGTATCACGTTCAAGCAAATCAAAGCATTGAAAGACAATCACCAAATAGTAATGTGGGATGTATTGACCCATGATTATTCAAAAAATATTTCGCGCAGTAGTTGTTTGGCCGGCTCCATCAAGGCAGCCAGGCCTGGCTCTATTGTGGTCTTTCACGATAGTTTGAAAGCCAATCGCAACCTGACGTATGTGCTGCCCAAATTTTTAGAACATTTTTCAAAACTAGGGTTTCAATTTAAGTCGCTTCCACTCTTGAACCGTGAATCTTGAATTCAGAATTACCTAACAAAGCTTTGGTAACCCCGTTGGATTGGGGGCTGGGTCATGCTACCCGGTGTGTTCCGATTATCTACCAATTGGTTAAGTCGGGCTGGGAAGTGCAGGTTGCTTCCAGCGGAGGTGCACTGGTTTTACTTAGAAAAGAATTCTCCTCACTAAAATTTCATGAACTGGCATCTTACAATGCGCACTACTCTTCGTGGCTGCCGCTAAGGCTGAAAATAGTTTTCCAGTTTTTTAAATTTTACCGGGCCATACAAAAAGAACATGACCAGATTAAAAACATTGTTAAACAAGAGAAAATCAATTGTATTATTTCAGATAACCGGTACGGCTGCTGGTCTTCGCAGGTGAAGTCAGTTTTTATAGGACATATTTTAAATTTAGATACGCCATTTTTTTTTAAATGGGTTAACGCCTATCACCGAGAATTGATCAATCGTTTTTCTGTTTGCTGGATTCCCGATGAAGAGAGTGGCGAGTCACTGAGTGGAAAACTTTCAGAATATAAACCAATCAATGCCCGATACATTGGTTTGCTTTCGCGGATGAAATGGAGACCGGCTAAAGTTAAATACGATGTCATGGCTATTCTTTCAGGTCCCGAACCACAGCGTTCCATTTTTGAAATTCTTTTAAGAAAGGAATTACGCAAATGCGGTAAAAAATCATTGCTGGTAAAAGGCATACCCCAACAAGCAACAAACATACAAACCGATAATCTTACGGAAGTAGATTTTATGAATTCGGATGAACTGAACCAAGCCATTCTTGAATCGGAAGTTATTGTGTGTCGGTCGGGGTATAGTTCAGTGATGGACCTAGCCGTGTTGGGCAAGAAAGCTATTTTTGTTGCCACCCCGGGGCAGCCCGAGCAAGAGTATCTCGCAGATGAATTGAAAAACAAACGGATAGCCTATTCTGTTTCTCAAAAAAAATTTAATCTTCAGCAGGCTTTAAATGAATCAGCTAATTTTACAGGGTTTACTCAAAGAATAAACTCTGATCGGCTGGCTTGTGCAATTAACGACTTGATTAAATGAAATTTTTTAAAAGTATTGCTTATGCCGGGCGAGGCTTAAAAGAGGCTGTGGGTGGTCAGCGTAATTTAAAAATTCAGTTGATGGTTGCGTTGACAGCCGTGTGTCTAGGGCTCTATTTTCACATCGACCGCCTGGAATGGGGTTTACTGTTGGGATGTTGCGCGTGGGTTATTTCACTGGAGTTGGTCAATACTTCGATCGAATACCTGACTGACCTGGTGACTAAAGAAAAAAATCCTTTAGCCGGAAAAGTAAAAGACATAGCGGCAGCAGCTGTTTTGTTTTCAGCAGTTTTGTCGGGTATTATCGGTTTACTCATTTTTGCCAAATATATTTTCTGAATGCTTAACTGGATTGATACCCATGCACATATTTACCTGAGCGACTTTGATGCCGACCGTGCCAGCATGCTCGCCCGTTGCGAAGATGCCGGTATTTCAAAAATCTATATGCCCAACATTGATCACACCTCCATTGATGCAATGATGAATATAGAATCACGAAACGCAAACTGCATTTCCATGATGGGCCTCCACCCATGTTCGGTAAAAAAAGATTTTGAGAAAGAACTGTATGTGGCCGAAGGCTGGCTGAATAAGCGAACGTTTGCGGCAGTAGGAGAGATTGGTACAGACCTATACTGGGACAAAACCTTTTGGCCGCAGCAGCAAGAAGCATTTAAAATTCAGGTGCAGTGGGCCAAAAAATTTAATTTGCCTTTAGTCATTCATTGTCGTGAGTCGATTAATGAAACCATTGAATTGCTTAGCCCTTTTGTTGATGGAAAGCTTACCGGTATCTTTCATTGTTTCTCTGGCAACGCTGGTCAGGCAAAAGAAATTGTCGGCATGAATTTTTATTTAGGCTTGGGCGGGGTGGCTACGTTTAAGAATGGCGGAATGGATAAAGTCTTGCCTGAGGTAGAACTGGGCCGCATCGTGTTGGAGACTGACAGCCCTTATCTTGCCCCTGTTCCGCACCGGGGAAAACGAAATGAGCCATCGTACATTCCGTTGATTGCCAAAAAAATTTGTGAACTAAAAAAAATACCTTTAGAGAAATTAAGCGAAGCAACAATCCAAAACACACACAAAATTTTTTCTGTTAACTCATAATACTCCTGTGCTGAATGAAACGAATCAACATCAATACGGCCACACCAGCCCTGCCACAATCTAAGGTGATGATTATATACACAGGCGGTACATTTGGTATGGCGCACGATGCTAATGGTGTGCTGGTGCCTTTTGATTTCAATTTAATTCTTGAGCATTTGCCCGCCTTGCGCAACTTATCGCTCGATCTTACTGTGGTTTCTTTTGATCAGCCGATTGATTCATCGAATATTCTGCCTTCGCACTGGCAACAAATAGCACAATTGATTTTTGATAACCACGATAGTCAGGATGGTTTTGTGGTACTGCACGGCACCGACACCATGGCGTTTACGGCTTCGGCACTGAGTTTTATGTTACAGGGATTAAAAAAGCCCGTGGTGTTTACCGGTGCGCAGCTGCCAATCAGCGAACCGCGATCGGATGCGCGCGAAAACCTGATCACCTCGCTGGAGATTGCAGCGGCAAAGAAAAACAATCAGGCCATAGTACCCGAAGTGTGTATTTATTTTGGTGACGAGTTGTTGCGAGGCAACCGGAGCAAAAAGGTAGAGAGCATGCACTTTGATGCTTTTCAATCTGAAAATTATCCGCCATTGGCCAAGGCCGGAGTGAAAATTGATTATAATGAATCGGCTATCCTTAAACCAAAAGCCGGATTGAGGTGGCTCAACAAACTAGATACTTCCATTGCTATTTTAAAATTGTTTCCGGGCATTACTCATCAAACGGTAAGCGCAGTAACCGGTATTCCCGGATTGAAAGCTATAGTTATGGAAACATTTGGTGCCGGCAATGCACCTACATCATCTTCGTTTTTAAATATATTAAAAGAAGCAATTACGAAAGGGATTATCATTTTAAACATTTCGCAATGCCCCGGAGGTATGGTGGTACAGGGCCGTTATGAAACCAGCAAAGAACTCTTACAGATAGGAGTGATCAGCGGAAGTGACATGACCACCGAAGCGGCACTGACCAAACTGATGGTGTTGCTGGCCGAAGAATCACACATTGATTTGGCAGAGAGAATAACCACTTCCGTTTGTGGAGAGATAACCAACTAGGTTTTTCAGGGAATCACCTCAAACAACAACAGTTGTGTCTTTTGCAGGGGATTGAAATTATTATCGGAAACAAAAATCAGGCTCTTGTGGCCATTTGGAAAATCGGGCCCAAAGGTTACTCCCTCAATGTTGTCAATCCCGATGCCGAGGCTCTCCATATTCAGCAATAAAGTTTTTTTAATTTCTTTTTTTGGAGGATTGGCCGAGAGTGAAGAAATAGTTTTTACATCTGAAGCTTCGTGCAAGTCAGCTAAAAAAACTTTGATAACGCAACCTAAGTAACCGGTAGAGTACGAGCGCTCGATGACCAGCAGTTGCGTGGCGTTGACAAACAAAATTTCAGATATACCATTTACACTGAATGCTCCTTGAGGAATGGCAACTTTTGCTATTGGTTCGAGCGGGTAGGCGTATTGCGCCTGATTAGTTTTGTGCTTTACATTGAATTGATAGATGCGGCTCCAGGTTTTAGCAGGCGTAACAGATGCTCTCGGGCCATCTTCGTATAAGGGTTCTTCCAGCGAGGTGTATAACATCTGGTAGTCGTTTGAAAAGGTTAATCCCTCCAACGTACCGTTTTGTCTGGGCCCGTGTTCTTCTGTGCTCATTTTTAAATTCTCTGGCAACGGAATGGAGCCTGTCTGCTCATCGTTTTTTCCGGCTACATAGATGGCCGGGTCAATGAAGCTATTTTTTTTAGACGACCGCTCGCCTTCACTGGTCCAGTACACTTCATGAGTTGCCTGGTTTATGCGGATGGATTCAGGATCTACTTCCCCGTCCTTTTGCTTGGTAGGTAAAATTCTTTTTCCGTTTTTGGTCAGGTAGTGCACTTTTAATACATGCAGGCTGTCAATTCCTTTGGCTGTAAAAAAAATTTTGGTTGAGAAATAATGCGCCTCACCATCATCGCTAATGATGTAGTAGGTTTCTGATTGGCGGTCATAATCAATGCCCGATAAGCCGCTCACGGGTACTTGGTCGATGTGCCGGGTAAAGTCGACAACGTATTCATTAATGAATTGTAGTTTGCTGATGGTGGTGTGTGATTGGGCTGCGCTTGTAATGACTAACATCAACCATCCGAATAAAACGATAATGCTTTTGTGTAATAATGAATGCATATTGTTGGGTTAAAATAAATACCCGGTTGGGTTATAAAGATCTTTTTTGCGGAGAGGGCGGGATTCGAACC
>JAFEAL010000006.1:176763-176908 GCA_018266435.1 Bacteroidota bacterium | reverse complement strand
TGAAAGCAAATCACAACAAAAACAGATAATTGAAATAACCACTATCTAGTATATGCAATCTTATCAAAGAACAATCTGAAAGCAAATCACAACTTACTTTCAATCAAAGTTATCGCTGCTGAAAGTATATGCAATCTTATCAAAG
>JAFEAL010000006.1:141874-176686 GCA_018266435.1 Bacteroidota bacterium | reverse complement strand
AGTATATGCAATCTTATCAAAGAACAATCTGAAAGCAAATCACAACCACCATTGCCTGCGCTTCGAGGAAACAAATAGTATATGCAATCTTATCAAAGAACAATCTGAAAGCAAATCACAACATTGGTGGCGCGGCAGACCAGATCAATTTAAGTATATGCAATCTTATCAAAGAACAATCTGAAAGCAAATCACAACCACTCATTGTGCCGTAGTACCGGTTTAGTTAGTATATGCAATCTTATCAAAGAACAATCTGAAAGCAAATCACAACAGGCACTGGCATTGAAAGATGGTGTCCAAAAGTATATGCAATCTTATCAAAGAACAATCTGAAAGCAAATCACAACTAACTTTTTAAAATGCTCTGCGGAATACGAGTATATGCAATCTTATCAAAGAACAATCTGAAAGCAAATCACAACTGACACCGGCACGGATTAAATTTCCCTCAAGTATATGCAATCTTATCAAAGAACAATCTGAAAGCAAATCACAACTAATGCTGATGATAAATATTTTTGCAACTTAGTATATGCAATCTTATCAAAGAACAATCTGAAAGCAAATCACAACATCACATACACCGCCTCTTTAAGCACTTCAAGTATATGCAATCTTATCAAAGAACAATCTGAAAGCAAATCACAACATTGTTCCTTTATACTGTGTGCCATCAAATAGTATATGCAATCTTATCAAAGAACAATCTGAAAGCAAATCACAACAAGTGGGTAAATTTAAAAACAGGCTTATCGAGTATATGCAATCTTATCAAAGAACAATCTGAAAGCAAATCACAACAAGGCGAAGATGATGCAGTAAATGCAACGGAGTATATGCAATCTTATCAAAGAACAATCTGAAAGCAAATCACAACATTTATGTATGTGTTTTGTACTTTGGTAGTAGTATATGCAATCTTATCAAAGAACAATCTGAAAGCAAATCACAACTCCAAGAGATGATTCATAAATTTCATCACCAGTATATGCAATCTTATCAAAGAACAATCTGAAAGCAAATCACAACTTTATCTCTCCCAGATAATCATTGCGCCAAGTATATGCAATCTTATCAAAGAACAATCTGAAAGCAAATCACAACACGCTACCTGCTATATTGTATTTTATTGAGAGTATATGCAATCTTATCAAAGAACAATCTGAAAGCAAATCACAACGGCTTACCATACCTGAATTTATGAACGCCTAGTATATGCAATCTTATCAAAGAACAATCTGAAAGCAAATCACAACTAATGGCTGAACCTAAACCAAACGGTGGCTAGTATATGCAATCTTATCAAAGAACAATCTGAAAGCAAATCACAACAATAAAACCGATAATAATCGTATATTTCCGAGTATATGCAATCTTATCAAAGAACAATCTGAAAGCAAATCACAACAAAATTCAAATCTTTAATGATATTTTCCTAGTATATGCAATCTTATCAAAGAACAATCTGAAAGCAAATCACAACTCAGCATCGAAGGTTGCACAATATACCTCAAGTATATGCAATCTTATCAAAGAACAATCTGAAAGCAAATCACAACCAAAATGTTGATGACAAAATTCTGACGCCAAGTATATGCAATCTTATCAAAGAACAATCTGAAAGCAAATCACAACACATCATTGACGGGTTGGTAATAAGAGCTGAGTATATGCAATCTTATCAAAGAACAATCTGAAAGCAAATCACAACAAATAATGACCAGATTCAGAGGCAATATTCAGTATATGCAATCTTATCAAAGAACAATCTGAAAGCAAATCACAACACTTTGGGAAAGTGAGATCAAGTGCGTTTTCATGCCCCCCCATTTAGGATTAGGTAGCCCACCGTGATGCAATAGAAATGAGGCATCAATAGGTTCTTACGACAACGTACGTATAGCCATCTTTTTTGTAAAGACCCACACAAATATTTTGGGACCAATAATCCATCAATCCCCCCCAATGTGCGGCCGAGTATTTGAACACTAAAATTGGGTCTTCATTTGAATATGAATCTATTTTAGCAATACACTCATAAGTACCACAACCTGAGTGTTCAAATTTAGTCGCTATTTGTTTGGCATAATCATCACATGATTTTTGCATTTGTGGATTGTACACCATCTCCGGTAGTTTTTTTGCCCTGCGTATCTGGTTGAATTTTATGAGAGATTGTTTGATGTCTTGTGCGTTAGCTATGCTAACTGACAAAAGTAAAATGATAATGTATTTCATATTTTTTTAGTTTTCTGAGACATTTTCAACCTTGCATACTATATGATTTGGGAGATCATTGCATTACCCAGGTAGAGTGGAAGTTGTATTACTTCCCCATCAATACGGGCATTTCGTGCTTTGTCAAAAGTGGTATCCACATTAAGGGTTTTGCCGTTCATGCCAACCACATTAGTTTGATTATTAAACAGGGATTGGGTAATTTTTACCAACACATATCCACTACCTCCTTTTCTGAATCCTACTACCATTACATTGATACTTTTAGTTGAGAAAACTCACCATTAAATGATTTTGGCAACAAGTGTTCAGCAAAAATGTTTTCAGAAGTATGCACTAACAAATCAATCTTACCGCTTTTCACATGCTTATAATCTTCATTTGAGTGCAATACCTCATCCGATGAACGTATTAATCGCTCACTTATATCTACCATATTGGCATTATTGCATATCGGACAAATTGAGGGCATAATCACGGTAAAGCTGTATGCAGTCTTATCAACGAACGATCAGAAAGAAAATCACAACAATTTGTTAAACGGATTTTCTAATCCGTTTAGTATATGTAATCTAATCAAAGAACAATCTGAAAGCAAATCACAACTCAACCTAAATTTGTATCTTAGCACAAGGCTATTGCTTACCTGACAATTCAATAAATGACCCGGCACGTCACTCCCGCCATTGTTTTACTTCTGATTTACCTCGGAACCGGTGCTTGCCATTCGCAACAAAAAAATATGGAAAATGAAATAAAATTTTATGACTGTATGCTGCGGGCCGTAGATTGGGAAAACCCCATGAGTAATAACCGGTGGATTACCGGCCCGTCTGAAGCCGCTGCTTCCGGTCTTCATTTTACAAAGGCATCATTAAATGCCCGAGACCTGAGCAACCTCTACCAGTCCACTGCGCAATATGTTTTTGTTTTGGGTGGGGGTGACCGGTGGGTGACCGCTGAGAAATGTACCGGGAAAATAACCGGTGATACACTTGTGATTATGTATCGTCCGCACATTCGCGCGGCTCCGGTTGGTGAGGCGGCTCCTTCCGTAATATGCCTGGAACTGAACAGGCTCAACTTCCCTGGTTATAAAAAATTGAAAATTGTGTTCCGAGAGGTGTAAGGGTTTTCTTTTGGAGTTTTACTTCAGACCATACTTGTCGATCAAAAATACCAAAGCTGCCATGGCTGCCGCGCCCATTTCCAACTCGCGCGGACTTACTTTGTCAATGGTATCTTCGGGGGTATGGTGATAATCAAAATACCGTTGCGAGTCGGGCGAGTAGCCGATCATGGCGGTGCCTAACGGCCCCAGCGGGCCAATGTCTGCCCCTCCGCCTTCATCGGCAAATTCGGTAAGACCATAAGGTGCAAACAGCGGCTTCCAGCTTTTGAGTTTCGCATGAGTCTCTTCACTGCCGGTCATCGAAAATCCACGGGGTGTAAACCCGCCTTCATCTGATTCAATGGCTGCGATATGATTTTCTTTTTTTGCTTTGGCTATCTCCGCATACTTCATTCCACCGCGCAACCCATTTTCTTCGTTCATAAACATGACGGCACGCAGGGTACGTTTGGGTTTTATTCCTAACTCTTTAAACAGCCGGAGTACTTCAATGGCTTGCACACATCCGGCTCCGTCATCATGAGCGCCCTGGGCCAGATCCCACGAGTCGAGGTGCCCACCGATGTCGATGATTTCATCTTTATATTCTCCCCCATTCAGTTGACCTACTACATTAAATGAGGGGGCATCGTCCAGCATTTCGCAGTGGGTTTCAATATATACCTGTAACTCTTTTTCTTCCTTAATCAGCTTAGAGAGTACCTCTGCGTGCTTGGTGCTGACCGCAATGGCAGGAATTTTAGGAACGTTGTCTTGGTAATGAAGTGAGCCTGTGTGTGGGTAGTCTTCAATGTTAATGCCCATGGAGCGGACAATTACCGCTACGGCTCCCAATTTGGCCGCCTCAGAAGCTCCCCTGCCGCGTTGGTCCACTGCACCGCCATAGGCTTCAAAGGTATGTATCAGCGTAGGGTCCATCGGGCGATTATAGAATACTATTTTCCCCTGCACGGCTTTTGTGCCCAACTGTTTCAGTTCATCAAAATTTTTCACTTCAATTACCCGTGCACTTACTCCTGACGGCCCCGTGCCTATTGAATTGCCTAGTGCACAAACCGAAAGTTCGAGCACCCCTCTATTTTTCAAGTTAATTACCCGGGCTATTTCTTTTTGGCCGCGTACCCAATGCGGCACCATGACCGGCTGAAGCCACACCGAATCAAACTCGTTGCGCTCCATCATGTGCCTGCTCCACTCCACGGCAGCCGCGGCTGCCGGAGACCCTGAAAGCCTTGCCCCAATATCGGTGCATAGTTCCTTTAGCATGGGGTATGCTTTTCCGTTTTTTAATGCCTCATCAAAAATTTCTTTAATGCTTTTCTGGTCTTGCGGTACTTGGGCAACCATGGATTGAGCTACGCCAACAAAAAATACAAGTAAAATTTTTTTCATGGTCATTCTATTTGCAGAGCAATATACCGATTATGGCAACCTCAACATAGGTGAATCGGATGAGCGGCAGAGAGTAACTCGTTCAGGCTATCCACCCATCAGAAATTTACAATCAGTTTAACGCAAAAATTTCTACCCATTCCGTATAGGCCTGAGCGGCCGTTAGGCGATTGTGTGTAGTACTCAAAGTATTTCAGGCGGCTCAAATTTGATTGGTAGATTTCATTAAATAAGTTATTCACCTGAAACTGAAATTGCCAGTGTTTAAAAAAAGTTGCTCCCAACCCAACATTTATCAGGGTGTACCCCGGAGTTCTTGTTTCAGTTTTATAGAGTGAGAGAAACCGGTTTTGGGTGGCGTTCCAATCCATCTCAGCAAAAAGATTAACCCCGGCAATTTGCTTGGATTGGAAATTGATTTCCTGATGGATGGTGTTAACCCATCGTGCCGGGGGTATGAACGGTAAGTATTCACCCTGTTGCTTTTTATTTTCAAAAAATGGATTTCGATTGAATCCGTAACAAAGAGCAAGTTGGTTCGTAAAAAAGAAGCCCGGCCAAACCGGTGGCCGCCAACTGAACGTAACCTCCATACCGTACAATTGAGCCGATGATTGTTGGTACTGAAACGTGCGGTTGCCCTGCGCATCAGTAACCGGTAAGCCTTGTGAAGTAACCCATTGATTTAGGTAAATGTAATTCTGAATGTTCTTGTTAAACAGGCTGAGAGATGCCGACACAGCCGGGTACTCAACAAAAAAGCCCAAGTCTTGCTGCCAACTGAATTCAGGAACAAAATTGGGGTTGCCTACATAAATGATGTGGGCGCCTGCATCGAGCCCGTTCGAGGCTATTTCAGCAATACTCGGGGCCCGGTAGCCTCGCGCAAAATTAAACTTTGCACTGAGGTGATCACTAACCTGATACGTTGCTCCCAAGCTCAGAGAAATGCCACGAAACAATTGGTGAATGGAGGAAAATTGAAGTGTGGCGTTGGTGGTATCCGGTGGTGACACGAGCCGGTCAAACCCATTGGCATCCGGGTGAACATACATATTCTGGGTGGTTATCTCTCGCCAGTCCAAGCGAATTCCTCCGGTCACATTCCAATTATTTTTTTTCCAATGACCTAATGTATAAATACCAAAATCAGTGAGCGAATAATCCGGTATCGGAAAATTAGTAGCGTTTTTATTTTTATTGTTCTGAAACATTCCGTTCGCTCCAAAAGAAAAATCAGTGCCGGTATGTTCTGGCGTATTGTAGCGAAGGTTGTAAATCAAGGTATTTAAACGTAGAAAAGTGCCGGCCTGATCCGGTGCGGTCGGATGATTAAACTCCCTCCGGATATTTTGTGTGAAGGCTATCAGTGCATTGAGATCGCCTTTGCCAAATTGATAGTGGTTATTCAAGTACAGGCGATAGTGTTGTATCCGCTGATGCAATGGACTGAGTGAATACGAATTCAATTCAGCCTGAGAAACAACCGGGCGGTTTTTTACATCATCTTGACTGCCTTCATAAACTTGTCGGGTAAATTTTCGGGTAAGCGAATCGCGGGTGCCATCGGGTATGCCCTGCAAATTATCATACAGCGACAGGTTAAAGTGTGAAGTGCCCTGCCGGCTTCGGTAGCCTATGAGCGTAGAAAGATTTTTTTCTTGAAAGCCGGTGTTGTAAACCCGCCCGTCAACGGCATTAGAATAATTTTTTGCCATACGCAGCGACCCACGCAGTGCCCAAAGCCAGTGGCTGTTTCCCTGCGAGAGCCGGAAGCCGGTACCAACTAGCCCATTGTTGCTTTGGTATTCAGAAAGCCAACGGCTTTTCACTGCTCCGTCATGCTCTTTTGGTACAAACGACTGTAAACTGACAACCCCGGCCAATGCATCCGAGCCAAACACAATGCTCGCGGGGCCCTTCACAATTTCTGCTTTCTCAATGTTGTAGTTATCAACTTCCAGTCCATGTTCGCCACCCCATTGCTGCCCCTCCTGCCGAATACCGTCATACAATGTAAGGACACGATTAAAACCCAATCCTCGGATAAATGGCTTTGAAATATTCGGTCCTGATTTTAACATGGCTATGCCCGGTGTAGATTTAGCAATTGCATCCATAACATTGCTCTCGTTCTGCTGCTCTATCATCTTAATAGTAACTGTACTGACAGCAATCGGGTTTTGCTTAATCAGTGAGGCGTGTGTCATGGCGGTGACTACCACCTCGCTCAGTTCTTTTGGATCGGGTGTCAAGGCTATGTTATAAAAAGGCTTTTGTAAATCCACGTCAGCAGTATCTGTCTGATAGCCGATAAACGAAAAAATAAATTTGTCGTTTTCGTGAGCTACTATCGTAAATTTTCCAAATGAATCCGTGGTGGTGCCGGTTTTTGATTTAACTAACACTACGGTGCAGCCCGAAAGTACCTGGCCCGAATTACGATCTTTTACTATGCCCGTAACCGATTGCTGAGCCGCAACATAAAATGCAGAAACCAAAAGAAAGCAAGTAATCCAATGTTTCATATTTTAGACAAGTCTAAATATTTTTTTAGATAAAATTAAATAAAAATTAAAATAAAAAAAGGGTTGAGCCGGCTCAACAACAAATACTTAAGCTAATGGCTGTTAAATCAAAAGGCAGGGAGGAGCCCGGCCTTGCTCGAAAGAAAGGCTAACGTGTAAATACGATGAACTGAAATGGTTCAGTTGAATTGAATAAAAAACAGGCTCTAAACAACATGAGTCTTTGAACTCAAATGCATGATTAAAAAAATCAACTGCACAAACTTTGCAGTGTTCACCATCGTGACTTTGCACACCGGCTTCCCCATTTTTCAGTGGGTGAGCTGTCGCGGATTTTAGTTTGTGTATGTCGTGGTTCCGGTGAAAAAAATTAATGGCAACCTGCGCAAACAGCAGTGTGCCAATAAGCAAAACTGATGAGCCTATCCGTAACCACCGCGATTTCATTCGTTCAAAAGTAAAAAAACAAAAGCATATACCATCAGGTTTTTTATAAAGTGAAGAATTAATCAATCGCATACAGTCCAAAAAATCTTTAGTGTGAAGTCATTACCTTGCAGTATAAAACTGAATATGCTATGGCTTATTTATTTGATTCATTCGAAGGGTGGAAAAAGTACTGCCTCGAAAAAAAATTTTCACTGGCCGAAACTGTGCTGGAATACGAACACGATCAAAAAGGCCGCACAACCGATGAAATTAACAGCGGATTGATGAAAGCGTGGACAGTAATGAAAGATGCCGTGCGCTCAGGACTGGAAGAAGATATGACCTCACGTTCTGGCATGGTCAATAACGGAGCCAAAAAAGTATTTCACCACCCTGTAACCGTACTCTCACCCGAGTTTCAAAAATTGATTTCTCGTGCGTTAGCGGCCAAGGAAGTGAACTCGTGCATGGGCCGTGTGGTGGCTGCACCTACGGCCGGTGCCAGTGGCATTATGCCCGGTGTGCTTTACACACTGCAAGAAATCCATCGCATCGATGACCAAAAAATTATTGAAGCCATGATGGTAGCAGCAGGCATTGCCATTATCATCGAACAAAAAGCATCCATTGCCGGAGCCGTGGGCGGCTGCCAGGCTGAAACCGGCACAGCCGCAGCCATGGGTGCGGGTGCAATCGTGTATAGCTTGGGCGGGAGTATAGATCAGGTATTCAATGCCGTGGCAATTACCATTCAGTGCATGTTGGGTTTAGTATGCGATCCCGTTGCGGGATTGGTAGAAATTCCGTGTGTGGTGCGCAATGCCAGCGCAGCTGCCATTGCCAACAGTTCAGCACAGATTGCATTAGCCAATGTCAGCTCTGTCATTCCCGTAGATGAAGTAGTTGAAGCCATGGGAGAAATTGGCTCAAGCATGGAAACCCGCTACAAAGAGACTGCACTCGGAGGATTGGCCGCCACTAAGACCGGGCAAACCATTGCCAAGCGAGTATTAATCCGAGACATTGAAGTGCTGCCGGATGAGATTTCTTAAGCCGCTGCGCTTTTATGAAGTACCCGTGATTCTGCTGTATTGCCCCGGTTGGATTTACAGGTTAAGTTTGGCAGAAGCCAATAATTACTTCAGCACATCGGGCAAATCCAATTTACCCAACGCATAGATGGCAGAAGTAAATGCCAATGCAAACAGCACAGCACTGATAAGCATGGCAATCAATATCTTATCTTTAGACTTGCCCAGGCTCACAGCTAAAATAGTTCCACCAATGGGCGTAAGGATGATCGGTGTAAGCAAGGCAATGCCCACCAGTCCGTATCTTTTTAAAAAATTGCTGTACCATTTTTTTTGTGGTTCACTCTCCTTCTTTTCAAAAAAACGTTTAAAGAATTTATTGCGTAGCCAATCGCCAAAATAAGTAAACGATACCACACTCAGCATCATACCGCCTATGGTTGAAAGGGCTGTGGTAACAAAATGAAGGCGCAAGGCATAGCCGCTGATCGGGCCCAAAATGAATTTCAGTGCACTCGAAAAAAAAACCGGAATTGCTTTGATGATTTCTTCTTTCATGCACAAATCCCAAAAAGTAAACTTATTTTCGTGAAAATTTACAATAAGTCAACCGTCTGTGAAAGCCTCTGCTAAAAATAAAAAAGAATACCAGCTGCTCAGGCAATTGTGCGAAATTCAAGCTCCTTCGGGGCATGAAAAACCGATGAAGGATTTTTTGCTGGCCTACATCAAAAAAGAAAAAAAGAACTGGGCAGTTAAACCCGAAGTAATCAAAGGCGATAAATTTCAAGACAGCCTGATCATCAAATTTGGTAAGCCTCGCACCGCCATCTTTGCCCACCTGGACACGGTGGGCTTTACTGTGCGCTATTTTAATCAACTCATTTCTATTGGAAGCCCCCATGCCGATGCCGGAACCAAACTGGTAGGGAAAGATTCATCCGGTGAAATTGAGTGTGAGTTAGCCTACGACATAGAAAATCATGCCTTCTATAAATTTGGCAGGCCGATTGACCGGGGTACGCCCCTTACCTACCAAATTGATTTTAGCGAAACAACCGACTTTATTCAGTCGCCTTACCTCGATAACCGATTGGGAGTTTTTAATGCACTACGTGTAGCCGAAACATTAACTGATGGCGTGATTGTTTTCAGTTGTTGGGAAGAACATGGCGGTGGTTCGGTAAATTATCTGGCTAAATACATTTATAAAAAATGGAAAGTGCGCCAGGCATTGATTTCTGACATTACGTGGGTGTCAGATGGTGTGGAGCACGGCAAAGGCGTGGTTATTTCCCTGCGCGACAAAAATATTCCTCGCAGAAGTTTTGTAAATAAAATCATTGCTATAGCTCAGAAAAATAAAATTGATTATCAACTGGAAGTAGAGGGGTCGGGCTCAAGTGATGGTGGGGAGCTGCAGCGAGGGCATCTGCCTTTTGATTGGTGTTTTGTAGGCGCGCCCGAGCAAGAGGCTCATTCTCCTCACGAGAAAGTGCACAAAAAAGATATTGAATGGATGATTCGGTTCTACCAATCGGCCATGGCTGAGCTATAATTTTATTACAACTCCAATATTTCATCTAAGTTTACACACTTTTAATTTTTACTACCATGAAAGATTTTGGCATCAAAGAATCATTAAAAATTTTAGGAATAAAAAAATCCAATCTGGGAACATCTACCGGAAAAAAATGGATTAAATCTTCCGGAAGCTACATCGACTCGTTTTCTCCGGCCGATGGCAAATTAATAGGCCGCATCCAAACCACCGATGAGAAATCATTTAACAAAGTAGTAGAACAGGCAACCAAAGCTTTCCACCACTGGCGCATGGTGCCTGCACCCAAACGTGGCGAAATTGTCAGACAGATTGGTGAAGCGCTTCGCAAACAAAAGGAACACCTTGGCAGGCTGGTTTCGTACGAGATGGGCAAATCGTTTCAGGAAGGATTGGGTGAAGTGCAAGAGATGATTGATATCTGCGATTTAGCTGTAGGCCTCTCGCGCCAATTAAACGGGTTGACCATGCACTCCGAGAGACCGCAACATCGCATGTACGAGCAATACCACCCGCTGGGCCTGGTAGGCATCATTACTGCTTTCAATTTTCCGGTTGCTGTGTGGAGTTGGAATGCCATGATCGCCTGGGTGTGCGGAGACGTTTGCATTTGGAAGCCCTCTGAAAAAACCCCACTGTGTAGCATTGCTTGCCAAACTATTGCAACCAAAATTTTTGAAAAGAACGGTGTGCCCGAGGGTGTGTCGTGTATTGTCAATGGCGATTATAAAATAGGCCAGATGATGTGCGAAAATGAAGCCATTGCTTTGGTTTCAGCCACCGGCTCTGTGCGCATGGGAAAAGCCGTGGGTCAAACTGTAGCTTCTCGCCTGGGTCGCACCTTGTTGGAACTTGGAGGAAACAACGCCATCATTATTACCGAACATGCCAATCTCGACATGACCATCATCGGTGCCGTATTTGGTGCGGTAGGCACAGCCGGCCAGCGGTGCACCAGCACCCGCAGGCTGATCATACATGAAAAAGTGTATGACGAAGTGCGCAGCCGGTTAAAAAAGGCTTACGCCCAACTGCGCATTGGCAACCCGCTTGACCAGCACAACCACGTTGGTCCCTTGATTGATAAACCAACTGTAAAGATCTACTCAAATGCCCTTCAAAAAATAAAAAAAGAAGGCGGCAAGTTTTTGGTGCACGGTGCCGTGCTAAAAGGAAAAGGATACGAATCAGGATGTTATGTTCGCCCGGCTATTGCTGAAGTTAATAATGACTACGAGATTGTGCAAGCCGAAACTTTTGCTCCAATACTATACCTCATTAAATACCGCACCTTAGATGAAGCCATTGCCTTGCAAAACGGAGTGAAGCAAGGACTGTCATCCGCCATTATGACTACCCGCATGCAAGACATGGAAAAGTTTTTATCACATGCAGGCTCTGACTGCGGTATTGCCAATGTTAACATCGGCACATCAGGCGCAGAAATTGGCGGAGCGTTTGGCGGAGAAAAAGAAACAGGTGGTGGCCGAGAATCGGGCTCTGATGCCTGGAAGGTATATATGCGCAGGCAAACCAACACCATCAACTTCAGCGACAGCCTGCCTCTGGCTCAGGGCATCAAGTTCGATCTGTAAAATGTATGTACCATTAATGATAAAATTAGTACTTTTAGAACAGCTAAATACGTTACTTTTAATTTTTGTGAAAGCAAACCTTCTATGACTGCTAAAAAATATCATTCAGTAATGCTTATCGATGACAATGAAATCGATAACCTGATCAATCAAAAAATGATTGAGGCTGCATCCATCGCTGGCAATATCTATACCCACACCGGAGCAAAAAGCGCGATCGAGTTTTTGAAAAACATGGAGAAAATGGATTTAGCCGAAAAAGTTTTGCCCGACATTATCTTTTTGGATATTGACATGCCATTGATGGACGGCTTTCAGTTTTTAGATGAGTTTGAAAACCTGTCTCCTCTCACACGCAAGAAGTGCAAGATTGTGATGCTTACTTCATCCATCAATCCGCAGGATTTTAACCGGTCAAAGAAATATCCTAATGTGAGGCTTTACCTGAATAAGCCCCTCTCGCACGAAACCATCACCAAGATTGATGTATAAAACTCTGCTACTGGTTAACGGCTGAGTGGGTAAACCCATCGGCTGTGAAACTTAAGCATCTACCGCGCCCTCTATGGCTGCCAGTGCTTCTACAAAAGCATCGTCCATCTTAATCAATGACGTGGGCGCAAAATAATTAACCTTTACTTGTTTAAACTTAGGGATGATGGCAGTGATTTTTTTAGCTTTTTCACGCTTGGCTTCACTGGTTGCTGTGCGCAAAATTTTCAAAAACAACAATACATTTTCACAATCGTCTTTTCCAAACGTGCGTATCTGGCGCTGCACACTATTAGTCAACTGAGTGAATAACTCATAATCTTTTAACAGGCAATACTGCAACGCAAGCAAGGCCTTCACCTCCATTTGTATAAACGGAAACTTCTTCAGGCTAATCTCGTTGAGCAGTTGGTTGATGATTTTTGCAGCCTCATCATATTTACCGGCATAATAACTACTTAATGCGCGGTAACAAACATAAATAACATGTTTGGGCACATCGTGTGTTTCAGGTTCTATATCCACCAGCAGTGTTTCATTTTCGGCATACAAGGTTTTTTCGGTGTTGTTGCGAAGATGTCTTTCAATTTTAGAAATCAAAAACTGCGCTGTGAAGGTGTAGTTAGAGTAATTCACCAGCAACGTGGCCATTGCGTCATTTACCTCTTCATAGTATTTTTCTGATTGGCGGTAAACCTTGTAATGATTGTAATACTCCAGGTGGAGGAACTCAAATACCAGGTTCAGGTGGTAATACAGCGGATCAAGGTTATACATTTCAAAAATCTTTTGCACCTTAACGAAGATGTCTTCTATCGCTTCTCCTTCGTGGGCCAGGTCATCGGGTTCTACAAACAGGCGGTGAAAAACTGTCATACAACTCAAGTACACATACAGCCGGTGCGATTCGTAAAGTTTACAGACATTTTGCATCTCGCGCACCACCAGCGCAAGCCCCAGTTTTTCTGTCGGGTCGCCTGTAAAAAAATAATTTCCATACTTTTTAATGTAGTCGGCCAGCAGGTCTTCGGCCTTATCTACTGCCAGCATAAAAGCCACATGGCGGTTATACAGCTGAGAATAATTAAAATACTCGGGCGAATGGACGTGTAGTTTTTTTAATGATTTATACACCACCGTCAGTTCACTGGCCAGGTCATAGTCATGCAATTCCTTTTCAAGTTTTCGCAACGTAGCAATAGAAATAGTTCTTTTTTTAGTGAACAGCACCTCGTTAAGATTGGCCACTTTGCGCAAAATATCTGTGCGTGGGCTTTCCATCTGTTGCAACAAATGTTCTTCAATTTTCTGATTGAGCCTTGACCGGAGCGTGTAATAGGCATTGGCATTGACTTCCAGTTCTACCATAATTTTACTATCTGAAAGCTGGCGCTCACGCAATGACTTAAGTACATAAGCTGATTTTTCAGCATTGCTCTCCATGAGCGAATCATAAATTTCCTTAAAGTCCTTTTCGGAAAGTTGCTTGATGATGTTCTTAAGTTTTGCCATGAATAAACAAATCTGGTTTCTTAAAGGTAATAAAATTTACTATGCTGCAATAGTTAATATGAGTGGAGCAATTTTACTAAATCGTTTTTTGTGTACCTAATCTGCAATTCTAATGGATTATTTTGTCTTGAATTGCAAAAACTCATGATTTTGGTTGCCCGGCTATAGGTAGCAGGCTTTTACCGGGTGGTTGATGCTGCGAGTCGATGGGTCGTGGCATTTCCATGCAGCCTGATTTCAAATAATGTTTGGATGATTCCTGCTCAAGTTGTAAATCGTACGTTCTAAATCCATAAATTTTCCTGCTATGAAACGTCTCTTCTTCGTTTTTCTATCATTTATTTTTTGCACGGTCAATGGCCAATCGCTGCGCTGGTCTAAAGACGGCAATTCGTATTTTGAAATTGAAAACAATGAGGTAGTAAACTATACACTTCCTAACCGTGTACGTTCCGTTATCATTTCTTCCAAAGACCTGACCCCTGCCGGTGCCTCGCAGGCGCTCAGCATACGTGATTATTATTTTTCAGAAGACGGAACATTGCTACTCGTTTACACCAACTCTCAGCGGGTATGGCGTTTGGATACAGAGGGAGATTATTGGGTACTAAACCTGGCTACAAAAAAGCTTACACAAGTGGGCAAAAACCATCCGGCATCTTCGCTGCGATTTGCCAAACTATCGCCTGATGGAAAAAAAATTGCTTTTGTAAGCGAGTATGATCTGTATATCGAAGATTGGGCAACAGCACAGGAAACAGCTGTGACGACCAACCATTCGCGCAAACTAATCAGCGGCACATTTGATTGGGTATATGAAGAAGAATTTTTTTGTCGCGATGGATTTCAGTGGAGCCCCGACAGCAAGCGGATAGCCTATTGGCAAATCGATGCCACGAAAATTCCTGACTACTACATGATCAACACTACAGATTCAGCTTATTCAATGATTATCCCCGTGGAGTACCCCACCATTGGACAAAGCCCCTCTCCTGCCAAAATTGGTGTTGTCGATGTTCAAACAAACAAAACCACCTGGCTCAACATTCCGGGCGATCCGCAACAGCATTACCTGCCGCGCATGGAATGGAATTCGAGTTCAGAAATTTTTGTACAACAACTCAACCGCAAACAACAGGAAAGCAAAATTTTTTCGTGTAACCCGGGTACGGGCGAAGCCACTCTAGTTTATTCTGAAAGAGACAAGGCCTGGATTGATGTTTATGCCTTTTCAGACAACACGTATTCTATTGATTTTCGTCATCCGTTCATTTGGTTAAATAACCGGAAAGAATTTTTGTGGTTCAGTGACAAAGATGGCTGGACACACCTGTACCGTATAGCAAAAGACGGTTCGAAAGAAACACTGCTCACTCCGGGCAACTACGATGTCATTGAGTTTCAAGGACTGGACGAAAAAAGCAATGTCATTTATTTTTTGGCATCACCCAACAATGCCACACAAAAATACTTGTACAAAACCAGTTTAGATGGAAAGGGTAAACTGGAACTCGTTTCACCGGCCACTCAAGTAGGCACACATGGCTACGCTGTGTCACCCAATTGCAAATACGCACAACACACTTTTTCAAATTATTACACTAAACCAACAAAAGAATGGGTCACCCTGCCCAAGCACAGTGAAGTAGACCGCAACCAAAAGGTATCTGATGCCATCGCGGCAGCCGACCGGTCAAAGTCAAACGTAGAATTTTTCAAAATCAAAACCGAAGATGGAATTGAAATGGACGGATGGATGGCCAAGCCTGCGCACTTTGATGCAACTAAAAAATACCCGGTGCTGTTTTTTGTTTATACCGAACCTGCCAGCCAAACAGCAACCGATACCTACGGTGCCGGCCGAAACATGATGTTCAACGGCAACATGGCCGAAGAGGGTTATATCTATATCACACTTGATGGACGTGGAACCCCGTCACCAAAAGGAAGTGCCTGGCACAAATCTATTTACCGGAAAATCGGACAACTCAATATCCGCGATCAGGCCATGGCTGCTAAAGAAATTTTGAAATGGCCATTTGTAGATGCCGACCGCATAGCCGTATGGGGCTGGAGTGGTGGCGGCTCAACTACGTTAAACCTGCTCTTTCAATATCCTGACATTTATAAAACCGGAATTGCCGTAGCTGCCGTTGCCAATCAACTCACCTACGACAACATTTATCAGGAGCGCTACATGGGCTTGCCGCAAGAAAATCTGGAAGATATTGTCAAAGGGTCGCCCGTAACGTATGCTAAAAACCTGAAGGGTAATTTGCTATACATCCACGGCACAGGCGATGACAACGTGCACTACAACAATGCCGAAATGCTCTTGAATGAACTAATCAAATACAACAAACAATTTCAGTTTATGGCCTACCCCAACCGTACACACGGTATCTACGAAGGCGAAGGCACACGAAAACATTTGTCAACCTTGTATTCAGACTACCTGAGAAAATACTGTCCTCCCGGGCCAAGATGAAAACTCCTATCGAAACCATCCATCTCTTTCCAAAGCTTGATGCCGCATTAATAAATTTATTGCAATCACTTCGCCCTGAAGATTGGCACAAGCCAACCCTGGCCAAGCAATGGACGGTGAAAGACATTGCCGCACATTTGCTCGATGGCAACCTGCGTTTTGTGTCCATGCTACGCGATGGGTATTTTGATACACCAACAGAGAAAATTAATACCTACGCAGAGCTTGTTAATTTTCTCAACCGAATTAATGCCGATTGGGTGAAAGCCATGAAACGAATCAGTCCTGCGTTATTGATTTCGTTATTGGAAACTTCGGGCAAAGAATACGGTGAATGCCTTTCCAAATTAGATCCGTTTGGCCAAGCCATTTTTTCAGTGGCTTGGGCTGGAGAAAGCGAGTCATTGAATTGGTTTCATATTGCACGCGAATACACCGAGAAGTGGCATCACCAGATGCAAATACGTGAAGCCGTTAATGCCGGAGCATTAATGTCAGACGAGTTTTTTAAACCGGTGGTTAAAACTTTTATGCAAGCTATGCCCCACGGATACCGCGCTTGCCAGGCAAAAGCAGGAACCACCATTTCGATAACAGTACAACAAAATAGTGAATTAAATTTCACGCTGAGTAAAGAAGCAAACGAATGGAAATTTACAGCAGCCAAAACCAACTCAACTGCCACCGTTAAAATAGCAGGAGAAGTCTTTTGGAAACTCTTTACCAAAGGAATGTCACCACACGATGCAAAAATAAAATCGAAATGGACAGGCGAAGAAAACTTAATTGATCCTTTTTATAATTTAATTGCCGTTATGGCTTGATAAGCTCAACCCCATGAAAACATCCCGAAGAAAATTTATTCAATCATCAGCCGTGCTGGCCTCCATGGCAGGCATCTCAACTTTGCAAGCACAAGAAAAAAAAATAACAAAACCCATAGTCATCTCCACCTGGAACTTTGGAGTGAGTGCTAATGCCGAAGCTTGGAAAATATTATCAAAGAGCGGTCGTGCACTCGATGCCGTAGAAGCCGGTGTGCATGTGCCCGAGGCCGATCCAACAATCAATACAGTTGGCTATGGCGGGCTGCCTGACCGCGATGGACGGGTAACGCTCGATGCCTGCATCATGGATGAACACGCCAACATTGGGGCAGTGGCTTGCTTAGAGTACATTGTGCATCCTATTTCAGTGGCCCGAAAAGTGATGGAAAAAACACCTCACGTCATGCTGGTGGGCGATGGCGCACTTCAATTTGCATTGGCAAACGGATTTAAAAAAGAAAACCTGTTGACGAAAGAATCAGAACAGGCCTGGAAAGAATGGTTGAAGAAAGCCGAATACAAACCCCTAGTGAATATCGAAAACCACGACACCATCGGCATGATCGCGCTCGATGCCCGGCAAAATCTTTCGGGTGCCTGTACCACCAGCGGCATGGCTTACAAAATGCACGGCCGCGTGGGCGACTCGCCCATCATCGGAGCCGGCTTGTTTGTGGACAATGAAATTGGCGCAGCCACATCAACCGGTGTGGGCGAAGAAGTCATTCGCATTTGCGGATCACACCTGGTTGTAGAACTGATGCGACAGGGAAACACTCCCCAACAAGCGTGTGAGCTGGCCGTGAAACGCATCGTCAATAATCAACCCGAAAAATCAAAAGAAATGCAAGTAGGATTTTTGGCACTGAGCAAAAACGGAGAGTTAGGTGCGTATGCCTTGCAAAAAGGATTTACTTACTCCGTCTATTCCAACGAAGTGCCCAACAAAATTTTTGAATCCAAAAGCTATTATTGATTAACTTTGGCTTAGTAAAATCGGTTGTCACTGCTCAATAAAAAAGAATTGAAATTAATTTTCGACCTGATGAATACGTTGGGAACACCTGTCAAAAAAATTTCAATTGAAGACAAAGAAAATTTAGAATCAGCGATTACGATGCAAGAAGCAGGCCGCACAAAAAGAGTATCAGAAAAAACTATCATAAAAAAAACGAGATGCTGATGCGGGTTGAGTTTCTCTCTACGTTCAATCGCAACCCTGATCATATTCAATCTGTAAGAAATGCAATTACCCCAGCCATTAAACCTGTAAAGACGATAAACTCAATCGCTCAAATTCAATTGGAAAATATCACATCGATATTTTCATGGTTGAAAATATGACTGAGTTTGCCAAGGTGTTGAACCGACAAGACATTTACCGGTACTTTCCGAAACTGTAAGACCCATGACCATCGAAATTGTAGTGTACAACATTGAATCAGCACTCAAAGCCCAGGAAGGCCGTGCCGACCGTATTGAACTGTGCGATAATCCGGCCGAAGGCGGCACCACCCCCTCGTACGGAACCATAGAAAACGTAAGGCAAAACCTGAACATCGATGTATTCGTCATGATCCGTCCGCGCGGTGGCGATTTCCAATATTCTAATTATGAATTTCACTCCATGAAACGCGACATTGATCAATGCCAAAAAATAAGCGTGGACGGAGTTGTCTTGGGAATTTTGACCCCTGACGGACGCATCGATAAAAAAAGATGCAAAGAGTTGATCGATCGGGCACGGCCGCTAAAAGTTACCTGCCACCGTGCCTTTGACATGACGCGTAACCCGTTTGAAGCCTTAGAAGACTGTATTGATGTTGGTTTTGACAGGATTCTTACCTCAGGCCAACAGACACAAGCCCTGAAAGGAATTGACCTCATCGCTGAATTAATCAAAAAAGCCAATGGCCGGATTGCCATCATGCCTGGATCAGGTGTAAATGAGAATACCGTGCAAGAAATTGTAAAAAAAACGAGCGCCACTGAAATTCATTTTTCAGCTACAAAATTCCGCGAAAGCGAAATGACCTTTCGCAACCCAGCCATTGCCGGTATGGGCGATGACGAGGGCGGGGAATATAAACTGAGGTCGGTCGATCCGGAACGGATAAAAAAAATGAGAACTTTAGCTGAACAATCTTTTTAATCCGATGATAAAGAATAGTATATCCGCAGTGTTAATCCTATTTTCTTTTCATGTCCATTCACAATCATGGGCCACAACCGTTCAAACACCGCCCAACGATCAACTCAACCCCTATTACCCAACCAATCAGCCTCCGCTCAAGTCGCAGCACTTAGTTAAACTGCCAGTGGGCTCAGTCATTCCACAAGGGTGGCTTAAAAAAAATCTTGAACTGGAACGCGAAGGTTTAGCCGGGCACTTGGGCGAAATCAGCGCCTGGCTCAACAAAAAAAACAATGCCTGGCTCAACAAAGACGGCAAAGGTGACTGGGGTTGGGAAGAATTGCCCTATTGGCTAAAGGGCTACGCCAATATGGGCTATGTGTTGAACGACAAAAAAATGATTGATGAAGCGATGGTCTGGATCAACGGCACCCTGAACAGTCAGCGCGACAATGGCGATTTCGGCCCGTACATTATCCGAAACACTACCGGCAAGCGCGATTTATGGGCGCAAATGCTGATGCTGTTTGTGCTCCAATCTTATTATGAACATAGCAATGATCCGCGTGTGATCTCACACATGACCCGGTATTTCAAATGGCAGTTATCCATTCCCGAAAATGACTTTCTCACTGATTATTGGGAAAACAGTCGCGGTGGCGATAACCTGTACAGCGTGTATTGGCTCTACAACATCACCAAAGAAAAATGGCTGTTCACGCTGGCAGAAAAAATACATCGCAATACCGCTAACTGGAAATTGAAAAACTGGTTGCCCAATTGGCATAACGTAAACATAGCTCAATGCTTTCGCGAGCCGGCTACTTTTTATCAGCAAAGCGGTGACCCTACTGACCTGCAAGCCAGCTACGACAACCAGAGTTTCATTCGTGAAATGTACGGACAAGTGCCGGGGGGTATGTGGGGTGGAGATGAAAACTCGCGCAAAGGATACACTGACCCACGACAAGCCATTGAAACTTGCGGCATGGTAGAGCAGATGACCTCCGATGAAATTATGCTGCGCATCACGGGCGATCCGCTCTGGGCCGAAAACTGCGAAGACGTGGCATTCAATACGTTCCCGGCTGCCTTTATGCCTGATTACAGGTCTCTTCGGTATCTCACCGCACCCAACATGGTAGTGAGCGACAGCAAAAACCATCACCCGGGCATTGACAACCCCGGGCCGCACCTTAACATGAACCCCTTTAGCAGCCGCTGCTGCCAGCACAACCACACCAGTGGTTGGATTTACTTTGCAGAAAATTTATGGATGGCAACAGCCGACAAGGGTATTGCCGCAGTGATGTATTCAGCAAGCGAAGTGAAAGCCACCGTTGCCGGTGAAACTCAGGTATCCATCCGTGAGCATACCCTTTACCCTTTTGATGAAACGATCAGCCTGAAGTTGGGCCTAACTAAGTCAGTCCGTTTCCCTATTTACCTGCGCATACCGGCCTGGTGTTCCAATGCAAAAATCAGGGTAGGCAATGACCCCGTAGCCACATCGGTTTCGGCCGGCCAATATGTAAAGTTAGATCGTGAGTGGAAAAACAATGACCAGATCTACCTGGAGTTTCCGATGAAAATAAAAATCAGAACCTGGGCAACCAATAAAAATAGTGTGAGCGTTGACCGGGGCCCGTTGACTTACTCTTTAAAAATCAAAGAAAACTATGTACGCATAGACAGTAAGCAAACGGCACAGCATGATTCAAAATGGCAGGAGAATTCTGATCCTTCTCAATGGCCATCGTATGAAATACATCCAACGAGTGACTGGAATTATGGCTTAATCGGTAACCCGGCTGAAATGGAGAAAAATTTTTCGGTGGTGAGAAAGCCCTGGCCAAAAGATGATTTTCCTTTCACACTTTCTTCAGTACCTATCGAAATCAAAACGACAGCCAAGAAAATTCCATCGTGGGTCATCGATCAATATGATTTGTGCGGAGAACTTCCAGCAAGCCCGATAGCTTCGGGCGAACCGGAAGAAACGATCACCCTTGTTCCGATGGGGGCTGCACGACTGAGAATATCTGCCTTTCCTACGGTGAAGTAGCTGGTCATTAACCAGCCATAACTGTTTTGGGTATCAGTTTAGAATAACCCGATACCAGCATTAGGTTGTAGTGGAGAATATCGGATTCGAACCGATGACCTCTTCCATGCCATGGAAGCGCTCTAGCCAGCTGAGCTAATCCCCCTAATGAGGGTGCAAATATATTTTATTTTTTTATACCCGGAAAAGTGTGGCAAGTTTTATCCGGCATACTATCTACTGACCTGTCGTTCCTTTGGCGGCACTTCCTGCCTTGGTTTTTTTCATCTGTAAAAATTTCTCGTGCCGGGTCAAAAAATCATCAATTTGTTTGATGGGGATTTTCTTGGCTATAATTATTTTTTTGTCGTCCAGAATGTAGGTACTGGGCGTAGTATCTGCATAATATAACTTGCTGAAGTGTTCTTTAATATAGCTGCGCGGGCCATTTACCGTAATCCAGGGGGTTTTAAATTCTTTGATAAACTCGCGCATCATTTTCATAGATGTGTCAGTGGCTACGGCATACACTTCCAAATTGTATTTGGCTTTGTTCTTGGTATAAAACTCAACCAGTTTCGGTGTTTCTTCGCGGCAATGCCCGCAGTCGGGACGAAAAATAAATAAAATCGTGTACTTGGCTTTGATATCGTACATGGATTTGGGCTGGAAGTTGGCATCTTGCATAATCAGGTTGGAGCCTTTTCGCCCCAGCATACACGATCGGATTTTATCGGCATACTCCTTTACTGTTTGTTTCAACTTGGCATTTGCCCAATAATCCATTTCGCCCGAAGCAAAATATTGGTCATACAACTTAACAAATACTTCGTCTAACCCCATGATCTCAGGTTGTTGGTACAAAAACATGCAACTCCATATCAGGTATTTATAAGTTTCTTTATTCGGCTTAACGTGTGTGGCTAGTTCATTTATTGCTTGTGTTACGCTATCAGGTGTCTGAACAAAAAGTTTGGTCAGGTATTCTTTCAGTTTTTCCTGGTACATCGGTTGTGGCAGGTGGATCATTGCCTCGTCAGTCAGATCAAAGTGATCGAAGAAATGTTTTCGGTAGTACCTGAACTGAAAAGTTGAGTCGATCGTACCATCTGCTTTTTTGGGTGGATCAGGAACCGTAACCGGCAGTGTTGCTTTCATCATCCGGGCAGTCAGTGTGAGGGGGTATTTTTCAATTATTTCTTTTTGGTGGGCCATCACTTTTTCGTTTATTTTTGAAAATTCTGCCCGGGCTTCTTTTTTCTGATCTTCCTTAAGTGTGGTATCTTTTAGTATTTTAATGAAGGGTTCTACTTCTTTGTTTCGCTCAATGTTGTAGGTAATGTTTTCGTGGAAGAGTTTGTTGTCTTCATCGTTTTTCACCGTCATGTTGGCAATGTATTCATCAATTTTTAAATACCCGGTTGAGTTGGTTTCGAGTGTAAAAAACTGATTTTTGCCTACGATAAATTCAAAGAGTTTATTCTTGGCCAATACCAAAAAATAAACACCTTGCGGCAACGGCTTTTTGCCATCGAACACAAACAACCCGTTCTTAACCTGAGTGGTATCCATCAGTACCGTGCTTTCGCCTACGTAACTGCCTAGGTAAACTGTGGTATCTTTCCATGACTTAATTTTAAAATTGATTTTGTATCCGTCTTGCGAAAAAGCAAATGAACTAATCAACAAAAAAACAACTACCAGTTTGAGTTTCATACAACGAAAATATAGTGAGCGACAAATTTCTGTAAAAGCAGTTTTACTTCCAATGGCAATACATCAGCAAAATTGGCATTAGGTAATCATTTTTTAAGAAGTCCTTAACATTTATCCGGCTCTCTTGACATCCGCCTTTCACCCAAAAATCAATTTCGTATTTTTGCCGCAGTATGTCATTACAGGTCAACCATCTCAGCAAAGTTTATGGCCAGCAAAAGGCAGTGGACGATATCTCTTTTACTATAAACAAAGGTGAAATTGTTGGGTTTCTGGGGCCAAACGGAGCAGGAAAGTCTACTACCATGAAAATTGCCACCGGCTTTATTCCGGCAACCAGCGGTGAAATATTGGTGGATGGATTGAACGTGGCCGAGCAGCCGATGCGGGTAAAAAAAATTATTGGCTACCTGCCCGAGCACAACCCGCTTTACCTGGATATGTACGTACACGAATACCTGGGGTTTATCGGAAAAGTTTATCAGATTCCGTTTTCACAATTAAAATCACGAATACAAGAAATGATTTCCTTATGCGGGCTCGAAGTAGAACAAAATAAACTGATCGGATCGCTCTCTAAAGGTTATCGCCAGCGGGTTGGGTTAGCACAGGCACTGATTCACAATCCACCGGTTTTGATTTTAGACGAACCCACCACCGGGCTTGATCCCAACCAAATTGTAGAAATCAGAAAACTGATCCGGCAGATCAGCCAAAACAAAACCGTGATTTTCTCTACGCACATCATGCAGGAGGTGCAAGCCTTGTGCGACCGCGCCATCATCATCAATAAAGGAAAGATTGTAGCTGATGATTCGCTTAAAAACCTGATGGGCAATACTGAAAATCAGCCTGTGATCATTGTGGAGTTTAAAGAACCTATTGCCGAAACCGATTTATCTGCGTTGAGCGGAGTAGAAAAAGTGATTAAAAAAGGCAATCAATACCATATTCACACTAAAATCCATACAGACGTACGCCCTGCGCTTATTCAGTTTGCTTCGCAAAAAAATATTTCGCTCATCAGCCTGAGGCAGGAAGAAAACTCAATGGAAGAAATTTTTCGTTCACTCACCACTGACGCCACGGCATGATTCGCGTTTTCGCAAAAGAATTTACCGGCTACCTCAATTCACTCATTGCTTACCTGGTGGTGAGTGTGTTTCTTACAGGCATAGGCCTGCTGCTTTGGGTTTTTCCCGAAACGTCTGTACTCGATTATGGGTTTGCCGACCTGGACACCTTGTTTTCTATGGGGCCGTATGTTTTTATTTTTCTGATACCGGCCATCACTATGAAAAGTTTTGCAGAAGAAAAAAAACTGGGCACGTTAGAGTTGCTTCTTACCAAACCACTTACCGACTGGGACATTGTGCTGGGAAAATTTTTTGCGACTCTGGCATTAACATTAATGGCGCTCATTCCTTCGTTAATCTATTATTTTTCCATTTACAAACTGGGCAACCCCGTTGGCAATATTGACACTGCGGGGGTAACCGGCTCTTATATCGGGCTAAGTTTACTAGCCGCTGTGTTCTGCAGTTTCGGAATCCTCTCCTCTTCACTCACCACCAATCAAATTGTGTCGTTCATTTTAGCCGCGTTTTTGTGTTTCATCTTTTATACCGGAATTGACTCCCTGTCAACCCTGGTGGGCAAGGAGTCTTTGTTCATCAAAGAATTGGGTGTGCTTTATCATTACGAAGCCCTGAGCAAAGGCTTGATTGACAGTCGTGATGTAATCTATTTTCTCAGCCTGACGGCCCTGGTGCTGCTTTTTACCAAAATCATTATCGGAAGCCGGAGGTGGTCTTCTTCACCACGACTGAATACATCGGCTATAAACGAACTGAGAACAGGCGATATTCTTTTGTTGGCCAATGGGCTGACCTTCGTAGTCTTGTTGAATATGGTTATGTCTATGCATTTTTTCCGGATTGACCTCACGGAAGAAAAACGCTACACCATCAAACCCCAAACCAGGGAGTTATTGAAAAACCTGGATGACGAAGTATTTGTAGAAGTATTTTTAGAAGGCGATCTCAACCCGGGATTCAAGCGGTTTCAAAAAGCAGTGAAGGAAACGCTGGAAGAATTTCGCATCTACTCCAACAACAAGGTAAAATTCATATTCACTGATCCGGCACAGGCAAAGAGGGAAAAAGCGCGCAATGAATTTATGAGTGCACTGGCTGCCAAAGGAATTACACCTATGAATGTAATAGAAACACAAAACGGGCAGCGCGTAGAAAAGTTTGTCTTTCCCGGAGCATTGGTTTCTTATGGCGGCTTTGAAACAGGCGTGATGTTACTGAAGGGTAACCGGGCGCAAAATGCACAAAGCGTACTCAATCAATCTATTGAAGGCACGGAGTATGAACTGGCTAATGCCATTTACAAGCTGAATAATTCTAACCGAAAAAAAATCGGGTTGCTGCAAGGTCATGGTGAGCTGGACAGTTTGGATATAGCCGGCCTCAATAATTCATTGCTCGAGCAATATGAGGTCTACCACGTAACCCTTTCGCATAAGAAAAAAATTGAGAATCTGTCATTAGTCATTGTAGCCAAACCTACACAGTCTTTTTCGCAAGCCGACAAATACCAACTTGACCAGTACATCATGCACGGAGGCAAAGTGCTTTTTCTACTCGACCGACTAGAAGCCAATATGGACAGCGCCTCGCGAGATGATTACTTTGCTTTTCCTTACGACCTGAAGCTGGATGATCAACTTTTCAAATATGGTGTGCGCATCAACCCCGATCTGATTGAAGACCGCGTAGCCGGCAAATACCCGGTGGTAGTGGGCAAAGCCGGAAATCGCCCTCAGATTATGCAACTGGAGTGGCCATTCTTTCCGCTGATCAACCAATATGCCGATCATCCCATCACACGCAACCTGGATGCTACACTGACTAAATTTGTGAGCAGCCTTGATACCGTAAAAGCAGCCGGCATCAAAAAGACTGCGCTTCTATTCTCATCACCGTATTCAAAAAAAATGTCGGCTCCGGTAAAAGTGGGGATAAATGATTTGCGCAAACAATTGCAAGAAAGAAATTTCAATGACGGAAAAATTCCTATAGCTTATTTGCTCGAAGGAAAATTCACCTCACTTTTTAAAAACCGTTTTGCCCCGGAGGGAGTAGATACAACCGGTTTTAAAAACATAAGTACACCAACAAAAATATTAGTTGTAGCCGATGGCGACATGGCGCGCAACGATGTAAACTACCGTGAAAACAAACCTCAGCCACTTGGCTTTGACCCCATCTCACAATATACCTTTGCCAATTCTGATTTACTGATGAATATGGTGGCTTACCTGGTCGATGACGATGGACTGATTCGCGTGCGTAACAAAGAAGTTAAAATCCGCCCGCTGGACAAAGAGAAAATCAAAAACGAAAAACTATTTTGGCAAGTAGTAAACTTAGTTTTGCCAATCGTTTCATTAATTGCTTTTGGAGTAAGCTGGTCTTATTGGAGAAAACGGAAATACGCGAAATTTTAATCTGTGCAACGCAAAAAAAACATTCAGCTGCTTGTCTCGCTATCTGTCATGATTCTAGCTATTGCCTTGGTTTATATTTTTAATCCATTCAATACTCAATCATCGGTTGATAAAACCATTTTTCAAATTCCGGATCTCGAAAAAATAGATCGGGTGGTGTTGCAATCATCCCATGAAAAAACTGAATTAAAATTCAACGGAACAAAATGGCTGGTCAATGGGTTTGATGCCGACCCTCAACTGATCAAGGTGTTGTTTGCCACCCTGAAACAAACCGAAGCTAAACGAAAAGCAGCGGCACACCAGCAGGATTCTCTGCAAGAGAAGTTCTTAAAAGACGGAACTAACGTTTCGTGTTTTGAAGGAGATAAGCTGATCAAAAAATTTTGGTCATGGGGTGATGTACAAAAAAGTGAAACGTATTTTGGGTTGAGCGGGGAGGCACCTTACCTGGTGGTCATCCCCGGCTATCGTGTTTTTATCGCTTCTGTTTTTGCCTTGAAACAAAACGACTGGCGCAATAAGCGCTTGTTCAACTTCAACTGGCAAAATATTAAAAGCCTGGAGGTAAATTTTTCTGCCGATCAAAAACAAAATTTCAAAGCGTCTTTCAGCAACGGAATTTTTGGTATTGAAGGCATTAAGACCGACACCACCAAACTGGATGTTTTCATGGATGCGCTCTTTGAGCTACGGGCTGAAAAAATTCTTACCGCAGAGCAAATAAAAAAATACGACAGCCTGCTCATGCAAAATATTGCTGAGCACATTAGCATCACTGATATTGGCAATCAAAAATACGAGCTATCCATTTTTCCACTCAGCAAGGGGTCTGCCAAACTGGTAGCTAAAAGAAATGAAGATGTTGTAGAGATAAATCCCTTGCTGCTTCGCGAGATTTTCAGAACAAAAGATTACTTCAAACTAAAGTAACCTCTTTCACCCCTCCTTTTTCCGTCTCACAAACCGGCCTTTCTTTTCGGGCGCATTGGCCGCAAGGGTAACACATTCTTCCAGCGTTAGCTCTTCAGGTTTTTTCCCTTTCGGAATTTTTACGTTTTTCTTTCCGGCTTTGATGTAAGGCCCAAAGCGGCCATTGAGCACTTGTATCTCGGGGTTTTCGGCAAAAACTTTTATTGTTTTATTGGCATCGGCTTCACGCTTAGCCTGGATCAATTCCACCGCACGCTGCGGGGTAATGTCATATGGATCTTCGCCCTTGGGTATGGATACAAATTTTTTATTGTGCAATACATACGGGCCGAAGCGGCCGATGTTGGCTACCACCGGTAAGTCTTCAAATGTTCCTAAATCGCGGGGTAACTTCATCAGTTCAAGGGCATCTTCCAACGTAATATTTTCAATGAACTGGCCGGTGCGGAGTGCGGCAAACTTGGGCTTCTCACCTCCGTTGTCATCAGGGTTTTCACCCAGCTGTACATAAGCTCCAAACTTTCCGAGTTTTACGTACACATTTTTTCCTGTTTTGGGATCTACTCCTAACTCTCGGCTCTTATTTTGTATAGAACTACGCTCAACGTTTTCTGTTTTAGCTACGGTTTTATGAAATGGTTTATAAAAGCTATCGAGCATTTTTTGCCATTTCAGTTTGCCGTTGGCAATCTCATCAAACTCTTTTTCAATTTCGGCTGTAAATGAATAGTTGGTAACCTCAGAGAAGTGCTCAACTAAAAAATCATTGACAATCATGGCCGTGTTGGTGGGAAACAATTTGTTTTTTTCGGCACCGGTAATTTCAGTTTCTGTTTTATGTGTAACCTGGTTATTTTTTAATACATGCACTTTATAGTTTCTCTCTACCCCTTCCCGGCTTTCTTTTACCACATACCCGCGTTTTTGTACGGTAGAAATAGTGGGGGCGTACGTGGATGGCCGGCCTATGCCAAGTTCTTCCAGTTTTTTTACCAGGCTCGCCTCGGTGTAGCGTGCCGCGTGGCGCGAGAATGTTTGCGTGGCCGAGAGTTCGTTCAGGCTCAATTCCTGGCCCATGGTAAGCGGAGGCAATACTTTAGAGCCTTCGTCATCACCTTCATCCTCATCGCGCGATTCAAAGTAAACTTTCAAAAAACCATCAAACTTCACCACCTCACCCTGAGCTGTCAACTGCTTGTTGTTTGTGGAGATTGCAATGACAGCGGTGGTTCTTTCTAATTCAGCATCTGCCATTTGTGAGGCAATGGCTCGCTTCCAGATTAACTCATATAGCCGTTGCGCGTTTCGGTCCATACCCGGATCCATCACTGAAAAATCGGTGGGGCGAATAGCCTCGTGGGCTTCTTGTGCACTGGCTGATTTGGTTTTAAATTTTCGTGTGTGAACAAACTCTTTTCCGTAAGCCGAAGTGATCTGCCGCGATGCTCCCGTCACCGCTTCGTCAGATAGGTTGACGGAGTCTGTTCTCATGTATGAAATCTTTCCTGCTTCATATAATTTCTGTGCTACCAGCATGGTTTGTGAAACGGAAAAACTCAATTTCCTTCCGGCTTCTTGCTGCAACGTAGAAGTAGTAAACGGTGGTGCGGGCGATTTCTTAGCTGGTTTTTTTTGCAAATCGCTAATTGAAAATTTTGCTCCCTTACACGACTCTAAAAATTTCAGTGCTTCTTCTTCGCTTTCAAATTTTTCAGACAACTCGGCAACAAGTTGTTTTCCTTTTCCCAAATCAAAAACGGCCGAGACTTTAAACGAAGACTTAGCCTCAAACTGATCGATCTCGCGTTCGCGTTCCACAATCAGACGCACGGCCACACTTTGTACGCGCCCGGCCGACAAACCGGTTTTTATTTTTTTCCAGAGGATGGGAGAAAGTTCAAACCCCACCAGTCGGTCCAGCACCCTTCTTGCTTGTTGTGCGTTTACCAAGTCAATATCTATACCCCTTGGATTTTTAATGGCATTGAGGATGGCATTCTTGGTGATTTCTGTAAAAACTATTCTACGGGTTTTTTTATCATTCAGGTCAAGCACTTCTTTCAAGTGCCAGGAAATAGCTTCTCCTTCACGGTCTTCATCGGAAGCGAGGTAAACCAACTCGGCCTCCTTGGCCAGTTCCTTCAGTTTTTTTATCACCTCTTTTTTATCGGGCGAAACTTCATAGGTCGGTGCAAAACCATTTTCAATATCGATGGCACCCTTGCCTTTGGGCAGATCACGGATGTGCCCCATACTGGAAGCCACTTTGTAATCTTTTCCAAGATAGCCTTCTATGGTTTTTGCTTTTGCAGGAGACTCAACGATCACTAAATTCTTCGACATGAGCTGATTTATTTTTTGTTCAATCGGCTCAAATATCAGTAATTTTTTAAAATCCAAGTTTTACCTAACGTAAATCTCCTTCAATCGCTCGCTTTTGTAAGCCGGTATCCGTGCTTTCTAATGATATCTTTTTCATTGAGTTATCAATCGTTTTCAGTTATGTTTGTTGTACGTTCTCTATTCAATAAAAATTTATTTATCCCTTCGCATTATATGAAACAATTCTTTCTGTTTTTCCTTACTGTGGGCTGTCTTTCCATGATTGCTTTTTCGCAAGAAGATAAAAAATGGAAAGGCAAATTTGAGCAGCTCGATTATTTATTGCCCACACCCAATGAATTTAGAACAGGCGGAGGAGCACCCGGTGCAAAATACTGGCAACAACGCGCAGATTACAGCATCGATGCTGAAATAGACGAGCCTACTAACCAATTAATCGCAAAGGAAACGATTACGTACTATAACAATTCGCCTGAACCGATGAGCTTTCTGTGGTTGCAATTGGACCAGAACGTAAATAAAAAAGGAAACGAAGATTTTGGCAACGCATTTGGCAACATGAGAGATACGCTGACTACACTTAACATGCAGTACTTAACACGGCCGCTTGAGTTTGATGCCGGCTACACCATAAGCTCGGTTACTGATAAACTGGGAAAAAATTTGCCCGTTACCATCAACAACACCATGATGCGCATTGACCTGAGCGTGCCCATTAAATCAGGCGAAGGTTTTTCATTCAGTATATCGTGGAGCTACCCGATTACTGACCGCAGCATGTTCTTGCTTTCGCGCGAAGGGTATGAGCATTTTCCCGAAGACAATAATAATGTGTTCCTTATTGCGCATTGGTTTCCACGCATGTGCCAGTACGATGATATTGAAGGCTGGCAAAACAAACAATTTCAGCGGTTGGGCGAGTTTGCGCTTGAGTTTGGTAATTACAAAGTAAACATTACCGTTCCGGCTGATCACATCATCGGTTCAACCGGTTGGCTTCAAAACCCCAAAGAAGTTTTATCGGCACAGCAACTTGAGCGGTTTGAAAAAGCAAAAAACTCTTTTGAAAAACCAACTCTGATTGTCAGCGAAGAAGAAGCCCGTGCAAAAGAAAAAACAAAATCAGCAGCTAAAAAGACTTGGCGGTTTCAGGCAGACAATGTGCGTGACTTTGCGTTTGCCAGTTCTCGCAAATTTATTTGGGATGCCCAAGCCGTTAAGCTTCCAACCAACACCGTGCTGTGCATGTCTTTTTACCCAAAAGAAGGATTACCTGTGTGGAGTGAAGAGTCAACCAAAGCTGTAAAAAATGCCATTGAAGTTTACTCAAAATATACATTCGATTATCCGTACCCGGTAGCCATCTCAGTAAACACCTCCAACATCGGTATGGAGTTTCCAATGATCAGTTTCAACGGAGGCAGACCAAGAAACGGAAAGATGAGCGACAATGCCTTGCAGGGAATGGTGGGAACCATCGTGCACGAAGTGGGCCACAACTATTTTCCGATGATCGTGAGCAATGACGAGCGCCAGTGGATGTGGATGGACGAAGGCCTCAATACCTTTTTGCAAACACGCACCGAGGCCGAGCGTTACCCTAAGTTTCATCACACCGTACCCAAAGACATTGTGCCATACATGAAAGGCGATAAAAACATAATGAGGCCCATCATGACTACCTCAGATAATGAACAACTCATGGCCATGGGAAATAATTTTTACCAAAAGCCAACCGTAGCCTTATCCATTTTGCGCGAAACCGTAATGGGACCGGAATTATTTGACCGCGCCTTTAAAGAGTACGCTAACCGGTGGAAATACAAACACCCGCGTCCGGCAGATTTCTTCCGCACCATGGAAGATTTATCGGCCGTAGATCTCGACTGGTTTTGGAGAGGTTGGTTTTACGGAACCGACAATGTAGATGTAGAGTTGAGTGAAGTAAAATGGTATAAAATGAATACCCAAACGGTCGATCCCGAAAAAAAAACACCCAAAACCCAACAGGGCGATTTGGCCACAACCTCCGATGCCTCCAATGACTTCAGTCAAGGGCCTAAACCTCTTACGGTTAAAAATACACCCGATGCATTTTATGGCCAATACCTGAGCCGACTGGATAACGATGCCGTGCGTCAAAAACTGGACGGCAAAAATATTTACCAACTGAAATTTAAAAACATTGGGGGGCTGGTTACGCCAATCGTAATTGAGTGGACCTACCAGGACGGCAGCAAGGAAATTGAAAAATTGCCGGCCGAAATCTGGCGATTGAACGAAAACGAAGTAACCAAAGTGTTTGTAAAAGATAAACAAGTAACCAATATAGTGGTTGACCCCAACGCTGAACTGGCTGATGTGAATACGAGTAATAACTCGTTTCCCAAAAAAACAACCGATTCAAAATTTGATCAGTTGAAAAAACAAAAGTAACATAACTGGCTGCTTTGAGTAAGACTACTTTTATGCCCTTTAAACTAGCATGATCTACTAAATTTTATTTTATGCAAGGATTAATGATGGATTACCCGCTCACCATTCCTGCCATTTTGCACAGGGCTGATACCATTTATGGACACAAGCCAATCATCACACGCCTACCCGATAAATCCATCCATCGGTACACCTACTCGGCTATGGCTCTGCGAAGCCGCAAGTTAAGCGCAGCCTTGCAGAAGCTTGGCATCTTGAAAGGCGACCGTGTGGCCACACTCAGTTGGAATCATTACCAGCATCTTGAAACCTATTTTGCCGTGCCCTCCATTGGTGCGGTTCTCCATACCTTGAACTTGCGGTTATCGCCCGATGACCTGTCTTACATTATTACTCACGCAGAAGATAAGGTGATTATTGTAGATCAGGTGTTGCTTCCGTTGTACGATAAATTCAAATCGAAAATAAAAATTGATCACCTCATCGTAATTCCTCAAACCGGGCAACCGATACCCGAAGGTGCCCTGGACTACGAAAAACTGATTTCATCTGCTGATGAAAAAATGTTTGTTCCCTTCAATGGCGATGAACACACGGCAGCAGCTATGTGTTACACCTCTGGTACTACAGGCAATCCAAAAGGCGTACTCTACTCACACCGCTCGGTGGTGCTCCACTCCATGGCAAGTTCATTTGCCGATGGGCTGGGGTTAAAAGAATCAGACACTATGCTTCCGGTGGTGCCCATGTTTCATGTCAACGCCTGGGGCTTGCCTTTTACCTGCACACTCCTTGGCACGGCCCAGGTATTACCCGGGCCATACCTTGATGCGGTGAGCCTGCTCGATCTGCTGGAAAAAGAAAACGTAACCATTACCGCTGGCGTACCCACCATCTGGCTAGGCATCCTAAACGAATTAGATACTCACCCCGGAAAATATAAGTTATCAAGTTTGCGCATGATGGTCGTGGGTGGTGCAGCCGCACCCCGCTCCATGATCGTGGGCTTTGAAGAAAGACACGGGTTAAACGTGCTGCATGCCTGGGGCATGACTGAAACTTCTCCGGTGGGCAGCATCAGTTTTTTGGCTAAAGAGTTGCAAAACCAACCAAAGGAAACCCAATATAATTACCGCGCCAAACAAGGGCTGCCCGCCTGCTTTGTGGAAGTGAGGGGTCGAAATGAAAACGGCCTCATTCGCTGGGACGGAGAAACCATGGGCGAGTTGGAAGTACGTGGCCCGTGGGTAGCTCGCTCTTATTATAATTCTACGGATATGGATGACCGGTTCACCGAAGACGGGTGGTTTAAAACAGGTGACATCGTAACCATTGAAGCCAATGGATACATTGAAATCAAAGACCGCAGTAAAGATGTAATTAAGTCAGGCGGTGAATGGATCAGTTCGGTCTCATTGGAAGGCGCAATCATGGGGCATCCGGCCGTGGCCGAAGCCGCTGTGTTCGCCATCCCCGATGCCAAGTGGCAAGAGCGGCCCATGGCATGTGTGGTTTTAAAGCCCGGTAAATCGGCAACCCACGATGAGATCATCCGGTTTTTAGAGCCTCAATACACCAAAATACAACTCCCCGACAAAATTGAATTTGTAACCGAGATACCCAAAACATCTGTGGGGAAATTTAAAAAATCGGCCTTGCGTGAACTGTACAAGCACATGGGTTCTTAACCTTGCAATTGTAGCCGATAAAAAAATCTTTTATTCCATCAGCCAGTTGAACTTCATCCGCTGCCTGATTACTTTTTTTGATAACCTGAATAAGGTGTAATCACTTGTAGCCGCATAAGGTTTACATAATTACTCCTCAGAAAATAACTAATCCGAACCACCGGCATTTACACTTCTTAAAATTATTTTTAAGGGATGGGTGGTCAATCGTTTTCCCATGACTATCCCGGTCATACTGGTTTATAAATTCTTTTACCCTCATAATGGTTATCTGAACTAAAGGATAACTGGCTCTCAGTATCTTCTGTGATGTAAAAAATAGTTCAATAATCCTATAACTGAAATGATTGTCCAGCAGCCCTCTAGAATAATGAATGGCCAATATTCTAAAAGTACCGAGGCAACGCAAGCAAGTGCGGCTCCGACCGTGTTTAATACTAAGTAAACCAGGCTGCCCCTATCAATAAAATTTTTAAGGTTGAGGAAAAAAGCCACCAGTAGTATCGTTACACCTATAAATCCTATCCAATCTGTTTGTGTCATAGCCTCAGATGTAGTTGGTCAAAAAAAATTTGGGTATTGCCGCGGCTCTTGACTTGCAGCACGCCCTTGTATCACTAACCTGGCAAACCTTTGCAACCCGCATGTAAATTTTATTAATTCATTCCTCAGACTACCTGTGGTCTTCGTAAGAACATCCCTTCACAGTTTACGAGCGACTATTTTTTAATATCAGTTTCAAAGGTAAAAACAGAAAAGTATAAGGCAATAAG
>JAFEAL010000006.1:0-141834 GCA_018266435.1 Bacteroidota bacterium | reverse complement strand
TTCTCAAGTATTGTCTTTGACGAACAAAGGGCAATATGTAAAAAATTGTTAGTCAGGCTGCCGGTACAGCTCCTTAACAAATGTGGCACAGGTATAAAAAAGAATAGTTCTGAAATGGCTATTTTTGACCCCAACTTTATGACACTTTACCAACGCTATCCCGTTTATCTTACCAACTCCCTTTCGGGGAAAAAAGAAAAATTTGAAACACTAACGCCTGGCTTTGTGGGCATGTATGTGTGTGGCCCCACGGTTTATAATTATGTGCACCTGGGTAACACGCGCACATTTCTTTCATTTGATGTCATTTTCCGTTACTTGAGATTTATCGGATACAAAGTTCGTTATGTGCGTAACATCACCGATGTGGGGCATTTGGAAAATGATGCCGATGAAGGCGAAGATAAAATCGGGAAGAAAGCCAGACTTGAGCAACTGGAGCCGATGGAAATTGTAAAACGCTACACAGAAGATTTTCATACCGTGATGCGTCAGTTCAACATACTTCCGCCCAGCATTGAGCCTTCGGCTACCGGGCACATTGTAGAACAAATCAACATCACCAAAAAATTACTTGATCTTGGGTTAGCTTACGAAGTGAACGGCTCCGTCTACTTTGACGTAAAAAAATACAATCAATCGCACCACTACGGCATTCTTTCCGGTCGCAACATTGAAGACCTCATAGAGAGTGGCCGCACACTGGACAGCCAAGACGAGAAGCGCGACAAAATTGATTTTGCGCTTTGGAAAAAAGCATCGCCCCAACACATCATGCGTTGGCCTTCGCCCTGGGGAGAAGGCTTTCCGGGTTGGCATATTGAGTGTACTGTGATGAGCACCAAATATTTGGGCGAAACATTTGATATTCATGGTGGCGGCATGGATCTGAAATTTCCTCATCACGAATGTGAGATAGCGCAAGCCACAAGTGCCAACGGAAAATCTCCGGTACACTACTGGATTCACAGCAATATGCTCACAGTGAATGGGCAGAAAATGAGCAAGAGCTTGGGCAACTCGTTTTTACCTTCCGAATTATTTTCAGGCAACCATAAACTGCTGGAAAAAGGCTACAGCCCAATGACCGTGCGTTTCTTCATGCTGCAATCGCACTACAGCAGTACACTGGATTTTTCTAATGAAGCGTTAAATGCAGCTGAGAAGGGATTTAAGAAATTGAGCAATGCATTGTCATCGGTAAAAAAAATGCGGTTGACAAAAAACTCATCCAATCCTGAACTTGAAAAAAGTCTACTCCATCAGATTGACCGGTGTTTTATAAACATGAGTGATGACTTCAACACCGCCAAAACCCTGGCTGTACTTTTTGAAATGGCCTCACAAATCAATACGTTGGCCGGTGCGAAAGAAATCATATTGAGCGAAAATGTGTTCGAGAAATTCAAGTCCACCTACCTTTCCATGATGGAAGACGTACTCGGGCTGACCGAAGAAAGTGGCGGCAACCATGAGTTATTAAACGGTACGGTCAACGTATTAATCAACCTGAGAAAAAAAGTACGAGCCGATAAAAATTTTGCACTCTCCGACAGGATACGTGATGACCTGAAAGCCATTGGCATTCAGCTAAAAGATGGAAAAGACGGAGAGATGAGTTATGAAATTGAGTCTTGAGATGTACAAAACGTAAGTCTCACCACTCAGTGCTAATTACTTACTACCACAGTGTTCAAAAAAATTTTCATACTCCCCATACGCTTTTATCAATTGGCCATCTCCCCTTATCTCGGGGCACACTGCCGGCATACGCCATCGTGTTCGCAATATGCCATCGAAGCGATTCAGGAGTGGGGCGTGATCAAGGGCATCTGGTTAGGTACCAAACGCATTGCCCGTTGTCATCCGTGGGGCACAAGCGGTTATGATCCGGTGCCAAAGAATTCAAGACTCAAAGACTAACATTCAAGAGATTTTAATCTTAGGTTAACCGGGCACCGGTTAGGTTCTCTGCGCGGCCGGAAAATATTATTTTAAAATTCCTCTTCCTTCCTTGAAACTTCGATTTTAAATCTTGAATTTGGAAACTACAATTTCAATGTATGCCTTTCCAGATCAAGAAAAATCCTAAAACGTACGATGTCGTCATTGTTGGGTCAGGAGCCGGTGGCGGCATGGCCTCTTACATTCTTTCACAGGCAGGAGTAAAAGTGCTTTTGCTCGAAGCCGGGCCCATGTATGATCCGGCAAAAAACATTATGCAGCTCAAGTGGCCGTATGAGTCACCGCGCAGGGGTGCCAGCACTAAGTACAGAAACTTTGGAGATTTTGATGCTGCGTATGGCGGTTGGCAGTTGGATGGCGAACCCTATACGCACAAAGATGGAACCAAATTCGATTGGTTTCGCTCGCGTATGTTGGGCGGACGCACCAACCATTGGGGAAGAATCTCTCTCCGCTTCGGCCCTAAAGATTTTAAACGCAAAAGCATTGATGGCCTGGGTGATGATTGGCCCATCGGCTACGAAGACATTGCTCCCTTTTATGACAAAGTCGATCAACTGATTGGTGTCTTTGGTTCGAAAGAAAATTTACCCAACGACCCCGACAGCATTTTCCTTCCGCCACCCAAGCCTCGTCTGCACGAAATGTTCATCAAAGAGGCCGGAACAGCCCTGAACATTCCGGTCATTCCATCGCGCTTGTCAATCTTAACCCGACCCATTAATAAAGACCGCGGGGCCTGCTTCTTCTGCTCACAATGTAACCGGGGTTGCACCGTGTATGGCGATTTTTCTTCTTCATCCGTGCTGGTAAACCCCGCTTTGAAAACCGGCAATGTTGACCTGATTACCAACGCCATGGCACGCGAAGTAATAACCAACAGTGAAGGAAAACCCACCGGCATTTCGTATGTAAACAAAGATGACGGACAGGAATACGAAGTGAAAGGCCAGGTAATTATACTCGCAGCCAGTGCTTGCGAATCTGCCCGAATATTGCTCAATTCTAAATCAGCAACACATCCTAACGGGTTGGCCAACTCAAGCAACGTAGTCGGAAAATATTTGCATGACTCCACCGGAGCTGGCATGGGAGGTATTCTTCCAAAATTAGTCGGGCGTAAACGCTACAACGAAGACGGAGTAGGTGGCATGCATGTGTACACACCTTGGTGGCTCGACAATAAAAAACTTGATTTTGCACGGGGTTATCACATCGAGTATTACGGAGGCATGAGCATGCCCGGTTACGGGTTTGGATTCGGCATGCAAAACCTCAATGGAAAATACCCTGGCCGAGATGGAAAACAAAAAGAAGCTGGAGGATACGGAGCTTCACTAAAAGACGATTACCGTTATTTTTACGGAGCCACCTTTGGCATGGACGGCCGTGGAGAAGCCATTGCGCGCGAAGACAACTATTGCGAAATCGATCCTACTACGGTGGATAAATATGGAATTCCGGTGCTGCGGTTCCATTATAAATGGAGCGATCAGGAAATCAAACAGGCGAAGCACATGAAAGACACCTTTCGCGAAATTATCCATAAGGCCGGAGGCGTAATAACCTGGGGCGATAATGACACAGCAGAAAATAATTACGGACTTACCAACCCCGGGCAAATTATTCATGAGGTAGGCACCACGCGCATGGGAAATGATCCTAAAAAATCAGTGCTCAATAAATTCAACCAGGCACACGAGTGCAAAAATTTATTTGTAATGGATGGTGGCCCCTTTGTTTCGCAAGCCGATAAAAACCCTACGTGGACCATTTTAGCCTTAGCAATGCGCGCCTCAGAGTACTTGATGGATGAAATGAAAAAACAAAACTTATAATATAAACATCAGTAACACGACTTACGATTGTCTTGCCACTTATGTCTTACTATTTATTACTACTATGGACAGAAGAAAATACTTAAAAACACTGGCAGTCAGCACGGTGGGTGTTGCCTCGGCTGCTGCCTTGATTGAATCGTGCAAACCGGAAGAAAAAAATCAGGAGGTAATCAACACTCCTACGATTGACCGAACACCCGATGAACTCAAGCACGACAGTCAGCTTCAGGCGGATAAGTTTTTTAACGAACATGAACTGGCTACAATTGCCGTGCTGGCCGATATCATCATCCCCAAAGACGACACTTCGGGCAGCGCCACCGATGCCAAAGTACCAGACTTCATCGAGTTCATCGTAAAAGACATGCCCAGTCATCAAACGCCCATGCGAGGAGGCTTGAAATGGCTCGACCTGCAGTGTGGCAAAAAATACACCAACGCTTTCATTGACTGCACACACGCGCAACAAATAGAATTGATAGACCAAATTGCATTTCCTGAAAAAGCTAAACCTGAAATGCAACAAGGTGTAGCGTTCTTTAACCTGATGCGTAACCTGACCGCCACCGGGTTTTTCACCAGCAAAATCGGAATTGAAGATTTAGGGTATGTCGGCAATCGACCCAATCAATGGAATGGAGTTCCGCAAGATGTGCTTGACCAATATGGATTAACGTACGACCAAAAAACGCTGGACGAATGTGTGAAATTCGATAGCTGAAAATTTATTTTTATTATTTCAAATCTCACCGTTCAAAATTCAATGTCAAAAAAAAATTGAAACATGAACAAGCTGAGTCTTTAGTTTATTGAATCTTGAACCTTAACTGTTGAACACATGATCTCTCGTAGAAAATTCATCACACAGGCCGCCACGGCAGCCACCGCATTTACCATCGTTCCCCGTTTTGTTTTAGGCAAAGGGCACATCGCACCCAGCGACACCTTGTATATTGCCGGCATAGGCGTGGGCGGCAAGGGCACCAGCGACCTCACCGGCTTTGCCGGATCGCCAGATGGAAAAACGGTAGGTAGCCCTCATGCCAAAGTAGTTTTCCTCTGCGATGCAGACGATCGCCAGGCGGTAACATCCAAACGAAACTTTCCGAATGCCAAATACTACAAAGACTTTCGCAAGATGTTGGATAAAGAGCACAAAGGCATTGATGCCTGCTCAGTATCTACCCCTGATCATACCCACGCAGTAGCCGCCATGGCCGCCATGCAATTGGGCAAGCACGTGTACTTGCAAAAACCCTTAACCCACGACATCTACGAAGCCCGCATGCTTACTCAAGCCGCTCGCCAATACAAAGTGGTAACCCAAATGGGCAACCAGGGCGGCAGTGGCGATGATGTGCGCTCAATGAAAGAATGGTACGATGCAGGATTAATCGGTGATGTAACTAATGTAATCTGCTGGACCAACCGGCCCGTATGGCCACAAGGTGTTGCTACACCTACCGGTAAATTTGATGTACCCAAAGAACTCGATTGGGATTTGTGGCTCGGCCCGGCTAAATCAATTGAATATAATCCTGCCTACCTCCCCTTTAACTGGCGCGGCTGGTGGGCATTTGGCACCGGTGCACTCGGAGACATGGCTTGCCATATCATGGATCCGGTGTTTCGCATCTTACCAATAGATTACCCAAGTGAAGTGGAGTGCAGCACGAGCACAATCTGGAATGGTGTATTCTCTGAATCCCACCATGACGACAGTTGCCCGGTATCATCTATCGTTCATTTCAAATATCCCGGAAAGAATGGCAAACCTGATATTGAACTCTCCTGGATGGATGGTGGTCTCCTTCCCAAACGACCGAACGAACTTCTTCCTGATGAGCCAATGGGCAACTGGGACGGGGGCGTAATCTTCGAGGGAACAAAAGGAAAAATCATGGCCGATTGCTATGGAGAAAACCCCCGCTTGCTTCCAACCAAATTGATGAAAGAAGTTTCATTTCCCAAACAAACGCTGGCGCGCGTGCCCGAGGGGCACTATGTGCAATGGGTAAACGCTTGCATCAAAGGATATGGCAACGCAGAAACCAGTTCAAACTTTGATTATGCCGGACCGTTTACCGAAAGCGTACTCATGGGCAATCTCGCCATACGTAGTTATGCCTTGCGGCAAGAGGGAAAGTATCCTGGCAGAAAAAAATTGTTGTGGGATGCGAAAAACATGAAGATCACCAACTTTGATGAAGCCAACCAATTTGTGAAGAGAGAATACCGTGCCGGCTGGAAACTTTAATTCAAGATTCAGAATTCAGCACTATGTTGAATACGGAATTTGAATTTTATGACTCATTAAGTTTTATACCCCTAGAGTAGTTAACCGTATTCTTCAGAAATGAGTCAGAGAGGCTAATAAAATAAATTTTACTAACCTCTCTCCATTTCGTAGAGTTTACAAAAAATGAAATTAGGCTTATGTTGGAATGGCGCAAACAAAAAACAAAGTACCAACTAACAACAACGAGCTGTTCGTAATTGCTTTTAATCGGGTGTGGTGTGGCAAGTGTAACGAATACCCAAAGAACAATGACAAAACAAGAACTTATAAAAGCGTTTTATGACAATCACAAAGAAATGAGTGATTACATAAATTCATTGACTGACGAACAGTTTGTTTACAGTCGTAACGGAAAATGGACAGCAGGGCAACAATTCAGTCACGTGTATTTGACGTTGTTGCCATTTCCTAAAATACTTCCCTCAAAGGAATATATTGTGCAGAAATTCGGTAAAATAGATCGACCTATCTGGAGTTATAACACAGTAATTGAAAACTATTTTAAGACAAGCCGACAAGCACCACAACAATTTATACCCGAACAAGTAAGTCCTCTACAGAAGGAAATAATTACAGGCGATTTGCAGAGAATTTTGTTAACCATTCAGCAGTTGTTAGACCAATATACAGATGAAGAACTTGACACGTTTGTTATTCCACACCCTTTACTTGGAAAGCTAACCATAAGAGAGGTGTTTTACTTAATGACTTACCACGCTACACATCATTTAAGACAAATTGAACAAAACTTAGAATGATTGATAAACTGAATATTAACTTTGCTCGGCTGAACAATAAAAAATATCAGCTACCACAGCCCATTGGCAATAGGCGGGCTAAACGGCTTCGTATCAACGGAAGTACAATATTCATCTCTTGTTCTTCGGTTGAAAATTAAGGCTAAAAATCGCGTCCATAGCCAATGCGCGGCTCGTTATGGGCAGCCGCTTGACAAAACCGCAGACATCAAAAAACTATAAAAAATTATGACAACAAATAGAGTATCATTACACAGAGTACTAACTGCACAACTTGAAAAAGTGTTTCGTGCGTTTTCAGAACCATCAGCTATCGCTTCTTGGTTTCCGCCTTATGGTTTTGTCTGTAATGTCAAGGAAATGAACTTTGAAATAGGTGGACATTTTAAAATGAGTTTTATGAATTTTACAACTGGTAATAGTCATTCTTTTGGCGGGACTTATCTGGAAATTCGACCCAATGAATTTATAAAATTCAGCGACAAGTTTGATGACCCAAACTTACCAGGAGAGATAACAACAACTGTTACTTTTAAAAAAGTTCTGTGTGGTACGGAAATAAAAATTGAACAATCAGGCATACCTGAAAAAATACCTGCTGAAATGTGTTATTTGGGTTGGCAAGAAAGTTTAGATAAATTAAAACGATTAGTTGAGCCTGAAATTCCAGATGCTTAATTTTCATAAACGCCACAGTTATAAAATAAAAATCAACCAAAATAAATCAAAATGGCACACACATCTATTTATTTAAACTTTATGGGAAATGCAGAAGAAGCATTTAATCATTACAAAAAAGTTTTCAGGACAGAATTTTCTGCTCCTATTATAAAAATGGGAAGCATTCCAAATCAGGAAGGAATGCCTCCACTTTCAGAAGCCGAAAAAAACAAAGTGATGCATGTGGCTTTACCAATTCTTGGCGGAACTGAAATAATGGCAACGGACATGCTTGAAAGTATGGGACACAAATTAGTGGAAGGTAACAATGTTACCATTAGCCTAAACCCTGACACAAAAGACGAGGCCGACAGATTATTCAAGGAACTTTCTTCAGGAGGAAAAGAAGACATTCCACCACATGACGAATTTTGGGGATATTGGGGAACTTGTAAAGATAGATTTGGTATTCGTTGGATGTTTAACATTACAAATCAACCTAAATAATTCATATATAGGAATGTGAATAAGAATGCGGTTCCCGATAACATGGTATTTGCACAAGCACGGCTGACGTAAGTAATTGAACAGTTGTGCTACTATCAGCATTGAGCATAATTTCAGCTGACATTTTTTCAAACCTTGCCCATAGCCAATGCGCGGCTCGTTGTAAATAATTCTGAATTTGCTTTATTGTGAAACAAAATGAAAAAATCTAAAAGGATTCTTTTACTATTAGCAATACTAATTCTGGCACTTTCAATTATCTATTTCATTCCTGAAAGCAGAAAAAAAATTAAAACTCGTCACTTCACTTTCTTTTTTAGCAGTAGCATTGACACAGCGTCAATTGTTGAGCTTGCAAGTGCATTAGAAAACAGTTACTCAAAAACAAGTGCCGACCTAAGAACACAACCTTTAGACAACATTGAAACAAATATTTATTCTCAAAGGTGGAGATACATAAAAGCTACGGGAAACTGGACTGCTTCAGGCAATATAGAGGGTATTTCAAAACTTCATTTTGTTGCACGGGCCTGGGGTGATAGTGATGGTAAAAAAGTTGCTGTTCATGAGTTTACCCACGCGGTAACGCTAAAATTACTTTTAGATAATGAAACGCAACCCGTAAGCTCAAAAGACTTTGACAAAAAATTTTCAAACTTTCCCACATGGCTTTGGGAAGCAATAAGTGTGTATGAAGCCAACCAATTTATTGACCCAAAGACTTTACCTTATTTAAACAAACATTATCCAAGTATTTCAGAGCTTAACAATCGCACAAAAGGTGGGAAAATTTATAGTTGCGGTTATACCATTATAGAATACATCTTGTCTAAATATGGGCAAGACAAATTAATCAATCTTATTAAAAATTATGGAGACTTAAAAAGCACATTCAATGTAACTGATGACCAGTTTTGTAAAAACTGGTTTGAGTTTGTAACCGGAAAATACTTAAAATAAAACTACCGCTAACAATTTGCTTATTGCCGAAGGTCGAAATTCTTAGCACGGTCGCTCAATCGAAGTACCACAGTCTAACTCTGGCAAAAGGTTCAATGAAATTACTTCATCTCCGCCTTCGCAATACCTTGTTAGTTGTTTGTTGTTTTACTACTACGACTATGTTTACTTCAAAAAATTTGTCATGTAACTGAGTAAAGTTTGTGTCTGCATCATTAAACTAACATGCCCTTGTGAAGGCACAATTGCTAGTTGCGATTTTGGCATAGGTTGCAGGTCTGAAACACCCCCTCCTAACAATTTATATGTTTTCATCAACTCAATTTTATCGAGTCCGTCATTATCACCGGATATGATTAATACGGGTGCTTTTATTTTTGCAATATGGGAATCACCCACGTTAAATGGCTCTTTGGCAAAATCAAACATCTGTTTTAAGAATTTTCTCCATTTTGTTTTATCAGGTGCCGCGGCATCATACGCAGTTTGCAGTGGTGTGTTATCAAAAAATTCCAGTTTGAAATTATCAAATGCACTATTCACAACCGGTAACCATCCATCAGATTTATAGGTAGAAGATATAATGATTAGTTTTCTTAATCGATTGGGATAATCTGCGGCAAACTGGTAAGCCACAGAGCCACCCATACTATATCCTGCAACATCAGCACTGTCTATTTTCAGGTAATCCATTACTTTAGCAACATCACTTGCTAAAGCGGTAATGGATAATTTTCTTTCTGAAAATGGTGAATGCCCGTGTCCTTGCATTTCTATGGCAATCACTTTCCTGGTTTTAGAAAGTTCAGGTATTAATTGACTCCAGTTCAGTTCAATGGTATAAAAAGCGCCATGCAATAAAATGATGGGCTTGCCCTCGCCATGTACTTCGTAATACACTTTGATGCCATTAACGGGAGCGTACCCACTGCTTATTGGCTTTGTTTGTTGAGCCTTTACAACAGATGCAATCAGCATAATTACAACCAACGTCATTGATTGCAGAAAATAAATTTTACTTTTTTTCATTTTTTTAAATGAGGTAATAATTTTTCCAATTCATTTAATGTCATGGTGAAACCTTCTTTGAATCCCATTTCAATCATTTTTTCCATGCGCTCAAGGGAATCGTTGTAAATAATAATGCTGACTTTTATTTTTCCATCTTGTTCACTGAAATTAAAGTCCCAATCAGAACCTGGCAATTGAGGATTTTCATCTTTATCTGCAAATGCATTCAAAAACTTGAAGTTTCTTTTGGGAGTAATGGAAGTATACTTCTGAATTGCCCATATCTCATTTCCTTCCGGGCTTACCATTGCATAAAATCTTCTGCCCCCAACTTTAAAGTCCATGGATTTTGTTTTTGAAGCAAACGGTTTGGGTGCCCACCACTGGTCAAGGATTTCCTTTTTTGTAAATGCATCCCAAACCAGTGAAAGACTGGATGCAAATTCGCGGGTTACAAAAACCGTTTTAGCCGTTTTGTCAACGGTAAATTCAAATAATAGATTGTTCATTTTTTTAATTTTTAATTGTTGATAATAGGTGACAAGTGGGTTGAAACGGTCTTCTTAATTTTTTTAAATTGTTCTAACCATTTTTCAATTTCTTTCATTTTGTTGATTTCACGTGGTAGAAAATTTCTGTACCGTGATGTTTTTGTTTTATAAGTTAGCGCGCTTTTAATAGGCGTAACTGCTTTGCAACCGCTTGCCGGGAAGTGTTGAAATTCCTGACTAGAGTATGTGGTTCCATTGCGTGAATGCAATGAAACAATTAGGGCTAATCTTGCCTGGTCAGCAATTGCCTTAAAAATATCTCTGCGCATTTGCTTGTTTGTTTTAATGAAACTAATCGGTTGCAAATATATACGCAACCTTTCGGTTTCGCAAATTTTTTTCACTTTTATTTAACTGCATGAAGAATCTGCTGAAATTGCCGGGGTATTGGGTGTCGGTTTACAATGAATGCAAACAGAACTAATATTAATTATATCTTTTATTTATAACTTCAATTTTTGTTTTTGAAATCGGCAGTAGTCTGGGCTGGTATTACGCTGAAGGCCCTGTATGAATACCAAATCGTTAGTGATAATTTAGAAGTGCACAAAAATAGTAATGTGAATAACGAAATATCTATTGTCAATTAATATAGGCCAATTGACTCACAAACTTTACAACTTGACGGCAGACGAAATAAAAATTATTGAGTATACCCAAGCAGACACCAATGCCAAGGCATCACTTCCACATGGGTGCATTTCAAATCATCATGTGTACGGATAATTCACCATGGCCAAGCCCTAAGCCATGATAAGCAATAGTAGATACCTCATTAAACAACTTGACCAATGAAAATAAGCGACCTAAAATTCAAAAATGTAGATGACTACATTTCAGGGTTTCCCCAAGATGTGCAAGCAATCCTTCATAAAATTAGGCTGACAATAAAGAGGGCAGCACCCCAAGCTAACGAGCGCATCAGCTATGGTATGCCCTTTTACGAATATCAAGGTAAGGGTAATAATGGGCGGCTGATCTATTTTGCAGCATTTAAAAAGCATATTAGTTTATTCATTACGCCACGAGACACCGAGACTATCTCAAAAAGAATGAAACAGTTTCATGTTTCAAAGGCCACTTATCAGTTTCCGTTGGGTAAGCCTTTCCCATTTGGCATACTTAAAGAAACTGTTAAAGCCCTGGTCAACGCAAGGGAATTAAAAAATAACTCAACAAAAAATCTGCAAAAAGTAAAAACAACAATCAGCAGGGAAATTTCATCATATACTCGCAACCTGTCTCCTTCTGACAAAACCATTTGTAAATTACTATCCCTCATCATTAATAAGCACTTGACTAAAAGTGAAAATAAAATATGGCACGGGCATCCCGTTTGGTTTTTGAACGGCAACCCTATTGTCGGGTATAGCAAGCAGAAGGATGGAGTTCGCTTACTGTTCTGGAGTGGAGCAAGTTTTGACGAAGAAGGGTTAACTAGACGAGGCAAAAAATTTAAAGACGCCTCAATTTTCTACCATTCGGTTTCTGAAATCAACACGAAAGACCTCAAACGTTGGTTGAAAAAATCGGAAGTGATACAGTGGGACTACAAAAATATTGTAAAACGCAGGGGAAAATTAGAGAGATTGAAATAGAATGAAACCTACAGTTGAGCATGACAAACGAATCGCAATGATAACCTTTGCATCAGTGTATCCGCACTACGTAACAAAAGTAGAAAGCAAAGGCAGAACCAAAGGAGAATTACATCAAGTGATAAAGTGGTTGACTGGCTTTGACGATAAAAAATTGCAGGAATTAATAGACACTAAAGCAACTTTTGAAACATTTTTTAAAAGAGCAAAACTGAATTCAAACGCACGGCTCATAACAGGTATAATCTGTGGCTACCGAATAGAGGAAATCGAAAATCTACTGACAAAACAAATAAGGTATTTGGATAAATTAGTGGATGAATTAGCGAAAGGCCGTAAGATGGACAAGATATTGAGAACAGTCTAAAACAGGGCGATAAAAAAATAAGAACTTGCAAAACATACTTAAGAACTTATGACATCTTCAAAAAACACAGATGATAAACCCAATAAATTTTACATCATCAGTGTATCAATTTTAACTTTTATTATCCCGGCAATTGGTTTTATGGCAGACCATTTCGTGACCGAGACCGCTTTGTCTTTTAATCTTTTCAGCAAGTGGTTCATTTTTTCGGCAGTCGGGCTTCGTTTATTTTTAGCAGGCCTTAAACAAGTCAAAGATCCAGCGTTTACAGCCAAGCAAATTTTTCATCTCGACAGCCCCGACAGTTTTCCAATTCTACGTGAGTTGGGGTTTGCCAACATTTGTTTCGGGTTGGTAGGCATTGTTTCGTTATTCAGGCCTGAGTGGAGAGCAGTCAGTGCATTTGCCAGCGGCCTTTACTACGGAATTGCCGGTATTCAACACGGGCTGAAAAAGATTTCGGGCATCAATGAAAAATTTGCATTATGGACTGACCTGCTCATTTTCGGGCTACTCTTAGTTTACTTTGTCATAACACTATGAACAGTCCATTGCAAAAGTTATGAAACAGCATTTGCTTAAACCTATACCCATGAGCGGCAAGTAGCAAAAAGTATGTTGCATTATGGGTTAGTTACTGACCCGTTGAATCAATTTTAGGAAGACAGCCAAGCCTTTATTTTAATGGCTGCTGTAATCTATATTATCGCTACAATTATTAAAAGAGGAGTTGAACTTCAGAACGAAAACGATTTAACTGTATAACCTATGCCAATCATTGTAAACTTAGATGTGATGATGGCAAAGCGAAAAATTTCTTTGAATGAACTTTCTGAAAAAGTTGATCTGACATGATCTAATCTTTCAATCTTAAATACGGGAAAAGCAAAAGCAATCCGGTTCAGCACCTTAGATGCAATCTGTCGTGCTTTAAAATGCCAACCGGGAGACCTTTTAGAACATCGACAGGCCGAAAAAAAATAATGAATGAACTGATACCATGATGGCAAACGAAATGCCTCGTTATATCATGTCAGAAATGATCAATGCAAGCAACGGTGGCAATGCTCCGGCTGCTATCAGCCATTTACCTCTACCACCCAGTCCATGCTTCCCTTTCAGAATAAAAAGCCCGGTAATATTTATCAAGATCAGCATCACAGCAAAAATATCGGATGCCCACTTCCAGCCGGTTGGGCTGTTGCGATGCAAAACATTGGTATGGTAAAATACCGGTCTTCTGGAAATTTTTTCATACACACCCACGCCTTCTGATAAGTCGATAAGGAACGAGGCATTATCATAATAAATTTTTACCTGGTAATCGGTAGGAAAGTCATAAACCTTGTAATGGTCTTCACCGACTATCCGACCTAATTCCTGAATGGCTTCAGGAGTCACATTTTTTTTAATGCGAGGGGCGTGAACGCTAAATGTATTCTTAGTGATAATAAAATCAGGATTCCAGTCATTGATATGATTAAGCGCCAACCCCGACAGGCAATACACGATGATTAGGGAAGAAAAAAAATAGCCCACATCGCGATGCGTAACAATGTTGAGCCGCCTGAGTTTTTTAACTGAAAGCATGTATTACCTGCTGGCCAATGCGCCATTTACTATTTTATCAGCATATTCGTTAGCCACTTGAATCACCCAGTTTTCCACATTGGCATCGGGTAAAATTGAATCGGGTTTATAGATTACATTTTCTTTGGCATGAGCTACCTTGGCTATTCCATCTCCTATAATTTTTACCTGAAAGTTTTCATCATGAGCCACCAGCACAGGTACCACTACCGCACTTTTCTTTTTTCTAAGTACTCGGTTAATGGCAGATGTTGTAGAGTCGCTGCTATAATGAACAATGTGTCCGCACCATCCGTAGGAGTGATCAGTTATACCTGTATTTTCTTTTACATAGCTCGCCACAACATCAAAAAGTTTGCGCCATTCTTTATCATAGGTTTCATCACCGTAGCCAATGAGTACAAGTCCCTCTTCCATTTCACTTTTGGTAATATCCTTTACCCTGCGCAAAACATTTTTCTTTAGTATGTCGGTAAAGTCAAGGTTAGGTGTAAGGTAAGTTCTGGCTTGAGGTGTATAGCGTTCAATTTTTTCAATTTTCAAAACTTCCATCGACTGCGGATCTTCCTTTTGCCCAATGATGGTAGGAATATCATCAAACGTGTGGGGGCTTACCGTGAGAAAGATGGGCACAATAATAACATCGGTGAATCCTTCGGCATCAAATGCTTTTAGCTGCGTGGCAATTGAAGGCTCGGTATATTCCATGTGGGCAGTCTTTGTGCCTTTGATGATCCCCTTCTTCATCATATTGGCTTGTGTACTTTTTTCCAGGCTCAGCAAAGCCTGTCGCCAAGTAGCCGATCTCGAACCATGGTTGACCAACAACACACCAATTTTTCGGTCGGTATTAGCCTGTGCCTGCTTTGAGTTACGGGTGCAGCTACTTGTGAGAAGCAGTATCAGTAGGGTGAACAGAAGCAATTCTCTGTTTACATTAGGCGATCGAAATGGAATTCTCATAAACTAATTTTCGTTTTAAAGGTGCAAATATATTTTTATTTAGAATAATTCTAAATATTAAATGGATTTTAGTTCCTGATTAACCTTAGTCGGTAGTTAGCCGGATCAACTTCATGTAAAAAGATCAGAGACTTTGATCGCTATGATAAAACGAGAAGGCGGTATGCTGATACACGCGCTACAATAAAAACTGCGTCTAAGAATTATTATTTTGGTCAGGAAAGCCGTAATTGAGTAGCTTACACCTGATTTCCATCCTGTAAACAACATTTCAACATGAGAGGCGTAGAATTAATAACACCGGGCATATTGGCCACGCTTTGTATCGGCCTTGTAATTTTTATGTTGGTTTTCAGACTTATTTTTAAGAAAAGAGGGAAGTAATTTGTCGAAGGAATAATCTTTTCAGCGTAAATCTTGCATTTTTGTCGAATGTAAATTTATTTTACACATCAACCTATGCAATTTTCTGTGATTCAAACAATTATCACATGCGAAAACTAAACCTAATCCTTGCCCTCATCGTGCTGTCGTTGCTGCTTTTATCTGCCGCATCCATTGCCTTTGCTCAATCTACTAAAAAAACGCTAGAGCTTTCTGAGTTTAAGAGTATCTATGTCAACTCCAACTACACCGTCTATTTAAAACAGACTAACAAACAAGAAGTGAATGTGGAGGCTGATCCCGATATTTTTTCTTTGACTAAAATTTTTGTTGAAAATGGAATCTTGATGATCAACGTTGACCGCAAGCCCGACAATCCCAATAAAAGCATCTGGTCAAAAATTGATGATATCAAGCTGAAAGCCGTAATGAAGGTCTATGTCAGCATGAAAAACATTAACGAACTGCAAGTGAATAGTGGCGGGAAAATAGTTTCAGAAAATTCAATTGCAACGGATTATGTTAGTCTGGCCGTTTCAGGCAGCGGTTCAATGGATATTGACCTGAAAGGAAATAATGTTAAAACCGAGGTGAGTGGTTCAGGAACTGTTGCCTTAAAGGGCTATGCCACTTCTAACGACATCTACATTAGCGGGAGCGGAAGTTTAAATGCTTTTGCCTGCGAACTGGAAAAAGCAAAAGTGAAAATCAGCGGATCAGGCAACTGCGAGGTAAATGTAACACAGAATTTAGATGCGCTTGTGTTGGGTAGTGGCACGATCAAACACAAAGGCAGTACAAAAGAAGTAACTAAAAAAGTATACGGCTCTGGGTCTATTGACCGGGCATATTGAAAACTACCCAACCGGCCTGGTTGGGTTCTTTGATCATTTCAATCACATTTTTCATTTCTTGAGAAGCCTACAGTCATTATCTGTAAGGCTCTGTACTTTTTTCTAAATCACCCATTTATAGAGAGTGTTGACGGCAGGAGAAAAAAGCATGCTTATGCGGGGATGAGTTTTAACTATTGCGCAGCGAGAATGCCGAAAAATTATACTTGCAATACCCAACAAAAGTTCTGACTTTAGAATTGTAAAGATTCAGACTAAAAACTTACTATGATCTCCCGCAGAAAATTTATCACACAGGCTGCCACAGCCGCCACCGCTTTCACCATCCTTCCCCGCTTTGTGTTGGGAGGCAACGGATTCACCCCACCCAGCGACACACTCTATGTTGCCGGCATCGGTGCGGGCGGCAAAGGCACCAGCGACCTTACCGGTTTTGCGGCTAACCCCAAAGCCAAAATTGCTTTTTTGTGTGATGTAGACGACCGCCAGGCCACAGAGTCAGTAAAGAATTTCCCACAAGCCAAGTACTACAAAGACTTCCGCGAGATGCTCGACAAGGAAGAAAAAAACATTGATGCTGTTTCCGTCTCTACCCCTGATCATACACACGCAGTCATTGCCATGGCGGCCATGAGCCGCAAAAAACATGTCTATGTACAAAAACCATTGACCCATGATATCTATGAAGCACGCATGCTTACCGAGGCAGCCAAAAAATATGAAGTAGTAACACAAATGGGAAACCAGTATGCTTCTGCCGATTTCGTTAGAACCGCAAAAGAATATGTAGATGCCGGGCTTATCGGCAAAGTAACGCGCGTAGAAACCTGGACCAACCGGCCCGTGTGGCCGCAGGGCATACCCAAGCCAACAGGAAAATATGATGTGCCTAAAGAACTCGATTGGGAGTTATGGCTTGGCCCCACACCATATATTGACTACAACCCCGCTTATGTTCCTTTTAACTGGCGCGGGTGGTGGCAATTTGGCACCGGTGCGCTAGGCGACATGGCCTGCCACATCATGGATGCCGCATTCCGTATTTTGCCAATTGACTACCCGAGCGAAGTAGAGTGCAGCACCACCACGGCTTGGGAAGATTTTTTTAAAGTAGCTAATTATGCCGATGCATGCCCATCTTCTTCCATCATTCACTTGAAGTTTCCACGCAAAGATGGAAAAGGCGAAATCAAATTTACTTGGATGGACGGAGGATTGTTGCCCGAGCGACCCGAAGAACTCTTGCCCGATGAGCAACTGGGCGACTCGGCCGGAGGCTATATTTTTCACGGCACGAAAGGAAAACTGATGGGCGACTATAACATGCCTCCTACCTTGTTGCCCACCAAACGAATGAAGGAAGTGAGGTTGCCGAAACCAACCATTCCTCGCATTACTGGCGGTGAAAAAGGACACTACACTGAGTGGGTAGATGCCTGTCTGGCCGGGTATGGTAAAAAACAATTGAGCTCTCCTTTTGAATATGCCGGACCAATGACCGAGGCCGTGCTCATGGGCAACCTGGCCGTACGCAGTTACCAGTTTCAAAAACAAAACGAAAACGGCCGTGGGTTTTCATATCCAGGAAGAAAAAAATTATTGTGGGATGCCAAGAACATGAAGATTACCAACTTTGATGAAGCCAATGCCTTTGTAAAAAGAGAATACAGGCAAGGATGGAGTTTGTAAGACTGGATGACTATAGCATGGTCATAGTATCTGAACTAAAAAATTATCTGCTGTAGTTTTGCCCTTGCTACAAATTATGTTTTATCAAGCTGGCCCGGAATACTCTGGAAAATTTTAACCAACAAAAACACTAGAAACATATCTATCAAACCAAATCACCTTTAGAAGTAAGCCGATCAACCTACACCGGTTACTTCACTTAGCTTAATTAATACGTTTAGCTTGCTGGCAACTGCCAGGATCTTTGACATTGGTGAACGCAATCGTTTATAGCTCATCGCTTACTGAATTTGGGATATCAGAATATTGCTGTACTTGGTATTTCTCACCGGACACAGGTCTGAAAAAAATACATCACAGGTGACTACTGCTCTACATTTGGTACAATGCAGGATTGAATATTCCGCAGTTTAAAAAATTGATACGCCACTGAAATAATTAATACTATCACCTTTCATTATCCGGTTATATGGGCCAAGTATTCATTTGCCTCCTGGATAGACATCAGAGTTTGTAGAAAGTCTTGATGTGATTTTTGTAAAGTAACATCAAAGCAGAAACCAATAAAATTATTCCTACAACCCAATTAAGTCCTGTTTGTTGACTCCTGAATAGCCTGACTACATAACTCCCGGCAATGCCATAAAGAAAAAAAGCTGCGGCTGTGCCTATACCAATTGCGCATATAAAATAATTGTATGCAGAAGGCTTATCATTTAATAATCTGTTCGATTTCAATAGGACAATCCAACTCATCCAAAAAGGTAAGTGCAATGGATTCATAACGCTAAGCAATAACCCTGATAAAACGGGATTACCGGCCGATAAAGGTAAATCAGAGTGAAACGGTTCGCTCTGGTAAGCAGCAGCCAGTGTGTTAAACGACAACATCAACAATAAAAAACTGGTGAGTAAACTGAAAAAACGCAAATAACGCTTCAGCTTTTCAAATTGTTTGATTGCCGTTAGCGCGATACGAACGAACGCCATTTCTACAAAAATGGCTGCGACAGAAAAACCAAATGCTGAAGCAAGATCATCATGAGACGTAAAATTGGCAACACTTATATTGAGAATACCCAAGGGTAATGAACCTAAAAAGCTTATGGCCATCGTAGTAAAAAAAAGCTTTGCGTTGGGCTTCATACCTGTGTCATTAATGCTAAATGTAGCTCGTGTGCTTTTTTCATTTCCATTCCTTGTGTAAAGGACATTAACGGTATACTTAACTGCTGCGAATTGATCAGGCTTATTTGATAAAGTAGTTTCCAATGTTTGCATATTTCAGCCCAGCCATAGAACAGCGAATGTGACGGGTCATAAATGTGTGTAGGCTCGCTTCCTGCCCCGTTGAGTTCGATGATGGAAAAATGTTTTCCGTTTTCCAGATCTTCCCAGCTTTTAAATTTGATGTCTAATCTTCCAAAGTAGAATCCCGGTATCCGTTTACAAATTTGATCTATGCTGTTGCTGAGCTTATTATTGATTCTGAAACTTTCGTCAACAAATTTTGCTCCTCTACAATGATTGCCGTACGGCACAAGCGTTTGCGTTTTCCCCTCAGGCAATACCGTTTCGAGGTAATCTCCGTATATGGATTTTAATGTTGGTATTTGTAACACCGATCGGTCGTTTCGTTGAAGCAACTCTTCTATATTCGACTGGCCATTACCCGTTACGGCTAAAAGATCTTTCGTTACAATGCCTGAAATGTGACCTTGATTTTCTCCGGGAATCCGGTAATAAAAAATACCTGCTTCATAGTCGTAATCAATAAATTCTTGTAACAAAAAATCAACTTTACTTTGCCGGCTGTACAACTTCAAATCATCGAGTGAATGAATCAGTTTTACTTGCACGCCACGTTCGCCAATATCAGGTTTGGCAATTAATGGAAAAGTAAAATTTTGTTTTTGCAACTGTAATTCAATTTCATGGAGTGTTGCATTTGCTGAGCAGAAAACAGTTTGGGGATAAAATTGCTGGGGAATTAATTTGTAAATGTTGCTCTTACGTTCTTGTATGAACCCAGCGTATTGAATGCTCGGATTAGCAGCACTGAAGAAGAAAAATGACCGCGCCTTGATGCTGAGCCAACACCAATAGGGAAGCAACGGAAAATACGTGATTTTCATTGGCCAATATTCCCAATGCAGCAACCGGATAAAAAAGCGTCTGAGCTTCCAACGAACAGCGTCAAGCATATACGTGTTCATTACTATGAGAAGATACTGACCTGTGTTTTATTGTAGCCACCGCTACACCAAAATTATCAGGTAAAACAATGGATGAAATAACGGGCACACCTATGCGAATAAGCGCCATGTGATGAATGGTGTGCTCAAGATTGTACACCAGTTCACGTTCAAAATTAGTTGGTATGGCGTAAGAAGATTTATTATTCAAATTAAAATCAGCAATAAGCATCAATGCTTTGTTTTCTTTTTTTAAATTTTCTATTATCAATTGTAACTGTGATAATGCACAATTTTTATCCGTTTCAATTTTTATATCCCGTTTTCTGGCATCATAATTTACGCGGCCTGTTTTGTACCCATGATTAAGTTCAATAAAAAATTCAATAATGTGGCGTGTGTGTTGCCCAATGGTAGCGTGTGACAACACAGGTATTTGCTCACAATATTGCTCATTGGTTACAGCAAGCAGCAATTGTTTCAATTGGTTGATAATTGTAGTCAGCAGATGGGTAAGTTCCATATTCAAAATAATTTTTTCTTGAGTTTCATTATGATAAAAAATAGTTTTGCCTTGTCCATAAAAACGAGAACCGAACAACAAAATAATACGGTACAGGCATAAGCAAACAATAAACCTGAGTCATTTTGCACAACAAGGCCTAGTTTAGTCAGGTGAAAAAAAATTGCACCGCTCATCAGGCCAATTGCTAAACCTGCACCGAACACGGTAGCCCCTGGTATTATCAGTAAAACGGAAGCTACCAACTCCATCGCACCAATACCAACTCTTCCCCATGGTTCCATTCCCAAAGTTGAAAAAATATAAACCGATTCGGGTGCTGCGGTAAATTTATAAAACAATGTTTGTAACAGAATAGCTGCTGCTGCTATTCTAAAAATCCAACCGATCAAATTTTTTTGCTTTGTAGTCATGGCTTGTGGTGAATAAATATTTCCCAATTCTTATCAGCTGTTGTTTTTAACGGCACTTCATTTTTATTCCACTCTTTTAAAGTGTTAGTAAAAAATTTGTTATAAAACAGGTATAGTTTGCCATCGGTTATTTTAAAAGTTTCAGGATCAATTTCTATTTTGTTTCCATTTGATCCCATGGCATAAGCACACCATCCTCCGTATTGCGGTTCGTACTTTGATGGGTTCGTTAAAAAAGTGTTTTTATTTTTCTCTGATGTAAATCGGTATATGACACCCTCAACTAGGATTGAGATTTCAGGTTTGCCCTTAGCCGCTTTATTGTTTACAAAGTACACAACCGGATCATACCCTTGAAGAGCAAGCCCCGACTCTTCAATATTAAATTGTTTTTTTCGAACCTCTACCGACTGTGCCATCAGACCGGTTGCACACACCATCAATGTTATGAGAAAACAAATTTTACTATTCATAAATGTTTTGGTAATAACGTTCGCGCTAAATAACGAGGTTTGCATTTATCTAAATGTAATGCAGCCGACATTTGCTTTATATTTATTTATAAATGCTCTAATTTTAGGGCCATGAACCCATCCGCAATATGGTATTTTGAGTGTGTTGATTTATACAACATTCTTTGCCCACACAAAGTGAAGAAGATGAACCAAACACATACACATGTTTTTAAAAAATATAAAAAGGGTCAAAACATCTACTCTTTAAAAGATCACTCTACACATATTTATTTGATATCAGAAGGTCAAGTGCGAATTGGTCATTACTTAGCCGGTGGGCAAGAAGTAACCAACGCCATATTAGTGCGGGGTGAAATATTCGGTGAATTGGCGCTTGCCGGAGAAGAAAAAAGAAATGATTTTGCCCTTGCCGAACAAGACACGGTTGCATGCACGTTGAGCATTCACGAACTGCAGCAATTAATGTATAAGGACCGTGAATTAAATTTCAAAATCATTAAATTAATTGGTTTGAGATTAATGAAAGTTGAACGGAAATTAGAATCGCTTGTATTCAAAGACGCACGAACAAGAATTGTAGAGTTTCTCAAAGATGCTGCCGCATGGAAGGGTCTGAAAGCCGGCTACGAAACCATCATCTATACAAAATTCACACATAAAGATATTGCCACACTCACCGGTACATCAAGGCAAACTGTTACTACGGTGCTCAATGATTTACAAGAAAAGAAATTTTTAAACTTTGATCGGAGAAGAATCCTTATTTACGATTTGGAAAACCTTAAGTAAGCAATACAAACAAGCGTTTAACTAGTTGTATTTAGCCTGGCATTAACTCAGAAAGCTATCGGGCTAATTTATAAACTTGTACTCCATAAGGAGGCATGGCAAGAGATAGGCTTTCGTTATTTATCAGTTTTAGATTTTCGTTACTCAATAAGCTTTTTGCAGTCTTAAATTTTTCATTCCCTGAGCTAATGATAGTCTGTTGTGGTTTATCTGACAAGTTTACTACAACCAAACATTTTTCAGTATGGGTGTACCTCAAAAAAGAAAATATTTTGTTGTTATCATTTTCTACGTCTTGATATTTTCCCTGTGCCAATGCCGGGTATGACTTCTTCAACTGAATCATTTTTTTATAATAGTTGAACAATGACTGCGGGTCGTTCCGTTGTTCTTCTACCGAAATTCCATCAAATGGCTTAACATGGGTACTGTCCCACCATGGCCCGGTGCCTTTGTACCAAAAAGTCATGCCTTTACCCGTTGCATTGGCAGTCCATTCAAAAGCTTCGCGAATAGGAATATCGTTCCCATCGGTCTTGCCTTTTAGCTGTTTGCCCGTCATGCCTATCTCCTGACCGTAATAAATCAAGGGAATTCCGCCCAGCAATAAATTAAGTGTAGCCGCAATTTTTAATTTTCCCTGATTCATGCCAGAAACGGATGCCAATCTGCGGGTGTCATGATTTTCAATAAATACAATTTGTTCTTTGCCTTCATAGTTTTTAGTGAGTGTGCTATCGGCTGCTTTGATGAGTTCTTTCTTATCCATTTTTTCAATGGCCCAGCTTAAGTAGAATGCAAATACCCGGTCTACGGCTGCTTCGCGAAAATATTCCCGGCCAAGTGAAAACCAGTTGGCCTGCTCGGCAATAATCTTAATGCTGGGGTTTGTTTTTTTTAGGCTGGTAAGCACTGGTGTCCAGAAATTTTTAAAGAGGTGTGGTAATTTTTTGAAATTATCCAGGTCATCCATCATGTGGTCGAGCCGAAACCCATCTACGCCATCATCAAATCTTCCGTCTTTGTTGGGGTCAACCCAAAAATTTAAAACATCAAATGTATATTTTCTTACAGCCGGATTATTCATATTCACCACGGCAATTTTTTGCTTCAGGTTGTTATAGGTAGTAAACTCAGGTATGTTATAAAAAAAGAATGGCTTTAGATTTAGGCTGTCCTCGTAATACACATAGTTTGAATAAGGCGAGTGAGGATGCCCGTATGAGCTTTTATACCATGCGTGTTCATGGGTAACGTATTGCATTTCCACATCTTGGTAAATTTTCATGTTACGCCTGTGTACTTCTTTTACCAAGCTCAGGTATTCGTCCAACGTTCCGTATTTGGAGTCAATTTTTTCAAAATCTGTGGCAAAGTAATTATGATAGAATTCTGATTGGTATAGTGGAGTCAGCAGGATTGAAGTCACCCCCAAATCTTGCAGGTAGTCAAGCTTTTGTTGCATGCCTTTCAAATCTCCGTGTCCATCACCATTACTATCAAAAAAGCTGCGTTGAAATACATGATAAATCACTTCCTGTGCTTGCGTCTGAAAACCAAAAAATAACAAGACTGAAACAATGAAGTTTTTCATACTTATTTATGATTATGTGGCCAAAGAATTGTGCTTGCGCTTTAGTGAGGTGGGTCTTTAAAAGTTACTTGTCGTAAAATAGTGTTTCCCATCGGAACTAATTCAACCGTTTCTTTTTGATGTGTACTGTCGTTTAACAGAATTGTTTTAAAAATCAGGGGATTATTTTGCACGGCTACAACGGGGTAACCTGCGTACCAATAAGTCTTCAAGTGTTTGGGTGAGTATTTAAAATTATAAAACCCTGGAATTGCAAATGTTTTTGTTTTTTCTTCCCGAGCAGCCAAAGGCGAAGCCAGTACCAGTGCTCCGTAGGTAAAATAATTTTCATGGTTAATGTCTTTTCTTTCTACAATTTCAGGAATAAAATTGATTTTTACCGATTGTGATCCTTTCCAGTTTTTACGGATAACTACATATCCATCTTCTTCGATGTACTCCGTATCTACAGAAAATTTTGTTACCCAACCGGGTTTACGGATTTTTAAATCAAATTCTGAATCGGCCGAAACCACAAACTCAATTGTGTTTTCAAACGGGTAATTGGTTTTTTCGGTAATGGTTACCCGGTGGCTGTTCACGGTTGTGGTCACTACGCATGGGCCAAGCAGCGAAGCAACCAATGATTGATTGTGCTTCATCCACATGTGCTGAACATAGTAAGGTGCAATGCGTCCCGCATTGGGTACGCAGCATACCGCTGCTTCCTGATGCACCGGTGAATACGTATAGCGGGTTTGCTTTTTATTGGAGTTGTCGCCATTCAGCCCGCCTGTCATATAATAGGAGTTGTCGCTTTTTAGGTAAGCGATGCAACTTTCTGAAGGGTGTCGCGCTCCTTGAGCGGCATTAAAAAAAATTGTTTCTGCTTGATCGGCAAAAGCGTTGTTGCCTGTCTTCAGCAGCAACTCAAGGTAGCTGTGCATCAATTCCTGCAATGAACAATATTCATATCCTCGCTTTGTGGCATCGGCTTTTTTTCCTCCAATCCATTCATCGCCCACACCTGCGCCTGATGCCGTTGTCTCATCATTAATTTTATTCAAAAATTTATCCAAGGCTATTTTTAATTGTGGATTGCCGGATGCGTAGTAAGCTGCGGCTACACTACGCAAGTGCTCGTACACATGCACGCCATGTGAACTTAACAAGAGCGTATCATTCATCAGTTTTTTGTACTGCGCACTTTCGTTCAGCTCTTGTTCTGAAAAGTCTTGATACAAAAACAAGCAATATTCCCGATAGGTTTCTTTTCCTGTGATTCGAAAAAGATTTTCAAAAACATCGGTAATCATGAGCCCGTGTGAAGTGCCGCCCACATTGGGTTGTTTTGAATAAAACGGATGTGAGTGAAATGCCGGATAATTATCTATCACATTTTGGGCCGCCCGCTCAATGGCGGATAAAATTTTTTGATCTTTTGTTTGTTCGTACCAGGCAAGCAACCCCCGCAGTAACGTGGCTTTTGCCCAAAGCTCTCCGTTTTCATTATCAAAACGATAACGTAAGTCTTTGTCATAAATACCCAGGTAGCCGTCTTTATCTTGCGTGGACAAAATGTAATCTACGTACTTCTGCAAGTTACTCAGGTGTTGTTTGTCGTTCAATAAAATAGCACTGCGCAGGTAGCCGTCACGCCAGTTACTTTGTGTTTCACTGTTCCACCATAAAAACTGCACCTGCCAGTCTCCGGCATCGCCCAACGCCCCCACCTCTTTATTTTTTACTTTTTTCGTCAAGCGGCTTTCTCCGTAAATTTTATCATCCCTGATGAGTTGAGGAACGAGCGTATCCAGCCTGCCTACAAAGCCATCCAGGTTTTTACGAATTTGTTCGTTGATCCATCCCTGGGGTTTTACTTCGGTTAAGGGCAGAGGTTGGTACTTCTCTTCTATGGCCTCGATCTTATTAAATGGAGAGTTCGTTTTAACAGAATTCCGGTTTGTGCAGCCTGTTACAGCCAGGATTGTTAATACTAAAAAAAAAGACTTTTTCATTTTATCAATTGTACTCAAGGCTTAATTCAACTAGCAAATTTTTTAGTAATTCTTTCATCTGTGTATTGATCAGCCATTGATCGGTTACGGGTTTTTGCGAATAGGGAAATGTAGGCATATAGGGCACGGGGCCAAACTCCGGTGTAATGCTCAGGTGAGTGCTTCCATTATTTAAGTGTGTAGAAATAATTTTTTTCCACCATTGAATAAACCGGTCTACATGCTCTTTCCACTCAGGAGCAAACGGATCACTTACCTGGGGGGCCTGTTCGTGTCCAACACGCGCATGGATATGATGAACATGGGGGATAATTCTTTCAATAATATCCATCTGATCTTCCAGCATACTTTCTGACACAATGCACCAATGTGAGAAATCTCCTGTAAGTTTCAATTGCGGAAAGTGCCAAAGATACGGAAGCAAACCTGAGGCATGAAAAGTGAACCGCCCGCGATGTGTTTCATGTAAAATGGGTATGCCTGATTGTTGACTTATGTTTTCAGCTGCTTCAATGATGCGGCAATTATCATCAAACGAATAATAATCCTTTCCGGTGTGGCTGTTAATAAAATCAGGTTTAGTGGAAACGAGGTAAGTAAGCCTGGCTTTCATGCGGATTATGTACTCATTTACCGACTCATGGGCTGGATTAAGCACTTGCTGGGCAATAAATAAAAAATTTTTATTCCTGGAGCGAATGCAATCCAGTGTTGCTAAAAAATTGGTTACAAACTCTTCTGAAGCAGGTAAATTAATCTCGGCACCCTGATATCCTTCTTCCAATACACGATCCAGAAAAGATGAAGCCTTTACCCCCTCCTGCCCCCAATACGGGCACGTATAACAAATGCGCATCAGTACAGCACCGGATTAATGGAAGAATTGATTACCTCGCCTACCGACACGCCCGGGCACCAGGTATTCCAGTCATTGATCTGGTTTTTATTTTCGGGTTGCTTCAATCGCATTTCTTTATCCATATAAATGATAGTCATAACTTTTCGTGTCTGATTGGTTGTGTTTGCGCCAGCGCGGTGAAACACCCAGCCAGAGTGGAAACTCACTTCTCCCAGATCAAAAGCCTCTATCACATGCTTGAAGTCTGTGACTCGCAACCGTTGTTGAATCTGTACTTCGCTCTCATCACCTATTTCAAGTTCTCGTCCTTCAACTATTTGATGACTGCCCGCACTGAATTCCAGCGGCCCCATTTCCAGCGGAGTTTTCTGCAGCGGAATCCAGGCAGTAACGGTCTTGTCGGTTTCTAAAGGCCAGTAGTATTGATCGGCATGCCAGGGCGTTATGCCTCCGCCACCTTCTTTGTATAAAGCCTGATCGTGGTACAACCGCACTCCGCTAACTTGCATAAGGTCGGTAGCTATTTTTGCCAATCGTTTGCTAAAAATAAGTTGCTTAATGCGCTCATCTTCACGCCAAAGGTTAAACAGCTGAAGAAAAGCTTTTCCGTAAGTGCTGCGATCTTCCAGTTTTGTTTCAATACGATTTAACTCCGATACTTTATCAGAAATGATGGTGTTAAAGTAATCCAATGTTTCCTCGTTAAACACCTGTTTTACTTTGATGAAACGGTTTTTCTGGTAGAAGTCAACTTGCTCCCGCGTAATTACACACGGTTCGTCAAGTGCTTTTAGAATTGAAGCAGGTATTGCCATAAATTGAAAATAAAAAGCAAAAATACCCAATCCCCCACCACAAGACTTACACTAAAAGCGCATATTTTAATACTATATTGACATTGTATTTAACATTTGTATTTATTTTACACTATAATAGTATTAATGAAAGCGACTTACGAAGACATTGCCAGCAAAAAAGGGAGTGAATCATTTTTGGCCTACACACTTACCCTTCCTCTTTTTGAATTCAAGTGGCACTACCATCCCGAGTATGAGTTAACTCTTATCACGCGAGGAAAAGGAAAACGTTTGGTGGGTGACAGTTACGAAAACTTTGAAACCGGAGACTTGGTGTTGCTTGGTCCCAACCTGCCTCACACTTGGTCGAGCGATAGTGCTGAATACCCAACCGTATCTGCCGTTGTTACCCAGTTTTCAGAAAATTTTATTCAGCGTTTTTTGGAATTGGATGAGTTTGATAAAATTTCGTCTTTGCTTACTTTGGCTGACCGGGGATTGTCTTTTTCAGACTCAGACAAATTCAGCAAAGAACTGGAGCAACTACCTGCACTGGCGGGTGTTGAAAAAGTAACCACCCTTCTGAACCTGCTGCAAAAACTGACTACCCAAAAGCATAATAAACTTTCGTCAGAATATTTTCGTGCCATGAAAGGTGTGGAAACAGAAAGCCGGATCAATAAAGTATGTCAGCACATTCAAAAGCATTCGTCCCAAGAAATAACCTTGGAGCATGTAGCCGGCCTGGTTCATCTTTCGCGCAGTGCATTCAGCAAGTTTTTTAGACGCGCTACCGGAAAAACATTTTCTGATTATGTCAATGACATCCGCATAGGCAAGGCTTGCTTTTTACTGACCGAGACTGACAAAGCCATAAGCGAAATAGCATACGAAACCGGTTTTGAAAACCTGACATATTTTAACCGGGTGTTTTTAAAAAAAAAGAGCCGCACACCCCGAAGTTTTCGTCAATCATTAAAAAGCTAAACCCCAACTACTGTGCGTTACCTCATCCGGTTTCATTTGTTTTTCGGGGTTAACACCCAAAAGTATCCGGACAAATTTCCGCTTCAATAGCACATTACTAATTCCTATTTTTGCGGTCCACTAATTTATTATGTCGCTTTCAACCAAATACAATCCTTCCGAAGTAGAAGAAAAATGGTATAGCCACTGGATGGAAAATGGTTTTTTTCATGCTACACCCACCCCTAACAAAGAACCGTACTGTATCGTTATCCCTCCGCCCAACGTAACCGGTGTGCTGCACATGGGCCACATGCTCAACAACACCATTCAGGATGTACTCATCCGCAAGGCGCGCATGGAAGGCAAAGAAGCCTGCTGGGTACCCGGCACCGACCATGCCTCCATTGCTACCGAGGCCAAGGTAGTGGCCATGCTCCGCGAAAAAGGAATTAAAAAATCTTCGCTCACACGCGATGAATTTCTGAAATATGCCTGGGAGTGGAAAGAGAAATACGGGGGAATTATTTTGGAGCAACTAAAAAAACTCGGAGCAAGCTGCGATTGGGAGCGTACCGGCTTCACCATGGACAAGCATTATTACCAAGCCGTAATCCGTGTGTTTGTAGATCTTTACAATAAAGGTTACATCTACCGCGGCCTGCGCATGATCAACTGGGACTGCGAAGCGAAGACAGCCCTCAGCAACGAAGAAGTACTTTATAAAGAAGACGGTGAAAAATCCATTCTGTATTCAGTTCAATATAAAATAAAAGACCACGATGGTTACGTAGTGATTGCCACACAGCGCCCCGAAACCATTATGGGCGATGTAGCCATTGCCGTAAACCCTACTGACGAGCGTTACAAAAATCTTATCGGAAAAAAAGTATTGGTTCCATTTATCAAACGCGAGATTCCCGTAATTGCCGATGACTATGTTGACAAAGCATTTGGAACAGGCTGCCTGAAAGTAACACCTGCTCATGATGTGAATGACTATGAGATTGGCTTGCGTCATCAGCTTCCGGTGATTGACACCATCAATGACGATGGAACGTTGAATGAGAAGTGTGAGATTCAAAAATTTTTTGGTAAAGATCGCTTTGTCGTGCGCAAAGAAATTATAAAAGACTTGCGCGAAGCCGGGCTCTTAGTAAAAGAAGAAGAATTCATCACCCGCATCGGGCGCTCAGAAAGAACCAACACGGTTGTTGAGCCAAAGCTATCCTTGCAGTGGTTCATCAAGATGAAAGAAATTTCTGTACGCGCAAAAGAAGCTGTGGAAAGTGATGAAATAAAACTGCATCCACCCAAATTCAAGAACACTTATCGCCATTGGATGGAGAATGTGCGCGACTGGTGCATCTCACGGCAATTGTGGTGGGGGCACCGCATTCCGGCATGGTATGCACCTGACGGATCGTTTGCTGTTGCTGAAACACAAGAAGAGGCATTCAAGGTTCTTCAATCAAAAAACCCCAATTTAAAATTAGAAGAAATCAATCAAGACCCTGACGTGCTCGACACGTGGGCTTCCAGCTGGCTATGGCCTATTGAAGTATTTGACGGATTCAATGAAAAATATTTTAATAAGGCCGAAGGAAAAATCAATGTATCGCAAAATGCCGACCTCAATTACTTCTACCCAACCAGCGTACTGGTAACGGCACCCGAGATTTTGTTCTTTTGGGTGGCCCGCATGATTATAGCCGGGTATGAATATCTTGGCAAAAAACCCTTCAGCGATGTGTACCTCACCGGCATTGTCCGTGATAAGCAGGGAAGAAAAATGAGCAAGAGCCTGGGAAACTCACCCGATCCGATTGAGCTGATGAAAGTGTACGGAGCCGATGGCGTACGCACCGGAATGCTGTTCAGTTCCCCGGCCGGAAATGATTTATTGTTTGATGAAAAACTGTGCGAGCAGGGAAGAAACTTCAACAACAAAATCTGGAATGCATTTCGGTTGGTGAAAGGCTGGAACACAGAAAATATACCTCAGCCCGAAGAAAACAAAATTGCTATTGAATGGTTTGAATCAACATTCAACTACTCATTGACTGAGTTGAATGATCTCTTCGGCAAGTATCGCTTGTCAGATGCGTTGATGTGTGTGTACAAATTGGTATGGGATGACTTCTGTGCCTGGTACCTGGAGGTTATTAAGCCCGAATTTGGCAAACCCATTGATAAAAAAACATACGACCAAACTATTTTGTTTTTTGAAAACCTTCTCAAGGTGCTTCATCCTTTTATCCCTTTCATTACGGAAGAACTATGGAGTGAATTGAAAACTCGTGATGAAAAGAGAAATATCATTATAGCATCTTGGCCACTAGCGAATGAATTCAACTCAGCAATATTAGATGAAGCACAAACTGCTTTTAACGCAGTGACAGAAATTCGAAACGTACGCAACTCAAAAGGTATATCACCAAAAGAGGCTATGAATGTTTTCTGTTCTTCAAAGACATCGGCTACATTCAATTCATTGGTAAAAAAACTAGCGAATGTAAAAGAGATTAATACTACCGAAAGCAAAATTCAATCGGCCACTTCATTTCTGGTTGGCACGCAGGAGTTTTTCATTCCGTTGGCAGGTAAGATTGATCTATCAAAAGAAAAGGACGAAATCCTCAAAGACTTAGAATATCAAAAAGGCTTCCTTGCTTCTGTTATGAAAAAACTTTCCAACGAAAAATTTGTAGCGGGTGCCCCGGCACACGTGCTGGAAATGGAGCGCAAAAAACAGGCAGATTCTGAAACCAAGATCAAATCATTGGAAGAAAGATTAGCCTCATTGAAATAAAAAAAGAAATGGTTGAGTAATTATTCGTGCTTACATGGCGGGCAGGAATAAAATTTCAATCAACACGTTTCCTCCGTTCATTCTCTACAATCATTGCATTTTTTGATACTACCTGATATTTTTCATCGGGCTCATTGGCAAATGTAATTTGTACCCATTCTTCATTTTGGCTTCCTTTGGTTATCCGCGATTTGTATAATGTTTTTTTGTTAGGAGTTGACCGTTGGGGAAACCAAAGATAAACGTATGAATGATCGGCCTCATCCAAAACAGCCGAACGGGGTACCGCCAGTTTGGCTTGCTGGCTTTCTCTTTTTATAATTACACACCGGATGCTCATCTCGGGCAAAACAAGTTTACCGGCAGGTGCTTTGAATTTAACGTGAGCCGTAATGGCTTTCGTTAGCGGATCAATCGCTCTTGAAAGGTGGGCTACGGTTCCGATCACCGAAGGGTATGAATGGGTAATAAAGTCAATTTCAACTGCCTGGCCTTCAACTATGTTATCAAGGTCTTTGTCGTACACAAAAACATCGGCCCACAATTCTTCTAGGTTTACAATTTCGGCCAGTGTCATTTGGTTGGTAGCGAGCATACCCAGTTGCACCGGCAACTGAAACACATACCCATCTATCGGTGAGTAAATTGTTAATTGAGTGGCTATTTCCTGTGTGTTAATAAATTCTTTTGAAAAACCTAAAACACCCAGCTTAGCCCGAAGCGCATTCACTTTGCTTTCAGCTGCCCGATAGCGCGAGCTGGTGTTTTGAAAATCAACCAGTGCCCCGATTCTGTTTTTTATCAATTCTTCTTGCCGCTTATATTCCAGCACCAGAAAATCCAACTGACTCTTTGCTTCCGTATATTGGTTTTGCAATTCGATCAGTTCCATACTTCGCAAAGTCATTAACGGAGTTCCTTTCTTTATAAAATTTCCTTCCTTTACATAAATGTGTTCTACTTTTCCTTCAATGTCGCTGCTCACCGAGGCGCGGTTGTTGGGTGCGGTTACTACCTTACCGGCCAGGTAAATATTAGTTTCGATCAATTTCATTTCCGGAGCGGTAACTCTCACATCCATCAAGGTTAGTAAGCTATCGCTGATGGTTATTGAATTGGATTCGTTAGGGATGACGTGATCCATTTGTTTTTTATCAGAACAGGCGGCCAACACCAGACCAAAACACACGCTTAAAATATTTTTCATGGTATCTTTCATAATCTTCATTTTTAAAAATCAATATTCTCCTTTCAGGTAAATCAAACTGTTTATCGACTGATTGTAATTGCGCAGGGTCTCCAAATAATTTTGCCGGATGGTGTACGAGAGTTCCAGGTTTTGAATGAATTGGTAATACGTAATGCTTCCTAACCGAAAGCTTTCGCGTGAACTGCGGAGAACCTCATCGGCCTCGGCCAGGCCTATGGTTTCCAGGTAATTAAGATTGTCTTTGTGTTGTGCAAAAGTCGTAAGTGCTTTGGCATATTCTGTATTGAGCTGATATGCCGTGATGGTCTTTTGTGTTTGTGCCATCTCCAATCCTTTTTGAGCGGCATTGATATTGGCCTGGTATGTCCATTGCCACAAGGGCAAGGTAATCCCTGCGATGGGCACTCCGTATGATCCTTGATTTAAAAAACCCAGAACAACGCCCGGCAGCCGTTTTCTTTTTTCCACTTTTAAAAAATGCTGGCTGTACACTTCCTGGCTGCGGCTGCATTCCATTAAAGGATTATTGGTTACGTGTGAAGTATCAATCGTAGTAGTAGTTATCAACGAATGCTCAAATTTTTTCAGTGCTTCATTGGGTGTGTAGAGAGTATCGTTTGGTCTGCCAAGTAAAAGGTTAAACTGGTATTTTACATTTTGTAACTCTGATCGTGATATTTTCAGATTAAAAAGAATGCGTTTATACTGCGACTCCCCGTTTAGTTTTTCGAGTGAAGAAATTTGCCCTACGCGGTAACGCACCTCGTTTACTTTAATGATATCGTCAAACACCGAATCCTGGCTTTGTAATAGTTTAGTTCTCAAAATCAGGTATTGTAACTGAAAATATGCCGTGCGCACCCGGTACACCAGGTTGTTTGATGAAACCGCCCGTTCGGTTTTTGCTATTTCTATTTTGCTCTTTTGTGCTTGACTTTGTGCGGTGTATATGCCGGGATAATCAATGATCTGCAACACACCCGGGCGAAAGCCCTGACCGGCAGGAGCTTCAAACACCAAATCAGGGTTTTGAAGATTAAATGCCGTGGGCTTTAATGCCGCTTGTTGATCAATCCGTTCTTGAGCCAGCGTCATCTCAGGGCTTTTTGTCAAGGCTATTTTTACTGCCTCATCCAGTGAAATTGAAACGGGTTGTTGTGCGTGTGCCGATGGAACCATCAGCAACAATACAAGGGCAACCACTATCCATTTGCCGGGGGGCAATTTTTTTTTGCGTAGGGAGAGTGTATAGATTACCGGCAATACTAAAAGTGTAAGAAGCGTAGAAGTAAACAAGCCACCGATTACCACAGTGGCCAATGGTTTTTGTATCTCCGCACCGGCACTGGTTGAAAGTGCCATGGGTAAAAACCCTAAGGCAGCTACTGCAGACGTCATCAGCACCGGACGGAAGCGATCATTCAATCCCTGAAGTACACGCTCGTGCACATCGGTAACTCCGAGTTTTTCTAATTCATTAAACCGGGTGATGATTAAAATTCCATTCAAAACGGCAATGCCAAACAATGCAATAAACCCCACACCTGCGGAGATACTAAAATTCATTCCGCGAAGCAGAAGAGAAAATACTCCGCCCACGGCCGACAAGGGAACCACCGAATAAATTAATAAACTGTCCTTCAGGTTGCCAAAGGTGGCAAAGAGCAACCCCAGGATGACTACCAGTGAGACAGGCACCACAATAGCTAACCTGGTTTTTGCCCTTCTGAAGTTTTCAAACTCACCGCCAAAATCAATTGAATACCCCGCAGGCAATATCAATTTTTCATCAATTTTTTTCATGGCCTCGTTTACCACCGACTCCAGGTCGCGCCCACGCACATTAAACCCGATGTTGAGTTTTCTTTGCAAGTTTTCGTGGCTGATTTCAGAGGGGCCAATCTCTTCGGTAATCTCGGCTAGTTCTTTCAAGGGGATGGGCGTGTTATTTTTGTCGTTGATCATCAGGTTGCGGATGTTCTCCATTTTGGCTCGCTCGTTTCCTGAAAGTCTGAGCGTCAGATCAAATCGTTTGTCGTTTTCATAAATAATACCGGCCATGGCTCCGGCAAATGCGGTTTGAATGGCCCGGTTAATTTGAGCCACGGTAACTCCGTAAGTAGCCATTGCTCTGCGTTCGTACCGGATGTTAATTTGTGGCAGGCCAAATATTTTTTTGTCTTGTATTTCAGTAGCACCGGGCACTGTTTTGAGCACCGAAATAATCCGGTTGCCTGTTGAAACCAATGAATCGAGATTGGGGCCAAAAAGTTTTACTACCACATCCGTACGGGCACCGCTCATCAGTTCGTTCACACGGTTTTCAATAGGTTGTTGAATGGAATAAAGTATTCCGGGATATTGCTGAAACAGCCGGGAAATTTGCCCCATCAACTCTTCCTGATCTTTTGCTTTTGTCCAGTATTTTTTGTCGGTTAGGGTGATAACGATATCCTGCGATTCCATCGGCACCGGGTCAACCGGAATCTCGGATGTTCCGATTTTTGAAACCACCCGCTGAATTTCATCCGGGTATGTATTGCGTAACATCTTTTGAATCCGGTTACTGAATTCTATCGTCTCGGTCATTGAAGTGCCAACGGGGTGGTGGGTTTCAACCACCAAATCTCCTTCCGCCAGTTTTGGAATAAATTCCCCGCCTATAAACTTAAAGCCGATGATACCGCTCAACAAAAAAGCACCGGAAACCATCAGGATCATTTTTCGGTTATTCAATCCAAACCGGATGATGGGTTTATACCTGGCAAAGAAATATTGTACTATTCTCTCTGATATGCCGTGATCGTGGCTGGCCGAAGGTTTTAAAATCAGCGATCCTACCATCGGTACATAGGTGAGCGCTAAAATAATGGCTCCTAAAATTGCAAAGCTCACGGTCTTGGCCATAGGGCTAAACATCTTGCCCTCGATTCCTGAAAGCGTAAGTATGGGAAAATAAACGATCAAAATAATCAAGCCTCCATACACCACCGATTTCTTTACTTCTTGTGCAGCCTTGATCACAATCTCCTCTTTTTCAAGTTGGGAGCAGTTCTCGTCTTTCGATCGTTTTCTCATTTCGTAGGTAAGAAAAAACACAGCCGACTCCACCACAATGATAGACGGGTCTACCAGTAACCCAAAGTCAATGGCCCCGAGGCTCATCAGGTTTCCGGCTACGCCAAACCACCTCATCAAGATAAATGCAAACAACATCGATAGCGGTATCACCGAGGCTGCTAACAAACTTGCGCGCCAGTTGCCCAGAAAAACGAGAATTACCAACACAACAATAATTGCTCCTTCAATCAGGTTTTTAGCTACCGTTGCAATGGCTTTGTAAACAATCTTAGCCCGGTCAATAAATGGTTCAATAACTAATCCTTCGGGCAGGCTTGCCTGAATTGTTTTCATTTTTTCTTTGATGCGCTGAATTACCTGGCTGCCGTTTTCTCCTTTCACCATCATGATAATTCCTCCTACGGTTTCGCCTGTGCCATCGGCTGTCATGGCTCCGTAACGAATGCTATGCCCCAAACTAATGTCGGCTACGTCTTTTACAAGTATCGGTATGCGGTTGTTTACCTTGATCACCGTGTTTCCAATTTCTTCTAAAGAGGTGGCTAGGCCAATTCCCCGAATGGTAAATGCCTTATTCTCTTTTTCAATGTAGGCTCCACCCGTGTTGCTGTTACCCGTGCTCAGCGCATTAAAAAGTTCGTCAATGGTAACTCCCAGAGCTCGCATACGTTCGGGATTGAGCATGGCCTGATATTCTTTTTTGTAACCGCCAAAGCCACTTACCTCAGCCACCCCTTTTATGCTCAGCAGTTGTTTTCTGATCATCCAATCCTGAAGCGTACGGATCTCCATCAAGGAATAAGATTGATCGTCAGGGTTTTTAGGCCGGATAATGTATTGATAGATTTCTCCTAAGCCGGTTGATACCGGCCCCATAAAAGGTTTACCCAGTTCTTGTGGAATTTCTGACTTCACTGCCTCCAGTCTTTCAAACACTTGCTGGCGAGCCCAGTACACATCTGTGTCGTCATCAAATACCAATTTCACCACCGATAATCCAAACTTGGAAGTCGAGCGCATCTCAACCAAACCGGGAATGTTTGACATGGCCATCTCCAACGGTGCCGTTATGAACCGCTCAATCTCAAGCGAAGCCAAACTTGGGCTGCTGGTGATCACATCAACCTGGTTGCCCGTTACATCGGGCACGGCATCTAAGGGAAGTTTTAGCAATGACATACAACCCCCAATCGCCATGACCGCCACTATTGCTGTCACTACTAATTTATTTCGAACTGAGAATACGATTAGTTTATCAATCATAGTATATAGAATTAATTAGGCACGCTTGCGTGCACAGAAAAAACATTGCTAAGGGTTAGCAGAATAAATTTGCTAGTGATAAGAACTCAATAGCCGAAAAGAAAAATCAGATTCGGAATGTACAGAAGAGAATTGTGTAGTCGGCAGGAGAAAAAAACGTATAACCGGAAGATGTGACCAGGTTCTTTTTCCGATTGGGTTTTGTTTTTAGTGTTAACCACGAAGGTGTGCAAGCCCATTCCCTGATATGGTTTCTCTTTTGAAAATGTGAATCGCGTACGATCTCAAGTTGTCGTGCGGGGCCCGAGATGGGGTCTTCGTCAGCCATAAAAAAAACTGACTCAACAAACGAAGGTTGGGTTTCTTCCTGAAACGAGTAAACCTCAAAACTCAGCAGCGAACAGCAAAGCAAGGCCAAGCAGAGAAGTAGCCTGGTTGCTTTTTCGAACGAATTATGGGGTTTCTTTATCATTTCAGGCACAAATGTAATCATTTGAAATTTTATCGAGGTATCAATTACATCGAGGAACAGGATTTACCATGTATTAACAACTCTAAAAGTATGCGCTCAGACCCGGGCAGCCAATAAGAGTTCGATGTTCTTGTGTTTCATTCCAAATTTTCTTGCCACGCTTTCGTTGGTCAAACTTCCTTTGTACGCATACACGCCTTTCATAAACCACTTATGTGCAAAAATCATTTCTTCAATTCCTCCCTCTTCGGCAGCCCGTAAAATGGTGGGTGTGAAAATATTACTCAGGGCAGTGGTAGCGGTGTTGGCTACCCGTGAAGCTACGTTGGGCACACAGTAGTGAATAACATCGTATTTTCTGAAAACAGGTTTGGTATGCGAAGTAATTTCTGAGGTGGCCACACACCCACCCTGATCAATGCTGATGTCTATGATCAACGAATCGGGTTTCATGTTTTTTACCATGTCTTCGCTGATCACGTGCCGGGTGCGGCCTTTTTCTGCACGCAAAGCTCCGATGACTACATCTGCGCTCTTCAACGTTTCACTTAGCATAACCGTGTCAATGGTTGACGTATAAATTTGATGACCGAGTGTGTGTTTAATTCTTCTCAGTTTATATATATGATTATCAAACACCTGAATCTCTGCACCCAGGCTCAGTGCAGCCCGGGCGGCATACTCTGCCACGGTGCCCGCCCCAATAATCACGACCTTGGTGGGTGGCACACCCGTAATTCCTCCCAGAATAATTCCGGGGCCGTTTTTAATCGTGCTGAGGTATTCGGCAGCGATAGACATTACCGTGCTGCCTGCAATCTCACTCATGGCGCGAATGATCGGCATCCCTCCTACTTTGTCTTCAATTAATTCGTATGCAAGAGCGGTAATTTTTTTTCTGAGCAAGGCCTGCATCCGTTCTTCGCCCAGGTATCCTAATTGCAGCGCAGAAATCAGTGTCTGCCCAGGACGGAAGTATTCAATTTCTTCCATCGTGGGCGGCTCTATCTTCATGATAAAATCAGCGGTGTAAACTTCCTGTGGAGAATAGACCACCTTGGCTCCGGCTTCGCTGTACGCATGATCGGTAAATTTACTCCCTGCACCGGCATTGCTTTCTACCCATACCTCGTGGCCATTATTAATGAGTAGTGCTACGGCATCGGGAGTCAGACTTATGCGGTTTTCCTGCAATGCCGTTTCCCTTGGCAAGCCTACGAAAAAAGAATGTTTTCCTTTTTTTATTTTTACTAACTGCTCTTGGGGCGAAAGGCTGGTTTTGGCCAGTGCTTCAAAGCCTGATTTTTTTTTATCCGCCATGGTTTCGGTAATGTAGTGTTCGGGTGTGGTTGTCTGTTACACCAATGTGAATTTCAAAATGATCGCGGGGCATAAGGGAAGGAATTTTTTCTGGCCATTCTACCAAACATAACTTTCCTGAGTCAAAGTACTCGTCTGCTCCAATATCAAAAGCCTCGGTTTCGTCTTTGATCCGGTAAAAGTCGAAATGATAAATCGGTTGGTTTTGGCTATCGCGGTATTCGTTCACGATAGAAAACGTAGGACTCGCTACAAATTTGTTGGTACCCAGTTCTTGCATCAGTGCTTTCACCAAAGTAGTTTTACCCGAACCCATCGCACCGTACAACGCCCACACAGTTGCCGACCGGCCGGCCGTAAGTAAGTGTTTAGCAGCATCACGGATTGCTTCGAGCGAATAGGTAATCCGATCGGTAACCTGTTCTGTTTCAGCCATTCTTCGAAGATAGTGAAATTATAGGGATTATCATTTCTTCCAAACTCACTCCACCATGTTGAAATGTATCCTTATAAAAATTCACATAGTAATTATAGTTGTTTGGGTAGGCAAAAAACTGATCTTCAATGGCAAAAACATAGGCGGTAGAAACATTTTGTTTGGGTAGAAAAAAACGCTCGGGTTTGGATGCCTCCATCACTTTGTCGCCTTCGTAGCCGAGATTCTTGCCCTGCTTATACCGCAGGTTGGTATTCACCGTTTTATCTCCAACAATCTTAAAAGCCCGCTTCACGCGAATAGTGCCGTGGTCTGTAGTGATGATCAGTTTGACTTTTTTCTCTGATATTTTTTTGATGATCTCCAGCAAAGGCGAATGGATAAACCATGACTTGGTAAGCGATCGGTACGCAGCTTCATCAGGAGCCAACTCACGGATCATGGCCATGTCGGTACGGGCGTGCGAAAGCATATCCACAAAATTGTAAACGATCACGTTCAGTTTATTGCCATACAGGTTATTTATGGAGTCGGCCAAATCGCGGCCTTCTTCCATTTGCTTGATTTTATGGTACGAGAATTTGATGTTGATATTATTTCTCTTCAACTGTCTGGCCAAAAAATCTTCTTCAAAATTGTTTTTCCCTTCGTCATCCTCTTCACCTTTCCAAAGGTCAGGGTGTGCGCGTTCCATTTCTGAGGGCAACAAGCCCGAGAAAATAGCATTGCGTGCATACGCTGTAGTGGTGGGCAGAATGGAGTAGTAGGCGTCTTCATTATCCACATTAAAAAATTCACTGATCACGGGTTCAAGCACTTTCCATTGATCGTAGCGAAGATTATCAATTACAATTAAAAATGTGCACGCGTGATTTTGCAATTCGGGAAAAACTACTTTTTTCATCAGTTGGTGCGAGAGCATCGGCCGTTCTACGTTGGGGTTGTTGAGCCAACTGTCATAATTTTTTTTTATGAACCGGCAGAAGTTGGTATTGGCCTCTACTTTTTGGCTTTCCAGCACATCGGCCATATCGTTATTTTCTGCTTCGGCCATCTGCAGTTCCCAAAATACCAGCTTTTTGTAGATCTCGGCCCACTGTTTGTGATTCATGTTATCCAGCAGTGCCATCCCGATCTTCCCAAATTCTTGTTGATAGCTGTGCGTGGTCTTCTCGTTTACCAGCCGTTTATTATCCAGAATTTTTTTTATAGATAGCAAGACCTGACTTGGATTGATCGGCTTGATCAGGTAGTCTTCAATCTTTGCCCCGATAGCCTCTTCCATTATCCGTTCTTCTTCGTTTTTGGTGATCATCACCACAGGCAGATTGGGCTTATTATTTTTGATTAGACTGAGTGCCTCCAGCCCACTCATGCCGGGCATGTGCTCGTCTAAAAAAACCACATCAAAGTGTTTGGCTTCAGAAAGTTCTACTGCTTCGGCTCCGTTATTGACTGGGGTGATGTCATAGCCTCGTTGTTGCAGAAATAAAATGTGGGGCTTCAATAGGTCAATCTCATCGTCAGCCCAAAGGATGGTGTATCTTTGCATGGAATAAAAATCCTAATTTACAATTTTTAAAGTCAACCTTTTTTGAACAAACACAAAATCATAAACGATCCGTTGTATGGGTTTGTTTCAATTCCCGGTGAGTTGTTATTTGATTTGATAGCTCATCCATATTTTCAGCGACTCCGTTTCATCAAACAATTGGGGGTGAGTGATTTTGTTTACCCCGGGGCGGTGCATACACGCTTTCACCACGCGCTGGGTGCCATGCACTTGATGGGTCGCGCGCTGGAAACCTTGCGACAAAAGAAAATAGAAATCAGTAACGAAGAGTGTGAGGCCGCCCAAATTGCCATATTGTTGCACGACATCGGGCACGGACCTTTTTCGCATTCGCTCGAAGAAATTTTGTTACCGGGCGTTAAGCATGAAAGTATTTCATACTTATTGATGCGGTTGCTCAATGAGCAGTTTCACGGACAGTTGGACCTGGCACTGAAAATTTTCAGAAACAGCTATTCTCGAAAATTTTTTCATCAACTGATCAGCAGCCAGTTGGATATTGACCGGCTGGATTACCTCAACCGCGACAGTTTTTTTACTGGCGTGATGGAAGGAACCGTGGGCGTTGACCGGATTATAGCCATGCTCCACGTTCATCATGATCAATTAGTTGTAGAAGAAAAAGGGATTTTCAGCATCGAAAATTTCTTACACGCCCGAAGGCTGATGTACTGGCAAGTGTACCTGCACAAAACTACAGTAAGTGCCGAGCGAATGATGGTGAACATCATGAAGCGGGCACAGTACCTGGCCGGTGCTGGAGAAAAAATACCGGGCAGTGATTCATTGCTTACTTTTTTGGCCAGAAATCATTCATCGGATGAGATGACCCGTCAACCTGAGCTGCTTGGTTCATTTGGACAACTGGACGATAATGATCTGTGGGGCGCTATTAAACTGTGGTGTACCTATCCTGATAAAATTTTAAGTGACTTATCTAAACGGTTGCTGCACCGTGAACTGTTTCAGATAGAACTCACACCCTCGCTTACTAAAAAAACGAAGGTAGAGAAGGTGCGCGAGGCTATTCAACACGAACTGGGTTTGCTTAAAAAAGAAGCGAGTTATTATTTTTCGCACGGCACGGTTTCTAACGAAGGATACGTTTCCAGCGGGCAACCGATTACCATTTTGATGAAATCAGGCAAAACCCTTGATATCGCACAAGCCAGCGACCTGCCCACCATTCAGGCCATGAGCAAAATCGTGAAAAAAAATTATTTATGCTGGCCTAAAAACTTACCTTTGCCAAACCCTGATTGACTGCATGGAATTTACCATCCAACAAATAGCGGGCATGTTGAAGGGAGAGGTACGTGGCAATGGCCAGGAGAAAATCAACATGCTCGGCAAAATACAAGATGCCAAAAAAGGGCAGATTGCATTTCTCGCTAACCCCAAATACGAACAATACATCTACACCACGCAAGCCAGCGCAGTCATCGTCAAAAAAGATTTTCAGGCTAGAAAAGAAATCAGCACTACATTGATTCTGGTGGAAGACCCTTACAGTAGTTTCACTTTATTGCTGGAAGAATATCACCGGGCCATCAGTTTTCAAAAATCAGGCATTGAAGAACCGAGTTTCATCGGAAAAAATTCTACGATAGGAAAAGACTGTTACCGTGGTGCTTTTTCTTACATCGGCAACCATGTAAAAATTGGTGACAACGTAAAAATTTATCCTCATGTATATGTGGGCGACAATGTGGTGATTGGCAACAACACCATTCTGCACCCAAACGTAACCTTATATGCCGATACAAAAATCGGCAGCAATTGTGTACTCCACTCCGGAGCGGTGATTGGCAGCGATGGATTTGGTTTTGCCCCACAGGAAGATGGGTCGTATAAATCCATCCCTCAAATGGGTAACGTAGTGATTGAAGACAATGTATCCATCGGCAATAACACCGTAATTGACTGCGCCACGTTATTTGGCGATGCCACCATCATACGAAAAGGAGTAAAACTGGATAACCTGATCCAGATTGCCCACAATGTGGAAATTGGTAAGAACACGGTAATCGCTGCACAATCCGGAGTATCGGGTTCAGCCAAAGTTGGCGAAAACAACATGATTGCCGGGCAAGTGGGCATAGCCGGCCACTTAATCATTGCCAACAACACCAGCATAGGTGCACAGGCAGGCATCAGCAAATCCATCAAAGAAGAAGGACAGCGCATTCTTGGCTATCCTGCTTTTGATATCAAAGAGTATTTTCGGTCGTATGCCGTGTTCAAGCGACTGCCCGATCTTAATGACCGTCTCCGCGAACTGGAAAAGAAAGTCAACCAAGCCAACGGAGTGACTGAAGCGCGGGAGGCTAACGAAGGGTAATATTTCTCACAACACTTTGGTCAACACGCGGCCGGCATTTTCTCCTGTTATTTTTTTTGTTTCTTCTGTACTGAATCCTCTGGACCGCAGTGCCGCGATCCATTGCGGAAGCTGAAGGTAACTGGAAAATACCGGTTTAAAATTACCGTCCATATCGGTGCCAAGCCCTACGTGGTCAATTCCTACTGCATCTACCAGCCGTTTTACATTGTCAATAAATTCATCAAAACTTTTGTTGAAACCGGAAGGCCACGCTCCGATCACTCCTCCGGTTTGGGCAACTACTTTGGCATGATCAACTGAAATGGCGCGTCTGGCTACCGGCCTGCCCTCGTCTCTCTGTAAAATGCTGTGTGAAAGAATAATGGGCGAGGTTGAAAGTTCAGCCGTTTGTTTGGTTGTTTCAAACGTGGCGTGAGCCACATCTACAATCATTTTTAGCTGATTCATTTTCCGCACCACATCTTTCCCAACCGATGAAAGGCCATTGTGTTGTGGCGGTTCAGTTTGTAAATCGCCTAATTCATTGGGGTATAATGAACTAACTGAACAGACCGCACCCCATCTTCATACATTTTTTCCAATCGATCAACTTGTCCCTCTAAAAAATCTCCACCTTCACATGAAAGGTAGGCGGCAATTTCATTTTTTTTTAATGACGACTCTAAGTCGCTGCCCCGGGTTGCCAGTTTCAGCGCGTGATGTTGGATGATCGTTTTCAGAATTTGTACCTGGTTTGTATAATCGTTCCATGCTTCATTAGGTGCAAAAGAACGTGCCGGCTTAACTCCATCAGGGCCAATTTTTATCAGCTTCCAATCTGCCACCAGGCTAAAGAAAGCTCCGCTCAATTTTCCCTCCTTCATTTCAGCAATCGTTTTGGCTAAGGCCGCATCTCCTGAGACTGAGTCTATGTTTTTTGCAAAAAACAAACCGGGATGCGCGTGAAAATCGAAGGAAAGAAATTCATCAGCCGAAAGTAACCCGTTGCCCTTGCCTTCAAGACTAACCCATGAAGCTGCAAAAGCTGCTATTGCAGATTTTTTTACGAACCCTCTCCTGTCCACACTCAGCCTTTGTACACGATGCGGTAAATTACATTGGCATTGTCATCGCTTACCAGCATGGAGCCATCGGGTAAGAGCAATACATCCACGGGTCTGCCCCATACTTTTTGGGTGGCATCATCCATCCATCCCGAAGCAAAGGTAGTGTAGCTCGTAGCTTTGCTGTTGGCATCTACTTTTACCAAGCTGAGTTTGTATCCGCTTTTTTTGGAGCGGTTCCATGAGCCATGCTCAGCTAAAATAATTTGATTATGATACTCGGCAGGAAACATTTTACCGGTATAAAACTTTAACCCGAGCGGGGCCACATGGGCTCCCAGATTTTGAGCCGGCTTCACAAAATCACTGCACGGTCTTTTACTGCCAAACTCCGGATCTTTTAAAAACCCACCGTGACAATACGGATATCCAAAATGCAAGCCAGCCTTGGGTGCCGTATTTAATTCACAAGGCGGTACATCATCGCCCAGCAAATCGCGGCCATTATCGGTAAACCATATTTCTTTGGTTACCGGGTGCCACGTAAACCCAACTGTGTTACGCACGCCATGAGCAAAAATTTCCAGGCCAGTGCCATCGGCATTCATGCGTGTGATGCTGGCATACACCGGTTTTTCTGGTTCGCAGATGTTGCAGGGAGCCCCCACCGGTACATATAGTTTTCCGTCAGGACCAAAAGCAATGTACTTCCACCCGTGGTGAGTATCAGTCGGGTATTTATCGTATATGATTTGTGATTGGCCCGGGTTATCAAGTTTGCTTTCAATACCCGGAAATTTATGAATACGGTTCACTTCTGCTACATATAAATCGCCATTGTGAATAGCCACCCCATTGGGCATATTCAGTCCGGATGCAATCACCCATTTTTTATCTGCTTTACCATCGCCATCTTCATCTTTTACCGCATACACTTTATCACCCTCGCGGTTTCCAACAAAGATGGTTCCGTTTGGGCTCATCGCCATCGAACGTGCATTGTTTACTTCGGCAAAAACCGAAATGAAAAAACCTTTGGGTAATTTAATTTTCTCCAATGGAAGCGAGGCACTCATAGCCGTAATAGCCGGTGACCAGGCAGGGTGTGGTGCAAAAGCTGACTGTGTCAGTCCAATAATCAAAAAAAGAAAAGCAAATTGAATCAGTCGGGATTTCATAATTATCTGTTTTAATTTAAACCTACAATAAAAGTCAGGCACTGTCAAGCGTGTTTTGAAGATCGGTAGCCAAGCAAATGCTGCTGCCTTAAACTCAGCACATTCTTACTTACGCCATGGCTTTGTTCTGCAGTGTACCTATGCGGAAAGCATAACGCGCTGATCACTAAAACCAAGATCATTTTCCGGCTAAGTGGCCGTAATTCTGAAAAAGAAAAGGAAACACTTTCATTAGGGTGAAAAATAGAGTATTAAAGTTTCAAAAAGTTATCTTTGCGCGGTTTTTTCATGGTATGATTTCAATTTCCAACATCTCCTATTTCATTGGTGGCCGCGCGCTTTATGAAAATGCCTCCATGTTCATTCGCCCCAACGACAAGATCGGCCTCATCGGGCTGAATGGCCGGGGCAAATCCACGCTGCTCAAGATTATCAACGGTGAGATGAGCGTGAACGAAGGCTCCATCAGCAAAGCCAAAGATTGCACCATCGGGTTTCTCAACCAAGACCTCCTCTCCTACCAAACAGACGATGCCATTCTTACCGTGGCGATGGGCGCATTTAAAGAAGCCGTGGATACCCAACGGCAGATTGAAAAAATTCTTCATCAACTGGAAACCGAATACAGCGATGACTTAGTTGAAAAACTAACCAAACTGCAGGAAAAGTTTGAACACCTCGATGGCTACACCATGCAAGCCAAAGCCGAAGAAATTTTAGAAGGGATTGGATTTTCAACTCAAGACTTGCATCGCCCGCTGCGCGAGTTTTCGGGTGGATGGCGCATGCGCGTCATGCTGGCCAAACTGTTATTGGAAAAACCATCTTGCCTAATGCTCGATGAACCAACCAATCACTTGGACCTTCCCTCCATTGAGTGGGTGGAAAATTATTTGCGCACTTATGAAGGTGCCGTAATCATTGTATCGCACGACCGTACCTTTCTGAATAACATCATCAACAAAACCGTAGATGTTACCAACCAACAATTGGTGACGTACGAAGGAAATTATTTTTACTATTTGCAGGAAAAAGAATTGCGCGAGGAGATTCAGCAAAACGCATTTGAAAACCAACAAGCAAAAATCCGACAGACCGAGCGATTCATTGAGCGATTCCGCTCCAAAGCCACTAAAGCACGACAGGTGCAATCACGTGTAAAGGCGCTTGACCGGATGGAAAAAGTTGAAGAGGTGGTGAACGATGTGGCTGAGATTAATTTCAAGTTTACATTCAAGCAGCCATCAGGCCGGCATGTGGTTACACTAAAAGAAATTTCAAAATCATACGGCTCGCTTGATATTTTACAAAAGACCAGTGCCAACATTGAGCGGGGTGACAAGATTGCCCTGATTGGGGCCAATGGAAAAGGAAAGTCCACGCTGTTGCGAATCCTGGCCAACACCGAGCCGGTGGAAGGCGAGCGGACGATTGGTTACAATGTGATCTACGGGTTTTACGCACAGCACCAGTTGGAGTCGCTCCACGTGGATAATGAAATTTTAGATGAACTGAAACAAGCCGGAAGTGGCAAGACCGAGTTGGAATTACGCAGTGTACTCGGTTGCTTTTTGTTTTCAGATGAAGAGGTGTTTAAGAAAATAAAGGTGCTTTCGGGCGGAGAAAAATCACGTGTGGCCCTGGCTAAAACCCTGATCTCAGAAGCCAATTTTTTGCTGCTCGATGAGCCCACCAACCACCTCGATTTTATTTCAGAAAACATTTTGATCCAGGCTCTGCAACAATACCAGGGAAGTTTTGTGGTGGTGAGTCACAACCGCCACTTTGTGAGTCAGGTAGCTAACAAGATTTGGTACATTGAAAATCACCAGATCAAAGAATACCCTGGCACGTATGAAGAATACGAATACTGGCACAAGAAAAACGAAGCCGGCAAACTTCCCGAAGCTCACACAGCCAAAAAAGAATCGCCCAAGAAAGAATCTAAAAGAGACACCAATCCTTCTGCTGAAAACAAATTGAAAGCTCTCAACAAAGAGTTAAAAAAAATTGAAGAGGCCGTTCAGCGTTTGGTTAAAGAAAAAGAGTCTATCGAAAGTGAGTTGACCAAGCCTGAGGTATATTCTAACGCTGAAAAACTGATGACCCAGCAACAACTCTTTGAAAAAGTAGATTTGCAACTTGAAGAAGAAAACAAACGGTGGGAATCCGTGGCGTTGGAAATTGAGGAAATAGAAGGAAAATAACATTACTTCCACCCTGCCGACACCATCACCTGCACCCGGTTCAGGTCTTGTGTTACCTCTTGCACACCTGACCTATACGGATACGGTGCAAAAGATGATTGTGGTATAACCCAGCAACCCGGATATATATAATACGGAGACTGTTTATAGAATATCTGCTGGTATTTATATACCCTAAGGCCATGCTCATACTCAGGTCGTGGTGCTTCAGCCGGTAGCCGATCAGCGGGTTAATGGTTCTTCCGCTACTCACCTCCGAAAATGAATCGGTGCTATAATTAGCGCTACTTCGCACAAACAACGGATGTGCCCCCCTACGAAACTTTTACAAACAGTGCATTTTTGTTTTTGTTGTCAATCAGCGCACCGGTCTGCACATTGAAAAAATAGCCAGTCAATTTATCGGCAGCGTTTGTTTGGCGAAGTTTTTTTGATAGATGGGTAGCTCGTTGTGTCGGCAGAGTTTTGTGTATAGCTCACCAATGAAAGCCTACCAAAAAATAATAATGCTTGGGTTTCATTGCTTTACAATTTCAATTTTACGGAGCAACTTAATACTGGCAAGATTTGAGTAATCGTATTGATAAGTCCGTTGACACATTGCACCAATAATTCACCGATAGGGCAACCTGTTGTAGTAAATGCCTCCCCAAGATTGCAATACCTAAATGCCACAATTATTTTTCTGAATTGAAACCATACTATTCTTTGCCAGGCAGTCACAATGCCTTTTACCGAATCGGCATAGAAACCCCGGAGTTATAATTTTTGGAATAGACTCTTACCCGGTTTACTTATTTAATGGTCGCCTGGTTGCGTTAATACCACAGGCAAGCAGCCATCAGCCCGCGGCAGTATCTGTCGTAGAGCGTGTGCTGTGTCTGGCGCTCTTCGTTAATACGCTTTTTAATCGGTTCATTTCCCGCGGGTATTGAACCTCTAATGAGTAAGTATCATTTTCTACCATAAAGGTTGTAATAGGTTAACTATTTTTTTCGTTAGCTTCGTAAATCCGGTTATTTATTAATCCTTACATGATGAAATATCTTTTGTTTACCTGCCTTGTGTATTCTCTGCAGCACTTAGCCGCCCAGCCTACACTCTTATTCGAAGATAAAATTTACGAAGCACAAATCAGAACGGTGCAACTTTATCCCTCCATGGGCGGAGCACAGGATTTTTTGCAGCCTTCTTCCACGCCCGTGCAACGACAAAACCTATTGCTGGAGTTTGACGACTTTCAAGACCGCAGAAATAATTATTACATCAAACTGATTCACTGCAACTATGACTGGACCAAATCAACCCTGGCTGATCTGGAATTTATGGATGCCTACAATGAATTTCCCATCACGGACTATGCCCTGTCAGGCAATACCCATGAGCGATACATTCACTATCGGGTGCCAGTTCCTGCCGTAAAATATCCGGGTAACTATTTGCTGGTGGCTTATCGCGATGATGTACAAAATATCATTTTATCCAAACGGATGATGGTGTTTGATACCCAGATAGCCGTAACTAAAGATGACCAGCAAATTGGTGCCGGCACACTTAACTGGCAGAAACAACTGTTCAATTTTGTAATTAGCTATAATGATGTAGAAATATTGAACCCTACAGAAATGATCCATGTCAACATCAGGCAGAACCAACGATGGGACAATGCCAAGTTCAATGTGCAGCCTTCGTTTGTGCGCGATGACCAAAGCCAACTCGAATACCGAAACCTCGATGACTCCAAACAATTTTATGGAGGCAGTGAATTTCGGTTTGTGGATTTTCGTTCGCTCAATGCACCGGGTGTGAACACCGGCAAAATGGTACGCAACCTTAAACCGTTTGAATTGTATGTACTCACCGATGCATCGCGCGGCAACGATGTGTACTCACAAACTAATGATATGGATGGAAACTTCATAATCGACAATACTGACTACGGTGAGCCGGCCACCAATGGAAATTATTTGTATGTTAATTTTTCTTTGAAAGCCGATGTCCCTTACGATGGAGATGTATACCTGATTGGAAAATTCAACAACTATGAACGAAGTGACAAAAATAAAATGAAGTACAATGCCACCACCGGGCTGTATGAGTCACGACAATATTTGAAACAAGGATACTACGAATACCAGTATGTGATTGAATCTAAAACCCTAAACCCCTTTACCATTGAAGGCTCGCACTTTGAAACGGAGAATACCTATGAAGTGGCTGTTTACAATCATCCCTTTCGCCCCAACGCAGATTTATTAATTGGCTATATGCTCATCCCGGTAAACCCGCGGTAACTTACCTTCAACGATCTAAATTTAATTTCTGCTTCAACGGAGGCAACCCATCATTCAACACCGCTTTCAGTTTCGTCAATTGCACATCCAGTTCTTTTGATAGTTCTCCAAAAACTTTATAGGAGCCGGCCGTAGGTTTGGCATCGCCTGTTTCCAAACTTCTGCGCACAGCAGAAATGCGGTTGCCTAACTTAATTGGAAAGTTAAGCGGGTCTTGACCACTGCGATTTTTGGTTTGGTATAACTCTTCTTCGATGGCTGTCAGTTTTGCGATCAACTCTTTCGATGGGTTGGCAATGGATGGATCGTTCGTGTTTTTCAATCCATCTTCAATTTGCTTTTTGATTTTTCTGATTTGAATCACTGCCTGATTACACTCGCTTTCGCGGTCGCGGATTTTTACAGCAAAGTCAAATGTTTCTTTCAAGTCTGACTCTGTTACGCCTTTCAAATTCGGATCAATCAACACTGAAAACGGATAAACCTGTGAGTAACTTCCCTCCGTAAACCGTACTTGATATTTCCCGATCGGTGCTTTTGGTCCGGCCTTCGCGTTCGCGCCCCACAAAATCATTCCTTCAAAAACCGTGGCTCCGGGATAACGCAAGTTCCACGAAAAAGTATTGAGCCCCGAAGCCGTAGTGGGTCTGGCTGGCTCACGTTCCCATCTTGGAATATTCGGGTCGGATTTATATTCGGGTTTATCGCCTTTGAATGTTTGAACAACTTTTCCTTGTGTATCGAGTATTTCAATCGTCACTGTATCTACTTCATTTTTTAAGTAGTACTGAATTACCACATTATTCACTCCTCGTATGGCATCACCCGGTTGAAAGAGTATGGCGTGTTGTTTCATATTATCCGGGGTAAGTTGCCGCAACGGTTGAATGTCGTCGAGAATCCAAAATCCCCGGCCGTGTGTTCCGAGTACTACATCGTTGTCTTTCACCACCAAATCGCGGATGGGCGTATCGGGCAGATTCAATTGAAGCGGCTGCCAATTATCACCTGCATTGAACGAAACATATACGCCATGTTCGGTACCTAAAAATAATAGCCCCTGACGCACCCTGTCTTCTCGCACTGACCGGGCAAAATGTCCGTCCTTAATTCCTGTAATAATTTTAATCCATGTCTTGCCATAATCTTTGGTTCGATAAACATAGGGTTGGCGATCATCTACCTGATACCGAAAGGCCGCTACATAAGCCGTTCCTGGCGCATGCCTCGACTCGTCAATAATTGCTACCACAGAATTTTTAGGAAGGTCTTTGGGAGTAATGTCTGTCCAGTTTTTTCCACCATCACGAGTGATTGTTATTTTTCCATCGTCTGATCCGGCCCAAATCGTATTGACATCATGAAAAGAAGGAGCCAAGGCAAAAACAGTGGCATAAATTTCGGGGCCATTCATATCACGGGTGATGATCCCGCCTGATATACCCAGCGTTTCAGGGTCGGCATAGGTTAAATCCGGACTTATAGCCTGCCAGCTTTGTCCATCATCTGTCGTTTTCCAAACATGTTGAGAACAAGTGTACATGATGTTGGGATCTTTCGGTGAGAAGACAATGGGGAAAGTCCACTGCCAGCGCTCCGGCAATTCGCTGGCCGGTTCTCCTGAAAAAAATCTTGGATAAACCTGAATGTCGCGCACTTGTCCGGTAACCCGGTCATAGCGGGTGAGCAACGCACCTTGGCTTCCGGCATAATACACATCCGGATGCAGGGGATGTGAAACGATGTAGCCGCTTTCTCCGCCCCCCACATCATAACCCCATGGGCCGAGCACGTTCATGTGGTCCCATCCATCGCTCGGTACAGCAATAGTTGTGTTGTCTTGCTGCGCACCGGCCACATGATACGGAACATGATTGGTGGTGGTAACATGGTAAAACTGAGTCGTTACATAATCTTGTGCAGTCCAGGTTTTGCCTCCGTTTATAGACACCGTTCCGCCCCCGTCATCGGCAGCAATCATGCGTTGAGGGTTGTTTGGGTCAATCCACAAATCATGGTTGTCACCGTGTGGAACATGTATTTGAGTACCGAATGTTACTCCTCCATCTGTGGACTTCCAGAAATCCACATTTAGGCAATAGACTGTCTCGCGGTCAAATGGGTCGGCATAAATACGCGTATAATAAAATGCACGTTGACGAAGTTTGCGATCATCGTTTGTTTTTTTCCAGGTAGCTCCGGCATCATCACTTCGATACACACCTCCATCATTGGCCTCTACAATTGCCCAAAGTCTTTTATTATCTGCTGGCGAAACCGTGATTCCTATTTTTCCGAGTGGCCCATCGGGCATGCCGGGATTTTTGGTCAGCTCATTCCAGGTCTCGCCACCATTTTCCGATTTCCATAATTTACAGTCCGGTCCACCGCCCCACATCTTCCATGTTTTACGATAAACTTGCCAGGTGGAAGCGTACAGAATTTTTGGGTTGGTGCGATCAATGATTAAATCAGCCGCTCCGGCTTTGGGGCTGACATATAAAATTTTCTTCCAGGTATTGCCGCCATCCGTTGATTTGAACACTCCGCGTTCTTCGTTGTCTCCATACGGGTGGCCGAGTGCAGCCACATATACAATGTCAGGATTGGTAGGATGAACCCGAATGCGGGAAATGGATTGTGTTTCTTTCAATCCAAGCGAGCGCCATGTTTTTCCACCGTCCGTGCTTTTATAAACTCCGTCTCCTTGTGTGATGCTGCCGCGGAGTTGAGTCTCTCCGCCTCCGATATAAACAATGTCGGGGTTTGTTTCTGCAACAGCTACTGCCCCAATTGAGGAACAGGTTATTTGCCCATCGGTTACCGGAGCCCACTCGGTTCCACCATCGGTGGTTTTCCAAAGACCACCACCGGTTGCTCCAAAATAATATTCATTCGGTCGCCCCGGACTTCCGGTGGCGCCTAACGATCGGCCTCCCCGGGAAGGGCCTATGTTGCGCCACTTCATTTTGTTAAAGAACACAGGGTCATACGTAGAAGAAGCGGTCTGGCTCTGTGCGTTTGATTCTATGCAAAGGGACAGCAGAAAGAAAAATATCAATGCGCAGTTTTTCATGGATGAAAAATTAACTTTCTAAAAAGGTATTATAAATGCCGTGCGGCAAAAACAAGAAATTACAGCAAAAACAAAATGAAATGATCAACGGGCAAAATACTTTTTGCAAGCACGTGATGATAACTCTCACGCATCTTTCCAATAACTCCGCGAATTAATTACTTATACCCCTTTGCTTTTCTTGATCAACATCTTCGCTTCTTGTAACCTGTCAAGATGATGTGTGCATCTTTCGGCAATGCCGGGAGCCAACATTAGATGAGTGGCTATGCATACATTACAATACTCTCTTCATTTGATGCTGAACTGGCGTGAGCTACATCGAGCATACCAAAACCTTTGTGCGAATACAAACCCAATCCGTTTTCATACACGAACTGCTGCACGGGTAGAGGAGCGTACAAAACAAACGGAAAGGTATAACCGCGCGCCTCGTATTTTACATCAGAATCATAAAGCGGGTAGATGCGGGCAAATTTTTTATGAGTTGATTGAATCTTGGTCAAATAATCTTTATCGGCCACCAACTGGAATTTATAGAAACTGGAAAGCGTGTCGGGAAGAAATTTTTGACTCGCTTCCATTCGTTCAATCGTATTGTTGTAGAGCAAATCAGAAAATTCATCACTTTCAGGAGAAATGAAACGCTTGCCTTGCTCGTCATTGAACGTAGCGGGCAGTAACACGACAGGCGAAATACACAAATACCTCATGCTGTCTGTAAATAGAATGGGGTTTTCTAAATCGTGCGACTCTGGCACTAACTGCAAATTGCCGATCATCAATTCTTTTTGAGCGAAAAGTGTAGACAGAAAATATTCAACAAATTCACGGCTAGGCGATGAAAAAACCAGGGTAACCCGTGACGAATAAAAATGCAGGCCCTTGCGGCTGATCTTAATTTGCCCCTTAAGACCTGAGAAATTGTATTGGTTAAAAGAGTAAAATTCGGGTTTTGCCCCGAGCATGACCAAGCCCTTTACCGTTTGGGCAAGTAAAAACTGATGATGAAAGGGCACGTATGCCCCACGGTTTTTCAGGGAAAAAACGATCCTGATCCTCACTGCTTATGATTAGGCCAAAAAATATTTTTTTAACAACCTTTTATAAAAAATCAACAATAAAAGGGATAGCTAAATTACTAAAAGTCAATGAAATTGACCTATTTGGTGTAAGTATTATTTTAATTTGGTCGTTATACGTTAAACCTAAAGTGCATCACGTCACCGTCTTGTACTACATAGTCTTTGCCTTCTACAGCCATTTTGCCAGCCTCACGGCAGCCTACCTCAGTTTTATATTTCTGATAATCAGGTATTTTAATCACTTCGGCACGGATAAATCCTTTTTCAAAGTCAGTATGGATAACACCTGCTGCCTGGGGAGCCTTCCAACCGCGGTGAATTGTCCAGGCCCGTACTTCTTTTTCACCTGCGGTAAAATAAGTGATCAAGTTAAGTAAATGATACGCTGCCTGAATCAGTCGGTCCAGGCCTGATTCCTTTAAGCCGTACTCTTCCAAAAAAACCTGTCGGTCTTCCAGGCTTTCAAGTTCGGCTATTTGCGCTTCTATGGCTGCACAAACCACTACTACTTCTGCATTTTCATTTTTTACTAAGTCCTTCAGTGCATCTACATAGGGGTTGCCCGTATGAATTGATTTTTCATCTACGTTAGCAACATAAATCACCGGCTTGTCGGTAAGCAATTGTAAATCTTCAATGGCTTTGCGGTCTTCGGCATCCATCTGCACTGAACGAGCATTTTTCCCGGCCGAGAGGGCATCCTTAAACTGTATCAGTGCGGCCAGTTCTTTTTTAGCTTTGGCGTCACCGTTTTTGGCGGTGCGTTCTACTTTGCTAATTTTTTTCTCTACCGATTCAAGGTCTTTCAACTGAAGTTCTGTGTCTATTACTTCTTTGTCTCCTGTGGGGTCAACTTTACCGGCCACGTGAATAATGTTATCATTTTCAAAGCAGCGAACCACATGAGCAATAGCATCTACTTCGCGAATGTTGGCCAAGAACTGGTTGCCCAGGCCTTCGCCTTTGCTAGCTCCCTTCACCAGCCCTGCAATATCAACAAACTCAAAGGTGGTGGGTATTATTTTTTGTGGATTAACCAACTCTTTAAGGGTTGTGAGTCGCTGATCAGGCACCGAGATTACGCCCACATTGGGTTCGATCGTACAAAATGGAAAATTAGCTGCCTCAGCTTTGTTGTTCGAGATTGCGTTAAACAACGTTGACTTGCCCACGTTGGGCAGCCCTACAATACCACATTTTAATGCCATGGATAAAAATTTGAGGCGCAAAGATAGATTCTCCTTTCATTTTTGAAAAACGATGAGGCTTATCTAATTTTTAGAAAAGAAAAATCCCGCCAAAAGAGCGGGATTAATCAGGTTAGGTTAGGTATAAAAAAATCGTTAGTCCCAGCGAAGTTCGGTATCCGTTGATTGTTTGTGGTTGGTTTCGGCCATCTCTTTGTCTTCACGGGTGTGCTCAAAAGACGAAAAATCAACCCCGGGCATCAATTCATTTTTCACGTGATTCAATGTGTTGTTTAGTGCTTCCATGAACTTATGAAAATCTTCTTTGTAAAGAAAAATTTTGTGCTTCTCGTAGGTAAATCCCTCTCCATCCTGATTGAAGCGTTTTTTGCTTTCAGTGATTGTCACATAAAAGTCATTGGCTCGGGTAGATTTTACATCAAAGAAATAAGTTCGCTTTCCCGCTTTCACCTTTTCTGAGTAAATTTCATCCCGGCCATTAGGTTTGTTCTCTTCCACGGGTCGTTTGGTTTAAGGTTGGTTTATGTCTTTAGGTATTTCGAAGGTACTATTTTAATTATTTTTTACAAATGCTATCCCTAAACTTTCAAGAAGTAAGACGGGCCGGAGGGTTGGAGTTGCTGGCCAAACAGATGGTGGAAGGTTTCATAACTGGCCTCCACCGGTCTCCTTATCATGGTTTTTCGGTTGAATTTGCCGAACACCGGCTCTATAATGAAGGACAAAGTACCCGCCATATTGATTGGAAAGTATTTGCCCGAACCGACCGCCTCTACACTAAACAATATGAAGAAGAAACTAATTTGCGATGCCTGATCGCCCTGGATTGCTCAGCCTCTATGTATTACCCCAGGCCCGAAATGCAGAAAATAAAATTCAGCATTCACTGTGCCGCAGCCTTATCTTATCTGCTCAGCCATCAGCATGATGCCGTAGGGTTAGCCTTGTTTGCCGATCAGCTTGAGATGATTACGGCCATAAAATCTACTCCAGCACATTTGGACAAAATTTTTAATTTACTGGAAGACCGGCTGAATCAACCTCCGGCCGCACAACCCACCAACATTGCCGAGGTGCTTCACACCCTGGCAGAAAAAATTCATAAGCGTTCGCTGGTCATCATTTTCAGCGATATGTTTGAAAATGGCGATCAACTAGAAGTCTATAAAGCACTTCAACACCTGAAACATAACAAGCATGAAATTTTGCTTTTCCATGTTACCGACCACGATACGGAGTTGAATTTTGATTTTGAAGAAAGGCCTTATGAGTTCATTGATTTGGAATCGGGCGAAAAACTGAAACTAAACCCTGTCGAAATCAAAGAAAAATTTACGAACGAACTCAAGGAACTGCACACGCAGGTAAAAACAAAATGCGATCAACTCAAAATTGATTTTGTGCCAGCCCATGCAAGAAAAAACTATTTTGAAGTGCTGCAAGCTTACCTGATCAAACGGTCTAAAATGAAATGAGCGTTCTCGTCTTCTCATTTATTTTTTAACATGACTCTCATCGAAAAGGCAATGTGATTTCAAAAAAAAATTACTGACTTACCGGCTTTACTACACTGACTACTTTACCTTTTTCGTGTGAATAGATGGAGTGGTCGTACATGGCCTCGCAACTTACGGCAGGTAAATAAAATGTGCCGGCATAACTTGCCGTGAGCAATACCTTAAATATTTTTTGCTGGTTAGCTTGCAAATCAAAATGGGTGTACACCCGGTCATCGCGAATGTCCTGATAGGTTGATTTATCGCTGATGAGTTTATCTTCGGCACCATCCAAACGCAAATTATTGATTTCCCATCCTGAAGGAAAGATTTGTTTCAAGGCCAAGTTTTTATACGCTCCCCGCATTCCGGGATTACTGACCGATACCGTTGCCACAAATTCTTTTCCTTGTTCCAAATATGCCGGATCAATTGTATTGCCGTTTGTATCGGTGTAACTCAGGGTCATGTTCAGGTTATTGCTGGCACTCTCTTCCTGACCGTGGGCAGGCGTACCTTCTGATACTATTCTCACAAACAAAACGCCCTTGCTTTCATTGGCAAATGAAAAACTTCCGGTCTTTGCACCATCAACAGGTAAATTGGCTTGTGCCACGTATAAGCCAGTGCCTGCTGAGATCTCCTTTCCATTATAAGTATACTTGAATTTCATATCGCCCTTTTGTTCTGCTCCGGCAAATGCACCGATGGATTTCAAGCACCAAGCTACAGTTTGTGTGCTCATCCAGTAATTGTCATTGCTCAGTGAGGTCGAAATTTCTTTCAGTAAATCAAATCCTTCTTTCCGCTCACCCAACATGATCAATGTTTCCAAAATAATGGCTTTGTCGCGCAGATCTGATCCGTATGAGTAGCTCATTTCCTGATACGGTTTTACTAAAGTTGAAAGATTGGTAATCAGTTTCTTCGCGGCCTCCGGTTGGCCGGCTTTGGCATAGGCTGCGGCCAACATCCAACCGGCCACGGGTGGAAGAGAAGAAGCCTCGCGCAACCGGTTCATCGAACTAAGGTCGGCATCGCCAGACAGTGCCAATGTGTACAATCGGTAAGCCTGGCTCAACTCACTGCTGTATTCGGCATTCTTGCGCCAGACCTGCGCTTTGGCACATTGGTATTTTTTCCAGCGTTTCAGTAAGTCGGCATGGACAAAATGACCTTTCGCTTCAGCTTCAAGTAAAAAATGACCGGCATAAGTAGTGCCCCAACTGTCAGAATCTTCTCCACCAGGCCAGTATGAAAATCCTCCATCCCGATTGACGAATGATTTGAGGCGAACAATGGCTGAGCTGATATTTTTCTGGATTGCCGCTTTCTCTCCCTCACTGAGTTGTTTCACATTTGATAAATACAACTGCGGAAAGACAGATGAAGTGGTTTGCTCAATGCAACCATACGGATATTGAATCAGGTATTTCAACCGCTGGCCTAAGTTAACCGGTGGCAGGCTTGAAACTTCAAGCGAGGCTGAGTTGGTTCCGGCCAGGCCTATTGGCATAAGCTGTACATTCCAATTTTTTCCAGCTTCCACCACGGCTTCTTGTACTTGGCTGACAGGCGGATTGGGGTTTCGCACTTCAATTTGAATAACATCGCTTGCTTTATAATTTCCCGAAGTAGCGATTACTTCCACTTTGGCAATGCCCGTCATAGCCCTTACGTTCAAATCAAAAGTAGTGGTGATGTCGCCTATGCCTGAAAAATTTACTGTTCGCGAAGTATTTGACAAACTTACCGGGCCGCTTACTTTCACTGTGACCGTAGCCGACTGTATATTTTTTTCGTTAGCAAAAAGCGTAACGGGCAGTTTTACATTTTCCTCCGGGCCGAGTACGCGCGGCAGCGTAGCTAGTACCATCAGCGGCTTGCGCACCGGTGTGGCTTTTTCAGTTTTGCCGTAGGCTCCTTCATAGCCTGCAACAACCATTGTTTTCACTGAACCGATGTATTGCGGCATTATGAATTTTATTTCTCTCGAGCCGCTATTCAATGTATAAGGTCCGAAGTATTTTACCACCGCCTTGAATCGGTTTGTTTTAGAATCATCTTCTTTTGACCTAGCCAGTTCCGCATCGCCACCGATGGCAAGCAGCCGTTCAATTTTTCCGCCAAACGATCCCATGACCTGATCGTACAAATCCCATGTTTTCACACCCAATGCTTCGCGCGCATAAAAGCGGTTCCAGGCATCGGGTGTTTTAAAATGGGTGAGATCGAGTAACCCCTCATCTACAACAGCCAGGGTAAACGTCATTTTACGGTTAGCTTGCTCCGAAACTTTGATCGATACTTCTTTTCCGGGTTCAAGTACATCAGGCATTGCCAATACCGGGTTCAAATGAGTTTTGACATTTTCCACCTGAATGGGGATCACACCATACAACCGAATCGGTAAGTCATTGACCGTTTGAGCGTGGGGCTGCAACAAAGTAACGTGAGCAAAAACATTCGGAGTCATTTCTTCGCTCACTTCAAATGAAAAAGGGTTGTCTCCTGCTTTGGTTTCCAACCAGAATGTTTTGATCACCCGGCTTCCATTTTCAAGACTGATTAATGCACGTCCGTGTTCACTGCCGGGAATGGTGAGCATCGCTTTTTCGCCTATAGCATAGGTGGGTTTATCCGATGAAAACGAAAGCATGGTTGCACCATTACTTTCATTGCGGGCACGGCCTGCCCAGCCCGGCCAGTCTATGTAAACGGTTTTTGCTGTGCTGTGCCCCGATACAGGATCTACCGCCCGGATTAAAAACCTTCCCCATTCAGGGTACTTGATTTTAAAATTCCATGCACCGGCTCCATTTACTGTATTGATGTTACCCGTGGCAATCGGCTCGGCATATTGCCCGGTCATGAAATGTACGTTATCGTCACCGGCTGCATCCCACCACCAGCGCCAGTTGATTTTATAAATGCTCATCTGAATGCCGTTGTGCGAAATCGGCTTTCCGTTAGCATCAATGGTGACTACCTCCACGTGGTGTGTAGTATCCGTCAGCAACATGCCACGCGCTTTGTCGCCCTGGGGTGTGCGGATTCCGGTATAGGATGAGTACGGATAAAAAGGTAAACTAAAATTATCAATACTGAAGTTGCCACCCTCTTCAAATGCTTTGCCTCTGAAAATAGCATTGAGTACACCGGGTGCATCGCCTGTGCTTTCAATTTTGGTGGATACTACGGCATGACCGGTTGCATCCGTTACACCTTCAAAAACAGATTTTGATTCGCTGGTAAAATTTTTTGATGGATCTTCAAAAACATAATCGGGGTACTTGGCAAACCGTGTCTCGCCTTTGGTGAGCAGTACATCAAACTGTGCTCTTAAATTTTTGCCGGGCGCCCCGTGCAGCCAGTCCACCTGCAAGCTGCCGGTGAGAGTGTTGTTATCGGTAGTGATTTTATCCACACCAAAATCCAGCTTAATTCGCAAGCGGTTAGGCTTTACTGTTTCAATTCGAACAGGTGAAGTAAATTCTGCACCACCTGCCTTCACGCGGGCTGTCCAGAAACCGGTGGGTGCATCATCTGCTGTAGCTGTAGCAAAAGAATAAAATCCATTCTCAGAAGTTGCCCGCACAATCCGGCTGGTGATTTGCCCTTGTGGATTTTGCAATTCGAAAATGACCGGGTGAGCGACCGGCAGCAATTTGAGTTTATCTTCCAAAATAAAACTGAGGTATAGCGAATCGCCCGGTCTCCACACTCCCCGTTCTCCATACAAAAATCCCTTCACGCCTTGTTTGATCTGCTCACCGCCTACATCAAAATTGCTGAGCGAAAGAGATTCGCCATCCTGCAGTTTCAAGTATCCGCGTTGTGCACCTGATTTAGCCACCAGCACAAAAGGATTTTTTTTGGTATTGAGGGTGGCCAATCCATCACTGCCGGTAGAAGCCGTGCCCAACAGCTGTTGTTGGTAATCAAACACTTGCAAGGCTACACCAGACAACGGCTTGGTGGTTTTCAAATCATTGACTACCACCACTAGATTTCCGTCTCCTCCCCGCTTGGCCAGCAGGCCCAAATCAGAGGCAATGACATTTCGTTTGATGTTCCGCTCACCAGTGTAGTAGGCCGCATTGCACGGATTGTCGCGCTGCTGCCAATCGTAGCCTTCTCCGTAATAATAGTTTTCATAAGAATCCCAGTAGCTTCCATCTTTTTCACTCTCCATCTCAAAATCTTCTTGTTCTGAAGAGTTTGCATTTTCTTCACTTTCATTTTCATCGCAGGCATAAGTCACAAATTTTTTCTTAAAGGCTATGCGCACCTGATAGACCGCTCCCGGCTCGGCATTGATAAGCTGGGCCAGGTCAAGGGTGAAGCGATTCCATTTTCCTAAATCAGTAATGCCTGCATTTTCAAGCGACACATTTTTTTTCAGCACGGGTTTGCCCACACGTCTGAGTTCTGTGTTGCCTTCAAAGTCGTTATTTTGCAAAAACTGTAAAATATTGTTTTCATAGATTTTGATTACCTGTACATCTACCGATTTGAGGTTTACGGCTTCAAAGGGTAATATTAATCCGTCACTGCTTGGCAGTATCGTTCCTTTGCCTGTAAAGCGTACAGCCGGAAGAAGTTGTTCAAATACCACATCTAATGATACGGCTTGCTTCATTTGGTAGCCTAACAGGTTGCGGACGCCCGCCTCAATGATTAGCTTACGCGATCCATTTTGCCGCACGGGCGGAAACACGTTTATCTCATTGTCTTTGACTTCAATATCTACCGTACCTACTCCTTCAATGGCAACCAGCCCATTCAAATTTTGTTTTTCATCGAGCGGATCAGAAAACTGAATCTTCACACGCTGGTTACTGCCTTGCTCTACGGAAATGCGGGTCACTTTAAAATCACTGAGTGCCGGAATTTCAATTTCTTGTGAATCCTCGTGGCTGATATTTAATCCTCCTCCATCAGCCTTCAAGATTACTTTGCTTACTGTTTCCTTGCGCATTACATCCTCCACTACAAATGAATGCTGTTTACCTCCGCTGGCGTGAGTCCATGAAATTTTTAATGCCATGCTTTCCTGTTTGGCTGTCAGCATTTTTTCGATGGCATCATTTTCGGCAAAATCCACAGTGGTAAGGGTGCCTTCTATTTTTTGCCGGGCTGGTTCGGTTTTTACATATGGTTTTACATTGTCGATAGACAGTTCAAAATTTTGTGGAATAACCTGAAATGAATAGTTGAGTGTGCTCAGTTCCTTAGGCACACTAAAGAGTTGGGAGAGGAAAAAAGAAACCCGATACACTTGGCCCGACTTCATCCGGCCCGAAGGGCGAAACTCAACCGTACGCTTATCAAGCCAAACCGTGGTACCTTTAGTGGAAGGACTCAACTCAAAAAGCCGGGTACTTGATTCACCTATTGCAGAAGAATCAATAGCATCTTTGGTAAGCACTAAGCGCACCGATGATCCAGAACTGATGACCGGGGGTGTGTAAGAGGAAACGTACTCGCCAAAGGCAGGATCAATGGAGGAGAAAACTGCACCGGCTTTTGATCCGGTCATAAAATAATACACAATCAATGCTACAACCACTATACCTAAACCCGCTGTGACTATGCGTTTGAAGTTGAGTTTTTTCATAAAAAAAATTGAATATTAAATGTCGTCATTTCAAATGAAAAGATTCAGGTCGATCTTCAAAAAATGATTACTTAATAGAATGCATGATTACCGTTTATCCGGATGCAAAATCATACCCCGCACAATAAGAAATACGGCCGCCATGTAGGTAGCCATGACCCATACTCCGGCCAGATAAATTGGGTGCAGAAATTTATTAAGGGCAAGCAATGAATCTGATAACAGAAATGCTATTGCACCAAAAGAAACACTCCAAAAACTACCTGTTGATGTCAACCCATAGCGAAAGAAAGACTGAAGCACCATTACTATTACGGCTGTTGTGTAGATCATAACCGGTACTTGCAAGCCACCCAAGCGAGGAAATAAAATAGTTATCAATCCGGTGCCTGCTAAAATCACCGGCAATGAGGCACGCATCTTCTGCGGGATATTCAATTCTTCTCCGGAAGAACCCCGGAATTTTCGGTAGGACAAAATCAGCAGCACATGGGCCAGTAAAAAAGAGCCAAGCCCGGCTATGAAAAACCATTCGCTTTTTTGCTCAATCAATAAGCAGACATCACCAAGCCAGCAAAAAAACAAGGCTGCTACAAAAATATTTTTCAAATGACCGGTTTGTTGAAAATACCAAAGACCCAGCACAGGCACAATCAGAGGTTTGATCAACCAATTCAGGTACGTTACCCCAAAAATTTGTATAAGTATTTCAGACAAAAAGAGTAGGCCAAAGAAAAAAAGAGTTGGAGAGAGTTTCATCAGATCATTTTCATGACAAGGTAGTTTTTCTTTTTTCAAAAAAAGATAAAAAATATGCATACGCTAACCTCCGTGTCTTATAACTTAGGTTGATTACTCTCGTTACAATGAATAAAAAAACAGATCAAGAGCGTTCAGCATTTTTGTTTTAATCTTTTGGTCTTCTGGTCCTATTTTAATTTTAAAATCGTGTATGAGGGACAAGATGATCAAAACCTTAGTTGCACAATCGCATTGAAGAAGTTCAATACTTTGCCTAACTGGCCAGCTGCCTGTTGTATTTATTAAACTCATCCAGCCGGTTTTCCTGAGTCTGTATGGTTAGCCAGATCATGTCTGGCTGTTTGAATTTACATCTATTCGCGTCACGTATTCGCAACGTTTTCCCTTGCCGGAAATTAATTTTTAAGGAGCAGGAAAAATCTCAATCTGATTTTCTGATGAATAGAATAATCAATGCTGCCATTGATAACAAAGCACAAAGACCGAAACAAAGAATAAAATTTTCATGCGAATTAGCATAAACCACACCTGTAAAAAAAGCGCCCAAACCAATGCCCATTTCCATAGAAATGTACAACGAGGCAATTCCTCTACCTCGATGTACTTCATGGCTTAAATCTGTGGCCCAAGCCAGCATGGTGGGAGAAGCAGATCCCTGAGCCAACCCATACAAACTTACGCCTGCCATCAGCATCCAGTTTTTGTCAGCTAACCCGATGATCAACATAGAGATCGTAATTAGGGTAACAGAGATTTTTAATACGGGCACTCGCCCATACCTATCCGATACCTTGCCGGCCACCAACCGCACCAGCAGCGAAGCAACTGTAAGAAAGGCAAACAGTAATCCTTTGTTTTGTATGCCCAGGTGTTTGCCAAAATCGGGCATTAATGTGTACACCGCACCGTATGCAAAAGCCGCCAGCACCATGACCAAACAAGGAACCATAACGCGGGGCTCAAATAAATCTCTTTTTTGAATTTTAAAAAGTGCCCACGATATGGACTGCCGCTCGACCAGCGTCTCTCTTATGCTGAGTACCAGCATCACAGATACTAAAGCAAAGAAAGAAGACAAATAAAACATCCAATTCAGGCTTAGCCGGTTGGCCACTAATCCGCCAATGGCGGGCCCACAAGCCATGCCTAATGCACCGGCCGTGCCGATGAGGCCCATTGCCTCACCCCTTCGGTTAGGTGGGATTATATCTGAAACATACGTTGAAATCCCGGTAGGTGAAAACCCTGTTGAAAACCCATGGCATAACCGGAGGATAAAAAAACCATATAATGTGGTGAGTGCAGGGTAGAATAAACTACTGATGAGGCACACTATTCCGCCAAAAATGATTACCGGCTTCCTTCCGAGCCGATCGGCCAACTTACCGCTAAACGGGCGCGAGAGCATGGCCGTAAGTGTAAAAAGAGAAATAATCAACCCTTTGTAATCTGCCCCACCCAGTTTCGTAATAAACTCAGGCAATTCGGGAATAATCATATTAAAACTCGCAAAAAACAAAAGCGAACTTACGCACAGAAGCCAAAACTGGTTAGAATAGATTTTTTCTTTTTTCACAAAAAAATAGAAATAAAAAACCCTCCCCCACACGCGGCAGGAAAGGGAAAATAAAATGTGTTGTCACACCGGGTTTATGCCATCGCGTTCACACGCTTAGCCAGCCTGCTTTTTTGATTAGCCGCTTTTTTCCAGTGAATGATATTATTCTTAGCTAATTTATCGAGCATGGCTGTAACTTCCGTCAGCAGTTTTTGTGCTTCGTCTTTTTTAGTAGTACTCAGCAATTTTTTAACATGCGTACGGGTTGTTTTATGCTGATAGCGGTTTCTGTCGCGCTTTTTAGCGTTTGCCCTGATTCTTTTTTCTGCCGATTTATGATTTGCCATACTGTTTTATAAAAGGAGTGCAAAGGTAAAATGTTTAACCATATTTGCAAAAGAGTATAAAAAAGCAAAAAAGCCACTTTTCAGTGGCTTTGCTCCTCCTCTTGGACTTGAACCAAGGACCCTCTGATTAACAGTCAGATGCTCTAACCAGCTGAGCTAAGGAGGATTTTACTTCTAATTTCATTCCTGCTTTACCCACGGATCAGGCCCATAAGAGAGGGTTCTAATCAATCGGCCCTGCCTTTACGACAGGTAAGGAGGAATTTGGGAGTGCAATATTAGTGCATTGCTAATAAATAGCCAACCTTACCTATAAAATTATACTTTTTTCAGTGCCTGGCTCAAATCTTCCAGTAAGTCTTCGGCATCCTCCACGCCCACGCTCAACCGGATCAATGAGTCGGTCAATCCGTTTTTGATCCGCTCTTCGCGGGGAATGCTTGCATGTGTCATTGATGCCGGGTGGTTAATCAGCGACTCCACACCGCCCAATGATTCTGCCAATGAAAACAGTTCTACATTCTCCATCAAGGTCTTTGCCTTGTCAAGCTGATCATCTTTTAAAACAAATGACAGCATTCCGCCAAAATCACGCATTTGCTTTTTTGCAATGGCATGGTTGGGGTGGTCGGCAAATCCTGGCCAATGTACTTTTCCTACTTTTGGATGGCTGCGCAAAAACTCGGCTACTTTTCTGCCGTTGCTGCAATGCCGCTCCATTCGCAAGTGCAAGGTCTTTATTCCCCGCAATACTAAAAATGAATCTTGCGGTCCCGGCACGGCTCCGCACGAGTTGGCTATGAAAGCCAGATCCTGATGTAGTTTTTCATCATTTACAATCAGTGCACCCATGATCACATCGCTGTGGCCGCCTAAGTATTTTGTAACGGAATGCATGACAATGTCTGCACCCAGGCTGAGTGGGTTTTGTAAATAAGGCGATGCAAATGTGTTATCTACCGCCACCCGACAATTGTGTTTTTTTGCCATTTTTACACACGCCTCAACATCAATGATACGCATCAGCGGGTTAGAAGGAGTCTCAACCCAAAACAGTTTTGTTTTTGAATTGATGTATTTCTCTGCATTGCTGGCATCGGTCAAATCAATAAAGTGGAATTTAATTCCAACTCGCTCGTATACTTTGGTAAACAAGCGATACGAGCCTCCGTACAAATCGTTGCTGGTGATTACTTCATCGCCCGGGTTCAACAAACGCAGTACGGCATCAGTAGCGGCCATACCAGAAGAAAAGCATAACCCAAACTTTCCATTCTCCAGAGCCGCAATACTTTTCTGAAGTTGGTTACGAGTAGGGTTTGCCCCGCGTGCATAAGCATAGCCTTTATGCTGGGCCGGTGACTCTTGCACGTACGTTGACGTTTGAAAAATGGGCGTCATAATTGCGCCTGTGGATGGGTCGGGTTCTACACCTGCATGAATAGCTTTCGTTCCGAACAGCATAACTTTTTGATTAAAATTTTTATTTACTTTGTCACAACCTACTTAATCACACAAACTTGCAATTTTTTTCGCGATATTCTTTCATCTGGAAATTCCCCTCTCAACAAGAGAAGGATTACATCCGATTTGTACAGCCTTCTAATTTGCTTTTGCTCAGGCTGGTAACGTTCATCACACTCTTTGGTATGTCTGCGTTTTTGGTCATTGATTTTTTTCGTGATGTTGATTTTAGTATTGTACTGCTCTCGCGCATCTGCGTACTTTCGATTGCATCGGCAATCATGGTTTTCACATTTAAGAAAAACATAAGTCTGAATTTTATTCCGCTTGGTTTTGTGGTGATTGCCTGCATCAGTTTTGCCGCAGCCCTGGTGACGGCCACATTTGCACACATGCCCGGTTATTATATTACCAATTTGTTATTTCTAATTTGGATACTGGTGGTGGCGGCCAGCGGCCTCAATTTGCGTCACGGACTGTTGCTAAACTTAGTGCTGTTACTCTTGTTTCTTGCTTACTCTCAGTTCATCAACCGCAATCCGTTTTACTTCAGCCAGTACCCACACCTTTTTATCACCTTTATTTACTTTGCTTTGGTAGGTATGGTTTTGGAGTTTCGCAGGCGGAAAAATTTTTTACAGTTCACCGACCTTGCCGAACAGAAAAGAAAAGTGGAAGAACTCAACCAACAAAAGAACAAGATCATCTCCATCCTCTCACACGATGTAAACTCTCCGCTCAATACGCTTTCGAGCTTACTGCACATGCAAGCTCAGGGTCAGTTTAAAGAAAATGAGTTTCGCTCATTTTTAGATCAGATCGGAGATCAACTCTCCAACGTTACCGGCTTGCTGCACGGGTTGGTGCGCTGGTCACGATCGCAGATGGAAGGCTTTGTTTCTGAAAAACAATCCATTGATTTTGTTAAACACCTTGAAGATCATGTAAATTTATTTCAACCGGCTGCTGCCAATAAAAAAATAAACATAAAATTGAAGGTTGAGCCCAATCTTACTGTTTTTGCAGATGAAGAAATGATTCGCATTGCTATCCGCAGTTTGATCTCCAACTCCATCAAGTTTTCTGCTGTGGGTACCGAGGTAACTATCGAAAGTTTTGCCAACGATGGAACGGCCATTCTCCGTGTTTGCAACGAAGGCCAACCCATTCCAGATCATTTCAAAGAAAAATTATTCACCTATCAGATTACCTCTACGTTGGGAACAAACGGGGAAAAAGGCACCGGCCTGGGTTTGGCTATGGCTGCCTTTTTTGTTCAGTTCAATGGTGGCCAAATTTTTCTGGAACAAAGCGAAACCAAAAGAACAGAGTTCAGAATTGAATTGCCCACAACTGAGGAACAGTCGCAAAGCCGCTCACAAAATTTCCGTCAGGAATATTGGTGATTGAACTTTAAGCCGATCTCGTTACATCAAATTTTTCGAGATAGTCCGCTACCCGTCTCACAAAACTTCCACCCAGGGCACCATCCACCACGCGGTGATCGTACGAGTGTGATAAAAACATTTTGTGGCGGATAGCAATTGAGTCACCATAAGGTGTTTCAATCACAGCCGGTTTTTTTTGCACAGCACCCAAGGCAAGAATGGCTACCTGCGGCTGCATAATGATAGGTGTACCCATTACGTTACCAAATGAGCCTACGTTTGAAACACTGAAGGTTCCTCCCGCTAACTCATCGGGTTTCAATTTATTTTCGCGTGCACGCTTAGCTAAGTCATTGACTACTTTGGCGAGCCCGCTCAAACTGTACTGGTCAGCATTGCGTATGACGGGCACAATCAAATTGCCCGAAGGCAACGCCACAGCCATACCGATATTAATTTCTTTTTTCTTGATGATCTTGTCTCCGTCTACTTGTATATTGATCATCGGGTAATCTTTAATGGCCAGCACCACTGCTTCTACAAAAAGAGGGGTAAAGGTGAGCGCCTCACCGGTTCGTTTCTGAAATTCTTCTTTTGTTTTATTGCGCCAATAAACAATGCCCGACACATCGGCTTCTACAAAAGAAGTAACGTGTGGCGAAATCCGTTTGCTATCCACCATGCGTTCGGCTATCATCTTGCGCATACGATCCATCTGGATGATTTCATCTCCAGCATTTATTGACGCAGGTACGAGTGGGGCAGAAGAAACCTGACGGGAGGCAACTACTGTTTGACCCAGTTTACGATTTTGCACGTAACCCAAAATATCTTTTTTGGTTACACGGCCTTCGAGGCCTGTGCCTGAAATTGCCTCCAACTCGGCTACTGCTATGCCTTCTTCTTTGGCAATATTTTTTACGAGTGGAGAATAAAAACGCGATGACGTTTTAAAATCGGTTGTTGTGGAGTGGCCATTGGTAGCCACTACAGCGGGTGCAAGTTTTTCTATTGCCGGTGCAGAGTTGGTGACAGCTGGTGCCGACGCAGGTTCTCCGCTCTTGGTGGCCACCGCGGCATCAGTAGTAATGATGGCAATGGGCTTGCCCACTTTTACTACTTCACCTTCTTTGGCCAGAATTTCTTTGAGCACGCCTGCATAACTCGAAGGCACTTCGGTATCTACTTTATCGGTGGCTACTTCGAGCACGCTTTCATCTTGCTCGATTTTATCGCCTGGTTTTTTCAGCCATTTCAAAATAGTGGCTTCCATTATGCTTTCGCCCATTTTGGGCATGATCAATTCTGCTTGTGCCATGATCTAAAATTTTAGGGATGTAAAGTTAGATTATTTTCAATCCGATTGCCAACATGCGTTTGCATACCAAATTTGATTTTGTAATTCGCAGAAATACCCAAAGAACCCGCAGATCAAATAATAGTTTGGCCAATAAGAATGGAACTGCGTTTATCTTAGGGGTGAGCCAAGTTGAATAAATTATTTAGACTAACCTACGTGCCGGGCAGGCAAACTTGTTCGAATCAAATTCAGTAACGCAACAGACGCGGCCTTGATGTTGAGCAGCCGATCGGTTGAAAGTTGTAATTTTTTTGTCACCGTGTGGTGTTTGTCGGAGTAAGCAATCCACACCAAACCCACCGGTTTTTCTGGTGTTGCCCCGCCCGGACCGGCAATTCCACTGGTAGCTACACCAATGTCAGTGTTGAATTTGGCACGCACAATGTTGGCCATCTCAATGATCGTAGCCTCACTCACCGCTCCGTGTTGTTCCAGCACTTCGGGCTTCACACCGAGTTGTCGCATTTTAATTTGATAGTCGTAAGGGATCATGCTGCCCAAAAAATATTGCGAGCTACCCGGTACGCTTGTGACCAGGTGTGAAACATACCCGCCTGTGCAACTTTCAGCTATCGAAAGCGTGAGGCTCCGTTCGCGTAGCATCCGGCCAATGGCCTCTTCAATTTTTTCTTCGCCATAACCGTAAATGTATTCACCAACCAGTGGAATAATCTTATTTGAAATGGCTTCAATTTCTTCGTTCAACAAAATTTCATTGTTACCCAGCCCAGTCAGCCGTAACCTTACTTCACCGATGCTCGGCAAATAAGCCAGCTTTATGTGCGGAGGCAATGCCTTTTCCCAATCGGCAATTTTATCGGCCAATACTGACTCGCCTATGCCGATGGTGCGGATAATTTTATGAACGATGGCAGCAGGTTTATATTTTTCTTTCAGCTTAGGAATGACTGAATCAATCATCATTCTTTTCATTTCATGGGGCACTCCGGGCATTGACATAAAGACTTTGCCATTTTTTTCAAACCACATGCCGGGTGCAGTGCCAAGGGGGTTGGTAATTTTGGTACAACAAACCGGCAACACGGCCTGAAGTTTGTTGGTCTCGGTCAACTCGCGCCCGCGGCTGTTAAAAAAAGCCGTCACTTCTTTCAATGCTTCTTCATGAAGTTTCATTTCACAGTTGAAATACCTGGCCAGCATCGGCTTAGTCAGATCATCGCTCGTGGGCCCCAGGCCGCCTGTAATCAATATGATATCGGCTCTTCTTTCGGCTTCCGCGAATGCGGTTAAAATTTCCTGTTCCTCATCGCCTATGGAAGTCATACGGATGATTTTTATCCCGGCTTTATCCAACTCGGCACTCATCCACTGCGAATTGGTATCAATAATTTGCCCGTATAAAATTTCATCTCCTATGGTAAGCAGTTCTGCACGGATGGGTTTCATTGTTTAAAAAATTAAGATCAGGTTTTTTTTGACTGGCAAATATCCGAAAGAATATACAATTGATTTTGTAATCTTTTATTGTAGTTTTAGTTACGAATACACTATACATGGTAGTAGAATCGCTCACCCGGCAACGCGAAATTTATCTTGATGGGTTCGCTGGAATCAAGCCTACGGTACCCGTTTCGTTTTGCGAACTGGAAAAAGCTGTGCAAAATAAATTATTGCCTCACTCCTTTGCCTACTTTGCAGGCGGGGCCGGAAATGAAAGTACCCTTCGCGCTAATCAAAATGATTTTGAAAAAATAAAAATCATACCACGCATGTTGCGTAACGTGAGTGTGCGCGATGCCAGTATTGAATTGTTCGGACAAAAATTTCATTCACCAATTTTAATTGCCCCGGTTGGTGTTTTAGAATTAGCTCACAAGGATGCCGATGTTGCCGTGGGCAAAGCTGCCGCTTCAGTTAATATTCCTTATATTTTTTCAAGTCAGGCTTCGCGATCGATGGAAGAAGTTTCTTCTGTGATGGGAAATAATCCGCGTTGGTTTCAATTGTATTGGAGTAAATCGCACGAGTTGGTAAAAAGTTTTGTGCAGCGTGCTGAAAAATGCGGATGCTCAGCCATTGTTGTCACGCTTGATACTACGATGCTCGGCTGGCGTACACGCGATCTGGAGATGGCATACCTTCCATTTCTCGAAGGGAGAGGCATTGCTCAATATACTTCCGATCCTGTTTTTCAAAAACTGATGGACGAAGCCGAGCCGCAAACCAAAAGAAAAATCACCTGGCAAAGTATCAACGGCCTTATTCAAATGACAAAAAATTATCCGGGCACTAGTTTTTTTTCAAAACTATTTTCCGGAAGACAAATTAAAGCCGTACAAAAATTTATCAGCATTTATTCAAATCCCGCTTTAGCATGGGATGATTTAAAGTATTTACGAGAGGTAACTAATCTTCCCGTTCTACTCAAGGGTATTCTTCATGCCGATGATGCGCGCAAAGCTGTTGATTTTGGAATGAATGGAATCATTGTTTCAAACCATGGTGGACGGCAAGTGGACGGAAGCATCAGCACGATTGCGGCATTGCCTTCAATAGTTGATGCTGTTCAAAATAAAATTCCTGTGCTGATGGACAGCGGCATTCGCGGGGGTGCCGATATTTTTAAAGCATTTGCTCTTGGTGCAAAAGCGGTTTGTATCGGTAGGCCGTATGTCTATGGATTGGCGGCAGGTGGTGAACAAGGCGTAAAAGAAGTTTTGCAAAACATGATCACTGATTTTGAATTGACGATGGGATTGGCGGGCTGCAAATCTGTTTCAGAAATATCGAAGGAAAACATACTATTATGAATCGATTGATGTATTTATGGATTGGGCTTCTTCCGTTATATGCTGTTCAATCTTACGGCCAAACGAGCGATACCAGCAAGGCCGATCAATTCTACACAAAGAGTAAAAAATTTTGGTACAACAACCGCGACAGTTCATTGTACTACCTTGAAAAAGTAAGACAACTGTCTGACCAGCTTGCCTACACGCGGGGCAAAGGATATGCCTCGTATGGATTGGGTTGGCATGAAAGAAAACTGTTTAAAAAATTTCAGTTTTATACCCAGGCGTTGGAATACTTCGAGCAATGCCATGATTCGTTTGGCTTAGGCATAGTATTGAATGCGATAGGGATGGTTTATTCGGAAATCGGCAACGAAGAAAAATCGTTGGAGTATTTTTTGAAATCCATTCGGTATAAAAAAATAACCAAAGACATTGGCGGTCTGGCTTTCAGTCATATCAATATAGGACACATCTATTTAACAAAGAAAGAATTTGATAAAGCTCTTGAGAGCTATCAGGAAGCATTGATTTATCGGCTACAGGCAAAAGATCCGTTGGGCACCGGTTATGCCCAGATAAACATCAGTCAAACACTTAACGAGCAAGAAAAGTGGCCAGAAGCCCTGAAGCTGGCTAAACTTGCTCAAAGTCAGTTTCGGGCAACTCATGACAACACAGCAACAACCTGGGCCAAGCAATTGATCGGTCACCTGCAGTTAGTCATGCACCAATCCGACTCGGCATATACCACGTTAGAACCTTTAACAAAAATAAAAGGCTATACCCAGACTTTACTTCTTGCCAACCTTGATTTTGCCGAGCTTCTTGAGCAACGTAAAGAAACTTCCCGGGCACTGGGCATACTAAAACAATGCCTTATTTTGAAAGATTCGCTGCAGCAAAATAACTACCGGCTTGAAGTTCAAAAAATAGCTAATGAATATGAGTTTTTGTTATCTCAAAAAGAAAAAAAGGAGCAAGACCTGCGAGAGGCAGCCCGGTTATCCAGAAGAGATAACATGGAATACCTCGTCATCTCTGTTGCGGTATTAGTTTTTTTTATTGTTGTCTTTTCAGGCCGCAAGCTATTTTCCAAGCGCATAATGTCAGCTATGATTTTAATAGGGTTACTACTGTTGTTTGAATTTCTGCTTGTGGTGAGTGACCCCATAGTGAGTAAAATTTCCGGCACAGAGCCTTCTCTCAAGCTTATAGCCAATGTTGTGTTAGCAATTTTGATTTTGCCTATTCATACATATCTTGAAAAAATAGGAAGACAGAAATTACTTACACCAGCAGCAACTGAATACTAATTCTATAATTTTGTTTTTTTAATCTATTTACTGATGAAATTCTCCAATTTATATTTTTGTGTTTTTATTATCTCTTTTGTACCTGTTTTTTCTTACGCACAACTTAGCAGCACAGATATTGCCAACGGCTTAAAAGAAGCCTTGAACAAAGGCATTGCCAAAGCGGCAGATTCGCTTTCAAAAGTGGATGGCTATTTTAAAAACCCGAAGATAAAAATTCCTTTTCCGCCCGATGCCCAAAAAATGGAAAAGAAACTTCGCGACATTGGCTTGGGAAAAGATGTGGATAATTTTATTCAGACCCTCAACCGCGGAGCCGAGGGTGCCGCCAAACAAGCCGCGCCCATATTTTTAAATGCAATCAAAAAAATGACCATTACCGATGCCGCATCAATCTTAAAAGGCCAGCCTGATGCCGCCACACAATATTTACAAACAGCCACCACCGCGCAATTAAAAACTCAGTTTCGACCGATCATTAAGTCATCGCTTGACAAAGTGAACGCAACAAAATATTATAGCCAATTGGCCAGCGAATACGATAAAATTCCGTTTGTAAAAAAAGTAAACCCTGATTTGGTTTCTTACACCACCGATTTGGCTATCAAAGGATTGTTTATAAAAATTGCGGAAGAAGAAAAAAATATCCGCGCCAATCCCGCAGCACAAACTTCGGGTTTATTGAAAAAAGTTTTTGGATCTCTAACAAAAAAATAAAATGTCACTTTTCGCAAAACACCAGCCCGTTCTCAACAAAGCCATTGAGGCTTTACATTCAAGAGTTTTCTTTGCCGCTTTCCCTGAGCACCCGGCTCCCGCTATGTATGGCGAGACTGCCGATGCCGATGGGCAGGCTAAATTCAAAAATCATCTCGGCAAAAAATTTGAAGAACTGAAACAAACAAATCCGCAAAGTTGGGGCGGCCAGGAAGAATCGCCTTACACCCAGGAAGCACTGAATATTTCGTATCCCTTATTTTCAGTGGATTCGCTCATCACCAATTCAAAGACCGCTTTTCATTTGTGGCGCAAGGTTTCTGCGCAAAACCGTGCGGGCCTTTTGATGGAATCTCTTGACCGTGCAAAAAAACGTTTTTTCGAAATCGCATATGCCACCATGCACACCACAGGCCAGGGCTATATGATGGCGTTTCAGGCGAGCGGTCCGCATGCAGCCGACCGTGCGCTCGAAGCGATCGCGGCAGGGTATGAAGAGATGAACCGTTTCCCCGAAAAAGCAATGTGGAACAAACCGATGGGAAAATTCAACATACAATTAAATAAAGAGTGGCATGCCGTGCCCAAAGGAATTTCATTAGTAATTGGTTGCTCCACTTTTCCAACGTGGAATTCAGTAACCGGAATTTATGGAAGCCTGATGACCGGGAATCCGGTAATTGTAAAGCCCCATCCGGGCGCTATCCTCCCCATCGCCATTTTCGTTGCAGAAATTCAAACTGTGCTGGCCGAAAATCATCTCGACCCGAATACGTGCCAGCTCGCGGTGGATACTTTTGATAAAATGATCACCCAAGAATTGGCCGAACATCGTGACGTAAAACTTATTGACTACACCGGCAACTCTGCGTTTGGTTCTTATCTTGAAGCATTGCCAGGCAAAATTGTGTTCACCGAAAAAACAGGCGTGAACTCTGTTATTTTAGATTCGGTAGATGATGCCGACAAAGCCGCAGCTAACCTTGCGTTCTCCGTAAACTTGTACAGCGGGCAAATGTGCACAGCTCCACAAAATTTTTACATTCCGGCCAATGGAATTGATTCACCTGCCGGAAAAATTTCGTTCGATGATTTTGCGCAAAAGTTTGTGACGCAGATCAACGGCCTGGTCGATAATCCGAAAGCCGGGCCATTTGTGCTTGGCGCGATTCAAAATAAAAAGACCAGCGAGCGGGTGATTGAATCTGAAAAACTTGCCGGAAAAGTGATTCTCAAATCACGCACGTTTGAAAACCCGCAATTCAAAAATGCGCGTGTGGCCACACCTATTGTGGTTGAAGTTGATGCCTCTAAAAAAGAAATCTTCAGCAAAGAGCTTTTTGGCCCGATTGCGCTGCTGATCAAAACAAAAAATACCGCTCAATCAATTGAGCTTGCGCAAGAAATGGCAATGCAGCACGGAGCAATTTCATGTGCCGCTTATACCACCGACAGTTCAGTGAAAGAAAGAATTGCCGATGAAATGGCGCTGGCTGCTACTCCGGTTTCATTCAATTTGGTTGGCGGCATTTACATGAACCAAAATGCAGCCTTCTCCGATTTTCACGTAACGGGCGGAAACCCCGCGGGCAACGCATCATTCACCAACCCTGAGTACGTAACCAAACGATTTACGTGGGTTGGGCACAGAGAGCCGGTGAAAGGGTAGTTACATCTACCAGAAGTTGTTCAATGGTGATTGCTGACCTGCAACATTTCAAAAATCACTCGTTCTTCACCCTTGTATCGGGCGCAATCTTGATTTGAAATTCTTTTGGTGGTGTGGCTTGCATCAGGTTCTGAATAAAATAATCCCAGCGTCTGCGCATCATGTAGTAGCTGTCTTGGGCATAGCCATGCCGCGCGTTGGGCAAGATCAATAAATCAAAATCTTTGTTGGCTTTGATCAATGCATCTGCAACTAAGTACGTATTATAAGGCGGCACATTGTCGTCCATGCCGCCATGAGCCAGCAATAATTTTCCTTTCAAATTTTTGGCGAACAATTGATTGGCCTGTTGCTCGTAGTTAGAAATGCCTTTATCATTTTTGGTTTCGAGGCCAATGTATCTTTCGCCCCAATCGTCTTCATAATTTCTATTGTCGTGATTTCCTGATTCAGCGATTCCAACTTTAAAGAAATCGGGATATTTGAACATGGCAGCCGCAGTGGCAAAACCTCCGCCTGAGTGCCCCCAAATCCCCACGCGATCCAAATCCAGGTACGAATATTTTTCTTTAAGCTGTTTCAGCCCGGCAATTTGATCAGGTAATGTGTTCTCGCCCATGTTTCCATAACAGGCATCGTGAAAAGATTTTGAGCGGTTGGGGTTACAACTTCCTTCCAACTGCACCACTACAAACCCCAGTTCTGCTAATGATTCGCAGTCACTACGGCCTGCACTAAATCCCCAATAGCCAACACTTCCTCCTTGCGGGCCGGGGTAGATTTGTACAATCACCGGATATTTTGCAGCGTTATCCAATTTTTGAGGCACGTGCATCAATCCGTACAAATCCCATTTGTTGTCGGCCGATTTTACTGTGAACGGAATAACCGGCTTCCAGCCTGTTGCCGTGAGTTTGGAAATATCTGTTTTCTCCAGCGTGGCAATTAATTTTCCTTTCAGGTCTCTCACTTCGTATACCGGGGGAACATTGGGCTGTGAATAGCTGTCGGTAAAATATTTTCCATCAGGTGAAAAACTTACCGAATGATGCCCCTCATTGGGGGTAAGTAGTTTCAAGTTCTTTCCGCTGAAATCAACGCGATACAAATGTGCGAAGTAGGGATTGCGGCCAGCTTCTTTTCCTTTTCCTTCAAAATAAATGATGCGATTTTTTTCATCCACTTTCAAAACTTGTGTCACTACAAAATTTCCTGACGTGATTTGGTTTTTGAGTTTTCCTGTAGCCGCATCGTACAAATACAAGTGTGCCCAATCGCTACGCTCAGAGTACCAAAGAATTTCGTTCGTCTTGGAAAAATATTTCCAACTGATCGAGCCCCGGCCAGATTCATATTGCGTAGCAGCTTTTTCTTCGAAGAGATCTTTTACTTCGCCTGTTTCAGTATTGGCCAACCTTACGTTTTCTTGTTTATGATCACGGCTGGTTGAAACAAAAACCAATTGCTTGCTGTCTTCACTCCAGGCTACATCATCAAAACCGCCATCGCAAGAAATGTCATCGCACTGCGTGCTGCGTCTTGCATCTGAATTCATTTTGAGTCGAACTATTTTAGGTTGGGCACTCACATCAATGATGACGCGGTAAATCCGAATAATATCGGCATCACCGGGAATGGGATATTTCCATTGGGAAAGCTCGGGCGCCCCCACTTTGGTTTTCACCAAATACATGTTGCTTACGTGGCGTTGGTCTTGCTGAAACGTAGCAATTTTTTTTGAATCGGGCGACCAACTTAAAATCGGGTTTTCCGTGTGTTTCCATCCTGCGTTGTCGGTGGCATAACCAAAATCTTTTATTCCATCGGTAGTTAATTGGGATTCTTTTCCGGTGGCAATTTCTTTCATCCACAAATTCCAATCTTTTATATAAGCGGTGTATTTTTTGTCGGGCGAAACCACTCCGGCTATCTCTTGGTGTGGCTCGGGCTTTGCACCTGCCATGTCAAACAACTCTTTTCGCGTGTTGGTTGTAACTTTTTTTCCATCGGCCGGGTTGAACAGCACGTATTTTTGTTGGTCGGTTAAACTGCGGTACCAGATTTTGTTGTTGGAAAGCCACTGAGGCTGAATGAGGTTATCAATCAATTTATTGGCACTGGGTGCCAGCCTATCTGTGGCATGTTGATAATCGTCAACAGTATATATTTTACCGGTTTGTGCCCAGGCCGCTGCCTGCATTACCATGAACAGAGAAATAAACTGCAGATTTGTTTTCATTTCTTGAAATCGTTTTTTTAAAAATAAGAAAAGATTTATTCGGGAAAGAGAGAAATAGATGGAGTTGTCTGCATGAACTAACCACTACGGTCACAAGTTTGCCACACGCCCCACTTCATTATCATCAACAAATGTAATTTTTTTAACATTAATGCAGTCAAAGCAAAGAGCCTGACAGAATTCATCAACTACTGACATCAACCCTAAAATGCACTCGTTGCCCCAGGCCTCTACCCCGAAGTGTTGTTGGTTGCTGACCAACAACAGTCTGTAAAACCGTCTATCACACAAACTTCGTTACCCCGGGAATAGCCACTGGGTAATAACCATCGGCATTGGGAACTACCGGAGGTAACGCATCCCAGTCGTACACTTTAGGTTGCAAGCTGATTCCTGAATTGATGGCCTTATCCCACTCCACCACTTGCCCGCTGTACGTAGCCATGCGGCCGAGAATGGAAGTCATCGTGCTCTTCGCTCCGTTTTCTGCATCGGCAAATTTGTATTCACGTTTAGCAATGGCGGCAAACAACTCATCGTGCTCAGTTTGGTACGGGTTGTTTTCACTTTTGTGATCAAACTGATACAGGGTATTTCCTTTGGCATCAGTTATGCGGGCTGCGCCACATTGAATTTTTCCTTTGGTGCCAACCAGCAGTTCATCCACTTTGCTCATCGTGCCGGTAATGTGGCGACACTGGCTATTGAGTATGCTTCCATCGGCATATTCAAACTCTACATAGTGATGATCAAAAATTTCTCCGTTATCTTTTCCTTTGCGCACCTCGCGCCCCCCCATGCCTTGTGCTTTAACGGGGTAGCTGCCTTTAAACCAATTGACCACATCAATGTTGTGAATGTGCTGCTCACTAATGTGATCGCCACACAACCACACAAAGTAGTACCAATTGCGCATCTGGTATTCCATTTCGGTTTGGCTGTATTTGCGCGGACGTACCCATACGCCATCGTTGTTCCACCAGGCTTGAGCTGAAGTAATGTCACCAATCATGTCCTTGCGCTTCAGCAACTCACGGTAAGAGTTTTGATAATGCCGTTGTAACCCTACCACCACATTCAGTTTTTTTTGTTTGGCAATTGTTGCGCTGGCCAATACTTTTTGTATGCCGGCCGGGTCAGTGGCTACGGGTTTTTCCATAAACACATGTTTACCCTGATGGATGGCCTCTTCAAAATGAATAGGCCGGAAACCGGGAGGTGTGGTAAGAATAACTACATCTGCCAGAGCAATGGCTTTTTTGTAACCTTCAAAGCCTGTAAATTTATTTTCTTCCGGAACTACGATTTTATCTTTCAGGTTACCCGAGATGCCTGACCAATCGCTGGTGTCATCTGAGGTAAGAGCATGGTAACAATTGTCAAGGTTATCGCGAAAAGCATCGCACATGGCTACGAGTTTTACATTTTGTTTAGTACTGAGCGCTTGAGCTGTCGCACCGGTGCCCCGGCCACCACAGCCAACCAATGCTACTTTGATAACCTCATCACCCGTTGGAAAATAATTAGCATTGGCAAAGAATGGAGCGGCCACCAGCCCGCTTGCCAGCAAACTTGTTTGCTTAACAAAGTCTCTGCGGGTAGAAGTATTTTTTGTATTCATCTTTTTATATTTTTTTATTGAAATAATCAGGGAAATAAATTTATTGAAAAATACAGGAAGGCCGAACTGTATTTTTATTTACTCAAATATTTTTTAAAAAATTCTTCAACTTCTTCAGGAGTAGGTTGCTTCAACGGCCTCACCACTCTAAACCCTACATCGGCTGCATCGGTAAGCCACCATTTGCTTTTTGGGATTTGAGGGTCGCGTTTGTTCCACGATGGATCAGATTTGATGCGGTGATTGATCCGAAGGGATTGGGCTTTGTCTTGATAACTGCCGCCTTTCAGCACTTTCGGGTATTTCATCGAGGCTTTTGGGGCGATGGGATCTTTTTCCTGATCCCTGATTTGTTCAAACCGGTCGGCATAATAATGATCCAGTGTCCACTCGCTCACATTTCCCAACATGTCGTAAAGTCCCCAGGCGTTAGGCAATTTTTGACCGGCCTTATGGTATTTGCCTTCGGCATTGTGCGCATACCACGCATACTTGCTTAGCTGGCTTGAGTCGTTGCCAAAGTAATATCCTGTTGATGTGCCAGCCCTGCAAGCGTACTCCCATTCGGCTTCGGTTGGAAGCCGATAGAAAATTCCAGTCTTGGCATATAGCCACCGGCAATACATCAGCGCAGCCAACTGCGACATGCTGTTTATAGGAAAACCACCTTCCTTGCCCATGCCCCAGGTCAGGTCAATGTATTGGGCGGTAGGCCGGGTAACAGCATCTACCATATTGTTTTGGCTAACACTCTCGTCTTTATAAAAAACATCAAAGGCATCGCGGCTCATTTCATAGGCACCCATCCAAAAGGCCGAGATTACAATTTTTTTATGTGCACCTTTTCCATTACTCCATATAAAACTCCCCTCTTGAATGGGAACCATTTTGAAACTGAGCTTGGAATGTGGTACCGGCTGATCATACGCAACAAAACCCTGATGTGGAGTTTGTGCACTCAAACTGATTGACAAAATACTGATCCATAATGCAGGTAATATTTTCATAGTTGCGGGTTAGAGTCGCTTGTCCAATGCTGGGCAAAATTTTTGGAAGAATGAAAAATTAGTTTTCCTTTTTTTAATTCCACGATCAACAAATAAGCATGCAGACTGTCGGCTAATTTTTTAGCCTGTCGGGTGGGTAAAATGCTGCACGCTTTCGTTAGCCAATCGGCCAGTGTTCCGTCTGGGGCAATGACTGTTACATTTCGCTGTGATGTAATTCCGTAGCCTGTTTTAGGATCAACAATGTGAGAGTATTTTTTTTCGTGATGTATTATAAATTGATACACATCGCCAGAAGTAGTAACCGCACAGTTAGTCAATGTCAATGTTTTGCTAAGCAACTCTGTTTCGCTTTCGGGATAATTGATTGCTACCGTCCATCCTTTTTTGTCAATGGGTTTTCCGATACAGACAATATCACCACTGACATTCACCAGCGCGTTTTTAATTCCTTCGCTTTTTAAAAAATTGATTACTTGTTGTGCAATATAGCCCTGGGCTATACCACCAAAATCAATCTGCATGCCTTTTTGTTTTAAAAGAATGGAATGTGTGGCCTGATCAAATTGTACTTTGTCAAAACCCTTTAACTTTAGCTTAGACTTTACCGAATCGCTGGCAAGAAATATATTTTCCTTTCTCGCTTTGCGCCAGGCATGTGTAACCGGCCCTACCGTAACATCAAACATATGTTTACTTTTTTTGAAGGCAACGTATGACAACACCATCAGCTCAAAAAGCGCTGGTGAGCAATGAAACCATCGGCCGGTGCCTGCCGACCGGCAAAGTTGATTGAGTTCGCTGTCATTCCGGTAATCGCTGAATATCCGTACCAGCGAATCAACACGGGCAAATGATTTTTTTGCCAGAAACGAAGCATGAACAGAATCTCTATCAAACAGTACAATCGAAAAAGGAGAACCCATTTTATTTTCTGTAAATGAGTAACGCTGGTCTTGCGAATACACATATTGGCTCAATACAACAGGAATCAACAAAAAAAACTGGCCGACTCTCATTCTTAGTTTATGATTTCTGTAAATTTAATCCGTTAACCATTTATTCATGCAACGCAGAAAATTTTTGCAACAATCTTTTGCCGCAGGCGGTGCGCTGTTAAGTGCTCCGGTAGTTTTTGCAAACCCCGTGACAAAAACTTTTTCCGCAGAGGAAAAACCATTTCACCTAAACTACGCCATCCACGATGGTATGTTCAAAAACTCAGCCGGAGATGACTTCATCGAACAAATAAAATTTGCACACGGTATGGGTTTTCGTGCCATTGAAGACAACGGTATGATGGAGCGGCCAAAAGACATGCAAAAGAAAATTGGCGATACGCTGGCAAAACTCGGCATGACCATGGGTGTGTTTGTCATCACTTCACAAAACTGGCATTGGAAGACCAGCCTTACCTCAGGCAAACAAGAATGGATTGATCTGATGATAAAAGATTGCAAGGAAGCCGTGGAGACTGCTAAACGATGCAACGCCAAATGGATGACGGTGGTGCCGGGCAATTATGAGCGAAGCCTGCCCGTGGAAATACAAACTGCAAACGTGATCAGGGCTTTGCGCATAGCATCTGATATTCTAGCCCCGCACGGATTAGTGATGGTGCTCGAAGCCCTGAGCGACAACCCGGATTTGTTTTTGCGTCATACCGATCAAACTTTTATGATTTGCCAAGCAGTGAATAGCCCGGCCTGCAAATTTCTATTTGACATGTACCACATGCAGCGCAATGAGGGAAATATTATAAACAGCATTGACCGGGTTTGGGATGAAATCGGTTATTTCCAGGTTGGCGATAACCCCGGCCGAAATGAACCGGGCACGGGCGAGATGAACTATAGAAACATATTCCAACACATATACAGCAAGGGTTACCAAGGCCTATTGGGTATGGAGCATGGCAAATCCAAAGACGGCAAAGAAGGAGAGCAAGCGTTGATCAAAGCCTACCGTGCGGCAGATGATTTTCGTTAATAAAAAAACTCGCGAAGACCCCTGCCTTAATTAGCACCAGTACTTCATTGGAAACCACTACTGGTGCGTGTTTAAACCCGTGCCACCTCGCCATGGGTAGGTATTGCAAACGAACTTTGCACGATAGCCCCACCAACAAACATAACCTACCCCATCCATCGCAATTTCTTATTCATATTTTGTTGTCGGTACACCTCTGCTCTTACCACTTCTACAACAGCGGCAAAGACAAAGGTGGCTAACGTGGCACACTAACTGGCCTAATCGCAGATCATTAAAAAATGAGTAATAAGAATCTTCATTGACTCGCTAAACACTAATCTTCTTAAACCTCATCACTTGCCAGATTACAATGGGCGCACCGATGATTGACGTTACGGCATTCAATGGAATGGATTGCACCCCGCTGGTAGCTTGTGTAATTACATCGCAAAATAAAAGCAATATCGCCCCGCCAGCCATCACTGCCGGTATCAACAATTTGTGATTGGTGGTCTGCATTACCAGTCGTGCCAGGTGTGGCACAGCTAAACCCACAAAAGCAATGGGTCCGCAAAATGCGGTAACCACACCGGTGAGCAGCCCGGCAGCTACTACGATGAGCAACCGGGAGCGGCCTACGTCTATACCCAGGCTTCTCGCATAGTTTTCACCGAGCAGCCAGCCATTCAGCGGTTTTAAAAGAGCCAGGCAGATCAGCCCGCTGATCAGAAAAACAAAAACCATCACTTCTATTTCACTCCAGCTTACATTGCTCACACTGCCCATTGTCCATAAAAAATAGAATTGCAAATCTTCGGCCTTACTCAAAAACTGAAGCAGGCTCATAAGCGATGAGGTAGCAGCCGCAATCATCAATCCAATAATTAACAATGAAGCATTATCGCGAATGGTTCGTGCAATAAGTAACATCACCAGTAACACCGCCACGCTGCCTAAACCGGCTGCAAATGCCAGGCTCCACGCAGTTGAAATCAATAAAAAATTCTTGCCCGCCAACACGACTAACCCCACGGCCAGACCGGCACCAGAACTTAAGCCCAACACATCAGGGCCGGCCAGTGGATTACGAAACAAAGTCTGCATCAACAAGCCGGCAGATGAAAGGGAAGCCCCCGCCAGCACACACGTTATTGCCCGGGGTAAACGAAACTGCCAAACCAGTGTGTGCCACGTTGGGTGACTTGAATTAAAAAATGCTTTGATAATTTCGGGTAAAGGAATAGAGACACCGCCCAACACAATATCCGTCAGAAATAAGCAAAGGAGAAAAAAGCCTAAAACAAAAAAACGAATTGCAAGTGGCCGGGCATTCATTTATTAAAAGTATTGATACAAAGATAACGTTAGGAACATGACTCCCGATCTTTATAAAATCTTTATGTGGCGATGCATTTCTCTATACCTAAGTTCATACGCAACCAATTACATTTGCAGCATGTTTGCGAGACTGTTCAGCATTGGTCAAGTGACGAGGCTAAAACAATATGGATTAGTTTTGGCCGTCATCGGGGTGGTGGTGAGCGTTGGTTTTATTTTTTCTGACTCGATCAGTTACCGCATGGTAGCCTTTGGGTTGTTGCTGGCCGTTACCCTTATGGCACTGTTCTTTGATATTCGCCTCATCTTTGTTGCTGCTTTGCTAAGTGCCCTGCTTTGGGGTTATCTTTTTATTCCTCCCCGGTTTGATTTTACCATAGTTCTGCCCCAAACCGGTTGTTGCTCGCTACCTATTTTGTGGTGGCACTCCACCACTTCCATCCTTTCTTAGTTATGAAAATCAAAATCCTGCTGGTGTTGGTTATCGGAAGCTCATGCATAGCCTACGGAAAAAAAACAGATCGAAAAAAAAAGAACTTAAAAACAGACACCACTTTGTGCGCACCCGGTACACGGGCCATGCCGGCTCCGTTATCTTCGGGGCCATTTCCGAGCGCTGACTGGGTAGGTACTTATAAGGTAGGTGCGCCCAACGACCCGGCCGACTGGGCACTGCAAAAAGCATTGGGCATAGCCAACAACAAAAGCCGCATTAAAATTTACGGATGGATCGACCCCTCTTACAACTTCAGCACATCATCACAATCCAACATACCTGTGTCCTACGCTATCCAGCCTAACTCATTTCAGTTGGGTCAGGCTGTAGTAAGATTCGAGCGTCAGCCCAATACTGTGCAAACTAATCATGTGGACTGGGGTTTTCGCCTGAGTAATGTGTATGGCCTTGACTACCGTTATACTGTTGCCAGAGGTTGGCTCAGCGATGGCTACTTTAAAAAAAACAATCTCTACGGCTACGATCCGGTAGAAGCTTATGCCATGGTTTATGTACCCAAAGTAGCACAAGGTATGCTGCTGCGAATTGGTCGCTACATTTCGCCAGCAGATATTGAAGCACAACTCTCGCCCGACAACTATCTCTATACTCACTCAGTCATGTTTTCGTATGATCCGTACACTCAAACAGGTGTGCAGGCAACCGTTATGCTAAACCCACAGTGGAGTATTGAACTTGCACTTAATGGCGGAAATGATTTGGCCATTTGGGATAAATCAGCCGGCTTGTGCGGTCAGGGTTACGTCAGGTATGTTTCAACAAACAACAACAACTCGTTGTGGATGGGCGTGAATCAAATAGGTAAGGGTACGTACAGCTATGGGCATGACAACCTCAACCACGTATCTGGAGTTTGGGGACACCGGTTCAACCCTATCCTTCACATGATGACTGAGTTTTACTATGAATGGGAAAAGGATGCTGCCTTGGGCGGATCAGCCAGCTACGGCCCTGTAAGATATGGTGCCGGTGGCGGGCCGGGGCCAATCATTCCCGGCACTTCAACCGCTGTTGGGTTGGTTAACTATTTTCAAATCCTGCTCTCCAAAAAAAACTATTTCAGCATACGCAACGATTACCTGAATGACCAACAAGGATGGAGAACCGGTTATGCCACACAATACACAAGCCACACCATCGGGTTCATTCATCAGTTCACTAATTACCTGATGTTCCGTCCCGAGATCAGGTTTGACAAAAATTGGAACCAGGGCGTAACTCCTTATAACTTGGGTACAAAGTCCAATCAGTTTACCGCGAACATGGATATGATTCTCCGCTTTTAACGATTCTGATTAACAACTGATTTTTTTACCGCTACAAATTTCTGTCAAAACTTCGGACAGGGAATAAATAATTTATCGGGCGGTGGCTTGCGCGGATTGCGTGTACTCCAACTGTACCGGATGCTGAACTCATGAGCTCCACCGCTGGCAGGTCCCAATTTTGAGATGGTATAATCGTAGCTGTACCCAATGTTTAACACATCTTTGTCACTCTTTTTAACAAAACCAATCAGCAAAACGATGGATTCATTGTTGACTATGCCATTGATATTTCTAAAAGGAATGCCCCGGTACCATGTGCCGATAACAAGAGGTTCAAAGGTATAATATACCCCCAAATCCATTTGATCAAACTGCCCCTGGTGCCGGTACTGAATAGTTGGGGTAATGCTCCGCTCCTGGGGTTTGGCATACATCCCCTCATTCATTACTCCAGGACGCAAATGAAATTTCCAGCCGGCATGGCCACTGATTTTCATAGGCAACGGATCATTCGATCCTACCAGCGACTGATTGGGTTGAGTGATGTGTGCAGTGGTTACTCCAAACCATCCATTTTTAGAATACAATAACCCGCCCATTGTGAGATCGGGAAAAAATTTGGATTGTCCTGTATTTAGTCCCTCTACTGATTGCGGGCTCACCACCTGCCCGGTGGTGGGGTTGAACTGGTCGCCAAAAGTGAGCCGATCAAAATTGATAGACCGGTTATAAATCGATACCTGAAATCCGGGGCGGAAAGAAAGCCCTTTCGTAAGATTCAGTTCGTAGGCATACATGGCCCCGAAATTGATGGACTGCAGCCCGAGCAATCCTTCGCGATCGCGGTTTAAAATAAATCCTACGCCACTCTTTTTATCTTCGATATAAAAATCGGCAAAAGCCGAAATGGTATTAAAGTTGGCATTGATAGCCGGCCACTGGTTGCGGTAGTTGGTGCCGATGCGTGCTTGACCGGTCGACCCCGCAAAGGCAGGATTGAGGTAGAGTGGCGCTGCATAAAATTGTGAAAATTGAGGGTCTTGAGCAGTTACAGTTGTACCCATGAAAAGAATCCATGCGCAAATAACAGCGGCTTTATACTTCCATACGGGTATTTTACCTACACACATCCAAGCAAATTAAGTTCATTCATTACATTAAAAAAAATGATTACCTACAAATCCAACTCCACTCAACTACTTAACGATATTTTTAATCAAATTGTATAATTTAGTGGATTAAGGGCGTTGTATATTTTAGCTAAGTTGGCGTTGAAAAAATCGCAAGAATCCTTAAAAAGAAATTGAATCCAGTGAAAAATAAAATGGTTAGGGTAATAATAGTGGCGAAGCAATGGCACAAGGCAGCAGTAGTTTTTTTGTTTTTCATTTCCATTATTAATGCCTCGGCTCAAAACCTGGCGCAACACAACTGGTTTTTTGGCAACTCATCGAATGCCATCCGGTTTAATCGTGCCACCAATGTTGCCACTGCCATTACCGGCAAGGCCATTCCATTTGGCACAGGCGGAAGTGCCGTAGCCACCAATCCCGCTACGGCTGACCTGTGGTTTTATACAGACGGAAATAATGTGTACGATGCCACCAATGCGCTGATGCCTGCCGGCTCAGGTCTGAATGCCAACCCCTCGGCCAATCAACCCGTAGCAATCTGCCAAATGCCGGGCGACTCTACCAAATTTTTTGTTTTCACCAATTCATCTAGTTACACCATAGGTGGAAATATTTCAGTAAGTGTAGTGAACATGACTCAGTTTGGAAACTCGGTATTCCCTTCTCCACCACTCGGCAACGTGACTTACAAAAATGTAGCGACCAGTATGGCCAACCGATCCGAGGGCATGATGATCATTCCTCATGCCAACGGCACGGATTACTGGCTAATTTCTCATCAGAATAATTCGGTCAATTATTTTGCCTGTCAGATTTCTAAAACGAGCTTTAACCCTGCCGGAGCCGGATCATTTACCTTTACCAACATTGTGCAGTCGCAAACCCCGGTTCCCACTACGGTGGCACTTTCTGTGGCCAACTTCTCATACAACCGGAAGAAAAAATTGCTCACGGTATCTCCGCAAACTGCCAGCACCGATGCACTCACGTTGTTGTTCAATGATGCAACAGGCACTCTAACCCTCGACAAAATTTTGTACAACACTGGTGTGGCCTCCCTCACCAATCAAAATATTTATGATACCCAGTGGGACAACAAAGGGCAGTATATCTATGTTTCGCGTGTAGGCGAAGCGGGGATCAATGCCGAAGTACTGCAGTTTGATTACCTCAATTCGTCACCAGGAAATTCAATCATCACCTCTGTATTGCAAGCTCCCATCTACCGCAGTTGGGGATTACAACTAGCGCCCGATAGCGCCATCTATCATCTTTATCAGGCCACCAGCGGAGGCCCTTATTTAGTTGAAAAGTTTACCAAAACAGATACCATTGCTGCCAACGTTATTCAAACTCCGTTGCCATTTGGCGCCATCAATTTTAATGGAACACAGTTCCCATCCTTTATTCCTAAAATAAAAATCGCGTTACAGCTTTCATTTACCTATGCGGGAAACTGCCAAAACACCAACATCAACTTTTTCCCTAAAGTAGTTCCCAATGCTGACAGTTTGCGCTGGTCGTTTAGTGATACTACCAGTGTTACCGACTGGAGCCCCGTGCATAAATTTAAAATGGCCAAAACCTATACCGTAACTTTAACGGGTTACTATCAGGGCAACAAGCAAACGTTTACCCAATCTATTCCTATCACTCCTTATTCTCTCACGCTAACCTTGCCCTCCGATACCACCGCCTGTGCGTGTCAATTACCCGTAAATAAACTCGCGTGTCCCATGCCTCAATTTTCTGTAAAAGTAAGAACCAGCGGAGGTACTCCGGTCTCTTATGTATGGTCAAACGGACAAACCGGCCCCACCCTTAAACCCGACTCAGCCGGATTTTATTATGTGGTGGTTACCGATGTGAGCGGGTGTACTTCGTATGCTGGTGTTACTGTAAAGCAATACAAAAAAACTACCCAGCGATCAAACATCTGGTATTTTGGAAACAAAGCAGGAATTGACTTCAACCAACATCCTCCCAAAGCGCTTAACAACAGCAACATGATTGCCCCGGCCGGTAGCGCCATTGTGTGCGACCAAAACGGACAAACTATTTTTTATACTAACGGAAGCACCGTTTGGAATAAAAAGAATCAGGTAATTGCCACCAAGATCGGAGGAGATTCTACTTCGTCTCAGTCTGCGCTGATCATTCAAGTGCCTAACGACCCCACCCTTTACTACATTTTCACCACGCAGCCAGCCAACGGATTTTCAGGAAATGAACTTCGTTATTCGTTATTCGATTTAAAGTTGAATAGTGGAACAGGCGGCCTGGTGCAGCAAAATGTATTACTGTTTGCCAAAAGTACCGAGCGGCTCACCGGCAACAACAACTGGTTGATCGCCCATGAGTATGGCAACAATACTTTTCGCGCCTACCGGATTACTGCCCAGGGAATCAGTGACCCCATCTACTCGGCCATCGGTTCTGACCACTCCTTCCAATCGGCAGCCAATGCTCAAGGGTATATGAAACTCGGCCCCAATAATACCTTGGCAGTGGCTCTTTCAACTCCGGGCACGAGCAACCTGGTAGAAGTATTTCACTTAAATGACTCTACAGGAATGTTGACTTACTACAGAAAAGTATCGCTGAGCAACACCACCGGTCAAGTGTATGGCCTCGAGTTTTCTCCCGGGGGAAAAAAACTGTTCATCTCCGTACGCGGAGCAAACTCCGATATTTATGAATATTGGTTTGACCACACCGGTCATTTGAATTTATTGAAAGACAATCAGGAAAGCGGACTGGACATTGATGCTCTTCAGCTTGCCCCCGATAGCCAAATATATTTTGCCATCAACAACAGCAGCATATTGGGAACGATTCTGGCCTCAGAAGATACCACGCAAGTATCTGCCATCAACCTGAGTGGATTCAATTTAGCCGCTGGCACCAACAGCTACCTGGGTTTGCCCAATTTTATTCAGCAAGTAGGAACCGGCTTTGGCGGGCCGGCCTTCAGCTACACCGGATTATGTTTAGGCGACTCAACAAAATTTGTAGGTGTTCCCACCGATGCCATCGATAAATTTCAATGGTTCTTTGGCGATGGCGGAAGCAGCACTCAATCTTCGCCCACTCATTTATTTGGTGCAGCCGGAACCTACAGCGTAAAAATGCGGCTTACCAACCGATGTGGACTAGACACCACCATCACTCAACAAGTAGTGATCAACCCTAAGCCCGCAAGGCCTTCGCTGCCTCCGGCATCGGCTTTGTGTACCGGCTCAGTTACGTTAAATGCCAACTCCCCTAACACTCCCGGGTTAAAATACCTTTGGTCAACCGGAGATACAACCAAAACCATTGTGATTACCAAACCTTCAACGGTTTCAGTTACTAACACCGATACCAAAGGCTGTTCGTCTACTGCGGTAGGACTTGTGTATGATAACCGGCCCATTGTCAACCTCGGGCCAAACTCCACCGTTTGTCAAAATGGATTTGTTCCCAACCTTGATGCAGGCAACCCGGGTGCTACTTATACATGGACCATTAATGGCGGTGCAGCAGGTGCCGCACAACAGCAATCGGTCAACACCGCCACTGTAGGAAAATATTTATACAACGTTACAGTTGTAGATCCGGTAACCACCTGTCAGGCCACAGGACAAGTAACGTTTACGGTTGTGACAATACCCACATTGACCATGACCGGCACCAACCCTGCTACATGCGGTTCGTCTACCGGAAGCATTACCCTCACCGGAGTTACCGCGCCCAATCTTTATTCGTATTTTGTTTCAGGGGGTTCATTCAGCCAGTTGGGTCAAAACCAGTCTGCCAACTCACAGGGTCCATTCACGGGGTTAGCTGCCGGAACTTATTCGGCTATCATCACCGATCAGATTACGGGTTGCAACGCTTCTGCCGCCTTTGGTTTAGTAGATGCCACCTTTACGGCTACGGCCACGTTCAACAGTTGCAATCCTTCTCTGGTAAAAGTTACTCCTTCCGGTGGTGGCACGTTGCCTTTCAAATATACGTTTACCAATTCGGGAACCGGACAGATCGTTGGCCCCACGGCTTTGGATACTGCTTCGCTTGCCCCCGGCAATTATGTTATTCAGGTTGTTGACAATAACGGCACGGGTTGCACCTACTCATTTAATCAGAGTGTTAATCCGGTAGTGCCAACATTAACCATCACCCCGAGTTTGTGTTCTAACCCCGCCACGCTCACCGCAAGTGTAGCCGGAGCAACTTCCTATTCATGGAGCGGCCCGGCCATCAGCGGAAGTACATCCGGTAGTACTATTAATATTTCTGCTGGCGGCACCTATCAGGTAGTTGCCAAAACATCCGGAGGATGTAAGTTGACTCAGTCTTCTGTTATCAATTATAACGGGCCAATCACTCCGGCTTTCACGCAAAGCGACAAATGCCAAACACAGGTTGTGCTTACGGCCACACCGGTGGGCAGCTATACCTACCGGTGGTATGAAAACGGATCAGCTACACCTACTCAGCTCGGTCAGCAAATTTCCCTTACCCAAGCCGACAACAATTCCACATTTGTTCTGCAAGTAGTCGATGCCTTGACGGGCTGCACCGTGAGTACGACCTCCAGGCAAGTGCAGGTTATCGGGCCGGTAACGGCCAGCCTCACGTCAACATTGGCGTGCGATGATGGCAAACCTTTTACACTTACCTCTTCAACCAATGTAACAGGGGCAACCTATACCTGGCTGCTCAACGGGTCGGCCATTGCCAATGCTGCTTCTGCCACCCTTCAGCAAACCAGTGCCGGCACGTACGAAGTAAATATCAGCTTAAGCGGGTGCACGGCTTCAGCTACTATCTTAATTACTAAAGCCCCGATACCAATCGGCCAGCTTCCTGTTCAAGAAACCATCTGCAGCGATATAGACAATCAAAACCCAGCAACAAAGCAAGTAACGCTGGATCCCGGCTTTTTTGTGTCGTACGATTGGTATAAAAATACCGTGTTGCTGAACTACACTTCAAGAACCTATACGGCTGACAGCCCCGGTACATATTCCGTTGACCTGACAAACGTATTCGGCTGCCTCAACACCAACACCACAACGGTTATTAATGACTGTGAACCTGTAGTTACTGCACCCAATGCATTCCGCCCCGGAAGCACGCACGAAGTAAATACCTACTTTCAAGTGTTTAGTTTTTTTATTACCGACAATTTTGAAGTATTGATTTTTAATCGGTGGGGTGAGATGGTGTATGAATCGAAGAATAGAAAATTTCAATGGCATGGCGACCTGAACGGCAATCTGTTGCCGGGCGGAACATACACGTACCTGGTTCGCTATGTAAGTTCTTTTCATCCAGATCAGGGCATACAAGAATTGCGTGGCGGTGTGGTTTTGTTGAGGTAACAACTATACCCCGATAACGGAAGCCCAACAAACTCGCTCTTTTTTATTACCTTCACTTTGTGTAACCAATTATCTTATGGAAGAAAATAAAGAAGGTTCTGCTGAAAAATTTTTTAGAGATTTTGGCAAAAAAATGGATCAGTTTGCCCAAGAATTGAAAGAAGCCGGCAGCCGTGCTGAAGTGGATTTACAAAAAAAATACGAAGAGGTAAAGGCCACTGCACAGAAACTGAAAGCTGAAGCCGAAAACAAAGAGCGGTGGAAAGAAGTGGAAACCAGCCTGAAAAAAGCAGGTGAGGAATTAGAAAATGCATTCAAAGCCGCATTCAAAAAGAAAAACAATTCCTGACAGAATTTCGTTATGTACCCGGTGGCCTGATCTTTGACAAGCTGCTGCATCGTTTCTACCCATTTTCTTAAATCGTATGAATCAGTTAAAAACAGTTGTCATCGCGTTTATTGCGGGGCTTGCAGGTGCCTACACCTTTTATAAAATTCAAAAGCCTCAAGCCGCTAATCCACCCGAAGCAGTTGCAGCAACCAATTTTTCTACTTCTGCCAATTATCACCCGGTGGAAGCAACCTCTGCCCCTCCTGCAGAAAATACTGACTTTAGCCTGGCTGCCTCCAAAACAATTCCCAGTGTAGTCTTTATCAATAGCATCTCACAATCGGGTGTAAGTTATTCCTATTGGGATTGGATGTTTGGAAACAACCAACCCCAAACACAAGTAAGCTCCGGATCAGGTGTAATCTTCACTACAGATGGATATATCGTCACCAACAACCACGTGGTAGAGTCGGCAGAAAAAATACAAGTTTTATACAACAAAAAATCTTACGATGCCGAACTGATCGGAACAGATCCTTCAACAGACCTGGCTGTATTAAAAATCAAAGAAACCAACTTGCCTGCTATTACTCTGGGTAGTTCTAAAAATTTATTAGTGGGCGAGTGGGTGGTAGCCGTAGGCAATCCGTTTTCATTGTCCTCTACAGTTACGGCCGGCATTGTTAGCGCAAAAGGAAGGCGGATCAATATTGTAGACGACCGCTTCCCTATTGAGTCGTTCATTCAAACGGACGCGGCCATCAATCCAGGAAATAGCGGAGGTGCGCTGGTGAATAAAAATGGAGAATTAGTTGGCATCAACTCTGCCATTTTATCAAAGACCGGTTCGTACACTGGCTATGCCTTTGCCGTGCCCGTTGATATTGCTAAAAAGGTTGTGGACGATTTAGTTAAATACGGTATGCCTCAAAAAGCCATTTTTGGTGGCAATGTAGATGAGTACGATTTTCAAAACGCCAAGAAATATGATCTTGATGTAAACATTAAAGAATTTAAAGGCGTATTGCTCGCAACTGTTGACAAAAATGGGCCTGCTGCCCAGGCCGGTTTGTTAGAAGGTGATGTGATTACCCAGTTCAACAACCGCGCCATCAACAGCGAGAGTGCATTTGAAGAAGAACTGAGTTTCCGCTACCCGGGCGACAAAATAACCATCGCCTATATCCGCAACGGAAAAGCCGGAACAGCCAACGTTACGTTGGTCAACAAAAGAGGTGATACCGGTATTATGAAACGGAAAATTGTGAGCGATGCGGTAACCGGTGCAAACCTGGAATCGGTAGATTACGGAGTAAAGGTAACCAAATTGCGCAGTGGGTATTTCAAGCAAATCGGTATCCCCGAAAATTATACCATCACCCACATCAACCGGCAAAAAGTAAAAGACCCACAAGAAATAATTGATTTCTTCAGTAAATACAAAGGCCGTGTACTGCTCTACGGGTTCAACAGCTACAAGCAAGAGATTCCGTATTCGTTTATCCTTCAGTAACGGTTGGTTGCCCTCAAGATCGTCTCTCGGGGGGGACGATTATTTTTGCGTGCATCGACCCCTGCTTATGCTTTACCTGCGCTTGCGGGAGGCTATGGTTGAGAAAAATAAAAGAATAAAAAACTTAGTGTACCTGTGTTCGCTTGGCCGCTTTGTGGTGGGGTAGTTCAGCCTTTTTGGAGTTGTTCTTTTCTTCCAGCCGGATGTTGTAACGGATGGCTCGCCAATAATCTCCTCCATAACCCACCAGAATTTCAGATCCTTTGGGTATATCGCGTATTGCTTCAATGAAGCATCGCTTTTTTTGAGTCACGTACTCTGAATTATTTTTCACCCCGGGCACCCGCACGATGCCCAACGCATCGTTGGCAAAATGAGCTACTGATTTTTTTGTTTTCCAGGCATCAATGCAATAACGGCTGGTGAAATAAAACACATAACCATTGCGGTCGTCAGCCATTTTTTCAACCTGGCTCCAGGTAACCTTTTCACCTTTGTACTCTACAATGCGTGTTCCCTTTTTAATATCTACTTTGGTGAATAACCCTTTGCCTGCACCGGGAAGTGCTGATTTTTTTACCACTAAATGTTTTTCGAGGAATGCCATCCGACTAAATGTGATTGAGAAGTTTTTTTTCTAAAAAGAAAAGCATCCCGAAAGTCAGGATGCTTCCTCTAATAAAATAAAATCAATTTCTACACTTTAATCTCTACATCTACGCCACTGGGCAACTCTAATTTCATCAAGGCATCAACAGTCTTTGGGCTGCCTGAATAAATATCTACCAACCGTTTGTAGGTGCACAGTTGAAATTGCTCGCGCGATTTTTTATTCACGTGTGGTGAGCGAAGTACGGTGAATTTTTCTTTTTCAGTAGGCAACGGAATAGGGCCGCTTACCACAGCACCGGTTGCTTTTACAGCACGCACGATTTTTTCTGATGACTTGTCAACAAGGTTGTGATCGTACGATTTGAGTTTGATTCTGATTTTTTGGTTCATCTTTTTTTTAATTTACTCCCCGCCTGGGAATGTTTCCTATAAAAATTCTAAAATCTATTTAGTAGCTACGGCTGCGCCTTTTACTTCTTCAATTACTTTCTCGGCCAGGTTTTTAGGTACAGGTGAATAATGTGAAAAAGTTAACGATGCCGAAGCACGACCTGAGGTTATTGTGCGAAGGTCCGTGACATACCCAAATAACTCAGACAACGGCACATCAGCTTTAATTACTTGTGCACCCCCGCGAGTATCCATTCCTTTCATTACACCTCTTCTCCGGTTCAAGTCACCCGTTACAGAGCCTGTGTATTCATCGGGTGAAATAACTTCCACCGCCATGATAGGTTCCAATAATTGAGGAGCGCACTTTTTAGCTGCTTCCTTAAAACCGATACGAGCTGCCAATTCAAATGATAATGAATCAGAGTCCACATCATGATATGAGCCATGAAACAACCGAACAGTCATTGAATCGATTGGATATCCGGCCAATGGTCCATTTACCATCGATTGCTCGAAACCTTTTTGTACAGCCGGAATAAATTCGCGAGGAATAACACCCCCCACAATATCGTTGATAAACTCAAGACCTTCTTTGCCATCGGTGCGCGGTGAAAGTTCGAATACAATATCCGCAAACTTACCACGACCACCGGTTTGCTTCTTGTAAACCTCTTTATGCTCAACCGATTTGGTGAGAGCTTCTTTATAAGCCACTTGAGGAGCACCTTGGTTGATCTCTACTTTAAATTCACGTTTCAGGCGATCGATAATGATCTCCAGGTGCAATTCGCCCATCCCGCGCAAAATCGTTTGACCGGTTTCTTGATCCGTATTTACACGAAGCGTTGGATCTTCTTCAACTAGTTTAGAAATTGCCATGCCCAGTTTATCGGCATCGGCTTGTTTCTTGGGCTCAATGGCATAGCCGATAACCGGCTCAGGGAACACCATTGACTCCAACACTACCGGGCGCTTTTCATCGCATAACGTATCGCCTGTTTTGATGTCTTTGAAACCAACGACTGCGCCAATATCACCGGCTTGCAAGCGTTCAATTTGATTTTGCTTGTTGGCGTGCATTTGAAATACGCGGGATATCCGTTCTTTTTGACCGGAACGTGTATTTTGAATATACGAACCCGACTCTAACACACCGGAATAAGCGCGAACAAAACACAAACGACCCACAAATGGATCGGTAGCGATTTTGAACGCCAACCCAACGAAAGGCTCGCTTTCTTTCGGGCGGATTTCTACATCTTCCTCGGTATCAGGGTTTTTACCGATGATTACATCTTTATCTAACGGAGAAGGAAGCAACTCCATGACATAATCAAGCATGGTTTGCACCCCTTTGTTTTTGAAAGATGAGCCACAAACCATCGGTACAATTTTCATGTCCACTACGGCCTTGCGAAGCGCATTCAATATTTCTTGTTCAGTAATGGAGTTAGGGTCTTCAAAAAATTTTTCGATCAGCGTCTCATCGTATTCTGCCACGGCTTCCAACAATTTCTCGCGGTACTCATGTGCTTCTTCCTTCATTTCATCCGGAATGGGAACCACTTTATACGTCATTCCTTTATCTTCCTCATTCCAGATAACACCGCGGTTGTTGATCAGGTCAACTACACCTTTAAAATTTTCTTCTGCTCCGATCGGTAGTTGCAATGCTACAGCTTTGCTGCCCAGCTTTTCTTTTACTTGTTTACACACACCCAAGAAATCGGCACCTGAACGGTCCATTTTATTTACAAATCCGATACGGGCTACTTTATAATTATCGGCCAGACGCCAGTTGGTTTCCGACTGAGGCTCAACCCCGTCCACTGCACTGAACAAGAAAACCAATCCATCTAATACTCGAAGCGAACGGTTTACCTCAACGGTAAAATCCACGTGGCCGGGTGTGTCAATAATGTTTACTTGATATTTATTGTTTCGGTAATTCCAAAAGACCGTGGTAGCGGCTGATGTAATGGTAATTCCTCTCTCCTGCTCTTGTGCCATCCAGTCCATGGTGGCGGCTCCATCATGCACCTCACCTATCTTGTGGTTTACCCCCGCATAGTAAAGAATACGCTCAGTGGTAGTTGTCTTTCCTGCATCTATGTGTGCGGCAATACCAATGTTTCTAGTAAATTTTAAATCCCTTGCCATCTTGCTTTACAATTATTGGTTTAACTAATTTGGATATTGGGATTTTTAAAATCTGAAATGTGAAAATGCTTTGTTGGCTTCGGCCATACGGTGTGTATCATCTTTTTTCTTGATCGCAGCACCTTCGCCTTTAGAGGCAGCTATGATTTCAGCAGCCAGTTTATCGCTCATAGTTTTCTCACCCCGGGCTTGTGAAAAGTCTATCAACCATTTAATGCTCAGGTTGATTTTACGCTCGGGTCTGATTTCAACCGGCACTTGAAAGGTAGCGCCACCTACCCTGCGGCTCTTTACTTCTACTGATGGTGTTACATTATTCATAGCGCGTTTCCACACCTCAAGTCCGGGTTCACCACCGGATTTTTTCTCTACTGTTTCAATGGCATCGTAAAAAATATTGTACGCTACACTTTTCTTACCGCGCTCCATGATGTAGTTAACAAACTTGGTTACCAACGTATCGTTAAACTTCGGATCAGGAAGAAGATATCTTTTTTTCGGTTTTGATTTTCTCATGGTTCTGCTGAATTATTTTTTTGCTCCTTTTGCCGGGGCGGCTGCTGCTTTGGCGGCACCCGCTTTAGGACGTTTTGCTCCATACTTCGAACGCCCTTGAAGCCTTCCATTTACGCCAGCCGTATCAAGTGCCCCACGTATAATGTGGTAACGCACACCGGGCAAATCCTTCACACGGCCTCCACGGATCAGCACTATCGAGTGCTCTTGCAGATTATGACCTTCACCGGGAATGTAGGCGTTTACTTCTTTACCGTTAGTTAAGCGAACACGGGCCACTTTACGCATGGCCGAATTCGGTTTTTTGGGGGTAGTCGTGTACACACGAGTGCAAACTCCCCTGCGTTGAGGAGAAGAATCGAGGGCAGGTGACTTTGACTTAAAGGTCAATTTAGTCCTTCCTTTCCTCACAAGTTGCTGAATGGTAGGCATTTATGTTATTTTTTTTTACCTTTCAAAATTAAGGACTGCAAAGGTATTTAAATTATGGAACGATGCAATATTTGTCTGAAGTGATTTTTTTATAGACCTGCCGTCAATTTTTAGCCAGCCGAAGAAAAACAGCCCTTGGGGGCGCAGTTTTGCGTAACCGATAAATACAGCATTTAATGGTAGTTCTGCATTTTAATGCCAATCTTGAACGACCAGGTTTTGAAATTCACCTCAAACTGCCCTACACTATGCTTCCATGGTATGACTATGGCTTTGGTGCTGAGAGGTGATCGTTACACAGCACATCTTTTGTCAATACCTTAAAGTCGCGCCTAAGAATCTCTCGTTGTATTTAGTCTCAACCTATACCACTACCTTCACCCTTCTGTAACCTAGAAAATACATGGAGTATATAAAGGTGTCTTAGGTTAGCGTCTTTTGAGTCCCCTTTTTTATTATCATCTGAGCAAACGTGCTGGCGGCTTCATTGTATTTTTATAACAATCATTTATTAACACGGCATCACAATCGTTTTCGGTCGATTACTCAAAAAAATAATTAAACAGTTGTTTAAAAAAATTGAACGCTTGTTTAATTTTGTGCGTTCATAACGCATGACCAAGGAAAAGATATTATCGGCTGCACAAGAATTGTTTGAAGAACAGGGATTTGACGGCACTTCCGTTCGGGACATTGCCGCAAAAGCCAACGTAAATGTGGCGTTGATTAATTATCACTTCGGCTCGAAAGATTTATTGATTACCATACTGATAGAAGAAATAGCCAATGCCGCATACATCAAATTGGCAGATATCTATAAGTCGAATGAACGGCCGATGCAAAAACTGTTCTTGGCCATTGATAGTATGGTGGACAAAATAGTCGATAACAAAAAGTATTATCAAATGCTTCACCGTGAGCTTTCTATGACCGGCCGGCCGGAACTGAAGGACCAGTTAATCAAAAGTATGAAGCGTAACCGCACCGAGTTAAAAAATATTATTGAAGAAGGACAAGGAAAAAAAGTATTCCGAACTGATATAGATATGGAACTCACGCTATCCATACTGTTTGGGGTGTTACAACAAGTAACAGGCAAAGCCTACTTGTATAAAGACGCTAACCATAAATTAAAAACCAGGCTGCGTCATCACTTACACGATTTGATGTCAAGTTTTTTATCTAAGAAGTAAAATTATGAGAAGAGGAAAATTTTTAATCCCATTATTTGCTATCAGCAGTTACTTGGCATTTGCCCAAGATAACCCACTCACATTGAAGGAAGCATTTAACCTCGCTATAAAAAACAGCAAAGAGTTAAAAGCATCAAAAGCTAATATCGAGATTGCTCAAGCGAAACTGGCACAAGCAAAGGACCAGGCACTGCCCACGCTCAAAGTAAGCAGCATGTACCTGCGCTTAAACAAGCCCACGGTATCCGTTGCCCATACTGATGCCGGCAGTGGGGGTGGTGGGGGAAACAGCGGTGGTTCAAACCCAATGGCCATATTTAGTCAAATGAACAGTGCCGGCCTTGCGATGGTACAATTGACGGAACCGATTTTTTCTGGTTTTAAAATCCGCAATAACCGCATTATGCAAGGTTACCTGGCTGAAGCTGCTCAATACGATAATACCACGGCACGAAGCAAAGTGATAACCAACACAGCGCGTGCGTTTTATCAATACTACGAATTACTCGAAACCAAAGGAATGGTTGAGAAAAATGTAGAGCAAGCCAAACAACTCGTTAATGAATTTACCAACAAAGAAAAACAAGGTGTTCTTGCCAAAAATGATGTATTAAAAGCCGAGCTTCAACTCAATAACATATTACTCACGTTAACAGATGTGAACAACAACATCAAAGTAGCTGAGTTTAATATTCAGATTTTATTGGGGTTGCCCACCGATAAAACTTTCGCGCTGGATACCACCGGTATGTTTCAAAGCCCTGCATTTGAAACAGCCGAGAATTACGAAACAGCTGCTTTAAATAAAAGGTCAGAAGTAAAATCGGCTTTACTTCAATTGAAAGCATCTGACGCAGCCTTGAAAATTGCAAAAGCAGATTATTATCCCACGCTTGCATTCATGGGCGGATATGCCAACATTTTTATTCCCAACGTAGCCAACATCACCAATGTACTGAACGGTGGCTTGTCGCTAAATTATAATTTCACTAACCTGATTTATAACCGACACCACGTACAAGAATACAAGGCCCAGCAACATAAAATTGAAGCATCCTCCGAAATGGTTTCTGATCAAATCAAAATGGAAGTGCACCGGAAGTATTTTGACTATCAAAAAAGCTTAGAGAAAATTGCTTTAACCAAAAAATCAATAGCTCAAGCCGAAGAGAATTACAGTGTATCAAAAAATAAATTTAACAACGGGCTCATGATTACTTCTGATTACCTCGATGCGTATGTATTGTTACTTCAAACACAAATCAACTACACCTCTGCAAAATCGGAAAGCATGATCGCTTGGTATGAGCTTCAACAAGCAACAGGAACTATTGAATAAATCACCACTAACAAAGAAATCTTAATAAAGTCATGGAACACGAAAGACTAAAAAAAGCAAAAAAGAAAAACAAAACGTTTGCAATTGTACTGATTGTACTCATTATCATTGGCTCAGCCTTTGGCGTTTATAAATACATTCAGGGCCAACGTCATGTAGAAACAGATGATGCACAGGTAGAAGCCAACATCAGCCCGATTACCCCCAAAGTTTCGGGGTTCGTAAAAAAGTATTACGCAGAAGATAATCAACACGTAAATGCAGGCGATACACTGGTGGTGCTTGACGACCGCGATTTTATCATCAAAGTAAAACAAGCCGAAACAGTTTTGGCATATGCCCGGGCTAACGTGCAATCGAGCGGAGCTAATTTGCAAACGGCTGAAGAAAATGTGCAGAGCTCAACTTACAATGCTCGCGCTGCCGAAGGCAACATCGAATTAGCTAAGGTGAAGTACGAAAGAGCAGAGAGTGATTACAAACGTTATGCCGAGTTGATTAAAACAAAATCAGTCACTGACCAGCAATTTGAACAAGCTAAAGCAGATCGCGATGCTGCGGCAAGTCAGCTTGAAGTGGCTAAGCGTCAGTTTGAAGCCACCACGCGCGAAACATCAGCAAGAAAATCGCAAGCGGTGATGAGCCAAAAGGGAATCTCTCTGGCGGAAGCACTGATGAAAGAACGCGAAGCAGATTTGGCTTTTGCCAAATTGCAATTATCGTATTGTTACATTCTCGCTCCGATTTCTGGTACAGTCTCTAAAAAAAATGTACAGGTTGGCCAGTTGGTTCAGGCCGGCCAATCATTGTATGCGTTGGTTGATGACCAAGACAAATGGGTAGTTGCCAACTATAAAGAAACACAAGTAGAAAAAATGAAAGTGGGGCAAACTGTAGAACTGGAGGCCGATGCTTTTTCTGATCTGACATTCATTGGAAAAATAGAAAGCATCTCTCCGGCCACGGGTGCTAAATTTTCATTGCTCCCTCCCGATAACTCATCCGGAAACTTTGTAAAAATTGTGCAACGCATTCCCGTAAAAATTGTGTTGGATAAAAGCGAAAGCAACAAATTGTTACGAGCCGGAATGAACGTGATTGTAGATGTGCATCTCAAATAAATAAGCAATAAGTCAATTAGTTATTTTAAAGCCAACAAGCGGCTTTCAAGAGAACAATCATGTTACAACAAGAGTCATTAGTAGAGTACGGATTTAACCGGGTGATTATTACAATCACTGCGATTATGTGTGCGCTACTCGAAATCATTGATACCACGATTGTAAATGTGGCACTCAACGAGATGAAAGGAAACCTGGGTGCAACACTCAATGATGTGAGTTGGGTAATTACTTCGTATGCCATTGCCAACGTAATTATTGTACCCATGACAAGTTGGCTTTCACAACAGTTTGGCAGAAGAAATTATTTTGCGGCATCTATCCTCACCTTTACCATCGCGTCATTTCTTTGCGGAAATGCTACCTCCATTTGGGAGTTAATCATCTTCCGTTTCATTCAGGGAATGGGCGGAGGAGCGTTGCTTGTAACTTCACAAACCATCATCACCGAAGTTTATCCATCAGAAAAGCGCGGCATGGCCCAAGCATTGTATGGCATGGGCGTAATCGTTGGCCCAACGCTGGGGCCTCCGCTCGGTGGTTATATTGTAGATAATTTTTCATGGCCTTATATTTTCTACATCAACATACCAATTGGTATCATTGCCACATTTCTCACCTTGCAATACGTGAAGAGCCCGAATTACGGTGAAAAAAGAAAGGCATCCGAAGTGGATTGGTGGGGAATTATTTTTCTCATCATGGCTGTAGGCTCGTTACAATATGTATTAGAAAAAGGACAAGAGAACGATTGGTTTGAAGACCCCACCATCATTACGTTTGCCATCATTTCATTTTTTGGAATTTACTTTTTTATATGGCGCGAGTTGGTGGCCAAACATCCTATTGTTGACTTGCGTGTGTTAAAAAACAAAAATCTGGCAATAGGCACAGTCCTTTCATTCATACTTGGATTTGGTTTGTATGGGTCAACATTTGTTATCCCCTTGTTCACTCAAAATTCATTGGGGTGGACAGCCCTGCAAGCGGGTTTGCTGCTCGTGCCAAGTTCATTGGCCACAGGTTTTATGATGCCCTTTGTGGGTACTGCGGTGCAAAAAGGTGTGCCCTCAAAATATTTGATTTCACTGGGCTTCTCTATTTTCTTCGGGTATAGTTTGTGGGCATATACCATCATCACTCCGTTTACGGGCGAAAGTGATTTCTTTTTTGTATTGATGTTGCGTGGAGTTGGCCTTGGGTTTTTGTTTGTGCCCACTACTACGATGGCCTTGTCAACATTAAAAGGAAAAGAAGTGGGGCAAGGTGCATCATTTACCGGCATGGTGCGCCAGTTAGGCGGTTCGTTTGGTATTGCGCTGATCAGTACATTCATCAGCCGGCAATCAACTATGCACCGTGCCAATTTAATTAATCATCTTTCACCTTACGATGCCAACGTGCAGCAACGCCTTGAAGGAATGAAAACAAATTTCCTTTCGCATGGTTCTACCGTTGATCATGCTACTCAGCAAGCCAACCAACTGATGGAAGGTATGGCCACACAACAAGCCATGCTGCTTACGTATATGGATGTGTTTCTTTACATCGGTATTTTCTTTTTGTTTTGCGTACCGTTTGTGCTCATGCTCAAACCCACGAAAGTAAAAATAGATGTGAGCCAAGCTGCCCATTGATTAGGTAAATGTTTTTTTCACAATTCAGTATTTGCAAAGTCAAACTTAGATGAAGCACTAGTTTGGACGTTTTTTTCATCAAAAGAAAAATAACGAACTTGGGAATTCTTGAAGGAATGTTCAATTGCCATCCATAATTAAATTCTTAGTAATGAATACCTCAAAAATAATCTTGTTTGCAATTATTTTTTTAGCTGCTTGTGGAAAGAGCGAAAAAAATAGGCCCGAACAAAAAGCCGATATTTCGGACAATCCCAATCAGGCCTTGTATGAGCAGGTAATGGATGTACACGATGAAGTCATGCCTAAAAACGGACAACTTTATCAACTCAAAAGAGAGCTTCAGGAAAAAATGAAAGCAACCGACTTGTCTGACGATACAAAAAAACAACTTGGCGAAATTATTCATGAACTCGATTCGGCTGACAAAGCCATGATGAACTGGATGCATCGGTTCAGTCCGTTGCCCGATACGGCCAATCGTGAAGCTGCCCGCGAATACCTGGAAGATGAAATGGAAAAAATTAAAAAAGTAAGAGACCTTACGGAAGGTGTCCTGCAAAAAGCTAAAGACAAGTTAGGAAAGAAATAAAGCCTTATGCTCAAAATCCTGTCGGCTCAGCAAATCAAAGAGCTTGATCGTTACACCATCGGTCATGAACCGATTGCCGATATCGATTTAATGGAAAGAGCCTGCCACTCATTCGCTGGGTGGCTGACCAACAAATTTTCGCGCAATAAAAAAATAGGAATTATTTGCGGCACCGGAAACAACGGTGGCGATGGCCTGGGCATTGCCCGGTTAATAAAAGAACAAGGGTACTCCGTTTCCGTTTGGATAATACGCGGAGAAATGAATGAAAGCGAAAATTTCAAAATTAACCTGCAACGATTAGGCGAACAGATTCCTTATACTGAAATTATAGAGCCGAGTGACTGTGAGTCATTCAAGGAATATCCGGTATTAATTGATGCCATTTTTGGTTCGGGGCTTTCGCGCGAACCTCAGGAAATTTATGCACAGGTCATTTCGTACATCAACCAAACAGATTCCATTCATATTGCGGTAGATATTCCTTCCGGACTGTTTGCCGACAGACCTTCATCGGGTGAAATTGTACAAGCCACCCACACAGTTACATTTCAAACACCCAAGCTGTCTTTTTTTCTTCCCGAAAATGAAAAGTGGGTTGGCGAAATGCATCTCGTTAATATTGGCTTGAGTCAGGAATACTTGAATCAGGTTGAAACAAAAAATTTCTACCTCGAAGAAATTGACATTCAAAAACGATTAAAACACCGGAGAAAATTTTCGCACAAAGGAAGTTACGGCCATGCACTACTCATCGCTGGTTCGTATGGTAAAATGGGTGCAAGTGTATTGGCATCAAAAGCTGCGCTGCGTTCGGGGGTTGGGTTGCTAACTACTCATACCCCCAAATCGGGCAATGTTATTCTTCAAACTGCTGTGCCTGAAGCCATGAATTCGGCAGATGAATCAGACACTGTTTTTACTTCGCTGCCAGAACAGTTAAATTACAACTCTATTGGAATTGGCCCCGGTCTTGGCACTGATAAAAAAACAGCTCAGGCATTTGCCCTTCTACTAAAACAGTATAAGAATCCGTTGGTGATCGATGCCGATGCGCTAAATCTGCTTGCACAAAACAAAGAACTCCTTCCGCTGATTCCCGAAAACTCTATTCTTACCCCACACTCCAAAGAGTTTGAACGCCTGGTTGGTTACTGGCCAACAGACTTTAGTAAGCTTTCGTTAGGAAGAACCTTCTCCGTAAAAACAAAATGCATTATTGTATTAAAAGGAGCGCACACAGCAATTTGTTCTCCGGATGGAAATATCTATTTCAACTCAACCGGAAACCCGGGAATGGCCACCGGGGGAAGCGGAGATGTGCTGACCGGAATCCTTACTGGCCTGTTGGCTCAAGGTTACTCTTCATTAGATGCTGCCCTGGTTGGTGTTTATCTGCATGGTTTAGCAGGTGATATTTCTGCTAATGAACTGACTATGAACACTCTTATTGCTTCCGATCTGACCTCATTCCTTTCAAAAGCTTTCAAAAAAATAGGAGTTTAACGAAAAAATTGTTATTAAATTGCATAAAAATTAAACTTTTGGCTTACGGTTTGTATCTAAAAGTGTATTCAACCGTAAAAGCAGAAAGAGACTCATGAAAAAGATCATTTTCGGTACCGTTTTACTGCTGGTTTGCCAGTTTGCTTTCGGTCAAGACCGTGATGAGTTTTTTCGTCCGTCTGATCCGGCCAAGTCTGTTCAAATTTATCCTAATCCGGCTGTTGATTACCTCACCATAAAATTTGAAGCTCCCGTAGCCAAAACATCAAGGTTAGATTTTCGCTCCATCATTGGTAGCTCTATAGAATTGGAACAGGAAACAATTGATGAATTTGAAATCAAAGTGCGGGTAAAAGATCTTCCGGTAGGTTATTACATTTTGGCTGTTCACAACCCACTAAATAACACGCGGGGCATTTACAAGTTTCTCAAGCGTTAGCCAATCCATTTTTTCATTTGCTCTTCAGTTACGTTTCCTCCGCAAATGATGGTAGCAACATTTTTTCCTTTCACTACGTTTTTATTTTTACTGATAGCAGCCAGGCCAAGCGCACCCGAAGGCTCAGCTACAATGCCGGCATGAGTATGAATTAATTTCATGGCCTCCATAATTGCTTGTTCATCAACCAGCCAAGCGTCATCAATCAGTCCTTTCAGGTCTTCAAGCGCTTGTGCAACCGGCAAACGCACTGCTACTCCGTCTGCAATGGTATTTACAGATGGGTAATTGATCACTTTGTTTTGTCTCCACGATTCAACCATTGCCGGAGCACCTTCAGCTTGTGTTGCAATTATTTTAGTGTGAGGTGATTTATGCCTGAACACGGTGGCAATGCCATTGATCATAGCACCGTTTCCTAACGGCACAACCAGTGTATCAATAGGTTGAGCCCATGCCAGCAACTCAAGCGCAATCGTGCCAGCGCCCTCTACGGTTTCAATATCCAAACTGTCTTCTACAAACCTGGCGTTTCTTTTTTGGGCTAAGATTTTCGCTTCAGTTTTTGCTGCGTCAAAATCTTCACCACAAAGAATTACCTCAGCTCCGAGTGATTTCATTCGTTCAATTTTTAAAGGATTGGCATTCACGCTGGCAACAACGGATACTTTCAATTTTCTTTTGCGGCAACTGTAAGCAACAGCCTGTCCAAAATTTCCGGCACTGGCGCAAACAATTTCTTTGGCCTGATCAGCTTGTGAAATGAGCCACTCGGCTCCTCGGCCTTTGAAACACCGAATCGGGTTGATTGTTTCTACTTTCAGAATAAGGTTTAAATCCAGCCACTTGCTCAGTGGTTCGCAAACAAATTGAGGTGTGTTGAGAAAAACGGAGTCGATCGATTGCCTTGATAATTCAATGTGATTCAATAAAATACGTGAACTCATAGCTGCTTCACAATCCCTTTCACAATTTTTTGAAAATCAGGATGCTCATTGTTGCAAAGAATTATCACTGATTTGTTGCAATCGAGGCACCTGAAAATTTCGGTTCGGTATCCTGGGTTATCGCCCGTATGATAAACTACTTTTCCCAACGTTGAATCTGTTTTCAGCATCCAGCCAAACCCGTAATTTGAAACAGAGCCATCGTTGAGATGGGCAGGAGAGTAAATTTGATCCAGGGTCTTTTGTTCCACCAGCCGTACGGTGCTCAACGCCCTGTCCCATTTCAACAAATCAGGTGCGGTAGAACTGACCCGCCCCGGACCTTTTCTTCCACCCAGCCAAATGGTGTAATTAGACGAAGGAAAAGAGTCAGCACGGGCATACCTGTTTTTATCTTTAACATACACATACCCCAATGCAAAATTTTTGATTGCGTTTTTTTGTGACTGGTTACGGATGTCGGTAAGCGTCATGTGCAACGGGTCAAATATTTTTTCATGAACATACGCTACAAAATCTTTTCCCGAAACTTTTTCAACAATACTACCAAGCAAAACATAACCGGTGTTGCTGTACTCATATTTTTCTCCTGGTTTAAATAGTACGGATGGATGAAATTTTTTTAAATAATAAATGACGTCATCGTTATTGGCCACTTTTGATTTATCCCATTTTTCATCCATCAGCTTTTGGTAATCGGGCAAGCCCGAGGTGTGGTTGAGCAGATGGCGAATGGTAATAGCAGGATACGGTAACTCAGGCAAGTATTTTTCTATGGCATCATCCACGTTCAATTTTCCTTCCTGATAAAGCATAGCAATGAGCATGGCCGTAAATTGCTTTGAAACCGAGGCAAGCTCAAAAATAGTTGTGGTATCATTGGGCTGGTGAGTTTCACAGTTGGCAAAACCAAACGCTTTCTGATAGACCGGTTTACCATGGTCGGCCACCAAAACCACCCCGCTGAAATCGGGTGCTGAGTCCATGATGGAATCTATACGCTGCACAAATGTCTTTACAGAAACGGGTTCTTTTTTGGATGTGCAACAAAAGGTGATGCAAGCTATGACTGCAACGAAAACGAATGGTTTCATTATTTTTGATTTTCAAATCAAGTAACCTAAAATCTACAGCACTTGCAAGACGTTTCTATCATTTTCAATTACTTCCCCGCTTTGTCACAACAACAACAGCAGCAGTTTTCTATGTTAAAAAATCTTTATGTTGAATGGAACGAAAAGATCAATGTCATTTCACGCAAAGATGTGGATAACATTTATGTCAACCATGTTCTTCACTCGCTGGGTCTTGCCAAAGTAATTTCATTCAACAAAGGTGCTGAAATAATGGATGTAGGCACGGGTGGTGGATTTCCGGGAATCCCCTTATCCATTCTGTTTCCCGAGGCTCAATTTTACCTGGTAGATTCCATTGGAAAAAAAATCACGGTGGTCAAAGAAGTTGCTGCTGCTTTAGAACTAAAAAACGTTTTTGCCGAGCAAATACGGGCTGAACAAGTTAAACGAAAATTTGATTTCGTTGTGAGCCGGGCCGTTACGCGCATGAAAGAATTCTACAGTTGGACTCATAAAAACGTAAAAACAAAATCATTTCATTCGCTGGAAAATGGAATTTTGTATTTAAAGGGCGGAGACCTGGATGAAGAAATGCAAGAGTTAAAACGGCCTTATGGCGAATATGCCCTCTCTGATTATTTTAAAGAAGAATTTTTTGAAACTAAAAAAGTGATCTATGTTCCGGTATAAATTTATTGGCCATTTTTTTGTCTTGAAAAAATTCTATTCTGTTAACAACCGTATGATTATTGCATTTTGGATAGTAACAAATATATTGCGAAGGATAATCGTTAGATAAATAGTGTACTGAAGTTATGGCCACCTGGATTGAATGTGTTTTCTAGTGTGCTTCAACAAATGACTTCAACTTTAGCAGTGTGGCTACAATGATTTCTTCAGTAAGGTAAAGCGCAACCCCAGCACAGCAAGTAGCTGTTTAGTATATTTCATATCAGGGCGCGCATACTCATTTTTTCTGGTTCTATTAATTCATGCCCGATTTTGTCTTCGATGATACAGCGCTTATCATCTGTCAAAAACGTGTAAGGGTTGTCACCAGGCAGTTCGCGGGATAGTATTGTGGTGGTTTTTCGTGTTATCCCTTTAAAATTACTTATTAAACATTAAGTACGTGGTCAGCTTACTTATTTTTCCATTTGCAAAATGAAACACGTCACAAAAAACAGCATCCAGTTTATTACCGTCTTTCATTTTTGCTTTTACTGCTCCTTCGGCAACCACAATATTTCCTTCTTCCACAAGCCGGGTTATTGTAATATCAGGATGACCGTCAGCATTGGGGTTTTCAATTTCTTTGTCAAAAGCCTCGATGCCTTTGTGAAGGTAATAACCAGGCATTTCCCAAACCACATCGTCATTTAAACACGATAGTATTTTTTTGTGATCAGTTGCCCGAAAACCAGCCATGTATTTTTCTACCATTTTTTTTTGTTCGCTCATACTGTTATGTGTTGTTTAGTTGTCATTATTAGATGCTGAAGCCAAAACGATCAAGGCTAAAAAATATGTTCATTGTGTTTTACCGTGCTAATGAATGTGGTCTTTTCTGCCCATGCATTTATCCGGTAGTCAGTTTTTTTGTCGCTATTCAAGCATTCTCACCCAAATAAATTCCACCAAAAGTTGCAGCCAGGCAAAAAGCAAGACTAAGCATAACATAGATCACGGTTGACAACTGAAATCCATTTTGGATCAGCGAAAGTGTTTCAGCGCTGAACGTGGAAAATGTGCTGAACCCTCCGCAAAAACCAACGGTCCAGAACAAGCGGGAAGAAGCCGAAATAATTTGACGGTGATCGGCCAGGCCCACCACATACCCCATGATCAGGCAGGCCACAATGTTTACGGTCAATGTGCCAAAAGGAAAATGATGTGTGTGTAATGTATTCACCCATTTACCTAACACAAAGCGCACCATGCTGCCGAGCCCTCCGCCTACAAACACGATGCCTATTTCAAAGAAATACCTCATAGATTTTCTTCGATCATTTTTTTCATTACATCAAATGTAGTCTGTTTCAATTGAGCCGCATCGCTGGCGGCATCTACTTGAATTTCTTTACCTACATAAATTCTTATTAATCCCGGCCTCAGGTTGATGGTTCCGGGGGGCATCAGTTTACCTGCCCCAATCACAACCATGGGCAATAACGAAGTTTGTGTATCCACAGCCAACCGAAAGGCCCCGTCTTTAAAGGGTTGCAAAATTTCTTTTGTCCGGTTTTGAGTTCCTTCGGCAAAGAGCAAAATGGATATGCCGTGGCTGAGTATTTCTTTAAGCCGTGTTAAACTGGCTTGTTTGCTTTCACGGCTTGAACGATCAACGATTACAGTAGCCCCACGGGCGATCCAACCGAAGACTGGAATTTTAAGCAATTCTTTTTTTGCCAAAGGCCTGAACTCACCAGGCACCAGCAGCCGAATGCCGGGCAAATCAAGAAAAGAGGTATGGTTGCATACATAGATGTATGACCGGTTTTTAATAAAATTTTCGCGACCGTAAAATTTATAACGTATAAACGTGAGCCAACTGAAGATAAGCGACCATATCCATAAAAATTTATACCCAATCCAACTGAATCGCTTGCCAAATAAAAAAGGTAAGGTTAGCCCTGGAAGAAACAACAACATGAAAAAGGTGAAGACAAGAAACACCCAGAAAATATAAATCGAACGGAAAAAATTTCGGATAATCGTCAAGGGGTATGTACGTTTAGTTTTTTCGAAATATCCGAAATGTTGAGCGAAAGCAACAGCACAATTTCGGTTTCATCACAAACCAACCTGTTTACAAAAAAGCTGAACCCAAAATTCCGGCTATCAGTAGTAAAACATGATTGGTTTCAGAAAGTGGGACCTGTGGGATTCGAACCCACGACCCCTACCCTGTCAAGGTAGTGCTCTAAACCAGCTGAGCTAAGGCCCCGTAAAACATTGTTTGAAAATAAAAAATTTATTTGGCTAATCAACCTTTCAATGCAGTTGTGTGTTAATCTCTATGGGGTTCGTTAATGTTTTATGAACCGGGCAGGCATTGGCAATTTGCAAAAGCCTCGTTCTTTGCTCTTCGGTAACTTCTCCTTCAACAAACACCTGACGGCTAAAGACGGTGGAGTTGCCTGCTTTTTCACTGGTTACTTCTACACGAATTTTTTCTACAGTCCATTGCTTCCGGTCACTGTACATTCGCAAGGTTATAGCCGTGCAGGCGGCCAATGCCATGTGCAGGTATTCGTGTGGTGCCGGTCCCTCATCTTTTCCGCCCGCTTCGTTGGGCTCATCAGCTATCAATGCGTGGGTTGAGGTGTGCAATTCAGTGTGGTAGTGATCTTTGCCAATAATTGCCGTTGCCATATTTAATGAATTTGGTTCGTTATGAGTTATTTACGATTTCAGGCTTTGGGTTTGAGCGGGCTTCGGTGCATAAGGTTCAATTTATTACTAAAATTCATTTGAAGCCGGGAGCTTTGGGCTTACTCCTCACCTTCCTGCTACAAAACCGTGTTTACCGACTGTGCTTTTTGTCGATTCGCCACCTCTTAAGCAAAATGCCAAAAGCCGATGTATTCTTGAACGACAATTAATTTTAAAACTGTTTGTTGAGATTATGGTACGCAATTTTCGACATGTAAGGAAAATAAGGCAAGGTCTCGATAAGTTCTTTTGTCTTAGCCTCATCAACATTTTGAAAGATTAGTACCGCATCTTTTTTTGTCACAGAAATAAAAAAGCTTTCCAAAATATTTTCTTGTTTCCATTGATTGACAAATTCCATTTCTTTTTTTGGCAACTCGGGATTTGATTTTATTGTATTTATTCCGCTGTCGGAAAGTGTGATTAAAACTAAAATTCTGTTCATCATCGCTTATTTAAGTTAATTATCAAATTTAAAACTAATTTCTATTTGTCTTGCCAAACGCTATCCGTTAATCCTGGTGATTGTCAGTATGAGATAGTTTTTCAAAAATTAGCCTCGAACTACTGAACACTAAAGTTGAAGTGAAGTACTAAAAAAGTTAAGCTCTAAGTAAGCTGTGGATAATTTAAAGATGGCTTTATAAACTATCGTCATTGAGCGATCCTCTGTCATTACCGGCAAATCAATAAATAAACAAAATCGAATAAGAGTTTTTCTGCTGATTATTCAGCAAGCATTACATCGGCACATTTACATGTCGCTCGGCATGATACGAAGAGCGAACAAGCGGACCGGATTCTACATATTTCAATCCGCGTTTAAGGCCTTCTTCTTTGTACATGGCAAATGTTTCGGGGTGAATAAATTCTGCCACCTCTAAGTGCATTTTAGTGGGTTGCAAATATTGGCCGAGTGTTAAGATCATCAATCCATGAGTTGCCAGATCATCCATGGCTTTAAAAACTTCTTCTTTTGTTTCGCCAATGCCCAGCATGATGCCGCTCTTGGTTCTTTTACCAGCTTCGCGTATACGCTTGATCTGTTCCAGGCTGCGTTCGTATTTTGCCTGTGGGCGTACAATGCGGTAAAGTCTCCCTACCGTTTCCATGTTGTGGCTTACCACTTCTTGTCCCCCACTAATCATACGGTACAATGCATCCCAGTTTCCCTTGGTATCAGGAATTAATGTTTCGATGGTGGTTTGCGGGCTCAGCAATTTGGTTTGAATTACTGTTTGATACCATATCTCTGCACCCCGGTCTTTCAGTTCATCGCGGTTTACAGAAGTAATTACCGCGTGTTTCACTCTCATTTTTTTGATGGCATCGGCTACACGCTGTGGCTCGTCAACATCATACTCAGTAGGGCGGCCAGTGGCCACGGCACAAAATGTGCAACTGCGTGTACACACATTACCTAAAATCATAAAAGTAGCAGTGCCGGCTCCCCAGCACTCGCCCATGTTGGGGCAGTTGCCGCTCTCGCAAATGGTGTGGAGTTTATTTTCGTCCACCAGCTTGCGAACTTTGGCATACTCAGGGCCAACGGGCAATTTTACGCGCAGCCAATCGGGCTTGCGCTTTTTGGGTTCTTCAATGATGGGAAGTTCTATCATACCGATTGCTGGAAGCTGGTTGCTGGCCATTGAATTCCGATGTTGTCGGTATCAGTAGCCAGTATCAGAAACCACTTTATTTGCCAATAAGTTCTTTGTATTGTTCAGCACTTAGTAACCCTGCAACTTCCGATGAGTTATTAATAGTTAGCTTGATCATCCAGCCCTCACCGTAAGGATCAGTGTTTACTTTCTCAGGTGATGTTTCCAGCGACTTGTTGAATTCTGTGATTTTTCCACTGAGTGGAAGGAATAAATCAGAAACCGTTTTCACGGCTTCAACAGTACCAAACACACTGTGCTGGTTCAGTTCTTGCCCGGCTGTCGTTACATCTACATACACAATGTCGCCCAACTCACCTTGGGCAAATTCGGTAATGCCAACGGTGGCCGTGTTGCCTTCTATTTTGATCCATTCGTGGTCTTTGGTGTATTTCAGCTCTGAAGGAATATTCATAGTCAATTGATTAATAATTTTTGTGTGCCAAAGTTAAGGGTTATTCGGTAATGAAGAAGAAAAAATGATTGGTGAACCTACGGCTATTCCAAGCTTTTGTCACCTACTGTGTTAGCATAAAAATTAACTTGAATCCGCCCCGTGTGGTGGCCCGGTAAAAAGAATTTGACACCAGCGGATTATTGGTGGTGCGCTCGATATAAAATTGCAACTGCAGCTTTTTATTAAAGGCGTAACTGATATTGGGTCTGAACTGAAAGTTGATGTTTCCGTTGGTCACCGTACTCCCCTGATCAAGCCTGCGCTGAATGGTGGCATTGCTGGTCATACTCACCGTTAGCCTAAAGGTGATGTCATTTTTCAGTGTAATAATACGCCCCGCATCGCGAAAGGGCAGGCGCATATTGTTTTTGGTATAGCCCACTTCCAATGACCAATCTTTGCCGTTTACTTCAGTTATTTGGGCATTAGGTACATTCAGCGAAATATCTCGTTTGGTTTTATAATTGAATGTAATGCTCAACTTGCTTTTTGTTTTCACGGTAATGCCGATCAGTGGCGCAAATGTTTCGCTGATGAGCACCTGGCTGATTACAAAAACAGGAATCAACCGGGCGGTATCGGTTTGCGTCAGCTGTGTAGCCCTGAAATTAGCACTCGCATTATAGCTTTCAACCGAGCGGCCTAGGTTCAGTTGGCCAAAGTCATTGTATTGCAATGAGTTTGCATAGTTTATGACAGAGTAAGACGAAGTATAGGCATGGCTGAGCACAACTGATGTGAACTTATTTTTGAATGCTTCGAGCTTGGTCAATCCGGAATAATCCAACCGCCAATTAGGAAGCGGGATAGCTGGAAAAGGCGACAAACTGGTAGTCTTAGCCGACCGCCCCGAATAAGCGGCAATAAAAGCCGGGATCAACACATCTTGCGACTGACTGACATAGTCTGTTGAATTTCCCCGAAAGGTATTAAACCGGTTATTTATTATACCCAAATTTTTTCTGAACTGGTTAAACACATCAGAGTTCAATGAGTTATTATTTTTAAAAGCTGTAGCCACTGAGATGAATGATACTTTGTACGAACCGCTGCGCGAGGGGCTCAGCCCGGCATAGTTGTTCAACCCGGTAGTATCTCTGAATATTTCCTGAAACATGGCATTGGATGTTTTTCTTGCATCGAATTGAATTTTCAAATCCGTGAACGGCTCCATGTTGGCACGCAAACTCAAATCCTTCATTTGAGATTGTGAAAAAGGTGTAGTCAGTCTTTTATTATGCACCAACCATCCTCTGTTAGCTGCATTTTGAGCGATGTACGGATCTTGTTCACCCAATACAAAGCCAATGCCCGGAGCCATCCACGCTTGGTCCAGGCCGAGAAGCTTGGGTGTTTTGGCAAAACCGGGCAAGATAGTTCCCTCCGTAATCGTGTACGATCCGTTGATGCTGCGCAACGACATAATCAGGCGCAGCATGGCCTTGAGCAATTTTAACTCGGGCGGATGAGGAAGCGTATCGGCCTTTGCTCGCCTCAGCCGCTCTGCTTCATTTTTAGGCGGTGGCGGTTTAGGCTTGGGCAAATTGATGTCTTTGAGGAAGCCTAACTTATTATACAATTTAACAATATCAAGCTTTCCATTCATACCCCGGTTTCTGGTGTTCTGTATGATGTTGCCGATCTTTAGTGAGTCAATTGTTTCTAATGGCCCGGCACGCCAATTGTACCCCACCGTATATTTATAGTCAGCACTAATCCAGTTAGTGGCCGGAAACTTATCAAATGGCAACGTGTAGGTAGTGTTGATGTTCTGTTCAAAGTATTTCATACGGCCCAAGCGTTTGAGATTCTTGATAATGGAATCTCTTTTTTGTGTAGTATTAATATCACCAGCCGGTTCATCAATAATTGCATTTACCGTGGCATTATAATCTACTTTCAATGACTTAGTCAGTGCCCAAGTAAAATTATAGTAGCGGTTAAACACAAAATATTTTTGAAAATTGGGTAGTTGAGTAATGGCCGTGGGGTCGTTGTTACGATACGCAATCTTATTAAATGAGCGTTCCAGTTCTCCGCGAACGGAAATGCTGGACGGCACGGGGTTAAAATTAAAATCTTTCAACAACTGCAAATATTTGGAAGACGTGAACTTCACGTCCTTCAACGGCTGAATGCCCTTGAACTTCGATTGGTACTGCCAGGCCACCGCTCCTTTTACATTCTTACGTGTGTTTTCGAGGATATTAAAATTGTGTTGATTCGCTTCGGTGTAGAGGTAAGTAAATGTAAAATTTTCAATGTCGTAAATATGGCTCACGGCATCTTTTTTCACTTTTGTTTTTCGCACGTTGGTAAAATTGATACTTCGCCTGGTAGAAATATCTTTGATCTCGCTCAAGTAGGCCTTTCGCTGGGCATCGGTGCTGTACGCATTGAGTGCGGCATTGATCCGCAAGTCAGGATTGGCGGGGTCATACCTCGGATCGATGATGATACTTTCATAACTGAAGAACATCGGAATTTTTAATCCGGTTTTTCGGGGCAAAAGCTTATCGAGGTTGAGGTTCATCGAAATATCAAACTGGTTGGTGTTGCTACGGGCACGTTCGGAAATTTTTGTTTGCACCCCTCCATAACCAAAACCGATGTGGCGGTACGAACCGGTTACGGTACCCAAATCAGCCAACTTGGCGCTCATCACTACATTGGCCGCCCAGCCCGGAGTTTGATCAAATCCTGACAAGCGCAATTCATCGGCCCACATACACGCATCAAAACTCTGGCCTCCATCGCGCGGGTTGCGAATACCGATCATGATCATTTTCAATTGACTGAGGTCGGGGCGCCCCAAGATGCGAACGGAATGTTTGCCATCGGGCAGAAGCATGGGGCCGTATTGCGGATACGGCACCGTAAGCGGGTAGGCATTGCGGTCGCGCTGAATCTTTAACGCATACAAATCATCGAGAGCCAGATCAATCTGGTTTTGCTCAGGCCACACCGCGCTTTGCACATTGGTATTGGGCGGAGTGATTGTCAGTGGCAACTGTATTTCATAATAATTCTGATCCCAGTCTGTACCGATTCTTAAAAAACCTATAATTTTTTGGCTGCTTTTCAGGGTGGTGCCATGCACGCTGATGAACATACGAATGCGTTTGTAGTTGAACAAATCCATCGTCACGTTTTTATAGATAGCGCGGCCATCTCCCGGAGTCAAGCCGTTTACACATAACTGCACGGATTGTTCGTTTAGCCTACGCTGCGTTACAGATGTTACGTCATAATCGCGCGCCAGCGGAGGCACATAGCCGGGTTTGTTGGCATTGGGCTGGCCGTTCTCCTCTACGTTTACCGTTGACACGGTGAAGTTGTCGATGTTTGGTTCGGGCACTTCGGTAAGAATGGACTCGAGCAAGTTGCCCGTGTATTGCCTCCACCGCTGACCTACCAAACGAAAATTTACCATGCGCAACACCACCGGCTGCGAAAAGCCATTCATCACCATGCGCAAAAACTTGATCGTCTTGAACCCATCTATGCCACCGTATTGCCCGTCATAGTTTCGAAGGGGAATGCGAAACAAATACCAGGTTACTCCGGGAAAACTGCTGGGTTGTATTTTATCCACAATGTATTTATTACCCACTTGTAATTGCCCCGGACGCAAGTTGATGTTATACGAGTAATAGCTTTCGGTTTTCACATCGGCAACATAGTTATCGTTGTTGATATCTTCATTGTCGGGCAGGGTTGTTCCGGCTGCGGCATAAGCCGAAGTGCCGGTAACAATAGGCGAATTATTTTCTAACCCGTTAAAATTTTTATATCGCTGCAAAACCTGGGCTTTGCTGTTGTCATAATCCTGACCTAAATAATATTGGAAGTCATCGGCCGATGGGTCTTTTAGTACAACTTGTCGAGCCGAACCGTTAACTGCATTTAAGAATCCTTGAAACTTTGGGTCAGTTTGTTCTTTTGCCGTACTCAATCCGTCAATCCCCACGTCTTGGTTAGGCCGTGCCGTGGTGGAGTTATCAAAGGCATTGTTTACATATTGCTTGGTGGTGATGTAACCCCAGGGGCTGTCGTTGGTCACATTGGTTGAGCTGAGGTTTCCATCTACAGGCAATCCGTTTTCAAAAGCCCACTCTTCATCGCGTCCTACATCTTCTGAAACATTTCCTAAATGAAAAGTCAGGTTTCCTCCGGTGGTGTTGTTGGTGTTGAACGAGCCATCCAATATAGCGCCATTCGTTCCTGTGAGGAAAGGGTCCATCATCCAAAACTCGAGGTACTCTACATTGGCCGCATCAAAGTCTACATTGCTGCGGATGGCCGTTGTAATACCCGCCCAGTTGTTGGCCGGGTTTAGCAAACCTCCATTTGGGTCAAGGGTTGGGTTGTAATTATACGGGCCGCGTTCGGATGGATAGTAGGCTATGTTTAATACGGGCTGGTAAAAATTTCCAACGTAGTTATCGAAATAAGGAAATATTTCTTGTGGCGCCACCGGGCGCTGGTAGTGATTGCTCAGGTTAATACTGGGTGGAGCAAAACTGCTTCCGGCCCCTACATAAAAAATATTATCAATTTGAAACCACGAAAGTTTGGCCCGTTGATAGCCTGCTCTTAAATCTTTAATCGCACCATGGCTGGGATCGTACAGAGGTTCGGGCGGAGTAGATGCCAGTTTCCAGGCTTGTGGCGACAACAAACTGTAAGGAGTAGCCGCATTTTCAAAATCATCAATAAACGAAGTAGCCTGGCCTTGCACTTTGTTGGAGGAACCCGGGAGAAGTTGAGCAAACTCGGCATTGACTGTGTAGGTTGATTGCTCTTTCGTTTGAAGAAACGGAAGGGCATCTACCATTTTGGTCAGCAGCCTTGAACTCTTCTTCATGTTAAGGTCTAATCCGTATTGAAAATTTCGGGCGGGCTCATTGCCGATCAGGTTACGTGTAATCAAGGGCCGCTCGTCATAGTAAAGAAGTGTCGCTCCCAGGTTGACATCGTCATTGAGTTTGTAGTCAAGCCGGGTGCCGAGCAGCGATCGGGTTTGAAATGAAAATGGATCTTGCTGCTCATAAGTAATGTCAAGGTCTTTGCCCGAACTGAGAATACCTTCGTTGAGGATGGTTACTTTTCCAAATGTATAATCCACGGTATAATCCACTCCCTCACGTAAAGGTGTGCCTCCTGAATATACTTTCACCGATCCATGCGTGATGTTGAACCCCTGAATGATAATATCGCGGCCGGTGCCGGCTTTAAAACTTCCCACAAAAAAGAATTTGTTTTTATTGTTCACTAAAGCAGCATCGGCTTGCGTATCGTGGTAAAGTGTATCGTATAAATATTTGCTGAGCAAAAAGGCGCGCATGTCGGTATTCATGTTACCGTCAATACTGGGTGGTGCAGTGAATAATCCATAATCTCCTCTTGCGAGATTGATGCCTTTGAAGGCATGATTAAACGGTTCCACATACGGAACGATGATTAGCCCTTGGGCCGAATTGATGGTGATACCCTCCAGAAAATCAAAGTTTCCATCGGGCTGCGGGTCGCCATACGGGTTGAGCCGGTCCAGCTTTAATGACGAAATAAGTTGCTGCGATTTTACATACGGAGTTCCGTCTTGTAACTGAGGGTTATCTATACCCGTGCGGTCATCGCGGTAGATCACACGAAGTTGAAACCCATCTTTTGAAAGGTTGGTGACACCCAGGTTATAGATGTTCTTCATCATCAAATTCCACGTGGGGTAAATGTTGCCTACGCTGTCTTTCAAGTTGATCTGCAGCGGGCGCAGCATCTTCATGTAAATGACATCATTGGTGGGGTTGCTGGAGTAGTCTTCGGTCATCTGGCCGACTTTATAGTCGTGGCCGTTATAGGTGTACTCATACGAAACAGCAAGACCCTCGTCATTTTGAAGTTTGCGTTGCAAGGTGATGAATCCGAGATTTGAGTTGAGTGTGTACTCAGTCGGGTCAAGTTTGCGGGCACTTTGCATGACAATAAAATCTTTGTTAGGACTAAGCCCTTTGCTGGTTAACGCATTTGAAATACCCGATCGGTCGGGCGAAATATTTTTTAGTGTAGTAATAAGATTATTTGACTCACTGCCTTGTTGTGGGCGGATGAATGCGGGCGGTGCACCGTTTGGTGCTACTTGAGTGATGGCCGTCTTCCGGTATATTTTATCCGTCTCACCCATGTCCATAAACGCCACCACATCGCGCAGCGTTGAGGTGATGTTTTGACGGTTGATGGAGTAAACTTCTATACGGGTAATGTTCAGCCCGGATGAAATCTGGCCGGGAATATCCGTTGCCCAATGGTAAAAATTGTCGCGAAAAAACTGGGCAAGAAAAAAGTGGCGGTTGTCGTCATAGTTGGAGGCCACAATTTCAAAGGGTCTTCCTTGTGACACGCCATTGCCGCTGCCGTTTACGTGTAGGGTGGATTGCTTGCCGCGCTGGGTAGTGGCAATGACCGTAGCCATCAGTTTACCAAACTGCATTTGTGCTTTTACGCCAAAAAGGTTTTGCGCTCCTTTGATCAAACTGTTGTTGAGTGGAAGACTTACATTGCCGATCTCCAGCTTTTTGAGCAGGTCTTCCTTTAAGCCTGAATACTCTACCTTCATCGTGTTTTGAAAATCGAATGAATTGTTGGTATCAAAGTTGGTGGCAAGCTTCAACTTCTGACCCACCTTGCCCTGCACACTCAACTGGATTTGCTGATTGAACTCCAGGCCACCGTTGCGCTGCTGGCGAATGGGAATGGACGGGTTTTCTATTTTTTGGAATGAACCGCCCAGATCAAGTGTTACGTTTCCTTTGGGAACTAACTCAACATAACTTCCACCAAAAATCCGATCCAGCACGGGGCTCAAATAAATTTTTGGCAACAGGTTGCGGCCACTCACCGCACTCTCACCATCTAACGTAAGGCTCTTGCTCTGGTAATAGTTTTTGCGAAACGATAGGTCTTGCTGTTTGGAAAAATCCTGAAACGGTATGGAAGAGTTGGGCCTGTACCGCACCTTGCCCATGTTCTCAATGATGTTGTACCGCATCCCCGAGTCAAGAGCGATGTCTGTCTTCAAACTTTTGGGATCTTTGAGAAAAAAAGGTGAAGCGGAGGTAGGGTTAGAAAACGGGTCTCCGTAGCGATCGCGCACCCTGAAATTGGGCAGGTAGGGATTAAGGAATTTAAGCTGGGTGGTGTCCCTCTTTTTTGCTTTGAGTGAATCTTGTGCAAGCGCAACTGATGGCCACCCTGCCCAAAGGCAGAGCACCAGTCCGATAATGGCCTGTATTTTCCGTTGTAGTTCCCTCAATCGTATTTAGGCGGTTTTTAGCGCTTGTTTTACAAGCTCTTCCAAACTTATGGCCCCTCCGGTTTTTTTAAGAAGGGCATCCACACTCCGTTCGGCCTGCGCTTTTGCAATTCCCAGCGTAACCAAGGCAGTTAACGCTTCATTTCGTAGTGTATTGCGTGAAATACCAGAATTTCCGGAGATTTCTTCGAGGGGTTCTTTCTTCAGTTTATCCTTCAGCTCCAAGATCAGCCGCTGGGCTGTTTTTCCTCCAATTCCCTTCACCGCTTGCAGTGCGGCTGAGTTCTCATGTACAATGGCCGACTTTAGCTCTTCGGGAGGTAAGTAGCTAAGCACCACCAGGGCTGTGCTGGGTCCCACTCCATTGACTGAAATAAGCAATTGAAACATTTGTTTCTCTGCCTCAGTGGCAAATCCATACAACACCAGCGCATCTTCGCGCACATGAAGATAGGTAGCCAGCCGAATGTCTTCACGGTCTTTGATTTCAGAAAATGTATGGAGGGAAATGCCCACCAGGTACCCAATGCCATTTACTTCAATGACCACGTGCGTGGGTTCTTTGTGTACGAGTTTTCCTTTGAGGTAAGCGATCATTCTTCCAGTTGAAAATTTTGAAAATTAGGCAATTTGAAGATGAAAGCAAGGGCAGCAAAAACAATATTCCTGTCTGGTGGAAATAGATGAGGCGCTGATGGTGCTGAGGTTCAAACAAGCCACTGAAATTTGTTTGTCATGTTAAACGAAGCAAAGCATCTGATGGTATGGATTCTTGGCTTTTGCTCAAAATGTCAGAACCAAAAATGGGTAGCGGCTTAAAGTCTTGTGCTGAAAGCGCATCGTTTTAATTAACGATTGTGACTAAATGAATGAGATCCTATCAGTTAAACAATCCGCTGCTCAGGTATTTCAACCCCGAATCGCAAGCTACCGTTACTACTGTATGACCTGAACCGAGTTGCTTAGCCAACTCAATGGCTGCTACCACATTTATTCCTGTAGAGGTGCCGGCAAAAATGCCTTCCTGTGCTGCCAGTTTTTTTACCATAGCCCGGGCTTCACTTTCATCTACCTCCATCACCCCATCGTAAAAATTTTTATTGAGCAAAGGCGGTACAAATCCTACGGCAATACCATCTACTTTGTGGGTGCCTTTTATTCCACGGCTGAGCAAAGGTGCCGATGCCGGCTCCAGTGCAATGACTTTAGTGGCGGAGTTTATTTTTTTTAAATGCATGGCAGTGCCAATGAGCATGCCGGCTGTACCCACGGCTCCACAAAACACATCAATGGGTTGGGGCAGTTGGGTTATCAATTCTTCGGCCAGTGTGCGGTAGCCGTCAAACGCATCTTCATTGTAAAATTGTTTAGCAAAAAAATACCCGGGCTGGCTGGCGAGGCCTTCTGCCCGTTTGATCATGCGGGGCACGAGGTCGGGAGTGATTTTGCCGCCTTCGCTGGGTTCCAGTTCAAGTTCAGCACCCAATACCTGCATGGCCTGCAGTTTTTCTTTAGCAAATGCATCAGATGAAATGACTTTAAAGCGGTATCCTTTTGCGCGGCAAACCATGGCCAGTGATGTGCCCGTACTTCCGCCTGTGCACTCAATTACGGTCATCTCTTTTGTCAGCCGTCCTTTCCGTTCGGCTCCTTCCACTATGGCTAATGCCATACGGTCTTTATATGAACTGGTCGGATTAAAGTATTCCAGTTTTACATACACCTTTGCGTGGTTGGCTGGCACCAGGTGGCTCAAGCGCACCAACGGGGTGTTTCCTATCGCATGTAAAATTGAATAGCCTTCCATCGGTATTCGTTGCTAAATTATCTCATCCTTAAAATTGCATTAACTGCTTCTACCTGTTGGGCAAAAGACGAAATGGTTTTCGACAAAATATTGAGTTGCTCTTGTGCCTCAGTAAAATTTCTCTGCTCAATAGCTTCTCGCACCCCAGGCAGGGTTTTCACTCCGTAGCCTGTGTAAAATCCGGGAGCGTAAATGGTGTGTTTGTACCACGGTCTGCGCGGCAATCCGGTTTCTGAAATCAAGAGCCGCTCGGATTGGTAAAGCAACTGATTTAACCGGGCAAGGTTGGTGTTTGGCTTCGGGTTAGCCGCACTCAACTCGCTAAAGACGTTCACATTTTTTTCTAATTGGTTCAGTGCATTTTGAAGATCCGAAAAATTGAGAAAGGGTACGCTGGCTTTCGGTGCCGGCACAACAAGTTTTTTAGTCGGATCGGCCGCCAGGGTGTAGCGGTTTTCGTGTATCATCCGGTTTTCTACTTCAGTACTCTCGCGCAGGTTATCAATCAGGCCAGTTACTTCTTTGGCATATGTGGCCACGGTTTTCTGAAAAGTTTGATAATCAAACGGCAACACATCGGCATCGGCCAGACGAAGGGTGGCCCTTCCGGTTGTTTTTGCCAGTACTACTCCATATTCAAAAGTGGGGTCTTTAAATCTTTTGTAGTGATCGTAACTGTCGTAGATGCTGTGATAATCTCCCCCATCGCTCTCACCGCCATAACCAAAATCCAACGAAGCTATGCCAAGGTGCTGGATGAAAGGCGTATAATCTGAACCTGAGCCCATGGCCCCGATTGGCAAGGTTTTGCGGTTAAGGATTTCTTTTTTTGCCTTTACCGATCCGGCTTGTGCTGCATCGGCAGATTTTCTACGCTCTAACACGCTCACTTGGGTTTGCGGGTCAATCACATCGCGGGCAATTTCATTTACCATAGTTTCTAACGTGTGTGATCCTTCTGCGTAAAAAAATCCGCGGCCACTTCCATCGGTATTGATGTAGGCTACTGCTTTTTCAGTAAGCTCTTTGGCATGGTGTTCGGCCCATTCGGTAGAACCCATCAGCGAAGGTTCTTCGGCATCCCATGCACAGTAAATGATTGTGCGTTTGGGCGACCATCCGGTTTTAACTAACTCAGCCACACTGCGGGCTTCTTCCAATTCGGCAGCCAATCCGCTAACCGGATCGCTGGCACCATTTACCCACGCATCGTGGTGGTTGCCCCGGATCACCCATTCATCCGGATACTGAGAGCCTTTCAATTTGGCAATTACATCGTAAGCCGGTTTAATGTCCCAATTGAACTCGAGTTTAAGGTGTACCTTGGCGGTGCTAGGCCCCACGTGGTAGGTGAGAGGTAATGCCCCGCGCCATTTTTCGGGAGCTACCGGTCCGCCCAGTGATTGCAACAACGGTTTTGCATCGGAATAGGAAATAGGAATGACCGGTATCTTCAGCAAGTTAGCGGCATCTTTGCGGTCGATGCGTTTGGCATCAGCCGTAGATCCATAGCCTGGGGTAGTGGGATCGCCCGGATAAATGGGCATATCAAGTACCGAGCCGCGCTGCACACCAAATTCATTTTTGAAAGCACCTTTAGGATAAACATCGCCCTGAAAATATCCATCGCCCTCGGGGTCAGAATAGATGATGCAGCCAATGGCTCCATGCTCTTGAGCTACTTTGGGTTTAATGCCTCGCCAGGAGCCTCCGTATTTGGCAATCACAATTTTTCCTTTTACATCAATACCCAGTTTCTCCAACTCATCGTAATCGGCCGGCACACCGTAGTTTACAAAAACCAGCTCGGCTGTTACATCTCCATCTGGCGACCAGCAATTGTACGTGGGCAGTTGTTCTGATTTTTGGCCGGAGGTAGCGTCTTCTTTCAAGGCCGGTTCTTCTAACTTGGCAATAAATTTTTGTGCGCCCTGCAATTCAAGCACACGTGTTTTGGGTGTAGGAAAAAGCACTTGAAAGGTTTCAATCTGCACCTCATAGCCCCAGCTTTTAAAAAGATCGCGCACATATTCGGCATTGGCTTTGCCATAAGGTGAGCCTACGTGATGCGGCCGTGCCGACAACCGTTTGATCAGGTTATCTACATTTTTAGTACTCGGGTAATTGTCAAATTTTTCTTCGAGCTTGAATTGGGCATCGGTACTTTCTTTGGTGAACCCAGAAATAGTTTTTGTCTGAGCCCGGACTAAAAAAAGTAAACAAGTAAATGTAAGGGTGAGAGCAATGTGGCGAATCATGGTGTTTTATTTTTCTGTCAGACAATAGTAATTTTTTTTACAACGGATTCAAACCAATAAAACATGAACGGTCGACTGGCTTTAGGCTGATCCACGACACACCACCAACGAGTCATTAGTTATTTTTGAGGCTTTTGAACCTCAATCCTCACAGCCTATCACTTCAATTTTTTTATTGAAGTACTTTCATCGTTTTTGACCTGAGAGCGTGCTATCCATTTAGGATTTGCCCTTCAATTATTCGGTTAAAGATGCTCATTCCGTTCGTACAACTGTGCGTCTACCACGGCAATGGCAGCCATATTTACAATGTCGCGGATGGAGCTGCCCAGTTGTAAAATATGCACGGGTTTTTTCATGCCCAACAAAATCGGGCCGATGGCTTCTGCTCCTCCTATCTCCATCAATAATTTGTACGAAATATTTCCTGAAGCAAGATTAGGAAAAATCAACGTGTTGGCTCCTTGCTTAGCCAGTGCGCTAAACGGGTAAACTTCCTGTTGCAATTCGGTATCAAACGCCACATTAGCCTGAATATCGCCATCCAAAATAAGTTCAGGGTATTTTTGTTTAGCCAACTTCACCGCTTGCTGTACTTTCTCAGGAATTTCGCCTTTGCTCGATCCGAAGTTGGAATACGAAAGCACGGCCACACGCGGCTCGATGCCAAAAAATTTCACTCCTCGTGAAGTTAAGCCTATGATGCCCACCAACTCTTCTGCAGAAGGATTGACATTCACTGTGCAATCGGCAAAAAAGAACGTGCCCTTCTTGTTCATGATGATGTACATGCCGGCCACGCGACTTGCGCTGGGGCTCATGCCGATAATCTGCAGCGAAGGCAAAATTGTTTTTGAATAGTCTTTCGTTAACCCGGATACCAGTGCATCGGCCACGCCAAACTCCACCATCATGGCACCAAAAGCGTTGCGGTCGCGCATCTGGCGCAGGGCATCCTGATACGTAATGCCTTTGCGCTGGCGCTTTTCGTAATAGGCCCTGGCATATTTTTCGGTCAGTTCTTTCTCTTCGCGTGGGTCAATGATTTGGCACTCGCTCAACTCCAGGCTGTGTTCTTTTATCAGCCGTTCAATTTCTATGCGGCTCCCCAACAAAATCGGCTTGGCAATATTTTCATCTTGCAGAATTTGGGCGGCCTTTAAAATTTTGTGGTGGTCAGCTTCGGCAAATAAAATACGCATCGGTTTTTTCTTAGCCAGGTCAAGGATGCGCGAAGTCAGTTTTTGGTCAATGCCAATCCGTTTGAGCAACTCACTATTATAAGCTCCCCAATCTTGGATGGGATTGGTGGCCACACCTGAATCCATGGCAGCTTTGGCCACAGCCGGAGACACCGTGGTGATCAGGCGTGGGTCAAGTGGCTTGGGAATTAAATAATCTTTACCAAACTGAATTTTATCTACTTCATAGGCCTTGAATACAATGTCAGGTACCGGTTCTTTAGCCAAGTCGGCCAGTGCTCGTACTGCTGCCAGCTTCATAGCTTCATTGATTTCTGTGGCGCGTACATCGAGCGAGCCGCGGAAGATGTAGGGAAAACCCAACACGTTGTTGATCTGGTTAGGATGATCAGAACGCCCCGTGCCCATAATGATGTCGGGGCGGGTTTGTTTGGCCAGGTCATAATTAATTTCAGGATTGGGGTTGGCCAGCGCAAACACAATCGGGTCTTTGGCCATAGCCAGAATGTCTTCTGGTTTTAAAATATCAGCTACCGAAAGTCCGACAAAAACATCGGCTCCTTTAATTGCCTCTTGTAGCGTAGAAATTTTTCGTGAGGTAGCAAACTCAAGTTTACTTACATCAAGCCCGGGGCGATCTTTATGGATCACACCTTTGCTGTCGCACATGATCAGGTTCTCTTTTTTCAACCCAAGGGCAAGATAAAGTTTTGTGCACGATACGGCTGCTGCGCCTGCACCGTTTACAACCAGTGTGATGTTCTCAATTTTTTTTCCATTTACATGAAGGGCGTTGATCAAAGCAGCGCTGGAAATGATAGCCGTGCCGTGCTGGTCATCGTGCATGATCGGGATGTTCATCTTCTCGCGCAGCACCGTTTCGATTTTAAAACATTCGGGTGCTTTGATGTCTTCCAGGTTCACTCCGCCAAAGGTGGGCTCCAGCGCCTTCACTACTTCAATAAATTTATCGGGGTCTTTTTCGTTGATCTCAATATCAAAACTGTCGATGCCTGCGTATTTTTTAAACAATACCGCTTTGCCTTCCATCACCGGTTTGGCTGCCTCGGGGCCGATATCACCCAAGCCTAGAACGGCCGTTCCGTTGGAAATTACTGCTACTAAATTTCCTTTGCTGGTGTATTTATAAACATCTTCTTTATTGGCAGCAATTTCTTTGCATGGCTCAGCCACTCCGGGCGAGTAGGCCAGTGCCAGGTCAAGTTGTGAACTTAGTTGTTTGGTAGGGGTTACTTCAATTTTTCCGGGTTGCCCTTGCGTATGGTAGTTGAGGGCATCTTGTTTTCTTATTTTGATTGACATAGAATTTTTATTGAAAGGGAAAGTTACAATTTCTTTTTATTTGCATACGTGTCTTTTGCTTGGTAGAAATGTGGTGGTAGCGGGGTGTTTTGTTGCGGGTGGCTAAACCTATTCGTGGTACTTCTTCTCCCCTGCCCTTATCGCCACGCTTAATATATTTTCTTTGGGCGGAAACGGACACGAATAATTTTCAGCATAAGCACAGTACGGATTGTAGGCTTCGTTGAAATCAAGAACAACTGTGGATGCCCCCGGTACTTTTTTCACGTCCAGGTAGCGTCCACCCCCATACGTTTCATTTGCGCTGGTGGAATCGGCAAAAGCCAGAAACAAACTTCCTTTGTAGGGCGTGTCATCCGTTATTTCCAGAATCAGCAACCGGCAGGGTGTATTTTGAAAATTAAATTCGGCATACGCATACTCTAAGTAGTGGTTTTCTTTTCCATCGGATGTAGGTATTGTAATCATCTTTTTGTTTGCTATTGAAACCAACCGGGCGTCTATCCGGTATTTAGTATCGGGTTTAAAATAATTCAATGTCTTAAAATTTTTTCTTTCTTTTCCGAAAGGTGACTGATCGCTGGTATGCATGAACTCTTCTTTTTCTGTCCGTTTTTTTTGAATACCTGAAACGTACTCGGCTTCGGTTTGCCCTCCGGTCAGGGAGTGGTAAACAATTGTGGCTACCAATGCCAAAGCGGCTACAAACAATATATTTTTAGTACTCATTTACTTACATTAAGGGTTTGGGTTTCCATGAGCTGATTGAGTCCAGGTGTTGATCATAAATCTTAAAAAACTTTGGAATGGCCTGATCGGCTAACGGGCCTGGTGAATTGACCAACACGGCAATTGCGATTTTCTTTTTACGGTTCAGCGCCACTTCGCAGCGGTAATTATTGACGTACCCGCCATGGTAAACAATCGTGTCATTATTAAAGGTAATGACCCTCCAACCCAAGGCATAGTATGATTTGCGTACGGGTTTCCACTGCCAAAAGTAGTGGTTGCGTGTTACTGCCCTAACTTGTGGCTCCAGCATTTCATCTATCTGCTGCGGCACCAAAGTGTAAGTATTTTTATTGAGTAATGCTTTTAACCAGAGTGCCAGATCATTGGCACTGGCATTGATGCCTCCTGCCGGTGCTACAGAATAATATTTATTTGAAATTTTTGCCGGATGTGTAAAGCGATGCGGCTTGGCCGAATTGGGCGATCGGTTTATTTTATCAAAAGAAGCGGATGCGTTTTTCATGCCCAATGGGCGAAAAAGTTTTTGAATAATCGTCTCTTCAAAGGTCTGATGAGTGGCCGCTTCAATCACTTTGCCAATCAAACTAAAGCCTACATTCTGGTAGCTGTACACTTTTCCGGGTTCATCAATCAGATCAAGATCTTTTAAATGATCTACCAGGGTATCTACCGGTGCATTTTCATCGATCATTATTGTGTAGGCATGGTAGGGCAAACCTTCGGTGTGCGACAGGATGTGACGCAGCTTGAGTTTTTGCGTAGCACTTTCTGTTTTCAATTTAAAGTTGGGCAAATACTTTATGACCGGGTCATCCCACTCAATAATTTTTTCATTGACCAACTCAGCCACCAACGATGCGGTTATGCTTTTGGAAACCGACCCGATTCTGAAAACAGTATTTGCATCAATCGAATCGGGTTTTCCTTCTTCACGAACGCCATACCCTTTTGCCCAAATGATACTCGTATCACGTACAATGGCTACGGATGCCCCGGGTGCCTGTTTGTTGGCAAGTATCGTTTTGATGAAGCCTTCAAACTCGCGTATGGATGAACGGACAAACGGATTAGGGTCGGTGTGAACAACAACTTTTTTTTCAACTGACAACGTATGGGTAGAATCAGTTAGTGCTAAGGGTTTTGCAGCTGTTTCATTTTTCAATTTTGAAAATACAAAAAGTGCACCGGCACCCACCACGGCCATCCCTATCCAAAAACCGATTTTCATCAAGTCAATTTTCAAGTTACTGAATCAACAAATTATCAAATCAACCCCTCGTCTGCAAAACTGAAATAGCTTTGTCCTCCTATGATCAAATGGTCGAGTAAATTTATTTCGAGTGCCTCTCCTGCTTCTTTCAATTTCTTGGTCAGGTGCAAATCACGGTCGCTGGGTTCCAGGTTTCGCGAGGGATGGTTGTGTGCCACGATAACACCCGATGCCAGTTCTTCGAGCGCATATTTAAAAATAATTTTCGGGTCGGCCACGGTGCCGCTCACCCCACCTTCGCTGATTTTTTTCTTTTTGATAACCCGGTTGTTTCTGTTCAGCAACAAAACCCAAAATTCTTCGTGGGTCAAATCCATCAGGTCGCCTTTGATTAAATCGAAAACCATTTTAGAGTTTTCAATTTTCGGCTTTTCTTCGGAGCTTACTTCTTTTCTTCTCCGGCCAAGTTCTAGTGCCGCCACAATGGTAATTGCTTTAGCTTCACCAATTCCTTTGGCTTTCATCAGGTCTTTCACGGAAAGCCTGGCAAGACTATCTAAATTATTTTCCACATGTGCCAGCACTTTTTTGGCCACATCCACGGCACTGAGTTTAGCTGTGCCTGACCCAATCAGAATCGCAATCAACTCGGCATCGCTCAGCGCAGTTGTTCCCTTCAGCAACAACTTCTCGCGTGGCCGGTCTTCGGGAGACCAGCTTTTGATATTCATCGGTTGGTTGTCTTCAAGCTTCACGTGATTTCAGATTTCGGACTACAAATTACAGATTAGTAGTCAATTTGAAATTCTCAATTTGAAACTACGAAGTAGCTTTTTCTTGTGCCTCGAGCAAAAATGCTTTGATAAAATCATCGAGGTCTCCATCTAACACATTTTGCGCATCGGTACGCTCTACTCCGGTACGGGCATCTTTTACCAATTTATAAGGATGCAGTACATAATTTCTAATCTGCGACCCAAAATCGATTTTCATTTTTCCTGCTTCAATTTTATCGCGTTCAGCATGTCGTTTCTCCATTTCGCGCTGATACAATTTTGATTTCAGCATCTGCATGGCACGTTCGCGGTTAGCATGCTGGCTGCGCTCGACCTGGCACACTATAACAATGCCCGTGGGTTTGTGCGTGAGTTGCACTTTAGTTTCTACTTTATTTACGTTTTGGCCGCCCGCTCCGCCTGATCGTGAGGTCTGCAACTCTACATCGGCCGGGTTTACTTCTATTTCAATGGTGTCATCTACTTTTGGGTAAACAAAAACCGAAGCAAATGACGTATGCCTGCGCTGGTTAGAATCAAAAGGTGAAATGCGCACTAACCGGTGCACACCGATTTCGGATTTTAATTTTCCATAAGCAAATGCTCCTTCAAATTCCAGCGTAGAGGATTTGATACCTGCCACTTCTCCCGCCTGGTAATCAATCTGCGAAACTTTGTATCCGTTTTTTTCGCCCCACATGATGTACATGCGGTTGAGCATATCGGCCCAATCGTTGCTTTCTGTTCCGCCCGCTCCCGGATTGATTTCGAGCACAGCACCGAGTTGGTCCTCTTCTTTGCTCAGCATTTTTTTAAATTCTAATTCTTCAATAGCCTTGGAAGTGGCTGTATGCTCACGGTCTAGTTCGTCATCGGTCACATCGCCCGCTTCATGAAATTCGTTGAGCACTTCAAGGTCATCCAATTGCTTGGTGACTTTATCGTACGCATCCGTCCACACTTTTTTAGTGCGGATACTCTTTAAAAGAGTTTCGGCTTGTTTGGGGTTGTTCCAAAAATCGGGCTGGTGCGATATGCGCTCTTCGTCTTGTATCTCTTCAATCTTGCGATCGTAGTCAAAGATACCTCCTCAGTGCCACAGTACGGGCTCTCAAGTCTTTCAACTGTTCGGTAGTCATGTAAAAAAATTTGTGCGAAGATAAAGAAAAATAATACGCAGTTATTTTGATGGGATTCGTTTTTTTACTTAAAAAAATAAAGGCTTTACCTCCTTGTAAAAAAAAGTGTTTTTAGCAATTTATTAGTTGCTATCTTATTTAGCCTTGCTTTTATTAAATGCAGCGAAATGTCGTCAATACAAAAAAATCTAGATTACCATTCTCTTAAAAAAATGGCAGAAAGTAATTCTAACCTTTCTAATTTGGTGATTGGAGCAGTTCATGATAAGATTGTAATAAATGGCTTAGATGATGCGGTAAAAACTCAGATTCAACAGACATCATGTTTAGTAAAAGAAAATTATCAAAGAAGCAGCATCTAAGCTGAATCTTTCAGTTGAACTAACTGAAGATCAAATTTGTCAGGCTCTCTATGCTAAGTATAGCAAGTACGTTGAAGGCTTGAGGGGCGATTACCTGCAACTCATCAAAACTGAACTGAAAAATTAGTGAACGATAGTATCGGTTACCTGAAGAACGGAGATTTGTAATCAATGGTCTGCAAGTAATTGATGCCGTTTACTCTGGCATAGTGCGGATGAATCAGCATCATGACAGCTCCCGCACCGGCCAGAATGGCCGATGGTACCCAAACCGTGTTGCTCAGTTGTGTGTTGTTGTACCCGATCAGGTTGTTGGCGCGGTCCAACCCGATGTACAGCACTCCTCCTGCAAATAAAAAGTTACCGAGTACATTCACAGTACTTTTTCCTCGCTGCCTGCGAATATCAATTTTTAAAATGTCTTTGAATTTGATTGTGTCGTTGGAGGTGATCATTGAAAAATCATTCAACTCAATGATGTGGCCTTCGGCATATCGATGTCTTTTTTTTAACACCATGCGAATGTATTGACCTTCAGCAAAACGGGCTTTGATCTGTCCGTTTTTAAAAAGAACCAATTGTTTTTGAGCCTGTACTGAACCTGGCAAACCGAAAAAAAATACTACTCCAACAATAGAAACACTTTTTATCCAGGCTCCAACCTGTTGTATAATCAAAGAATAAAATCTTCCCACAAAGTGAAGGAAACAAAAAAGATTGAGATTACCACATGGGTTAAAAAATTTCCAGAAATGCCACGATAAAAGGTGCTGAAATCAGCAGCCCGTCAAACCGGTCGAGGAAGCCCCCGTGGCCGGGCAATGTATCACCACTGTCTTTAATTTCGATGCTTCGTTTGAGTAGTGACTCCACCAGGTCACCGTATGTGCCACCAATGATAATGATCCACCCAATGGCGAGCCACTTCCATTGTGACAAGGAGGTAAAGTAAAACGAAATACTCCAAGCAAAAATCATGGCAAGGATGGCTCCGCCAACAAACCCTTCCCATGATTTTTTGGGTGAAATGCGTTCAAACAATTTTCTCTTGCCAAAAAATGTTCCGGCAAAATATGCCCCCGTGTCAGCTGCCCACAAGATCAACAGGCAACCTAAAATGATTTGGTAATTGTAGTTCTTGTATTCAAATGCTGCCACATTCAGCAATGCAAATGGAACAGCCGTGTAAAAAATGCCCAGAAAAGTAATGGCAATGTTGGTAAAAGGTTTACGCTCAAATTGCTTGTATAGCTTAATGATGTACACGCCTGAGATTAACGGGAAGATGAGAAAATAGTATCGGTTGTCAATCATTCCGATTTCAACAAAAAAAGACAAAGCAAAAATGACAAGTCCGCTAAAAACTCCAAATGTTTTTTGCGGAACCAGGCCATCTAATCCAGCGAGTCTGTAAAACTCAAGCAAGGAAAAAAGACAGATTACAAAAAATATAGCAAAATAGGTCCAGGCGCTGAATGCCACACAAAAAATTACAGCCGCAGCCCCAAGTATACCCGTAAGCAGACGAGGAACAAGGTTGCTAAATTTTTTATCGGCCATTGGTTAGCTGATTTTTTGATCTAAAAATTTTTTATACGAATAAATCAGTCCGGTGGTGATGAAAAAAAACACACCCACTGCATACCACGGGGCAGCTTCTTCTGATTCAATGTTTACCTCAACCACACCAAGTTGGTTGAGGTAAATCAGAATTACAGAAAATCCATTATTGACAACATGAGCCAACATGGGTACAAAAATATTGCCTGACCAAAAGTAGAGGTACCCAAACAACGCTCCAAGCAGCATGCGCGGAACAAAGCCAAAGAACTGCATGTGGATAGCGCTGAACAATACAGCAGAAACCCAAACCGCTAGATGTATATTTTTTGTACCTCGATAAAATTCATTTTGAATTATTCCGCGAAAGAGTAACTCTTCACAAAACCCAGCCACCACGGCAATGACTAAAAAGCCTACTAAAAATTCACCAAAGGAGTGGAATTGTGTCAGTGCTTTGGTCACCTCAGTAAGCCGGTCTTCTGAAGCACGAGCCCATTCTTCAAACGATTTTAAAAAAGCCGGAAAATGAATGTGTTGATTCCACTCGATGATGACCGAGTCAACCACCATAAACGACAAAACTATAGCCCCCACAAAAAAGACCGACTGGGTGTAAAATTTTTGATTAGTAAAATAGCTGAACGATTTTCTTCTGGCCAGCCGCCACGACAAAAATGGGAAAACAAAAAACGAAAGTATTGAAACAATACCCTGCATGGTCATCAGCGGAATAATACTGTGCTCATCGGGATTTTCTACCAAATGAAAAAAATCTCCATTGCCTTGGTACAGTGCTGCCCCCACCAGCATACCGACAGCCGAGCCCACGATGAGTCCTACCATTCCACCCAGCGTAACCATCAGCAGGGTGTACCATACTGGGCGCTCATTCAATTCTTCCATTCGATCTTGTGATTGAATAATCTTATTTTTGCAGCAGCAAACAACGGAGTTTTCATTGAATTAACCAACGTGGCAAAGATCGGCAACATTGATTTGGGCAAATTTCCTTTACTGCTCGCTCCGATGGAGGATGTGAGCGACCCTCCTTTTCGTGCCGTGTGCAAAGAAGGTGGTGCCGATTTGATGTATACCGAATTCATTTCTTCCGAAGGGCTCATCCGCCATGCGGTCAAAAGCAAACAAAAACTCGACATCTTTGAATACGAGCGACCCGTTGGCATTCAATTGTTTGGTGGCGATATTGGCAACATGGCCGAGTCGGCACGAATTGCAACACAAGTAAACCCTGATCTGATCGACATTAATTACGGTTGTCCGGTAAAGGCGGTGGCTTGCCGCGGGGCCGGAGCTGCCTTGTTGCAAGATATTCCCAAGATGGTGAGGATGACCGAAGAGGTAGTAAAAGCCACACACCTGCCCGTAACCGTAAAGACACGCCTGGGCTGGGATGAAAAAACAAAAAATATTTTAGAAGTAGCCGAGCGTTTGCAAGACATCGGCATCCAGGCTTTAACGGTGCACGGACGAACACGTGTACAAATGTATAAAGGTGAAGCCGACTGGCGACTGATCGGCCTCATCAAAGAAAATCCGCGCATGCATATTCCGGTTTTTGGTAACGGTGATATCGACTCGCCCGAGAAAGCCATGGAATATAAAAACCGCTACGGAGTAGATGGCCTGATGATCGGGCGTGCGGCCATTGGCTACCCGTGGATATTCCGAGAGATCAAACATTTTTTAGCTACCGGAGAAAAACTACCTCCTCCCGGTTTAAGCGAACGTATCAGTGCCGCACGCAAGCATTTGAATTTTTCCATCCGATGGAAGGGCCCGAAGCTGGGCGTTTTTGAAATGCGGAGGCATTACGCCAGTTATTTTAAAAATTTTCCTGATTTCAAACCGTTCCGTACTAAGTTAGTAGAGGCACCTACTGCCGAGCAAGTGCACCATTTTTTAGATGAGGTTGAAAACACCTACTCCTTGGCAGAAGTATAATAAATTATGCTTGTAGTTCTTCGTTGTGAAGGTATGCTTTTCGGGCCATCAGTACCTCTTTAGTTTCCACATGATCCGGGTCAGGCACACAACAGTCTACCGGGCAAACTGCAGCACACTGGGGCTCTTCGTGAAAGCCGGTACACTCCGTACATTTTCCGGAAACGATGTAGTAAAATTCATTGGACACAGGGGGCTGCAATTCCTTAGCACTCCGCAATGAGCCGTCTTCCGACTTATATTCAGACAATTGTGTGCCATCTGCCCACGCCCACTCGCGGCCACCTTCGTAGATTGCCGTATTGGGGCACTCCGGCTCACAAGCCCCGCAATTAATACATTCGTCTGTTATTTTAATGGCCATGGCCTATGTTTGCTATTACATTTGCGCAAAAATAAGATACAATAGTCTATCGAACAACAGAACTTAATACGAGAAAGGTTCATGCCATGACACGACAAGAAAGAATTAATTCATTTGGTCAATTGAGAGAAAAAATTATCCGAATGACTCCCGAAGAAAAACAGCTACTTTTTGACCAGGCTGCTAACGAAAATCCGTGGTTTACAGCCGATAACGTTTCGCAGGCCTTGCTCAGCATCTCTCAATTATTAAATCAACAAAAATTAGAAGAGTGGGCAAATCACTATTCAATGGATACGGTCAACCCGAAGAGGGTTGGTGTAGTCATGGCGGGTAATATTCCCATGGTTGGGTTTCACGATCTTTTGTGTGTGTTGATTAGCGGCCATCACCTCATGGCCAAACTCAGTTCGGGTGATACGGTACTGATGAAATTCCTCATCCAGTCTTTGGTTGATATCCATCCATCTTTTGCCAATTATATTTCTGTAGCAGAACGATTGAACCAGGCCCAGGCTGTAATTGCTACCGGCAGCGACAATACCTCTCGTTATTTTGAGTACTACTTCCGAAATATCCCGCACATCATCCGTAAAAACCGAACTTCGTGCGCTGTAATTTTAGGTGAAGAAAGCCGCGATGAGTTATTGCTTTTGGGCAAGGATGTCTTTAGTTATTTCGGTTTAGGCTGTCGCAATGTCTCAAAAGTTTTTGTGCCTGATGGGTTTGACTTTGCTTTACTAATTGAAAGCTGGCATTCGTTTCAGCCAATCATCCATCATCATAAGTATGCCAACAACTACGATTATCAAAAATCGATTTTGCTTATCAATCAGGTTCCGTTTTTCGATTCCGGGTTTTCGTTAATCACTGAAAATAAAAACACTGTTTCACCTATCTCTGTAATGTATTACGAAACGTATGCCAATCAGGATGAATTGAATTCAAAAATTCAGTTGTACACTGAAAAGATTCAATGCATTGTAGCAGCACAAGGTTGGTTTGCCAAGAGCATTCCTTTTGGCAACGCACAATTACCCGAAGTGAATGACTACGCAGACGGAGTTGATACCATGAAATTCTTACAAAGCCTTAGTAAGTAGGGTGCAACAACTCTACCCAGCCGGTGTAGGTTTTGCCTCCGGCACTCAGGGTATAGTAATAAATGCCATCTGACTCAGACCCTCCATTCCAGATGTGAGTAGAGGTTACGCCATCGGGCAGCACCGTTGCGATAAAATTGCTTCCGCTGAATACCTGTTTTCCCCACCGGTTACTGATGGTGATGCTGCTGTTAGGTGGCAAATTCAAAATTTCAAATGCATCATTTTTACCATCGTTGTTTGGTGTAAACACATTGGGAATAAAAATTTTAGTACTCACATTGATCGACAAAGTATCAACACGGGTGCATCCAAATTTATCGCGGATAGAAAGCCTGTAATTGCCCGCATACAAATCGCTGGCAACAAATACCACCGGCACCAGGGTACTATCTAATTTTACCCAAGTTGAATCAAACACATTGTGGCTGTTATTTTCATTTGGCACAAATGCAGATAACATTTTTAAATTTAAACGATATCCCGGGGCAAAGGTATTTTGAAGGGTGATGGTCATCGAACCAGTAGCTGTGTTCAACTCAGACAGGGTACGTTTTACACTCAGTGTGTCAAATGAAGTCTGTGTAGGGCCAACAATAGTAAATTTTTTCTTGGCCGATGGAATTGAATCCACACACACGGCTTGTTTTTGGTACAACCAGATTTTATAATTCCCATTAGCCAACCCGTTCACAATACCTGAAGTAAGGCCGGCTCCGATAGTTCCCTGCTGAACAACCGTAGTGCCAAGGGTGTCGGTCAGTATATAATTGTAATTTACCGCAGGTGCTCCAGTAATGTTAAACAGATTGAGCGTCCCTTTCTTTTCAAAACAAACAAAATTATTAGGTGTAAAGCTAAAGGCAACCGCTTTGGGGCCACCATTGATCGTGATGATAGAATCAGTTGAGCAGAAAGCTCCATTGGGCTTCACTTCAATATGGTATTGCCCTTGCAGCAACGAATCAAAAGTGACCGGAGTACTCAGGTTAGAAATATTGGTGAACTTGAATGTTGTTGGCGGGTTAACCAAATCAGGGGTGATACCAATGTCAAAATTACCCGAAGACAGAATTGTTACTTTTACTTTTCCATCATTGCCATTGCCGGTGCAACTGGGGTTAATGCGTTGCGTAAAGAAATTGACGTATCCGGGCGACCCAACACTGAGTGTAAATGTACGTGAACAACTGATGGCATCAATTACGGTGAATTTATGTGTGCCACTTGATAACGCTGAGAATGTATTGCCTGCTGGCAGAGAAGCATAACCCACACTGTCAAAACGATAAGTGTAGGGTGCAACACCGCCTGAAATTGTTCCCACCTGAATACTTCCATCGTTGTTTGCACACGATGCGTTGTTTACCGTGGGTGCAGTCATGGCAATAGCCGGGTTGGCATTATTGATGGTTACCATCACTTGTGCCGGGCAAGGATCGCTCGGATCATCAGCTACCAAAATACTATACGGTGCCGAGGCCGGCATTAGATTAGTAATCACTACCGGTGAAGTAAACGAAACCCAGGTTGTGCCATTATCCAGCGAATACGAATACGGTGAAGTGCCTCCCGATGAAACGGTAACTGTGGCCTGCCCCACGGGCTGTCCAAAACATTGAGCATCTACAAAACTCCCAGCCGTTGCCTGCACTGTAGAATTAATCGGCAAACTGTATGGCAACGTACACGTATTGCCTGATGCATCCTGAACGGTGTACTGATAAGTGAGTGATGGCGAAAGATTAACAAATGTAAATGGCCCTGCGCCTGACATGGCTTGATTGAAACTGATAGATGGATCTGAAAGTGTTACAATATAGTTGGGAGTTCCGCCACTTACATTGATCGTAATCGTTCCATTATTTTGGTTGTTACACGTAGGACGAGTATCTGTAGCTAAAATAGTAAACGCTCCACAATTTGTACCTCCGCAACTTCCCGGTTTACTCACTACAATAGCAACAGGAGTTGACAAACATCCGTTGTTGTCTTTCACAATCAAATTATACGTGGCAACAGCCAGGTTGGTGAAAGTACCGGATGCTTGATACGTTACTCCATTGTTAATGGAGTACATATAAGGACTTGAACCACCGCTTACCGAGTTTACAACCACCGAACCATCATTGGCTGCACAACTGGCATCTGTCTTGGTGTAGTTCGGAATAATCGAAACAGAGTTATTAATGGTGACCGATACAGTGTTTGACAAACATCCTGAAATATCTTTTACCACGACACTGTACACATTGGCCGCCAAACTGGCTAAAACATTTGATGTTTGGTATGTTGTGCCACCATCGCTTGAATAACTATAGCCCGGATTGCCACCCACTACTGAAGTTATTGTGATTGACCCATCGCTGTTGCCACCACAGGTAGCATCTATTTTGGAGGTGGCAATGGTGATGGTTGATCCGGAGCCAACAATTACAGCCGATGCTGATGAAGTACATCCGTTGTTATCTTTCACTACCACTTGATAGGTGTTGGGAGCAAGGTTTGAAAAAGAATTGCCCGTCTGAAAGGTTACCCCATTATCTGTTGAATAGGTATAGGGAGAAGCACCTCCGGTAACAGTAGCAACGGTTATCGTACCATCATTCAGCCCTGAGCAAGTAGCGTCTGTATGATTGACTGTAGTGATCGTGATGACCGTGTTGCTTCCCACCGAAGTAGCACTGGCTGCCGATAAGCATCCGTTGGCATCTTTAATAACAATGTTATATGACCCTGCTGCCAGACTACTAAATGTTGAAGATGCCTGATACGTTGCGCCATTGTCATCTGAATAGGTATAGGGGGCGACTCCACCGGTTGGAGCGGTGACCACAATCTGCCCGTCATTGATACCCGCGCACGAAGCATTGGTGGGAGTAGCCGTAAAGGTGATGGTGGTGTTTGTACCAACAGAAACACTGGTCGCTGCCGACTGACAACCATTGTTATCTTGAACGATAATCTGATAATTGCCGGATGCCAGATTTAAAAATGTATTAGATGACTGAAACGTTACTCCGTTGTCATCTGAATAGGTATAAGGCGAAGTGCCTCCTGTAACCGAGGTAACCGTTATCGATCCGTCTGTCGTTCCGACACATGTGGCATTTGTAGAACTGGTGGCTGCGGTTATGGATACGCCCGCATTGATGGTGGCCGCATACGCTGCTGACGTACACCCTCCGTTGTCTTTTGCCACCACTTGATAACTTCCGGGGGCCACGCTCGAGAACGTATTGGACGGCTGAAACGTAGTACCGTTATCAATTGAATATTGATACGGTGCCGCACCGCCTGAAACGCCATTCACTTGAATCAATCCGTTGTTTACACCCAGGCAAGTGGCATTAGTCGTTGAAACGCTGGTTACTGTTATAGTGGGTGGACTGTTATTGATAACTGTACCTACTAAAGTGCCGGTGCATCCCGTAACAACGTCCGTTACCGTTAAGTCATAAGATCCCGCAGCAAGAGCCGAAATATTTTGAGTTGTAGCTGTAAAGGCCGATGGTCCACTCCACTGATAGGTGTAGCCCGGTCCTCCTCCACTTACCGAAGAAGTAATTGATCCATTATACGGTGCAACACAATTGGTATTGTCTGTAGGATTAGTGGAGGGAATAATCGTAGGGGTAATATCGTTTACAGTAAACGGCTGATTGGCCGAGCAACCTGAAGTGGGGTCCGTAACCGTAACCGTATACGTGCCGCTATTTAAGTTAGCAATATTTTGGCTGGATGAAGTATATCCTCCGGTACCTGCCCAAGAAAAAGAAGGAGAACCAACCGAGCCACTGGTAGAGATAGTCAATGAACCGTCAAATGGCGCAACACATTTGTCATTATCGGTACTGGCGGTAAGCGATATGCTAATCGTAGGTGGATTGTCATTCACGATCAACCCAGAATAGGTTACTACACATCCTGATACAGGATCAGTAACTGTTAGGCTATAATTATCCGGAGCAAGATTTGAAATATTTTGTGATGATGAGGTAAACCCTCCTACCGAAGTCCATGCATAGGTCAATACTCCAACCGATCCGCTAACGGCCAGATTTATCGCCCCGTTGTATGAGGGCGCGCAGTTTGTATTATCAGTAATGGTTGGTGTAACTACTAAGTTGGCAACGTTCACATTCAACACGGTGGTAGTAGCGGTGCATCCGTTGGTATCGGTGTAATTCACACTCACAGTCTGTACACCCGCAGTATTCCATGTAACATCAACGTTGTCACCATTATTATTGGTTATGCTTCCTCCCGCAGACAACACCCAATTGTAATTGGACATGCCCGTGTCAGTTGCGTAATTCACAGAGGTTCCCATACATGCATTTGCCGGACCACTCAGTGTAGGGGTTGCTGGCGCGTTTACATTGATCGTTGCTGTTCCTGTGCCGGCCACAGAGCAACCATTGGCATCAGTTACATTGCCCACAATAGAATAAACCATGTTAGATGAAGGGCTTACTGAAATCGGATTGCCTGAAACATATCCTGACTGCAACCCAACTCCGTTATTGATTGTAAAATTATATGGGCTAACTCCACCGGTGATGGTGACAATCAGGTTAGTGGAGGAACTGCTGCAAATAGTATTATCGCCACTGAGTACAGCTGAACTGGGCCCTAAGTTTATAGTAACCGTTACAGGCTTAATATCACTGCATCCCGTAGGGGATGTTCCTTGAATATAGTAGGTGCCTGATGATGCTACCGCATTGGGGGTAGCTAATGCCAGCGTTGCGGCTGCATCAGTCCAATAGGTAAATGTTAATCCCGGAGTTGAACCAGCTGTTACAGAGGCTGCTGTTAAATCTACCGTTGATGGATTACATACAGCCGCAGGATTCGTGATCACTACAGTAGGTACACTGTTAATCACTACGGTAGTAGTCTCCATTACTGTTGAACAACCACCCGATGCAGGTATCGTGTATGTAACGGTGTACGTACCAACTGTACTCGTGCTGGGTATAATACTTCCGGTTACTCCATCAATGCTTAACCCTAACGGGCTTGCGCTATACGTTCCTCCGGTATATGCCCCTGTTCCACCTGACTGAGTCACAGGTTGTGACGTTGCAACTGATTGACAAAATGGCGAACCTGAATAACTGATCACTACGGAAGGTACAGTTGTTATGCTTACATTGGTCGTTGTAGTATTCGGGCACGTACCATCAGTAAAACTGTAGGTTACTGTATATGTA
>JAFEAL010000005.1:725934-858925 GCA_018266435.1 Bacteroidota bacterium | reverse complement strand
ATTGGTCATTTGCAAACAAATAAAGTAAAACAGGTTGTCCCATTTGTTTCACTCATCCATTCGGTAGATAGCTTTAAACTGCTGGACGAAATCAACAAGCAGGCTAAAAATGCCGGGCGGGTAATCAACTGCCTGCTGCAAGTGCACATTGCCAAAGAAGAGACAAAATTTGGTTTTGATAAAAATGAATTGATGGAATTAGTCCAGTCAGAAAAAATTGGTTCACTCCACTCTGTTCACATTGTGGGGCTAATGGGCATGGCAACTTTTACCAATAATGAAGACGAGGTGCGTCATGAATTTCGGCTGTTGAAAAATTTTTTTGAAAAGATTAAAGCAACCCGTTGCCTCAACATTGAAATGAAAGAACTCTCGATGGGCATGAGTCAGGATTATGAGCTAGCAATAGAAGAGGGAAGTACACTCGTGCGGGTTGGCTCAGCGATCTTTGGAAGCCGCACATCGGCTAATTAAAACCCCTCGGTTGATCCTCCTCCTCCAAAAGTACCACCGGTTTGGGTCGGCTGTTCGGGTTCCTTATTTCCTCCCATTGTTTGTGAAATAACGTACGCAGCTAAGTTTACATTTCCCCAGCTTTCGCTCAATACATTCTCTGCCGTATACCCATTCTTCTGAGTTTTAAGAAAGTGAAATAACCAGGCCGCAATGCCTATCAAACACATTCCGGCAACGGTAAGTGTAATTTCATGATGGCCCAGGCTGAAATAATACTTGAATGTGAACACGGCAAAAGCAATCGCCACTAAGCTCACACGAATCAACACGATATCTTTTTTCTTAATTCCAAAATAAAGATAAGCTCCCGGAACAGCCACCGTAAGAAAATAAAATAACCAGGCCAGTGGAATATCTTGCCCTCCGGTTATATTAAGATTCAAAAGTGCAACGCTTAACTCGCGAACTACTAAATAATTTCCGCTTGCATAAACCACCAGCAAACAAAATGCTTCGGCAATCACCAGGCAATTATCCCAGGTTTTATTTTCTGATGCCCTCGCTTTACGAATGACAAAATATACTCCCGAAAAACAAACGATCATCACCAGGGGAATTACCTGTTGAAAACCACCGCCTAAGCGGTAAAAACTATAAAAAATAAATGCGGCTATACTGCACAAAGCAACAAGAGTAGAAACCAAGTCGATAAACCGAAACGCAGCAAAAGAAAGAACGATCACCAATGAAATTAGCACTGCATAAATATCAGCCCCAGTTAGTCCTGCCACTCCGCCAACTATAAAACCTACGGAGTGATACAATAATGCTTCGTTAACACCCGACTTGTAGTGTTTATTCTTTTCGGCAAATACTTTTTCAACAACCACCCATGAAATGACTCCATAAATTATGCATAGTGCAGACACAGTCATTCGGTCAGCCTGTGCAAAAAACAAGGCCAGTAACCCAACCAAGCCCGACAAAGCAATGCAAGTTGCCGCAAAAAGAAGAATGCGGATAAAAAAATTAGGATGATAAAATGATGAAGGGTACGCCTGCCTGATCTGATCCAGTTGTTCTCTCGAAATCCTTCCCTGCTTGTGCCATTGTATGGCTTCTTTTACCAGGTGAAGATTGGTGAGTGAATCAAGGTTATAAACCGGTTTCATTAGTTGCGTTTAAAGAAATTTTTGAAACGAATAATAAACCAAACAAAACCAGCGCAGGATGACATCAGGTATAAAAACCAAAGCACCGGTTCGTTAATACCCAGTTTCACCAACAAATACGTGGCAACGATGTACCCAAATATGAATGCATAGAGTAAAAACAAAAATGATTTATTTAGAAATGCAAAATAAACCGCACCGGCACAACCCATACCAGTTAACAAAATATATAAGCCGCTGGTTGATGAATCAAAAACACCGTCCAGGCAGCCAGTAAAAAAAATCAGGCAACAAAAATTAATATAGGTGACCGTAAAGTGTGGCTTAATTTTCCTGCGGTCCAGAATCAGGGCAACGATTGATACGATAAACCCCAACACTATGGCTGCGATTTTCAGGTTAGGCTGAGAAAAAATTTCACTGCTGCTCCACTGTTGCGGAGAAATACGAATGCCCCAAAATGCGGCAAAGGCGGTGACTGCCAGTGAAAGTACCCCCACATGGTCAAAGCGGTAGGCTGTAGCGAAGAAAATGACAGCCGTTAGCAGGGTTACTTCCTGAATGGATTCGTCCAGGAAGTGAAAAAGAAACTGTGCATAGCCCAGCACACTCACAAAAAGCAGGCAACCCAGCAACACCACATAATCAAAGTACACGGTGGGTGACTTAACTGACCCTCTGGAATAAGGTGGTCCCTTTTTAAAGGAGTAATAAAAGCAGCCAAACGTAGTAATGATTAATAAACCCAAGCTTGCATAATGCCCCAGCTGGCCTATGTTTTTGTAAATCAGCCATCCGATGCCTGTGCTAAACAATACTATGCCGAGGTAAAGAATAATCCGCAATTCGTAGAAAACAGAAAAAATTTTCTTTGTCTGAACCGTGTCAATTTTCTGAAATTGCTCTGGGGTAATCAGGTTTTGGGTACGCAGTTCTTGTAGTGTCTCCGGCTTCATTAAACGGTGAGTGATTAGTCAAAGATACTAAATGAACGTTTTGGTATAACGGGTGCCCGGCCAGTGGTGCTCTCTGAGTGGACAGATTTTCGGCCAGCGATAGCAGGGAAAAGCCCGAAGCGGGATGGCTTGAGCCAGGCCGGACTTGAAACGGATAGCGCGGTGCGAGCCGAGCGAGCAGGCCGCCAAAAAAATTTTTAACTTTGGCAACTTTTAAATGTACCATGACTGAAGAAAAGAGTTTAAATTTTATTGAAGAGATTGTAGAGGCTGATTTAGCTGCGGGAAAACACAAAACAATTGCTACGCGCTTTCCGCCTGAGCCAAATGGCTACCTGCATTTGGGGCATGCCAAAAGTATTTGCCTCAATTTCGGACTGGCGCTGAAATACGGTGGCAAAACGAACCTGCGCTTTGACGATACCAACCCGGTAACGGAAGAAGTGGAGTATGTAGAGAACATTAAACAAGATGTGCAGTGGCTGGGCTTTCAGTGGAGTGAAGAGCTTTATGCAAGCGATTATTTTCCGCAGTTGTATGAGTTTGCAGTAAAATTGATTAAAAAAGGTCTGGCCTATGTGGACGACAGCACCAGTGAAGAAATGGCCGAACAAAAAGGAACGCCAACCACTCCGGGAATAAATAGCCTGTACCGCAATCGCTCCATTGAAGAAAACTTGAAGCTCTTTCAGGAAATGAAAGATGGCAAGCATGTGGATGGATCGAAAGTGCTGCGGGCAAAAATTGACATGGGGCATGTAAACATGCTCATGCGCGACCCCGTTTTGTACCGCATCAAGCACGCACACCATCACCGCACAGGCGATGCCTGGTGCATCTACCCGATGTATGACTTTGCTCACGGGCAAAGTGACTCCATTGAGCAGATCACCCACAGCATTTGCACGCTGGAGTTTGTTCCACACCGTGAGTTATACAATTGGTGCATTGAGAAGTTAGAAATCTATCCATCGAGACAATATGAATTTGCGCGCCTCAACATGACCTACACCATGATGAGCAAACGCAAACTGTTACAGTTGGTAAACGAAAACCTGGTAAGCGGCTGGGATGATCCGCGCATGCCTACGTTGAGTGGGGTACGCAGAAGGGGTTATACACCTGAGGCCTTGCGCGAGTTTTGTGAAAAAATTGGTGTAGCCAAACGTGACAACCTGATTGACATTGGCCTGCTGGAGTTTTGTGTACGTGAGCAACTGAACAAAATTGCCGAGCGCAGAATGGTTGTGTTCGATCCACTGAAAGTGGTGATTACCAATTACCCCGAAGGCAAAACCGAATGGATGCCGACCGAAAACAACACGGAAGCAGAAAATGGCGGGATACGCGAAATGCCTTTTAGCCGGGAGTTGTGGATAGAGCAGGAAGATTTCATGGAGAATCCACCCAAAAAGTATTTTCGTCTATCCCCCGGTGGAATGGTGCGATTAAAGAGTGGATTCATCATTAAGTGCGATGAAGTAATCAAAGAGAGCAACGGGCGTGTGGCTGAACTTCGATGCTCATATATTCCTGAAAGCCGAAGCGGCCACGATACCTCTGGACTTCACGTAAAAGGCGTGATCCATTGGGTGAGCGCACACCACGCCAAAGAAGCCGAGGTGCGTTTGTATGACCGGCTGTTTACCACAGAAGATATGAATGCCATTGATGATGATTTTAAAAATCATTTAAATCCTAATTCACTAAAAGTAATCCGTAAGGTCTTTGCTGAACCGGAGTTGGCCAAATCAAAACCGGGAGACAAGTTTCAGTTTTTACGAATGGGATATTTTTGTACTGATCAAGACTCAACAAAAGAAAAATTAGTCTTTAACAGGACAGTAACGTTAAGGGATAGCAAATAGCTTCATGGAAACCCAACCCAACAACCCCTTACACGGCAAAACATTAGAAATGATTTTGAATCATTTGGTAGAAGTCTATGGTTGGAATGATTTGGGCAGCATCATACCCATCAACTGTTTTCGGTTTGAGCCGAGCATCAAATCAAGTTTAACCTTCTTGCGAAAAACTGCGTGGGCTAGAAAAAAAGTGGAGCAGCTTTATTTAGATTCATTGCGGTAAAACTCATTTTATTTCTTTCCAAAATTGGCTGACAACTTCGATAAAATCATCGGGTTGTTCAATAAATGGAAAATGTCCGCTTTGTTTTATCACAATCACTTTTGAATCGGCAATGTTTTCTTTGTAAACCGGTGCAGCAATATGCAATGCCGGCTCCTGGTCACCGCAGATGATTAGTGTTGGGGCAATGATGCGCTTAAGTTGCCCTGTAATATCGAACGAATAAAACTCTTTTCTGATGTGTGAAAAAATTTTAAGTCGTTGAAAATAATCTTGAGGTAACCTGATTTTCAGTCTTGAAAGTTTGGAGGTATCAGCAAACTGAATCTTAAAAGAAACTTTCATAAGTGAATCCACAAGGTCCATCTCTTTATTTCTGAATCCTTCCGAACTCATGATTGCCTCTCTAACGCTGCTGTCGTAAGCCGTTAATCGTCTGGCAATCTCGCTTTCTTCTTGTTGCCACAGTCGCTGGGTAGGCGGCATGGCATTGCAAAGAATTAATGACTTCACATTTAACGGGTATTCGCTGGCATATTGCGCGGCCAAAAAACCTCCCCACGAGTGCCCGATCACGTGTACGTGACCGAGAGAAAGTTTCTCACGAATCGCTTCAATGTCATCAACCATGTTTGCCATAGTAAGTGACAAACTATCTGCATTGGCAGCCGATTTTCCACTTACCCGCTGGTCATAAAAAATGAGCAAGTGGTCAGTTGCCAGTGTTTTGAAATGGTCGAACAAATACGATTGATCCAACAACGGACCACCGTGAACCACAATGACAGGTTCTCCCTTGCCAATGATGTGATAAAAAAGGGAAGTTCCTTTTACATCGACCATGCCCACTTCATCACGGGGCGTAGTACTGCACGAAACCAACAACAGCCCAATCCATAATTGCTTCCTGTTCATTGATTGATAAAATATTTTTTCCACCACCATTGAAATACAACCAATCCCCAAATGCGGGCATGCACATCGCCAGGGTTAGATGAAAATAATTGCCTTTTTAGCTTTTCTATCTCAACATGATCAAAAATAGCTTGATCGCGCACGTTTTTTTCTGACAATAGATCATCCTGGATAAGCGATTTCATTTCGTGGCGAAGCCATTTCAGCATCGGTACTTCAAACCCCTTCTTTGGGCGGTTATAGAGCGCAGTGGGTAAGAAATTACGGAAGGCATCCTGAGCAATTCGTTTTCGTAACGAAGAATTGATTTTGAAATCATCGGGTAGTGAGAAAACGAAATTCACCAGATCTACATCCAAAAAGGGTGTGCGTACTTCCAGCCCATTAGCCATACTCATCCAATCTACTTTGGTAAGCATGTCGTTAGGCAGTACCAGGTGAAAGTCAGTCAATAAAATATCGTTAATGGATTCGTTCTCAGGAATAGTCTGAAGTAATTCTTTTTTATAAGATTCAAATTCCTGGTAACTGAATTGTTCTTTGCTCTTTGATGAAAAGAGGTTAAGCGCCACATTGTCTTTAGCGTAACCGGCCCACCGCCAATACCTTTCGCGCGATGAAAGCTTCATGCCTTCCGCAAAGCGATTGAGTTGTCGTATTCTATTTCCTAAAAAATTATTTCGTGACTGCGGCAATATTTTCCAGAAAGGGTAAAGTTTGCTCACCAGGTTTTCTTTCCATCCCCGGTTAATCACGCTGCAAAACGCTTCGTGTTTGTTGTACCCGGCCAAAAGTTCATCTGCACCATCTCCGCTCAATGCAACCGTAGCCTGCTGGCGTGTTTGTCGGCTTAAAATGTAAACGTTGATGGCCGATGAATCGGCAAACGGCTCATCGATGTAATCAAGGATGGAATGGACAGACGCGTAAAGGTCATTGTTTGTGAGCGAAAAAACCGTGTGCTCGGTCTTAAAATGTTTGGCTACAAGGTTGGCATAATTTGTTTCGTCAAAAAATTTTTCATCTCGAAAGCCAATCGAAAACGTATGAAGGTTGGGTTTATGTTGGGCAGCCAGGCCGGTAACAATCGATGAATCAATGCCACCACTTAAAAAAGATCCAAGCGGCACATCTGATACTAATCTGCGCTGAACAGACACCTCGAGAAGCTGAGAAAATTTTTGTTTAGCTTGTTCATAATCCAAGGTCAACTGCCCGTGGTTAGCCGTCCACGGGTAAGGAATCGAATAGTATTTCTGAACGGTGGCCTGTCGGTTGTGAACCTTAATAAAATGTCCGGGTAAAAGTTTTTTTACATTTTTAAAAATTGTTTTCGGTGCCGGAATGTAATTAAGCTGAAGGTAGGTATGGAGCGAGGTGTAATCCATCTCTTTTTCTATTCCGTATGCAAGAACCGATTTCATCTCAGAAGCGAAGATAAATTTATCTTCATCGAGCAAGTAAAGAAGGGGTTTCACCCCAAAACGGTCTCGTGCTAAAAAAAGACTTTGCTCTTGTTTATCGTAAACGCAAAACGCAAAAAATCCATTGAGTTTATTCAGGCACTTTTCTTTTTCAAGAATAAATAGTTTTAAAAGAACTTCGGTATCGGAGTGCGAGAAAAAAGAAGTTACCCCTCTCCTTTCCAAATCATTTTTAAGTTCTTGAAAATTAAAAATCTCTCCATTAAAAACGATACAGTAGCGTTGGGTTTCGTCCCACATTGGTTGATGAGCCACCGCGCTGGTGTCAATGATGCTCAGCCTGCGGTGACCGAGGCCAACAAATTCATCATGGTAAATATCCTGGTGGTCGGGGCCTCGTTGGTGAAGTGCTTTCGTAGCGGCTGTAACGTTGACAAGATTAAACTTGCCAACAAGGTTAAATGCAAATATTCCGGTAATGCCGCACATGATTTTTATTGACCGGATGTTTATTCACTGCAATCCGGTTTTTAATCGGTAAAAAAGTAAGTTTTATTTAGTGGCAGAAGGTATAAAATTTTATAAAGCTTTTATCATCACGTTCTTAAACCATACTTCGCTGCCGTGATCTTGTAAGTCAATATGACCTTGAGAAGCCATGCCGTAGCCTTTTTTATCTTTCCATTTGCTTTCGTCTTTTCTTTTTTGCCAATCGGGCGACCTTAATTCATACTCCACTATTTTTTGCCCGTTGAGCCAATGCTCTACATGATTTCCATTTGCTACTATTTTAGTAAAATTCCATTCGCCCACGGGTTTCACCACCTTTGCCGTGGGTGGCATCATGTCGTAGTTTGCTCCTGTCAGGTGTACATCGTTTTGTTTGGGCTTATACCCTTCGTCATCGATCAACTGGTACTCGGGGCCCGAAAAATAAGGTTGTTCGAATTCTTCAGTAACCCGGTAAATAATACCGCTGTTTCCTTCAGGCGAAATTTTCCAGTTGCAGGTAAATTCAAAGTTGGCAAATTGTTCGGTGGTCATCAGGTCGGAGCGCTCATCGCCATCACCTTTTACCTGTTCGTTTACCGGGCGGCAGTGCAGCGTACCGTCTTTTACTTCCCATGTATTATTTTTCCATTCTTTATAAATTTTCCAACCGGTTAGCGTTTGTCCATCAAAAAGAAGCTTCCATCCTTCTTGCTGTTGTACCTCGGTGAGTTTGTTGTCTGCAGATGCCTGGGTTGATGATTGCAATTCTTTTTTTGCTTGAGTACAGGCTGCAAGGGTTAATAGTACAGCAATTATTTTTTTCATGTGTTAATTGGTTGATGTTCTCATTATATTGAATAACTGAAGTATTGATTGAGTAACGACTCACTTGTAACTAATCTATCTCTATTCATTTTTTTTAGATGAACACTAAAAGATCTTTCCGGGATTCAATATTCCGTTTGGATCAAATATTTTCTTAATGCCACGCATCAGGTTCAGGTTCACTTCGCTCATAGCAATTGACATATACGGCCGCTTAGCAATGCCGATGCCGTGTTCGCCTGAAAGTGTTCCGCCCAGGCTCACGGTAAGTTTAAAAATTTCACCTATACCTTCAGGAATTTCTTTCTCCCAACGTTCTTCGCTAATAGTTTCTTTCAAAATATTGACATGCAGATTTCCGTCCCCCAGGTGGCCGAAGCATACGGTATTGAAACCGTACCGTTTACCTATTTCTTTAATACCCGAAATTAATTTAGGAAGATTAGCCCGTGGCACCACTACATCGTCTGATTTGGTAAGAGTGTACCAGTTTACCGCGGGCGAAATGTTTTTTCTGATCTTCCACAGTTCTTCTTTTTGCAGGGCACTGTCGGCAAATAAAACTTCTCCACTTTGAAATTTTTCTATCACACCCATCACCCGCTCGGCATCGCGCATCAGCACTTCCTCATCGTTACCATCCAACTCGCAGAGAAGATACGCATTCATACCCTCGGCCAACTTTGTGGTAACGGGGCTGTTTAATACTTTCGCGCAGTATTCAAATGTTTTGGTAGCCGCTTCTTTTTCAAAAAATTCCATTCCCGAAGGTGTAATGCCTTCCCTAAAAATGGCAGCAATGGCGCGGCATGCTTCTTCGTTCGTTACAAAAGGAATCATCATCAGCACGGTCTTCTGCGGAAGGCCGCGAAGTTTAAAAACAATTTTGGTGATAATACCCAGTGTGCCTTCGCTGCCGCACATTAACTGGGTAAGGTTATAGCCGGTGGAATTCTTCAGCACGTTCGCAGCCGTCCAGATAATTTCTCCGGTGGGCAACACCACCTCCATATTGATCACATAGTCGCGGGTAACGCCATACTTCACGGCTTTTGGTCCGCCCGAATTGTTGGCGAGGTTTCCGCCAAGAAAACACGATCCGCGGCTCGCAGGGTCAGGGGGATAAAAAAGATTTTTTGCTTTTACCGTGTTTTGAAAAACTTCGGTGATTACACCTGGCTCTACAGTAGCCTGAAGGTTCAGTTCATCGATATTCAAAATTTTATTGAAACGCTCCATTGAAATCACGACTCCGTTTTTTACGGGAAGCGCACCACCGCTCAACCCTGTGCCGGCTCCGCGTGGAGTGGCAGGTATTTTATACTTGTTGCAGATTTTCAAAAGTTCGCTTACTTCCTGAGTTGTTGCGGGTTTCACCACCACATCGGGCATAAAGTGATAATCTTCGGTTTTGTCGCTTCCGTAATCTGATTTAGTTTCACGGTCTAGCAGCACATTCTCTTCTCCTACTATTTTTTTAAAATCATTGATCACTTCTTGGGGTACACTCGTTTTAATTGTTGTTTCCATTTCTTTTGCAAGCGTCATCGTATAAATTTGTAAGGATGATTGAGCCGGGTAAAATTACGCAATTAATTTTTTTAGGATTTGTTTTTTCATTGACCGTTTTTATGTCGGGTTGTGGTTCATCACGACTTTCAAAGACGAGGGAGAAGAAAATCAACACAGTTATCCAAACAGCCCGTAGCTACACTGGCACACCCTATAAATGGGGCGGCACCACGCGCTCGGGCATGGATTGTTCGGCTCTTACCGGCCATGCTTTTAAATCCATCAAAATAGAATTACCTCGCACAGCCGATGCACAAGCCCTGCAGGGCGAAAAAATAAAAATCAATGAATTGCAGCCGGGCGACCTGCTTTTTTTTGCCACCGGTAAAAAGAAAAGAGAAATCACGCACGTGGGCCTTGTGACCGAAGTAAAGGGGAAAGATCACATCAAGTTCATTCATGCCTCCACTACACTGGGGGTGGTGGAGAGCGACCTGTATTCCGATTATTACATCAAGCGGTTTCGCACAGCCAGGCGGCTGATAAAATCATAAAATAAGCACAGAAAATCTCAAATGGAATTGCGAATATTGTATAGAACATATCACCACAAAAAAATTATCAGATGAAAGAAATCACAGTACAAGAATTAAAAAAAATGATGGATTCGAAAGCCGATTTTCAGTTGATCGATGTACGCGAGCCCCACGAGTACGACATCTGCAACCTGGGCGGTGAATTAATTCCGCAAGCCGAAATTCCCCATCAAGCCGATAAAATTTCTACAACCAAACAAGTAGTGATCCACTGCCGCAGTGGCGCACGAAGTGGCAACATGGTACAGTGGCTGGAGAAAAATAAAGGCATGACTAACTTGTACAACCTGAAAGGCGGCATCTTAGCCTGGGCAAAAGAGATTGATTCAAGCATGCCCACGTACTGATTACCACATGCGATTGGTTAAAGCCATATTCTTTGCCGGAAGTATTTTTCTGTTTCTGGCTTGCGCATCCTCGCACGGCAGCGGTTACAAGCCCAAATACAAAAAACCCAACTGGAATAAACCCTTACCTTGTCCACTGAAAGATTGTTGATATGCGAAAGATCATTATAGCCATCGATGGGTACTCAGCGTGTGGAAAAAGTACCACCGCCCGTGAAGTAGCCTCCATCTTAGGATACCGCTACGTAGATTCAGGCGCCATGTACCGGGCCGTTACGTTGTATTTCTTGGATCACCACATCTCGCTTACCAACCCAAAAGAAATTGAAAGAGGGTTGACGCAAATTCATTTAGCTTTTCACATCAATTCACACGGACAAACCGAATTGTTTATGAATGGTGTAAACGTGGAAAAAAGCATACGCAAGATGCGTATATCCGAAAATGTAAGCCCGGTAAGCACAATCAAACAAGTGCGGCAGGCCATGGTAGAACAGCAGCGCAAACTGGGCAAAGACAAAGGTATGGTAATGGATGGCCGCGACATTGGCACCGTAGTATTCCCTGCTGCTGAACTGAAACTATTTCTCACAGCCGATATACAAGTGCGGGCATTCCGCAGGCAACAAGAGTTACTCGAAAAAGACAAGTTGGTCGATTTGAATACAATCATAGCCAACCTTACTGAGCGCGACCAAATTGACAGTAACCGCAAAGAAAGCCCGCTGGCAAAAGCTACTGATGCCTTGGAAGTAAACACCACGCACATCACCATTGATGAGCAAGTGGATGAAGTGGTGAGAATGGCGCTGGGAAAGATTGTGAGGTCGAGAAAATAATTTTTTCACACATCGCTTTCATTATTCAATCAAGTAGCATGAATGAAAAAAATTATTTTAGACATTTTCGAAGGCGCTGATGATAGAAATTGGTCAAGAGTTAAAAATGCGATTTCAAAACCAAAGTGGAGATACGCGATTACCACAGAAAGCAACTGAACGACTGCAAAACAAATAACTTACAGCACCTCTTAGTCATGAAGTTTTTTTACGCGTCTGTCGTTTCTTTACAGGCTATAAAGCAAATAAATCCGTACCCAACCTGCATCCTGCCAGCGCGGCCGAAATACTTGAGCTCACTAAACATTATTTCAAAAATTTTTATCCGATTCTGTCACAAATAGCAGTTCTCTTGGTCTTACAGTAAAAAAAGGCCAAAAAACGGCTGTTACTTAACCTTAACCGGCTTTAACTCATGAAGGCAATTCTTATCTTTTTTATAGCACATTGGTACTTGTCGCTATTCTTCCAAACCTTTTTTCTCCACCGCTATGCCGCCCATAAGTCGTTTACCATGAGCCCGTTGGCTGAAAAAATCTTCTTTATTCTCACCTGGATATTTCAAGGCTCCAATTACCTGAGCGCCTTTGGCTACGGCACCATGCACCGTATGCACCATGCCTTTGCTGATACTGAAAACGATCCGCACTCACCTACCTACGATGAAACCATCTGGAATATGATGTGGAAAACCAAAACTATCTACTCAGCTATTTGCAAGGAAACGATGACTGTGGAGAAACGTTTTACCGAAGGCGTGCCTCGTTGGGACGCATTTGATAAGATTGCGAGTTCCTGGCCTTCACGTCTGTTGTGGGGCGGCTTGTATGTAGCATTTTATTGGCACTTTGCCACCGCATGGTGGTTATGGCTGTTGCTGCCCATTCAGTTTTTAATGAGTCCGGTTCACGGAGCAATTATCAACTGGTTTGCTCACAAGTACGGCTACCGCAACTATGAAGTAGGCGACACCTCTAAAAACTTTTTGCCGGTCGATTTTCTGATGATGGGCGAAAGTTACCATAACAATCACCACAAACATGGCTCACGCGCCAACTTTGGCGGAATACGCTGGCACGAAATTGACCCGACTTACTTGATCATCCGTGTACTCGACAAAATAGGTGTTATCAAACTGGTGAAGCAAAAAGAAGTGGTAATGGAGCGTGCGCGAAAAGCCGCCTAACGGCCGAAGCACTCAAAACACACGTATCACCAATCCGGCTTGCAGCCCCCACACTGAAATGGATTGATAATAGCGTTGGTACACTCCACCCAACGAGGCATAGCCGTGCCAATGACCTGACCGAAAAATTTGCTTCTCTGCACTAATACTGATTTCCCTTCGGGGAATGGCATTGGTAGTATAGTCTTTGGCTACTCGGTATTCTATACTACCATTAAACATTTGATCGTTGGACATGAGGGTAAGCCCGGCCGTCCATTCAAAGAACGATTTTTTATCGCCAAAATTTTCAACCATACTCCCACCGCCTACCCGCCCGATCGCGTTACGAAATGTGATAATATTCAGTTGAAGAACCTGCCAGTCAAACGTAGATAAATCAGCAAAATGACCATTAGCCTGAGCATCTTCTGCCAGGTAGTTGAACCTAAAATCAGTAGAAAACAAACCCCAGTTTCCGCGCACACGCGGAAGCCCGAGATAGTAATTAGATGGCTGAACAGCACCTTGCATATAAACTTCAAAAGAAACGAGCCGCTTGACAGAATCTGCCGCTTCCAGTTTTTGGGCTTGCCAGCTACCAACTACACGAAACATATCAAAAAAGAAAAAAACATTACCACACCCTGAAGATGAGGATGAAGAGTTATTCTCTCCACCTGACCGGCTGCTGTTCTCCTGCGACTTGCTTTTGATTTCGCTTACTTGCCCAAAAAGGACAGCGGGCAAAAACAAGATGTATATTCCAACAAAAATTCTCATGGGGTATGGCTTGACAACAGCCTTAAAACAAATTTAAGACCATTTTTTAGCAAGATTAAGGCACAGCAAGCTACCTGATCATCGCACAGCGTTGCTTTTTTTATTTGCTACCGCACACAGTTTTTAATAAGCATGAAATCAATCTTTTATTTTTATAAAGATTATGCGATTTTGTACCTTTAATCACTAACAAATCACTCGTTATGAAATATAAATTCTGGGTTGTTCTGTTTGTCGGCTTTTTTGCTGTGCAAGTACAGGCTCAATCTTTCTTAAACAAGCTGAAACAAAAAGCTGAGAAATCGCTGGAACAAGGTGTTGACAAGAAACTGGGTATCAACCAACCTCAAAACCAACAGAAGGGCAATACAGGTACAAGTAATTCCAGCAGCAACACATCTAACAGCCAGGGAGGTACTAATCAGGGCAGTGCCGGGTTGATTTCTACCCCCCCCGATGTGAAACAAAACTTATCCGATGCCGAGTCGGCATACGGAAAATCTTCGTACGGTGAGGCCCGATATGCTGTGCAGCAAGCCATGCTTGGTGTAGAACTTGAAATTGGAAACCAAATTTTAAAATCATTACCCACTACCATCAGCGGACTTTCCTACGATCAGAAACAAGATCAGGTTACCAGTACTGGTTGGGGTTGGGCAGGCCTCACCATACAGCGCAGATACCCTTCTAACAATAAAAATTTTGAAGTAACCGTAGCCAATAATGCTGCCTGGATGTCGGCTGTAAATATGTATTTGTCTTCAGGCGGATATGCCCAGCAGTCAGGTGGGCAACAAAACTGGAAACAAACCAAGATTAAAGGTTATCGGGCCATCATCGAATACAATGAGTCAAGTGGTTACAAGTTGAGTGTACCCATTGGGCAAAGTTCACTGGCTGTATTTGAGGGCCGCAGTTTCGCTACTGAGCCTGACATGATGAATGCCTGCAATGCTGTGGACTTGGATGGTATCAAAAAAATGTTAGGCGAAAAATAATTCTTAACCATTGTAAAATCCATCGGCAAATCAACAACCTATGATTAAAATGGATTACGTACATACCCTTAAAAAAAATCAACTCTATACCATGAAAAAAATATTCACACTTCTTTTTCTTCTGTGGACCGGACTTTCTGTTACGGCTCAGGATTTTAACAAAAATTTGTCTGCCGCCCGCTCTTCTTATTCCTCTGGCAACCTGACAGACGCACGGTTTGAGATGGAGCAAATGCTGAGCGACCTCGACCGAATCATCGGGAAAGAAATTCTAAAATTATTACCCACCACATTAAATGGTCTGAACTACAACGCGAAAGATGACAACGTAACAGGCTCGAGCGGAAATATAGCCGCGGGTCTTTACGTGCACCGAAGCTACGGCACGGATGCTACCAAAGATGCAAACATTGAAATTATCAACAACTCTCCGCTGATCACATCTATCAATGCTATTTTATCTACACCCATTTTAGGAAGCATGATGCGCAACGAAAACCAAAGCGTAGTGCGTGTGCAGGGATACAAGTCTTTGCTTAATAAAAACACAAATTCTGAAACTGGAAAAACCAGTTACCAATTGCAGATACCCATGAACAATACTTTACTTACTATTAATATGGATGACACCACGGAGGATAAAATCACCAACGCAGCCAACCAACTTCCACTTCAGAAAATAGTACAAATTGCACAGTGACAGCTTCAGTTTCTATTGACGAATGTTTAGCCGTACACTAGGACTAAACCGGATCAACATCAAAGACTATTTTCACACTTCTGAATTCTTTGATACTAATTAAAGAATGCGCATGAAGTGTTAAGATGGATTTAATTTCAGTCAATTGCCCTCGATCACGCGGGATTTTTAAAAGCAGGTGAAGTAAAAATTCATTTCTAATTTTTGAAACCATCGGTTCGGAGGGTCCAAGGATTCTGACTCCTTTTAGTTTTTCACAAAGTAATTCTGCCATCTTTTCTGCCGCCTGTCGAACAATATTTTTATCCGAATGCTTAATCCATATTTCTATCAATCTGGAAAAAGGGGGATAAAAATTTATTTTCCGGTCGTGAAGTTGGTCGTTTAAAAACTGATCGGTGTTATGTTCAATAATGTACCTGAACAGCTCATGCTTGGGGTTAGCTGTTTGAATAATCACCCTGCCTTTATTTTCTCTACGGCCGGCACGGCCACTCACTTGGGTTATTAATTGAAAAGCCCGCTCATACGAGCGAAAGTCAGGAAAGTGCATCAGCCGGTCAGCATCAAACACACCCACCAGGCTCACATTATTAAAGTCCAGCCCTTTAGTAACCATCTGGGTACCCACTAAAATGTCTGTATCACCCCGTTCAAAGTCATGAATTATATTTTCATACCCCGACTTGGTACGTGTGGTGTCCAGGTCCATGCGCTGGATTTTTGCATCGGGAAAATGCAGTTTCAGTTCTTCCTCTAATTTCTCCGTACCATACCCCAGTGTTAAAATTCTCTTAGACGAACACTCGGGGCATTGCCTGGGCAGTTCTTCACGGTAACCGCAGTAATGACAAATTAGCGCATGGCGAAACTGGTGATACGTTAAACTCACCGCACAATTAATACACTGAGGAATCCAGCCGCAATCCTGACACTGCACCAGCGGAGAATAGCCCCGCCTATTTTGAAATAAAATAACCTGCTGTTTCTTTTTGATAGTTTCATCAATTTGAGTGAGCAGATTTTTGGTAAATTCTCCTTTATTGGTTTTGTTTTTTCGTTCGGAAGATAAATCAGCAAAAAAAATTTCGGGCAACAAAGCCGAACCAAACCGCTCGGTTAGTTTAACCAGACCAAATTTACCGATCGAAGCCTGATAAAAGGATTCAGCCGATGGAGTTGCACTTCCTAAAATTACTTTTGCCTGATGTTGGTACGCCATCATCAATGCCACATTGCGTGCGTGGTAGCGCGGAGCAGGGTCATGTTGTTTGTACGAGGAGTCATGCTCTTCATCTACAATGATCAACCCTAAATTGTCAAACGGCAAAAATACAGAAGAACGAACTCCGGTTACAAATTTGAATTTTCCGTTGAGCACTCCATTCCATACCTCTACCCGCTCGTTATCAGAAAACTTGGAATGATAAACACCCATAGTGCTTCCAAAAATTTTTTTAAGACGAAGAACAATTTGTGTAGTCAGCGCAATCTCAGGCAGTAAATACAACACCTGATTGCCTCCATCTAAAGCTCTGCGGATTAAATCAATGTAAATTTCAGTTTTACCGCTTCCGGTTACCCCTTGAAAGAGAACCGTATTCTTATCTTCAAAATTCTTTGCAATGGCATTGCGTGCTTTTTCTTGTTTCTCGCTTAACAATACCGGGGTATCCAGAACCGCATCATCAAATCCAAAACGCGGAACATTAATTTCGAATTCTTCCAGAATATTATTTTTGACCATTGTGCGTACAATCGCATCTGTAGTATCTTCATCAATCAGCCTGGATTTAGTTATGCCTTTTTCATTAAGTAAGGGATCTGAAAATACCGGAACGTGTTGAAGGTATTTTAAAATCAATGATTCGTGTTTTGGTTTTTTTGAAAGTTTTTCAAATAACGACTCCAGCGATTCTTTGGTTGTATAATGGGAAGCTATCCGGATTCTTTTTTCAATTTTCGGTTTATATTTTTCTTTCACCTGCTCGTAAAGAATAATCGCTCCTTTTAGCGTGAGCGATTTCAATAGATTATAAATTGTCTTCGCACCGGCAATTTTAACGATTGTTGAGTACGTAAGAGACTCGTGTTTCAGTCTTTGGATGATAATTTTTTCTTTTTCAGAAAAATCAAAAACGGAACTGTCTTCATTAAATGCTGGATTCAGTTGCGCCATTGATTCACTCGACAATTTTAAACCTGATGGCAAAGCCGCATTGACTACTTCGCCCAGGCTGCACATATAGTATTGGGCAATCCATTGATAGAGGCTAAACTGTTTAGTAAAAAAGATTTCATCCTCGTCAAGCAGTTCTAAAATATATTTTGCTTCGTATTCTTTAGGAGGCTGGTTGTGGATATTAAAAATAATTCCGGTTAGAATTTTTTTACTTCCAAATTGCACAATGGCACGCTGACCGGCCCTGATTTTTGAGTTCAGCAGAGCCGGCACACGGTAAGTAAATAATTTATCAACAGGAATGGGCAACACCAACTCGGCAAACAGTGTTTCGTCAGGGTTAAACTCGATAGACAGATTAGGCATAGTCTTGCTTTTCAAAACTACGTATTTTTTTGTGCGATGAAGGGTTATGTGGCGGGTAACTTACTCCTCATTCATATTTTTTTTATTGTTAAGAAAAATCATTCCCACAACAAAACAGGCACCGGCTACTAGGATAGGGTACCACAAACCGGCCACCGGATCACCGTTTGGGTTTATTTCAGTTTTGCTTATTTCATACAAACTGGTGGCAACCAAAGGCACAAGCCCGCCAAATACTCCATTACCTATATGATAAGGCAACGACATAGAAGTGTACCTGATCTTGGTGGGGAAGAGCTCAACCAAAAAGGCAGCAATCGGGCCATATACCATTGTTACAAAAATGACCTGAATGGTGATCAGTGAAACCATCCACCAAAAATTTGCACCGGCCAGAGTGGTTTCTTTTTTTAGTTCTTCGGTGCGGGCATGGTCTTTTCGGGTAATCTGTTTTTTTGTTTCTGTAACTATTGTTTCATCTGAGTAATACCGTTTTGTAGACGTATTTTTGATTGTATCCCCGGCTGAAGAAAACGAAATGGATCGTTCTATGCTGCGGCCGTTTTCCATTTCTATTTTTTTACTGATATCGCTTACCAAAAACATTTTTTTGTAAATGGGCCGATAGCAAATAACTGCCAATAGCATGCCGGCCAGCATAATGTATTTTCTACCCACACGGTCGCTCCACCAACCAAAAAAAATAAACAAAGGTGTGGCGATAGCCAGCGCAATGGCAATGATGTAGTTAGATTGGGCAAACTCTATGTTGCAGGTTTTTTGAATAAAGGTGAGGGCATAAAACTGGCCGGTGTACCACACAACACCTTGCCCGGCAGTTGCACCAAACAAGGCGAGCAAGACCAATTTTAGGTTTTCTTTTTTTCCAAAACTTTCTTTGATAGGGTTTTTGGAAATTTTTCCTTCGGTTTTGATTTTAGAAAAAAGCGGAGACTCCTGCATGCGCAACCGAATGTAGATGGAAATGCCCACCAATACAGCCGATACTAAAAAAGGAATACGCCAACCCCAGGCTGTAAATTTATCAGCATCCATCATTTGACGTACCGCAAGAATTACTCCCAATGAAACAAACAAGCCAAGAGTAGCCGTGGTTTGTATAAAGCTGGTGTAATATCCACGCTGATGTGTCGGTGCGTGTTCAGCCACATAGGTAGCTGCTCCTCCGTATTCTCCACCCAATGCTAAGCCCTGCATGATGCGCAGCAAGAGTACTATAACAGGAGCTACCACACCAATTGTTTCGTAGCTGGGCACCAAGCCAATTAAGAAAGTGGAACTACCCATTAAAATAAGAGTAACCAAAAAAGTGTACTTGCGGCCAACCATATCCCCTAGCCTTCCAAACACCAATGCCCCCAATGGCCGCACTACAAAACCAACCGCAAACATGGCCAGGGTTGAAAGAAGCGCTACTGTAGGGTGAGCTTTAGAAAAAAACTGGAGCGACAATACGGTTGACAAACTCCCGAAAATGTAAAAATCGTACCACTCAATAAGTGTACCCACCGATGAGGCACCAATTACTGCCCACAACTTATTCTTAGAAACCGGGTGTGTCATAAAATTTTATTAGAAGATGATTGGTTTAGACGTAATACAGTTTCTGCAGTTAGAAAATAAAAAAAGCCTCCGTGGCTCCAGAAGGCTTTTGTAATTTACATGTATATCCGTTCACGAGGTAGCCCAGGTTTTTCCATTACCTGCTTCTGATAGCGGAATACATCCTTTGTAGGCACCCGGCACCGCCTGATACTGAAGCACCTGAGTAGCGCCTACCTGAGAATGAAAATATCCCAGCATAGTCAATTCTTTTATTTTCAAAATAAAAGGACGAGGTTGTTGAGGATTGTCTTTCATTGTTTTCACCGCAGCTTCGTGTATTTGCAAGGTGTATTTCAATCGCTGGTCAGCATCTCCTTCTATAAATTTATTACCAAATACCTTCACGGCATTTTCGTTAAATTCTTTTAATCCTTCCAAAATTTGCTTCTGGTCTTCGGTTTTGTAACAGTCTTTTACAAAACCGTCAATAAAGCTAGGCACACCGGCTTCTTTCGCACTCGGTGTATCTGTTTTTGGAAGAATGATGTCAGCTAATTCACTGATAATAAATGCCTGATCCTCATTAAAAAAGACCGGCTTGTAGTTCAGGTCAGGTGTTGACTTGCAACTGTATAAGAATGCAGCGACCGTTGAGGCAGATACGGCTGCTCCCATGATCATGGCTGTCTTGCGAAGGGCCTCTCTTCTATCAATTAATGTATTCATATATTAAAAATTCTATATTCAAAAGTTAAGATGAGTGATCAGAGATTTTGTTTTTTCATTTCGTTTACTGCGTGATCTACTGCCCGGGCTGTAAACGCCATGTAGGTGAGCGATGGATTAACGCACGATGAAGAGGTCATAAATGACCCATCGGTAACAAATACATTTTTGCAGGCATGCACCTGGTTGTATTTGTTCAGCACTGAAGTTTTAGGGTCTTTGCCCATGCGTGCCGTGCCCATTTCATGAATACCCAACCCCGGAGCTCCCAGCGAATCCCACTTGCGCACGTTTTTCATTCCGGCAGCCTCGAGCATTTCGGCCGCGTCATTGGCCATATCAATACGCATCTTCATTTCGTTTTCTTTAAACTCGGCATCAAACGTAATGGTGGGCATTCCGTGCTTATCTTTTTTCTCGTGATTGATGTACATTTTGTTTTCATGCACAGGTAAAAATTCACCAAAACCAGTCATGCCCAATGTCCAACTGCCTGGCTCAGAAACCATTTTTTTCAGATCAGCACCAATAGAAAGTTCAGCTACGGCCCGGCTCCACCCCTGGCGACCACCACCACCTTGATACCCAAACCCGCGAAGGTAATTGCGGTTGTCTTTGGCTATATTTCGATAGCGTGGAATATAAAACCCGTTTGCCCTACGGCCGGAATAATATTTATCTTCAAACCCTTCTATCGTTCCACCGGCTCCTACACCGAGGTGATGATCCATAATGTTGCAACCCAACTCACCGCTGTCGTTTCCAAAACCATTAGGAAATCTTTTGGAAGTGGAGTTAAGCATAATGTAAGCCGAAGCAAAAGAAGATGCGCACAGGAAAATCACTTTTGCATAAAACTCCATTTGCTCACCTGTCTCGGCATCTTGCACTTTTACGCCTGTGGCTTTTCCTTTCTGTTCATCGTATATAATTTCTGATACAATTGAATGAGGACGCAAAGTCATGTTGTTGGTCTTTTCTGCAGCAGGCAATGTGCAGGAGTTGCTGCTAAAATATCCTCCGTACGGGCATCCCCGGATGCATAAGTTCCTGAATTGGCAAGTGCCGCGCCACGGGGTGTGCGGAAGTGGTGCCGTAGCGTGCGCAGTACGACCAATGGTTAATAACCTTCCAAATTTATCTTTGACTGCTCTTTTTAATTCTAACTCGGCACAATTTAAGTCCATGGGCGGAAGAAATTTGCCATCGGGCAGATACGGATAGTTTTCTGCCTGACCGCTCACTCCAATGTACGATTCAACATAATCATACCATGGCTCTATTTCTTTATAGCGTACGGGCCAATCCACAGCTATTCCGTCTTTTGCGTTGGCCTCAAAATCTAAATCACTCCAGCGATAGCTTTGTCTTCCCCACATAATTGATCGCCCACCCACGTGGTAGCCGCGCATCCAGTCCATACGTTTTACTTCGGTGTACGGATAATCAAGATCATTAACAAACCAATGCTTTGAACTTTGGCTAATGGTGTAGCCGGTGCGATTCTGCACACCCTGTTGTTTTAAGTCTTCTTGTGTTGGCCGATCTGCGTTGGGCAACTGCCACGGATCAAGTGTAGCCGTGGGGTAGTTAGGATGTTTTACATCGCGGCCTCGCTCCAGTATCAATGTCTTCAACCCTTTTTCTGACAACTCCTTCGCGGCCCATCCTCCGGAAATGCCTGAACCGATCACAATGGCATCGTACGTATTTTTCTTTTCTGCTTCCCCGTTTAAGTTCATAGTTATTATTTTTTAAAACGATGCAAAAGGTAAAACTATTTTCAGAAGAATGAAATCCACTCGTCACTTTTTAAAAAAAATCTGATAACAAAATATCAAAATACCTTAGTCTTGCATTTGCACTACCTAGCAAAACACTTTGCTGCTGCCAGCTTAAATACGCCCAACTCACTGCGCCCAACCGGAAACACCCAGTCCGAACAGGGCAAAATCATATTTCACAGGATCGTGCGGATCAAGTTTTTTAAGATTGTCGGTCAACTCAACAGCCGTTAGCCAATCCATTGGTTTTCGTTGAATCAGGTTGAGCTTTCTTGCTACTCGCTCTACATGCACATCGCACGGGCAAATCAGTTGCGCAGGTGAGATGGATTTCCAGATTCCAAAATCAACGCCTTTATTATCGCTGCGTACCATCCATCGCAAAAACATATTGATGCGTTTGCAGGCCGATTTTCGTACGGGTGTAGGGATGTGCTTTCTAGTACGTTGCGGAAAATCTTCCAGGCTAAAAAACAACCGGTGAAAACCAATCAGTGCTTGCTCCACGTTCTTATGTTCTAAACCAATAACAAATGCTCGTTCAAGCGACTGATGTTTTTTATAAAATCGGCTCAGGAATTCGATGAAATACAAAGCATCGGTTTCATTGAATGTGCGGTGTTTATAGCCTTCAAATTTTTTTAAGTCAGCCTCACGATGATGCAATAAAAATTCATGCGGACTATCATCCATTCGTTTTAAAAAATCATGGGCTTTATTGATAATGGTCTTGCGCTGGCCCCAGGCCAGCACGGCCGCAATCAGGCCGGCCACCTCAATATCTTGTTTCTTAGTGAAGCGGTGAGGAACAGAAACGGGGTCTTCTTCAATAAATTTTGATGAATTGTATTGATTGGCTTTTTCATCGAGAAAATTTTTAAGGTCATACGTCAGATCAAACGGATTGTGTTTCAATGTTTTTTGATTTTCTATTTTCTCACATTGGTCACAAACTTAGCCTCAACCCTCCGGTTAACAGAACGCGAGTCTTCGTCTGTTCCTTCAATGACCGGTTTCTTTTTTCCGTACCCATATATATGAATGCGCCCATTGCTGATTCCTTTTTGCACTAAATATTCTCCTACGCTGGTAGCCCGGCTTTGTGAAAGCTGAAGGTTGTAAGCTTCTGTTCCCTGATCATCGGTGTGGCCGGAAAGTTCTACGTTCCAGGTGGGGTTGTTTCGCATGATGGAGATCAGGCGATCTAATTCAGGAAAAGAAGAAGGGAGCAGTTGGTAGCTGTCGTATGAAAACCGAATGTGTTTCAGGGTATATACTTCATTGGTTTTTACTGTTGCTTCAGCTATACTCAAGGAGTCTGTCTTTATCCGAACTGAATCTTGCAGAGGAATAACGGCTACATCATCAATGTAAAAGTAAGCGGCCCGTTTTAGCAAGGGTTGATTAGACAAGGGATTGGGGATAAAAAATTTTTTGGTCTCCTCATCGGAAGAAAAATTTCCTAACGTAATGTATTGTTCCCCTCCTTTGGCAATGTATTCAAAATGAACCCGGTTCCACAACCCGGTGCCCCTGTTATAGGCCGAATCCATGATGTGGTTAAATGAAGGAGCCATCGGCAAGATCAGGTCATGATCAGCGCGTGCAGTTGAGTCGGAAAGCAATACCCCGATTCGGTCAATGCTGTATTTAGAATAAGCCGATAACCGGAAATAAAATTCAACCCAGTATTTTCTTCCGGCTTGCATGATTGATTTCAGTTTGGCTTGCATATACTCCCGGTAGTTGATCCGTTCAATCCACACATAAATACCGGCATAGCCCCACCCATCGTATGCCCGCGAAACACCGGCCCAATTGCGCGGCACTCCGGCTGTACCTATGCTGCAACGATTAAATAAGTCTGGTGTGCCTGCCGTGGGAGAAGACCATCCGGGAGCAAAATTTTTAACACCCGTCTGGCTGTAAGTGGCCGGGCACTCATAATATTTTTCAAAACTGGAATTGGGCACTAAGTTTTGTGCATTACTGAGATGCACCATAACAAGAAAAAAGATGGTTGTCCCAACTTTCATTTTCATTTATAGTAGATCAACTCTACTTTAAATTTTAGATCAGTAGCTCCCAGTTTGTCGTAGGCGGACTTAGAGATTTTAATAACAACTTCATCTGAAGGACTGAGTGTGCCAATCACGCGCACAAACACTTCACGCTGAGCAGCTTCATTGCGCACTTTCAGTATTGACCCTACCTTGGCTGTTTTATGTTGAGCCAGGTATTTTCTTCCTCCTTCTGTGCCTTCCATCAGAGCTGCCATGCCGGTTTCATGCACTTCTTCTGAGCCAATCACACGTTCAGAAATTTTTATCTCTTGTACGGGTTTATTCGGCTGAACTGGTTGCGTGGTGATTTTTTCAGCTATCTGCACCGGTGGTAACACAAAAAGCGTCTGTCCCTTTTTTAGTTCATCTGACGAAAGGTTGTTCCACTCACGCAATTGTTGCAGGCTGGCACCATAGGTTTTAGAAATTGAAAAGAGACTTTCCTTCTCGGTCACTACATGCACCCCTTTCAGGCTTTTGTAATTGGGCGAAGGCAGAACTGGCGCAGAAGCAGTTGTTTTTTTTACGATCAATTCTTGCCCGATAGCAATTGAGTTGTCAGTAAGATTATTCCATTTTTTCAGTTCATCCACGCTCACGTCATACATTTTGGCTATAGAAAACAACGTTTCTTTGGGCGCAACCTTGTGTGTGCCATTCCCTTTGTCTGATGTTGTCCGAGTTGTGTACGGAATTTTCAATTCCCGGCCAACGGATAAGCCTGCGTCCGACTTGGGGTTATTTTCCACAATCTCAGCTACGGTCACTTTATATTTTCGCGATATAGAAAAGAGTGTCTCCTTCGGATCCACCCGGTGGATAATGTAGGATTTTCCATTGATCGCCTCAACCCGGAGAGAATCAACAGGTGTGGCTTTTACGTTAGTCAAAGCAACAAGCCACAGGCCGCAGGCCACCAGCACATTGAGTATTGATGCCCATAGTCTGAAACGTGCACAAAGTTTTAAAACCATAAAAGAAAATTGAACGTTGCGTTATCTTTATACAAAAATACAACCGTTTGTGATGAAGCGAAAACTCCTTTTTTTTGTTTGTGTGCTCTTTTCTATGGTGGCCGTTGCCCAATCAAAGGAAAAAGTGATGGTTATGGACATCAAAGCTGAGATTGACCCCCGCATGTTGCGCTACGTTAAACTCTCACTGGAGCATGCCGAAAAAATTAAAGCCGATTATGTCATCATTGATATGGATACCTATGGCGGAGTGCTGACCGATGCCAAAGAAATAGTTGACCTGATTATGGATTTTAAAAAACCAATCTGGGTATTTATTAATTCGGATGCCGCTTCAGCCGGAGCACTGATTTCCATTGCCTGTGATAGTATTTATATGTCGCCCGGAGCAAGCATTGGTGCTGCTACTGTGGTGGAGGGAGATGGCAAAGCTGCACCCGACAAATATCAATCGTACATGCGATCAATCATGCGCTCTACGGCTGAAGAGAATCACCGTGACCCACGCATTGCCGAAGGCATGGTAGATGAACGTATCGCCATTGACAGCATCAAGCAGGCAGGCAAAGTAATTACGTTTACCACCAACGAGGCCATTAAATACCGTTACTGTGAAGCCAAGGTTAACTCCATTGAAGAAATATTAAGTCGCAATAAAATTGAACACTACGAGATTGACCACTTTCAATTGGGTGCTACTGAAAAAATAATCGCTTTTTTTCTCAACCCGTTCATCAGCGGCTTGTTGATTTTATGTATCCTCGGAGGAATTTATTTTGAATTTCAGGCACCCGGCACACTCTTCCCCATTGCTGCAGCATTAGTTGCTTTGCTTCTCTACTTAATTCCCTACTACTTAAACGGGCTGGCCCAGTACTGGGAAATCATTGCCTTATTTATTGGTATTCTGTTGTTGCTCGCTGAAATTTTTATCATCCCGGGGTTTGGAGTGGCGGGCATTGCCGGTATTACACTTACCGTAGTGTCTTTGATTTTAATTATGCTAAACAACGACTTTTTCAATTTTGAATTTGTGCCTCTGGGTGATATTGTGAAGGCCACCTTTGCTGCGGTTGGAGGAATAACCGGAGGCGCCTTACTCTTATTTTTTGGAGGAGCCAAACTCACACAGACCAAAGCCTTCAAAAAAATAGCACTAACTGACACGCAAGAAAGTGCCAGTGGGTATTCTGTCAATGCAGAATCAAAAGATATGATAGGCAAAACCGGAATTACACACACTGTACTTCGCCCCAGTGGCAAAGTATTGATCGAAGGTGAAGTCTATGACGCTTTCACGCGAGGCGAATACATTCAGAAGGGTGAACCCATTGAAGTAGTGAGCACCGAAGGCGTAACCTTGCGGGTAAAGGGTATATGAAGCTTGCTTTTCACCCGGCCTCGTTTCATTAAATTCAGTTTAACATTTTTTAATCACATCGTTTGTCCTAGATTCTTGACTAACTTACCCACAAAAAATGGCCAAAGGTTTACTTATCGATATGGATGGAGTAATTTACGGTGGCGACACGATGATTGTCGGTGCCGATTCATTCATCAATAAATTATTGAAGGAAAATATTCCGTTCATGTTTATGACTAACAACAGCCAGCGCACGCGCCTCGATGCCGTACGCAAGCTGAGCAAAATGGGCATTACCGTAACCGAGCAACACATCTATACCAGTGCCATGGCTACCGGCAAATTTTTAGCCAGCCAGATTCCGAAAGGCACGGCTTATGTTCTTGGTGAAGGAGGCCTTCTTTCCTCCTTGCATGAAAACGGAATTTCGCTTGTCAACTCCGATCCTGATTTTGTGGTACTGGGCGAAGGGCGGAATTTTACGCTTGAAATGGTGCAAAAAGCCGTAGATATGATTTTAGCAGGAGCTAAATTTGTAATCACTAACCGCGATCCATCACCCAAAAAAAACGGGTGGGACAACCTTGGCATCGCAGCCACCAGTGCTATGATTGAAGAAGCTACCGGCATTAAAGCATTTGTGGTGGGCAAGCCCAGCCCGGTGATGATGCGCTATGCCCGAAAAGCCCTCGGGCTTGAAACTGCCGAAACCACCATTATTGGCGACACCATGGATACCGACATCCGGGGAGGGGTGCAAATGGGGTATAAAACCATTTTGGTACTCAGCGGGGTGACTAAAAAAGAAGACCTCGCCCGTTTTGCCTTCAAACCCGACCTTGTGATGGATTCTGTGAAAAACATTCAGTTGCCGCTGCAGTGGTGGTAGCCTAAACCTGTCGGTTTGGAACTTAGTTATTTTTATTGTTACTTTGGGGCCGTTAATGATATAATTCCCACCTGGTAGTATTCAATCAAATCTGTTTATTGTCAGCATCGGCCTTATTGAGTTAGCAAGAACATTTATCACTTAATTATTTAAAACAAATGAACATTTACGTAGCCAACATTCCTTGGAAAGCCACCGAGGATCAGTTGAAGGAGTTATTTAGCCAGTATGGCGAAGTATCTTCTGCCAAGGTCATCATGGACAAAGTAACACAGCGCAGCCGCGGCTTTGGCTTTGTAGAGATGAGCGATGATGGTGGCCGCAATGCCATCAACGAGCTTAACGGCCGTGATTTCTTGGGCAAGAATTTGGTAGTGAACGAAGCCCGTCCGCGCGAAGAGCGCCCGGCACGTTCCGGTGGATACCGCAGAAACGATTAATCCGATTTCTCAACCAATAAATTATCAATGCCCCGGTCACTCGGGGCATTTTTGTTTTGTAACCTCTCTCCTTCTCTTAACGGTAGGCATAATAGCTTAACACGTATTCAATGGCTTTGCGAATGGCCACATTGATCGGGTAAAACTCACGCGATAAATTAAAATCTATAGAAGCAAGCCGCATGTAATACTCGCTCATGATTGGAACGGTCAACCCTTGCTCAATTTTTTCTTCAGCTTGTTTGAAAAAGGATTGTTGCTCTGTTTTGATTAGCTGACACGTAACTAATTCTTTTTTTTCATACTTATTGGTGCGTGCTGAATACCCAAACAACCGGCAGATTAATCCGCGATGCGTGTATTGCGAGCAAAGTCCCGCACCACTTTGCGAAGCGTTTAATATCAAGCAGACTGTTGAGTTTGTATCACTCAATCGCAAAAGCCATTCTTCCGCCTGATTGTTTTCATATACATAATGTGCCAACGGAATAAACTCTAGAAGTGTGGCTTCTATATCGGGCTTGAAGCAACACTTTCCGCATCCAAATTTACAGTGAAGTGATGTTTCTTTTTGAAACGATGAAATCGAGGCATCCAGTTTTTCAAAAACGGATTCTATTTCTTGTACCTTTTTTTTTAATTCATTTCCGTCAGACACAATCAAAAATCTAATCCTAACTGTTTTTTGTTTTTTGGTTTTTGTGGCGGCACTACACGTTGTACGTCATCGTCATTGAGGTAAACCAAATAGCCTTCTGCCTGAAAACCCATTTTTACTAACACATCACAATATTCAGTCACCTGATGATAATCTGCTTTCAAAGGGTCTCCGGTTTTAAAATCAATTACAATAGCGTGCTTATCTTTTGTCAACAACCGGTCAATTCGCAGTTCTTTTCCACCCGGCAACAGTGTAACCACTTCGGTTTGTACATTCCACCGATCAGAAAACCAATCGGCTACCTGACGATTGTTCATCATTTTAGATAAATCGCGATTCAGTTTTTCTTTCAGGCTGGTATGAATTGATCCATTCGATTGCAAATCCAACAGGACACGATCAATATCATTTGAGTATTTTATTTTTGCCACTGTGGCGTGCAGGCTGACTCCGTATTTCATTTTTTCTTGTTGATCAGAGTCAGCCGAAAAATCAGAACGTGTCTGCTTTATTACCAATTTGGATTGCCAGGTAGAAGTGATGTAGCTACTCAATGCCAAAGCAGACACATTTATTTCTTTAGAAGGGCTTGCGGTGATTTCTCCCGATTGATAAGTAGCCGTAGTTTCATTCCAACCGTTCGCTAATTCTACAGATTTTGTAATTCCTTCATAAATCCATTTAGCTACTGAACTCTTAGCGTATTTCTCATCCTGTGTTGGCGCAAAAATGATCAAGCCTTTTTTAGCACGGGTAAGTGCTACATAAAGCAAATTCAGGTTATCCAGATGAATCCGTTTATGCTCAGCTTCGTAGGCTTTTTCAAATACTGTATTCTTTAGTGCGAACGAATACTTCACCGGAAGGTAGCCCAAATTAGAAAAAGAAGCGTGGTCAGGCTTTTCCCAAAGCAACGGTTGCTTACTGTTTTCATAATCAAGTGACCACGAGCAAAACGGAATGATTACATAATTGAACTGCAATCCTTTAGCCTTGTGTATGGTGAACATACTCATTGCATTGGCCTGTGCAGGGGCAGAAATGTATTTTCTATATTTATTGTTTTTCCACCATTCCAAAAATGACGATAAGTCATTTCGTTCGCGGTGTTGAAAATCCAGCACCAGGTTTTGAAACGCTAACAGAAAGGGTAATTCACCAACCTGGTTTTTCAGTAAAAAAATTTCAATTAATGTTTCAGTCAGCTCAAATAACGAGAGCTTTTTTAAGCGAATTTTTTGTTGTGTGAACAACTCAGGTAATCCTGTTTCAAAAGCTGACGTATTGCATGCTGAAAAAATACCGCTAGGGTTATTAACCGGGCCGCGTAACCGGGTGTACTCATAAATCAGTTGCGCTCGGGCTACCGTGTCTTCGTAATGCAGTAAGTACGTCATGGCAGCCACAATCAAATTAACCGTGGAGGCATTGCTAATACTGAGCGACTCATTTGATACTACCTCATAAATACAGCCTGACTTTGCTTCGGGTGAAATTTTTCGGTCAGATAAATAAGAAATAATTTCAGCTCCTTCCTTATTTGTACGCACAAGCAAAGTAATTTCATCTGCCGCAACACCACGTTGTTGCAGGTCTTCAATTTGTTGGGCTGTTTTCAGTAAAGCTGTTTCTTTCCAGGATGTAGTTGGGGTGGACGAAATAAATGTAGTTTGTACAAAGCCGCTCTGCTTACCAACAATGAGTTGCTCCGCATCGCTGTATTCGCTCATCGGGATATTGAGTTCGTGCGAAGCAGATGATGAAATTGTCTTGAATAATTGATTATTGAAGAGTACTATATTTTTATCACTGCGAAAATTTTTGTCAAGTACTTTCGTGCTTGATCGTTCGTGGCCGGTTTCCTGCACCACCCGTTGTTGAAGCAGGTTCTGGTCACCTCCACGCCATCGGTAAATGGCTTGTTTTACATCGCCTACGATAAGACAAGAGTAACCGCTATCAAGGCTGTTGGTGATGAGTGGTTTTAGGTTTTTCCATTGTAAGCCTGATGTGTCCTGAAATTCATCAATCAGGTAATTGCGGTAGAAGGAACCCATTTTTTCATAAATAAACGGGGTGTCGCTTTGGTCAATAATTTTATTGAGAAACTGGGCCGCATCGGCCAGCAGCATTATATTGTTATCGCGTTTGTACTCATTGAGTTTGCGCGAAAGGTCGCTGATCAGTCCCAACTGATAAAAATTATTGAGCACTACTTCTGCTGAAAGAGCAGCAACCAGGTTCTTGCTGCGGTAGTCCATAATCTCGCAATGAAGCGGTACCCATTGCTTTTTTACAACCGGCAAAAGTTCATTGTACCGCGGATTTTTTTTATCGATCCAATTTTCGGCAGCAGTAAAATCATTTTCAGCACGCTTAAAATCATTAGCAAAATCTTTTACTGAGTTCAGCTGACTGATTTTTTTTACAAACGAATATGCGCTTCCGGTTGATTTGTGCTTGAAATCATAGACTGTTAAATTCTGTTGCCGAATAGCTGAATAAATTTTTTGTGCCCGATTTTTTGCGTAATGAATGAATTCCAATTTTTGCTTCTGAAGTGACCTCATGGTTTCGCCAAAAAAATTCTTTTCACCGGTAACCTGATCCACCTCATCCTGCACACGTTTAAATTCTTCGCGAAAAATTTCTTTAGAAAAAACAAGCAGGTTCTGTCTGACATCCCACGATTTATCGTTTTCAAGGTTTTGAAGAGCGAGTTCTACCAGCCACTGCGTCAGTTGTTCGTTTGATCCTAACTCGGCAATCAGGCTGTTGATCACATCTTCCATCACCTCATCTACTTCCAATTCCAGTCGGTAGTCGCCCAACACTCCGGCTTCGCGTGTAAACGACCGGATTACGCGTTGAAAAAAAGCATCGATGGTGCTGATGGAAAAATACTGGTACTCGTGCAAAATAGCCGACTGCACCTCACGTGTGCGATCTTGAAAAGTAGGTTCATCCAGTTTTAATTCATCTTGTAGTTCTTTTGCCAAGTCCGCTTCACCGCCATTAACAAATGCATTCAGGTAATGCATGATGCGGCCTTTCATTTCTTGAGTGCTTTTGTTGGTAAACGTTACCGCCAAAATGTGTTTGAAATAATCTGACCTAAACTGTAAAGCCAGCTTTAAATACTCTTTGGCCAGTGTGCGTGTTTTGCCCGAGCCAGCCGATGAGCGGTAGATATGAAAAAGGGGGATCAAAAAAAATTACTTAACGTGTGCAAATTAAATATTACCCAACACCTGCACAATACAGGGGTGTAGTTCAATGTGTCGCGGGTTGTATCTTTCAACTCAGAATATGTATTGTAGCCTGGTATCAGTTTCTCTGTTTGAGGTAAAATTGCCAGTCAGTCAATAGAAGGTTCTGTTGCATGATTTGGATTAATCTACAAGATTTCAAAAACCTGATATAAAATTCCTACCTTGAAAAAGAATTTCGTCTATGCGCCATTTCTATTTTTTCGTTTCTAAGCTTTTTTACTCATTTCCAATTCAGCTTTTTCTCAACCACATCAGGCGCAATATTGTGCTGGTGTTTTGCTGGATCATTCTGTTTGCCATGATTACGGGTAATTTTGGTAAATACCTTGGTATCCCGTATTTGTTTTTAGACCCGGAATATTTAGACCGTGTCAACTTTACCAGTTTTTTTATCATGGGTGCCACCACTGCGGGGTTTACGATGGCCTTCCACATCACGTGTTACATTTCTGACGGCCACCGTTTTTCATTTGTAGGCGCTTTGCCCACTCCTTTCAGAAAATTCATTATCAATAACAGTTTGTTTCCACTGCTGTTTCTATCGGTTTATTTATATGAAATGATTTCTTTTCAGGTCAACAATGAACACAGCACAACCTGGGGGCTTATGTTGAACTTATCGGGCTTTTTTATCGGCTATGTGTTGATGACCTCGTTTTTCTCTTTGTATTTCAGGCTTACCAATAAAGACATAGTAAAGTACATGGTATGCCGCATTGATGAAAAACTAAAACAAAATGTACAAGTAACCCGGGCCAGTGCATTAAAGAAGCTAGATATTGCCCGCAAGCGCCAGGTTCGGGTAGATTATTACTTCGACAATAAACTGCGTTTCAAAAAAGTGGAGGACAATGAGTTTTACGACAAAAACACTGTCATTCAAGTATTTGATCAAAACCATTTTAACCTGGTGGTAATTGAGTTATTTATTTTTGCCGCAGTGCTGGCGCTTGGCATCTTCAAAGACATTCCGCACTTCCAGCTACCGGCAGCTTCCAGTTTTATGATTTTTCTTACCATTTTTGTTATGCTATTTGGCGCGTTTTCGTATTGGTTTGGTGAGTGGAGCGCCACCATGGGGCTGGCGTTTTTTTTAGGCATCAATTACTTAGTGGGCGAAGATTACTTTACTAAAAAATACGAAGCCTTTGGACTTGATTACCAGGAGGCACAAGCACCTTATACAGTAGAAGCACTTGAAAAACAGGCCGACTCAGTTGTGATGGAACTAGACCGCAAAACCATGCTGAGCCAACTCAACAACTGGCGGGCTAAGTTTTCAGAGAAAGAAAAACCAAAAATGGTTTTTATCTGCGTAAGCGGAGGTGGCAAACGCGCGGCCTTGTGGGCAATCAATTCACTGCAACGTTGCGATAGTCTAAGTCGTGGAAAATTAATGGATCATGCGGTGCTCATTACCGGAGCATCGGGCGGGCTGATTGGGGCCTCTTACTTCCGTGAACTAACCCTGAGAAAAAAATTGGGCAACCCGATAGACCCTTACGCGGCCATCTACCGGCACAAAATTGCCAACGATAATCTCAATCCACTCATCTTCAGCCTGCTTGCCAATGATTTATTTGTAGGATTTACCAAATTTAAATATGCAGGCATTCAATATGAAAAAGACCGCGCCTACACCTTCGAAGATCAACTGAACGAAATCACCGAGGGCATGTTGGATAAGCCCATTTCTGATTATGCACCTTACGAGAAAAAGGCCATTGTGCCGATGATGATCCTCACGCCAACAGTAGTCAACGATGGCCGAAAAGTTTACATCGCCTCTCAACCGATTTCGTTCATGAATTATGAAGTACAGACACATAGTTATCCTCACTCAAAAATCAGTGGCATTGACTTCATGCGTTTTTTTGAAGAACAGGGCGCGCCTCAACTGCGCTTTCTCTCAGCCTTGCGTATGAGCGCCACCTTTCCTTACATCACACCCAATACTTCGCTACCCACCGAACCATCCATTGAAATTATGGACTCGGGCATTTCAGATAATTTCGGTCTTTTTGATGCCGTCAGGTATTTGTATGCCTTTAAAGACTGGGCCGATGAAAATTCATCAGGAGTTGTTTTTGTATCCATTCGCGATTCACCGAAGTTAATGAATGTGAGCCCCAGGGCTGGTTCTACCATTGTTGATGACCTGACTCAACCCATCAGCAGCGTGTACAATAACTTTGAAAATTTTCAAGACATCAACAGCGACTTACTGCTGGGCGAAGCCAAAAGTTGGATGAAGGTGCCGATTCACCGCATTGATATTCAATACCAGGCCGAAAATTACGTTCCTATTCTTAAAAAAATGGACAGCATCAGGCAAAATAACGCACGAGCCTCGCTTAGCTGGCGCCTGACTACCCGCGAGAAAAAAAGTATAGTTGATAACATCAATTCAGTAAAAAATCAAGAACAGATCGGAAAATTGATCAACTTACTTCAGTAATGCCATGTGCCCGCTTAAATCTCAAGGCCAGTATCAAGTTCCAACTTCTTGATTATTTTTGTTCACCATGAAAAACCGTTTCTCCAACGACATTAACATACGCAACAAGCAAGCCTCGTTTCACTATGAGCTGCTCGATAAGTATGTAGCGGGCATACAACTGATGGGAACGGAGATCAAGTCCATTCGCGAAGGAAAAGTAAATCTGCAAGACGGGTATTGTTATTTTAATAACGGAGAATGTTTTGTAAAAGGCATTACCATTACTGCTTATGCACAAGGAACCCACTACAACCACGAGGCCGCACGCGAACGAAAATTATTATTGAAAAAGTCAGAATTAAAAAAACTGGAATCGAAAGTAGAAGAAAAGGGATTGACACTCGTGCCTACACGCCTGTTTATTAACGACCGGGGTTTGGTTAAAATGGAGATTGCGTTGGGTAAAGGAAAAAAACTGCACGACAAACGGGAGAGTATAAAAGACCGTGACATTAAACGCGAACTGAGTCGCATCAAACTATCGTGAATATAGAACAAGATTTTGGAGTATGCCGGCTTTCTGTTGTGCCGATCTGGAGTGAACCCAGAGAGGGTCATCAATTTTCGCAGATCTTGTTTGGTGAAGTCTATGAAGTAATCACCCGCAGCAAAGACCGGAAGCGAATTCAAATCAAAACCAGTTTTGATGATGTACAAGGCTGGATTGACGCAGCCCATCATGTGATGATCACCTCAGAATATTTTGAGCAGGCCACGCACTCTGATTTTAAAATCACCACCGATATTGTTTCTACCATTCTCTACAAAAAAACCACGGTACCGATTGTGATGGGCAGCATTGTGCCCATTTCCACTTCTGAGCTTTTCAAATTAGATCAGCAATTTGCCTTCAATGGCGAAGCCAAACCCATCAGTTTAAAACGTGACGGTGAGTTTGTTAAAACCATTGCTCAACGATACCTCAATGCCCCCGAAATAGCCGGAGGCAAAAACCCATTTGGTATTTGTCCTCATGGATTCATTCAGATCGTATACAAAATTTCGGGTTATGCATTGCCATGGAGTTTGGAGCAACAGGCGATGGTTGGAAAAAGGACAGAGACTCTTACACAAGTACCAGCGGGAGAGATTGCGTATTTCAAAGACCAATCGGGCAAACTCATCCATGCGGGCATTGTGCTTGACGACCACCGAATCATTCACGCCTCGGGTCAGGTGCGAATCGACATCTTAGATGAAAAAGGCATTCTTCAGGCAGACACAAAAATATACTCGCACACCCTCGACTCCATCCGCAGCATCATTCATTAAACTTTGAGGCCTTGGCCTGTTTGCTGGCTCATAGTTGTTTAAACCAAACTTTGGTTTTATCTTTTCATCGTGAACAGTCGTGTTTTAGTTCTGAATCAAGATTATAGCCCGCTGATGGTATGTTCGGTAGAGCGTGCTTTTGTCATGGTTTACCTGAATAAAAGCGAGATGGTGCGCTCAGCCAATGGTCATAAACTCCGCACAGTTACACACGCATACCCCATGCCTTCGGTTATCCGGCTGAACCGCTTTGTTCATGCCCCGTATAAAGGAGTAACACTTACCCGCCAAAATGTTTTTAAGCGCGACAGCTTTGAATGTCAATATTGCGGCACCAAGAGAGAGTTGACCTTAGATCATGTTATTCCCAGCTCACGTGGTGGTACACACACGTGGCATAACCTGGTTTCGGCCTGCAAAAAATGCAATGCCAAAAAAGGTGACTTTACCCCCGAAGAAGCCAACATGCCACTGAAACATAAACCATTTAAACCAAGTTATGCCCTGTTCTTGCACGACATCTCTGGCTCAAATCACAACGAGTGGGATGAATTTCTGGGGGCAAAATCTGCGTAGCGATTCAGTGATACAAAAATCAATACCTGATTCTGGTTATTGACCTGAAGCCATTCCTAAGTTTTACGCATCACTCGCTTCTCAAACTTTTTACCGGATCGGCATGAGCCGCTTTGAACGACTCAATGCTCACCGTGAGCCAGGCAACGACTAAGCTAAGCAGACCAGCCAAGGCAAAAACACCAACACCGATCTCGGTACGGTAAGCAAAACTTTCGAGCCATCGGTTCATAAAATAATAACTGGCCGGAATACCTATTATAAAAGCGATGAGCACCAGTATCAAAAATTCTTTAGACAGCATATTGACTAGTTGAGTTGCGCTGGCGCCCATCACTTTTCGTATGCCGATTTCTTTTGTCTTTTGTTCAGCCGTAAAAGAGGCCAGCGCATATAACCCCAGGCAGGCCACAAAAATGGCTAGAGCAGCAAAGAATGAAACCACCCGGGTCAGTTGCTTATCGGCTGCATGAAGCTGAGCCATTTGCTCATCAATAAAAGTGTATTCAAATGCCGAAGGAATAATTTTTCTATACACACCCTCCAGTTTGATTAATGACGAGCGAATATCTTTAGTGTCCAGTCGTAATAATAAATACCCCATGCTGTTGTCACGCGAGTTATCAAAACAATAAGGAGCAATTTTTTGGTGCAACGACCCAAAGTGAAAATCTTCGGTCACTCCAATTACCTCAGTTGGTTGATTATAAAAAATCTTTACCCTCTTGCCTATTGCCTCATCAGGCGTAAGCTGTAAATAATCTACCGCAGCTTTATTCAACACCACCTGCACGGTAGTGTCTTTAGGGTCTTTAAATTCCGGAAGAGTTTTGCCGGCCAATAGTTTTATACCCAATACATCCAGTATTTCATAAGATGAGCGAGTAGCCGAAATGAACGTGCCCGTTGAGCTTCCTTCGGGTGTAAGAGTATAGCCGCTTGTGCCAATGCCGGGATATGATTGGCTGATGCTTACCTTTTTTACTTCGGGCAAAGCTTCAAATTCTTTTTTCAACGAAGGTACTTGAAGTTTGTCTTTGGCGGCTGACACCATCACCGCAAGAACCTGCTCGGGCTTATATCCTAATTTTTTTTGACTGATGTAACTCATCTGTTGATAAAAGATAAGTGTGCTGCAAATGAGAATGACCGAAATAGAAAATTGAAAAACCACCAGCCCTTTGCGCATGGCCGATTGACTGCGTGAAGCAGCCGCTTTTTGAATAACTGCCTTGGGCGAAAACGATGAGAGGTAAAAAGCCGGGTAAAAACCCGAGAGCAATGTGAGCAGAACCCACACCACTGCAAATGAGGCAATAAAATACGGGGTAAATAAATAAGCAGCCGAAATGTTTTTTCCGATCAGGGAATTAATCGAGGGTAGCAAAGAATAAAAAACAATAACAGAAAAAATCAAAGAAATCAACACAACAAAAGAAGCCTCGAAGAAAAATTTAAAACTCATTTGCCCAAAAGTAGCCCCCAGGGTTTTAGAAACACCAACCTCTTTGTTTCTCCGCTGAGATTGGGCAGTGGTTAAATTCACATAATTAACGGCTGCAATGACCAACACCGCCAAGGCCAACACGATCAGGATTTTTATTTGGTTAAAATCGCCATACACCTTACGGTCAAAGCTGGACTCCAACATATCGGAGTGAAGATGAATGTCTGCCATCGGCTGAAGTGAAAGCGAAAACCAACGATCTTCTTTCGGGATGTTGCGCTCCAGCATGGCTGCTATCTTTTGATTCACAGCCTGTGGTGTTGTCTTGTCTTTCAACAGCAAAAAAGTTTCAAAGCTGGCGTTTCCCCAACTCTGATTTTCATCTTTTCCAAAATTAATTGATGAAAACGAGCCGATAATCTGGCCGGTAAGTGATGAGTTAGCAGGAAAATCTTTGTACACACCCGTTACTTCCAGAGTAATCTGATTATCCACACTGATGGTCTTTCCTACGGGGCTTTTATCACCAAAATATTTTCTGGCCGTGGTTTCAGAGAGAATGACCGTGCCTTTGCGCGCTAATGCTTTCTGCGCATCCCCTTCAAGTAAGGAAATAGAAAACACATCGAAGATTGCCGGATCAGCAAAATACAATTCTTTCTCAGCAAATTTTTCAGTTTCAGTTGATACAAACGCGATGTCGCCAAAATTATGATGAAACACGCGGACAGCCTTTTCTACTTCCGGAATTTCGTTCGCCACAGTTGGCGCTACTTTGTTGGGAACCTGGCTCCATTGGTGCGACTTACCGTCATAATCGGCTTTGATAACGATGCGGTAAATCCGTTCTACCTTTTCATGAAACCGATCGAACGACAATTCATCGACCACATACAAACTGATGGCCAAAACCGTGACCAGCCCAATGGTGAGCCCGGCAATATTGATCACGCTGAATGATTTGTAGCGCAGTAAATTACGGAATGTGATTTTGAGATGATTGCGAAGCATGGCTTAATAGTTTAGTGGTAAGACAACATTATAAGGCTTGGGGTTGCATCATTGATGTTGAAATAAAAAATTAAGAGTATAGAGTTGCTGCCGTTTCATTTTACAATCATTCATTCTTCAAACTTTCAACAGGATTGGCCATCGCGGCCTTTATTGACTGGATACTTACGGTGAGAATGGTTAACACCACGGCCAATAAAAGCACCATAACCAATACAGACGGGGTTAAGTGCATCCGGTAAGCAAACTTTTGCAGCCATTGATTAGCCAAGTACCAAATGGCCGGTGCTGCAATAAAGTTTGCCAGAATCACCAGCCAAATAAATTCTTTTGTCAGCAGCCTGGTGATCGTAAGCACATCAGCTCCCAATACTTTGCGAATGCCAATTTCTTTGGTGCGCGAAACTACCATGAATGAAACCAGACCCAGCAGCCCAATCACAGCGATAAGTATGGCCATTGACGCAAAAACTGTAAATACCTGTGCCAGTTTTTTTTCAGATTGATATTGCTTTTCAAAAGAATCATTTAAGAAATAATAATTGAACTCACGATCAGGGAAATTTTTACTCCACAGTTCTTTTACTGATGAGAGAAGCTGTTGGGTGTTGGCAGCTTTGTAGCGGATGGCATACAAGTTGGCGTAGCCGGGCGCGTAATCCATTGCAACGGGTGCAATCTTTTGCTGAAGACCATGCTGATGGTAGTCTTTCACTACTCCTATCACTGTGCCAGCTGGTGTACCCGAGGGTGACTCTACTGTTTTGCCGATTGCCTCTTGCGGGTTAGCCCAGCCAAATTCATTTACCGCAGTTTCATTCAACACCAGCCCGTTGTCCAGTTCTGACAGCCTGTCTTTATTAAAACCCCGACCTGCTATTAATTGAAGATCTAATGTTTGAATGTAATTTTCATCTACGGCTACATATTCAGTTTCTATGGCTGCATCTGCACTTTTCCCTTCGGCATAAGCAATTTGTCCTTGCCAGCCCGGTGTGCCGGGCAGCGCATTTGCATTAGTAACCTGATCTACAAAACTTAGTGCTTTCAATTGTTCTTTAAATGCCTCAACAGAGGCTACCCCTGATGCTCCCCGGTATTTTACTACCAGCACCTCGTCTTTATTAAACCCAAGATTTTGTTTCTGCATAAAATCAAGTTGATCAATAATGATGAGTGTACCCGAAACCAATCCCACTGAAATGAGAAACTGAAATACTACCAGCACCCTCCGCAACTGAACACCTCGCGTGCCGGTTTTCATTTTTCCTTTCAGCATTTCAGCCGGTTTCAGTTTAGAGATAATCAGCGCAGGATAATAGCCCGAAAGGAATGACACCGTTACGGTCAATAATCCGATAGCTGGCAGCACGGCTGGTTGAAAAATAAAATTTAATGAGTATTGTTTTCCCAGCAACTGATTAAAAAATGGCAACAGCAGTCCTGTGCAGGCCAGGGCTAAAAACAAGGCAATGGTGGTGAGCAAAAATGACTCACTCAAAAATTGCGTAACAATGCTTGTCCTGGATGAGCCTACCACTTTGCGCAGCCCTACTTCTTTGGCACGATACACCGAGCGGGCTGTGGATAGATTGACAAAATTGATGCACGCCAGCAAAATCACCAACACCGACACACCCGACAATAGATAAACCCGATCCATGCTGCCCAGCGGCCCCATGCCATTACCGGCTTTTGAGTGCAGGTAAATCCGGGTGAGCGGCTCGAAACGCAGGGAGGCTACTATACCGTTTTTTTTCATCTCCTCGCCTACTTTCTCTTCGTAGATATTTTTTGCTTTAGCTGAGAAGCCTTTGAAGTCGGTGTTGGGTTTAAGTAAAATATAGTTGCGTACATTAAAATTACCCCAGCCTTTTTCAAAGGAAAAATCCGGGTTCCATCTTTGGTATGTGGCAAAAGATAAAAACATATCTGCCTGAATGTGCGAATTGGACGGAATGTTTTCCATCACTCCGGTTATTTTAAAGCTTAGTGTATCCGCCATCACCAGCGTTTTGTTCAGCGCATCTTGGCCAGGAAAAAATTTACGGGCCATGTCTTCAGAAATAACCACGGTAAATGGCTCGGCCAATGCCGTGGTGGGGTCTCCTTCTTTTAGTTGAAAAGAGAAAATTTTAAATAACTCGGCTGAAACAAAAATATTATTTTGCCTGAATCGGCTGCCTTCATAATTAACCGTCAGGTTGGCATTGCGCGCATACATTACAGCCTCCACCTCGGGGTATTCTTTTTCCAAAATTTTACCAATCGGCCACCCGTTGGTTTCTATACCTCCATTCTCGGTGCCTGTTCCCCCGAACTGTGTTACCACGCGGTAAACCCTGTTTTTATTTTGGTGAAAGTCATCGTATGAAAGTTCATCGATCACATACAGCAAAATAACCATGCCGCACATCAGGCCAAGTGACAATCCCGTTAAATTAATAAGGGTATAGCCTTTGAATTTCAGCAGCGAACGAAAGGCAATTTTAAGGTAGTTGCGAATCATATCTATTATCTTTTAGTGCGTTACAATTTATTAGTCTATTCTATTCATTTTTTAATGTTTCGGCCGGGTTTATGCGAGCTGTTTTTGCCGTGAGAAAAATGAGAGTGATCCACGAAATGATCAGTAAGAATGTGCCCGTAGCTATAAAGACCAGGGGACTGATTTTAACTTGGTATGAGAAGTTTTGAAGCCAGTTGTTCATCGTCCACCACGCTAAGGGTGTGGCTATAACAATAGCAATTAGAACCAGTTGAGTAAAATCTTTTAATAGAAGTAAAAAAAGATTTGGCAAGGTTGCGCCTAATATCTTACGAATGCTTACTTCCTTAATTCGTTGACGAAATGAAAGCGATGCAATACCCAAAAGTCCAATACACGCAATCATTACGCCCAAGGTTGAAAAAATGTATAGTACAGTTGCCATGTTTTGTTCTTCCTTGTATAAGTGGTTGAGTTGTTCATCCAAAAAGAAAAACTCAAAACGAAAAACCTGGTCAAACTTACGCCAGGATTTTTCAATCTGTGAAATGGCTGAGGCAAAGTTGGAAGTATTCACTTTTACGATCACAAAATTGAAGCTGTTTTCCAACCGCATGAGCACCGGCCGTAAAGGTTCATGCAAAGATTGGAAATTGAAATCCTTCACCACCCCAATGATCTTTCCTCTTATTTCTGGGCCATCACGTTCCCATAAAATTTCAGTACCCACAGGCTCTTTTATGCCCAATTGATGAACAGCGGTTTCGTTTAAAATAAATCCACTTGAATCGGCCGGATTTCCTTTTAAAAAGGCTCGGCCTTCTACAATTTTCATCCCCATTACTTTTAAAAAATCTACATCGATCATTTCTTCTGAAGCATCCCTTCGTTCTTCCGGATTGTTAATGGCATAAATCGGATTTTGATTAAACGATTTTCCCGGAATATTCGAAGAAGCCGAAACACCTCTTACCCCATTAATCTGTAACAGTGCGGTTCGCAATTCTTCAATGCGCGAGTTCATAGCCCGATCTTTAATCGGCAGCACAATCACTTCTTCTGGTTTAAATCCAATTTCCTTGTGGCTTAAAAAATAAATCTGCTGTGAAATGATTACACTCGATGAAATCATCGCCATCGTTGTAATAAATTGAATAACAATAAAAATACGTCTTCCGCCTAAGCCTTTGGATTGAACAAAATTATTCTTGAGAATCAAGGCCGGTTTATAAGAGGAGAGGACAATTGCAGGATATACGCTTGTAGTAATTGCCACCAAAATTCCCAGCAGCAATAAAGTAAATATCAGAATACCCCAATCAAGTGATAGGGCAAATCCCGTCAATGATTTGAATAACGGAACGGTAGCTTCAATAAAAACAATGGCGAATACTATTGCTGATAGAGTGACTATGGCGGCCTCACCTAAAAATTGAAATGCTAATTGATGCTTAAATGCACCTAGAGATTTTCGCAATCCAATTTCTTTTGTTCGCTCAGTTGCCTGTGCCAAACTGAGGTTGACGAAATTAAAAACGCCTATGATCAGAATTAATAAAGCGGCCGCTGACATTAAATAAACATAAGCGATATTGCCATTGGCTTCTAATTCCCAACGCAAGTGTGATTTCAGATGTATGCTAGTGAGTGGTTGCAACTCAAATCCATAGCTATGTTCTTTAATCCATTTTATTCCTTCTTCAGGGTAATGAATGTATTTGGATGTCCAGTCGAGCAGCCTGTTTTCGAGTGCCTTCACATCTGTTCCTGGTTTTAGTTTAATGTAGTTGTAATGTCCAAAGTCTCCCCATTGATAATAATTATCATGAGGATTTTTTTCTCTCACATAGGAAACCAAAAAATCAAAATGAAAATGAGATGTTTGGGGAACATCTTTAAACACCCCAACAACTTGAAGCAAATCTTTCTCTTCGTTAGCTTGTAATTGTTTGCCCAGGCAGTCGGTGGTGTTAAAATATTTTTGAGCTATCGATTCGGAGATAAGGATTCCGCCCGGGTCTTTGAGGGCAGTCTTAGGATCGCCTTTAATTAACTGAAATGAAAACACCTTGAAAAAAGTACTGTCCACCGCAAGCACATTTGACTCATCATAACGAACATTTTTTTCAGGATTCCGAACAGAAAATACCTGCTTGGTAAGTCCCGGGCCCCAAAGAGGGGAAAGGCTTACGGCACTTTCAACCTCGGGAAAATCCTGCACCATGGCTTGAGCCATCGGATGCGGGGTGCGTGTCTGAGAATTGGTATTAATCCACACAATGCGGTAAATATTTTCGGCACCGCGATGAAAAAGGTCATAACTTAATTCATGCTCCACATATTGTATGATTAGAAATACTGAGGCTAAGCCCAGCGCTAAACCTATCACAGAAATCGAAGAATAAAATTTATTCCTTGTTAGTTGACGTAGCGCAACAGTTAAGTAGTGACGGAACATATCATTCAAAATTTATAATTCAAAAAATTAAGTGCGGAATTCTTGTTGCCGGTATAAAATGTTTCATTTTTCTAATCATCGAATTATCTACTCACTCACTTCTTAAACTATCCACCGGGTTGTTTGTGGCTGACCGGATTGATTCAAAGCTGACGGTAATGAGGGCAATCGCTAACGCTGCAATGCCGGCAAGTGCAAATACTAACCAACTGACCGAAACGCGGTAAGCAAAACCTTCGAGCCACTTATTCATGCCATACCACGCCACCGGCACGGCAATGACAAAGGCGATCAACACTAACCTGACAAACTCGGTTGACATCATGGCTACAATCTGGCGCACGCTTGCGCCCATCACCTTGCGTATGCCTATTTCTTTATTTCTTCTTTCGGTCATGTATGATGAAAGACCGTATAACCCCAGGCAACAAATAATCATTGCGATGAATGCAAAGCCTGTTACAATACCCGAAAACCTATGGTCTTCGTCATATAATTTTTGCAAACTCTGGTCAAGAAAAGAATACTCAAAGGGTGTACTGATAATTTCTGACTTCCATATTTTTTCAATGGAGGCAATTGTATGATCCAAATCGGTTGTAGAAACCGAAGCTACCAGGTAATCAAACCGTTTAGTGCTATCTGCCATTTCAAAAAGAGTGGGCGTGATTTCTTCGTGCAATGAGTTCTGATGAAAATCTTCCATAACTCCAATCACAGTGAAATCATATTTATTTCCTTCCCAGTCGAAATGAAGATTTTGGCCCACAATTTTATCCGGAGCAAAGCCCAGTTTTGTAGCTGCAGTTCTGTTAAGAATTAATTTAGCCAAGCTTTCTGTAGCTCTATTGTCGGTAAACGTGCGACCGGCAATTAGTTTAATATCAAAGAGCTCGATGTAGCCGGCATCGACCCGGCTACGCCTGATATCAACGGCTTTATCCATATTTCCTCCGTCAGAATAAAACATCATGTCACTGAAGATGGTTGTACCGGGTATATACGAGGTGCCAGATACAGCCTTGACATTTCCGATGTTTTCAATTTCTTTTTTCAACGCATCGTATTTCTTGTGCACCTCATCTGTGCGCAGCGGCAGAACGATTTTTGCCTGAAAATTAAATCCAAGGTTTTTTTCTTGCATGTATTTCAACTGATTCGTGATCGCAATAATTCCGCACACAAGCACAATGGCTATCATAAACTGAAACACCACTAAGCCCTGCCGCAACCTTCCGGCCGAGTTGCCGATACTTAGTTTTCCTTTCAACACTTGGGCCGGCTGAAAGGATGACAGATAAAATGCCGGGTAGCTTCCGGCTATTATTCCTGTTAGCATGGTCAGAAGAATTGCCGCTACTATAAAGTAAGGTATATTCTCGCTGGTGAAAGAAATGTGTTTCCCTGTGAGTTGATTAAACAACGGGAGCCCTAATTGTACAAGTACTATGCCTATTAGAATGGAAAATGTAACGATAAGCATGGCCTCACCTAATAACTGAGTAATCAAAGATGAGCGAAACGCACCCATCGTTTTGCGAATGCCTATTTCGGCTGAGCGCTTGGTAGCCTTGGCCGTGGCCAGGTTCATAAAATTGATGCAGGCTATCAACAATATAAAGGCAGCAATAGAAGCTACCACATACAGGTAGGTTATTCTTGGGCTTTTCCCTACATCCGATTTTAAGTAAATATCTCTTACCGGCTCTAATGAAAGTGTTTTATGCAACCCCAGTGCTTTCATAGCTGCTTCACCGTGCTTTAGCAATACTTGATTCATCTTTTTTTCTACCTCGACTTTGTTATGTCCATGAACTAACTTTAAGTAAGAAGGAACAAAGTTGTTTCCGGCCCAATGTTTCGCTCCTTCACCACGAACGTACTCGCCCCAGCCCTGGCTCATCATGGATATAAAAAAACTGGAGTTGATATGACTGTTGTGGTTTTGAAGAAACACACCGGTTACTTTGTAATCCAGAGGTGTGCCATTCATACTGATCGACACAAGTTTATCAAGAGCAGGCTCATTGCCAAAAAGCTTTCTTGCTAATTTTTCAGATAGAACTACCGTGTTGACTTGGGTAAGTGCTTTTTGAGGGTTGCCCTCTATCAACTCATACGTAAATACATCAAACAATGTGGAGTCGGCAATAAACCCATTGGTTTCATAAAAAATATTATCGCCATACTTAAATAAACTAAATGTTATATCCGGAGGGCTCAATACACGTACTGCGCTTTCCACTTCAGGTATCTCATCTTTCATTGCCATGGCAATAGGCGGAGAAGCAGTAGAGCTGCGCTTATGGCCGGCCATCTCTGATTGAAAAGTTGTAATGATGCGATACAAATCTTCTGACCGTACATGGTGTTTATCATAGCTCAGCTCATCTACCACATAGAGCGACAATAACAGGCAGCACGCCACCCCTAAAGCCAACCCTAAAATGTTGATGACTGAATACGTTTTATTGCGAATCAAATTTCGCAAGGCAATTTTGAAGTAGTTGGTCAGCATAGTTTTAGCATTTAGGCATTAAGCAATCATGTTTAGTAGCTGAATACATAACTTAGAATATCGAATGAATTAGTCTTCATCTTAAAATTTTCAAATCATCGAGTTATCAAATTATTCACTTCTCAAACTCTCCACGGGATTCATCACGGCAGCTTTCAACGCTTGCACACTCACAATAACTAAGGCGAGAATCAAAGCAAACAAACCCACGGCCAGCAACACCCACCACGCCACCTCAATGCGGTATTGGTAACGTTGTAAAAAATTATTTAAAAACCACCACGCAATGGGCGATGAAATAAGAAAAGCAAAAATCACCAACCTTGAAAAATCTTTTGAAATCAATTTTACCAGATTGAAAACAGAAGCTCCCATCACTTTGCGTATGCCAATTTCTTTGGTGCGTTGCTCGGCTGTAAAGGCAGCTAACCCAAACAAACCCAGGCAGGTAATGGCAATGGCCAGAGAGGCAAATAGCCAGGCCAGCCGGGCGGTAAGGTTGATCACAGAAAATTTTCGTTGAAAATCCACATCGGCAAAACGAAATTCAAACGGATAATTGGGATTCAGTTTTTTAAATACCCGCTCTACTTTGTCGAGCGAAGCTTTCATGTCGTTGGTTGGGTTGAGGCGAATGGTAACTGTACTGCTCCAGGTCGGCTCAAAGATCAAGATCATTGCCTCTACCGGTTTAAAAGGTGAGTCCATGACAATGTTTGAAATGACTCCTACTATTTCAAAATCTTTTTTATTAAATGTGAGTTTTTTTCCGATCGGGTCTTTCATTGCCATCAGGTCAATAGCAGCCTGATTTACTATGCAGGCCGATGAGTCGCTTTTGAAGTCGCGCGAAAAATCGCGCCCTTCAAGTATTTTAGCTCCCAACGTTTGGATGTAATCATATTCTGTGGCAATGGTGGCAAACGACACCCGGTTTTCGGTGGGCATACCCGGCCATTTGATTTCGTTGTTGGAAAAAACTGAAGTAACCGGGCTGTTACTTTTACACATTGATTTTACCACACCGGTTCGCTCGAGTTCTTCGCGAATAGTTTGAAACCGGGTTTCTATTTCCTGGTTAGTCCAGATTTGTATGAGGTTTTCCCGGTTGTAGCCCATGTCTCTATTTTTCGCATGTTGTATCTGCTGGTAAATCACAATCGTGCCTGTAATGAGAAAGATGGAAAACGCAAACTGTAACACAACTAGCACCTGACGGGGAGTGGTGGCTCCTTTGCCTACATTCAACTTTCCTTTCAAAACCTTTACCGGTTGAAATCCTGAAAGATAAAACGCAGGGTAACTGCCCGAGAAAATCCCGGTAAGGACAATCAGTCCGAATGATGCCGCCCAAAGCCAGGGATTGGAATAGTTGATATGGATATTTTTTTCCACCAATGAGTTGTAGAGTGGCAGTGCCAGCTCAACCAGCACCAATGCCAACAAAAATGCTATCAATGAGGTGAGAACAGATTCTCCTAAAAACTGCATAACCAGTTCTTTTCTGCGCGATCCAATGCTTTTGCGAATACCCACTTCGCGTGCTCGGCTTTCGCTGCGAGCCGTGGCTAAGTTCATAAAATTGATGCATGAAATGAGCAATACAAAAACAGCAATGGCTGTAAACAGCCTGACATACTCAATCATCCCACCCGTATTTTTTCCGTTTTCAAAATTGGAATAGAGCCTCCACTTGCTCATGGGGTGTAAAAATAATTTAGCTGTTGGTGCCTTGGGGTTATTGTCTTTTATAAAATTTTGGATACCGGTATTCACATCCGCTTCCGTTGCTTCGGGCTGAAGTAATACATACACCTGCACAAAGTTGTTATCCCAACTGTCTTTTGAAAATCTTACCCACGGCTGGGTAGCCTCATAGTAAGCGTATGGAAACAAATAATCAAATTTAAACTCGGTTCTTTTCGATCGCACATCTTCAATCACACCCGTTACTTTTAATTCACGGTCATTATCGACTTTGATATACTGACCCATGGGGTCTTTTTCACCGAAAAGTGCTTTGGCCGTGGACTGTGTGATCACCATTGAGTTGGGATCATTCAGAACTGTGTTAAGATCACCCGCTACCAGGTTGAAGCTGAATATCTTTAAGAAATCTTCACTCACACTCATCCCCAGTTTATTCAATCGCTTCTCTCCTACTTGCAGCGTGTTGCCTTCGCCCCAGTTAGTCAGGGCAACGTATTTCACTTCTTTCACCCGGTCTTTAACCAGGTCTTTAAGTTTATAAGGCATGGCCGTGTTTGCGCTGGTGCCCTGAGCCCACTGTTGGCTTTGGTATAACTTATAAATATGGTCGTAGTTTTCGTTAAAGCGCTCAAACGAGTACTCATCAGCTACCCACAAAAAAATGAGCATGCTCGAGGCAATACCTACCGCCAGACCGCCAACATTGATGAAAGAGTACAATCTGTTTTTCAACAAACTTCGAAGGGCTATTTTGATGTAATTGCGTAGCATGGTTTAGCAGTTAGTAGCAGAAGTCAGGATATAGAATGAATTGTTTTCCATTTTCAAATGATCAGATCACTGAATTATCACATCAACATCACTCGCTGCGTAAACTATTTACCGGATTTGCCAACGCTGCCCTCACAGAACGGTACCCCACCGTAAGCATGGCAATAAGAAATGTGAGGCCCAACCCGGAGATAAACACCCATCCACCCATCTGAATGCGATATGTGAACGTGCTCAGCCATTGGTTCATTACATACCCAACCAGCGGTGAGGCAATAACAAAGCCTATCAAAATCAGTTTTACATACTCTTTTGAAAACAAGAGCACAATACTTTCCACCGATGCCCCCATCACCTTACGCACGCCCACTTCTTTGGTTTTGTTATTGGCCATAAACGTAGCCAACCCAAACAAACCCAGGCAGCCAATGAAAATGGCAATGGATGTAAAGACAGTGATCATTGTTGACATACGTTGCTCACTTTCATAAAACTCTTTCAACTCATCATCTAAAAATTTATACGAAAAAATATTTTCAGGGTACGACACTTCCCATTTTTTTTGAATTTGCTTCACCGTTTCGGCAAACTGACCTAATTTTATTTTTACCGATAAGTTAGCGTAAGACCTGATCGAGTTCAGAATAACGGTAGGTTCAATCGGCTCGTGCAACGACATGGTGTGAAAGTCTTGCACAATACCTACAATGGGTAAGTAGTAATTACGACCACCCTGTTTCATTTGAGTGCCGATAGCATCGCGGGCATTGGCATGCCCCAACATGTGGGCCAGTTTTTCATTCACAATAAAACCCTGAGCAGTATCCAGGTCAGGTATCATTTTTCCAGCCAGTAGTTTTAACCCGTATAAATCAAAGTAGTTGCCATCCACCATTTTGATTTGCACATGGAACGGATCGGGCTTTCCTTCGGCATTAAAATACGTTGAAAAATTGCTGCCCGATGAAGGAGGAGCTATGTTGAGGCTCACTTGCTCAATGCCCTTCATTTTCAACACCTCTTCGCGCAAGGTTTTCATTTTGCTGGTGCCATCTGTAAAACCCTCGCGGGCATTTTCTGGAATAGGAATATTGACGATTGCATTTTTATTGAAACCCAATTCTTTGTGGCTGATAAAATTCATCTGCTGAATCATTACCAGGGTAGCAATGATCAAAAACTGCGAGATGACGAACTGTAAAATCACCAAGGTTTTTCGCAACGTGTAACTTGAAGAATTTTTGTCACCCGTCTTGTTCTTTATGGCAAATACCGGCTTAAAGCCCGATACAACAAATGCCGGGTAAAGTCCCGAAAAAACAGAAACTAACAACGTGATAATTACCAAAAAGGCCAAGGCTTGCGGGTTGTGCAGCAGGTCTATAGAAAGTTTTATTTTTAAAAAAGAATTCAACCACGGCAACGACAGTTGTGCGGCCGCAATAGCAATGAACACCGACAGAACTGTAACCAAGGTTGACTCGCCTAAAAACTGAGTGATCAATTGCCCGCGTGAGCTGCCCAGTGCTTTTCTGATACCCACTTCTTTCGAGCGCTTAATGGCTTCGGCCGTTACCAAATTAATAAAATTGATACAAGCGGTGAGAATGAGAAAGATGGCAATCACCGCCATGGCTGTAATCTTCTCGTGGCTGATGGTGCTGTAATTGTAATTATCAAATCGTGAGTCGTGATGGATATCGGCCAGCGGCTGAGCGTGGTATTCTCTATGATCTGTATTTTTTTCTATATGGTACTTAGCATAAAAAGCCGGTAAGCGTCTTTCAATTTCATCAACTGAGGCATCGGCTTTCAATAAGAAGTAGCACTGCTCATCGCTCCAGATGCCGCCCCACTGGCTTTGATCTTTTTCTTTTTTTATGGTGATGTAAGAGAGCATGACATCAAACGGAAAATCAGTATTATTAGGATAATCTTCCGCTACGGCAACTACTTTGTAATCTTTGTGGTCAAATGTAACAACCTCGTTTAGCACATCTGTTTTGCTAAAATATTTTAATGCTGCTTTTTTTGAAATGACTGCTTCGTTGGGGTTTTCTAAGTTATTGTTAGCTTTTCCTATCAATATTTTGCGATCAAAAATTTTAAAAAAACTAGGTTGTGTAAAAACAATACCATTGTCATCACCAAATTTTTTAAACGAACCGTCTTTCTGCGGAATAGAAATCATTCCACCGGCTCCCCGATATGATGTGAACGTAACTTCTTCCGCTTCGGGAAAATCATTTTTAAAAGCCTCGGGCAATACAGGTGGCACACCGGCATAATAATCTTTTCCGTAGTTGCCGTCTGCTTCGGTTACGATGCGGTAAATACGGTCGGCCTTGGTATGAAACCTATCGAAATTGCTATGGTGCCTAATGAGCAGAAATAAAATTAGGCTGGCCGCTATGCCTAGCATGAGGCCTGAAATGTTAATGACAGTGGTGCTTTTCGTTCGCCATAAATTGCGCAGGGCGGTGATGAGGTAGTTGCGGAGCATGTTGATTCAATAGTTAAAATTCAAGATTCAAAAATTGGTTATGGGTTCTGAGTTTTGGCCGATATCCGGTTACCAGCAACCAACGCCCAATACCCAATTCCAATGCCATAACAAAAAATGAATAAACAGAGCCAAAATGAGGTTATACTTTCATCACCGAGAACGAAAATGAACTAAACTGTCCGCCAGCGGTCATTCTAACTCGCTGGTTTTTTTTGCTTCCACACCTCTCTTTTTAGCTATTTTGGTTAGTTTTGCAGCCACTTTTTTAGAACTATAAAACTTAAACTCTAACGCTGTGAACATTGTACTCTTTTCTATTCCTGCCATAGGCCTACTGGGCCTTATTGTTACTGCTATCAAATCATCGTGGGTTACCCGTCAAGATGCTGGCGAGCAAAAAATGCAAGAGCTTGCCGGCTATATTGCCCGTGGGGCAATGGCCTTTTTAAAAGCCGAATGGAGGATTTTGGGCGTATTTGCGTTAGTTGCAGCAATTGTGTTGGGCTGGTCGGGCACTCTCATTGAAGAATCAAGCCCCATCATTGCCGTCTCCTTTATTATAGGTGCATTACTTTCAGGAACTGCCGGTTTCATTGGTATGCGCATTGCCACTAAAGCTAATGTGCGCACTACACAGGCAGCCCGCACTTCGCTGGCCAAGGCCCTAAATGTTTCTTTTACCGGTGGGTCAGTAATGGGCATTGGTGTAGCCGGGCTTGCCGTATTGGGGTTAGGAGGGCTGTTCATTGTATTTTATAATTACTTCGTACCCGAAGGAGCATCCATTACCGGCCTTGAAATGCGCAGGGCCATTGAAGTGCTGGCGGGATTTTCATTGGGTGCTGAATCAATTGCTCTATTTGCCCGTGTAGGCGGTGGCATTTATACTAAAGCAGCCGATGTGGGTGCTGACCTGGTAGGAAAAGTTGAAGCCGGAATTCCCGAAGACGATGTGCGCAACCCTGCCACCATTGCTGATAATGTAGGCGACAACGTAGGTGACGTAGCCGGCATGGGCGCAGATTTATTCGGCTCATATGTAGCCACCATTTTGGCAACCATGGTCTTAGGACAAGAGATTGCCTCATCCGATAATTTTGGTGGTCTCTCCCCTATTCTATTGCCGATGGTTACTGCCGGACTTGGATTGATTTTCTCGATTGTGGCTACTTGGTTTGTTCGCATTAAAAACGAAACTGACAGTGTGCAAAATGCCTTGAACATTGGCAATTGGTCATCCATCATTATGACCGCCATTGCCTCGTACTTTGCTGTAAAATATTTATTACCCGAAAACTTAACTCACCGGGGTGTGGCCTTCACCTCAACGGATGTATTCATTGCCATCATGATTGGCTTAGTTGTAGGCACGCTGATGAGTATGATTACCGAATACTATACCGCCATGGGCAAGCGTCCGGTAAAATCAATCGTTCAAAAATCAGGTACAGGCCATGCCACCAACATCATCGGTGGTCTTTCGGTAGGTATGGAGTCTACCTTGCTCCCCATTCTTGTACTCGCAGCCGGCATTATCGGTTCGTATGAATTTGCCGGGCTGTACGGAGTATCCATTGCAGCCGCAGGTATGATGGCCACTACAGCTATGCAGTTGGCAATCGATGCGTTTGGACCTATTGCCGACAACGCAGGAGGCATTGCCGAGATGAGCCAACTACCCGAAGAAGTGCGTCATCGTACCGATAATTTGGATGCTGTAGGAAATACAACCGCTGCCACCGGGAAAGGATTTGCTATCGCGTCAGCCGCATTAACTTCTTTGGCATTGTTCGCAGCTTTTGTTGGTGTTTCTGGTATCACAGCCATTGATATTTACAAAGCACCGGTCTTAGCCGGCCTTTTTGTTGGAGGAATGATTCCGTTTATATTTTCTTCGTTGGCTATTGCTGCGGTTGGTCGCGCTGCCATGGATATGGTAAACGAAGTGCGCAGGCAGTTTAGAGAAATTCCGGGCATTATGGAATACAAAGCAAAACCTGAATATGAAAAATGCGTGGCCATATCCACCAAAGCATCTCTGCGTGAGATGATTGCCCCTGGCGCCATTGCATTGCTTACTCCGGTGATCGTAGGATTTACATTTGGCCCTGAAGTATTGGGCGGTATGTTGGCCGGGATAACTGTATCCGGTGTGTTGATGGGAATTTTTCAGTCCAATGCCGGTGGCGCATGGGACAATGCTAAAAAATCTTTCGAAAAAGGAGTGGAAATCAACGGTCAAACCTATTACAAAAAATCAGAACCCCACAAAGCATCGGTAACCGGAGATACCGTGGGCGATCCATTTAAAGACACCTCAGGACCTTCGATGAATATCCTGATCAAGTTGTCATCCATTGTCGCGCTGATTATTGCCCCCCATATCTCAACTGTGAAGCATACAGCCGATGTGAAGCAACCTGAAATTAAAATTGAGAAGATTGAAAAGGTTTCTTCACCAACAGTTGATCAATAATAAAAACCTGATCGGCAACGACTATTTTTATATACCAAGGGGTATTGAGTACTTTCGTTGATAAAGTGGAATATTACGTTGGCACAAAATCTGTTCAACACGCGACTTAGTAATGAACAATTGTAACCCATCAAGCAAAACCATTCATTAGCCAAAAGAAATATCATCAGTTTTCAAATCGGCTTACGACAGTAATCAAGACCCTACCCGAGCAGAAAAGATGTCAAGCCATCTTATCCCCTCGGTAATCTGATCTTAAATTTTGGTGTGTTATATCATTTTTAGATTGTACGATTTTTTTCTCAAAGAAAAAGCCCCGGTTATTTCCGGGGCTTTTTTATTTTAACATTTATGCCGTTATATTTTTTTGCTCAAGGCATCAATTTTAGCTTGCGCTTCCTGCTTGCCGAGGCTCAATGCTTTTTTGTATAGTTCTATCGCCTCTTTGTATGTTTCTTTTTTCTTGCGAGGAGCCAATTTGGTGCGGTTAGCGGCTTCTTCTACAGCCTGACCACGGGCAAAATACGAATCTGCTTCGCTCACTTTGCTTTGCAATTGCACTTGCTGGATTTTCTCTTCCAATAAAGCCAGCTCCTGTTTCTTCGATTCAATCTGAGCAGCCTTGTCATTGATCTCAGCTTGTTGCAGGTCTATTTTAATTTTTTGATCTGAGTTCTCCTGGCCCAGTTCAGTTACCTTTTGTTGCAGCGATGCAATCTCCTGGTTTTTTGACTCGAGGTCGGCCTTCAACTTTTTAATAGTAGCCGCATAGGTATTAGCCATGCCCTTAGATTTTTTGGCGGCTTTTTCCAGGTCCTCAATTTTTCCCTGGGTGTCTTTCACATACTTGTTAATGTCCTTCATACGGGACGTGTAATCTGAGTAGGTAGTACCCTCTACCACATTCACCTGCAGGTGCTGACGGTTGGCGTCAATGGAGTCCATCAGAGTACCCACCTCTTGAAGTGTTTGTACAAATTTTTGATTGGTTTGCAGCGCTTCGCGCAGGGAATCTACCTGGGTTTGTAGTTTCTCAGATTTACTGTCGCAGCCAGCCAGTAAAAACAAACCGGCTACGATTGATAATAGGGTTTTTGCCATACAGATGTTAGTTGTTTGCTGCAAAAATACACTCCTATTCACAGCATAAAATGTCTATTTAAATTATTTTTTTCAAGCAGTCGATAAATCCTTTGAGTTGACGTAAATTTGTGTCCGTTTGCCTTACGTGCAATAATGCCTATTCCTTTTGCCATCCTGAACTCCTCACGCTTTTCAGCTAACACAAGATTGGTTCTTGTCGCATTATGGTAAATCCGAAAGAACAATTTCATAAGATTCCCCTTACGGCCGCTGGCGTGCTGGTGTCGTTTGGTATCATTTATGGTGACATCGGAACATCGCCTTTGTATGTGTACAAGGCAATCATAGGAACCCGTCAGATTTCTGAAGAGTTGGTGTTGGGCGGGGTAAGTTGCGTATTTTGGACACTCACCCTGATTACCTCTTTTAAGTATATCTACCTGGCATTAAATGCCGATAACAAAGGGGAAGGTGGAATTTTTGCCCTGTATGCTCTGGTACGCAAGTACAAAGTTACCTGGGTAGTTTTTCCGGCCATTATCGGATGCGCTTCGCTTATTGCAGACGGATTTATCACTCCGGCCATCAGCATTACTTCAGCTGTAGAGGGAGTATCGTTGGACTACCCCAACTTTCCTATTGTGCCGGTGGTGATCGGTATTCTGATTTTGCTATTTATCTATCAACAGTTTGGTACCAACATCGTGGGTAAAACGTTTGGCCCGATCATGATGCTTTGGTTCATCATGATTGGGGGGCTTGGATTATCTTATGTATTGCCTCATCCAGAGGTGCTGAAGGCCATTAATCCGATATATGCCTGGGATTTACTTACCGACTATCCGGATGGGTTCTGGCTCTTGGGCGAAGTATTTCTCTGCACTACGGGGGCCGAAGCCTTGTACTCTGATCTGGGCCATTGTGGAAAAGGGAATATTCGCGTGGGCTGGGGTTTTGTAAAAATTGCATTGTTACTCAATTATTTCGGGCAGGCAGCTTGGTTGCTTTCGCAAAAGGGAACCGTGCTCAACGGAAAAATTCCTTTTTATGCATTGGTACCTGAGCAGTTTTTGATCATTGGCATCATCATCGCTACATCGGCTGCTATCATTGCCAGTCAGGCATTAATTTCAGGCACATTCACACTTGTGAACGAAGCCATGAAACTTAAGCTGTGGCCCAGCACCAAAGTGCGCTATCCCAGCCAACTGAAAGGGCAAATTTATATACCGGCCATTAACTGGGTTTTGATGGTAGGAACCATTGCCGTGGTTTGGATCTTCCAAAGTTCTTCGGCCATGGAGGGTGCTTACGGCTTGGCCATCATTCTGAATATGTTGATGACCACCACACTCCTTGTTTTTTATTTCAACACAGCCAAACACTCGCGCATACGCACGGCCGGCATAGCCCTTTTATTTTTTACACTTGAAACACTCTTTCTTATTGCCAATTTTCACAAGTTTGAACAAGGCGGATGGTTTACTTACTCCATTGCCCTGCTATTTTTTGTGATGATGTATGTACTGCTTAAGGCTCGCCACCTGCGCGACCGGCATACTGAGTTTGTCGATTTGAAACACTATGTTCCGTTGATTGAAGAATTACAAGCCGACAATTCCATTCCCAAAGAAGCTACTAATTTAGTGTACATGGCTGTTGCCAACAGCAAACGCTACATCGACTCCAACATCATATATTCTATTTTCAAAAAGCGCCCCAAGCGGGCCGATGTCTATTGGTTCATTCACGTTGACACGGTAGATAGCCCTTACACTTCTAAATATTCTGTGGATACCATCATTCCTAAAAAATGTTTTTTTATCAGGATTAAATTAGGATTCAAAGCCAACCACCGGGTGAACCTGCTCTTCAATAAAATTCTGCGCGATATGGCAGAAACTTCAGAGATAGATCTCACCAGCCACTATGACTCACTGCGTAAGCACAGCCTGCCGGCCGATTTTAAGTTTGTTATTTTACACTCGCTCGCTTCGGTGGATAGTGAAATTTCTTCGTTCGACAATATGATCATCCAAGGCTACCGCTTCATTAAAAAACACAGCCTCTCCACCGAAGAGATGTATGGGCTTGAACTGGCCAATGTGGAAGTAGAGAATGTGCCTATCATGGTAGGCCCCATAGCCAAAGTGAGAATCAAGCGTGAAAAAGAAGATGCCGAGCGTGAAAAAGAGCTGCGCTACCACAGCCAGACGAATTAACCCTTACGAAGTAACTATGTAGTAAACATTGGCTGCCACGTAGCCCACGATTATTATGACTGCTCCAACTTTATTGACTCGGTGGGCTTTCACCACCTGGTCGTTGTTGTGAAGTTTCAACGCAATAGCTGAAACTGTCAATATACCGAAGATACCCAAAAATGTGAGGCTATGTAAGATATCTACCAAACTAAACTGCGAAGATTGAGGCAGCAATGAATCAATGATGTATTTATTTCCCACCGCGGCAAATAAACCGCCAACAGGTAACCCAAAGCGGGGTTCCAATTCATTGGTATCTGAAAGGAAACTAACCAGTGCGATTAAAAAAGCGAAATACATACCTACAAAGACTTTCAAAAATAACCCTGTTGCCTCGCGCTCAATATCCATTTCAATAGTGAACATGGAAAAAGTTTGAACGTGATGGCCGGGAACTGGATTACCAAACGAAGTTTTATAGGTGCTTTTGCCTGTTGCTACCTTAAAGGCATCTACATTCCAACCTTCCAATACCTCTACATTATCAAAACGACTATTGGCTGTATCGGCCACAAACACCACGTTGTCTATGCCTTGCTCTTCGTCTTCAATAATAATTTTCAAGTGTTGTTCATCAAAAGGGAAATCCTTCACCTTCCAGTTTTCTTTCATGGTACACTTCACACGCATCTGCGCCCAGTATCTACCGTTTACCGTGTCAATACTTACCGATGATATTTCAATGTCTTTGGCATTAGGAATATCAATTTGTTTGGAAAAATCAAATTTTGGATTATCGTAGTTGAACCATAACCACATGCGCACGGTGTATTGTAAGTCATGAAAATCAATATCATGAATGCTGATAATAAATGCACCCACTCTTACGGTGTCGGGTCTTGATTTAGCTTGTGATAACTGAAATGCAAACAGCAGAGGAATAATCAATTTGAGCCAATGCTTCATACAGGCGGGGTTAGGGCCACATTTCAAAGATAAATATTTTTTTGATTGCTACCTTTGCACACAAAAGCAAACCGGCTTATCGTGCTGACGGTTACCGTCAGTAAGGAAAGTCCGGGCAACACAGGGCACCGTACTTCCTAACGGGAAGGCCCCCGACTTGTCGGGAGACAGAGAGCGCCACAGAAAACAAACTACCCGTTGCAACTTGATTGCGGCAGGAAAAGGTGAAAAGGCGGGGTAAAAGCCCACCGCCCGGGTGGTGACACCCGGGGCATGGCAAGCCTTACGGGTTGAAAGGCCAAATAGGTCCCGATGATGGAACTGCCCGTTCCTTGAACAGTTTTCTGCTCTATCGGGATTGGGTAGGCTGATTGATCCTGGTGGCGACATCAGGGCTAGATAAATGATAAGCACCCCGACTAAAGTCGGGGAACAGAACCCGGCTTACAGGTTTGCTTTTTTATTTTATTCTTATGTATAATCTATGAAAGACCCTGACTTGTCACCCGGCCTTTATCACCAAGACTACCCTCAAACAGTAGGAGAAGAAATTTCCAACAGCATCAGTCACGGTGTTGGTTTTTTGGCAGCCGTTGCCATTACACCTATCCTGATTTTAAAAGCGCACGGAGCTGCGGCAATTGTAGGTGTAAGTATTTTTGGGGCCACCATGATGATGCTTTACCTCGCTTCAACCTTGTACCATGCTTTTCCGCACAGTCGTACGAAACAGGTTTTTAAACTGTTTGACCACTGCGCTATCTTTCTATTAATTGCCGGCACCTACTCACCGTTTACCCTTACGGTTTTATATGGAGCTTGGGGCTGGTCACTTTTTGGAGTTACCTGGGCATTGGCCGCTGCCGGAATTGTACTCAAATCAGTACGCGATGTAAAATCAGATAAACTTTCAACCGCTTTGTACCTTGGCATGGGATGGCTGGCCGTGGTGGCAGCAAAACCCCTGTATGATGCGCTGCCTTTCTGGGGATTGTTTTGGTTAATGGGTGGCGGGGTGATGTATTCGGCCGGTGTCTTGTTTTTTGTTTATGACCACCGATTAAAATACGCCCATTTTGTTTGGCACTTGTTTGTGCTCGCAGGCACAGCCTGCCATGTAATAGCCTTGATGGGATTTGCCCTTTGATAGGAGTTAGTAAATTTTAGTCAGCACTACTACCTGGCCAGTACTAAAAAATCATACGCACCAAATGCATCCACCACCTGATGTCAAGAAGATATCCGTAGTAATTCGAAGTAAAGAACCTTGATAGCCGGTGGCAACTACAATGTATTTTTTTTTGAATGTCATCATGTTACCCAATGCAGTGTTTGGGGAGTTACCGGGTTCACAAACGGTTCATTGTTTTGTTGTGAAATAGCCCACAACCTTTTGATCTCATAGTACCACCGCGCTTGCATATCAGGTTCACCAATGAGCGAAAGCGTTGGTTTTGACTTCAAGCCTTCGCTGAGTTTTTGAAATACTCCCAAATCCTGCCCGATAAATTGTTTGCCTAATCGTTTCAGCGGCCACCACAGCCAGCGCGAAATAGCGAGTGTGCTGTAAAAAATATGGGTAAGTTCAGTCTGGTGATCATTGATCGGTGTGAGTATTGTAATGGAAATGATTTCGTGCTTCTCACCTACTTTGATATGCTCCCAGCGGATGCCGGGGATTTCAAACGTAATTTCAGTTGATGTTCCTCCTTTCAAAATACCATATCCTTTGGAATTATTAGAAGGTGCATGACGAACCATTTTAAAACCAAGCGGGCTTGGTTCAAATTTCTTTTCTTTCAATTTTCGTTTTTTGGCTGAACGCCAATACCAGGACTGGTGCACAAACGTTACGTGTGAAGGGTCAATCAGGCCAATCACTGAGTGATCAATGTCGGCCGGCAATGTTACCGTCTCTACATGAAGAAATTTTTTATCTGCCGATAAAATCAAATCCGGCACAGGCATTTTGGGTTCGGTATTCGGTAATTTTTTTTCAGGGATATACACCCAAATGGTACCGTTTATTTCTTTGCAGGGATATTGAAATACTTTGATCTTTGAAACGTCAATTGTACCTCCGGGCGGCAATGCCGGAATATTTTTACAAACACCATCGGTACCAAATTCCCAACCATGATAGCAGCATTGCAGGGTATCGTTTTTAAACCATCCCTGCGACAAAGGCACACCCCGGTGAGCACAGTTATCGCGCAAGGCAAAAGGTATTCCGTTTTTATCGCGACCCAAAACAATTTTTTCGCCAAGCATTTCTTTACCTAATAACTTGCCCGGTTTAAGAAATGAACCATGGCACGCCAGGTACCATAGATTCTTCAGAAAGAGTGAATGATCCGCCATGCGTCTGTATTAAAATCAAAACTAACATTTTACCCTGACTTGATTAGCCCAAAAATTCCAAATGTTGAGTTCATCGGCTATCTTTAAAGTTAAAAATAATTAGCATGGACTTCAATCTGGATTTAGAAGTAGCCTTGCGCCTGCTGGTATCATTCGTCATTGGCACTGCCATTGGCCTTGAGCGGGAATACCGGAGCAAGGCAGCCGGCCTGCGCACCATGATCATGATTTGCCTGGGTTCTACCATCTTCACCGAAATTTCAATGAACCTGGGTGCCAACAACCCCGACCGACTGGCGGCCAATATTGTTACCGGCATTGGCTTTTTGGGAGGCGGGGTGATTTTCAAAGACGGGCTTACCATCTCGGGCATTACTACGGCTACTACCATTTGGATCTCGGCAGCACTCGGCATGGCAGTAGGTGCGGGAGAATATTTTGTAGCTATCGTTGGCTCAGGTGTAGTACTGGTGGTGCTTACCTTTCTTGAAAATGTTCAGGGATGGATCGAGCGCTGGCATCAGTCGCGCACTTACAAAATAGGGTTTCTGCCAGACCATGACAGCCACGCCTATATTGAAAAAATTTTGATTGACCTAAACCTGAGCTATAAAAAGAAACGCGACATTAAAGACAACCATTCTTTCGTTGTGATCTACGAAGTGTTTGGCTCAGAAAAAAAACTGGAAATGTTTACTATGACCCTGAAGGCCGAGCCTAACGTGCTTTCATTCGGGTACTAAACTCCCAAATCTCCTCCATCCGAAATATCCACCAGTAAAACTTTAACTTCATCGGCTTTGGCGTGCTCACCCATTTTTTCAAAACTCATCACCAGATTTCGCAATGCTCTGCGAATGATCTCCAGGCTGGAGCAAGATTCAAAAAATGAAGGCTGCGAAGCGAGGTGCAACTCATTGATATAATTTTCAATGTCTTGTTTTGAAAATATCAACCCCCGATTAAACGCATTGATATAAAATTGATGGTTGTTGTCTTTGTATGTGAGAATAAAAAGGTTGGGCAGGTTTACCCCATAAACGGGAAGTTTTAATTTCTGAGCTACCAACAAGTAAATCACGCAAAGGGTAATCGGGTTTCCTTTGCGGGATTCTAACACCACATTAATCATGGAGTTGCCAGGCGAATGAAAGTTTTTGGTGTTTGCCCCAAACTTCAGCTTATTATAGAGTACACTATTGATCACTTTCACCTGATCAAAGGGAAACAAGTCGGGTCTGAATTCAAGCCATGTTTCATAGTAAACTTGTTCCATCTCCTGCTTTAGTTTCTCCAATTCTAAATCAGGGTATTGATACGTGGCCAAAATCCACATACCGGTAAGCAAGTCTTGCTCACTACCGGCATACCAGTTTTTCAACCGCTCGCGCACTAAATCATACTGCAGGGTGTGAATCAGCTCCTCAATTCTTCCTTGCACGGTGGGGTTCAGGTTACTTTCCCACTCCTGCTCTAAAAAAGGAATGGCTTCTTTGCCAATAGACAATATTTTTTCTTCTACGTGCGAAATTACCTGCTGATCATCATCATCCAGTAAAGAAACAAGCGCTTTAAGTTCTTTATCCTGCATCCGGTAAAAATAAATTAGTGGTGGAAGATAGCATATTCTTTGATACTATTTCATGCAATACTTGCCTGGTTGGCGTAGTGAGTGGCAGGCTATGGTTCAACACTATCACAAACCTCCAACGCTTTTTTTTCAAAAATAATCGCAATCTGTTTCCTAAAAAAAAGGCATTAGCCTCAAATAACCAAAAGATTATCGTAGCTATTCTCACAGTTAAATTGCACAGCCTGAAAAGTTTGTTCGTGTGAGTTTTATTACAAGAAAGAAGAGTGTTACAATGTTGTGCAACAACAGAACAGCACAAAATTTATTGGAAGTACATAAAAAATACCGGTAGGCAATCCGGTCTGACCATTTTCAGAATAAAAATTAACAGGTCATTTACTTTCTTGAGGATGCCTTTACCCGGCCTGCTTCTAACACGGCATACTCTTTAAAGTCATTAAAACTACTGCCATCCAGTTGCTGAACAGCCGGCCCGGAGGCTTCGGGCACATAGTTGCCCTCACTCTCCCACCATTTCTGGGCACTATTACGAGCTTGTATTTTATCTACTTCAAAATAATTAATTACTGAATCAGAAACTATCCAGGGCTTGTTGACCGAAGCATATTTCTCAAAAATCATGTGGCGCATTTGTGTTCCGCCCGGCTGATTATTAAAATGAGAGATAGTGTACGAAAGTGTTTCGGGTTCGGTCATGATCAAGTCCCAATATTTTTTAGAAGAAATAACCTGGGCAGTGGTCAGTAAGTAGCCAAAGCCCTTTTCAAGCGGCTCGTGGGTAACGTTACAAAAAGCTTTAAATTCTTTCTTTTTTTTGCCGAAGAAACCGAGGAGTGCCATACATCTGAGGGTTAATATGTATTAGATACTCTCAATCCCCAAAATAGTTGCATGACATGATAAAAAAAATGCAAAAATAATGGTGTGGCTACTCCTTCAATACCCGCATTTCCACCCTCCGGTTTAGGGCCCGGGCAGCCTCTGTATTGTCGGTGGACAAGGGTTTGGTTCCCCCAAACGCCACTGTCTTGATGCGATTTTTGTTAATGCCTTTGCCCGTTAGGTATTTTTTTACAGCATCTACCCGGGCTTGCGAAAGTTTCAGGTTAGCGGCTGGGTTGCCCAAATTATCCGTATGGCCTTCTAATTGAATTTCCATTTTAGAATTGGTTTTCATCAGCGCCACTAACTCATCCAGTTCTTTAAATGAAGCAGGTCTGATCACCGCTTTGCCTGCATCAAAGATTAAGTGCGAGAGCCGGATAGGCTGGCCGGTAATGGTCAACTCAATATCACGCACAATCAGGTTGTCTTTGGCTTCTTTTGGATCAATCAAAATTCCTGTTTTAATGTTTCCATCTGCCTCTGCCGTGATCACATATTTTGAAGAACCAAAAATCGAAAATGAAAAAATACTGTCATTGAATGTACCTGAAAGCCCACCCGTGGGGTAGCTTTTGTAAACCACTTTGGCAATAACCCCCTTGCCTGTTACGGTCTGTTTCACTTTGCCGCGAACATTGATTTCCTGTGCAAATGATAGTGTCGTTAACAATATCAAAACAACTAATGTGTTTAATTTTTTCATAATCATTGTATCATACATCTAGTTCAACTGAGTCTCCGGCCGAAAAACCTTTTGGTTTATTTTTTTCGTTTGTTTCCGTTTTTTTTCTTTTCACTTCTTTTTCTTTTTCTTCAAAGAGACCGGCTTGCTCCGCTTGCCTGGGCTTAGGCGTTTTTGCTTTGGGCGGCTGACCGTTGACGAGGACCTGTTCTTGGGGTTCTTCACCAAAGAGGTTGGCTTGCGCGCCTTCTTCGGTTTCAGGTGGGTAGGTTTTTTTTTTGGATGATGGAGAGCCACTCGCTTCCATCACCTCAGCATTATCTTCATCGCCTTCTTCAAGCCCGGTATCTTCTGGTTCTTCTACCGGCTTTACTTTGGTGACTTTGTATTGCGACAACCGGTTGCCCATTGCCTTCCAACCTTTTACATCGATTATGTCTTCCAGGTTAACAACCTCTAGCTCTTTATCCTTGCCTTTGCCCTTCACCACTTCCATTTCAATTTCAGGATTATCGGAAGTTGTAACAAACTCTAACCGCGAGCCGATACTTTCGCTGATGAAATTAAATTCCTTATCAGGAGTTGTTGTTTCAATGGTAAATCGTTTGACAAAATAGTGTTTGCTCTCGCCATCCACGTATACTGCCGAAATGATTTTTTTTGGATTAAATTTCTCGAGCAAAATTGTTTTGTTTTCGGGCTCGAACCGCGTGTTGAGATCAAACCCTGTGATTTTGTAATTACCTGACTTGGTAATGGCCATAATCTGATTATCTCCATCAAACTTGCCTACGTGTTTGCCGCGCTTGTCTTTGTTCAGCCTTCCGCTGGCCTCGTCAAACCACAACTCCAGCCCGCTCAGAGTAGAGCCTTTAGCTTCTTTAAAGTCTACTTTGCGAACCGGATACTTTGTAATGGTGTTTCCACGTGCTCCGCGCCCTTTAATTTCCTGTTCTGAAAAATCGAAATCAAAAATCTTTTTGCGTGCTGTGCTGCTCTGACTTAGTTTTACTTCTACCACTTCGGCCTCTCCGTTAGGATTGGCGCTGAGGTAGTGTACTTTGCTGTTCGGGTTTCCCTGATCAAGATTATATTCTTTGTCACGGATAATGGCTGGCATGGCAAAACGCTTTGCAAAAGTTTTTCCACTCTTGCCATCACTGTAAATCAGGTTGTACACCATGCGCTCATCGCCTTTTTTCCACACGCCCACGTGTAAAATATCCTTGCCCATGAACACTTTCTCCTTGATGCGGCTTACCAATGCTTTTCCGTCTTTGCGAATAGCAATAATATCATCCAGATCTGAACATTCGGTGATGAACTCAGTCTTGTCATCTTTCTTTAACCCAAACCCAACAAAACCATCTTCACGATTCACATACAACTTCTGATTGTTTGAGATCACTTCCGTTGCCACCACTGATTGGAAGCTTTTAATCTCCGTTTTGCGCTCGCGACCTTTTCCATATTTATCTAAAAGGTTTTGGTAGTAAGCTATGGCATAATCGGTCAAGTGTTTCAGGTGATGCAGGGTCTCCTTCAACTCATTTTCAAGATCACGAAGTAACTCATCTGCTTTGAATGAATCGTATTTAGAAATTCGTTTAATGCGAATCTCAAGCAAACGGAGTATATCATCGCGCGTTATTTCGCGGTAAAAGTGCTTCTTGTATGGCTTCAAGCCTTTGTCAACCGTTTCAATTACCTCTTCGAAGGTTTCTATCTCTTCAATGTTCCGGTAAATTCTTTTCTCAATGAAAATCTTTTCGAGCGATGAGAAGAGTATCTTCTCCATCAACTCACTCTTCTTGATCTCGAGCTCGCGCTTAAGCAGTTGAACGGTTTGCTCTGTGTTAATTTTCAAAATCTCATTCACCTTCATGAACACCGGCTTGTCGTTTACGATCACGCAGGCATTCGGAGAAATTGAAATTTCACAATCGGTGAATGCATACAGCGCATCCATCGCAATCTCAGGAGAAATGCCCGCCTGCAAACTCACCTGAATCTCTACGTCTTTTGCGGTGTTGTCAATCACCTGCTTTACTTTGATCTTTCCCTTTTCACTCGCCTTCACAATGGACTCCATCAACGATGCTGTAGTCGTTGCGAATGGAATTTCTTTGATCACTAAAGTTTTTTTATCCAGGATTTCGATCTTTGCGCGTACTTTTATTTTTCCTCCGCGATAGCCCTGATCGTATTCCGAGAAATCGGCAATGCCACCAGTGGGAAAGTCAGGGTAAATTTTTGGGTTCTTACCTTTCAAAACATCAATTGATGCTTTGATCAATTCACAAAAATTATGCGGTAAAATTTTTGTTGACAACCCAACGGCAATACCCTCTACACCCTGCGCCAGTAACAAAGGAAACTTCACGGGCAGAGTTACCGGTTCTTTTTTTCTTCCATCGTACGACAATTGCCACTCGGTAGTCTGAGCATTGTAAACCACATCAAGTGCAAATTTTGAAAGTCGTGCTTCGATGTAACGCGGAGCGGCCGCGCTGTCACCTGTGCGCACATCGCCCCAGTTACCTTGCGTGTCGAGCAGCAAATCTTTTTGACCGATGTTTACAATGGATTCGCCAATGGCCGCATCACCGTGCGGGTGGTATTGCATGGTGTTACCAATCACGTTTGCCACTTTATTGAAACGACCATCGTCCATCTCCTTCAGCGAATGCATAATTCTTCTTTGCACCGGTTTGAGTCCATCTTCAATACGAGGCACGGCACGTTCCAGAATTACATACGATGCATAATCGAGAAACCAGCTCTCGTACATACCGTCAATGGCGATGGTGTGTACCGATCCGTTTTCGTTTTTTTCTTTTGATTTATCTTTTTTGCTCATTTATAGCTTGAAAATTTCTAATTATAACCTCTAATTTAACAATTGCCTACTTCTCGTTTTCTGTTACTAACTCTTCTTCCTTCGCTTCTACTTTATCAAGTTCTACCCTCAGGTTATCAATTATAAACTCCTGGCGGTCGGGGGTGTTCTTGCCCATGTAAAACTCCAGCGTTTTGATCAGGTGTTTTTCTTTGTCGATCAGCACCGGTTGCAGGCGAATGTTCTCTCCAATAAAAGTTCCGAATTCATCGGGAGAGATTTCGCCTAAACCTTTGAAGCGGGTAATTTCAGGTTTGCTTCCCAATTTATTAACTGCGGCCTGCTTCTCTTCTTCGCTGTAACAATAGATCGTTTCTTTTTTATTGCGAACACGAAAAAGCGGAGTTTCTAAAATATACACATGACCTGCTTTCACTAAGTCAGGAAAAAACTGCAAAAAAAACGTCATCAACAGCAAACGAATGTGCATACCGTCTACATCGGCATCGGTGGCTACCACCACTTTGTTGTAACGCAGACCGTCTAATCCATCTTCAATGTTTAGTGCGTGTTGAAGCAAATTAAACTCTTCGTTTTCATACACTACTTTTTTGGTAAGCCCGTAGCAATTAAGCGGCTTACCGCGCAAGCTGAATACGGCTTGCGATTCTACACTTCGTGATTTAGTAATGGATCCGCTCGCGGAGTCTCCTTCAGTAATAAAGATCATTGACTCTCCGCCCTTCTCTCCTTTTTCATCATCAAAATGAAACCGGCAATCGCGCAGCTTACGGTTGTGCAGGTTAGCTTTCTTAGCCCGTTCGTTGGCCAGTTTTTTGATACCGGCTATTTCTTTTCGTTCGCGCTCCGATTGCAGAATGCGTTTGAGCATGGCATCGGCAACTGAGGGATTTTTGTGGAGGTAAATTTCCAGCTCTTTAGCTACAAAATCGCCTACATAGTTTTTTACCGTGGCTCCTTCAGGAGCCATGTTGAGCGAACCGAGTTTTGTTTTTGTCTGTGATTCAAACACAGGCTCTTGCACCCGTACGGCAATTGCCCCGATCAAACTGGCACGTATGTCGGCCGCATCAAAATCTTTTTTGAAGAAATCGCGCACCCCACGCACAATGCCTTCGCGAAAAGCCGCCAGGTGTGTTCCGCCTTGCGTGGTGTTCTGACCATTCACGAATGAGTAATATTCTTCACCGTATTGATTGCCATGGGTAAGTGCTACCTCAATGTCATCGCCTTTGAAATGGATAATTGGGTAACGGATTTCTTCGGCATCGGCTTTCTGCTTCAATAAATCGAGTAAGCCGTCCCGCGAATAAAATTTTCTTCCGTTGTAATTGATCGTAAGCCCGGCATTCAAGAATGCGTAGTTCCACATCAGGTCATCCAGGTATTCAGGAATGAAATGATAATGTTTGAACATGGTGTTATCTGGTTCAAACTCTACAAGCGTTCCGTTTTTCTCATCCGACTTGCCCTGCTTCGGATCATTTACCAAAACTCCTTTTTTAAATTCGGCAAGTTTAGTTGCACCATCGCGGAAAGCCTGTACCTTAAAATAATTGGAGAGTGCGTTTACCGCCTTCGTACCTACACCGTTCAAACCAACTGATTTTTGAAATGCACCTGAATCGTACTTCGCTCCGGTATTGATCTTTGAAACTACGTCCACCACTTTCCCCAACGGAATACCGCGACCATAATCACGCACGACCACTTTCTGATCGGTGATTTTCACCTCGATGGTTTTTCCATAGCCCATCATGTGTTCGTCAATGCAGTTGTCGATCACTTCCTTCACCAGCACATAAATGCCATCGTCTTTGGCTGAACCATCGCCCAGTTTGCCAATGTACATACCGGGGCGCAAGCGAATGTGTTCGCGCCAGTCGAGCGACTTAATGCTCGACTCATCATATTGAATCGTATCTTTTGCCATGATTGTTTTCGGTCAATGAGTTAGTTAAAAAAAATACTTACCTGAAAAAATGAAAACAGGCGATTATTAGTTAAAGGAAATAAAAAAAAATGCATTTCAGAAGTCGGTACTTACAAATCTTCACGAAGCAACATTCATTAATTAGTTGACTATCAGAAATTGAAGTCAATTTTGCGGCACTTCCATTTTTCCTAAAAAGCGTTTAGATAATTGGTAAACCGGCCAGCCAACAGCCCAGCCAGCCAGCAGTGCAATGCTGCCATAAATAATAAATCCAATGGACGAATAGTCGAATTTTTCTGCACTATTGTACAAACTAATGAAGTCCAGCGACACAATAAAAAACACATTGGCTAACATAATCAGTCCATAAAACCAGGTTTTAAACTCATGTGCCCCGCGAGGAAAGATGCGTGTAACCGCAAATACCGAAGCGTTAGCCAGGGCAATGACCGCCAATGTCATGTAAAATAATGCCTCGCGCGAAAATTTAATTACCTCATTTCGCTCGCTCACCACCACGTCTTGGGGAAGGGAGGCATACACATAAAAAAACGTAGCCAATAAGGCGGCCAGCGAAACAACCCACATCACTTTAAAAATTTTTAACCACATACTATAGTATTGAAGCTGCAAAGTAATTTTAATTTTGCGAAAAGACGATGAAAAAAATTTTTCTATTTCTGATTTTACTGACAGGCTGCGGCAAACCCTTGCCTGTATTTGACAATATGGATCTGAGCCGGTGGCGCCAGGACCGAAACGGGTGCCAGGGCGAGCGGCTTGCCATGCTCGAGCCGCTGAAACAGCAACTGGAAAAAATAAAAAGATTATCAGAAGATGATGTACTAAAACTACTTGGCCGCCCCGACCAAAATGAATTATGGAAGCGCAACCAGAAATTTTACCATTACTTTCTTGAGCCTTCGGCCAAATGCAACCCGGCAAATAGCAACGCCCGAAAACTGACGATCCGGTTTAATGCCACTAACCTGGCAAAAGAAGTGGAGATTGAGTGATTAACTCCTCAGCGCATTTCTCTTAAAATCCTGTTTCTTATGTTTTGCTTTTTCAATATTCGCCCACAAAACATTCACTAATACGTCTTTTGTTTTTGAATTGAACGGATATAAAAGCGAAGGCTTGAAATAAATTTTTGTCCCCGAGTTGTTCAGCGTTATAAAAAATAATTTCCCAGTGACCCAACATTGAAATCAGACTGATATCCTTGATATTTTCCAAGGGAACCAAGAAATCTGCATCTCTTCTAACCACATAAAGAAAATCTTCATCAAATTCAACATGATACAATTTTTTATTGATCAGATAAGCCCGATATAATAAAAAGACCCATGCCAAAGGCCAAATGGTGGCACGAAAACCATCACGGTAAACGCGGTAGAATAAGACCAACGAAAAGGCAATCGGCAGAGACCAAACAAAAACCTTAAACGGCATAAGATATCGGGTTAACCAATTCTTAATCCTGGATTTTTCAGGCATGGCTAACTTTTTATCTTTGCCGTCAAAAATAACATATTATGAACAACATCGCTGTGATTGGCTCGGGCACGATGGGCAACGGCATCGCCCACGTATTTGCTCAATATGGTTACAAAGTTTCTTTGATTGATATTTCGGAAGACGCTTTGAAAAAAGCACTTGCAACGATCGAAAAAAATTTATCACGTCAAGTGGAGAAAGGAGCCTTTACCGCTGAAGTAAAGCAGCAAGCACTTTCGCACATCAATACCTTCACTTCCATAAAAGACGGAATCAGCCAGGCAGATTTGATCGTAGAAGCCGCCACTGAAAATGTTGACTTAAAACTGAGGATTTTTAAAGATATTGACGAAGGCGCGAAACCATCGGCAATATTAGCGAGCAATACTTCTTCCATTTCCATTACTAAAATTGCATCAGCAACAAAACGACCTGAAAAAGTGATTGGCATGCACTTTATGAACCCTGTGCCGGTGATGAAGCTGGTTGAGGTGATCCGGGGCTATGCCACCAGCCATGACACTACAAAAGCTGTGATGGAACTTTCAAAGAAACTTGAAAAAATTCCGGTAGAAGTAAATGATTATCCCGGCTTCATTGCCAACAGAATTTTGATGCCAATGATTAATGAAGCCATATATTCATTATACGAAGGTGTAGCTGGCGTTTATGAAATTGACACGGTGATGAAACTTGGCATGGCACACCCGATGGGTCCGCTTCAATTGGCCGACTTCATTGGGCTTGATGTTTGCCTTTCTATTCTCAGAGTTTTGCATGACGGATTTGGCAACCCAAAATATGCCCCTTGTCCATTGTTAGTAAACATGGTGCAAGCCGGGCATAAAGGTGTGAAATCAGGAAGCGGATTTTATGAATACAAACAGGGAAGTAAAGAGTTGGTGGTGGCGGAGAGATTTAGATACTAAATGATTCCAAATGCCTTGTCCTTTTTCAATCTGAAACAAGAACTAGTATCAAATATCACCCACTCCTAAATTCGGAATCGGAGCAACATCCATCGCACAGAATTTTCCTGCTAAAAACTTATAATGCGCGGCCATGGCAATCATGGCGGCATTGTCGGTGCAGTATTGAAATTCGGGAATAAAAACTTTCCAATTCAATTCTTTTGCTAATTCACTCAATGTATTTCTCAAACCTGAGTTGGCAGCAACACCACCGGCAATGGCAATTTGTTTAGTACCCGTTTGTTGTGATGCTAATTTTAATTTTTGTAGCAACATGCCTATAAGATGCTTTTGTAAACTCGCGCAGATATCATTCAGGTTTTTCTCAACAAAATTTTCATCTTCCTTTTTCTTGTCGCGCAAGAAATAAAGAAACGCTGTCTTAATTCCACTAAAAGAAAAATCCAAATTCGGCATTGAAGTTTGCGAAAATTTATAAGCGTTTGCGTTTCCCAACTTCGCATACTTGTCAATCAATGGTCCTCCCGGATAAGGTAAGCCCATCATCTTGGCGGCTTTGTCAAATGCCTCACCCACGGCATCGTCTTGTGTTTGACCCATCACTTCCATTTCTAAAAAATTTTTCACCAACACAATTTGCGTGTGTCCACCGCTCACCGTCAAACACAAAAAAGGAAATTCCGGTCGTGGTTCATCAATGAAATGAGCCAGCACATGCGCTTCCATGTGGTTCACTTCAATCATTGGCAGATCAAGTGCCAGTGCCATGCCTTTGGCAAACGAAACGCCTACCAGCAGCGAACCCATCAGGCCCGGCCCACGTGTAAAGGCAATGGCATTTAGCTCTTTATTTTTTATACCGGCCTGCTGCATGGCTTCGTTTACCACGTACACAATATTTTTTTGGTGCGCTCGTGATGCTAACTCTGGCACTACCCCACCGTATTTTTGGTGCACAGCCTGTGAAGCAACAACATTATTGAGTACCTTGCCTGAACGAATTACCGAAGCAGACGTTTCATCGCACGATGACTCTATGGCAAGAATAGTAGGAAGCTGAACCATGCGGTTGCAAGTTATTAAAAATCAGATCTTTTATTGGTGCAAGAAAATTATCTTGTACACCCTTTTTATTGTCATTGCCTTTGCCACGCTGTCGTTTTTGATGCTGCAATTTCCGCAAGTGCAAACCTACCTGATGCACCGTTACCTGGCAGGATTTTCGGGTGTGGTGGGGTTTCCTACCACCGTTGAAAGCATGGAACTGAAGTGGTATGACCGGCTGGATCTGAAAAATGTAAAGATCACCGACCCTGAAAAAAATACCATGATCTCAGTAGGCAAACTGGCCGTCAATTTTGAATTACTCAGCCTGATGAAAAACGGAAACGTAAACATTGATGCGGTAGACATCAACCATGCTGAAGTTAACTTAAAAAGTATAGCCGAAAGCGACACATCAAAAAATCTTAACATTAACTTGTTCATCAAAAAAATCAATGAAAAATATTCTTCGGGTGGTGGCGGATCAAGCTCTGCCAAATTAAACATTGGCGAGATCGGGCTTGACAACTCACAGTTTATTTACAACGAAGCGGGCAGCGACTCTATCCAAAACGGGTTTGACTACCGGCATTTTCACTTAGACCTGGACAACGGAAATATTAATGCCTTTCAAGTCATTGGCGACACCATTCAATTCAATGTAAACTCGCTGCGGGCACAAGACCGGCAAACGAAATTTACCATTCACGAACTGAGCACCTATTTTCGCATCTCGCAAAGCTCCATGGAGTTTCTGAACATCAACCTGAAAGCAGGCAAGAGCACCATAGCCGACACCGTTATTTTCACCTACCACAGCCAGGATGACCTGAGTGATTTTAATGACAAAGTGAATATCCTCGCCAAACTAAAAAACACCGTTCTCGATCCACACGATTTATTTTTGTTTACCTATGGATTACCCCTGTTGCCTCAGTCTGTTTCACTCTCCGGTGCTGCGAGCGGTAAAGTATCACGCTTTGCTTTCAAACCCATGACTATTGCCATGGGCCGAACCAAGGTGCATGGTACCCTGGTTATGGACGGCTTGCCCAACATTAATGAAACATTCATTGACCTGCACATCAAAGACGGAAAAATAGAACAACCTGATATCGAGTTTTTATTGAGTGAAAGTACTTATAAAGCACTGAAGCCGTTTGGCCACACCCGTGCCAACGCAGACTTCACCGGGTTTGTTAACGACTTTGTAGCCAAAGGAAACCTGCTCACCCAACTGGGCAGCATCACCACCGATGTAAACCTGAAAATTAAAAAAGGCAACGAAGAACTTTCTGAATTTAGCGGAAACCTGGCCTTGACTAGTTTTAACTTGGGGGCATACTTAAAAGACACCATCAACTACCAAAACGTAACGCTGGATGGCCACATTCATGGCAAAGGACTCTCGCGTTCAACTTCTGACTTTGTCTTGACCGGAAAAATAAATTCGTTTGGTTTCAGAAACTATAACTACACCAACATCACCACCAATGCACGGTTTGCCCGCCAGTTGTTCAATGGTGATGTAGCCATTGATGATCCCAACCTGCAATTCAGTGCTAACGCCTTCATCGACTTTAGAAAAGGAAAAGAATTAATTCAGGTAAAGGCCAATCTCGATTCTGCCTTAATTGACAAACTCGGCTTGATCAAAGAGCCACTCTTTGTTCAATCTTATTTTGATGTGAATACCAGTGGGTTGAATTTAGACAGCCTGCAAGGAAAAATTTTTTTAAAGCACACATTAATTCACTACCAAACAAAAAAATTAAAATTAGATTCCGTTGATCTGACCAGCGAAAGAACCGGGCAGCTACGCCAACTGAAATTGCGCAGCTCCATAGCCGACATCAGTTTGGTGGGTAACTACCGCTACCCTACATTGATTGCCGACATTAAAAAATTAGGACTGGATTTTTATAGTAAGTTTAATCACAACAAAGAATTCACGCCAGACCAATCAATTCATACACCAATTAAACCTTATGAAGCCAACTTAAACGTGTTGGTGCATACTATTTCCCCCTTGGCTCAACTGGCCGATATCAATATATCTTTGTCACCTGAAACTGTCTTTAAAGGCCATTACTCACAAGGCCAGCGCTCATCAATTTCTATAACCGGAAAAATTGATACGTTGATCTACAACAAGAAAATTTTTTCTGGCAACGATTGGGCCGTAAGCGGATACCGCCACAACGACAGTACCGACATGCATGCCCAGGTTAAGATAACTTCGGCTAGCCAAACAGCGTCTTCTTCCTTCAAAACTAAAAATCTTTTAGCTTCGGTTGCCTGGAATGCCAACCTTATCAACATGGGTTTAAATGTTGAGCAAGAGGGTAACAACAATCAATTACAGCTAAAGTCGCTGGTTGAGTTAATGCAAGACAGTTTACGCTTAAAAATTTTGCCTTCAACTCTGCAGATATTTAATGAAGCCTGGACATTCGCTCCGGAAAACTATGCCATGATCAAAGGTAAAGAATGGCACATCCACCGGATGGGCATCAGCCATGCCGGTGAATCCGTCAGCCTGAACGGGTCCGTTTCGGAAGACCCCAATGCAGCGCTAACTTTATCAATTAATCAACTTGATATCGATATTATCAATTCATTGGTACAAGAAAAAGTTTCGGGGTTGGTACAAGGCGAAGTGCAAGCCCGTGATTTGTATCACGATCCTTTTTTGCAAAGCAAGGTATTCGTTCAAAACCTGATGGTTCAGGATTTTTTGGTAGGCAATGTCACGGGCATAAATCAGTGGGACCGTGAGCGTCAGTTGTTCAATGTCAATTTTTACCTGGATCGTGACAGCAAGCGGGCAGTAGATATAGAAGGCAACTACGATCCAAAAGACGAGAGCCCGCTTCAATTAAAGGCCAAGCTGGAAGGAGCTAACGTAAAAACCATCGAACCCTTCATGCGTGGAATTTTTTCAGATATGAATGGCACACTTACCGGAAATTATTCAATTACCGGAACGTTTTCAGAACCCAAAATAAATGGCGAAGGAAAAATTGAGTCGGGGTCGTTAGTAATTGATTACCTCAAAACCAAGTACACTTTTTCAGGCATGCTGGATTTCACCCCTCGCGAAATCACATTTAAAAAGTTTTCATTAACTGACGAACTGAACAGCAAGGGAAAACTGGATGGATTCATCTCTCATCGAAATTTTAACGACATGCGCCTGAATTTGTCCGCTTCGTTTGACAAATTTCAAGTAATGAACACCTCGGCCAAAGACAACAGTCTTTTTTATGGGCAAGCGTATGCCACCGGCAATTTAAAAATGGAAGGCCCCATTAATAACCTGAACATTTCAGCCACTGCCAAATCAACCAAAGGCACGCGTGTGTTTATTCCACTAAACGGAAGTACCGATAACACTGCAACCAAAAAAGAATTTATTTCTTTCGCCAATTTTTCTGACACCCTCAAAGTAGAAAAAAATAAACACAAGCCGCGCACCAAAACAGAATCTACCGGCATCACCATGGACTTAAATCTCGATATCACGCCCGATGCCTACAGTGAAATCATTTTTGATATCCGTTCGGGAGATATCATCCGGGGGTATGGTAATGGTAACCTCAAACTGCAATTCGATACAAAAGGCGAGTTCAGCATGTATGGCGATTACACATTTGACCACGGCAATTACAACTTTACCCTGTATGATATTATCAACAAAGAGTTTGTCATTAATAAAGGCAGCAAGATCAGTTGGGCGGGCGATCCTTATACAGCCGTTTTAACAATCAATGCGGGCTATCGGCAACTGGTTTCTTTTTCACCGATCATCAGCAATCAAGACCCTAACATTGTTAACTCTCCGCAAATGCGAAGAAAGTATCCGTGTGAGGTGCAATTAAAATTAGATGGCCCCATGATGTCACCTCAAATCAATTTTGATATTGTAGCCACTGATTTGCCAAACTCCGTTCCTATCTCAACAGCCACCAGTCAAAACTACGCCACCATATCACTCAATAATGAATTCAAAGCATTCAAGGCACAATTAAATGAACAAGAACTGAAGAAGCAGGTATTCAGTTTGATCATGCTCAGGCGTTTTTCCCCGCAAGATGCTTTCGCTACTCTGGGCGGAAGCGGATTGTACAACAGCGTGAGCGAACTTCTCTCCAATCAATTAAGCTACTGGCTCACGCAGGTAGATCAAAACCTGGAGGTAAATTTTGATCTGGGCAATTTCGATCAGGAGGCATTCAACACGTTTCAGTTACGGTTGTCGTACTCGTTCTTGAACGGCCGTTTGCGCGTAACGCGCGATGGCGCTTTTAACAATCAATACAACCGGTCGGACGTTTCCAATATGCTGGGCGACTGGACCGTGGACTATTTACTGACACCCGATGGAACATTAAAAATAAAAATGTTTAACCGCACCAATGTCAACCAACTTACTTCCTCCTTTGGTGGTCAAACCATCATCAGTACCGGCTTCAGCCTGATGTCCACCAAGAGTTTTAACAGTTGGAAAGAACTGCTAAACATCGCCCATCAGCGCAGAAGAAAAGAAGTAGAGGAGCAAATCAAAAAAGAAAATGACGGAACAAAATAATTTCTAATCATGGCCGGCTATTCTGCCACACCGTTAGCAAAAAAACTAGGAATAAAACCTGGTTTTGTTATTCTGTTAGTCAATGCACCGGATTACTACTTCAACCTCTTCACCGATTTTCCTGCTGATGTTACCCTCAGCCAATGCAAAACAGGTATTGACTTTATCCACTGCTTCGTCAGTCAACGAGATGAACTGACAAAAGAAATACCCCGGTTAAAAAAACAACTGCGCCCCAATGGTATGATTTGGATTTCGTGGTATAAAAAATCATCCAAAATACCTACCGATGTAACGGAAGACATAATCCGTGCCGAGGCAATCAAAAACGGTTTGGTGGATATTAAAGTTTGTGCCGTGAACGAACTTTGGTCAGGATTAAAATTGGTGATTCCCGTAAAAGATCGGTAAATTGGGCTAACTAATTTTTTTATGGTCTCCGAAAAAAAATGCCTGGAGTGCGGTGATAAAATAAAAGGAAGGTCAGACAAAAAATTTTGCTCCGACCAATGCCGCATTGCCTACAACAACCGGCTGAACAGTGACGAAACAAATTTGGTGCGTAATATCAACAATGCCCTGAGAAAAAACAGACGCATCTTGCAATCGCTAAACCCAACAGGCAAAACCAAAGTGCATCGCGAAAAATTGACCGAACATGGATTTGATTTTAATTTATTCACCAGCCTTTATACCACTAAAGAAGGCGCCACCTATCACTACTGCTATGAACAAGGCTACCTGCAGACCGATAAGGACTGGTTTTTACTGGTAATCAAACAGGAGAAAAAATACCCTCATTAATTTTTCACCCCTGCACGTAACACCATGCCGCAGCTAAAACTAAAAGGTTATACTTTTAACTATGGAAACAAAAGCAATCATTAAGATCAACTGGCCGGTTTCAATACTATTGCTGATTATTGCTTTTCTGACTGAAGGGTGCCAAAAAGCAAACGTAGATTTTGAAAGTGACATTTCATCAGGCAAAACTCCATGGAATTATGTACCGTCACAAAAACCGGGTAACGATTTTACATTTGCCGTCATCAGCGACCTGAACAGCGGGGAAAGACCGGGCGTTTTTGAAGTTGCCGTAGAACAACTGAATATGCTTCGCCCTGATTTCATCTTAAGTATCGGTGATTTAATTGAAGGAGGCTCTGAAGATACACTTCATCTCAAAAAAGAATTTGATTTTTTTGATCAACGAGTCAGCAAAGCTTATGCACCGTTTTTTCATGTAGGCGGTAACCATGACCTCACCAGCTCAGTCATGCAAACGTACTGGCAAAAAAGGTATGGCCGCACCTATTATTATTTTGTGTACCACAACGTACTGTTCTTGCAGATCAACACCGAGGACTACAGCCAAAAACGAATGAGCGAAATTTATACCGCCCGCAAACGAGCTCTTGAATTACTCGACAGTGGAAAAAAAGAACTTGCCGCTCAATCGGATTATTTTAAAATGCCCGAACGGTTAACCGGAGAAATCAGTAATGAACAATCAGAATATTTTGAAAAAGTGATTGCCAACCATCGGGATGTGAAATGGACCTTTCTTCTTATGCACAAGCCCGTGTGGAGAAGAGAAGGTGATGGCGGGCTCTCACGAATAGAAAAAGCTTTATACAAAAGAAAGTACACAGTTATTAATGGCCATTTGCATGAGTACGGGTATGCCACAAAAAATAATCTTGACTACATTACGCTGGCTACTACCGGTGGAGGGCAAAACAACAAAAGTAAAAATGCATTTGATCATATTCTGTGGGTAACATTTACCCATGCTGAGCCTTCTATGGCCAACCTTAAACTGGAAGGAATACTCGATAAAACCGGAAACATACCCCGGCAAGGCGATACGCTTTGTTTTCAGGCATCAAAATGTATGGATTCAAAAAAATAAAACACCAAATTACCGCCTAAATCAATTTTTATGAACGAGTGGTCGTTGCAAGGTAAAAAAGCGTTGGTAACCGGTGGCACCAAGGGCATTGGGCTGGCCATTGTGAAAGAACTGCTGGAGTTGGGTGCCGAAGTGCTGGTAGTGGCGCGTGATACTAAGCCCATTCAGGGCAAGCTAAAACACTTGGCCAACGTGTACATAGCAGACGGAGATGTTACCCAATCACAATTCAGAACCTCGCTGTTTCAAAAGGTAAATGAGAATTGGAGCAAACTTGACATTTTGATAAACAATGTCGGCACCAACGTGAGAAAAAAATTTATTGAGTACAGCGAAGAAGAATACCGGAAAATATTTGAAACCAATCTTTTCAGCACCACCGAAATCACCCGATTGTTTTTTCCGCTGCTCAAAAAATCAGGAGATGCCAGCGTAGTAAACATCGCATCTGTAGCCGCCACGTTTGATTTACAAAGCGGCCCGCCTTACGGCATGACCAAAGCCGCCCTGGTACAAATGACCCGGCATCTGGCCGCTGAGTGGGCCCCTGACAAAATCCGGGTAAACTCTGTTTCTCCGTGGTACATCAAAACTTCTATGACTGAAAGTGTATTATCAAACCCAGAACGGTTAGAGAAAATATTAGCACGCACACCCATGAACCGCACAGGAGAACCGGAAGAAGTGGCCGGAGTAGTTGCTTTTCTTTGCATGGAAAAAGCCAGCTACATCACCGGGCAAAATATAATGGTAGATGGCGGCATGAGTGTAAAAGGACTTTAAGATTTTAAATTTAAACAACCACCCAACCCTAATCATGAAAAAAGTAACAGCACTATTCATTGCTATTGTAAGTTTTGCCGGATCGGTCATCGGCCAGAAAAACTTAGTACCGGGCAAGCCCGAAGAAAACGGAGTATCGCCTGAGCGTCTCACACGTATCGACAACGTGTTGAACAATTATGTTTTGAAAGAGCAACTACCCGGAGCTGTTGCCCTGATCGTGCGTAACGGAAAAATCGTGTACGAAAAATCGTTTGGCTTTGCTGATGTGGAGAAAAAAATAACACTCAAGACCAATCATATATTTCGTATCGCCTCTCAAAGCAAAGCTATCACCAGCCTGGCCGTGATGATGCTTTGGGAACAAGGAAAATTTTTACTGGATGAACCCATCAGCAAATACATTCCTGAATTTAAAGACCCAAAAGTGCTGGTATGGTTCAATGACAAAGATTCAACGTATAGTGCACAACCTGCCAAAAGTGAAATTACCATACGTCAACTGCTCACGCATACTTCAGGCATTGATTATGCCGCCATTGGCAGCAAAGAGTTCAGGGCAATCTATGCCAAGGCGGGCATTCCCAGCGGCATAGGCATTCGCAATACCGATGTACTGGGCGATAAAATAAAAATCCTTGGAAAATTACCCTTAAAACATAACCCCGGTGAGCAATGGACATACGGGTTAAACAGTGATGTGTTGGGTTACCTGGTAGAAGTACTTTCAGGAATGACATTTGAAAATTTTTTGAGAGAAAAAATATTTAAGCCGTTGGAGATGAACGACACCTATTTTTATTTGCCTAAAGAAAAACAAGACCGACTGGTAACCCTTTATGAAGTGAAAGGCGGAAAAGTTTCTCCCCCCACGGTTGTCTATGATGGGGTAAACCCTGATTATCCTAAAATGGCCGGGCATTACTATTCAGGCGGTGCCGGATTGAGTTCTACTGTAGCAGATTATGCCAAATTTCTTCAGTTGTTTTTAAACAAGGGAGAATATAACGGGGTGAGGTTACTCAGTCGCAAGACCGTTGAACTCATGCTGACCGAGCAACTTCATTCACCTCTTAAGGAAAAATTCGGATTAGGATTTGGTTTGGAAACCCCCGACAATGACTACGTGTCGCCCTATAGCGTAGGCACGTTTTCGTGGGGCGGTGCTTTCAGCACACTTTACTGGGCTGATCCAAAAGAAAAACTGATTGGTATCATTTACACCAATATCTATAACTCACCTTTTTGGACCCTTGGTGAAAAATACAAAGCACTGGTTTATCAAAGCCTGATTGATTGATCCGGGAGTTGTCCTTAAAAAAGAAGATGTCACTTTAACCTCAAAAAGCCTGATGACTTTTTGAGGTTAATCATTTCTTCAGCATCTTCATAAAATACCCACCCACCACAGAACGAGCCTGAAAGCCTACTTGCTTTCCATCGGTAGTCTCGTGCCAGTCACTGAGTGGAACGCGTGTAGGCGTTTCGGTTATATATTTATATACCGGATTGATGAGCGCCTCAAAGTCGGCAGGAGTGGCCGCCAAGGTAGCTGTCCACAAAATCCAATCTGACTTTGTGTAGGTTTTTCGGCTATCCAATGGCAAGCCAAATGCATTTTGTTTTTTCAGGTAGTATGCAATTTCTTTTTGTGCAACTGCTTCAGGAAAAACATTCAATCCCAATACCTCATCCCATACCAAGTTGTACTTCTGGCTCCATGTGCCGGGTAACCCAAACGCCAAAGAATAATGGTCGCCATCATGGGCCATCTCCATCCATTTTCCGGCTAATGTTTTGGCAAGCAACAAATACTCCTGAGCTACTTCTTTGTGACCCAGCATTTCTGCCATTTTTCCATAACCCGCCATTGCCACAATAGACTTGATTGATAAATTAGCATTGCGCGCCAAGTGTCCGGCAAAATCATCGGTGCAAAGTTGATTGGCCGGGTCAAAGCCTTCCTTCTTCAAAAACTCCACCCATTTTGTTAAAGTCGACCAATGCTTTTGAGCGTAAGCTGCGTTTCCTTCGCGCAAGGTGATGGCGGTAGTGAGGATAATAATGTTTCCGCTTTCTTCTACCGGCATATCTTCAGGATAGGTTTGTCCGTTAGCTTGCGGGTAGGTGCCCAAATCATGAGCCGCAAAGGGTTTAGTCCATTTACCGTTCTCACTGTATTCAAAAATAAACTCAATCATTCCTTTCATCAGATCGGTGTTGTAAAGAAGGAATAAAGGAGCAGACGGATAGGTTACATCCACCGTGCCGATGGAGCCATTTGAAAAATTTTCTTTCGAAAAGAAAAGCATACCCCCATCCGGTTTGGCAACCAGCTTATGTGCCGCGATGGCTTGCCGGTAGGCTGTAACACACAATTCAGCGTACTGCTCCCCTCCTGTTTTCTTGGCATCGTTAAAAAGTTTTTTGTCAAACTCAGAACATTTTTTTATCAGGCGTACATAATCCTTTTCTGCATCAAGCAACATCCGGGCGGCTGTCATTGCCTCATCTCTTCGCCACCAGGCACGGAGGTTCTTATTAAAGTATTGAACCGAATAAATATCATCGTAAGCCAGTATGAGATGAGCTTCTTTTGGTTCCGTGTTTACCGCCCCAAAATCAAATGAAGACACCATCTGATCATGCATTGTTTTTTTTATTCTGAACATGGGGGGCGTTGCCAGATAAGCGTAGCCCCAGTCGATGCGCACATTATCTCCTTTTCGCTGCAATACCGGCTGCTCAACAGTACCTGCTTGTTGAATGAACAAATCACCATCAGTAAAGTTTTTAAATTCTACCTTTTGTGCTGAGGTATTTGCTGACAGTTGACCCGAAACTTGCAAGTCAATTTGTACACGGTGTGGCTTGCTATCCCGGCTTTTAACCGAGTAGGTAATGTACGAAGCCGGGCGACTCAATACATCCAATTCATCGAGGAGCAGCGGTGAAGTGAACGTAAGCAACAAGTCAATTCCGCCTGCGGTAAATGCATAGTTTGTTTGTGTGGCCGTAATGGTGCACGATTGTTGGGTGGCTTTTTCAGTTGTGGGTTTCTTCTCTGCCTCTTGGGTTGAAATCGGTTTACCTAAATAGGCAAAAGGTTTTCCATCCACAGTTATGATGCCGTATAACGGGTGCTCTGCGCCCGTCCAGTGGCGGGTGAGGCCTGCAGTTAATTCATCATTGAAAGACCAGATACTAAAATACGGATCGTGGGTAATCAGCGGATAAGCAGGAGTCTTTTTTACCTGGGCACTAGCTATCGCTAAAAAAAAACAAAGTATGGGTGCAAAAATGTATTTCATCAGGTAAAGATTACGTGATTAGAAAAATCAATGCCAAACTGATATAATGATTGACATCAGTGTGATGCCCACGATGTGGTAGCCGGCATCAATGAACCAGAGTTTAGTAGGTTTCATCAGGTACATGTCAGCCATAACCAAAGGAATGCACCCAACCGCGCTGAGCAAAAGACCCAGCTTAATACCCGGCACGCAATGCCGAATGGATAAAGCATTCACTAAAAATGCCAGCACCAGCGCCACCACAGCGCCCATTAAAAATGTTTTGACGAACAAAGGCATCATCATGGATTTCATTTGTTCCTGTTTTTCGGGGGTAGGCTCAGGAATGTTATTGAGAGCCATCCATTGTTTTCTAAACAAGGCCGAGAACCAAAGTGCACCCAGAGCAAAATAAGCAATAGCTGCCACAACAATGGCCAGCCAGTTGGCATGAGTTAAAAATTGATTGAGCATAAGTTTAGGGTTTAGGTTAAATATTTTTACTACTCCATAATTTCTTTCATGGCTCGTTCTAAATTCCGGTCGGGAATCATCCACAGAAATGAAACGGTTAAAAATAAAATTGCCGAAACACCTGTGTTAATAAATGTAAACCCAAAAGCAACAACATACAAAACCATTGATAGTACTGCTTTGCTCATCGATTTTTTAAAAGCTCGGGTGATGGCTTCCGGGTAGTTATGACTTCGCGTGATTATATTCTGCAAAATCCTGTACGAAATGGCACACAGAAAAAGCACTATGGAATAGGCGGCTACCGGGTGTGCACTGAAGTGATTTTCACCCATCCAGCTGGTGACAAATGGAATAAGCGAAAGCCAAAACAACAAATTGAGGTTGCCCCACATCATGCTTCCGTTCACCTGTTTCACAGCGTGAATCATGTGATGATGGTTTACCCAGTAAATACCCACAAACACAAAACTCAACACATAACTTGAGAACTTAGCCCACAACGCAGTGAGGTCAGCCCATTCGCTGCCATGCGGAACTTTCAACTCTAAAACCATAATGGTGATGATGATGGCAAACACGCCATCGCTGAATGCTTCGAGTCTTGTTTTTACCATATAGAAATAGTTATATGTAATGCTGTTTTAAACTTATTTATTTAAAAGCGACTTCAAAAATATGAAATACGTCATTGCGATGACAGAACGGCCGAAGCAACCCCATTTTAACTTCGAATCAGAAATTGCTTCACTTCGCTCACAATGACAGTACATTTTTTAGATGGATTTTAGTGTTTTCAAAGCATGTGTTCCAAAACGGTTTTGGCTGCCTGCACTACGGATGTACCCGGACCAAAGATTCCGGCTACGCCTGCCTTTTTTAAAAAATCATAATCCTGCTGAGGTATTACGCCCCCGGCTACCACTAATATATCGGGCCGGCCAATTTTTTTCAACTCACTGATCAGTTCAGGAACTAATGTTTTATGTCCGCCTGCTAAACTGCTTGCACCTACTACGTGCACGTCATTTTCCATCGCCTGCCTGGCCACTTCGGCCGGAGTTTGAAAGAGCGGGCCAATGTCTACATCAAAGCCCAGATCAGCAAAGCCGGTAGCAATTACTTTTGCACCACGGTCGTGCCCATCTTGCCCGATCTTGGCTACCAGCATGCGCGGTCTGCGTCCTTCTTTTTTGGCAAACTTGTCTGATAATTTTTTTACCTCGTCCAGTTCTTTTTTGTTTTTCATCGCCCCCGAATATACGCCTGAAACCGCTTGCACCGTTGCCCGGTACCGGCCAAATATTTTTTCCATGGCTAAAGAAATTTCGCCAAGGGTGGCTCGGGCGCGTGCTGCTACTATGGCTGCCTCCAGCAAGTTTCCGTTTCCTTTAGCTGAAGATTCAATTGCTTCCAACGCTTGTTGAACTGCCTCGCTGTTGCGTTCGCGTTTTAGCTTATCCAGGCGACCTAGTTGTTCTTTGCGCACAACAGTATTATCCACTTCTAAAATAGCAAAATCGGGTTTCTCGTCAGTGCGATAGCGGTTTACCCCTATGATAATTTCTTCGCCTGAATCAATGCGGGCCTGCTTGGTTGCTGCTGCTTCTTCAATTCGCAGTTTCGGCAATCCTCGTTCAATGGCCTGAGTCATCCCGCCAAGGCCTTCTACTTCTTCAATTAGCGCCCAGGCTTTTTCGGTTAATTGCTCGGTCAGGTATTCCAGGTAGTAGGATCCTCCGAGCGGATCAACCACTTGGGTGATGCCCGCCTCTTTTTGCAGGTACAATTGAGTGTTTCGTGCAATGCGTGCCGAAAAATCAGTAGGCAGCGCAATGGCTTCATCTAAAGAGTTAGTGTGCAGCGATTGGGTACCTCCCAGCACAGCAGCCAGTGCTTCAATGCAGGTGCGGGTTACATTGTTATACGGATCTTGTTCCGTTAAACTCCAGCCGCTGGTTTGGCAGTGCGTGCGCAAGGCCATTGATTTTTCATTTTTCGGGTTGAATTGTTTTACGATTTTTGCCCACAGTAACCTACCAGCCCGCATCTTAGCCACTTCCATAAAAAAGTTCATACCGATACCCCAGAAGAACGAAAGACGCGGAGCAAAATCATCAATGGCGATTCCGGCTTTCAGCCCGGTTCGAATGTATTCCAATCCATCGGCCAGCGTGTAGGCCAACTCAATGTGAGCAGGCGCTCCGGCTTCGTGCATGTGGTAACCACTGATGCTGATGGTATTAAACTTAGGCATGTGGTTGGTGCAGTACGAAAAAATATCGGCCACTATGCGCATGGATGGAGCAGGCGGATAAATGTACGTGTTGCGTACCATGAATTCTTTGAGTATGTCGTTCTGAATCGTGCCGGTAAGTTGGTAGGGTTTGACACCCTGCTCTTCGGCAGCCACGATGTAAAATGCAAGAATCGGAATTACCGCCCCGTTCATCGTCATGGAAACACTCATTTGGTCGAGTGGAATCTGATCAAACAAAATTTTCATGTCGAGTACAGAGTCGATGGCCACACCGGCTTTGCCTACATCACCCGCCACACGCGGATGATCAGAATCATAGCCGCGATGCGTGGCCAGATCAAACGCTACTGACAAGCCTTTTTGCCCTGCCTCCAGATTTCTCCGGTAAAATGCATTCGATTCTTTGGCGGTGGAAAATCCTGCATACTGGCGGATGGTCCACGGCCTAACCGTGTACATGGTAGCATACGGCCCACGCAAAAATGGGGCAATGCCGGCAGAAAAATTAGTTAGCGAGCCACTTAGATCATTTCCATCGAAAGAAGAATTGACTGAAATTTTTTCAGGCGACAGCCAGGGTTCTGTTTTTAATGAACCTTGTAAAAAAACCGGGTGATACCTAAAGGCCGAAAACTGTGGCCTTGCATCCCTGATTTTATTCCAGGCTTCGGTTGCAATCTGATCGGTGACTGATTCGATAAAATAAGATCCCGAGAGCGGGTCATCTACTTTTGAAAAGTGTGATTCATCACGCAGTATGGAAGATACATTTCGTGTGATGCGGCTCATCATCGGTTGAGAGCCGTCTTCCGGTTCACTGGTCAGTGCCTGGCAACCTCCGATGACGGCCGCCATGGCAGCCGTGGTTTGTTTCAGCAGGTTGCCGTGTGGTTGAAACTTTTCATGAATCCATTTTTTTGAATCAACATGAATGAATGCTTCGCACGGACTTGTTATTTGCCAGGCTTGCTGAAGTGTAAGCCATAATTTTTTTAAGGCGCGGATTTTACAAACAGTAATAAAATAATCTGTTCCTGCGTCAACTGAAAAAGCCATTGAGTTAACTGCTTTTTCAGGTTGGGGGTTTTTCTTGAGTAATTCATCAAAGATATCAACAGCCACCAACAAGCTATCCACAATTTCATCAACACAATTTTCATTTGGCCTAACCACTATTCCATTAACATGAAAGTTTGGCATCAGTAAATATGACACATCGGTAGCCTGGCGATTAAAAAACACTCCCTTGATTTTTTTCTGAATCTTCTGGCTTTCGACAAACGAAATAAAATCCCTCAGTACCTCATCAGAATGATTTTCGGCATGAAAAAAAACAGCACAATGTTCAAATTCAATACCTTTCAGCAATGCATAAAAGTCTATTTTACTTGTCTTTAATTCAAAAAAGATGCCCTCAGCGCCCGAGTTAAGCTGAAGCAACGCTTGTGCATTGGATTTTTTTTCGTCTGTAACCAAAATTTTAGGAGCATTGACCCACGAGCGCGCACCAATTTGCAAGAAAGCCGAAGTTTTGAATTTTATTTTTGTTTGTAATTGATTATCAGGGCTGTGGTAATAGGGTTGAATGGCCAGTCCGTTTGCTGAAACCACTAACTCTTGCAACAAGCGCCCACTCAACTCTTGTCGGGCTGTTTTTTCCCAATCGTGAATAGAGGCAGGTGCAAAATCAAATACATTTTTTTTACCAGACATTTATTTTATGGGTTCATTGACTAAAATCATATTAAATCACGATCCAATTTGAGATTTTAAATGCACTAAAAAAATATCAAAAAAATTTAAGATTTTTTTTAATAAAAAGCCTTGCAAATGATTTCAATTCTTTACCTTCCGATTATGTTTTCCTGTGTATGCATGAGAGAAAATTCTGGATTGGAAATCATTTTTTGTTCATCATTTTTTTTTCACCTTTGTCGCCCTTTGTAAAAAACTAAACCTAACTGTACCTCTCCATGCTAGTTGACACCACCACCACCGTTTGGACCGATTGCTTAGAGATTATCAAACAACATGTGGAAGAACAAGAATTCAACACGTGGTTCAAACCGATCGAGCCGGTGCGTACAGATGGCAATGTTCTGACCATTCAGGTGCCCTCACAATTTTTTTATGAATGGCTGGAAGATCACTACGTGCCGGTACTGAAAAAAGCCGTACATACCGTGATGGGCGTAGAAGGCCGCTTGGAGTATTCTGTAGTGGTTGACAGTGGCAACAAACAAAATCCGCCCGTAACAGTAAATCTGCCCAACGGCAACGGATTAAAAAAGACAACTCAAGGACAAAATGGCAACGCACACACTGAATATTCGCCATTTGCTTATAAAGCACTGGATCCGCGTACTGTTAACTCAAGACTAAACCCAAGCTATATTTTTGAAAATTTTGTAGAGGGCGATTGTAACCGCTTGGCCCGGTCGGCCGGGGTGGCCGTAGCCAAAAAGCCCGGAACTACTTCGTTTAACCCGCTCATGCTTTATGGTGGTGTGGGTGTGGGCAAAACACACTTGGTGCAAGCCATCGGTAACGAGATAAAAAAGAACATGCCCGAAAAAATAGTTTTGTATGTTGATCAAAATGATTTTACCAATCAGTTCTTAAATGCCCTGCAAAATTTGAAAATGCAGGAGTTCCAAAATTTTTATCTCCAGGTGGATTTACTCATCCTTGATGATGTGCAATTTTTGGCCGGACGTGAAAAAACACAAGAGATGTTTTTCAATATCTTTAACCAACTCCATCAATCGGGCAAACAAATCATTATGACAAGCGATTGCCCCCCACGCGACCTGAAAGGATTTCAGGAACGCCTGCTTTCGCGATTCAAATGGGGATTGACAGCCGACCTGCAAGAGCCGGACTTTGAAACCAAACTGGCCATCATCAACAATAAAATGCAGTCTGACGGAATTGAAATTCCCACCGAAGTAGCCGAGTACCTGGCTTACAGTGTTGATACTAACCTGCGCGACATGGAAGGCGTACTTAATTCATTACTGTTTCATGCCACCCTGCTCAAAAAAGATATTGATTTGGATTTAGCCAAAGAAGTACTGAAAAACATCATCAAAGAAATACAAAGCGATGTGAGTGTGGACTACATTCAAAAAACCGTAGCCGATTATTTTAAAGTAGACACTGAACAACTGAAAGGAAAAGTAAAAAAACGCGAGATTGTTATTCCCCGCCAAACAGCCATGTATTTTTGCAAACGTTATACCCAGTTGACCCTGGCACTAATTGGCGAAAATTTTGGAGGACGCGATCACAGCACAGTAATTCATGCACTGGAGTCAGTAGAAGATATGATGAAAGTAGATTCTAACTTTAAAAACAGCATGGACGAATTGACTAAAAAATTCAAATCAAGAATGTCGGCTTAAACCCATTCAGCAATTATAATATTCTCAGCTCGCTTTGACAGCGGGCTGATTTATTTTACTCAAACCCAGGTAAATCTCAACTTGCCAACAAATATTTTTGTTGGCTGTAATGCTAAAGGACATCCCGTTAAATTCAAAAAACATTCATAATGACAATTTTAAAATCTTTAACCTTGCCAATTTTTGTTAGCTTGACTCTATTAACTAACACGAATTCAACAGCTCAAGTAAAACCGTCCCTGACATCTTACGAAAAATATATTGACGATAATAATAATGCACACTTAAAAGAATATAGAGAGTTGGTTTCTATTCCAAGTATATCTTCTATTCCATCTCACAAACCTGATATTGACAAAGCAGCTGCATGGATAGTGAATAAACTAAAAGCTATAGGAATGACAACAGCCCGAACAATCCCTACCGATGGAAACGATATGGTCTATGGATGCTGGGACAAAGCACCGGGTAAACCAACTGTTTTAATTTATGCTCATTACGATGTGCAACCGGTAAAAGAATCAGAATGGAGCAATCCACCTTTTGAACCAATAGTAGATAATGGAAAGATTTTTGGTCGTGGTGCAAGTGATGATAAAAGTGGTGTGATGGTAACTATTTGGGCTGTTGAAGCTATGTTGAAAACAGATGGCAAATTACCCGTGAACGTAAAATTTATTTTTGATGGCGAAGAAGAAAAAGGCAGCCCTAGTTTTAAAAACTTTCTTGAAAAGAATAAAGAATTATTAAAGGCTGATTTTGCTTTAAATGCTGATGGAGAACAGTATAACGAAACAACTCCAGAAATTTTGATGAGTTTAAGAGGTGCTGCAATTTTGGAGTTTACTATAAAAACCGCCAACATTGATGCTCATTCAGGGCAATTTGGTGGAAAAACACCAAACGCTGCAGTTATCATGTCTCAAATTATTGCCTCGTTTTATACTAAAGAAGGAAATGTTGCAGTAGATGGATTTTATAATAATGTAGTGCCAACTACTTCAGAAGAAAAAGAAATGATAAGAAAAATACCTTATAATAAGTATGATGATATGAAAGTGTTGGGTACAACTGCTGAAGTGGGCGATACAAATTATTTACCGTTGGAACGTGTTTGGTTTCGGCCTACACTTGAAATAGTTGGATTACAAAGTGGTTATACCGAGGCTGAAGGGCATGCAAATATTATTCCTAAGAATGCAATGGCAAGAATTACTTGTAGGTTAGTGCCCAATCAATCAGGAAAAGAAATTATAGATTTGATAGTGAAGCATATCAATAAAAATCTTCCAGTAGGGGCAACTGTAACATATAAATTTAGTAATGGCTATGCTACTCCAATAAAATTTCCTGCCAATACTAAAGCTTATAAATATGTATCAGATGTATTACTTAAAATTTATGGTAAACAACCTTTGCAAATTGCTTCGGGTGGTAGTGTTGGCCCACTAATTGATTTTAAAGAAATTTTAGGACTTTATGCTTATTCATTAGGCTTTCAGCAGGCAGACGAGCATTGGCATGCAGCAAATGAGTTCATAAGACTTTCAAGTATTCGTAAAGGGCAATTGATATATTGTTATTACTTGCAACATTTAGCTGACGAAGAAAGTAAGTTGAAAAAGTAGAAAGCACTACAGCCAACATGGGGTTTTATGCAAGTTGGGCAAGACCAGCTAACATCAGCCAACTGCAAATCCCAGCTTCAGTTCGGTCGGGCGAATAACTATCAGCTTTTGTACATAACTTCACCAACATATTTTCAATCGGCAGCGGTTATCGGCAGACGGAATACTAATTCCCAACCTGCATAAAGCCCTGCTCGTAACACGTAATTATTTTCAATAGAATCAAAACAAACAGTCAGTACTGTCGTTTAGATCATCAACCTACACACATCAGTATCTTTTAATATTTTTGTCACTTTAATTAATCATCCGGCTTGTTCAGGCACTATTACTTTTCTTTGTTTGCATTTAGCCTCGTATCATTTACTGGTAAGGGGCAACATGTATTTTGGTCTGATACCTCAAAAAACATTCGCAGAATTACCGTTCCCATTTTTATTATTAGCCCTGAAACACACATAGCTGCAGGTGCGCTGGGCGTACTGCTCTGGAAAAACATAGACTTAACAAGACCTACACGTACCTCCAACGCAGAATTAATTACCCTTTATACCAGCCGCCAACAATTAATATTCATTCCACGGTATACAATTTTTACCAAAGGGGAAAAATTTTTTATTGAAGGGTTTGGTGAAGAACTGATCGGCTATAAAGATTTTTATTTTGGACGCGGAAACAACACCCCTGTCTCTAATCGTGAAGACATTACGTACAACGTGATCGGATGGGAAAATAAGATCGGGCGAAAGATTCTGAAGAATCAAAAGCTTTTCATGGGTATTGAAACCCGTGCACTCACCTATTATAACCTCAGCACTCCCCTTACGGGAGAACTGCTCAATGAAAAAATTACCGGCTATAAAGGATCCGTGTCAGTGGGTTTAGGCCCTGCTTTAATTTGGGATACCCGAGACAACGTGGTGAATCCCAGTAAGGGTTTTTATTGGGATTTTCGTTATTCGCAGTATTCTACAGCACTGGGAGGAACAGTAGGTTACCACCGCACATATCTTGATTTTCGTAAATACATTAACGTAATACCAAAATACCGTCACATCATAGCGATGGAATTGTTTGCTGATTTTGTGCGGGGTAATGCTCCTTTTAAAGAACTGGCCGAACTGGGCGGCCCTCGCATCATGCGAGGGTATTATCGCGGACGCTTTCGTGATAACTACCTGACGGCCTTTCAAACCGAATACCGTATGCCCGTTTATAAGCGACTGGGTGTAGTAGCCTTTGCCGGCTTGGGCAAAGTATATAACTCCACAACGGTAAATTTAGATGACCTGCACCTTTCTTATGGCGGAGGGATTCGTTATCAAATCAATAAACGCGAGAAGCTAAACATCAGAATTGACTACGCACGGGGTGATCCTAAGTATTTGGGGTACTTCTATTTTGGGTTAACTGAAAGTTTTTAGCTGTACAAAAATATTTCCATAAATCATTTGCTGTTGTAACTTACCGCAATGAGTTTTAGTTATCCGTCCTTTCTTTGGGCCCTGTTGACGTTAGCCGTTCCGGTCATCATTCATCTTTTCAATTTTAGAAAAACCACCCGGATATATTTCAGCAACATCCGGTTTTTAAAACAAGTAAAAGAAGAAACTACTCAAAAGAGAAAATTAAAGCAATGGCTGGTACTTGCCTCCCGGCTGCTGTTTCTTTTCTTTTTAGTCATGGCATTTGCGCAGCCGTTTCTGCCCGCCAAAGAACAGTTGAGCGAACCTCACGCCATTACCATTTACATTGACAATTCATTAAGCATGAGTGTGCCCATGGGCGATAACATGCGCGCGCTGGATGAAGCCCAACAGATGGCGCAAGGTATTGTAGATCTATTCCCTGCAGAAACCCGGTACCTTATTTTAACCAACGACTTTGCTCCTTTTTCCAATACCTACAAAACAAAAGCACAAGCCACTGACTTGCTTGCGCAACTTAAATTTTCTGCCTCCTCCCGCACGGCCAATGAAATCATTCACCGCACGGCTCGCAACCCATCAACTTTGTTTTGGATATCCGATTTTCAGCAGTCAACTTTTGGCGAGCCGCTACGAATTGACAGTGCCCGGCACGTACAACTGGTGCCCGTAAAGTCAGAGCAAACCACCAATGTATTTGTTGACACCGCATTTCTTCAAAACCCCTTTGCCATTGGGGGCGACAAAAATTCGGTAACTGTTCGTTTGCGAAATCAAGCCTATAAAAAAGTGGAAGACCTATCTGTTAAGCTTTCCATCAATCACATACAGGCTGCTGCTTCCACCGTATCCATTGAGCCACAACATTTTGCTGACCTTACATTTGACCTGTCGCCCACCATGAAGATTCGTAACCCGGCTACAATCACCTTCAGCGATTATCCCGTTAGTTTTGACAATGAGTTTTTTATTGTGTTAAGCTATTCCAAAAAACTAAATGTGTTAGAAATCAAGCCAGGCTCCTCTCCCACATACATCGAAAAAGTTTTTGGCAACCAAGAGTTGTTTTCGTTTCGGTCATTTTCTTCATCCAACCTCAACTACAGTTTGCTGGCCGAAACCGATTTGGTTGTGCTGAACGGAATTAACCGGCTGGCCGAACCTTTGACTGAAGCGTTACAATTGTATAAAAATAATTTCGGTGCATTACTCCTGATTCCTGGTGCCGATCCTGATCTGTCTTCGTATCAGAAAATATGCCGTTTCTCATTACAGCGGGCAAGCAAAAATGAGTTAGAAGAATTGGATAAGCCCAATATGCAAAACCCATTTTACGCTAACGTGTTTGAAGACAAAACTACTTCAATAGCCATGCCTAAAGCCACTAAAACAATGGAGTGGGGAACTGACCGGTCGGCCTTGTTGAGCTTCAAAAACGGCCAGCCTTTTTTATCGCAACTGGAAAATGTATTTCTGCTAAGTTGCCCCTTGGAAAAAAATGCGACTGATTTTTTCAGTCACGCATTATTTGTTCCGGTAATGTACCGGATAGCCGCTAACAGCCAAAAAAATGACCGGCCTTTATACTACCCGCTAACGGCATCAACCGTTACCGTACCGATAGACAGCCTACTGGGTGAATCGCCTGTAAAGTGGATTGGTTCACAAGAATTTATTCCATCACAACGCAAAGCCAATGGCCAACTGATTTTTGACCTGCCTAAAAACGAAGTTGCGGCCGGGTTTTATTCCGTGGTTAATCAACGAGATACCCTGGGTATGATTGCCCTCAACCCCGATAAAAAAGAATCAATGCTCAGTACACTCAATCCGGATCAAGTCAAAGAAAAATTAGGTGGAAAAAATATATCGGTATTTAAGGCTTCATCGGCCAAATCGTTTAATCGCGAAATAAAAGAGCAGTATTTGGGCACCCCGTTGTGGAAATACGCGGTAATTGTATCGCTATTATTTCTGCTGGCAGAAGTTCTTTTAATCAGGTTCTTGAAATGATGAGAAATAAATGAGAAATTTCGGCTTTACATGAAAATCCTTCTTCAATCACCGCGAATAATCAACTCTACTTCGCCTTTTCATTTAAAAAAGAAAAATGTATTGATCGCCAACGGGCGGATAGCTGAAATCGGTGACAAAAATTTTCAGGCCGATAAAGTTATTAATGCCAACGGTATGATCCTCAGCGCAGGCTGGTTTGACCTGGGGGCATTTTCGGGTGACCCCGGTCATGAGCAGTGCGAAGATCTTTCATCACTAGCCAAGGCAGCTGCTGCCGGAGGGTTTACTGAAATGGCCGTGCTCCCTAACACCCTGCCTTCGGTGCAGACCAAAAATGAAGTGAGCTACATCAAGCAAGACAATGAAAACCGGTTGGTTCAAATTCATGCCCTCGCTGCCATAACAAAAAATTGCAAAGGCGAAGAACTCACCGACATGATTGACCTGCACACGGCCGGAGCCATTGCCTTCACCGATGGGCTTAACCCGCTTTGGCATACCGACATTTTTCTTAAATCATTGCAGTACCTGCAAAAATTCAACGGCCTGTTGATCGACCATCCCGAAGACACTTGGCTTGACCTGTTTGGTCAAATGCACGAAGGCCCCGAGAGCGCCTTGCTGGGACTGAAGGGAATGCCGAGCATTGCCGAAGAAATTGCTATAAGTAAAAGCCTGAAGTTACTAGAGTACACCGGGGGCAAACTGCATTTTGCTAAAATATCAACCGCCCGAAGCGTTAACCTGATCCGGGCGGCAAAGAAAAAAGGGTTAACTATAAGTTGCGATTGTACCGGCTATCAGCCGCTGTTGCTCGATACCGAGTTAAAAAGTTTTGACACCAACTACAAAGTAAAGCCTCCGCTTCGCGAAAAGAAAGATGCCGATGCTCTTTTAAAAGGGCTCGAAGACGGAACAATTGATATATTGTGCACCGGTCATTTACCAGTGGATGATGAAAATAAATTTTTAGAATTTGATCAAGCCAATTTTGGAATGATTAACCTGCAGACATTTGCTTCACAACTGAGCACACTCTCAGAAGAAGTAAAAATGGAAAACCTGATTCTGAAAGTAGCCGAACAGCCACGCCAATTGCTCAACCTGGAAATTCCCCTGATCGATGTTGATCAAAAAGCCAATCTCACGCTGTTTGATCCGGGTGCGGAATGGGAATTCTCTCAGGAAAATAATTTTTCTAAATCAAAAAATTCGCCCTGGTTGGGCAAAAAAATAAAAGGAAGGGCGGTAGCGGTTTTTAATAACGGAAAAGCCCGGGTCGAAGAATAACTTTTAGCAATCGAAACTGGCGGTTGCCTGCCAGCTTGTTGGTCTTTACAACCAGAAAAATTTTCTGACAGAGAATACCTTGTGCTGGGGGCATCCCCGATAGAACAATACCTATTTGGCATGTTATTGAAAAAGTCTGGCACTGTTTATCAGTAGCCCATTTTGTTTACAACTGAGCCTCTCTTCAGTTCATGTCTGAATCACCCCCACATTAAATTTTTTGATACGTGCGTGGTTGGCTGCCTCAATCCCCATCGAAACCACCCTTCGTGTTTCCAGGGGATCAATCACACCATCAACCCACAATCGTGAGGCGGCATAATACGGACTGAGTTGGTCGTTATAGCGATCGGTAATTTCTTTCAACAAATTTTTTTCTTCTTCAGGCGAAATGGTTTTGCCTTGTGCCTTTAACGAACTCACCCTGATTTGCAACAGCGTTTTGGCTGCTGAGTTGCCACTCATTACTGCGATTTGAGCAGTAGGCCAGGCATAAATCAGTCGTGGGTCGTACGCCTTTCCGCACATGGCATAGTTACCTGCACCGTATGAATTGCCAATAATGAAGGTGAATTTAGGTACCGTAGAATTAGCCATGGCGTTAACCATCTTGGCGCCATCTTTAATAATACCTCCATGCTCAGCACGGCTGCCTACCATAAATCCGCTTACATCTTGCAAAAAAACCAGTGGCACTTTGCGTTGATTACAGTTCATGATAAAGCGTGCGGCTTTGTCGGCTGAGTCAGAATAGATCACCCCGCCCATCTGCATTTCTCCTTTTTTTGTTTTTACTGTTTTGCGTTGGTTGGCAATGATACCTACGGCCCAGCCGTCTATTCGTGCATATCCACACACCAGTGTTTTGCCGTAGAGCGGTTTGTATTCTTCAAATTCAGAGCGATCAACCAATCGCTTGATCACATCTAACGTATCATAAGGTTTTACACGATCAACCGGAAACACTCCGTAAATTTCTTCTGGCTTTTCTTTGGGGGGGGTAGGGTCAGCCCTGTCAAACCCGGCTTTTTCATTGTGTCCTATTTTATCAAACAGGTTTCGGATGTAATCCAGGCAGGCTTGATCGTTAGGAAATTTGTTATCCGTTACACCAGAAACTTCGCAGTGCGTAGTTGCTCCACCCAGGGTTTCATTATCGATATCTTCACCAATCGCTGCTTTCACCAAATAAGATCCAGCCAAAAAAATTGAGCCGGTTTTATCTACAATCATCGCCTCATCACTCATAATGGGCAAGTAGGCGCCACCAGCCACACAACTACCCATGATGGCGGCAATCTGCACCAACCCCATGGACGACATTTTTGCGTTATTTCTGAATTGCCGGCCGAAGTGTTCTTTGTCAGGAAAAATTTCATCCTGCATCGGCAAAAAGACACCGGCACTATCCACCAGGTAAACAATAGGCAGGTGGTTTTCCATTGCAACTTCCTGGGCTCGTAAATTTTTTTTTGCTGTAATCGGAAACCACGCACCAGCTTTCACAGTTGCATCATTTGCTACCAGTACACATTGCCTGCCATGGATGTACCCAATGCCCGCCACTACTCCGCCCGAAGGGCACCCACCCTGCTCGGCATACATACCATCTCCCGCAAATAATCCGATTTCTAAAAAAGAAGAATTTTTATCTCTTAGATAATCAATTCGCTCACGGGCTGTTAGTTTTCCTTTATCGTGTTGTTCCTTAATTTTTTTTTCACCTCCGCCCATTTTGGTTTTTTTTTCTTTGGCGTGAAGTTGTGAGCAGAGCAGCTTGATCTGGTCTTCGTTCTTGTTGTACTCCAAATCCATAGCTTACTTGTTTGAAGTGGTTTTTTTCTTCTCCGCTTCCTGCTTTTTCAGGTCGCGTTCCACTTTCTTTTTGCTTTTTCCCAAAGGAGCAAAAAAGTGCTTGGGATTTGTGTTGAGGTGATCAGAAAGTTTGTTCAAATCCACCAGCAGTTTGTTCAGGTTGACGTACACTGAATCTTCAGTAAATAACCGGCCCATGGTGTTATCGTGTTTTTTTAGTTTGGCCAACGATTCATTCAGTGACTCAATGGAGCGGTTCATTTTGTGCAGGGTTTGATTAAGCTGTAACTGTTTCAATGAATCGGAAATTACTTTGAAATTAGCCACTACGGGTCTGAGCTCATCAATCAGTGCGGCTGTTTTGTCGGCATCTTGTTTGAAGCTGGCTCCGAGTTCATCAATCCGTCCATGGGTTGTGACCAGTGTTCTGTTCAGCAAATCGGGGGTGGTTTGCAGTTTAGCCAAGATGATATCCAGTTTGGCAAAAAGTTTACCCAGGCCATCTACGGCTGCGTTAAACTTTCGCATGGTACTTTGCAAGTCAGTGGCTACAGGAGTAGCCGTTTCCGAAAGCACATCAAACATACCTTTGGCCACTTCTGTCTTTAATGTGTCTTTTGCCTTTAGCATGACGGTTGAACGACCTATTTTCAGCAGCACTGATTTGCCTCCGAGTAATTCAGAGTTAAGAATGGCTTTGGTATCATCCGTCAGTTTTATATCTGAATCTATTTCCAATTCTACCAGCACGTGATTGTTTTTGTTTTGCATGATTTTGATGTGGCTCACCCGCCCTACAGCATAACCGTTGACTAGTACGGGGTTGGAGATGGCCAATTGATTGATGTTGTTATAAACGGCATAGTATATTTTTTTTCGTTGGAAAAAATCTTTTCCTTTCAGATAATTAAAACCCAGGTAAAGCAACCCCAAAGACAGCGCTGAAAACAGACCTACTTTCCATTCTTTACTTCTCATTGGTCGTTGTCTTTAGGGTTGATCGATTCTATTTCAGTTTTATATTCTTTGAACGCCCGGTAAATACCAGCCGCAATCATATCTTGTCCATTTTCTGTGATCAGATAACTCTCTTCTTTAGCATTGGATAAAAATCCGGTTTCTACCAGTACGCTTGGCATGGCAGTACGCCAAAGTACCCAAAATCCAGCTTGCTTCACACCCCGGCTGTAGCGGCCTACTTTTTTCTTTAGTTGGTCTTCAATTTTTTGTGCAAACCTCAGGCTGCTCTCCTGAAAAGCGCTTTGGTTGAGTGTAAAAAGAATGTATGACTCCGGGCTGCCGGGGTCAAACCCTTCGTAGCGCTCTTGGTTTTCATCCATCAGCATAACCGAGTTTTCGCGTTTAGCTACTTCAAAATTGCGTTGGTCTTTCGAAAGCCCCATCACAAACGTTTCGGTGCCATAGGCGCTATTGCCGCCTTCCGAATTGCAATGAATACAGATGAACAAATCGGCTTTTACTTTATTGGCCAGTACCGCCCGCTCGTCCAGGTCTACATAGCGATCATCTTTTCGGGTATAAATCACTTTCACATCCGGGTGATTTTTTTCAATGTAAGCACCAAACTTCAATGAAATCTTAAGAGCAATATCTTTTTCCTTCGATTTTTTACCCATGTTGCCGGGGTCGCGGCCTCCATGCCCGGGGTCAATTACTACCGTGGCAACCTTAGTTCCGCTTACCAAAAAGGTAGCAGAAGAGTTTAGCAAGGTTATTGCTAACAAAAAGGCCTTTAATGGGATATTCCGGATGAACGTATCGATGAGTGACAGAATTAAAATAACTTTACACAAAGTTGTGAATTTTTCACAAAATGATAAATACTCGACAATTCAGACTCTAAGCAAAGGCATGGTGTTTCGCGCTGTTCTTCTCTTCATTGCCGCCATGATGTTTAGTATTGAGGGTTATTCGCAGAAAAAACCCACCCCAAAACCCGGTACGCAACCAACTAATAGCGACTCTTTTTCTTCAAAATCGGCTTTGCGCGATACAGCCAAAGTAAAAAAAGATACGACTAAAACCACGCAAAAAGGGGATATTGAAAATACCATTGTGTATTCGGCCGAGGACTCGATTATCTCTGAAATGGGTAAAAAAATCATTCACTTATACGGTAATGCTAAGGTTACCTATGGGCAAATGAATATGGATGCCGAATTGATTACCATCGACTATGACAAATCAATCATCACGGCTAACGGTGTGCCCGACTCAACGGGAAGAATGATCGGCTTCCCAATTTTTAAGGATGGGCAAGAAACGTATGAAACTCGCGGCATGATTTATAATTTCAAAACCAAGAAAGCAAAAATTACCGAAGTGGTGACCAAGCAGGGCGAAGGGTTTATGCATGGCGAGTCGGTTTACAAAAACTCTAAAAACGATTTACTGACACGGGGAAATGCGTACACCACCTGCGACTTGGCCGACCCGCACTTCCGAATTATTTCAACCAAAGCAAAGGCTATTCCCGGAGATAAAATTGTTTCCGGGCCTTTTTACATGGAGTTCAACCATGTGCCTACTCCGTTGGGGTTTGCTTTCGGTATTTTTCCTTCGCAACGGAAAAGTGCTTCAGGCATTATCGTGCCAGTCTATGGCGAAGAGCAGATCAGGGGATTTTTCTTAAAACGGGGTGGATATTATTTTGATATCAACGACTATATTAAATTAAGTCTCACGGCCGATCTTTATTCTAAGGGCTCAACCGGTTTGTACATCAATACCAACTACATCAGCCGGTACCGTTATAGTGGCACACTCAATTTTTCATACAATAACAACGTTTATACTCAGCAGATTGAAAGCCCCAATGTGCAAAAGGATTTCAGTTTGCAGTGGAGCCATGCACCCAAGACAAAGGGCTCATTCAGATTTACCTCATCGGTAAACCTGGCTACCAACAGCAACAATGCCAACAATTACTACGGCATAGGCCCGACCAACACCACGGCCATGATGAACAGCAATTCGCAGCAAAAGGCCAGTTCAAACGTTTCCATTTCCAAATCATTTCCGGGCACACCCTTTGCCCTTGGCTTTAACCTGAGACACAATCAAGACTTTAAATCACGCAGGCTGGACCTCTCGCTTCCCGATGTGAGTTTCAACGTAAACAACATATATCCCTTCAAAAAATCACAGTCGCGAATTCTCCAAAATTTTCAGTTCAAATACACGATGAACGGAGTGAACCAGATCAACAATGATTTGGGCTTGATTAAAAAAACCAACGGAACTACGACCGACAGTATTGGTGTATTCAACCTTCAAACACTCAATACCTACATTAAAAACGGAAACCAGGGAATAAAACATGTGCTGCCTCTTCAGACTTCGTTTAAAGTATTGAAATTTCTCACAGGTACTGCCCAACTCAACTACAATGAACTTTGGTATTTCAGCCGGCTTGTGTGGGGCACAGCACCCACAGCACCACTTTCCCTCGGCTCACAGGCTGTTAAAATTGATACCATTCATCAATTCAGCCGCGAATCATTTTACAACCTTTCGTTCAGTGTAAACACCCGTATCTATGGAATGTACCTGGCCAAAAATAAAAATGCACGCATCCGGGCCATTCGCCACGTCATGAACCCAAGCATTGGATTCAGCTATGCGCCTGATTTCTCAGATCCCAAGTATGGGTACTACCAGCGGTTGGGTTTGACTGATGCCAATGGCCGGCCTTATATCGCCCTTCACTCCATTCATGAGGGGTATACTTATGGAACGGCCCCTACCGGAAAAAATGAATCGATGACATTCGGTATCGGTAATGCCGTGGAAATGAAAGTACGAAACGAGAAAGACACGGTTGACCGTAAGGTATCGCTGCTGAATAATTTATCCATCTCCTCAAGCTACAATTTTCTGGCCGACTCCATGAAGCTTTCGCCCTTCGGTATCAGCGCCAACACCAACGTGATGAATAATAAAATCAATATTAACCTGAGCGGATCGTTAGACCCTTATCAATACAAAAAATTCAGAAACGGAGTAAATGCATTAGATCAGCCTACCTACACCATTATCCGGGTAAATCAGTACGCCTGGCAGGCCGGAGGCTTGGGTCGAATTACTACGGCAACACTTGCTTTTAGCACCAACCTCAATTCAAAAGGGCAGAAAAAAGACAACGAAACCCGCGACAAAATTTCCAAATCCAATGCTTCTCAAGCAGACAAAGATTATTTATTGCAACATCCCGACACGTATGTTGATTTTACTATTCCATGGAACGTGCGACTAAGTTATAACCTGGGATACAGCAACTCCAATCCCAATTCTTCACCCACTATTACACAGGCGCTGCGCTTTTCCGGAGATTTTAGTTTAAGCACTAAGTGGAAAATTACTTACAACTCAGGGTACGACTTTGTGGGAAATCAATTTACTCAAACCAACATCAGCCTCAACCGCGACTTGCACTGCTGGCAGATGTCGGTAAACTGGACCCCTTTCGGAAAATTTCAATCGTACACCTTTAATATAGGCATCAAGTCATCGTTACTAAAAGACCTGAAGCTGAACCGCACGCGCAGCTTCAGCGACTCGTGGTTGGGATATTGACCAAGCCTTAAGCTTTCATCCAGTTTTCAATTTCCTGAAGGGTGGGGTTTTGAACAGTATCCAGTTTCAGTTTTTTCCGCATACCCGGAATGTCGTTGAAAAGCTTGGACGGTTTTATTCCTTTCAACTGCTCAGTCGAGCGAATACCCAGTTTTTCGAGAATTGGAAACAACTCAGCACGTATACCTAAGTCGCCAAATTCTTTTACCGGATCATGGTCTGCTTTTTTCTCTGACTTCATCTGCGGAAAAAATATCACATCTTGAATGGACGGTGAGTTGGTCATGATCATACTCAGCCGGTCAATTCCAATACCCAACCCGGCAGTGGGCGGCATGCCGTATTCCAGTGCCCGCAGAAAATCTTCATCTAACGTCATGGCTTCTTCGTCTCCGCGTTTGCCCAGTTCCAGTTGTTCTTCAAACCGTTTGCGTTGGTCAATCGGGTCATTCAACTCAGAAAATGCGTTGCACATTTCCTTGCGGTTACAAATCGCTTCAAAACGTTCTACCAGTCCGGGCTTGCTGCGGTGCTTCTTAGCCAGTGGCGACATCTCGAGCGGGTAATCAGTAATGAATGTGGGCTGGATCAAATTTGGTTCGCACTTCTCGCCAAAAATTTGGTCAATCAATTTTCCTTTACCCATGGTTTCATCCATCGGTACATGAAGTTGACGGCACGTGTCGCGGAGTTGTTGCTCATTCTTTTCAGAAATATCAATGCCGGTAAAATGCTGAATGGCTTCATACATACTCATCCGTTTCCACGGACGTTTGAAGTCTATGATGTTCTCTCCTACTTTCACCTGAGTTGATCCGTGCAGATCTATGGCTACTTTTTCAATCATTTCTTCCACTAAATTCATCATCCACTGATAATCCTTGTACGCCACATATAATTCTACCTGTGTAAACTCGGGGTTGTGAAAACGTGACATACCTTCGTTGCGAAAGTCCTTGGAAAATTCGTACACACCATTGAATCCGCCCACAATCAAGCGCTTCAGGTAAAGTTCGTTGGCGATGCGCAAGTAAAGCGTCATGTCCAACGTGTTGTGATGAGTTTTGAATGGCTTGGCGGCCGCACCTCCATACAACGGTTGAAGAATGGGAGTCTCTACCTCTAAATAACCTTGCCGGTTGAGGTACTCGCGCATGGAGTTGACCAGCTTGGTGCGCTTAACAAAAGCCTCACGCACGTGTGGATTCACGACCAGATCAACGTAGCGCATGCGGTAGCGTTGCTCAGGATCGGTAAAAGCATCGTGCTGGTGCGTGTTGCCTTGCTCGTCTTTCGTTTCTTTTACAATCGGCAATGGCCGCAATGATTTAGATAGTACCACAAAACTTTTGGCGTGAATGGATTTTTCACCGGATTGTGTGGTGAAGGCAAAGCCTTTCACTCCTATGATATCACCTATATCAAGCAGTTTTTTAAAAACAGTATTGTACAACGTTTTGTCTTCTGCCGGGCAGAGATCATCGCGTCTGAAATAAACTTGCACGCGGCCGGTTTCATCCTGCAATTCGGCAAACGAAGCGTTGCCCATTACCCTGCGTGTCATGATGCGCCCGGCAATGGATAAATCTTTGCCTTCGAGCAAAGAATAATCTTTATGAAAATTTTCGGCTGTTATATTCACTTCAAATAACTGAGCCGGGTAAGGATTAATGCCGAGCTGGGTCAACTCGTCTAAACTTTGCCTGCGAATGGTTTCTTGTTCGCTTAACATGTAACTATAATTTGGATGGTTCTAAAAAATAAATCACTTACCATTTTTTCTGCGCTTCAGTTCTTTTCGAATGAGCATCAACTCACGGCTGCTTTGCCCGGCTACGGATGTATTCTCTGCGGCCCTGCGCAACAAATAGGGCATAACGGTTTCGACCGGCCCATAGGGAACGTACTTAGCCACATTGTATCCGGCTTTGGCCATGTTAAAAGAGATATGATCGCTCATACCCTTTAACTGAGCTGACCAAACACGCGGGTCGTTGCTTGAAATTTTTTTTTGTTCCATGAGTGTAGCCAGGTACTGGTTGCTGTACTCATTGTGTGACCCACACATAAAAGAGACACGGTTGATATTTTCAAGACAAAAAGCAAGGCCCTCATTAAACGCCTGATCGGTAGCTTCCTTTGAGTGATGAATAGGGTTGGGGTAATTCATTTCAGCCGCGCGAGCCGCTTCTTTTTCCATGTATGCACCGCGCACCAGTTTGGCTCCAAAGAAATAATTATGCTGTTGAGCCTCTTGAATTGCTTTTTTCAGATTCTCCAGCATATCAGCCCGGTACATCTGGTAAGTATTGAATACAATGGCTCTTTCTTTATTGTATTTTTTCATCATCGCGTACACCATCTCATCAATCGGGTTTTGAATCCAACTGTCTTCGGCATCGATTAACAAGCGTACGTTATTTTCAAATGCACTTTTGCAAATTTCGTCCACTCTTTTTTGAGTGTGGCTCCAGGCAATGGTTTCTTCTTCCGTCAGTTTTGCGTTAGCTTGTATTTTTTCTAACAAACCAAATGCAGCTACACCGGTTACCTTAAATACGCTGAACGGGATGGCCGGATTATTTTTGGCTTTTTCAATGGTGCGGATAATCTCGCGGGTGGTGGCATCAAATACCGATTCGCTTTCTTCACCCTCTACAGCAAAATCAAGTATGGTGCCTACCTGGTGTTTGTAGAGCAGTTGTATGGTTTTTTCACTTGCTTCAATGGTTTCTCCACCGCAAAAATGTTCAAAAACCGTGGTACGTATCAACCCCTTTACGGGCAGTTTTAGTGCTAAACTGGCTTTGACCAAGCCTATGGCCATGGCCGATATCGTGGGGTTGTTGACTAACGTAAAAACAAAATTAGCTTTTTTCAGTTGGCCATCAGTTTTATATGAAAAGGCAACCTCAGTATCGTTGAATTGGATTTCCGTCATCGGTCATTTTTTTTAGACCGGCAAATATACTTAACGTTCATCATTCGTGATGATTAGTAATGTATATTTGGCCATGAACGCACTTTCGCCTGTAGCCTTTGAACTCCCCCCTGTACTGAGCAGCCTCACGGGCTATACTCAAATTGCCGTACTCGCTGATTCACACACCACGCTGTACTGCTACCCGCTTATTAAAAAGATATTGCCCGCGCACGACTTGATCACAGTGCCGGCCGGAGAAGAACACAAAACCATTTCTACCTGTGAGTTTATCTGGCAAAAGCTGACCACATTGAATTTTGACCGACACTCGCTCGTGGTTGTGTTGGGCGGTGGTGTGTTGGGCGATATGGGTGGATTTTGTGCGGCTACCTTTAAGCGGGGAATTGATTTTATTCTGGTGCCCACTACCCTTCTGTCTCAGGTAGATGCCAGCATAGGCGGCAAACTGGGCGTTGATTTTATGAACTTCAAAAACCACATTGGCATTTTCTGCAGCCCCAGAGCCACCCTCATACATGTGCCGTTTTTAAAAACCCTGCCTGAACGCGAACTGCGCAGTGGGTTTGCCGAAATAATTAAGCATTGCCTGATCAGCGATAAAGCAATGTGGCAAAAAATAAAGACCAAAAAACTCCTCGAACAAGATTGGGAAACATTGGTGAAGCACTCTGTAGAATTTAAAAAATCAGTAACCGAAAAAGACCCGAAAGAAACCGGGCTTCGTAAAATTCTCAACTTTGGTCATACCGTTGGCCATGCTTTGGAAAGCTTTTTCTTAAGCAAAGAAAACCGCCTCTTTCATGGTGAGGCCATAGCCCAAGGCATGATCATGGAATCATACCTTGCACATCATAAAAAAATGATTTCTTCAGATGAACTCAAGGAAATTTCAGTTTTTATTCTCTCGATTTTTCAAAAAGTGACAGATCACTGGGATGCTGGCGAGATTATTGAACGCATGCTTCAGGACAAGAAAAACCGCGGACATGAAATACGCTTGGCCTTACCCGATGGAATTGGCAAAGCCCAATGGGATGTGAAAGTCAGCCGCGAAGAGATATTGGAATCATTTAATTATTACCAGTCTCTCTAAACGTAGTTCACGTCTTGGTCTTCAGATTCTACCTTGTTGGTCAGGGCTTTTTTAATCCGGTCGGCACCTTTGGCTACAAATTCTTTGGTTTTCTTTTTACGGTCTCCCGTCAGTAACCAAGCAGCCAGTAAGGCCCCTCCGGCCAAGCCTAATCCAATCGCTATTTTTTTGTTTGTGTTCATACCTGCTTCAACTTGATTTCAAAATAAATAGTTTCATGTTACCGAAAAAACAGTTCAAAAAAATTATTTTCGAAAAAATTTTTTGTCGTGGATTCATCCGTCATATTAACACATAGCCCTACTCTGAAAGGTGCGCCTCATGGGTTGCCATCCTCTAAGAGCATCAGCAACAGGGCACTGCTTATCAATGCTTTGACTGGCAACCGATCAATAGTTCGCAACTTATCGGCCGCTCGTGATACAAAGTTGATGCAGGCCCTGGTGAACAGCCCTGAAAAAACTATTGATGTGATGGATGCAGGCACTACCATGCGTTTTCTTACAGCCTACTTTGCTATTACCAACCAACAAAAGATCTTGACCGGCACTGATCGCATGAAGCAGCGCCCCATAGGCTTGCTGGTAGAAGCCTTGCGAAAAATAGGAGCCATCATTGAATACCAGGCCATATCAGGTTACCCCCCCATCGAAATAAAAGGTTTTTCCATTCAAAAAGAATACCTGATTGAAATGCCAGGCCATGTAAGCAGCCAATATATCTCAGCTTTGATGATGGTAGCACCTACCCTGCCCAAAGGCTTAACAATCAAACTTACCGGCCATCTGGCGAGTATTCCCTATATTGAAATGACTGCCGCACTGATGAGGGAATTTGGTGCTGACGTAACTCTTGATTTAAAAAAACAACATATTTCCATCAAGCCCATTAGTTATAAGACAGCCAGCCTGATTGTAGAAGCTGACTGGTCAGCTGCCAGCTATTGGTTTGCCTTTGTTGCCTTGGCTACCGAAGCTCAAATCGTTCTGCCAAATGTTACAGAAAAATCACTGCAAGGCGATCGGGTGATCGTTGAACTGATGGAAAAAATAGGTGTACACGGAAAATTCAGAGGCAATTCTATTGAACTGATTAAAATAAAAAATGCCGGTCATCTGGAGTGGAATTTTACCCATTGTCCTGACTTGGCACAAACCGTTCTTCCGGTTTGTGCCGCCAAGGGAATTACGGGCAACTTTACTGGATTGGAGAGCCTTCGGATAAAAGAAACTGACCGCATTGCCGCTCTGCAAAATGAATTAAAAAAAATTGGTTCAGAGTTAACTGAACCCCAACCCGGCCTGTGGAAATTAGTACCGGGCAAAATCTCAAGTTTAAATTCACCGGTTGAAACCTACCACGACCACCGCATGGCTATGGGCTTTGCTCCGTGGGCAACACTAACAGACATAACAATTCAATCACCTGATGTAGTGAACAAATCCTATCCGGCTTTTTGGGATGATGTGCGGTCAGTGGGTATCCAAGCAAGACTTTAACCGATGATTAAAAACTCTCTGGCGTAAAAATTTAGCAGCGAAAAAAACGCATTCTGCTCAACAACTAATTACAGTATCTGACACAGGTCTTACTTCTGCAGCCTGAGTTTGCTGGTTGGGTAATGTTACAATGAATTCGGTGCCAACACCTGCCTGCGATTTTACATTGATGGTGCCCCCTAACCTTTCGATGGTATCTTTTACAATATAAAGCCCCAGCCCACTTCCTGACGAACTGGAGGTGGCACGGTAAAACAGGTTAAAAATTTGGCCGATGCTGTCTTTACTAATCCCAATTCCGTTATCAGCAATAGAAATTATTAGTTGGTCTTCAGTAACCTCAGTATTAATCTTAATAAGTGATTTTTCTTTTTTTAGGTCAGAATATTTTACTGCATTAGAAATCAGGTTTCCCACAATGGTCTTTAGCCTGAATGCATCAGAAAAAAGCGGTGCGCAGGTTTTAAAGTCAAGTTGAAAACAAACCGGTCTGTTAATATCTTTTATCAATTCAATTTCTTCATCAATCAGGTTTTTAATGTCTACCGACTGAAGCAAAACTGCCATTTTATCAACTTGGTAAAACTTGCACACATCATTGATCAAGTTTTCTAACTTCAATAATTTTTTTTCAGCTTTATGCAGGTAATTTTTTTGCTCGGTTTCGTTGGCATTTTTGAGCAAACCCAACAACCCGATGGCCGAGTGAACCGGGCTTCGTAAATCATGAAAGGCTTTGTAGATAAATTGCTCCAGGTGGTCGTTTTTCTTTTTAAGTTCTGAGTATTTCTGTTTCTGATCGGTTACATCGTGTAGCAAGATCACCAGCCCCTGAATTTCTTCATCGCCAATTTTATTGGTCACTGAAACATTAAAAGAAATTTTTTTGCCAAGATTTGAGTCAATCTCTATACTGGCATTTTTATTACTACCTGCTTTCAGCAGTGAGTTTCTCCATGTTTTTCGGTTGGCAGGCGGAACAAAATCAAATATATTTTTACCTAAAATTCCTACCGATGGGTAGCCCAAAATTGACTCTGAGGTAGTTGAAGAATAGCGAATGTTGAACTGATCATCTGTGATCAGCACAATTGTTTTTGAGTATGCAAAAAGTTCTAGCAGAAACCAGTCTGATTTTATCATTTAAGTAGAGCTAACTATTTAGATAAAATCAGATCGATAAAAATAAGTTTAGTGTGAAATTATTAAGGTTATAAACTAACTAAATTAAAATAGCCATGCTGGCCAATTGCCCCGCCACTTTTAAGTTAGCGCTGCTCATGGAGGCCTGGTTAATTTCAAATTTCAGTTTTTCATCAATTACTTTAAAATTAATGCAGCTTCCTTTTTTACCAAGGTTAAAACTATCGGTAATAGTCAGGATGGATTTGCCGCTGATTGCATTTTTTACATTCTCAAAATCTTTGCTTCGGTTTTTGCCAATGTACACTACTGCGCAGGTTGAAGCTTCAGAAATATCAGACAACTTTTTGATGGCATATTTTTTTGATCCTTTGGGCTTGCCGTCATAGTAACTTTTTAGGGTGTTGAAAACGTTATCTTCTCCAAGCACGCCCACTACAAACTCGGTTCCCCCGTCATCAGGCCATTGAATGTACTTCAAAAAATTATAGATCATGGCTGCGTGGATTTCGTGCATGGGCTTTTCCGTCTGAGCCTGAAGGTTTATTGAAAACAATCCACAAATCAATACTACAATCGTTATCTTTTTCATATTAAAAATATTTGTAGTTCAAAATAGGTGAAATCTTTTGTGAAAACGAAAACCCCGGTTTTACCCAGGGCCTTCTTTCACACAAACAAACCCAATTAAATTAATATTGCCATACTGGTAAGTGCGCTGGAAACCTTAAGGTTTGAAGCCTCAATAGCTTGCTGATTTAATTCAAAACGCAGTTTTTCATCCACAGTTTTAAAATTGATGCAACTCCCCTTTGTGCCTAACCCATTGCGGTCAGTTACTATTAACGTGCCTTTGCCTTTTACTTTTGTATTGACTGCCTCAAACTCACCGCTCTTGCTACGGTCAATGAATACTACCTGGCAATCCGTTACCTCGCTGGCGCTGGCAAATTTCTTAATCACATATTTTTTAGCGCCTTTTGATTTGCCACCGTACCAAGTGTTTAATGTGTTGTAGATCTCACTGTTGCCAATCACACCAATAACAAACTCCTGGCTGTTATCTCCTGCGGGCCACTGCACATACTTCACAAAGTTGAACACCATCATCGAATACACTTCATGCATGGGACGCTCTTGAGCCTGGCTGGCGAAGAACGAACTCATCATGATACCTAAAACTAAAACTTTTACCTTTTTCATAATTATTTTCCGTTTGTGTTATTTAATGATACAAAAGTAGGCTCCCCCACTTGCGCGGAAGAGCCTACCTTTACGAGTATCTTTCTGATGTAAGTTTTTTCTCTTTCTACTTGATGTAACGGAAATCGTGACCGGGTTTTACTTGCAAAAGTACCTCGTAAATCAAATTTATAACGTTTTCGACATCGTCTTTATGTACAGTTTCTACCGTTGTGTGCATATATTTCAAGGGTAATGAAATCAATGCCGAGGCCACTCCCTCGGCAGAATATGCAAAAGAATCCGTATCGGTGCCCGTAGAACGCGAAACTGCCTGCCGCTGGAAGGGGATTTTCTTCTTTTGAGCCACCTCAATTATCATTTTCAGCACGTTATTTTGCACAGCCGGCCCATAACAAACCACCGGCCCATGGCCGCATTTCAGGTTACCACTTTCTTTCTTATTATACATCGGTGAGCCCGTATCGTGGGTAACATCTGTACAAATAGCCAGATTAGGCTTAATTCTGCGAGAAATCATTTCGGCCCCGCGAAGCCCTATCTCTTCCTGTACCGAATTGACAACATATAACCCAATGGGTAACTTTTTCTTATTTTCACTTAGCCTGCGAGCTACTTCTGCAATCATAAAGCCTCCCATACGGTTGTCCAACGCCCGGCCGGTAAGGAATTTTTTGTTCATTTCCATTAATTCATCCACAAAAGTGATGACACAACCCACATGCACACCCATGGCTTCCACTTCTTTTTTGGATTCTGCCCCAATATCAATGAATATATTCTTTAAAGAAGGGGCCTCTTCCTTGCCAGCATCGCGTACATGGATGGCGGGCCAGCCAAATACTCCCTTTACAATGCCCTTGTCGGTATGGATATTTACCCGCATGGATGGCGCAATCTGGTGATCTGAGCCACCGTTGCGCCTTACATAAATGTAGCCTTCATCGGTGATGTAGTTAACAAACCAACTGATTTCATCGGCATGCGCTTCAATCACCACCCTATACGATGCCTTGGGATTGATAATACCCACCGCAGTACCGTACACATCTACCATGTGCTCATTAATATAGGGCCTGATGTAATCCAGCCAGATTTGCTGGCCTGATGATTCAAAACCCGTGGGTGAGGCATTGTTAAGGTATTCGTAAAGAAATTGTTTGCTTTTTTTATCCATGAGTGTGAAAGTTTATTTTCAAAAATAAAAAATTTAAGTCAAAAGCGGGGCTTATTGTCACCCGCACGACAAAAGTATTTTTTTGAAACACCAAACTGAATCCCAGCTTTGGGTGTTATGCGTATATTCACAAAAAAGACTATGATGCACCGATTATTTTTCATTTTAGCCTTACTGACGGTATATGCTTGTAACGGACAGAATAAAAATGCAATTAAAAAAACTATGGAAGACACAATAAAGACCATTCAACGAAGCGAAGAGGAGTGGAAAAAAATCCTTACACCCGAGCAGTACCATGTTCTTCGCGAAAAAGGAACAGACCGTCCATTCAGCGGTAAATATTATCTCACCCAAGACAAAGGAATCTACAAATGTGCAGCTTGTGGCAGCGAGTTGTTTACTTCAGACATGAAGTTTAACTCAGAATGTGGCTGGCCTAGTTTTGACAAAGAAATTGCCGGAGGAAAAATCATAAAACAGGTTGACCGTTCGTTTGGCATGGTGCGCACTGAAATACTTTGCGCCAAGTGTGGCTCACACCTCGGCCATTTATTTGATGATGGCCCCACCTCTACCGGCTTGCGCTACTGCGTAAATTCAACTTCAATTGACTTTAAGAAAAAATAAATAGAGAAATAAACCGAACATGCGCTAAGCATTAACAACCCGATTGACTGAACCCAATCGGCACCTATAATCTATACGTACATTAATTACAGATTAATTTTATGGAACTGGGAATCGGCATGTTTGGAGATATGAGCCTTGATTTTCAAACGAACAAATACCAGCATGCTTCAAAAAGACTAAAAGAGATTATTGAAGAAGTAAAGCTGGCCGATGAACTGGGTATTGATCTGTTTGCCATGGGTGAACATCACCGGGAAGATTATGCTGTGGCAGCTCCTGAAATTTTGCTGGCAGCAGTAGCTCCTGTTACTAAAAACATCCGGTTATCCAGCGGGGTAAATGTCGTTAGCTCTACAGACCCGGTAAAATTATTTCAGGACTTCACGATGATTGATTTATTATCTGATCACCGGGCAGAGATCATGGCCGGCCGCGGCAGTTTCATTGAATCTTTTCCTTTATTCGGCTACTCGTTAAATGAGTATGATGAGTTGTTTGAAGAGAAACTCAACTTGTTGCTTCAATTGAGAAAAAAAGAAAATATAACCTGGAGCGGAAAATTTCGTGCACCCATCAAAAACCAAACTATTTATCCACGGCCTGAACGAGAGATTCCCGTTTCAATAGCGGTGGGCGGCACTCCCTCATCTGTGCTTCGTGCCGCAAAATTAGGTTTACCCATTGTCTTCGCCATTATTGGCGGTAGCCCTGCTCAGTTCAAGCCGCTCATAGACTACTATAAAGATGCCTACAATAAATTTGGTCATGACCCTCAGAAGATGAAAATTGGGGTACACTCGCATACCTTTCTGGCTGACTCGGACGAAGAAATAATGAAAAACTACTACCCACGTTATGCTCATGCAATGAATAAAATCGGTAGCGAAAGAGGTTGGAGAGGTGTCTACACCCCTGAAAGTTTTAAAGCAGGGATGAGCGCTGAGGGAGCATTGTATATGGGTACTGTAGAGGAAGTAACGGAAAAACTAATCAACACGATTGAGTTGTTTGATATCCAACAATACATTGCGCACATTGACGTGGGCGGGCCTACACATCGGCAGATGATGAAGACCATTGAACTGTTGGCTTCCCGGGTGATGCCGGCTGTTAAAAAACATTTTGAGAGATAACCAGGGTGTTGCTGCACAGATTATGCGCTCACAATGTATAATCTAAAGTTGCATTACTGTTAAAATTGCTTATTCAAAAAATGATACTCAATTTTTTCCATGTAAGGATAGTAGGGCAAATTATTAATCATTTCTTTGCATTCTGCTTCATCAATCTCCTTAAAAATCAAGACAGCATCTTTTTTCGAGGTTGAAATATAGAAACTTTCTAAAATTTCTCTTTCTTTCCAGAGGCTTACAAATTCCGTTTCTTTTTTGGGCAGTTCAGGAGTAGATTTTATTGTTTCTATTCCCTTTTCTGATAAAGTGATTACAACTAGTATTCTGTACATTTTATAATTGATTGAAGAAGTTATTGATATTAATTATTAAATCTTGAGAAGCTGTGCTGGATATATTCAACTGAGTTAAAACATGCCCCTGTCCGCTGTAAACTTTCAATTGTGCATTGTCTTGAATTTTGTACACCATATCGAAAAAATTGAATGAGTCGTCAAACAAGATTTCATTGGTTCCAACAGCCACAAAAACAGGAGGAAATGTATTAAAATGTAATTTGCTAGGGTCGGCATTAAAGAGTTCTAAGCCGGCATAAGCATAAGCAAAATTTTGAACCATTTCTTTGTTTAAGATTTGATCTAAATGCTGACGGCTTTCAGCAGATGAATTATTGGTTTCTAGATTATACCAAGGTGAAATTAGAGCAATTGCATCAGGCGATTTTATTTGTCTCTTATTTATCTCATAAACAGAAGCTATAACTAAGCCTCCACCTGCACTATCGCCCATTAAGAACAACTTACTTCCAATATATTTTTCTATTGCCCATTGATATATATTAAGCAAATCATTTAATCCATTAGGATAAGGTTTTTCAGGAGCTAAAGAGTATTCTATAAAAAGAATCGTTCTTTCTAATCCGTTAGCAAAATGAGAAACCATTGCTTTATGAGATTGAAAAGAACCAATTGCATATCCGCCTCCGTGTATGTATAAGACTAATGCATTGTTTTTACAGTTTTTAGGCTTAAACCAATAACAGGTAATACCATTAATAATTTCTTTTGAAACAGTAACTGCATCGTGAGCCAGATATATACTTCCTACACTATCATACAAAGCTCTGTTTTCTTCAATTATTTGATTGTTAATAGACATTTATAAAACTTTAAAAATTAAGCCACAAAATTATTCTGGCTCAATCTCTAAAAATTGTATCAAATCACTTTTTTGTTTAAGCTTTGATGGAGAAATACCAAACATTTGATACATGTATTTATTCATTTGCGAAGCATCGTAAAAGCCACTGTCTAAAGCTATTGAAGTAATGGATTTATTCTTTTCTGTGAGAATAAGAAATATGGCATTACGCAATCTGGTCCATAAAAGATATTTACTGATGCTGCTCCCGGTAAGTTGCTTAAATAATGTAGCCAATCGTGAGGCTGATAAATAAACGTGTTTTGCGATGTCTTGTGTGGAAATATTTTCAACTTTAAAGTGTTCGTTGATAAATGAAATGGCCTTTTGAATTCTTTCGTCAATGGGTTGAATATTTTGATTATTGTTGAATTCACTAATCAAATTCTGTATGGAGAAATTGTTTTTCTTACTTTCAAAAAATAACTGAAATTCGGATTCGTTAGAAAAAATTGTATGACTTAATTTTTCTAATTTCCTTGCAATATATCTTCCCATTAAAGAAAAAGGTTCAATATTTAGAATAATGAGATTACTCTTACTGCATTCACAAGAATGTGCTACTTGTGGTCTGATAACGAAGCCAAATATATTATCGTGATTTTTGTTTTCCATTTTAGTAGAAAATGGATTATCTTCCGTAATCACGATTTGAAATGCAGAGTGTTTATGAATTTCAACATTTGACTTTTCTGCCTTCAAAGCCAAAATTAATTTATTGTTGATTTGCATGTATGTTTTCTCTTATTGTGGGCTGCTGAAGTATAGCAGGTAACGATCTGTGCTTGCGATTGGGCGGGAGTGAATATACTGCGCCTTGTCTCACGCACAAGTTTGATAAAAGTACAAAAATATTTTGCCTGCCGTTAACCCCGCCTGGCGCAAAACTGGCTGTGAGTAGCTGGTGTTTCTATTTCGTTTTTATTGGTATCCATATTTCTTCTTCTGATGTTGGGTCATTGTTTTTGTATTTGTCGCCCAACACTTCAAAATGCGGTCTGTCATCCAAAACGTAGTCTGAATTTGGCAACCACGTTTCCAAAATGTATTGAAAAATTGAATTGTCTGTGTTCAAACCTTTGTAGTCAAAAACTGCATAAAGTCCGCTTGGCAAAACAAAAGTTTCCATGTCCTTCGGCACGTTGTCAAAATCGGCAACCTCAACTGTTGCCCAACGTTCAAATTCGTTTGTCGGTTTGAAGTCTGAAAAATGTGTCGGTTTGTAAACTGCTAATGAAATTAAGTCGTTTGCCAAATTGCTTGTTATGTCTTTTCGCCTTGGCATAAAACTTTGCCAAAGTTCGCCTGTTTTGAAGTTAACAAAACTCATTGTTAGTCGTTTTCCAATCAATTTTTTTTCGGTTGTTGTTTCAATTCTTGGTGTCATTTTTCTATTTCAATATCATATTTGTTTAAAAGCCCTGAAACGCCAGATATAGAAAATTTTGCTTTTTTTATTCGGTTGGTTTCCGGGTCAATGGTATAGTTATAAGAAGTCCTAAAGTCTGCTTTTTCAAGAATCGTGTGGTCAAAAACGGCTTGTGTCAAATTGCAGTTGTCAAACACTGCACTCGTCAAGTCGGTTTCTGCAAAGTCAGTTTCTTGTAACTGCAAATTTTTGAAAACTGTTTTTTTGATTTTAACCTTGTAAAACGAAGAATGATTAAGCTGGCAATTATCAAACAAAAACGAAAGTCCAAATTCGTTACAAGTGTCAAACCGAAGTCCTAACATTTTACAATCTTTGAATTTCACGTCCCGAAACGCTGTCTTGATAAGTTTTGCCAAACTGAAGTTGCAGCCGTTGAATGTGCAGTCAATAAACTTAAATTCAGAAAGGTCGCTATCGGCAAAGTTGCAACTATTAAAAATGCAATTTTCGTATTCGCCTTTTGCCGGCAAATCAATTTTGTCAAAGGTTTTATCTTGCATAAAAGTTTCCTGCATTGGTCTGTTCTGTCATTTTGGATGGTGCCGCATTACACTTGCCGCTAACGGTTGACTATACCCATCGACCACAACCTGTAGTTGCCTCGTATTACGGAAGTAATCACTACAAAGCCGATGCTTTATAGCCTTTAAAAGCGAATCAACTGAACCCTCACGAATGATGAGTATTCAATTTGAAAATATCAATTCTACCTCCTACCCTAACTCCACTTTAGCGCAAACGTCTCGCTAGTGTTTACTGTAGCGGTATTCAACCCAACTCGTACCATAGAAATTTCTATGGTATGGTTTTTCAGCATTTGTTTTTTATAAAGCTGCATTTTCACCATCCTATTCCATAATCTTCTCCATGGTTGCTGCTCCCGCCCCAGAAGCTGCCATGCCTTTGGTCAAAATAGATAGCATTGATAGGCCCGGAAGTGCGCTCGTCCACGCTTAGTTTATACCCCATCTTCAACAATTCTTTTTGAACATAGGGCGGAGTAGTTGTATTAATTAAAATATACCCCGGCTTAGGTTTGCGGTCTTGTCCGCCATCGCCTTCTCCCAAGGAAAGGTAAAATTGATACGAGTTAATGTTGGGCGCTTCGGTGGCTTCCTGCACCGTCATTCCAAACTCAACGATGTTCAGAAAAAACTGCAGCAAGTTCTGATCTTGTGTATCGCCACCCTGCACAGCAAATGACAAAAACGGTTTGCCTTCTTTCAGCGCAAGCGATGGCGTGAGTGTAACACGTGGCCGTTTGCCCGGAGCGACTACATTGAAAGGATTCATCTTCGGGTCAAGCACAAAACTCTGCATCCGCTGGCTCATGCCTACACCGGTTTTGCCTGCAATGCAAGCCGGTATCCAACCTCCGCTGGGCGTGATGGAAACTACCCACCCTTCTTTGTCTGCCGCCTCAACCGAGGTAGTGCCTGCCCATACATTGCTCAAATAATTTTCATCGGGTGGAGTTGGCATGTTCCAGTTCAGCGCCTGGTTCCATTGCTTCAGGTAATCGGTATATGGATTGACTTTTCCTTCAAAGGGGTACGGATCTCCCGGCCCTACTTTTGCATCATTCTTCTCCCAGTTGATTTGCTTTGCCCGCTCTTTGGCGTATTCTTTTGAAAGCAGGCCTTTCATCGGTTGATCTGAAGAAAAGGCCGGGTCACCATAGTAAAAATCGCGATCGGCAAAACTCATGTTCAACACCTGGTACAGTGTGTGGATATAGTTGGCCGAGTTATAACCCATTGCTTTCAGGTCAATGTTCTCTAGTATATTCAGCGACTGCAGCAGCATGGGGCCTTGTGTCCATTGCTGCATTTTATATACCTCAATGCCTTTGTAATTTACCGACAGGGGTTCTTCTATTTTCACTTTCCAATTGGCCAGGTCTGTTTCGGTAAAGAGCCCACCCTGCTCGTTGTTACCTCGCACAATTTCTTTGGCAATATCTCCTTTATAAAATCGGTCGTATGCGGCATAAATCGCCTCTTTTCTATTCTTGCCTTTTTTCAGTGCTTGTTGTTCGGCATCGATTAATTTTTTAAGCGTTTCCAATAAATCCACTTGTTTAAAAATTTCTCCTGCTTCGGGGGCTTCTCTTTTTTCTGCGAGATGAGGAAGAAATACCGATTTAGAGTACGGCCATTTTTTTATCATCTCTTTGTTTCGCTCGATTGAGTTGGCCGTTTGTGCTTCGATAGGGTAACCGTCTGCCAGTTGCATGGCCGGGGTAAGCACATCTTTTAAACTCATTGTACCAAACTCAGCCAGCATGGTTGTTAGCCCACCTACTGTGCCGGGTGTGGTAGCCGCCAACGGGCCAAAGTTGGGCGGAAAACGGTAGCCTTTGCTTTTAAAAAATTCGGGAGTAGCTCCTGTTGGCGCTACTCCGAGGGCATTGATGGCTATTACTTTTTTGGTTTTCGGATGGTAGATGAGTGCTTGTGTTTCACCACCCCAACTCAGCACATCCCACATGGTGCACGTAGCCGCCAGCATCGCGCACGCGGCATCTACTGCGTTGCCTCCTTTTTGAAAGGTAATGGCTCCGGCTGTTGCTGCCAATGGTTTGCCGGTAATGGCCATCCAGTTTTTTCCGTGCAAGGGCGGCTTTTGAGTTCCACCGGGGCGGGCATTAAATGTTTGACCAAAAGCACTCCCTGAAATAAGTGACAGTAAAATCAACAGGTACTTTTTCATACAATCATGGTTAACATGGTCAAAGTAACGGTTTAGAAATGATTTTCAATTGATCGAGGAGATAAACCGCATAAACGGTTGATTAGTGGTCGATACCAGATCGTTTCAACCGAATACTTTTTTTGTATCTTGCTATAAAATTATTGAGCTATGGATCTGCCTGCCCTGATGAAAAAATATGCCGAACAAATTGGTGGGCAATATACCGAGTATGATCCGTCTCAATCCATCATCATCGTTCCCGTTTCAGGTGGTCGCTTTCAAACTGTGGTAGGTCTCATTACTAAAAATGACTTGTATAACCGCACCTTGATTTCTTTGCGTTCTAAAGTTTGCCCGGCCCGATCAGGAATAGATTACAAAATGTTGTTAGAGCAGGCAACCTTCTTCAATTACTGTCGGTTTATTATTAAAGATAATTACTTGCAAACCGAGGCAACGGCTTCGCTGATCAGTATTTCTGAAGAAACAATTAAAGAAATGGTGCAGGAAGTGGCCAATCTGGCCGATCAGTTTGAGATGAAACTAACGGGTACCGACATCTACTGAAGTTTTTAAATCCATTTTTTAAACCTGAAAAAAAAGATCATTCCTACGGTTATCAAAATCATTACCCCCCAAACCACCGGGTAGCTGATTTCCCAATGCAGTTCTGGCATAAACTCAAAGTTCATTCCATACACACCCACGATGAAAGTCAGTGGAATAAATATGGTAGAAATAATAGTAAGTACTTTCATCACCTCGTTCATGCGGGTGTTTTGTGTGTTCATGTAAATATCCATCAGCCCTGAAGTCAGGTCTTTGTATGTATCAAGCGAGTCAATTAAATGGGCTACGTGGTTATACACATCAGAAAAAAAACGTGTGTTGGCCGGGTCAATAAATCCGCTTTCATCTTTGATGAGTTTACTCATGGCATCGCGCAACGGATACAGCGCTTTGCGAAGAAAAATTAGTTCCTTCTTAAGCCGTTGAATTTTTTTAAACTCATGACCGGTGTGCGATTTGTAAATTTCATCTTCAATCTGCTCTATTTGCTGGCCTATGGCATCCAACACAACGTAGTAGTTGTCTACGATTACATCGATCAGCCGGTACAAAAGGTAATCGGCTTTCTTTTTTCGTACTCTTCCCTGATCCAACCGGATGCGATCGCGCAGGTGATCAAACAAATCACCTTCTTTCTCCTGAAACGACAGCAAGTAATTTTTTCCTAATACAAAATTGATCTGTTCATAATCAATATCATCGCCTTCAATGCGATAAAGCATCTTTAGTGAAAAGAAAAGATAGTCGTCATACTCTTCTACCCTGGGTTGGTGTTCGCTCACAATATCTTCCATCAATAAACTGTGCAACGAAAAGTGTTCTCCAATTTTTGTTATGGTATTTTTGTCTGATAGGCCATCGAGATTAATCCAGTTAACCCAGTCGGATTGCTTTTTTTTTAGTAATTCATCAACGGGCAATTGCTCATGGCAAGCGTATTCTTTTTCATTGTATTGAATAAGCTGAAGAATAATCTTTCCGGGCGGTGTCGGGTCAGGTTTATTTTTCACTTAAAGAGATTTATTAACCACCTGATACTGCATGTCAGAAAGACGGATACCTGTCTGATCAAATCGTTCTTTAACGGATTTATTCAAGTCGCATTTTAAATCAAATGCATCCGAAGGATTGTTGGTCCATACATACGCCCGCAGTAAAATTCCACCATTCAAAAAAGTAAGAACACGCACCATCACGGGGGTTTCGCCACGCGCCACGTCAACACTGCTCCGGTTGTCGATGAAATACCGGTGCGCCATGGCTTCTTCCTGTATAATTTGTATGGCTTGATTCAGGTTGGTTGCCTGATCTACAGCAATTTCTAAATACACACATATTCTTTCATCAACTATGGTAGAGTTGATGATGGTTTCCGTGCTGATTACTGCATTGGGGATAATCACCCTTCGGTTTTCAAAATCTTTAATCACCGTATGACGCAAGGTAATGTCTTCTACATCACCTGTATAATTCTGGCCTACTCTTACCCGGTCGCCCACACTAAAAGGTTTGAATATCACTAAAAAAATACCGCTGACTATATTTGAAAATGCCGACTGCGAAGCAAAGCCCACAATAGCGGCCAACACTCCGGCACCGGTAAGCAGCCCTGTGCCATACGTATGCAACGAAGGGATCGATCGGAATATAACAATGGTGGCAATAAAAAACAGAATGAAATCAACGGCATTCTTAAAAAAATTATATCGGGTAGGATCTACCTTGAGCTTGCGTGAGGCCGCACGAATAAACCGGCCTAAAAAAAAACGCAGCACCAGTGAGACCATAAACGTAATGGCCAAAACAATAGCTACAAAAACAAACTGGGCCCAATATTTATCTCCTGGTATCATGCTCGAAAATTAAGAAATAGTCAATGGTCGTCCGTCAAACAACCGCGGTTTTTTTTAAACTATTACAAAATCTATAGCCTACTGACGGTGAACTGTTCACTTATGATTATACTTGCAAGAATGTCTTTACAACTGGACGATATTAAAAAGCCTGTAGCCCGTGAGATGGAGGAATTTGAGCACAAATTCCGAGCGGCTATGAAAACCAAAGTGTTGCTACTCGACCAGATCATGAACTATATTGTGAAGCGCAAGGGTAAACAAATGCGCCCTCTGTTTGTATTTCTGAGTGCCGGCACTTGCGGAAAAATCAATGAAGCTACTTTTAGAGGTGCCGGATTAATTGAACTGGTACACACGGCCAGTTTAGTGCACGATGATGTGGTAGACAACTCAAATTACCGAAGAGGATTTTTTTCAGTAAATGCGCTATGGAAAAACAAAATCGCTGTATTGGTGGGCGATTTTCTGCTAACCCGTGGCCTCTTTTTGGCGCTTGAGCATAAAGACTATGACTTGCTGAGTATCTGCACCGATGCCGTAAAGCAAATGAGTGAAGGAGAACTGCTGCAGATGGAAAAAGCGCGTCACTTAGACATTTCAGAAGAAATCTATTACGAAGTGATCCGCCAAAAAACTGCATCGTTGATCGCGTCTTGCTGTGCCATCGGAGCCAGTTCTACCGGAGCCAACCCTGACCTGGTAAAAGAGATGCACCGGTTTGGCGAGTGCGTAGGGATGGCCTTTCAAATTAAAGACGACTTGTTCGATTATGGAGAAGAAGAAATAGGAAAACCACTGGGCATTGACATCAAAGAGAAGAAAATGACACTACCCCTGATTTATGCTCTCTCAAAATCTACGTGGCTGGAGAAACGGAAAATAATCGGGCTCGTTAAAAGAGGTGGGGAAGACCCTAAAAAAATTCGCGAAGTGATCTCGCTTGTTAAAGAATCGGGCGGAATAGAGTATGCCCGCCAGGCCATGAACCGGTATTACCAACAAGCCCTTGATACACTAAAAAATTTTTCCGAATCAGAATACAAATCTTCACTCACACAATTGGTAAAATTTACAATTGAAAGGAGGAGTTAGTTTTTTTTAAAAAAACTAACTTTATTCATCTACTTTCAAATAGGCACTAACTGTAGTGGTCAGTCGATCTGCCTATATAAAAAGCCCTGCAATCCGATTATCTGGATTGCAGGGTCATTTTTATTTCATCTATCATAATGGTTATTTGTGAATGTGAACCCTGTCACAAACAACCTCACACATTTTAATTCGAAATAACCGTTAGGTATTCATAAGCGGCTAAATAGAACGGATTTGTCATGTTGGGATCAAAATTAGTAGCGTCAAATTTGCGACCATCGGTTAACACCAATTGAGTAGTAAAATCTAGCTGATAACCTGCCTTTAAATCTGTTGGAGCTAACCCTAAGGCTTGTCGAATGGCTGCACCGGTAAACGAACCTGTTGCATTGGGCAACTGTGTTTGTGAATTAACCGTAAAGCCTGTTACTCCTCCCAATGATACTACTGGTTTTACTACAGCCAAGGTATCATTCAGGTAACGAACGTTTACCGTCAGCGACTGTATGGCTGACACATTTGTGCCCACACCAACTACCTCTACATGAAATGGGAAATCCGTGGCGTCAAAAATAGCTTGAGCTAATTTGACGGTATCCGGAGGAACGGCCAACATGCGCGCATAAGCGCCAGAAGGGATTTTAGTAGGATCATAAATAATTTTGCTTTCATCACGGCAAGATGCTATGATGCCAAGTAAAAATATGCTTAATAATAGTTCGTTTAAATATGTTCTTTTCATGGTTTCATTATTTAATAGTTAATAAACCGTAGGGTATTGGGCTGTATTCCAAAATACTTTTGTCGAAAAGTCTTTTTGCACCGATTTATTATTTTGAGCCGTATATACCAGTGGATAAGGCATAGTATTAGGATACTGCCCAGGATCTCTCAGAGCCGGCTGCATATCTCCCGGTTTACCGGTTCTGCGATACATATTGTATATCTCAATACCATTACCAAAACCAGCAATCCAATACTCTTTGCCAATGATATCCATTTGCTGATCAGCTGTACCTGCTGCAAATCTGGTTTGAACATTGTTTATATAATTGTTCACATCAGTAGCTGTGGGTGTATAGGTGGGTGATGCTACCGAAGCGCCAAAATTCATTACGGTGTTAATGGACTTTGTAACGGCAGAGATTAATAGCGCCTGAGGGTTTCCGGAAACGCCAGGGATAGTCAATGCGGCCTCGGCTTTCATAAAATCAGTAAACGAAGACATCATGATCGGTGCAATACCTGCCCCCTGCAACCCGTCTGTATTTTTAACAGGAATAAATGAGTCGTCATCAAATTTGCCACCAATAGGATAAACGCCCCAGTTGGTTCTTGACTTTGTATCCGGAGGTGTTCCAGATGCATCTCCATAATCTCTTCCCCAGTATCCTTCATTGTTTCCGTTCTTATCTTTTGGATAACAGAAAGGCCAATTCGGATTTGTATATCGTGTTGGTCTGGAGTTTGTAGCACATGCTAAAAGATTAGTAATATCTGGGTCTGCGGCATTAATAAATCCTGTCATCCGACAGTAATAGTAACGGATGCGGGGATCAATGATATAGTTGTTAGATACATCTGTTTTCCCATAACGCATATTCCACATCAACCAATTGGTGTGATAAGTGCTCGCTCCTTGAACATAATTAATCGTAAAATAAGGATGCCGGCTATCGGGATTGGAGATATTGGTAGAATATCGAAATACAAAATCTTCACTACCATCGGCTGCATCGATTAAATCGTTGGCTGTAATCAGGGCATTAATTGTAGTTGCAGAACCTGACGGGTCTATCAATTTTTTGTTCAGTGCAGCCTTCAACTTAAGTGTGTTAGCAAAGGTGATCCATTTATTAGCATTGCCGCCATAATACAGATCAGTAGTAACTGTCGGTGCCGGTTTGCCCAGATCAGTAATAGCATCATCCAACAGCGCCAACGCAGCTGTGTAAATATCTGAACTGTTATCAGCAGGTGGATTAAAATTGGTTGGATCCAAAGCTTTGGAGTAAGGAACTGAACCAAATACATCGGCCATGGTCATGGCTACATAAGCCTGTATTACTTTTGCTATACCAGAATGTGTGTAATAACCGTTTGAAGTGGCCTTTGCTATCACCAATTGGGTGTTTACCAAAATATTCGAGTAGGCCGCCTGCCACACATAGTTAAAATAGCTGGGGATATACTGATTATTATAAATGGGTCCAAAAAATTCTACCATCCGGCTGGCTGCCATAGTACCATCACTAATGTTATAGAAAAAATCAGCCAAATTAACTTGCACACCATTGAGCACAAGGGAAGGATCTGCCGAAGATGCAGGAAGCAAACTCGGGTTATCCAACTTATTGAGGTTACACGAAAGAATAAGTGTTGCGGTAACCAGGCTAACAAAATATTTCTTTAAATTTTTCATGTCTTTGATCGTTTAATCGTATCAACTTAGAAAGTAATCTTCACGCTTGCCCCGTATCTTCTTGAAGTAGGGCCAGTCAAGAAGTCAAGCCCTAATCCATTTCCTACACCGGTACTAAGCATATCGGTATCAAAATTTGAGTATTTCGGAAAGTTGACTGCTTTATACCACAAATTAAATCCGGTAGCTGTGATAGAAACGGCTTTAAACATTTTACCAATCAGTGCTTTTGGTAAAGAATAGCTGAGCGATACATTGCGCAACCGTATGGTCGTACCATCGTACATTGAAAGCTCAGATATACCGTAGTTCAATAGGTTGCTGTAGAAAGCATCAGAGTATGAAATAGGGGTAGTATTAGGTGTTCCGTCCTGAAGAACCCCGGGTACTACCAAGGTACCATTACGATTACCCACATCTGTATCCTTCGTTACTCCTCTACCTAATAATGTGTTTACTGTGGTGGAGTAAATTGCACCCCCATTGCGGTAGTCAACTTGTGCGGACAATGTTAAGCCTTTATATGAAAACGAGTTATTGATCGTAAGCGTATAGTTTGGGTTAGGATTACCGAGAGGTACTTGAGCAGTACCGTTGAGATAGATACCCGTGTTATCCACTACTTTTCTGCCCTGGGCATCGCGCAAAATACCGATACCCATTATTTCATTAAATGGTTTACCGGGTATAGCATAGTTACCGGGGTTTGTACTGCCGGCAATTAAGACTTGGCTCAGTCCACTACCTAAACTATTTACCAAGGGGTTATAGTGGTAGAAATTGAGACCTAAATCCCAAGTAAAGTCTCTCAATACCACCGGCTTTCCATAGAGACCAACTTCCCATCCTGTATTAGTTAATTGCCCTACGTTAATCGTGGTACTTAGGTATCCGGTAGAAGGATCCAGCGGAACGTTAGTAATCAGGTTGTTGGTTTTACGATTAAAATAAGAAATGTCAAAACTGATTCGATTCTTTAAAACCGAGCCTTCTAAACCTGTCTCAATTTCTTGTTGTAACTCTGGTTTTAAGTTTTTGTTTCCCAATAACGAGGCTGTGGTATTAGTAGCAATGGGATTCCCATTGTTATTCACAAAACCACGTCCATTATTAGATAAGTTAGTTCTTGTTTGGTAAGGAACTGGGAAACCCGCTGACTCACCATAGCTTAACCGAACTTTGAGCGAATTCAGTTTATCGCTTTCTAAGTTAAATGCCGTTAAAGGCAAAAATGAGGCACTAGCACCTTTGTAGAACAATGAATTGTTGTTGGGCTCTAATGTAGAAATCCAATCTTTACGAGCATTTAATGTAACGTACAAATACTTGCTGTAGTCCATGATAGCTTGCAGATAAATCCCTTCCCATATTTTGGTCGTTTGAAACTGAAGGGGGGCCCCTGCTACGCCAGATCCATTACTGAATGCGGATGAAGATGAGTGCTGTTGGAAATTACTATGGTTCATAAAACCGAAAACAATTTGCTGGTAGCTCTCCATACCGTTTTGGTTATAATCGTCCTGCCTGATGTTACCTCCTAACAAACCCTGTATGGAAAATTTATCATTAATTGTTTTTCTGTAATTGAACAAGATATCATGATTCCAAATGCGGTTGGTGATGTTTACCGTGCGATATAATCCCTGCACAAAACTGCTATTCTGTACACCTCCTTTATTCACTTGGTATTCTTGTAATTCAGAATAAGTATCTAAGCCCACGCGATACATTACGTTTATATCATCCGTAATATCATAGGTAAACTGAGTGCGGCCGAACACACGTGTTACATTATCTGTATTTTTACTATATGCAGCCGTCCATCTGGGGTTTTGTATGTCATTTCCGGTACGGTAATAGACTGATCCATGTGTAATGGGATCTTCATAAGGAAGCCCCATAAGATCAACACTTCGTGGAGTAAACATGAGCTCAGAAAACAGGGAGTAACCTGCCCCAAACGTACCGCCACCTGCACCAGCAGCAGCTACCGGTGGTGATTGGAAATTTGTGGTAGCAATGTTAAGCGTGGTAGAGTTGGAAAATTTTTTAGTCAACTGAGCTGTTACACCAATACCCCCATTCAATTTTACCAAATCATTTCCGGGTGTAAATCCTTGTTCTTTTGCATAAGCAAAGTTGGCATTGTACGATAACTTATCAGTCGATGCCCCTAAGTTCAGAGAAGTGGTACTGCTTACTCCGGTACGGAAGAAGTTGGCTATAGATGGTTGAGCGCGGTAAGCAATATTTTTACCTTGATATTGAGGAAAATCTGCTTGCAAAGAAGGATCAGCCCAATGTGAATAGGGGTGAGGAATTGAATCAGGACTATAATAACCAGCGGAAGAGCCGTCTTTGAAATGTGGGCCCCAGTTACTGAAGAAAAAACCGAATATATTTTGAAATCCATTGCCATAGTTATTTTGGTATTGGGGCAAAACAACTTTGGTAAGGAAAACAGACTGTGTAAGGTTAACTTCTAAATCCTTTTTGCGCTTCACTCCATTTTTTGTGGTGATCAAAACTACCCCTTTCTTGCCCTGCTCACCATAGATTACAGCCGCGCTCAATCCTTTAAGCACGTTGATGGATTCGATATTATTAGGATCCAGATCTAAAAAACGGCTTGAGGTAGTAACCGTACCTGTAGTAAAATCTCCTTGCGAGTTAGTAGCACTGTTAAACGGCACACCATCCACAACGAAAAGAGGCTGGTTAGTTCCTGAAACCGAGGTGTATCCACGAATAACAAAGTTTGTACCCGACCCGGATATACCACTGGTTTGAGTAATGCTTACCCCTGGTACTTTGCCAGACAACAAGCGGGCCACGTCATTTTCAGGACGCTCCACTAAGGCTGTACCAGAAACTGAAGTCACGGCATAACCAAGAGCTTTCTTCTCTGTTTGAACACCCTGAGCGGTAACTACAACTTCAGTAAGTTGTTTAATGTCTGAACCCATTTGCAGGTCAACAACATTTCTTGTACCGATTTCTACTTCTTGAGTCTCTAGTCCGATAAAAGAAAATACAAGAACTCCGCCAGAAGGCGGTACTGATAGCTTATAGTTACCATCAGCATCAGATATCGTTCCATCGGTTGTACCCTTTAGAACAACATTTACACCAGGCAAAGCCGAACCATCTTCTTTAGAGGTCAACTTGCCTGTCACCACCCGGTCTTGCGCCATGACGCTAATCGCAAAACCGAATGAGAAGCACATAAGTAAAAACTTCTTCATAGGTTAGATTTAGGTTTAGGTTTAAATAAAATCAATTAAAAATATATTTTTTTTATTAAAAAATTGAGGGGGGGGGATAAATATTTATAAAAAAAACCTAAAATATCTTAAGCAAACCCAAAAATTGGGGTTACCCTTGTCAAGAGAACATCGTGCTAGGTTGCTTTTCCTTCTTGTCAGACCTTACTTCCCCGGTAAATTACCTCGGCTTTGCTTATACCAAAATAAAAAGCCTCTTCATCGGAATAGGACGAACTGAGATTTTCTTCAGAAGGAATTAATCCACTCTGGGCAATTCGTTGCGGATAATCCCGGCCGTATTTTCGAACATGGTCATCCTGACCAAAAATCCGTTCGCGCTCGCGCGGGTCAGTAATGGAATTATCTTCAAATGTATGATCGTTCATAGGAGAAAAGAATGGAACCTGAAGAATGGCCCACCCTCCGGGCTTTAACACACGATGGATTTCAGTCATGGCTTTTATATCATCGCGCACATGTTCCAATACATGGTTGCATAACACCACGTCAAAATGATTTTCGCCAAATGGAATTTGGTGAATATCCATTTTCACTTTAGCCAGTGGTGATTCAATATCAGCTGTGATATAATTTTCACCGTGTTGTTTTTCAAATGGTTTGATAAAACAAGGTTCGGGTGCTATATGCAGCACCTTCAGCCGGTCAGAAAAGAAATTGGTTTTACTTTTAAGGTAAAGCCACATCAGGCGGTGTCTTTCCAAACTCAGGCAATTGGGACAGAGTGCATTTTCCCTAACCCGTATCCGGCCATAGGGCAAAAATTTTTTATACTGATGAGTACAAACCATGCACTCAACTTTATCTCCGCGATAGAATACGCCAACCACTTTTAACCCAATACCGGTAAAAAGCTGGAGGTACTTTCTCGGCACAAAACGCACCAGCCACGAAATGATTTTATTCATGGCGGCAAAGATAAAAATTAGATTGTTGAGCTCTGCATTAACTTATTAATCCATGCCCGGCTGCTTCAATTCAAATCCGGTTTTCTTTTTCTCTTCATCCACAATCCGTTTTACGTCAGCCAATAATTTTTTAGCATCGTAAACAATTCCGTCTTTGATGGTGTACTTCACCCCTCCTACTCGCACGGCTTTGTTGTCATCGTTCAGTTTAATGGCTCCCATGCCGTACAGCACTTGTAAATTTTCCAACGGATTTTGATCGACAATGGCAAAGTCGGCCAGTTTCCCTATTTCCACTGTACCTAAATCTTTATCCATTCCCAATGCCTGTGCCCCATAGAGTGTGGCCGAGCGGATAATTTCTAACGGGTGAAATCCGGCTTCGCGCAGCAACTCCATCTCGCGTACGTACGAAAACCCATACAACTCAAAAATGAATCCTGAATCAGTACCTACTGTTACACGACCTCCACGGTTTTTATATTCGTTTACAAATTTCATCCACAGGCTGTAATTATTACGCCATTCCACTTCCTGCTCGGTTCCCCAATTGAACCAATACGATCCGTGCGAAATGCGATTCGGCTGATAGAATTTCCATAGTTGCGGAAGGGTGTAAACTTCGTGCCACTCTTGTCTTCGCGCGCGATGCAGGTCGCGGCTGGCTTCGTAGATATTAAACGTAGGATCGAGGGTAAAATCCAGTTTAAGCAGATGATTCATCACCTCATTCCATTTTTCTGAATAAGGTGCTGCTGCCTGCTTCCACAGTTTACCGGCTTCTTCAAAACGATGCTGCTCATTGGCATAGTTGTAATTGAGCGGATAATTTTGAATGGTTTCGCCCACAAGCAGTGCTTCGGGCAGCCCGTACCAATGCTCCATCGAAGTAAGCCCGGCCTCGGCTGAGTTTACCACATTCCACCTCGCCACATCCATCTGCGCATGGTGGCAGGCCGAACGAAGTCCAAGCCGTTTATTTTCGCGCAGTGCAGCATCCATGATTTCGGGGGCAGCTCCAAAAAATTTTATTCCATCGGCTCCTTTCAATTTATTGTCGTTTACCCAGGCACGTGCCTGCTCAGGCGTGCTGATGGGTGTTTTGCTTCCGGCACCAAAGAAAGAATAGGCTTTGATGCGCGGAGCAGTGATCAGATTTTTTTCACTCTTGGCTTTTTGATCGAGTACCCAATCCAGGCCATTACCAGAACCGGGCTCGCGAATAGTGGTAATACCGTGTGCCATCCACAGTTTAAAAACATACTCGGCAATAGGTGCTTGCCCACCACCGATGTGGCCGTGCATATCAATGAATCCCGGCATTAAGTACATGCCCGAGCAATCCAACTCTTTTCCACCCGGCTCAAGTTTAGGCCTGTGGTCAGGATTGATTGGCACACCCGGAAAGCCTACATTCCTGATCTCGACAATCCGGTTTTGGCGCACGACTATATCCACCGGGCCAACTGCTGGCGCACCCGTGCCGTTGATGAGAGTAACTCCGCGAATAATCAACATGGAGTATGGACCATCTCCTTCCTTTATTTCGGGGGCTTTTTTTACTTCTTCTCGTTGGGCGTACACACATAAAAAAGAAAATGCGAACAAAACACTAAGTAGTTTTTTCATAGACAGGTTGGGTTGATCACAAAGTGAAAATAAGAAACCGTTTCAATTCTTCGCACAATTATTTTACAAGTGGTTCTCGAATAGTAATAAAATAGCTTAGCAGTTTTCCATTCATTATAATGGAAACCTAACCGACTCAGCTTTTACTTTTTAAAAATATCCAATTGTTGGGGCAATAACCTGAAGGATTTTCGGTGAAACGGTGTGATGCCCAGTTTTTTGATTCCGGCCCGGTGTACACCAGTTGGGTAACCTACGTTGGTTTCCCATCCGTAGCCCGGAAATTGTTGAGCCAGTTTTTCCATCAGCGCATCGCGATAGGTCTTGGCCAACACCGAGGCGGCCGCAATGCTTTGGTACAAAGCATCACCTTTGATAATACATTCAAATTTTATTTTTTGATACGGTTTAAAGCGATTGCCATCAATCAATAATAACTCAGGCTTGACAGTCAGTTGGTCTAACGCACGGTGCATGGCCAGAAACGAAGCATTCAAAATATTAATCTCATCAATTTCAGTATGGCTTACTTCGGCCACAGCCCAAGCCAACGCATCGCGTTTAATTTCTGTTTGCAATACCTGACGTTTTTCTTTGCTGAGTTGCTTTGAGTCATTCAGTAATTTATGGTTAAATTTTTTTGGAAGAATTACCGCAGCCGCCACCACCGGCCCGGCCAAACAACCACGCCCTACTTCGTCACAGCCGGCTTCGATCAGGTTTGGCGAAAAAGATGATTTAAGCATTTTTTTATTCCATTGAACTACCCTTTTTTTAGGGAGGTTGAATTGTGAGCATAAAGTTTCAAATTTATACCCGATTATTAACCAACCAAAGCATGAGTAAAAATCCGTGGACTACCCTTTCGCGGGAAGACATTTACGAAAACCCCTGGATCAAATTAGAAGAGCATCAAGTAACTAATCCTTCGGGTAAAAATGGCATTTATGGAAAAGTGCATTTTAAAAATATAGCCATTGGTATTATAGCATTAGACGAAAAAAATAATACATGGCTGGTGGGGCAACACCGCTATGTGCTTAACGAATGGAGCTGGGAAATTCCTGAAGGAGGCGGACCACAAGGAAAAACTCCTTTAGAGTCGGCACAGCGCGAGTTGTTGGAAGAAACCGGCCTGAAGGCAAAACACTGGAAAGAACTATTGAAAACCCACTTGTCCAACTCTGTATCGGATGAAGTGGGCTATGTTTTTTTAGCACAAGGATTAACTCACTCCGCCCCTCAACGTGAGGATACCGAGGCCGACATGAAACTATGGAAACTACCTTTTGCCGAAGCCTTGCAACTGGTAATGGATAACAAAATTACTGACAGCCTCAGTGTAATGGGTATCTTAAAGGCAGCCAGAATGCTGGCACTGTAAATAAAACCCCTACTTCACTACTAATCGCTGTGCCTGGCCGGTTATTGTGCGAATAATGTACACTCCAGATGACAACGAAGACACGTTTATTTCGCTAGCATTGGTTAATTGCAAGACCGGTTGACCGATCGAGTTATATACCGTTGCTCCTCCTGAAAAATTGGAGTTCACTTTATCCTCAGGTGAAGCCGGGTTGGGGTAAATTGAAAACTCGAAACCCACTCCTTTGTTTTCAATGCTCGCCACCGCTACAATTTTTTGCTGCTTGTCAAAGTCAGTTTGTTTTAAGCGATAATAGGAAATCCCCGACAGCGGGTTTTCATCCAGGTAAGAATAGTACGAAGGCTGTGATGTAGTTCCTGCTCCTTTTATGGTGTAAATTTGTTCAAAAACGGCACCATCGGCCGAGCGTTCCAACGTATAAAAATCATTATTCAATTCAGACTCAGTTTCCCAATCAATTTTAGCAACCCCATTCTTTAAAGCAGCATTGAAATACGTTAGCGTGATCGGCAGCGGGTTAACCAACGATGAAGAAGCCAATGCAAAAGGACTGAACGAAGTAACTGCAGCCGAAGAAATCACCGTGCCGGTTGTTGCGTTTCCGGTTGTACCTCCATTGCCATGACTTACCCAGTTGGTGCCATTCCACCGACTTACCAATAACTTGGTGATATCAGTAACATACGGGCCTGAGCAATCAGGTGAGTTCCAACTTAAGGTTACCGATACATTAGAGGCTCCGTTCGATCGGTTTAAAATCCAATATTCGCAACTGCTCACTGTTAGTATCGGCAGTTGATAGGTTGCCGCACCGCCATAGGCTTGTGCCGAACGGAAAAGCTGTGCCGTAAAAGCATCGGTGACTAAGCCCGGAGCACTGATAGCAATGGACCTAAAAACCCCGGCATTCCCGACCGGGAAAATAAATGCCTGATTTCCTGTTTTGCGCACGGGGCCATTTACATAACTACTGTTGGAAGCTCCTGTGGTGGTGGCATTGTTGGCAAAATTGAGATAGTTGGCCGCGGTGGTGTTCATTACCCCGGCAGTAAACGTGCCACTCACACCAACATTTACTATTGAGTTAAGCGTAACTGTACCTCCGGAAGAAGTGTTCATCACCAGGCGGTTGATTTGCGGAACTGTATTGGCATTTACATCTTGATTTCCACCTGAACCATTAAAGGTGACAATACCTACACCTGCACCAAACGTAATGGTTGATGAGGAGGTAACATTTATGTCTCCGGCAAAAGTAGAGGTGGACGCATACGCAGGTTGTATCGTGCCTGAAGTTTGATTGAAGGTAGCCGAACTACCAAAAGTATCTCCGCTGGTATTGGCCAAACGAAATACTCCTATGGCTGAATTTGTAAATGTGGTTGCTCCGGCAAAAGTATTTCCACCCGTGCTGGCATCCGTTACCGTACCGGTTTTGGTGAAAGAACTGGTGCCATTAAAGGTGGCTCCGTTCAGAAAGATTGATGGAGAACTAACAGTCAGGTTCCCATTCCAGGTAGAACTTGGTCCGGTTTGAAAGATAGTGGAAGTACCCGTCAGGGTTACATTTTGTGCGGTTGATCCGTTTTGAGTAAAGCGTTGCAACACCAACGAGCCTGCAGAAAACCCCGTGCCTCCCACTGAAATGGTTTTGCCCGTAGCCAGCGTAGCGGTGCCGGCTGGATTATCACAGAAATACACTCCTAATCCATTGGTTGAATTGACCGTAATGTTACCATTGAATGAGTTGCCTCCGGTATAGGCCACACGCACATACGATGAACCCGTGTTGGTAAAGGTAACATCTCCGTTGTATGTGCTGCCGGTTGTTAATTCCAACAACAAATCTGCCGGTGAGTTATTGATGATGAATGTAGTGCCATTGAACGTATTGTTTCCATTGGTTCGCAACTGTGCAGAACTGGTGACATCATTCGTAATGGTGGTAGTGGTGGCAAATACATTGTTACCGGATCCATTGTTATACCCCGCCCCGTTTTTAGTCAGTGTAGCGGTGCCGTTATACGTTGCTCCATCGAGGTACAATTGTGGCGAAGTGAAGTTTACACTTCCATTGAACACAGAGCTGTTGCCAATTCTAAGCGATGCCGTACCCGTGAGTGTAAGGTTTTGTGCAGTAGAGCCAAGCTGAGTGAACTGATAAAATCTCAACTCGCCTGCCGAGAAACCTGTTCCTCCGATGGAAACAGTTTTTCCAGAAGCCATCGAAGAAGTGCCTCCGTTGTTGCCAAAATATATCCCCACTCCATTATTACAATTAACAATAATGTTACCGTTAAACTGTGTGCCCGATGTAGTCTGCGACATTGAAATGGATGATATGCCCGTATTGGTGAGTGTCAGGTCATTGTTAAAAGTATCTAACCCACTGCCCGCATTGATAAACTGCCCCGTACCCGAATTAGTAAAAGAAGCCGTGGAGTTAAAAATATTTCCGCCCAAGCTCGTATCGTTGGTTGTGCCCGTCTTGGTTATACTCGCTGTGCCGTTGTAGGTGCACCCGTTCAAATTGATAGTGGGTGTAGTAAATGTTACATTTCCATTAAAGGTAGAATTTGGCCCTACCGTCAGTGCCGCCACGTTAGTCAGGGTAAGTGATTGAGGGGTGCTGCTCAGTTGGGTAAAATTTTTTAAGATGAGCGAACCAAACGTAAACCCTGATCCTCCTACCGAAATAGTCTTTCCTGAAGCAAGGATAGATGAACCTGAGGCAGTTGTCGAAAAATAAACTCCATTGCCTGATGTACTATTCACAATGATGTTTCCATTGAACTGGTTGTTTGCAGAGTTGTATCCCAAATAAATAATGTTGCTTCCAATATTGGTAAATGTAGCATCCCCATTGAAT
>JAFEAL010000005.1:680038-725893 GCA_018266435.1 Bacteroidota bacterium | reverse complement strand
CATTACCTCCGTTACCGGCATTATTGGTAGCACCATTTTTTTCAATGTAAGCCGTGCCGTTGTAGGTGGTTCCGTTCAGGTAAACCTGGGGTGCTACGAAATTCACATTACCATTAAAGGTAGAATTTGGCCCCATGGTCAGTGCCGCCACGTTGGTCAGGGTAAGTGACTGAGGGGTGCTGCTCAGTTGGGTAAAATTTTGTAAGATGAGCGAACCAAACGTAAATCCTGATCCTCCTACCGAAATAGTCTTTCCTGAAGCAAGGATAGATGAACCTGAGGCAGCTGCCGAAAAATAAACTCCATTGCCTGATGTACTATTCACAATGATGTTTCCATTGAACTGGTTGTTTGCAGAGTTGTATCCCAAATAAATCATTCTACTACCCGTGTTTGTAAATGTAGCATCCCCATTGAATACATCGGCTGTAACATTCCCTGTCATTAAGTATCCGCTTCCTGAGCAAACCAAGGTACTCGTTGAGTTGAATACATTACCTCCGTTACCGGCATTATCAGTTGCACCATTTTTTTCGATGTAAGCCGTGCCGTTGTAGGTGGTTCCATTCAGCCTAACCTGGGGCGCTACAAAATTCACATTACCGTTAAAGATAGATGAGGGGCCGAGGATTAACAAAGCCGTGCCGGTTAGCGTAAGGTTTTGTGCCGTACTTCCTAATTGAGTAAATCGAACTAGTTGCAGTTGGGCTGTGTTGAATCCAAAAGCACCAACCGAAATGGTTTTGCCATTGGCCAAAGTAGATGTACCCGAGGCCGCAGCCGAAAAAATGATACCGTTTCCACCCGTACAGTTAACAATAATGTTTCCGTTAAATTGATTTCCGGTTGAATTGTAAGCAGGGTAAATATAGTTTGATCCAGTATTGGTAAAGGTTACATCACCATTAAACGTATCCGGAAAGGAATTGCCCATCAGTAAATAATTACTTCCCGAGTTGACAATCGTTGTTGTGCCCTGAAAGGTATTGTTGCCGGTACTGCCGTCACTACCTGCTCCATTTTTCTCAATATAAATGGTTGACCCCTGATAGGTTGCTCCGTTAAGAAATACATGTGGCGACACAAACGATACATTACCACCAATGGTCGTGTTTGGGCCAACAGTCAAAGTTGCAGTTCCCGTCAAGGTTAAGTTCATGGCGGCCGATCCGTTTTGAGTAAAATTTACAATATTCAACACGCCAGAAGAGTACCCACCGGCCCCGATCGAAATAGTGTTGCCGGCAGACATGATGGAGGTACCTCCGTTGTTTCCAAAATAAATGCCTGTACCGGGGTTGGGTTGTGATAAAATAACGTTTCCGTTGAATTGCGTACCCGCTGCGGTTTGTGCCAGTAATATGTTCGCTGAACCCGGGTTCTCTACAGTCAGTGTTCCGTTAAACGTATCCGGAGAAGCGTTGGCCATTATCAGGGTTCCGGTTCCGGAGTCTACCAGTGTAACCGTTGAATTAAATGTATTTCCTCCTGTGCACGTATTCTGAGAAGCACCATTTTTTTCAATGTAAGCCGTACCACCATAGGTACATCCCTGTAAAAATACTTGAGGGGCAACAAAGTTTACGTTGCCACCGATGGCTGAACTTGGCCCCACAACCAGCGATGAGGTACCGGTAAAGGTACTGAGCGTTACCGGGGCTGACCCCAACTGTGTAAACCGGGGCAGACTGAGTGTTCCTCCTGTAAAACCACCTGCACCAATAGAAATTGTATTGGTAGCTGCCAGCGTTGAACTACCTGACCTGTTATTGAAATAAATTCCACCGGCTGCAGAACTATTGTTCACAATGATATTGCCGTTGTAGGCGGATGTACCATTATCTCCCATAAAGATGCTGGTGCCTGCACTGCTGTTGGTCAGATTGATTGTGGTGGTTCCGGAAAAAGTAGCCGTACTGCCCGAGCCGTTTAAAAAACGAATATTGCTTTGAATGCTCCCATTGCAATTGATCGTCAGGTTACCACCAAATGACACGCTGGTATTAGCTCCTTCACAAACAAAAAAAGACCACGCGTCTGCACCTCCCGATTTATTGGCATTCAGTGTAACATCGCTGGCAAACGTGGTGGTTTGGCCGGCATGACCGTATGCAAAATAAATCCGGTAGTCGCCTGTGATATTGAATGTAGTTGAAGCATTAAACTGGTCTCTGTTGGTGTTGCCGAGAAGCAAATATCCGCTACCGCTATTGACAATAGTAGTTACACCGTTAAAAATATTGCCCCCTGCCCCAGTATCGCTGGATGAACCGTTTTTTTCGATGTATGCTGTCCCGCTAATGGTAACTCCATTAAGAAGCATAGTTGGCGCAACAAAATTTACGTTCCCGCCAAATGAAGAGTTAGGACCAAGCACCAATGCTGCTGCTCCTGAAAATGTGTTGAGGGTTTGAGCGGTGCTTCCTGTCTGCACAAATCTTGTTAAGGTAAGCGCCCCATTGGAAAAACCCCCAGCGCCAATAGAAATTGTATTTCCACTTGACATCGTTGACGATGCCGTAGCATTGGCATTGAAAGATATACCACTGGCCGAACCCGAATTATTCACCACAATATTTCCATTGTAGGTAGATACACCATTTGTACCCATCTGGATAAGCGAATTTCCCGAGGTATTGGTTAAATTAATAGTTACCGATCCGGAAAAAACAGCAGTACTTCCTGCCCCTTGAAGGAACCGGTGATTGCTTTGCAGAGATCCGGCACAATTGATCGTCACGTTGCCACCAAATGACACGCTGGTATTAGCTCCTTCACAAACAAAAAAAGACCAGGCATCTCCTCCTCCTGATTTATTAGTATTGAGTGTCACATTGCTTGCAAACGTGGTGGTTTGACCCGTATGACCGTTTGCAAAGTAAAACCGGTATGTGCCATTGTTATTGAACGTGGTTACACTATTAAACTGATCGCGGTTCGTATTACCCAATTGAATTTGCCCTCCATTATTAGTGATGGTGGTGGCTCCATTGAAAATATTACCGCCCGTGCTATTATCAGTTGACGCCCCGGTTTTAGTTACATTCACCGGGTTATTAAAAGTAGAACCATTAAAAAGTATTGCGCCTGAGGAGCCTGTAATATCTGCGCTGAATACAGTGCCACTAAACGTTACTGACGTAGCATTGAGGGAGACAGAAGCTGCTGCTCCGGAATTAGTTATTGTTCCTTTCGCATACGTAGCTGTTCCGGTTACAATCAACGTATTGCCGCTGAGGTCGATTGTTCCGGTATAGGAAGTGATCACGCTCATGCCTCCCACCGTAGGAGCCATATCCAACGAACAATTTCCATTTTTACCTCCACCACCATCAAAAATGGCTACATCGGCAGCCCCCGGCACGGAAGCACCCCCCGCCCCGCCCGATGCGGTTGACCAATTGGCTGTGTTGTTCCAATTGCCGGCTGCAGATGACACCCAATAGCGATTAGCTGCCAGAGCCTGGAAAATTATAAAAACAGCAAAACTGATTGTTAGTAGGCTTTTTCTCATAGAGTTACAGGTATTCAACTTACAAAAATAACACTCTTATTGCAAAATAATAATAGCTATAAGTCTTCCTTCGGTTAAATGAATTATCCGGAAAAAGGAAAAAACGTAACCTATTCGACCTGATTACGTCTATGGAACAATCCAACCAAGTTTTGAAAAAGATAAATAGATTTGCCCAATACTTAACTGCATGTCGAGAATCATTGAAACCCATCACATTGCCCGCTCTTATAAAATGGGCGACAACATTGTAAATGCCCTTCAGGATATTTCTATTTCCATTGACAAAGGTGAATACGTTGCCTTTATGGGGCCTTCGGGTTCGGGCAAATCCACGCTCATGAATATTGTGGGCTGCCTCGATACCCCCACCAGCGGTACTTACATGCTCAACAACCATATGGTGAGTGAGATGACCGAAAACGAATTGGCCGTGGTACGCAACAAAGAAATCGGTTTTGTGTTTCAAACCTTTAACCTCCTTCCGCGCGCCACCGCACTCGAAAACGTTGCCCTTCCGTTAATCTATGCGGGCTACAGCAAAGACGAACGCGAAGAAATGGCCATGGCCGCCCTAACCAGCGTTGATTTGGCCAACCGGCATCACCACCGGCCCAATGAACTTTCGGGCGGGCAGCGCCAACGGGTAGCCATTGCGCGCGCATTGGTGAATAATCCTTCCATCATTTTAGCTGACGAGCCCACGGGTAACCTTGATTCAAAAACATCGTACGACATCATGAACTTGTTTCAGCAACTGCATGATAAAGGAAATACAATTATCATGGTAACCCACGAAGATGACATTGCCCACTATGCTCACCGCATCATTCGCCTGAAAGACGGATTGATCGAGTGGGATCGTAAGAATGAAAATATTAACCGGGGAGTACCCGTTGAAGCCGCCCACTGACAAGACACCCTTTCGCTTGACATATCGGTGCCTTATCTGCACCTTCGCTAAATGAAAATCTATACCAAAACAGGCGATGACGGCACCACAGCATTGTTTGGTGGCCAGCGGTTACCCAAATCAGATTTGCGCATTGATGCCTACGGCACCGTTGATGAATTAAATTCTTTTCTGGGACTGCTGCGCGACCAGCCGGTCAATGCTTCCCGCCACGAAATTTTAGTAGAAATACAAGATCGACTTTTTACCATCGGGGCAATTTTGGCTACCGAACCGGGAAACAAAAAAGTAAAAATTCCATCTCTATATATTGAAGACATTCACCGGCTTGAAACAGAAATAGATAAAATGGATGCGGCTCTTCCGCCTATGAAATTTTTTGTACTACCGGGTGGCCATCCATCCGTTTCTCTTGGGCACGTTACCCGCACTGTTTGCCGCAGGGCTGAGCGACTGGTGGTTGCACTGAATGCTCACACTGCGGTAGAGCCGCTGATCATTCACTACCTAAACCGTCTTTCTGATTATTTTTTTATGCTGTGCCGCATGATGGCTCATGAATTGAAAATTAACGAAACTCCCTGGCGAGCCAGAATGTAATTCTCAATTCCATTTATACCGGCAAGCTTTTGTTATTGCCGTTCCTTCATATTTCGTCATCATCCTTCACAAAGTCTGTTATCTTCGCACAAAAAAGCAATAATGACTACCGCAGAAATCCACACCAAAAAGGGCGTAATGAAAATTCAATTCTTTGAAGAAGATGCGCCTAACACTGTAAAAAATTTTATTACACTTGCCGAGAAAGGCTTTTACAACGGGTTGACCTTTCACCGAGTCATCCCCAATTTTGTGATACAGGGCGGCTGTCCCAACGGCATTGGCAACGGGGGGCCGGGCTACACCATTGATTGCGAACTTACCGGTAAAAACCAATACCATGACCGCGGAGTGCTCTCCATGGCCCATGCCGGGAGAAATACCGGAGGCTCACAATTTTTTATCTGCCATTCGCGCCAAAGCACTTCGCACCTTGATCGAAACCACACCGTTTTTGGCAAAGTTTATGAAGGGCTTGAGGTAATCGATGCTATTCGCCCCGGTGATGTGATGGAAAAAGTAGTGATCACTAAAAGTGAGTAAACCTTACACGGCCTGATCAGTCTTAGATAAAAACTATGTTTGACACCTTGCCGTTAGCCTAAGAAAAATTCGCACCATGAAATGGATCTATTTTACCCTCACTGTTTTTTCCGTAAGTATTGTTTGGTTACTTCTTGAGATCAATTGGCTTGATAGCAGGTACAGCCGGTTGATTGAAGATGGTGCCTTACAACACCGCCTTATTCAACGCCTGACGTTCAACTCTAATCAAAAACATATTTTGCTTTTTCATGTAGCTCACAGCAATGATACCACCGAGCGAAAATTATTAATTTCAAAAATGAGTAAACTCGGAGAACTAAATACCCGAATTTATGACAGCCTCCTGAAAATTAACTCCGTTTACCCTGAACAAGTAACGGCTATCAGCAATGTTATTGCTTCCCGAAAAACCTACAACACTAAAGAACAAGAATACCTGCAACTGATTACCACTTCGGCCCAGCCATTTGCAGACTTCAATAAAGCCGAAAAACTTGACGCTGCTTTTTTCAACTATCAAAAAGAAGTGAATGAACTGTTTGTCAAAAAAAACAGTCAGGTTCTTTTGATCAGTGACCAATTCACCTCAGCAACAGAAAAAAAATTGCTGTTCATTTTGACCTTTAGCGTTTTGCCTATCGGGCTGCTGGCGCTTGTAATTTTTTTATTGGTTTATTTAATTCGTCAGATTTTTTTTTCTTATCCAAAAGAGGCACAGTAATCTATTTGCCATAAATCTGGTTCAGCAACCCGGCCAGGCGTACACCGGCCTGTAATATACGGTGCTTGGCATTAGGTAAATTTTTATATGAATACTTGTATCCTAAACTTCCGTTTCCAATAGCATACACCTGAGGCCGTAATGCAATTGATTCACCAGCCCAATCCAGCACCGAATTTTTTTGCCAAGCAGCTAATGTGGCCGCATCGGGCTCACCGGAAAAATAGGCCAACTCGGTATAGCTGAGTTTGGTATCATCAATCATTTCGCTGTCCCACACACGATGCAGGTTAGACTCAGAGCGGAACCATTTTACTTTCACTTTGTTGCCACCCTGATCATCGCAGCAGCCTACGTGCAAAGGCTGGTGGATGTCGCCTACCAGGTGAATGAGCATTTTTAAATAAACTGCTTCTGTCTTTTTATCCAAGTTGTGTTTTTTCAATGCCGCGGTCAGCCGGCCGATTGCTTCTATCACATCACCTTTTGGGTTTTTAGGAGATTGATCGTATGTCTTTCCGGTTTCAATCGTTACCCAATGCCAGTCTGTGGTGTTATCATAAGTAGAATCTGATCTGATTTCGTCCATCCATGCGCTCACCATGGAAAGAGATTCGTTGTTCAGTATTTTGGCAATATTCTTTTTTGCCTTTGCCGACAGGTGCCTCTCGGCAATGAGTGCTACCGCCCGGTGGCCCGTTTGCCCCCAGCCGAAACTAAACGTGGGAAGCATCAGTGCAAAACAAATAAGTAGGTTTTTCATCATTTTGATTCAGGTTAGGTGTAGTATTTCATAAGTTTTATTATTCAGTCAAGGATGACTGAATAGCAGTGCCTTGATTCGTCATCGCTTTAAATACTTAGCGACAAAGATCGTACTTCGCAGTAATTTCTACATTTCTATGACATGAATTTTAATTTTAAATTTGAAACTATTCTTAGTGCGAGGTATTCATTTGTAGCCACACAAAAAAACGTAATTACCATAAACCGGCCATCGAGTATTAAAAATAGATTATTAACAGATGAAGACCATTAAACTCTCTGCTTTACTAGTTGCCAATCAGTTGGACTTGAAAGGAATCAAGTCGTTCCTTGATTTGAAACCTCTTGCCGATTCTTCGTCTGAGCTGATGTATTCATTTGGTGGCGACAAGTATCAATACTACTTTAATTACGGTGTGGTGGTTTTTGCCGGGCAATCAGAAGAAGAGATAAAAGTAGCCGTTCGCACCATCCTCCCTTTTCAAAAAAGCCCGAACCAACAATGGCTGCGCGATGACCACGAAGTGCGTATGCAGGATGGTGAAATGGAATTTGAGTTTGATCAGGTGGTGGTTGACCGGCTGGATGACAAGGTGCTGCGCATCGCCATGTTTAATTTAGCACAATCCGTAGCGTTGGATTACTACCACAGTGTATCAGAAAACTTACTGACCGAGATACGGGGCTTTTCCCGGGATTTAGAAACCAGTGGAAAGCTGAACATTAACCGCACCAACATGCTTCGGTTTATCGGCAAAGCCCTGAACACCCAAAATGACATAGCCGACAATATTTACATTTTTGATGCGCCTGATCAGGTATGGGACGATGAGTACCTCGATAAACTGCACAAAGGATTAATGCGCCACTTCGACTTGCGCTTGCGCTTCAGCGAGATTGAATACACCTTACGCATCATTGAAGATAACCTGGGCATCTTTCGCGAAATCTCAAACCAGCGCACCAGCACCATGCTGGAGTGGATCATCATTTTGCTTATTCTTGTGGAAGTACTGAATATTTTTATTTCTAAATTTTTGTAACCGAACAACATGTCGGACCGCCACAATCTTTTTTTAAACTTCGACATCAAGGCGCAGCCCGATGACATTACCTGCGGGCCTACCTGCCTCCATGCCCTTTATCAATACTACCACGACAAAATTCCGTTAAAATCAGTAATCAAGGAGGTAAAGAGCCTGAAAACGGGTGGCACGCTGGCCGTGATGCTCGGCAACCATGCCTTGCAGCGCGGCTACAACGCTCACATTTATACCTATAACCTCAACATCTTTGACCCTTCGTGGTTTTCGTTGTCGTCAAAAAAAATGGCACAAAACCTGAAGAAGCAAATGCGGTACAAATTCCGGAGCAAGCGGCTGCAGGTAGCCTCTAAAGCCTACATCAAATTTCTGGAGGCAGGAGGAAAATTATTATTGAGTGAACTGGATGAAACTCTGATAAAAAAATATTTAAAAAATTCTATACCCATACTAACGGGGTTAAGTGCAACGTATTTGTACGGCAACGTGCGTGAAATTCCGCACAATAATAAATTTGACAGCATACGCGGTGAACCCGTAGGGCATTTTGTAATCGTTAACGGATTTGATGAAACCAGCAACATGGTATACTTAGCCGACCCCATGAACCCCAACCCGCTCAAGAGTCAGTATTATAGTGTAACTTTCGACAGACTCATTAACAGTATTATGCTGGGTATTGTAACCTACGATGCCAACTTGCTTGTGATCGAACCAAAATAATTTTCAATGAGCCGATGCCCCAATGTTTAATTACATTCCTAATTCAATCTGATCGACAATTGACGCTTAGAAAATTTACAATTAAGGTATGCCTAAACTCATTGTTGTAGAAAAACCGGAAACCTGGAATTTTCACATTCGCGATGTAGAGATCATTTCTGCCGACCAGTACATTGCCGATGAACGGTTTCAAACGGTAAAAAATCTGAAACTGCTCAACCTGTGCAGGTCGTATCAATACCAAAGTGAAGGCTACTATGTTTCGCTGCTGGCAGAAGCACGCGGACACAAAGTACTGCCCGAAGTTTTTGCCATACAAGACATGCGCTTCCCCTCCATTCTGCGCGAAGACTCGATCAATTTTGATTTATTAATCCAGAACACATTCAAAAACGAAACAACAGACCGGGTAGAGTTTAATGTTTACTTTGGCACAGCCCCGGCCGAAAACCTCAACCGGCTGGCCCAGCAGCTTTTTCAGATGGTGCAGGCCCCTTCGCTGCGAGCAGTCTTTTCACACAAAAACAAATGGCGGCTGCAAAGCATCAAGCCAATCAACCTGAATGAAATACCCGAAGGAGATAAATCGTTACTTATCTCGTCCTTGGAAAAATATTTGTTGCGCAAGCGTGATTTCCGCCCCGACAAAAAAAAATATGACCTGGCCATCCTGACTAATACCGAAGACAAAAATCCACCTTCAGATGATCGCGCGCTTAAACGGTTTTACCGCGCATCGCTGGAGGCCGGCTTCAATACCGAGTTCATCACCAAAAACGACATTGACAAACTGATTCAATACGATGCGCTATTCATCCGCGAAACCACTAATGTCAACCACCACACATTTCGGTTTGCCAAAAAAGCACAGTCGCTCGGCCTGGCGGTAATCGATGATCCTGATTCTATTTTGAAGTGCACCAACAAAGTTTACCTGCACGAGTTGCTAAACACACACAAAGTTCTTACCCCAAAATCGATTGTAATTTCTGAAGAGACCTGCCATAATATTTCTTCTAAAATGTCTTTTCCGTTCATCCTCAAACAGCCCGATGGTGCTTTTTCTAAAGGAGTATTTAAAATTGAATCAGAGAAAGAGTTTAAAAAAGTGCGGGCTACCATGTTTGAAAAATCAGATTTACTGGTAGCGCAAGAATACCTGCCCACACGATTTGACTGGCGCGTGGGTGTAATTGACGGCCAGGTGATTTATGTCTGCAAATATTTTATGGCCACCAAGCACTGGCAGATCATCAACTGGGGAGCTAACAAAGAAAAATCGCGCGAAGGCGAAGTGGAGTGTGTTCCGGTTGACCAGGCCCCCAGCGGACTGCTGAAAACCGCCCTTAAAGCAACTTCCCTGATCGGAAATGGACTGTACGGAGTAGACATGAAAGAAGTGGAGGGAAAATTTTATGTAATTGAAATCAATGACAACCCCAACATTGATGCAGGCATTGAAGACAAAATTTTAAAAGACCGTTTGTACGGTATCATCATGGAAGTATTTCTAAACAAAATCAAAACAAGCAAATGAGTCAATCGGCACGCCTGCATTTATTTCAAGCCTTTGGCATAGAACTGGAGTATATGGTGGTAGATAAAACCACACTGGTCGTTAATCCCATCGTTGACCAACTGTTAAAAAACGAACTTGGCGTTATTGGAAGCGATTTCGAAAATGGATTAATCACGTGGAGCAACGAGTTAGTACTGCATGTTGTGGAACTGAAATCAACCCGGCCGGAATCAAATTTTAATGCCCTTGAAAATGCTTTTGCTGATAATATCAAACGCATCAATGCACACCTGGAAAGATGGAATGCCCTACTTATGCCTACGGCTGCACATCCGTTTATGAATCCGCTGACTGAAACAAAACTTTGGCCGCACGACAATAATGAAATCTATCACCTGTACAATAAAATTTTTAACTGCCAGGGACACGGCTGGAGTAACCTGCAAAGCACACACCTGAACCTGCCCTTTTACGATGACGAAGAATTTTCCAAACTCCATGCGGCTGTACGAATAATTTTACCCCTCTTGCCCGCACTGTGTGCAAGCTCTCCCATTTTTGATGGGAAACCAACCCACCAACTGGATACCCGCCTGGAGTATTACAAAACCAATCAGTCAAAAATCCCGTCCATCACCGGCCGGGTTATTCCCGAAGCTGTGTTTTCAAAACGCAACTACCTCAATACGATATACGAAAAAATTAAAACTGATATCCGTCCGTATGATCCGGAAAATATTTTAGATCCGGTATGGGTGAATTCGCGCGGGGCCATTCCCCGCTTCGACCGCGGCTCCATTGAAATCCGCATTATGGATGTGCAAGAATGCCCTGCGGCAGACTTTGCCATTATTGCGTTGGTGATTGAATTGCTCAAAGCTATGGTCAATGAAAAATTTGCCAGCATGGATGTGCAGACTAAAATCAAAACCGATGTGCTCGTTTCTATTTTTAACAAGAGTATCGTGACCGGGCGGCAAACTGTTATTACAGACACTGACTACTTAAATTTATTCGGTGTCACTTCTGCAGTCTCTATCCAGGAACTTTGGGCAACGATTTTGCAGCGACTGGTCGTAATTTCGCCCACGCTCGAGTTTTGGAAAAAACCAGAACTGGAGACAATTCTGACCAACGGAAGTTTATCAGAACGGATTTTGAAATACGTAGGAGAAAACCCTTCGGCTGAAAAAATTAAACTGGCCTACCGGCAACTGAGCGATTGCCTGGCTCAGAATAAAATGTTTTTGTGGTAAGGGTTAACCTCACGCCATACTACACATTGGTAACAGAAGTTGCGAATACCTACTTTAGAGATGAGAAGGATAAAGAAACCGCAAACGGATAATTGCTGTGCACCCGAGCATATTTTTAATAATTTAGAATATGAACCGCCTCAAAGCATGGATCAGAAGCATCTTTGGGTTTTCGGGTACCGAGACTAATGCCTTTCTCATTTTACTGCCGTTGATGGTCATTCTCATTTTTTTTCAACCCATTTACCAATATTGGTTCGTGCGGCAGCCTGCGGATTTCACCACCCAAACAAAACGGCTCGACAGCCTGATCACTACTTTCAGATGGAAACACAAAGACAGCGTCTGGGCAAAACCCCGCGAGCTATTTCCATTCAACCCCAACCAGGCAACGAACGATCAACTCAGTCAGCTGGGTATTTCATCTCAAGTAGTCAATCGGATTATCAATTACAGAACCAAAGGCGGTAAGTTTTTAGTCAAAAAAGATTTGTTAAAAATTTACGGCATGGATTCGCTGCTGTATCAAAAGTTGGCTCCGTTCATTGATCTGCCAGAGGTAACGGAAGTAAAAAATACAAATCAAAAAATCTCAGCATCAAAGCCAAAAGAAAAAACAACAGTCAAAAAATATGATTTAAACCAGGCTGACACATCTCAGTTGATTGCAGTGTACGGCATAGGCTCTAAACTTTCAGGCCGGATCATCAGCTATCGCGAAAAACTGGGAGGCTTTATTTCTCTCCACCAACTTCATGAGGTGTACGGATTGGATTCAATGGTTATTAAAGAACTCCAAAAGAAATTTTACATAAACGATCAGTTCATTCCGCGTCAACTTAACCTCAACAAAGTTTCAGAAAAAGAACTCGCGCAACACCCCTATATCAAATTCAAACTGGCCCAGGCCATCAAGGCATACTCATTTCAACATGGGAAATTCCAATCGATTGACGATCTGAAAAAAATTGCCTTACTGGATGAGGCCACTTTCCAAAAAATTAAACCTTATTTTACGGTAAATCCGTAAGCGTGGAGTCTTTCAAAAAAACAAAAAAACTGCTGCACACCTTCATGCGCAGGCTCACCAACCTGAGCAGCCGGAACAAATCGCTTTTGCTGCTCAAACCTTCTGATGCCTTTATAGACCTGCATAATTTCAGCCAGCTTAATCTTGAAAAATCATTTGGCATTATCGAGGCACTGTTGAAAGAAAGAAGCAAAGTTATTTGCCCGGTGGTTGATCCGCGGATGGAAGTCTCCAATGAGGCCAGTTTAAAGTTAAAAAAAATAAACCGGCTCGATCAATTTTATTATGACGAGCGGGGTGTGCGCGATCTGCACGTAGGCTGGCCGATGGTGCACGGAAAACTGATGAACGGAGCCTTGGTACGTTGCCCTTTGTTATTTTTTCCGGTTGAACTAAAAACAGAAAATGAACACTGGGTTCTGAGTTTTCGTGCGGAGGGAGAGATTCTATTCAATAAATCGTTTTTGCTATCCTATTCATTTTATAATCAATGCCCGGCAGACGAAAAATTACTCAGCGAAAATTTTGAAGACTATGAACGGGAACCTGTTGTTTTTTTAACTTCACTTTATCGCCTGCTGGAAAAAAGCCTGGCAAAGATCAATTTCAACCCAGAGCTTTATACTGAAGTATTAAACTCTTTTACTCCTTACACCAAAAAAGACTTTGAAGAACAACATCGGGCGGGTGAATTGAAATTACATTCTGAAGCAGTGCTGGGGCTCTTTCCGCAAGCAGGTTCTTCGCTCGTACCCGATTATGAGCAACTCATTGATGAAAATTCATTTACTGATCTCGAAGAATTTTTCGGCCGTAATCAGCTTCCTGAAAACCCCTCGTTGAATTTTATTTCGCAAGTGCGCGAAGACAAAATCTATCCGGTTTTCCCAATGGATATTTGGCAGGAGAATGCCCTTAAGGCAGCTAAGCTTGGGTGTTCATTCATCGTGCAGGGCCCGCCCGGCACAGGCAAATCGCAACTAATTGCCAACCTGATCAGCGATGGTATGGCCAATGAAAAACGGATATTGTTAGTTTGTCAAAAAAGGGTGGCACTTGATGTGGTGTATGAGCGGCTGAAGGAAAGAAATCTAGAAAATTTTATTGCGCTGGTTCATGATTTTAAAAACGACAGACGCGAGTTGTTTCAAAAGATTGCCGGCCAGATCAACCGAACCGATGAGTATAAAACTAATAATATCAGTCTGGATGCCATCCTTCTCGACCGTAAGTTTTTACAAGTCAGTAAGAGCATTGATCAAATCACCGAAGAGCTCGAGCATTTTCGCTGGATATTGTTCGATGAAACAGAATCCGGCAAAAGCATAAAAGAATTGTATTTGCAATCCAGCCTGTCTGCACCTTCGGTCTCATTGAAGCACGAATATTTTCATTTCAGATTTAATGACCTTGATCTTTTTTTAAGAAACCTGAATGACTACTCTGCCTATGCGCAGCAAGTTGACTACGCAGAGTATCCCTTGTTTGATCGGGTTACATTTTCACGCTTCACCGTAGCTGACCTGCCTGAAATGCAGCATCATCTGCAAGACGTATTTCCTTTTTTTGAAAACACCAGGAACCAATTTTCCGGTCTGCTGTCGGTAGTGCCTGATTGGGAGATGTTAAAAAAACTGGCAGAAAATGAAAATGCCTTAGAAGAACTGCACACACTAACCAAACCGGAAGAAGTTTTTACCTGCTTCAAAAAAATGCTGCCGAAAAAAAGCAGTGAAACCAATTCGTTGTGGCTCTCCAACATCGAACGCATGGTAAACGATTGCTTTGTACGTGACGGTGTGGAAACCTCAGTGCCCTCGGCCTCGCTGGGTCATTTTCAAAGAGCCCTTCACCGGGCCATGAAAGCACGTAAAGGGTTGTGGAGTTGGTTACGCTGGCAGGTATTTTCAAAAGACAAATTATTGATCACACGGGCTTTGGTAGCCAATGGGCTAACCAGCAAAAAAGAAGATTTACAAACGCTCGAACGAAAGTTAGACCAACGGCTGAATCTGGAGCATAACCTGTCGAAGTTGAAAAATAAGAATTGGTTATTGAATATCCCTTCCGGCTTACAGGCGGAAGAACTTTCCGTTTGGTTTGCTCACCAGCAAGCCGCCATCAAAGCAAAAACCGTTTTTAATTCTATACGGATTTTAAAAAACATCTTCAACCCGGCTCATTATTCGCACAGCGAGTTTATAAATCGTTTAGAAAAATTAATTGTGTTGATCCACTCTGTACAATTGAAATCCGCACTTTGGGCAGGGTATCTCTCAGTCCGGCAAATAGAGCAACTCACGAAAGACTCCGGGTTGTGTTCTATACTTTTGTCTGCCTTGCAAAAAGATTTTGACCTGCTCTGCGAATTTGACAAGCTGAAAGAGCGTTTTTCTGAACCCGAAAAAAATACAATCAAAAAATTGACAGAAAAATCACCGAAGGGTAGCGACTGGCCAAATCTTTTTTTGAACAGCCTGGCATTGTCCTGGATCGATCATATTGAAACCAAACATCCTGAACTTAGAATGGTTTCATCGGGAAAAATACAGCGGCTGGAAAGTGAACTGCAAGAGCAGATTGAGGCCAAAAGCAGGCTGACCACAGAAATTCTTTTGCTCCGAGCGCGTGAGCGCGTAACCGATGATCTTGAATTCAACCGGCTCAACAACCGGGTAACCTACCGAGACCTGCTGCATCAAACAACTAAAAAGAAAAAAATATGGCCACTCAGAAGAGTAGTTACTGAATTTGAAAATGAAGTATTCCGGTTACTTCCCTGCTGGATGGCTTCGCCCGAATCGGTGAGTGCCATTTTTCCGATGAAAGAAATGTTTGACCTGGTTATTTTTGATGAAGCCTCTCAGTGTTTTGCCGAGCAGGGAATTCCCGCTTTGTATCGTGGCAAGCAGGCCGTCATTGCAGGTGACCGCAAGCAGCTCAGCCCCGGAGATTTTTATCAGGCCCGGTGGCAAGATGATGAACCGGAAGAGCCCGATGCCGAAGTGGACTCGCTCTTACTTTTAGCCGAGCGTTATTTATTCTCGCTGAAATTGCGCGGGCATTATCGCAGTCAATCACCCGAGTTGGTTGACTTTTCCAACCGTCATTTTTATGAAGGTAGCCTTCAGGTTCTTCCTGAGTTTCATCACTACAATAAAGGGAAACCGGCCATTGAATACATTAACGTATCGGGCACGTGGGCAAACCAGACCAACGAGCAGGAAGCCAACTACATTGCCAATTTGGTTTTAACCGTGCTCAACGAACATCCCAAAAAAGAAATCGGCATCGTTACGTTTAATGCTCCCCAGCAAACACTGATTCAAGATGTGATCGAAGAACTGTTTCAAAAAAACGGAAAAACAATCTCTGGAAATATCTTTATCAAGAATATTGAAAATGTGCAAGGAGACGAACGAGACCTAATTATTTTTTCAGTTGGGTATGCCCGCGATAAAAACGGAATCATTCATGCACAATTTGGAAGTTTAAATAGAGAAGGGGGCGAAAACCGGTTGAATGTGGCCATCAGCAGAGCACGTGAAAAAATTATGGTGGTCACCAGTCTGCTGCCAGAAGAACTGAACGTTTCTGAAACCAAAAACCAGGGTCCCAAGTTGCTGAAAGACTATTTAGCGTTTGCCCGAGAAGTTTCATCGGGCTATTACAAACCTTATACAAACAAACAGAGCAATCACACACTTTCAAACCAACTAAAAAACGAGATGCTAACGGATGCACCCGCATTGCTTGATAAGAAACTAAGCCAACATGTTTTTCCATTTCACGATCTTACCTTGCTGAGTGGTGACGCCATTCAAGCCGGGATCTTTACCGATGATCATTTGTATTTTGAAAGTCTTTCACCCAAAGCAGATCATGCGCTTTTTCCGCTTCTGATGCGAGCAAAGAACTGGCCGTACCTCCGCTTGTACAGCCGTAATTTTTGGATTGATAGAAAAAAATTCTGGAGTCAGGTTGAGCGGGCCTGACCTCACCCCATCAGCCCGCGTACACCCATGTACAACATTACCCCTACCACCAACCAGCCCATGATCAACTGCCAGCGCGAATGGCGGTAAGTACCAAAAATTTTCTCTTTCATTGAAGAAGTCAGAATGATGGCCAGAGCAAAGGGCAAGATCAATCCATTCACCGCCCCGGCAGCAAGCAGCAACTTTACTGGTTCACCGATAACTAAAAAAACAATCGTGGAGAAAAAAATGAACCCTATAATGACTTTTTGAAAATGTTTTTTTATCCAGGGGCTGGCTGACCGGATAAAGGAAACAGAAGTAAATGCCGAGCCCACCACTGAAGTGATGGCTGCGCTCCAAAGTACCAGTCCAAAAATGCGGTAGCCTGTTTTTCCGGCTGCGCTTTCAAACACTACGGCTGCGGGGTTTTGGTTACCCAGCGAAATACCCTTCCACACAATGCCCAATGCAGCAATAAATAAAATAGTACGCATCAACGAAGCAATCAAAATAGCAGAAACTGAACTCTTAGAAATCTGATGAATATTTTCTTCGCCTGAAATGCCCGCATCCAGCAGCCGGTGAATGCCTGCAAAACTGATGTACCCACCCACTGTTCCGCCTACAATAGTTAAAACAACCAATTCATTTATTTGATCAGGAACAACTGCTTTCAACACAGCCTCCGCCATAGGAGGTGATGACTCAAAAGCTACATAAAGGGTAAGCCCGATCATGACAAAACCCAGCACCTTGGTAAAAACATCCATCGCGCTGCCTGCTTCCTTCACCGAAAAAATAATAGCAGCCATGATACAACTGATAGTCGCACCGGTTTGCACGCTGCAGCCTGTTAATACCTGCAACCCCAAACCGGCACCGGCTATGTTACCAATGTTAAACGCCAACCCTCCCAGCAAAATTAATGCAGACAAAAGGTAGCCAGCCCCAGGAAAAACTTTATTAGCCAGATCCTGCGCATAGAGTTTGCTCACTCCCACCAATCGCCAGATGTTGAGTTGCACACCAATATCGAGTAGCACTGAAACCAAAATCACAAATCCGAAACTGCCTTTGAGTTGCTCAGTGAATTTAGTGGTCTGCGTGATAAAGCCCGGGCCAATAGCCGAGGTTGCCATTAAAAAGGCAGCTCCTGCCAGTGGTCCGGAGAGAAATGATTTTTTCATACACGTGAATGGGTACTCAGCCACATCAGGTTATGAGTGAATGAATTCGTTTAATTTCGATTCCTCCTTTTTTCAATTCCAAGTTAATTCGTTTGGCAAAGACTACCGCGTGTGCACCATCGCCATGCAAACAAAGCGTATCTGCCTGTACGGAAATAATGTGGCCATTTACGTCAGTCACTTTATTTTCTTTGGCCATGAGCATAGCCTGAGCCAAAGACTGCTGCTCATTCTCAATCAATGCGTGGGGCTGCGAGCGTGGAGTGAGCGAGCCATCGGGCTGATAGGTGCGGTCGGCAAAGACTTCGTGTGCGGTTATCAAATTTAGTTTTTGAGCTTCTTCAATCATGACACTTCCCGAAAGGCCATAGAAAATTAACCGGGCATCAAATTTTTTTACTGCCTGCGCAACAACGCTGGCCAACTCAGCATCTTTGGCCGCCATGTTGTACAATGCACCGTGCGGCTTTACATGGCGCAGAATTGCACCCTGTTGTCGTGCAATTTTTTCTATCAGATTTAATTGATCAATAATCAAATTAAAAACCTGGTCGTGCGGCAGATTCAGGTTGGTACGACCAAAATTTTCCCGATCAGGAAAAGAAGGATGCGCCCCAACAGCTACGCGGTGTTTCAGGCACAATGCAATGGTGTGTTTCATCAGTTCTTCATCGCCTGCATGATACCCACACGCTATGTTGGCCGAGCTGATCCAGGGCATCAGTTTTTCTTCATTGCCTGTGCCTTCGGCCAGATCACAATTCAGGTCAATGGATAACCGGTGCATCAATGAAAATAATTTTTAAATTGAAGATGGCAACTTCGTTTCAATTCGGCAAGTTGATTTTGAAATGAGTACCCTTGCTGTTCGGCTTCCTGCAATGAAATCATTTTGAAACGAATTTTTTCTCCGGGCATACATTGTGCCAGTTTGGGCAAGTCAGCTTTGATCACCGAAGCCACTCGCGGATAGCCTCCGGTCGTTTGGCAATCGGCCATGAGTGTAATTAAATTTCCATCGGGCAAAAGCTGAATCATGCCGGCATCTACGGGTGAAGAGACCAACTCCAGTTTTTGATTCAATAAAAGTGAAGGACCACTGAGCCGGTAACCCATGCGGTTGCTCTGTGGTGAAATCACAAAATCTTCGGAAGTAAATTTTTGTTTGCTCCATTCAGAAAGCAACGCGGTTTCAACCGAAGGCAAACACCTGATTTCGTGCGAAGGAGAATAGACTTCATCAAGTTGTTGTGCTGAAATCGTCCACGGTAAAATTTTTAATTGATGCCCTGCGCTATTTTCAAAACAGGCAATCACATCGTTTTTATGAAAAACTCTTCCCTGAAATCCACCTTTGGATGCACTAAAGTTGGTGGTCAGGCTGCCCAGCCATTCTTCGGCCACCCATCCGCCATGAACTGCCAGGTATGCCCACGCGCCATCATTTTTTTTAAGTAACTTCAGCAAAGAGTTTTTTTTTATTGTAACCGGTCGCCACAACGGAATTATTTTTTCATCCACTCTTAATTCCACGCCTTTGCCTGTTACCCCGATTACCAGGTCTTGCTCAACAAAAATCTCTGACGAAGAGTACCCCATTTCAATAACAGCCTGCCGGTCATTGCCTACCAGAAAATTAGCTACGCTCATGGCAAAAAAATCCATCGCTCCGCCAATACCAATACCCCAGCTGCGGTAACCGGTTCTCTCGGTGGCTACTACTGAAGAGATGATTGCGGGCTTGCTAATTTTAATACTCATTCAATGAATCAAATTCTGATTTAGAAACCTGAAAAAATTTTACCTCATCGCCAGCACTAAATAAACACGGTTGTTCTTTGCTGGTATTAAAAATTTTCAAAGGGGTGCGCCCGATTAATTGCCAGCCCCCGGGTGAAGATTGCGGATAAATTCCGGTTTGAAACCCGGCTATACCCACACTGCCTGCGGGTACCTTACTTCGCGGAGTGTCTTTTCGTGGTGTGGCAATACGGTCATCTACTTTGCCCAAGTAAGGGAACCCGGGCAAAAAACCAATCATAAAAACCTGGTAGATTAAAGAACAGTGAAGCGTTGCCACATCTTCTAACCTCAACCGGTGGTGTTGCGCCACATACGCTAGGTCCTCACCATCGTACAACACTGGCACGTGAAGCAGTTTTGATTTGTGGGCGTTACCTGAGTGTAATTTTTCCATCGTCTTATCCAGTTCGTTTTTTACTACACTAAAACGCGAGCAATGGTAAACAGCAAGCGAAGAATACGCAGGTACGGACTCAATAAATCCATCAAATGGATTGAGTCGAAGTTGATCGTGCAATGAAATAATTTTTTTGTTTATCTCACGATCTATCACGTTGCCCAAAGAAATCAATACAGCATGTTCATTCAACTGAGTAATGTGATACTGGGGCTCCATCTTACTCTGGCATAAATTTATAGGCCCTTGTTTATTCTCACCAAATCGTCACGGAATAAATGGCGCATCGTATTGCAGGTTGGTCAGATTATTTTGTGACTGAAAATTTATAAATCGTTTGTTGTGTGTAGGTCTCACCCGGCCTCAAAACAGTAGAAGGAAAATTGGAATGGTTGGGCGAATCGGGAAAGTGCTGAGCCTCTAAACAAAAGGCAGACCGGTACTCATACTTTTTGTTGCTTTTGCCCACATCCTTCCCATCCAGAAAATTTCCTGAATAAAACTGCAGGCCCGGCTCGGTTGTCCAAACTTCCATCACCCGGCCGCTGTTGGGTTCTGCAACTTTCGCTGCGAGGGTCAACTCGCCTGCTTTTTTATTCAGCACCCAATTGTGGTCATAGCCCTTTCCGTATTTCAGCTGTTCATCTGGCTGGTTGATGCGTTCACCAATTTTGTGGGCTAAAAGAAAATCAAAGGGAGTTCCTTTTACTTTTTTCAATTCGCCCAAAGGAATTAATGTTGAATCAACAGAACAAAATGCTTCGGCATTGATCATCAGTTCGTGATCGAGAATGGTTCCGTTACCGGCTCCTGCCAGGTTAAAAAATGAATGATGGGTGAGATTGACAATGGTTTCCTGATCGGTAGTGGCTTCGTAATCGATCGTCAATTCATTTTGATCAGATAGTGTATAGGTCACTTTCACTGATAGATTTCCCGGATACCCTTCTTCTCCATCTTTACTTTGATAAATCAGTTCAAGTTTATTTTTATCAATTGGATTGGCGCTCCAATACACGTTATGAAATCCATTGGGCCCTCCATGCAGCGCGTTTGCTCCATTGTTCAGATTCAATTGATAATTTTTTCCGTTCAATAAAAATTTTCCTTTGGCAATGCGGTTGCCGTAGCGTCCGATCATGGCTCCAAAGTAGGGATTGCCTGATGGATATTGACTCAACGAGTCATAGCCGAGCACGATGTCATCCATCTTTCCTTTTTTATCAGGAACAAAAAGTGAAATAATTTTTCCTCCATAATTGATAACAGTCATGCGCAACCCATTCTGATTGACCAATACGAATGAACGGATGGAGTCAGTTGTTGCTATAGTATGATCGGGCATTTGTTCGGCATTTTTTTTAGACGTGCAAGTAACCAGGATTACCGAAACGGCAATCAACAAAAAATTTTTCATGTCCTGAAAATAAATAATAATACCAATGTTGAGAAACGAGCTTTAAGAGATAACCTCTGCGAAGGTTTTCACAAATCCTTTCATCTCATCTTCGGTACCAATACTCACGCGGCACCATTCTTTGTTTTGGTAATCCCAAATGCGCATGATGTATCCCCGCTCGCTCATTTTTGAAAGTATGGTTTTACCGTCTTTATGTGCGGGAAAGAAAACAAAATTGGTAAGCGATTTACCATAAACTATTTTGTGCTGGTCCAAATAGTCGGTCAATACTTTTCTTGCAGCAGCGTTTTTTGTTCGCACCATGCTCATAAAACTTTCATCACCCAGGCTAGCCTTAGCGGCAGCAATGGCCGTTTGGCTGTATGGAAAATCTCCTCCATATTTTGCTACTTTATTGATCAACTCGGGCTTGGCCACTAAATATCCTATTCGCAAACCGGCCAGACCATAAATTTTAGAAAACGTGCGCGACACAATCACGTTCCTATCTTTTTTTACCAACTCAACCATGGAGATTTGCTGCGAGGGCTCTAAAAACTCCAGGTAGGCTTCATCAGAATACACCGGCACTTTTTTGGAAACTTCTTCACAAAATGATTTTACTTTATTCCAGTCAACCAACGTGCCCGTGGGATTATTAGGGTTGCAAATAAAAACCAGTTTGGTATCGTTCTTCAAAGCTGAAGCCAACTCATCATAGTTGTACTCCAGTTTTTCATTCATATCCACCTTGTCCCACGTTGCATTGAAAACCCGGGCATACTCCATCATCAACGGAAACGTAGGAAAGCCTGAGGCAATCCGTCCGCCTTCAATACCAAATGCAGTGGCTGCCTGGCAAAGCAAATCGCCTGAGCCTGCCCCCACATGAATGTGATCGGGAGTAACTCCTTCTTTTGCAGCTAAAACGAGTTTCAATTCCTTAATGGCTTCAAATGGATAGCGGTTGCCTTCCGATAAAATCTGCACCACGGCTTCTCTCGCTTTAGCAGAGGGGCCGTATGGATTTTCATTTGAACCTAACCGGATTTTTGCACCATTGGCCGAGCTTAAAAAATTGAATTCAGCCCGGCTCATTGGTGCGGCTATCAATTGATCAAACAGCGAAGCCGAAGCAATCATTCCTGCCGATAGTGCGGCAGTTGATTTAAACCAATCTCTGCGTGAAAATTTTGTTTCCATACCTCTGGGTTTTAGTTTCAGAAAAAGCTACCGAAGGTAACAAAAAAGAAATCAATCCTCATTTCCTTTTTTGTATTGGCTAAGGTAAACTAACCCGGTTATGGCACTTAAAAAAATAAATCCTATCATCCACATAATTCTGACAACAAACGTATCCTTCCTATTTTGGTATACGTCTGCGATGCCGAGGTAAATAAAAGGCAACCCAAAAATCAAGCCGAGAGAAAACAAGAGGTTGACCTCAGGCCAATGCATAATTTTAAATATGGCCCCGGATGCTGTGAATAAAATTGAAACCCACAAACTAACAATATATTGTGTTGATTTTTTCATCGATGTATTGCGGGAAACGGTGTTTCTGTAAGCACATTTACAAATGTTCTTTTTTGTTCTTCACCAAATCATAGAGTAATTCCCGGGCGCGGTGGAGTTGCGCCTTCACCGTGCCCAATGGCGCTTCCAGTTCTTCGGCAATTTCTTCGTAGCTCAATTCGTTGAAGTAGCGCAGGCGCACCAGTTTTTGGTACTTACCCGGCAGCATGTTAACAAACACCTGAATGAGTTCTACTTTTTGTGAGCGGATGGCTTCTTCTTGAGGGTCAAGATTTTCATTATCCTGAACATCCAAACTTACAGCCTGACCATCATCATCGGTGTACATATTATTAATGCTGAGTGTATTCAGCTTTTTTTTCCGGATGAAATCAATGGTATTGTTGGTAGCGATACGAAAGAGCCAGGTACTGAACGTGAAGTCTTTTTTGAAACGCCCGAGGTTGCGAAAGGCTTTGCTGAAGGCCTCAATGGTCAGATCTTCAGCATCGTCAACATTGCGCACCATTTTCAAAATGGTGTGGTACACCGACCGCCTGTAGCGCTGCAATAATTTGGCGTATGCCTTATCGTCACCACCCGTGGCACGATCAACCAACTCAAAGTCTTCTAATGCTTTGGATGAAAACCTTCCTTCGTCTATGCCTTCCATTTTACCTTTTTTACGAATAGTGCCTTTGCACCGGTTACAAGGTAGTAAAAGCTGTAAATAAAATCTAAAAACGGAGTCTTCCAGACTTCAAAACGCGTACCCAGTTTTTTGGGTCCGTAGTGCATCACCAGTGATAGCAACAACATCCTCAGTAAAAAAAATCCCGATAATACTTCAATCCATTGCATAAACATGAGAGAAGGCAGCACCAAAAACCAGGTGAGTATCCAAGATACAGAAACCATACCCAGCCAAATTTTATCTGAACGTTTGTATTTTTTTCCAACTGATAAATGCCTGAACTTTTGATGAAGAAATTCTTTCAGTGTTTTTTTAGGTTGAGATAACACAAGTGAATCGGCTCCCACGCACACAGCAGTATTTTCTTTTGCAGCATGTTGATTGACAAAGAGGTCATCATCACCACCGGTTACTTCTAAATGCGGGTGAAATCCTTTGCTTTTCAAAAATAAATCTTTGCGATAAGCCAAATTACGGCCTACCCCCATGTAGGGTCTGCCCAGCAGAGCCATGCCGATGAACTGAATGCCGGTAAGCAAAGACTCAAACCGGATAAATGAATTGAGCAGGCCTTTTTCCGTTTCATACGGAGAATAGCCCAGCACCAGTTGTGTGACACCTTGAAAATGCCGGCTCATGGAATAAATCCATTCATACGAGGCTGGCCGGCAATCGGCATCGGTGAGCAACACCCAATCATGCTGTGCCGCTTTGATACCCAGGGTCAGGGCAAATTTTTTTCCATTAATATGATCAGGCTTTTGCTTTACCTGAACCATTTTTAACCTGTCATTTTCACGAGTGGCCTGTAATAAAAAATCGTACGTGCCGTCATTGCTCCGGTCGTCCACTATAATTACTTCAAACATTGGATACTGCTGCAACAACAACTGCGGAATTAACTCGCGAAGGTTCTCTTCTTCATCGTGTGCACAAACTATGACCGATACCGGTGGATAACCGTCATTATTTTTTGCATCCCCTTTTCTGAGGGCTGCCAGCAACAAAAAAAAATAAACAGACTGGATGGCGAGGATAATAATACAGGTGATGGTCAGCGCCAAGGTGAATGAGGTTTGCAATAAAAACGACAAAGATAAAGGCTTATTGAAAATGGGAAAGGTGAAATCGAGTAACTTTGCCAATTGCATGAAATTTCAACTCCGGTCAAAAGACCCCCACTCTAACGCTCGCACGGGTGTAATCACCACCGATCATGGCGAAATACCCACGCCCATCTTCATGCCCGTGGGTACAGCTGGCTCGGTCAAAGCAGTGCACCAACGCGAACTGGAAAGTGACATCGATGCCAAAATCATTCTAGGCAATACCTACCACCTCTACCTGCGGCCCGGGCTCGAGGTACTTGAGCAGGCGGGTGGCCTTCACCGCTTTAATGGGTGGAAACGCCCTATCTTAACCGACAGCGGAGGCTACCAAGTCTACTCGTTGGGTGCAAATCGAAAAATAACGGAAGCAGGGGTGGTTTTCAAATCTCACATTGACGGCTCGCGGCACACCTTCACCCCCGAAAGGGTCATGGATATTGAACGCACAATAGGTGCCGACATTATCATGGCCTTCGATGAATGTACCCCTTACCCTTGCGAATACGGCTACGCAAAAAATTCTATGCAATTGACACACCGCTGGTTGAAACGATGTGTAGAGCAGGTGAACTCCACACCTTCCAAGTACGGATATGACCAGGCTCTTTTTCCGATTGTGCAGGGTAGCGTATACAAAGATTTGCGAACCGAATCGGCAGAGTTCATTGCCTCACAAAACCAGCCCGGCAATGCCATCGGAGGGCTGTCTGTAGGTGAGCCGCATGAACTGATGTATGAAATGACCGATCAGGTTTGTCGCATTTTGCCCAGTGACAGGCCACGCTACCTGATGGGCGTGGGTACCCCTGAAAACATTCTAGAAAGCATTGCCCTGGGCATAGATATGTTTGATTGTGTAATGCCCACACGCAATGCCCGCAACGGAATGCTCTTCACCACGCAGGGTATCATCAACATACGAAACGAAAAATGGAAAAATGACCTCACGGCTATAGATGCCAAACTGGGCGGATACACCAGTACCTTTTACTCAAAAGCCTATTTGCGCCACCTGATCATTGCCAAAGAAATTTTAGGCGCACAAATTGCTTCTATCCATAACCTCACTTTCTATCTTTGGCTGGTAAAGCAAGCCCGTCAAAAAATAGAAGAAGGCACCTTTACCGAATGGAAAAATAATATGGTAAAAATTGTTTCTACAAGATTATAATCAAGGCTGCAGGCTGTGGCTGATGAATCAACCATGAAATTACTCGACCGCTATATTATCAAGAAAGTACTCTCCACCTTCTTCTTTGTCATGATGATTTTAGTGGCCGTAATCACTGTGATTGATATTACCGAAAAGGTGGACAAATTCAACGATCATCATTTACAACTGTCCCAGATTTTAGGGTATTACCTTGATTTTGTTCCGTGGATATCAGGGTTGCTCACACCCATTATCTGCTTCATTGCCATAGTGTATGTTACCTCACGGCTGGCTGCCCACACCGAGATAATTGCCATGCTCAGCAGCGGCATCAGTTTCAGAAGGTTACTGGTTCCTTATTTTATCGCTTCATCGGTCATTGCCGGGTTAAGTTTTGTTTTTAACGGATGGATCATTCCTCATTCAAACAAAAAACGATTAGCTTTTGAAATGGAGTACTTTCAAAACAAATATTATTTCGAACGAAGAAATGTGCACATGCAAACGGCACCCAATGTTTTTTTATTCATTCAGAATTTCAACAACCAATCCAACATCGGCTACCAGTTTAGTCTGGAAAAATTTCAAGACAACCGGCTGGTAGAAAAACTGACAGCCGATAATATTCAGTGGGACAGCACGAAACGCAAATGGACCATCAACCAATGGGTGTTGAAAAAAGTGGATAATATTTTTGAGATCAATTCTCCGGGCAGTGTAGCCGAGCGGGGTTATCGAATGGACACCACCCTGATCATCACACCCAAAGATTTTGAAAACGATGCACACCAATACGATGGCATGACCATTCCCGAATTAGGGAAACACATTACCCAAATCCGTTTTCGCGGAGCCACGGGGGTTGAAGCTTTTGAAACCGAACGGCATATTCGCTTTGCAGCACCGTTCACCACTTTTGTGCTGGTATTTATGGGCGTGATCGTTTCGGCCCGTAAGAGCCGCGGGGGCACGGGGTTTCAGGTGGCATTGGGTTTTTCACTGGCATTTATTTTTATTTTGTTTTTTACCATGACCCGAACCTTTGCAGAGACCGGATCGCTGAGCCCCTTCCTCGCAGCCTGGATGCCCAACCTGGTGTTTACCGTCATCTCGCTTGCCATGTACAAATACGTACCCCGGTGAAAGCCTCAACCTTAGATTACCTCAAACTGCACCTGATTGTTTTCTTGTTTGGCTTTACGGCCATTCTGGGAAAGTTAGTTTCCCTGCCCAGTGTGGAGATGGTTTTTTACCGCACACTGCTGGCGGCTATGGGCATGGCTTCGCTCATCTATTTCAGAAAAAAATCATTTGCAATTTCCACGTCCAAAGATTTTTGGAAGTTAATGGGCACCGGGTTAATTGTAGCCGTGCACTGGCTGACGTTTTTTGGGTCGGGAAGAATTTCCAATCCCTCCGTGAGCCTGGTGGGTTTTGCCACTTGTTCTTTTTGGGCAGCCCTCATCGAGCCTTTGGCCAAAGGAAAAAAAATCAGTCCACTGGAAGTTGGGCTGGGAATAACCGTACTGATCGGGCTGTCTGTAATTTTTTCTATCGACTTCAGCCACAAACTGGGTTTGGCTTTGGGTATTGCTTCGGGGCTAACGGCCGCCATTTTTAGCGTGATCAATTCCAAAATCGTAACACGCATATCCGCCTACACCATCACGTTATATGAAATGATAGCTGCCTGCCTGGGCATCGTTGCTTTTTTTCCATTTTACCAAGCCTATTTCACTGACCAGCCGCTTCAACTCGTCCCATCCTGGACAGACTGGATTTACTTGGCCATGCTGGGGTGGTTATGCTCGGTTTATGCCTACTCGCAAATGATCAACCTCATGTTGAAACTCTCGGTGTTTTTCATTCAACTTGCGCTCAACCTGGAGCCGGTTTACGGAATCATATTGGCCTTGCTCATCTTTGGAAAGCAGGAAGTTATGGGTTGGAATTTTTATGTAGGCACCGGCATTATCCTGGCTGCCGTGGCGTTGTATCCGGTATTAAAACGAAAGTATGAGCGTCACTTCAATACTTCGCCCCAGTAGAAGAAACCTGAAAATTCACTTTTGAGATCGATGGGTTTTTCAAAAATTCCGTACACAGCCGCTCCTGATCCGGTCATGCTGGCGTAAACCGCACCCAACGAATAGAATTTTTCTTTAATAGACCCAATGACCGGGTACTTTCTGAAAATATTTTTTTCAAAATCATTGACCAGATGATTTTTCCATTGTTGCACGGGTAATTTTAAAATTTGAGGAATGGTATGCTCCGGTTTTGATAATTCAATTTTGGCATACGCTTCTGCTGTAGAAATATGAACGTCAGGTTTAACCAAAACCAGAAAAAGATTTTTCAAGTTTAACTCTATGGGCGAAAGTATTTCCCCTCGCCCTTCTGCAAACTTTGCTTCGTTTCCGATAAAAAAAGCACAATCACTACCCAGTAGCGATGCGTACTTTTCTAATTCTGTTTTAGAAATGTTCAGTTCAAAAATTTCATTGAGCATTAGCAAGGTTGCGGCTCCATCAGATGAGCCACCACCCAACCCTGCCCCCATGGGTATGATTTTGTGCAAGTGCATATTTACATTACCCATGCCAAAATCATTTTTTAAAACGCGATACGCTTTGAGACAAAGATTTTCTTCCGCACTGCCGGAAACGACCAATCCAGAATGAGCGAAAGACGTTTCTTGTGCCGGGATAATTTCTAAAATATCGGTCAGCCCAACCGGGTAAAAGCAGGTCTCCAGATTATGGTAGCCATCCGGCCTTTTGGCGATAATATTTAACCCCAGATTGATTTTGCCTTGCGGAAAATTTATCATGGCATCCGTTATCAATTAATCACGTATGCTTACCGTTAGCTCGCTACGGTCAACTCACTTAGAGAGTCGCGCAATCAACTCTTCGGTAATTCCCGAAGAAGAAAACCCTCCATCGTGCATCAGGTTTTGCATGGTAACCATACGTGTAAAGTCAGAGAACATGACTACGATATAGTTGGCACAATCTTCGGCTGAGGCATTGCCCAGAGGCGACATCAACTCGGCATAATCAAAAAATACATCGAAGCCTGAAATGCCTGCACCGGCCGTGGTTTTGGTAGGTGATTGTGAAATGGTATTGACCCTTACTTTTTTGCTGCGGCCATAACGCTGCCCATAACTTCGGGCAATGGACTCCAGCATGGCCTTAGCCTGAGCCATATCAGTATAATCTGGATAAGCACGCTGGGCGGCAATGTAACTCAATGCAATTACAGAAGCATGTTCATTGAGGGCATCCAGTTTTTCGCAGGTCTGCAGTACTTTGTGAAATGAAAGTGCAGAAATATCCAGAGTTTTCAGGTACCATTCGTAGTTCATATCGCCATAAGGCTTGCCTTTGCGTATGTTAGGACTCATTCCTATGGAGTGGAGGACAAAATCCAACTTGCCCCCTAAAATTTCTTGCGATTTTTTTATAAGATTGGTGAGGTCATCTTCAAGAGTAGCATCGGCCGGAATGATTTGTGAATTTGTGCTTTTTGCCAATTCATTGATTTTGCCCATGCGCATGGCTATGGGGGCATTGGTCAGGGTAAAGACCCCACCTTCTTCATGAACTTTCAGGGCAGTTTTCCAAGCGATGGAATTTTCATCCAGTGCACCAAAAATGATTCCTTTTTTACCTTTTAATAAATTAGTAGACATGGCCTTATGAGTTGGTTAATTTGCAATAATACAAAAATCCAAAGGTTGTCTGTTCAACCGAACATAATTCAAGAAAAAACCTGAAAGTTGCTTTTTAACTATATTTTGTGGCTCATCGGCTCCTGCCGCAGTGTAGTTTTGTTACTTAAGATCAGATGAAATCAAAAGAAATATAAATTTTTAAGTAAGAATTAGGTATGTTTTTTTTCCGAATTGAAAGTTTGTATTAATTTTAAAGCATCCAAAAACCAAACCGATTATGGAAATAAACAAAGAATTTGTTCTAACGTGGGATCATTACATGGAACTGGGAGCGGTGATCTGTGTAGTCATTGCTATTTTGATTTTGCTCTACCATGAATACAGGGTTATGCAGATTAAGGACTACAAAGAAAAATACGACTATGTCAACCTGAATGAAATACGGTATTTTTGGTTTGCTATGATTGCCGTAATTGTAGCCCTTGGTTTCGTGGCTAACTCGTTTGCCACCGGCAAAATCATTACCCACGGTATGCTTTGGTTTTATGTTCGCATATTTATCACCGCGTGTTTTATTGTTATTGGGTATGTGGCCTTTTACAGTATGGTGCGAATCTACTATCCGCATTACGTTGAAAAACGGTTGATCAAACTCCGCAACAAACCAAGAATATCCCCGGCCGGTAACGAGATGCGCAAACTCAGTGAAGAAGAAGAAGATGCCCACCTGGATGCCCAGCAAATTGCTGAAGAAGCCAGCAGCATACACTCCATCGACTATGACGTATGGATTGATGAAAAGACCGGGTACAAAAAAATTGAAAAATATGAAAGCTACCTTCATGCAGAACAGTGTCCCAACTGCGGATTCTATACTTTCAAAATCACTCGTGAAGAGGTAGCTGAAAAGCCAACTGACCACTCGGGTGGCTTATTGGTAAAACACTATCGTTGCGATTATTGCAACCACCGCGAAGCCCGCGAAACCAAGCTTTCGGCTTTGTCTAAAAATGTAGCTTAAAAAAAATTACCATCTTTGAAGCCCCGGGAATCGGGGCTTTTTTTATTGAATCATTTCTGATTGAACAACCATTCTGAAAACCCCATCGGCATCTTCGACAGCGGCATTGGCGGGCTGACTGTAGCCCATGCCATCAAAGACATTCTGCCGCACGAACACCTGATTTACTTTGGTGACACCGCCCACTTGCCTTATGGCGACAAATCAGAGGCAGCCATCCAGGCTTACTCAGTAAAAATCACCAATGTATTGCTCCAAAAAAAATGCAAAGTCATAGTCATTGCCTGCCACTCGGCCAGCTCAGCCTCTTACGAATTACTGAAGGAGTATGTGGGAAAAGAAGCCCACGTAATTAATGTAATTGATCCGATGATGGAAATACTCGCTCGTAATTTTCAGCAAACGACTGTGGGGATAATCGGCACCAAGCGCACGGTTCAATCTAACATTTATGCCAAAAAACTAAGTGCCAAAAATCTGGATATTGACCTTCGTATGCTCGCCACTCCGCTGCTGGCACCCATGATAGAAGAAGGTTTTTTTAACAATCAAATCAGCCGTGAAATTATTACACAATACCTCTCAGACCCTCAACTGGGTAATGTGGATGCGCTGATTCTGGCCTGCACACATTACCCGTTGATTAAAAAAGAAATTGAAGAATATTATGGAGGAAAAACAAAGATCCTGGACTCATCTCTTGCTGCGGCACAATCGCTTTATGACTACTTATCTTCACAAAACCTTTTAAACGTACACCCCCACCCCAGCCACCAGTTTTTTGTCTCAGATTATACCGAATCATTTGAGGCCGCCACGCGTATGTTTTTTGATGAAGCCGTTCACCTGGAGAGTTATCCGATTTGGAATTAACGCCCAATAAACATTTATATGTAAGATATCTGCCACTTATGTCCATAATGTAAGCCCTTGGATAATACCTTTGCCACTATCCCTAAACTTGGCTTTTACAAAATATTTATGCACTTTCGGCACTTCTTCAAATTCATGAAGCCCCTTCTAATTCTTGTGTTGTTAGTGATGGGGGTCGTTCCCTTTACGAATGGCCAGCATATAATTGACAGCTTAAAAAATAAACTAAACAATTCTCTAAGCGATTCTTTGAAAATCACCACCCTGATCAATATTGCCAGGGAATACCAATACAACGATTTAAAAAAATCTATTGAATACACGGAAAAAGCCATTGACCTGGCTGACACAAAAAATTTGATATGGGCTAAGGACCTCGCCTACAGGATAATGGGTAATTTTCATGGCATCAGTGGCGATTATGCATCATCCTCCAAATATTATGACTTGGCACTGAGCGCAAGTTTTCAGCTGAAAGACACAACCTCTATCGCCCGGAATTATAATAACATCGGTGAAAACTACCTGACGCTCGGCAAACTGGACGAAGCCTATTATAATTTTTCTCAATGCTACCGGCTGTCCAGCAAAATTAAAAGCAACATCTTCATGGCCATTGCGCTCCATAACCTTTCATCTGTTTTTAAAGAACTTGGAGAATACAACCGGGCACTGGATTACCTCAAGACAAGCCAACGGTTGAGCACCTTGGCCAAAGATCATGAAGGCGAAGCCTATAACTATGACGAGATCGGTGACATTATGCGAAGAATGGGTAACTATGACTCCGCCTACAAAGCCTTAAGACACTCACTCAACGTTTCGCGCTCGCTGAAACTTTCCATAAATGATTTGATACCCAATACGCTGATCAAAATAGCTAAAACATTTTCTGAACAAAAGGATAACGTGCATGCCTTTGCCTACTATGATTCTGCATTTGCCTTGTACACCCAAGCAGAAAATGAGTTTGGCCAGGCATCAGTAGAACTTGGGCGGGGAATTATTTTTATGGGCGAGAAAAAATTTGACCATGCCCAAAAGCTGATGGAAAATAGCTTGACTACTGCCCGCAGCACAAATTCCCAAGTTCTGACAATTGAGTGTTTATCCAGCCTTTCGAAGTTGTACGAAAATTTAGGTGATTATAAAAAATCGCTGGACTACTATAAGCAATATAAAACACAAGAAGACAGCCTTTACAGCCAAGCCATGCAGGCTAAGTTACTGCAGAACCAACTTCGGTTTGAAACCTTTGCACAAGAGGATCAGATTAAAGAACTCACCCGGTCAGAAGAATTGCGAAAAGCAGAACTTAAACGAGAAGCTTTGGTGCGCAACATATTGGTTGTTGTTGTGGCCCTCTCGATTATTTTATTATTCAGTGTGTACCGCAGCGGGCAGCGCAGGATTCAAATCAACAAACTATTGCTTCAGCATCAGGACGAAATAAAAAGGAGAAGCATTGAATTGGAACAACTCAATCAAGTGAAGGACAAATTTTTCTCCATCATTTCACATGATCTTCGCTCACCCATCAATGCGCTTTCTGCAATTTTAGATTTGCTGGATAAAGGAAACATAAGCCCTGAAGAGTTTTCACAACTAAATAAAGAACTGAGAATACAATTCAACCACACCAAAGGATTGATCAATAACCTGCTGGATTGGGCCTTGCTGCAGATGGATAAATTTAAAATCCAGCCTGAGAAAATTGACCTGAACAACCTGGTAGCCGAAAATTTCAAATTACTGGGCGCCCTGCACATGAAAGAAATAAAAATGAATAACCGGGTGGAGCCCGGCACTTTCTGCTGGGGCGATCTTAATATTACTAACCTGGTGTTGCGCAACCTGATTTTAAACAGCATTAAGTTTACTCAAAGCGGAGGAAGCATTGATGCGGCCGCTAAAATTCAGGGAGATGAGGTGGTCATTTCCATTCAAGACACGGGCATCGGCATCAACCCCGAAACACAAAAAATAATTTTTGAAAAAACTGCAGGCTACACCACCCGCGGAACAGCCAATGAAAAGGGTACCGGGTTGGGGCTCATTCTGTGCAAAGAGTTTGTAGAGAAAAACGGAGGGCGCATTTGGTTAGAAAGTGAAGTAGGCAAAGGCAGCACCTTTTATTTCACAATCAAAAAAGCATAATCGTTTATTGCGGAGCTAAGCGCAATACTATTCCATCAATCAATTCAGTAATCCTGATCTGACATCCTAACCGGCTGTTATCCTTCACATGAAAAGCCTGATCCAACATTGCCAGTTCGGCATCATTTTGGTCGGGAAGCTCGGTATCTGACTCCAGGTAAACCTGGCATGATGCACACAGGGCCATACCTCCGCAGGTTCCTTCCACCGGCAATTCGTATGACTTGCACAATTCCATAACGTTCATGTTCATATCAGTAGGGGCATCTAACTCGTGACGGGTTCCTTCGCGATCAATGATGTTTACTTTAATTGTATTTTCCATATTGAGTTTTTCGGCAAGGTCTTCTCGTTACAAAAAAATTAAGTGACTGTTAGAAACCGCTTACCCCGTTTACCGTGGTGTACTTCAACACATTTTTTTTGTTTGGGTGAATACGGGCAAATGCAGACTGCACTGCGAGAGTTCCTTCGTGAAACCCACACAAGATCAATTTCAGTTTTCCGGGGTAGGTATTAATATCTCCCACGGCATAAACTCCCGGACGATTAGTAGAATAATCAACCGTATTTACTTTTACGGCATTTTTTTCCAGTTCTAACCCCCAGTCGGCAATCGGGCCAAGGCTGGGTGTAAGACCAAAGAGAGGAACAAAGTGATCGGCTTCTTTTATAATATCGCCCAGGTTGACATGTTTAATCACCACTGAACCCACCTGGCCGTTTCCGTTAGAGTTGATGCCTACTACTTCTGATTCAGTAATCAATTCAATCTTTCCGGCCTGCGCCATGTCCATCACTTTTTGCACAGAGTCAAGATGACCGCGAAACGAGGTTCTGCGATGAACAAGTACCAGGTTTTTTACAAGTTTGTTTTCAATCAGGTAAATCGTCCAATCCAGGGCCGAATCTCCACCACCGGAAATTACCACACGCTTATTACGGTACAACTCAGGATCTCGGATGATGTACTCCACACCTTTATCTTCAAACAGAGCCAGGTTTTCAATGGGTGGTTTTCTTGGTTCAAACACACCAAGTCCACCGGCAATGATGACGATGGGTGCGCGGTGTTTCGTTCCTTTATTAGTGGTCACCACATATTTTCCTTCGGCCTCCTCCAAGTACTGGGCCGATTCGCCAAGTGTAAATGCGGGCTTAAATACCTCGATTTGTTTCATCAAGTTATCAACTAACTCTCCCGCATTCACAACCGGAAAGCCCGGAATATCATAAATTGGTTTTTTAGGATAAATTTCTACCAGCTGACCACCCGGCAGCGGCAAGGAGTCAATCAGGTGACAGCGTAATTTTAAAAGTCCTGCCTCAAAAACGGTGAATAGCCCACACGGGCCAGCACCGATAATAATTATATCGGTTTCAATCATAAAAAATGAAAGCAAAAATAATTAAAAGTACATAGACCCTACCCATGATGTTTGTCAGCCCGGCTTGCGATTTTTAGCGTGAACATTTTCAGCTACCTTTGTGTTTTGATCCCTGTATGAGCGACACCATCCTTCACGAATGCGGCATAGCCCTCGTTCGTCTGCGAAAACCACTCTCCTACTACATCGAAAAATATGGCCCTACTTATGCCATGAACAAGATGTACATTCTCATGGAAAAGCAACACAACCGGGGGCAGGATGGAGCCGGTATTGCCAACATTAAAATTGATCAAAAGCCGGGTTATCGTTTTTTCAGCCGGTACCGTTCTATCAAAGCCGAACCGGTAGCTCACCTGTTTAAAAAAATCTCCAAAAAATATAAAAAGGCTCAGAAAGAAGCCAAAGCCAAATTCCGCGATGAGCAATGGCTGAAAGAGCACGTGGCGTTCTCGGGTGAACTTTGGCTTGGCCATTTGCGCTACGGCACCCACGGCATCAACAATATTGAAAGCGTACACCCCTTCCTTCGCCAGAATAACTGGCGCAGCCGCAACCTGGTGATGGCGGGCAATTTTAACATGACCAATGTGGAAGAGCTTTTCAATGTACTGGTAGAACTGGGCCAGCACCCTAAAGATAAAGTGGATACGGTAACGGTAATGGAAAAAATCGGCCACTTTTTAGATGAAGAAGTACAAACACTTTTTGAAAAATACAAAGACCATTTCAGCAACAAAGAGGTTTCAGAGATCATTGAAAATGAAATTGACCTGCAGCGCGTGCTGAGGCGGGCTTGTAAAGACTTTGATGGTGGCTACACCATGGCAGGTATGACGGGCTCAGGTTCAGCTTTTGTGGTGCGTGATCCGTCAGGCATCAGGCCGGCTTATTTTTATGCTAACGATGAAGTTGTAGTAGTAGCTTCTGAAAAACCTGCTATAAAAACTGCCTTCAACACAGAGTATGAACAAATTCAGGAAATACGGCCGGGCCATGCCCTGATCATTACTAAAAACGGAGAGTTTGCCCAAAAGCAGATTATGCCTGCCCTCGAAAAAAAATCATGCAGCTTTGAACGGATTTATTTTTCGCGTGGAACCGACCCGGAAATTTACCGCGAGCGGAAACAACTTGGAAAATTGTTAGTACCGCAAGTACTGAAGGCCATCAATTTCGACATCAAGAACACTGTATTCTCTTACATTCCCAATACAGCCGAAACCGCTTTTCTGGGTTTGATGGAAGGAATTCAGGATTACCTCGTGAGCAAACAAAAAGAAATCATCATTGATGGCAAGCCAACGGTAGATTCACTGGACGACATATTGTCTTTTCGCCCGCGCATTGAAAAAATCGTAATCAAAGATGTGAAATTGCGCACCTTCATCACCGATGATGACCACCGTGATGAAATGGTATCGCACGTGTACGATACCACCTTTGAAGTAGTAAACAAAGGCAAAGACACATTGGTAGTGATTGATGACTCAATCGTGCGCGGCACCACACTGGAAAAAAGCATTTTGAAAATGCTGGCCCGGCTGAATCCGAAAAAAGTAGTGGTGGTTTCTTCTGCTCCTCAAATTCGTTTCCCCGATTGCTACGGCATTGACATGAGCAAGATGGGCGAATTCATCGCCTTTCGTGCCATGATCAGTTTAGTAAAAGATCAGGGAAATGACCACCTGCTCGGTGAAGTGTATGAACAATGCCAAACGATGAATGACGGAAGCGAAAATTTTGTAAAAAAATTATACAAACTTTTTACACCCGAACAGATCTCAGAGAAAATTGCTGACATCGTACGCCCTGAAGAAATGAAAGCTGAACTGGATGTGGTTTTTCAAACCATCGAAAACCTTCACAAGGCTATTCCTCACCACTCGGGCGACTGGTACTTCACCGGAAATTTCCCCACACCCGGGGGCATCAAAGTAGCTAACCAGTCGTACCTCAATTATATGGACGGAAAACTGGTGCGGGCATATTAACACTCACGATTCAAAATTCCGGATTTAGAATATACAGTGGTGAGTTCATTCACTCCATTTTTCATGGCAGGGTGATTTTTAAATCAATTTCATTCATACACTTAAAGTGACCTTTGGGGCATTTGTTGTACCCAATTTTGGAACAAGGCCGGCATCTCAAATGAATGTTTTCAAGTGAGGTGAACTTAGTTCGGTAGGGGTACATGCCAAAAGCAGGAATCGTATTGCCCCAAAGCACATAAACTTCTTTCTTAAACGCTGCCGCTATGTGCATCAGCCCGGTGTCGTGGGTAAAAACATATTGTGCTTGCTTCACCAAGCTGGCCGATTGATTAAGATTGAGTTTTCCACAAGTATTAAAAATCATTTCCCCTACGGCAAGGCTGACCGTTTCTCCATTTTCATAATCTTCTTTTCCGCCCAGCAATACCATCGGACGGTTAATATTTTTGCACAATTCGATCATCCGCTTCACGGGCAACTTCTTCGTTTCGTGCTGGGCACCTATTGCATAAGCGATAAAGCCCTGGCGGTGCGTCAGCGGAAACCAACTCAACGGCACTTCGTCTTTTTCAGGAATAAAATAATCGAGGCCCAACCCATCGTTTTTGATACCGAGTGGTTGGATTGTTTTGAGGTAGCGGTCAACGATATGAACATCGGGCAGGCGGTTAATCTTGAGGTTGACCATCAGCCATTTTTCAAGATTGAGTTTATTGAAGCTGTACGATTGCACACCCAGTTTCCATTTTATTATCCGGGTACGCAGGTTGTTGTGCAGATCAATGACCCAATCATATTGCTCATTTTTTAGCTGAACAATCAGGTCATTGAGTTTGTTTTCCAAATAAAATACCCGGTCGATGTAGGGATTATTTTCAAGTATAACCTGGTACTGTTTTTTAGTAGCATAATGAACGGTGACTTGCGCAGCTTGTATTTTCAGGCAACGGATGACGGGGGTCGTCAGCACTATGTCACCAATGGAAGAAAAGCGGATGATGAGGATTTTCATTGAAACAAAAACCAAAAATACAATTTAGTTTTTTGTGTAACTTTTAGCTTAATTCAAAAAAACTCTCTATGAACTTCTGGCTGACTAAAACCGAACCGGGTACCTACTCGTGGAGTGATCTGGTGCGCGACAAAAAGACCACGTGGGATGGGGTACGAAATTTTCAGGCACGCAATAACCTGAAAGCCATGAAAAAAAATGATCAGGTATTTATTTATCACAGTGGTGAAGAAAAAGCAATTGTGGGTATTGCCACAATAAGTAAAGAATTTTTTCCTGACCCAAAAGACCCTGCGTGGGTAGCCGTAGAACTGAGTCATCATAAAAAATTAAAAAAACCCATCTCACTTGCCCAAATCAAATCCGATAAACTATTGGGCGGCATGGCTTTAATCAGGGCTTCGCGCCTTTCTGTACAGCCGGTAAAAAAGGAAGAATTTGATCGCATAATTTCGATGAGTGAAGAATGAACTGCATTGCAACAGGTTGGGCACACAAGGTAAAGTTGAGGTTCGTCCCTCTTACAATCGGAATCCTGTTAATTGTATGTGTTTTTCTGAACTCTCCCCTGCTCTTGGCACAGGAAAAACAAGTTAATCGTTATGAGCGGCCGTTTAAAATGAACGACCATGAGTTTATCCTACAATCGATGGGCAAAGACGGGCTGGCTTTGTTTCGCGACACCGAAAAATTTGAAAAAGGAAAAAAGAAATGGGAGGTGACTTTTGTTAACACCGATTTGACCGAAGAGTGGCAGACTACCGTTGATGTAGACAGCCGAAAAAACATTGCAGGTCACGAATACTACGAAGGCAATATTTACCTGGTTTTCATTGAAACTGAATTCTCTAATGAAATAACCCTGATCAAGATCAATGCAGTAGCGCGGTCATTTATGATTCATACATTCAAGCCTGAAACCAATATCCATTTTGCTCATTTCACGCTGGTAAAATCAAAAGCCGTTTTCGGGGGTTATATTCAAAATGAAGCCGTGCTCTTTATGTATGACCTGAACCACGAAGTGGCTCACATCATACCCGGTACCTTTCAGCCCAAAATAGAGTTGTTGGACATCCGGACTAATGCAAACGGAACGTTTAATGTGTTGCTAAAAGAACGAGCTGCTGCAGACAAAAAAATGGTGGTACGCACCTACGATGACGAGGGCGTGTTGCTCTTCGAAAAAGAGTTTGCCATAGAGGGTAACAAAACTATTTTAGAGGCCATGACCAATACCCTTGAGCACGATGAATTAGTGATCGTTGGCACATGGACCTATGGGAATAATAAAACCACGGCAGGAATTTTCTCAGCCGTGGTTGATCCAACTAAAGAACTGCCCATCACCTATTACTGGCTAACCGATCTGGAGCATTTTTTAGATTACCTGAAACCCAAAAGAGCCGCTAAAATAAAAGCTAAGGCGGAGTGGCGAAAACGAGCCGGGAAGAATGCTGACTACAGAGTGAGTTTGTCATCTGTTCGAATACAAGAAACCGAGTCGGGATTCTTTTTTTTGACCGAAGCGTATGACGCTCCTGCATCTTACTACAATACCCGTTATTATTCTCCTTACGGGTATTACCCCTATGCTTCTCCTTACTCCTACGGAACGTACTACCCGTATGCGTTCAACTCCATGCCCAGCCGGTATTATTATCCTTATGGAAGCACCTACCCTTATAACTCAGGTATCGTTAATCAAGTGCGCATCTTTCAAACATCGCTTGCTTTTTTAGACCTTACTGGTAAACTTCAGTATGACCGCTCACTCAAGTTTAAAGAGATAAAGATGACTACCAAAGAACAAGCGTCTGATTTTACCGTACACCAGGGAATCGTTACCCTCGCCTGCAAAAATGAAAAAGATATTTTTTTATCCTCTGCCAAAAAAGATGGAACAGAGCCAGCTGAGGAGTTGCTTTCCACCGTTAGTAAAAGTGAAACTTGCAAATCTGAATCACAGGAAAACAGTGGCATACGCGCCTGGTATGACGGGTTTTTCTATGTGTTCGGCTACCACACAGTAAAAAATAATATTGAAAACACATCGCGCGATGTTTTTTACATTAACAAAGTTAAAGGCGGGTAGTGCATTCCTGTTATTTGTGATTTTACATTCAGCTTCGATGAGTTGGGGGCAACTTACGCAAGCCGGACGCATCGAAATCCCTATCAAAAATGAGATGCAGGCTCACTCCGTCTTTTCACTCGATACCTCCGGCCTGCTGCTCTACCGTCAGTTTGTGGGGCAATCAGAAAACCTGCTTGAGTTAACCCGGTTGGATACGGCCCTGCAAAAAAAATGGAATGGGCTTTTGCCTTTGCCCAAAGGGTTTGAGTTGCTCCACACGCAATCCAGAGCAGGCATGATTTATTTTTTATGCAAAAATGCTACCCCGGGAAAATTTGATTTTACCATCATCGTATTGAATGCCAAAAGTGGAAACTACAATATATATTCCATCAAAAACCTGATCGCTTTCAATGCCACCGAGTTTGTAGCGATAAACCATGCAGTATTCATAGGAGGCTATTTTAATTTCAGACCATTGGTTTTGTTTTATTCTTTTCTTGAAAAGCGCTCAAGAGCACTTACCGGTTTTCTTAACGAGCCCGGTGAACTTACCCAAATGAACCCACATGATGACGGCAACGTAGATATCGTTGTGAGTGCAAGAAATGCCAGCCGCAAAAAATCAATCTGGATAAGGCAGTATGACAACTCGGGCGAATTGGTTAAAACCATTGTTGTAGAGCCAACATCCAATAAAAATTTAATTTTCGGACGCGTAGTTGATACCGGCCACGACAACCTGGTTGCCGTAGGTGTTTATGGAAGAAATGTGCAATACTCACGCGGTATTTTTGTGGCTGACATCAACTCATTTGGCGAGTACATCATTCGTTACTATAACTTTGCTGACCTGAAAAATTTCTTTCACTACTTAAAGGCCAAAAGAGAAAAGAGAATTTTGGCACGAATACAGCGAAGAAGAATCAAAGGCAAAAAAATCAAGTTCAATTACCGGATGCTGGTACACGAGTTGATACCGATAGACGGAAAATTGGTAATGGTGGGTGAAGCCTTTTATCCCGTTTACTCAAATCGCAGCAGTAACTATTCGGGTTTTATCAACAACTCAGGCCCCTATGGCTATTCTCCCTGGAGAATGGGGTACCCCAGTAATTTTCCCTATTACCAACCGGGCATGGGGCTCGTGCTGGATGGCTACCAATACACCCATGCCATTGCCATTGGGTTTGATCAGCACGGGAAACCCCTGTGGGATAACAGTTTTGAAATCAACGGTGTAAAAAGCTACCAACTCGAACAACATATAAAAGTCCAGCATAATCAAAACCAAATCGACCTGATTTATCTGTATGAAAACAAGATCCGTACAAAAACGGTAAAAGACGGAAAACTGCAGGAAGACATACCGCTGGAAATAAAGACACTATCGCAACCGGCAGTAGAAACCTTGACCAATACTTCTAAACTTGACTATTGGTATAACCGGCACCTGATTGTTTATGGAACCCAGTACCTCAAGTCATCGGCAGGCGATGAACAAGTTGTTTTCTTTGTGAATAAGTTGGTTGTAAATTGAACTGTTTTAAATATGTCATCTCCTCATCTGATACTTGGTCGCTCTGACCGGGTGGACTTGCCCGGACTGGAAATAGAAAATATTCACGCTAAAATAGACACCGGGGCTTACACGTGCAGCCTTCACTGCGCCAGCACTACGGTAACCAATGGCGTGCTGGAGTTTGTGCTGCTAGACGAAGAACATCCCGAATTTACTGGTCGTAAGTACCGCTTCAAAAAATTTGAACAACGTGCAATTAAAAATTCATTTGGCGAAGCCGAATTGCGCTACATCATTAAAACCAAAATCAAAATTTTTGATCTGCTGATTAAGACTGAGTTCTCATTAAGCAACCGGGGCAATTTAAAGTTTCCGGTTCTGTTGGGGCGAAAAATATTACGCAACCGGTTCTTAATTGACGTAACCAAAAAAGATTTATCTTTCCTTCAGAAAGTTGAGCACCCATGAACATCGCCATCCTCTCACGTGACGCCAAACTATATTCTACCCGCAGGCTGAAAGAGGCAGGCGAAAAACGCGGGCACAAAGTAGAAATCATTGACCACATGAAGTGCGTGTTGCTGATTGAAAAGAAAAACCCCATGGTGTGGTACAACGGGCGCAAATTGGATTACTTCGATGCCATAATCCCGCGCATAGGCGCTTCGGTAACATTTTATGGCGCAGCCGTGGTGCGCCAGTTTGAAATGATGAAAGTATTTACTGCCATTGAATCACAAGCCCTCATCCGCTCACGCGATAAGTTGCGTAGCCTACAAATATTATCGAGAGCCGGATTGGATTTGCCTAAGACTATTTTCATGGATTACACCAAAAACACCGAAGGGATTATCGAAGCAGTGGGCGGAGCCCCGGTAGTGATCAAACTGCTCGAGGGCACCCAAGGGTTAGGCGTGGTGCTGGCCGAGAATAAAAAAGCAGCCCAATCAGTTATTGAAGCCTTTCATGGAGTGAGGGCGCGCATCATTGTACAAGAATTTATCAAAGAAGCCAAAGGGGCAGACATCCGTGCCTTTGTCGTAAATGGCGAAGTAGTAGGCGCCATGCGCAGGCAAGCCCGTGATGACGAATTTAGAAGTAACCTGCACCGGGGCGGCTACGCTACCGTAGTGAAGTTGAGCCGGCAAGAAAAGCACTCGGCCGTAGCGGCTGCCAAAAAAATGGGACTTGGTATTGCCGGTGTAGATATGTTGCCCAGCAAACGTGGCCCGCTGATCATTGAAGTCAATTCATCTCCCGGCCTGGAAGGTATTGAAGGAGCCACTCAAGTAGACATTGCCGGAAAAATTTATCAATACATCGAGGAACATGCCGGCAAAAAGAAAATTCAAAAAGATAAAATAAACGCATAGCCGCTGCCCTGAGTGCAAAAAAATCTGGATGGCTTTGTTTTAAAACCAGGCAAATTCACTTTCAAAAAAATTACACCTTATGTGTTAGTTCATTTTTTTGTCTAAGAATAAATGTCATTTTTGATTTTATAAATCTTACTCATGAAGAAATATTTTGCCCTTGCTCTTCTATTTTATTTTTCGGAAAGTCGTGCGCAGGATAAAAAAACAGACAGCCTGCTTCAGCTAATAACCCGAGAAGCTAATGTCAGAAACAAATCTGTTTTGTTAAACCAATTAAGTTTTCATCTGCGTACAAAAGATTTTCAAAAATCATTGAGCTATGCCAATCAGGCCTTTGACCTGGCCAAACAAGCCAACGATTTTTCTGAGCAAGGTCGTGCCCGGCTCTACATGGGCATTGAGTTTTATTACATGGGAATATACGATGAAGCCATAGCCAATTACCTGGCTGCATTAAAAATATACGAACAAATTCATGACAAAGAGGGAATGTCATCGGTGCTGAATGAACTGGGTACATTTCACAACAAACAGGGCGACCTGGAGAAAGCACAAAAAAGCTTTGAGCAAGCACTGGCGCTGGCCCAAGAAACTAAAGATTCTTCCCTGATCGGGAACAGCCTGAATAACCTCGGCATTGTTTATGAAAAAAGAAAAGATTTTAAAGCCGCCATGGAGTATTATAAAAACTCGGCCGTGATCAAAGAAGCCCTGAATGACCTGAATGGTGTGAGTTACAACTACGACAACATGGGCACTTTGCAAGCACAACTTGGAAATTTTAAAGAGGCTGCCGATTACCTAAACCGCGTGATAACCATACGAAAAAAAATAAACGACCGTGCCGGCTATGCCATCGCTCTCAATAACCTGGGTGAAATGTACTTGATGAAAAAAGATTTCATCGCAGCAAAAAAATATTTCAACATGGCTTTAAAATTGACGTACGAAATCAATTACAAAGACTTGCGCGGCTATATTTTTTCCCTGCTATCAGACATCAGTAAAACCGAAGGGGACCACCAGAAATCATACCTGTATTTAGCTCAAAGTTATCAGGTAAAAGACTCCCTCCTGAACGAACAAAAGAGCAAACAGATTCTTGAACTTCAAACAAAGTATGAAACTGAGAAAAAAGAAAATCAGATTGTTTTGCTCACCCAGCAAAATGAAATTAAAGACATACACATTCGCCAAAATACATTGGCTATAGCCGGACTCGTCATTTTTATTTCGGGGCTAATCGCCTTTGGTCGGCTGTGGCAAACCCGTACCCGGCTTAAGCAACAAGCCGAATTGGAATCTGCACGGGCTGAACTCAGGCAAGAACAACTACAAGCCGTCATTGCCTCGCAAGAAGAAGAACGCAAACGTTTTGCTGCCGACTTGCACGATGGCCTGGGGCAGATCATCTCTGCCTTACGTCTGGGGTTATCTAAAGAAAAAGTAGAATCATCTACCATCACTTACTCCCTCAGCCTGCTCAATGATATGAATGTAGAGATACGCAACATTGCCTTCAACCTGATGCCCCAGGTACTGATGAAAGAAGGCTTGCACGAAGCCCTCAAAGAACTTGCCCAGCGCATTAGCCAATCCGGAAAAGTAACCATTGAAGTACAGACATATAACCTCCACCCTGCCATGGACTCTGTTCATCGCATTGCACTGTACCGCATTTGCCAGGAATGGATTAATAATGCCATGAAGTACAGTGGCTGTACCAAGATCATGGTGCAAGCGGTGCAACATCCCGATGAACTGGTACTTACCCTGGAAGATGATGGCAACGGCTTTGATCAAAACCTGCTCATGCACAGCAAAGGCAACGGATGGAAAAATATCAACTCACGACTGAGCCTCATTCACGGAACAATAGAAATTGATTCGGTAATAGGCCGAAAAGGAACCGTGGCAATCCTGACTGTGCCCGTGTAATCCGTGGTAGTACGGATATAAAATACTCTCCACCGTGTATTTCATCATGCCCACCGGCACAATACTTTTGTACTTCTCAAAAAAAGATGGAAGAATACATTTGTAAAAATTCATCTAATCAAAAAGCATTTAGCATCTGCCTGCATGAATTTTATTTTGAAATTGACCGAAACGGAACAATTAGCACGGTGGAGTACACACTCATTCGGTCTGTGCGTCTAAAAAAAAGAGGAACCCGGTTTACCCTTATCATCCACTCAGATTCAGCAGACTATGCCATAACCAACCGATTTTATTTTCTCAACGGCACCTACGAAGATCGGTCAAAGAAATATACATCATTTGTTCAATCATTTCATGCCCGCCTGCAAAAAAGAAAGAAAATAAATTTTTATGCCAGTAGTTTCTGGTTGGCATCATTCTTTAACTTGAGGTGGGCCCGTTATGACCCTAACAATATCCCGGCAGATTATTTACCTTCTTGAGTTAAGCCTTTGCACTTCTCATTTGGATTGAACAGATTGCCTACAAATACATTTGTCCATGCCTATAACCCTACTATTAGTAGACGACCACCGCATCGTATTAGAAGGACTGAAGTCATTGTTTGACCATGACCCTGAGTTTACGGTCTTGGCAGCCGTCAGTTCACCTGCCGAGGTACTGGAAAAAATAAGCCAAAAGCAGCCGCATATTTTACTCACGGATTACTCCTTGCCCGGAATGACAGGACTTGAACTGGCCATGAAGGTGAAAGAAAAATACCCGGCTATCAAACGGGTTATCTTAAGCATGCACGATGAAGGCCACTTGGTAAAACAAGCTATGAAAGAGGGTGTGGATGGATACCTGTTGAAAAGCATTCAGCAGGCAGAACTAAAAAATGCCTTGCGCCAAATCATGCAAGGGTTTCCTTACGTCAGCCCCGAGATTACCAAACAACTG
>JAFEAL010000005.1:418724-680022 GCA_018266435.1 Bacteroidota bacterium | reverse complement strand
AACTGCTGACCGAACGCGAGCAGGAAATTTTAAAATTAATTGTCAAAGAGTTTTCCAATAAACAAATAGCCGATAAACTCTTCATCAGCGAGCGAACCGTGGAAACCCACCGCAAAAACATCTTCCGTAAAACCAACACCTCATCTCTGGTAGGGTTAGTAAAATTTGCTTTCGAGCACAACATCGTTTAAAACACTTCTCAAAAAACTACCGGTAGCCGGTACTGTCAACGCTCCGTACCAGTACGGATTCAAATTACCCACACACGGGTATGTACTCTAACCGTTCGGCTGTATTTTTTTGTATGCAAATGCTCACCGAAGAAAATCCACACATGTGGCCGCATAAATGATGGGCATTATGCATCGTATCAAAAAAATAAAAAATGAAACCTGTCCTTTCACTAATTCTGGCTTTAGGAATAGCCGCCCAGTCATCTTCTCAACAATTATCTGAAAATCAACGTGAAAATTATATTCAGCGTGCGCGCCAGCAACTTGATGCCTCCTGTCGCGAGGGTCGTTTAAGAAAATTTGCTCTCAAAAATAACATTTCAGGAAACGCCAATTTCAATATCACCTTGGGAAGAAACGGAAATATTGAAACCGTTTTTCTGGTTGACTCTGACATTACTGAAACTTCTGCCCGCAACGGGTTAATTATGGAATTGTCAAAAGTAACCCTAAAAGAAATACCTATTCCTAAAAAAGACCGTATCAAATTCAGTTACCACTTAACACTTTAAACCTAACCACTAATAATCATGCCTATGAAAAATGTATTTATTTTATTTTCATTCTTCCTTGCTGTCGCTGCTTACGGGCAAGACGAAATGAGCACACTGTATCAATTTGAGGTTCCACACAAATTTGAGCACATCGCATACGGAGAGACTGACCTGAGCACTTCGTATGTGGCCAGCAGCAAAGAAATAACGGTATTTCAAAATAAAGACGGCAAAGTACTCTGGAACAAAAAATTCAACGAAATCACGGATCAAATAAAAAAAGTAGATGACCTGTTCGCAGTAGGCGAAGCCGGGTTGATTTTTATCTTCGACCGCAAAGTAGGGAAAGATAAAATGGTTTGCATAGAAGAAGTCACGGGCAAATTGCTTTGGGTATCTGATAAGTTTCAAGATGTTGATTCACAAGACAATCTCGTGTTCCTCAAGGATAGCGAAGAAATCCTGATTACCACCAAAAACGATGCATCGCTCATACGCATGCGCACGGGTGAGTTGGTATGGCGTACCGACAAATTCAAGGGCATCACGGCAGACTATGTACTGGGCGGAGATGGTTCGATTGTGCTCATCAACATGCGCGAAGCCGGTGCTGTGGGTAAATTTCTGTTTGGTGATTTTGCAACTCTGGCAAAAAAAGCTGCATCAGGATTTAAAAATCAATTGGTACGCGTGAACCTTAACACGGGCGAAGTCATCTGGGAGCAAGCCTATCGCGGTATTGTAGAACAAAAATTGTTGACTCGTGAACGCCTGGTAGACATGAAAATAAAAGACGGCAAATTGTTGTTATTCATGAAGGGGCTGCACACGTTTGACTATACCACCGGCCAGCCTTTATGGTCTGTAGCCTATGACGAAACTCCCAATGAAATAATGAATTATGTAAAGGGACAAGTCAAATTTGGTAGTTTAGGTATGGCTAAAGTTCAACAACTGGGAGCCTATGGTTTGGTAGCCGATCCGGTTATTATTAACGGGTTTGCTTACATCCTGGACGTAAAAGACAAACGTCACCAGTTTGTTAAAAAATACGATATGCAAACCGGCAAAATGGTGTGGCAGTCACCGGAAATCAGTGATGCCCGCGCCATTCCCGGCCTGTATGTAACCGGTGACAAAGTCGTTATTCAAGTAGGCGGCACCGTAGAAGTGCAAGCAATAATAACGCAATCCAGAGTAGGTGCAGGCCTTTCAGGAAATTCTCAGGGATCTGTAGAAAAAGCGGTGAGCGGAGTTGCTGAAGTAAAACCCATGAATGTACAATGCTTCGATGCCACCACGGGCAAGCAACTGTGGGAATCGGATAAAATGAAAAAGGGAATGACTAACCTGTATCTGGATAATAACAATGTCATTGTCTGTTCAGGCAAAGCACTTTATTCAATGGACCTTGCCAGCGGCAAAGAAAATTACGAAGTGCCCTTAAAACCGGATAACATTTCTGATGCCTCATTGATCTTACCCTACAACGAAGACGTGATTGTTGTGGGTGAGAAAGGGGTAAGTGCACACAACTCAACCACTGGCAGTCTGCGGGCATCCAGCCGTTATAAATTCTCAACTCCGATACGGGTAGGCGGGCAGGTTGTTTTTGGTACACACATGGCACTCGTTACTTCAGGCAGCGACTATGCTGTGTACGACTTAACCTCTATGAAATATAAAAATTATGATGCGCGCAGCGGAGCAAGCGCTTTCTTCAGCGATGACGGCAAGTCAATCATGATTTTTGAAGAAGGCGGGCTGGTACGCAAATCTAAAATAACCAAACTGGGCACAGAATAAGCACCGGCTACCGTTTCGTAAAAAAAACGCTGAGGAGACTCAGCGTTTTTTTATTATGTTTAACCTCCCGATTTAACCATGACCTCTAAAAAATTTTCTATTGCCAACCACGAAATCCAACCCGGAGAGTTTAAAGAGATCAGCATCAACATTGCACGCCTACCCTCACGCACAAAAATCGAAACGCCCATTTATGTTTACCGCGCACCGGAAGACGGCCCCACCCTGGCTCTTACGGCCGGTATGCACGGTGACGAAATCAACGGTATGGAAATCGTGCGCAGAATTATTGACCGGGGTTACAATCGTGTAAAACGTGGTACCACCCTTTGTATGCCTGTGATCAACGTGTATGGATTTTTAAATTACTCACGCGAAGTGCCCGATGGAAAAGACATCAACCGTTCTTTTCCCGGAAGCAAAGGCGGCTCATTGGCAGCCCGTGTGGCTTACCACATCACACACGATGTGATACCCAACATTGATTATGGTGTTGACTTTCATACAGGCGGAGCTATGCGTACCAATTTTCCACAAGTACGCTGCATGATGAAAGACGAAGTTAACATGGAATTGGCCCGTGCATTTAGTGCACCCTTTACCATTGACTCGCCCTTCAGGCCACATTCTTTGCGACTTACAGCTTCCAAAAAAAACAAACACATCATTGTATTTGAAGGCGGTGAATCACTGCGCTTCGATAAGTACGCCATTGAAGAGGGAATCAGCGGTACGCTACGGCTGATGAAACACCTCAACATGATTGACACGGCCCCTGCTCCTGAGCATGAAAATAAAATCATTTGGAGTTCGGCCTGGGCTCGCGCACACACGGCTGGCTTGTTTCAGCCATCGGTGGAGTGTGGCATGTTGATTGAGAAAGATCAGTTAGTCGGAACCCTCACCGACCCGTTTGGCGAGTTTAAAGAGGAAGTGAAAGCCCCCTCATCAGGATATGTGGTAGGCTTGAATAACAATCCGGTAGTCAATGCGGGTGATGCCTTGTTGCATATTGGTGTTGATAATTTTTGCAAGATCGGTGCAGCGGGCGAAGAGTAAGAAGTGGTTATATCCTCCTCTAACAACTCACTCAAGTTACCATCAGGCTAAATCCATTGGTTATGCTGATACCATGCAATGGTTTCCTGCATTCCGTTTTGAAGAAAGTACTCAGGTTGGGTTTGTAAGTCAGCCCAAATTTCATCTGCCTCGCAAAGCCAATTTGCACTGCTGATTTCATTCACCTTTTCAAGGTTGATGAAAGGCGTGCTCCCTGCTAACTTATACATTCCGTCAACTATCGTTACTATACCTTTGATCAGGCTTGACGGAAATTTGATGGTCAGTGTTTTTTTGTGCAAGATTGATTTTACTGCTTCACCTAATTCCGTTTTGTCATAATCTTTGGTATCGGCCACGATGTATGATTTATTTTTAAACGATGACAATGTTGAGAGGATAACCGCACGGGCCAAATCTTTTACATAAATCAGCGAAACCATTTGCTTATCTGTGCCAATGTAAAATTCAAAACCGTTGTTGATCAACTTTACTAACTCAAAAAAATCTTTATCGCGGGGGCCGTAAACAGCCGTAGGGTTAATAATAAGGTATGGAAAATGTTGAAGCGACTTAATGTATTGCTCGCCCATTAGTTTACTTTTTCCATACGTACTGATGGGGTGAGGTGAATCATTTTTAGTGATTTTTTTTTGTGACAATGCATCGCCCGGGCCGTAAGCAGCTAAAGAACTGATCAATGTAAATTTTTTAATTTTCACTTCAGAAGCAACGAGGGCATCGGATATGTTTTTTACCCCCTCATAGTTTACGCTAAAATAATCTTGCTTCTTGCGGGCTTGTGTTATGCCTGCGTTGTGCACGATGTAATCCAACCCGCCCCACTGCTGAGCACATTCTTTTAGTTGTTGAGTGAGCGTTTCAACTGACGAGAGGTTTAACTCAACCCGGTGAACTTCATGTTGCGGTAAGTATTTTGTATTACTTGTTTTACGAACACCGGCTACTACTTGCAGCCCACTGGCCAGTGCTTGCTCTACTAAAAAACTACCGATGAATCCGGTGGCACCGGTGATCAGAATTTTTTCTTTCATTGCCGCGTCAGTTCAAATGCTTGATGTAGCACCTGCGTCTTTTATGCTGAACGTGATCAAAATCTTTCCAGATGGTCTGAACTTTTGTATTGATTTCCAATTCATGATTGGTTTCAATGCTTTCAATTCCTCTTTTGATGTAAGCCTTGCCAATTTCACGCATGACTAGGGCGTTTACACCTTTCCCTTGCAATTCTTTGCGGATAGCTATCATTAAAAGATCAGCTTTTTTGGGTTTGCTCATAGCTTTTAAGATGTGAATAAACCCTAACGGAAACAGCGAGCCACCGGATTTTTGCAACGCTTCAGATAACGAAGGCATTGTAATTCCAAATGCGGCCAGTTTATTTTCTTTGTCAACAATCAGCGATACAAAATCTACTTTCATAAAACCAAAATAGGCTTTGGTGTAGTATTCAATTTGTTTATCGGTGAGTTGGGTTACTCCGAATAAATCAGAATACGCGTCATTGATTAAATCAAATACTGATTTTGCATAGGGTAAAATATCTTTTGGTTTATTTGCCTTCACTACTTGCAAGCCATACCGTTTCTCCACAATGGATGCAATGCGAGTCACATTTTCAGGCAACACCTTGGGCATGTTAATTCGAAACTCAACCCAATCGGCATCTTTTGCATAGCCGTTATTTTCTATAAATGTTTTGTAATACGGATAGGTGTATAGTGTAGCCAGTGTAGCCACCTGATCAAACCCATCTACCAGCAATCCTTCATGATCGAGGTCGGTAAACCCGAGCGGGCCTTGAATGGCCGTCATTCCTTTTTTTTTGGCCCACGCCTCAGCAGTGTTTAATAAGGCCGTGGCAATAGCCTGATCTTCTTCAAAATCAACCCAGCCAAAACGGGCATACTTGTTTTTCCATTTGGAGATGTACTGGTTGTTGATGATTCCTGCAATGCGGCCCACTACCCTGCCGTCTTTCAGGGCAATCCAATACCTGGCTTCACAATGCTCAAAAGCCGGATTTTTTTTTTTGTCGAGTGTATGCGCTTCATCAAAGCGCAGCGGAGGAACAAAATAAGGATTGCCTTTATATAACCGGTAGGGCAAATCAAGAAAGTCATTCATCTCTTTCTTGCTGCTGACTTCTTTTACCGTAACAGACATATATTAAAATAATGTGCTTACAATATATTCAGTTTTTTAGAAATCGAATATATTTTATCGATGGCTATTTCTATTTGTTTTTGAGTATGTGTGGCCATTAAGCTAAACCGGATTAATGTATCATCTTTTGAAACTGCCGGTGAGGCAATTGGGTTTACAAACACTCCTTCATCCAATAAAATTTTAGATAATTGAAAAGTTTTTAAATCATCTCTCACATAAATGGGAATAATCGGAGTGCAGGCTGCGCCTGTATCAAAACCTAACCGTTTCAATTCATTGAGCGCAAAGTGAGTGTTTGCCCACAGTTGTTCAATTCTTTCAGGTTCGCGTTTAATAATATTTAATGCAGCCAATGCGCTGGCCGTGCCCGCAGGTGAAATGCTTGCGCTGAACATTAATGAGCGGGCGTGGTGTTTTAAAAATTCTATGGTAGCTTGATCGGAAGCAATGAAGCCCCCTATGGATGCCAGTGACTTGCTAAATGTGCCCATAATTAAATGAGTTTCGCTGGTCACGTTATAATGAGCAGAAGCACCTTTTCCTGATTCACCCAACACCCCCAGCGAGTGAGCATCGTCAACCATTACACAAGCTGTGTGCTTATTAGCAAGAGCTATAATTTCATCCAAACGGGCAATGTCTCCGTCCATGCTGAATATCCCTTCGGTAACAATCAATTTAAAATTATCCGGGCTACACGATTGTAGTGCTTTTTCAAGCGACTCCATATCGTTGTGGCTGTACTTAAGGGTTTTACCAAATGACAAACGGGAGCCCTCAATGATTGAGGCATGATTCAGTTCATCCAGAATCAAATAGTCGTTTCTTCCTACCAGGGCGGGAATAACACCAAAGTTTACCTGAAAGCCCGTGCTGAAAACCAATGCCGCTTCTTTACCAACAAACTCAGCCAGGGCTTCCTCTAATTCTATGTGGATGTCGAGTGTTCCATTTAAAAAACGAGACCCGGCACAACCGCAGCCATATTTATTGATGGCATCTTTAGTGGCTTTTTTAATTTCAGGATGATTGGTTAATCCTAAATAACTGTTGGAGCCAAACATCAACACTCGCTTGTTATTGATGGTAACAACAGCATCCTGATCTGATTCTATAATCCGAAAATAAGGATACAAGCCCAAACGTTTCACGTACTCGGCTCGCTTGTCGTGTGTTACTTTTTTGTGCAGCCTGTCTGAAGCACTCGCAGGCATTGATTTTAGTTGAGGTAAAATCTCCATCGGATAATTTTTAAAATATATTGTATGGGTTGTGTGTCAATAGGCATACGGTGCACGCTACAATTTTTGAAACCTGGCTTGAAAAAAGCGCAGGTACTTGGGTTCATACACCATGTTAAGTCCTTTAATTTTTTTCCGATTTTCATACACGTGCTGCACCGATTCTGAAATCACATCCATGTGTGCCTGTGTATAAACTCTGCGCGGAATGGTGAGTCGTACCAATTCCAGTTTAGGGTAATAGTGATCTCCTGTTTTGGTATTTCTTCCGGCCGATACAATTCCCCGTTCCATGGCGCGTACACCCGAGTCTGCGTAAAGTGCTGCTGCCAATGCCTGTGCCGGAAACTGAACTTGTTTTACATGTGGCAAAAATCGTTTGGCGTCTATAAAAATTCCGTGTCCGCCCACCGGCAATACGATCGGTATTCCGGCTTCAAGCATCTTGTCACCCAAATACATTACCTGCCCGATACGAGCTTTCATGTGATCGTCTTGAACAGACTCTTGTATGCCTATGGCCATCGCTTCCATATCTCTTCCGGCTAAGCCACCGTATGTGTGCAGGCCTTCGTATACCACCACCAGGTTGCTGGCCTCTTCGTAAATTTTTTTATCGTTAACAGCAAGGAAGCCTCCAATGTTTACCAATGCGTCTTTTTTTCCGCTGAATGTAGCCCCATCGGTGTACGTACAAATTTCTTTCACTATAGCGGCTATGCTTTTTTTGGCATATCCGTTTTCATGTTGTTGAATGAAATAGGCATTCTCGGCTATGCGTGTCATATCGAGCATGATCTTGATGCCGTGTTTGTGGGTCAGTTGGCGCAGTTGCTTCAGGTTTTTCATCGACACCGGCTGGCCCCCGGCAAGATTTACGGTAACAGCCACACACACATAGGGTATTTTTTTTGCTCCGTGCTTTTTGATCAGTGTATTCAATTTATTGAGATCTATATTTCCCTTAAAAGGAAAAAGATTTTCAGGGTCATGGGCTTCATCGATGATCACGTCTATAAAAGTGCCTCCAGCCAATTCTTGGTGAAGGCGAGTGGTGGTAAAGTACATGTTGCCCGGAATGATGTCTCCTTTTTTAATCATTACCTGCGACAAGATATTCTCAGCTCCTCTTCCCTGATGAGTCGGAATCAAATATTTGTATCCGTAAAAATTTTTCATGGCCTGCTCCAGTTTGTAAAAATTTTTACTTCCCGCATACGCCTCGTCTCCCAACATTAACCCCGACCACTGCTGATCACTCATGGCTGAGGTACCGCTGTCGGTAAGCAAATCGATGTACACATCTTCTGATTTCAATAAAAATGTATTGTATCCAGCTTCTTTTATTGCCTTCTCGCGCTGTGCTGCCGTAGTCATTTTGAGCAGCTCTACCATCTTAATCTTAAAGGGTTCTGCCCACGAGCGTTTACTCAATTTCATTGGTAATTTTTATGGTGTAAAAAAACTAACAATACTCAATTCAAAGCATGATTGAAGTCATATCTCACAATGATTTTTTTAAGGTAATTGCTGCCTTATTTCCAAATTAAATTTAGTACGGACATGCCATTCAAAACCATTATTGAGCCTTTTAGGATTAAGTCTGTAGAACCTATACACATGTCTACTCCGGAGGAACGTAAAAAGTATATGACAGCGGCACACTTTAACCCCTTCTTGCTGCGCTCACAACAAGTGATTATTGATCTCTTAACCGATAGTGGCACATCGGCTATGAGCAGCGAACAATGGGCCGGCATTCTGCGCGGTGACGAATCGTATGCCGGAGCACAAAGTTGGGAGCGGTTTGAATCTGAAGTGAAAGACCTGACGGGCTATCCGTACATCTTGCCTACACACCAGGGCCGTGCGGCCGAGCGTATTTTATACGGCTACCTCGGTGGAAAAGAAAAGGTATTCATCAGCAATACACATTTTGACACTACACGTGCCAACATTGAGTTTAGTGGTGCCGAAGCATTTGATATTCCCTGCCATGAAGCACACAACCACGAATCGGATTTTCCATTTAAAGGAAATATAGATCTTATCAGACTCGAAGAACTGCTGAAAAAATTTGGTACAGAAAAAATTGGTGCGGTAATACTCACCGTTACCAACAACACCGGTGGCGGTCAGCCGGTAAGTATGGCCAATGCCGAAAGCGTGGCAGCAATTTGCAAAAAATATAACGTGCTCTACATCATTGACTGCTGTCGCATTGCCGAAAATGCTTACTTCATCCACCATCGCGAAACCGGTTTTGAAACTAAAAGCTATCGCGAAATTGCCCAGCAAATGTTTTCGCTGGCTGATGGTTGCATCATGAGCGCTAAAAAAGATGCATTGGTAAATATTGGCGGTTTTCTCGCATTGAAGAATGAACAACTGGCCGCAGCCTGCACCAACCTATTAATCATTACCGAAGGATTCTCCACATACGGTGGATTGTCAGGTCGCGACATGGAAGCCATTGCTATCGGCCTGCGTGAAGGGTTTGATGCCGACTACCTGAACTACCGCATTAAAAGTACTGCATACCTCGGTGAACACATTCGTGCCAAGGGCATACCGGTGCTCTACCCCATTGGCGGGCATGCCGTATACGTAGATGCCGGGTTACTGTATCCGCATATTCCGGCACACCACTACCCCGGCCAGGCTTTGGTGTGCGAGCTTTATAAAATCGGGGGCGTTCGGGCGGTAGAGATTGGCTCGGTTATGTTTGGTAAATACGATGAGGCGGGCAAACTAATTCCTGCGCCTATGGAGTTAGTGCGGTTAGCCATTCCGCGCAGGGTATACACCCAAAGCCACATTGATTATGTCATTGAAGTTTTTGATGAAATCGCCAGAACCCGTTCGAGCGCCAGGGGATTGCGCATTATAAAGGAACCGAAATTCCTGCGTCATTTTACTGCTCATTTTGAAACCCTTTGAAATTGCAAATCATGGGTTCTCAAAATAAACAAAGCGAACTCCCCACAGATAAGGAAGCAAAAAATCCTTCTTACTCAGAAACGATCAAGACTGAAGTGGTGTGCCCCAACGACACCAACCCTATGGGCATCTTGCAAGGCGGAAGGTTAGTGCAGTGGATGGACATTGCCGCAGCCGTTTGTGCACAAACCCATGCCGATGGTATTTGTGTTACCGCTTCAATTGATGCTGTGCGCTTTTACCACTCAGCTAAAGTAGGAGACATTCTTACGATCAAAGCCAGAATAACCCGAGCCTTCACCACGTCTATGGAAATCAGGGTGGAGGCGTTCGTACGCAGTGTTTACAACCCTACACCACGGTCACTCAGCACGGCCTACTTTACCTTTGTGGCCATTGACGAACAAGCAAAAAAACGTACCGTACCACCGGTCATTGCAGAAAGCGAAGAAGACAAACACAACTATAATCTTGCCGCTTTGCGAAAAGAAAAAAACAGCACACCACAATAACTCATGAAACCCGTAGAGCTACTCGCCCCGGCAGGCTCTTTTGAAAGCCTCATGGCCGCCATCCATGTCGGTGCCGATGCCGTTTATTTTGGTGTGGCCCAGTTAAACATGCGTGCAAAATCCATTAACTCATTTCAACTGAATGATCTGAAAGAAATAAGTGAAGTGTGCCAGGCGTACAAAATAAAAACCTGCCTCACTCTCAATACGGTGATGTACGACTACGACATGCAACTAATTCGCAACATTCTTCAGGCCGTTAAACAATACCGGATTGATGCCGTCATCGCTTCTGATTTTGCCGTCATCGAGTTATGCCGGGCTATGAAAATACCCCTGCATATTTCTACTCAAGCCAACGTAAGCAACATTGAAGCGGTTAAATTTTTTGCGCCATTTTCTAACGTGATTGTGTTGGCTCGCGAACTAACCCTCTCGCAAATAAAAAACATTACCGCCTCCATCGAGCGAGAAGATATTAGGGGTTTCTCCGGCCACCCGCTACGCATTGAAGTGTTTGCCCATGGTGCATTGTGCATGGCTGTTTCCGGAAAATGTTACCTCAGCCTACACGAACAAAATGCTTCGGCCAACCGTGGAGCCTGTACACAAAATTGCCGCCATCCCTACCAGGTCATTGATCTGGAAACCGGCAACGAACTGTTGGTGGATAACGAGTACATCCTGTCGTCAAAAGACCTCTGCACAATCAATATCCTGGATGAACTGGTCGGTGCCGGAGTGGATATATTAAAAATAGAAGGGCGGGGCAAAAGTGCCGATTACGTCAGCACCGTTACAACCTGTTACCGCGAAGCCCTGCATGCCATTAAATGTGGGAATTATGACGAAACAAAAATCAACTACTGGATCACCCGCCTTGAAACGGTCTACAACCGGGGCTTTTGGGAAGGGTACTACCTGGGAAGAAAACTGGGCGAGTGGACCAGAAACCCGGGCTCGGCTGCTACAGAGAAAAAAGTCTATCTCGGCAAAAGCACTAACTTCTTTTCAAAAAGAAAGATTGCCGAATTTGAAATGGAAACAGGCAACGTAAAACTTGGTGACAAAATTCTGATACTGGGAAAAAATTTTGGTGCACAACAGTTTACACTTTGCGAACTTCATGTAAATGGAAACCCTGCCAGCGAAGCACACCGGGGCGACCGGATTACCTTTCCTTTTGATCATAAAACCGCGGGTACTGATAAGCTTTACAAACTGATTGCTTCCCACAATGCCTAAGCTCATTCACTACCGTAATAAATGCATCGGTTGCGGAGTTTGCCATGAACTACAGCCTGAATTTTGGCGCATGTCAAAAAAAGACGGCAAGGCTACCCTGCTGAAAGCCTTTCTGAAAAAAAATATATTCATTCTTGAAATCAGCCAAAAAGATCATGAAGAATCAGTCATCACTGCGCGAGCCTGCCCGGTTAGGGTAATTAAAGTAAACTAATCGGTTGCCCGTTTGCACGAAATACGATTGCCTGCTGGCGAAAATTTTTTTAACCAGTGCTTTTACCCAAGCACTACCAACTCTTTTGCTACCTTCACAACATGAATATCACCGAAAAATTCAAAACTATTTTTGAACCAGAGTTGCTGCGTGAAATTGAATCTAAAGCAAAAATTGTTTCAGTAAAAGAAGGCGATGTACTACTCGACATTGGACAAACCGTAAGAATAATTCCGCTTTTATTGAAAGGAATCCTGAAGATAACCCGGGTGGATCAGGCCGGCAAAGAGCTGTTGCTATACTATGTGCATGCCAACGAAAGCTGCGCCATGACCTTTACCTGCTGCATGCAGCAATACCCCAGTGAAGTAAAAGCAACTGCCGAAAGTGAGGTTGAATTTTTGGCCATTCCCATTGGGAACATGGACGAATGGATTGCTAAATTTCCTACCTGGAAAAGTTTTGTGATGCGCACCATTCGTAGCCGCTTTAACGAGTTGTTAAATGCCATTGACCAATTAGCCTTTCAAAAACTGGATGAACGCCTGGTGCATTACCTCAAAGAAAAATCCAAAGCCACCGGGTCTTCGCTCATCAATCTTTCGCATGAAGAAATTGCCAACGAAATGGCCTCATCAAGAGAAGTGATTTCGCGGTTGCTGAAAAAACTTGAAAATGACAAAAAAGTGCTGCTCTACCGCAATCAAATCAAATTACTGAGGGAATTGTGACCAAAGTCACTCTCCTGTATTTTTTTCCTATTGATCTTTGCCTTACAAAAACTAAAAAGATCAGGTATGAAAAAAAATATGGGTTCGGCCGACCGGGTAATACGATTGCTCGCGGCAGTTATCATTGCGGTTCTTTATTTCACCAATCAAATCACGGGCACAACTGCGGCTATTCTGGCCATTCTGTCCATCGTTTTAGTGGTCACTAGTTTCATCAGTTTTTGTCCGCTCTACTTGCCTTTTGGTATTACTACAAAAAATAAATCTCAACAATAAAATTAAAAAGATGAAACACGAAATAGAAGCTCAGTGGATGGGCAAAATGCAATTCAACGCACTGGTCAATGGTCATACGGTAGTCATGGATGCCCCCGAGCGAGTAGGTGGCGAAGATCGCGGATCCATCCCTAAGCCATTTGTTCTCACTGCGCTCTCGGGGTGCACGGGCATGGATGTAATCGCCCTGCTTCGCAAACAAGGCAAACAACTGACCGACCTGAACTTAAAAGTAAGCGGAGAAATCAGCAAACAACAACCCATTGAGTATGTGTCGGCCAATATCATCTATGAAATGAAAGGGAATATTGAAGACGAGCAAGCCGCTTTTGATGCCGTAATGACCTCGCAGGAAAAAATCTGCGGAGTTAGCCATATGCTCAAAAAAATCATGCCTGTTACCTGGCAAATAATTTACAACGAAAAAGAAATTTTCAATAACCAAACACAAGCTGTAGCACAGCCTGCCTGATGCATTACTTATTAAAATATAAACTCACACTACTTGGAATAATAATTGGTGGAATTGCCGGCTACACCTACTATCATTTTGTTGGCTGTACCCGTGGCACATGCCCCATTACTTCGCGCCCGTTGAACAGCACGGCCTACGGAGCTTTGATTGGAGCCCTGCTATTCCCTAGTTTTAAAAAAGAAACCACAAAAAATATAACGTCTGAAAATGAAAAAAAATAAAACAGTAATAGATGTGCGCACCCCGGCAGAGTTTATGGGCGGAAGTATAGCCGGCAGCATCAATATTCCGCTAAACGAACTACCTATGCGTGTGGATGAAATTAAAAAAATGATACAGCCCATTGTGTTGTGTTGTGCCAGCGGAAACCGCAGCGGCCAAGCCGCTTACTATCTTCGCAACCTGGGCATTGATTGCGAAAACGGTGGCAGTTGGTTTGATGTAAATTATTCGATGAGTGAAAACTGATTTTAAAAATGGTACAACTGATTAAAAATATACTGGGCCTTGGCCCAAAAGCTGATTTTAAAGAACTAACTAAAAACGGTGCACAAATCATTGATGTGCGCACCAAAGGAGAATTTCAGGGCGGGCACATCAAAGGCTCGGTAAACATACCGTTGCAGAGTCTTTCAGACAGTCTTTCAAGAATCAGAAAAGACAAGCCGGTCATTACCTGTTGTGCTTCCGGTATGCGCAGCGCTTCGGCAAAAAGTATTCTAAAATCCAATGGGTATGCCGAGGTTTACAATGGCGGAGGATGGATGAGTCTGCAAAACAAAATTTCTTAATTCATAAAAATAAATGACTATGAACTCCATCGGGCTAGATAAAAAGAAAAGTGAAAACCTGGCTGCACAACTAAATGACTTACTGGCAGACTACATGCTCTTTTACCAAAATACCCGTGGGTTACATTGGAACATAAAAGGAGAAAAATTTTTTGAACTGCATCTGAAATTTGAAGAACTCTACACCAATCTTCTGCTAAAAGTAGATGAAGTGGCCGAGCGTATCCTTACGCTGGGGGTTGCCCCGCTACACACGTTTGAAAGTTACCTGAGTGTATCCTCCATCAAAAGCGGAAAAAATATTTCACAGGCACAGCAAGCCGTTCAACTCGTTTTGGATTCTCTGCAAACACTTCTTATCAAACAAAGAAACCTGCTCGAAATTTCGGCCGATGCCCAAGACGAAGGCACCAACGCACTGATGAGCGATTACATACGCGAGCAGGAAAAATTAGTATGGATGTATTCTTCTTACCTGAACAACTAATATGAAACAACGAGTTATAACTGGTTGGAATTTTCAACGGGTAATTTACGTCTTGTTGGGGGGAGCAATCATCGTTCAATCAGTCATGCAGCACGAATGGGGCGGAGTTATACTGGGCGGTTATTTTGCATCCATGGGCGTGTTTGCTTTTGGCTGTGCTGCCGGAAACTGTTTTGGCAATACGTGCTCTACACCTGCTCAAGAGCAATCCTTGCAACCTGAAGAAATAAAACCCGAAGAAACCAAATCAAACTAACGTGGAGAGTACAGAAAAACCAAAAACATTTTCAGAAATCATCGCTCAAGACAAGCCCGTGCTGGTTGATTTTTCGGCTGAGTGGTGTGGGCCTTGTAAAATGATGAAACCTATTCTGGATGAATTAAAAAGCAAAGTTGGCGACAACGCTACCATTTTAAAAATTGACGTTGACAAAAACCCGCTGGTAGCTTCTGCTTACCACATTCAGGGAGTACCTACACTTATTCTTTTTAAAAATAAAGAAATAAAATGGAGACAGTCAGGTGTAGTACACGCCAGCTATTTAGAACAAATCATTCATCAACACCAATAACCCATGACCAGGTATTTTCTATTGTTAAGTGTAGTTGGGGTAACATTTCTCAGCGGTTGCGGTAACGTTCAGTCGCAAAACTCAACCTTCAACTTGACAGCAAAAGAATTTGCAGAAAAAATTAAGCAACTGCCGGAAGCACCAGTTATTGATGTGCGCACACCGCAAGAATTTTCTACCGGGCATTTGCAAAACGCAAAGAACATAGACTGGAACGGATCTCGTTTTCAAACTGAAATTTCAAAACTGGATAAAACCAAACCTGTTTTTGTTTACTGCCTGAGCGGTGGAAGAAGTGCTGCCACTGCTGACCAGATGCGCTCTGAGGGGTTTAAGGAAGTGTATGAAATGCAGGGCGGGATGATGAAATGGAGAGCCGCCAACTTGCCTGAAACCACCACCAACCGTACCAAACAGGCCGGTATGACCCCAGCACAATTCAATGCCCTCATTCACTCTGATAAAATGGTTTTGGTAGATTTCTATGCCGAGTGGTGTGGCCCGTGTAAAAAAATGGAACCCTACCTCAAAGAAATTGCCCGCGACATGGCCGGTCAACTGGAAGTAGTGCGCATCAATACCGATGACAACCTGCAACTTTGCAAAGAACTAAACATTGACGCCATTCCGGTATTGCACCTCTACAAAAACAAAACGCTTGCCTGGAGTAATTCGGGGTATATCAGCAAAGAAGAAGTGTTGAAAAAATTGAGGTGAAAAAAGAACAAACAAAAAATATTTCAACCTTTATCTCGTAAATACTTGCGTGTGATTTTGCTTCACTTCTCGCCCATTAATTTAGGAAAGCAAGTCATCCGGGCTTCCCTTTGATTACAGGCAAGCGCTTCTTTTCTACATCTTCTTTTCTGGGCTTCTGCTTAATGCGCCACGTAAAGCCCTTCAGTTTCCGTTCTTTCTCTTTGATTTCATGTGGAGGGAAAAAAGAAGCATCGGGCTTTACATAAAACCGAATGTCATTTACTTTTCCTTTTTTAAAATCTATGCGCATGTTGCTGCAAATGAGCTTGTTCATTCCTGTTAGATAAGTAATCTTAATCAGGAGACTATCTTTTTTAATTTCTTTTTCTTCCAGAGCATGGTAAATGCTTTCGCCATTGCCTTGCACCACAACATAGTGAATCTGCTTACCCTTAAAATAAGAAGTCATTCGCCTGCCCTTGATCTGGTTATAATTTTTGAGTGAGTCAGTAGAAACCACAAATGAATTGCCAATCATATAAATGCGGTCAATTTTCTTATTTTTTAGCAGCATGTTAATGGAATCAGCCGTCATTTGGTTTTCGCCATTCCACAAAACCGGGTCGTGATAAAAATATAATGTTGAGTCGGCACTGACATAGGCCAGCGAATCGGCCACGCCCTGCATATCATTCTTAAAAATTTTTACATGATGATAGGCCAGCAGTCTTTTCTTTTTTGGAATAGTACTTTCAATTGAAACAAGCGTATCGGCTGAAAGAAAAAGAGTATCGCCTTCGTCAGTTACTTTGGTAACATAGGCATTGTTCCACACTTTTGATATTCCGTTTTTCTTATCGTAAAAACCTTCATCGCCATACACAATCATATTTTCGGCTTTCGAGGTCATCGCCACATGCCCAATAGCTTTGTAAAACTTACGTTTGTCGTCTATGTGATAAACATCGGCCTTGATCTTGTACGAGGGTGACTCCATTTCACCGTATTGTAAAAATGATTTTTTCTTGCGTGTGTCGTACTCGCCATTTTGATAGTATGCTACTTTTCCTTCTGAGTCTTTAAGCGTGGTAAAATCGCGGAAGTAAACAATTTTGGTTTTGGAGTTGTATTGAAGCGTGTCAGACGTGAGTGTATAATCGGGGTTAACACCTACTACTTCTTTTTTGAATGAGGCTATATTCGAATTTACTTCATAGTAACCTTTCACACTGGTCAATGTGTTGGTAGTATCCACCAGCTTGCCTCCGTTAAAATAACGAGCTTCGTTTTTTATCCGGTAATAATCAAGAAAGTCTGTGTAGAGTTTTGCAATTTTTAATTTTTCAAATACGACATTCTGCCTGAGGTTGGCAATTTTGGTTGCTCCATCGTAGTGCAGCCGAAGGGAGGTGATATCCACTGAGTCATCCACGATGTGTACATGACCAAAGGCATCCAGTTTATTTTCAGAACGAAAAAAATGAGCCGAGTCACAATAAATATGTGTGGTGTTTTGAATAAACGAAACATTGCCGATCAGGCGGTCAAAACGTTTCCCCTCCCGAATGCTGCCCTTCAGGCTGTCTGCGTGGGTAAGCTTCACCCGTTGCTGGGCATATGAAACGACTGTTGCCAAAAAAGCGAAAGAAATGAAAACGGAGCGCACCATGGCCGTTGCTTAGCAAGGTCTGTACCAAAAACTAAAAGCTAACCGTAAGGGTAAGTAACTCGCCTTTTCTTTTCACTTTCACAGGAATGGTTTGACCTTTTTGAAATTTACCGAGTGCATCCATGTAGGCTTGAATATCTTTTATGGTGAGTTCACCCATTTGCACTATTACATCACCCGCCTGGATGCCTGCCTTTTGTGCCGGCTTGCCATCGGTTACACCATCCACGGTCAATCCTTCTTCCGATGAGGTGTAGCTCGGCATAATGCCCATGGTAACTTTAAATGACCTCGATGAACTCAATGATTTATTTTTAGTTGGTAAAAACGCAAGCCGGGGAGTTCCGTCTAAATCTTCAATTAGTTTAATGATCAGTTCAAGCACCCGTTTCTCACCGGAATAGTTGATCTTTTGCCAATCATCTGAAGGCTTGTGGTAATCGCTGTGCGCACCGGTGAAGAAATGCAACACCGGTATGTTTTTCAGGTAAAAAGACGAGTGGTCTGACGGGCCGATGCCGGCCGAATCAGTTTTGATTTTTAATTCGGTCGTTATTTTTTTTAATTCAGTCTCCCACACATTACTGGTACCCGTTCCGCTTACAGCCAAAGCTTTGGTAGCCGGATCGAGCCTGCCCACCATATCGAGGTTGATCATGTAATTAACTTTCTGCAAATCAATAGTGGGATGTTCAGTAAAATATTTAGAGCCAAACAAACCCAGTTCTTCACCACTGAATGAGATGAACAGGAAGTTGTATTTTTCTTTCTTTTTATTTTTTTGAAAGTAACGGGCTAGTTCAATCAAACCGGCTGTGCCTGAAGCATTGTCATCGGCCCCGTTGTGGATTTTACCTTGTGGATTAGCATCCAGTGAATTTCCGTTTTCGCCCAGCCCCAGGTGATCATAATGTGCCCCGATGATGACCGTATAACTGGCTTCGTTATCGATGTACCCAATAATGTTATGACCGGTACCTTCTGTGCCGGTGCCATGCATGCCTCCTTTAAAAGGGAAAGCCTGAAAAAAACCATTGGATTCACCTTTAGGTTGAAGTTTTATTTTTTTGAATTGGGAGATGATATAAGAAGCGGCCATTTTCTCACCTTCACTTCCGGTGCCGCGACCATTGAGCGAATCGGCCGACAAGGTTTTAATGTGTTGCCTGAGTTTGGCTTCTTCAATCTGGGCAAATGCTGAAACACCAGCCAACAAAAACAATAGATGGATTACTATTTTCATATTTTTAAAATTTCCACAAAAATAAAAGAAACTATCGGGATCGCTTGGTGTAAACTGTAAACCGGTAAAAAGTAAACCCAATAATGACCACACAGCACAGCAACACAAAGATTTTTTCGGCATCAAACCAATCGATGGGCCGATCTTCCAGTTTGGGGTCAGTCCAGACACTGTGGATGATTAACGGAACAGCTGCAAAGTAAGAAGTATAATGTAACGTACGCCAGGTGCGCAGTTTGATTTTTTCTTTATAATATGAGCTGATCACCACAAGGGCCGTAAGGTACAAGGCCAGTGCACCAAAGGCATTAGCATACGGCTGATGCTTCGTCCACAGCGGCAAAAGCAAATCGCTCCACGAAAATTCAGATTTAGGATCCAGCGGAATCAGCAACACATGAATAAGTATAGCAATGGCCGCAGAGTAGCCAGTGAGTTTATGAAGGCCAAGAAACGTTAGCCGGTAAGGCAACTTAATCTGGGTATTGCTCCAAATAAAAAATCCTACAATGAAGTTTGCTGCTAAGCAGGCGATGGCAATCATGCCAATGATGCCGGAGAGTTCGATGGTTTCCATATTATTACCCAATAATAAAAATAAGATTGGATATTTTTTTGGAATCAGGAATCAACGGGGATATTTTGTCATGGGTGGTATCAACACATCAAAACTCAGCACTTCCCGGAAACCGAGGAAACGGAATCACATCTCGGATATTGGTCATACCGGTAACAAACTGAATCAACCGCTCAAAGCCCAACCCAAATCCGCTGTGCGGAGCCGAGCCGAATTTTCGTAAATCGAGGTACCACCACAATTCTTTTTCGGGCAAGCCCAGTTCGCGCACACGCGCCACCAGGTTTTCATACCGTTCTTCACGCTGTGAGCCGCCAATAATTTCTCCGATACCGGGAAAAAGTACATCCATGGCAGCAACCGTTTTTCCGTCTTCATTCTGCCGCATATAAAATGCTTTAATGCCTTTCGGATAATTGTACAAGATGACCGGTTTCTTAAAATGCTTCTCTACCAGGTAGCGCTCATGTTCACTTTGCAAATCCACGCCCCACTCTTCCACGAGGTACTGAAATTTTTTCTTTTTGTTGGGGTTGGAGTGTTTCAAAATATCGATTGCTTCGGTATAGCTCAGTTTTTGAAAATCATTTTCCACCACAAACTTCAGCCGGTCAATCAATCCCAGTTCGCTTCGCTGCTCTTGTGCTTTAGCGGCTTCTTCCTCTTGCGCGCGTTTATTGAGAAACTCAAGATCATCGGCACAGTTGTCTAAAGCATACTTTGCCAGATACTGAAGCATGTCGGTGGCCAGTTGCATATTGTCGTGGATGTCGTAAAAAGCCATCTCCGGTTCAATCATCCAAAACTCGGCCAGGTGGCGCGTAGTGTTGGAGTTTTCGGCACGAAACGTTGGCCCAAACGTATAAATTTCTCCCAACGCAAGCGCGTAGGTTTCACCTTCCAATTGTCCTGAAACGGTCAGGTTGGTTTCTTTTCCAAAAAAATCTTGTTGATGATCTATGTGTCCGTGCTCATCGCGCGGAGGTTTATTTATATCAAGCGTAGTGACTTTAAACATTGCGCCAGCTCCCTCGGCATCAGATCCGGTGATCACAGGTGTGTGGATGTAGAAAAAACCCCGGTCGTTAAAAAATTTATGCACTGCATAGGCCATGGCATGGCGCACGCGCATCACGGCTCCAAACGTATTGGTTCGGGCACGCAAGTGAGCAATCTCGCGCAAAAATTCCAACGAATGCCTCTTGGGTTGTAATGGAAATTTTTCTGCATCGCTATCGCCCAAAATTTGAAGTGACTTTACTTTCACTTCCACCGTTTGTCCTTTGGCCGGAGAAGGGATCAATTCTCCTTCTACCGAAATGCACGCGCCTGTTGTGATCCGCTTCAATGTAGCTTCATCCAAACTATTAAGCTCAGCCACCGCCTGAATGGTGTGTATAGCTGAACCATCATTGATTGCAATGAACTGGTTGTTTCTAAAAGTGCGCACCCAGCCCTGCACTTTTACAAGCTGCCCGGTGGGTTGGGAATGAAGCAGGTCTTTGATTTTGGTTCGTTTCATAAAATTTTGAGGCACAAATCTAATCGAAATTCAAAACCCGATGTTCTAATTAATCGATTATTATACCTTAAAATTTTCAAATTCTCAATTCTGACAATCTTCAAATCAATTTCTAAATTTGCACGGATACACCATGCAAAAACTTAACCTTACCCAATCGCTGCAACAAAAGCTGTCTCCCCAGCAGATTCAGTTTATTAAACTGCTGCAGGTGCCTACCGCTGAGTTGGAAAGCCGCATTGAGGAAGAACTCGAACTAAACCCTACACTTGAAGAAGGTGAAGAAGAAGAACGCGAACCCGAACAAGAGGCTGAAGCCAATGATGCCGCAGATGAAGACGGACAAGAGCCTGAAACAACCGATGCCCATGATGAGATTGACATCAAAGACTACCTCCGCGATGATGACTACAGCAGTTACAAAACCCATAGTGAAGACGGAGAAGATGAGGAAGACCGGGAGATGCCCATTGCTACCGCTTCTTCCTTACACGAAACGTTAACAACTCAGCTTGGTTTTCTCGGGCTGGACGACCGGCAGTTAGCCATTGGCAAGCAACTGATCGGGAGCATTGAAGGCGATGGGTATGTGCGGAGAGAACTGGAATCTATTGTAAACGACCTGGCTTTTTCGCAAGGCATTGAAACAACTTTCGGAGAAGTTGAAAGCATCCTGAAAAAAATACAGTCGTTTGACCCGGCCGGTATTGCTGCACGCAACTTGCAAGAATGTTTGCTGCTGCAGTTAGACCGCCTGGACGATGGGCAAGATGTGGATGTGATCGTTGCCAAGCGCATCATCAGCGAGTGCTACGAAGAATTTACAAAGAAGCACTACCCTAAAATTTTAAAGAAACTCGATCTGGATGATGAGGACTACATCAAAGATGCCATTGAACTGATTGTGCGTCTCAACCCCAAACCCGGAGGCGAAATAACCAGCGGCATGGCTAAAAATCAATATGTCGTTCCTGATTTTCTTCTTGCTAACAACAACGGCAAAATTGAGGTAGCCCTCAACTCACGCAATGCTCCTGAACTGCGCGTGAGCCGCAGCTACAATGAAATGTTTCAGGCGTATGACAAGAGCAATAAAAAGGACAAAAAACTGAAAGAAGCTGTTTCATTTGTCAAACAAAAACTCGATGCCGCGCGCTGGTTTATTGATGCCATTAAGCAACGGCAGCAAACCTTACTCAGAACCATGCGCGCCATTGTAGAGTTTCAATACGATTATTTTCTGGATGGAGATGAAACCAAACTGAAGCCGATGATCTTGAAAGATATTGCGGGCATGATCGGCATGGATATTTCAACCGTGAGCCGGGTAGCCAGCAGCAAAACTGTGCAAACCGATTTTGGCACTTTTCCCCTGAAGTATTTCTTCTCAGAGGGAATCAGTACCGACTCGGGCGAAGAGGCCAGCAGCCGCGAAGTGAAACAGATCATCAAAGATTTTATCAGCCAGGAAGATAAGAGCAAGCCCTACTCTGATGACAAGCTGGAAGAACTTCTCAATGAAAAAGGGTACAATATCGCCAGACGAACGGTAGCCAAATACCGCGAACAACTGAACATACCCGTTGCCCGGTTACGAAAAGAGATGTAATGTGAAAACAGCTGCCAAAATCGTTTCATTTATTTTTCATCCATTGCTGTTAGCTACCTATCTGGTACTGATGTTCGGAATATTTTTTCCATCAATGTTGATGATTCAGCCCCGTCAACTTTTAGTGGTAACCACTTTTGTTTTTGGCTTTACCTTTGTCATACCGGTAATCAATCTGTTATTCTTAAAAAAATGGGGCAGTATCGGTTCGTTTCAAATGCACTCACAGAAAGAACGCATTTATCCATTCGTTTTTATTTGTGGAATATATGTACTGGTTTCAGTATTATTTTTTTATCGGTTGCCCTTTCATAGTCACTTCAACAAACTTATGGTCCTTATCACCCTGTTGGTGGCTGCCTCAACGGTTCTTACTTTTTTTATCAAAGTGAGTGTTCACAGTTTAGCCATGTGCGGATGGGTTGGCATTATGCTGCCGTTGATTCAGTTTTCACCCAACTTACTTGTACCCACTGCGGTTGTTATTGTACTGACCGGTGTGGTAATTTCTTCCCGGCTTATTCTGAATGTTCATACACCGAAGGAAACCTGGGTAGGCTGCCTGGCCGGGTTGCTGGTTGGGTATGGCGGAATGATTGTATTGTTTTAATACGATCATCAGCCACATCTGCGTTTTGCCCTTCATCAATTATTTTACTAAATTCGGGTTGAGTTGGTAAAAAACTCAAGAATCATTTTAATTGTTAGTGTTATGAATATTTTTGTTGCCCGATTGAATTTTAAAACCAGACGTGAAGATTTAGAGGCCGCCTTTGCCAAGTTCGGCCAGGTTACTTCTGCTAAGATTGTAAAAGACCGTGACACCGGCCGATCTAAAGGATTTGGCTTTGTGGAAATGCCCAATGACGAAGAAGGCCAAAAAGCCATTGCCGCACTAAATGAAACCGAGCTGGACGGCCGGGTGATTGTGGTAAAGCCCGCTAACCCCAAGGCTCCCGGAGAACACAAACCTGAGGAAAATCCGCAGTAAAATTAAAGAGGCTGATTTTTTTCATCAGCCTCTACGCTACTTTCGATACGTCTCGTTACCCAGCTATCCAACAGCTTTGTTCATGGCTTTTTCTCTTCTGCGTCTTTCGTCAATAGAAAATTTTCCTGCTCCAAAAACCATGAAGGTGACCAAACCAACCAACACCACTATAGAAACCTCCAGTTCCATGTGGTTACCCAACGATAAAAATCCTTTCGGAGCATTCACCCAGATTACTGCCCCTATCAAAATAGGTAACTGCACCAGGCACATGATGCGCGTAAGCAAACCCAACGCAATGAGTGGGCCGCACAGCACGTGAGCAAACACGATGTAGTGAGCAATTGATGCCCCTGTATAGGCCATGTTCATGCCCTGAATACTCATCTCCAAATTTTCAATGTTGTACAGAAAACTAAACCCCTTGAAAGTGATGTAGCAACCAAGGGCGATACGGAAAACGTCAAGCCAGCCGGGGCGATGTAAATTACCCCAGTCCTCTATTTTAGTAATTACATTCATAGTGTGGGGATTAAAATGTAGATACAAAGTTTAAGAAATTCCCCAATGAAAGGCAAGTGCCACTACTGAGCGTATTTAGATGGCTGCATACCGGTAATACTTTTAAAAATACGGTTAAAATTCGCCAAATTGCTAAATCCGGTCTGATCACAAACATCGCGTACAGTCAGGTCTTTACCAATGAGCAGCCGGCACGCATGACTCACTCTCACTTCATTCAAAAAAGAAGTGTACGTTTTCTGCGTATGTTGTTTAAAGTATCTGCAAAAAGCTTCTACGGTAAGGTTCGCTACATCCGCCACTTCGCTAAGGTAAATGTTGCGGTGGCTTTCGCGAAAAGTGAACGTTATAATATTGTTCATGCGTTCTCCTTCTTCTTTTTTAAAGTCTCCCAACGCTGCAACCGCCAGTGGCTTGCTACCTCTCGCTTCGCTGATTTTTTTTAACAATGAAAAAAAGAAAATCAACTTGTCAATTCCATCCGCATTCTTAAGGTGATGAACCAACTGAATAATTTCAGCCTTGGGCTTACCAAAAAACTGAAACCCTCTTGCGCTGCGCAAAAGAAATTTTTTTATTTTTTTTATTTCTTCCAGCTGCCAGAAAGGTTCGCCCAAATATCCCTCGTTAAAATAAATGGATATCGCTTTTGATTTTAAGTTTGACTTCGGCTGAAAATAAACTTTGTCGCTTCTGAATACGTGCGGCTGGCCGCTGCCAATCACAAATACATCATGAGGACCAAAACGGCCTACATAATCGCCCGCAATCAACGTTCCCTCACCCTCCTCAATCAGCATAAGTTGGGTTTCCGTGTGCTGGTGCAACTGGTCATAAAAATACCTGCCTTGGTCTATTTGAAGGCGGAAAGCTTCTTTCTTTACCTGCGGCACTTTGAAAGCAACTACTTTCATGGTCAAATCTAAAAATTTGTGTGATGTTAAAATAGTATCAGTATTGGATATTTTCAAGATACAGTCGGCACCTCTGGCATGGTATCTTTGTAAAAAAAAATTATGAGTATTCAATGGAAAGGGGTATTCCCTGCGCTCACGACTAAATTCACTCAAAACGATCAGCTTGATTTTCATGGGTTTGAAAAAAACCTAAAGGCCCAACTTGAAGCAGGCGTCAATGGCATCATCATCGGAGGATCGCTGGGTGAAGCCAGTACCCTGGAGAATCAGGAGAAAGTTGATTTGATAAAATTCGCTTTGGAAAAAGTAAACGGAAAAGTACCGGTCATCATGACAATTGCCGAGGGCAGCACACGCCACGCCACTACCTTAGCACAAGAAGCTGAAAAAGCCGGTGCCCAGGGGCTGATGGTGTTGCCTCCCATGCGCTACAAATCCGATCACCGTGAAACGGTACAATTTTATAAAACCATTGCCGGTGCCTCTTCGCTGCCTATCATGGTGTATAATAACCCGGTGGATTACAAAATAGAAGTAACCCTAGATATGTTTGCTGAGCTGGCCGATATAAAAAACATTCAGTCGGTGAAAGAATCCACGCGCGATGTGAGCAACGTCACGCGAATGATTAATCGTTTTGGAGATCGCTTTAAAATTTTGTGTGGAGTAGATACCCTTGCCCTGGAAGAATTAGTGCTCGGTGCCGATGGTTGGGTGGCCGGATTAGTTTGTGCTTTCCCTAAAGAAACTGTAGCCATCTATCAGCTTACCAAAGCAGGAAAAGTTGAGGAAGCCTTAAAAATCTATCGCTGGTTTTTACCGCTTCTCGAACTTGACATCCACCCAAAACTGGTGCAGTACATTAAACTCGCAGAGCAAGAAACCGGAATCGGCACAGAGTGGGTGCGGGCACCCCGACTTACGTTGATTGGTGAAGAGCGCGAGCGGGTGTTGAACACCATTCGCCATGGAATTAATTTACGGCCTAAATTGTAAAGAAGGTATGAATTTTAAAGATGCTACACTACCGGAAATAGATGCTGCCCTTCGCGAAGCGCACATCGCGTATCTCTCGTACAAAAACCTGGGCGGAAAAAAGAAAGGAGAATTTCTCCGAACCATAGCCGATGAAATTGGAGCCTTGGGAAACACCCTGATACAAACTGCCATGAGAGAAACCAACCTGCCGGAAGCGCGGGTTATTTCTGAGCGGGGAAGAACTACCGGACATTGCCGCATGTTTGCACAATTGGTAGAAGAAGGCTCGTGGGTGGAAGCACGCATTGACTCAGCCCAGCCCAACCGCACTCCACTACCGCGGGCTGATTTGCGAAAAATGCTGGTGCCAATCGGGCCGGTAGTTGTATTTGGTGCCGCCAACTTTCCGCTGGCTTACTCTACAGCAGGCGGAGACACAGCCGCTGCATTAGCAGCCGGTTGCCCGGTGATTGTAAAAGCTCATCCAGCTCATGCCGAAACATCTGAACTGGTGGCAGAAGCTATTAAGAAAGCAATTTCAAAAACAAAAATGCCGCAGAATATTTTCCAGCACTTTCACGGCAAAAGTTTTGAAATAGGACAAGCACTGGTGAAGCATCCGCTTACCAAAGCCGTTGGCTTTACGGGGTCGTTGGCCGGTGGCAAAGCCCTTTTTGATTTGGCTAATCAGCGCCCTGAGCCTATCCCGGTTTTTGCCGAGATGAGCAGCATCAACCCGGTCTATTTGCTTCCTGAATCGCTGGGCAGAAATTATGATAAAACAGCATTGATGCTGGCCAGTTCCATCACACAAGGTGTTGGACAATTTTGCACAAACCCCGGTTTAATGATTGCCGTGGATGACGATGGCTTAAAACAATACATCAAAAAATTAAGCGAAGAAATTTTAAAGACTCCTGCCGGCACGATGCTGCATCAGGGCATTGCCAACAACTACCACAAGCGGTTGGCTGAATCGCTGGCTCAAAAGGGGATTACTATTGAGGCCCAAGCCACAGATGCAGGCAGCACTATGCAAGGCCGACCCACGGTAGTTTCGGTTGCGGCCAAAGATTTTTTGAAAAATCCGATACTTGCCGAAGAAGTATTTGGGCCGTTTTCATTAATCGTAAAATGCGAAGACGTGAGCGAGTTCAATTCCATTGCCGTACATCAGCACGGACAGTTGACTTCCAGCATCATCGGTGAAGAACCGGAAGTAAAAAAACATCAAAACTTATTGAACCTGTTGAAAGAAAAAGCCGGCCGGTTAATCATCAACGGAGTGCCTACCGGTGTAGAAGTTGTGCCCTCACAAAATCATGGCGGCCCCTACCCTGCCACTACCGACTCGCGATTTACAGCTGTCGGCCCCGATTCCATCAAACGGTTTGCCAGGCCGGTCTCGTTCCAAAATTTTCCGGATGCCCTGCTGCCCGATGAACTAAAAGAACAAAATCCGTTGAACATCTGGAGAATGAGGGATTTTGAATGGACTAAAAAATAAGCGGGAAATTGTTCGAATGAAAAAAACATTTTTCTGCATCGATGCCCACACCTGCGGCAACCCCGTGAGACTGGTAGCCAGTGGCGGGCCATTGCTCACCGGAAAAAACATGAGCGAAAAACGCCAACACTTTCTGAAAGAATACGATTGGATACGGAAAGGATTGATGTTTGAGCCACGAGGTCATGACATGATGAGCGGAAGCATTTTGTACCCGCCCGCTGATCCGGCCAACGACATGGGCGTGTTGTTTATTGAGACCAGCGGATGCCTGCCCATGTGCGGGCACGGCACCATTGGCACAGTAACAATTGCTATTGAAGAAGGCCTGATAATTCCTAAACAACCAGGCATACTTAACCTGGAAGTTCCTGCCGGGTTGGTGCGCATTGAATACCAACAAGAAGGCAAAAAAGTGAAATCGGTAAAAATCAAAAATGTAAAAGCCTATCTCGCGGCCGAAAGCATTAAAGCGGAGTGCCCCACCCTGGGCGGGCTGACACTCGATGTAGCCTATGGTGGAAATTTTTATGCCATCGTGGACGTGCAGAAAAATTTTTTAGGATTGGAAAATTATACAGCCGACCAGCTAATCAGTTGGAGCCGCGAATTGCGAAAAGATATTAACCGAAAGCATACGTTTGTGCACCCGGAAAATCCCACCATTAATTCCTGCAGCCACATTTTGTGGGCAGGCAAAACCATCGATCCAAATTCAACCGCACGCAATGCTGTTTTCTATGGAGACAAAGCCATCGACCGCTCACCTTGTGGCACAGGCACTTCTGCACGCATGGCCCAGTGGTTTGCCCAGGGTAAACTAAAACCGGGCGAAGCATTTATTCACGAAAGTATAATCGGATCAAAATTCATTGGGCGCATTGATGAGGTAACGGAGTTGGCCGGCAAGCCGGCCATTATTCCGAGTGTGGAAGGTTGGGCCAAAGTATACGGGTACAATACCATTACAATTGATCCGGAAGACGATCCGTATGCATATGGGTTTCAGGTAATTTGATAGTGGTTATGAAAATCGGAATCATCGGAGGCGGCATCATCGGATTAAGTTCTGCCTACTATTTAAAAAAATCAGGCCATGAAGTAACCATCATTGACCAAAGTGATTTGACTGATGGCTGCTCGCTAGGCAACGCAGGCATGATTGTGCCCAGTCATTTCATTCCATTGGCGGCACCCGGCATGGTAGCTAAAGGAATAAAATGGATGTTTAATTCATCCAGTCCGTTTTATGTAAAACCCCGCCTAAGCCTTGATTTGATCAAATGGGGTTTGTTGTTCCTCAAAAAAGCAAACACCAAACACGTAACACAATCGGCACCTGCACTGAAAGAGTTAAACCTGCTCAGCAAGTTTTTTTATCAGCAAATGGCCAACGAACTCCCTTTTGATTTTGGTTACCACGAGAGAGGTTTGCTCATGCTCTACCAAACCAAAGAAGCAGAACACGAAGAAGCAGAAACAGCCGCCATGGCCAATGACCTGGGCATTGTAGCAAAAATTTTATCGTCAGGTGAGGTGCAGCAACTCGAACCTGACGTAAAAGTAAATTGCCGGGGCGGAATTTATTTTCCGGGCGATGCCCACCTCACACCTCAACAGCTTTTTGTTGGTATAAAAGAATATTTGAAAACACACGGGATAAAATATATCACCCGTCAACCGGTTACTGACTTTGTCGCAACCCGCGAACATCTTAATTCGGTTGTGTGTGGGCAAGAACATTTTTCGTTTGATCAAGTGGTGCTGGCTACCGGCTCGTGGAGTGGAACCGTAGCCCAAAAATTAAACCTGGCACTGCCCATGCAAGCGGGCAAAGGATACAGTTTCACCTTGCCTGATGTACAAAAGAACGTGCACATTCCATCCATTTTTCTGGAAGCACGCGTAGCCGTAACCCCCTTGGGCCGTTCGCTGCGCTTTGGCGGAACCATGGAAATCACCGGTATCAATCACTTGGTCAACATGAGGAGAGTGAAGGGAATTGTTGATTCCATTCCTAATTATTATCCTGAAATGAATGTGGAAATGCCTCAAGCAGAGAAGGTATGGCACGGCCTGCGTCCGTGTTCGCCCGATGGGCTGCCTTACATTGGCCGTAGCAAAAAAATAAAAAACCTCGTTGTGGCCACGGGCCATTCTATGATGGGGCTGAGTCTCGCCCCTGCCACCGGAAAACTGGTGAGCGAAATTTGCAATGAAGAAAAAACATCGATGGGCTTAAACCTTTTCGATCCGGAGCGGTTTGACTGAAGTCTTTTGCCCGTCATCTTTTTATAAGTGCGGGATAAATGTGTGTATATTTAATCGGATAATGTGAAACCCTATCACACCGATTTAAAAATGACAAGACCAAACGAAATTGTTGAAAAATATCTGTTTGAGTTGGATAAACACATGGCCGACTTAAAACAAGGCAAAGCAAAAAGTATTTTTAAAATACAAGATCTGGCTGAACTACTCTTTATTCACCCCACACATTTAAGCAATACGATTCAGCAAGTATTAGGAAAATCTCCTTGTGATATTTATGAAGAACGGCTGATGACTGTAGCCAAAGAATTAATCTTGACTTCCAATACCTCAATATCTAAAATTGCTCAAACCTTGACATTTGACCCTTCTAATTTTTCAAAGTTTTTCAAACGGTTTGAAAAACTGACACCCAAACAATTTAGAGAAAGGCATCTACAGTGAAACTCTGAACTTCTCACCATGAATAATCTATTCGGGTGAAATAGCTTTGCCTTAAAATTAAAAAATATGAAACTATCAAATAATACAATTTTAATTACAGGTGGGGCCACCGGAATTGGATTAGGGCTTACCGAAAGATTTATCCTGGAAAATAATAGAGTAATAGTTTGTGGCAGACGAGAGTCTGCTCTACGCGAGGTTAAGAACAAGTTTCCGTCAGTGATTACTAAAGTGTGTGACCTTTCTATTGAAGCAGAAAGAAATGAGCTTTACAATTGGATTGCTGAAAACCATCCTGACCTGAATGTTCTTGTCAATAATGCGGGCATTCAACATTGGATGCATCTTTCAGATAATGATTTTTACACAAAAGCGACTAGTGAAATCAATATAAATGTTATAGCACCAGTTCACTTAACATCATTATTTATCAATCTAAAGTCCTTAGATACCATCATCAACGTTACATCAGGTTTAGCATTTGTTCAGCTGTCAAAAGTTCCTGTTTATTGTGCAACAAAATCATTCTTGCATTCTTTTACCTATTCATTAAGGCACTTGTTAAAATCAAAGAAAATTGAAGTAATAGAAATGATACCTCCCGCATTAAACACTGACCTTGGCGGAAAAGGCCTGCACGATGGGCAACCACCCGTCTCGGATTTTATAAATTCAGTATTCCAACAAATGAAAGAGGAAAAACATGAACTGACATTTGGTTTTAGTGAAATAATGGCAAAGGCTACCCCAGAGGTAATTAAGGCGACTTACGAAAAAATGAATCCATAGAGTCAGTGAAATAAAAACGAATAAGGCTTGATCAATACTTTTTAACCGGCAAAAAAGTGTTGAAAAGGCGCACAATACCTTACCAAAAAGAAACAGTCAGGAGAAAAAACAGCAAACCCTCCTGACTTTTTTATTTTCATAAATAGCTTTATTTCCGTGTTTGCTGTCATCATTTGGCTTGTTTCCGGTGGCACATTTATCAAACATTTGTAACAAGAAATAATTTGGTACCGATGGAAAAAACCTTCTCTTCCCAATGGGGTATTCGCCCTTTTCTTTTAATAAAATTATTACGAACAAATCTACCAGCGCCCTGATCGCAGCGTACAAGGCGAAACTCGGCCTGCGTTATCGTAACAACTTCTTCTGATTCTATCTGAATAATGCAAAAAACATTTTATAATATTTAGTACATTAATGAATTAAATCAGGCAAAGATTGTGATCACTGACCGCATTGAATCACTCACCAAATTTACGATTAGTAAAAAAACTAGTATTAAATATGAAACTAAGTCAGAAAATAGCAACATCGCTCTTTATCATTACAATATCATCAGCACATGCGCAGGATCAAATAAGTCAGTTGTGCGCCACTCCCCCAATGGGATGGAATAGCTGGAATTTTTTTGAGCAGCGAGTAAGCGATAAACTGCTTCGTGAAATCAGTGAAGCCATGGTAGCTAACGGTATGAAAAATGCGGGATATGAGTACATCATCATTGACGATCACTGGACACAAGGACGCGACAAGAAAAATAGATTGGTAGCAGATTCCATACGTTTCCCTAATGGCATAAAAGCAGTAGCCGATTATGTGCATTCAAAAGGTTTAAAATTGGGTATATATTCTGATGCCGCACAATTTACCTGCGGTGGTGTTACTGGAAGTTTGGGGTTTGAAGAGTTAGACGCAAAAACATTTGCAGAATGGGGAATTGATTATCTAAAATATGACTACTGCAATGCACCAGAAGATGTAACAACGGCATTCACACGCTACAAAAAAATGGGTGATGCATTAAAGTCAACAGGCCGGCCCATTGTTTATAGTATTTGTGAATGGGGGCAGCGCAAACCCTGGCTCTGGGCCAAGGCCGCAGGTGGCAATTTATGGCGCACAACTTGGGATTTGCGTGACGTATGGCAATCGAACAATAAAGAGTTAACCGGCATTATGGAAGTGTTTGATCAGCAGGAAGGCATTGCCCAATATGCCGGCCCATGCGGATGGAATGACCCTGATATGCTGATGGTGGGCTTGTATGGAAAAGGGGCATCTTCCAATGCGGGTAATGGCGGTAAAGGCTGCTCCGAAGAGGAGTATAAATCAAATTTTGCCCTGTGGTGCATGCTGGCCTCACCCTTAATTGTAAATTCTGATCTGCGCAACATTGCTACCCAGTCATTACAGCTATTAACCAATAAAGATCTTATAGCTATTAATCAGGATAAACTTGGCAAACAGGCAATCACTATTTACAAAAAAGACAGCCTACAGGTGCTAAAGAAAGAGTTGAGCAATGGAAATATTGCCCTTTGTATTTTAAACAGAAGTAGCACAACAAAAACAGGCACATTCAATACAGGAAAAGATTTAAACGTGTTCAAACCCTATACAATGGTAAAGGCAATCTTTCAAAACAAAACCCAGAAGATTAAAACAAGGATAACTTACACATTACGTGCACATGAATGCGAAGTGTATCGTTTCAGTAATTAAATGAAATAGTTAAGACTTGATCTGACAGTTTAATGTGTTTAATTTTTTAAGTTTTCACTTCTGAATTAACCCAATTTTGAAAACAAGTAGAAATTACTTCACATTATAGCAGGTTCTTTTTTGTGAAAGCGGACCGAGTCCTGTATCCAATAATTCTTGGTGGCAAATTGCCGTATGTGGTAACCCCTTTTGCTATCTACTTTGTCTAAACATAAACAGCCACACAATAAAACGGAAGTACTCACAAATATCATCGTGTTGAAGAGCAAATTGTTTTTTAAAAAAGTAAGGGTAAAATTTTTGTTAAAATCTCAACAAATAATTTTAAGGCCTGATTTCTCTAATAAAGTACGGCTGCAGCACCTGTAGCCATTGCACAACTCACCGGTAACAAATCTCACGATAGGTGCACAGTTTACATATTTTAGTATTATCGGTTTGAGTGAATGGTTGAGCCGGGTCAAAAATATTTTCCAAAAGTGTTTTCAAGCGTTCTTCAAACTCAGGAAGCAAAGGCATAATATCATCTAGTAATTGTCCTCCCATCATCAACCCGAAATTAAACTGATCATCAAACAGGTTTTTACGGTTCATGAGTCCGGGAATAATTTTTTGATTGACTACCGATGAATTTGTTTTATAAAGTAAGGAATAAAGTAATATTTGAAATACAGCCTTATTTCTTTTTTCACCGGGAACAAAAAGTGATTCGATGCTATCAAATTTTAATTCATCTTTTCCTGTTTTATAGTCAATAACACGTATGTGGTTTTGTTTGCTATCTACCCGGTCAACGGTTCCGCCAACTATTGCAAAGCCGGGTGAGTGACTAATTTTAAGATAGTAGCTCCATTGATTTTCTTCCAGAGCCACAATAGAAAAGGGAGTGTATTTTTTGTCTTGCTCAAGAATTTGTACAGCAAATTTTTTAACCACCTCGCGTACTATCACCCGCTGGCCTTCATAAGTCATTTTTTCATCAGGATTTGCATGATATGTCATCCGTAATGATTCGTCAGTAAGTTGATTGATTTGTTCCTCCAGCCTGGAAAAATCATCAACATCAACCGGCCCTTGTGGTTTTTTGCTTTTAATCTTTAGGTAAAAATTTTCAAGTACGTGATGCAGCAGATTACCCAATGCTCGCGGATCAATTTCTTCCTGCACCTGATCCAATTCTCGAATGCGTTCTATATATTGAAAATAAAATTTCAAGCGGCAATCTAAAAATGTATTTAAGGCAGACGGGTGAAACCCTTTGCTCTTCGAGTTTCCTGAGTTGAGTTGGGCAATGGAGCGTAACACCTCTTCTGTTTTTTCAATTGTGATTGGTTCAATCGGGTGGGCCTGCGCTATGTTGTGTAGTACACGTTGCTGAATAGGCCATCTGCTTTCATACAACAGTTGCTGCAGGTAGCGGCTCATTTCTCCTTGGCCCAGCACATCAGGTTCAGAATTATAAAAAAGAAAAACGTTCTGCGCCCGCTGTATTGCCCGGTAAAACAGGTAAGCGTAAATAGTGCCCTGATGTTCATCTGTAGGTAAGTTGTATGCTTTGCGAATGCTGAAGGGAATGTACGATGCCCTGCGGCCGGCAGAAGGAAAAACACCTTCATTCATTGATACAATAAAAACATTTTTAAAATCAAGGTTGCGGCTTTCCAGCACACCCATTACCGGCATTCCTTTTAATGGTTCGCCTGCAAATGGAATTTTTTCATTTTTGGCGTATTGCCTGAACAAACTCAAAAATGATTTTAAACGATTGCTGCGCTGAGGGCCGTTGGGCTCAACGTTATCCCATACTGCATCGAGTCGGTTTATCAGTTGAATGCCTCTCAAAATATATTCTTTGTCCAGCTCGTCATACAATTCAAAAAAATTGCTGAGTTTGTTCAAAACATTTAATAAGTATTCAGTTATTTTCTGAGCCGGTTGAAAGATAAAGGCATATTTACCAGCATCGTCAGTTAAAAAATTCTGGGTAACAGAAATCCAGTTGTACTTTTGAATAGTTCTCAGTTGGCTCTGTACCCGAGGTGCATCGATCATGTTCACATAAGGGTGCAGCAATATCCGCTGAACACTATCAAAGTGGTAAGTTTCTTTTGTCAGGCTGATCTGCAACTCTACCAGTAGCTCAATCAGGTTGTAAACCGGTGTACTGACAAAAGGAAAGCCCATGCTTACATTGATGTTTTTTACTACCGGTGAGATGCTGTGCAACACAGGTATCAGCATTTTTTCATCGGAAAGAATGATCAGCGTTTCTTCCGGATCCATACCTTCTTTCAGGTGTTTTGCTAACTCATGAGCTAAAAATTTTGCCTGGCCAATGGACTGCGTGGCACTCAGTATTTCAATATTTTTACCTGACTGAAAGTTGCCAGGCGCTGACGGCAGAATTGTTTTACCTAAAACCGGATGTAGTTTATAACGGTTTAAAAACAGGCCAGCTTCCTGCCGGTTGTCATTCATGTAATACTGATCGTTGTCCCAACGAATGGAGGCATTAATTTTTTCAACACATAGTGAAATAATCTGTTCTTCGGCTTGGGTCAGGGCGTTAAATCCGGCAAACCAGATTCTATTTTTGTCAGGCAATTTTATTTTTTCGCTAGCCAAATCTTCAGCCACGATCCGGTGAAGTCTTCCTTCGTAGGTTAACCCTTCGGCCAATAATTTCTCATTAAACAATTGGTAGAGCGGGTATAACTTGTGCCACACCTCTATAAATTTTTTTTTGTTAACTGAGCTGTTTTCATCAAACCCCTGCCAAAAATTTTTCAAAAAATTCTTTTGCTCTTCGGTTAAATAGTCGAGGGTTGAATCCAGTTCTTTGAAATGACTCAGGTCGGAAAACAGCAGCCGGACATCAACCAGGTAACGATCAGTTTCATCAAAATCGCGAAGCAGCATATCGCCCCATGTAAAAAACTGATCGAAGGTTTCGGCCTCTGGGGTCATCAGTTCTTTGTAACACACATGAAGTCGTTGTACCAGTTCTAATTTGTCAGGTACTCTCAGCTCAGAAAAACCGGCAATAAAATCTTCGAGCGTGAGCACCTGTGGAGAAAAAATCGGTTTGCTGATTATTTCACCCAGGTATTTTCTGAAGTATATGGCTGCCCTGCGGTTAGGAAAAATCACAGTTACCTGTGAGGGATTAGGCTCAAGCCGATAAATTTCTTCTGCCAGTTCCTGAAGGAAAGAGGTCATGCTACTGAAAGCCTAAAGATGACAGATAATTCAATCATCAGCAAGATGATTATTCGGCTAATACAGGTCTTGTTTCAATGGATTTGGCTGAGGCTTCCAGAATTTCGAAGGCACTTTCGGCCATTCGGTTTTCGGTATCAAGTGTGGGGTTTACTTCCACAATTTCGTAAGCACAGATTTTAGGATCTTTGCACAGTTCTGCATTCAGTGTTTTGGCTTCTTCCACGGTTAGTCCATTGGGAACGGGAGTGCCTGTGCCGGTAGAAAACCGGCTGTCAATGCTATCTACATCAAACGAAACATAAATAATGTCACAGTGGTCAAGCATCTTCAGGGCCCGGTGAGCTGCATCTTCAGGGCCTTTCTTTTTCACCTCTTCTACTTCAATAAAATTGATATTAAATTTATTGATCAGGTAGTTTTCGGGTTTTTCCAAATCGCGCACAGCAATGTACACCAGGTCTTCGGGGTTAATCTTAGCCCCGGGTACGCCTACATTTTTAATCTGCTCCCAGTATTCAAGTGTAGTTCCTCGCGGATCATTTACTTTGTTCTCCAGGTTATCAATTCCAAAAGCCATAGCCAGCGGCATGCCGTGCATATTGCCCGATGGGGTGGTAAACGGTGTGTGAAGATCAGCATGAGCATCGATCCAGATTACCCCTAAACGTTTTTTAGGGTATGCTTTTTTTATTCCGGCAATAGTTCCGTAAGCCGTTGAATGATCACCTGCCATAATCAACGGGAAATAATCATCAAAAAGCTGTTCGTACACCTCTAGGCAAACACGCTCTTCCATGACCAGTACACCGTCTATAAATTTGGCATAGGTATGTTCAGCCCCGTCAAACAACAATTCGTTTACGTTCTCTACTTCAACCGAATCGTATTTTCTAAACAGGTCTGATTTCAAATCGAGGCTGGCTATTTTCATAGCTTCCACACCCAGGCTTGCACCCCGGGTGCCGGCTCCGATTTCTGACTTTACCTCGATGATCTTGATCTCTTTCACAAGTTATTATTGAATTAAAAATTATGACTAAAAAATTAAAAAAATGGGGAGAGAAACGGCTTACTTAGAAGTCGGGCAGTGCGTGGGCTACTGCGAAAAACCGAAATGATAAGGGGTTTGTCATAACCTGTCAATCCATTGCAAAGATGGCAATTTTATCGGAATATTGCATCCTTTAAATTTACCGATCCGAAGGTGAATTAACCTACGAATCAGCGAATTAAGTAATCAATGAATTAGAAATGAAAAGCTACCGTGAACTGATAGAGCAGACCTTTGAATTTCCACAACGAGAATTTAAAGTGCGTGATCACGAACTGTTGTTCAATGACGTGCCCCTGATGGATATCATTAAACAATACGGCACTCCGCTCCGTTTTACCTATTTGCCACGCATCAGCGAAAATATACGGTTTGCTCAAACGGCTTTTACTAATGCCATGGAGCGGTTTAAGTATAATGGCACTTATAAGTATTGCTACTGTACAAAATCTTCGCACTACGACTTTATTTTGGAGGAGGCATTGAAAAACGATATTCATATCGAGACCTCATCGTCCTTCGATATTCCTATTGTACGAACGTTATTTGAGCGGGGAAAAATAGCTAAGAATACATTTATTCTGTGCAACGGTTTTAAAATGCCGAAGTACAAAGAATACATCACCGAATTGATTAATGAGGGCTTTACCTGTATCCCCATTTTGGATAACCTGAGTGAAATTGACCACTATGAAAAGTTTGCCACCAAACCCTATCAGGTGGGCATCCGGGTAGCAGCCGATGAGGAGCCTAAGTTTGAGTTTTACACTTCACGCCTGGGCATCCGCTATGGCGATATCAACACGCTCTATAAAGAAAAAATACAAACGAGCACGAAGGCCTCACTTAAAATGTTGCATTTCTTCATCAACACAGGCATCAAAGACACGGCCTATTACTGGAGTGAACTGAGCCGGTTTATTTTTAAATACTGTGAGATAAAAAAAATATGTCCCACACTTGACTCCATCGATATCGGGGGCGGATTTCCGGTAAAACAATCACTCACGTTTCATTACGATTACAAGTACATGATTGAGCAGATTGTGGAAAACATCAAATGGATTTGTGAAAAGAACAATGTACCCGTGCCTAATATCTTCACCGAGTTTGGAAGTTTTACCGTAGCCGAAAGTGGCGGAATTTTATACTCAGTAGTTGATCAGAAACTGCAAAACGACAAAGAGCTTTGGTACATGATTGACGGCTCCTTCATCACACACTTGCCCGATGTGTGGGGATTGAATCAAAAATATATTTTGCTGCCTGTAAATAAATGGGACGACCCTTACCACAAAGTGAATATTGGCGGCCTCACATGCGACAGCCACGATTACTACAACAGCGAAGCACACACCGGTGAAGTGTTTTTGCCCATGATCAATGATGAAGAGAATTTATACCTCGGCTTTTTTCATACAGGCGCCTATCAGGAATCGCTGGGCGGATACGGAGGTATTCAGCATTGCCTGATCCCCGCACCCAAGCATGTGCTGATTGACCGCAACGATGACGGAGAAATTTCTACCGAATTATTTGCCCCTGAGCAAACAGCCGATGGCATGATGAAAATTCTTGGCTACTACGAAGAGAAGCCGGTGGGGAAAGGCCACCGTAAACATAAGAACCCGATTGGCAGTGTGAAGTAGCAGTTCTGCTACAAGAAGTTTTATACTACCAAACCACTATCCTCTCATTCTCCGGTTTGTACATTCTTTCTTCGGGTTGTACGTTAAATGCTTTATAGAATGGAGTAAAATTCATCAAGGGACCGTTTACGCGCCATTTGGCTGGTGAGTGTGGATTAGTATTTACATACATTCGCATATATTCTTCTCTGGTTTTTACACGCCATATCCTTGCAATCGAGATGAAGAAACGTTGATCGGGCGTGAAGCCGTCTATCTTGGTGGTATCTTTTCCTTGTTCAGTTAGTTTAAATGCATCGTAGGCTATAGCTACCCCTGCAATATCGGCTGTGTTTTCTCCCACCGTTAGTGCACCTTTAATGTGTAACGAATCGAGCACGGTAAATACGTTGTATTGATCAATTACCTGTTGAGTTCTGGTTTTAAACTTTTCGTAATCTTCTTTTGTCCACCAGTTTTTCACGTTACCGTCTTTGTCATATTGTGCTCCCTGATCATCAAACGAATGAGTTATTTCATGGCCGATTACCATACCAATGCCACCGTAGTTGAGCGCATCATCGGCATACAAATCGAAATAAGGAGTCTGAAGAATTCCTGCAGGAAAAACTATTTCATTCATCGGGGGATTATTGTAAGCAGTAACGGTGGGTGGAGTGGTTAACCATTCGGTGCGGTCAACCGGTTGATCTATTTTGGCAAGGCTGTAGCGGTAATCATTTTTATTGGCCGACAGGCGGTTTTCAAAATACGTATCTCTTTTTACTTCAACCGTTGAGTAATCTCTCCATTTATCCGGGTAACCAATTTTCCGGGAGAAGGCGTGTAATTTTTCTTTCGCCTTATCTTTGGTAGCCTGGCTCATCCAATCTAGTTTATTGATGCGCTCTTCAAAAGCTTTTTGCAGGTTATCAACCAATCCTTCCATGCGTTTCTTGGCTTCTTGCGGAAAATATTTTTTTACATATAACTGTGCCAAGGCCTGGCCCAGCGAGCGGTCAACCACCTGCGTCATCTCTTCTGTGCGTGGCTTCTTTACTGCCTGACCTGTTAATATTTTAGTATAAGCAAAGGAGGCATCGGCAAAAGGTTGGCTTAAAAAATTGGCATAATTAGTCAGTGCATTAGCTTTCAAATAGGTTTTCCAATCGTTGATGGAAATGGATTTCAGCATGACATTTAGTTGATCATAATACGCAGGTTGTCCTACATTAACAGAATCTGTCTTTATTCCTAAATTGCTGAGCAACGTATTCCAAGCAAGAGCCGGGTGTTTTTTTGAAAGGTCAGCAACTGTCCGTTTATTGTAATTAGCCTTTACATCGCGTAGTTCAATATTAGTTCGGTGGGCAGTTGCCAACTGCTTTTCGATGTCATAGGTAATTGCAGCATTTTTCTTTGCTGCGTCTGCATTGCTTCCGGTTAATTCAAACAAGGTGGAGAGGTATTTTTTATAGGCTTTCTGAATACCGAGCGTAGAAGAATCTGTCTTGAAATAATACTCCCGCTCAGGCAAACCAATTCCGGTCTGAAAAAATTGTACAATATTAACAGTGCTCTTTTTGTCATCGGGGCCAACATAGAAACCGATGATGGATGCATCGCCTGTTTTCTGTTCTTCTGCCACTACCTGTAATAATGCTGGCACATTAGTTATGGCATCAATGCTGGCAAGTATAGGTTTGATGGGTTCATACCCGCGTTTGTTAATAGCAACGGTATCCATACCCGAAGCATAAAAATCACCTACTTTTTGTTCAATACTTCCAACTGGGTTATTGGAACCCGAAACGCTATCCAAAATTCTGCGCAGCCGGATGCGCTGTGGAAAATTTAGAAAAGAATATGAACCTACACCTGCCTGGCTGGCCGGTATCTGTGCCGAGTCGTACCAAATGCCATTGACGTAGGTAAAAAAATCATCACCTGGTTTTTTGGATGAGTCTATTCCTGTTACAACAATGCGTTGGGCATGCCTATCGGCAGTTTGCTGACAAGCTGTTGTAAGTAATAAAAGAAATAAGACGTGTGTGATTTTCTTCATAACTAAAAATTGAATAACAAAAGTTACCGATAAATTAATAGAAACTTACCAACAGTAGTTAAACGGTAAAAAAACAATTCTACAGGTGATAACTATTTTCAATGCTTGGGGCAATGATCTCTCTGTGGTGGGCAGTTACGTTATTGCCCAAACGCTCATAGCTGCTGCAAAAATAAAAAAACCGGTACGATAACCGGTTTTTTTTTTTTTCAGCGCACACCTCCAAACATACCTTGTGTTTCTTTATAGTCGCTGGGAATGGTAAACAAGGAAGAACTAAGCGACTCACGTTTGATGTCAACTACTTCCATAATCATGTTTCCCTGCGGCACAATGGACTCAACCTTCAATGGCATTCCCTCTACACCTTCGTAAAATAATGATTGACCTTTACCCATTCGTTGCCGGGCAAAGGCTTTCATATCAATGTCTTTAAAATCTGTGGTTGTCCAGATATTAGAGGTAATTGTTTTACCGTGCTCATTAAGGGTAACTATATATTTTGAACAAATATGCCCCAGGATGGTAGCGGTCTCAGACGTTTTGGTAATGGTTGGTTTCGTTCTTTCGGTCTGGTCAGAACTGCTGCCCGAAGGCATGTTGCTATACGTTTTATTTTCCCGATCGATGAGTACAGATTTGTCAGGCGTATGAAGTATATCTCCGGGCATCATTCCACCTTCAGTAGTAGTCAGTGAGTTTGCTCCTTTGATTCTAACGGTCATCCCTTTGGGCATCATGCTGCCCATCATATCACCAGACGATGCACCTTGTGCCATTTTTTCAATCATGGCTTTCATCTGCGGATTGTTTTCCATCATGGCCTTAAACTGTGGGTCTTTCATTTTTTCCTGAAGTTCTTTCATCTTGGCCTGGTTGGCCGGGTCTTGCATTTTTTGCTGACCTTCTGCCATCTTGGCTTTCATGGCAGGATCAGTAATATTCATTTTCATTGACCATTTAATGGTGCCTTCAAAAGTTTGTGCGTTAAGTTGCCAGGCAACCGATAAAAACAGAATGATTATTAATCTTTTCATAGAATAGGTTTATTGTTGAATAAGCAAGGTAAGAATAATTTTTAGTGAAAAAATCACAGGTTTAGGAGGGACAACCCAGTGGCAAGTTTCAGATTACAAATTGTTCTGCCACCCGTATCAAGTTCTCAGCATCCGGTAATAAGTTTCCAGTTATCTTGCGCCATGCATTTTAAAATCACCAGCCTTCAAAACCCAAAAATAAAAAGCCTGTTGGCACTGGAAAAACCTCGCGAACGCAGGAAACAAAAACTTTTTATCATTGAAGGAAAACGTGAGATTGAATGGGCCATTGAAGCCGGTTATAAAATCGGTAATATTTTTTTTTGTGACGAGATCATTTCATTTGATGAGTTACCGGAGAAACTGAAAAACGACAAACTCATCATTCCTGTTTCAACAGAAGTATTTGAAAAAATTGCCGTACGTGAAGGATCGGGCGGATTGATTGCCGTGGCCGGGCAAAAAGCACATTTACTTTCAGAAATCAAACTAAAAAAAAATCCACTTGTGTTGATTTTAGAGTCCGTGGAGAAACCCGGCAACCTGGGTGCCATGTTGCGCACAGCCGATGCAGCGGCCGTAGATGCGGTGATCATCTGCGATCTGCAAACAGATTTTTACAACCCCAATGTAATCCGTTCAAGCGTGGGTTGTGTGTTTACCAACCAACTCGCGGCTGCCTCATCGGAAGAAACTATTGATTGGCTGAAAAAAAATCAAATCCATATTTTTTGCACATCGCTTCAATCGGCTAAGCCGTACCATCAAATTGATTTTACACAGCCAACGGCCATTGTTATGGGCACGGAAGCTACAGGTTTATCAGAAGCTTGGACTAAAAATTCTGATGCCAACATCATCATTCCCATGCGCGGCAAAATTGACAGCATGAATGTTTCTAATGCTGCGGCTGTGGTAGTGTTTGAGGTATTGAGGCAGCGGGGAGTTTGAAGTTAGAAGCGAACTGTTATTGTTTTGCATCGTCTCCTTTTTTTGGGGACGATGCAAAGTGAACAATCGTTTCGTTACCCGCCCACACATCGTAAAATCCACAGGAGACGAAATACAAATAAAAATTATTTCGGTCAATCAATCATCAATCGATAAAAAGCAGGCAGCTCTGAGTTACTGTGGTACGTTACGTTGAGGTCATTGATCAATCCGGTTTCCAAGTTATACACCCAACCGTGAATGTACGGACCGCCCCTTTTTTTCCACGCGCTTTGAATGATTGATGTTTTACTCAAATCATATACTTGCTCGATTACATTAAGCTCAACCAATCTATTTTCGCGGGCAGTCAAATCGGCAATCGCCTCCAGTTCCTCATAGTGCGTGCGGTACACATCTTTAATATCCCGAATCCAATTATCAATCAATCCATATTGTTGCTGCCCCATAGCCGCACGAACCCCTCCGCATCCATAATGGCCGCACACGATAACGTGCTCTACCGTTAACACGTTCACGGCATAATCCAGTACACTGAGCAAATTCATATCAGTATTTACCACCATGTTGGCAATATTTCGATGCACAAATACTTCGCCTGGCTTAGTGCCTGTAATTTCATTGGCAGGCACGCGGCTGTCAGAGCAACCTATCCACAAAAATTTAGGAGATTGTATTTTCGATAGTTTCTTAAAAAAATCAGCATCTTCTAAAGTCTTCTGCTCTACCCACGCCTTGTTTTGCAGCAATAGTTGTTTGTATTCTTCAATGACTCGATTGTTCATAAGCTTAAGTATTTTAATTGCACACTGATATTTTTTGTTTTGGATATTTCGACATAATCTTTAATCATCTCACGGATGTCGTGATCGATGAAGCGCGATTGTGCACCATCAATGGTTACCGTGGCATCGTCAGGAATTTTTTCAAATGATTTTCGTAAGGTTGATTTGTGGAGAAAAGAAACGTCTTTAGTGAACTTGAGCAGAAAGTGGCGGTTGTCATTTACTAAAATGAATGCTTGCTGAAAATTAGTTTTTAAAATAAAGAAGATTGCAGCTACCAGGCCAACTAACACTCCAAGCAAAAGATTGGTAAGCACAATCGCAACCAATGTAATAACAAAAGGAATGAACTGCGCCCGGCCGTTTTGGTACATTTCTTTAAACAAAACGGGCTTGGACAATTTATATCCTGTAACCATGAGAATACTCGCCAATGCCGACAACGGAATAAGCCGAAGTAATTGCGGAATCAGCATCACCGACAACAACAAAATAAGGCCATGTGTAATGGCCGATGCTTTACTGCGACCGCCCGCTTGCACGTTGGCAGAACTTCGCACCACTACCGAAGTAACAGGCAACCCTCCAACCAATCCTGCAAGAACATTGGCAACACCTTGTGCTTTTAATTCGCGATCGAGTGGTGTGACCCGGTGATACTGGTCGAGTTTATCAGTAGCCTCAATGTTCAATAGTGTTTCAAGGCTTGCCACCGCAGCAATGGTAAATGCTGCAAGGATTACTTTTTGATTGAAGAACTGAGAAAAATCAGGAAAAGTTAAAAACTCCAGCCACGATGTTTCGTAAGAAAGAACCGGTACCGATACCAAATGTTTTTCTTCAATAGCCAAGAAGGGAAACGCTTGCTGAAAAATAAAGTTGAGCACAATTCCAATCAACACAACGATTAATGCTGCGGGAATTTTTCTGAAAAATTTATAACGTTGCAACACATTATGATTCCATACCGACAATATAAAAAACGATAGAAGACTTATTACAACTGCCCCGGGAGTTATGTAGTGCAAAGCTTTGAATAAATCGCTGAATGTGTTTTGACCATCCGCATACAAAAAATTTTCATCGCCTTCAAAGTCCATATCATAGCCGACTGCATGCGGCAACTGCTTGAGAATAAGAATAAGACCAATACCCGCAAGCATGCCTTTAATCACACTCGATGGAAAAAAATGCCCCAATGTTCCGGCCTTTGCATAGCCGGCTAAAATCTGCATCCCACCCGCCATGACTACTGCACACAAAAATGCAGCAAAACCAAGCTCATTTACACCCGCTAAAACAATTGTAGCAAGTCCGGCTGCCGGACCTGTAACACTCAAGGGTGAACCGCTTAAAAAACCAACAACAATACCGCCAATAATGCCACTGATTACTCCGGCAAACAACGGCACGCCCGATGCCAACGCAATACCCAAACACAAAGGCAGCGCTACCAAAAAGACTACAATTCCCGCTGGGAAATCATATCTTAAATATGACTTTATATTCATATTGATAATTAAATGTTAAAATGATAATGGGTAATGCCTTAGTCGTTGGCGACTACACACACCCAGTCTGTATAATGAAAAAAATTAAAAGTGACCCTATGAGTCAGGATGAGAAACGAAAGGGTTCAAACCTCTGGAGGAGGTGTAATTATCTCAAAATGAATTTCTTTAAAACCAAATTGATGGTATAAGTCTGTGAAATCAGTTTTTGTATTTTGTGCAGAAAGGGAGGTTGCAAAAAAATCATTCAAATCACGTTCGTCACTATTTTGTCTCTGGTCAGATGCATTCCCGTGTTTAACTTCTTCTTCGTTTATAGGCTGCGACCCGGTGTTGCCTTTGCACGAACCTTCTTTAGTTAAAAATGAGGTGACGATACTTTTTTTTACAAAAGAATTTTGACCATAAAAAGTGGCTACACCAATAAGTGCAATTAAAAAGATAACTTTTGTTACTACTATGGCTTTTTGTAAAGACATTGATTCTTATATGCCTACAAAGATATTATTTTTTATTATTTCATTAAGCTTACCTGATGGCCCGAAACCGGGCACTCAAAAAACTGGTCAAAAGAAACCCCGGCAGAAACATCTTTGTCGCCACGCATAACCATTTTACTAGCCGCATTGAATAGAGTAAATCTTTCAAAAAAATTGCTAAAAATTTTCTTGGGTTTGAATAGCCCAACCGGTAATTGATTTTTAAGTCTTTTACCCTTACTGCTGCATCTTTAATTTTTCTTTTGCAAACTTCTCTGCCGCCATTTCCACTGCAGGAATATCTTTTGATACAATCCTCGACCCCAATACATGTCCACCGGCATTTGGTATCGCCACCATTTCTTTCAGCGAATCGGGCGTGCTAAGTTGTTTGTTCATTTCAATCATGGCGCTCACTTTCACCGTTGGGTCTTGTTCTTTTTCATTCTTATAATAATAGAGCGTGAGACTTGGGCATTTCACTTTGCTGAATGTTTCGCTGTTCATTTTGTCTTCGAGCAGTTCTTCCAATTGTACCACTGCCTCCAACCGGTAGGGATTATTCCAGTATTTATCCTTGGCAGAATCTTTTGGAAAACTCCGCTCCTTTCCTCCGATTACTAACCGTGCTATCTGCAAGCCCCACGGATTGTTGGCCAGCCATGCGTTGGGATCATTAATAGCAATATTTGGCGACATGCTGATCAACGCAAAAACATCTTGCGGATATTCTGCCGCCAGCATGAGTGCCATTGTACCACCTGTAGAGGTGCTCATCACAATCACCTTTTCACCGATTGCTTTGCCAATGGCCAGTGCTTCTTTGCTGCTTTGCCACCAGCGATCGGGTGTGAAGTATAACAGTTGATCTACTGTATCAATTCCATGATCGGCCAAACGTGCCAGGTAAAGATTGCATCCAAATTTTTTGGCGAAATCTCTATGCACCGGGTTGCCTTCTTCTTCGCTGGCTGAAAAACCGTGAAGGTACACTACGCTATACTTGGTTTTATTCTTCGAACTGTCAGCCCACACAATCCTTGCTTCGTTGTCGGGTTTGAGCTGGTGTTTGCTTTCACGGGTTGCTACATATTTTTCCAGTTCGGCCGGTTGTTGAGGAACAGACGGCATGGCTGCGTCAAACACCGGGCGCGAGGGTTCGGGGCCGAGAAAATACAAGGCCACCAAAACTAAAAATGGAAAACTGATGAAGATAATTTTTCGTTTCATGATTTTCTTCCGAAAGGGTTTTGAAAAATAATATCAAAGGCCAGATAAGGAATGTAATGCACTCCGTTAACAAACCAAACCTGGTGCATTACGCCCGCATCAAAAAGCATATCGGGTTTTTTAAAAGCATGACGAAAGTACGTGGAAAGCCGGTCTTCGGTAAACGTGAGTTGGCCCCACTGCATGACAGACGAATTATAATTGGTAGCCTCCAGCCACTCATTGGCTACCACCAGCGAATTATTATGCGACTTTAAATCATACGTGGTTTGCAGTTTCAATCTGAACCTCAATTGTATGGGAACGACCGGCCACTGATTCCACGAAGTGGTATAAAATCCCCGGTACTCCGGTCTGAATGAATGGGCAAACGACCAGCGCCCGCGTTTGTATCGGTAAAACAAACGCAAATAATACCTTGTTTCATTTGCCCATCCGGGGTTTTCAAAATCATAAGGTGCCGCAGTCTGATAAACCGCTTCTTTACGGAAGCTGGCACAAAATGCCAGTTGCCAACGGCTCGCAAAATTCCAATACGTTTCCTGGTTAAGTACAAATATTCCAGGCTTTTTTATTTGCGCGGTAGTGGGATCACTTTGGTATTCCCCTCCGAAGTAAAACGATGAATTTATTTTTTTTGAAAAATGATGGGTAAACCCGATGGCATTCCAATTTACACTTCGTGCTCCGTCTAATCCGGGGGGTGAAATTTGTGCCACAGACGACAGGCTACTCAATAAAATAATAATAGCGGCAAAAGCAGGTGTTCTTCGGGCAAGAAGAAACAAGAAATAGCGGTGGTGGATCATGACAAACCTCAAAAGTATTACTTTCCTTTTAAAATTGATCTATAAAAAAGATGAATGGTGAGTGTGTATTATTTTTCGTGCTGGACCATCATTTTCATGATGCGGTCTTCCATTGACTCGGTGGTGAGTTTATCACGACTCAGCCGGTCTACCATTATGGGAAAGGCAAAGGGGGTCGGGCGAACAGGCTCCTTAATAACAATTTTTTGTTGATGGATGCGCTGCAGTGCTTTACGCATTCGTGTTTCTTCCAATTGAAAATCCATCACTTCTTCGTAAGCCTGCAGCAAAAGTAAATTAGTGGAATCGTATTCGTTAAAGACATTAAAAAACAACTGTGCCGATGACTGCAAATGTTTTTCTCTGATCGGTTTACCCGGAAATCCTTTGAACACCAACCCGGCAATGGTGGCGATGTCGCGAAATTTCCTGCGTGCCATTTCTGTAGCGTTAATACTTGCCTGAATTTCTTTCGATAAATTTTCTTCGCTGAGCACATCGGTTTCAACCGCTTCGTAAATCGGAATTTCCTGATCGGAAAGCAGTTCAAACCCATAATCATTCATGGCGAGTGAAAACGTAATCGGTTTAATTTGTGCCAGCCGGTAGGCAACCAGCGCTGCAAGACCTTCGTGCACGTTTCTTCCCTCAAATGGATACATCACCACATGATAGCCCTCATCGGTATGAAAATATTCGATCAAAAATTCATTTCGCTTCGGTAGGTGTGAAAGTTCACGCTGCAAGTTCATGAGTGGCCGAAGAAAGCGCATTTCATCATCGCATTCTTTTTCATTGGCTGCTTCGTCAATTTTATTACGAAGCATCTCACTCATCTGTGATGACAACGGCATCCGGCCGCCTTGCCAGGAGGGTACACGCCCCGATTTTTTTTTCGATAGTTTAACGTGCGCTTCCATGTCTTTGATACGCACTAACTCCAAACTTCGGCCGGCAAACCAAAACGTATCGCCCGGGTGCAAACTTGAAATGAAGTATTCTTCAACTGAGCCTAAATATTTACTTCGCAACTTGATGAGCAGTGAGTTGTCTCCCACTATCGTGCCGATGGAAAGACGATGGCGGTAAGCGATGCGCTTGTTCTCTACTCGCCATAATCCCTCCATGGCCGTTACTTTCCGGTATTCATCATAAGCCGTGAGCGCATGGCCACCGGTTGAAATAAAATTCAATAGCCAGAGCCACTCGTCATCGGTAATGGACGAAAAACTGCTGGTACCCCTCACCTCTTGCAAAATCTGATCGGGCCGAAATCCATCGGAGACTGCCAGAGTAATCAAGTACTGACTCAATACATCAAACGAACGCAAATACGGAACCCGGTCTTCCACAATTTTTTTTTCGATGGCATCGCGCAAGGCGGCCGCTTCGATGAGTTCTAATGTGTTGGTAGGCAAAAAATAAATTTTACTTACGGCATCGGGCTGATGTCCGCTTCGCCCGGCCCGCTGAAGAAACCGTGCTACTCCTTTGGGGCTACCCACCTGAATGATGGTTTCCACCGGGCGAAAATCAACTCCAAGATCTAAACTTGATGTACAAACCACCGCTTTCAGTTTACCTTCATGCAGTTGGTCTTCCACCCAGTTGCGCAACTCAGCACTGATTGAGCCATGGTGCATGGCAATTTGCCCGGAAAGTTCGGGCGCTTTGTCGAGCAATTTTTGATACCATATCTCAGCGAAGGATCGTGTGTTAGTAAAGATCAGTGTGCTTCTTCCGTTTAAAATGATTGGAATGGTTTTTTCCAACAAAGCAATCCCCACGTGGCCGGCCCAGGGCATCGTCTGCACTTCATCGGGCAGTACTGAAATTATCTCTACCTTTTTTTCAGTTTTAGATATTACAGTCGTAAAATTTTTGAGTTGAAAATTATTTCCGAGCAATACCTGGAGCGATTGTCGCATGTTACCGATGGTGGCCGAAATGCCCCATATTTTCAGGTTAGGCGAAAGGGTCTTTAATCGCGAGAGTGCAAGCTCTACCAGTACTCCTCGTTTAGAACCAATGAGTTCGTGCCACTCATCCACAACTATGGATTTTAAACTGCTGAAATATTTGTCATAGTTTTTTTGAGTGAGCAGCAAATGTAAACTCTCGGGTGTGGTAATCAGTAGCTCAGGCGGCTTCTCCAGTTGCCGTTGCTTTTGTTTAACCGAAGAGTCGCCCGTGCGCACACCTACTTTCCAAAATGATTCCAATCCTTGAACGGCTTCAATGGCTGAGTGTTCAATCTCTTTGCTAAGTGCACGGATGGGTGCAATCCAAATGGATTGGAGTGTGTTCTTTTCTTTAGTTAAAATTCCTTCCAGCAATATGGAAACAAGCAATGAATAGGTTTTGCCACTTCCGGTGGGCGCATTAACCAGCCCGCTTTTTCCGTTTAAGTACGCATACCAGGCTTCGGTTTGAAAACTGAACGGCTTCCATCCCTTTTGGGAAAACCAGTCGAGGGCTTTTTGAAAGGCGGTGGAATACATCGCTGCAAAGAAAAAAGAAAAATGGTTTTAAACTTAACGGTACACTTTCAAGTTACCGAAAAAAAATTCCATCTTGGCTTTTAAATTGCTCAACAGCATTACCCTTAGTGGATGGAACAGGTAGTTTTAGTAGATGAAGCCGATAACGAAATTGGCGTGATGGAAAAAATAGAAGCTCACCGGAAGGGAGTGCTCCACCGCGCATTTTCAATTTTGCTTTTCAATTCAAAAGGCGAAGTATTGATTCAAAAACGGTCGCTGGAAAAATACCACAGTGCCGGGCTGTGGAGCAATACCTGCTGCAGCCACCCGTTGCCACACGAAACGATGGAGACAGCCACCCAGCGAAAACTGAAACAGGAAATGGGCATTGACCTGAAAACTGATTTTGCCTACAAGTTCATCTACCGCGCGGAACTGAACAATTTAATCGAGCATGAACTCGACCATGTTTTTGTAGGAAAATTTGAAGGCACACCGAATATAAATTCTGACGAGGTAGCCGGCTGGAAGTGGGTGCACTGGGAAGAGCTGAAAAACCAGGTCAAAACAAAACCTAACGAATTTACTTTTTGGTTTAAAAAAATGATGGAGCAGCGTTTGCAGGACTACCTGTAACTAAAACGCCACCTGGTATTGAAGCACCCACTCGGCCAACCTTGCTTGTTGCACCAGGTCTCCGGTAGTAGTGGGCGCAAAGAATGGACGGTTTTGATAGTTCAAAGTGATTTTAGAATTATTTCCATTCATCAGCCAGTTGATACCAACATCAAAAACGCACATTGGGTTACTCAGCCTGTCATACTGTGCATACTGGCAATCAAGGTATGGCTGCAGGGTGCCTTGGTCGCCCAACAACCCATCTCTAAATTTATAAGCTGACTGAATGTAGCCTACAGTGCCTGTGCCGAGGTAGGGAAACGCATTGCCATAGTTGGCACTTGTAAATGACGAAGAGGTGTATTTCGTTCCTGTGGCCGGATTGTTTGGGCCTCCTACCCGAATAAAATTATTTCCATAATTGTAGTTGGAAAAACTGGCATACCAAGAAATAGCCGTTCCTTTTTTTTCGTTGACGGGTGCTTCATAAAAAATATCAACGGCAAACAATCTCATATCTTGTTTTACGGTATCTTGAGTGGCCACATCGTGGTTTGCCAAACGGTACATCGCATTCCGTTGGTAGTAAAATCCTCCGCCTATGTTAAAGATTTTTTTCTTGCCCAAATAAGATCCGGTCATGGCGGGCCCGGCATTGTTTTCCTGATCAAAAAATTGGTATGAAAAATACCCTTGATGAACAAAACTAGGGGGCAGTGTGGAAAATGATGCATTCGTACTGATTGGCTCAACACCCGAACCGGAGGTAGTTTGAATGACAAACGGCTTGGCCACCGACAGACGATAATCCAGCTTGCCTATTTTTCCTTTGGCATACACACCCAGCCTGCGCACAAACTGATCGTAGGTATCGTTGGTCACTTCCTGAAAGCCGGGCGGGTCTAACACAAGGATGCTGGAAACGGCCGCATTAGAAAAACGTGAGGGCCCATTCCATCCATTCAGTCCCCCGCCTATCGAAAGGTATTTTTTCGCAACAGCATAATCCACAGTAATGTCATGGAAAAAAAATCCTGACTTACGTGCCGACAAGTAGTTCAGGTTGTTTTGTCCGAACTGAACATAAAAATTCACCCGATCGGTAAGTGCACCGCTTAATACAAACCGGATGCGCCTAATACTTATGTCAGTGGTGTTAGCTTGGGTTTGTGCTTCTACGGTAGTGCCCGGATTTTGATCGGTGTTTCTCATCCAGAGTTGTGCAGTCATATTAAGGGTAATATGATGCCTCTTGGTAGAGTCTAAATCAAAACGCAAACCGTTTTTTAGTTTTTCAGGAAATTGACCGAAACAGTAACTAAAGCCTGCCATGGATATAAAGGCTAACCAAGCACCTTTTTTTATTGGCAAGAATTGCATGGACTTTAATTTCTTGCAAACCTACTCTGGCCTTATTACCCGAATGTTAAGTCAATATTACCTGATTAACATTTTATTAAAGTTTAAAAAACTTAAAAATTTGATGCGCTACTAAAGAAATAGCCGGATGTATTACCGGAGTGAGAGTGGTCTGTAACTAAAATGCCACCTGGTATTGAAGTACGCACTCGCCAAGGCGTCTGTCTTCTGTAATCGTGCCACTGGGGTTGGCTATAAAGTAGGGACGGTTTTTATAGTTAAAGGTAATCTTTGATTGAATCCCATGGATCAGCCAGTTTATCCCAATATTATAAACAAACATGGGGTTAGACAGGCGGTCATAGTTGGCGTATTGAAAATCGGCATAAGGCTGTAAGGTACCCTGATCACCCAAGAGTTTATTTTTCAATTTATACCCTACTTGCCAGTAGACAATATTTCCTGTACCCAAAAAAGGGTAAGCATTGCCATAATTGAATTGCGTAAAATAACGGTTGGGGTCTGAGTTTGCTGATGTGTGGGCTGAGGCGGTTGCCGGATTATTGGCACCCGCCACACGGATAAAATTATAACCGTAATCATACCGTGAAAACGAGCCGTAAATTTTAATAGCCGTTCCCTTTCGCCTGTTCAAGGGTGCATCGTAAAACGCATCCAGCGAAAGCAAGACAATATTTTGTTTTACAGTATCTCTTGCCACTACATTGGAATAATGAAACACGCCATTTTTCTGGTAATAAAATCCACCGCCAATATTAAACACCTTTTTGCTGCCAAGGTATGAGCCCACAATGGCCGGGCTAAAGTTTGATTCCTGATCAAAAAATTGATACGAAAGATATCCTTGGTAAGTTAAGTGAGGTGGCAATGTGGAAAACGATGAGTAGCCATTTATCGGCTCTGTGCCTGATGCATTGCCTGCGGTTTGGATAATAAAGGGCTTGCTTACCGAAATCCGGTAATCCAGTTTTTCTAATTTTCCTTTGGCATATACACCCAACTTTCGTACAAACTGATCATACGTGTCGTTAGTTACTTCCTGAAAGATGGGCGGGTCTAGGGCAACTGTAGATGAAACCGACATATTTGAAAAGCGCGAAGGGCCATTCCACCCGTTCAGCCCTGCACCAATCGATAATTTTTTTTTAATCACTGCATAATCGGCTGTTATATCGTGAAAAAAACTGCCGGCTTTTCGTGCGGAGAGGTAGTTTAGGTTGTTTTGCCCAAACTGTACAAAAAAATTTATGCGATCAGTCAATGCGCCACTTAAAATAAAACGCATACGCCTGATGCTTATATCGGTGGTGCTATTTTGTGGTTGAGTCATCACTACCGTGCCGGGATTATGTTCGGTGTAGCGTGTCCAGAGCTGTGCAGTCATGTTAAGTGTAATGCTGTGCCTTCCGGTGCTGTCCAGCTCATAACGCAGCCCGTTTTTTAGTTTTTCAGGAAATTGCCCAAAACAATAACTGAAATCTGTCAAAGCAACAAAGATCAACCATACTTGCTTGGGTAAATTCCAATTTTTTTGCATCCAGCAATTTGTTTCAGCAAACTTATTCTGACCGTGTTATCCTAAAATCAATTCTATTTTATCGGATTAAAATTGTATTAAAATTACAAAAACTTGGTGAACATAAGATGCTTACATTGCAGTTTCCGGCAGAAGGAATGGTGGGTTAATACTGAAAATATATCAACCAAAAAACAATTTCATTATTGCTGTTGCACCCGGGCGCTGTGCGCCTCAGCCTAAACCGGCTGGCTTGATTCGGCTCTGATTACGCCCGACAAATAAATACTATTTTCTTATGACGCTTATGATTAACCCTCACTTGATTTCGGAAACAAAAACAAGCCGGCTGGCAACTGGCGCCAAAAAAGCCGGCTGTGTTTACCCAAAAATCATCATTTCAGTATTCTGAATTTCACACCAAGACCTAAAAAGTCGTTGAATGGAGTTCCTATAGATTTATCGTATTGATACCGGAAATAGGAATAGAGTGTGCCTCCGTTAAACAATTCATAATCGCAGGAGACTTGTGCAAAGGGTTGTTGAAGCGCATACGGATTAAATACATCGTAGGTACCCAACACTCCTTCCAAATATCCTTTCCTTAGCTTGTAACGGATGCCTACCTTATAAATTCCGTGGTTGTTGTTTGAGCCCCCGGCAATCGGTTCGGCTTGTAGTGTATTATTTTTTTGATACGAGAACATATACCCAATATTCAGCACGGCATCAAATTTTCTTGAAATCGGGTGCTTTGTTTCAGCAATAAATAAAAAATTAGTTCGTGTATACGTGGGCGACCCATACCTCACAATATCTTGCGACATCCGGGTTACTAAGCGCAGTCGCTGAAAGAGTGTTTTGCTTTGCAGTTCTACCTTGTAGTGATTGTACGCAGCACCATTATTTGTCTGCTCGCCTTGCCGGATACCCAGCTCCATGCGCAACCAGGGCGTTACCCTGAAGTTAGGAACAATGTTCTGGTCAAAACGGAATTTACTATGAGCATCAGAGATAGTACGCGTGTAAACGAGCAACGTAAACCGATCTTTCTTTACTTCTTTAGGTGCCTCCTGTTTACGCACTGAATCTATTTTTTGAGCGTAAAGGTTCAGTGCGGGTATAACTATAGCTACTAAAAAAAATAATCTTTTCAACATAAGGGTTTTAAAAAAAAAATGAACAAAAGAGTTGGCTACTTTTTATTCTCAGCTAAATTATCGTTCACAACAATGACCTTAATCTGTGAGTTATTCCTGATTTCATCGGTGGCTGCGTTAAGTAAAGTATCAGCCTCATTCAAATGTCCGAAGATTTCAATTTTATCGCCCAAGTCTTCGCCCTTTTCTACATCTACATACGTAACCTTACCGTTTACCACTTTAATAACAAAGCGTCTTTCCATGTTAGTAACCAAGGCTGTGCTGGGTACTATAATTGAATTTTTACGGCTAATTGGAATAGTTGCCGTGGCATACATACCCGGAAACAACTTGCCCTCGTGGTTATCAATTTCTATTTCCACAATTTCGGCACGGGTTTCAATGTTTAGGTTCTTGGCTAGCCGGGTAACTTTCCCTTCAAATATTTCATCAGGAAAACTTTTTACAGTGAACTTCACAGATTTGCCAACACTTATTTCAGCCAGTTGTTTTTCGGGTACTGGTATGTGCAACCGCAAGATTGATTCTTTTTTTAATTTAACAATAGGCATCACCAGCCGCTCGTTAGGACCAACAAATGCACCCGGAGCGAGTGCCCGCTCGGTGATGATCCCATCGAAAGGTGCCGTGATCTTCAGGTAATTAACTAATTCTTTTACCGATCCGTATTTTGCCAATGAGGCGCGATGGGCCAGACTGTCAGATATTACGGTTGTTTTCGCCAAATCCATATCATAAGGTGATACTGCGCCCGGTGTTTTATTGGTTTGAACCAGCCGCACATATTTACCTTTACTATTCAAGAAAATAGCTTCTTTTGCCTGAGCCTCAGAATATGCATTAACCAATTGGCTAACCAACTCAGGGGCTTCCAACTCAGCGAGCAGTTGCCCTTCATGCACGCGGTCGCCAATGTCGACATACATGGTTTTGATGTACCCGTTTACTTTAGCCATTACGCCTGTTTCAAAGTAACCTTCGAGTTCGCCCGGCAAAACAAGCTGCGACTCTACGTCTGCTCTTTTAACCAGCGAAGCTTGATAAGTCACGTCATTTCCTTTCCCTTCAATATCTTTCGATTTATTGCAAGAAAAGTTGAGCATACCGGTCATAGCCAGCATTGCTGTTATCATCAGTTTGTGTTTCATATATTTTTTGTTTTTCATACTTGTAGTCACTGGAGTTAGTGGAGTTCTTTTTCTTTGTCATAGTATTGGCTGGCCGGGTCATCAGGATTTAATGAAACTGATTTGAGAGTGGTCTTCGACTGGATAGCAGTAAACACAGCCGGCAAAATTAACAGAGCGGCAAGAGTGGAAGACACCAGCCCGCCAATTACCGCACGCCCCAAGGGGGCGGCCTGCTCACCACTTTCGCTCAATCCGCTGGCCATCGGCAACATGCCCGCCACCATAGCGATTGAAGTCATTAAAATAGGGCGCAACCGCTGCGAGCCGGCAATGCGGGCTGCCTTTTCAGCATTGCCCAACTCCAGCCGCAGATCCTCGGCATTGGTAACTAATAATACTGCATTGGATACCGACACACCCACTGACATGATGATGCCCATATACGATTGTAAGTTTAGCGTACACCCTGTCAACAACAAAAACAGAACAGACCCCGCCAGCACAGCCGGTACGGTGACTAAGGCTACGAACGAAACTTTAAACGATTGAAAGTTGGCTGTCAGCAACAGGAAGATAACAACAATAGCCAGCAGCAACCCGGATTGCAGACCGCTCAATGTCTCTTCCAGCAATTTCACCATACCGCGTACTTCCACCAGCATACCGCGCGGTTGTTCACCTGTTTTTACTATGGCTTCCCGAACAGCTGCGGCCGCCCTGCCCAAGTCTGTTTTGTATATGTTAGCCGAAACTGTTACAACCCTGCGCGGACCAATGCGATCATACTGACCTGGTACTTTTATCGGGGTAATCGAAGCAATATCTGAAAGTACCGGACGTAACTGTCCTTTTACCAACGGAATGTTTTCAATGTCTTTCACTGAATTCATTTCATACTCGGGCACTTGCACCTGCACCTGGTAAGCAAATGCTCTGCGGGTATCGAGCCAAAGGTTTTTTGCCGTGAATCGGCTGGATGAAGTAGCCGTTACCAGTGATTTGGACACTTCGGTTGCTGTCAATCCAAACTGAGCAGCCTTTTCACGATCAATGTTAATTGACAGTGTCGGGTATTTAAGTGGCTGGTTAATCCGGATATCCCTCAAAAACGGAATTTTTTTCAACTCGCCTTCTAATTTAGAAGAAAACCCTGCTGCTTCTGAAATGTTCTTAGACTGCACCAACACTTCGATGGGGGTATTTGCCCCCTGGCTCATTATTTTGTCGGTGAGTTCGATTGGCTCATACGATATTTTAGTATCGGGCAATTCTTTTTTAATTTTTTGACGAAGTTTTTCTTTAAGTTCATCCAGGGAAGACACTTTAAAATCTTCGGTCAGATTTACCTGGAGTACTGCTTCGTGCGGCCCACTGTTAAACACATATAACGCACTGGATCCGTAACTTGAGGGGGTCTGTCCTACAAATGCGGAGGTAATATCTACATTTTCTTTGCCCACTGTTTCCTGAATAATATTTACTGCTGCAATTACGGCTTCCTCGGTTCGCTCAATACGCAGACCTTCGGGGCCAATCAACCTCATCTGAAATTGATGTCCGTGTTCAATTCGGGGCATCAGGTCTTCTCCTATCATTGCGTAGCCACCAGCCAGCAAACCGAAACACCCGATTAAATATATGGCAATTGCTTTTTTTCGATTACGACCAATTTTATCCAGTATGGCAAGGTAGCGCTGCTTAAATTTTTCAAATCCTTTGGCTTCTTTTTCTTCAAGTAGCTCGTAACTGTTGGCCAATTCTCCCATAAGTTCACTTGTATGCCCTGCTTGCCCATGATGATGGTACTTCATCCACCAGTTAGCCATGATCGGCACAAAAGTCTGCGATTGTAAAAACGAGGCAATCATGGCAAAGCCCACGGCTAACGAGAGTGGTAAAAACATACCACGGGGCACACCATTCATCAAGAATGCAGGCGCAAAAACAGATAGAATACAAACCAAGATCAGCAGTTTGGCAAATGAAATCTCTTCTGACCCGTCAATCACTGCGCGGGCCAATGTTTTTCCTCGTTCCAAATGCTGGTGAATAATTTCAATAGAAACGGTAGCTTCATCCACTAAAATTCCCACAGCCAATGCCAGACCGCTCAAGGTCATGATATTGACCGTTTGCCCTGTGAGGTTGAGCAATAGTACAGCCGTCATGATGGCAATGGGTATGTTGATCACCACAATAGCAGAGCCGCGAATATCTCCTAAAAACAAAAAGATCATCAGCCCTGTAAGCAAGGCACCGAGAATACCTTCTGTAGCCAAACTTTTTACCGATTGAATAACATATACCGACTGATCAAATTCATATTTCAAATCGACATAATCTGGAAGCAGCGCCCGCATTTCTGGCAATTTCTTTTTCAATGCGTCCACCACACTCATGGTAGAAGCCTCGGCAGATTTTGTCAACGGAATATAAACCGAGCGTTTTCCATTGACCAGGGCGTACCCTACGGTTACGTCAGCAGCATCTTCTACGGTGGCTACATCACGTAAAAAAATAGTGGGGCCAGATTTTTTTAGTAACGGAATATTCAGAAAATCTTCAGGCTTGCTTTCAACTGTATTACTCGGGGTCATTAAAGTGTAGTTACCAATGCGCACGTTTCCGGCCGGAGAAATCTGGTTATTCTCCACTACGGCTTGTACAATTTCATCGGGAGTAAGTTCGTGCTCTACCATCAACCCGGGATCAACCCTCACCACAATTGTGCGCTCGTTACCACCCAGTGGAGGAGGTGAAGCTGCTCCCGGGATTGTGGAAAACACAGGGCGGATATAGGTTGAGGCTAAGTCTTGCATTTCATCCAAACTGGCCTTTTTACTGCTGAACACCAACTCGCCTACCGGCAAACTAGACACATCGAAGCGCAGCACCGTGGGTGGCACCGTGCCGGGAGGCAGGTAGTTCATTACCCGGTTCACCTGGTTGGCTACCTCGCCCGATACCTGAGCCATATTCACATCTTCATAAAATACACACTTAACCAGGCAAAGACCTTGTATGTTTTTTACTTCAATGTCTTTGATCCCAGTAACATAAAGCAATTGATTTTGGTAGCGTGTGGCAATGAAGCCCTCCATTTGGTTGGGCGACATACCACCATACGGTTGAGCAATGTAGATAACCGGCAAATTCAGTTTGGGAAAAATATCTACCGGTATCTTGAATAATGCCAGGGTGGAAAAGACAACAATCCCCAAAATGATGACAATGATCGAAATGGGATAGCGAAGGGCTGCTGAAATCATTGAGTATAATGTTTAGTTTTTTTTAAAGACATTGATATTAGTTCAGGTTACTGGTAAATGAATCCAGGCTGCCTGTGGCCGCAGCATATTGAATCAAAGCACGCCACACATTTCCCCTTGCAAAATCAGCATCTACTTCTGCGCGATTGAGTAAAGCAAAGGTCTGAGTAAGTTCCAATATGGAGTTTAATCCGGCATCGTAGCGGGCTTTGGCTTGTGCGTAAGCATCTTGTGCTGCTTTCAACTGAATCGGGGCTTGTCTTGCAGCTTCTAGTGTTGTTTTATACCGTAATCTTGCACGCTCTAACTCACTCTCAACGTGCAATGTTTCTTCGTTAAACCGCTCTTGCGCCATGGTAGCAACATGTTTTTGTGCACGTGCCTGATTGCCTGTTTGGAACAAACTGGTGAAGTTCCATACGGTAGTAACCCCGACCATCCAGTTATAGGCCCTAAAACCCACACCACCACTAAAAGACTTGTTGTATATAAAACCACCATCGGGCAGGGTTTTGTCAGCAACTCCCGAACCCCGCGCCCAGCCACTTCCTATAAAAGAGATGGAAGGGTACTGGCTATATTTGATAGCTTTGATCTGTGCCTGATTAACATCTACAATACTTTTATAATAAATCAGCCTCGGGTTGTTTGCATACTCATTGGCCATCTCTAATGTCTGAGGTTGCTTTGTATAATATACAATTGTATCCAGCTCTATTTTATTATCATTTTTTAATCCCATCAATTCTTTTAAATAAACAGACTGCTCGGCAGCAATACGTTGGGCATCGAGTAACTGCAGTGTTGCTTTAGAGTATTCAGCATTTACTAATGAACTATCCACCCCGGGTTTTATTCCTGATTTTGCATAAGCAGAAGTTACATCTCTCAACGCTTTAACGCGTGCCAGGTTGGCTGACTGGCTTTTGAGCATATCGTCTGCCATTAGCGAAAGAAAATAAGCATCGCTTACTTTAATTTGTTGTTGAAAAAGTTCGTTTTGATAATCGGCTTCGGCAGCAACTGCTCCGGCTTTGGCAACATCTACTGCCGCTCTTAATTTTCCAAAATTGAAAAACTTCCAATTGATCAATCCTGTTGCAGCGCTGTTCCAGGTAGCATCATTGGTAGTTCCGTTTACTTTGAGGCCTGCCGATACAGGAAGAGCTGTACCATCATTGGGATAGAACGCACCACGAATACTGTTTGAAGTAGAATTTAAAACTTGGCCTTGTACTATAAAGTTTGGTAAAAAATTATTTTTAGCTGCTTTCAATTCATAATTAGCAGCTTCGGTCTCGGCTCTCTTGCGCTTAATGGCAGGATAATTTTCTTTCGTAATGGTCAGTGCAGTTTGAATATCAACTTTTTTCAGTGTATCAACTGACTGACCAACTGCTTGAAGAAAAATGAAATAGACGGCAACAAATGCCATCGCATGAATAATTTTTGGACACATAGCATGTATTTTCTGATACAATACAACGGAATGATCATTAGAATACGATTAGACACGGATTATAAGTGTCTTAGAAATGCCGGCAGACACTCTCTTCAAATGCATTTTTTTATTTTCCCGATTCTGTATTTAAAGAAAATTTATTTTTGCTGCACCCTGCTTTCAGGTGGCCTTTAGATTAGGTTTTGTTTGAGTCTGCTTACCCGGCCAATGAAAACTACCCGATGAGATGAGATGAGAGAAAATTTTTTTCTCAATACTTGTGCGGTCGTTTTTTAATCATGCCGCCTACTATATCCCGCACACTGTGCATAACCACAAAGGCATCGGGTGCAATTTTTTCAATTTCTGTAGTAAGTTTATTAATCTCCAGCCTTGTGATGACCGTGTACACAATATCGGTTTCTTGCGATTCGCCACGCTTGCCGTAACCGCGCTTGCCCGAGTAAACGGTTACTCCGCGGCTCATTTTATTCACAATCATGTGGCGTATCTCTTCGCTGTGCGTAGAAACAATAGTTACTCCGATGTATTCTTCAATGCCCTCCACAATAAAATCCAAGGTCTTGGATGCCGCCAAATACGTGATCATGGAATAAAGGGCAATTTCCACGCTCAAAAAATAAGCTGCCGCAGAGAAGATGAGTACGTTGATTACTAAAATAATATCACCCAACGTGGCCGACATTTTACGGCTCAAATATATAGCCAGCATCTCCGTGCCGTCAATCACGGCTCCACCACGCACCGTTAACCCAATACCGGCACCTAAAAAAAATCCTCCAAACAAGGCTACCAAAAAATTATCATCCGTTACATTGGGAAACGACACGGTAGCCAAACAAAGTGACAAGCCCGAAATGGCCAAAGCTGTCTTAATGGCAAACTGCCTGCCCATCACCGCATAGGCCAGCACAACAAACGGAATATTGATCAGCACAATCAACATGTAAAAAGGAAAATGAGTGATGGCCGAGATCAGCAATGAAATGCCCGTGGCTCCGCCATCAATAAAATGATTGGTCAGCAAAAATCCTTTTAACCCAAAAGAAGCCGATACAATGCCGAGCATGATCAGCACCACATCTTTAACTGACCGCTTCAGCAAAATGACAAACTCGCGGTATCCTTTAGCAAAAATATAATTAGAATGTGCTTTGGGCAGAGTGCTTGTTTTGTCACGCAAAACGGTGTACGATACAATTTTTTTCCAAAGTGAAGTCATGGGCATAATAATAGCAGAGTTTATATCATAAATTATTTTTTCTCTATATCCACTGAGGTTTTGCCTGCCGGGTGTGCCGGGCCGCTTTCTAATCCCCTGCGCAGAGGTTCTCAGGTTTTTCCACCGTCTTTAGAGCACTGCCCGCTTCTCCGCTGTTCATATTCAACTTTTTTTAATTTCTACCTGCCACATAGCCGCAAAAAGTACATCGGGATTTTTTGGATCCATTGCCAGATCTGAGCGTCCTGTGTTTTCATTTACAAAAAAATCAGCTCCCATGTTTTGCCCCCATCGGTTGTTTTGTAAACACCTCTCTCCGGTTGAGGGCCGTGTGCATGACCCTGTGAAGCGACATAAACCGTATTGGTGTCAGTTGGGTGAACGATTACCCGGCTGATGCAAAATGTTTTTTCAAGCCCCGGGTATTTCCAATTTTTTCCTCCATCGGATGATTTGTAAACTCCATTGCCTACAGCATGCGCAGGCCGGATCAAAAATGTTTCGCCTGTGCCTACCCAAAGTTGTTTCAGGTTGAATGGTGCCAGAGCCATTGCCCCGATGGAAGAATCTTCCGTGCCGTCAAAAATGGGTTTTCGGGAAATGCCCATGTCTTCGGTTTTCCATACACCGCCTGAAGCCGCACCGGCATACGAAACCATGGGATTGCCCGGCTCGCCCGCTACGGCAATCATGCGGTTGCCATCCGGGCCGATAAACCGGAATCTTAATTGTGAAAAAACAGCCGGATCAAAAGATTGACCCTTTGTGACAAAGAAGGCAGTAATCGCAATGAAAAGCAGAAAAAATCTCATAGCAAAAAATAAAGTCTATAAGATAATGAAAGACTTTCATTTTGTGAGTGAGATTTTTATAAATCAGCGCAGCTATTCATAGCGAAGCGAATCTACCGGATTAGCTCGTGCTGCTTTGACAGATTGATAGCCCACGGTAATCCAGGCAATAGCCACTGCTGCCAAACCCGCCACTATAAATATGATGGGGTTGATTTCCGTGCGGTACGCAAAGCCACCCAGCCACTGTGAAGATACCCACCACCCAATAACTGCTGCCGGAATAAATGCAATGACTACGAGAATAATAAATTCTTTGGCCAATCCCATTGATAATGATGACACCGTGGCCCCCATCACCTTGCGGATGCCAATTTCTTTGGTACGTTGCTCTGCAGTAAATGCTGCCAATGCAAACAACCCCAGGCAAGCAATAAAAATAGCCATACCTGAAAACACACTGAAGATTTTGCTCATGCGTTGCTCGGCCCTGAAAAGTTTGTCGAAATTTTCATCCATGAATGTATATTCAATCGGTTCGCTGTTGGCATATTGTTTCCAAAGTTTGGTAGCATTTTCTACGGCTGCTTGTGCGTTACCTTCGTAACGTACAAGCAGGTTTCTTGAACTCTTGGTAAGAAAAACAGCCAAGGGTCTCACCTTGTCGCGGTAGGTTTCAAAATTAAAATCTTTTACTATGCCGATGACATGGTAATGATGAAATACTGAATCACCATTATTATAAAGTACCTCCTCGCCTTCCGCTTTTTCAAATCCAAATTCTTTGGCAGCTGCTTCATTGATGACTACGGCTGTAGAGTCGGCCGGAAAATCACGCGAAAAATAACGACCTTCTTTCATTTCAAATTTCAATACTTCCTGATGATCAGCATCGGCATAGTAAATGCCTGAAATATGATCTTGCTCCGAATGCCCCGACCGTACTACGGTGGTATTATCTACTCCGGGAAAATAATTGTTGGTAAAACTCAGCTTTGAAATACCCGCCAGTTGTGACAAGGTATTTTTAAATACCTGTTTGTTCGACCCTAACTTATCCATGTTATGAATCACCATCACATTTTTTTTATCTATGCCCATCTGCTTTTCCTGCATGAACTGAATTTGATTGTACACCACCGAGGTGAAAATGATTAGGAAAATTGAGATGGCAAACTGAAAAACTACCAACGCACTGCGGATACCTTTGCTCTTGAACCCAGCGCGAACCTTTCCTTTCAGCACCTCTACCGTATTAAACGAAGTAAGGTAAAAAGCAGGATAGCTTCCGGCCATCAGTCCAACGAAAATCAGCAATACAAGTATTCCACTTATAAAAATGGGATCAAGTAAATTTTTAAACGCCAGTTCCTTGCCCGAAAGCGAGTTGAATGAAGGCAAAAGCAAATAGCACAAACCCAGGGATAAAATGATTGCGGTCAAGCTGTATAACATTGACTCTGAAAGAAACTGGGCGATCATTTGCCCGCGAAGCGAGCCCAGTGTTTTGCGCAAGCCTACTTCTTTGGCTCGCCCGGCTGACTGTGCCGTAGACATATTCATGAAATTAATACAGGCGATGACAATGATGAAAATACCGATGCCTCCAAAAAAATAAATGTACATCATGCTTCCACCCGGCTCAAGATCTCCTTGCGATGTAGAACGCAAATGAATATCGGTAATTTTTGTTGTGTAATATCCGTATGCCCCGCCTGCTTTGCGAAGATCCTGCAAACTGGTACCCATAAATCGTTGTACCTCCGGGCCAACGTATTTCTCTACCAGGCCTTCAAACTTACTCTCTACTGATGAAACCTGCACGCCCGGTCGCAACATAAAATAGGTGTACAAGCCGTTGTTGAGCCACTCTGTCGATTTTAAATGCTCAGCCGAAGAAGCGGAAATGAGGGCATTATAAATAAAATGAGAATTGCCCGGGCAATCGGCAGACACTCCCGTCACTTTATATGTTTTTTTGTCGTTGCCAATTGTTATGATTTTTTCCAGTGGATTCTCATCACCAAAATATTTTTTGGTCAGCTTTTCGGTAAGCACAATTGAATTGGGGTCTTTCAGTGCCGTTGAGGGGTTGCCTGAAATCAGTTTGAATGAAAAAAAATGAAAGAAATTGCTATCGGTATAAAAAACTTTCTCTTCCAGAAAAATTTTATCTCCATTCCGAAAAGCAGACCGGCCAAAATTATCAATACGAAGAGAAGATTCCACTTCAGGAATGTCAGTTAATAGTGCAGCCGACATAGGTGCGCAAGTAGTAGTTGTACGTATGTCTTGCCCTCCCATTTTTCCGTGCAAATCAACCTGGTAAATACGGTCGGCATTTCTATGGAATTTATCATACGTGAATTCGTTAATAATGTATAGGGCAATGAGTAAGCATGCGGTAGTGCCTATGGTCATCCCCAGGATATTAATCGAGGCGAAGAATTTTCTCTTCAGAATATTGCGGATGGCGATGTTGAAATAATTTTTCAGCATGGGTTTAAATTTCAGATAAGACGTTAAACAACTACATAGGTTGCATCGGTATGCCAATAAATATGCCGAAAAAAATGCGCTATTTATTATACCATTTACAACATGGCAACCGAACAGTGTGCGTCTATGAACAGTTATGTGTTCAGTTTATATCAGTAAAAAAACAAACCCCGCATCAGGGCGGGGCTTGTCTCCTTAACCTAAAACCTAAATTATAATGAATTTGCGTGTCAACAGAAATTTATCAATCCGATAACGCTTTCTATTCTGATCAGATGTGAAAATGTTCTTTGATATTTTCAGTTACAATCTTACCATCAAACAAATTGACAATGCGGTGAGCATAGTTGGCATCGTAAGGCGAGTGCGTTACCATTAAAATGGTGGTACCCTCTTCATTCAATTGCGAAAGCAGTTTCATCACTTCTTCGCCATTGGCCGAGTCTAAGTTTCCGGTCGGCTCGTCAGCTAGGATTACTTTGGGTTTGGCCACGATGGCACGTGAGATCGCTACACGTTGTTGTTGTCCGCCCGAAAGTTGTTGTGGAAAGTGATTTCTGCGATGCATGATGTTCATGCGTTCCAGTACTTCTTCCACTCTTTTCTTGCGTTCGTCTGAAGGCACTTTCATGTAGAGCAGGGGGAGTTCAACATTTTCGAATACTGTGAGTTCATCAATCAGGTTGAAACTCTGAAATACGAAGCCGATCGAACCTTTGCGTAGTTGGGCGCGCTGACGCTCAGAATATTTTGATACTTCATGTTCGCCAAAAAAATATTCGCCACCAGAAGGATTATCCAGCAAGCCGAGGATATTCAGCAGCGTTGATTTACCACAACCCGATGGCCCCATGATCGCTACGAATTCGCCATCTTTTATTTCAAGATTGATGCTGTTGAGTGCGGTGGTCTCTACTTCTTCGGTGGTATAGACTTTTTCAAGGTTTTTTAATCGTATCATAGTTTATGGGATTTAATGATCAATACTTGGTTAATTTGGATTAGTTACATTTTTGAAAACAATTTATAAGACGGTATGCGTTTACATTTAGTTGCACACTTGCATAAAAAATTTGCCTCAGGTTTCAACTATTTCATGTTTTAGTTACTTCAGTTTAATATCAGTACTTCGTTATCACCAAAATTTTCATACGATGATGTGATCACTTTGTCTCCGGGTTTCAATCCTTCCAATACCTCAAAATACTCGGAGCCCATTTTGCGACCTAACTTAATTTCTTTTTTCACGGCACGGGTTCCGCTTTCATCCAAGATAAATATCCAATTGCCTCCGGTGTCTTTGTAGAACCCGCCCATGGGCAGTAACAGTTCCTGCGAAGGCTGGCCTAATTCAATCCTCAGCCGAAGTGATTGCCCTCTGCGTATGCCCTGCGGGGTTTCACCGGTAAATTCCATATCCACTTCAAATCGGCCATTCACTATGTTGGGATAAATGTATTTAATCTCGAGGTTATATGTTTTGTTATCAAACTCGGTTGAGGCGGGAAGCCCAACTGAAATTTTGGGCAAGTACAACTCATCAATGGGAACACGCACTTTATAACTGCCCACAATATCAATTTGCCCCACGCGCTGTGCGGTGTTAACAGCCTGGCCGATTTCCCAGTGTGCCGTGGTGGTGAGTTGCCCGTCAATAGGTGACTTGATGGACAGGTTATCCAGTATTTTTCCTAATCCATCGAGGTTGAGCATCATTCGCTGAAGTGAAGTGTTGAGATCTTTGATTTGTTCTATGCGGTTGATGGAGTCTGTTCGATATACCTCATAGGTAATTCGCCTGCGCTCAACATTGTATTTATAATCAGCTTCTGTTTTCTCAAAATCTTGTCTGGCAATCAGTTTTTTCTCAAATAATTTTTTCTGACGCTGATACTGCGGGCCAAGAATGGCCAATTGGTTATCAATCAGGGCCAGTTGTTGACGTTGATCTAAATCATTTTTAGTGATGTTTAACCGGGTATCGCGGGCACGGTTGATGCTTTCATTTAACGTGGCTTCCTGGCTAAGCACCGAAAGTTCTCGGTTAAGGTTGCTCAGGTCCATAATCACATCGCCTTTCTTTAGCATGGCCCCGCTTTCTTTATAAATTCTTTTGATGTTACCCCCCTCAATAGCATCGAGGTAAACCGTACGTGCCGGCTCAACTGTTCCGGTTTGTGGTATGTATTCTTTAAACAACCCCTTCTTCACTTCGGCAATGGTAATTTTATCTTTGTCGGTTTTTAGTTTTGACCTGCGATCGGCAAAAATAAATTGATAGGCGATGAATACAACCAGTGCCGTAACACCTGAGTACATCAGCACTTTCTTAACCGTAAATCTTCTCTTCTCAATTTTCTTGTCCATGAATACAATACGTGATTAATTTTTCGTTGCTCAACCGTAGCCAAGTTATGTGCCAATCCATTTACTGGCGTTTTAAGCTTTATTTCAGGTTTAGTTATTTCTTTAAAGTTCAAATATGAACGAATCTGTCCGCATGCGGACATATTTTTTATAATTTTAAGAGTAAAGTGAGGGAATTAGTTCAGAAATGGCCTTAATTTCTGCGGTATTAATATTGATGAAATGAATTGAAAATTTGAAAATGGAATTCACTCATCCATCAATTCAAATCTTGTTCTCAAATAATCTCACTTTCAAATTAAAGGCATGAACGAACAAAGACACGGAAAACTATTAATCGTTGACGACAACGAGGACCTATTAAAAGCGGCCAAGATTTTTTTAAAACGACACTTTGCTCAAGTCGATGTTGAAAAAAACCCGGAGAGCATCCCCACGCTGATGGCCCATGAGGACTACGATGTGATTTTGCTTGATATGAATTTTACCAAAGACGTGAGTAGCGGCAGCGAGGGGTATTACTGGCTACAGAAAATTCTAGACCTTGACCCATTGGCCGTTGTAGTCTTAATCACCGCGTATGGCGATGTGCAAATGGCAGTAAAGGCTATCAAAGCAGGTGCAACTGATTTTGTGCTAAAACCGTGGGAAAACGAAAAACTGTTGGCCACTCTTTTTTCGTCTATGCGCCTGCGTGAAACACGTGATGAAGTAGAAACCCTGAAAATAAAAAACCAGGAAATCAATCAGGCCCTCAACGAAAAATTCAGCGACATCATCGGCCAGAGCCGGGCGATGCAGAAAATTTTTCAAACCGTAGAACGCGTAGCCCAAACAGATGCCAATGTATTGATCTTAGGCGAAAACGGAACAGGAAAAGAACTCATCGCACGGGCTATCCACCGGAATTCGCCACGAAAAAATGAGTCGTTCGTGGCCGTTGATTTAGGTTCAGTAACCGAAACGCTTTTTGAAAGTGAACTCTTCGGCCACAAAAAAGGTGCCTTCACTGATGCAAAAGAAGACCGGATGGGCCGGTTTGAACTGGCCAACAACGGAACTTTATTTCTGGATGAAATCGGAAATTTATCCATGTCTCTGCAAGCCAAGCTGCTCACCGCCTTGCAAAACAGAAAAGTGAGCCGGGTAGGTGCCAACAAAGAGGTATCTATAAATATCCGACTGATCTGTGCCACCAATCTGCCGCTCTATGAGATGGTAAAGGAAAATAAATTCAGACAAGACCTGCTGTACCGAATCAACACCATCGAGATTGAAATCCCGCCTTTGCGCGAACGGCCGGAAGATATTCCACTGCTTGCACACTATTTTTTAAAAATATACAATACCAGGTATGGAAAAAATATTTCCAAGATCAGCGATGCCGCTCTTATCCGCATGAACAAACATACCTGGCCGGGCAACATTCGAGAACTGCAACATTCGTTGGAGCGGGCGGTGATCATGAGTTCAACCTCCGTTTTACAACCGGAAGATTTTAATTTGAATGCTACTGCTTCAAAAGAAAATGATGCAGGGCTCAGCCTGGAAGCATTCAACCTTGAAGAGGTAGAGAAGCTGCTGATTCGAAAAGTATTAAAGAAATACAATGGCAACATCACGCAGGCTGCTACCGAACTGGGACTAACCCGCTCCTCATTATACCGAAGATTAGAAAAACATGGACTTTAAAATAGCCATGCGTCAATAGCGGCTATGAACAAAGAAATTATAGAGTAAGCATGAAAGACTTTCGCATACGAATATTAATCCGGGTTGTACTATTGGGTGCCGCCCTGGCCCTTTTTGTTTTCATGCTCTCAAATCCCAACATGGTGTTTGCGGCCGTGCTAAACTTTTTTATACTTATTATACAGTTATTTGAGTTATACCGCTTCACTACTCAAACCAACCGCAAGCTTACACGTTTTCTGGAATCCGTCCGGTATTCTGATTTTGTTTCCGGGTTCACGGCTGATAATAAGCTGGGCAAAAGTTTCAAAGATCTAAATGAAGCCTTCAATGAAGTGTTTGAAGCTTTTCGCAAAGCCCGGTCAGAGAAAGAAGAAAACTGGCAGTACCTCAACACCATTGTGCAACAAGTGCGCACCGGTATTATTTCTTTTGATGCCGAGGGCAATGTGCAGTTAATGAATGCCAATGCCAAGCGGTTTATGGATGAAGCTCATTTAAAAAACATCCACGACCTCTCGGCCAAAAATAAAAAACTGTATTTGGCCTTGATGGAAGTGGAGAGCGGAAAAAGTACACTTTACAAAACCAATGATTTTTTATTGACATTACAAGCCACCGAATTGCGCATTCGCGGAAGCCTGATTAAACTGGTAACCCTGCAAAACATTCAAACTGAACTGCAGCGGCAAGAACTGGAAGCTTGGCAAAATTTAACACGCGTGCTGCGCCATGAAATCATGAACTCCATTACACCCATCTCTTCGCTCACCTCTACCCTGCGCGAAATACTAGACCATGAGATGATCAAAAAAGAAAATACCTACGAGCTAAAGACCGAAGCCGCAGAAGATTTAAAGGAAGGACTGAATACTATAGAAAACCGCAGCAAAGGACTGATTAAATTCATTGATGCCTATCGCGAGTACACGTCTCTGCCACAGCCCAATATTAAAACGGTATTACTCAAAAAACTGATCGACCACACCGCACAACTGATGAAGCAAGAACTGAAAAAAACAACCATCCAATTCAGTACTTCCTGTGACTCAGAATACCTGACCATTCAGGCCGATGCCGAAATGATTGAACAGGTGCTGATCAATTTATTAAAGAACGCCATGGAATCGCTGGCTCAAACAGAAAACGGAAAAATTGAACTGAGCGGAAAATACAATGGCACTAATATAATTATTGAAGTTATTGACAATGGCCCCGGCATCATTCCCGAAGCGATCAATCGAATTTTTGTGCCCTTCTTCACCACAAAAAAAACAGGGTCGGGCATTGGTCTGGCACTTTCACGACAGATCATGCAAATGCACAATGGCTCACTCACGGTAGAATCAGAACCCGAGGTGAAGACTGTGTTTACATTGAAATTTTAAAAAATAATAATACTGATAATCAATGAATTACATTTTATTCGTGAAAATACCCACAAAGTACTTGGCTATACATAGTACTTTACCGTATAAGAAAATAATTAGTCTTAACCACCACTTATGAACCTTGAAAACACGCAGGTGCAAATGCGGAAAGGAATTTTAGAATACTGCATTCTGCACATCATTGCCCGGGGCGAAACATATGCTTCTGACATGCTCGATGAACTCACCTCGGCCAAAATGATTGTGGTAGAAGGTACCCTGTATCCACTGCTCACCCGGTTAAAAAATTCGGGCCTGCTTGAGTACAAATGGGTGGAGTCTAAATCCGGCCCTCCCAGAAAATATTATAAGCTCACTTCTGTGGGTGAAAAATTTTTGCAAGGCCTCACCGAAACGTGGGACGACCTGGTGCATTCTACTGAAATGATCAGAAAAAAAACAACAGTTACTGTATAACCTCATTCCTCTCTTGATATGAAAAAAACACTCAGCATCAACATCAGCGGTATCATCTTCCACATTGAAGAAGATGGCTACGAATCGTTGCGTAAATATTTGGATTCCATCAACCGCTACTTTGGTTCATTTGATGACAGTAACGAAATATTGGCTGACATTGAAAGCCGCATAGCTGAAATCTTCCTGGCCAAATTAAATGAAGGCAAACAAGTAATCACTGCCGAAGATGTACAGCACCTCATCACTACCATGGGCAATGTTAATGATTTCAAAGCAGCCGAAGAGACCGATTTTGCCGGAGCACCCAAAGAAGAAAAGCAACCCAATTTTTCGCAAACGGCAGATAAAAAACTGGTGCGCGACCAACGCAGAAAAGTATTAGGTGGTGTGTGTGCCGGTTTAGCTCACTACTTCAGCATTGACCCGGTTTGGGTACGAATCATTTTTGGCCTGCTCTTTTTCTTTTACGGCAGCGGTATCTTGTTTTACCTACTGTTATGGATTGTACTGCCGGGTGACGTAACCCTGGAAGACGAACCCAGCGTGAAAAAAATGTACCGCAACCCCGACAAAAAAGTATTAGGAGGTGTGGCCGGTGGCATCGCGGCTTACTTTGGAGGTGATGTAGTGCTGGTACGTATCCTGTTTGTCATTGTTTCATTCTTTGGAGGTTTTGGCATTTTGCTCTACCTCATCCTTTGGTTCTCGTTGCCTGAAGCTAAAACCATTACTGAAAAAATGGAAATGCAAGGCGAGCCGGTTACGCTATCAAATATTGAATCATCGGTAAAGAAAAATTTAAACGAAAAAAGTGATGAGGAAAGCACGTTAGCTAAAATCATCTTGTTTCCCTTCCGTGCATTGGCCGAAGTGTTACGCTTTCTTGGCAAAATCCTCGGGCCAATGTTGAAAGGAGTTGTAGAGATTATGCGCGTAATGGCCGGTGTAGTGGTGCTTTTGATCGGGATAACCTGTATTCTGGCGATTCTATTCAGTTTTGGAATTTTGTTCGGCATCTTTTCTTCAATGTCATTCCCTGAGTCATGGAACTTAGGTGGATTTGGTTTGCCCATGGATGCCATCAAAGCCACCTTCCCGGTGTGGACAGTGGTGGCAGTATTTTTTGCAGCTTTAGTTCCGGCCATCTTCATTCAGTTGCTTGGCAGCAGCATCATTGCCAAACGAATAGTGTTCAAACCGTTAGTCGGTTGGATTCTGTTCGTATTATTTTTTGTCAGCGTACTCACACTGAGCATCTCACTTCCGCGTATAATCTTGTCGTTCAAAGAAGAAGGTGAGTACAAAACAGAAAAATTATTTGATGTGAATGGAAAAACGATGGTACTGAAAGTAAATGAAACCGGGCTTGACGATTATCACGTAACAGGCTTAACCATCAGGGGCTATGAAGGGAAACAAATCAAATTGATGCAGAAGTTTTTGGCACAAGGCTTCACGCATAAAAAGGCAATTGAAAATGCACAAACCGTATCATACACAGTTCAGCAAGCTGACAGTGTCATTACGTTTGACTCTAATATCACCTTCAATAAGGATGTAAAATTTCATGCCCAACGATTGGAAATGAATCTGTACATTCCGTATAACACTCAACTTGTAATCAGTGAAGAAATGTGGCGGTTAATCGACAACAACCCGCAAGATTATTACGGCTATCACGATTCAAACTTAGATAAAACATGGGTGATGAAAGAAAGCGGGTTTACGTGCGTAAATTGTACACAGCCTACCCAAAGCAAAACTCTGGAACTGAACGATCAGTTTGGACTAAAAGACTTTAGTGAAGTTGACATCAAAGGTGTATTCAATTTGGTTATCCGCCAGGGCGATGCTTACTCCGTTGAAATTACCGGAAGCGATGAAGAGCGAAAAAAATACCGTGTGGAAAAATCAGGTGACTTGCTGGAAATTGATTATCAGGCACGCAACAAACCATTTTGGACAAACAATATAGAAGGTAATGACCTCACCAAAATCAAAATTACATTGCCCAGCTTGAGCAAACTAAAAATAAAAGGAGCCGGAAAAATTCAATTACAGGGATTCAATGAGGATGAAATGGAAATAGCATTGCTCGGTGCCATGACGTGTGATGCCAACATTGATGCCCGAAACTTGCAACTCGAGTTATCCGGCCCGATGGTGTTTGAGTTAGATGGGCGTGGTGATTTTCTTGAAGCCGAGGTAAACAAAGTAGCCCAACTAAAAGCCAATGGCTATGACGTGCGTCATGCCGTAATCACCGCCAAAGAACTGGGACGCGCGCGCGTAAATGCCACTGAACGAATTGAGATTGAAACTGATGTAACCGGTTCGGTAAAGTACCCGGGAAATCCGGAAGTGATTAAGAGAAATTGATTTAATCAACGAAGCCTTTTTCTGAGAATAGAATTGTATTACTTTCAGGAAAAGAAAAAAATTGAAATCCTCCCGCCTTCTTTCACTCGATGCTTTTCGCGGCATGACCGTAGCCGCCATGATCTTGGTTAACAATCCGGGAAGTTGGGATGCCATTTATTCTCCACTGGAGCACGCCAAATGGAATGGCTGCACCCCCACGGATTTAATTTTTCCGTTCTTTCTTTTCATCGTGGGCTTATCCATCCATTTTGCTTATCAAAGCAAAGTAAGCGAAGGATTAACCAAAAAGGTATTTCTGAAGATTACTAAAAGAACAGCCATCATTTTTGGGTTGGGTATTTTGCTGGCATTGTTCCCTGTTTTTTCGTTAGAAAGATTATCGCATTTACGAATCCCCGGAGTGTTGCAACGAATCAGCTTAGTGTTTTTCTTTTGTTCAATACTTTATTTCAAAACGAAGTGGCTAGCTCAGATCAGAATTGCCGCGTTTTTTCTGGTGAGTTATTTTCTGTTAATGACTCTTGTGCCTGTGCCCGGCTGGGGCTCAGCCAACCTTGAACCTGAAACTAATCTCGCGGCCTGGCTTGATCGCTTATTGCTCAATGGTCATTTATGGTCACAATCTAAAACATGGGATCCGGAAGGGATTTTGAGTACGATTCCGGCTTGCGCCACGGGCATAATCGGGCTGCTTACCGGGCAACTGTTTTCTACAATAGAACAACCTGAGCGCAGAAGCACCTGGTTGTTTTTTATGGGTTGTTCATTGGTAGTAGCCGGTATGGCCTGGGGGCACTTCTTCCCCATCAACAAATCATTGTGGACGAGCAGTTACGTACTTTATACGGCTGGTATTGCGATGCAGGCATTTGCCTGTTGCTATTGGCTCATTGATGTGCTCGGGTTTAAGAAGTGGGCCATGCCTTTTGTCTATTATGGGGTAAATGCCATTTTTGTTTTCGTGGCATCCGGGGCCATTGCCAAGTTGCTGATCAGAACCAAAATAGGCGAAGAAAAAATTTCGGTGTGGGGTTTTATCTATAAAAATGTATATGCCTCCTGGCTTGAGCCAAAAAATGCTTCGCTCGCTTTTGCCCTCACTTTTGTTTTGCTTTTTCTTGTCATCCTTTGGGGGATGTACAAGCAAAAGATTTTTATTAAAGTTTGACTTAATCTTTCGCGCTTCAAATTTAGTAACACCAAGTCGATCGTTTTTCTGCAGCTAAAGTATTTGAACCCCAACTTATTTCAGGACCAATTACCCAACCATATCCTGCTTTAATTGCCGCATCATGAATATCTTTCCTGACATGAGCTAAGTCAAAATTATATTGTTGACCATCTGAAGTGTAGCCGGATTGATTGGATACCTGATATGAGTATTGAATACATAAACCTTCGGCAGGACAAACTCATTGAGTATCTTCTTCAAAAGTTATAAACAGTACCTTATTTCTAATTTTGATTTCGTGTACTCGTGAACACGATCAAACTTTTTGAGCATTTAAACTCAAAATTGTGTTAAGTAATACAATAAGCAGGCAAGTCTATTTCTGCAAAACCTTACTTTGGCATTAGGGTAAGAAAAAACTCTCTGGGGTAGTCATGCCACCACATCGAGTGTAGCACACCTAATGACAGACAATAAAAAAATCTACTTCCCGTGCAACCTCTTGCCTTACCTTTGCATCTACCCTGCCGAAAGGCTCAAATGGGATTTCATATTTACCGCGCAAAAGAAACAGAATTGATTGAAGGCTGCCTGCGGCACGACCGCCAGGCGCAGCAACAGCTTTACCGGCTCTATGCCGGTAAAATGTATGCCGTTTGTTGCCGCTATGTAAAAGACCGGATGGAAGCCGAAGACGTACTGGTGATGGCTTTTACAAAAATATTTGAGCGTCTCAGTCAATTTAAGGGAAACGGAAGTTTTGAAGGATGGATTAGACGCGTAATGGTAAACGAATCGCTCACGTACCTGCGAAAAAATAGAAACATGTACCTGGAAACAGACATTGAAGCCGCTGCGCTTGAGCCGGATTATCAAAAACTGGAAAATGAACTGGAAGCAAACGACTTGATGAAATTAATTGAAACGCTGCCCGTTGGCTACCGAACGGTGTTTAATATGTATGCCCTTGATGGCTACAACCACCAGGAAATAGCCCAACAACTGGGTATCAGTGAAAATACATCAAAGTCACAACTGAGCCGGGCCAGAGCTTTTTTACAAAAAAAATTAACCGAACTGGATCATGAAACCATCCGAAAAACAAATTGACCGGTTGTTTAAAAACAAACTGGACCAACACCGCATTGAGCCTACTGAAAATGCCTGGGAAAAAGTAGAGGCAAGTCTCTCAAAAAAAAATAACATGGTGCTGTGGCGGTGGGCGGCCGCTGTTTTATTGACAGGTGTATTGCTCACCTTGGCCTATCAATGGCAAAAGAATGAGAATAACAATCCATCTCTTGCTCAAAAACAAATTAAACACTTATCGCCTCAAAACAATTCTGATAAAAATATCGCAGCCCAAGAAACAGCATCGGTTCATGAGGACAGAACTCATCAAAGAACTGTACCCGCAAAGCCCGGCAAATCAAGTAACCCCATGATGCCATCAGCACAAGCAAGCAAGACAACGGTATTACTTGCAAAAGAACCAGCGTCAAATAAAGTTGCTCAAAAAAATGAGCCTATGCCTACGGCAGAAAAATTAGCCTTACCTAAAGTTAATGAACAAGAAAAAATAAAACCCAATGCAACTTCGGTTATACAAACCGCATCTACCCAACAGAAGCCGATCAAACTGGAGTTTACACTGGACGATTTCTCATCGGAACAAACCGTGGCCACTGTAGCCGATGAAAAAAAATCCGGTTTTAAAAAAATCCTGGATCTGGCCAGAGAGCTGAAGCAAGGCGAAGGACCGGTTAGCAATTTCAGAGAAATGAAAAATGAGATTTTCGCACACAACTTCATCTCCAAGAAAAAAAATAATTAACCATTAACTAGTTATTGAACGATCATGAAAACAATACTTCTATTATTCACCTTATCCATAGCCTTTACCTTGCATGCCCAACAGGCAGCCGACACAATAACCCTTCGGGTAGGTGACGGAAGCAAAGTAATTTTTGCCATCAAAGACAAAAAGGATCTGGAAACGATGAAGAAATACAATTTTCAAAAACTGATGGATGAGATGATTTATAAACTTGAAGTACGTGATTCAACCCAACTGAAAACACCGGCACATGAGTTTGCCAAGAAAGATTCAGTAAAAGAATCGCCTGTAGCCTCCGTTCGTGAACCTGTATCTTCTCATGACAATTCCACAAAAAATGATTCCAAAAGAAAACACTACGGGCGTAAAACCTACAACTCATTTATCATTGATATTGGCACAAACAACTATGTCAGCAACGGAAGTTTTCCGAGCCAAAACAATAGTCAGTATTCTGTCAGGCCCTGGGGGTCGTGGTATGTGGGACTAAATTCAATTTATCGTACACGCATGGCCGGTAAATTTTTTCTGGAGTGGGGCTATGGAGTAAGCTGGTATAATTTTAAGTTTAGCGATGGCCAGACTCAACTCGTAAAAGATAATACCGGTGTGCAATTTATAAGCGACCCACGCGGCTACACTTACAACAAAAGTAAACTTACAGCTACGTTTGTCAATGTTTCATTGGTGCCGGTAATAGATTTTGGCGGAAATAAAAGAAAGCCGAGTTTCATTGATGGAAGGCATGCCGGTGGGTTTAGATTGGGGGTTGGTCCGTATGCCGGTTACCTGATTGACAGTTATTCCAAGCAAGTGTATAAAGTAGATGGCGATGAAAAGAGAGAGCGTCATCATGACAACTTTTACCTGAACAATATCCGCTATGGGTTGCGTGCACAAATCGGGTTTAATGACATTGACTTCTTTTTCAACTACGATATGAACCAACTCATCACCGATGGAAAAGGGCCACAGCTGAATGCGTTTAGTTTTGGGGTAAGTTTTTAGCACTACGTTGCAGGTTAGAAGCTGGAGGTTGAAGGCTGGAATTTCTAACATCGAGCCTTCGGCTTCTTACTGTCAACATCAAAACCTAAATGCTTCGCCTTTGGTCAAAACCATTTCGCGTTCATCGCCCCTGAGCCTGAGTTGACGGCAAACTTTTCGCGGAGTTGGCCACTGTGTCCAGCACCAAAGTATCACCACTCCAAAGCAAATACTAAACCCCTGATGAGAGGTACAGGCAAAACCTGCCAGCAATAAAAACGAAGCCCACACGTACGAATTAATTTTTGAACGAATCACCGGGTAATAATCTTCCAGTTTCTGCCCCAGCCCAACGACTGAAGAAATTTTTTTAAAATTTTTTACTGCTTGCCAATGAACAATCGTTAGCATGATAAAAATCAGTAAGGCAAAAAATTGCCAGAGAAAATTGTTCATTGAAGCATCGGTAATCAGTGCAAACCATATTTCAGCCAGGAATAAATAAAAAATAATAAGAAACCCAATCATAGGCAGCAGCATCATGATCAGCCCATAATTATAAAGCCGGTAGAAATATTCTTTGAGTGAACTGAAATTCATAACAAATGTAGTTTCAAAGCTAATTATAAAATACCTTTGTAACACGTATGATTGCCACAAACGAAAATCTTTCACGCAAAGAACAAGTCATCCGCAGTGCAGCCGAATTGTTTCGCGAAAAAGGCTATGCCGCAGCCAGCATGCGTGACTTAGCCCAAAAGTTGGGTATCGAAGCTGCCAGTTTATATTCGCACATCAAATCCAAAGAAGAAATTCTGCAAAACCTTTGTTTCGACATGGCTGCCGAATTTCGCAAGTCGTTAGAAGCCGTGGAAAAACAAAAAATACCGGCCAGCGAAAAACTTAAAAACGGCATTATTGGCCATATTCAGGTGATGGCCAAAGACCTCACCGCCTCGGCCGTGTTTATGAACGAGCACCGCCACCTGAGCCAGCCTTATCTTCGGGATTTTCTGTTGCTGCGCATCAACTATATCAACCGCTTTAAAAGTATTATTGAAGAAGGTGTGCGCAAAGGTGAATTCAAAGAAAACATTGACCGCAAACTGGCCGTTATGACTCTTTTTTCTTCCCTGAACTGGATGCCGATGTGGTACGACCCCAACAGCAACATCAACTCGCTTTCGCTGGGCCAGCAACTGGCCGATATGCTGGTTAATGGTTTAAAAAAACCAAACTGATTTTTACGTTTCAATGTGGCGCTGGCTGAGTACCGGCTCTTGAAACTTCTTCTTCACCTTGGGTTTTAATCCAAACAAAAACCTCATCACGTTAAATGGCCTGATAATTAACAGGTAAAACGCCACACAACTGATCAAGGTTAAAAAACTAATCGTCCAATATTTGGCGGCAATATTCCACGGTAACTGCACGATATAGTAACCTATGGCGATAATCACGGTTTGATGTAAAATATAAAACGGGTACAACCCTTCATTAAAGTACTTCAGCCACGGGTGGGGCCGGTTCAGATAATGCTGGCTATAAGCAATGATGGTGATCACGGTAAACCAACTCACAAAAATGGCTGCCACATCAAACACATGACCAATCGCTTCATTATTCCAAGGTAAAATGATCAGGCCACGAAAATGAAAATACGTTCCGTAAAATGGTATCAACGTAGTAAGCAATGCGACCAACAACGATTTTCTGTTTAAGCCAATGGTGCTCCAAAGCTTAGCGCTAGAATAACTCAAAACCCCCATAATGAAAAAAGAAAAATAAAAGATAAAGTAGGCCCAATCTTTCACTAAGTCATGCGTCTCTTCCGGAAAAAACGGACGAAGAATAACCTGGCTGATCAGCATGGCTAGCGAGGGGACAAACAGTATTCCTGCGGGCGATGCCAAAACAGAAAATAATTTTTGTTTGAATTTTTCTGACCGTGGCGAGCGGAGAAACGTGAGCAATGGCAGAGCAATGAGTGAGTAAAGCAACAGGTAAAAAATAAACCACAGATGATGCCAGCTAAAACTTCCTTTGGGATAAGGAACAAAATTGAAAACTGTTTTATAAAACTCCCAGTAGTTAGAATATTCTTTGATGTGCTCAAAATATATTTGTGGTGGCACAATCACGAACATACCAAACACCAGTGGGATAAATAATTTTCTGAAACGCTCTTTCCTAAACTCGCCCGGTGTGCGCTTTCCTAAAGCCATGTAAGTACCCGCACCTGAAATGAAAAGCAGCAAGGGCATACGAAAATAGTGTGACCAGATCATCCAGTATTGAAAGGAATAACTCAATTCATTATTTTTTACGTGCCAGCCCCAGTGGTTGAACCACATGCCGGTATGGAAAAACAGCAAAATGACGATGGCAATCAGCCGCAACCAGTCCAGGTCATGCCTACGTTCATGAGTCGATAATAATCGTTCAGTTGTCATAGTTTTAAAATTTTTTAAACAAACTAACGCAACCGGCTGGTAAAGGTGAGGCTGTTTTTATAACCCGGAAGGCCGATTTTATAAAGTCGAACGAGGATATAGAAGTAGTTATACCTTAGCTTACTATCAAAAAATAAATGAGTTTGACTAAAAACAATTATTGGCTAAGTAACCAAATAGAAAAAAGCATCAATTCACCCCCTCCACTCGCTCGGTGTCTTGCCTGTTAGTTTTTTAAAGGCCGTGTTAAACGATGACTTCGAGTTGTAACCCACCTCCTCGGCAATCTCCTCCACTTTAATGTTGGGTTTTTCTTTTAGTAATCGTTTAGCCTCTTCAATTCGGTACTCGGCTGTCATTTCAAAAAAAGATTTTCCCAGCCCATCATTAATTACCTGCGAAAGTTGATGAACGGTTACCCTCAGTTGATCAGCCAGTAAAGGGAGTGAAAAATCGGGTTTCAGAAATAATTTCTGTTCGTTCATTAGTTGGGTTAGTCTACTCAGTAGTTGTTGCTGCTGCTCACCGGTAAGGGATGAAGTTTTATATTTTTGCTGATCGGCCAATGAAGTTTGTTTGAAAAACCCCGACTCGCTAATCACCTGAAAGCTAATCAGGTAAATGGGCACCGTCACGTAGGCGGCAAAAAGATGATCACCCAAATCGTCTTTGTAAATTAGTTTAACTACCAAAAGCAACACCAGGATAGACATGAGTTGCAGGGCCGATGAGCGGAGTCTCTTTAATGTTGCTTGTTCGGTAATCCAAAACGATTGTTTCTTCTGGCGAAACGTTTTTATCATCAGTAAAAAAACCAATAGAGAATAAACAGCCAGGTGTAAAAGAATGAAATCCGAATGATGAGATGGCCTAAAAAAATGAGCATGGGTAGCGCGAAAATCTAAACCAGCCGGATGGTATGCTCCAATCCAGGCGTTGAATTTCACTTCCTCGCCCTGAATAAAAAAAGGAATTTGCATGAGCAGCCAGGCTGCTGCCGGAATAAAATGCCAATACCATTTAGGAGCTATCTTTCCGTAAACCCGGGCAAACATCATCAGGTAAAATGAAGGACCAATCAGAAAAGCAATCCATTCAGAGTAATCTACCAACCAAAGGCAATGTAAAATATAACCTGTGTAGCAAAACAGTATTTCTAAGGTGCAGCTGGCCATGGCCAGCACCATCAATCCCTGAAAAACATTAGCTACTATTTTTCTATTTTCTTTAGAAAAGAAAAAGAAAGAAAGAAAAACACTCTGCACAATGCCGAGAAAAATAAAAATAGCAAAGAGATCTATTTTATAAGCCATGGCGAAAGATAGGAAAATAGCAAGAAGCCGATTCTAAATTTTTAGAAACTCATAGCGTTCGGTAAATAACTGAGAATTTTGACTGTTTGCAACTACAGCTTGCTGAATTGAATTTTGTGGCACTGAACTAAAACAGAAACGGGCGCTTTTGCCTTGCAGTGATTGTTTGTTGAGAATCTCAACCATCTATTGGCTCTTCTACCTACGCTTTAAAAAGAATCAAAAATAAACTATGATTGTGTTTTGTTACGGCTAAACCACAGACATAGTTGCCGTGGGAATTATCGTACGGGCAATTGTGTTTACTGTTGAGCCTGAAATTATCACCTGATGAAAAACAAAAAAACAATTGCATACCTAGCTCTTGCTGCGGTGTGTATTCTTTGGGGTACCACCTACCTAGCCTTGCGCGTAGGTGTAACCCAGTTTCCACCCTTTCTCTTTTCTTTTATTCGCTTCATCTTAGCCGGTCCTATTTTGATTGTCATACTCTTGTTGATGGGTAAAAAATTTCCTGCGCGCAAGCTGATCTTCAAGCAGGCCATAGGTGGGTTTTTAATGTGCACACTCGGCATTGGCATAGTTGGCTGGGCCGAGGTTCGTGTCAGCAGCGGTGTAGCCGCGATCATTTGCTCGATGATGCCGATCTGGACATTCTTCATCAACCTGGTTGCTAACCGCGAAGAAAAGCCGACACCTGTAATTTTGATTGGCCTGGCCACGGGCATTACCGGGGTTATTTTAATTTTCAGCGAATACCTGGCAGAATTTTACAAGCCACAATACCTGGGCAGCATCATCGCTATTTTTATAGCCAACCTGAGTTGGGCAATCGGCACCTTTTGGACAAAGAAAAAAAATAGCGGTACTGATCCATTTATGAATGCCGGCTTGCAGATGCTGTTTGGTGGAATTTTTCTCTTGCCACTTAGCCTGGCATTTGACGATTACTCATCCATTCGCTGGTCGAGTGAAATTGTATTCGCATTGAGTTACCTTACACTGATTGGCTCAGTAGCCGCCTACGCCTGCTATTTTTATGCGGTTGGAAACTTACCGATCACCATTGTGTCGCTGTATGCATACATCAATCCGGTAATTGCCGTGATCCTGGGTTGGTTGGTACTTCAAGAAAAGCTAAACATTAAAATTGCTGAAGCCATTTTACTAACCTTGCTCGGAGTATATTTGGTAAACAAAGGCTATCAGTTAAAAAAATTATGGCAGGGGCAGTTGTTAAAATCATAAATCATTCTATCAGAACTAAAGATAAAACCAGAAGCTATGTACGTCATTCCTTACAGCCGCAATACAAACGAATCAGAAATTTTTGAGTTCATCCATCAAAACGGATTTGGCATATTAGTAAGCCAAGTGGATAACAAGCCATGGGCTACACACATTCCGATGATTCTCTCCGAAGACGGGAAAAAGCTGACAAGCCATATTTCACGAGCCAACAAGCAATGGAAGCATTGGAACGAAAACCCGGAAGTGCTTGCCATTTTCCAGGGTGCGCACACCTATATTTCATCTTCGTGGTACGATCACGAAAACGTGCCCACCTGGAATTACCTTGCCGTACACGTGTACGGAACCTTACGAATCATTGAAGGTGATGAATTGCTAACCTCATTGAAGCAGTTGGTGGACAAGTATGAAAAAAAATCAGAGCATCCTCTCACTGTGGAGGGTATGTCAAAAAATTATTTGAAACAAGAGATGCAAGGAATTGTAGGGTTTGAAATTACCGTGAGTAAAATCGAATCAGCCTACAAACTATCGCAAAACCGTGACGATAAAAATTTTAAAGAAATCATTCGCCAACTGGAGAAGAGAGACGATGTGGATTCGCACCGGGTGGCCGAGGAAATGCTGAAAGTGAGGCCTGGATTAGCCACAAAATAAAAAACAAAAAAATGACCATAAACCAAACAATCAACGGCAATCCGCTGGCCGGCACAATAAAATTCTGAAAGAAACGTGCACATAAATTTATCCGTTAAGCACTTTAAATTCAGTTATCTTTACCAACAAAAAATTTTACTACCATGACGCTCACAGAATCCATTTCGATTGAACGCGTGAAAAAATCACGTCTCTCCACCATCGATTTTTCCAACCTGGGTTTTGGCAACCACATCAGCGACCACATGCTGGTAGCCGATTATAAAGACGGAGCTTGGCATGAACCAAAAATTATTCCCTTTGGTGATATGATGATGTCACCTGCCATGCTCTCGCTTCATTATGGCCAGACGATCTTTGAAGGGATGAAAGCTTTCAAAAACAAAAACGGAGAAATTATTGTCTTCCGTCCGCAACGTCATCACCAGCGTATGAACAAATCGCTTGAACGCATGTGCATGCCCACCCTCAGCGAAGAATATTTTTTAAACAGCCTCTCAGCATTGATTGAGGTGGACAGCGACTGGGTTCCTACCGCAGAAGGATCATCACTCTACCTGCGTCCATTTGTATTTGCCTTTGAGGCCAAGTTGGGCGTAAAGATTGCTGATGAATATAAATTCATGATCATCACCAGCCCGGTGGGCCCTTATTTTGCTAAGCCTGTTAAGCTGAAAGTAGAAGAGGAGTATGTACGTGCTGCCGAAGGTGGTACTGGTTTTGCCAAGTGTGCCGGAAATTATGGCGGTGCCTTCTACCCTACCCTGATCGCTCAGAAGCAAGGGTTTGACCAGGTGCTGTGGACCGATGCCAAAGAACACAAATACATTGATGAATCCGGAGCGATGAATGTCATGTTTGTGCTGAACGGAAAATTGGTCACTCCCAAACTAACCACTTCGCTGCTCGATGGCGTTACCCGCGATTCGATCTTGACACTGAGCTCTTCTTTGGGTCTTGAAAAAGAAGAACGAAAAGTAAGTGTGGCCGAAATTGAAGAAGGATTTAAAAAAGGTACCTTAACGGAGGCCTTTGGGGTAGGCACCGCTGCCGTGGTAAGTACCATTGCCTCCATCAGCATCCACGGAAAAAATTATGAACTGCCCGTGGTCAATGAGAATAGTTTTCAATTGCGCATAAAGAAAAAATTAAACGACATCCGCAGAGGCAACGAGCCTGATGTGCACGGGTGGAACTACACCATAAAATAACACAGTACCACAAAGGATTGAGTGAACAAATACCCAGGTGTATTTTTTCATTCAGTCCTTTTTATTTTTCTCACCTCCTCACTTCTTCATTGAATCATTGACTTATGGAAAAATTTTCAGTCACTGATAAAACAGCCATCACCCGTTTGCCCAAACGCGGAGCTTACGATAAAGAAACTGTCTATTCTGTTTTAGACGAAGCATTATTTTGTACGCTGGCTTTTGTGCACGAAGCACATCCGTTTCAAATTCCCACGGGTTTTGTGCGAATGAACAATAAACTATACATCCACGGCTCGGTTGGAAGTTTTTATATGCGCGAACTGCGCGATAAAAAATTGCCCGTGTGCATCAGTGCTTCGTTGATGGACGGATTGGTGCTGGCCCGCTCGGCATTTCATCATTCAGTTAATTACCGTTCAGTCGTTTTATTCAGCGAACCAAAGTTGGTTACCGAAGAAAAAGAACTATACGATGCCCTCGAAGCATTTACCGAAAAAATTTGCCCCGGTCGCTGGGCCGATGTACGCAAACCCTCTACCAATGAATGGAAGGAGACAATGGTACTTTCATTTGAGATCAACGAAGCCTCAGCAAAAATTAGAACCGGCCCACCCAAAGACGATGCCCAAGATTACGACATGAATGTATGGGCCGGTGTAGTACCTCTGAAAATTGAACGAAAACCGGCCGAGCATGACCCGGATTTAAAAAACGGAGTGAGTTTACCTCCCTATCTTCTGTAAGCGATTATTTCACTTTCAATGACTTCATAATGGCGTGAGCTGTGGCCTGCCACTCTTCACGCTGGTCTTTCGGGCAACTGAAAGTAAATACCAGCGTTCGGCCTTTCGTAACATAATATTGCACAAATGAATAACGATAGACGGGTATCCGTTCTGATTCCTTCATTTTGTTGCCATTAATGCGCGATTCAAATTCATAAAAAATATATTTCTTTTTTCGCACGATTTGAATACCCGAACTGATCATGTCCACCCGATCGTAGAGATTATAAATATTTGATTTGAAAAATTTAGCGGCCACCTCCATATCAGCATCCGGCCATTGGGTAGGCGAAATATTAGCTACAAACTCAACATCGCGGTTTAAATTGGTGTAAGCCCCGAGCGGAGCACGCACCATGGTGGAGCGTACTATAATATCGTCTTCCGCCATTTTTACGAACGAACTGGGCAAAGAAACGGTGATGTCATCGTTTACTTTAGTCTTTACCAACCGGGCCGGGGCAAAGGCAAACAGTACCAAAACGAGGAAAGTAATTCTTTTCATAAGTACCAATCCACAATTAATAATTTACGTTTAATTTCGCGAGTCAAAATTACAAAATACGAATGTTACGAACACATACTTGCGGTGAACTAAGGATTAACAATGTCAATAAAAAGGTATTGCTCACGGGCTGGGTTCAGCGCCTGCGTGACAAAGGCAGTTTATTATGGATCGACCTGCGCGACCGCTACGGCATTACCCAGCTTTTCTTGGAAGAAGGAAAAAGCGATGCCTCACTTCTGCAAATCGCCCGCACCCTGGGCCGCGAGTTTGTGGTAAAAGTAGAGGGCACAGTTGCCGAACGGATATCTAAAAATGATAAACTACCCACCGGTGAAATTGAAGTAAAAGTAACCTCTCTCGAAATTCTGAACACCTCGAAAGTTCCTCCCTTTACTATTGAAGACGAAACCGATGGCGGTGACGACTTGCGCATGAAATACCGTTACCTCGATCTGCGCAGAAATCCCGTTCGCGAAAGCCTGCAGCTTCGCCACAAAATGGCTCAGCAAACACGCGCTTACCTGGATGGACTTAATTTCATTGAAGTGGAAACACCCGTGCTCATCAAATCCACTCCCGAAGGAGCCAGAGATTTTGTCGTGCCTTCGCGCATGAACCCCGGAGAGTTTTATGCCCTGCCCCAATCACCTCAAACTTTTAAACAACTGCTGATGGTGAGTGGGTTTGACCGGTACTATCAGATCGTGAAGTGTTTTAGAGATGAAGACTTACGTGCCGACCGGCAACCTGAATTTACACAGATCGACTGTGAGATGGCATTCGTTACACAAGAAGATATTCTTTCTACGTTTGAAGGGTTAATCCGCCACCTGTTCAAAACCGTGAAAGGAATTGAGTTGAAAGAAGTACCTCACATCAGCTATGCCGATGCCATGAAACAGTATGGCAGCGACAAACCCGACACACGCTTTGAAATGAAGTTCGAAGAACTGAATGAAGTGGCCAAAGGCAAAGGTTTCATGGTGTTTGACGATGCACAACTGGTGGTGGGTATCTGTGCCAAAGGTTGTGCGGGTTACACCCGTAAACAACTTGATGAACTAACGGAGTTTGTAAAGAAACCGCAGATTGGGGCCAAAGGCTTGGTGTACATCCGCTGCGAAACCAACGGCACATATAAATCTTCGGTAGATAAATTTTTTGATGAAATTGAACTGGCACGCTTCGCTCAAAAATTCAATGCCGAACCGGGCGACCTCATTCTCATCTTAGCGGGAGAAAAAGACAAAACACGAAAAGCCCTGGGCGAACTGCGCTTGCATGTAGCCGGTCAACTTGGCCTGCGCGATAAAAATAAATTTGCCGCCCTGTGGGTACGCGATTTTCCTTTACTTGAATGGGATGAAGAATTGAAAAAGTGGAATGCCATGCACCATCCCTTCACCTCACCCAAGCCAGAAGATATTCAGTTACTCGAAACCAACCCGGGTGACGTGCGCGCCAACGCGTACGACATGGTACTGAACGGAACAGAAATTGGTGGCGGCTCCATCCGCATTCATGATCGTGCCACTCAACAACTCATGTTCAGCAAACTCGGCTTTACAGATGAAGAAGCAAAAAAGCAATTCGGCTTTTTGATGGATGCTTTTGAATATGGTGCGCCACCGCACGGAGGCATAGCCTTTGGCTTCGACCGACTGTGTTCATTATTCGGAGGAGCAGACTCCATCCGCGATTTCATTGCATTCCCAAAAAACAATGCCGGCCGCGATGTGATGATCGACTCTCCTTCAACCATCTCGGAAGCTCAGTTGAAAGAACTGGGGATTAAGATGAGAGAATAAAAATTTCTTCAAAATGCAACCCCAGTTGATTGGGGTTGCTGAATTATTTCTTCTCCCCCAATTTCATCACCGCTTCTTTTTGATCTGGCCTCACCGTGGGATAGGCAATGCCGAGTTGTTCTAAGTAGGTTTTATACTTTGACGGATCGTAATAAAAATTTTTTAATTGAGGTTTGAATGTGTTCATGATTTCTTTGTTCAGAAAGGTGGCGGGTGTATCCTTCTCTCCCATCAGCGGAATGTACTTCGTGTCTTTCGTCTGCACATTGGTGAAATAATCCTTCGCATCCTGCACGAGTTTGGGTTTCATGAGCAAATCTATTAGTGTGGCGGCTTCGGCTTTAGCCCCAGAAATAATTCCCTTGTGCGCGATCGGTGTTGCCATAGTGATGGCGTTGCTCCAATGATGACCGGGCAGCCCGGGAATGTTGGAAGGGTAGCCCAACACAATCGTGGGTACCGACCATGAGATATCGGCAATGTCATCCGAACCTCCACCCATAAACATGAGGTAATGGCCATTGTACAAAACAGGCTCCGTGCTGGCGGGCAAACTGATGGTGTCAATCTTGGTAGCCAGTCCTTCAATCTTATTTGCTTTCATTTCAAGCTGTGAGGCTTTCGCTAAAAGCTGATCTTCGGCAGACCACTTGGGCAACCCGGCCAGTTTAAAATTTTGATACATTGCCTCGGCCATTGGTTTATTAAAATGACCAGCCCAGGCCGAGCCCAAAATTTTGTAGGTGTATTTAGTATCGGTCATCAGAGCGGCACCGTCTGCCATTTTTATTCCGGTTTCGAAAAGGTTTTTTATACCATCGTACGTGCGCTCACGAAAATAATACCATACGGATGCTTTGCTCGGCACCACGTTAGGCTGATCTCCCCCATCCGGAATAACATAATGCGATCGTTGGGTTAACGGTAAATGTTCGCGTTTGAAATTCCATCCGGTATTCATCAGTTCAACAGCATCCAATGCGCTGCGCCCGCGCCATGGTGCGCCTGCAGCGTGTGCGGCCTGCCCTTCAAAAGAAAATTTTACCGAGACCATTCCGGTGTAGCCGGCATCGCCATAGCCCACGTTGAGGTTGTCAGACACATGGGTGAAAATGCAGACATCTACATTTTTGAAATAACCCTCGCGAACATAATACGCTTTTGAGCCGAGTTGTTCTTCTGCAATGCCCGGCCACAATATTAATGTGCCCGAAATTTTTTCGCGTTCCATCATTTCTTTGATTGTAAGCGCGGCTACAATATTCAAGGCTTGTCCGGAGTTGTGGCCTTCGCCATGCCCCGGAGCTCCCTCGATGATTGGGTCATGGTAGGCTACGCCCGGTTTCTGCGAAGCTTTGGGTATACAATCAACATCTGAACCCAGGGCAATTACGGGTTTGCCGCTTCCCCAGGTAGCCGTCCACGCTGTCGGGATTCCGGCTATTCCTTTTTCAATTTTAAATCCGTTTTTCTCCAGTAAGGAAGTAAGGTAATTCTGGGTTTCCGTTTCCTGAAATCCCAGTTCAGAAAAACTGAACAACATATCGTTGATCTGCTGACCAAGGTCGTACCGTTTTTCTACGGCAGCCATGGCTTCGGCTTTGAGTTTCTGGATTTTCTTTTCATCGGGCTTTTGTGCATACGTTGCCAGGCAAACAACGATGGCGATAAACGAAGCAGCTAGTTTCATTGTGGGTTAGGTTATAACCATGAAGATAACCATTGCCCAAAGAATTGCAAGAGTGGTTTTTGTAACCGGTATTAAAACACGGTAAATGAATCGTGGTGAAAAGATAAGGCCCGTAGAGAAATGCCCAGCATAAATTCATTAGTCGTAAATGGGATTGCTGACTTGGACCCGGGCACTTCAATGACATACCCAAACCGGTAGTTTTTTACAATTATCTGAAACAGCATGCCGTATGTATTTAAGTTCCGGGTGAAAATTCCTACTGAATAAAAATCTTCGATCTGCAAATTCAGGTTCAGGTCAGCGGTGGGTTTAAAATTATCCGAAGCCCGAAGGAGTACAGCCGGCCGAAGCCTGACACGTTCAGTTAAATAAATCATGTACGAGCCCAACAAATAATAGGTACGGTCATACACTAAAATATGTTGGCCTGCACCTTGGTCTACTGTAACGGGCAACAGATGAGGGGCCGATAACCCAATAAAAAACCGATCACTCTTCAGCATCAGGCCGGCTCCGGTATTAAACTTTGAAACATTATACAAAGTAAAATATGGGTCACCGGGTTGAAGATTTAGCCCGTTAAGACTGTTGGTGAAGCGCATCATGCCAAACTGCATGCCAAATGAAAAAACTTTGCCGCCAGTTAAGTCAATCTTATAAGCGGCCGCAGCCTCTACATCGTTGGTGGTGTTTTCGCCTATTTTATCCTGCACTACCATCAGGCCCGCTCCGATTTTATTTTCTTTCAAAGACAAGTGACTGTTGAAATTAAACGTCTCGGGATGCCCTTGCACACCACTCCATTGTGTGCGGTACTGAAGGGTAGCATTCAGCCGGTCGTTACTTCCCGCATAAGCGGGATTGATAACAAAAGGGTTGTTGAGGTACTGCGCATACACCGGGTCTTGCTGGGCTGAAACCTTGCCAAAAGCCCATGTGCAACAAATGAAGATCAGTAGTTTTTTTTCATACGATCATCGTTTAAGTGAAATAAATCCCGTTAGAGTAGAACGCCCGCTGGAAAAATCAATACGATAATAATACGTTCCGGTGGGCAAGTCTTTGCCATTGTTGTCTTTACCATTGAATACCCGTGTTGCGTTGTCGTAATTTGAAATAGAAAAAACTTCATTTCCCCACCGATCCACAATCACCACTTTATTACTTTTGGTTTCTTCCATCTCATCAATGTATTGTAACCGAAAATAGTCGTTGATGCCATCGGCATAAGGCGATACAGCATTGAACACAACGATGTCTGCGTTAATTTCTATTTGAATAGCCCGCTGCGTACAGTTATTCAGCGAATCGCATACCTGCACATCAACAAATTCTTTTCCGACAAAACTATTTCCCCGGTAATCGAGGATCAGGTTATAATTCGCATCAATGGAATCTCGTGCACCGCTGGAAGGAAGTGTTTTACTTGTTACACGCAGCGTAGCGTAGTCAACACCAACTGTGCCTTTGGAAATAAGTGGTTTCAAATCAAATGTAATCACGTTTCCTACCGGCCCGTTGATTGTAGCCTCGCCAATAGATGGAGGAACATCGTTGGTATTTCCACCCACCGATCCACAAGGTTTTCCGCTGAGCGTAACGTTCACGGGTGATGAAGCAATACTCAAACAATTGGGCGCATTACCCACCTGAACCGAATAACTTCCCGCAGTAGAAACAACAATTTGAGCCGTAGTTTCATTGTCTGACCATTTGTAATAACTGTACCCGGTAGGTGCCGACAAACCCACAAAAGAATTTTTACACAATACTGAATCGCCTGTTATTTGTATGGAAGGTTGTGTAGGCACGCTCACTTGCGTGACTACTACCGGATTGGAAGCCACGCTTGCACAAGCTCCATTAGAAACCTGAACTGTATAACTCGCAGCTGCAGTGGTAGTAATGAATTGAGTGGTGTCACCGCTTGACCAAACATAATGCGGAAAACCGGATGGGGCTGTCAACGTTACAGAACTTCCATTGCACAGGGCGAGGTTTCCTGTTACCGCAATGGTGGGTTGAGCAGGTGCAGCAGACGTTACTGCAAAAACATCCGATGGTACACTTTGACATCCGTTACCATCGGTTACCATTACATAAAAATCACCGGGTGAATTGATGATGATCGCTGAAGTTGTTTGCCCGGATGACCAACTGTATGAAGCAAAACCGGCTGGAGCAGATAATGTAACCGTACCGCCACCACAAAGAGTACCTCCGCCTGTTGCACTGACTATAGGCTTGGTTGGTGGCGGGTTAACCGTTAATACAAAAGGATCAGACGGAGGACTGCTGCACGTTCCGTTTCCAACACTTACAGTATAACTCCCCGAAGTAGTTGCGGTAATCTGAGGTGTAGTCAATCCGTTAGACCATAGGTAAGTGGCAAACCCGGCCGGAGCAATCAATGTCTGTGGGTTATTTCCACAAACTGAAAGCGAGCCGGTGAGATTTAATGTCGGCTTGGGAATATTTACAATCGTGATACCTGCTTTAGTGCGGTTGCTTTGGCAGGTTGTGGTGGGGTCATAAATAGTGGCATAATAACTGGTGTCAGCACTGAGGGATGGAGTGGTAAAAGTTGCCCCGGTAAATAAAATGGTTGACGATGACGTGCTGGCATACCATCGGTACACCTGAGCTCCTGTAGCGCCCGTGGCATTCAAGTTTACTACACCCGCTCCGCAATTACTCACGGCCGCAACCATTGGGGCTGTCGGTGGTGTACAATTGATTATAGTGAATGGGCTTGAAACAATAGTACTCCAATATCCCTGCGAGTCTTTGGCTCGTACATTTAATGTGTGGCTTCCGGAAGCTACACTGCTCAAATCAATTGAAAATTGCTGATTTACCGTGGCGGCAGGTGTGAAATTCAAAGCCGTGGCAGAACCAAACCCCGGGTCAGGCGAATCGATAAAGTATTCTATTCGTTGTAGTGTTTTTACTACTACCGTTCCTGAAACAATGTAAAATGACCGGTTAGCAAACAATGTCCACTTGCCGCTGTTGTCCTGGTACCGCACCGCCAGTTGATGAAAGCCGGGAGCCAGACTGCCGATGTTGATGGCAAATTGATTGCTCTGTGGATTAGCTGCCGTAATTGTCAACGGGCTTCCCTTCCCCGGCCCGGGATCAGCATCAAAAAAATATTCCGCCCGCTTTAGTGTAGTTGCATTTGCCGTAACGGCAACAGGTACAATGTAAAAGGTGCGGTTGGCAAACAATGTCCACTTGCCGGTGTTATCCTGATACCGCACCGCCAGTTGATGAAAGCCGGAAGTCAGACTGCCGATGTTGATGGCAAATTGATTGCTCTGTGGATTAGCTGCCGTAATTGTCAACGGGCTTGCCTTCCCCGGCCCGGGATCAGTATCAAAAAAATATTCCGCCCGCTTTAGTGTAGTTGCATTTGCCGTAACGGCAACAGGTACAATGTAAAAGGTGCGGTTGGCAAACAATGACCACTGACCTAAGTTATCCTGATACCGGATGGCCAACTGGTGAAAGCCCGGGGTAAGCGAACCCAATCCAATGGTAAAAGAATTATTTTGCGGATTACCCGGTGCTATGGTCAAAGCGGTGGCCTTGCCTGTGCCGGGATCGGTATCAAAAAAATACTCGGCTCTTTTTATTGACGTAGCTGTTATGACAACCGATGCGTTCACTATGAAAAATGTGCGCTGGCTAAACAAACTCCAGTGGCCGTTGCTGTCAACAAACCGAATGTTGAATGTGTGTATTCCTACTGACAGTGAATTTACATTGATGCTGAATGTTTCGGTTACAGAAGCAGCCTGCGTAATGCTCAACGATGTGCCGTTTCCTTTGCCCGGGTCTGTGTCAAAAAAATATTCTGCGCGGGTTAAAACTTGAGCAGAAGCAAACGAAGTGAACAAAAGAAAAAAGACAGTCCACAGCCGGTAGCCTGCAGACCTTTGAGTGTTTCTTTCTTGTTTGAAATCAAATGCCATTGTGTTTATGGCTGTAGGGTGATTTAACCAAATCAATTATTCACAGTAGCTGTAACATTTACCTGCAATTGCTGGCCGGGCAGCACCGAAGCATTTTGAATGTTCACGCTGTTGATTTGCGGAATGGGTGGCAACGGACTGGTATCATACCCACTACCCGGTGCCCCGCCACTAGGAAACGGATACGTGCCCCCATAGATACCTATGTCTGTTCCGTCAGATGCTGCATTGTGACCGGGAGACCCGGATGAAAGACGGTAGTTGAACGTGTTGTTGTAGGTGTTAAAATCTCCATCTGCTACAAACTGGGGATTAACTCCAATAAATGTCGGTGTGGCACTGCCCGATTGGTTGGCTCCGCCTGTATTGCCGTTGGCCAAAAAACTGTTGCTGGGTGTATAACTACTGATGTTGGTAGAAATAGACATGTTGCTGTTAAACGTGCACTGATTAATGTTTGACATTACTAAAGTATTGGAAGAACTCGTGAAAATATTGTTGGTGACTATGGCAAACTGAAGGGCACTGAGCGCACCACTATCGTTGATAAATAAGTTATGGTCAATCACTACAGATGGTTGATTAAAATTCACAACATTACCCCCGCTAAAAAATATATTATTCTGAATAATAAAATTACTTGAGGCATTAGCGCCATTGAGGTACCCTGTGATCAAATTATTATAAACCGTCCAATTGGAAGTCCCCGTATTGGCGCTTATACCTGAAATTTGGTTTCTGAAAATTTTAATGTTTGTTATACCAAGTGAGCTTCCGCTAACCCCGATCGCGTATATTTTAAACCCGGTAATCACCGTGCCGGAACCATCATTTACTCCGGCATCTTTAAAAAAAGATATATTGTTGACCATACTAATTAGGTTAAACTGGTTGGCCACATTATAGCCCGCACCGATAATGACCAGTTTCTTGGTAACTGTAAAATCTGAGTACGTGTACTGCGTACCATTTACATAAATTGTATCTCCACTATTGGCCGCAGCAACGGCCGGTGGAATATCGGGGTATTGTGCCGGCTTGTTAATGTCATTGCTCACGGTGCGTATGGTAGCACTGACCGCCATTGGCACCAGTACAAAAAGGGCAAGTAGCGTTTTCATAGGTTGTTTTGTTTGTGATAACAAAGCAACCTTACCACTCTGATAAAAGCCTCCCCTAAAAAGGGGATATTAAAACAATTTGTACTTTAGTAGTATGCGCAGGCATTGTTGTTTGTTGTGTTTACTGCTGTTATCCCTGACTTTGGTTGGTCAATCATCCAAAAACACAATCAATCCTTTGTCTAAAGAAATATTTTTTTCCATTGATACTCTGGTTACTTCTTTTACCGACAGCACCGAAGCAAGCTACTTTCTTGAGCTGAACCCCAATCGTTTCAGCAGCAGCCTTCCCAACTGGGATGCCCACTACACCCACTATCTTTCTTTCTCAGTAAACTCAGGCAAAACATCAACTTTTTATTTGTTCGGCAATGAAACAGAAGGTATTGAGGTTTATCAAACTGATCAGCAGGGGAAGTTAATCCAAAAAATAAACCCGGTGGACTATACCCCGGCTGCTTCCGTTGTCTTCCCCATTTCAGTTCCTGGCCGCACTGCTTGCCGTTTTGTCATCAGGGTTAAAGCCCAGGGCCTGAGTTACAGTTTTTGGCTCATTCAATCGACACAACTCGAGAACTTCTTTCACTATTACTTAGGCCTATTACTTGAAGACATAGCTGAGCTCTGGGTAATGGCCGGAATGTTGCTGATGATGTTTTTATACATCGGCTCAAAATTTATCCAGCTAAAATCGGCAGAGTACGGTTACTACGCGGCTTATATCATTTTTCTTTTTTTTTATGTCGGCCTTCGCATCTTGACCATTCTCGATCAAAATGCATCGCATATTTTAGGCGACTTGTATTATTACCTTAACAACCAATTGCAGGTGGGTGCCTATGCCATGTACTTTCCGTTTCTGGCGGCTTACCTGAATACAAAAACTAAAAACCCATCGCTTCATCAAAAACTGGTTTGGCTTCCTGCGATCTTAGTTACTTATATGGCAATGGATGGCCTGTTCATTTATTTTGACCTGATTGAAATCCATATCTTTTTTTGGAATGCCATTCGGTTTACGTTGCTTTTAACCGTGCTCTACATTGCCTACCGGGTTTCTAAAATGAATTCGCCTTACGGGCTCTACCCGGTTGTGGGCGCTCTCTTCCTGGATTTCTTTGGATTAGTTTCAATGATTTTATCCATTTCTCCTTCCTTAACCAATCCGCTCACCTACCCTTTTTCACATCCTATTTTTTATTACTTCATGGGCATTACCATTGAACTTTTGTTCTTTTCACTCGGGTTAGGCTTTAAGAACAAGCAAGACGAAATTGAAAAAATCGAAGCACAGGAGGCTCTAAAGTTAGCAGCCGAGCGTCAAAAATTTGAACGGTATAAAACAGTGGTTGAGGTGAGGGAAAATGAACGGGCACGCATAGCTAAAGACCTGCACGATGGTGTGGGGGGTACCCTTTCGGGCATTAAGATTTCACTCACCAACCTGCTGTCTCAACTGGCCCTGAGCGAGAACCAAAAGCTACAATTTGCCCGGTCAGTTGATTTACTCGACAACTCTGTTCACGAACTGCGTAAGGTTTCGCACAACATGATGCCTCCTTCATTAGCTCAATTTGGGTTAGCCTCAGCCATCCGCGATTACTGCGATACCCTCAATGGAATGAAAACCCTTCGCATCGCGTTTCAGTTGATCGGCCACGAAGTGCGCCAGCCCTTGTCTCACGAAATTGTCATCTACCGCATCATGCAAGAGTTGATTAATAATAGCATAAAACATGCTCAGGCTCAACAACTGCTGGTAGAGTTGGTTTTTAATCCTTCCGTTCTTGCCATTACGGTAGAAGACGATGGCAAAGGGTTTGATTCTTCCATCTTGACACACTCTAAAAGTGCCGGTTGGAAAAACATCCGCTCACGTGTTGATTTTTTGCACGGAGCGATTGATTTGCGTACGAGCCAATCGGGTACGTCCGTTCAAATTCAGCTGCCCATTCAGGTAGATTGATCCCCGAAACAGGGGATTTTCATTTTCACTCTTGACACTGAAATCCATTCTGCCCAACTTCGTGTGAAAATTGAATGAAGCCCATTCGTGTTTTTATAGTTGATGATCACCCCATGGTGATTGAAGGAATGCAAACCATGCTAAAATCAGATCCGGCATTTGAACTTTCCGGTTATGCGATGACGGCTGCTTCCTGCAAAGGATATTTTGTGAGCCAAACAGCCGATGTGGTTTTACTCGACATTAATTTGCCCGATGAAAGCGGCATTCAACTCTGTACCTATTTAAAAAAACTTTACCCTGCTCCAAAAATATTAGCCATCAGCAATTTTGATTCGGGTACGTTTGTCAACCAAATGATTAGCCACGGAGCCAGTGGGTACGTATTAAAAAATGTATCCAAAGAAGAATTGACCAAAGCCATTGTAGCGGTGCACCAGGGTAAAACTTATTTAAGCTCAGATGCCAATGAAAAACTGAAGGCCGAAAAGCAGCGGCAAGAACAAATGCCGATTTTAACAATACGCGAAAAAGAGGTGCTGCAATGGATAGCCCAAGGACTGACCAATGCCCAGATTGCTGAAAAACTTTTTGTCAGCGTATCAACCATTGACAGCCACCGAAAAAATCTGTTGGCTAAGCTTCATGCCAACAACACAGCCTCCTTGCTGAAGTCCGCTTCTGAAAACCTTTTGTTGAACCCAGAGCCTTAGCAGTTTTACTTGCTCCGTTCAAAGGCTTGTGTAATGTCAGTTAAAATATCTTTTGGGTTTTCTAGCCCAACGGAAATGCGAATCAACCCCGGGGTGATGCCCACCGCCAAACGTTCGGCTTCCGACAGTTTAGAATGAGTAGTTGAAGCCGGGTGCGTAGCAATGCTGCGGGTGTCGCCCAGGTTGGCCGAATGTGAAAGCATTTTTAAACTATTCAAAAATTTTCTTCCGCGGTTAATGCCGCCCTTGATTTCAAACGTTACCATTCCTCCACCCAATCGCATTTGTTTTTTGGCAAGCTTGTATTGTGGGTGCGAAGGGAGAAACGGGTATTTTACATACTTCACTTCTTCTCTTTTTTCAAGCCAGCGGGCCAGTGCCAGGGCCGTAGCACAGTGCCTGTCCATACGCACAGCCAGTGTTTCCAAACTTTTTGAAAGTACCCACGCATTGAATGGCGACAGCGATGGCCCCGTGTGCCGGGCAAAGAACCGTACCTCTTTAATCAATTCCTTTTTGCCCAGTACAGCCCCGCCTATAACACGCCCCTGGCCATCAATGAATTTGGTGGCCGAGTGAGTGACCAGATGCGCTCCCCATTTAGCCGGGTTTTGTAAATAAGGTGTGGCAAAACAATTATCCACGTTCAAAATAATTTTGTGTTTGGCTGCCAGCTTGCCTATCCATGCTAAGTCAATTAAATCCAAAGCCGGGTTAGAGGGTGTTTCAACAAAAAAAAGTTTAGTGTTGGGGCGGATCAGTTTTTCCCAGGATGACGGGTCGTTTAGGTCGGCATACGAATGAGAAATATTATAGCGGGAAAAAATGGTATTCAGTATCTGATGGGTAGAACCAAAAATAGAGCGCGAGGCCACCACGTGATCGCCAGCTCTCAGCAAAGCGGCCATGCTGATGTACATAGCCGCCATACCGGATGCGGTGGCGATGCCGTCTTCCGTTCCTTCTAACAGACAAAGTTTATCAATGAACTCCGTGGTATTGGGGTTTGAAAACCGGGAGTAAATATTTCCTTTGATTTCATCGGCAAAGAGTGCGCGCGCTTGTTCTGCGTCATCAAACACAAAACTGGAGGTGAGGTAAAGCGGTGTAGCGTGTTCACGAAAATGCGAACGTTCACTTTGGGTGCGCACGGCTTGGGTTTCAAAATTGCCGGCTTCATTTTTTTTTACCTTTTTTACTTGTGTGGCCAAAGGTTTTTTTTTCGTTGTTGATTCTTTCTTTTTCATTTCAATTAATGATTTCAAAACTATGAGTCACTTTAGCATTCTTTTCTAAAGTCTTTGCTACCGAGCAATACTTACCTACCGACAGGCTGATGGCTTTCCTGGCTTTTTCTTCATTGATGTTTCCAAATAATTTATAATGAGCGTGCACTTCGGTGTAGAGTGAAGGTACTGCGTCTTTCTCACGTTCTCCGGTCACGGTAATTTTGATGTCTTTTAATTCTTCTCGTTGCTTGCGCAAAATACTGATCACATCGATGGCACTGCACGCACCCATGGCGGCCAGCAATACCTGCATCGGGCGCATGCCACGATCGTGGCCACCGTCTGAAGGCGAGCCATCCAGCAAAATTTTTTTACCGCTTTCGTTCACAGCTTCCATGGCACAACCATCGTCCACCCGGTTTAATTCTATTTTTATCATCACTTATGTTTTTTCCAATACAAACTTCCCAAAATCATAGCAGCAAAGCTAACCAATGTAGCCGGTAATAAACTGGGCCATCCTGTTTCATAGATTTCAAAAACAACCCAGGTCAACATTCCGGTAGCCATACTTAAAAACGCACCCATGCTATTGGCTCTTTGCCAGTACATGCCTAACACCATTGGGGCAAAAAGTGAAACCAGGCTGAGAATAGATGACTCGCCCACCAACTCATAAATATCTGACCGAAGGCATGCCATCACCGTGGCAATGATGCTGAACGAAAGCACGCACAGCCGCGTAACTAACAGCAACTGCTTATCACTCAGTCTTTCTTTCATGAGCGGACGAATCAGGTTCTCTGAAAAAATAGCAGCCGATGCCAGAAGAGCAGAGCTGGTGGTGCTCATGATAGCTGAAAGCAACGACCCAAAAAACAGTACTTGCATAAAAATATTGGTATGAGCCAAAACCATGCGAGGCAACGCCAACTGAGCTTCACTTTGCGAAAAATCAGGATACAGGTGCCTCACACAAATAGCAATGAAGAGCGGAAGCAACGCAATGGTTAAGTACATACCTGCCGCAATCAGACAAGAACGCACAGCTACTTTTACCGAACCGGACGACATCACGCGCTGAAAAATATCTTGCGAGGGCAACGAGCCAAGTCCCAACACCGACCACGCACTGAGCCAAAGTACGATTGGTTTAAATTCAGGTTTGGGAAAAAATCGAAACGTGCCGGCAGGCATAGTGCTGAGAACAGCCAGTGCTCCACCTGATTTGTTAGCCAAAATCACAGAGAGGATCAGCAACCCGAAAATTATAACGATGCTCTGAAAAAAATCAGTAACCGAAATGGCCCACATACCCCCGATAAATGTGTAAAAAGTAACAATGCTGGCTGCCAGAATAGCGCCTTGCCATACATCTATGCCGGTAATGATGTTCAGGATAAGGCCGAGTGCTACCAACTGAGCGGCAATATAGCCCACGTAAGGAACGGCCAGAAAAAAACTGGCGATCAACTCTGTGCGTTTGCCGTACCTTACCTCAAAAAAATCGCCAAGCGTAAGCAGGTTCATCTTATATAGTTTTCGGGCAAAGAAAAGCCCAAACAGCAACAGGCAGAGCGCTCCGCCAAACGGGTCTTCAATTACCGAGTATAAACCTCCTTTTAAAAATTCGGCCGATGCACCAAAAACCGTTTCAGAGCCAAACCAGATAGCAAACAGGGCAGCCGCACTAAGTGGCAGCGGAAGACTGCGGCCGGCCAGCATAAAATCTCCCGTGTTCTTTACCTTGCGCGATGCCCAGTAGCCAATGGCTATGGTAAAAGCAAGGTAAAAAATAATAAAAGCAAGAAGCACCGGAAGGTGAGGTTTAGTCTGATTCTTTTCAAACTAAACAATGAATTGAAACAAATCCAAAAATATTATTTACTCTTCACCAACTGTGAAAAACGGACGCATGAAAAATCTAAACCGGCTTTACATTATCGGTCTCCTTCATCGGTATAAAAGAACTTGAACAAATATGAGTAAACTTACAGGCTTGAGTAATTAAACACCACTGTTACTTCAACCTGCTCGGCAATGTTCCTCCACAATAGTTTAGGAATAGTAATGTTATAATCTGCGAGCTTCACTTTAAACTTAGCTCGCATCACCAGGTTGCCTTTATCGTTTTCAATACTCCCCTGAACCACTACCTCCCGGGCAATCCCATGAATAGTCATCTTGCCTGTAGCGGTAGCGTTTTGGCGTGTTGTCAATGGTTTTTGATACCCCGATAATTTTCCCTGAAAAGTAGCTTGAGGAAATTTTTCTGATTCCAGGTATTTCTCATTAAAACTTTGCTTCATCAAAGATTTCTCAAATTGAAATTCATTGATGGGTACAGAAAAATCAATTTCACCCGTTTGCTCATTAAAAATACTGCTGGCCATTTTATTTTCGGCCGTTATATCTTCAATGGCCGCGCTTGAAAAGAACTTGATGTATCCTTTTTCGGCTGAGAATTTTTGGGCACAAACTTCCGAGCACCAGATCAACACCACGAAAAATAAAAACAGCGCCCTCATTTCATCATTGGTTTATTCTGCAACTAAAATACACAAGGCAGAATAAAAAAGAAAATCCCCCAAAGTCCTTGACCCCGGGGGATAATCTTGTCTATAGTTGGCTTTAATCTGATACTAAGGTATGCCGGGTGTCTTGAGCGGCAAGCGTCAATCCGACCAAGTGAATTATTCTCTGTTAAGTAGTCAGATTTTATCGGTAAAACGACTTTACGGTATCTTTGACAAGGGTATCTTTTTCAAAATATTGTTTTTTGATGCGTTCTTTTAGTTGCGGTTTTGAACCCGGAAACGTGGTGCGCGTGCTGATGTCATAACTGGCATAAAAAAGTAAGAGCAGAAACAGCACAAAAAACAGAATGAATATTTTTTTAGACTTTTTCATATTTCACATTGCCGTCAGTAGTTAATTAAATAGCATTTTAGGAGCATATTAAAACTTTGGCCGCAGCAAGTTAACTTGCACCATCTTTATAATGAACAACGAACGAATTTTAAAAATAGCCGGGGCTACACTCAATCAAATCCCGCTGGATTGGGAAAATAACACGACCAACATTCTGCAAGCTATCGAAGCGGCTAAGAAAGAAGGAGTAAAAATTCTTTGCCTGCCCGAATTGTGCATTACCGGGTATGGATGTGAAGATGTATTTCTCAGCGATTGGCTCAGCGAAAAAGCGTTTGAGAAATTGCTCAACATTGCCCGGCACTGCCAGCACATAACCGTATCTGTGGGGTTACCCATTCGGTTAGAGGGAATAACATACAACGGTGCGGCTATCCTTGACGATGGCAAAATACTCGGCATTACGTTGAAGCAAAACCTGCCGCGCGAAGGGGTGCATTATGAGCCGCGATGGTTTGCTCCCTGGCCTACCGGAGAAAAAAAACAAATCAGCATCAACGGTCACTCTATCACTGTGGGTGATTTGATGTATCATGTGCATGGCATTAAAGCAGGCATCGAAATTTGTGAAGACGGATGGGCCAAAGAAAAAAGACCGGGCTATAGTTTTAAAGAACAAGGAGTTGATTTAATCCTGAACGGAAGTGCTAGCCATTTTGCATTCGCAAAAAATACGGAACGCGAAAATCAGGTAGTGAAGCAGGGATCAAAGGAGTTTGATTGCACGTACGTTTTTGTAAACCACCTTGGCAACGAAGCGGGTCGCATGATCTACGATGGCGATATAATCATGGCGCAAAAAGGAAAAATCATCGCAGTGAATCAACGGTTGTCGTTTAAAAGTTTTAACCTGTTATCGGCTCAAATCAATTTTGATACCCCAAACAAAACAACGGTTCAAGACTTTTACGGTTCAACAGAAAAAAACGAAGAGTTTGCCGCAGCGGCTTCGCTGGCTTTATTTGATTACCTGAGAAAAAGTAAAGCCAAAGGATTTGTAATAAGCCTGAGCGGTGGTGCTGACTCATCCTGTTGTGCCGTATTAGTAGCCGAGATGGTGCGCAGAGCAAGCCGTGAGTTAGGGTGGCCGGTATTTTGCAAAAAACTGAGTATCCCATTAGTGGAAAATGAAAAGGCAGCCGTGAAAGTATTGCTTACGTGTGCTTACCAAAGTACCCAAAACTCATCTCCGGCCACATTTCAGGCGGCCAAGAGGCTGGCCGATTCTATGGGTGCCATTTTTTTTCATTGGTCAATTGATGACGAAGTGAAATCTTACGAATCAAAAATTGAAAATGCCCTTCAGCGTAAGCTGACCTGGCAACAAGATGACATTGCCAAACAAAACATTCAGGCGCGGGCACGCTCACCCATCATTTGGATGCTGGCCAATGTGAGCCAAAGTATCTTACTCACCACCTCTAATCGCAGCGAAGGTGATGTAGGCTATGCCACCATGGATGGCGACACCAGCGGCAGCCTCGCACCTCTTGCCGGAGTTGACAAGCCCTTTATTTTGCAATGGCTGAAATGGGCAGAAAAAAAATTGGGTTATGACGGGCTAACTGCCGTGAACAATCTTCAGCCTACGGCCGAGCTCCGCCCGCAGGATCGTGCCCAAACCGATGAAAAAGACCTGATGCCCTACCCGGTGCTGGTGGATATTGAAAAACTCGCCATCCGCGACCGCAGAAACCCTGCCGATGTTTACCTGCTGCTTTCAAAAAAATATCCTAATCCATCAGAACTCAAAAACCACATTAAAAAATTTTTCAGGCTCTGGTCGGTAAACCAGTGGAAGCGCGAGCGCCTTGCTCCTTCTTTTCACTTCGATGACCTGAATGTCGACCCGCGAAGCTGGTGCCGTTTCCCTATTTTAAGCGGTGGTTTCAGCGAAGAATTGAAAGAACTGGATAACCTGCCATAGGCCTTTGCCATTGTTCGTCTAATTGTATCTTTGCCGGTTGAATGTTGAAAGTAGTTAAACCTCTCTCGTCTTTTTTGAATCTAATTTTCAATCTTATTCTATAAACTATGCTCCATTTTATTATTTGGAACGGCAGTCCTGAAATATTTTCCATCGGTTCATTTGCCATTCGCTGGTATGGGTTACTCTTCGCACTCGGCTTTCTGGTGTGCCAGCAAATTTTGTATTACATCCACCGCCAGGAGGGCAAGCCCGAACGCGATGTGGACACGCTGACTATTTACATGATGGTGGCTACTATTCTCGGAGCCCGGCTCGGCCACATACTATTTTATGAGCCCAACATCATCTGGACTGACCCGCTTAGTGTTTTCCTTCCGTTTGAGTTTCATCCGTTTAAATTCACCGGCTTACAGGGGTTGGCCAGCCACGGGGCAGCCATCGGTATTTTATTTGGTCTTTGGCTTTACAGCCGCAAGAAAAAACCCAACCAAAACTACCTTCAGGTGTTAGACCGTATTGTGATTTTGGTTTGCCTCACGGGTTGCTTTATCCGACTTGGAAATTTTTTTAATTCTGAAATAATCGGCAAGCCTACCAACAACCCGCTGGGCGTAGTATTCATTAACCGGGTTACCGAAGCCATCATGCAAAACGGAAATGGAGACAATCCGGTGGAACGCCTTGAAGTGAAAAAAGCCAATCTGCCCAGCGGCCAAGACGGTCGTGTGCCTATTGATATTTTACTTTTGTTCAAGAAAAACGTAAATGAGCAGCAAGCTCATTCCTTTATTGGAAGCAATGTAAAATTTTACTTATCACAATACACTGAGTTTGTGGATGAGCCCAGCGTAAACCGGCTGCAGTATGAAGTAATCAAAGATAGCAGCGGAACGTACTCGGCCTGGGTCAGAACATTTGGCATTGAGCGGCACCCCGCACAACTTTATGAGTCAATTTCATCGTTGCTTTTGTTTGTCTTTTTATTCTGGTACTGGTCGAAGTATAAAATCAATTTGCCCGAGGGCAGAATTTTCGGTTGGTTTATGATCATTCTCTGGTCGTTGCGGTTTGCTTATGAGTTTTTGAAAATAAATCAGGTTTCATTTGAAGACCAACTGCCACTCAACATGGGGCAGATTTTGAGCATACCCATGGTCTTGGTGGGCATTGTCATACTCATTCGCTCGTACCGAAAGCCCGATCCGGTTCAATAAAACTGAAAGGATGCACTCATGCTGGCATTGATCGTTGGTTTTTTGGGGATGATGGGAAGCCATGCAGATACGTTGGCAACTAACGATTCCTTGCGCGTGGTAACTGTTAACCGCATCTTGATTATTGGCAACAAAAAAACCAAAGACCGGATCATTTCGCGAGAACTTACCCTGAAAGCAGGCGACACCATCAGCATCAAGCGGTTGGCACACGTGCTGCTGTGGGACAAACGAAAAATCTACAACCTGCGGCTGTTTCATACGGTATTGGTCAAGCCGCTTGAGTTGCCCGGCAACCAGATTGACTTGCTCGTAGAAGTAAGTGAACGCTGGTACATTTGGCCCATTCCTATATTCGAGCTTTCTGACCGCAACTTTAGCGAGTGGTGGAACAACTACAATCACGACCCCAGCCGGATAAATTACGGTTTAAACCTGACCCGGTATAATTGCCGCGGCCGTAATGAAACCCTAACCCTGATTGCCCAGTTCGGGTTTACCCAGCGTTTTGATCTTACTTACCGCATCCCGTATATTGATCACAAACAAAAACAAGGCCTTACGTTTAGCTATGATTATACCGTACCCAGAAACTTATCCTATTTTACCGATGGTCATATCCTTCAGTATTTTCGATACACCCAACCCTTACGCACTTCTACGGGTGGAGCCATAACCTATATTTACCGAAAGTCATTTTTTGAAACCCACTCCCTTCAGGCCGGGATGCGCAGCAACACCATCAATTATAAAATTGATTCGCTCAACCCAAACTATTTAGGACAAAACCGATTGTCGTTGCAGTACGGGTTTATCACCTACAGTTTCAATGCTGAACACCGCGATGTAGTACAATACCCATTGCATGGCTACCAGGTGGCCGGGTACATTACCAAAACCGGATTAGGTTTTGAAGGACCGGCTAACCTGTGGGAGATGGGGCTCTCATTTGCCTGGCACATTGAGTTACCTAAAAAATTCTACCTGTCTAATTATACAGGGGGTTACTGGGCCACACCTACCGGGCAACCTTATGTACTCTATAGCGGCATGGGCTACCGCAGGCAATATGTGCGCGGCTTCGAAAATTATGTTATTGAAACGCCCTCCTTCGCGTTGAACAAAACCACATTGAAAAAAAGAATTTTTTATAAAGTCTGGAACTTATCGGGCTTGCCCAAAGAACAACTGCAATACTTTCCGCTGTCAATTTATCTGAAGGTATTTAGCGACTGGGGATATGCCCAAAACTATCCGTACTACCAAAACTACCACAACCCGATCACCAATCAATTGCAACCCATCAATACCTCTTTTACCGATACCGTGATCGGCAGCCTGGGTACAGGGTTTGATATCTATACGGTTTACGATATAGTGATCCGCACTGAGCTTTCCTTAACCAACCAAAACCACCAAGGGTTTTTTCTCAGCCTGAGAAAAGAATTTTAACCATTTCTCAATGTTATTATTTTTTCATTGACGGTATTCTTCACCGTCAGTTTCATTGTTGGTGGTGGTGAACTTTGCACTAATTCTCATGCACAACACCCAGCCACTCGCTTAGAAATTTTTATTACAAAATTTGAGTTCAACGAATCACATTGATCCAGTTTTTGTATTCGCGATTGGTAAATTTGATGAGGCTGTAATACACGCCCGATGATTCGTTTTGAGCATACCACCTGAACATACGGTCAGAACTTTGAAATACAAGCTTGCCCCACCGATCGTAAATGCGCACGTACTCAAACCGATTGCTGCAATTATCTGCGGGTGCCAACGGTAGTTGGCGCGGACCATTGGGGCATGGAGGTTCGCTGTCAAATCCGTCAATGGCAAAAAAGTCATTGCAATGATCGGGCAGTGTGGTAATCACATTGCCTGGCCTAAAATCAGCATCATTACTTTCAATGTCTTTGAGGTTCACCTTCACATAGGTTGTATCTGCCTTCGGAGTTTTGCAGTAGTGGTTGGCTACGGCAAACGTAAAAACATAATCATTTTCAAATTGATTGCCGGAAAAAAGTGAGCAGTCAGTCGTCCAGGCAAACGGTGACTCTACATAATGAATACCCGTGGCCGGAGTGAATGTAAATCCTTTTGGGGTAACATTGCCGGTGGCCGAAATCAGCGCCAGTGCCAGCGTGTCAAGGCCGGATGATGAATTGTCCATTCCTATTACATTGAAGTTGATCTGCCCCAAAGACCTGAGTAATGTTGTTGCCGTGATATCGGCCGGGTTGCCCGCCTGGGTTATTTTGATTTGCGGGTGAATGTCGGGCAACTGCACGCTGAGGTTGAAGGTGGCCGTATCGTACCGCACTATGTTGCACAAGTCTTGATCATCTACCAGCAGCCGTACTGTAAAATTAGTTTGCTTGGTGAAGTTGTAAATCTTGCAGAAGGCTTTCCAACTCAAAGTACCACTGGCATTGCCGGGTTGTTGATTGGTGAAATTAAAAGCCATGCCGGCATCGCTGAGTGAAAACCCAACGGGCACAACAGTAAAAATCAGGTTATCTCCGTCATCATCTGTGGCTGCAAAAGGCCACGAGCCGCTGCTGCCTTCGTTAAGTTGCGCGGTGGTAATTTTAGGTGGCAAAAAACGAGCAAATGTATTTGGTGGCGGCTGTTCATGTACCGTGACTTTTAAAGTGTCCATCAAAGGCAGGCTGCACGCCCCATCTGACACCACAATGCCGATTTGGTATGGGCCATTAATGAACGGGCATTGAGGGAAACAAATGGTAAACTCATGTGTAGCTCCGTGCGTCAGTGTTACGGTGGTAACCGAAGGTAATATGCTGCTGATATCCGTTTTTTTAAAATTGAGTGCCACGGCTCTGATTGTTAGCGTTTGGCTATAGTTGTGCAGTGGGTCTTGCGTGTCAGGATCGCTTACGCTGACATTGATACAGCGCGTAGCATTTTTCACCGTGTCGCTAAAAGATACATTCATCGTGCCCGAGTAGGTGAATGTTGCGTCAGTCAGTTTTTTACCTACTATTTGAGGGGGTAAGTCGGGCTGGCATCCGTTCACTACCAGCAATTGAAAGTCGCGCCTCGTTTCTCCAATCTTTATCCGGTTTCGGTATTGCTCTACTTTTACAGCAAAAACAAACAGCCCGGTCTGAGTAGGTGTGCAGGTAATGAACCCGTTGTGGCTGATGCGCAAGTCAGGGTTTCCTTGAATGATATTGGTCAGGCTGAAGCCCGGCCTCCATTGAACCAGTGGATACGGAGCAGGTGATGGTGCGGGCAAGGCTAAGGCAGTAGACGTATTGAGCGGTGTAACCAGGGAATAAACAAGTGAATCGTTGTCATCATCTACTCCACCAAAGTTGACATAGTACGGTCGGCCCGGACAGCCGTAGTCGCTCAAAGGCGGGAACAGATGTGGAGAAGAGTTAACAAAAGGCTCACCGTTCATAACTACGGGAGGAAACTCCATATAAAAAGTTTGCCCTGCCGCTATACCACCCTGGTTGGGGTCTTCACTAAAAATATTGGTAATGTTGTAATTGCGGCAGCATCGTTGCCAGGAGGCGTAGTATCCCTGGGCATCGTTATACACGCTGGCGCTGAGGGTGACAGTAGCCGAATAAAAAATACGGTCGGTTTCCAACAGGCCAGTGGAGCAGGCCGGCTGGGTGTATGCTACCCGTGTGCGCGTTATGAGTGGCAATAAAAAATTAGCGATGAATAAATTGTCCCGCTTACGAAAAATAGTAATGGTAACCTGGTTATCTAATGAACCGGGCTCACCGTTGATGTCGTCAAAATAGAGGATCATGTTGAATTGGTAGGTGTAGCCACTCACATGCAGCAGTTCAAACTCACCTCCTACGATGTGAGAAGCCTTAGCGTGTAGACAGGCCAATACTCCACAAACCAGAATTATTTTTTTCATTGGTCACCTAACGAAAGAGCTATCCATTACCCACGATTGAATCAGTATTTTTTATAGACTTTTTTTACGTCACCTTTCCACTGGTACCAGATACCGATTGGTTTGCCCGATAAATAGTGCCCTTCGAATTTAATCTTTCCTTCATTGGTAAAAAATTTCCATTCGCCCTCTTCTTTGCCTTTGTGGTATTGGCCTTGCTGAATCAAATATCCGTTTTCGTTATAAACATACGTGTCGCCCTCAGGCAAGCCATTTTTGTAATTAACCATGCGTTCTAATTTTTCATTATCAAAGTAATGTTTCCATAAACCTGTGTACTGCGATTGATAATACTGTCCTTTGCTTTTCAGCTTTCCGTTAGGGTGAAAGTACCAAGCCGAGTCTTGCATTCTCCCTTCCTGCCAGGTTTCTTTTCCCTGCATAATTTCAGTGGGATAATAATAGACTACTTCTCCGTGTAGCTTTCCTTCTTTGTAATTTTCTATTGTATTTTTTTTACCTGACGGATAGTAAAAAAACCATTTGCCTTCTTTTTGTCCATCCTTAATTTTACCGGCTGCTTTCGTGCCGCCCTTTTCATAGTATTCCTTTACCTCTTCTTGGCCAAAAGACCGGCCTGCAAGAATAACCCCTATCAAAATAAATAAAATGCTACTTTTCATAGGTAAAGAAATATGGAAAAAATCACGTAAATTTTGCAACGACATATTTTTCTGCTTATCAAACCGGATAATCTATTCTGTTGCATATGGCTGTAAAAATACATTTTGTCTTTTGGTTTCTTTTTCCATTTATGGGTTGGGGGCAAAACTCGTCCACTTTAATGGGTGCAAGGCAAGCCGGCATGGGGTACAGTTCTTCTGTGTTAACTGATGAATGGTCTTTTTTCAACAACATCGGTGGCATCGGGAAAGTAAATGAGACGAACGCCATTTTCGCTTACGATATAAACCCTGCACTCATAGGCGCTAATCGGCTAGCAGCTGCGCTGCAATCGCCCACTAAATGGGGAACGGCCGGGGTGGGCATCTTTCGTTTTGGCGATGACGTGTACAGTGAGCATCTTTTCTCGGTAGGCTTTGGAAACACCATGGGCAACACTTCGCTAGGTGCCAAGTGCAGCTATGTGCAATACCGGGCCGAAGGATTTGGCACTCTCACAGCCATCAGCCTCGACTTTGGCGGAGTTACTCAACTAACCAACCAAATTTCACTGGGCGCATACCTCACCAACCTTACGCAATCAAAGTTAACCGGTGCGCACAATGAACACTTACCGGCTAAATTAGTTGCCGGCATTTCATTCAGGCCATCAGACAAAGTTCTGGTCTCCACTGAACTTGAAAAAGATTTGATGTACCCCGCTATTTGGCGCAGCGGGTTAGAGTACACGTTGTATAAAAAAATATTTGTGCGCACGGGGTTTAACCTAAATCCTAACGCAGCATTCTTTGGGTTGGGGGCACAAAAGAAAAAAATCAAAATGGACTATGCTCTCCGGTTCAATCAACTGACCGGAACTGTCCATCAGGCCTCTGCCGTATATCTTTTCGCTTCTAAACGTTTTCTATGAAAACTCGCGGCAGCATTATTCTAACCTTTCTGTTTCATCTGTCGTGGTGTCAGGATTTTACAAAAAAAGATTTTGACCCGGCCCGGCTGGTGGATGAACTATTCAGTGCGCAAGACCTCAACATTGATTATCAGGATTTGTACGAAGACTATCTCCAATTACTTTCTAACCCGCTTGATTTAAATCAAGTAAGCGGTGAGCAACTGCGGGCACTGTACCTGTTAAACGAAACACAGATCAGCTCTTTTCTGGCTTATCGCAAAGAAACCGGAACTATTATTTCTGAATATGAGCTGCAACAGATTTTTGACCGCAACACTTTTGAAAAAATTGCCCCGTTTGTTACCGTGCGTGAAAAAAGTCGATCGTTCAATCAACACCTCATTAAACGCATACTATCCGAGCCGAATAATTATTTACTGATGCGCTGGGGCCGAACACTGGAAAACCAGTTGGGTTATACAGCACAAGCTTCACCATCTAACCGCTACGTGGGCACCCCTGATAATTTTTACACCCGATTTCGGGTAAGCCGGCCGGCCGATTTCAGCGTAGGGTTCACTTTTAAAAAAGAAGCAGGTGAGCCCGTACAATGGAACCCGCCTACTAAATATTACGGAGTTGATTACATCAGTTTTCATTTTCAAGCACAGAACAAGGGGAGAGTAAAAAATTTTATACTCGGAGATTATCAGGCACAATTCGGGCAAGGTGTAGCGTTGGGTTCTTTTTTTGGAATCGGAAAAAATGCGGAAGCCGTTAACACCCTACGCAGACCCAATCTGGGTTTTCTTCCTTACACTTCGCTCTATGAAGCCGGCTACTTTCGGGGAGCCAGCATCAGCTATTCGTTATCAAAAAATATAACATGGCACCTGATGCTCTCCCACCGCGGTCGCGATGGCAACCTTCGGCAAGACACGTTAACCTCTGCTGCCGACTACTTGTCTTCCATCAGTTATACCGGCCTGCACCGAACGGCTACCGAACTGGCCAACCGGAATGCCATTAGCGAAACAAACTCGGCAACGGTGTTTCAGTTCACCAATCACTCGCTCGATGCAGGGATTATCCTACACCGCACACAGTTCAACGTTCCGCTGATTCACTCTCCAACTCCCTACAACCAATTTTATTTCAATGGAAATACAAATACCAATGCCGGTGCGTACCTGAATTATACTATTAACAATATTTCGTTTTTTAGTGAATTCAGTCAAACCCTTGGCAATGGTAGCGCCACAGTAACCGGAGTATTGGCCAGCCTCACTCCACAATTTGATGTGTCATTATCGTATCGAACATTTGATAAAAATTTTTACAGTTTTTACAGCAACGCCATCACCGAAAATTCAGTGCCACAAAATGAAACCGGTATCTACTGGGGCTGGAAATATGTGTTCAACAAAAAATACTGGCTGTCAGGTTATGTGGATTTATTTCAGTTTCCCTGGTTTCGCTATCGAAATTACCTGCCTGCTGCCGAAGGCAGCGAGTGGATGGCCCGGTTTAATTTCATGCCTTCTAAAAATGTGGTGTTCTTTGTGCAAACCCGCCAGGAAACCAAGCCACGCAACACAGGCATTGACAATAATCTTTATTTGGTATCACTGGGAACGAAACAAAATTACTGGATCAACTGCGACTACTCGGTAAGTCGGCAACTGAGTTTTCGCACTCGCCTGCAATTCAGTTCTTATTCATTGGCCGGAAAAAATACGCAGGGCATGGTAATGCTGCAAGACGTTACGTACCAAAAAAAAAGATTTTCAGTAACAAGTCGTTATGCCGTTTTTGATACCGATGATTACGATAACCGGCAATATGTTTATGAGCGCGATGCCTACCTTGCCTTCAGTTTCCCGGCTTACTACGGCAAGGGCATCAGGCGGTACCTGATGCTGCAATACCGGGTTAATTCAAAAATAGACTTCTGGCTTCGGTGGAGCCAGACTCGCTACTTCAAGCAGGAAAAAATAGGTTCGGGAGGCGACACCATTTATGACGACAGACGAAACGATGTTAAACTTCAGGCCAGGGTAAAATTCTAACCGTATTTTAATGTAAGCCGGGCAATGGCCATAACAATGACTGTTGCTAATTTCCTATATTTCGCCCGCTCAAAATCACCGGTCATTTACCATGATATCACCACAAGTACATTCATTTATTCACATGCTTTTTATAAGCATCATTGCGTTGTTCCCTGTTATTAATCCTCTCGGGTCGGCTCTCATTGTCAATCCCTATCTTTCGCAACTTACTGATGCCGATGAAAAAATAGCCGTAAAAAAAATTACATTTTATGCATTCTCCATTTGCGTTACTACCCTATTTGTGGGCCACTGGATTCTTGAATTATTCGGTATTTCTATACCGGTAATACAACTGGCCGGGGGCATTATGATTTGCAAAATGGGCTGGGAGGCACTTTCGGCCAATAGTCAAAAACAAGATGCCGAAAAAAATATAGAAAACCTGACCAACAATCAGGTTAATCACATCAGTGATAAACTTTTTTATCCGCTTACTTTTCCGATCACCACCGGGGCAGGTACACTGTCGGTTCTTTTTACATTAAGCGCCAACAGTGCTGACACTAATTGGTTAAACTACCTGATCAATACAGGCGCCATACTACTGGCCATTATTTTCATGTGCCTTTTGATTTACGGCTTTTATGGGAACACCAAAAAAATAGTGAAGAGGCTGGGCAATAACGGGCAAATCATAGCCAACCGCATTATTGCATTTCTCATTTTTTGTGTTGGGCTGCAGATAGCCGTAACCGGCATTAAAAATATGTTTGGCTTAGTGACTCGTTAATCCGGATAAAACACAGAGATTCTATTGCCTGTTCTGATCAGTTTGCCCGAATAGCGATGACCGGATCGAGGCGTGCTGCCACGGCCGCAGGCACAATTCCCGCCACTAAGCCGATTGTGGAAGAAACGCCCAATCCCAAAATAATATTTGAAACCGTGAGCGACACTTTCAAACTTCCAAACGGAGCATACGTAATCAGCCACACAAAAAACAATCCCGTAAGGCCGCCAATCAAGCTCAAAAAAATGGACTCAAACAAAAACTGGAACAAGATGAAATAATTTTTTGCCCCCAAAGATTTTTGCAATCCAATAATGCCCGTCCTTTCCTTCACCGATACAAACATGATGTTGGCAATTCCAAACCCCCCAACCAACATCGAGAAGCCACCAATAATCCAACCTGCTATGCCCAGCACATCAAAAACTCCATCCAATGATTTGGCAATGGCTTCGGGACGGTTCAGGGTAAAGTTGTCTTTTTTCTCTGGTTTCAGTCCGCGCTTCACGCGCATCAATCCGCGCGTTTCATTTTCTAACTCTACCAGCCCGGGATCATCTCGATAGCCCTTTAATCCGATGGTGGACCCGATTTCATTCGACCGGCCAGTGCCCGTTTGATATACTTTTCTAAAGGCGCTATACGGAATGATGCAACTGTAATCTTTGCTGGTAAAACCCATAAAACTTTCGCCCTCACGCTTGATCACCCCCACTACTTTAAAGCGCAGGTTTTTGATCTTCACAAATTCACCCACGGGATTCTCGATTTTAGGAAATAAGGCCCGTGCCACTTCGTAGCCGATCACCGCCACGTTTCGTCCACCTTCTATTTCGGCATTGATCAGGTAGCGGCCCTGTTCTACATTGATCTCAAACAACTTATCGTAATCAACGGTTACCCCATCTATCTCTATTTTATTGATTCCGTTACTACCCGCCTTTACCGTGTTGGATTCTGACTCTGCATAAATGCTGATCACACTTCCATGCTGTAAATTTTCTTTTAAAAACCGGTATTCGGCATACGAAGTATTGGGCCGCTTAATGTAGTCTTTCCACCAGTCGCGGCTATCACCCCCGTTTCCCCAGGGCCACTTATGAACATAGATCACATCTGACCCGAGAAAGTTCAAACTATCTAGAATATTACTTTTAAGCGAATCCACCAATGTAAGCACAGCAATAATGGAAAAAATACCGATGGTAACACCCAGCAGAGAAAGAATGGTGCGCAGTAAATTAGATCGAAGCGCCCGCCAGGCAAACGCTAAACTTTCTGTGACTAACCGGAGAAAAAGTATCATGTATTTTAATTAGCTCGTATGGCAATTACCGGGTCAAGTCTTGCGGCCAACGCAGCCGGAACAATGCCTGCCACTAACCCAATGACTGATGAAACGGTAAGACCCAATACTATATTGGATACCGATAACGTGACTTGTAAACTACCCAAAGGAATAAACGTAATCAGCCATACAAGGCACAAACCGGCCAACCCACCGATCAAACTTAACAACACCGATTCAAATAAGAACTGAAACAGAATAAAATAATTTTTTGCGCCCAGCGATTTTTGCAAGCCAATTATGCCCGTCCGTTCCTTTACTGACACAAACATAATGTTGGCAATCCCAAACCCACCTACCAACATTGAGAATCCGCCAATCACCCATCCGGCCATATTCAGCACATCAAAAACACCGGCTATGGCTTTCACAATGGCTTCGGGTCGGTTTACAGAAAAATTGTCTTTTTGTCCGGGTTTCAATCCGCGCTTCACGCGCAAGTAGCCCTGCATTTCGTTTTCCAATTGCACCAGGCCCAAGTCACTTTCATTTCCTTTCAGCACGATGTGCGATCCTAGTTCATCCCACCGCCCTGTGCCGGTGTTGTATAGTTTACGAAAAGAACTGTAAGGAATGATACACTCATAATCGGTGCTGCCCATGCCCAGGAAACTTTCGCCCTGCCGTTTGATGATCCCTACAATTTTATATTTCAGGTTTTTTATTTTCACCAACTCTCCTACCGGATTTTCAACTTTAGGGAACAGCGCATGGGCAATATCATGGCCAATCACCACTACATTTCTTCCGCCTTCAATTTCATCATTGGTCAGGTAGCGGCCTTGCTCTATGTTCACATCACGCATAAATTCATATTCGGGCGAAACTCCCCGCAAGGTAATTTTATTGATACCGTTGTTGCCTGCCTTTACGGTTAGGTCATTTGCAAATGCATAAATAGAAACATGCGGAGCATTTTTAAGGTTTGCTTTCAAAAACCGGTATTCATTGTACGAAACATTCGGTCGTCTTATAAAATCTTTCCACCAATCGCGGCTGTTGCCCCCGGTAAATGGCCACTTATCAACATAGATCACGTTTGAGCCTAAAAAATTAAAACTATCGCGGATACTGCGCTCCAGGGAGTCCACCAAGGTGAGTACAGCAATGATTGAAAAAATGCCAATTGTTACCCCCAACAACGAAAGTACAGTTCGCAACAAATTCGATCGCAAGGCTTTCCAGGCAAATTGAAGGCTTTCAGAAATCAGGCGGAGAGCGAGCATGGGGCGTTTAACGGCTATTTATGGCAATTGGGTTGCGAAATTTGAAAATTTATGCAGCTAAGCAAGTAAGGTGAGTTTAGGGTTGACTTTCGCTTTCAATTCGTTTACTTTTGCGCCTCAAATTTTTTATATCTGCCCATCTCAGGCACAAGCCCGTAAGCTTATGAAACTATCCGAATTTAAGTTCGACCTCCCTAACAGTTTAATTGCCACCTACCCTGCCGAGAACCGAGACGATGCACGGATGATGGTGTTACACCGCGACACCGGAAAAATTGAACATAAAGTTTTTAAAGATGTGATCAATTATTTTAATGAAGGTGATGTCATGGTAGCTAACGATACCATGGTCTTTCCGGCCCGTTTGTATGGCCGTAAGGAAAAAACCGGAGCTAAAATTGAAGTATTCTTGTTACGCGAACTCAATGCCGAAATGCATTTGTGGGATGTGTTGGTTGATCCAGCCCGGAAAATCCGCGTAGGTAACAAACTTTATTTTGGCGATGGCGACCTGGTGGCGGAAGTAATTGACAACACTACCTCGCGTGGCCGCACCATCCGTTTTTTGTTTGATGGCGACTCAACTGCTTTTGATAAAGTAGTAGAAACATTAGGTGAAACCCCCATTCCCAAATACATTAAAAGAAAAGTGGAGCCGGCCGATAAAGAACGGTTTCAAACTATTTTTGCTAAAAACAAAGGGGCTGTATCGGCCCCCACGGCAGGGATGCACTTTACACGCCAGTTGGTAAAACGCCTTCAGTTAAAAGGGGTAGATCTGGCCTACGTCACTCTGCACATTGGTCTGGGCTCATTCCGCCAGGTAGATGTAGAAGACTTGACCAAGCACAAAATGGATTCAGAAAATTTTATTGTGGGCACAGAAGTTTGCAATAAAGTAAACGCCACCCTGGAAAATAAAAATAAAGTGTGTGCCGTAGGCACTACATCCATGCGCGCATTAGAATCAGCCGTATCGGCCAACAACCGGCTAAAAGAACGCGAAGGCTGGACCGACCGGTTCATTTTTCCTCCGTATGAATTCAAAATATGCGGAGCGATGATCACTAATTTTCAACAACCTGAGTCAACTTTGTTGATGATGGCAGCCGCCTTTGGCGGATATGAACATGTGATGAAAGCCTACGAAATAGCCAAAAAAGAAAAATACAAATTTCTGACCTACGGAGATGCCTTGCTAATTGTGTAACTTCGTTTCAACCCAATCCCTGTATGAAACACGCAGCACGAAGCGCCTCAGCTTGTTTCTTGTGGATCTTCGTGTTCTCTTCATTTTCCGGGCATGGCCAAACCTACTCCTTCAGGTACAATGGCGCTAACGATCGGTATGAAATTCAGCCTGCAAACGAAGGGGTGTATTGCCTGTTTCGTACCGACAAAAAAAAATTACCGACCACTGCTTTCAGAAAAGTATTTTTAAGCAAAAATCTCAAAGCAATTGATTCCATCGATTACTCCATCGAGGGTAAAGCACGGTTGATGGCCTCTTACGATGACGAGAAATTTGTCGTGCACACATTTTATGCCACTACCTCACCCCTAGAAAAAATTATTTTTTTGGTAACGGATCATCACGGAAAAACAGTTACCTCATTTTCTAAAACGATTGTTGATTTCTCACGTTATTTTTCTAAGCCGGTTAAGAAACTGAAGCACCTGACGCTCTCGTTTGTACCCAACTCCGGCAGTCCGGGCATGCTCTTGCTACAACTCTACCAAATGGGTAACTCGGGAATAATCCGGGCAAACTTATTTTCAATCAATGCAGAAGATGGTCAAGAAATTTGGGTGTCTAATGCACCCCAATTCACGCAAATACAAACTACCGAACAACTGATTATAGGTCTGGTTGAAAACCGACAAATTTTTTGGGTTGATAAAAAAACAGGGCAAGTAGTAAAATCCGTTTTAATTGACCTGGGGCAAAAGGGGTACCGAGCCATTTCTGTCTTTGCCACCAACGGCACAGAATTGATGCTGGCCGGCAGTGATTTTGAATCGGCCAGTTTAAAGAATGGTAAATTTTTTATGATGTTGTTTGATGTGAGTGGAGAGAAAATTTTTGATAAGACCGATTCCGCCCAACGATTCTCTACTAAACGCATGCACCTGATGGGGGGCGCTTTTGACCAAAACGGAAATGTAGTACTGGTAGCCGAAGGATGGAAACCCGATGCCACACGGGCAATTGTTGCTACCGGGGCGAGTATTCTGGTGGCCGCAATGGGGGGCGGCTACCCCGGATTGTACACATCAGTCGATCATAAAATTGAACAATTGATTTTTGCCACGTTATCTCCAGTTGATGGCTCCTTACAAAACTACCGTAGTTTTCCGGTTGGGCCATGGCTAAGTTATGGGCAATTGACCATAGGCGGAAGCCACATCTTATTACAGGTGAATAACGAAGTATTCATGTACGATGTGAACGAACCCTCAACCCCTCCCTTTTTGTTTACCTCACTGCAAGCCAACGAATCGCTGGAGCTTTCTGGCTCAGGGCCGATTGTAGTCAGTCTTCTAAAGAAAAAATACCAACTGCGAAAGATAAACTAAATGGAAACTACCGAATATGCCCTGATTGTGGCCGGAGGACGCGGGTCGCGCATCAACAGCGCGCTGCCCAAGCAATTTCTTCCGCTAAATGGGAAACCGGTTTTGCTTCACACACTCGAAACCTTTATCCGTTATTCAGGTAAACTAAAAATAATTTTGGTTTTACCCCGAACGGAGTTTGAAGTATGGCACTCGATTAGCAAACAATTCAATTTTAGATACCCCGTTCTGCTGCAGGAAGGTGGCGAAACCCGGTTTCAATCAGTAAAAAATGGCCTCGATAAAATTGAAGGCGAAGGACTGGTAGCCATTCATGATGGTGTACGACCGTTGGTAAATCCCGATTTGATCGGAGCCTCATTCAGGCTGGCGGCTGTTCATGGCTCAGCTGTGGCATCGGTGCGGCTGAAAGAATCCATCCGCGAAACGGATCAAGATAACACCCGGGCTGTAGACCGCTCACACTACCGCATAATTCAAACTCCACAAACTTTTCAACTTTCCATCATCAAAAAAGCTTATCAGCAAAAAGAAGACCCCGCCCTGACGGATGACGCCAGCGTAGCCGAACGGTCGGGGCATAAAATTTCTCTTTTTGAGGGTAGCTATGAAAACATCAAAATTACTACACCTGAAGACCTGATTTTGGCCGAGGCGTTATTAAAGTCAAGAAGCTAACCAACAATTTTGCAGTTGGTGTTGGTCAAATCTTCCGACCTGGTACATTCAAATTTTTTTATAACCAGCGCTCATGCACCGCGTGGCAAACCCAGTATTTAGAGAAAGATTACTTTTTTAGTAACTACCATTTGTTACCAATGGCTACACCCGCTTGAGTTTAGACGCTTGAAAGGAGAGCCTAAGCAACAGTATCAATTTTTTCAACAATGAATACGAATCGCGCACAAGGGCCATGTCTTTATGCCCAACCCTATCCACCGGATCATCTGTTTTATAAAAAATAATCAACACTCTGGCAGAATGAGGTATCTCAAAAATTCATAGCTGTAATGATTCGCAAGGAAATTGAATGAGTCGGAAATTTTTGAACCAATAAGGCTGCTCCATTACCCTGAGTATAAACAAGCCATAAAAATTTGGCATGACCGGTTTGATGATTTGTAACCCTACCCAAAATCACACATTTGAAATGTAACTTGAATCCATTCACAGGAATTCACTGCAGGAGCATTGAAAATTGGTGAGTACTCCTAAAGATTATCCACACTCGCGCGCTACGTTTTATGAGAAAAAGATCAGTCCTTAGTGACCGTTATTGATTATCGCGATTTTTTCTAAATGAACTTAAATGTGATCCACTAAAAACCTGGAGATATTTACGTGATACAACCCGGATCAGGAAAGAAATTATTTATTTCATTCGGTCATAAAGCTAACGCATCAGGACATAGTTTCCTCAGAATCTCCTTATCAATCCATCTAAAAAGACTATTCGTACCGGAGCGAATCTACCGGCTTAACCCGGGCTGCACGCAAAGTTTGATAGCTGATGGTGAGCAGTGCCACAACTAAAACCATAATTCCGGCAATAATAAATATGAAAACTGAGATAGATGTACGATAGGCAAAGTTTTGCATCCATCCGTTCATTACCCACCACACCAGCGGAGTTGAAACGAGAATTGCCAAACCCACCAACTTCAAATATTCTTGTGAAAGAAGAAAAAATATTCCACGCTCGGATGAGCCGAGCGCCTTGCGAATTCCAATTTCTTTGGTGCGCTGTGTGGCCGTATAGGCCGAAAGACCAAATAAGCCGAGACATCCAACCACCACGGCCAATGCCGCAAACGTTACAAACAAGCTTCCGAACTTTCGTTCATTTTCGTACTGCTGGTTGAAGTAGTCATCCAAAAAGAAAAACTCAAACGGGTTTCCGGGAAATGCTTTCTCCCACGATTTTTTCACGTAGTCAATCGCATGCTGAAGAGAAGATGTATTTATCCTTATCGAATAAAATTCACCGTCATATTTTGAACAATAAAAAAGGCACGGGTCAAGTGGTTTTTTAAACGACACTTGATGGTAATCATTGACCACGCCCACAATGATTGGGTTCCACTGAAAGTTGGGAATCGCCAGAGTCTGCCCTATGGCCTCTTCCGGTTTTTTAAATCCCAAGAGTCTCGCAGCAGATTCGGTAACGATAACGGATGTATCTTGGTCTTTCACAAAATCTTCAGAAAATAAGCGGCCTGCTATCAACTTCATTTTGAACACATTCATAAAATCATAATCCATACTGTTGAGCCGAACGGTTACGAGTTGATCATCGCCCGATCCGTATTTTTTAATACCCGCCTTGTATTCGCGCTGTTTCCCCGGAATCGTGACTGATGCAGCCACCCCCCGGATGGCGGGTTCTCTTCTCAACTCATCGCGAAAAACATCAATGGTTGAATTGAATGCTTTGCGATTGACAGGCGCAATACCCGGCCGCTCAACCACCATCACTTGGTCAATGTTCATCCCAAGGTCTTGGTTCATCATGAAACGCAACTGATCATACACGATGAACGTGCCCGCAATCAATGCTACCGAAGCCATAAACTGGAATACCACCAAACTTTTGCGCAGAAAAATTCCGCTCACACTATTTTTTAATTTTCCTTTCAGCACAACCACCGGTTTGAATGACGAAAGAACAGCAGCCGGGTAAAATCCCGAAAGAACTGTCCCAACTGCCCATAGCGCAACAATCAATAACAAAAACCAGTTTTGAAAAAGCGAACTGATACTGAGCGACAGCCCTGATAAAGAGTTGAAAGAAGGAAGGACCAAAATAACCAATACAATGGCAATTATTATTGACAGCAAATTGATTAATCCTGATTCAGTGAGGAATTGGCTAATCAATTGTGATTTAAAAGCACCCATCACTTTGCGCACGCCCACTTCTTTGCTCCGCTCCATGGCTTTGGCGGTAGAAAGGTTTACATAATTGATCCACGCAATAATCAGAACGAATGCTCCGATCAGCGACAGAAAATTTACAATTCGCCCGTCACCATTGGCCTCCGGTTCTTCCGCGAGACTGGAGGTTAAATGAATAGACTTGAGCGGTTGAAGCATCAGCACATCTTTTTGATTCAGTTGTTTGTTTTGTGGTTTGTATTTATCGACAATAGCCGGAAGTTTGGCTTCAAATGCCTTGACATCGGTTTGCGGACTCAAGGTGATGAACGTGTACATATCTTTTCTTTTCCAGCCATGATCGTATCGTTCCACTGCCCAATCGCCTCTCGGAAAAAGGCTTTTGTACGAAAACAAAACATCAAACTTTAAATGTGTATTGGCCGGTAGATCTTTGAACACCCCCGTTACTTTTACCAGTTCGTTTACAAAATCATCGTCTTGCAGCCGCAACGATTTTCCAATCGGATCTTCGTTTCCAAAATACATACGCGCATACTTTTCTGAAATCACTGCATTGAAAGGATGCGCCAGGGCTGTCTTGGCATCACCCGCCACCATAACATAGCCCATCATCGGCAAAAAAGAAGAATCGGCATACAGAAACCTGCGATGTTTAAATGCAATCGGGCTCGGCCTTGCATCTTCATTGGTAATGATAATGTTGTTTTTGTACCCCATATTATAGAGGCGGGCATAGCCGGTTACCTCAGCAAATTCGGCTTTCAACGCAGGGCCCACACCCGGGTAATTTTCTGCACTTGACATTACCAATTGGTTATTCAGGTACGACTCGAGTTTTACCCGGTATATGTTTTCCGCACCTGGAATAAAATCTTCATAGCTTCGCTCGAAGTGAACATATTGGGCAATCAATAAAAACACAGCCATACCCACGGCAAGGCCAATCGTATTCAACAATGAAAAGAATTTATTTTTAAGAAGGCTGCGCCAGGCAGTGGTGAGAAGATTGCGGATCATGAGGTGTGGGGCTTATGTTCTTAAAACATACTTCAAAAAAGAAAAAAGGTTTCAAATCCATTCATTTATACGCAAAAAAGATATCGTGCAAAAAATACCGGTACATTAAAACTTTTTGTATCTATCTCCCATCTTTATAGCAGAAACAACCTGTAACCCCTTGGTTTTGTGGCCGAAACACTACTTGACATTGCCATGATGCATTCAGACCACCTCATTGCCCGCGCCCGTGAGGGGGACAAAAATGCGCAAAGCCGGCTGGTGCAGCTTTGGTACAAGCGCATCTATAATTTTGGTTATAAGTTTTTCTTCGACCATGACTTGGCCATGGAAGTGGCGCAGAAAACATTCATCAGCATGCACAAAAATGTGGAGTCATTGCAAGAAGTGGCGCGCTTCAAGTCATGGCTCTACACTATAGCCGTAAACTATTGCCGCGAAGAAGTGCGCAAAAAGAAGACGAGGCGGTCAGTTTCGCTGCATGACTTAGGTCCGGGCGAGGGCGAGGAAAGTTACCGCTGGGAAGAAAGCCACCAGCGGCACGAAAACCCCGAGCGACAGTTGCGACAGGCTGAACTGAGCGACTTGCTGCAAGAGTGCCTGATGCAGCTAAGTGAGGAGCAACGCGAAGTAGTGATTATGAAAGAATACGAGGGCTTGAAATTCAGAGAAATTGCTGAAACTCTGAACATCAGCGAAAACACGGTGAAATCTCGCATGTATTACGGACTTGAAGGATTGAGAAAAATTTTAGAACAGAAAAAGATTACAAAAGAAACAATAGGTTATGAGCTATAAACCCGATGATGGCACATTGATGGCTTACCTGTATGGCGAGCTCAATGACAACGAGAAAGAAATGCTTGAAAAATATTTCGCGCAGCATCCGAAAGAACGGGAGAAGCTAAAATTGCTGGGTGATGTACGGAATATTATGAGCCATGCGCAAGACAAAGAAGTGATTGCACCACCTGTTTTCGCGGGCACTGACAACAGTCGGTCGTTATGGCAATCGGGTTATTTTAAAATCAGCTTAGGCATTGCTGCCTCCATACTGTTCCTGCTGATGGCCGGTAAAATTCTGGGGCCGGAGATCAGCTACTCAAAAGGAGAGCTACGGATCAGCTTTGCAAATAAACCGGCACAAAAAGAAAAAGAAAATCTTCTAAACGAAGAGAAAATAAAAGAACTGATTGCTTCTTCGCTTGCCTCCAATAATGAAACACAAAAATCAATCCGTGAAGGAGATCAGAAAAAACTGATGCAGACCTGGGTAGATATGAATTCTAAAAAAATAGATATGCTTACCCAAAGTGCATCGCAGGCCAGCCAGAAGCAAGTACAATCATTTGTTGCAGGACTACAGGAGCAAAACCTAAAACTGATGAAAGATTATTTCCAAATGAATGCTACCGAACAGAAAAAATACATGGAAAATTTACTGGTCGATTTTTCGCAATACCTACAGGAACAACGCAAACAGGATTTGCAACTGGTGCAAAGCAAAATGAATTATTTTGAAAAAAACAACAGCCAGTTCAGACAAGAAACAGAACAGATACTAACCAGCTTAATTTCTAATCCGGTTAAAAACAAAAACAATTATTGAAAAAATTAAATAGATACGTTATGAAAAATTTATTGATAACAGCCATGATGTGGGCGAGTGTTGCCAGTATGGCTCAGCCTAAAATAGATGAGGCACGTATGCAGCGCGATATTGAGATCACCGAAAATATTTTAAGCACATTGATCAAACAACAACTGGGTAAGCGAAATTTTTTTCCGATGGAAGTACAAGGAAGTTACCTGCCGGGCTATGGGATTACCTACCGGCTGCCTTCTGGTATGTTTGGAAATATTATTTTTATGCAGGATGGTGGGAGCTGGAATATCGATATGCCTTTTCCTGAAGAGCCCTCGGCCCCGGGCGAAACTCCACGTACGGTAAACTCGTACAGCTACTCGTACAGCAGCCCTAAAACCAGAGATAAATTACGCACTAAAAATTCCAACACCGACAGCAGCCAGATTGTTTTCAATCAAAAATTACTAGAGGCCTCAAAAAATTTTATAGCTGACTACGGAGACTTGCTTTCGCAACTTCAGCCCAATGAAAAAATAGTCATCACCAACCGGGGTGAAGGCCGAAACAATTTTCATTTTTCCTGGTCAGGGAATTTAAATGACGGGCGGAAGCAAAATGTGCTTTCGATAGAAGGAACCAAATCAGATATAAGCCAACTTCGCCAGGGTAAAATCAGCCGCGATCAACTCATGGCTAAACTTAAAATTGTAAACAGCGAAGTAAGCAACGACCTGCAACCCGACCTGGAAACTTTGTCAAGTATTTTCGGCAGGTTATACAGCCGCGACTTGTCAAAAACATTTTTTACAGATGGCAACTTGTATTATGAACGATTGAAAGATTTTGGAGTGATTTACCACATGCAAGTGTATGCCAGCAACCAGGAAGAAGAGGGAGTTTTTGATCTGCCCACCATTCGTAGAAATAATTTAGATCAGTCTGCCCGCGACAAAGAAGTAAAACGGATGTACCCGGAGTTTGAACAGAGCATCAAAGAAGATTTTCTGGAGTATGGTAAAACTGTGAAGAGCCTGAAAGACGATGAAGTACTGATGCTCGAAATACAACTCACACGCTGCGGAGGTTGTGCTATTCCAACTACCCTGGAGTTGTCTGTAAAAAATTCGGTATTGAAAGATTACTCCTCGGGCAAACTCAGCAAAGAAGCCGCGCTGGCCAAACTGAACCTAAAAAAGGGAGCAGACCAGTAATGTGATTCAAATTCTGATCAGCAGTTGACAGGCTTGGGTCTGCCAACTGCTTTTTTTAGAGTATTTTAGGATAGTCGAAAGCATCCATCGTTCCACTGCCTAAACCAATCTCTTTCCATGTTTTAATTTTGAGTGTGGCGCTCACGATTCCGCAAGTCGGAATATTATCAATAGTCACACTCAGCAATTCATTAGCAAATTCAGTGATGCCGGGGTTATGCCCAAACATGAGCACTACGTCTTCTTTATCGGCCGGATGCTCTTTCAATCCTCTCAAAATACTGAGCCACGTATCGGGGCTGGCGTGATATAGTTTTTCAGTTTTTTCAATTTTGTGTTGATCTACATTCAACACATTGGCAAAAATTTCGCAGGTTGTCCAGGCTCGCAGTGCGGGGCTGGTGATGAGCCGGTCGGGCAATACTTTCCGTTGTTTCAACAACTTGGCCATTTGAGGAGCTTCTCGTTTACCTCGTTCGTTCAGTGGCCGGTCGAAGTCATTCCCATTGGGGTTATCCCAACTGGACTTAGCGTGTCGGATAAGATAAAGTTTTTTCACTTCACGAAATTACAATTTACCTTTGATGTTTAGTCATGAAAAAACGCCCACTTCGGAAAAGAATCAAATACGCCAGTCTTTATTATTTTGTTCGTTTCCTGATTTTTTCGGCCAATCTCCTTCCGCGAAAAATGTGGTTACGCTTTTGCGGATTACTTGGCCGGGCAGCCTACCGGTCTTCACCAAAGCCTGTTGCACGAATGATTACCCATTTGTCCATTGCCTTTGGAAACGAAAAATCACCCGAAGAAATAACGCGACTTAGCAAAAAAACATTTGAGATGCTTGGTAAAAATGCTGGCGACATCCTGCGTTCATTGCGTGTAAAAAAACTGGCCGACCTGGAAAAATTTTTAGAAACACATGGCTTGGAAAATTATGAAAGAGCCCACGCCAAAGGAAAGGGTGTGATGTTTCTTACTTCGCACATGGGCGCATTTGATTTACAGATCACTAACATGGCGTTGCGCGGATTGAAGCCCAACATCATTGGTACTGCGCTGGGCGATGAGCGGCTCAACGAGCTATTGGTGAAATACAGAAATGCGTATGGAGCCATTGCCATTGAGCGGGGCAAGGAAAGTGTGAAACTTTTCAAAGCGCTAAAATCGGGCGGGTCAATTGCCATTTTAATTGATCAAGATACCCGGGTAAAAAGCCGGTTTGTCAATTTTTTTGGAAAACCCGCTTCTACGCCCATCGGTGCCACTATATTGGCTTTGAAAAGTGGGTGTGCCGTAGTGCCCACGTACATTTTTTTAGATGAAAACTACAAGCAGCAAATGCACATCTTGCCCGAAATTCCGTTGATTTATACAGGTGATGACGAGCAAGACCTGATCATCAACACGCAAAATTTTACCAAATTCACTGAAGATATTGTGCGTCAGCATCCCGAGCAATGGGTATGGATGCACGAACGCTGGAAAACAAAACCGGGTGAGGAAATCCGGTAATCTAAATATACAACACCAAAGAAAATGCCCGCTCCTTGAAAGAGCGGGCATTATTTTCTTAAGTACCCAAGGCCGGAATCGAACCGGCACACCTTTCGGTACACGATTTTGAGTCGTGCGCGTCTACCAGTTCCGCCACTTAGGCATCTATGAACTTGGGGGTGCAAATATGTGCAAAACTTAGTTTCTCACAAAACCCGAAGGTAAAGTTTAGTACCGGGTTATTAAATTTGGGGTCAATCCCATCAGCGGTTGATCTTAAAAAATTAGTTAGACCCAGTCAAGCTAATCCCTGAACCGCACAAACGTGCCCATCGGCAGATTATTTCCGGTCTTTGGCTTCAGGAAAAACTCGCCAAATTCAATTTCACCTGATTTAAAATGTGTGCTGACTACATTCTGTCCTACCGTTGCCGAAAGTCCTACGGCATACATTGACAAAATAAAAAAACGATTTTGGTCTTTGAGCAGTTGACTGCTCAGGTAAACCAGCTCGTCCAGTTTTTCTTGCAATGTCCATTTTTCGCCATCGGGGCCGCGGCCATATGGAGGAGGGTCCATGATGATGCCGTTGTATTTGTTTCCGCGTTTCACTTCTCGCTTTACAAACTTGAGTGCATCTTCATATACCCAGCGAATGTGGTCAAGGTGATTTAGCTGCATATTTTGGTTTGCCCAATTCAATCCGGGCCGCGAGGCATCACAATGAGTTACCTCCGCTCCTGCTGATTGTGCAACTACCGAAGCAGCACCGGTATAGGCAAATAAATTTAAAACCCGATTCGCATCTTTTTTACTCCACGAAGAAACGGTGTCAAAAATAAAATTCCAGTTATCTCCTTGCTCGGGAAAAACACCAACATGGCCAAAACCCGTAAGTGCCAATCGAAGGGTGAGTGACAGATGGTGGTAGTTGTAACTTACATTCCAGCTATCGGGCATCGATTGTTTTTTCTTCCACCCGCCTTTTACTTCATCACCAAACCGAAAATGGTCCTTTTGTTCGCGGGTAAAGTGCGCGTGGCTGAGTTGGCTCCATTCCTCCGGTGGTTTTGTCTTTTTCCAAATCGCTTGTGGCTCAGGACGGATCAGAGTGTATTTCCCAAAACGCTCAAGTTTTTCGCCTTCGCCCGAGTCGATGAGTTCATAGTCTTGCCAGGAAGATGGGTGGAGAAGTTTCATTTTAAAATGCTCAAGGTACAAAGTAACATATTGTTCATTTATTTCTGATACTCAATCTTAGTGATCCGCCACACAAACTGGCCGGTGGGTGTTTTTACAAAGGCTTCATCGCCTACTTTTTTTTCCTGTAGTGCTTGTGCCATGGGCGAGTCAATCGAGATGTAATCTTTTGCTCCTATAATTTCTTCACCGCCTACAATACGGAAACGTATTTTCTTTCCATTGTCGTTTTCAATCTCTACCCAAGCGCCAAACATCACTTTACCATCCTGAAAAGGTGAGTAGCTCACCACTTTGAGGTCATCAATACATTTGCGTAAATAAAGTATGCGTTTGTCAATTTCGCGAAGGCGTTTTTTGTTGTAATGATAGTCGGCATTTTCAGAGCGGTCGCCAAGGCTGGCTGCCCACGCTACTTTTTGTGTGGTATCGGGCCGCTCTACACGCCACAGGTGGTCGAGTTCTGCTTTTAGTTTTTCTAAACCTTCGGGGGTAATCAACAGGGTTTTCATATTCATGAACTATGCAAATTTCGACATTAGTTGGGAATTGTCAGGTTGAGCTGGTCGAAGATCGAAGAAATAAATCAAGTGGTTGTATCTTGCGTCAAAAAATGGTTATGACTGAACGCGAGCTTATCAAACTCGAAGCCACCATTCGCAAGAAAATGGACGATATCAAAAGCCAGCGCGTGAGTTTGAAAAACTCGGGTATTGGCGGGCTGATGAATACGTTAAAGAAAGTAGATGAGGCACTTTACGAAAAACTCATGCCCGACTACAAAAAGATGGTGGCTGAAAGAAATATTTTCAAATAAGCCAGCAGACAGTTTTTTTACTTTCAATGTTAACTTTCAGAGATGTACACCAAAAACTGGCTTATCATTAAAGACGACAGCAAGCGCACGTTTGAGGTGGTTGTCAACAACATGAGTGAAAATGCATTCACCAACAAAGCCTACGCCATGCAACGCGAGGGAATGAACGTGACCTGTGTGCTGTTGCCTGTAACCAATAAATATGCCAGCAAAACAGCTATTAACTTCATAGGTTATACCAATGAAAATGGATTGTATCTGCGCCTGCTCAAACAATTTGATGAGTTGGTGCGCAGGCATATCGATGATTCATTCATTGAAGAATAGTTCAATCAAAATAAAGCCTCTGGTTAAATTATTTTCACTCCGTACAAAGAATATATTCCCACAGGTTATTCAATCACTTCTGCAATTTTTTTATCGTTGTTTCCCTTCTCAGCCCAAACAAGAGGCGCATCAATTTTATTCTGCGCACCATAAGTTCGTAAACCGCAAGGCAAGAGCTGAGTGTGAATATTAAAACCAGGGTAAACTTGAGGCTCACTGCCAGCTCCAACGGTAAAATGAACATCGAGCCCAGGTATAAAAAGATCATGTGAAGAATATATACCGGGTAAGCAGCCTGGCTCACGTACGTAAGCACACGACTCGGTCTATTTAAGTACCTGTGTCCGAAAGCCAGCACAGAAAAAATCCAGCTTTGCGATTCGGTCACCAACAGATAAACCGGTGCATTCATTTTGAACAACAGCCAACGCAGCATAAAAAGAGCAACTGCTGCAAAGAGATAAAACCAGCGCCACTTCAGCAGCATGCTCCAAAAGCCATTGCCGCTAACCACAAAACAAAAGCCGAAAAAAAATGCAAGCAGTCCTAAAAAAAAACCATGCCAAGTCATAGCATACAGCTCATACGGAAATGGTCTGACCAAAAGCGCTTCTCCAATAAAAGCCATCGTTACGATAAGCCACGCCAACGGTGTACTGAAAATTTTTTGAACGGCTTGAACAAATTTCCCGGTCTCGTTTTTTTTCAGAAAGAAAAACAAGGGCGATAAAATCAGCACATAACAAAAAATATTGCCGAGAAACCAAAGATGCCCAGGGCCAGGTTCGTATCCTATTTTCATTTTGTAATGCCATCCCCACAAATAAATATGGAGTGGTACGATGCAAAAAATACCAAACACATACGGCACGAGAATGCGCCTGGCTCGCTCGGCCAGCAGTTGTTTCCAATTCCTGTTTTGAATGGCAAAGTACACCCCCATGCCCGACACAAAAAACAACAACGGGATACGCCACACGTTCAGCATTGACATGGGAATCCATAAGGACTCCCATGACGTAGCATTGGTAATGAAGGCGATCATCATACCCCACGGTTGAAAACCGATAGCCGTATGGTAGAGCACTAACAGCGCTATCGCAATTACACGTATCCAATCGATATCAAATCTTCTGATTACCATCTTTAAAATTATTTACTTGAGAAGGGCAGCCATCTGGGGGCGTGTTTTTTCGATAAAAGCATAATCAAGTTTCAAGCCCATCGGGGCAAGGGCTTGCCCCAACATGTCGTAAACCGGTTTTGATTCCTGAAAAGAGCCAGCCACAGTTTGATAAGGTGTGGATCCAAAATTATTTTTTATGGATTTGTCGGCTCCTTTGGCGAGCAACATCTTTGCAATTTCAGGGCGACAAAAGAAAGCAGCTAAGTGCAGCGGAGTGGAACCATCCTTGTTTTGAAAATTTAAGTCAGCACCGGCATCAATTAAAATTTTGGCAGCCTCTGCTTTACCAAATAAGGCAGCAGATATCAGCGGGCTGGAACCACCAAAAGGATCTTTTTCATTGATGTTAGTGCCGGCCGCAATGTGTTGCTTCAACGCATCAAGATTGTTGGTAACTACTGCGGTGTGGATATCGACAGCCGGGGTCTTAGCACTTTGTGCGGCTTCATTCTTTTGTGCTACATTTTCTTTGGTGGTGCAAGAGGCTAAAACTACAAGCACACTATATATAATAGTGCGAGTGGTGGTGGTAAAGGTCATTTGATTTTTCATTGTTTTTTTGTTTTAAATATGTGGCAAAGAACGGCCAACATCGTTTGCGGGGCTAAACAACGATGCGCACAAAACCATTACTTTTGCTGAAATCAATGTCAATTTTGATGCATTGATATAATTTTTGAAGCAAAACCGGTTACATCCCCTATTTTATATCAAAGTCAATGGCCGATTCGACCGAAAATGATTTCCTGGCACAGCTCTCCACCATGGTGGAAAATAATATTTCCAACGAGCAGTTTGGTGTGACGGAGCTAGCCCATGCCATGAACATGAGCCGCTCTAACCTGCTTCGCAAAGTAAAAAAAGAGACAAGCTTTTCGGTAAATCAGCTCATCCGAGATGTGCGGCTAAAGCGTGCCATGCAGTTGCTTCAGAAAAATACGCTCAATGTTTCAGAAGTAGCATTTCAAGTGGGCTTCAGCAGCACTTCCTATTTTATTAAATGCTTTCGCGAATATTATGGATATCCACCCGGTGAAGTTGGCAAACAACCCATTGAAGAAGTGGTAAGCAAGCTACTGCCTCCACCAAAAAAAATATCGAAATCAATTTTATTTTCAGCTGGAGTGGTAATCACAATTGCAGTCATTGGTTTACTCTATTATTATAGGCCGTTCTTCGGTCGTACGCTGGATCGTTCCATTGCTGTGTTGCCTTTCAAAAACGAGAGCAGTGATTCGAGCAACGTGTACTTCATCAACGGGCTGATGGAAGCCACGCTCTCCAATCTCCAAAAGATCGAAGCCCTGCGCGTGATCAGCCGGACTTCGTCAGAAAAATACCGCTACCTGCAAAAGTCGGTCCCTGAAATGGCTAAGGAACTGAACGTTAACTATGTGGTGGAGGGCAGTGGTCAAAAAATTGGTAATGAGATTTTACTAAACATACAACTCATTGAAGCACGCAGTGACAAACACCTGTGGGCCAAACAATACAGGCGAAAGGCGGAAGACATTTTTAAATTACAACAAGAGGTAGCCAAAAACATTGCACAAGAGATCGAAGCCATCATTACCCCCGAAGAGCAACACCGCATCGAAAAAATACCAACGGAAAACCTGGAAGCGTACGACTATTATTTGAAGGGCAGAGAGTTCTTATACAAAGCCACAGGAGGCGACCTTAGCCAGGCTGTTGTTTTTTTTACCAAAGCAATTGAACTCGATCATCGATTCGCGGCTGCCTATGCCAATCGCGCCATCGCGTATTATTTCACCGATGTTTATCAAATAGAAAAGAAGCATGTGACTGATTTAAGCTACAATGCCGACCAGGCTGAACTTTACGATGCCAAACTCGATGAAAGCCTGATCGCAAAAGGATTGGCGTACCTGATCAAAAAAGAATACGAACGTGCAGTACCCTACTTCGAAAAAGCATTGGAATACAACCCCAACTCCAGCCTCACCATTCATTTTCTCTCAGAAATTTATAACCTCTATGCACCCAACACGGCCAAGTACTTGGAGTATGCATTGATCGGGCTTCGGCTCAATATAGAAGCAGATTCTGCAGAACGGGGTTATCACTACATGCACCTGGCCAATGCTCTCATTCAAACCGGTTTTATCGATGAGGCACTTGACTATATCAACCAATCGCTCAAGTATAATCCAAAAAACCCTTTTGCCATTTGGATACGGGCCGGAATACTCTATGCCAAAAACAGAGACGCTGATGAAACACGCCAGATTCTCAGCAAGGCGGTTCGTGAAGACTCGTCTCGTTTCTATCTTATCCCCGAAATCGGGAAGATGTATTACCTCCAACGCGATTACAAAAAAGCCTATCCGTTCTACAAAAAATTCATGGACATCAGCGAGGCACAGAAACTTGATATTTTTGCAAGCCCTTCTTTGACAATGGCCGTTGTGCTTGACAAACTGGGGCAAAAAGAAAAATCGATCAAGTATGTTCAAGCTTTTAAAGACTTTACCAACAATGATAAATCTATTTACCGCAATTTCAGTTGGGCAATGTATTATGCGTGGACACACGACAACCAAAAAGCACTGGCATACCTGAAATTATTTTCAAAAGAAGACAACATTCAATACTGGGTGCTGCTACTGCGGGGCGACCCGCTGGTCGATGACCTTAAAAAAACGCCTGAATTCAAAGCTATTTTTGGGGACATCGAAACTCGTTTTTGGAAAAACCACCAGCAACTAAAAGAAACCCTGGAAGAAAAAGGCCTTTTGGAACAATAATCCTTTCCTTCGCTTTTCCCTGCTTCCATTTCTCACTTTTTTAAGTTACATTCATTTCTCCGTTCTTCTTTCTCACCTAAAGCTGTTTGTTATGAAAATCTATGACGACAACCACATCAAGAACGTTGTGCTGCTGGGGGCACCCAAAAGTGGTAAGACCCTGTTGGCCGAAGATATGCTCTTTGAAGCCAAAATCACCCACCGCAGGGGTACCATCGAAGGAAAGAATACAGTCAGTGATTGCCACGAAATCGAACAAGAACGTGGCAATTCTGTTTTTGCGACAGTCCTTCATACCGAATGGCGTGATTATAAAATCAATATCATTGACACACCCGGTTTTGACGACTTTGCCGGTGAGATGATCTCCTCGCTTCGTGTGGCTGATACGTGTGTGCTGGTGATCAATGCCCAACACGGAGCCGAGGTAGGAACGGATTTGATCTGGAACTACATCAATCAATTTAATAAGCCTCTCATTTTTGCTATTAATCAAATGGATCACCCTAAAGCTGATTTTGATTATGCGCTTACTTCACTGAAAGAACATTACGGAAAAGCTGTTACCCCAATGCAGTATCCTGTCAATCAAGGGGAAGGCTTCAACGCCATCGTTGACTTGCTGAAAATGGTGATGTATAAATTTTCTGCAGAAGGCGGTAAACCTGAAAAACTTCCGATTCCGGATTCAGAAAAAGAAAAAGCCAATACCCTGCACAATGAATTGGTGGAAAAAGCTGCTGAGAACGATGAGAAGTTAATGGAGAAGTATTTTGAAAAAGGAACACTGGATGAAGATGAGTTACGCGAAGGACTCAAACTCGGAATGGTTCATCACGATGTGTTTCCCGTATTTGTCATGTCGGCCAAAAAAAACATGGGCACCGGCCGCATGATGGGCTTCATCGATAACGTAGCGCCTTCACCACACGATGCGAAACCCGAAAAAACTACTACCGGAAAAGAACTCTGTTACGACCAATCTCAACCCGCAGTACTTTTCGTTTTTAAATCGCACATTGAACCTAACCTTGGAAAGATCTCTTACTTCAAAGTGCTATCAGGTGAAGTGACTGCTTCCTCAGAATTGATCAATGCGCAGACAGGTATTGTTGAGCGGTTTCACCAACTCTTTATCATGGACGGAAAAACCAGAAACCCGATTGAGAAGCTGGTGGCCGGTGACATTGGTGCAACTTTGAAACTAAAAGACACCTACACCAACCAGACTCTTCATGCCAAAGGATTTGATGTTGTCGTTCAGCCGATTGAGTTTCCTTCACCGCGCATTCAGGTGGCCGTTATTGCCAAAAGTAAAAACGATGATGAAAAAATTGGGGAAGTACTGAACAAAATACACCAGGAAGACCCCACGCTGGAAGTCAATTTTTCTAAGGAACTGAAACAACTGATTATTTCAGCACAAGGCGAACTCCACCTAACGGTGTGCAAGTGGTTTTTAGAAAACGTGTACAAATTGCACGTTGATTTTGTAACACCACGGATCTCGTACCGCGAAACTATCCGCAAACCTTCGTCATCAAGTTATCGTCACAAAAAACAATCGGGTGGAGCCGGGCAGTTTGGCGAAGTATATTTGAAAATAGAACCGTATTACGAGGGCATGCCTGAACCCACCGAGTTCAGCTTACGAGGCAAAGAAGTGATTGACCTGGAGTGGGGTGGAAAGTTAGTATTCTACAATTGCATTGTAGGCGGAGTAATCGATGCGCGGTTTATTCCTTCCATTTTAAAAGGCGTGATGGAGAAAATGGAAGAAGGGCCCATCACCGGCTCGTATGTGCGCGATGTGCGCGTGATGGTGAACGATGGCAAGATGCACCCGGTGGACTCTAATGATATTTCATTCAAGATTGCAGGCATGATGGCCTTTAAAGATGCGTTCATGAAAGCTGAACCTCAATTGCTCGAACCCATTTACGATCTGGAAATCCGTGTACCTGAAGAAATCATGGGTGATGTAATGGGCGACTTACAAACACGCAGAGCACTGATCATGGGCATCGATACCCATGGAAATTATCAAGTGATCAAAGCTCGTGCACCACTTGCCGAACTTGATAAGTATTCAACTTCGTTGCGGTCTATTTCACAAGGCAGAGCAAACTTCACACAACGCTTCTCCGACTATGCGCCAGTGCCGTTTGATTTGCAAAATAAATTAGCAAAAGCAGCTGAGGCAGACCTGGTAAGTGTTTAATCCAATAACACCGCCTGGTATTTTTTAGGTTCACGCAGCACACTCGAAATACCTTTACTCACAGCCAGCAAGGGTGCGGAATCCAAATGAATTTCTAATTGAATACTTTTTTGCAGCCGTTCTTTCATACCCTGGAGTAAAGCTCCGCCACCTGTCAGGTGAATTCCGTTTTGATAAATATCTGCCGCCAGTTCAGGCGGACAAACTTCCAGTGTTTGAATGATGCTGTCTTCAATGGCTTTGATGGATTTATCCAAAGCAAAAGCTATCTCAGAATGACTGACAGTACGTGTAGAAGGTATTCCTTCCATAATGTCTTTTCCTTTGGCGATTGCAGGGGCGGGCGGACTTTCAATCAGGTGAGTGGCTGCTCCGGCCTGAATTTTAATTTGCTCGGCTGTCTTCCACCCGATGGAAAGGTTATGGTTTCTGCGGAAATGATCTTGAATATCCATAGTAAAAGTGTTGCCAGCAACCTTTACCGACTTAAAAACCACCACATCTGAAAGCGAAATTATCACAATCTCAGTTATTCCTCCTCCAATATCAACTACCATTTTTCCTTCCGGCTCGCGGATGTTCATGCCCATTCCTAATGCCGCGGCCAACGGCTCTACCATCAGTTGCCTTTTCTTCGAATTAAATTGATCCAGCACATCACGTAGGGCGCGTCTCTCCACCTCCGTTGCATAATAAGGTACGCCCGAAATGATGTGATCAAATCGGCTAAACCACGAGTGGTGGTGCACCTGCTTTACTATTTTATTGAGCATGAGCGAAGCCGAATTATAGTCAGCAATAACACCCCATTGCAGGGGTTTCACTGTTTTCAACAAACTGTGATTCTTCTCAAAAATGGTGAAGGCCTCCTCTCCTATTGCTTGTACTGATCCGCTCCCTTCATCAAAAGCAATAATAGAAGGTTGTGAAAAAAGAACCTGATTTTCATCGGTGAGCAATGTATTATTGTTGCCCAAGTCAAGAGCAAAACATTTGTTTTTTAAAAAGGGAAGCATAGTCTGTAAATCCAATAGGTAAAAGTAACTATTTGTTTCCATCAGAATCGCAAGGGAATTTCACTCTAAAAATGAACAAACCACACTATTTTCATACTTCTTAGGCTTATTAAACTCCCTTTATTATTCAATTAATTTGTGGGAACAAATTCCAAATTTTGGACAAAAAAATCTCATACCCCCCGAAATTTTACTCTCTAAATGCTATTTTTGTTATGGCCTGTAAATTGACAAACAAGTGCCGATCAAGTTTTTTAACATTTTTAAACCATATCATACATATTAAACAGACAACTAATCATGAATCACCCGTCTATAATAATTACTAATAAGATGCTATTTCTGACCTTGTCGGCATTGGCTTTTGTTGGCTTTAATGCTCAGGCTCAAAAGGCACTTCCCTTGGAAAACGGCTATTATGTCGTGGTTTCCACTTATAAAGATTCGCAGGTAAAAGAAGCAAAAGCCTATAGCGAAAAATTAAACAAAAAAGGTTTTCAATCAGGTTATGGTCTTGAGGAGAGTAAACACTTCTTATACATCTATGTTGCTTCATTCAATTACGGCCAGTTCCATCAGTCACTCGAGCGGATGCAAACGGTACGCACAAAAGAAAACTTTCCCACTGCCTGGGTATTGAAAATCAAAGACGGAAAGGAAATTAAAGAAGGTGATCCGGTGGATGAACCTCCGGTAGAAGTTGCTAAAAAGGAAGAACCCAAGGAACCTTTAATCGTAACCGAATACATACCCAATCCAATACCCAAGCCTGTTACCAAACCGCAGCACCTGGGCAATACACCCGTCTTTTTTTCAGTGATTCAAAAAAATTCGAAAAAAGTTCTTGAGGGTTCCGTAAAAGTAGTGGATACCGAATCGAACCGTGTATTGGGCACCGTAAAGACAAACGCCTATTTCAACATCCCCGATCCCAGATCTAAATCAGGTGATATCACGTTAGTAGCCTCAGTTTTTGGCTTTGAAGATGTAACCCAACACATGAACTACAAAGAAACTGAACGCGACACTTTAAAGGATGACGTTACACTCTTTGGAAATTTTTTCATGCTCGCCTTTGAAATGCCCCGGATGAATTCAGGTACCAAAGCTACCCTCTCAGGTGTTTCATTTTTCAATGATGCCGCCATCATGACGCCCGCCAGCCGTACACAACTTGATAATGTACTGGATATGCTCAATGAAAATCCTCAAATGCGTATTCGTATAGAAGGCCACACTAACGGAGGCGGAAGAGGACCCATAATCAGAATGGGGCTCTCTAAAAATTACTTTGCTTTGACCAGAGATCAGCAAACTGAAAAAGGTTCTTCAAAAGAATTATCGCAAGCGCGTGCAGAGATAATTAAATCTTGGTTGGTTGATCAAGGTATTGCCAACTCGCGGGTTGAAACCCTGGGCTGGGGAGGTGACAAACCTATTTATGATTCGAAAAGTAATCTGGCTCGCAAAAACTCCCGCGTAGAATTAGTGGTGGTTGACTGATAAAATATGTAGCGCCATGACCTCACGGTCATGGCGCTACGCTCACCCTGAAGGAATTAAATTATTTTTTTAACTGTATGCGTGTGCCTCCCGGAATGGCAGACTGCACAATTTGGATTTTCTCGTTATAGTGCTCGGCTATTTTTTTGATGATACCAATGCCAAAGGCTTGCATTTTACGTGGCGAGGTATAATTGATAACAACTTCGTTGGCGCTTTCGCGGATTATCTCTAACTGAGGTGGCAATGCACCGGGATTGGAGGCACGCACTGCTTTGTGAATTGTATTCTCAATGTGCTCAAGCAAATCAAGCGCCTTCCATTCGGGTTTTATAAAAGATTTGTACGTAACCAATAAAGCTGGAGTTATAAACTTGCCAAACTCTTCTAGTGCGGCATCTCTTCCAATATTCAATTTTTTACAAGTTGCCGTCAGAATGGCCGCTAATTCTTCGTCAGCAAAATGTTTTGTAGCATCATAAAATTTACCAAACACACCCGCTTCTTTGTAAATAGAATTGATAGTGTCTGTGTCGGCAAGTGTTTTTAAGAACTTGTTTAATTGTTGATGAACTATACCGTGCATAAGTTTTTGTTTTAGTTCATTAAAATGAAAAATAAAGCTATTAAATAATTTACGAACAGCAATAGTTAGCGGTCAATTGAAAGGAAGATTGGTTGGCTCTGCTTCAAATCATACTGCTCCTTTAAGTACGTTTTAATCTGATTATTATTCGCCTGTTTCTGCCACTCTGTCACCTTTTTCTGTTTTTACCCGGGTGGCATAATCATTGACAAAGAGGCTTTGAAATAAAGCAACTCAAAAACTAAAAAATATGGGAAAAATTATTGGAATTGACTTAGGAACCACCAACAGTTGCGTGGCCGTTATGGAAGGCAACGAACCGGTGGTAATTGCCAACAGTGAAGGCCGCAGAACAACCCCTTCTATTGTTGGATTTTTGGATAATGGAAAAGGCGAACGCAAAGTGGGCGATCCTGCCAAGCGTCAAGCCATTACTAACCCAAAAAATACTGTTTCTTCGATCAAACGCTTCATGGGCAAAAAATTTGGTGAGGTAGACGGTGAGAAAAAAATGGTAAGCTACAGCGTAGAAAGCGGCAATAACGACACCGTGCGTGTGCGCATTGGCGACCGGCTGTACACTCCTCAAGAAATCTCCGCCATGATTTTACAAAAAATGAAGTCAACTGCGGAAGACTACCTGGGCACAACTGTAACCGAAGCAGTGGTTACCGTGCCTGCCTACTTCAATGATGCCGAACGCCAGGCCACCAAAGAAGCCGGACAGATTGCCGGCCTAGATGTAAAACGCATTATCAACGAACCTACGGCCGCAGCTTTGGCCTACGGTCTCGACAAGAAAAACAAAGACATGAAAATCGCGGTGTACGACTTGGGTGGTGGTACATTCGATATTTCAATTTTGGAATTGGGCGATGGTGTATTTGAAGTAAAGTCAACCAACGGTGATGTGCACCTGGGTGGCGATGACTTTGACATGCGCATCATGAACTGGCTGGCTGATGAATTTAAAGCCGATAAAAATATTGACTTGCGCAAAGACCCGATGGCCCTGCAACGCTTGAAAGAAGCCGCTGAAAAAGCAAAGATTGAACTCTCGAGCGGATCAGAAACAGAAATCAACCTGCCGTACATCACCTCCGTAGATGGTGTACCCGAACACTTGGTGAAAAAATTATCGCGTTCAAAATTTGAACAACTCTGCGATGACCTCATTCGCAGAACATTAGAGCCATGCAAAAAAGCGGTAGCTGATGCCGGCATCAGTGTTTCGCAAATTGATGAGGTGATTTTAGTGGGAGGCTCTACCCGCATTCCCCGTATTGTGGAAGAAGTGGAAAAATTCTTTGGCAAGAAACCATCAAAAGGCGTAAACCCTGATGAAGTGGTTGCCGTAGGTGCAGCGATTCAGGGCGGTGTACTCACCGGAGAGGTCAAAGATGTGTTGTTATTGGATGTTACTCCCCTTTCATTGGGTATTGAAACCATGGGCGGTGTAATGACAAAGTTGATCGAATCCAACACCACGATTCCTTCAAAAAAATCAGAAGTATTCTCAACGGCATCTGACAGCCAGCCTTCGGTAGAAATTCATGTACTGCAAGGTGAACGTCCGATGGCAAAAGATAACCGAACAATTGGAAGATTCCACTTGGATGGAATTCCGCCCGCACCTCGCGGGGTGCCTCAAATCGAAGTAACATTTGATATTGATGCCAACGGTATTTTGCATGTGTCGGCCAAAGATAAAGGCACAGGCAAAGAACAGAAGATACGCATTGAGGCAAGCAGTGGCTTGACCGATGCCGAAATTCAAAAAATGAAACAAGAAGCACAAGCCAATGCTGAATCTGATAAACAAGAAAAAGAAAAGGTAGAAAAAGTGAATCAGGCAGACTCACTCATCTTTCAAACAGAAAAACAACTGAAAGAATTTGGCGACAAACTTTCTGATGGAAATAAATCTGCAATCAATGGTGCGCTGGAGAAATTGAAAGCCGCCCATGGAAGCAAAGACCTCACCGCAATTGACGGAGCCATGACAGCTCTTAATGCTGCCTGGCAAGCTGCCTCACAAGAGATGTACGCTTCCTCAGGTCAGGCCGGAGCACAACAACCGGGTGCGGGAGCAGGTACCGGTTCCACCACTAATGAAAACAATGGCGGAGGAGGTGATGCGCAGGATGTAGAGTATGAAGAGGTGAAGAAGTAAGCGCAGCAAGCCTTATATGTAGACTACCACTGCCGGGTTTTCACCCGGCAGTTTTATTTATGCGCTACTGCAAGAAGTTGTGAATTTGCTCAATCAGCCCTTGCGGATATATTCCGTAATAAATAATTAATGCGCAAAGGACAAGCAGAGTGATCAGGTTAATCAAGTACAGCCGCGGGTGCAGGGCTAATTCATCAGAACCTTCGGCTTTTTCAAACATCATCGCGATGATCCGTATGTAATAATACAAACCAATCACGCTGCTGGCTACCAGCACAATCACTAACCACCAAAGTTGAGCATGTACTCCCGATGTAATCAAATAAAATTTACCTAAAAATCCGGCCGTGAGCGGAATGCCCGCCAGTGAAAGTAGCATCGCGGTAAACACAGCAGCAATCTTAGGGTGACGCCAAAACAAACCTTGGTAATCCTCCAATCGTTCGGCATCGCGGTCTTGGTCTGAAAGAATGGCTACCACACCAAATGCACCAATGTTTGTAAGGAAATAAGCCACCAGGTAAAAACTCACGGCCTCTTCTCCTAACTCTCCGCCCGCTAAAAAGGCAACAAGAATATACCCCATGTGAGCAATAGACGAGTAGGCCAAAATTCGTTTCACATTGGTCTGTTGTATAGCCAAAACATTTCCGGCAATCATGGAAGCAACTGCTATGCAGGCAAACGCCAAAACCAAAACCGGGTATTGAAACCCGTTGATCGTGTCAAAAAAACGAACGAGTAAAACCACCATGCCGCCTTTGGATATAGAGGCAATGAACGCAGCTACAGGTGCTGGCGCACCTTCATAAACATCCGGAGCCCACATGTGAAACGGCACAACGCCTAACTTAAACCCGATACCCACTACCATCAAGCACATGCCCGCAAACATCGGCAATGGCAATGTGGGATTAGCCGAAACGTATTTGGCAATTCCAGTAAAATCCATTGAGCCCGATGCCGAATACACTAGTGCCATTCCAAATAAAAGAAATGCAGAAGAGAATGCTGCCAGGATCAAATACTTTAACCCGGCTTCATCACTCTTGTTGCGTTTACGCAAATAAGCCACCATGGCGTAAAGTGAAATGCTGAGAATCTCCAAACCGAGAAAAAGAGAAACAAAGTGCTTGCTGATTACCAATATGTCAGAGCCCAGTGTGGCCAGCAAAAGCAAAATGTAATACTCTTCTTTCCGCTCTTCACGTTGCTCAAAGTACGCATACGATAGCAGCGAAACAGCCAACGCACTCATCACAATTAACCCTGTAACGAATGTTCCAAATCCATCAATTACAAAAAGTGGCTCAACATTAAACTCGTGGTTAGAAGCATAAAGTATTAAGAACAAAAAGACACCCATCAAACTAGTGGAGGTCACCACAAAAATGAATATGTGGTTGCGTTTAATAGCAATGGAGATCATGGCCAATACAGAAGCCACAACTAAGAACAATCCGGGAAGAACGTCAATAATGTTGATGTTACTGAATTCCATTGTCTTTTTGATTCAAAGTGGTTTGCTCTGTTTTAAAGGATTTATCAATCATTGGCTTAGTTGTGTTTAACACCTTCTGCGGAAACAACCCCAGCCAGATAATTGCCGCTATCAACGGCACAAAAACTAACTTTTCGCGCAGTGATAAATCGGTCATGGTCTTTTCATTTAGTGTCTTTCCAAGAAAAACTTTTTGCATGATGCGCAGAGAGTAGGCGGTGGCCGCCACAATGCCGGTTGTAGCCAGTATAGTAAGTGTTTGGTTAGCCTGCCATGAACCTATCAATGTCAAAAACTCAGCTATAAAATTTCCAAGAACCGGCAGCCCCAATGATGCCAATACAAAAATCAACGTTGTCACACCCATAAATGGAGCCTTCACCCAAAAACCACCCATGGCATTGATGTCGCGGGTGTGAATGCGTTCATACAATATACCGGCTATGGCAAAGAGCGCACCCGAAGTGATGCCGTGTGTAATCATCTGCATTACCGCGCCTTGCATGGCTAGTGAATTAAACGCAAACACACCGAGAATGACAAAACCCATGTGACTTACACTGGTATAGGCAATGAGCCGTTTCAAATCGGTTTGGGCAAATGATAAGGAAGCTCCGTACAGAATGCCTACCACCCCCAGCAACATGGCCCATGGAGCAAACTCAGCCGATGCTTCGGGAAACAACGGCAGTACAAAACGAATCAATCCATAAGCTCCGGTCTTCAGCAATAACCCGGCTAGTATTAAACTTCCTGCAGTTGGTGCCTGCGAGTGTGCATCAGGCAGCCATGTGTGAAAAGGAACTACAGGCAACTTAACAATAAATGCAGCCAGAAACCCAAACATCAGCCACCGCGAAGTACTCAAAGACATCTGGGTGCCCAGCAATTGAAAATAGTCAAATGTGCCGACACCTGAATTATTCTTGTGAACAAAATACAAACCCAGAATAGCAAGCAACATCAGCAGGCCACTGGCCTGTGTGAAGATGAAAAATTTAAACGCTGCATACCGCTTATTTTCATGGCCCCAGATACCAATGAGAAAATACATGGGAATGAGCATCACTTCCCAGAAAAAATAAAACAGAAATAAATCCATGGTAAGAAAGACACCCGAAATACCGGCCAACACCCAAAGCAAATTAAAATGGAAAAATCCAACCCGGTATTGAATTTCATTCCACGAAATAAGTACACCTAAAATGCCGAGAAAAAACGTGAGCAACAGCATAAGCAAACTAAGCCCATCCAATGCAAGAGAGAAGTTGATTCCAAAATTAGGGATCCAGGGTGCATAAAATTTTTCTATCCAGGGTGTGCTCGCATTATTCATCCAAATGGAAATAGCCAGAATAAAATCTATCAACAAAGTAATGAGCGAAATCCATCGCGAAGCCAGGTTGCTCCAGGAGGCAGCCACCCAGGCCATTATTCCTCCAATCATTAATACCGATATGAACGTGACTAAAATCATTTTACTTCATTCATCATTTATAATAATGCCAAAGCCATTAATACTATTCCACCGATTACAATACCCATAAGGTACCATCGTAAAATTCCGCTTTGGGTATATGACAACATGCGGTTAACCCATTCAGCAATCATTACCAGCCCATCATAAAATTTATCAACAATATCTTTTTTGTTTATGTTAGACAAGTAAACAAACGGACGTACAAGTAATCGATCATACAATTTGTCAAATCCCCAGCCACTCAGCCAAAAACTATGAAGGTCAGCTGCGGAAGATTTCAGTTCATCAGACAATTCTGGCTTGTAGATGTAAAAGAAATAAGCCAGCCCAACTCCCGACAAGGCCACCAACGCAGCTACCAATTGAATCAGCCATTCAAAATTTTCTAAATCTTCCTGCACGGTTACTGAAGGAAGTATTGGGTTAAGAAAATCAGAGAATACCGTAAGATGACCAAACGTGTGCGGCAGTTCAATAAACCCTCCAACTGTTGAGAGTACCGCCAGTACAATTAGTGGAATGTTCATGCTGCTGCCCGGCACATGGCTGACAGGCGTATTCTCCTTGCCAAAGAAGGTGAGGAACAACATGCGAAAAGTATAAATAGAAGTGATCAATGCACCCAGCAAGGCCATGAGAAAAAACCAAATATTGCCGTGCTCACTCGCAAGCGAAAGCCACAAGATCTGATCTTTACTATAGAATCCACCGGTGATCAGCGGAAAGGCTGCCAGTGACCCGGCTCCCACCAAAAAAGTCCAATACACCACCGGTAATTTATTTTTCAGTCCACCCATCTTAAACATATCGTGTTCATGATGGAGTGCTTCAATTACTGCACCGGCAGCGAGAAAGAGTAGCGCCTTAAAAAATGCATGGATCATGAAATGAAAAATCGCTGCCGACCAGGCACTGACTCCGAGGGCCAAAAACATATATCCGATCTGGCTAATGGTAGAGTAAGCCAACACTCGTTTTAAATCATATTGTGTCAATGCAGCAAAGCCTGCCATTACTAATGTAGCTGCACCTATGATTCCCACAATCATCAGTACTTCGGGAGCAAATTCAAAAACAACGTGCATGCGGGCAATCAAATAAACTCCGGCCGTTACCATAGTAGCGGCATGAATCAATGCACTAACCGGTGAAGGGCCGGCCATGGCATCGGGTAGCCAGGTCTGCAACGGAAGTTGTGCCGACTTACCCACTGCTCCGCCCAATAGTAACAATGAAATAACAAATGCTGTGTGTGAGCCAACCGTCCATTGTTGGGTAGCTTGCCCGGCAATTTCCTGAATGTTCAGCGTATGGAAAGTCTGGAACAGCAGAAACAACCCGAAGGCCATCAAGATATCACCTACACGGGTAACAATGAATGCTTTTCTTGCGGCATATCCGTTTTTTTCCTCCGTGTACCAAAACCCGATGAGCAGGTAACTGCAAAGCCCCACTCCTTCCCATCCCAAATACATCAGTACCAGGTTATCGGCTAACACCAACGTAAGCATCGAGCAAACAAACAAGTTCAGGTAGGCAAAGAAGCGCGCATAACCTTCGTCATGCACCATGAACTCAGCCGAATAAACATGAATCAAAAACCCAACAAAGGTGATGACGAAAATAAAAACGAGTGAGAGTGCATCCAAATGAAAGGCAATAGCCGGTGAAAGCCCATTGATATCCATCCACTGCCAGGCAATTACGTTTAGTGAAGTGAGCGAAGCTGAAATAAAACGGTATCCTAAAATTAGTGTAGCTAAAGCCGAGAGACCGACACTGCCGGCACCAACCAAAGGAATCATTCGTTTGGGCAATCGCGACCCAACCACTATCAAAATGAATGATCCGAGCAGAGGCAGAGCGGGTATAATCAAAAGATTCATTTCAATGTTCTGATTTACGATTCCAAATTTTTACTCTTCACTATGTGATTTGCAATCCAATTCATCCTTTCATTGAGCTTGCTGCATCTTCATCCAGTGTTTTCAACTGGTGATAGATCTGCAGAATCAAAGCCAACCCTACCGATACTTCAGCGGCTGCCATCGTCAAAATAAAAATAAACATCACCTGCCCGTCAGCCTGAACCCATTTTGACCCCGCTACAATAAATGCAAGACCTGCCGCATTGAGCATAATCTCTACACACACCAGCATAAAGATGATGTTGCGCCTGATTAACACCCCGATCATGCCCAGTATAAAAAGAACACTGGCCAATAATAATCCGTATTCGGCACTCACTTCCATATTATTACTTCATTTATGTCCTTCGCCCCACCTTCGTTGCATCCGGGCCGGGGAATAAGAACAATTAATCTTCTTTCTCTTTTAAAAAACGATGAATTACTTTTTTCTTCTGTCTGCCCAAATGATAAGCCCCCACAATGCCCGCCATCAATAACATACCTCCCAACTCAACGGCTAAAATGTATGGGCCATACAGTGTTTTGCCTAACTCCTTCACATCCACCACGTGCTGACCTACCGCGTGAGACTCACCTACGTAAATGATATAAACCAGTTCGCCCATCATTAAAGCCGAAAGGATAGCCGGACCAACGTACACCATAGGTGTAAGCCATTTTTTTTCTTGAGTTACCGCTTCTTCTTTTTGATTGAGCATCATGATCACAAATATGATCAGCACCACAATGGCGCCCGCATAAACAATCACTTCCAACGCAGCAGCAAAAGGTGCACCTAAAATAAAAAACACAACAGCCATAGCCATGAATGATACCACGAGATACAACAATGCATGAATGATATTGAAGCGCGTGATTACCATTATGGTGGAAATCACGGCTACCAAGGCTGCTATGTAAAATGCTACCTGCATATTTTAAACATTCGTATTACGACATAAGTAGTAAAACATAAGTAGCAAAGAGTATTTTGTTAAGCATTCTATCTTGTGTCTTACGGCTTTCATCTTACGTCTTCTAAGGTATTAAACTCTTGACATCCACGGGTTGTTCTTCATTTTCACCTTGCCCTTTGCCTTTTCCTTTAATGGCCAGGCCGGCTACCTTATAATAATTATACCCCGGGTATTTTCCTTGTCCATTCACCAATAAGTCTGCTTTTTCATAGACCAGATTTTGGCGGTTGTACTCGCACATTTCAAAATCAGGGATCAACTGAATGGCATACGTGGGGCATGCTTCCTCACAATACCCACAGAAAATACACCGCGAAAAATTAATCCTGAAAAACTCGGGATACCTTCTTCCGTATTCATCTTCGGTGGCCTGCAGTGAAATGCAATCTACCGGGCAAGCGGCTGCACACAAGTAGCAACCCACACAACGTTCACCTCCGTCCGGATCGCGGGTGAGTACAATGCGTCCTCGCCAGCGAGCTGGCAGTTTTATTTTTTCTTCCGGGTACTGTATGGTTTCACGTTTATGAAACATGTGCAAAAACGTGAGCCACATACTTTGAATGATGCTAAACATAATTCAAAATTTAATATTCAATTCTGCTCCACTTCGATACAAAATAATTCCGGCCGTGATCATCAGGTTCAACAAGGTTATCGGAAATAAAATCTTCCATCCAAATTCCATCAATTGATCGTACCGCGGCCTGGGCAACGAAGCCCGCAGCAATATAAAAAAGAAGATGAAGGCAAACATTTTGATTAAGAACCAAACGATGGGGGGAAGAAAACCCGGGCCGAGCCATCCTCCAAAAAACAAACAGGTAACTAAACTGGAGATCAACATAATGCCCAAGTATTCTCCCACAAAGAACAACCCGAATTTCATTCCGGAATATTCAGAGTGGAATCCTGCAATCAACTCACTCTCTGCTTCGGGTATATCAAACGGCAGGCGGTGGGTTTCTGCAATTCCGGCAATTAAAAATGTAACAAACCCGATGAACTGCGGCACCACAAACCACATGTCTTTTTGTGCATTAACAATATCTTCTACCCGGAACGAGCCCGTGAGTAACACCACACCCATCAAGGACAAGCCCATGAATACCTCGTACGAAATCAGTTGGGCCGCTCCGCGCATTGAACCAAGCAAAGCATATTTATTATTAGAAGCCCATCCTCCCAAAATAATACTGTATGCACCCATGGATGACATGGCCAGAAAAAACAAAATGCCGATATTGAAATTGGCCACAATAAATCCGGGAGCAATTGGGATGATTACAAAACTCATGAGCACGGTGATGGCTACAATAGCCGGGGCAATAACAAATACGAGTTTGTCGGCAAAAGGCGGAATCCAGTCTTCTTTAAAAAATAGTTTCAGGGTATCGGCCAACACGACCAGCACGCCAAAAGGACCCGCCCGGTTAGGGCCGTAGCGGTCTTGCCACAGTGCCAGCAACCTGCGCTCAAGCCAGATCAATCCGGGCGCAATCACCAGTGCACCGCCCAGCACTCCTGCTATGATCAGCCATGGGTTTATTTCGGGTTCACTCATACTCTTATTTTTTTTAAGTCGGCAGCAGTTTTATTTTCTGTCTACTGATTTAATAATTCCCCACTCGGGCAATCCCGTTGCCGGCATTCCTTCCAGTGCATACGGCATAGCGGCTAATCCTGCGGGTATTGTATTATTTATTCGCACGGGCAACTCATACACATCTTTCAAAACTTCAAAAGAAAGCAACTGTCCTTCAGTTAGCTTCAACTCCTCAGCGTCTTTTGGATTAATCATGACATACGGCTTAGGCACTCGTTGCGACACTGAAGCCGACTTGTTACTTAATTCATCCGATCCATATATGTGATGAGTCCACACTACCCAAAAATGACCTGCGATGGGTTGAAAAAACTCAGGAACAGACATGAAATAATTTGGTTCAGTATTTTTATTTGCTTCTATCAGGCGCAAGCCGGGGTCTCCTCCGCGCAAGTGTCCGGCCACTTCTTGTTGGTATTTGTTTACGGATTGAACGGAGTTCCACCCTGGAGACCAGAAGTACGGAATCATACTCGAAGGTGCCAACCCACGGTAGCCCTCCATGGTGTATGACAAGGATGAGTCGGGATCTTCCGGTGGCTTGGGTTCACTCACATTGAGGTGAGCATTCATGGCCGTGCGGCCACTGTATCGGTGCGGTTCCCGCGGAATACGCTGACCTGCTACTCGGTAAGTTGCCGGGGGGGTAATTGTCTCTACTCCCTTGAGCATTGGTTCTTCATCTGAAATAGCTTTGGTGATATCTTCAAAATTTTTCCAGTGGCTCATCCGTTCGTTACCGGCATTTACACCCATATTCAAAAGCCATCGCCAGCTTTCCTGAATGACATCAGTGGCTTCATACACCTGAAAGAACCGTTGGGCTCGGCCTTCGTTGTTAACCAATGTACCATCTGACTCGGCAAATGTTCCGGCCGGGATGATCACGTGAGCTTTGCTCATGGTAGGGTTAGGTGTGTGATCCAGCACAATTATTTGTCGGCACATTTTCAAAAACTTATCTACGGTAGCAGTGGATCCGTGACGGTACAAATCATTCTCCATAATAATGGCCGTGTCGGCATGACTGTGTAAAATGGCATTGAAGGCACCATCCAGTTTTCCACCGCCCATCATAGCCAGGCCAAGTGAATTGCACTCGAGCATCGTCAGCACCAAACCGGTGTTTTTATTTGATTTGTTTAATGCCCACGCCACATTGGCGGCTGCTTTCATCACCGACTCGCTTTCGCTGGAAAGGCCTGAAATGACTACGGGTCGCTCGGCTTTTTTCAAACCTTCGGCTATAGTGTCGGCCAGTTTTTTTAGTTCATCCGGATAGTTTTCTACATCAGGAACGGACGAATCAATCCGATGGGCTACAGCAAAACCTAATCGTGCAATTTCATCGGGCGCAGCATAGTGGGTTTGGGCGGCAATGTCATCCAGTTTGGTACCGTGAATAGTGGCGCTGTATAATGGTCCTTTTTTCTCTTGTACAAATTCGCGGGCTGCATAGTCGTGCCAATCAGGAATGTTGGCTTGTATCACTTCTTTCATTGGCTTAACGCGAACAGCCTGCCGAACAGCCAATGCAAGCATAGGAGAACTGTTGGTCAGGTCTTCACCCATGATAAAAATAGCATCGGCACTTTCCACTTCTTTTAATGAGGGTGTTCGTGCGGGGCCTTCTTTCAGTATTTGAATAGCCAACTCTGCCATATCATGTTCATTTTCTGAAACACCATGGTAAAAATTATTTTTGCCAACCAGGGCTTTCAAGGCGAAGTTGGATTGGATGGAGGCACGAGGCGATCCGATACCGATCACTTTTGATTCCTTCAGGCGTTTTTTAATTTCTTCCATAATTTCGTCACGCCCTACAGTCTTTCCATTCAACACGGGTTGACGTACCCGGTCCGGGGCGTTGACAAACTCATATCCAAACCTTCCGCGATCGCAGATGAAATATCCGTTCACCTCACCATGATAACGGTTGGCAATCATGCGCAATGATCCGTAGCGTTCTCCGGCAATAGTGTTGCAGCCCAAGCTGCAATGTTGGCACACCGAGGGTGCCATGGTTAAATCCCACTTGCGTGTGTAGTGTTGTTTGAGTGTCTTATCGGTAAATACACCAGTAGGGCAAACTTCTGATAGGTTTCCACTGAACTCGTTCTCTAAAACTCCATCTTCATGACGGCCGAAATACACATTGTTCCGGGAGGCAAAAACGTCAAAATCTTTTCCTCCGGCATAGTCATTGTAAAAGCGAACACACCGGTAACACTGGATGCATCGGTTCATTTCATGATTGATGAACGGGCCGAGGTTTTGATTTATATGCGTTCTCTTTTTATAGCGAAATTTTCTGTATGAGTGACCTGTCATCACCGTCATGTCTTGCAGGTGGCATGATCCACCCTCATCGCACACGGCACAATCGTGCGGATGGTTAGTCATCAGCCAGCCGATAATTTCTTCGCGAAATTCTTTTGCTTCTGCATCGGTAATTGAAATGCGCTGGTTGTTAGTAACCGGTTCCATGCATGACATGACCAGTTTTCCCTTCTTATCGTTTTCATCTTTGTAAACTTTTATGGCACACTGGCGACAAGCACCTACGGAGCCCATGGCCGGATGCCAGCAGAAGTAAGGCAGATCGAAGCCCAACGTGAGGCAAGTTTCAAGCAGGTTGTTGCCCGAAGTCACTTCGTAAGGTTGGTTATCAATATATAGTGTTGCCATTTATGTCAGTTATAGTTAACGAGTTGTTTGAAGTTTACGCTTCGATGAGTAGTTACATCCCTTCTCTCTCACGTGTTGTTCAAAATCATCTCTGAAATATTTTAGTGCACTTTGCAGCGGCTCCATGGCTCCGGGCGCCAACGCGCAAAACGTATTACCAGGACCAAGCAAATGAGTATGTGAATCCAGTAACTTGATATCTTCTGCCCGCCCGTCTCCACTCTCAATTGACTGCAGTATTTTTTCAACCCAAGGGAGGCCTTCGCGACACGGGGTACAATACCCGCACGACTCTTGTGCAAAAAAATGTTCCAGATTTTTTACAAAACCAACCGGGCAGGTTTTGTCATCAAGAATAACTACAGTTCCAGTTCCTAATCGGCTGCCCACGGCAGCTACTGAAGTGAAATCCATTTTTACGTCCAAGTGTTCTTCCACCAAAAAATCAGTTGATGCACCACCGGGCAGCGCTCCCCGAAATTTTAATCCATCTTGCATACCTCCTGCGTGTTCTTCAATTAATTCGCGCAGCGTAACTCCCATGGGCAACTCCCATGCGCCCGGCTTTTTTACCTTTCCGCTTACCCCATAAATTTTGGTTCCGGCATCTTGTGTAAGACTCAGTTTTTTAAACCAATCAGCACCGTTATTGACAATGTGCGGAAGGCAGCATAACGTTTCAACATTGTTAACAATAGTTGGTCTTCCGAACAAACCGCTAACCTGCGGAAACGGTGGCTTGGCACGGGGATTGGCTCGCTTACCTTCTAGTGAATTTAACAAAGCAGTTTCTTCACCGCACATATAGCGCCCCACTCCGGTGTGCAGGTGCATTTCCAAATTATATCCTGAACTTAAAATATTTTTTCCCAGGTAACCGGCCTGGTGTGCTTCGTGGATGGCTTTCAGAATTTCTGCCGCTGCGGTTTTGTATGCCCAACGCAAAAATACAAATGACTCACTGGCCTGAATAGCAAACGAGGCGATGATCATTCCTTCAATGAGTTGATGCGGGGTCTGCTCTAAAAAAATACGGTCTTTGAATGTGCCCGGTTCCATCTCATCGGCATTAGCAATAAGGTATTTTGGTGAGGGCACATTCATAGGCACAAAACTCCATTTTAACCCTGTGCTGAATCCTGCGCCACCTCTCCCCTTAAGGTTAGAATCTTTTACCAGTTTCTGCACTTCTTGCGGAGTCATCTTCATCACTTTCTTCAGCGCCTGGTAGCCCCCAATCTGCTCATACTCTTTCAGGCTGAGTGGTTTGCCATCTTCGCGTAAGTGTTGTGTCAAAGGTTTTTCCATAGTACTTCCGTTCATGAGCCACTGTAGCCGTGGCTCATGAACTTAATTGTATTTACTCAAAATTTTTTCCAATTCATCCGTTTTCAAATTCCGGTACAAATCATTTCCCACCATAATAGCCGGGGCACAATCACATGTACCCAGGCAAGGATTAGGCAACAAGGTGAAGCGTCCGTCTGCGGTGGTTTGTCCATAATCAATGTTCAACAATTCACTTAGTTTTTCTTTAATTTTTTCATGACCCATTACCCAGCAACTGATGCTGTCACAGACAAGGATGATGTGTTTGCCTACCGGCTGCCGGAAAATAAGATTATAAAATGTGGCCACTGAATCTAACTCATCAGCTGATATCTCTAAATAGCCGGCTACTTCTTTCAGGCTTTCATCAGAAACCCATTTGCGGTGGTGCTGCACTATTTTCAATGCCTCAATGGAGGCTGCCTTTTTGTATGGCACCATACTGATGGCTTCGTCAATTTCTTTTATTTCTTCTTTACTAAGCATTTATCTAGCCCTCTCTTATTTCTTATGTCTTACTTCTTATGTCTAAAGTCTTTCGTCTATCTGTCAATGTCTGCCAAAACATAATCCATCGCTCCTAAAATACTCAGCAAATCGGCCACTGTATAACCTTTGCTGATGTAAGAAATCATCTGCATGTGTGCAAATGATGGAGTTCTGATTCGCATCCGGTAAGGAGAAGTGTTTCCATCACTGATTGCGTAATAACTGTTAGCTCCTTTAGTTGCCTCGGTAATGCTCATGGCTTCTCCCGGAGGTATTACCGGCCCCCAACTTACATTCAGGAAATGTGTAATCAGTGTTTCGATGTCTTTCATCGTATTTTTTTTGATTGGGGGAGTAGCCTGCGGATGATCAGATTTATACGGACCAGCCGGCATGTTTCTCAGGCATTGCTCAATGATATGAAGGCTTTGGCGCATCTCTTCCACCCGAACGGCTGCACGGTCATAGCAATCTCCGTTTTTACCAACCGGTACTTCAAAATGAAAGTTATCGTAGCCCGAATACGGTATCTTCTTGCGCACATCCCAATTCAACCCGGTGGCTCTCAGGTTTGCTCCGGTTGCCCCCCACTCTACGGCTTCTTTTTGCGTGAAGATACCAATGCCTTGTGTGCGCGCTTTAAACAAACTGTTATGCATCACCATCTTATCGTACTCTCTCAGTTTTTTGGGAAAGTAATCGAGGAAAAATTTTACTAAGTTCTCCCAACCATTGGGAAGATCTTGCGCTACCCCGCCAATGCGAAACCAGTTGGGATGCATACGCCCACCGGTTACCGCTTCTACTACATCAAAAATTTTCTCACGGTCAGTGAACATATAAAATACAGGCGAGAGTTGCCCTACATCCTGAGCAAATGTTCCGTACCACACCAAGTGGCTGGCGATGCGAAAAAATTCGCACATCATTACACGGATGACTTGTGCCCGGGGTGGCACTTGTATGCCGGCCAATTTTTCTACAGCTAACAGATAGGCCAGGTTATTGTTAACACCTCCCAGGTAATCTACGCGATCAGTATAAGGAATGTACGTATGCCAGGATTGACGCTCGGCCATTTTCTCAGCACCGCGATGGTGAAATCCTATATCAGGCACGGCATCTATAATGTCTTCACCATCGAGTTGAAGAATGATACGCAGTACACCGTGAGTTCCCGGGTGTTGTGGCCCGATGTTGAGAAACATAAAATCTGAATCTTCGCTTTGCGATTGAAGCCCCCATTCTTCGGGTTTAAACTGTAACGCAGATTGCTCTGCATCTACTTTTTCATCAAACAACCGAAATGGTCCCATCTCGGTTGCGCGTGCCGGGTGTTCTTTTCGAAGTGGGTGACCTTGCCAAGTCATCGGCATTAAAATTCTGCGCAGGTTAGGATGGCCATCGAAGCGGATGCCAAACATATCGTACACTTCGCGCTCATACCAACTGGCGTTCATCCAGAGTTTAGAAATACTGGGAACCGAGAGCCCATTTTCTTTCAATGCAATTTTAATTCGCAGAAAACTGTTTCGATCAAAAGAGTAGATGAGGTAAACTACCGTAAACTGATCGGAGGGGTAACCGTTTTCTCTTTTGCGCGGGCGCTCATCAATGGCCGTGATGTCATACAATAAATGAAATGGCTTAGCAATTTCTGATTTGAGGTAGTGAAGTATCTCTACGATTTCCCCGGAAGGAACCCACACAGTAGTGATGCCATCGATTGATGCTTGTTTGGAGACTGTATCTTCTCCAAACTTCAGTTGAAGTAATTCGGGCAGATCGAGATCTTTCGTCATGTTAACTACCTAAAACGGTTCAGTACACTTTCAACCTCAAAAACGTTTACTCACTTAGTCAATCTTGCATCTCTCAAAAAAATTAAACAAACAAATTCAAATTTCGTCAGGTGATTTAAAGTCAGTCATCTGCATACGTTTTTCGCGTAATTGTTCTTTAACTGATATTTTTTCAGGCCTGATAATTCCTTGTTCTCCAATTGTCCAGCTTAGTGGTCTTGTTTCTTGCCCCACTCGGTCGGCCAAAAGGGTAAGTCCGTGCATAAAGGCATCGGGGCGTGGCGGACAGCCGGGAACGTAAACATCCACCGGCAAAAACTTATCTACACCCTGTACCACACTATATATATCATACATTCCGCCTGAGTTGGCACACGAGCCCATAGAGATGACCCACCTCGGTTCCATCATTTGCTCATGCAAGCGTTTGATGATGGGGGCCATTTTTATAAAAACTGTTCCGGCAATGATCATTACATCTGCTTCGCGGGGGGTACCGCGAATTACCTCAGCACCAAAACGAGCCAGATCATATTTAGGAGTCATGCTGGTGGCCATTTCCACAAAGCAACAAGAGAGGCCAAAATGAAAAGGCCACATGGAATTTTTGCGTCCCCACCGCAGCAAATCCTGAACAGTGCTAAGTACAAGGCTTTGGCGCACAGCTTCTTCCATCGAGCCGTTTCCTTTCATTGCACCAACCGGCTCTTGTGAGTTACTTAGCCACCACTTCATTTGATCTGCTGGTTATTTTTTTATAGGCTTTTAATATCTTCTTTCCGTTAGGGCCAAAGTCGAGTGCACCGTTGGCCAACTCATAGATCAACACTATAATAAGGAGTATCATAAAACTAGCTACACCCAAATAGCCCAGCCAACCAAGTTCGCGGAAAGCAATAGCCCAAGTGAAGATGAAAATAGTCTCTACGTCAAAAATGACGAAGAGCATGGCGATCATATAAAATTGATTAGAAAAACGAAGGCGAGCTGAGCCGGTACTGACAATACCTCCTTCGTACGGCTCTTCGGTAGCACGGTCTTTATGCCTGCCGCCTAATATATAAGACAGCCCTAACATGGCGCCAATCAAAAAGAACGTGATGACACCATATACTACAAGCGGCCACAAAACAATATTGTCCTCTGAACTTCCCAAAACCGAGTTGCCTCCAGCAACTAATTTTTAGTACAACTCAAATCCCAATAAAAAAGTAACGCTTACATCCGCAGTCGTCTGCGGGTGTCTTTTTGATAACGATTTCAAGGTATGATTTTTAGATAGAAAACAAAAAAATCTCAAATAAAAATTTGATTTAGTTTTATCTACTTCTGTATTGGAAGTATGCGTAAAATATTCTATAGTTTTTTTCTTTACTGTAATTGAATCTTCCCTCTTTTTACTGCAGAGCCAGCCGCCTCAAAAACTCCGTGTAACTGTGAATGATGATACCGAAGCAACTACCGCTGGCCTCACATCATGTTTGTGGTACATTTTGCCTTTGTCGTACTCACCATAACTTGTCTTCGCTATGCAAAGAAGGATTATTGAATACTGGCTTGCATTTCATTTTCAAAAAAATTTATTTTGCCGCGCCTAAAAACCGATGGTTGATAGTCGATTGTGTTTTGTTACAATGCCATCGACTACGGGCATCGGCTTTTGCCCAAATTATTATGGATATAAAAATCGAAAACCTTTCCAAACGGTACGGGCCGCAACGTGCGGTTGACAACATCTCGTTTGAAGTAAAGACCGGAGAAATCCTGGGGTTTCTAGGACCCAACGGTGCCGGGAAAACTACCACCATGAAAATGATCACAGGTTATCTTTCCATAACCGAGGGTGACATACAAATTGGTGGTCAGTCATTAAGAAAAACCGGTGACGAAATTAAACGTCACATCGGCTACCTGCAGGAGAACAACCCACTGTATCTGGAAATGCCGGTGATGGAGTACCTGCATTTCTGTGCAGCCTTGCAAGGAGTTCGGGCTGATAAGGTTGAGGAGCGAACCCGCCTGATGGTCAGCCAGTGTGGGCTGAATTCAGAAAAACATAAAAAAATAGGTGAACTGTCAAAAGGGTTTCGCCAGCGAGTGGGGTTGGCGCAAGCCATGATTCACAACCCTGAAATTTTAGTCTTGGACGAACCCACCACCGGCCTAGACCCCAACCAGATTGTGGAAATCAGGAAGCTCATTCGCGAGATAGGCAAAGAAAAAACCGTTATACTCAGCACACACATTTTGCCTGAGGTGGAAGCTACCTGTGACCGCATACTCATCATTAATAAGGGAAGAATTGTGGCCGATGGCACCTCTCACACCCTGCGCAAGCAGGCCAGTGGCAGTGAACTGTTAAAAATTCGTATTGAAGATGGTACCATGAATGAAATAGAACAAGCCCTGCGTACACTTCCATCGGTTGCTAAGGTAGAGGTGAGCGATGTGGCCATGAACCGTTTTGAAGTGCAAAGTAAAACAGGCCATACCAGCAAGCGAGAAATTTTTAAACTCTGTGTAGAGAAAAACTGGATGATGACAGAGCTAACCCCGTTAGAAACACGTCTTGAAGATATTTTCAGAAACTTAACGATGAATTAATTTATGTACGCTGTTTGGATACTTACAAAGCGTGAACTGCAATCATTTTTCGATTCGCTCATCGCATACATTTTATTAGCCTTGTTTTTAGGCTTCAGCGGATTTTTTACCTGGATGTTTGGCAGCGATATTTTTCTAACCGGACAGGTATCACTTAGAGGCTTTTTTGGTATTGCTTACTGGACATTATTCTTCTTTGCCCCGGCCATCACCATGCGCCTGTTGGCAGAAGAACGAAAAACCGGCACGATTGAATGGCTGCTGACTAAACCCGTAACCGATCGCCAAGTGGTGCTGGGAAAATTTTTGGCTGCCGTGGGGCTCGTTGCCATTGCCCTGCTCTTCACGCTGCCTTACGTGATTACCCTCGCCAACATAGGCAATCTTGACTTGGGCAGCGTAGTATGCGGCTACCTGGGTTTACTACTGATCAGCGCCTCTTACATCAGCATTGGCTTATATGCCAGCAGCACCACTAATAACCAAATTGTAGCGTTTTTGCTGGCCTTATTCATTGGGTTATTTTTTCACATCATCTTCGGAGTTATAGCCGACAATACCAGCGGATTCATAGCCCAAGTATTTACTATGCTAAGTTTATCTGACCACTTCGAGAGCATCTCCAGGGGAGTGATTGACTCACGCGACATTTTGTATTTTCTCTCCGTCATCTGCATCGGACTGATTCTCTCTGAACTTTCTCTCACCAAACGAAGCCTTAACTGATCCATGAACAACAAACTATACATCAGCACAGGCCTCGTCATTCTCATCATCGTGGCCGTTAATTTGGTAAGCCATGAGTTTCACCTGCGGCTGGATCTGACCGAAGATCATGAATATACCCTGAGCAAAGCCACACAAGATATTTTAAATGAACTGGAAGACCCCATTACGGTAAAGGCTTATTTTTCCAAAAACCTTCCGCCCGAAATTGCCAAGACCCGGCAAGATTTTCAAGAGATGTTGATTGAGTACTCAACCCGATCAGATGGAAAAGTGATTTACGAGTTTATCAATCCCAACGAAAAAGAAGCCAGCGAAGAAGAGGCCACACGCAACGGCATACAACCGGTGATGATCAATATGAGGGAAAAAGATCAGGTAAAGCAGCAGAAAGCATTTTTGGGTGCTCAGTTGAGCTTGGGCGATAAACATGAAGTCATACCGGTGATCAGGCCGGGTGCAGCTATGGAGTATGCGCTCTCTACTGCCATTAAAAAACTTTCAGTAAAAGATAAGCCCACCATCGGTTTTCTAACCGGACACGGTGAACCATCAGTTACTGAAATGCCGCAAGCCGGTGAAGAACTGGATGTGCTCTACACCGTGCATGAAGTAAAACTATCAGACACCACCAACATTCCGCAAAACATCAAAACGCTGGCCATCGTTCGTCCGACCGACAGCATTCCTGCAAAGGATTTTCAAAAAATAGAAGACTTCATTCAGCGTGGCGGGCGCATCTTTGTGGCAATGAACCGGGTGGAAGGAAATTTTCAAAATGCCACCGGTACTGCCGTGAACACCGGCCTCGAAGCCTGGCTCAAAAATAAAGGCCTTGAGGTGTCAGATGATTTTGTAGTCGATGCCAAGTGCGGATCGGTAACCGTTCAACAACAAACCGGCTTTGGTTTGTTGCAACAGCAAATCCAGTTTCCTTTTTTGCCCATCATAGCCAATTTTTCAAGTCATCCCATTACCAAAGGTTTAGAAGCCGTAGTAATGAAATTTGCCAGCCCAATAAAATTTGTAGGCGACACCTCAACTCGTTTCACAGCACTGGCCTTTACCTCTGAAAAATCAGGCTCGTTAAAAACACCTCTCAGTTTCAATATTCAGAAGCAATGGACTGAAGCAGATTTTCCACAACAAAAACTAATCGTAGCTGCTCTGGTTGAAGGGAAACTTTCCGGAACTACCAGATCAAAAATAGTGGTAGTAACAGACGGAGATTTTCCCATCAACGGTAAGGGTGAACAAGCCCAGCGGGTGCAACCCGATAACGTCAGCCTGATGGTGAACGCCATCGACTGGCTCTCGGACGACACCGGGCTGATTGCCTTACGCACCAAAGGTGTGACCGCTCGCCCCATCAAACAACTGGACGATTCAACTAAAACAATTTTAAAATACACCAATTTCTTGTTGCCGGTTTTACTGGCTGTGGGTTATGGTCTATACCGGTCGCAGCGCAACAAAATGAAACGACTCAAGTGGATGAGTGAAACGTATTGATTTCAAAACTTAAAAAATTTTATGATTGAGTGTTGTTGTACCAACCATCATGGTTAACCCAAAATTGAAATGAAGAAAATCAACAATAAAATTCTGATTATCGTACTGGCAGTCTTGGCCGGAGTGTTTGTGCTATCGCGTATTTTTCGCTCCTCTTCACGCGAGAGTAACTTGCGCAAAGAATTGATCAAAATAGATACTGCCTCAGTTTCTGAAATCTTACTATATCCTAATGTTGAAAAAAACAAAGAAATCAAACTCATACGCGAGGGCAAAAACTGGGTAGTGAAAATGGGCAATCACTCGGCCACGGCCGAGGCCGGAAGTGTTGCCAGCGCCATGAATTATTTAGTTCATATAAAACCCTTGCGGCTAATTACCAAAAACAAAAGAAAATGGAATGAATTTCAAGTGAGCGACACCAGCACACGAGTGAAAGTAATGAACGGAAGCGAAGTACTGGCTGATGTCCACATAGGAAAAATCGGATTCAACCAGCAGCCGGGGCAACAACAATTTTCAGCTAACGGAATTTTTACCTACCTGCGGTTAAGCCAAGAAGCCGAAGTGTACTCGGTAGAAGGATTTCTGGAACCCATTTTTAATAAACCCTATAACGATTGGCGCAATAAATCATTTCTGCGATTAAAACAAACCAGCATTACCAAAGTAGTATTTAACTATCCGGCTGATTCAGGATTTGTGTTAGAGAAAAAAGATAAGAAGTGGTGGGTAAATATGCTGGAAGCTGACTCCGTGAAAGTGAACAATTTCTTATCGCAAATTGAAAATAAAAATGCCACCACCTTTGCCGATGAATTTACAGCCAATACCCCGCCACAGGCCTCTATTCAATTCACAGGTAACGGAGTAACGATGGCTACTGTGCAAGCCTGGAAACAAGCCGGTAACTGGGCCGTAAGCACTTCGCATCAACCCGGAATTTATTTTAGCTCAAAAGGATTAGAGAGCGTATTGGAAAGGAAGAAAGGTTTTCTGATTGGCAAGAAAAATAACTGATAATCTGTTACTTTTAGGTAAACTTTTAAGCCATGAAAAACTGCATCGTATTTTTACTCATCCTTGTTTCAGGTTTTGCCTATTCACAAAATCTAACACTGAAATGGAAAACCGATACGCTGCTCCGTGTGCCCGAATCAGTATTAGTGGATCATGAAAAAAACATTTTGTATGTAGCCAACATCAACGGCAACCCCGGTGCCAAAGACGGAAATGGGTTCATTTCTAAGGTAGGCATGGATGGAAAAATTATTTCTCTCAAATGGGTGGAAGGATTGGATGCCCCCAAAGGCATGGGCTTACACAACGGGAAGTTATATGTAGCTGATATTTCAAAGGTGACTGAAATTGATATTGCTACAGGAAAAATCGTAAACCATTTTGATGTGGAAGGAGCAAAGTTTTTGAATGACATTACCGTAACCAGTAAAGGCGTAGTTTACATTTCTGATACTCAAACCGGAAAAATCCACTCACTCATATCCGGAAAAATAGCCACCTATTACGAAAGTGCTGAACTGAACGGAGTCAACGGGCTGCTCAGCGAAGGCAATGATTTGTACGTAGTTAATTTTACCAACGGAAAAAACTACAAACTGAGCCAGGATAAGAAACTATCGTTGTTTGCCACCACCGCACCGGGCGCAGATGGTGTCGTGCCTTTTAGACAAGGATATTTGGTTTCAAGTTGGAATGGAGAGATCGATCATGTGAGTAACAAAGGTGTTACCACCCAATTGCTGGATACCAAGAACAAAAAAATAAACTCAGCCGATATTGATTACGATGCCAAAACCAAAACGCTGTTTGTGCCCACATTCTATGCCAACTCTATAATGGCGTATGAAATAAAATAAACCTATTGTGTAAACTCGCGAATACCCTCGGCTATAGCTGTAAATATTTTAACCAGTTCGTCTTCGTTTTCTTCGAGCAACGTTACACGAAACCCCTGCAATTCGCTGCTAAACGATGAAATTGGAACTACACAAATTCCTTTAGCTCCTAATAAATAGTAGACAAACCGTTTATCCAGTGGAATGTCCTGGCTTGTCCATGTCTCAACCAGTTTTCGCACTTCGTCATTTTCAATTTTCATTGTCTGGTGTGGCTTCAATATGCCTTCGCGAAAGATGATGGTGTTGTAAAAGGCTCCGTAGGTTTCGTTAAACATCACTTCTTTCACTCCGCTAAAAATAGAAGAAATTAATTGGCTTCTCCGGCCAATGCATTGATTGGTCTCATTTCGATAGCTTTTAAAGCGCGGGTCGCGAATGATTTTTGTCAATGCCAACTGCGGAAGTTTGGTTGAGCAAACTTCAATCATCTTCGCATTGTCTATTGCCTGGCAAAGTTTGTTGAAGTCATCATCGTGTTGGCGGTTGTAGTATTCCACCCATCCGCAGCGCGCTCCCGGCCAGGGTAATTCTTTTGAAATTCCTTTCATAGAAATACCGGGCACTTCACCAATCACTTCGGCCAGCGCGTGGGCTTTAGCCCCGTTGTAAGTAATGTTGATATAAATCTCATCGGCAATCAAAAACAAATTAAACTCACGTGCTATGTCAACAATCCACTTCAACGTTTCAAGCGGATACACCATACCCGTTGGGTTATCGGGATTGATGATCAAAATACCCACTATGCTGGGGTTGTATTTTACTTTTTTATACAAGTCGTCCACATCAGGATACCAATGATTGTTGGGGTTGAGTTGATACGTCAGTGGCTGATGATTAGCATGAGCTGCCTCGGCACTGGAATGTGTGGAGTACGCAGGTGAAGGCCCGATGATGCGCGAAGCCGGATCAAGAAACTGATAAACTTTGGCAATGGCATCGCCCAATCCGTTAAAAAAAGTAATGTCATCAGCTGTAATGCGTGCTCCGCGGAGAGAATTAGTTTGAGATGCCAGAAATTCACGTGTTTCCAATACTCCTTTAGACGGGCAGTAACTATATGTATCATTTTCCAGGGCTAAATCAGAAACAATTTGTTTAATCCACAATGGAAGTTGATGGTGCTTGGTAATCGGGTCGCCTATGTTTTCCCAAGAAATAGGCCTGCCTAATGCTTTGAGTTGGTCTGCTTTTTTTACGATCTCGCGTATTTCATAACTCAACTCTTTGGCTCCGTCACTCAACAACTTTTGACGCATAACAATTTTGTCAACTATTTTTTAAAAATGAAGTACACAGCCAGAATAAGAAAGCCAAACCCAATGAAATGATTAAGCTTCAGTGTTTCGTTTTTAAAAAATACTATTGAGAAAATAACAAACACCGAGAGCGTAATTACTTCTTGAATTACTTTCAATTCTACGAGCGAGAAAGGGCCGCCATATTCTTTAAACCCAATGCGGTTAGCCGGCACCTGCAACATGTATTCAAACAAGGCAATCCCCCAACTGATGAAGATTACCCACGCCAGCGACAGGTTTTCGCTCCACTTCATCTCCTTAAACTTCAAGTGGCCATACCAGGCAAAAGTCATAAACGTATTAGAGGCAATCAGGAGAAGAATAGTGTAGAGAGGTCGCATAGCAATTCGAGAATTAATTAATTTGAGAATTTGAGTACGAGATACAAAAGCTCATTTTCAAACTCTCAAATTACTTAACGAGTTTCTTGTATTTAATCCTGTGCGGTTGTTCATCACCCAGGCGTTTCTTTTTGTTTTCTTCGTATTCGCTGAACGAACCTTCAAACCAAAATACTTGCGAGTCGCCCTCAAACGCGAGGATGTGTGTACACACACGATCTAAAAACCAACGGTCGTGCGAAATAATCACCGCGCAGCCACCAAAATTTTCAAGTGCTTCTTCCAGTGCACGAAGTGTATTTACATCCAGGTCATTGGTCGGCTCATCGAGCAGCAGTAAATTTCCGCCCTGCTTTAGCGCGATGGCCAAGTGAACGCGATTGCGCATTCCACCTGAAAGTTCCTTAATCTTCTTTTGCTGATCGGTGCCATTAAAATTGAATTTCCCGACATAGGCACGGGCGTTCATTTCTTTTCCGCCCAGCAGGATCAAATCATTTCCTCCGGTAATGGCCTGAAATACCGTATCGTCAGGCTTCAGGTCATCGTGCTCTTGATCCACATAGGCGATCTGCACGGTTTCACCAACGGAGAAAGTTCCGGAGTCTGGCTTTTCTTTTCCGATGATCATTTTAAAGAGTGTGGTTTTTCCGGCCCCATTAGGACCGATGATCCCCACGATACCGGCTGGAGGCAGCATAAACGTGAGGTTTTCATACAACAGCTTTTCTCCATACGCTTTTGATACCCCGTTGGCTTCGATTACTTTATTTCCCAAACGCGGTCCCGGAGGAATAAAAAGTTCCAGTTTCTCTTCACGCTCTTTCACTTCCTGCGACAATAATTTATCATACGCGCTCAAACGTGCTTTTCCTTTGGCATGGCGGCCTTTGGGGTTCATGCGCACCCATTCCAACTCACGCTCCAATGCTTTCTGGCGTTTGCTTTCGGTTTTTTCTTCTTGTGCCAATCGTTTTTGTTTTTGTTCGAGCCAACTGGAGTAATTTCCTTTCCACGGGATTCCTTCTCCGCGATCTAATTCCAATATCCATCCGGCTACGTTGTCTAGAAAATAACGGTCGTGGGTTACGGCTATGATTGTGCCTTTGTATTGTCGCAAATGTTCTTCCAGCCACAAGACAGATTCTGCATCCAAGTGGTTGGTTGGCTCATCCAGCAGCAACACATCGGGTTCTTGCAACAACAGGCGGCACAAGGCAATTCTTCGTTTCTCACCACCTGAAAGATGTTCTACTTTAGCATCGGGCGGAGGGCAGCGTAAGGCATCCATGGCACGATCCAGTTTGTGGTCAAGTTCCCACGCTCCAACGGCATCTAATTTTTCTTGAACCTGTGCCTGTTTGGCAATCAGTTTTTCCATTTTATCCGGGTCTTCCAATACTTCCGGATCGGCAAATTTTTCGTTGATGGCTTCAAACTCTTTCAGCAGGGCAACGGTTTCCTTCACGCCTTCTTCCACAATTTCTTTTACCGTTTTGGTTTTATCGAGTTGCGGCTCTTGCTCCAGCAAGCCAACTGAGTAGCCCAGATCAGAAACCACTTCTCCCTGAAATTCTTTGTCTATGCCGGCAATAATTCTAAGTAAGGATGATTTTCCTGAGCCATTCAAGCCCAATACTCCAATTTTTGCACCATAAAAAAATGAGAGATAAATATTTTTGAGTACTTGTTTGCTCGGGGGGTAAATCTTGTTTACGCCCGTCATCGAGAAAATTATTTTTTCGTCTGCCATGAAATTTAGGATTCGGTTTGAGGCGGCAAATATAACATCGGAAATTGGGAATTATGCACCGAAGAATTGAGAACGCAGCACAGAAATTAGGGTTGTACAGATGAGAAAGAGAGACAGAAGATGCTGCTCTGCCAGAAACTTGAAACTAACAACCTGCAGCCCGTTTTGAAATAGCTTGCTTTTGTTCCAATTAATTTTACTTTTGCGAAAAATTTAAAGGGGAATTATGTATTGGACATTGGAATTGGCTTCGTATTTAGAGGATGCACCTTGGCCGGCTACCAAGGACGAATTGATTGACTTCTCCATTCGCTCGGGCGCACCACTGGAAGTGGTGGAGAATTTACAAGAACTGGAAGATGACGGCCAGCCGTATGAAAGCATTGAAGAAATATGGCCCGATTATCCTACCAAGGAAGATTTCTTCTTCAACGAAGACGAGTATTAGAATTCTGAAATTGTAAAAAATTGACTAAGGGCGGGCAACTGCCCTTTTTTATTTTTCTTACCTCAAGTATTAATAGAGCGATTTTCTCTTTTTTCTTGTCTCATCTCTTGTGAGTACCGGCAGGGAGCGATGCTATGAACTTAAATACACGATCGTCCTCCAACGAAAGTCGATCTGGAGGAGATAGAAATTACAAGTAAGTAACTGCCAATCAATAAAATCATTTTGCCCGGTATACCACTTTTCCGTCCATCACGGTCTGCACTACTTTGGTTTTGTAAACATCCATTGGGTTGAGTGTGAATAGATTTTCAGACAACACAATCACATCCGCTAAGTAACCGGGCAACACTTTGCCTTTGGTTTTTTCTTCAAATGAAGAATACGCGCCTCCCTGGGTGTAAGCTTTCAGTGCTTCCACCATTGAAATTTTTTGTTCGGGTATCCAGCCTCCCACGGGTTTGCCTTCGGGGGTACTTCTGTTTACCGCCACGTGTATGCCGCGGATGGGGTCTAGACTGATGGCTGCCGGCCAATCGCTGCTGTATACCAAGTGCGCTCCGGCTTTGAGCAACGCGGCCCATGCAAATGAGTTGGGCAACCTCTTCTCTCCGATTGCTTTTTCCCACACTTCAATCGTGCCCGGGTCAGCATGTATTGGTTCCATCGAAGCCATAACACCCAGTTGCGCAAAGCGGGGCAAGTCTGCAGGGTTTATCGTTTCAATGTGCTCCACGCGATGGCGCCTGTCTGTAGTTCGGTTTACCTTTTTTGCTTTTTCGTAAGCATCCAATGCCGTGCGTACCGCGCGATCACCAATGGCGTGAGTGTAAATCTGAAATCCTTCTTTATCAAACCGGATTACCAATTTTTCATACACCTCTTGGGGTATGCTCAAATTGCCCAAGGTGGCGGGCGTATTTGAGTACGGCTCCAGCATGGCCGCTGTGTGCGACTCAATCACCCCATCTGATACAAATTTCACTGCACCGGCCGACAGCATCGGGTTTTTACCTACTGCTTTTTTTATTTTACTATAATTGACAATGTCTGCTTCGCTGGTTTGTGCTGTTATTGAAAAGGCAGCTGATACGCGCGATGTCAAATCATTATTTCTAAGCAGTTCTTCATACAAGGCTACTTCTTCGGGTGAACCGCTGGCGTTTTGTAAACTGGTAATCCCTAATGATGAAATCAGGTTAAACCCCATTCGCATGGCGCTTAGTTTTTCATGTTGGGTGGGCTTGGGCACTACCCGGGCGATCAAGTCCATAGCGTTTTCTGTCAATATACCAGTAGGTTCGCCTGAGGCATCGCGAAGCACTTCGCCATAGCCATTGTACGTAAAATTTTTATCGATTCCTGCCAACATCAAGGCTTTGCTGTTGGCCCATGCCGTGTGGCCATCGTATGCCTTCAGAAACACCGGACGATCAGGTTCTACCACATCAAGCATCTGCTTAGTAGGCATGCTACCCCCAAAACCCGGCAGATCATAAAGCCATCCTCGCCCGGTAATCCATGGCCGTGAGGGGTTGCGGGCCGCATAGTCAACCACAAGCTGCTGAACTTGCTGAAGTGACTTTGCATCAAACGCCATCACTTCTGACAGCAGAAGAGAGCCGCTGAGAAAATGAATATGTGCATCGTTGAATCCGGCCATGAGCAATTTTCCATTCAGATCAATTTTCTCGGTGTTATCATTACCTAATTTTATAATTTCTGTAGATGTACCTACTGACCAGATTTTATTTCCTTTGATGGCTACTGCCTCAGCAAATGATTTTTCATTTTCACCCGTCCACACGCGGCCGTTGTAAAAAATAAGGTCGGCCTGCGAAAACACATTACTGCAACTGAAAACAAAAAAGAGGAGTATCAGATTTTTCATGGCTGTAATTTTAGGAATTATTGCAGTGCTGATTATTCAGTCGGTTTTATTCGCTTATGTTGATCGGTTATTAAAAGTAAATAGAATTTTCAGAATTTGGTGTGGTGCGGTTTACTTGTTGCCTCCTGCTTCTTCGGTTATCTTCGCAAATAAAATTCCTGTGTTAATAATCAGAACCGTTGCTTTTGTGTCAGCAGGGTTGTTAGGCTGTTTTTTTAGCTTCGGCCAAAACAAACTCAACGCCCGGTTGTTCTATTCCAGACCCAAATTGCACAACAGTGCATCAAAAATTAAGAACCTTAACCTTTCAAATTACGAAGTGAGTATTTCGCTTCCCGAAGATAAGCGCAGCCAGTTTTATGGGGAAGAAGTTTATAAAAACAAAAAGGTTCATGCTCTCAATGAATTCTTTGAATCATCCACTATGGCAGAGATTCAAAACAAAATAACTGCTGACCTTAAAAAATTCAGACCGAACAAAAAACACACATCGCCATCAAAAAAACTGGTCATTAATTCTTCCGTAGAAATATTTTACCCACAAGTGCGCGGGTTTATTCGCGGGCAATCATTTGCCAAAGTGAGGATAGAACTGAGTGCCACGGTTAACAATAGTTTGTACCTCATAAAAAAATATGAAACACTTTATATAACAGACGGCACCGACAAGGAGTTTGAAGGCAACCTGAACATGACCATGGAGCAAGGTGAAAATATTACGGTGGGAATGGCCCTGCGCAAAACCCTCGATCAGTTTTATGCAGACCTGAACCGGGTACTGACCTTGCCTCCCGATCAGGTTATTCTTTCAGGGAAGGTAATCGATTCAAAAACAAGAGAAGGTGTGGCCGCCAGCATTGTTTTTCAATCTGACTCCGCTTCGGCTATCACTACTGTGGCTGATGGAAGTTTTGCGAAAATTATTCCGCGCATTAGGCAAGAAGTTCGTATCAGTTCAATCAATTTTATCAATTATGCCGAGCTGTTCAATCCTACAACTTCTGATCTGAAAATGATTGAGGCAGAATTTAAACTTCAGCCTATTGAAAAAGGCGTAAGTATAAAACTGAAAAATATTTTATTCCAGGTCAGTACCACCAATCTACTTTCTGAATCATACCCGGAGTTAGATTCTGTTTACATTTTTTTAAAGACTAATCCAAAAGTGCAGATTGAACTGCAGGGCCATACCGACAACCGGGGCAATGCCGCGCGCGATCAGGAACTTTCGCAGCAGCGTGTAAACAAAATCAAAAATTACCTGGTTGTAAAAGGAATCAACTCTAAACGAATAAAGGGTGTAGGTTTTGGCAGCACAAAGCCCCTTGCCACTAACGAAACCGAAGAAGGAAGAAAACTGAACCGAAGGGTGGAGTTTGTGATTCTAAAGAATTAAGCCTGCCGTTCAGGCTTTCATTCATTTCATAAACCCCTGCATCCGGCACAATCAATACCTTTTCTTATTTTTGCGCCTCGAAAAAAATGACATGTCTTTAGAACAAGAAATCAGCAAGCGCAGAACGTTTGGCATCATCAGCCACCCCGATGCGGGCAAAACCACATTAACTGAAAAATTACTGCTCTTTGGTGGCGCCATTCAAAAAGCTGGCGCAGTCAAATCATCAAAAATCAAAGACCATGCGCGCAGCGACTGGATGGAGATTGAAAAGCAGCGTGGCATTTCGGTGGCCACTTCGGTCATGGGCTTTCATTACAAAGACGTAAAAGTAAATTTACTCGACACACCCGGTCACCAGGATTTTGCCGAAGACACCTACCGCACCCTCACAGCCGTGGATAGCGTGATCATGGTCATTGACTGTGTGAAGGGCGTAGAGACGCAAACCGAAAAACTAATGGAGGTGTGCCGCATGCGCAGTACCCCCGTGCTGTGCTTCATCAACAAACTCGACCGCGAAGGCCGCGACCCGTTTGATTTACTCGATGAAATTGAAGAAAAACTAACCATCAATGTGCGGCCACTGAGCTGGCCCATCAGCATGGGCAAAACATTTAAGGGTGTATATAGTTTGTACGAAAAAAAATTACAACTTTTTACACCGAGTAAAACTACGGTGGAAGAAGGAATTGAAATTGCCGACATTCACAGCCCGGAACTGGATCAGTTGGTGGGCGAAAACTATGCGCAACAACTACGTGCCGATGTAGAACTAATTGAAGGAGTTTATCCTGAGTTTGAAGTGACTGATTACCTGGCCGGAAAAGTGGCCCCTGTATTTTTCGGAAGTGCTGTGAATAATTTTGGCGTAAAAGAATTATTGGATACATTCATTCGCATTGCTCCGCCACCCATTCCGCGTGCTACTACCGTTCGCGAAGTGAAACCCTCCGAAGAAAAATTTTCAGGGTTTGTTTTTAAAATACATGCCAACATGGATCCCAAGCACCGCAACCGGATCGCTTTTATCCGCGTATGCTCAGGTGAATTTGAGCGCGGCAACAACTACTATCACGTACGCCAACAAAAAAGTTTACGTTTTTCTAACGCCACCGCGTTCATGGCTCAAGACCGTGAAACCGTTGACGAGGCCTGGCCTGGCGATATTGTGGGGTTGTACGATACCGGCAATTTAAAAATTGGTGATACACTCACCGAAGGAGAAAAAATGATTTACACGGGCATTCCCAGTTTTTCGCCTGAAATTTTTAAAGAAGTAGTGAACAAAGATGCCATGAAAACCAAGCAACTCGAAAAAGGATTGCAGCAACTGATGGAAGAAGGAGTGGCCCAGTTGTTTACCTACGAGCTGGGAAAAAGAAAAGTAGTGGGCACCGTGGGTGCACTTCAGTTTGAAGTGATTCAATTTCGGTTGAAGAACGAATATGGGGCAACGGTGGAGTTTCTTCCACAAAATATTTTTAAGGCTTGCTGGATCAGCAGCACCGATGAAAAAAAATTGCACGAGTTCATTGCCTCTAAACAACGGCACATCGCCCGTGACAAAGAAGATAAGCTGGTATTCATGGCCGAATCAAAGGCGTGGCTGCAAATGGTACAAGATAATTTTCCGGAAATCAAATTTCATTTTACCAGCGAGTTTAAAGATTAGCAACTCCGCTTATCACGTCATTCCATCTCGAGAAATGAATGCCCGAAACCATTCAGTGTATGGGCAATCCGGTTGAGGAACGAGTGCCTGAGCCTCAACTGAATCCTTCATTTTTCCCAGATCAAAGACTGAGGCCAATCAACGTGTACAGCTCATCACCTTTGCAGGTATAGTTAGGTGTAGCTACAAATTCTGAGCATAAAGCCTGAACACCCATCAGCGCAGTGTGGCATGACAAATTGAAGAGTACTGTAATTGAGGCATCGCCAATAAAATAATAGTATGGTGTATATTTATGTAGCGAAAACCTGCTTAGGTTGCACCTTACCAACAAGCAATTTACTTTTTTATATACAGGCGTAACGAGCAATATTGAACAGAGAGTCTTTAACTACAAGACAAAATTTTATCCTAACAGCTTCACAGCAAAGTGCCAAGGTGATAGGATTGTTTAGTACGAAGAGCAATCAGGTGTAAAAAACAATTGAAGAGGTGTAAACGAGAATGAAAAATAAACTTGATCTGACTAATGAATCCTGAATGGAAAACTTAAGCAATGACTGGCACGATCTCAAAAGTATTGAATTCGAAAAAAGACTTAACCAGGATTGACTATGTTGACTGTCCTCTACGAAGACAATCACTTGCTGGCTATCAATAAACAGGCTGGCGAATTGGTACAAGGTGATGAAACCGGTGATGTGCCACTGGTTGAACGTTGCAAACATTACCTCAAAAAAAAATACCATAAACCCGGAGATGTGTTTTTGGGTGTCGTGCATCGCCTCGACCGCCCCGTGAGCGGTGTTGTCATTTTCGCGCGAACCACAAAAGCATTAGAACGGATGAACACACTCTTTCGCGAGCGCGAAACCAAAAAAACATACTGGGCAATAGTTCGACACAAACCTGCTAAAGAATGCGGCACATTAATTCATTGGATCATTAAAAACGAAAAGACCAACAAGGTTACAGCTTACACAAAAGAAAACAAAGAAGGCCAACGGTCTGAATTAAGTTACCAACTCCTTAAAGAAAAAGACGGATTCTTCCTGCTCGAAATAAATCCAGTAACCGGCCGGCCACATCAAATCAGGGTTCAGCTAGCCTCCTTGGGTTGCCCTATTGTGGGCGATTTAAAATACGGGTATCCTCAACCCAATCAGGATAAGTCTATTTGCCTTCATGCCCGGCAGCTTCAGTTCGTACATCCTGTAAAAAAAGAAAAAATTTTAATTGAGGCTCTGCTGCCAACAAATGAATATTGGAAACTTTTTAGTTAATTGAGCCATGTCTTGGCTCGCGCGACTTCAACAACGATGGAATGCAAAAAACAGCTGGCAGGTCATCGCCATCTTGCTCACTTTCATTTGCACCGGTTTTACCGTACTTCTTGTGAAGAAGCCCATTTTATTTTTCTTGTTTGGAAATGAAATACCCCTGTGGGCTAAAGTGCTGTATTACGTTTTGATCCTGCCCATCTACAATCTTTTTTTGTTGGGTTATGGATTTTTGTTTGGTCAATTCACTTTCTTCTTTCAATTTGAAAAACGATTTTTTAGCCGGATTATCACCTACTTCAAAAAGAAAATAAACGCCTGAACTATCCTTTAGCTAAACACGGGTGCGATCAAAAAAATAAATGATAAAAACATGAAAACAAGAAGAGACTTTATTAAAGCAAGCGCGCTGGCTGGTGCAGCCTTCACCATTTTACCATCTAATACAATTTTTGCCGCACCCTCTGATAAAATTCGCCTGGGGTTTATTGGTGTGGGCGCACGCGGGCAAAGTCATTTAGAATTAGCACTCGACCGCGATGACGTGGAAGTAGTGGCCATCTGCGATATTCAGCAACGCATGATTGACATGAGCCTGGGGCTGGTCGGCAACTCCGGCAAACCCAGACCCCAGGTAATTATGGACGGCCCCCAAGGCTATAAAAAATTACTGGAGAAAAAAGACATTGATGCGGTGATCATCGCTACCCCATGGGAGTGGCATACCCGCATGTGCATCGATGCCATGAACGCCAAAAAATTTGTGGCCTGTGAAGTGATCGTTGGGATGACCATAGACGAATGTTGGGAAATTGTTCGCACCTCAGAAAAAACCGGCATGCCGCTGATGATGCTTGAAAATGTTTGCTACCGCAGAGACGTAATGGCCGTGATGAACATGGTACGTCAAAATATATTTGGCGAACTGATCCATTTGCAAGGTGGTTATCAGCACGACTTGCGCGAAGTAAAATTCAACGATGGCAAACACATTTACGGTCATGGTGTGGAGTTTGGCGAAAAAGGTTTTTCAGAAGCACAGTGGCGCACCCAACACTCGGTTACACGTAATGGCGACCTCTACCCTACTCACGGCATTGGCCCTATTGCTATGATGACGAACATCAACCGGGGCAATCGGTTTACTCAACTTGTTTCTTATTCCACAAAAGCACGTGGCCTGCATGAGTATATTGTAAAAGGCGGTGGAGAAAACCATCCCAATGCCAAAGTCAATTTTAAATTAGGCGATGTGGTCACAACCATGATCCGCACGTCCAATGATGAAACTATTTTGCTACAACATGACACCGATCTACCTCGCCCTTACTCGCTCGGCTTCCGTGTGCAGGGCACCAAGGGAATTTGGATGGATGTAAACCGATCCCTTTACATTGAAGGACAAAGCGCCAAACCTCATCAGTGGGAAGATACCAAAACCTGGTTCGAAAAATATGACCATCCGCTTTGGAAAAAATACGGCAGCGATGCTGCCGGTGCCGGTCACGGAGGCATGGACTGGTTTGTGTTCAATGCATTCATCGAATCAGTAAAAAGAAAAACCACTCCTCCGCAAGATGTATACGATGCAGTTACGTGGAGCGCCATTACACCGCTTTCCGAAAAATCGATTGCGCAAAACGGAGCAAGCGTTGACTTCCCCGATTTTACCAACGGTCAATGGAAAACGCGAAAGAATACTTTTGCACAGGATGATTCGTACTGATTTATAAGATGAGTTGACTTGAATACTCGAAAATGAATTGGTTAATTTTCAAATACGCAAATTGACCAATTCTCAAATTAAATTTATCTTGCCGCTCTTTTTGAAAAAATAATCACCAGCAAATGATCAATCTGGTACTCTTCGGCCCTCCCGGTGCTGGCAAAGGCACGCAAAGCGAGAAACTCATAAAAAAATATGGTTTTGTCCATATTTCCACGGGCGACTTATTCCGCTGGCACACCAAGAATGACACTCCGCTCGGCAAGCGTGTGAAAGAAATTATGAACAGTGGTGCGCTTGTGCCCGATGAAATTACCATTGCCATGCTGAAAGAGGAGTTGGATAAAAATCCGAAAGCCAAAGGTTTTTTATTTGATGGATTTCCCCGCACCGTTCCGCAGGCCGAAGCATTGGATAAATTCATGAAAGACAATAACTCAGCCATTCACTATGTCATTGCGCTGGAAGTAACTGAGGCCGAAGTGCGTGCACGCATCGCCAAACGCAGGACGGTGGAAAACCGGGCCGATGATGAAGAAGAGAAACTTAACAAACGCATCACCGAATATTTTACCAAGACCATTCACGTACTGCCCTATTACGAAAAACAAAAACGGTTAAATACAGTGCACGGCATTGGTGACATCGAAGAGATATTTGAAAATATTTGCAAAGTGATCGACCAACAATAATTGCAGCTTACAGATTTCGTATTATGAATAGATCAAACCAGAAATCTTAAACCTGAAAATCCAGAAATCTTAAACTAATAGTGTCTTCTCCCAACTTCATAGACTACGTAAAATTTAATTCGCGTTCCGGAAACGGGGGTGCGGGGTGCATGCATTTTCACCGTGAAAAATTTATTGAAAAGGGCGGCCCTGACGGGGGCGATGGCGGACGGGGTGGTCACGTAATCTTAAAAGGCAATGCCCAACTGTGGACATTGCTCCACCTAAAATACCGCAAACACATCATTGCCCAATCAGGCAAAAGCGGTGAAGGCCAAAACATGACAGGCGCAGCCGGCCGAGATGAAATTGTGGAGGTGCCCCTCGGCACCATAGCCAAACGATTTGAGACCGAAGAAGTGTTGGGCGAGATCACTGAAGATGGTCAGGAATTTATTCTCGGCCGGGGAGGCCGGGGAGGAAAAGGAAATGCATTTTTTGCTACCCCCACCAATCAGGCACCTCAACATGCCCAGCCCGGTGAACCCGGAACTGACGATTGGGTTGTGCTTGAACTGCGCTTGCTGGCCGATGTGGGCTTAGTCGGATTTCCTAATGCGGGCAAATCTACCCTGCTCTCAGTGGTCTCGGCAGCCAAGCCAAAAATTGCAGACTATGCCTTCACTACGCTCACACCCAATCTGGGTGTGGTTCCTTACCGCGATGAGAAAAGTTTTGTGATGGCCGATATTCCCGGAATAATTGAGGGAGCGGCCGAGGGCAAAGGATTGGGCATCCGGTTTTTAAAACACATCGAGCGAAACTCATTGCTGCTCTTTCTCGTGCCGGCTGATGCGAAGGACATCAAAACTGAATTTGAAATCCTCTTGAATGAATTGAAAAAATACAACCCTGAGTTGCTTGACAAAAAAAGATTACTCGCCATTTCTAAAAGTGACATGCTCGATGACGAGTTAAAAGCCGAGATCAAAAAAGATCTTCCTAAAAATATTCCAACAATTTTTATTTCATCCATAACCAATCAAGGCATTGCCGAACTGAAAGATTTGATTTGGAAGGAGCTGCATTAGCTAATTAAATGGTCATCCTGTCACATTTCTCTTCTTGGCAAAATTCTTGTCTATTTGCGCTTGAAATAAGTATTAACCAATGGAAAATAGTGTGCACCCCGAGCCAGAACTTGAAAAACATGAGGAATCTATGAAGGAAGAAGGCCTTCCGCAAACACCCGAGCCCTCTCCATCACCGGTAACGGAGCCGTCTGCCGACCCAATCAAGAAATTGCAGGACGAATTGGCAGAAGCCAAAGACAAGTATGTGCGCCTCTATGCCGAATTCGACAATTTTCGTAGACGTAACGCCAAAGAACGCTTAGAACTGATTTCATCGGCCAACGAGCAATTATTGATCGCACTTTTGCCGGTAATGGATGATTTTGAACGAGCCGAAAAATCATTCAAAGAAAAAAACGACAAAGAAGCAGAAGGATTTTTTCTGATTCAGAATAAGTTTAAAAAAACACTGGAGACATTCAATATAAAAGTAATGGAGGCAGGTCGGGGTTCAGACTTCAACCTTGACTTACACGAGGCCATTACCCAAATTCCTTCACCTGAAGAAAAACTGAAAGGAAAAATAGTGGAGGTGGTAGAAAAAGGATACTTATTGGGCGAGAAAGTAATCCGGTTTGCAAAAGTAGTGGTGGGAAGTTGATCGATGCTCAATTATCAAATGTATCAATTAACCAATTAGAATGTCAACCAAAAGAGATTACTACGAAATACTTGGTGTGAGCAAGACAGCCACAGCGGAAGAACTTAAAAAAGCCTATCGCAAACTGGCCATTCAATACCACCCTGATAAAAACCCAGGCAACAAAGAAGCCGAAGAAAAATTCAAAGAAGCAGCCGAAGCGTATGAAGTACTAAGCGATGCTAACAAGCGCAGCCAGTACGATCGCTTTGGTCACTCTAAACCGGGCAGTGGTGGCTTCCAATCGCATGAAATGAACATGGAAGACATCTTCAGCAACTTTGGAGATATTTTTGGTGGAGGCGGGTTTGAAAGTTTTTTTGGCGGAAGTGGCCGCTCGCGTCAGCGCAAAGGCTCTAACCTGCGCATCAAACTAAAACTAACCCTGGAAGAAATCTCCAACGGAGTTGAAAAAAAAATAAAAGTAAACCGGCTGGTGCAAGCCGATGGCGTAACCTACAAAAACTGCACTACCTGCCAGGGGCAGGGCCAGGTGCGCAAAGTAGTAAACACCATGCTCGGCCAAATGGTATCCACTACTACCTGCCCTGCTTGTAACGGAGCCGGTCAAACTATTGACAAACGACCGCCCGGAGTAGACAGCTCGGGGCTGATTTCTAAGGAAGACACTCTATCGGTAAAAATTCCTGCCGGTGTGGCGGATGGGATGCAACTTTCTATGTCGGGCAAAGGAAACGATGCACCGGGGGGCGGTATAGCCGGTGATCTGTTGATTTTGATCGAAGAAATTGAGAACGCAGAACTCAAACGTGATGGAAACAATGTGGTCTATGATCTGCACATCAGCTTCATTGATGCAGCTTTAGGAACTTCGGTGGAAGTTCCATCCATCACTGGTAAAGTGCGTCTGAAAATTGAACCCGGAACGCAAAGTGGAAAAATTTTACGCTTGCGCGGAAAGGGCATCAAAGACATTAACGGGTATGGCCACGGAGACCAACTCATTTATATTAATGTGTGGACCCCCAAAAAACTGACAGCGGAAGAAAAGGCAAAATTAGAATCGCTCAAAGCCTCGCCTAACTTCAAACCCCATCCCGATGCCAACGAAAAAGGCTTTTTCGAGCGAATGAGAGAATATTTCGGCTAATTATATTGAAACTTATCAGTTTCTTGCCCGTTTAACTCACTTTACGGGTCATTTTTTTTTACAAATAATAAGCTTTCCTTACATCCGGGCAACCATGACTCTTGCCCACCGTTTGATTGGTGTATGTATAAAGTGTTGGCAATTACTTTGTGTGTAAAACTGTTAGGGCTGCATTCTTTTGCTCAAGTGAAAAAACAATTCATGGTTGAAAAGAATGAAAAGTGCGATAAGATTGAGCTCAGCCTCAAAACAAAAACCGGCAACTGCTTCATACGCCCCAGCCAAAACCAAGATTTACTTGACATCTACAGCAGCCAGAATTTAGAAGAATATTCCCATTCCTTCAGTAAGGAAGTAAAAGGAAAGACTTGTGTAATCAAACTCTCTTTGGAGCAGGAAAACCAACGCGGAGTGGGTAGAAAAATTTCTCGCCAAGTGTTTGGAATGGACGAACGATCCAATGACAAATTTTGGAAAGTCTATTTGGCAGAAGGGGTGTCTTATGCCCTTGACCTGGATTATGGATTGGGCAATGCCAATATCGACCTGGCCGGGCTGACGATAAACAAACTTAAAATCAATACCGGAAGTGCCGATGTCAATGTATCTTACAGCTCTGATCAGGAAAATAAAATTGAGATGGATACTTTTTCCATCAAGGTGAATATGGGCAGCGTGGCCGCCCATCAACTTAACCTCACCCGGTCTAAATATGTTTTGGCCGATGTGGGGTTTGGTAATATGCTTTTGGATTTCAGTGATAAGCCCATCATGCCGCACCGGGTAAAGGGAACCGTGGGTGCGGGCAACCTTATTATTCATTTGCCCCCACAGGACGTTCCCGTAATCGTATATGTTTCTGATTCGTGGTTGTGCAGTGTTAATTTATCACGCAACCTGAAAAAAATTGCCCCCAATACTTTTGCCAATTCTTCCTATTCAAAAAATGCAAAAGCCATTCTGACTTTTGACCTGGATGTATCAATGGGTAAAATAGTCTTCAAAGAAGGTCGCTGATTCATTCCTTTCGTTCGGCTAAAAAAACTGTTCGCTACATAGTGAGTGAATTATTATTTTTGCTGTTCACACAAACAACAGCATTTTGGAAGCTTTATTAGTCACTGACGTATCCAAGCGATATGCCGACCACACCGCCCTTGACAAAGTCAGCCTCAGCATTCCTGAAAAAACCATTTTTGGTTTGCTCGGTCCTAATGGAGCCGGAAAAACCACACTGATCCGCATCGTCAATCAAATCATCAACCGCGATGAAGGTGAAGTTTTAATCTTCGGAGAAAAACTAAAGCCTGCCCATATTGAACAAATCGGGTACCTGCCCGAAGAACGAGGCCTTTATAAAAAAATGAAAGTAGGCGATCAACTCCTCTACCTGGCTCAATTGAAAGGACTCAGCCGCAAAGAAGCGCTCATCCGGATAAAAATATGGCTGGAGAAATTTGAAATAAAAGACTGGTGGAACAAAAAAGTAGAAGACCTTAGCAAAGGCATGGCTCAAAAAATTCAGTTCATCAGCACAGTACTGCACGAACCCAAACTGATTATTCTGGATGAGCCCTTCTCGGGATTTGACCCGGTCAATGCACAACTGATTACCGAAAAAATTTTAGAGTTGAGAGACAATGGCAGCACCATCGTTTTCTCCACCCACCGGATGGAGACCGTAGAATCGCTGTGCGATCATATTGCCCTCATCAACAAATCCAAGAAAATACTAGAGGGTGCCAAAAAGCAAGTAAAAGAGCAATACCGGTCTAACACATTTTTGGTTGAGCACCGGGGAAACCACTTTTCATTACCAACAGATAAATATGAACTAAAGAAGCAATCTGTTTTGGAAGATGACCTGTACGAGTCAACCATTCAGGCCAAGTCGGGCATCAAGGGCAACCAATTGATCCGCGAATTGGTTGATGTAACTGAGGTATTTAGTTTTCAGGAACAACTACCCAGCATGGCCGATATCTTCATCAGCCTGGTGAGAGGTGAAGGCGATGAGGCCTTAAAAAAACATTTACACGAAAACTAAAAATTCACTTATTTTTTACTGTTATGAATAAAGTTTGGCTGATCATCCAACGTGAGTTTTTGATTCGCGTAACCAAAAAATCTTTTCTCATCACCACTATTTTAGTGCCATTAATTATTCCAGTTGTCATTGGCGGATTAATCTATGTTATGGTGAAAGAGTCCGAGTCAGCTAAACCTGACACCGTAATGGTAGTGGATGAAAGCCATCAGTTTACCTTAGACAGCACCAAAAATACCAAACGTTTTCATTTTGTATCGCTGGATATGAAACTGGAGCAGGCTAAAAAAGCATACAACGAAACTAAAGACTTTGCCTTGCTTTACGTGCCGCCCTTTGATATTAGCAACCCCGAAGGCCTGGTAATTTACACCCAAGAAAACCCCAGCATTGAAAAAGTAGGCGACTTGGAATCTATTTTAGAAGAGCGCGTGCGCGATTTAAAACTTCAGGAGTTTAAGATTGACAAAGAAGTTTTAAAAAACTTAAAAACTAAAATCAACCTCAAGCAAATCAACTTATCGAAAACAGGCGAAGAAAAAACAAGCAACGCAGGCATCTTATATGGAATGGGTTTTGCACTGGGTATTCTGATTTACATTTTCGTGTTGGTGTATGGCATCCAAATCATGCAGGGAGTCATTGATGAAAAAACATCACGGGTTGTAGAAATCATTGTCTCTTCGGTTAAACCGTTTCAATTGATGCTTGGCAAAATAGTAGGCATTGCCGCAGTTGGCGTAGTGCAGTTTTTGATTTGGATTATACTGATTACTTTTCTTTCAACCGGAGTACTCGGCTACTTTGGGTTAAAAATGCCGCAAAAGCAAATGATGGAAGAAGTGAGTAAAAAAATAAAAGACGATGAAATTAAACAAGCTGTGCAGCAACAGCAAACTCAATCTAATGATAAAATAAATGAAGTGCTGCAAAATGTAAACGAGATACCTTTCGCCAAAATTGCCTTTGTGTTTGTCTTCTATTTTCTTGGCGGATACTTGTTGTACGGTGCATTGTTTGCCGCAGTGGGCTCAGCCGTAGAATCGATACAGGAATCACAACAGTTTCAGTTTCCCATTACGCTGCCTTTACTTATTGGCTATTTTGGGTTATTCATGTTCATTTTACGAGATCCGCACGGGCCGGTCAGCTTTTGGCTTTCCGTCATTCCGTTTACTTCTCCTGTGGCCATGGTGGGTAGAATTGCGTTTGATGTTCCTACCTGGCAATTGATTTTGTCTATGCTCATGCTCATTGGTGGGTTCATTTTTACCACCTGGGTAGCCGGCCGCATTTACCGTGTGGGTATTTTGATGACCGGCACCAAGGTCAATTGGAAAGTAATGGCCAAATGGTTTATGATGCGTGAATAGCCCTGGGTACAGATTGACTATCCGCCTGGCCAATTTGTAACTTGCAGACAGTAATCTGTAACTTACCGAATGGATTTTTACCGAAACAATGCCAACCTCAAGTGGGTCATCCTGGCGGTATCTGTGCTGATCAGCATTGGTTCGATTTATTTTACTGAAATTTTAGTTGATGAATTAAAGCAACGCGAAAAAGATCAGGTAAACCTTTTTGCCCGTGCCCTGGAGTACACCGGCAACTCTACTCATAATGATATTCTGTTCATTCAAGAAGAAATAATAAATAAAAACATCTCCATTCCCATTCTGCATACCGACCAAAAGGGAAATATTTTATTTTACAAAAACATTGAGGTAGATAAAACCTGGCCTGCAGCCAAACTAAAATCATTTCTTCAATCTGAGCTTTCTGAAATGAAAGAAACGTATCCGCCCATTGCCATTATTTTGCGCGATCCTTCTACGCACGAAGAATTTGGCAAACAATATGTTTATTATAAAAATTCTTTTCTCCTTACTCAGCTCACGGCTTACCCCTACATCCAGCTATTTGTGATTTCCATTTTTGGTTTCATCTCTTACCTCGCTTTTAATTATTCGCGCACAGCTGAGCAGAACCAGGTTTGGGTAGGACTCACCAAAGAAACCGCACACCAACTGGGCACTCCGCTCTCTTCGCTAATGGCCTGGATAGAAGTGCTGCGAGATGACCCGCAAATCCGGAATAAAGGTATTGTAGAAGAACTGGAAAAAGACATTCGCAAGTTGCAGGTTGTAACCGAGCGTTTTTCGAGCATTGGCTCTACACCTGCGCTGAAGAATGAGAATATCCTTCAGGTGGTAAACCGCGTGGTGGGCTACCTGCAACCACGCGTATCATCAAAAATAAAATTTGAAGTTTATGCTCTTTCAGAAACTATTCAAGCCATGGTGCATCCACCGCTTTTTGAATGGGTGCTCGAAAATCTTTGCAAAAATGCCGTAGATGCCATGGGCAGTACCGGCACCATTGCCATTAAAATTTTGCGTGGCAATGACTACAAAGTATTTATTGATGTATCGGACACCGGAAAGGGAATTTCTAAAACATTGCTTCCCAACGTTTTCAAGCCAGGCTTCACTACCAAAAAGCGCGGCTGGGGTTTAGGCTTGACGCTAGCCAAGCGAATCATTGAAATGTATCACGATGGACGAATCTTCGTCAAGTCATCAGAAGAGAACGCTGGCACCACTTTTCGTATAGAACTGAAGAGTGCTTAACATTCTTGCCCAAGTCCACCAGAAAATAAATAAAGCAGGTAGTTAGATAACAGGTGTCTGACGGCCTAAAAATCAGCCATCAGACATCTGAATAAATTATTTTCCGTACTCCAACACCATAAATGTACCCGGCACAACTTTGGGGCGGGGTTCGGGGTTTTCTGCGGTTGGTGCTGGCGCTGGGCCATATTGTGCTGTAATTACAAACACATGGTGTGTTTTTGAGTCAAGGGCAATGGTGCGCGCGCCCCGCTCGGTCTTAATGGTCTCTACTATTTCTATTTTATCAGCAGAGGTTTCTTTCACCACGGTGATTGAGCCTTCGCCATTGGAGCTAAATGCAAGTTTTGTTTCCGGATCAAAGACTACGCCATCTGAATGTTTGCCAATGGCCGCCTGTGCAATTACTTTACCGTTTTCTGCATCAAGCATCATCAATAGTTCATTGCCACAAACACTGAATAACCGTTTGGTGTGAGTATCTATGGCCAAGCCCGTAGGCTCTTCTCCGGGAGCGGTTTTCCATCGGCTTTTCATCTTCAGTGTGCGGGCATCAAACACAGCAATCTCTGACGACTCTTCCAGATTCAGGTAAATATTTCCTTTGCCATCGCTGGCACCGGCTTCCAAGCCTTTTCCATCAACATTCACCGTGCCTACCACTTTTCCGGCAGTTGCATCAATGGCTGTGGCCGTCACATCGCTGTGGTTAAAAACAAAAACATGTTTTGAAAACGAATCGTAGATCAATGCATCCGGGTTTTTTCCGGTAGGCAGCTCAACTATGGGTTTCAGTGTTTTTAAATCAAAAATGGTGACTGTGCTGCTCCTGCCGCTGGTTATAATTCCACGGTCAGTTCCGGGTACAGCTATTACTCCATGCACTCCTTTCAAACCAGTAATCACGCCTATTTTTTCATGGGTATCGGCATTGAGTACTTCTACTTGTGTGCTGTGAGAAATGTAGAGCCTTCTGTTTTCAGAATCCACACTAAGGTAATCCCACCCGCCTTCGCCACCGATCACTGTTTTTTTGATGAGGTGATAGCGGGACTGAGCCTGAGCCAGTTGAATGATCGTCATAACAACTGCCATCGCATAAATTATTTTTTTCATAATATTTTTTTAAGGTTGAAAATTATTGACTTCTTATTGAGTTAGAATGTGTGAGCCAGGTTGAAAAAAAATTGACGGTCTTCTTTTGACAATGCATAATCAAACCTCAGCACAGTACTTTCATTCCACACAATACGCAACCCACCGCCATGCGAGTAGCGAAGATTATTGGCGGTAAGGTTGCTCATGCTATCCCACACACCACCGATGTCGTAAAACGGCACGGCACTGAATTCAAGGTGTTGTTTGAACCACCGGCTCTGGGCAAAACGCCAGCGCAGCTCAAAATTAGAAAAGTGCATGGTGCGCCCAAGAAAGCGGCTCTGCTTATACCCGCGCAAAGTACGCGGCCCGCCTAACCCTTCAATGTCACCTTCGGGGCTCCACTGATCCTGGTATTCAAAAAACGGTGCATCCAGCGCGGTGTGCCCCATGGCTACACGGCCGGCAAAAATCAATCGTTTAAAAACGGAAGGAAATATTTGTTGATAAAAATTTACGTGGGCATATATTTTATCAAAGTCGTAAGATGAGCCGAGCGATTTGAGCGATAACTCATTGGTTACCTCAGCCACAATTCCTCGGCTTGGATCGGGTTCTAAATCGCGCGTATCGTACACCAACCCCACCTGATAAATGCTAACCCAGGAATCACCCAGTCCGCGGATTTTTCCAAGATTAAAATCTTGTTGGATCAGGGCATTGTTTTGAAAGGCTGACATATTCAAGTGGGCAATCTCAGCTCCAACCAAAGCACGCAGTTTTCCTTCCATAAAATTATGCTCCATGCTTATGTTCAATATTTCTTCTTTTTTAAAGTAGTTATTGTAAAATTGAGTTGAGCCAGTAAGGTAATTTTTTTCATAATCGCTATACGTTGCATTCTTTACCGTATCGCCTGGGGCGCGCACATACGAAAGCCCCCGTAAGGACTCGCTGGCGGTCTGGCCAAAATAAAGCAAGTTGGGGTTTTGCTCAATGGCTCCGGCTACGCGCAGGCGCCATTTGGTGTTTAAGATATAAGGCACATCAAGGTTAAAACCAAATTCGCGTTGGTTTCTGGAAGTGTTGAACAACACAAAATCCAGACGCGCACGGTAAGCCGTGTATTTAAAAAATGGATCACTTCTTTTTCCATTGAAGAACAGAGATCCTTCGGCTCCATAGCCGAAGCCGTTCACCGGATCAGAGCTGAAGTCAGGTTCTCCTGTTATATAGACACCTTCTTTTTTATCTTTTAAGTCTTCGTCCGACAATTTTTTTTCATCGGCAATGGCGAAGGGGAGTTTTGTAGTATCGGTTTTTTGTTGGGCGTTTGCGGTTATACTGAAACACAAAACAAAAGCAGTGAGAAAAATAAAAGTATAGTTCATGCGTAGGTTTTAGAATTTGGCGTTTAGACAATCTTGTATTCCTTCTTATTCCAATTAAATAAAATTATTTTTTGAATAGCGGGTGATATAAAAAACAAGTTGTCGTAAAAAATGAAAATCAAGTCTTTAAATTGGAATGAATTACTTAACCTTTTCACATTCTACGACAACGTATTTCTGTTTTTTATTTATTATTAATTTTATTTTTAAATCATTTTAATCTTTCATTTCTTTCACAAACTTCCCATTTGTATCAAAGATCAAATCCTTGCCTTTGATTTCGGCTTCAAAAGTTACGGTACCATTGGCATCGGTAATTTTTGCGGCTTCTTTCGCTTTTTCTTTGTAGTGTGACTGAATGTATTCAACCACTCCTTTGGGCAGTTGATTCAATTCAATTTCAACTTCAGTTTGGGCAATTTTTCCGTCAGCTTCAAATAAAACCGAATGGTCTGTTTTATTCAGGTCAAAACTGGCTTCGTACTTGCCTTCTTCTTTGTCCCACTTTATGTCTTTGGCTGCCGGATAAGCTTTTGTCAAGGCAGCTTTTACGACTGCGGGTACTTGTTGTTCATTCAGTTTTTGAGCGTGTGTACACGTTGCACCTAGTGCAAGAGTAACTACCATTAGAATGTTTCGCATATAATTTATTTTACACAAAACAAAAAAATCATTTTGTAGAGATTTTGGATCGGCTAAAATCAAAACAAAAAATATGAAGATTATTTTCAAAATGATAAGTAACCTTCAGGCCATTCACTTCGGCAATTTTATTTACCAGGGCTAAACCAAGCCCGGTGCTGTGCGGGTGATTATTGCCTTTTTGAAAACGATTAAAAATTTTTTCTTTTGGAAAACTCAAGGCCTCACCCGGATTAGCCACTTCCAGCCGGTCGCGCTCGATGGTTACATTTACCCGGCTTCCTCGCGTGCTGTGACGAATGGCGTTAGCCAAGAGATTTGAAACTACAATGTCGAGCAGGGTTGGATTAAAAAACACGCTCAGTTTATTTTTATAATCAGCTACTACGGTGATCTCTTTTTCTTCGGCTTCGGCCCGGTACATTAAAATACATTTGGTAACAACCTCGTGCAGTACAACCGGTTCACTTTCTACAAATTGCCGGCCCTCAATTTTAGCCAAGAGCAACAATGTTTTGTTTAACTTGGTTAATCGGTAAGTGGCATTGAGCATGGACTCCAACAAGGCAGCTTGCTCTGGCGTGGGTGTGGTTTGAAGCAACATCTCCAGCTTAGATTGAAAAATAGCCAAAGGAGTTTGCATTTCATGAGCTGCGTTTTCAGTAAACTCTTTTTGTTGCAAGTACACCGCCTGGTCGCGCGAAATCAACTGGTAAATGGCCCGGTTCAGGTCATTGAATTCTTGCACAAACGAAGGATCAAAGTGAACGGGTGAATTTTTTTCTAATTCAAATTTTTTCAATCCTTCAAGCGTACGGTAAAAAGGTTGCCATATTTTACGTGAGGTACGCCAGTGAATAATCAACATGCCTGTGAGCAAGGTGATCAGTACAAAAAACTGGGCGGCAACAATCGCCTGAATAAGGTCTTCACTTTCCAGTAAAGACATGCGGGCCGTAAGCCTGTAGGTTTTTTGTTGAAATACCAGAGGAGCCCGAAGCACCCGGTAAGGCTCTTGTTCCCGGCTGACTGAGTTAAGCTGGTTACTCACGTACAGGCTATCTTTAATTATTGTCTGAGTCGGTTCTATTTTCACATCGCCATCGAGGTCTTCCCATTGCTTCAGTTCGTCTTCTGATTTTATTTTGCTGATTCGTGATTGTATTTCTTGTTTCTGCCGCAACAAGGCCTCATCAACTTCCTGAGTAATCATGCGGTTTACAGCCCAATAAAAAACAGGTGTAACCACGACCAGCACAATTACCGAGTAGATTAAAAAACTGAGCAGGGTGCGGTTAAGTAATTTCATAATTCAAATTTATACCCTAAACCATAGATGGTTTTGATGTAGTCACCTCCTCCAGATTCGCTCAACTTGCGTTTTATATTTTTAATGTGCGAGTACACAAAATCAAAGTTATCAAACCGGTCAGCCTCATCGCCAGAAAGGTGCTCGCCAATCGCATTTTTTGAAACCACCTTATTTTTGTTTGACACCAAAAAGAGCAGCAGGTCAAATTCGCTTTTGGTCAATTCCATTTTATTCTGGTTCACAAAAGCAACCTTGCCGGCCACATCAAGCCGGAGCGGACCAAAAACCAATTCAGTTTCTCCTTCAAATTTATTTCTACGAATAAGGGCATTCACACGCGCGCCCAGTTCAGCTAAATGAAACGGCTTGGGCAGGTAATCATCGGCACCGATATCCAGCCCTTTAATTTTATCGTCAAGCGAATTTTTTGCCGAGATGATAATGACCCCGCTTTGCTTTTTTCGTTGCTTCAGCTCTTTCAACAGGTGCAACCCGTTGCCTCCGGGGAGGGTAAGATCGAGCAAAATGCAATCGTACTCGTAGAGTAAAATTTTTTCACAAGCTGAATCAAAATCATACGCTACCTCGCACCGGTAATCGGCCCCGGTAAGGTATTCCATGATACTCTCGGCCAGCGATTTTTCATCCTCTACCAATAAAATCTTCATTGATCAAAGGTAATTGCCAATGTTGTAGAAATTTTGGAGACACAAAACTGTAAAGCCGTTGCTTCACTCAAGTTTTACATCACATCATCTACTATTACGGCACTGATCTGTTTTTGCTTCACCAAATCATTAAACTTAGGCAGTTTGTCGCGCAGGATCTGCCTGAGGCTGTTCAACTGCAAATCAATTTTGTCATTCAGCTCTTTGTACACTGCCTTTACCTGCTCAGAAGGTCTGTAATCACCACCATCTACTTCGCTCCCCAATGCTCCAATTTTATTATTAAGCCGGATGGGGTAATTGAGTGGGTCCTGACCGCTGCGGTTTTTGGTTTGGTACAATTCTTCTTCAATTTTTTTCATGTCGCTGTTAATTGATTTGCCCATGTCTACTACGTCTTTCATGTCTGGCTTGTCTTTCATGGGATCAATCACCCGATTGATCTGGTCGCGGACAGTTCGGATGTTTTTTACGGCTTTGTTGGTTTCGGTCAGTTTGTCACGCACTGCAATTGAAAAATCGAACTGGGCTTTTATGTCTTGCAGGGTGCCGGTGGTGCGTGGGTCTTTCAAAATTTCAAATTCTGTTTCTTCGCTGTGGTCATTGACTGTGAGTTTGGCTTTGTAAATTCCGGGTATTGCTTTTGGGCCCATGAGAGATGCTCCCCACATGATCAGTCCGTCAAAACCTTCGGCATCGGCATAGCGCATGTTCCAAATCATACGGTTCATGCCGGGCTTTATTTTCATTTCCCCTTCTTTTAATTTTTTATCGGGTTTGGTAGAAAATTTTTTAATCAATTTTCCACTTGTTTCTAAAATCTCAAGCATGGCTTTGGTTTGGGTGGTGTCTTTCAGGTAATAATAAATCATCACTCCGTTCGGATGGTTTTTGCCTTCGTTCTTTGGCTCACCGCGCCACCCGCCCTGGCCCCCGTTCATGCGGTAACTCGGCATGGGTTTGTACAGGTATGCGTTGCTGTTTGAAACTGCGGCATTCAATTGGTGCAACGGGGTGAGGTCGTCAATCAGCCAGAAACTGCGCCCTTGTGTTGCGGCAATGAGGTTATCGTTTTTGATCGTTAAGTCTGTAATGGGAACGATTGGCAGATTCAATTGAAATGGTTTCCAACTGGCTCCATCATCAAATGAAATATACATCCCAAATTCTGTTCCGGCATAAAGCAATCCGGCCCGCTTAGGGTCGGCCCGAACCACGCGGGTAAAATGCGAAGGGTCTATGCCATCGGTAATTTTAGTCCAGGTTTTGCCATAATCTTTTGTGCGGTACAAATACGGCTGATAGTCGCCCAATTTGTAACGTGTGCCGGCCACATACGCTCCACCTTTAACAAACGGGTCAAACTCTACGCTGTTGAACATCATCCACTCGGGCATACCTTTGGGAGTTATGTTTTCCCAATTCTTGCCACCGTCTTTAGTGATGTGTAGCAGCCCGTCATCCGAACCGGTCATGATCACATCTTTTTCATAGGGCGACTCAGCTACTGCGAAAATGGTGCAATAGTACTCCACGGCAGTATTGTCTTTGGTGATGGGCCCTCCCGAAGCACCAAGTTTGGTGGGATCGTTTCGGGTCAAATCGGGACTAACCAACTCCCAACTTTCTCCTCCGTTGTAGCTGACATGAAGGTGTTGTGAGGCGGCATATAATTTTTTGGGATTATGAGGCGAGAAAAAAATCGGGAAGTTCCACTGGAAGCGATACTTCGCTCCTTCGGCACCCCATCCCATCGGATTGTCGGGCCAGGCATTGACATTACGCGATTCGCCCGTGCGGTGGTTTTTCCGTTCTAACATGCCTCCGTAATTGCCTCCGTAAACCACATCGTCATCGGTCGGGTCAACTGCAATGTGACCACTCTCGCTGCCAGCTGTTACTTCCCAATCGTGGTCGCCAATGGAAAACCCATCGGTTCGGTGAAAGATGCGCTGCGTGGTATTGTCTTGCTGAGCTCCGTAGATGCGGTAGGGAAAATGATTGTCGGTAACTACCCGATAATGTTGGGCCGTGGGTTGGTTAAAGTAAGTACTCCAGTTTTCACCTGCATCAAATGAAACTTGGGCACCCCCGTCATCAGCAATGATCATGCGCTGGTTGTCTTCAGGGGCAATCCATAAATCGTGATGATCGCCATGGTTGGCATTCATGGTTTTAAATGTTTTTCCTCCGTCTTTCGATTTGTGGTACGACACGTTCATTACATACACTATGTCTTCGTCTTTGGTATCGGCATAAATTTTTGAATAGTACCAAGCCCTTTGGCGAAGGTTGCGATCATCGTTCGTCTTTATCCATTTTTCACCACCATCGTCTGAGCGATAAACGCCACCGTGATCATTTTCAATAATGGCATACACACGATTGGAGTTAACGGGGGAAACAGAAACTCCAACTATTCCCCAAATGCCCTTGGGCATTCCATCGTTGAAAGAAATATTTTTCCAGGTATCACCTCCATCGGTGCTTTTCCAAAGTGCTGAGCCTTCACCACCGCTTTCTAAGCTGTAGGGTGTTCTTCGTATACGCCAGGTAGAAGCAAAAAGAATGCGCGGGTTATTGGGGTCCATACACAGGTCAACCGCACCGGCATCGGCATTGGCAAACAAAATACGTTTCCAGTTCTTTCCTCCATCTTCTGAGCGGTAAACGCCACGTTCGTCTGATGACTTGAATAAATCACCGAGTACAGCCGCATAAACCAGATCAGGATTTTTGGGGTGGATGCGGATGCGCGAAATGATGCTTGAGTTTTTTAATCCTACAAAAACCCAGGTCTTACCCGCATCAGTTGATTTATACATTCCATGTCCAAACGAAACATTGCCGCGTACCGTGCTCTCGCCTTGGCCCACATAAATCACGTTGTTGTCCCAATCGCTGACAGCCACAGAGCCGATGGAGCCGCCAAAAAAACCATCTGAAATATTTGACCAACTGTTGCCGGCATCGGTGGTTCGCCACACCCCTCCACCAGTTGAGCCGAAATAAAATAAGTTGGGCTTGCCTGAAACTCCCGTTACCGCATCAGCACGACCACCTCGATATGGCCCAATGCTGCGCCACTCCAGCGCACTGTACAGTTTTTCATCGTAGCTAAGTGTATTTTTATTGGATGTTGTGTTTTTTTTTTGCGCCACTGCTTGCACAAAAACAAAGGTCAACAGGAGTAAGATTATTTTTTTCATAAGGTATGGATTAGCAGAACGATATTACAAAAAATGCAGTACCTGCCAAGAAGTTTTTTATGACTGGTTAACAATGCTGTATGTATTGAAATATGGTTAACAAGGATTATTTTCGAAAAATATTTTATGCAAGAAAGACCCCTCCGAACCCTTTTCAGCATTCCTGTAATTGTAGCTGCATTGGGTTACTTTGTAGATATTTACGACCTCCTTTTATTCACAATTGTACGCAAACCCAGCCTGACAACACTCGGCATTGCCGATGCTGACTTGCTGCGCGAAGGTGAGTTTTTGATTCAAACCCAGATGACAGGCCTGCTGGTGGGTGGTATTATTTGGGGCATCATGGGCGATAAAAAAGGAAGGCTGTCGGTATTGTTCGGTTCAATCTTATTGTACTCCCTTTCAAATATTGCCAATGGTTTTGTGACCAACACCACGCAGTATGCCATACTCCGGTTTATTGGGGGCATTGGGCTGGCCGGTGAATTGGGGGCCGGCATTACTTTGGTTTCAGAGTCATTGCCTACGCACCTGAGAGGTTATGGCACCACCTTGGTGGCCACTGTGGGTTTGTTTGGTGCCGTGGTAGCTAACTTCGTTGTCAAGCTTTCTGATTGGCGTACTTCCTTTTTTATTGGTGGCGGGCTGGGTCTGCTGCTACTCATTGCCCGGATCAGTGTTTTTGAGTCGGGTATATTTTTAAAAATCAAAGAGCAGCACGTAGAGCGTGGAAATATTTTTATGTTATTTAAAAAGCAGGAGCGCCTAAAAAAATTTCTGGGTTGTATTTTTATAGGTACTCCAATCTGGTACGTGATTGGTATTTTAATTTTTGCCTCGCCAGAAATTGCCAAAGTACTGAATGTGTCAGGCGAGATAAAATCAGGTGATTCGGTAATGTGGAGTTACATCGGGCTTGCTGTAGGCGACCTCTCCAGCGGCTTACTGAGCCAGTATTTAAAAAGCCGGAAAAAAGTAGTACTTCTGTTCATCCTCCTCACGCTTATCTTTGTGTTACTCTATCTTTTCACAACCGGAATATCGCCTGCCCATTTTTACTTTCACTGTTTCCTGCTGGGCATAGGTGCGGGCTACTGGGCACTGTTTGTAACCATTGCAGCCGAACAGTTCGGCACCAACCTGCGCAGTACAGTAGCCACCAGTGTTCCTAATTTCATTCGCGGAACGGTGGTGCCAATCACGGCTCTCTTCCAGCTTTTGCGCAACCACACTACCGTCATTTACGGAGCGCTGATTGTCGGCATTCTTACCATTATTATCGGGTTACTTTCCCTTCGGGCCATTGATGAGACTTTCTCAAGCGACATGAACTTTGTTGAAAAGGATTAAGGGATGTAAGTTTTTTTTAATTTCTGTTGGCATAAGGTAAGCCTGCATCCGTTATCTTTAGGATTGCTTTATTCATCGTATGACACGAGCACTTTTTTTGTGGGTTTGTTTGATAACAACAATAAGCGCAAGTTCTCAGAACTTACATAAAATCGACAGTTTAAAAAGAAACCTGAGCCCAGCCGAAACGAAGGACCGCTTTAGTGCCCTTTGCAGCATTGCCTGGGAATATCGCTTTGCTTACCCCGATAGCACCATTGCCTATGGCGAACGTGCTTATTCATTGGGAAAAAAATTGAACCTACCCACAGACCTCGCCCACCCGCTCAACTTTTTGGGCGTAGCCTATATTTACAAAGGCGAAAAACTGAAGGCATATGACTTGTTTGTGCAAGCACTTGAAATCAGTGGTCAACAACATGACACCCTGCAAATTGCTCACTCCAATAACAACCTGGGCCGATTGTTTTTTGAACAAGGTATCTTAGCTAAAGCATACGATTATTTTATTAAGGCGCACGATTTATTTAAAAAGAAAAACGATTCCTACGGATTAGCTTATACCCTGCAAAGTATGGGCAACCTGCAGCGTACCCAGAAAGACTTTGCACAGGCAGAAAAAAATTACCAGGAAGCTTACGCCATTCGGTTGAATCAGGGCAACTCGCGCGACATCATGTCGGCCCTGATGATTTTGAGCCGCTTGTACTATGAACAAAATAAGTATGACCGGTGCATCAGCCTGCTGCACAAAGCTGACTCCGTAGGCAAACTGATCGGTGATGAAGTGTCCTTGGCCGAAACCAAAATATTGTTGGCTAAAAGTTACCTGGCACAAGGCAAACTTGATGCCGCCAGTCAAATAGCACAAGCCGGGGCAACTGTGATTACGCATCTTAAATACAAGCGTATCTTGCCCGAAACCATACTCATTTTAGGTGAAATAAAGCTACAGCAGGGAAATTTAGCTCAAGCTGAAATGTATTTCAAGCAGTCGCTGGAAACAGCAAAAGAAACCAACAACCTGCATGACCAGATGAATGCTTACCATAAGTTGTGGAAACTGGCTGAGCAGCAAAACAACCAGCAAAAGGTAGTCCTTTTCATGAATAAATACCTTTTACTGAACGATTCAATCAAAGATCTTGAACTTACGCGCCAGATTGAGCGGCTGAAATTTCAGTTTGATATTGAAAAAAAAGACAGGGAAAATGAATCACTTAAACTAAGTCAGGCTCTGCAAGAAACAGTTATTGCCCGGCAACGTAGCGAAAACATTGCCCTACTTATTAGTTTAGGAGGAACCGCAGCCATAGCCTTCTTACTTTGGTATTATTTCAGAAAACGAAATATTACCAACCAAAAATTGGCTGCCCAAAATCAGTTCATTGAACTGCAGCGCAAGCAAATCGAAAAAAGAAATACTGACCTGACCCATCAAAACCACCGGCTGGAAGAACTCAACCACGAGAAAGACATGCTCATGAACATTGTGGCGCATGATTTGAAGTCACCGCTGGCGCGCATTCTGGGCCTGGCTAATTTGATCAAAATGGAAAAAAACCTTTCCACTTCTCAACAAGAGTATTTGCAGTTGATGACCGATGTTACCCAATCTAATTTAGATCTGATCACTGATTTGCTGGATGTCAACGCTCTTCATGAAGAAAGCAAAATTCCACACCCGGTTGAATTTGATTTAGGCTCATTGCTGGGCGAGCGAATCGTTTATTTTCAATATTCCAGTACTCATAAAAAAATAGACCTCAGCTATACGCATAATTTAGAAAATCAAATCCGCTCTAACCCCGGCTACTTTGTGCGCATTATCGATAATTTAGTTTCCAATTCAATCAAGTTTTCAAAACCCGGATCGAGTGTTACGGTAAGTGGCACATTAACCGATGATATTTTTTCCCTATCCGTAAAGGACAACGGCCCAGGTTTTTCAGATGAAGATAAACGTATGCTCTACCAGCGGTTTAAAAAATTAAGTGCACGCCCTACGGCAGGCGAATCATCTAATGGTTTGGGCCTGGCTATCGTCAAAACGCTGGTAGACAGGCTACACGGAGAAATCGCACTAATCAGCGAACCCGGCAAAGGGAGCGAATTCATTGTTCGCATCCCGGTAAAAGTAGTTGAGCCGGTATCGGTATAGTCAATAACCCTCCTTACTTTTTTTGTAAGCAGTTGCCTTTTATAAGCCACAAAAAAAGGATTTTATTTTTTTAGCTGCGATTTGTCTTTTTTCCAGACAAACCTCCAAAATACCTGATAGTTAAATCCCCACCAGGGAGCCCGCCCAATAATACCATAGCCCGGCATATCGTAAGGAGCCAATGTAGGTAAATTGCCTGCAGTAGTGGGGGCAAATTTCAGACGTGCCGTATAGCCCATCCACAATTCTCTCCAGACTTTTACACGCAAACCCGTGGTCAACTCTGCCCATCCGCCCGATACCCGGTCATTGGATTGACTGATTGTAACCGGCAAAAATAAATTAGGAGAAGTAGCCGTATAGGTCAGGTTTTCGTGGAATAACGACCGCCCATATCGGAAGCCAAAGAAGAACATATTTTTATCCGGGTCTTTGCCCAGCAGGTTGATATCAACACCCAGCCGTAAATATTCTCCCGAATTATTATATGCCCCGTTGGTTGCAACTCCATTGGTTAGCGTTACATTTTTTGCCCATGAGCCTACATCCATTGTAAAATAATAATTTCGAAAATCAACATCTCCGTTTACTTCCCATCCTTTAAACGTGGGGCCCGAAAATGTCTTTACTACATCAATCAAATCCGTGCCGATGCGTATGCCCGTAGGCTTAAAACTTTGTTTTGCCAGTGGCAAAGGTTTTTCCTGAGCCGTTGCCAACCCTATGCTCAACAGCGCACTAAAAAAACAACTGGTAATTAAGCGCATATTGTTGATTGCTGGGATTCTTGATCAAAAAATTGTTGTACAACTTAACGGAAAATGACTTGCTGATTTTAACTGCATTGAGGTTCTGATAAAAAAGATACGCTCCGCAATCCTTACCAAGCACTTTAGTTGCCCGCTTGTAAGACACATTAAATGTATCGGGCGGAAGAAGCTGCGAGGTATCCAACGGATTTCTGCGGTAAAAAACATAAGAAGTGGTATCGCGCTTTACATCCAGCGGCAAGAGCAGGCTTGCTGTAGATGAAGCGAATTTAAAAATGGAATCGGTACCGCTAACCCGTATAAATTTAAAATTGATAAGCGTATCGGTGGTGGTGGCCGATTTTTTCTTGAGTTGAATATACATCTGGTTGGTAGCCGTAACCAAACAATCCCCTTCGCTAAAGCAGCTTGAAAAGAGAACAAGAATAAAAACAGGAAACAGGTACTTCATGGTTTGCAAATATAAGGGTAGTCTATCGCTCCATTCATTTTTTGTACCTTTACGGCCTTAATTTTTTTATTTGAAAACCAAAGGCTTACGCAACAACAAGGTGAACATTATCACCCTGGGCTGCTCCAAAAACCAGGTTGACAGCGAGGTGCTGCTGACCCAACTGCGCGGCAACCAGATTGAAGCCTCGCATGAGGCACGCAATGATGATGCCAACATTGTGGTCATCAACACGTGTGGGTTCATCGACAACGCCAAGCAAGAATCCATAGACACCATCCTTCGCTATGTCGATGCCAAAGAAGAAGGATTGGTTGAAAAAGTATATGTTACCGGGTGTCTCTCGCAACGCTACAAAGACGACCTCGAAAAGGAGATTCCAAAAGTAGATGCGTGGTTTGGCACACGTGATCTTTCACGCTTGTTAAAACAACTCAATGCTAATTATAAACAAGAGTTAGTGGGCGAGCGGATACTCACTAACCCGGGTCATTTTGCCTATCTGAAAATTTCTGAAGGCTGCGACCGCCCATGTTCTTTTTGTGCCATTCCGCTCATGCGCGGAAACCATCTTTCGCGGCCGATGGAAGAGTTAGTGCGGGAAGCTAAAAACCTGGCCAAAAACGGAACCAAAGAATTGTTGCTCATTGCCCAAGACTCTACGTACTACGGCCTTGACCTTTATAAAAAAAGAAACCTGGCCGAGTTGCTCAAAAAGCTTTCGGATGTAGAGGGCATTGAATGGATCCGCTTGCACTATGCTTTTCCTACCGGGTTTCCGATGGATGTGCTGGACGTGATGGCCGGAGAAAAAAAAATCTGCAAGTACCTCGATATACCGCTGCAGCACGGCTCCACCGAAATGCTTCAGTTAATGAGGCGCGGCACCACGCGCGAAAAAACCGAAGCCTTGCTGCAAACCATTCGCGAAAAAGTGCCCGGCATTGCCATACGCACTACGCTCATAGCCGGTCATCCGGGCGAAACACAAAAATATTTTGATGAGATGATGGAATTTGTTGAGCGATCGCGGTTCGATCGGCTGGGTGTATTTGCTTACTCGCACGAAGAGCAAACCCATTCATTCTCCCTCAAAGATGACGTACCTGAGAAAACAAAACAAAAAAGAGTAGATCAACTGATGGAGTTGCAGCAGGGCATCTCGCTTCAACTTAATCAGGCAAAAATCGGAAAGACGTTTACCGTTTTGGTTGACCGCAAAGAAGGAGGCTCATACATCGGCCGTACTGAGTTTGATTCACCCGAAGTAGATAACGAAGTGATTTTAGTTACCAACGACCACCTGCGGTTAGGTGATTTTGTTGAAGCCAAGGTGACGGGTGCCAGCGAATTTGATTTAATTGCAGAAATCGTGTAGTGCTTGACCTACTGAAATTCCAAAGCATATCCACTCCATTCTTTTAAAAATTTGCTCTGACTCATAATTTTCCTTCCTCGAAGTGGATCTCGGATGTAAACTGAATCAATTTTAACACTATCGACTACAACAAAATGAGAGTCATTCATACTAATGATGGCCGGCATATTTATTGTTGCTAATTCTCTTACTGATAGCTCCCAACCTATTGAGGAAAGTCCACAAGTTTTTGAAAATTTTTTCAAGTCAAGAAATGTGCTACTATTTGATTTTAGTACTGACTTTTCTATTGTACTAAGGGGTATGTTAATGCCCTTATCTTTAAAAATCATTGATAGAGATGATGCCCCGCAAGAATATGAGTTTGTTTGTTCAACTACATCATTCCAGTTTTGTTTTGCTTGTTTTGAGCCTCTATCATATTGAAAATAAAAAATAAATAGAATACCAAACACAAGCCCCATCAATTGAAAACGCAAATGCTTTTTATTAATCACTTATTTTAATTTTCTTCGAAAAGTCTGCTATCATTAAATCAAAATCTTCCTTTACAATTATATCGGCTTGAACAACATCAACAATTATTTTATCCTGATTTAACAAAAGGAAGGTAGGTACATATTTTATTTTCTTAGTCACTTCGTTTGCAGGCATAAAAAAAATCGGAAAGTTGATATTATTATATTTCCCCATAACAATATGCTCTTGAAATGAAGGAAATATAACTACTAAGTTTTTTCGAACATTGTCTTCTTCTTCGATATTATTCAATAACTTTATCAGGTGTTCACATAGTGAGCAGTCCGCATTCCCAAAAACAATAACTTTAAAATTAAATGAATCTGGAAAGCAAAATTTTTCACTAAGAGGCTTTAAGTTATCTAAAGCTATTTTCGAACCTATCAACTTATTTGCTCTTTCCCTTATTTCTTTGTCTGGTTCGTTTTTTTTTAATTGTATAAAAAGGAAAGTTAAAAGTAAAATTATGCCAAACGATATACCTAGTATTTTCATTACTGTATGGTTATGAACCTTAACTTGTTACGCTACTCATTCACACTTGGTCTTATCCTTATTCTTATTTTTTTGATAAGTGTTTCTTGGCCCTCCTTTGAAAATAATATTTTATTATTAAATGTAATAAATTTTGGAGTAATTGGGTTAGCGCTTTTTCTTTATTTCCGACATTCAACGAATCCTGTCTCATATTGTGGGATTATTAAACAAAGTCTTTCATTAGCTATATTATCTGGGCTAATAGTTGTAGTATTTTTCGTTGTTTATGTAAACTTTATCAATTCATTATATTTTCAAGATATCGCCATTTCAGAAGTCGAAAAGTTGAGAAAAATGAGCTATGATGAAGCTACAATCAGAAAAACTCTTAGGGTAATTGGTGTGGGTAAACGATACCACATTAAAGAAATATCTTTATTTATTTCGATAGTGCTTAGGGCATTGATATTAACCCTAATCTTTGGGCCAATATTTACTAAAAAAATTACCTGAATACATTTGTAATTATTTGTCGATGTAGTAATTTTATTAAGCCTAAAAAATATTATATGAAAAATACATTATTTAATCTAATCATTTTGGTAGTAATTGGTATTCTTACTACCCAAGCCTTTCAAAAAACAATAGATAGTAATTTACGAAAAGAGTTAACTGATGATCAATTGTCACTGATCGAGGGGAAGGGCTGTAGCTTTTTTGCATGGCTCGCAGCGATAGCTGCTGATGTAGGTTGCGCAGTTGCTCCTGATCCTTGGGCTTGCCTAGCTGCTGCTGGTACTTCAGCAGACTGTATCTCTCAGTTACTTGGTTCATCATCAGGTAGTGGAACTCCAAACACATGTACTAGTGGTTGTGGTGGGGGTAGCATAGGGCCTAATGGAAAACCACTACCAATTGCACAATAATGAAAATATTTTTGGGGGGACAAGTCTCTATATTTTTTTTAACTATTTCGGTTTCCGTTAATTGCCAAAATCTAACTTTTCTAGGAGGGCTGCAAACTGCATTTCCCAATGGCAATCTTAAGTACTCAGCCGGTATAGGTGTAGGCGTGTTTGGCAAGTTCGATTATCGTTTAACAGAACGGTTAAGTGCCATTGCATCCATCGATGGCATTAGTTTTTCACAAAAGTCCACTACACTAAATATTATCCCAACTCCCATCGAAGTGAAAACCAAAGTGGGTATTGAAACATTGCAGCTTGGTGGCCGGTTCAACTTAGTGAAAGGAATTAGAGGCAATTTATACGTAAGCAGTGAACTCGGTGTGAGTGAAACACGTTTCAACATAACCGGGAATGGCAACACAGCCACTACGAATGATTACTATTTTTGTTATCAATATGGCTTGGGATACTCCCTCAAGCGATGGGATGCCCGATGGTCACAACAATTTATCAGCAGTGGATCGAACTCGTTGAATTTCTTTGCCCTGCAATTGGGGTATCTCATGCGTTTTAAATGATAACTGGCTTAGTCGGTTATTTTGTCAACTCATTTTAGTCTATCTTGTTAAAGATTTCTTAAAAGAAAAGCGGTTTCCATAAATTACCGATCTTTCAATTTTAAGAACCAAGATGTCCATCTATCCGTTTACCCAGTTTATGCTTTACTTCACATTTTCCTGTTGTTGATATGCACCTGCACAAAATTACCTTGGCCGATACGCATTCGTTCTCAACTTTTTTTCTAGACTACATCGCTCAAAAAGAAACTCTCAAAAATTTTTACCACCGGTTTCCGGCTATCCAAAATTTTGGAGGCCAGATTGCAGAAAAAAAATCTTTCCCTCAGCAAAACAGAACCACTCTTTTTCATTCGTTAACTAAGCAATATGAAGGAATGAAAATTTCCTCTGCCGTAGAGTCAAACCTGAACTCATTAAAAAATACAAAAACATTCACCGTCACCACGGGCCACCAACTTTGCGTTTTTACCGGCCCACTGTATTTTATTTACAAAATTGTAACCGTGGTTAATGCTTGCCAGAAATTGAAAGTGCAGTATCCCGAATACAATTTTGTGCCCGTTTACTGGATGGCGAGTGAAGACCACGACTATGATGAAATAAAATCTTTTCGCCTTTACGGAAAAAAATATTCGTGGGAAACTAATCAGACCGGAGCTGTGGGTAGATTTTCTCCGGATGGGCTACCTCAGCTTTGTCAGGAACTGCCCGGAGATGTTTCGGTTTTTAAAAATGCTTACGCCAAAAACAAAACCTTGGCACAAGCTACCCGCCAATTCGTAAATGAGTTGTTCGGCCACGAAGGACTAATCGTAGTGGATGGTGATGACCACGAATTAAAAAAACAGTTTAGCCAAGTAATGACTGAAGATGTGCTCAGTCATTTACCCAAACGGTTAGTTGAAGAAAAAAACAAACAACTCGAAGCCCTGGGCTATCATCCGCAGGTTTTTGCCCGCGACATCAATTTTTTTTATTTGGATAACACCATTCGACAACGGGTTGAAAAAAAAGAAGACTATTTTTCAGTAATCGAAACCAATCTGAAGTTTTCAAAAAGCGAAATAGAAAAACTAATCACCAACTCTCCCGAAAAATTCAGCCCAAATGTAATCTTACGACCGCTGTATCAGGAAACGATTTTACCCAACCTCGCTTACGCGGGCGGGCCGGCCGAAGTAGTGTATTGGCTTCAACTGAAAGGAGTTTTTGATCATTTCAAAGTTCCATTTCCCATTTTAATGCCCCGCAATTTTGCTGCCGTGATGGATGAGCCTACCTGGAAAAAGTTTCAAAAATCAGGACTTGACCTAAAAGACCTATTTGAAGAAAAAAATTATTTGTTCAACCACTGGATTGTAAAAAACTCATCAGCGGATTTATCTCTACAAAAAGAAGTAACATCCGCTAAGCAAATTTTTGAAACTGTAAAGCATAGGGCATCACAAATTGACCCGACTTTGCTAAAGCATGCTGAGGCTCAAATTCATCGATTAACTAAAGCCTTGGAAGGCATTGAGCAAAAAATGATGCGTGCCGAAAAGCGCAAGCAGGCTGACAAGCTCCGTCAACTTGAAGTTGTAAAAGATTTTTTGTTTCCGAATGGCAATCCACAAGAGCGCACAGATAATTTCCTGAATTTCTATCAGGCCAACCCGCAGTTCATTCAAAAACTGATTCAGCACTTTGATCCGTTTGATTTCAGGTTTTCAATTTTTGAGTTGTGACAAAACCCGAAGCGCGATCTGTTTACCTGAAAAAAAGAATGGCTCTTTCGGCAAACGAAATTGAAACGGCCAGTAAAATATTTTTCGATTTACTTTGCTCTTCGTTTGAACTGACAGCAATCCGTGTTATCCATACTTATCTACCACTTGCATTAAAAAACGAGCCCAATACGTGGTTGATCATTAATGGGCTTCGCTCCCGCTTCCCTTCTATAAAAATTTCAATACCAAAAATGGAAGGTAACCGGTTGATCAATTATTATTTTGAAAACCGCGCACAACTCTCAATAAATGCTTGGGGAATTGAAGAACCAACATCAGGAGAGCTAACTCCGACAGAAAAAATTGATGTCGTACTCGTTCCGTTGCTGGCCTTTGATAAAACAGGAAACCGTGTAGGGTATGGCAAGGGTTACTACGATCGTTTTTTAAAAGAATGCCGGTCAGGCTGCAAAAAAATAGGCTTTTCGTTTTTTGAACCGGTAGATGAAATTTCTGATGCCGACACGCATGACATCAAACTAACACACAGTATCACGCCCAAAAAAATTTACACGTTCTAAACTGTTGGCTCCTGCTGGCTCAAACAATGAAACGAACCCAGTCCCCAAATAATATCTGTTGAATCAAGACCGATCACTTTCCGATCGGGAAAACATTTTTGTAAAATACTCAATGCCTTATCATCCTGCATGCAGTTGAAAACCGGAGTAACCACATACCGGTTTGAAATATAAAAATTGGCATACGATGCGGGTAACCGCTGTCCTTCATAAACTACCGGAGATGGCATGGGCAGTTCTATGATTTTAATGGATCGTCCGTTTTCGAGTTTCATTTTCTCCAACGTTTTCACGTTTTCTTTCAGTGGCTTGTAATTTTCATCGGCTTTATTTTCTTCTATCACTGTCACTACTGTTTCTTCATTTACAAAACGGGTGATATCGTCAATGTGGCCATCGGTATCATCACCTGCAATACCATCGCCCAACCACAATACATTTGTTACACCATAGTAATCAATCAGGTATTTTTCAATCTGTTGTTGACTCAGGTGTGGGTTTCGGTTTTTATTCAGCAAGCACGAAGTGGTGGTAAGCACTGTTCCTTTTCCATTAAAGTCAACAGAGCCCCCTTCCATCACTATGCCCGGTTTAGCCATAGGCAATTGTAGTTGCCGGGCAATGGAAATGGGAATTTCGTTATCGAGATCGAACGGAGGATATTTTCCTCCCCAGGCATTGTAATTCCACTTCACTACCATTTTCTTTTTTTCATTTGAATTGATGAGAAATGCCGGGCCGTGGTCGCGACACCAGGCATCGTTGGTAGGATGAAAAAAGAAATAAATATTTATTAAATCGGTATTAATTTTTTGTAAGTGAGCCATTGCCTCTAGCTTCATCGCCTCATCGGCTACGTTGATGTTTACCTTTTCACCTTCGGCTACCCGCATTACAAATTCTGCATATACCGGGAAAATAACATCAATTTTTCCTGGCCATGATTCTTCTTTGTGCGGCCAGCTTAACCATGTGGCTTCATGCGGGGAAAATTCAGCAGGAAAAAAGTAACCTTGTTCGCGAGGGTTCATTATTAATTCAAAATTAAAATTCAAAAATCAGAGCACAATCGCTTCGCAAAATACAACTTCGTTGATCGGAAATAAAAAAGCCGAAGTAAAAAACTTCGGCTTTACATTGTAGCAGTATTCAGGTTATCCTTTAACTGCAAATTCCACTTGTGTGTTTTCCCACTTAAGTACCACCTTGTTGCCTTCAATGGAAATGTTAAACTTCTCTACGAGGCTTGAAGTCTTGGAGGGCTTAACAGTTACCCGCAGTGCATCTTCTGATTCTTTATAATCAAAAGCTCCCCATTGTTTGGCATTTTTATTAAAGATAATGATCCACTCTTTTTCGTTAGGAATGGTAAAGAGGGCATACGTTCCTTTGGCCAGTGTCTTTCCATCGATTTTCACGTCTTTGTCTGTTGTAAACGTAGTAGCTTCGTTGGCACCTGTTCTCCATACTTTTCCGTATGGCTCAAGGCCTCCAAAGATTTTTCTTCCTTTCACTGAAGGTGAACTGTAACTGATCACAAGTTTTGCTCCATCTATGGTGCTTTCAGCTTTAGCCGGTGGGCTTGGGCGCTTGCTGGGGTCATCTTTTTTTTGAGCGAAAGCAGCCGTAGCGGCCAGCGACATCAAAGCCAGCGTAAGGATAGTCAGTTGTTTTTTCATAATTGATAGTTGGTTGATTGGATTCTATTTGTAAAAACAGGAAAGCGCCCCGCTGAACGAAACGCTTTCTATATTCAAAAATACTAAAAACCTGTAAACTATGATAACTAACGCAACTCACAGGTTATGGTTTTACATAAATAGATATTTTTTTCTAACGGCTAATTTTTTTTGACTGGCGCAGTTGTCAATCCAACTGTTATCCGGTTTATTTTGGCCACAGCATTTTAATGCTCAGCAAAAACATAATCACTCCGAAAATTTTTTGAAGCATTTCGGAAGAAAGCTGGTTGGCCCACTTGGCACCCACATATCCACCAATAAAAAAACCAAAAGCAATCAGGGTAGCTGCTTTCAGATCAACATAATCATTTTTGTAATAGACCCAAGCTGCTAAAAAACCTATGGGCGGTACCATGGCTGCCAAAGTTGTGCCTTCAGCCAAATGCTGCGTGTACCCCAGTAAATAAACAAGTGCCGGGATAAGCACCACTCCTCCGCCTATACCAATCATCCCACTGAGAATGCCGGCACAACAACCTACCATTAAAAGTATAAGAGGTGTTTTCATAAAAAATAAATTTTAGAACATAAATTATTTGAACCTAAAGTCGTCTTTATAATCAGCAGTCGTGACTTTCGTGAAGTCCCTTTTTAAATTTCATCTGAAGGTAGCCCTATCTGTGTTTTTCTTACCGGCAGGTCGCCAATCATTTCAATAATATCTATCTTCTTGCCTCCTCTGATCTTCGCTCATCATCGGGATCAACACTTCGGCAGTCATGCCTTGCCCTTGGTTTTTATAAATTTTCAGCTGACCATGGTGGTGAGTCACAATGCGGTAGGTCAAGGCAAGGCCCAGCCCAAATCCCTCAATGGTGGAAACATTGCGCCCGCGAAAAAGAGGATCAAAAATTTTAGGCATGTCTTCACCTTCAATACCAATACCCTGGTCTATCACACAGATTGAGATAAGGTCTGGTTTTTTAAATGCAAGGATAAGGTCAATGCTGGCGCGATTAGAATATTTGGAGGCGTTGTCGATCAGGTTAACCAGCGCGGTGCGCAGCAGTTCGGGGTTTCCGCCCATCTCTATATTAATTTCTGCATCAATCATCTGAAATGAAAACTCTTGTTGCGGAAACTTCAGTTTAAAAAAACTGATTGAGTCGAGGATAACATCCACAATGTTTACGATAGATCGCTCTGTCAGGGTGTCAGTAGATTCTATTTTGGCTAATTGCAGCAGTCCATTTACAAGGGTAGAGGCTTTTTGTATTTGTTTTTTTGCTTCCTCCATACTTGTCTTGGCTTGGCCAAGGGTTAAGTCATATTTAAGGGAAGTTTCCAGGATTCCCGATATGGCCGAGAGCGGAGTACGCAACTCATGTGAAGCATAAGAAATAAACGATTTTTGGTTTTGTACCATGGCTTGCATTTTCTCAAGCACCTTGTTGAACGAGTTGGCTACAATACCAATTTCGTTTTTAGGGTTGGTGTAACTGAGTCTAAAATTCATATCGTGTGCCTGAACAGATTCTGACTCGCTCACTAAACTCTGAATGGGTATAAATGCGCGGGTTACCAACAGGTAAAGAGTTATACCGGTAAGACCTAAAAAAAGCAGGTTACCCACAATAAGGTTATCCTTCAAACTTTCTAACTGGTCGAAGCCGCTTTTGTTGTAGGCCATAATTACAACCAGCCGTTTTTTGGGATCTTCACCGAAGCGCAGGCCATAGCCTTCTTTGTAGCCATTGCGAACATTCGCTCCGTAGTCAAAGAACTGCTCGGGCTTATCATCGAAAGAGTCAAAAAATTTTTTGTCAAACGTAAAATCATGCAGGTCATTGATTGCAAAGATCAATCTATGGTTTTCATCAAACACGTATTCTGATTGCTCGGGAAAGCTCGTAATGATTTTCTCAGCTACCTTATCGTGCAGCAAATAAATTTCTTTAGTGGCCAGTGCTTTGCCTTGGATAATAGACTGAAATTGTTGCTTGCGCGAATTAGCGCTTACCACATAGATATAAAACGAAAAAAGCAATAACATCAGGCCCGATAGCCCGATAAACGAAAGTGTAATTTGATGGCGGAATAACATTAGTCTTCCCGGATAACGTAGCCCATGCCTACCACCGTATGCAATATCTTTTTATCGAAACCTTTTTCAATTTTTTTTCGCAAATAATTGATATAGACATCAATCACGTTAGTAGAGGTATCAAAATTAAGGTCCCACACTTTTTCGGCTATATCAATGCGGCTCACCGTTCGTCCTTTGTTAATAAGCAGGTACTCCAGCAAACCAAATTCGCGGGCAGTAAGATCGATGCGCTTGCCTGCTCGGGTAACAATTTTTGCGTCTGCATCCATTTCAAGATCGGCTGCTGTCAGTTTGCGTTGTAAGGCAACGGCCGAATTGGCTCGCTTAATCAAGGCTTTGATCCGCAACAACAATTCTTTAAACTCAAATGGCTTCACCAAGTAATCTTCTGCTCCTGCCTCAAAGCCGGCCACTTTATCATCTATTCCATCCAGAGCAGTTAAGAAAATGACCGGAGAATAGGGATGAGCTTTTTTGAACTGCTTGCACAATTCAAATCCGTTTATGCCTGGTAAATTAATGTCTAGTATGGCTAAATCATACCGGTTAGCATTGAATTTGCTGCGCGCAATGGTGCCATCATACGCTACCTCTACATTGATGCCCTCACTCTCAAATCCTTTTTTTATAAAATTGGATAGGCTCGCTTCGTCTTCTACCAATAATAAGTTCATATACAAAAATATGATATTACCGGTCAGCTTTGGGGCCGATAACCGCATAAATCTACATTTTTTTATGCTTGGCTTTAAGCTACGATAGCCTCGCACAAAATATATTTCTTTCTGAACTTCTGTTTGATAAATTGCTGTTTGAAAGTGTTTGCGTCTGATCAAAAAAATTGCCGGTTTGTTTCTGCCTAAACTATTTATCCTCTTTGCGCTTCACCTGTCTCCGGTTTTGTGCTTGGCTCAAAACCCAATGGTCATGTCAGAAGCCGTAACTCATGGCTTAAAAAATTATCAGACCATTGAAGCAAAGCGCAATTACTACCGTGCCTCAGCTGCTTTAAAACAAAATACCAAGAACGAGTACTTACCAAATTTAATTGGTTCTATTCAACAAGATTACGGCACGGTAAACGGACAATATGGTCCGCTGGGTGCCGTGGGGCTGCCGGGTGCCGGTGCAGGTTTAGCTGTGGCTTCGGCCGGTCCGGTGTCAGGACTACAAAGTTGGAACGCGGCTTTTGGTGCCCTGTATCTGGCCAATGTCAACTGGGAGTTTTTCACCTTTGGCCGGGTACGGTCAAAAATAAAAATGTCGGGAGCACAGGCTAATCGCGATTCGGCCGACCTTACACAAGAGCAATTTGTTCACGGAATACGAGTGGCCGGAGCTTATCTGAGTTTGCTTACAGCCCAGCGACTGATTGTGGTGGCTCAATCAAATTTAAGGCGTGCCGTTGTCGTACAAAAAACCATCAAAGCCCGCGCGCTCACCGGGCTAAACCCCGGGGTTGATTCTTCATTGGCCAATGCCGATGTATCACGAGCTAAACTTTTGCTGATCCAAGCCATTAACACCGAACAACAAAACCGCAATGTACTGGCGCAATACCTGAAGCTTGCGCCCGATCCTTTTCTGCTCGACACAACTTTTTTTGAACGAGTACCTGCCGACTTCAAAACATCAACGGAGATTGACAACAACCCGCAAGTGCAGTTTTATAAAAGCCGGATTCGCTTCAGCGATCAAATGGCTCTTTTTTTAAAGCGGAGCGCCCTGCCCTCCACTAATTTTTTCAGCATTATCCAAACACGCGCGTCTGGCTTCAACTATAATTATTCTCCGCTGGCACCTCAAAATTATTCGTCAAGCTATGCCGATGGCATCACTCCTACCCGTTCAAATTTTCTTCTCGGAGTGGCACTTTCGTGGAACGTGATGAACCTGACCAAAATACGTCAACAGGTAAATGCCCAGCATTTTTTGTCGGCTGCCTACCAAAACGAATACGATCTGATTTCTACGCAATTGAAAGACCAACTCATTCTGGCCGATCAAAAAATTGAAAACTGTTTACTCAGCCTGAAAGAAGTACCCCTGCAGTACAAAGCCGCATCCGATGCTTTTGTACAAAAAACTACACTGTATAAAAACGGACTGGCCACCATTGTTGAACTTCAACAGGCGGAGTACTCACTTACCCAGGCCGAGACAGATCTGAATGTGGCATATATTAATGTGTGGCAGGCGTTGTTGTTAAAGTCTGCAGCTTCAGGTGATTTTGATTTATTCATTACCCAAGCCAGATAAATATGGAATTGATCCGGTTTGCCCTTCGAAAGCCCATTACCATCCTGGTGCTGGTGGCGGGATTATTTTTTTTCGGTATCAAAGCGGTAAACTCCATCAAGATTGATATTTTTCCTTCGCTCAACTTGCCGGTCATTTATTTGTCGCATCCGTTTGGCGGCTATACTCCTTCGCAGATGGAAGCCTACTTCGGAAAAAATTATGTCAACCTGATGTTGTATGTATCGGGAGTAAAAAATATTGAGACAAAAAATATTATGGGCCTTACGTTGATGAAGCTTTCGTTTTACGAAGGCACCAACATGGCGCAAGCCGTAGCTGAAGTTTCGGCTTTCAGCAATCGAGCGCAGGCAATATTTCCACCCGGCAGCAATCCTCCGTTCATCATCCGCTTTGATGCCTCTTCTTTGCCGGTAGGGCAATTGGTATTGAGTAGCAAAATCCGGTCGAACAATGAATTGCAGGATTTGGCTAACATCTACGTGCGGTCTTCCTTTACCAGTATTCCGGGTCTTGTTGCCCCGGCTCCATTTGGTGGTAACATACGCACCATTGTTATTAAAGCAGATCCTGAATTGCTGCGTGCCCATAACCTTACACCCGATCAACTGGTAGAGGCTCTGCGCATCAACAACCAAACCTCACCGGCCGGTAATGTGCGCATAGGCGATTATAATTATTTCACTCCGGCCAATACCACTATTAAATCCTTGAAAGATTTTGGAAACATTCCTCTCTTCAAAGGATCAGTCGCCAATCTCTATTTAAAAGATGTTGCCACCGTAGAAGATGCAGCCGACATCACATCAAGCTATGCTCTGGTTAATGGCAAGCGTTCGGTTTACCTTCAGGTAACCAAGTCGCCCGATGCCTCTACGTGGGAGGTGGTGCAAAACTTAAAAAAAGCATTGCCTCGCTTTAAAAGCGTATTACCTGAAGATGTTGAGCTATCCTATGAATTTGATCAATCGGTGTATGTCATCAACTCGGTAAAAAGCCTGGTGGCCGAAGGTGCTATCGGAGCTTTGCTCACCGGATTAATGGTACTGTTGTTTTTGCGTGACCCGCGCGGAGCATTGATTGTTATCCTAACCATCCCTACCTCCATTATCTCAGGCGTTTTGTTTTTGTCTCTCTTTCATCAAACCATTAACATCATGACCTTGAGCGGGCTTGCGCTGGCCATTGGAATTTTAGTGGATGAATCTACCGTAACTATTGAAAATATCCACCAACACTTCGACATGGGCAAACCCAAAGCGCTGGCCATTTGGGATGCCTGCAAAGAAATAGCTTTTCCCAAGCTGCTCATTTTATTTTGCATCCTGGCCGTTTTTGCTCCGGCCTTTACTATGAGCGGCATTCCGGGCGCGTTGTTCTTACCCTTGTCATTGGCTATCGGGTTTTCTATGATCACCTCATATTTGTTGGCGCAAACCTTTGTGCCGGTTATGGCCAACTGGCTGATGAAGGAACACCACCAGGAAAAAACAACACACCAAGAAACACCTTTCGAAAAATTGCGTGCCCGTTTTTTGCGTTTCTTAAATCGCCTGGCGCCTTCTAAAAAAATAATTGTTTCGGCTTATGTCATCATCATTTCTGCAGTAGCAATTCTATTATTATCCACCATTGGCCGCGATGTGTTGCCCAAAGTAAACGGCCGACAGTTTCAGGTGCGGATGCGTGCACCCGATGGCACCCGGTTAGAACGAACCGAAGAAAAATTTCTTCAAATGCTTTCGGCACTGGAAGGGCTAGTGGGCAAAGAAAACATAATCGTCACTTCTTCTTTTGTTGGTCAACACCCGGGATTATTTTCCACCAGCCCACTCTATCTTTTTATGAGTGCAACCCACGAAGCGGTGTTGCAAGTAAATTTGAAAGAAGAATACCAAGAAAACCTGGATGACCTGAAAGAACGCTTCCGCGCCAAAATGAAAGAAGTGCTTCCTGATGTAAACCTTTCTTTTGAGCCAATTGAACTGACAGATAAAATCTTGAGCCAGGGAGCTTCTACCCCTATTGAGGTAAGAATCCTGGGTAAGAATAAAAAACTAAACGAGACGTACGCTAAGAAAGTAATTACCCAATTACGCAAAATTCCTTACCTGCGCGATGTGCAACTGGCTCAACCCATTCATTACCCGGCCATCAACGTTGACATCAACCGCATCCGGGCTGCACAACTGGGTGTGGATGTTTCTGATGTATCTCGGTCGCTGATCGCTTCTACTTCTTCTTCACGGTATACTGAAAAAAATGTATGGGTAGATGAAAAAAACGGACAGACGTACAGTGTACAAGTGCAGGTGCCTGAAAACAAAATGAACAGCATTAGCGAAGTAGGTGAAATACCTGTTTTGAAAAACACACTACGGCCTATTTTGACTGATGTAGCCGATATTAAAACGGATACTACCTACGGTGAGAATGACAACCTGGGCGCACTGCCTTTTCTTTCGGTTACTGCTAACCTGCACAAAAAAGATTTAGGGTCAGCAAGCAAAGACGTGAGCAATGCACTGAAGCAGTTGGGCCAACTGCCACGAGGGCTATCCATTGAAACCTCCGGATTGACACAAGTGCTGGACGAAACACTCAGCAGCCTGCAGTCGGGGTTGATTGTGGCCATCGTAGTTATTTTTCTAATGCTGGCCGCAAACTTCCAGTCGTTTAAAGTTTCGTTAGTTGTGTTAGCTACTATACCGGCCGTGTTGCTTGGGGCATTGCTCATGCTGCTCGCCACAGGCTCCACACTCAACCTGCAATCTTATATGGGTATCATCATGTCAGTGGGAGTTTCTGTTTCTAACTCGGTGTTGTTGATTACCAATGCCGAGCAGTTGCGTTTGCAAAATGGCGATGCCTGGAAGTCAGGCGAACAGGCAGCATCACTTCGTCTGCGCCCGATACTAATGACTACGGTGGCCATGGTGGTGGGCATGATCCCCATGGCCTCGGGTTTAGGTGAAGGTGGAGATCAAGCCTCACCATTAGGCAGAGCAGTAATAGGCGGACTGATCGCCTCAACGTTTGCCGCATTGTTTATTTTGCCCCTCGTGTTTGCCTGGGTACAGAATAAAACTTCTATTGAATCCATCTCGCTCGACCCGGAAGACCGCGATAGTAAATATTATATTAAACCAACTTAGATGGGTTCAGTATTTTTTGAATTTTGAACCCTGACTTTTGGACTATTCATTATGACACATTCAAAAAAAAATTGGTTGATTGCCTTTGCGGGGTTAGCCGCCATCAACTTGTGGAGTTGTTCTTCCTCCCATTCGGCTGAAGAAAAAAAATCACCAGCTGCCCCCGTAGAAGTATTTGAGTTGACCCGAAGAAAAATCACTTCATCCACTCAGATACCCGGTGAGTTGCTGTCGTTTCGCGATGTGGACCTGTATGCTAAAGTCAACAGTTTTGTCAAACAACTTTACGTGGATGTGGGGTCAGAAGTAAAAGAAGGGCAGATGCTGGCATTACTGGAAGCACCTGAAATCCGTTCGCAGATCAATGCAGCCAAATCGCGGGTTGAATCGCAGACGGCCATTTACAAGGCAAGCAAAGCCAACTATGACCGTATGCTGGAAACAAGCAAAACACCCGGCACCATTTCGCAAAATGATTTGGATCAGGCACTGGGCAAAATGAATTCTGATTATTCGCAACTGGAAGCCGCTCAAGCCACCGAGCGCGAAGTGATGGTGATGCAAGGTTACTTAGAAGTGCGCGCACCATTTGACGGAACAATCAGTGCCCGAAACATCAATGTGGGAGCCTATGTGGGGCCCTCCGGAAAAGGATCTGACCTGCCTATGTTTATACTCAATGAACAAAAACATTTGCGCCTGGCGGTGTATGTTCCCGAGTCAATCACCGGATATGTTCAACTCAACGATGAGATCCATTTCTCGATAAAGACATTTCTCAACCAAACTTTTTCGGCCCGGGTTAGACGTAAGGCTGGCGCATTAGACAAGAAACTACGCGCCCAGCGAATTGAAATGGATGTAACCAACGACAGCCGAAAACTGATTCCGGGAATGATTGCCGAAGTAAGAATTGAATTGGTATCGGCCGAAACATTTGCTGTTCCTCTTTCAGCCGTGGTCAACTCCACTGAAAAATTATTTGTGATTCGCCTGAAAAATAAAAAAGCCGAGTGGGTTGATGTAAAAAAAGGGTTAGAGACCAACGGTTATGCCGAAGTGTTTGGCAACCTGAGTGTGGGCGATCAACTGGTGAGGCAGGCCAGTGAAGAATTGCGAAACGGAATGAACATCGGTGAGGCCAAACTTATTCCGCTTCAACAATAAAATCAGCAACTACCTGATCAGAAAATCAGCCTTTTCTCTTGGCTCCCCGTACTGCCTGGGCTGTCCACGGGTCTTCTGGCCAATGATGTTTGGGATAGCGCATTCGCAGTTCTTTGCGCACATCATGGTACGTTGTGTTCCAAAAATTTTTTAAGTCTTGTGTTACCTGCACGGGTTTAAAACCCGGAGAAAGCAAATGCAAGATCAATTTTGTTTTACCTTCATTGATCGTTGGTGTTTCAGTCCACCCAAAAACTTCTTGAAGCCTTACTTTCAAAACGGGAGCTTCGCCTGCAAGTGAATAATCTATGTTAATCATCGACCCGCTTGGTACCAGAATTTTTTCAGGAGCGAATTTCGATAATTGTGTTTGCAATCCCCACGGTAAAATGCTGTTCAAAATTATATCCACATCCAGCCGATTAAAATCAGAACGATTGTTAACGGAAATCAAAAAAGGAGCAAGCCACTCCTCACAAGTTTTTACCAGCAACTCATCTGTAACCTCGGGCCAATGCTGATCAGGCCGCCATTTTCTTAAGCTCAGTACGCGGGCTTGCCACTGTTCTTGTTGCGTACTCCAATTCAATAGCCTTAACCCCTCCTGGCGAAAAGCCTGGCATAAAATTATTGTCTTGGCCGCATCGTCAATCTTACCGATCGTCTTAGAAGAAAGGGTGAGTGCACCAATTTGTTTTTCTATCGAGGCCACAATCGCGCCTCGCCCGGAGTCCCACCTCACGTTTTCATTTTCTTTTGCCAGCGAAATTAAATCCGTTTCATCAACTGGTGCGGCTGAAAAAATTTTCCCTTCATTGTTTCCTAAATCAACAGAGGCCACGGCCAGCCAAGTATTTTTAATCAGCGGGTCATGATCTTGCAATTTGGCTACTCGTCCATTAGCCAGTTTATACCGTGTACTGAATTTTTCTATCTGCTTAGCCAACCGCTCAGGATACGCCTCCATCACCAATTTTCCGGCATCGGTATCGGCAAAAACCGAGTTATCTTCTTTAAGGTTAAAAATTTTTCGGTAGCTCGATGCAATTTTTTCAATTCGCTCAAGATTATTTTTATCGGCATTTACACGCTCGCCAGTTCGCCATTTTCTCAGCAGTTCAATGCGAAGTGAAAGATCTGCACCGGTTTCTTTGGGCAGCGGGTCGCGCTCTTCTAACGTAGCTGCAAGATCACAACTCAGTGCCAGCGTTTTATCCTTTGAAGAAGTCAGCAAATGAGCTATTCGCGGATGCGTGGGCAACTTCACCATCTCTTTTCCTCGCGGAGTGATTTTATTGTTTTCAACTGCGCCCAGATGTGTGAGTAAATCAACGGCTTGCGCTACGGCCCCGGCTGGCGGAGGCGTAACCCATTTTAAATCATTCACATTCGTTCCCCAGTTGAAAAGCTCGAGCATCATCGGAGCAAGGTCAGCTTCTAAAATTTCAGGCTTACGGGCTGGAGGCAAAAACGGATGCATGGCTTTAGCCCACAGTCTATAGCAAACTCCGGGGCCGAGTCTTCCCGCGCGGCCCGCGCGCTGATCGGCTGCATCTTGTGTGAGTGGCACGGTTTCCAATTTGGTCAGCCCCGAGCGTGGGTCAAATTTAGGCACACGCGAAAGACCTGAATCAATAACCGTTGCAATACCTTCAATGGTCAACGATGTCTCGGCAATAGAAGTGGCCAGCACAATTTTTCTGACTCTTTGCGGATGAGGAAGAATAGCCTCGCGTTGTTTTTGAAATGATAATTCTCCATACAATGGAAAAATCTCAACATTCATTTTTTCTGATTCAAGGATTTCTTGTGTGCGTTTGATTTCACCAACGCCCGGAAGAAACACCAGCACATCCCCGTGCTGCTCACGCAATGCACGTTTGATCATTTTTAAAACTGAGGCAGCAATTGGTTCATTTTTTTCTACCTGCTCATAGATCAGCTCAACAGGAAATTGTTTACCTAAACTAGTGATAACGGACGCACCCAGCAGCGAAGAAATTTTTTCACTCTCCAGTGTGGCTGACATTAACAAGATGCGCAAGTCATGGCGCAGCAGTTGCTGCGACTGCAAGCAAAGCGCCAATGCCAGGTCGGCATGAAGGCTGCGTTCGTGAAATTCATCAAAAATTACGAGGCCTACACCTTCCAGTGCGTTATCGTTTTGCAACAAGCGCGTGAGTATTCCTTCGGTCACCACTTCGATACGCGTGTTCTTGCCAATTACTTTTTCAAAGCGAATGCGGTAGCCGATAGTCTCACCCAATTTCTCGTTGAGCAACTCTGCCATACGCGCAGCTACTGAGCGGGCTGCCAGCCTGCGTGGCTGAAGCATAATTATTTTTTTACCCGATAACCACGGCTCATTAATAACTTCTAACGGAACGATGGTGGATTTGCCGGCACCCGGGGGAGCCTGAAGGATGACTGTGTTTCCTGAAACTAATTTCTGCCTGAGCTGAGGAAGTATTTCAGTAACCGGATAGTTGAGCATGCTGCAAAAATCAGTAAATAATTGCTGGCATCCATGCGCGCTACCCCGCCCACTCTTTCACTAATGCTATGGCTCTGTCAATTTCTTCTTCTGAATTAAAAATATGGGTGCAGTGCCGCACACCAAACACATCGCCTTGTGAGCGCGGGCGCATCTTGCCTTTTTCCCAATACCTATCCTGTAATTTTTTTCCGGTCCAGCCTTCGAGGTTGTACACGGTGATGCCCGCACACATGGACTCATCAGGAGGTGAAAAGGATTTTACTTTGGGCACCGTGCGCAGGCCATCACGCAGGCGTTTGCCTAAAAATTTGATACGCTCATACACGCGATCAGGGCCGAGTTCAAAATGAAAATCCAACGCAGCATCCAGTCCTTTTAAAACCGGGAAATTGCCTGTGCCGCGTTGTGTAAACCGAAATCCTTCATCGGTATGGTCATCCCAGCGGTAGCTGGAAACAGAAGTCCACAATGTTTTCAGGTGTTCCATTTTCACAAACATAAAACCGGTGCCGGCCGGAGCACCTATCCATTTATGAAAGCAGCCCACGTACGCATCGCACCCAAGATCTTTTACATCCACTTTAATGTGACCAATGGTTTGGGCGCCATCCAGCACAGTAAAAATCCCTCTTCGTTTTGCTTCAGCACACAATTCTTTTACCGGCAAAATTGCCCCGCTTCCTGAGATCATGTGCGAGAGCATCAGCACTTTGGTTTTGGGCGTGAGGGCTTTGGTAATTTTATCATACACATCGGGCGAGTTAAGACAAGGTTTGCCAATAGCCACAGTCTTGAACACGGCACCAAATCGTTTTTCCTTTTGTATCCATGAAGATTGCCCGCCTCCGTGTTCCTGATCGGTGGTGAGTATCTCATCGCCCGGTTGCAAGGTCAATCCGTTGGCTATGTAACTCATTCCATTCGTTACGTTGTCGGTCATGGCGATTTCGGCTGCGCTTGCATTAATCAGCTTACCTACTTTGGTGCGTATGCTCAACAGGTTATTATAACCGCTGATAAATTCTTCTTTGTTATCGTCCTGGTAGGCCCAGTCGGCCGTGTGGCTGGCAATGTAGTTTAGGTGTGTCGTCATTTTTTCCACCACTACTTTGGGCATAGCTCCTACCGTGCCGGGGTTGAAAAAAACGCTATCTCGATCGAGGGCAAATTGGTTTCGCACATTTTTCCAAAACTCTGGCTCAGCCGGATCAAGCAACGTTTCAGTTTCTGTTGCCGTGCCGGCAAAAGTGGGAAGTGAGGGTAACGCAAAGGCTGAGAGGCCGATGGACTTGAGCAGGTTTCTACGTGAGATCATGGTGTAAAAAATTTAGTAAGGAAAGATAATTAAATTTTACCTTTAGGGATATTCCATTCATCAAAATCAGTTCTATGCAAAAGCTTGTGATCAACGGATTTTCAGAATTTCAGCAATACATCGGTAAAGAACTGGGTGTGTCTGATTTTTTGAAAGTAACTCAACAACAGATTAATCAGTTTGCCGATGCCACCCTCGATCATCAATGGATTCATACTGACCCGGTGCGGGCGGCCAATGGTCCTTTTAAAAGTACGATTGCGCACGGATACCTGGTGCTTTCATTAGTGCCTTATTTATGGGAGCAAATTGCCGACATCCGCAATTTTAAGATGCTGGTAAACTACGGCATCGAGAAAATGAAATTCAACCAACCCGTGCTGGTTGACCACGAAGTGCGCCTGCGCGTAATGTTAAAATCACTGGTTGATTTACGTGGCATCACCAAAGCGGAGATGGACATTACCATGGAAATCAAAGACAACAAAAAACCTGCTTTTACGGCTACCATCGTGTTTCTGTATCATTTTAATAATTAAAATTTTAACCGTCTTTTATTGAGCGTCAGCCGCAAACCCGTGTATCCTAAAATACCTGAAAGCAACGATCCAATGATGATCGCTACTTTGGAGGCATTCAGTAATGCAGCCTGATCAAACGCCAGCAGCGTAATAAAAATTGACATGGTAAAACCAATGCCTGCCAGTACACCACACCAAAACAAATGATGCCGATTCATGCCCGATGGAATTGTGCAAACATTCAACGCTACACCGGCCAGTACAAACAAAAATATACCAAGGGGTTTTCCTAACAACAACCCAAAAATAATTCCGTAGCCACTGGGTGTAGCTACCTCAGTAAAAGCAGAAAGCGAAAGTACAATGGCCGTATTGGCCAACGCAAACAACGGAAGCACCAAAAAAGCAACCGGCTTGTGCAACGCGTGTTGTAATTTATCTGACAGTGAAGGGTTACCCTCTTTTGAAAAAGGAATCGCAAAAGCAATAAGCACACCGGCAATGGTGGGATGAATGCCCGAGCGGTACATGAAAAACCAAAGCGCTATACCCAATACAACATAAATAGACAGATGCTGTACATTTTGTTTACTCAGAAGAAGCATGGCGATATATACAATCAATGCCATACCGAGGTTAGCCAATGAAATACCGGAAGTATAAAACACCGCAATGATGACGATGGCTCCGAGATCATCTGCAATAGCCAGAGCTGTTAAAAATAGTTTAAGCGAGGCGGGTACACGGTTGCCCAGCAACGATAAAACTGCCAGCGAAAAGGCAATGTCAGTAGCCATGGGGATACCGAAACCCTTTGAAGTAGCTGTTCCTGCATTGAAAGCCAAGTAAATTGCTGCGGGCACTACCATTCCTCCCGAGGCCGCAATCAGCGGCATCATCGATTTTTTTAGATCAGAAAATTCACCCACATAAATTTCTCTTTTGATCTCCAAACCCACCAACAGAAAAAAAACCGTCATCATCCCATCATTAATCCAAAACTCAACCGGATGATTAAAAAAATGGGTATGCCAAAGGTGCGCGTATGACGAGCCTAAAAAATAAGTGAGCAAAAGCGAAACCACCGTACACACCATCAGCAACAAACCGGCTGTGCGCTCACTTTCAAAAAACTCACGGTAAACTTTAGACCATTTCATAGAGAACAGAAAAAATTATCCAAATATAAAAATCCTGTCTTAGACTAACTCCTGTTAGCTAAATCCTTGCCTTCTCAGTAATTTTGACACTCAATTCTTTTGTATGAGTGCCACAGCTACCTCTCCGGAAAAAAAAGAAAAAACACCTCACCCGATGCAACAGCCCGAGCCCTACAAGCCAATTCACAAAGTGCGCATCGTTACAGCCGCGAGTTTGTTTGATGGCCACGATGCGTCCATCAACATTATGCGCAGAATCATACAGGCCACGGGCTGTGAAGTAATTCACCTCGGCCATGACCGCAGTGTGGAAGAAGTAGTGAACACGGCAATTCAAGAAGATGCACAGGCCATTGCGCTGACCAGCTACCAGGGTGGTCATAACGAGTACTTTAAATACATGCATGACTTGCTGCGTGAAAAAGGCGCGGGCCACATCAAAATTTTTGGCGGGGGCGGGGGTGTAATCTTACCAGAAGAAATCCGCGAACTAATGGATCACGGCATCACACGCATCTACTCGCCCGATGACGGCCGCGCCATGGGTTTGCAGGGAATGATCAATGACTTAGTCAAACAAAGCGATTATGCTTTAGGCGAACAGTTGACCAACGAACTGGAGTTGCTCGAAACAAAAAACCCGATGGCAATTGCCCGGCTCATTACCTCGGCCGAAAATTACCGCGATAAACACACCAAAATTTTTGATCATATCAATAGCCTGGCCTATAAAACCAAAGTGCCCGTACTGGGCATTACCGGTACTGGCGGAGCCGGCAAGTCTTCAATTGTAGATGAAATCGTGAGGAGATTTTTGTTTGATTACAAAGAAAAGACAATTGGATTGATTTCAGTAGATCCCTCCAAACGTAAAACCGGTGGCGCCTTGCTGGGCGACCGCATCCGGATGAATGCCATCAACCATCCGCGCGTGTTCATGCGCTCACTGGCCACACGCCAATCTAACCTCGCCCTGTCGGCTTATGTAAAAGAAGCCATTCAGGTATTGAAAGCAGCAAAATACGACCTGATCATTTTAGAAACCTCAGGAATCGGCCAAAGCGATACGGAAATTCTCGACCACAGCGATGTATCACTGTATGTGATGACACCCGAATACGGGGCGGCTACTCAGTTAGAAAAAATTGATATGCTTGATTTTGCCGATGTCATCGCCCTCAACAAATTCGACAAGCGCGGTGCGCTGGATGCATTGCGCGATGTAAAAAAACAATATCAACGCAACCACCAACTGTGGACAAAAAAACCGGAAGAAATGCCCGTGTTTGGCACCATCGCTTCACAGTTCAATGATCCGGGCACAAACCAGTTGTACAAACACGTAATGGACAAAATTGTGGAGAAAACTCAGACCGATTTGAAATCTACCTTCGCCATCACCCGCGAAATGTCTGAGAAAATTTTTGTCATTCCTCCGCACCGCACGCGTTACCTCAGTGAAATTTCTGAAAACAACCGCACCTATGATCAATGGGTGACTGAGCAAGTCAAGCACGCCCAAAAATTATATGCCGCTCATTTGCTTTCTGAAAAAAATAATCCTTCCCTTCAGCTAAAAGAGTTGGCGGACGAGGCCAAACTTCACCTTGATCCAAAAAATCTGAAATTGATTGAATCGTGGCCCGAGCTAACCAAAAAATACAAAGACGAAATTTTCAAATTCAAGGTGCGCGACAAAGAAATCGGGATCAAGACCCACACTGAATCATTGTCTCATTTGTCAATTCCGAAAGTGGCGCTGCCACGTTACGAAGCCTGGGGCGATTTATTAAAATGGCAACTGCAGGAAAATGTGCCGGGCGAATTTCCTTACACGGCAGGCATCTACCCTTTTAAGCGCGAAGGCGAAGACCCCACGCGTATGTTTGCCGGAGAAGGCGGCCCCGAACGCACCAACCGGAGATTTCACTATGTGAGTTTGGCCATGCCCGCCAAACGACTCTCTACCGCTTTTGATTCGGTAACGTTGTACGGAAACGATCCCGATTACCGCCCCGACATTTATGGAAAGATCGGTAACTCGGGGGTAAGCATCTGCTGCCTGGATGACGCCAAAAAATTATACAGCGGCTTTAACCTGACTGACCCCAAAACATCAGTCTCAATGACCATCAACGGGCCTGCCCCTATGTTGCTCAGTTTTTTTATGAACGCTGCCATTGATCAACAGTGCGAAATTTACATTCGCAAAAATGGATTGGTACATGAGGTTGAAAAGAAAATAAAAACTTTGTACTCTCAACCTGATCTAATTCCGGGCTACCAGGGAACATTGCCCCAAGGCAACGATGGCCTCGGTTTGATGTTGCTGGGCGTAACGGGTGACCAGGTTCTGCCGAAAGAAGTTTATGAAAAAATAAAGGCCGAAACCCTAAGCCAGGTGCGCGGTACCGTGCAAGCCGATATTCTCAAAGAAGATCAGGCGCAAAACACGTGCATCTTCTCTACGGAATTTGCCCTGCGCCTGATGGGCGATGTACAAGAATATTTTATTGCCAAAAACGTACGTAATTTTTATTCCGTTTCCATATCAGGCTATCACATTGCCGAGGCAGGAGCCAACCCGATTACCCAACTTGCTTTCACCCTGGCCAATGGGTTTACCTATGTGGAATATTATTTAAGCCGGGGAATGGACATCAACGAATTTGCCCCGAACCTCTCGTTCTTTTTCAGCAACGGCATAGACCCGGAATATGCGGTAATCGGCCGTGTGGCCCGTAGAATCTGGGCTAAAGCCATGTATAAGAAATATGGAGCCAATGCCCGAAGCCAGATGTTGAAATACCACATCCAAACTTCAGGTCGTTCTTTGCACGCCCAGGAGATTGACTTCAACGACATCCGCACCACCCTGCAAGCACTCTATGCCATTTACGACAACTGCAATTCGCTGCATACTAATGCTTACGATGAAGCCATTACCACCCCTACCGAAGAGAGCGTGCGCAGGGCTATGGCCATTCAGTTAATTATCAATCGGGAATTAGGTCTGGCCAAAAACGAAAACCCCATGCAGGGTTCATTCATCATTGAAGAACTGACTGACCTGGTAGAAGAAGCCGTACTTTCAGAATTTGACAGAATTACTGAACGCGGTGGAGTATTAGGTGCGATGGAAACGATGTACCAACGTGGAAAAATTCAGGAAGAGAGTTTATACTACGAAACTCTGAAACACACAGGTGAATATCCGATCATCGGGGTGAATACCTTCCTGAGTTCAAAAGGCTCACCCACCATCATTCCACAAGAAGTGATTCGCGCTACTACAGAAGAAAAAGAGTACCAGATTAACATGTTGCGCAACCTTCATCGCCACCAGCAGAGTAAAACAGCAGCGGCCTTAGAAAAAGTGCAACAAGCGGCCATTCAAAATAAAAACATATTTGAAGAATTGATGGAAGCCTGCAAAGTCTGCTCACTGGGGCAAATCACAAAAGCCTTATTTGAAGTAGGCGGGCAGTACCGCAGGAGTATGTAGGCAGAATTTTGTGGTGGTATTTGCTTAACTAAAAAAAGGCTGCCCATGCGAGCAGCCTTTCCAAAAAACCTAACTTAAATTACCTCATTACTTTATTTCCGGCTTCATCAGTGATCTCGAAAGAAGGTTGTCCTTCTACGTGCTTCAAGTTATACACCAAGCCCAGGTAGTTCGATACCGTTAAGCTGTCCGTGTGAATTACGTTATCGTTACCATCTAATATCGCCACACTCACTTTGCCTGTACCCTTGTTGGCCACCGTCAACAAATATTTTCCGTTCTGTAATTTGTTTACATGTGCTGAAACGATTCCTTGTTTGGCTGACCCACTGGTTACTTTATAGTTTACAGTCTGCTGTTGCACCCCGTTTTCATCTTTGGTGGTGATGGTGTATACACCGGCTTCCATATCTGTAAAGTTGATGGGGCGCATAAATTTGTTGAGGCCAGTAGTTGTTTCTGAGAAAACCAGTTTACCGTTACGGTCTGAAATCTCCAATACCACTTTGCCGTTGCCGTTGCCTTCATAGATAATCTTAAAAACCTCTGCTTTGTTAGAAGATAATACTACCATTTTAGAGGGTGCACCGGCTACTGCAAATGAGAAGGCGGCAATTGTTGCTACTACTGACAATACTACATTTTTTGTTTTCATGTTTTTTTTGTTGAATGATGGTGCAAATAACGGGAGCTAATGAATGCCCGGACGAAAGCCGCAAGCAAACTTGATTACGCAACCGGAAAATCGTTTGCGGAAAAAAAAATAGAAAATTTTGAAAATAGGCGTGAGAAACCTTGAATACGGTGAATTTTTACCCTGCCTGAAGAATAAATGTTTCTACAACGTTTGCGGAGCAGGTATTCTAAAAATAATCGTTGGTTCTCCCTTTTGTCAGCCTAATGCTATTTGGAAAAATAAAATTAATTGAGGTGAAAAATGTTGCGCGATTTCTCCGCCTCTTGAAGCAATCGTGTCTGGTAGTTCAGGTGAGAAAACAAGAAGTGTTCCTTTTGCGCATCATCTAAGCATACAAAACGCAATCGCTCTTCAAAATCGAGGTTTAGCTCATTGGCTATTGAGAAAAATGAATGTACCGGGTTAGTTGAATGAATCTGAAAGTGCTGTAAGTAATGTTTAAACAATTGTTGTAATGGTTTGCTCACCGGGCTGGTGGTTTCCACCTTCCAGCAGGTTACATCGCCTCCCGGATATAGTTTGTCACGAAAAGTTCGGTATAATTTATTCAGGTGAAACAAATCCGAGCACTTTACAATAATATCCGTTTCGCCATTGGAAAACCGTTTAATGACACTTTCCAGTTTTACCAGAGAGCCTATTTTCTTTTCGTTCATTACGTGGTTAAACAGAATACCAAATGAAACGTCTTTCATTTCGGCATCGGATAAAAGTTGTTTGTAGCGCGGCTCAAAAATGTGAAGGGGCACCAATTCTCCCGGCAGAGGAAACAGGGAAAGAGGAAACATCGGTATTTTTATAGAGTCTTCCATATACAGGTTAAACACCGCATCGCTTCATTATGTTTCAAAAACCAAAATTCAAATTGATCAAAACTTTATTAAAAAATGTGGGTCTACCTGAAATTGTTCTTTTAACACTTTTTCTCCCGGCAAAAACGAAAGGTTGATGATAAACGAATAGCCGGCCACGGTAGCCCCAAGCTCTTGTACCATTGACCCGGCTGCCGCGGCCGTACCACCCGTGGCCAGCAAGTCATCGTGTATCAATACGCGGCAGCCTCGTTCAAAAGCATCTTCGTGCATTTCAATGGATGCCGCTCCGTATTCCAACGAGTAATCTTTTTTAATTTTTTTGTACGGTAATTTTCCTGATTTGCGAATGGGCACAAACGGGATATTCAATTCTTGTGCAATGAGCGACCCAAAAATAAACCCGCGTGCCTCCACAGCGGCCAGTGCTCCGATCTGCTGATTGTGATAATGTGCGGCAATGGCCCCCACTACTTTTCTTCTGGCCGGTGGATTGCCCAGCAAAGGAGTAATGTCTTTAAAAAGAATTCCTGGGCGTGGAAAATCGTGTACATCGCGCAGCAGCGGGTTAAGTAGTTCTTCAATTTTTTTCATCTACGAATTGTGTTTCGCTTATATCCGATTTTGTTTCAAGGGATTGGTTAATCTCTCTCACCACTTCGTCCATCTCTTTTGCTGAAACCATTATCTTCTCTAATACTGATTTAATTTCGTTCTCACTGATCATTCCTTTCTCGATTAAGTAAATCAGCCCCATGATTCGGGCTAATGGCCCGCGAACCCGGTGGGCGTTTTGAAATGCATAACTTAATATCTGGTTGGTTTGAAATCTGACCTGCGACTCAAGGTTTTCGTTGGTGCGGACAATTTCTTCGTTGGCTTGAACTAATTCTTCCGATTGAGCCTGAATTTCTTCATTCTGTTCTTTTATCAGAGTGGCTAATTTTTTATTACGGTGCAGTGACCGGTAATAGCGAATGGCTAATGTGCCTGCGATGAAAGAAAAAATCAAAAGTGCTATCAGAAAATACTTTGTTCGCACCAACGTTTCTCTTCTGAGCTCTGCTTCTTTGGCCAGTGATTCATTTTCAACTTTCAGTTTCTCTTCGTGAAATGCAAATTCTTTTGCCAATGTCGAGCGCCTGTTTTCCTGGTTTTGAATACTGTCTTTCAGCGCAGTAAAAAGCTGGTAGGCTTCTAATGCTTTTGCAAACTCACGGCCATTTTTCAAGGCTATAAATTTTTGTTCGGTAGCGTTGCGCATCATCTCTACATGTTGAGCTTTTTGTGAACGTTGCTGAGACTCTTCGGCACTGAGAAGTGCTTTACTAAACTGACCCGTGCGGTTATAGTATTGTGCGTATGTTTTTTTAAAATCAGCAATGCGGTCATTAAATCCTTCGTGGTTAGCAATGGCCAACCCTTCGGCTAATTCTAAAAGCGCTTTTTCGTTTTGCCCTAATTCGAGATAGATTTCAGCCAGGCTATTGTACGTGTAAGTCAACGAGTGCCTGTCTCGTGTTTTTTTTAGAATTTCTTTTGCCTGGAGATGAAACTCAATGGCCTTCGGGTAATTTTTCTTTACTCCATACACATACGCCAGCGATTCGCTGGTCTGCCCCAATAGTGGCAGGTCGTTAATTGAACGAAATACCTGAATGCCTTTTTCAAAATACTGAATGGCTAATTCAAAATATTTTAGTTGAGTGTGAACTTGTCCGATATTAAGGAACATAATTCCTTGTGATCGCTGCTCGTGCAATTGCTCAAAGGTGTGTAAGGCTTCAAAATCTAAATCAAGTGCTTTTGCATAATTTCCTTGTTCCTGGTAAACTAATCCCCTACTCAATTGCGCATTGGCTACACCCTTCATGTCATTCGCCTTTCGGCTAAACTGCAGGGCCGAATCATAAAATATTAGTGCCTTTACAGCATCTCCTTTGGAGCGAAAATAAATTCCAATAAGCCGGGTTGCTCTTCCTCTTATTTTCAAATTATTTATTTTTTTGGCCAACTGATTGGCCTCGGTAGCCAGCAGGTAAGAACTGTCTGCGTTAATATTCCAGAGTGCATACGATAATTCAGTCAGGGCTAACAGCCGTACCGTGTCGAGTTTATCGCGTGAGTTGATCAATGAAATTAGGCTGTCTTTTTTATTATTGGACCAGCAAACCACATTGACCAATACAAAAGCAAAAGCCAGCAATAGCTTCATATCAAACCAAATAGTCTGAAAATGTACTAAAACTTAAAGGAAAAGCAATTTTTAAAAAATAACCTGCCCATGCAGAATGGCATGTTCAACAAACTGATTTCCAAAATGATACGGCAGGTAAGCGACTGAAGGAGCCGGGCGCGAAATAAATACACTGGCCACCTTGCCCCGGGTAATGCTGCCCAGTGTATCTGATAGTTCTAAAGCGTAAGCAGTGTTAATGGTTGCCGCATTGATTGCTTCTTCGGGCGTCATTTTCATTTTGATGCAGGCTAATGAGATCATCAGTTGCATATTGCCCGTGGGCGAACTGCCCGGGTTATAGTCAGAAGCAATCGCCAGCGGCAAGCCCTCATCTATCATTTTTCGAGCCGGAGGAAACGGCAGGTTAAGAAAAAAGGCGGCTCCGGGCAGTGCCGTGGGCATGACCGAGCACGTCTTCAATAATTCAATTTCTTCCTCTCCAATATTCTCTAAGTGATCAACGCTGAGTGCATTGGTTTTTACGCCTGCCTGCACTCCGCCCGAGCGGTGAAGTTGGTTGGCATGGATGCGTGGCTTCATACCAAATTTTTTTCCTTCCTCAACAATCCGTTCAGTTTCATCTCTGGAAAAAAAACCTTCTTCGCAAAACACATCAATGTAGTCGGCCAGTTTTTCTTCGGCTACTGCCGGAATCATTTCTTCTATTACTAATTTGATGTAATCGGTTTTTTTCATTTCAGTGGGCACTGCATGTGCTCCGAGAAAAGTAGTTTTAACGGCAAGGGGTGTTTCGTGGCCAATGCGTTTGGCAACGCGCAGCATTTTCAGTTCATCTTTTACTGTTAACCCGTACCCGCTTTTTATTTCTACGGCTGCCGTACCTAATCGGATTATTTCGTTGGCACGAGCCAGCGTTTTTTCAACCAACTCATCTTCCGAGGCTTGCTGAAGTTTTTTTGCTGAGTTTAAAATACCTCCACCTTTGGCGGCTATTTCGGCATACGTTGCGCCTTTGATTTTCATTACAAACTCGTCTTCACGTGTGGCTGCAAAAACCAAATGGGTGTGCGAATCGACAAAACCGGGAAATACAAAACAACCAGTGGCATCCATCGTTTCAACTGCTAATGAAACCGGCAACTCTTTCATCGGTCCATAATCAGCAATCATTCCATTTGAAATTTTTAGATAGGCATCAGAAAGTACCGGCAGCCCGGCCATTTCTTTTCCTGCCAAAAATGAAACGGGCTTTTCTCTTACCTGAACGAGGCCTTTGATGTTGGTGATGAGAAGTTCATCGGCCATAGAGGATTATTTTCCAAACGACTCGACTTTGTAATCGAGGTTGGTGCTATAAAGCGGGAAGGCAATTTTAAACATTGCATAAAAGCCTTGTCCGTTAATGCTGGGGCGATAACCCATTTCACCACCGTATGACCAGCCCAGTGTGCGGTTAAATTTACCTTCAATGCCTGCGCGCATGCCCAGCATATTAGTCTTAATTGCTTTGGTGGAATATTGATTGCCTAAATAAGTAACGGGATCAAGTGAGGTGGCCGGAGCCACCATGATGTCAAAAAATACCGTCATCATGCCATCGTCTACGCCATCATCGTATTTGTCAAAACTCACGGCTACGTTTCTGATCCATGACATGGAGCCGCCCAGGTAGATGGCTGCAGATGACATGTTTCCAAAAACATAAAGTTGTTTGTTTTGCCCTTGGTCAGTATAGGTAGATGGAAGAGAAGCACCGGCCGCTGTTTTTAGGTTAGCATTGGTTAGTCCCTGTTTTGCCATGGCCCGGGTAAGGTCGGCCGTGCTGTTCCATAAAATTGCACCTAACCTTCCGCCATATATTTTTCTTACTTTACAGGGAATCTCGGCATGCAGTGGAACGGTAGCCGCCCATCGGTCTCCTTTAAAGCTTTTGCGGTATAACACCATTTTGGTTTTTGATTCCTGATCGAAGTCTTTGAAGTGGTAGGTGCCTCCTATTTCATAATAACTAAATGTATTCGGCTTGTCAGATATAGCCGCTGCGGGCACGCCTGAATTTTGTTTTAGCAGAGAAGCATTCCGGTTAAAGTCAAAAAATTCACTGCTGTATGTTTTGCGAAAACTTGCCTTGATGTCAAATTTATCTTTGTAATAATACATGGCTTCAATGCCAAAGCCGGCATTGACGTTGGTGGCAAACAACTCGCCATAAAGCGGTTGAAACCCTACAAATAATTTATTAATGGAAAATGGCTCATCGTAGAGTTCTTCGAAGGTAACGGCAGGTTTCTCTTTCTGTGCCTGAGCGAAGCCAAAGAAGGGAAGAGTGGTAACAACCACTAATAAGATACGCTGCAATTGCATACCTCGTCTATACTTCAAACGGTCAAAAAGAAACTTCATGGTTATCTAAAAGTTCGATATAAATCGAAAGGTAAGCAAATCATCAGCAGAGATAAACATAGGTGTAAGGATTTTGCTCAAATCGATGCAAAAAAAGACATCAGGGTTCGCCTACTATAACTAATCGCCCATTTTTAAAGGATACAAAAGGTACTACCCCGTTGTCTTTGGCAGGCTGCATTTGATACCCCTGGGCAATTACCCCACTTAATTTTTCTTTGGTCAACCCTTCCTGGAAGTGAACTCCGTACTTTTTAAACGCATGCCCTATCATCATGGCGAATTCATATCCTTTTTGCGAGTAAAGCCCGGGTATTATCCCATGGGTATGGATGTACTTATTTCTAAACTGAAGGTAGGGTTTGTCTGTCACAAAAGTAAAATTGGGTGATGAAAAAATGACCTTCACTTTTTCGAGTTTGGTTGGGTTAATGGCTCCGTCTTCCAACCAACTCTCCTGCCCTATAACTAAAATAGAATCGCCCCGGGTTTCCACGCTGTTTACCACTTTGGTGTAGATCAACGGGTCATCAGAGGCAACAAAAATACTGCCTATGCTATCCAGTTTCATGGTAAACTGTTTGGGGTTTTTCCATTCATCAAACTGTGTGGGCTTAGCAAGTTTATCTAATAATTCGGTAGAATTTTCTGCATGCACTTCTTCTGCATAAACCAGGTTGATGCCTAGCTCGTATGCTCTTTTCATAAAACTAAATGCCATGGTTGAGTCTTTAGGCCCATCGCCATAAAACACCATACACTTTTTGTTCGATACTTTTTTAATTAAAATTTCTGCTGATTTCTTCCCGATGGTGGCATGGCCGGGTTGAAATAAAAATGCGTTGGGGTTTTTTCCAACCAGATCGATATTGAAAGAGATTGGGTTGACTACCGTATTGATTTTATTTTTGGTGGCCAACTCCTGAACCATCTTTGCATCTTCTTGAAACAGTGGCCCAACAATGAGGTCAGCACTTTTCAGTTCTTCTTCGTTCACTAATTTTTTGATCACGTCAAGGTCATGCTCGGTATCATAGGTCAATAACTCGAGGTTCACCCCCTCATCAAGCAGTGAATCGGTAGCCAGTTTCATTCCCTGGTATAAATCCAGCACAAACTGGCTTCTTTTTTTTCCGGGGCTGGCATCCAACGTACTGGCCCGAAAAGGAAGTAAAAGCGCGACACGGTATTTTTCTTTAAAAACAGGTACATTGGCTGCCACCACAAAATCTTTTTTATCCCAACCAAAAATGCCGGTGAGCGAGTCGAGTAAATGTTCGTTTTCAGTGGTAAGGTTTTTGCCCAGCGCAAAGGCCAGTCTTCTCAGCACTTCATAGTCAGTGGGGTTTTCTTCTCGCAGCATCTGCATCGTCTCCACATCGTCAATTTTTGAAAGTGCCACGCGTTTCAGCAGCACAGTTTCTTTAAATATATCTTCGTTCTTGATTTGCCCGGCAATGGTCAGCGCGCGAAAATATTCGCGTTGATCAAAATAAATTTTTACCAGCCAATAATTCACTTCATCCAACTGATCCCATTTAGGATATATTTTTTTGATTTGTAAAAAAGTTTCTTTGGCCAGGGTAACGAAGCCAAGCCGCTGAGCCGATAAGGCAGCGTAAAAATTGGCGTATTCAGGATACGGGTTGTTGTTGTCGTATACCATCAGCGGCCTGAATGCATCCATCGCTGCACTGTAGCTGCCTTCTTCAAAAAGTTCTTTGGCGTGCTTGTATTGTTTTTTAAAATCCTGGGCTTGCAGTAACGTTGAAAAGAATAAAAAAACGAAGGGTAGTACAAAGTTTATAGCCCACAACCAATCATTCCCTGCCTGCCACCGGTAACTAAACATTGACCATAGACTATTACCTGTGTTTCTCATTCCCATTCTATTGTAGCCGGAGGTTTAGAGCTGATGTCATACACCACCCGGTTGATCCCTTTTACATGATTGATGATCTCAGACGACACCTCGCTTAAAAACTCGTGGGGCAGGTGGCTCCAGTCTGCCGTCATGCCATCCACGCTTACTACAGCACGCAGTGCCACCACCTGCTCATAGGTGCGCTCATCGCCCATTACCCCCACCGAGTGGATTGGCAACAATATGGCACCAGCCTGCCATACCTTGTGATAGAGTTGATGCTTATGCAGCGCACTGATAAAAATGTGATCGGCTGCCTGTAGTATTTTTATTTTTTCGGGAGAGATTTCGCCCAAAATGCGGATACCTAACCCAGGGCCTGGAAATGGGTGTCTTTTTAAAATGTCTTCATCTACGCGCAATGATTTTCCTACCTGGCGCACTTCATCTTTGAACAATGTATTGAGCGGCTCCACTACTTTCATTTTCATTTTGGCCGGCAAGCCCCCCACGTTGTGGTGTGACTTGATGGTGGCCGATGGGCCCTTCACCGAAACGGATTCAATCACATCGGGGTAGATGGTGCCCTGCCCCAACCATTTTACATCTGCTATCCGGTGTGCCTCTTCATCAAACACATCAATAAAGGTTTTGCCGATGGCTTTGCGCTTGGCTTCGGGGTCGTTCAACCCGCTCAATGCATCGTAAAATTTTTGACGGGCATCTACTCCTTTAATGTTCAAGCCCATGCCCTGATAAGATTCCAGCACTTGCTCAAATTCGTTTTTGCGCAGCAAGCCGTTATCAACAAAAATGCAGTACAGGTTTTTGCCGATGGCATTGTGAATGAGTGTCGCGGCCACCGTAGAATCTACTCCGCCCGAAAGAGCCATGACCACTTTGTCATTTCCCAGTTTTTTTTTCAAATCAACAATAGTCGTTTCTACAAACTGATCGGGGGTCCAATCTTGCGAGCAACTGCAAATGTGTACTACAAAGTTTCGCAATAAATTTTTTCCTTCCAGGGTGTGCGTTACTTCCGGGTGAAACTGGATGCCGTATATTTTTTCACTCTTCAGTTTATAGGCAGCAATTTTAACCAGTGGCGTGCTGGCGGTAATTTCAAAAGTATCAGGCACAGAGGTGATGGTGTCGGCATGTGACATCCACACTTGTGAGTCGAGCGAAATTTCTTTGAACAATTCATTGTGCTGATCAACCTCGGTCAGTTTGGCGCGGCCGTATTCGCGCACTTGCGAAGGAGTTACATGCCCTCCTTTTTTGTGGGCAATGAGTTGTGCTCCATAACACACTCCAAGTATGGGCAGGTTTCCAAATTGATTTAAGTCCACATCAGGCGCATTGGTTTCGCGCACAGAGCAGGGGCTGCCTGAAAGAATGATTCCCTTGGTATTTTTCCCGATTTCGGGAATGTGGTTGTACGGATGAATTTCGCAGTAAACATTGAGTTCACGCACCCTTCGCGCGATTAGCTGGGTAAACTGTGAACCAAAATCGAGGATGAGGATTTGCTCTGGCATTTGCAAAAATAAAAGGTTAACGCCAGAGAACAATGGATAATCCAATACTGGTCGTCTGCTTTTTTAGTATCAATTTTTCTTTACTGGTTTTTTCTTAACGGAGGTGGTGGTTTTTTTCTTAGGCGATGTTGCAGCCGGTTTTTTTGCAGGGGTAGCGTCAGGTTTTTTTGTTGTGGCCGGCTCGGGTTTTTTTCTCAGTTTCTGCAACTCATTATAATCTAGCGCATAGTACCCCAGATCAGTAGGTGTTTTAACCTGGATGTCAGCCACCTTGGCGTTGGGTATGCCTGACTCAAAAACTACTACTATCTGAATGAAATTCTGTGCCTGATTCTTATCGACCGGAACAAACCCGTAGGTAGTTTTTACCACTTTATTTCTATCGCTGACGGATCGTTCTATAACCTGCTCTTTGCCTGTAAAGTCGGGTTTGATTTTATTGAAATAGGAAACAAAAAGATCACCCATGGCATTGATCGAGCTGTTAGTCAGGGTTGACTTGTCTGAAAATATGATGCTTGAAATAGGCAGTTTTTTTCGCAGTACTTCTTCGCATTTTTTGGCTGAGGTAAAAAACTGAGTGGGGCTTTTTGTACGGTCGATGTTGCTTTCGCGCACAATAAAATTCTGGGCAGATAATGGATAAGCCATACTCATAACAGCCAGAGACAATAAATAACTCAATTTCAATGGACGATTCATGATTTTATTTTTTGTTTCTCACAAGCTAAAGTTTTTTTCCGATTGCTGCAATGCCCAATCGACCCGTTGAAAGCCAGCAAAAGACGTATTGATCAAAGTCCATAAAAAAATAATGACTCCCCCTCAGTTTTTTGTATTTTCACCACATGGTTGCCCGGCTTGTTTTTGTGTTTCTGTTAATAATACCGTTGACTTGTTTCGGCCAGATCAACGCAGGCGAACTAAGCAAAAGCATTTTTTTTGGCGGGGGCAGTTATTACATAGATGAAGAACAAACCCAGGAGTTGTCGCGTTGGCTGGATTCTATCCCCAACTTGTTGGAGAAATACCAAATTCAGATCATCAGTCATACCGATAACATTGGTGGCAAACGTTACAACCGATGGCTCTCGCAGATGCGCAGCCAGATGGTGCACGGGCTGCTGATACAAAAAGACATCCCCGAAAAACTCATCCACATCAAAGACTGGGGGTTAGAAAATCCCGTTTATACCAACGACTCCTACCGTGGGTTAATGATGAACCGCAGGGTAGATGTGGTACTCTTCCCACTGGTCTTGTGACTATCCGTTTTCGGACACTCATTTGCAATTACGGACGTACTCAGTGAACCAAAAACCTCATTTTTGCGTCCAATTCAATAAAATTATACTGGCATTATTTTGGGCTAAAGGCTAAAACCATGATCAAACTAACTGACATCGACAAGTACATTGACTCGCGCTTTCAGCGCACATTCATCTTAAAAGGCATTGACCTGGAGGTGCAGCCAGGAGAGTTTCTTACCATCATGGGCCCCAGCGGGGCCGGCAAATCTTCACTGATGAACATTATCGGTATGCTGGACGAACCCTCGGCCGGTGAATATTATTTCTTTGATGAGCCCGTGCACAAAATGCGTGAAAAACAAAAAAGTGAAATGCACAAAAATTTCATTGGGTTTATTTTTCAAGCCTATCATTTAATTGATGAACTGACGGTTTACGAAAACATCGAAACCCCGTTGCTCTATAAAGGAGTGAGCAGCAACATGCGCAAGAGCTTGGTAGCCGAAATGCTCGACCGCTTCAACATGGTGGCTAAAAAGGATTTGTTTCCCGAGCAGTTGAGCGGTGGCCAGCAGCAATTGGTAGGCATTGCCCGCGCCATAGTGGGCGAACCAAAATTATTGTTGGCCGATGAGCCCACCGGTAATTTACACAGCGACCAGGGCCGGCAGATTATGGATATTTTTCAAAAATTAAATGAAGAAGGTATTACCATTATCCAGGTTACACACTCTGAAGAAAATGCCAGGCGTGGAAAGCGGATTGTGCGAATTGTGGACGGGGCCATGGCAGCCGATGAAAAAATCAGATAAGTAAATATGAATATGAGAAAACATTTATTGACGTGGTTGTTGAATACGATGGTTGTTTTGTGCTACGCACAATCACAACCTAAACCTGAACCCAAAGTTCTGACTTTTGATGATGCGGTTAAACTTGCGGTAAAAAATGGTTTACTGCTAAACCAACAGCGGAATAATTTGGAGCTAAGTTCGATGCAACGAAAGTTCGCCATTGCGGGGTTAGGGCCTTCACTCGGGCTGAATATGAGTACTCAAAGAAGCTCTGGAAACCTGTTTGTACAGCAAACTGGGAAATTAGCTGTGGGTGTAAGCGATAATGCGAATGCGTCCTTAAATGCTAATATCAACTTGTTCAATGGTTTTTCTCAAGTAAACAGGGCGAAACAGGCTGACCGCGCCTTAGATGCTCAAGCCTTTTTTGTCAGCCGAACAGCTCAAGATATTATCAGCACTGTTTCATCTCAATATTTGGCGGTGTTGTTGGATGTAGAGCTCCTTAAGATTGCGACAGAGAATTGGGAGGTGCAGAAAAAGACATTAACTCAAGTCACAGAACAAGTAAGTTTAGGAGCGAAATCTCCTGTGGACCAATTCAATCAAGATTCGCAAGCAAAGGCTTCAGAAAAGTTGGCCTTACAAGCTCGAATCAATCTAATTAATGATAGAGCTCTGCTTACACAATCATTATTATTGGATCCCAATGAAGAATTTGAGGTAGTAAAACCGGAGTGGGATTTGAGTGAAATCGTGACGCCTAAGAGAGACCTGGATACACTCTTTGACACTGCATTTAAAAACCGCGGTGATTATTTGCGAGCTGTAAAAAACGAAGAGTCGGCCAAATATGGGATGAAAGCAATGCGGGCCACCATGTTACCCACCTTAAGTATGTATGCTACGGAATATACGGCTTATAATTATTTTTATGGAGACGCTGGACCTAATCCGTTCTCCTTTGGCGATCAAGTTAAAGTTAACAACTTACGTAAGTTTGTTGGGTTTAGCTTGTCTGTTCCCATATTTGGTGGCAACCAAAACCTTCAAAACCGAACTAATTTCATCCAGCAGAAAGTGACCTACGAGAACAACCAGTGGTTAAGGAAAAACGCGCAGATTCAGGTTAAGACGGATGTTAAAAAGGCCAACGAAACAACTCAGCTTTATGTAGACATGTACACTGTAAGCATGGATCAACTGAAGGCGGCAGAAATGGCTCTTCAACTGGAAACGGAGAGATATACGTTAGGTGTTACTAGTTTCGTTGAATATGCTAATGCCAATCGCGTATATGTTCAAGCACAAGCAGACAAAGCGCAAGCAGAATATAGACTTTTGTTCCAAAAAGTGGTTCTTGATTACGCGGTTGGAACTCTAAAGCCCGAGGACTTTCAGTAATTACCAATACCAATATTTTCCCTACATTTGCAGCCCCGAATTCTTCGGGGCTGTTTTCAGTTAAAAACAGTCATGTAAAACCAAATTTGCTGCGGCCTGCCCGCCCGCAGCATGTACCCCGGGCAAAATTGTTATGGCAAAAATTCAGAAAGATTCTTCCAAAGAATCAAAATCTCCTAAAGCCGCAAAAGGCGATGGCCAAGTAAAAAAAGCATTGGCCATAAAAGGTGCAGAAGAAGATGTGGATGTAAAAACCGCAGAAGCCGAGTTGAAAGAAGATGATTTGGCCGCCTTCAAAGCACAAAAGAAACGCGAAGAAGAAGAAGGCATCAGCCGAATGATCAAAGATGTAACCGCCCGCAAAGCCGCTACTTCCAGTGTATCGCTCGAAAGTTTTGACTGGGATGCTTACGAAACAAAAGGGTTTGGCGAAGGATACAACTCCAAAGACCGGCAGGAACTCGATAAATTGTATGGTGGAGCGATTACCTCCGTTACCGAAAGTGAAGTGGTAAAAGGTATCGTGGTGGGCATTAACGACCGCGATGTGATTTTGAATATCGGATTTAAGTCAGATGGCCTGGTACCCTTAGCCGAATTTAAAGACATGGCCAACCTGAAAATTGGCGATGCCGTTGACCTCTTCATTGAAGAGCGTGAAAATGCTATGGGACAATTAGTACTATCGCGCAGAAAAGCCAAATTAGTAAAAGGTTGGGAATACGTACAGACCGCCCTTGATAAAGATGAAGTGATTGAAGGTTTTGTAAAACGCAGAACCAAAGGCGGCTTGATCGTGGATGTGTTTGGCATTGAAGCATTTTTGCCCGGTTCGCAAATTGACGTGAAGCCGATCCGCGACTTCGACATCTATGTAAACAAAGCCATTGAAGTAAAAGTGGTGAAGATCAATTATACCAACGATAACGTAGTAGTGTCGCACAAGGTGTTGATTGAAAAAGACCTCGAACAACAAAAGGCCGCCATCCTCACCAACCTAGACAAAGGTCAGGTGTTAGAGGGTGTGATTAAGAACATGACCAACTTTGGGGTGTTCATTGACTTGGGTGGTGTAGATGGATTACTCCACATCACCGACATTTCATGGGGACGCATCACCCACCCGGAAGAGTTATTGAAATTGGATCAAGTAGTGAAGGTGGTTGTACTTGATTTCGATCAAGACAAAAAACGCATTTCACTGGGCATGAAACAACTCACGCCACATCCGTGGGATTCACTCGCCCCTGAGATTGTAGTCGGCTCAAAAGTAAAAGGCAAGATCGTAAACGTAGCCGACTACGGTGCCTTTCTGGAATTGCAACCCGGTGTGGAAGGCTTAATCCACGTAAGTGAAATGAGTTGGAGCCAGCACTTGCGCAACCCGCAAGACTTCATCAAAGTAGGTGATGAACTGGAGGCCGTAGTACTCACCATTGATCGCACCGAGCGTAAGATGAGTCTGGGTATCAAACAACTTACTGAAGACCCGTGGACACGCCAGGATGTACTTTCTAAATATGCTGTAGGCACACGCCACAAAGGAATCGTGCGCAACCTGACTAACTTCGGGTTGTTCATTGAGTTGGAAGAAGGTATTGATGGATTGGTACACGTATCTGATTTAAGCTGGACAAAGAAAATCAAGCATCCTTCTGAATTTACAAAAGTGGGAGAAACCATCGAAGTGCAGGTACTTGAGTTAGATGCCGTAAACCGCAGGCTCGCGTTGAGTCACAAGCACCTGGAAGAAAATCCTTGGGATACTTTTGAAACCATCTTCACGCCAGGATCGGTTCACAAAGGAACCATCGTCAATAAAAATGACAAGGGTGTAATTGTTGAGCTCTCCTACGGAATTGAAGGATTCTGTTCATCAAAAAACCTGGTGAAAGAGGATGGCTCGAAAGCAGAAATTGGTGAAGCGTATGATTTTAAGGTGCTGGAGTTTTCGAAAGAAGACAGACGCATCGCGCTTAGCCTGAAAGCAACCTGGTCAACCGAAGAAGAGAAGCCTGCTGCTAAAAAGAAGCCGGCCGCCAAAGGCAAGACCATTGACAAGATCAACCAAGAGACGGAGAAATCTACCTTGGGCGATTTGGAAGCTTTGACAGCACTGAAAGAGAAGATGAAGACCAAGCCTGAGGGCGAGGGCAACTGATTCATGTTCATTGATTAAAAGAAAGTGGCCTTGAGCCACTTTCTTTTTTGACAAAACCCAATTTGTTTGGTTAGTTTTGCACTGTAATAAAAAAAACGGTTCCGTGGCCGAGTGGCTAGGCTGAGCTCTGCAAAAGCTCCTACAGCGGTTCGAATCCGCTCGGAACCTCTCCTCTACAACCCACATGCTGTGGGTTTTTTTTGCCTAGCTTCATCACGGGTTCCTCTTCCCAGCTAAATTCCGGCCTGAAATCCTTTCCATTTACATTAACCAATTCCGTAACTTTCCTTCCTACGATACATGACTCATTGGCCTAAGTACGTATTCGTTGTTTTAATTTTTTTTGCCTGTCCGCAAAAAACATTTTCTTTAGATTCTCTTCAAACTGCATTACGCTTTCACCAGGCTTCTAAGTTTGATTTGGCACTGCCCATCTTCATTGCTTTATCTGAAAAGTTTAAATCAAAAAGCAGCAATCTCTCAAACTATGCTCTTTGTCAGTTGAAAATTGCAGAGATTATCCGAAACTATGGAGGGATAAATACTTCCTTACAATTGCTTGAAGTAAATCAAAAATTAATGGAGGTGAAACTTGAAGTCCCTTCCGTTGTTCTATCACAAAATTTTATTGCTAAGGCTGAGGCATTTTATCTTAACTCAAACTTGAAGGAGTTTAAGTCAGCTATCATGAGTTCAATCAGAGTTAAAGAAGGATTGAAATTGCCACAGAAATATTTCGCGGAAGATTACTTACAATTAGCACGGTACTACTTGGATACTCCTGACAGAATTGATAGTTGCTTCTATTGGGGTAACAAAGCCTTGAAGTTAGCAAAATCAGACATTCAATTTTCTGTTTATGTCCTACCGAGAATCTACAATACCATTGGATACTATTTCCACCCTAAGTCTATTGCTTACTTCATTGGGAAAGACGATTCATTGAAAGGGCTTTTCATCCTGTCAAGAAAATATTATGACTCCACGTTTCTTTCGCTAAACAATCAGCCCTTAAAAGATGAACTAATGGTTTCGAAGGTTTATCACAATCTTGGTAACTCATACAGCAACGAAGGAAACATAAACAAAGCATTGGATTATTACCGCAAGAGTCTTTCCGTGTTCAAAAAATTTGGTTCACCAACCGATCTCGCAATTAAAGATTGGGTGATTGGCAGGGCATTTCAACGCTCTCACTTAAACGATTCTGCCATTGGTCAACTTCAAAAAGGTGTTGTAAGGCTTCTGCCAAGTTTTAAACCGTCTTCGGGAAAGGAACTTCCTCCCATACAGCCAACACTAAACGATCAATGGTTTGCATCTTTAATCATTCTTAAAGCCGATAATTTCTTAAACCGTTATCAGCAATCAAAAAACGTAAACGACCTGCAATCGGCTTTTGACCATTACCTCTATTCATTGAAGTTCAACCGATACTTGGTTGCTAAGTCATCCAACGAAAGTGAAACAATTAACTGGACTCATCTTTTTGGAACAAATGCTTATCAGGCGATTGTCGTTACTGGTTTCCTTTTAGATGAGCAAACTGGTAAGAAGGATCACTTGCAAAATGCCTATTCTTTGATTTCATCTAGTAAATATTCTTTCTTGAACAAAAATGTAATTAACCCAAAGTCATTTGCATTAAATTCTCGTCAGTTATTGATTGACGAAATGGGAATTGTATTGCACAATATTAAACGAAGCATTCCTGAAATCGAGGATAAAAAGCTCAGTTTGATAATGCCGACAATTCCGAGCATGTCTAATTCTATTGGTTCACGCTCAGATTTTATCACGCAATTTTTGGATACAACTTCGCTCAGTCATTTAACGACTAAACTCGTTTCTGAAAATTCATTATTAATTGACCTTTATTTAGATGTTGACAAGCTTTACATGATAACTATTTCGGAAAAAGGGTTTCATCTGAGTTTAAAAAAACTGGAAAGTAATTTTATTTCTAAGGTGAAAAGTTTGAATAGAAATTTTCTCAAACTTTCGCCCGAAAATTTAGCTTCACAAGCCAATGAAATTTACAAAACATTACTGGACTCAGTGCTTACGGCATCTCTGAAAAAAATTAATCGCCTCATTATTTGCCCGGATAATGCGCTTCAAGAAATTGCCTGGGGATCGCTTGTTACTGACACGGCAAACAGCAAGCAATTCAAAACCATAAATTACTTGATAAAAAAATATGCAATCCGTACCGTATTGAATCCAAGCCAAATAGTTTCTCATAACCTGAAAATGAGCGAAGATTTTTTCGGGATTGCATCAGATTTTAAAAACTCTAAACGGTTTTCTGCAATCCCGTTTTCTGCAAACCTTGTGGCGTTAAAGGCAAAAGAATTTAATGGAAAGTTGTCAACTTCCTTGAGGAACTCCGTAAATACCCGTGTCTTGCATATCGCAACTCACATTGTACCTGACTCTGTTCATCCCTATAGTTCTACCATTTACCTGAATGACGATAGCCTCACCGTTAGCGAAATTCCCAATCTAAAAATAAAAGCTGATCTTGTCATTCTCAACGGTTGCCAAACCGGGAAAGGAAAGTACATTCAATCGGAAGGTGCAATGAGTGTTGCCCGTGCCTTTTGTTTGCTTGGTGCAAAAAGTTTGGTCACTACTTTGTGGAGCGTAGACGATAAAGCCTCAGCCGATCTGTTAAAAAATTTTTATGACGACATGGAGAATGGCAAAGAACTTGACATGGCTTTGCGGGATGCAAAACTAACCTTCATCGAGCAATCCAATTCCGATGAACTGGCTAACCCATTTTATTGGTCAGGACTGCAACTGACCGGCAACACACGGCCTGTTGTTGAGACCGGCCATGCGTTGTTGGCCTGGGGTTGGGGCGTACTGATTGCTTCTCTTGCTTTTATAGGTTGGCGCTACCTGCGAACGTAATTCATTAAAATTGTTCGCTGAGTACACGCAAGGTTTCCATTTTATATTTGTGTTCCTGCTTTTTGACAATGGCAGAAAAATGCTCGAAGGCCCGATCTCTTTGGTTATCTGCCAGGTAGCACAAGCCTAACCGGTACTCGCTTATTTCAAAATACCCCGATGACACAGGTATTGTAGAAAATAGTTTAATGGCCAGATCGGTGTGGCCCGTGCGGTATGCCGCCACCCCTACAAAATATTGCAGCGTGTCGTTGGCCGGGTAACGCTGCAGTTGCTCTTGAAATCCGGCCAATGCTTTTGCGTAGCTTCCCGCTTTAAAGTGATTCATGGCATTTACAAATTCCACACTGCTTTTCGTTGAGCCCATCACATTGGGTACTCCTATTTCCACAAGATCATATCCTTTTAGTGATTGGCTTGAAGATCTATACAAAAAGAACAACACAGTGGCTGTTACAACTAGTACGGTGCCGGTAATTACTGCTACCATTTTCCAGGAGATTTGAATGGTGAATTTTTTTGTTTCCAATGAGTGGTCAAACTCAGTAAGCCTTTTCTTTAATTCTTCCGTATAGCCTTCATTGATCCCTGCCATAATTGCTTTGCGCAGAATTAATTTCCTTTTGAAATCTTTATCGTTGGCGATCTTGCTTTCAACAAAACCCAATTCGGCTTCACTTAGCTTGCCCTGCAAGTAGTTGTCAATCAGTTCCGACTCTTCCATTCTTTCTGCTTTTTAATTCAACATTTCTTTTATTCTTGTTTTACTGATCCGGCTCTCCAAAAGGCTCAGGCATTCGTATTTTTTCTTTTTTGCCACATCTGAATTTTTGTAGCCAATCCTTGTTGCGATTGATTCCATATCAAAACCTTTCTCATAAAACATTTCAAGAATTTCCTTGCACGGAGAACCCATTGAGCGATAAAGCCTTTTCACGAGGCTGACCAAGTGTTCGTGTTCATAATGCTCATGGATTCCGTTTTCAGTTTTCACGTTAAAACTCTCGAATACCTTTTCTTCAATCCCCCTTCTCTTAACAGCATTCAGAATAATATTTTTACCAATACCGAAAAGATACGTTTTGATTGAAACCTCAGTTGATTCCATCTTATCAGCCTTCACATTTTTGTAAAGGGCAATTACTGACTCCTGAAAAACGTCCTTTGCCTCCTCCGCGCTTATTTGATGATGGCGAATTGCCCAACTCACAAAGTCATTGCGGTATTCTTCGTAGATATTGAACAATATCTTTTCGCTCCCTGCCTTTATGGCTTCAATGATCGCTGAGGTTTCGAGGTTCACGATTGTGGTTTTTGATATTTTAGTAAACCGTGATTGAGAAAAGTAACTTATAAAATAAAATATTCAAAAATGCCACGATTAAAGATCGATGGGGTATCATAGGCAATGCAATGTCATTGAGAATATAAGCTGAGAAAAAATAGAAGTGCAACAGAGCAATTGAAAAGAAGATATTATTAGAAGAGAACCTCTGAATAGAACATAGACGAAGGAAAATTAAGGCGTTTCTGGCAGTGATAGTATTAGGTTAGCCTGTGTTGAGTATATTTACTCATTATATTGAGTAAATTGTAAACTATGTTTGAAAGACCTTATTGTCATCATCTTATACACAGGTTGAAAGAGCAGAAATCCTTTATTCAAGTTCTGATGGGGCCTAGACAGGTTGGCAAAAGTACTCTGGCAGGACAAGCCTTGGCAAAATTGGATTCACCCAATCTTTTTGTATCTGCTGATGCCGTTCCGAATACCGGTGAAGTTTGGTTGGAACAACAGTGGGAAGCGGCCCGATTACAGTATAAGGCTTCGGGGGCTAAAGAATTCATTCTTGCCATAGATGAAATTCAAAAGATCGGCAATTGGAGCGAAGTGGTAAAAAAATTATGGGACGAGGATACCCGCTCTGGGCGTGCAATCAAAGTCGTTTTGTTAGGTTCATCCCGATTGCTTTTACAGCAAGAACTGACGGAATCACTGGCAGGTCGATTTGAGACTACCTACCTGGGGCATTGGTCTTTCGATGAAATGTATAATGCATTTGTGTAACGCCCGAACAGTATGTTTGGTTTGGTGGTTACCCTGGTGCTGCTAATTTGATGAGCGATGAAGATCGTTGGAAAAAATATGTAAACGATGCTTTGATTGAAACGAGTATTTCAAAAGACATTCTTATGCTTACCCGGGTGGACAAGCCAGCCCTGCTCCGTAAATTGTTTGAGCTTGGGTGTTTATATTCCGGACAAATTCTTTCCTATACGAAAATTGTAGGGCAACTTCAGGATGCAGGCAACACCACGACACTCGCACATTATTTGAATCTACTTGACACTGCAGGGCTGTTAAGTGGCATTGAGAAATATACTGGCGAAAATCTTCGAAAACGTTCATCAAGCCCCAAGTTTCAAGTGCATAATACTGCGCTTCTCACTGCACAGCAAACTGAAAGTTTGAAAACCATAAGGGAGAAACCAGAAGTTTGGGGAAGATGGATTGAAGCTACAATAGGTTCGCACTTAATAAATAATCAAGTGAGCGAAGGGTACACGGTAAGCTACTGGCGCCATCGAGACGATGAAATTGATTTTGTTTTGGAGAGAAAAGGAAAAGTGATTGGGATTGAAGTGAAAAGTGGAGCAACACAAAGGGCTTCCGGTATGGAGGCATTTAAAAGGGAACATAAACCAGATAAAATTCTACTGGTTGGTAATAGCGGAATACCGTGGCAGGAGTTTTTGAAAATGAATCCGATCAGTTTGTTTTAATAAAAGCGATATTTTCTGTAATAGTATAAGACTTGATCTGACAGTTGAGCTTTTTAGTTGGCATTCCTTCCTCACAGGCAAAGGTAGCCACCGCTCCAAAAAAATCAAGGGCTGCGCGAGTGGCCGCGCAAGATCAGCCGCACGCCCAAAGCCACCCTTGACTTATTCTCCTCTTGTGGCTGTTTGCGGCCTGCTGGAATCTCTCACTCTCCGCAGATAAAAACTCAAAAACCTAATTAATCAATTTGGATTACCGGGCGATTTGACTTCCTCTAAACTGCATTAAGATTTCATAACCCTGGGGTTTGATAAACCCCTGCCGATATTCATTGTTTTACCTGGCTGCCTTTGTATGCCAACTTCATAAACTTGATCACTTCTCTGTTCACGTCTTCTTTGGCAAGCATTCTGAAATGATGATTGTATTGTTTGTCATCGCCCGGCACTTGTGCAATTTTTTGAAAACATAAATTGTCTGCATACGGCTTCTCAAAGGGGAAAACTACATGGATGAAGTTTTTTCCAAACTGGGTGATGTAAGCAATTCTCTTCTGTGAAGTGGCTATACCGATCATGGTTTTGGCCGGATGCAAACTAACCTTTCCAACTTGTTGAAATTCATTCACGAAATGATGGAACAAGGAAAGTGTCAACTCCGATTTTCCATGTAAAAAATCATCCAATGTTTTTTCTGACAACATGTTATTTGGCTTCCAGCATTTCTTTCAACGAATTCAACACCAGGTTCCAGTTGCTGGCTGAGTGGTCGCTGGCTTCTTGTGTGGGGCTGTTTTCCTGAGTCAGTAAAAAAATTGTTTTACCGTTGGTTTCATTCAACCGGTACGTGATGATCTGGTAATTTTCAGGAATATCTTTTTGGCCTGAAAAGCCACTCCAATAACTGTACTTCAACAACTTCTCAGGTTCAATAGCGAGAATGGTTCCTTTGTCTTCGTACGATTTTCCTTGCCACACACCCGAAAACGTAATCGGGCTGCCCGCTTTCCAATCGCATTTCGTTTCTGTGTCAAACAAATATTTTTTGATTTGCTCGGGCTCGGTGAGCGCCTTCCAGACTTTTGAAACCGGTGCGTTGATTTCAATAGAAACATTTACTAAATAGGTAGTCATAACAAAATGGGTTAAGTTAGTCTTCCAGTTCTTCACAGTGAAATCCGAAACAATCGAGCAGTTGAATGGCTTTTTTCGGGTGTACCTTTTCTGAGGCAATCCGAAGAATATTGTCACAATCGGCAAGATCAAAATTCCAGTTGCCTTTTCCGGCCAATCGATCAAGCTCTGGCCTCAAGGTTTTGACACTCAGTTGATCATCTACAGACGTTTTAAAAACTAATACCATGTTGAGTTAAGATTAAGTAAATAGCTAAGCAAGCCACGAGAATTCCACCCAAGAGGTAAATCCATTCTAACCTATTTTTTCTGCAGTAGTCCACCGTTTTTTTATGTAAATCAACGATAGCCTTATGTCAACCCTATGGCAACAGGCAAAAAGAATTTTATATTTTTTTGATGCAGACTGACAACCGTATGTCAACTGTGTAACCAATTTACGGTAGTGCAAGGCCCTTCAGCATTGGGCGACTCAAAGAGGTTGGTTACTAAGGTAGTGTTTGAACAACTCCCCGGTGATTTCAGCCATTTTAATTTTCAAACCTTCGGGTTGCTCTATTTCTACAGTCGGGCCAAACATGAGCAACCAATGAGCCATGTAATCAAGGCTGTCCATCATAAATTCTGAACGGATGCGTGTACCCAAATCTTCTTGGGATAAACTACCGTACAAGGGTTTGCCGCGCAAGGCCGATTTTTCAAATGTCACCACTACCCGGGTTAATTTTTGATTCGATTGAAACATGGTTTGAAAGTATTCTTGCAGCGAGATCGCATTTCGTTTCTCGTAGTGTTCGCCTGTTGTATGCAATGACTTGATTCGGTCAGCCCTAAAATTTCTGAAACTATCGCGCAACCGGCACCAGGCCACCACGTGCCAGGCCATGCTGTAATAAAATATCCCTACCGGCTCAATGCAACGTTGGGTTAGTTTTTCGTCTGTATTTACATACTCCATGCTAAGTACCTTGCGCTGCGCAATGGCGCGTTGAATTTCACTAAGGAAATCATTGGTGAACCCGGTTTGTTCGCGGTGTTCATAACGCGATCGCAAAAAAACTCCGACATGTGACTCCAGGTTTTCAAGATGATCTTTTTCTGAATCACTTAGTACAGCTTTAATTTTATACAAGGCCGAATCAAAAGCAGTGCGCACTGATTTATCGGCCATCTTATCAACGAGTTTACCTGCCAGTAGCATTGAGTTAGCCTCATCTTGTGTGAACATCACAGGCGGCAGATGAAACCCATCAACAATAAAATATCCTTTACCTGCTTCAGAACCAATGGGCACCCCGGCTTCCATCAGTGCCTTCACATCGCGATAAACCGTGCGCAGGCTTATGCGAAAGCGCGAAGCAATTTCTTCGGCTTTTACTATGCGTTTGGTCTGCAAATGAATTAAAATAGCCGTGAGCCGGTCGATGCGGTTCATAGAAAAATTTTATTGAGCGCGGTGTATCACCTGCCCGGGTCGCAGCCCGGTAATTTGGTGGTTTGAAAAAACTTCCCGGCCGTTTACCCAAACCCGTTCTATTCCCGAAGAAATTTTTTGTGGCTCGGCAAGGGTAGCTTCATCCTTAACGGTGGCGGGGTTGAATAAGACCAAATCGGCATAATGCCCTGCTTTTATCCGGCCTCTTTTATTTATGTCCATGTGGTCGGCTGCCAGTGCCGTCATCTTGTAAATGGCCTCATCCAGTGTCAGGATCTTTTTTTCGCGCACATAGTACGCCAGCACACGGGTAAATGCTCCAAACCCGCGCGGATGCCGGCCGGTACTTGCGCCATCTGAGCAGATGTTGCTGTGTTGCCATTGCATCAGTTTGCCAATGTCATTTTCTTCCATGCTCGTAGCCACAATGCTTCCACTGCAATCGCCTTTTTTCTTATCACACTCATCGAGCCTGCGGATCAGTTCAATCAGCATTTTTTCGGCAGGTTTTTTTTCTTGCTTGGCCACTTCGGCCAAACTCTTTCCATTGTATTCGGGGTTAGGATCGTAATGACTAAAGATGATGCCTTCGGGCGTAGTGATCTCTCTTAGAATGTAAGCCGCTTCTTTTTCATCTGAAAAATTGCGGTTGGGAAACAGCACCCGAATGGTGGATGACCAGTAGGCATACGGATAAATATCTGCCGTTATTTCCACTCCGTTTTTTCTTGCCTCCTCCAGCAACCTCAGCGAACTATCAGCCTTGCCCCAAAGCCCGCGCATTGCCAATTTGAAGTGACTGATTTGTACCGGGATTTTAGTTTCTTTTCCGATGGTGATGATCTCTTGCAGGGCATCCCAAAAATAGCGGTCTTCACTTCGCAGATGGCTGATGTATTTTCCATGGAAAGGCGGAAGCACTTTTGTTAATTGCAGCACTTCATCATGCGAAGAATAAATTCCCGGGTCGTATTCCAACCCTGTTGACAATCCGAAAGCGCCAGCCTCCATGTCTTGTTTCAGCATCGCAGTCATGCGGTTGATTTCAGGTGGTGTTGCTGTTCGTTTAAAATCATCTTTTAACACTTCATCACGAAGGGTATTATGACCCGAATACGAGCCGATGTTCACTGCCACGGGGCTATCGGCCAGTGACTGGAAATATTTTGTGAGCGGCCAGCGCGAGCCACCATCCTGCCCCACAATGATGGTGGTTACCCCTTGGCTGACTACAGCCAAACCGCCCGGGTCATCAGCCAGGCCCCAATCGTGGTGGCTATGGGTATCAATAAAGCCGGGTGAAAGAAGTAATCCTTTGGCATCAATTTCATTTTCTGAAATTCCGTTGAGTTTGCCCGAAACAGCCAGCGCAGCAATGGTGTCTGCTCGCACCGCTACATCGTAATATTCAGAATAGCTTTTTTCGCCATCGTGTAGTTTAGCGTTGCGGATGATGAGGTCGTATTTTTTTGGTTGACATCCTGTCAAAACACAAATACCCAATACGATCCATCCAATCGGTCGGTTCATACTATTTTTTTTTGAGTGCAATATTAAATGTACAAAAAATATTATCCTCCCGGCAATCGTTGCGCTGCATTGGTCGGTATAACATTTCAGGTTTGGGCTATGATTTTCCGGCTTATGTTTTGTTGATTCGGCTAAAATCTGCATCTTCTTTGCCGGATGACACCGTCATAACTGTAACAACAATTAAACTATTCATTGCGTTATAGAGTCTAACAATTGTTGTTGAAAATCAACTGTATTAAAACGAAATAAAAGTTATGAGAAAAATAGTGTTAGGCGTTTTTTTATTATCCGGCATTGTGTCGTTTGGTCAATCGTACCAAGACAGTTTAAAAAAAGATGATGACGACATCATCACCTCTATTGCCCCGTATTCGCAAGATGTGCGCAATGCCATTTTAAATGTGGCGCAGTATTCTAATGTATTGGTTAAAGTAGAGCGTATCCAATCACGCACCAGCCAGTCGTTTCAGGATATGCTTTCGCCTTATTCGCGAGATGAGCAAGAAAAATTTTATGAACTGGCCCGTTATCCCGATTTAGTTCACCAACTGGTGGATGGTCCGCCCAAAACACTGGAACAAGTTAAACCGCTGCTCACCTCTTATCCGCAAGAAGTGAATACTGCAGTGAATGCCCTGTTCCCTATGAAGTTGGCCGACCTTACGGCAATGGACAAGACGTATCAAAATTCACAAAAATCACTGGATAAACTATTGGCCAATTTACCTACTGATGCTCAGGCTGATTTTAAAAAAATAATTGCCATGCCACAGGTAATGAACTTACTGACCGAGCACATAGACCTGGTGGTGAGCTTAGGCGATGCTTATAAAAATGACCCGGCTGGCACCCGGCATAAGTTAGATTCGCTAAGCACCGACATCAATGCTCAAAGCCAAAAAGACCTGGATGATTACAAAAAGCAGGTAGCTAACGATCCGCAAATGCAGGAAGAAATGAAAAAATCAGCCGAAGATTTTGCCGACAGTTACTCTGCCAACGGAGATTCTGCTGCACTAAATCAAGGCAACACTTCTGCACAACGGGCCGGCACCCAACCACAAGTAGTAAATAATAACTATTACTATGGGTCAAACTACAACCCCAATCCGTATGCATATTGGTTTGGCTATCCGTATTGGTACGATTATCCCATGTGGTATCCGTATCCGTTGTATTACCATACCGGGTTTTACATTGGGGCGGGCGGTGCCGTAGTAGTAGTGGGCTTGCCTTCACGCGCCTACTCGGGTTGGTTTTTCAATTACGGATACCATCGCTACCCGCACTATTATAATTTTTGCAACACTTACTATAACAGCCGGCAGGTCTATGTCAACCGCATAAATGTTTACCAGGGATTTAATACACACGTTAATAATCACTTCACCATTAATCGGGTAAACCGTGATATGAATATCAACCGCAACTATAATGTAAACCGAAATGTGAATGTAAACAGGAATATGAACATCAACCGCAATGAAAATTTCAACCGGTACCAAAATTTCAACCGAAGTGAAAACGTGAACCGCGGAATGAACATGAACCGAAACACCAACTCGTTTAGAAACTCCATTAACCAACCCACTAACAATTTTAATCGTCAAGGGTACTCAAACTTTCGCGCCACCCAGTTTCATCAGCAAAATTGGGGAGGTGGTGGTGGTTTTCGTTCGGGGGGAGGTGGTGGTTTTCGCTCGGGGGGCGGATTCCATGGCGGAAGAAGATAGTCTTGTCAGAAAAATTTCAGAATTTTGACTTCGATATACCGCTTATGAAGAAGATTATTATTTGGACAACAACTTTGGGTTTGCTGACATGGGGCTGCCAGCCCAAACCCAATGCGGGCGACCTGGTGAAAAATATGGTGGTTTCAACCCAGTACGACCCAACCGTTAACTTTGGCTTGTACCATACTTATTACTTACCCAACGACACACTGAGTTATTTCAATAGTTCAGATACTAATCAAGCTGATACCTTACAATGTGCTCAATGCTCGGGAAGCAGCAGTTCTCTGGGACCCTACGCCAGCATAATTACTGCCGAACTTCAAACTAAACTCAATGCCGCAGGCTATACACAATCGCTCTCAAAAAAATACAACCCCGACCTGAAAGTATATGTTTTTGTAGTTGAAAATTATAATGTATACCAAACGTATTCGTATTACCCATACGGCTATGGCTACGGCTATGGTTTTGGCTACGGCTATGGGTACGGAGGTTATGGTTACGGCAGTTACTATCCTTCTTACTCCGTTTCCGATCAAGCTAATTTATACATTGAAATTTTCGATTTAAAAAACCTCTACCAGGGAAAACCCCGCTTAGCTTGGTACTGTAGCATAGGCGATTTGGTTTCATCCCCAGATTTAGGAAATCTTACCGTTGCCGCCATCGATCGGGCTTTTGCTCAATCTTCTTACATCAAAAAACAATGACATGCAAAAGCTGATTTTCATTTTTATTTTAAGTGTGTGCTCTTTCTTTCAGGTTCGGGCACAGTATTATTACGACCGCTCAAAAAATCCTGACCGCACGTCACAACAAAAACCAGCCTCCATCAACTCAGGCCGTGATTTTGATAACTTTTTTTATCTCCTGTGGGACAACAACATGCCTATGTCTAACAAAATTTTTATTAGTAAGCCCAGCTCGTTGGGTCTGAAGGCAGGATTCAGAAAAAGGCTAAACCATGTAGATAATCTTTGGGTAGGTGGCGAGTTTGGCTGGGCTGTGTACAACCAATACCAACCCCTGCAAACTTATCAGTACAGTGGGTCGGCCATCAGCACTGACTTATACAATTATTCTTATAACTATAACCTGACGGCTAATCTTGATTATTTTTTCTTTTCTATGGATAAGCAAATTGTGCCGTATGCAGGCGTGGGGGTTGGCGCAGCCGCCACAAAGTTTACCCAGTATTATAATATCTACAGTGGATCAACTACTGCATGGGGCTTGCAGCTACGCCCCGAAGTCGGATTGCTGGTGGGATTGAAAGAAAATTCTTCCTGGCGGATCAAGGCCTCGGCTCATTTTGATTATGCCACTAACTCAAGCAACCTGGTTAACAATAATTTTATTACACCGGGCAACAACAACTATAGCAACTTCATTAACTACGGCTTTCAGCTAGGCATTGTGAAAATGTCGTGGTAAACTGATTCTGCCCGATTTTCATTTTTTTTGAAAACAAGATTCTTTTAAAGAGCTAAATTTTTTATGAATTTTTTTTTGATGCTGGCGATGGTTCTGTTCCTGATGCTGCCTTGCTGCGCACAGTCCGATCATCTCATTGCTCAAGAAATGGTAGGCAAGTGGTGTTACATCAGTGAAACTGCAGCCACCGATAATAATCATTCCAACTCTTGCATCACCTTGCAAGCTGATGGAAGTTATGAAGCTGTACTTGACCGCAGCTCTTTTGCTAATGGCACTCCTTTTCCCATTTCTCAAGATGCTGACCGTGGCACTTGGTGGGTAAAAGACAATCGTCTTTTTTATAATTCAGACTCTAACGGTGAAAGCTCATTTGCTTTTCAAAAGCAAAATCATCCGCGCAACGAAAGCATTCCTCTAATTATTGTGAATGGAATTATGTTTGCCACCGCATCAGCACATGAACCGTGGTAAGGGTTGGTTGCCATGTGGCGGCCACTGGCTTCTCGTAGCCGGAGGCTTGTTGCTCCGATTCAGTGTGTGTGCTCAAGAGTATCCTAAACTCACCCATGTCATTTCTTACGAAGAGCTTCAAAAAAAATCCATTCAACGAAAAGTAGAATGGGTTAACCCTGATCAAACACAGGAAGAATTGATCTTCACCGAAATGGCTGTTCCCATTGATGAAGCGATGAAAAAAAAGACCCGGCAGTTTGTTCACGAAGTCTATGGGTTGGATTCGATTTACCTCAACCCCAGATTGATTGTGTTTCATGCCATGGGCGATGGCAATTTGAAAACAAGCCTTGAGGTGTCGTCTTTTCTGCACAATCAAATTCCTGAGTCGTGGGGAACTCTTTCAAAGGCAGGTAATTTGCCCAACGGGGCGCACTTCATCATCGACCGCGATGGAAAAATTTTTTGCCTGTCACCTCCTTCTTCTTACGAAAAAGAAAATCACCGGTGGCTAATCAAACGTCACCAAGATGGAAACCCGGTGGCGATCGGAATTGAAAACGTAACACCAAAAGAAAATTACACCAATCTCACAGCCGGGCAGATTGAGTCAAACGCAAAACTTGCGCGCTGGCTCATTTCATTCGAACAACAGAAAATAAAATTCATTTCCAGCCATCATCAGTTTAATGATGAAGCGGGTTATGATCGTTTCTTGAATTTTTTTGTCCTTAAAAATTTCAGAAAACAATATCGTACCCGCCAGCGGCTCGACATCGGAAACAAAAACATAACCACCCTGTTGAAAAAAATCAATCAACGGGGTATTGTTGTCCGGTCTTTCTTTGATCAATAGCGGGTCAATACTTCGCAGGCTGACCGACTGCCGGTGTTGACTTCTTGATAAAATCACGGATGTGATCGTTGGAGTTAACCAAGTCTTCTGCGCGCAAATACATCATGTGGCCACTGCGGTATCCTTCAAAACGCATACGGTCTTTCAGTTTTCCGCTCGGGTCAATTTGCCACATGGTATACTTCGCCTCAAAGTAAGTAGTGGCTCCGTCAAAATATCCTGACTGCACCATCAGGTGCAGGTAAGGATTCTCGGCCATGGCTTGCCTCAGGTTTTCTCCGGTATGGTCATCTTTATTGTCCCACGGATAAACTGATCCAAACATATTGTATTTAATATCGGTTTTGTATTTCAGCACATCGCGTAAATAATAATTGATGGCCGGAGTAAAGGCATGCAGCCATGAAGTTAACTCGGCATTGTAATCGGGGCTATCCCCTGCATTCATTTTATCAATACCCAAATAACGTGAGTCAAGCCGGCCGATGGTAAGGCTTTTATCGCGCAACAATTCCTTCCAGAAAAATTGCGTAGGCACTACTAAGTTGTGTTGCAATATTGATTTCTCAGACAAGCCTGAGTAGTGCGACATTTTGCCGGCTATTTGTTTGCGCTTGGCTTCATCAATAAATCCGCCTTTTGAAATGGCGGGAATCAATTCATCTACGGTAAAGGCCTCTACTTCGGGCAGCACTTCGGCCAAATCTTTCTTTTGCAAATCATCGGGCAATGCTTTTTGATACCAGGCGGCTGCAGCAAAATAGGGAAGCGCCAATGCATCATTCACCGGTCCATCACGCCTGATGCCCAATTCGGTAGGCGAAACTAAAATCACCCCATTCAAATACATCCAATGGCTGTTCTGTAATTCAAGTGCCAGCCCTGATACACGTGTGGTGCCATAGCTTTCACCAATCAAATACTTAGGTGAGGTCCACCGTCCATTGCGCGATACAAAGGTATCGAGCCAATCGGCCAGGTATTTCACATCGGCATTAACTCCAAAAAAAACGGAACGTTCTACTTTGGAATCTAAAATGCGCGAAAATCCGGTATTCACCGGATCAACATATACAATGTCTGCTACATCTAAAATGGAATTGGGATTGTCATGAATTCCATAGGGCTGCACCGGGTATCCTTCCGCATCAATGTTTAGTGCTTTGGGGCCGGTGTAGGCAACATGCATCCACACTGAAGCAGAGCCTGGCCCACCGTTGAACGACAGGAATAACGGCCGCTTGCTTTTGTCGGCTACATCGGTGCGTTCGTAGTAGGTGTAAAAAAGTGAGGCAATCACTTTTCCGTCTTTGTCCCATACGGGTTGAGTTCCGGCTGTAACTTTATAAGGAACAACTTTTCCTTTGATCGTGACTTGGTTGGTAGAGGTTACGGCAGACTCAGCAGGAAGTGTTCGCTCAGAGGAAGTTTTTTCCTGCGCATGAGAAACATACGAAGCAAAAAGAACAAGGGTAATAAATTTTAATTTCATCGGTTTATATTTTTTTTGAAGTTTTCAATTTTTGATTCAAGGTAAAAAGAAGGATTAACATGGTACACAAATCTCAATGGATGGTAAAAAGATGGCGATGAGAGGTGCATTTAGTTGGGTATAAAAAACCATTAGGCTGATTCTTTGGCCGTTAAAAGTCTGAAACAGAACACCTGTCGGCAAAACCATTTTTGGCCGGTTTCATTTGGGTTACTTTCGGATTAATGGTTTGTCGTAGTGGCTTTTTTCAGATGACCCCGAATATCTGTGAAGAAGCACATCTGTCTGATTGTATTTATCCTCCTTTTCGTTTTTGAAGCAAACGAGTTGGTTGCCCAATGCTCCATTATGGAGCCCGGGTTCAAATTTTTAACCAGCAGCCGGGGGTGTGCACCCTACACGGTCAGCCTCGAAACGCTCTACCTCTCGGCTATTCCCGGAACCATCTATACAGTGGATTGGGGGGATGGCACCGCACCACAAGCTTACACTCAAAGCAACGCCACGGGTGTGACCATGACACACACCTACCCCAATGCGTCCATCAATTGCGGATACGATGTAGTAATTGATGCCTCCAACTCGTGCAACCCGCTGGGCTCAGTAGTACCCATCAATACACAAGTCATTGTATGGACCAACGATGTGGTGTCGATCAACCCGCAGGTATATCGTGTGTGCCAGGGTTTTGCTGAAACACTTTCATTTACCGACAATAGCACATGGAATTGTTTCCCCAGGGCTACGCGTGAAAACAGCGCACCTCGCTGGATTCAATGGATCTACGGAACAGGACCTCTTGCCACACAAATTCCGGGCGTACAGGTAAACGGAGTATTGCCGGGAAGTTATCCTTACCTCAACCCTGCACCCAATACTAATCCGTTTTATCCAGTAGCAGCACCGGGTCAAGTAAGTTTACCAATCAATGTTCCGGTTACCGTACCGGCTAATGTAGGCAACACATTTCAGGTTACGCTCAAGAATTGGAATCAATGCAATGCTTACTCCAACGATCCGATGAACCCGTTGGTTCCGGTAAACGGTGACTTGGCCAATGGCGATAACCCGGCTCAGGTCACCACGGCACAAATTGTAATCGTGCCTTCTCCACAACCTAATTTTATTACCCGGCTAAACAATGCTGGCGGTGCAATTCAAACAACCTTTTGTATTGGCGACCCAATTTTTTTTGATGACCAAACTCCTTTCATAGCCGGCTCATCGTACGGATACACCTGGCAGTTTTTTGATAACAATACCGGTGCCGGAGCTCCTCTTACCACTTCCACCAGCAATGCACCTACTTTTTCGTACACCACCGGTGGACAAAAATTGATTCGTCTTTCCGTAACTGACAACAATGCTGCGGGCGGATGCACCAACACCTACGATGGCCTCATTACTATTTCGCCTGCATTGATAGCAATGATCCAAACCACTGACTTATCCAACAACCCGATTACTCCTGACTTCTGCCAAAATTCATCGGCACCGTACAACGCCTTTCAAGTTCGGTTTACCGATGTATCGGCCGGTATCGTTACACCCAGCACGCAATGGCAGTGGCAATTCTACGATCAGAACAATGTATTGATCAATTCATTTCCGACTTCGGGGTTTTCACCTGTAAAGTTAGGGCCGTTCGACCGGACGTTTACTACGCGGGGAATTTACCGGGCAATCCTCACCGTACGCGACAACATCACCGGGTGCCAGACACAAAATGAAGTACAAGTTCATGTTTATGAAAATCCTGTTCCGGTATTCACAGCTACACGTGTTTGTCAAGGACAACTGAATTCGTTTACCGAAAGCTCCACACTCAACGCCATCAATGGCGATACGATTATTTTAAGAGAATGGGATTTTAATTACAACGGAGTCACCTTCAATAAAGATCCGGCTTACGATAATAAAAAATCATTTACCCGATTACTCGGCACGGCCGGCACATACCCGGTAGCCCTTCGCATAACAGCCAGCCAAAATAGTTGTTCGGCAATTCTGGTTTTACCGGTAGTGGTTGATCCGCTGCCGTTGGCCGGATTTACCCCCGACAAGACTTCGGGTTGCAGTGTGCTCACCATCAACTTCACCAACACTTCGGCAAGCGGCCAGCCCGATGTGGTTGATCGCTATGTCTGGGAAATGGATTTCAAACAAGGTTTGGGATTTCAGGCAATGGCAACGCAGCGTCCATCTGATCCCTCCTTCAGCAATGTGTTTACCTATTCATTCACAAACACAACCCTTGTCAATACTCAGGTGGATGTGCGCCTGCATGTATACACGGTTCACGGCTGTGAAACCATCTCCCCGATTAGTACCCTCACTGTTTTTCCGGGAACTAATTCAGGATTCAGCCCCACCAACTACTCGCCTTTTAATAATAACTGTTCACCACAGCCCATCAATTTTCAGGTCGATGCTGCTACGCAAGACTTAGTTCCATCAGATTACACCTGGACAGTGAGTGATGCAACCGGAATAATTTCAACGGTAAGCACCGGAACTACTCCCTCCTTCAACTATACATTTTCCAACCTCACGCTGGCGCTGAAAAATTTTTCGGTAAAACTCACTACCACACTTTCTACCGGCTGCGTGGGTGACTCTACACGTACTATCCGCATCGCCCCTGTGCCCAGTTCATTGTTTACCATTGATACGCTGGCCTATGATTGCAACATAATGGAGATCAACCTCAATGCGATTCAAAAAGGATTGGCCGCGTATCACTGGGTGATTGTTGCCAACGGAATAACGCTGAGCGATGTAACCAATTCTTCCGACCAGTTTCAGTTTACATTCAATCGCGGAGCCATTGATCAGGCCATTCAGTTCTCACTCGATACAAAAAATTTTGCCAACTGCACAAGTCCGGTGCTGAGCAATACCATTACGGTGCCGCATCAAGATAACATCAATGCTTCGTTCACTGCTACCCCGGTTACACAAACTCTCCCTTCATCTACCGTTACCCTCAACAACACAACCAACCCGGGGGCGTGGACATATCTCTGGGATTTTGGAGACGGCACCACTTCAACCGATGCAACCATTACCAGTCATACCTACAATTCGTACGGTGTGTACACCATCAAACTAACCGTAACCAACAATGTGTGTGTACAATCGGTAGCCAACACCATTACCATTCTGGCCATACCTCCGATTGTTGATTTCAGTTACGATCCTTCATCGGGCTGTCAGCCTCTCACAGTAAATTTCACCAACCTGAGCCAATATGCCGAACCTAATACCTATCAATGGGATTTTGGTGATGGAAATACTTCTACGGCAAGTAATCCTACCCATGCCTACACCAATTTTGGAACGTACTCCGTTTCGCTCAGCGCCTCCAACACCACGGGGCAGGTTGTTACTACTGCAAAAACACAAATCATTCAGGTTTATCCGCGTCCGTTTGCCAACTTCATTGCGCGGCCCAATGTACTCTACATACCGGGAGGTGTTTTAACTACCTTGAACATGAGCCGCTATGCCTCGGGGTATTCTTGGGATTTTGGCGATGGCAGTACATCCATTGAAGCAAGCCCTGAACATACCTATAAAACCGATGGCACATTTACCCTCACACTCATTGCCAGCAACGAACACGGATGCGTGGACACCCTCATGCAGAAAGATGCGGTTATCGTAAAAAAAGCAAACCAGGTTTTAATTCCCAATGCCTTTTCGCCCAGCCCCAATGGGCCAGGAAGCGGCTCGGGACAAAACGATATTTTTCTTCCGCTCATGAATGGCGTGGTGCAATTTGAGATGCTGGTCTTCAACCGCTGGGGACAATTATTATTTCAGACCACCAGCCCCACACAAGGCTGGGACGGATACTACCAGGGAAAATTGTGCGAACAGGATGTGTACATGTATAAACTTACTGCCTTGCTCGAAAACGGTGAAACGTTGGTGCGTACAGGCGATATTAATTTAATCCGATGAAGATTAGTTTCACGATAATTTTGATTTTCATCGTTCGACTCGGCCTGGCACAAGATCCGGAGTTCAGCCAATATTATGCAGCTCCGCTCTACCTCAACCCGGCCTTTACAGGAACCACCAATGACCATCGGTTCATTTCCAACTACCGCAACCAATGGCCGAGTGTGGCACAAGGTTACCGCACTTATGCCCTCTCTTACGATTATAATCTGACCGGCCTCAACAGCGGCTTTGGTTTTATGGCCATGCAAGATCAGGCCGGCTCGGCCGGGATGCGATCAACCGAATTTAATTTTTTGTATTCCTACAAACTGCCCATTGCCAATAAGTGGATAATCTCATCCGGGTTAAATTTTGGTTATGCCTCGCGCAGCATTGATTTTAACAAACTAATTTTTGGCGATCAGTTAGTGCTGGGCAGTAACTCAACAATACCTACCAGCGACCCAATTCTTTCTAATGCCGGCATGACACAGTATTTTGATTTCAAGGCAGGGATGTTGGCCTACAACCGAAACGTTTGGATAGGCTTTGCCGCCAACCACATCAATGAACCTAACCGATCGTTGCTGCATCAATATGCCTATGTGCCCTTAAAAATTTCGGTGCATGGCGGAGTGCGCATTCCCTTGTATGGAGGATTGCTGAAGCGTGACCGTATTCCTGTACTCTCTCCTTCATTTGTGTACAAACGGCAGGCTAATTTTGAACAGTTAGATGTGGGGGCTTACTTATTATATGAGCCGATCATCTTTGGGTTATGGTACCGTGGCATTCCAGTGATAAAAAATGCCGATCGCAACCCCATGCAAGATGCTGCCGTAGTTATTCTCGGATTTCAGTTCAGCCAGTTTGAGGTGGTTTACAGCTATGATTTTACCGTATCGCGGTTAGGGCCTGCTTCTGGTGGGGCTCATGAGCTTGCGCTGAAATACCTGATTGAAATACCTGAACGTAAAAAAACTAAAAAAAGAGACGGGTGGATTCCCTGCCCCAGTTTTATCAGAAAAGAAAGAAATTAATTTTTTTCTCTCTCTAACATCGTCTCCTGTTAGCGTAGGCCAAGAACAGGCCGGGGCGATGCTATAAACTTGATGAAACGATCGTTATCTGCGAGAGACGATCTGGAAAATTCATTTTTTTTAGATTGAAATTGTCCTGTTTCATAATTGCACTATCTTGCAGGCGATGGATAATTTTGTTGTTTCGGCCCGGAAATACCGGCCACTCGGCTTTGACGAAGTGGTGGGGCAAGAGCACATCACCACCACGCTAAAAAATGCCATCGATAACAACAAGCTGGCCCAGGCTTTACTTTTTTGCGGGCCGCGCGGAGTGGGCAAAACTACCTGTGCGCGTATTGTAGCCAGAATGATCAACGGCTTTGAAGAAAAGGCCGAAGCCAACTCACTCAATATCTTTGAGCTCGATGCCGCTTCCAACAATTCAGTGGAAGACATTCGCAACCTGATTGACCAGGTGCGCTACCCTCCGCAATTCGGAAAATTCAAAGTCTATATTATTGATGAAGTGCACATGCTCTCCAATGCAGCCTTCAATGCATTTTTAAAGACCTTAGAAGAGCCGCCCTCGTATGCCATATTTATTCTCGCCACAACCGAGAAACACAAAGTCATACCCACCATCCTTTCGCGCTGCCAGATTTTTGATTTCAACCGCATTCAGGTTTCGGATATTGCCACACAACTGAAAAAAATTGCTACCCGCGAAGGTATTGAAGCAGAAGACGAAGCCCTGCACCTCATTGCCCAAAAGGCAGATGGCGCGCTGCGCGATGGGCTTTCCATCTTCGACCTGATGGTGACTTTTTCTTCAAACCACAAAGTCACCTTTAGCGATGTGCTCAATAACCTGCACATCCTCGACTATGATTATTATTTTAAAATGGTTGATGGCCTGCTCACCGAAAATACCGTCACTCCGCTGGTATTGTTGGATGAGATTTTACGAAAAGGATTTGACGGCCAAAATTTCATCACCGGCTTAGGGGAGCACTTACGCAATTTACTGGTATCGCAAGATGCACGAACCGTTGCCCTGATGGAAGTGCCCGAAAGCGTAAAACAAAAATACATCAGTCAGGCGCAAAGCGCTTCTCCTTCGCTCCTGCTCTCGTGGCTCAACATGGCCAGTACGTGTGATATCCAGTATAAAGCCAGCCGCAACCAACGGCTGCTGGTAGAACTGGCCCTGATGAAAATGGTTCATGTCAATGCCGTCATCAAAAGCAACTCCCACGAAGGAGTAAAAAAAAAATTGAATTAGAACCCGAACCGCCACTGGCGGTGTTGCCTGCTAAAAAAGAAATACCCGGCAACACAGAAAAAAAGCCTGATCCGCCCGGAGTATCTCAACAGCCAAGTACCGTATCAGTTGGTAGCGAACTACCTCCCCCAACTTCTGTACGCCCTAAGTCAACGCTCAACCTCGGATCAATTTTAAAACCAAAAGAAAAACTGGCAGTTGCAGGCATCACACCTCTGGATGAGCCACAGCCGGTAAGACCGCTTACAGATGAACAACTTCGCAAGGCATGGGCCGATTATGCCGACTCACGAAAAAACCAGGTAGCTGAGTTTCATTTATTAAGCCGCCAGGTAGATATCAAAGGATCAGTGGTGACTGTAGCACTGGCCAACTCGGTAGAAGAGCCGTTGCTGCAAGCTATCCTTCCGGATTTGCTCGCCCACCTGCGCAGCCGCCTGAGTAACTCCACCATTAAGGTGGAAAGCATTTTACAAAAAGAAGAAACAAAAAAGATTGCTTATACCAACAAAGAAAAATTTGATCTCCTGGCAGAAAAGAATCCGTTGCTGAAAGAACTGAAAGACCGGCTGTGGCTGGATCCGGATTTTTGAAACCGGCTATTTCTTCAAAATACCTTTAATAGCGTGAGTGTCTGATCGAGCCGTTAATTTCGTACCTTCATCTTTAGAAAATAAGATGCTCCTTGCCATCAAAAGAATGAGCACCCATCATTAACTAAACTCAACTATATATGATCACAAAAATTTTTATTGGCTTAGCTGCAAGTGTATCGCTCTTATCTCTCTCTTCTTTTCAACAAAAAACCAAATTCACTTTAAAAGAAAGCATCGAGCGGGGAAAAGACATTTACATTACTCATTGCCTCACCTGCCACATGGAGCAAGGCGAAGGTACCGATGGATTTTACCCTCCACTGGCCCAATCTGATTACCTGAAGGCCAACAAAAAAAAATCCATCGAGGTAGTACTTTACGGAGCTTCCGGGCCCATGAAAGTAAATGGTTATGAGTACGATGAAAAAATGGAGGGATTTGCTTTTACCGATGAACAAGTAAGTGATGTACTGAATTATGTTCGCAACTCGTTTGGTAACAAAGAATCAGTCATAACACCTGAAGAAGTTAAAGAAGCTCGTAAAAAATAATTGTAGCCAGTGCACTTAACCGATTGAAATCCTCACTTACCTGTCGCTACAAATCATCTCAAACTTACCAGTTATGAAAAAGAGACTATCTGCAGGCCAAACCAAAGAACTACTCGAAATAGTAAAAGCACGGTTTGACAACCACCTGCACCGGCACAAAGGAATTGTATGGAGCGAGGTGGAAGCCCGCCTGGTTTCTATGCCAGACAAAATGTGGTCGCTGAATGAAATGGAAACTACAGGCGGAGAACCGGATGTTATCGGGTATGATAAAAAAAAGGATGCATTTGTTTTTTGTGACTGTTCTGCTGAAAGCCCCAGCGGGCGAAGAAGCCTATGCTACGACACGGAAGCGTTGAAATCAAGAAAAGAGCATAAACCAAAAAATAGTGCCCTGGCTAAGGCAGCCGAAATGGGAATAGAACTGCTCACCGAAGAACAGTATCGTACATTGCAAGAAATAGAAAGCATTGATTCCAAAACGTCAAGCTGGCTGATGACTCCGGGTAGTGTTAGAAAACTGGGCGGAGCATTATTTGGCGACCACCGTTTTGGAAGGGTATTTGTTTATCACAACGGTGCCGAATCATATTATGCAGCAAGAGGATTTAGAGGAATATTGTGTATCTGATAACGGTAAAAAACATCAGGTAAAAATTCTTATACCCGTCTATAACCATTACTTTTTTATTTCATTTTTTATTTCACGGGTCAATCCCAGTTTTTTGGCCCGGTTAGGATAATCAGTAATGAAGCCATCCACCCCCATCTCTTTGAGTTCATGCATTTCTTTTTCATCGTTTACCGTCCAGGGAATAACGCGAAGTTTGCGCATCTTCTTTTCTTTATCAGCAATATGCTGAGGGGTTTTGCGATGAAGAAAATCCACTTCATTTTTATCGAGCAGTTTGTACTCAGGGCTATAAACGTCAGGAACAAAACCTAACTCCTTTATATTTTCATCAATGGATTTTAAGTTCTCCACCAGGGCAGCCAGCCTTACCTGTGGGTATTTTTTATGCCAGTACCTCAGCACCCGAAAATCAAACGATTGAATCACCACCCGGTTCCACGGCAAATACTGGTCAATGAGTTGGTATGCCAAATCAGAAAATACTTCAGGTTTGGGATGGAAAATGTTGTCGGTTTCGGGCAACGATTTGATTTCAATATTATAATCCACTTCATACCCGGTAAAATTCTTAATGTGATTTTCAACCGCCACAATAACTTCGTTCAATAACGGTTTAGGTATTTTTATTTTTTTCTGATCCGGAAAGCGCACATTCAACTTTGAGCCACAATCCCAAGCGGCTACTTCGGCATACTTCATTTTGTAGATGTTGAATTTTTTTTCGCTTCGCCCGCTTATTTCTTTTCCTTGCGGGTCGAGGCAGTAGGCTGCGCTCATCCACGTTTCGTGCGATACTATCACTTGCTTATCCTGAGTAATGGCCAAGTCCATTTCAAGAGTGGTTACGCCAGAATCCAGTGCTAGTAAAAATGCCGGAATGGAGTTTTCGGGCATCAGGCCGCGTGCCCCACGGTGACCCTGCACATCAAATTTAGGATCAGGCAACTGGGTAAATGGCATAAACGATGCAAAGATTATAAAAACAAGCAGGTTAATAATTTTCATGATTACGTGAGATTGGTTATCGGCAACTCGTTCGTCCCTTCAAAAATAATTTATCTCGTCTTATCTTTAGCTACAATTTGAAGACACACGAAAAAATATTTCTAACCCTTCTGCTTCTGAGTTGCTGCAGTTGGGGATTTTTCGGCCACCAAAAGATCAACCGGCTTGCCGTGTTTTCTTTGCCTGTTGAGATGAGCGGATTCTATAAAAAGAATATCCGTTACATCGAAGAATCAGCAGCCAACCCCGACCGTAGGCGGTACATTATGCCCAACGAAGCACCTCGCCACTACATTGATCTGGATGATTACGGAGACAGTGCACTTCAAAAAATACCTCGCCACTGGAATAAAGCTGTTGAAAAATATGGACAAGACTCGTTAAACGCTCACGGCACTTTGCCCTGGACCATTCAATCTTTCTATCTTCAATTGAAAGATGCTTTTCTGTTGAAAGACTCTGAAAAGATTTTAAGACTTTCCTCAGACCTGGGGCATTACGTAGCCGATGCGCATGTGCCGCTGCATACCACAAAGAATTACGATGGTCAGTTGACTGGTCAAATCGGTATCCATTCATTCTGGGAATCACGGCTGCCGGAATTGTTTTCTGCCGATTATGATTTTTACACGGGCAAGGCTCATTACATTTCAAATGTTCAACTTGAGGCCTGGAAAATTATTGACCATACCCATCAGGCTGTTGACTCGGTTTTGAATTTAGAAAAGAAGTTATCCGAAAAATTCAGCTATCAAAAATTTAATTTTGAAACACTGGGAAAGAAAACCGTGAAAGTTTTTTCACACGACTACTCAAAGGCATATCACGATCTCTTATCGGGCATGGTTGAGCGCCAAATGCGCAAAAGTATTTTGATGGTGGGCAGTTTGTGGTACACGGCATGGATAGATGCCGGTCAGCCTGACCTAAAACCACTGAATAATTATAAGCCTTCTGAAGAAGAATTGAAGCAGCGCGAAGAGGAGTTGAAAAACTGGAAGAAAGAGCGGACAAAAATACTAAGGGATACGCTGCACTTGCATTAGGTTAAAAGCGCAAAGTATAAAGCTAAAAAAATTTCTAACCTGTTTCCGGCTTTATACTTTGTGCCTAATGCTTGGGTATCTACATTTTCCGCACTTTACCACTGCCTGATGAATGGCTGTTCACATGGCCTGGGTTGCCTTTGTAGGTTACCGTTCCGCTGCCGGAGATGTTGGCATCGAGTGCGTCTTTCACATTGATTTCCACATCGCCTGAGCCGGAGATGTGCACTTCGCAGGTTACAACTTCCAGGTCAGCAGCCAATACTTTGCCTGATCCGCTGATGTGGGTCTTAATCGCAGTGGCATTGCCACTCATCGACACAGTGCCTGACCCTGACACGCTTACGTCAGCCTTCCCTGAAATGGAAGAAGTCAAGCTCACTTTTCCTGAGCCGCTCACATTGCTTTCAAATTCTTTGCAAGCACCTTTTGCAATAATTTCTCCACTCCCTGAAACATCGGCATTCAATTCGCCTTTTACATCGAGGTCGATGGTAAGCGAGCCTGATCCGCTTACTTTTAAATCCATATCGCTTGCTAAAATTTTTCCTTCAGTTATCAAGTCGCCCGAGCCACTCACACTGATGGCATTAATGTCTTTTACCGTAACGTAGGCTGTCAGTTTATTATTATCGCGCCAATTTCTCCAGTTCCACCTTTCCGGGTGCCCGATAGAAAGGCGGCCGCCATCCACTTCGGTCTCGATCTTATCAAGAAATTCTTTGTCGCCTTCAAGCACCACGCTTTGCGGGCTTCCTTGCTTTAGGATTAATTTTCCTGGAACGCGGAAAGACAATTTGGTAAATGTTTCAACATTTCGGGTTTCTTTGGTTTGTGCAAAACCATAGCCTGAAAAAAACAATAAAAGAACCGGAATAAATCGTTTCATAGTATTTAATGATTTTAATGTACTAGGGATGAGTTAAAATGGATAAGGTTGCACGGGGCTAGATATTTTTTTACTGAGACGTACAAAGGGTACCTGAAGTTGCGCCTGTTGCTTTACCTTTTACTGTTATTTTTTGATAACATAAACTTCAAAAGATTCTTTTTTGCCCGATAGCTTACTTTCGCCCTGAAAAAATCGGTCCAGCCGAGCAGCCACCCTGAAATACCCAGTGCCTGCCGGCTCCATTTCCAAAAATGAAAATAATCGGTATGCTCAACAATCTTTCCGTTTTGAATTTTCAGATGTGCCTGAATATCGTTCACTACTTTTCTCCCGGTAGCCGAAAATGTATAGGTGGCTATCCATCGGCATGAAGCATACTCTGCATCAGTAGTTTTTATATCTGAAAAACTCAACGAAAAGTCTTGAGCATTTTGGCACAGCATTTCCCACATGGCTTTTACTTCTTCGCTGTTGAGCAGACCAAAAATAGGATCTTGAAACACCGCATCGGTAGCATAGCAAGCTTGCATAGACGCGTAATCCAGTTTTTGAAAAGCTGAATAAAAATGGTCAGTCAGTTGAGTGTTCGTCATAAAAAGTTGAAGTTAAACGAGTAGAAATTGCAAGTTAATCAATACGATTTTTTATTTTTGTGCCCTTCGGGGTGTAGCACAGCCCGGCTAGTGCGCTACGTTCGGGACGTAGAGGTCG
>JAFEAL010000005.1:0-418703 GCA_018266435.1 Bacteroidota bacterium | reverse complement strand
GTTCGAATCCTCTCACCCCGACTGCTTGTTAATCAAGCGTCATCAAAACCCTCTATAAATTATTTGTGGAGGGTTTTTCATTTTCCAAACTCCTCAAAATATGCACATACACCCATCGCTGTGGTGAACTATTCGGTGACCTGTTTTATAATTGCTTCGAGGTCACCAGAGGGACTGCAAGTGGGTGGTTGTCATTAATTTGTATTGACCCGATTTGGTGGTTTTTGTGTGAGGGATTCACAGTTTTTAAACAAACAAAGTGAACCAAAAACAATTAAAGCCATGCAAGCAACATTCAGCACAACATTCATTCTTCGTACTTCAAAGACCAAGGATGGATTAACACCAGTATACTGCCGTATTACAGTAGCTGGTAACAGATCGGAATTTTCGATCAAGAGAAGCGTATCAGAAAAGAGTTGGGACGCTGGAAAAGTCAAAGGAAACAGTGAGGATGCGAGATCACTCAATGGTTATCTCAAACAAGTTGAAGCCAAAATATTCGAACATTACAGAGACCTGCTTGCGGATAGTAAGTTGGTGACTGCTGACGCCCTCAAGAATGCCTACCTAGGTATTAAGCCAAATCAGTATTCCCTGCTCAGTCTAATTGATTACCACAATACACATCTTAAGGATACTATCGAATGGGGAACGATGAAGAACTATATGACCACTCAGAGATATGTCAAAGAGTTCTTAAAGAGCCGATTGAAGACAAGTGATCTTTTATTAGCACATCTATCCTATAAGTTCCTAGCTGACTTTGAACATTATTTAAGGTCGTACACTCCACTAGATCACCATACTTCTATGGGTAATAACACGGTTATGAAACATATTGAACGGCTTCGAAAAATGATCAACGTAGCGATCAAAAATGAATGGTTGGAACGAGATCCATTTGCAAAATTTCAGGCAAAATTTATCCGCAATGATCGTGAATTCCTAAGCCAAGATGACTTAGAAAAAATTGAAGCAAAGGAATTCAAGGTCTTGCGTTTACAATGGGCAAAGGACTTGTTCATCTTTAGCTGTTTTACCGGTTTAGCCTATTGCGATGTAATGAGACTTACACCTCAGAATATTTCACTGGGTATTGATGGCGAGTACTGGATAATGACATCGAGAAAGAAAACAAATCAGCCAGTTCGAGTTCCGTTACTTCCAAAGGCACTCAATATCGTTGAAAAATATAGAAATCATCCCAGGGCGCTTGCCTCTGGAACCTTGTTCCCAAATCTCTCAAACCAGAAAATCAATGCCTATCTAAAAGAGATCGCGGACCTCTGTAGCATTGAAAAAAATCTTACTTTCCATCTGGCTAGGCACACTTTCGCAACCACAGTCACGCTTACCAACGGAGTCCCGATTGAAACAGTCTCCAAAATGCTTGGTCACACCAGCATTAGGACTACTCAGATTTATGCAAAGGTGATTGAGAACAAAGTAAGTCAGGACATGCTTTCTCTAAGAGCAGTTTTGGGAAATCAAAAGACTGCAAAACTGAAAAAAGTAAACTGAAATACGTATTGACAAAATTTATAGCCTTCGGGACCGTATAAGTTCCGAGGGCTTTTTTTATTTGGCTGATTTTTTCGTCAGATAACATTTGCGGTCGGCCAAAGCGGGCCGATTATCTTATTTGAGGTAATGAATCTTTGCCAGCAAAATTAATTTTCATGCCACAAAACCTGGAGCACTCTCCTTTCTCGGAGGCTGTAAATATGAAGAGAGCTAGCGTTGATCAAAAGTCTTTAGTGGTTGACATTCTCGTGAAATCCTTTGATGACAACAAGAGCGTAAACTATGTTGTCAAGCAAGACCGAAATCGAGAGGCTCGCATTCGCGGCCTCATGGATTACTCCTATAATATCTGCAATACCTTCGGTGATGTCTGGATTTCCGATGACGCGCAAGCTTGTGCGCTTGTTCTCCATCCAGATAAAAAGCGCTCAACGTTCACTTCAATTTTGTGGGATGCAAAACTTGCTCTGAATGTTATTGGACTAAATAGAGTTGCCCGAGTGCTAGGTCGAGAATCAAAAATAAAATCATTTCACCCGAAAAAAAGGTTTTCCTACTTGTGGTTTATTGGTGTTTCACCACAGTTTCAAAACGCTGGAAAGGGTAGTCAACTATTAAACGAAATCATCAAAGATTCTAGTGCGGAAGGACGGCCTATATATCTTGAGACGTCCGTTGATCGCAATATCCAGTGGTATCAAAAACATGGATTCGAAATCTTTCAGTCATTAGATCTTTCTTACAGGTTATACATGTTACGCTGGAATAATGGACACGTTTGATTTTATCCTTGAAGAGTTGAACTAAGAGAATGCGAGACAATTAAATAACCCCTTGTATGAATTTCATGGGTACCCAAATGCACTTGGTTACATTTATGATAACCGTGTTCGAACTTGTGATGTTGTTTTTTCAGATCATTTATTTTCTTGAAAGAACGAACGACCAAAAAAGACTTTTATATCTAATCTTACTCGTCTTCCTAATTCTGTACAATCTTACGAGTGGATTGTTCCCAGATGAAAACATTCCCCTTCCCGTAATGTTACAGGAGGTCATTGCCTACCTCTTTGCGTTCGGCACATCAATGTATTTCGTTTACTATTACTACAAAGCATTCGATCTCAAACGGCTTAAGTTCTTTGTAACATTCGGGTCATTGATTTTCCTATTCGCTCCCTTTCTATTTTTGTTTGTCGTACCCTATTATATCACAGGTGACCTTGTTTGGAGTAGAAGACTTGCAGTAGTGATTCCATTTTTATATGGTGTCTCCTTCATCGTGGCGACAACTCGCGCCTTCATTTTCAAGTTCAGGGAAAAAGAATACTCCGAGAAAACCAAATTTGAATTAGTTATTGCTGCTTATGTAGCGCTCTTATGTTGGGTTGCTTTACCTGTGATTGTCTTTTTTGGCGACTTCCAGGTATTGGAGCATTCAATCACTAATTCTGGATTTCTCATTATGACTATCGTCTACATACGGTCATCCATCTACCAATCAAGAAAGGAATACAACATTCTTCTGGATCGTGTTCATAGTTTGGAACAATTGATCGAATCCAACTGCGACAAGTATAACTTAACTGCAAGGGAAATCGAAATTGTTAGACTTATCATGAAGGGGCATTCTTATAAAATCATCGCAGCGGATTTAACCATCTCCGAAAAAACCGTTGCCAAACATGTCTCCAATATCTTCACCAAAGCTTCTGCTTCCAACAAGGTAGAACTGATTAACAAATTGGAGCAAAAAGACCATTATGTTGAATAACGCCTCATTTAACCGTTCGCGCGGCCTAAATACATAGAAATATGTAGTCCAAATACTCGTTTTTTCCGATTGACAGGCAGCGTAGGTTTCCAAATTTTTACATCGTCATTATCCGTTGGCGAAAATCAAAGAACTCAAACCGATTTTCCCAATGGAATACGAATTCAAAAATATTGAGTCACTGATTGTAACCGCGATTCAATCTTCTGAGAACGCCAAAAAATCTCTGCCCGAGCAATTTGCTACAGTAAGAAAGTCTGTCACGTATGAAATTGCAGTCAGAAAGCATACATTTTTACATCAGGCATGGGCACTTGGAAAAGGTTTTCAACGAACCAATTATGTACAGTATCACCAACACTGCCTTATCAAATTCATTGACGTGCTTTTTACTATATCAAGTAATGAAGCTAAGAATGGTAAATCAAACTTAGCGTCAGAGGTTTTCTTTTTCTATAACCAGTTGGAGGATATTCTGGACTTAATTCAGGATGAATTTGAAACAGAATTTGATGACGGTGCCAAAATACCCGAGTCAAAAAAGGAAGTAGTTCTGAAATCACTTGAAAGAGAATATTCACAAATCAAATCTTTTCTCGATGATGAAGACTTAGACTCTGGGTTAGCTATTATTGCAAAGCAATTCATCCAGAATGCCATAGATGAAAAAACGTGCAAACTAACTTACGGACGAATCAACTATCTCGAAAACCTGATTCAAGAGATCAGCGAAATAACGGAACAAAAGCATCCTAGGGATATGACTGATGAATTGAGGTCATGTCTAATTTCAATAAATTTTAACAAGAGTGATTTTTTTCGGTATTGCACCCAAGCGATTCAGATGGATGTATCAAGGATAGAGTTTGAGACTGATCAAGCGGAAAGACTCAGTCACCACTTGAAAAACATAAATCAAATACAGTCTAGGCAGGGGCTGTTTTATAATCACAGACTTGCATCAATTAAAGAACAGCTATCCGATTGGCTAACGGAAGAAATTCAATTCATTGATAGGAAATGCAAACTAAGCACCGTCAGTAAGGACAAAGATGATGATTTCACAAAGAGAGATTTCAAGCTGGAATTTGATATGTCGGTTTCGCAGTTTGCATTTTTTACAAAGACACTTGTCGAGTCTGGTGTTATTCAAAACAAAAACGTTTCTGAATTAATCCGTTTCCTTTCAAAATTTGTAAAGACCAAAAGGTCGGGAAGTATTTCCCACGAAAGTTTCAGGATCAAATATTATAATGTAGAAGAAAGTACAAAGGATGCAGTTAAGAATACTTTTCACACTGCAATAGGCTATATCAATAGAAACTAAAATTTAAAACTTATGAAAATGCGATTCAGTCTTGTTGTTGTTTTTGGCTTGCTATCTTTTTCTTGCAGCACACCCAATGATCATTCTGGCTTGAAAGATGAAATATCCGGTACTTATGTGCGAGAGTATTCCTTTAAAGTGATTAATCAAGAGAGTGGCAATGAAATCGGAATGAGAACAATTAGGGATACTATAATTGTCTCGCCAATGGATTCTGAATACAAGGTAACGAACATCAAATGGCAGTTAAACCACTATGACATACAAGGGTGGCAAAATATGAAACACTCAGATAACCGACCGAAGCCGACATTTGTTGGAAAATTAGATTTGAAAAGTGCCACTATAATTTCCAAGGATGGAACAGAACTTCATTGGGATTCGGAAAAGTCGGTAGTATTTTGGAGTGCGCTAGATATTTATCACAGAGCAATAGATTAGATTCGCCTTTTGGTTTAATAAAAACATCATTCCATGACTCGCGAGTATTCTGATGAAACAAAAGCCTACTTGAATGAAAAAGAACGACTTGCAGTTTCATGGGAGTTGCTTTCCTACGCGCACATGCTTTATAGCAGAGTCTATGTATTCAAAAATTTTGAGGCGTTTTCAGAAAGTTTCAGGACAGATTCGTCCGAGCCTCCCAAAGAATATTGGGAAGGGTTGCATCGCGAAAAATTAATTGATCAGATAAAGATTTGCACTGCTTTTGAGAATTACAACAAATCCTTCCTTTTATCTAAAGGCTATATAGTTCATACCATCGATGGAGCGAAGAATAAGGCCCTTGCTAGCCAACAAAAAACGAAACCTGTTCTCATTTCAGAATTTTTGAAGTCCAATAGTTTCATTAGAGAAAATCAATTCAGTGAAATTTATTTAGAGGGCTTTCAAAATTTCAGTACAATATCTTTTTCACGAACGCGGAACGAGCAATACCAATCCGTGATCGGCCTCGAAGATCAATTTCTAAATTATTTGAAAGGCCTAAATGAAAAGAGAAATCGCCTTCATTATTATAAAAATTATGCTGGTGCTTTTCGAGTTGAAACATATCTTGAGAAATTAAAGTATGCCAAAACATACGGCTCAGAACTATTGATTTCCGAATTAAAAAGGATTGAGCAACTCCAAAAGCAGCTCGATTAGTTCAAATTTTTTTCTCTTGATCTTCAACAACTTACCCAGGGTCCTGTTACCCCTGTAACTGTTTTCAAAACCCAACTGGTTTTTCCTTTACGCCATAATCATCGCAGTTATGGCAGCCAACATAGTAACACTCGAAGACCTGCAAAATTTCAAGCAGGAATTAATAGCAGAGATTCAAAAACTTTTATCTCAGAGGCAAACAACACCCGCCCGAAAGTGGCTCAAATCAAATGAGGTAAGACGCCTCTTATTGTTGTCGCCCGGCACTCTCCAGAATCTTCGCGTCAACGGAACATTGCCCTTTACAAAGATTGGAGGCGTGATCTTCTATGACTATGACGACATCCAAAAAATGATTGAAGCCAACAAGCGCAATCCGCATTTCTTAGGAAAGAAACCCTAACGCTCAAAATCATGAAACTGGTCATTTACAAAAGTCTAAGTTGGAACGATCTGATCAGGATAAAAACCGGTCTTTCGGTTTTAGCAAGATGTACGTTTGTTTACACAAACGTAATCTCCCTCCTCCCTCCTTGCAGTCGTCAGGAGGGGGTAGCCTCGGAACTCGGCTCCCTTCAAATCAAAGATTTTTAATATGGGACGCAAGAAATCTCATAAGGAAAAGTTGACCAAGATTTTCAGCGTGAGGGTTTCAGAACGCTTCTACAATCGGCTAGCTGAAATTCAGAAAAACTCAAACTGCCAGTATATCGGTGAGGTGGCCAGGAGGATTTTATATCGCGAAGAAATAGTGTGGTATCATAAAGACGCATCTATGGATTCGACCGTAGCAGAGCTTGCGTTGATCCGCAAGGAGTTGAACTCGATAGGAATAAACGTCAATCAAATCACTCGTCATTTTCATACGGCAGATGTACCGAATCAGAAAATATTTCATGCCTTGAAAATTGTGGATGAGTATAAGAAAGTTGGACAACGACTCGACCGCGTGTTGAACATCACTTCTGAGATAACAAAAAAATGGTTGCAAAAGTGAACAGCGGACAAAACATATTGGGAATACTTAACTACAACGAAAATAAAGTTAAGGAAGGTGTAGCAAAGTGCATCCATGAAAATCAATTTGGATGCAATGTTGACAAACTCACCTTTCGGGAAAAACTGAAAACATTTCAAGGTTACATCCAAAGAAACCATCGTGTCACTACGAAGGCTGTTCACATATCTCTGAATTTCGATCCATCGGAGAAGTTTGAAAAGGAAACACTAAATGCAATCGCATTGAAATACATGGACAAGATCGGGTTCGGCAATCAGCCATATCTGGTCTATGAACATTTTGACGCAGCCCATCCACACATTCACATTGTTACGACCAACATCCAGGCCGATGGGAGACGGATCAGCTTATATAATATAGGCCGCAACCAATCCGAGACCGCACGAAAAGAATTGGAAAAGGAATTTGGATTGGTTCGCGCTGAAGGGCGAAAAGTTAAGCAAGAGGCGACAGTCAATGCGATAGATGTGAAGCGAGCTGTCTATGGCAAACTGGAAACCAAAAGAAGCATCTCTAACGCAGTGCGATTCGTCACAAAGAATTACAAATACACATCCATTCCCGAATTGAATGCAGCACTCAGGCAATACAACGTAATGGCTGACCTTGGAAAGGAGGGCTCACAAATGAATCTCAATAAAGGATTGCTTTATAGACTTGTTAATGAAGACGGGAAAAAAGTTGGAGTCGGAATAAAGGCAAGCACGATTTATGGTAAACCCACGATTTCATTTCTTGAAAAGCAATTCAAGCTTAATGATGTGCTCAGACGGCCATATAAAGAAAGACTCATCCGTTGCATCGACAATGCATTTAAGAACAGAGACTCCATCAGTAAAAGGTCTTTTGTTCAATCGCTAAATCAAGAGGGAGTCTTTGTGCTCTTTCGTCAAAATGAAGAAGGTCGAATTTACGGGATCACCTTCGTGGACAACAAGACGAAAGTTGTTTTCAACGGAAGTGATCTCGGAAAGCTGTACGGTGCAAAAACAATCACAGATCGGTTAACTAATTTATCAAAACCCGACTCCGCGATTAGTCAGTCTCCAGTTCCAACGCACGGAGAAAAACTTGACCACACTGAATCTCAGATCGAGGAAACTATCAAGGATTTAATCACGGCAAAACAAATTGACTATTCTTCACCCGACTCAGCAATGAAAAGACGCAGAAAGAAGAAAAGAAGAGGTCGTTCCATTTAAACTTTTAACATTATGGCAAGCACAGGCGAAAACGAACAAGCACTTCAAAAGATCATCGACTTCATCAGGTTGCTGAGTATTGTCGTCTTGCTTCTTCACTTCTATTTCTATTGTCATCAGGCTTTGGATTTTTGGAAGCTAACTTTTCAAATAGCAGATGAGATTGTAAAGTCGGTTTCAAACACGGGTTTATTCCTAGACATATACATTTCTAAAGTTTCTACCCTGGGACTATTGACCATCTCGCTTGTAGGCGCAAGAGGCAGGAAAGACGAAAGGATTAATCTTCGCCAAGCGTTAATTTTAATTCTATCAGGGCTGTTTCCATTTCTCTTTAGCCATTACCTCTTCGTTCTCGACTTTTCAGATTCCATCATTTCAGGAATTTATATTGGTTCGACTTCAGGAGGCTACATTTTGATACTCTCAGGGGGCACACTTCTTTCACGTCTCATCAAAATAAATTTCCGAAAGGATATTTTTAACAGGCTCAACGAATCGTTCCCGCAGGAAGAGCGCTTTTTGGATAATGAGTATTCAATCAATCTTCCAGCAGCTTATACATTACAAGGAAAGAGGAGAACGAGTTGGATCAACGTGATCAACCCATTTCGATCACTCCTAGTCATTGGAACACCTGGCGCTGGTAAATCTTATTTTGTAGTTAGGCACATCATCACGCAGCACATCAGGAAAGGCTTCACAATGTTCATCTACGATTTTAAGTACGATGACCTTTCACGAATTGCCTATAACACTCTTCTGAAATTCAGTCGGCAGTATAAGATCAAGCCAAAGTTCTTTGTTATCAATTTCGAAGATCTTTCCCGTTCGCACCGATGCAACCCGCTTGACCCCGCAACGATGGAAGATATTACCGATGCCACAGAATCTTCCAGAACAATCATGTTGGGATTGAATCGCGATTGGATAAAAAAGCAAGGAGACTTTTTTGTGGAGTCACCGATCAACTTCGTCACTGCAATTATCTGGTTTCTTAGAAAGTATGACAATGGAAAATTCTGCACACTCCCTCACGTGATTGAACTGATGCAATTAGACTACCCACATCTTTTCAAACTGCTTAGAAGCGAGCCAGAAATAGAAGTGTTGATTAACCCGTTTGAGTCTGCTTTTCGAAACGAAGCGATGGAGCAACTCGAAGGTCAGATTGCAAGCGCAAAAATTGGAATGGCAAGACTGTCCTCTCCTCAATTGTACTATGTGCTTTCCGGAAATGATTTCACGCTTGACATCAACAATCCCAAAGAGCCGAAGATTGTCTGCATGGGAAACAATCCCCAGAAGCAACAGATTTACGGAGCAGTGCTTTCGCTTTATATATCAAGGGTGATCAAACTAGTAAATAAGAAGCATCAACAAAAGTGCAGTTTGGTCTTTGATGAATTTCCAACCATCTATTTCAATGGCATCGACAGTCTGATCGCGACAGCAAGAGCCAATAAGGTAGCTACTTCTTTGGCCGTTCAGGATTACAGTCAATTGAAAAAAGACTACGGGCGCGACCAGGCCGAAGTAATAATGAACATTGTAGGCAACGTGATCAGCGGCCAGGTGGTTGGCGAAACTGCCAAACTACTTTCAGAACGCTTTGGAAAAATTGTGCAGGAGCGCGAAAGTGTATCCATCAATATGTCCGATACATCTGTGAGTAGGTCCACTCAACTTGATTCGGCTATTCCACCTTCAAAGATCGCGGCACTCTCCTCTGGTGAGTTTGTCGGTACAGTTTCGGATGATCCTGAACAGAAAATTGACTTGAAAGTCTTTCATGCTGAAATTCTGAATGATCATGCTGCACTTCGGCAGGAAGAGGAAGGATATAAACCCATTCCTGCCATTCGAAAGATTAGCCATTACGAAATCCAACAGAATTATTTCAAAATCAAAAAAGACATACAGGAAATCGTTGAAGCAAAATTGAATTAGACTGTTATGAAAACACTAGCCATAAAAGAATTCTGTGACCAGCTTCAGGAAAATCTGAAAGCTCAAATAGAAACAGTAACTCTTGAAAACCCTGACATAATTTCCAAAGCAAGCAAGTGCTTGATAATTGTCGGCTCTACGATTAGTGAACTGAAGCAATTTGTTTATGAATATCGATTCCAAGGCATGGATGAGGAGATTAGTTTTTTCAAAGAGCAAAAACCAGTTATCCTCAGTCAGTACTTCTATTATGACAAAGTATTTTCATTAAAGCTTGCAGAGCCGTTCAATGGTTCGGATGCACTTCGTGTTTACTTCCATCAACGCTTGAGTGAACTCCAAGAGTATGTAAAGGAACACACCCAATTCTATAAGTACTGCCTTTCGAACTCAACCCACCTGGACGACAAGTATTTCACTCGCACAGAGAAACTATTAAGCGATCCTGACATTGACGCAAAGTTTTCAACAGGCTACGATAATATCCTTGGGAAAATCCTTGCCCACCAAATGGTAAAGGAACACCTGATAACACTACTTCAAAAACTTGATGCAGATGTTACAGATACATTGTCGTCTTTAAAATGGACAGGCACCAAGTCCGCATTAATTGAACTAATCTATGCACTTCAAAGTGTGGATGCTGTGAACAATGGCAAGGCCGACATCAAACAGATTGCAGATTCATTTGAGCACCTTTTCAATATTAGCCTGGGAAACTATTACCGACAATTTCAAGAGATCAGGTTACGAAAAAACGGTAAGACAAATTTTCTGGATGACATGAGAGAGAAGTTGATTCAACGATTAGACGATTTTGCCTAACGAAAAACATGATAACCATTGGCGATATTAAAGTCTATCATTGGAGTGAAATCAAACATTCATTCAAGGGGGCGGATATTTTTCTTGGCAACGGTTTTTCCATCAACATCAACTCTGCCTTGAACTACAAATCGCTATTCGAGAAATTCCTGACCTACCTTGATGACAGCGAAAGAGGAATCTTTTTAAAATTCAACTCCACCAATTTTGAAGGGTTGCAAAACTTACTTTCCAATGCTCTTGATGTTAATCAGTTATTTGGATATGAGGCTCAGCTGATTGGAAACTCCTTGAGGCTCCTGAAGTCCGGTTTATTGAAAGCAATAAAAGACTTACACCCAGAATTTACCAAGATCGATCCCCAAACACTCTTTCAGTCATCAATAGAATTGGATTGGTTTGAAAATGTATTCACTACCAACTATGACATTTTTCTTTACCACATTATCCTCATCACATTGGATCGCGGCAAGCGGGACAGCAAAGTCGGCAGATACCAGGACTTTTTTCGAAAGAAAGGAACTGAGTTAGTGTTCAATGATAAGCCACTACCCGGATTCAAAAACATATACTATTTACATGGAGCACTTTTCTTCCACAAACAAGACGGAATAATTGTAAAGATTTCTCGCGGAAGCAAGACGGAAGAACTTTTGGAATTGATTCGCTTACAAATTCACTTGGGTAACGTGCCTATCTTCGTTTCGGAGGGCAAGGCAAAATTAAAAGAGGACACCATAGCGAAGAGTATCTATTTATCTTTTTGCAGAGCTGCCTTCAAGGCGAGTCATAACCGCTTAGTGATCTATGGTTTTTCTTTCTCGGACTACGATGAGCATTTGATAAATGACTTGAATGAAAACAAGAGGAAGCTGGCCATCGGTGTTCACTTATCCAATCTGAACGAAGATCAAATCCAGCGGAAGCTGAAAGGAATCGAAAAGCAACTCTATAATTATAAAGCGTCTGAGATCAAGTACTTCGATTCCCGAACTCTGTTCTGAGCACCCCAAAAATCTGTACATCTTATATGAGGTAACATTTAGGTGAAATTGAGGCCAATTTGGCTTCTGTGAAAGAAGAGGAAGTCTTATCAAATCTTTTGAAGCGGATTGGTGCAAAGCTCACCGAGTTGCGCAAGCAGAAAGGCTATACCAGCCATGAAGACTTTGCTTTTGACCACGACATTCCCCGCGTACAGTACTGGCGCATCGAAAAAGGCCAGACCAACATTACAATGAAAAGCCTTGTCAAGATTTTAGCGATTCACAAGATTTCTGTGGAGGAGTTCTTCAACAGCCTGTACAAAGAGTCCCGAAAATTGGCTTGAATCCACCTTTTTGAGCTTTTCCTTGCTTTTTATTCCTTCCTTTTTTACCTTTTGGCATTAGATAAACCCCATTTTGTAGGGTTTATTCTATATTGAAAAGTAATGGCAAGAAGCACCTACTTATCGGCAAACTTAACCCAACCTCAGATCGATCTCCTGCTGATGCTGGACGATCACGAACTGAATATTTTCTCCCTGGAGACCGTAAAAAAAACGATGGGCAAGAAATTCAGCAACGTGAGTGAGTTGGTGGAAAACCTCGTTCATAAAAAAATACTCTCACGCATTGAGCGCGGTAAATTTTGCAAGGCCAATTTTCACAATGAAAATGTGATCGGGTGCTTCCTGGTTGACGATGGGGCAATTGCCTATTGGTCTGCACTAAACAAACATGGATTGACAGAGCAATTTCCAAACACCATATTTATTCAGACCACCAAGTTAAAACCTGCCAAAACAGTTTTTGGTACGAAATATCAATTCATAAAAATTGCAAAACCAAAAAGAGCAGGAATCATTCAAGAAGGTTTTGGCAACAATCAGTATGCAATGACTGATGTAGAAAAAACAATTGTGGACTGTTTTGATTTGCCTCAATACTCCGGTGGTTACGCAGAGTTGTTGCGGGCATTCCATCAGGCTGACCTCAACCCATCCAAGTTGATCACGTACTGCAAAGCTGTTGACAATACAGCGGTAACAAAAAGAATGGGCTTGCTGGCAGAAATGTTAAAACCCGAACAACTAAATTTATTCATCGAGTTTGCGAAAAAAGAAGTCAATCAAAAATATAATTTGTTTGACCCCACAGGCAAGGACGAAGGAGAATTTGTGAACGCGTGGAGGTTAAGATTAAACATTGACCGCACTCGAATTTTAAACATTGTGAACAAACAATACTGATGATCCTCCAAAAGGAAATAGTCACCATCGCGGAACAAAAAGGAGTTTTGAAAAGCACCATCGATAAAGATTGGGTGCTCGGTCACTTCCTGGCTGCGATTTATTCGGAACAAAAACTGAGGGAGTTGCTGATTTTTAAAGGAGGTACTTGCCTGAAGAAATGCTGGTTTCCCGACTACCGTTTTTCGGAAGACCTTGACTTCACTTGCCGCACAACCGATTTTGAACTGACGCAAAGCCACCTCGACTTTATTTGTCTCCATGTAAAAGAAAATGCAAACATCCTTTCACATGTTGCCTCTCTCAAACCTTTAAAGTTCAAAGACAAACTCACGGGCTATGAGGCGATCATTAAATTTTGGGGATCCGATCATCCGAAAAATGAAACACCACCGCCACCCGAACGCTGGCAAACGAAAATCAAAATTGAAATTACACTCTACGAGAAACTGATATTCCCACAGACCGACAAGAAACTATTTCATGGCTACTCTGATCAATTGGCCATCAAATCAAATGCAATTCCTTGCTATGTGATTGAAGAAATGCTTTCGGAAAAATTGCGCTCCCTGATTCAACGCTCCTACACCGCGCCAAGAGATTATTACGACATCTGGTATCTGGCTAACAATGTGAAAGAATTAAACTGGCCAAAAATTGTAGAAGCCTTCCATGAGAAAATGAAATTCAAAGGGCATGAGTTCACTGGCATTGATCAGTTGATCAACGAGGAGAATGACAAGAACCTGAGCAAGGCGTGGAAGAATAGTTTGGGGCATCAGATACCAGAAAACGCCTTACCAGATTATGATACTGTGAAGCGAGATTTAACAGATTTATTCAAGAAAAACTTCGCATAACAAACTAAGAGAAGAGCTACGTAAAAATTGTCTATATTAAGATTGACTAACTGGTAAATCGCTAAAAATAATACGATGTCCAAAATAGTTTCTGAGTCACATGTTACGGGCGATAAAGGAGTAGCAGCATTTCATCAATACTGCGCAAACCATATCCCTTTTATAATTTGGCGGGCAGAAACAGTTAATGATTTTGGAATTGACGGAGAGGTTGAGCTAACATCTTTAAACAGCAATGGGAAACTCGAAGCAACTGGCGAAATACTAAAAGTTCAGATAAAGTCTACTCTAAAGGGCAGTTACATTCACAAGGAAACGACAAGCGCCTTTGAGTTTAAGCCTAGGGAAGAGGATGTAGAATACTGGGACAAGCATAAGCTTGATGTCATTCTTATTATTTTCAAAGAAGACACAAATCTTTTATACGCTAAAAAAATATCAAAGTTAGACGAGGGGCACTTCAAAAAGAAAATACCAATTGAGATAAGCAAAGCGGACAATGTCCTTACACTTGGAAAAAATGACTTTCTTGAAAGATTTTCTTCTTGCTTTAAACAACGCGTTAATTTCAATGTTAAAGAACAGCTTTATGCCAATATTTTTAAATTTTCTAAGCTGCCCAAAGTTGTCTATCAGTTCGACCCTTTGCTTCAAACGCCCAAAGAAATATTTGCTCAAATTCCGGATACAGAAAGACCAGTCTTCCTTTTTCATGCTAAGAAAATTCATACATTCTTTAACCCAAATGGATTTCCAAAATTTAAAGAACACGCGATTAACTACGCATCCAAGAAGGAATTGCAAGTTAGAGATTTGTTGAAGGACATTGACTCCAGAAAACTGTTAGCTGAGTTGATGAACCTGGAGTTTAAGCAATTCTGCTACGGAGAGAGAATTGGATTCAATAAGCAATATGGAAGGTATTTTTTCATGGCTAAAAACAAAACCTCCGAGAAACGAATTGAGTACTATGACTCTAAATCAAAACGAAAGGATGCCCATAGAACAGTCGTTTCATTTCATGAATACAAGCCAACAAACTTTTTCAGGCACTTTTCATTTGAGACAAAATACTTATTTGATGAGACTGGGTTATTCCTCGTAATTAATCCTCAATACCTATTCACAAGTGACGGACTTAATCCCCTTGAAGATAAAGCCCAAATAACTAAGCTCACCAATTACCTAACCTCTCGAGAGAGAAATCAGCAGGTCTTCAACCATGTACACTTTATTTTCTCTTTCCTTGCAAAAGGCTCCGAGAGGATAACCCTTAGTGTCCTCGATAATGCGCAGATCGAACTCTCATCCTACCAGGTTTTCAATGTCAATTTCGGAGTACCAATCGATAATAAAAACTTGGATAAACCCGACACACACTATGACAAATCAAGTCAACAAAACATTTTTGAGTGATGAAATTTGAACTTCTGCCAGAACCCAAACTCGAATTCGGAGACAATTTCATTTGTGATGATCCAAAGAAGGGAATTTCAATTGGGGGATTTTTCTCACTGACGAATCAAAATCATAGATCAGAAATCAGGGTCTCCATCATTGGTACGAAGAATAACATTCAGGATTTCAAGGATTGGCTCGGTAAAATGTCAAATTACATTGAAGCCACTGCCAAGAATTTTAAACTTGATAACGAAGCGTCAATTCAGGATGGAGAAGTGATTTCAACGGATGACTCTGAAAGTTCAGATGAGACACAAAAACTGGGCGAACTGTTTGAAGACTTTGAATCGATTAAGGAGGATAACATTGAGTTCGCGATCAATAAAAAACTCAACCCCGATTTCATTGGTTTCAATAAGGAGTCATCGTTCAAATGTGAATTCCTAAATGATGAGCAAAACAATGTTGAAATAAAAAGTGTATTAATAGAAGCCATATTGGCATCTAATAAAAGTTTACTTGAAAAATGTGACGAGATCATAAGTACTTATAAAGCTGCCTTTCAAAATCACATCGAAAATCTGCACACCAAGCCAGACGTCTGCATTATTGTAATTCCGTCTGGTGTCTTTAAAAAGCTCTCATCAATTCGATTTGAAAAGGGAAAGCTAAATTTTAGAAGAAAACTGAAAGCTGAAATACTACTTTGTAAAAGTGAAATCCCCGTACAATTGATTTTGGAAGACACAATTTTGGGGAAGAAAAAGAGACAGGACGAATCAATGATTGCTTGGAATTTTGTGGTTGCACAATATTACAAATCAGACTCAATCCCTTGGGCGTTGACGGATATTGACAAAAATTCGTGCTTCGTTGGAATAAGTTTTCATAGTGTTCTCGGTAATGAAAACAATTTAAAAAGATCAAGCATAGCACAAGCGTTTAACCGAGAAGGGAAAGGGTTAATCTATGTTGGAAAGCAATTTGAATGGGATACTCAGAAAACAAAAGTAAAAGCTCCTCACCTAACTTACGATTATGCCAAAGACTTAGTTAAGAGTGTCATCGATACCTATATAGTACAAAACAGAAATTTAAAACCAACAAGAGTTGTAGTTCATAAAACAACCGACTTCTGGAACTCCTCAATAAATAAAGATTACGCTGAGATTGAAGGATTAAAAGATGGAATAAGAGCTGCCTTGGGCAATGAAGTGGAAATTGATTTGGTAACGATAAAAGATTCGGCCATAAAGATTTTCAGGACAGTTGGTATTTATCCAGTTATCAGAGGCACTCTATTTGAAATTGACAAGACTGAAGGAGTACTCTATACAACCGGCTATATTCCCTACTATGAAACTTTTCCTGGGATGCACATGCCATTGGGTAAGTCAATTGAAATATTTGAAGGTGAATCAACACTAAGAAATGTGTGCAATGAAATTCTTGCGTTAACCAAAGTCAATTTCAACAATTGCAATTATTATGATGGGCTTCCTATTACGCTTCGATTCGCTCAAAAGGTTGGTGAAATAATTCAATACCTGCCAGATGGTTTTACTCCCCCTTCTAAGTACTATTTCTATATGTAAAATTTTTTCGGTAAAGCATGGGCAAGCGGTAGAAAATATGGTGATTCAGCGAGAACATCTCTGCCCTTCTCAAATCTATTTATCCAAATATTTTTTGACGACCCATCCATGCAGAGTTGAATCACGCTCTATCCAAACAAAAGCCCACTTCCCAGATGTTTGCAGAACTATTACTCTTTGGCCTTCTTTAACTATTCCAAGGACAAGTGATTTCCTGAACGGCCTAAGCCTAAGGTTACAAGTTCGATTTACGCACCGTAGGTCAGAAATAGGCGCGAGTTTTTCTTCAATAGTCTTTGATATTTCAATTTTGAAATTCACTAAGTCTTGTTTGGTCAAATTGCTTTCTTTGGATACTTGGTATCTATACTCCGTGATAATCATCATGATGAAACCAATGACGGTCATCCACTTCAATACGACAGAAAAGAAGTCTCTGTCTTTCTGATCAATCCTAACTTCGATACTTTGAATCAAGCTTCGTATTTCAGCCAGTTCTATGTTTGTTACTGCTTGCTGCTCAGAGATCCTTTCACTTATGACAGACACCTCATTTGTTATTTCTTCAAAGTCATCAAGCAAGTCTAAATTTTCTTTCCTAACCGCTACGTCAGCCGCCTGAAAGGCGACCTTACTTAAAACACTTTCCATGCTTTTTAATTGACGGCCAAAGGAGTCGAGTTTGTTTAGCTCGTATAGTTTGTCCCAACTGGAAAAAAGTTTTGTGTGGGTTGCCTCAAATGCTTTGAGGTGATCGGTCAGTGCAGGCAAATAAGTTTGGTTCCAATCGAACATTTTAAACATCTTGTCGATGCGGCTTGTAAAACCGCCATCCCACTCGAAGCGTTTGCTAAAAGTATTTATCACCTTGAAAGCTGGGCTCACTGCAAAATCTAACTTGAATGCCTTTTGCATTTTCGCGATTTGTTCAATTGTTGAAAACGCAGTGTCTGGGATGCCGAACCGTTTCGAAAAGTTGTCCATAATTTCTTGCTACTTAATATATCTGGCAATCTTTTGTGTTGAGAGTGATAGTAATTTCTGAAACCAGGCATCGACCAACTGCTCAGTCCTTAATGGTTTTATTAAATCGTAACGGTTCGAGCCGTCTCGGTTTCGAAACAAAACAAGCAACTCTTTATCAGTGGCCTGTTCGTAGAGATGACGGATAGCCCATCCGTGAAAGTCTGGCGTGTAATAAAATAACCTTGTTTCTTCGTCAAGAAGCTTTGGATTATTGCCTCCGACTGTTTGGAAAAGAGACAAAGAAACGCTGAAGTCTTGTGTAGTGTATATTCCTTGGTACAATTCCGGAAAGTGGACTTGACATTTCAACTCATAATCTCCGTATCCTAATTCAGCTCGATGAACATTTTCACCGAACTCAAACCATGACGCAGCATTAACAGTACTCTTTCTTAAAAACTCACTTTTTCTATTGAAACATTTTTTAAGAACTTTGATTTCTTCTTGGGCACATTTGATGGCTTCTTGTTTTTCTTGCATCGCCAAGAGCGATTTCTTTTCAGAAACTCCATTCAATAGATGCTGATAAAGGTCTTCAACTGTCAACTCCTTAACCTTGCCTCCCTCTTCTGTTACTTTGAATTCAATAAAACGCGCAAGTTGCTCAACCGTGAACCTAGTTGGATCTACATAAATGCGAGTGGACGGATACCATGCGGGAATTTCACCATGCGCCATAGGTAGAATCATGATATGGCTGTAGCCTCTATCCTTTAAGCTGTCAACAATTGCATTACGCTCGATCTCGGTGTATAAAGATTCTCCCCATTCTTTTCGTGAAAGTATTACGACTACTCTACTTTGTTCCTTGAAAATGTTTGCAAACGCTTCGGGGCCAGATGATGTGATCAGTTCTTCCTGACGGTGTTCGTAAAAAAAGACATTAAGACTTGGATTAATAGCTTTCGTCAGCTTGATTGCAAAATCAACATCTTGTTTGCATAGCGAAATTCCAACATCATACCGGTAGTCATTCATTCCCTTGGCCATTTAAAATTTCGTAATAATTAATCTATTGTCTCTATTCAGCTGGGTCGCTCATTGTTAGCGAAGACTTTCAACTGAATTAATAATTTAAGAAAACAAAAGCTGGAAGTCATATACAATATATTCGCTCTTTTCGTCTAGTGTGATCCATTCTAGAATTCCGTTTGATGGAGGAGTGAATCCCAAGCCTTTTATAAACTCAATCTCCTTTTTCCCTAATTGTAATGTCGAGCCGTCATGTGGCGAACCATCTCTATTTATGGCGTAGACTTGATTTTTCGTATTCCCTAAATAGACATGAATATGATCTTGATTGCCAGGTACCCCTTTTCCTTTGTCATATCTGTAGGTGAGATTTGTTTTCGGTATCTTTTTGTACTGTTCCCATTCCAGCAGGAGGCGATTGTTTAAGACCCCTTGATTACTTAAATCAACAACGAATCCAGAAATCTGTTTTTCTTGTACCAATCGGTTAACCAATTCCTGAATTTTTGCGTCAACTAAGAACTGCTTATAACTTTTGATGTAAGTCATTTCTTTGTCAAACAGAATTCTGTCAAGGCTCTTTTCGTACTGAACGATCTCTGTGATGATTTCTTCAATTTGGTCTTTTCTTGATTTCATATTTATAGCATTTGATATAAATACTCAGAAAATCATAAAAAGACTAAGCTTTTGAAAGATTTCTTTGCGGAATAAAAGACCGATCCGTTTTTAGGAAATCAACCCCATCTTCCCCCCATCTTGTGAAATTGCTTTTTAGTTAGCGCACACCTTCGCCTTCGTAATCAAACACGAAGGCTATGTTCAATTCAATCTCTTGGCAAGAATTTTTAACTACCCTTGCTGTAGCAGCAGGGAGTTACTATGTTATCACCGCGCTGTTACTCTTCAGTGGAGAAATCAAATCCATCTTCACGCAAAAACAATCAAATGCAATTGACTCGGAAGAGTTAGAAGATCAAAATGATTCAAACGAATCCATCGATCTCATGGGCAAGGTCAAGTACGAGACCTTGGTAAATGTTCCACATGAAAATATAGTTGATACAGAAGAAGTAAAAACACAACCTCCACGCGAGGCGGAGGAACCTATTGAGGCAAAAGTGCTTTCACCGGAAGGCTTGCTGGTGGGTTCGGTTGCTGATCTTTTAGAAGAGATCAAAATAATTCTGAACGAATTAACCACCGGCAGTAGAGAAGAGATCATTTCGATCTTTCAATCCCTGCTATCACGCTATCCTCAACTAGTCGGAACAAACTACCAGGAAGAAATCAGTCTGTTTTTATCGGATGCACTTGCAACACACACGACTCATGGTTTCAAACCAAACGAAATCAAAAAGTGGTGGAAGGAAAATGAAAGCCAGAATGACAATCAATAACAATCAACAAAAAACAAAATTTATGAAAAGAGTAATTCAATTCACCATCAACAAAGGCAAAGCCTTGGGAGTAGCGATACTGTTCTATGCTTTGTCACTCATGGTTCCAGCCAAGGCACAAGATGGCAATGCCGGAATCAACGAAGCCACCATGAGAGTGCGAAGTTATTTCACAACGGGAACAAGCCTGATGTATGCCATCGGTGCGATCCTTGGACTTGTCGGAGCTGTCAAGGTTTATCAAAAATGGAACAGCGGTGATCCCGATACGGGCAAGGTTGCTGCTGCATGGTTTGGTAGTTGTGTATTTCTGGTGATTGTCGCAACGGTGCTCAGATCATTCTTTGGTCTATAACTCATCATTCACTTTGGTTATTTCAAAATGAACCCGAAGTCAAACAATTTAAAACGAAATCTTGAAAGCGAGATCGACCAGCTTGGAGACATGCTGGATGCTAAGCTCGCTAAAGGCGATGACGAATACTATGAAGCTTCAAAGTCGTATCGCAAAGAGCAGAAGGAAGAAGAACAAGCTCCCAAGTCAAAACGCAGAAGAGGTAAACGAATGTAGATGTTATGAGCAGCGTATATAAAATCAACAAAGGGATTAACAAGCCCATTGAGTTCAAAGGACTCAAGGCCCAGTACATCGCTTACCTGGGCGCGGGGCTGATCACATTGCTAATTCTTTTTGCCATACTCTACATCCTTGGCGTGAATATGTTCTTGTGTCTTGCACTTATCGGCATCATGGGCATAGCGCTCTTCATGTCAGTTTACAGACTAAGTGACAAATACGGTCAATACGGATTATTGAAGAAACTCGCCACACGCAGCCTGCCAGATTGCCTTATTGGACGAACTCGGAAAATATTTCTTGAACTATTTAAACCGAATTAGGCATGGCACAAGCTGTTGATCTTTCAAAAGTATTTCCACTCTATAAAGTAGAGCACGATTGCATATTATCGAAGCAAGGTGATGCCACACTTGCGTATGAAGCTACACTTCCTGAAATATTTACTCTGTCAGATCAGGAATACGAAGCCTTTCATCAAGTACTAGTGAAGGCAATTAAAGTTCTACCCACTTATTCCGTCTTTCACAAACAAGATTGGTTTTTCGCTAAAAAGCAACGCGCTGAATTTGAAAACAAGGAACTGTCATTCCTGTCGCAGTCCAGTGAAAGGTTTTTCAATGAGCGTCCTTACCTCGATCACAAATGCTATGTGATGCTCACCAGAAAACCAGTCACTCGAAAACCATCAAGCTCAGTCTTCTCTAACCTGATCCGAACAACGCTAGTGCCGGAAGAAACACTCAATCCACAACGGATGCAAGAATTTCTGGATAGTGCTGGGCAATTTGAAAGAATATTAAAAGATAGTGGGTTCATAACACTTCAACGTCTCAAGGATGATGAGTTAGTAGGAACGAAAAGAAAGCCTGGCTTTTTGGAAAGATATTGTTTCCTACTGAATGATTCTGACAAGCCAGTTATCAAGGACATACACTTAAAAGATGAGCTAAGGATTGGCGATCAGTTTTGTCAAGTGTATTCATTGGCCGATGTTGAAGACTTGCCTTCGTTGTGCGGATCGAGAATCAACTACGATAAGTATTCCACCGACCGAACAAAATTCAGTGTTGGTTTCGCTTCGCCATTGGGGCAACTGCTTTCATGCAATCATATCTTCAACCAATACATATTTATTGAAGACTTTCACAAAACGATCAAGCAACTTGAAAGCAAACGATTAAGACTTCAATCACTTTCAACTTACTCGCGAGAGAATGCCATCAGCAGAGATGCCGCGAATGATTTTCTAAACGAGGCAATTTCCTCTCAACGACTTCCGGTAAAAGCGCATTTCAATATTCTGGTTTGGACGGATAGCAGGCAGGAATTGAAAGAACTTAAGACACAAGTTTCTTCGGCATTAGCTCAGATGGATTCCGTGGCTCGGCAAGAAACAAACGGAGCACCACAAATATTTTGGGCAGGACTTCCAGGCAATGAAGCAGACTTCCCGATGAATGACACCTTTGACACGTTCGCAGAGCAGGCCACTTGCTTTTTAAATCTTGAAACTAATTATCAATCATCCATCAGTCCTGTTGGTATTCGAATGGGGGATCGACTTACAGGCAAACCCATTCATGTTGATATTTCAGATGAGCCAGTTAAGAAAGGTATTTGCACGAACCGGAATAAATTCATTTTAGGTCCATCGGGCAGTGGCAAATCTTTTTTCACCAACCACATGGTGCGCTCTTACTATGAACAAGGAACGCATATTGTGTTAGTCGATGTTGGTCATTCCTACAAAGGATTGTGTGATCTGGTGAATGGATATTATTTCACCTACGATGAAACCAACCCGATCAAGTTCAATCCTTTTTATATAAGCGAGGGAGATTCACTCGACACCGAAAAGAAAGAAAGCATCAAGACCCTCTTACTAGCGCTTTGGAAAAAAGATGACGAGACATTCAACCGATCAGAATATGTTGCCCTTTCGATTTCACTACAACTGTACTATAGACATCTTGATGAGAACAAAACTCTTTTTCCTTGCTTCAATTCCTTCTATGAATTCCTTCGCGATGTTTTTGTAATCACCTTAAAAGAAGACAAAGTCAAAGAAAAAGACTTTGATGTTGAAAATTTCCTTTATGTACTCAGACCCTACTATAAAGGAGGAGAATTTGATTATCTGCTTAATGCTACTGAGAACCTTGAATTATTAAAAGAGAGATTCATTGTCTTCGAACTCGACAACATCAAGGATCACCCGATTCTTTTTCCAGTTGTCACCATCATTATCATGGAAGTTTTCATTTCCAAAATGCGCAAACTGAAAGGCATTCGCAAAATGATTCTCATTGAAGAAGCATGGAAGGCGATAGCGAAAGAGGGAATGGCTGAGTACATCAAATATCTTTTCAAGACGGTTAGGAAATTCTATGGTGAGGCGATTGTAGTGACTCAAGAAGTTGAAGACATCATTAGTTCTCCCATTGTGAAGCAAGCGATTATCAACAACTCTGATTGCAAAATTCTATTAGACCAAAGCAAGTATCAAAACAAGTTCGATCAGATTCAGGAATTGCTTGGCTTAACGGAAAAAGAAAAAGCACTTGTACTCTCCATCAACAAGGGCAACGATCCATCACGCAAGTACAAGGAGGTTTTTATCAGCCTCGGTGGAATGGTTTCAAAAGTTTACGCTACGGAAGTTTCACTTGAAGAATATCTCGCTTACACCACGGAGGAGTCGGAAAAAATCAAAGTGCAAGCTTATGCAAAGAAATGGGGAGGCGATATCCGAAAAGGAATTGCTGAACTGGCAAATGATATACGATTGGGCAATGTCGCATAAACAAAACAACGATGAAAAGACATAACAAAATACTATTGTCAATGCTGATTGGAACAACACTTCTAATCACAACTTCTCAGAGTGTAGAGGCTCAAATTCCGCTTCTCGATATAATTAAAGCAGCCATGATTAAAGTGATCAAGGCAATCGATTTGAAAGTTCAACGAATTCAAACTAAAACGATCTGGCTTCAAAATGCTCAGAAAGTTCTAGAGAACAAGTTGTCAAAATTCAAATTGGACGAAATCGCTCAGTGGACTGAAAAGCAAAGACAACTTTATAAGAAATACTACGATGAATTGTGGAAGGTGCGTAACACACTTGCCACGTATCACCGAATCGCATTAATCCTACAGCGACAAAAGCAATTGGTGCAACAATACAAGTTCACTTGGCAAATGGTAAACCAGGACAAACATTTCTCAAGATCAGAAATTGACTATATGTACCTGGTCTATACAGGTATCATTAATCAAAGTGTGTACAACCTCGATGAGTTGATGATGGTAATCAACTCCGATAAAACTCAAATGACAGACGCCAAGCGACTGGAGGTGATCAACAAAGTCGGAGACAACATCGACCGTAACTACACAGATCTGCAACAGTTCAACAATCAGAATACTCAGTTGAGCATCAATCGATCAAAAGATGAAAATGAAATAAAAACTGTGAAAAGATTATGCGGACTACCAACCCAATAAATATGAAAACACTAACTGTCATATTTCTACTTACTCTCTCTATTGCACACTCAAATGCACAGACGTTTGACGAGTGGTTCAATCAGAAGAAAACGCAAACCAAATATTTGATCGAGCAGATAATCGCCTATCAAGTTTATCTCGATTATTTAAAAAAGGGTTACACTATTGCCCACAACGGGTTGACCGCGATAGAAAACATTAAGAATGGCAACTTCAACCTTGACCGAGATTTCTTTAAGTCACTGAAGACTGTAAAGCCATCGATTCACAATTCAGTAAAAGTAATCGACATCATCGCTTTTCAATACAGCATCATACGAGACATGAAGAATGTCTATCAGTTCTGTCAAACCAACAAGCACTTCACTCCCGAGGAAGTCCGCTATGTGGCCCGCGTTCACACAAGCATGTTGCTTTTGTGCGATGCTTCCATATCAGAACTGCACACCATAATTCAATCGGATGCTGCGCAAATGACCGATGATGAAAGACTTCAAAGGATTGATAAAATACACGAAGACATGAAGGATAAGAAAGCTTTTGTCAGGGCTTTTGGAAATGACACAAAGTTACTGGCTCATGAACGCGAGAAAGAAGGAATTGAAATCAACCAATTGAGAAAGAATTATGAATCGATTTAATAAGTTTTTCGCAAGCCTGATCATTTCAGTTGGTCTGCTTACTTGTAATTCCGCCTACGCTCAAGAACAGGAAATGGAGCAACTGATCCTTGACTACGAGAAGTTGCAGCAGTTGGAAAAAATACTGGACAACATGTATGCAGGATACAAAATACTCGACTACGGATACACCACGATCAAGAACATTGCAGAAGGCAATTACAAACTACATCAGGCATTCCTTGACGGATTGTTTCTTGTGAACCCGGCAGTCAGGAACTACAAACGCATTCCATATATAATAGACTACCAAAAGCTTTTGGTGAAGGAGTACAAGAATTATTACACTCGCTTCAAGAACGATCCCAACTTTAAACCAGAGGAACTTGAATACATCGGCAATGTTTACAGTTTCCTTGTTCAGGCGAGCCTCAGAAATATTGATGATCTGATCATGATCACTACCGCCACCAAGCTTAGGATGAGTGATGATGAACGGATGAAAGCCATTGACAGGATTTACTATGACTTGGAAGGAAAGGTAGTTTTCATTAGGAGTTTCAATAACAACACTCAGCTACTCGCGATACAGCGAGCTAGATCAGCAAATGATGTGAGAACACTTCGACATATCTACGGCCTCAATTAATTCTGCAATTATGAAACCGAAAAAAACGACATTAACAATATTTCTCACCGTGACTTTTTTGCCTGGCGTTGTTTGTGCTCAGAGTTTCACGGGAGAGATCCACAGTCTGCAAAGCGTCTTGGACCAGCTATACAGTGAAATGCTGCCTTTGTGCAGTCAACTGATCGGGGTTAGCCGAGGACTGGCCGGCTTTGCAGCACTGTGGTATATTTCTTCAAGGGTATGGCGCCATCTCGCCAATGCTGAACCAATAGACTTCTATCCATTACTCAGACCTTTTGCACTCGGACTATGCATAATGCTTTTTCCTTACGTGCTGCTATTCATGAATACAATACTCCAACCAACAGTGACAGGCACAGCCGCAATGGTTTCAGGTTCGAACAACGCCATCGCCTATCTATTGAAATTAAAAGAAGAGGCGATAATGAAAACACTCGCGTGGCAAATGTATGTGGGTGTGGATGGAAGTGGTGATCGCGACAAATGGTATCGCTACACCCATCCTGACGGAACGGAGGAGGGAACACTTGACGGACTTGGCAATGACATAAAGTTTGCCATGTCAAAAGCATCTTACAATTTTCGAAACTCGGTAAAGCAATGGATGTCGGAGATACTTCACATTCTTTATGAAGCTGCATCACTTTGCATCAATACAATCAGAACGTTTTATCTCATTGTACTCTCTATACTTGGTCCAATCATTTTTGGTCTCGCTGTTTTTGACGGGCTTCAGCACACGCTAACAGTATGGATCGCCCGCTATATCAATGTCTTTCTTTGGCTTCCGGTAGCAAATATATTCGGAGCAATCATCGCCAAGGTTCAAGAAAACATGTTGAAGATCGATATTCAGCAGGTAGCAAAATATGGAGACACCTTCTTCAGCAGTAACGACACGGCCTATCTGATTTTTCTTGTCATGGGCATCGTTGGGTATTTCACTGTGCCAAGCGTGTCCAATTATATTGTTCATGCAGGAGGCGGAAACACACTACTTTATAAAGCTTCAAATATCTTCACAGGCGGCTCAAGTGCAGCAGTCAGCTCCGCAGCATCAGGTGCAAAGAATTTAATTGGAGCATCAAATCAGGCTCAATCAAGCGAAGCACCAAAAACCGCAAGCCCATCAAGTTCTGACAGTAGCAGTACAAGTGACTACATGCACGATAAACTTTCCGGCAATAACAAAACTGCGTAATTCATGTTCAGCCAACTCAAAAATATCGACTCCGCATTCAAGCACATCAAACTGTTTTCGCTCGCGCTCATTTTTGCATGTGCGATGATCTGTTGCTATTCCATTTACAAAAGTTTTCAAATGGTGACGCACATTCAAGAGCGCATCTACATACTTGCTAATGGCAAAGCTTTAGAAGCTTGGTCAGCGGAGCGCAAGGATAATATTCCAGTCGAAGCAAGAGACCACGTTAAAATGTTTCACCATTATTTCTTTACGCTTGATCCAGACGACCGTGTCATTGAAGCGAACATAACGAAGGCTTTGTATCTGGCAGATGCGTCAGCGAAACGCCAGTACGATAACTTGAAGGAAAGCAGATATTACTCCAACATCATTTCAGGTAACATCAGTCAGGAAGTTGTAATGGATAGTATCAAGATTGAAGTGAATGATTATCCTTTTTACTTCCGATGCTACGCAAGACAGAAGCTCATCCGCAAGACATCTATTGTCACACGAAGTTTAGTAACTGAAGGCTATCTGCGAAATGTTTCGCGCTCTGATAACAACCCACACGGGTTCCTTATCGAGAAGTGGCACACCCTTGAAAACAAAGACATCAAAACCGAGAACAGATTATGAACGACAACAAAACAAATAATCCAACTGACACCGCTGAAGATTCAATCTCAAAAAGGGTGTCTGTGAAATTAAGCAATTCCAAAAAGGTAATAGCTGATTACTTAGATGCGAAGTTCAATTCATTGCCGACACTTCACAAACGCATCACGCTTTTGATGTTCGGACTGGTGATGGCGGTAGTTTGCGTTTCACTGATCATTCGCTCGATGAACGATGCACAAAATTCACTTTCCTTTCGCATCGATCAAATCACTATTCCGAAAGACATTTATCAAAATCCAAACTATGTAAACGGATTGAAAAGAATCCTTCGCGTCAAAGCAATTCTTGACAGTCTCAGAAAATCTCCAAAAGGTATTGCCGTCTATGATAGTCTGATTAACGCCAGGCCTGGCATGATGGACAGCATCAATTCTCTTATAGAGAACTATCAATCAAATTATTTACACTAAACACAAAATGTTATGAAACCGCATTCACAAAAGTTTTTGCAGCAAAGAAAATTTGCAATGGTTGTGCCCGTACTGGTTCTGCCATTTCTGATTCTGATATTTTGGGCATTGGGCGGTGGTCAGGGTTCACCTGGACAAGCTATCGCAAGTGAAAAGACGGGCTTGAATCCCAACCTCCCAGATGCCCATTTTAATGATGAAGTTTGGAACAAGCTCTCCCTTTATGAGCAGGCAGAACGTGACTCACTTAAGCTTGAAGAAGAAAAAAGAAACGATCCATATATCGACTTAGCACCAATTGAAACACAGGATCAACAGGAAATTCAACAAGAACCCATTCAAGACAAGCAAAAAACTAAATCAGGGAATTCTCAAAACGTTGCTCAGAAAAAACAAGCCGAAATCATTGATCCAAACGAAGCGAAGGTTAACAAAAAGCTTGAGCAACTCTATCAGGAGCTTAATAAGAAGCAAGACTCACCGATTGACTCTAAAACGTTGGAAGTCGCCCAGCCCAATGCAACTGATCCGCAGTTCTCTTCAGATGTGAAGCAGTTAGAGAAAATGATGCAGACAATGAAAGGCGGAAATCAGGACGATCCAGAAATGCAGCAGATTAACGGAATGCTCGAAAAGATTCTTGATATACAGCATCCCGACCGCGCTGCTGAGAAGATCAGAAAAGAAAGTGAATTGAAGAAGGGGCAGGTATTTCCAGTGCAGACTAAAGAAGCCGAGGAAAAGTTTTCCCTATTAACTCCTAAACAAATTTCAATTCAAATTCCATCAGATAGTCTTGCCCTGCTTAGCAAGGTATTTCCCACAGAGTCTAGCCAAAATGGTTTTTACGGTCTCGAGGATGAAATGACTGATGAGCAGGAAACTGGTAATACAATTGAAGCCGCTGTTCATGACACCCAGGAGCTAGTCGCAGGTTCTACTATTAAGTTACGTTTGTTAAATGATGTTTACATCAACGGGAAACATATTTCAAAAGACCAATTCATTTATGGAACGTGTTCAATCAATGGGGAAAGATTAACGGTAGCGATCAATTCTATTCGCGATGAAAACTTTCTGTTTCCGGTTTCTCTTTCAGCTTATGATTTAGATGGAATAGAGGGCATCTATATTCCAGGGGCAATCACACGCGATGTTGCAAAACAATCGTCTGATCAGGCATTGCAAGGAATGCAGTTCATGTCAATGGATCAATCTTTAAAGACGCAAGCTGCAAGTGCGGGCATCCAAACCGCAAAGAGCCTCTTCAGCAAAAAGGTTAAGCTGATCAAGGTCACTGTCAAGGCTGGCTACAAACTTTTATTGAAGGACAAAAAAACAGACAACTCTTAATTCAGTGAATGATAAAATAGAAAATGTTTTGAATCTAATGTCAATGTTGGCTTTGATTGAGTAGGTATTCATTAGAAACAATTAACATTTAAAACTATGATGTACTTCATAAATAACTTGTACATAAGAATTCTCTTGTGGGGGTTCTTTGCACTATTTGCTACCAAGGGATCAAGTCAAACGATCGTTGACTCTTGCAGTGTCATACTCACTTACAATAAAACATCCAGTATTATTTTCCCTTCCGTAATCAAGAGCGTTGATCGGGGAAGTCGCGATGTTTTGGCGCAAAAGGCTAAAGGAGTTGACAATGTACTTCAGTTAAAGGCAGGTCGTGAAAATTTTCCTGAAACCAATCTCACTGTTATTACAGCAGATGGCATACTCCATCAATTCACCATAAATTATTCAACCCAGCCAACGAGTTTGACGGTTGACATGAGCGCTGATGCCACCGAGCGCAAGGGAACTCCAACAATATTTAAAACAGACATGACTGAAGTTGAGATGGAAAAATATGCCACCAGCATAGCATCGATGAGAAAGAGAAACATCGTTAAAGAAAGTGAATATAAAATGAGCCTCGCCTTGCAAGGCATTTATATCAAGGACAATATTATGTTCTATCGAGTCAGGATCGGAAACCAATCAAACATAAACTACAGCATCGACTTCCTTAAGTTCTATATCCGCGATAAGGTCAGAATAAAACGCACCGCCTCGCAAGAGTTGGCCATCAAGCCACTATATATCTATGGTAACAATGAAGAGGTGAACGGAAAATCTCACACCGACCTGGTTTACGTGCTTCCAAAATTCACGATACCCGAATCGAAATATTTGAACATTGAGTTGTTTGAAGCAAACGGTGGACGACATTTTAGCCTTCCAATCAAAAACAAAGACATTGTCAATGCCAGGTTATTGAAATAGATCCAATCAGATTTTTAATTACAAATCATTAAATACTATTTTATGAATCCTAAGAATTTAGAATTTCTGAAAGACGGCCTCAAGTATATGGGCTTCGGAGAAAAACTGAATGCTGATCTTGAAGCAAAAATAAATCAACAGCCAACCGAATTTAACTTGTCGTTACAAGGGGAATTCAAAAAAGATGGAGTCACCGATAAAGTGGATTACAGACTCGACTTTAAAAAATCGGATCAGACCGATATGTATTTCTTTAACCGTTATCAGGCTACGCTAAAGAATGAAGATCCAACGCAGGAGAAATCGCAGACATTTTACATCACAAAGAATTCCGGTATCACTGCTAAGGAGGCGTTCAATCTTTTGTCAGGCCGATCGGTAAATAAAGACCTTACCAACAAGGAAGGCCAGGCCTACAACGCGTGGCTCCAACTCGACTTCTCCGAGAAAGACAAGAATGACAATTACAAAGTGAAACAATATCATTCGGGCTATGGCTATGAACTTGATGCAGTGGTTTCTCGCTACCCCATCAAAGAACTTTCTAATGACGAAGAGAAGGTCAAGCTTATGAAGTCTTTGGAGAAAGGCAATCAAACTCAGGTTACGTTCTTGAAAGATGGCAAAGAGGAAAAAATGTTCATCGAAGCCAATCCACAATTCAAAACGCTCAATCTCTACGATGCCAAAATGCAAAAGCAATTTCAGGGCATAGAAAAAAAAGAAACGAGCGAGCCGGAGAAATCCAAGGAGAAAAAGGAAACCCAGAAGCAGGATGTTGACGAGGAGAGTGAGGGGAAGGAGAAGAAATCTAAAAAGGGAAAAGGAGTTGGGGTTTAAGCCTTCCGAGCTTCGTAGAAAGACCTGCCTGAACAAGGCGGGTCTTTTTGATGACATCGACTCGTGGCGGGCGAACAGTATTATTTTTAGCTGTTGGACTGTTGGCGATTTTTCTCAAGTCCGTGATTTACAAGAAAACAAACGGGCTAATAGAACTGAAATCATATGATTTAACTCGCACAACAACTCAACTTCGACACATCTTTTCCAAATGTAATGGCCGCTAACTTGATCCCTTCTCCGAGTGTCAGGTACGGATAAAGGCCCTGAGCAAGCTCCTTTACAGTAATGCCATATTTGATGGCCATGCTCAACTGCTGGATGAGTTCACCCCCTTCAGGCGCAACAACTCGCGCTCCGATTAATTTGTCGGTTTCCGTATTACGGATCAGTTTGATGAACCCACGAGTATCACGAGCTGCTATACTTCGCGGCACTTCACTCAACGGCAGTTTGGATACTTCAAATGGAATTCCCTGAACTTCGGCCTGCACTTCATCGAGTCCTGCACCTGCAATCTGCGGATCGGTGAAAACGACCCATGGCAACGAAGTGTAATCCACTTTTTTTTCCGCTCCCATAAAAGCATTTTCGACTGCCACCTTTCCTTCGTGTGCAGCGGTGTAAACAAAGGATGGTGTATTGGTCACATCTCCTGCTGCATAAATGTTGGGAACATTGGTCTCCATTTTCTCATTGACCACAATGCTTCCTTTTTCTGTGAGCTTGAGTCCAATATTTTTTGAACCCAATCTCTTTGTATTAGCTGTTATGCCAGAGACTACTACAATGCGCCCCGGTTCAGTGAGCTTGGTCATTGACCCGTCTGGGCATTTGCAGTGTATGATTGTGTCGTTTCCCGACTTTTCAAATTTCACCGCGCGGAAGTTGGGGAGTATTTCAATGCCCTCACTTCTCATCTGTCTTTCCAACTCTTCACTGATGTCAGGTGTTTGTGTGCGAAGTACACGATCTGTGAATTCGATGATGCGCACCTTTACACCTAACCGGTTGTAGGCCATGGCGATTTCCAACCCGATATATCCCGCCCCCATGATGGTAATGCTTTCTGGTTTTTCTTCCAGGTCGAACAATGTGGCGTTGGTCAGGTAACCGATATTTTTCAACCCTTCAATTTCCGGTACGTTGGTGGTGGAGCCGGTCGCAATAATAAATTTGAGTGCGGTGTATTTATCATTTCCGTTTACCAGGATTGTTTTGGTGTCCAAAAATTCGGCCCAGCCGTCAATCATTTTCAGATTTTCGAAATCGCTCACTACATCCAAATATTTTTTTTGTTGCAACGTAGCAACAAGGTTCTTTTTGTCTTTGATCACTTTGGTGAAATCAACATCGGCACCTTTGGGTTTGATCCCGTCAAAATTGGAGTGTGTGGCATGATAAACAGTTTCTGCCGAACGGATTAATGTTTTAGAAGGAACGCAGCCGACATTTACACACGTTCCACCAAAAGGAAGGCCGGCATTGACCATGAGTGTTGACAACCCCAATTCCTCTGCCTTAATTGCCGCAGAAAAAGCTGCCGATCCTCCACCAATAATGATCAGGTCGAAATGTTTTTTCCCAGTGCCGTTTTCATTTCCGTTGCCTACCACGCGATAACTTTTGGTGCTATTGATGGTGTCGATAATATTCTGCTTCGAAATAATTGAAGGATCGAAGGTAAACTCGCCCTTGCTCTTGCCATACGAAACTTTCTTACCAGCGATGCCTTTCTTTCCCTCAAACTTTTTCTCAATAGAAACAGCACAGTGGTCGCATGTCATTCCCTGGATATCCAGTGTTACCGTGGAGAGCTGGCTGTTATTTTTGTTTTCTTGCATAAAAGTATTTTTTCAAAAAAGAGGTCAGCACTAACTTTTCTTCTTCGGAACGCAACAGGCATGAGGGGCCAGGTCTTTTTTAATCCCGCTCTTGCTCGCTACCTCCTTTACCTCTGCCTTGTAACCCGCTCCTTCAATGGTGCGGATGATCTCCGCTTCGCTCACAAAGGCGGAGTCATACGTAATGCTCGCGGTATTTTCAGGGAATTTTACATCGGATTTCACAACACCTGATTTTTTAGACAAGGCGCTGGTGATGTGGTCTGCACAATCCTGGCATGTCATGCCGGTCACAATAAACTCGGCCACTTTCACCTTGGCCATTGCAAATGGCTTTTCTTGGTTTTGTGCGAAAGCTGTCTTGCAACCGCATCCACAAAACAACGTAGCGGACACGAGAAAAATGATAATTGATTTCATAATTGTTGTGATTTTAGTTTTCTATGATTTTTGTCTCCGTCACAGTATAACCTGTTGAGTTTACTGCTTCAACCAACTTGGCTTTGCTGGCTTTGCTTACGTCAAACTTTACAAGGCTTGTGCCATGCTCATAGGAAGTGGAGTGTTCTAGTACTCCGGGCACTCCATCCAACGCATGATTCACATGCTCGGAACAGCTTTGGCAAGTCATCCCCGAAATTTTAAATTCAACTTGCTGTATATTACTTTTTTCAACGATCACGACATTGGCGGCAGGGCTCTTCGGATAAAAAATGTGCGCGTAATGGGGAAATGATACCAGGAGCGCAGCAATGATTGTAATAATGCCAAGAAATCTTTTGCTTTGCCAGAAGGACGGTTTCTCGTCAGTCTCGCACTCACAATCTATTTCATCTTTTTTCCTTGGCTTTAACTTTTGATACCAGGCAAACCCGAATACGAGCGTGGTTGCCCCGATCAGGTAAGGCCTGTAGGGTTCAATCCAGGAGAATGTGGAAGCTATTCCTCCGATTCCTCCCAGCAACGCTAAGACAGGTGTAATGCAGCAAAGCGATGCAGCAACGGCAGCCACAACGCCAACCATCCAACCGTTTTGACTTTCAGTTTTCATATCGTTACAGGATTTTGGTTCATTAAATCAATTGTCTTGAAAAAAGGCTTAAGGATTTTCAGGTGCTCAGCGCGAAGCGAATAGAAAATGGTCTGGCCAACCTTCCTCGATTCAACAATGTTACCATCTTTCATCTTCCGCAAATGTTGTGAAACTGCTGGAACGCTCATGCCCAGGATGTCGCTCATGTCGCATGGGCAAAGTTCATTTTCCTCTTCGAGCAGGTAAAGGATTTTTAGTCTCACCTCGTTGCCTGCAAGGGCAAGGATATTGCCGAGTTGGGTAAAGGACTTGGCGTTGACGGAAACTTTCTCGCGGCATTGCTTAATCTGCACTTTGTCTGCAAAAACCCTGATACACGTATTTTTTTCCATAGCTGAATTGTTTTCTAACGAGGCAAAGGTATAAATGTTTCCTTATTTAAGCAAATACTTAAATATAAAACGATCAATTGTCAACAGCAAGACAGAAAATTCTAGCGGACGGACGGCTGTCTTGTGGTGATAGAGTCGGCATTAATATGTTCAACCTCTATGACCTTCAGCAAAAAACACCAGGCAAATGTGTTTAAAATTGTTATTTGAAAACATTTACCATTGACGAAAGCACCACCATGACAAATATCATGCTTTAACTAAATTAAAGTCATATTTGGGGAGCGGGCCAAATCCGAATTTCGGGAATCAAAAGAGAAATTGGGGTTTAGTTCAATATGAAGAAGCACATTGTAATTGCATTCGCATTTTTCTACGCCAGCTTCAACATAGGTGCGCACATTTACTTTCATTGTTGTTGTGATAGTCTTGAATCTATAAGCTTGTTCACTCAACCGAAGAACTGTTGTGACTCACCCAATTGCTGCCACAATCTTTCCTTCGAAATAAAAATTTACGACAGTTATGTCGGCACCGGCAAGTTGCGCATCGACAGTCAATCTCAACCCGTAATCATTGAGATAGATTCGGAGCACCTCATTCGGCTTATCGCTCCACAACCGATACACAAGGAAACATCAACCAAACCTGAACAGCAAGTTCATTGGGACAATCCCATTTACTTAACGAACAGGGTTTTTCTCATTTAGCCTTCCGCCACTATCCATAGTTAAGGCTTTCCAATTTTCTTTCACCTTTAAAAATTAAACACAATGAAAACTTATTATATAGGATTTGTTATCATCTTTTCAATTGCGACCACTTCAGTCTTAGGGCAGCAAAGCGGCATCTATCTGAGCGCGACTGATTTTGAAGCAGGAAAACTCACTTACGCTATCAACTGCAAAACGGAGAAACATAAAATCAAGCTCCACGAATTTTTAGGGAAAGACTACATCACAGTCATTCACGATAAACAACCGCATGATCTGAAGAAAAAAGAAATTTTCGGGTTTAAAGATTGTGGAGGAGCGATCTACAGGCTCGGAACTGATAAGCACTACCAGGTAATGAACCCAACGGAGAAAATCTTGTTGTATGTAATCGAAATTCCCGGTTCAAAGGGACAACCCAAAAAGGACTACTACTACTTTAGCGCATCAGCAAGTGGAGATATTCAGGAACTCACACTTGACAATTTGAAAAAAGCTTTCCCAGACAATCACAAATTTCACGATGCTTTAGACGCTGAGTTCGCAGCAGGGAGTGACCTTGTGCTTTACGATTCATTTCACAAAATGTACAAGGTGAACAGGCTTTATTCAAATAGTTTAAACAAGTAATTATTCATCATGCAAGTCGTGGTTTACAAAACTCACAAGTTTGATAAGGAATACATCAACGAACTTATGAACCGAAACCGGACTCACTCTGGAAACTGCAAATTTTGGCCAGAAGGAAGCCCTAACCGTTTCCATTTTTATTTAGTGCCACGTGTGTTTCAAAGTTTCAATCGAATGCAATTTATTTTTTAACCATATTTATAGAAATAGCATAATAATTCGACTTGTTATGGTGAAATTCTAATCGATTTTTGGTTAATTTGATAATATAAATCAACATAAGACTATAAAATGATCCTAATATTCAATAAAATGAAAAAGACTAAAAGCGCTCTCATTCTTTGTACTGTTCTAATCGCAATGTGCTCATCATTAATGGCTCAAGACAACTACAAACATCCACAGCTCAATTCATCTGGTCAAGTACTTGACTCAACAGGAACGAAATTAGGATGGATAAAGGAAGGTGTTATCTATAGCGCTAATGGAGAAAAAGTAGGCAAGATAGAAAAGGAGGAACTCCTTGATTACAAAGGTCACAAACTAGGCAAGATTGGTAAAGACGGAACATTTTATGACCCCAAAGGAGCAATTGTGTTTACCATTGAACCTGGCAGCAAAGGTGAAAAATGCAAAATATTTGATCCGCAAGGAAAAGTAATTGCCACCGTTCATGAAAGCTATAAAAATCAGGCATGCGCAATTCATTGCCTTTACAAAAAAATGCCTGCTCATTGATAGTTGATAGTTGATATCCGATAAATTTAAGAGCCCGCGACGCGGGCTCTTTTGTTTTGACAATTTCATGGTCTCTTATCTACTTGTTGATTTTAATCATGTTTTGCCCCGACTTCTATCATAGAATCCTGCATTGATTTATTTACCTTTGTTCGGTAACAACAATGGTAAATCTCAAAACCATACGGAAATGCAAATGCCCAATTGTGGTTTGTATTATTCTATCCATTGCATCTGTATTTAGTTGCAGTTTCCTATGTAACCTGGGATTAATTTCATTCTCACACGAGGAGCAACCTTCAATTTCGATTTCCACCAGCCACAGTCATGAGCACAAAGGCAAACATCAACCTTTAGGACATCAGGAAAAAGGACATTCACATAGCCATAAATCTAATCATCATCACCATAATTCTCAAAAGGAAGAAGGTTGTTGCAATGATCTGACTCAACAGTTTTATTCTTCATTGGTCAGCACGACAGGCGTTCAATTAAGTATAATTCATGCCGAATTATATAAATTAATCAGTACGCTCACGTTTGTTGACTTAACAGAAATCAATCTAAAAGCGTATTTATTGGTCTCTTCTAGGTTTGAGCATATGCCTAATGGTCCACCTGGATATGCGGGCCATCGAATACGTGTTCTCTTCTGCTCCTTTCTTATTTAGCCGACTACTCGCCTGCACAGGTTGCACCTTTTAAGGTTCGACTCCATGTGCTATGTCATTGCCTGAATTCTCAAGTCAATTAATGGCATTCCTCATTCTTGATAAGAATCATTTTCCTATTTGACCATGATCATTATGCACGATTGCAACTATACGCAATTTGGTATACCAAATAATAAAGGAATGAAACAAAGCATGATTACGAAATCGAATTTTGATTGGAACGATCTCGCTGAGGCGATGAAGTCAGCGGCCCATCCGGAAAGACTTGCAATACTTCATTTGATGTGCAATTGTGGCTATGATCAGATGATGGTTAAGGCCATCTATGGAGCCCTTCATTTGGAGCAATCAATAACGTCACGTCATCTGGGCATAATGAGGAAGAGTAAACTTCTACAAAGAGAAGTAAAGAAAGGTAAGACGCTCTATCACTTTAATAAGGAAAACCTTGCAGCCCAATGCATCAAGACACTTTTAAAAGATTAAAAAATGATTGAGAAAATTATTTCGTGGGCAATCCATAACAGGTTCATGGTTCTTATAGGCATCGTGATGATAACCATTGGCGGAGTCTACTCTATTAAAGAGACTCCCGTAGATGCATTGCCTGACCTTTCCGAAAATCAGGTAATTGTATTCACCGAGTGGATGGGACGCAATCCCCAGATCATGGAAGATCAAATCACCTATCCTCTGGTCACTAATCTTCAGGGGATTCCTAAAATCAAAACCATCCGCGCAGCCTCCATGTTTGGCATGAGTTTCATCTTCGTGATTTTCGAAGATGATGCAGAAATCTATTGGTCGCGCACCCGCGTATTAGAGCGGTTAAATTACGCTCAAAAATTTCTTCCCCCTGGAATCACCCCGACCCTTGGCCCAGATGGCACCGGTATTGGTCACATCTTTTGGTACACTCTGAAAGGCGAAGGTTACAACTTGGGTGAATTGCGAGCGCTGCAAGACTGGTATGTGAAGTTTGCTTTGCAAAATGTTCCAGGTGTGAGCGAAGTGGCTTCGTATGGAGGGCTTCAGAAGCAATACCAGGTGGCCATTGACCCCCATAAGCTTATCTACTTTGGGGTGCCACTGATGGACGTAGCGAAAGCTGTTACCAATAACAACAGGGATGTAGGCGGTAGTCTCTTTGAAATGAACGACATGGGCTACATGATCCGAGGGCTGGGCTACATTAAAACGGTAGAAGATATAGAGAATATTTCGGTTGGGACGTACCGTTCTATTCCCATTCGCCTGAAAGATGTAGCGCATGTACAAATGGGTGGAGAGCTGCGTCTGGGCATCATCGAAGAGAATGGCGAGGGTGAGGCGGTGGGCGGCATTGTGGTAATGCGCTACGGGCAAAACGCGAAGGATGTAATCGAAAACGTAAAGACGCGCATTAAGGAGTTTGAAAAGGGACTGCCGCAGGGCGTTACATTTCATATAGCCTATGACCGCAGCGGTCTTATCAATGATTCCATTGCTACGTTAACGGACGCCCTTTGGCAGGAAATCCTCATCGTCTCGGTGACTGTAATACTGTTCCTATTTCATTTCAGAAGCGGACTGGTGGCCATTGCTGCCATCCTGCTCTCAGTGTTAATAGGTTTCATTTTAATGCGATTGTTCGGTGTCACTTCCAACATTATGTCTTTAGGTGGCATCGCATTAGCGGTTGGAGATGTAGTGGATCCGGGGATTGTTATTGCCGAAAATGCGTATCGCTCATTAACCAACAGGGTGCTTCAAAAAAATAAAGACCATGAGTAAAATAGAAAAAGAACGGATCGGTAACACGCGTGAGATTTCGGAAGAGGAACGCGTGAAGATTATTGAAGAATCCACCAAGGCTGTTGGGCGCTCGGTGTTCTTCTCTGTTATCATCATGATCATCTCCTTCGCGCCTATTCTATTTCTTACCGGCCAGGAGAAAAAACTATTTACTCCGCTGGTTCTCACAAAGACATTTTCACTTATCGGAGCTGCTTTACTGGCGATCACTGTTTCCCCCATGCTGGCCCGGGTATTTGTAAAAGGAAGATTGACCCCCGAAAGCCGTAATCCTGTCTCCAATTTTTTTGTGAGAATCTATACACCCGTTATCCGGCTTTGTCAGCGATTTAAATATATGACTCTTGCCCTTTGTGTTGTATTGGTTGCCGCCAGCACGCCATTTGTACTAAATCTCGGTACAGAGTTTATGCCTCCGTTGGATGAAGGTTCACTCCTGATGATGCCGGTAACCTTGCCGGATGTTTCCAATGCAGAAGCCAAGCGCATCATTCAAATTCAGGACAGGATTTTGAAAAGCATACCTGAAGTGGAAAATGTGCTTGGCAAGGCAGGCCGAGCCTATACAGCTACTGACAACTCTCCCATGTCTATGATTGAAACCATCGTGGTACTCAAGCCGAAATCGAAATGGAGAGAAGGAATGACAAAAGAAAAACTCATTGCCGAGATGAACGAACGTGTCCGGATTCCAGGAGTGGTTGTTGGATGGACACAGCCCATCATTAACCGGATCAATATGCTTTCCACTGGCATCCGTACGGATGTTGGCGTCAAAGTCTTCGGCTCCAACCTCGATTCAGTTTTCACCCTCACGGCACAAATTGAAAAGGCCTTAAGAGGCATTGATGGACTGACCGATCTTTATCTGGAGCAACTCACCGGAGGAAAATACCTCAATATTAAAATCAACCGCGAGGCAATCGCGCGATATGCGCTCAGCGTGGAAGATGTGAACATGGTGATTGAGACCGCCTTGGGCGGAATGATCCTAACGAACACAGTTGAAGGCAGGGAACGATTTACCGTGACTGTGCGCCTGGCACAAGACTACCGAAATGATCTGGATGAAATTAAACGCGTACCTGTGCAAACAGCTTCTTATGGAGTAGTGCCACTTTCATCAGTGGCTGAGATTTTTGTCAATGAAGGCCCTCCAATGATCAACTCTGAAAATACCCGGTTAAGAGGTACCGTGTTATTCAATGTACGGGGTCGTGATATGGGTAGCGTAGTGAATGAAGCCAAGGCAAAAATTGAAAGAGAGTTCAAAAAACTCCCCAAAGGATATTTTATTCAATGGAGTGGTCAATATGAAAACCAAGTACGTGCACAGAAGCGTCTTATGATTATTATCCCGATTACACTCCTTGTTATCGGTATCATTCTCTATATCACGTTCCACACATTCCGTGAAGTGATTATTGTTTTCACCAGCATTCCGGTGGCTTTAGTGGGCGGTGTTTATTCGTTATACTTCTACAACATAAACTTTTCGGTGGCTGTAGCGGTAGGGTTCACTGCCTTGTTTGGCGTGGCAGTGGAAACAGGTGTGCTAATGATCGCCTACATGAACGGCTCCATCAAACAGTTGGTGGAGAGAAAGAGTGCTGCCAACAAGTCCATTGACAAGCAAGACTTGCAAGATTCCATTTTCGATGGCGCAGTACCGCGTGTACGCCCGTTGCTGATGACAGTTCTGGCTAACATTCTGGGATTAATTCCGGTATTGATTTCCACGGGCACAGGCAGTGATGTGATGAAGCCCATTGCCATCCCTTTTGTTTTTGGACTCGTGACTTCTACACTTTTCGTTTTGGTGGTATTGCCAGTGTTCTATCAGGTGGTTAGGGAGTATGAATTAAAGAAAACCGGAAAGCTCAAAATATTAGACATTGAAGAATAACATCATGAGAAAAACTATTTTATATCTCACCCTTGGCTTATCAATGTTCTTTTACAGCTGTCAAAAACAGTCGCATGATGAGCACAACAAGCATGGATCTCACCCGGAAGGAGAAGCAAACATGAAAGCCCTTTCCATTTCCGCAGAGCCGACTAACCGGAAAGTTATTTCAAGTCAGAAAATTGTAAAGCCTATAAAGCAACTTCAATCGAGTCCGGTCAACGCCTATGGATTTATTTCCCTTGACGAACGTAGGAGCAACCAGGTAGCTGCACGAGTAAGTGGCCGCATTGAAAAGCTTTATGTAAAATATGAAAATCAATTTGTGCACAAAGGCGAGAAGATACTGGAACTGTACAGTCCAGACCTTAACACCAATCAGGAAGAACTCTTGTATGCACATAAAGTTGAGCCTGAGGGTGAAATCACAAAACATGCCACCCACAAACTTAAACTTCTGGGAATAACCGATGCACAGATAAAGCATATCATCGAATCTGGCGAAGCGCTCTTTACACTTTCCATCTACAGTGCTTATGACGGATATATCTTTTACAATCCATCCAGTCAAATATCGACCTCAAAAAATTCTATGGTCTCTTCATCTGCAGGCAGTAAAATGGGTGGTGGTATGGGCTCGGGTTCCCAGGAAAAGACCGCTTCAAATCCTATGTCTTCATCATCAGACCCGATCCGCAAAGGTGCATACGTTTCAGCCGGGCAAACACTCTTTTGGATCAATGATTTGCGTGAGGTGTGGGGCATTCTGTCGGTGGACAATCTTCATCAGGATGAGATAGCACTGAACGACAGTGTAACCGTGGCTAGCGAATTAATTCGTGAGAATCCGTTCAACACAGTCATTCGATTTATCGAACCTCAATACACTAGCAACCAGAAGTTTGTTCAGGTAAGAGTATATCTGCCAAACCCAGGCAAGAGTTTGCGCATCAACTCACTTCTTGAAGCAACCATCTCTCCCAAAACAAAAGAATCATTGACGTTGCCTGCGTCAAGCATTCTGTACTTAGGAGGAAGGCAGGCAGTATGGAAAAAGATAAACCAAACGAGCGATGGCGCTCATGTCCTTGAAATCATGTTTGTAAAACTCGGCCCTGTTTCACAAGGGCGCGTGGTTGTACTAGGTGGATTGCAAGCGGATGATGAAGTGGCATTAGATGCCGGGTACTTAATGGATCGCGAAAGCTTAGTTAAACCGGAATAACACATGAATAAAATTTGCATATATCTGTTGTTACTCATTCTTGTTGTTTCGTGTGACAAAAAATCAGAGCAGTTACATCAGGGCCATGATGGAGGAAATGATGCCATGCTTACACTGAGCGACCAGGATCGAGTGGTGATCAAATTGCTAATAGATACGGCTGCGACCAAAACCATGTATGAAGAAACTACATTGATAGGCACCGCAGCCATAGATGAACGAGCTATCAATGTGATCAGTGCGAGGGTAAAAGGCAGGGTTGACAAATTGTTTGCACGCAATCCCGGCACGTATGTAAAAAATGGCGATCCTTTATACAGTATCTATAGTGAAGAACTTTTGTCATACGAAAATGAATACCTGCTGGCGATCGATGAAAATAGGACAGCAACAACTCAAAAAGCGATCACCCAACGGATGGTCGAAGCAGCGCGGAGACGCCTTGAGCTTTGGACATTGACGGAAAAACAAATCAACGAGCTTGAAAAAACAAAAAATATTTCCCCTCTGATCATCTTTTACAGCAACAGGAACGGGTACTTATCAGAACTGCTCGTGCGAGAAGGAGAATATGTAGAGATCGGTAGTCCTTTGTTTCGACTGGCAGACTTAAACAGCTTGTGGATCGAATCACAATTGTACAGCAACGAGGTCAATTTTCTGAAACAGTCTCCTACGCTCGAAATAGAGTTTGAAGCTTTTCCGAATGAGCGCATCCAAGGTGAGATTGTGTATGACAATCCAAGGTTAGAAGATAATACGAAGATTAATCTGGTGCGCATCAAAGTAAACAATCAAAAAGGCAATTATAAGCCGGGCATGATGGCGTATGTCTATCTAAAACGCAACAGAAAAGAGACTCTGGTCATTCCCAAATCTGCCTTGCTTTTGGAAAACAATGTAATCGTTTGGGTGGAAACACCTGACGGCATGTTCGAACAGCGCATGGTGGACATCGGCATCCAGAACAAACGCGAAGTAGAAATACTGAGCGGATTATCAATTGGCGATAAGGTGGTAACCCGTGGTGGGTTTCTGTTGAACAGCGCCTGGAAAGTAAAACAAGGTGGCGGTGCGATGGAAGGGATGAAAATGTAATGGGGAGCAAATTATAATCAATTTATGTTCAATTAAAATTAAATAAGAATTATGAAAACGTTGAAAAATCTGCTGGCAGTTGTAGGCTTTGCAGCCTTCCTAACCGCTTGTGAAAATGACAAATCCCTGGAAGATCTTCCAGTGGTTAAAGACGATGTCTCGTTCGCACTGGATATACAACCAATTATAAGTGCGCACTGTGCAGGGTGCCACAATCCAGCAAATGTGAATCCTGATTTGAGAAAGGATTTTGCATACGCTTCCTTGACAGAAGATGAAGAAAGCATTGTTCCGGGTAATTCGGAAGACAGTGAACTTGTGCAAATGCTGGAGCGTGTGAGCGAAGATGGCAAAGCGATGCCGCCCTCAGAACCATTGTCACCATTCAAACTTGCCTTGATCCGTAAATGGATAGATGAAGGAGCCAAAAACAATTAACCCATTAAAAAAAAATCTTTATGAAATACTACAACACATTCGCTGCACAGATTCTTGTATTGGTAAGCACAAATCTTTTCGCACAGGAGGCAGATTCCCTTGCCGAAAAAAAAGACAAACCTCAACGCGCTGCATTTCAAAGTGCGTGGCTAATTGACAATGTTACCGGAGTATTGAACCCCAGGAAGACATTGCAATTTGATATTCAACATCGCTTTGGGTTGATCAATAGCGGTAACAATGACTTGGCTGGTTTTTGGGGTCCATCCAACATTCGGTTGGCACTTACTTATTCTATATCTGATAGAATTACCCTGGGTTTTGGTACTACGAAGGATTATCGTTTACAGGATTTTAATATTAAAGTGGGGCTGATTCGTCAAACTCGATCTGGGAAAATACCAGTGAGTTTAACATTTTACGGTAATACTGCAATCGATGCAAGAGAATCAAGCTTCTTCTCCAAGACTTCCGATCGTTTTTCCTATTTCGGTCAGTTGCTTGTTATGCGAAGATTCAATCAATCCATATCCCTTCAGGTTGCACCAAGTTTTTCTCATTACAATTTGGTTGATCCATTACAGTCAAACAACCTATTTGCAATTGCTGTGGGCGGTAAAGCAAACATAAGCGACAAGACTGCCATACTGATTGATTACAATCAACCGTTCGGTCAATATTCCAACAATCCGGGTCTGTCACTTGGCATAGAAATGTCAACGGGTTCGCACGCGTTTCAGATTTTCATTGGCAACTACAACCGCATTTTGCCGCAGGCGAATTACTTCCTTAACGAAAATAAATTATCAGATAAGCAGTTTCTCATTGGGTTCAACATTAATCGGCTTTGGAATTTTTAACTCATTTAACAATGAAACCTGAAAACAAAAACAAATCACTCTCCAGAAGAACATTTTTAGGCACTGGTCTGACGCTCCCCTTTTTAAGCATGGCAAGCCCATCGCTAGCTGAGACCTTTATTAAGAAAGAAAAGGAGGACGATGAATTTACTACCATGCTAACCGCAGACGGCAAAGCAGTGAAGGTGAAGAAAAACGCGCTGAAGGATGCAAGGGTGATCGAAGAGAAAATGTCTAACCAGTCGCTGCTTAACTGGTTGAGACCTAAGGGATTTTTAAAATAAGAAAACATGGAAAAAGAAAAAGACCGCGAGCAAAAATCAAGGCGCAGTTTTGTAGGACAAGGCCTAAAGACAGGGTTGCTTATGGCTGCTGGTGGAGCTCTGCTGGCTAAAGTTTTTGGCAAACCCGAAAACCCGAAACAGGAGGAAACAATTGAACTGATGTCTATGGATGGTTCTCTTATGAAAGTGCCAGCATCTGCAATAGAACACTCGCATGAGACAAAATCCAATTACAATCCGCGCGAAGGTTTTCCTAATCGAAAGTTTGTGATGGTTGTTGATCTGGCCAAATGCAGAAATGCCAGGAAGTGTCAAAGTTCTTGCAACAAGAACCATTATATCACAGGCGAGAATGCCTGGATCAAGATTTACAAAATGCAAGACACAGAGAAATCCGCGCCCTATTGGCAACCCACTTTATGTCAGCATTGTGATGAACCCGCTTGTGTCAAAGTTTGTCCTGTTGACGCAACATTTAAAAGAAGAGATGGAATTGTTCTGATAGACAATAACCGGTGCATTGGCTGTAGATTTTGCATGGCTGCTTGTCCTTATTCGGTAAGAGTATTTAACTGGTCTGATCCCTGGCAGGGTGATAAGGCTGAGCAAACCGATTACACTCCAGACTATGCAGGGGTGCCAAGTCAAAAGGGAACTGTGGACAAATGCGATTTCTGTCCCCACATGATTGACAAAGGAGAATTGCCTCATTGCGTAAGTGCTTGTCCCAACGATGTATTCAGTTTTGGCGACTTGTATGAAGACACAGTAACCAACGGAAGTGGCCAGTCTTTTAAGTTGAGCAAGTTGTTGAAAGACAGGGCAGGTTATCGGCTAATGGAAAATTTGGGCACGCAACCAAGTGTGTATTACCTTCCTCCGGCAGATCGGGTAGTTGACTTTGAAGAGGGGTTAAAGAATTACACTGAGTTCAAATCAGTTGATAAACCTGAAGGAATATGAATACAGCTTATGATCAACTCGTGAACGACCTCGCCCCAAAAAAATTTGGTTGGAGAGGAAATGCCTGGATGATATTCCTGATGGTCATCATAATTGCCGGAGTGTATTCTTACATACAACAGTTGCGGCAAGGCCTTTCTGTAACTGGTATGAGAGATTATGCGCTTTGGGGAATATACATTTCCAACTTCGTTTTCTTCGTTGCGGTAAGTTTGGTTGGATCCTTAATAACCGCCATTCTAAGATTGTCAAATGTTCACTGGAATACACCTCTGACACGGATTGCTGAAATCGTAGCCGTTGCCGCTATTATCATGGCTGGTTTGACTATCATCATCGATATGGGAAGGCCAGACCGAATGCTGAATTTATTTGCCCACGGAAGACTTCAGTCTCCCATCATTTGGGATGTGATTGTGATCAGCACCTATCTGGTGATAAGCCTGATGTTGTTATATTATCCTTTGCTGCCCGACTTTAGCATACTCAGTAACTATTTTCAGAAAAATACCAGGTTAAGTAAGTGGTATGGACGGCTATCCTTAAACTGGACAGGCACCGACAAGCAGCGCAGAATTTATTCCAGCTCCATTCAAGCACTTTCAATCTTGATTATCCCTGTTGCCTTTGCGATACATACTGTTACTGCATGGCTTTTTGAAACTACTTATCGTCCGGGTTGGGACAGCACCAACTTCGGGCCTTACTTCATTGCGGGCGCTTTTGTGGCCGGTACCAGCGCGGTTATAATAGTCATGTTTGTGCTTTGCAGAGTGTACAGTTTGGAAAAATATATCACAGACGAACATTGTGATATGATGGGAAAAATACTGGTATTACTGTGCCTTGTGTACCTGTATTTCAATTTGAATGAGTACATGATGCCAACATATAAATCTACTGAGGAAGAGGCTGTGCACCTTCGAAGTTTATTTACAGGACAGTACGCGCGATTGTTTTGGACAGCTATCATTGGTGGATTAGTAGTGCCGGTAATTGTTTTGGTGTTTCCACAAGGACGTAAACCTGTGCCGCTTTTTATTGTGTCATTGGCCGTAGTGCTGGGTGCCTGGTGGAAGCGCTATATTATTGTCATCCCCACGCTTAGCCACCCGTTCCTTCCTATTCAAGGTGTGCCCGAATCATGGAGGCATTATTCACCAACTTGGATGGAGTGGTCAATAACATTTGCCACACTGGCGAGTGCGCTACTCATCATCACTTTGCTCGTGAGGTTTCTGCCCATCATACCAATCCATGAGACTGCCGAAGAGAGAAATATAGTTGAGTCACCCTTAACGAATTCGTTATGAGAACAGGTTTCATAATACTGGCTTTATTTGTTGCAAGCGCTGACTTTGCCCAGAATAAAAAAATAAAAGCGCGGGTATCCGCTCAGTACACAAAGGTCATGAGCCAAGAGTCATTCATTGGTGTTTCCGCCAAGTATAAAAGTGACAACGGATTTGAACCAGTTGCAGACCTGGAGTTCAGTATTTATCGAAAAGTATCAGATGATTCCCTAGCCTACATCGGGAAAACAAAAACCGACATGGGCGGTAAGGCTCGGTTTATCCTGAACGCAGATGACTTAAATGTTAAAGAGCCTTCTACAGTTTTTACTTACGTTGCCAAAATTGAGAACAGCAACAAGTTTGAAGACAGCGAAACAACAGTCAGCTTTTCAAATGCAATTTTAAAGGCTGAAGTCCAGAGTGTGGACAGCGTAAATCAAATCATGGTAGTGCTAACGGATGCTGTTGGAAATCCCATTCCTGGTCAAGCAATTAAAGTAGGACTCAAAAGGCTATTTGGTCTTCTCCCAATAGGCGAAGAAAGTTATACTACAGATGAGAATGGTTCAGTCATAGTTCCGTTGAAAGATGCAATGCCAGGTATCAGTGGAGAACTGATTTTTGAAGTTGCCTTAAACGAAAGCGAAGCGTACGGCACAGTAAGAGCAATAGTGAACTCTGCCATCGGCACTCCAATCCATGACCAATCCTCGTTTGATCAGCGAACCCTATGGTCGCCCCCTACCAAAACGCCTCTTTATCTGCTTGTGTTTCCAGGCCTCATTATACTCTTTGTTTGGGGGCCGATCCTAATGCTGATGTTCAATCTTTACCGAATTTCTAAATCAAAATAAATTAATCATTTAAATCAATCAACTATGAAAAAGTCAATGATCATGCTGCTCGCATTCTTTACTGTTGGGCTTTCTTCTTTCACTCTTTTGCAGTCAAAGGAATGGGTCGTGCCCGAGTCAGCAAAAAAGGCGAAGAACCCAACGGATAAAACTAATAAGGAAGACATGGCCACAGGAAAGAGTCTTTACTCAAAATATTGCCAATCCTGTCATGGCAAGGAAGGATATGGAGATGGGCCTAAAGCAAAGGAACTCAAAGGAAAAGTCGGAGATTTTTCAAGCTCCGAGTTTCAGAGCCAAACGGATGGCGCGTTGTTTTATAAGGTGACCACCGGAAGGGATGACATGCCGGCTTTTGATAAAAAAATACCTGATGCTGAAGATCGCTGGTTAATTATAAATTATATAAGAGCTCTGAAGCAATAAAAAGAACCCAATATGAACGAAGGGATAGAAATTTCTCGCGCTGAGATGGCCGATAAGTTCATCGAATTGGCAAATGAGTTTTCTAAAACGGAATCGAAAGAACGAGTGAGCGCAGCAATCATGTTCGCTGCCTCAAGATATAACGCATTTGAGGCATCCTCTAAGTCGAAAGACCTAAAGAAAGTTAAAAGCGATGCGCTTAATTGGTACAGCCTGGAATATGCAAGAATGCTCGAGGCAAACATCGATGACTTAATTGAAAATCATTCCTAGGAAAATAAGGGTTCAATCGCTGCATTTCTCCAGCAAGTTGACTATTTGTTTAACTAAAAATTCTGAATGTCATGGCCTCAGATGTGATCATAACCAAAGCCTCTGGTAAGAAAGAACGATTTGAAAATAAAAAACTCCGCGCATCACTGGAGCATGCCGGGGCAACAACAATTCTTGCTGATCAGATAGTGCAAGAGATTGAAGCCAATCTGATAGAAGGAATGACAACAAAACTTATCTATAAGAAAGCATATAGGCTTTTAAGCAAAGCAGCGCTGCCCGTTGCTGGCAGGTATCATCTGAAGAACGGCATTATGGAACTTGGCCCGTCCGGGTTTCCATTCGAAAAATATTTATCTGAAATTCTTGCGCATCAAGGCTATGCAGTTCAGGTTGGAAACATTTTGGATGGAAAATGTGTCAGGCATGAAATAGACGTGATTGCCGAAAAAGCAGATCAGCACTTTATGATTGAGTGCAAGTATCACAACAGTCCGGGAATAGCATGTGATGTTAAAATACCACTTTATATCCAAGCCCGCTTTATAGATGTTGAAGCGCAGTGGAAAATGATGCAGGGTCACGGATCAAAATTTCACCAGGGTTGGGTAGTAACGAATACACGGTTCACTACTGATGCAATCTCCTATGGGTCATGTGCAGGGCTAAAATTAGTCAGTCTTGATTACCCCAATGTGGGGAGCTTGCGCGAGATGATTGAAGAGACCGGGCTTTATCCAATAACATGCCTTACCACGCTTACACAACAGGAAAAGAAATCGCTACTCGAAAGAAATGTAGTGTTATGCAAAGAGATATGTCATCATCCACAATATCTCCGTGAACTGAACATTCCAGTCAATCGCATTAAAAACATTTTAGAAGAAGGAAATCAACTCTGCCATAAACTTATTAGCCATGATCAGCACTGATATTTTCAAAAAAATTATTCACAGCGCTTCTTTGACGGAAGTCTTGCGTCTATATGAAACAGATGAAGTAAAAGGTCTTAGTCAGGAGGAGGCAGCAAAACGACTGAAAGAATTTGGAGCGAATTCAATTACTCATGAAGATAAGGAAAGCTTGTGGCTGGTTTTTCTCAGTCAATTCAATAATGCGCTGGTGTACCTGTTGATTGTCGCTGCAGGTTTGTCCTTCTTCTTTAAGGAGTGGCTCGATGGCTTTGCCATACTTATCGTGATTTTGATCAATGCCATTATTGGGTTCTATATGGAATACCAGGCCGAGCGCTCAATGGAAGCATTGAAAAAATTATCAATACTTCCAGCTAAAGTTATTCGCAACGGGGTGACCGCAGAGATCAATGCCGAAGAATTGGTTCCGGGTGACTTGGTATTTCTTGAAGCCGGTGACATGGTTCCGGCAGACGGCAGGATTTCCAATTCCTCTCAACTACAGGTTGATGAAGCCGCACTAACGGGAGAATCCATTCCAGTCGAAAAAAGAGATACGCAAATCGATGAAGGCACTACCCTTGCCGAACGCACCAACATGCTTTACAAGGGCACTTTCATAACAAAAGGAAATACACGATGCATTGTAACGGGCACAGGCATGCAAACCGAACTTGGCAGGATTGCCAATCTTGTGCAATCAGCTGAACAAGCTGCAACGCCTCTCGAAAAGAAACTAGAACAGTTTAGTAAAAAGCTTATCAAAATAACAGTAGCACTTGTAGTGATCATATTTTTTGCTGGCCTTTTAAATGGGCAAAACTTTCTTGAGATGTTGGAAACGTCTATTGCCTTGGCAGTAGCCGCAGTGCCCGAAGGCCTGCCCATTGTAGCAACTCTTGCCCTTGCTCAAGGGATGTTGAAAATGGCAAAGCATAATGTAATTGTGAAAAAACTTTCTGCAGTAGAGACACTCGGTGGCACCACTGTGATCTGCACGGATAAGACCGGAACCCTGACACAAAATAAAATTGAAGTCAGTCTGATCGTAACTCCTGCAGGAAAATACAATGTGGGCAACTCACAAAAGGCAAATACAAGTGACCCCTCATTCCAACAAATTCTTCAAGGCGCTGTCTTATGCAACACGGCTTCCCTGGGAAACGATGGAAAAGAAACCGGTGATCCTTTAGAGGTTGGTCTTCTGAAATTTGCATTAGCACAAGGAATATCAATTGACTTACTAAGGAAAGAGAAACCGGTCATTAAAGAAGAACCCTTTTCGTCCGAAACTAAAATAATGGCGACTCTTCACTCAGGGGTGGATGGAAGAAAAATAATTTACTCTAAAGGTGCTGCAGAGGAACTTATCAGCCGGTGCACCGACATCATCAATGGAACAGAGAGTGATGAGTTTACGTCCGTACTAAAAACGAATTGGCTTACGGAAGCGGAGCGCCTTTCAGCTTCTGGCCTGCGTGTGATAGCGGTGGCTTACAAAAACAGTGATACAGAAGATAATGTACTTTCAGCGAGGTTAACTTTCACAGGACTCACTGGCATGATCGACCCGCCTCGGGAAGAAGTAGCTGACGCGGTTCGGGAATGTAAATCTGCAGGTATAAAAGTGATCATGATAACGGGTGATCACCCCTCTACCGCCCGAAACATCGCTTGTCAACTTGGCATTATTGACAATGAGAAGCAGAGCGTAATGATTGGCCAAGAAATGACAGACTATCCTCAACTCTCAAGTGAAGAGAAGGATCGATGGATAAATACATCGGTCTTCGCACGCGTAAGCCCAAAACAAAAACTTGATCTGGTTAGTGTTTTACAAGAAGGCAAACATATTGTGGGCATGACTGGTGATGGTGTGAACGATGCACCGGCTTTGAAAAAATCGGACATAGGAATCGCAATGGGTTTACGCGGTACGCAGGTAGCTCAGGAAGTGGCTGACATGGTTTTAAAAGATGATTCGTTCTCCTCTATCGTGTTGGCAATCCGTCAAGGCCGAATCATCTTCGACAACATCAGAAAATTTGTCATTTTTCTTCTTTCCTGTAACATGAGCGAATTGTTTGTCATTGCGGTGGCTTCCGTGCTAAATCTTCATTTTCAGCTCTTTGCCCTACAAATATTATATATCAACATTATCACAGATGTACTGCCTGCGCTTGCTCTCGGGGTAACGGCTGGGAGCGCATCTATTATGAAACAACCACCACGCAATACCGAGGAGCCAATCATCGACAAGAAAAGATGGATAGCTATGATTTATTATTCAGTGGTCATCACGATTACTACTCTAGGTGCGGTCTTTATCAGCCATCACACCGTGCATAAAACCGAAACATGGAATCCCGAACTATGCAACAATATTTTATTCTTCACATTGATCATCTCTCAACTGCTCCATGTGTTCAACATGAACTCGACAGACAGTGGCAATTTTTTCAAAAATGAGGTATTTACCAATAAGTATGTGTGGTATGCTACCGTTGCATCATTTGCCCTATTGTTCTTATCCTACAAGGTAGTGATCGTACGAAAGGCACTTGACATATTCCCAATGTCTTATGAAGATTGGTTGATTTCAATTGGTATGAGTTTCGTTTCCCTCCTACTCATTCAGATTTCAAAAGCATTTAAAATCATAACCCAATGAAAACCCTTATAAGAACCACTACATACCCATTTCCACCTGACCTTGTTTTTCAATGTTTAGATAACTTAGGAGTTGCCGGAATGCACATGACACAATCTTCCATGATGATGATGGGAAGTAAACTTGACTTGAAGTTCCTTACTGAAAACCATACAGGCCTCGGAACTAAATACAGATGGACAGGAAGGATGATGGGATTGAAAATGGACTTCACAGTTGAAGTGACTAAATGGATACCCGGAGAAGAAAAGGTATGGGAGACTGTTGACAATCCCGAGCTAATCATTTATTCATGGTACCGGATGCATTTGAAACTCACCAAATTTCCGACTGGAACATCTGCCGAACTTTCCATCAGTTACGAGAAACCGAATGGATTATTTTACCGGTTGCTTTCATTATTATTTGCAGATTGGTATTGCAGGTGGTGTTTGAAACACATGCTTGAAGATGCTAAAGGATTACTCATGAAGAAAGTTGAGAAGCATGTCCTAATTAATTAGTGTTATGAAACCGATATGGTCTATTGAAGATATTGACCTGGCTCCGAAACCAGGCAAAAAATATTGGAAAAATTGTCATCGTGAATGGAGAGAAGAATTTATTTACTTCTTACTGATTGATCGATTTCACGATAGTTTAACGCGAAAGCCTGAAAGCACAAATAACCGAATAGGTTTTGGGGAAGGTGAACAGCTAAAACAATTCTGCGGAGGCAGTATCAAGGGAATTACCAATAATCTTGAATATATCTCAAGCCTTGGCTGTACTGCATTATGGCTGAGTCCATTGTTTGAAAATAATCCTGAGTCCTATCATGGCTATGCTATTCAGAATTACCTTCAAATTGATAAAAGGTTTGGCACGAAGGAAGACTTAGAAGAACTCGTTGAGGCTGCTCACAAACGTGACATGCGTGTATTTCTGGATGTAGTCCTCCATCATTCCGGTGATAACTGGTATTATCCTAATGATGACCCCTACTATTATTACAATGGTGCAACATTTCCGCTTGCAGGATGGCGCTCTGAGGATCATCCCATTCCCATCGAACTTCGCGATCCTGAATTGTATGGACGAAAAGGTCAGATTAGAAATTATGACGCATATCCAGAAACACGCGAAGGTGATTTTCAGACGCTCAAAGCTTTTCGAATGGATAATTCCAGGGAAGCTCGGTATGTTCAAGATTTATTGATCGGATCTCATTGCTACTGGATAAAGGAAGTCGACATCGATGGCTTTCGCCTGGATGCCGTGAAACACATGGGTGAAGAAGCAATCAGCAGGTTTTGTTCCCATATCCGCGAATACTCTTACTCTCTTGGCAAGAAGAACTTTTTTCTTTTCGGAGAATTGGTAGGGTCGGAAGAAATTTACAACAGGTACATTGGCCCGAAGACTACAGTATCCGTTGATGACCAAAATATTTACTATGGTCTCAATTCTGTTTTGGACTTTCCTCTTTACCATGTCCTTGCTGATGTAATTAAAGGCAAGGCATCACCAGAAAGATTAATTGAACGATACCAGTCGTTGCATGACAATGCTTTAGGACGAGGTGAGTTTGGAGAATTTCTGGTCACGTTTATAGATAATCATGATCAGGTAGGTCAGTCGTTCAAACATCGGTTCGGTAAGGATGCCACTGAAGAACAGGTTATAGCGGGTGTCGGATTTTTACTTTGTGCCCTTGGCACACCATGCATTTACTACGGCACGGAGCAAGGTTTTGCCGGCTCGGGCGAAAATGACTCATGTATCCGCGAAGCAATGTTTTGCTTGCAAGATAAAGTCACCAATTCTCTAAACACATCATCCAAAATTTATAAGTGCATCTCAGAAATCGCAGAAATAAGAAAACATAGCTCAATATTGAAATTTGGTCACATGCACATGAGGAAGATTTCGACCGATGGAAAATACTTTCATTTACCCGAATGTGAAAAATGCCTGATTGCGTTTTCGAGGGTTTTGTTTGATCAGGAAATTGTAGTGGCCTTCAACTCTTCACCAACGGAAGAAAGAGAGGAGTATGTAACGGTTAAACAGCAACCAATTGTAAAGAAACATTTTTACAAATTTCTATTCGGTGATGTTGGAGAGGTAAGAGTTTTTGAAAACATTGATGGCAGCAGGCATTTCGTCAAACTCAAATTGCGACCTATGCAATTTGTAATGCTAAGTAATGTCTGATTTTTGAAAAAAATTACAAGTAACTGGGGAAATGACGAAGATCATTCCACTGTGTGACATTGGTCACTGACCTAATCCTGCAATCTATTTAACTATGCATACGTAGTCGCGGCTTCACAGGTCAATTAGCGGCAACTATCATAAATAGGGAATAGTGGTTAAAACGTTAAATAAAGGTAATATGAAAACCATAAAAATTGTGCTAGGCATAGCTTTGGCATCGGCCATCGCTTCTTGTAGTATGAATCAATCAGTACGTCCCGACTTGTCAAGCCAGATCACCGGTACTTATAAAGGCGCGCTGACTTCAAGTTTGTCCCAGACCTCTATCGCAGCAATCGCTGAGATCACCTCGGTCAATAATAACAACATTCAGGTTCACTGTTACGGTGCTGATCTGGATACCACATTGTCTCTCGGACTATATCCGGATGGGAATATGATGAGGGTATGTTTGACAGGTAATGATTTCGAGAATCAATACGGTCACAATATGTCCGCCAATAATCAAATGATGGGAAGCAGTAATCAAATGATGGAAAACATGAGCAATGGAACCTCATGGCAGCAACACATGAGTGCGGAACACAAGCCGGGTGACCCTCATTACGGATATTTTGATATGAATGCCAAGACATTCAGCTATACCTTTAATTTTATGAGCGCCCAAAAGAGTTATACGAGGCAATTTGCTGGCAAGCGGTAAATTGGGCATCTCTAGGGGACACAATTGTCCAGATGATGGGCAGTAAACTCAAACTTGACTTTATAACGGAAAACCAAACCGGACTCGGAATGCGCTATCGCTGGAAGGGGAAAATGATGGGATTTAAAAATGGACTTTACAGTCGAGAAGGTTTGGGAAACAATAGGTAGTCCCGATTTTGTTTTATCTATTCCTGGTATCGTATGCGGTCGTTGATTACAACTTCAAACGAAGGGACATGAGCAGAATTGTCGATCAGCTACGAAAAGACCGCACGAACTGTTTTACCGGTTTCCCTCCTCTCTGTTTGCCGATTGGTACTGTAGATGTCGGCATACTGTTAACCAATTTTTTTCCGAACCCAATTGCATGGTTTTTTCGTTTACCTTTGCACCGTGAAGATGATCCGCCTCCTGTTTACGTTATATATATTCTTCCTGTCGGTGTATCCGTGCAAAGACAAGGAAACCTGCCTTGATGAACAAAGAGCAGGTATCGCGTTCACAGAAAACGGTAATCACAATTACTCCAATGCAGAGCAAGATTTCTGCACTCCTTTTTGTATCTGTTCCTGTTGTGCAGCGCACATTCAGTTAAATCACCTTTCAGGATTTTCGTTTGCGTTGCAGGTGCATAATACCAGGCAGGCCACTCGTTACTTTGAAAGGTTCTCGCCTGGCAGTGAGACAGCTATCTGGCAACCGCCAAAACTTTAAGCTCTGATTTTTTTTTAGGCGTCTCCATGACGCATCTTTTCCAAGGCAAATAATTTGTCCTTGGCGAAATTTCTTTTCAGGCTTAAACATGAAAAATCACAAACAAAAAAAGACTCTGTCGAAGAATGGGAAAAATGTATTTACGAAGATTGCCCAATATTTATTGTGGACAGTCTTCGGCCTCTTGCTTCTTGTTTCTTTGATTTTGCAAGGCGTTCTGCCGTCTCTCAATCTAAATCATCATTGAAAATTATGTTAGATAAAATCATTCGTTATTCAATAAACAATAAGCTGATCATCGGACTTTTCACGATAGGGCTTATTGCGTGGGGAGGTTATTCAATGACTCAACTTCCTATTGACGCTGTGCCGGATATTACCAACAACCAGGTGCAAATTATTACAGTTGCACCTTCTCAATCTGCAGTGGACATTGAACGGCTCGTTACATTTCCTGTCGAGCAAACAATGACAACCATTCACGATATCGAAGAAATCAGAAGTTTTTCACGCTTCGGGCTTTCGGTTGTAACTATTGTTTTTCTCGACAATGTGGATGTGTACTGGGCGCGTCAGCAAGTAAACGAAAGGCTCACGGTAGCGGCAAGCCGCATTCCACCGGGTGTTGGCATACCTGAACTGGCTCCAATCTCTACGGGGCTCGGTGAAATATATCAATACATTATCCGCCCGGAGAAAGGTTATGAAGACAAGTATGATGCGATGGAACTTCGCAGCATCCAGGATTGGATTGTACGCAGGCAGTTGCTGGGTACACCGGGTGTAGCAGATGTCGCCAGCTTCGGTGGCTATCTCAAACAATATGAAATAGCCCTTGATCCCGATAAACTTCGAAGTTATAATCTTGGCATAACCGATGTTTTTGTTGCCCTTGAAAAAAATAACCAGAATACCGGTGGCGCTTACATTGATAAAAAGCCCAACGCGTGGTTTATCAGAAGTGAAGGGTTGATCAACACCATCGATGACATCGGCAAGATCGTGGTTAAAAACACCGAGGGAGGAATTCCCATTCTCATACGCAACGTGGCGGATGTGCGCTTTGGTTTTGCCAACCGCTACGGAGCGATGACCTACAACAAGGAAGGTGAAGTAGTGGGTGGTATCACATTGATGTTGAAAGGAGAGAATTCAAACGCAGTGGTAAACCGCGTCAAAGAAAAAATGAAACAAATAAAAAAGACGTTGCCCCATGGCGTGACGATAGAACCTTTTCTTGACCGAAGTGAACTGGTAAACCGGGCTGTAGGTACTGTAGAGAAAAACTTAATTGAAGGGGCACTGATTGTGATATTCATATTGGTCCTTTTCTTAGGGAATCTCCGGGCCGGGCTAATAGTAGCCACCATGATCCCTTTATCGATGCTGTTTGCGATTTCACTCATGCGCGTTTTCGGTGTTTCGGGAAATCTGATGAGCCTAGGGGCAATTGATTTTGGGCTCATTGTCGATGGCGCAGTAATAATTGTCGAGGCCACCCTGCACCATCTTGGCGCACAGAAAATCGTATCCAGGCTATCGCAGGACGAGATGGATCAGGAGGTATATATATCCGCCTCCAAAATCAGGTCATCTGCCGCTTTTGGCGAGATCATTATTTTGATCGTTTACATCCCCATTTTGGCGCTGATCGGAGTAGAAGGCAAAATGTTTAAGCCAATGGCACAGACTGTCAGCTTTGCCATCCTTGGCGCATTCCTTCTTTCTCTTACCTATGTACCCATGATGTCTGCCCTTTTTCTGAGCAAGAACCCAACCCATAAGCAAAATTTCTCAGATAAAATGATGGCCTTCTTTCACCGGATTTATGAGCCGATTATAAACGGTGCCCTGAAGCGCAAAAGTATTGTAGTTGGTTCTGCAGTTGCGATATTCATAGCAAGCCTTGTTATTTTTTTGAATATGGGAGGTGAGTTTCTTCCCACGCTGGAAGAAGGGAATTTTGCCGTGGAGACGCGCGTTCTTACCGGAAGCAGCCTGATGCACACTGTGGATGTTTCTTCAAGGGGTGCGGAAATTTTATTACGTCAGTTTCCCGATGAAGTAAAGGAAGTAGTTGGAAAAATCGGCTCCTCCGAAATTCCCACTGACCCAATGCCCATTGAAGCCATAGACATGATGGTGCTGCTTAAGCCAAAAGAGCAGTGGAAAAAAGCAGACAACCGGGAAGAGTTGGCTGAAAAAATGAGGGAAGCATTGGAGGTAATTCCCGGAGTAACCTTTGGTTTTCAACAACCCATCCAAATGCGCTTTAATGAATTGATCTCCGGAGTAAAACAGGATGTGGCCGTGAAAATTTTTGGCGAGGATTTAAATGTGCTTGCAGACTTGTCGCAGAGGGTGGCGAAAGTGGTTAATAGTGTCGATGGCGCCCGCGATTTATATGTTGAGCAAGTTACAGGCCTTCCACAAATTGTGATCAACATCGACCGCGATGAAGTAGCCAAGTATGGCTTGAACATTGCCGACATAAACCAGGCCGTCAACACCGCTTTTGCAGGGCAAGCTGCCGGGCTTGTCTTCGAGGGCGAGAGAAGATATGACCTCACCGTTCGTCTCAGTTCATTAAGCCGTCAGGATATTGAAGACGTTCGCAACCTTTTTATCTCCTCTCCGAAAGGCGAACAGATTCCTTTAAAGCAAGTTGCCGAGGTGGAATTTAAAATGGGGCCTAACCAGATACAACGTGAAGATGCCAAGCGAAGAATCATCGTTGGCTTTAATGTGAGGGGTCGCGATGTGGCAACGATAGTAAAAGAACTTCAGGAGAAAATAGAAAAACAGGTGACCTTCCCTCCCGGCTACTACCCCACGTATGGAGGCCAGTTTGAAAACCTCAAAGAAGCACAAGCAAGATTATCTGTGGCAGTGCCTGTTGCTCTTCTGCTCATATTGATATTATTGTTCTTAACCTTCAACTCGATGAAACAATCTATTCTGATTTTCACTGCTATTCCAATGGCATCCATTGGTGGCGTGTTTGCTTTGCTGTTGCGCGGTATGCCTTTCAGCATTTCGGCAGGCATCGGCTTTATTGCTTTGTTTGGCGTGGCGGTACTAAACGGCATCGTGCTGATAGCCGAATTCAATAGCTTGAAAAAAGAGGGGCTCACCGACCTGAATGCGATCATAAAAAAAGGCACAGAGATTCGCCTTCGACCTGTGCTGATGACAGCCACCGTTGCATCACTTGGTTTTTTGCCGATGGCGTTGGCTACGAGTGCGGGTGCAGAAGTTCAAAAACCGCTCGCCACCGTGGTGATTGGCGGACTGATCACTTCAACGCTACTCACACTTATCGTATTGCCGTGCCTGTACGTATTGTCTGAAACATTTCAACTACACTCCATAAAACCACAGCCTATGTTAATTTTCATATTGGCGCTTTTAATACTGCCTGCGAGCACGTTCGCCCAGGCGCAAACTACAACGCCAACGGTCGTTACATTGGATGAAGCTGTTAATGTTGCGCTGAAAAAAAATTCCAGCATTAAGACGGTGCAATATGAAATTGAAGCTAACCGTCAGTTTAAAAAGACTGCAACCGATATTGGTAAAACCTCGGTGATGGGTCTCTTCGGCCAATACAACAGTTATGCGCGTGATAATAATCTTGCGATCTCACAGTCAATTCCGTTTCCTACAGTCTTCACTTCAAGTGCGGCTTTGGGCAGTGCGCAAGTGCGAGGAAGCGAACTAAAATTATCAGCAACTCAAAACGATTTAGCCTTCCAGGTGAAATCAGCATTCTATCAATTGGCGTATCTGAAGACTTTAAACAAATGGCTGCAAACGCAAGACAGCATCTACTCCACTTTTGCAAGGGCTGCGGGTATTCGATTGAGAACAGGTGAGACAACACTCATTGAAAAGACAACAGCAGAAACACAATCGCGACAAGTAAAAACGCTTCGTTTACAAAATGACGCTGACATTCATATTTTCCAAACGCGGTTGCAAACACTGCTAAATGAAAACCATCCTATTGATATTACGTTTGACAGTCTTTCTGCGCGAGAAATTACTTTGCCAGATACATTAGCACTCTCAGCAAATCCAATGTTAAATTGGTTACGTCAGGAAATTGTAATCGCTGAGAAATCGAAAGCAGTTACTAAGAACAGGTTGCTTCCTGATATAGCCGTTGGATATTTCAGTCAGACTTTAATTGATATTCCCCTTAACGAACAATCGACCCGGTTTGCTACCAAGGCGGATCGCTTCCAGGGCTTTCAGCTCGGATTGAGTATTCCGCTATGGATTCGCCCGCAAATGGCCAAGATAAAAGCAGCGCAAGAACAGCGCAACGCGGCACAGAGTTATTTTGACTATCAACAGAAAAATTTTAAAGGCCAGCTCAATGAATTGCTGCAAGAGTATTTAAAATATCGTGAATCACTCACCTACTATCAAAGCTCGTCATTGCCCAATGCTGAATTATTGTTAAGGCAGTCGCAGCGTGCTTTTCAGGCGGGTGAGATAGGTTATGTAGAATACTTGCAAAGTTTACGAACGGCCACGGAGGTGCGCACGGGATATTTGCAAACCTTGAACAACTACAACCAGTCAGTCATTACTTTGGAATACATCATCGGTAAACAATAAAAGACTTCAGTTATGAAACGAATTAATCAATCAAGCCATATACTTATCTCCTCGTTAACACTTTTTCTGATTGTGTTGCTCTCTGCATGTGGAAAGAAAACGGAAAAAGCGCAGAAAGGAGAAACGGAAAAAGAAAACCCGGAATTGGTAACGCTCACCGAAGCACAATTCAAAACTTCTAAAATTCAGTTCGGAAATATTGAGAAACAAAAACTTGGCGCGAGCATCAAAGTAAACGGACTTCTTGATGTTCCCCCGCAGCAATTAGTGAGCATAACTGTGCCGATGGGAGGCATCCTTAAAAGTACAGCGTTGCTTCAAGGTATGTGGGTCACTCAAGGGGAAGTGATAGCCACGCTGGAGCACCCGGATTACATTCAGCTCCAACAGGATTATCTTAATAATAAGAGTCAGTTGGATTTTATGGAAAAGGAGTACACACGGCAAAAGGAACTGAACCAGGAAAATGTGAGCGCCATCAAGACCTTACAAAAAACTGAATCAGAATACCGATCGCTAAAATCAAATCTTCAAGGACTGGAGCAAAAGCTTTCCATGCTCAACATCAGCGCGAAGAAGATTGAAACCGAAGGAATCAGGAAGGATATTTTCCTGACCTCCCCAATCAATGGATACGTTACAAAAGTAAATGTGAACATTGGCAAGTATGTCAATGCGTTCGATGTGCTTTTTGAAATTGTGGACACTCGTCACCTTCATGCGGAGCTTACTGTATTTGAAAAAGATGTGCCTTTTCTGAAAATAGGTGACAAGGTTTATTTCCAACTTTCCAACGAATCAAAAGAACGAACGGCTACCATCCACTTAATCGGACGCGAGATCAGCCCCGACAGAACTATCCGTGTCCACAGCCATCTTGATCATGAGGACAAGGAGCTGATACCCGGCACCTACTTCAAAGCAAGAGTGGAAAGCAGCGATATTGAAGTAAATGCGGTGCCTGATAATGCCGTTGTGCAGGCGGAAGGCAAAAATTTTATTTTCATCGCCCAGGAGAACAGTGAGAAAAACACGAATGAATTTCACTTCAAAAGGATGGAAATTAAAACAGGCCTCAAAGAAGGTGGATTTACAGAAGTGATTTTGCCGGAAGGTTTTGATATCAAAGCGAAAGTGGTGGTGAAGGGAGCGTATGACCTGATTTCAAAAATGCTCAATAGCGCTGAAGAAGAATAACCTAACCTAAAAATGTATGACACCTTTATTTCAAAAAATCCTAATGTTTTCGGTGATCCCAGTAATTACTATGATAACAGGCGGAATGATAGCGCTTGTTAAAAAGCCCAGTGGTCATCTACGAAGTTTGATCCTGCATTTTGCAGCGGGGGTAGTGTTCTCTGTAGTGGCGGTAGAGTTATTGCCAGACGTAATAAAGGAACATAAACCCGTTCAGGTAATTGTTGGTTTCGCCCTGGGGCTCATCACTATGCTGGCAATTCGAAAGTTTGTCGAGCCCGCTGAAGAAAAATCCGGCTCAGAGGCAGGAGGTAGCATACCGATGGGGTTATTAGTTGCGATTGGCATTGATATTTTTATTGACGGATTACTTCTGGGTATTGGCTTCTCTGCTGGCGGAACGGAAGGTATGTTGCTGGCAGTCGCACTCTCTATTGAATTACTCTCATTGGGAATGGCAACGGCTACCGAGTTGGGCGAAAATAAAATGACAAAGCCAAAATCATTGTCCATCATCGCCATGCTTGCCTTGCTGTTTTTTGTGAGTGCGGTACTTGGAGGTACCCTGCTGCACAACCTCTCCGACAGCTCAATGGAGATAGTGCTTTCGTTTGGCTTGTCTGCTTTACTGTTTTTGGTCACCGAGGAACTGTTGATAGAAGCGCATGAGGAAGAGGAATCGGTTTGGCATACAGGGGTTTTTTTTGGCGGCTTTTTACTGTTCCTGATTTTGGGAATGGTGGTTTGATCATAGTTTTAATAAAATACACTGCGAATGCTGCTGAATATAAAAATACCGGTTGGGCCTTTTCTAAAAATAATACAAGTTGATCTCGCTATTATTTCCGCATATGCCATTGTGGTGGGCGTACTCGACCAGTATTCGTTTTTGAGTAAAATTTCCGTTCCCCTCGGTGTAACAGGCATTATCGGCACAGCGCTTTCGTTGCTGCTCGCCTTTCGCGTCAGCCAGTCGTACGAGCGATGGTGGGAAGCCCGCATTGTGTGGGGGGCTATTGTGAACGACTCCAGAACATTGATCAGGCAGGTTATCTCGTTCCACAAAAATTCCTCTGACAGCGATGATGCGATCATCCGTGATTTCGCCTATCGGCAAATTTATTGGTGCTATGCGCTCAGTCAGTCTCTGCGTGGACAACCGCTCTCGATCGATGTTGCTGCTTTCTTGACCCGTCATGCAATCAAGGCAAATCATATTCCCAATGCGTTGCTTTCCGCGCACTCCACAGCGTTGGCAAAAGCACTGGAGGAAGGGAAAATCAACCCACTGCAGCAACAGCAACTGGATGGCACCGTGCAGCGTTTGTGCGATGCCATGGGTCGGTGCGAACGTATCAAGAATACGGTGTTCCCCAAATCATACAGTTTAATGATCCACTTTCTTATTTATGTTTTTGCCACCTTGCTGCCTTTGGGCATCAGCGATGAATACCCATTGGTCGAGATTGCCGTTACCATAGCCATCCCCGCTATTTTTATCGCTATCGAAGAGACGTCTATTTTGATGCAAGATCCTTTTGAAAATCAGCCACTGGATACTCCCATGACGGCCCTTTCTCAAACGATCGAGCGAAACTTGAAAGAAATGATAGGGGATAGCGACCAACCTATGCACGAAAATGAAAATAATGACTACTATGTTTTGTAAAATTTAATACCGTATTGCCATGATAAAACTTTCACCTATAACCAAAGGTCTTCTATTTGGATTCATCATTTTACTTGTCTCTTTGGGCAGCGGCATGATCGGATTCAAATATTTTTGTCCCATCACCTGGCACGATGCCTTTTTAAATGCCGCCATGTTGCTCACGGGCATGGGCCCGGTAGATGAACCCACTTCCAATGCCGGTAAAGTGTTTGCCGGTGTATATGCTTTGTACAGCGGTATTGTCTTCTTGTCGCTGGTGGGCATTATGACGATACCTATTTTTCATCGGTATGTTCATATGCTCAACATCAGTCATCCATTTGATGAAGAAGTGAATTCAGAAACAAACAAAAAAGTAAATTGATATGAAATTCTCATACGATAAATTATTTGAAAACAACAAAGCCTGGGCCTCGCGGCAAACGGAGCAAGACCCAGGCTATTTTTCCAACATGGCCTTGGGTCAAAATCCTGAATATTTGTTTATCGGGTGCTCCGATAGCCGCGCACCCGCCAGCGTGATCACCGGCACCCGACCCGGGGAAATTTTTGAACACCGTAATATTTCCAACTTGGTCATCTCTACCGATATGAACCTGATGGCGGTGCTGCAATACTCGGTGGACATATTAAAAGTGAAGCACATTGTGGTGTGCGGGCATTACGGATGTGGTGGGGTAAAGGCGGCATTAAGTAAAACTCACAATGGTTTGATTGACAATTGGCTCAGGAGCATACGAGACGTGTACCGCCAGTACAGGAAGGAACTGGATCACCTCACCAGCGAAGAAGAAAAATGGCGGAAGTTAGTTGAACTGAACGTACAAGAGCAAGTCTTTCGACTGTCGATGACATCCATTGTTCAGGAGGCACTCGATCGTCATCAGGAAATTCATTTGCACGGCTGGGTGTATGAAATTGAAAACGGATTGATCCGCGACCTCGATCTGAACATAAAGAGAGACTTTAAGGATTTTGATATTTACAACTGTGATCATTCACATGATTAACACAAAAACATAAGCACATATGCGTCAATCATTTAAAAAGATAATTTCCTCCCGCGCGAAAATCAGTAGCCCTGCGTGCGGCCTTATCCTGAAAACAACATTATTCATTAACTTCATCATGTGTATCCCGGTTTGGTGTTTTGCCCAGACGGAGCGTTTTCCAGAATCCCATTCCCATTTTAATGTATTGGCAAAAAACTATCAGGTCAGCAGCTCGCAGCAATATCTTCGAAAGAACATCACTTTTAATTCACCCCCTGGCAATTCTTTCAATCAGCCAATCTTCTTAAATACATCTTTTGAACAACCCAAGAAAAATTATCAGGCGAAGCGAAGGCTTTTTGTAGGATTAACAATCCCGCTGGTGACAGCATCTCTGGTGGCCAATCAGGCAAACAATAAAGAGTTGGCCGGGGCTTTCGCCCTGGGTGGCCTCGCTACATGTTCCCTCGCTCTATATTTTACTATAAAAGACGATCGTGCAAGAAAAACCAGTGGAAAATGACTACTATATTATTATGTGAGAAAATAACCTATGGATATAAATTTTGAATTAATAATTGTTGGCAAGCTCCTGATTTCACTGCTACTGGGTGGGCTCATCGGTTTAGACAGGGAAACGCACGGCATTGACGCAGGCATACGAACCTATGCAGCAGTATGCATCGGAGCAGCCATTTTCACTTCCATCAGCGCGCATCTTCAAAATGATCTCTCCGCCCCTTCAAGGATTATTGCCAACATTATCACAGGCGTGGGTTTCCTGTGTGCCGGTATTATCTATCGCAATAATAACAGCGACACCCTTCATGGTCTCACCACGGCAGCTACGGTTTGGTGTACGGCAGGCGTTGGCGTAGCTATAGGTTTAAATATGTTTGTGATCGCAATAGCCAGCACTCTTGCACTATACTTTTTGTTGTCACTGCAAAATCAAAAATGGTATATACGATGGAAACAAAAAATAGCAGATAAACTTTCAACTAAACCTAAGAGCGATTCTTAAACAATGGTAACACGATCATTTTAACAAACAGCAATTAATAAAGGCGAATGATGTCCGCACTTAACAATACATGGGCGGAGGTCTTGATTTTTTATACGGCACAAAGTACTGTCGTTCATCGGGTTCCTCTCGCCCACCACCTTTAAACAAATAAGTATGATAACTAACGACCCCAATCACAAACACACGTACGATGCACAGGGTAATATAACCTGCTGCACGCTGGAGGACAAAATAAACGCTGATGTAGAAAAGCATAGTAATGCAGATGGGCATCAACACGAGACATCGGGTGAAAGCAATCTGAAGTTATTTCGGCCGGCACTCATAAGCTTTGCGTTATTGCTCTCGGCCATAGCCATGGACAACTATTTCACGTTACCCTTCTTTACCGGGTGGTTGCGTGTGGTTTGGTATGTAGCTGCTTACATTCCGGTGGGGCTGCCCGTATTGAGGGATGCACTCAAAGCAATTGCAAAGCGTGAATTCTTCACCGAGTTTTTGTTAATGAGCATTGCTACCCTTGGTGCGTTTGCCATTGGCGAATTTCCCGAAGGCGTAGCCGTCATGTTATTCTACGCGGTAGGTGAAGTGTTTCAAACATTGGCCGTTAAGCGTGCCAAAGCGAATATCAAAAGTTTACTTGATCAACGACCTGATGAAGTAACAGTAGCAGATGGCAATGTCACTAAAGTCGTTAAGGCAGAGACCGTGCAAATTGGGTCTTTCATTCAACTCAAACCGGGCGAGAAGTTAGGCCTCGATGGAGAATTGATTTCAGAAAATGCTTCATTCAATACTGCGGCCCTGACGGGTGAAAGCAAACCGGACACCAAGAAGAAAGGTGATTTGGTTTTGGCCGGAATGATTAATCTGAACACCGTAGCATTGGTGAGAGTTACAACAGCCTACACGGACAGTAAACTTTCAAAAATACTGGATATGGTTCAGAATGCCACCGCACAGAAAGCACCAACGGAGCTATTCATCCGAAAGTTTGCTAAATATTATACGCCTGCTGTGGTGGCGCTGGCGGTCTTGATTTGCGTTGTACCTTATTTCGCGATGAGTGATTATAAATTTAACGAATGGCTCTATCGAGCCCTTATTTTTCTGGTAATCTCCTGCCCGTGTGCATTGGTCATTTCTATTCCGCTCGGTTATTTCGGTGGTATTGGTGCCGCTTCCAAAAATGGAATCCTGTTTAAGGGCAGCAATTTCCTCGACATCATGGCGGTGGTGAAAAACGTGGTGATGGATAAAACGGGAACATTGACCAAAGGTGTTTTTAAAGTGCAGGAAGTAGTGATTCAAAAAGAGTTTGATCAAGGTGATGTGCTGCGCATGGTCAATGCGCTGGAAAGTAAAAGCACACACCCCGTTGCAACCGCTATTCATGAATATGTGGGGGCCGTTGACAATAGCATGCCGCTCTCGGATGTTGAAGAAATTGGAGGTCATGGTTTAAAGGCAAGGGTTAACGGAAAAACATTGCTTGCTGGTAATTTTAAATTGATGGATAAGTTTTCCATCCGCTATGATGTTGATCCATCCACAATCGTGTACACAGTAATTGCACTTGCCTACGACAACCGGTTTGCCGGATACATCACCATTGCAGATGAAGTTAAAGAAGATGCACAGCAGGCTGTCACAGCGCTACACCAATTGAATGTCACGACCACGATGCTCAGTGGCGATAAAAGTTCTGTGGTGAAATTTGTAGCTGAAAAACTTGGGATTGATAACGCGTTTGGCGATTTACTTCCCGAAGATAAAGTCAACAAAGTAAAAGAGATAAAGCAACGCAACGAAAGCGTGGCCTTCACAGGCGATGGCGTGAATGACGCGCCCGTGGTGGCGTTGAGCGATGTGGGAATTGCAATGGGAGGTCTCGGTAGTGATGCAACAATTGAAACAGCCGATGTAGTTATTCAAGATGACAAACCATCGAAGATCGCAATGGCAATTCATATCGGCAAAAAAACAAAGCAGATCGTTTGGCAAAATATCAGCTTGGCATTTGGCGTAAAGGCTATTGTTCTCATTCTTGGTGCCGGTGGACTCGCCACCATGTGGGAAGCTGTGTTTGCCGATGTAGGTGTGGCCTTGCTCGCCATTCTAAACGCAGTTAGAATTCAAAGGATGAAATTTTAGAATTACGTAACGCCATTGCAGAACTTGGCGGGAGAGATAAGTTTTACAGAACTATAAATCCATCGTAAATTTGTCTCCTTATCCTGTGGGTAAGCGAGATCAGTGGCAAGATTAAACTATCTTATTAAGACACAGCTTCTGCCACTCAACCTGGTGAAAGTACCATTTCACATAACCGGCACCTATGATAACCCAAAAGTGGCCTTAGGAAAATATTAAGTGTAGTTCAACTTCGTTTTAAACTTTTGAGGGGATGGCTTTTCTTCGTACTTCTGATATTAAGATGTCTGCGGAAAATTAATGGCGTCACTGCTTTACTCCTCACTAATCGAAACCTTAATTTTCAAATTGCGTTTGTAGAATTAATCAATCACAGCCTTTGAAATCGGTTTCGCTAACTAAGACTTCCATTGTCCTCGGTAGTTTGCTGATCTTGATTTTAAGTCAGGCAAACTATAAGCAGAGTTCCTTTCGGACAAAATCTGCAATCTCGGGCAAGACTGAATTACCTTTTTCACATTGCATACTTCAAAGCGATGCTGATATAGACGATGATTTCGATTACGATAGGCTTGCTCAACTCCACAATTCACCCTTATTATTGGTATTTAAAGATGCCGATAGGTGCAAATGTCAGAATCCTCTTTTTCCTTCAAAAGGTTATTCAATAAATACTTCCCATTGTATTTCTAATCGTTGTTTTAGAATCTGAAAAGCGGCCTTCTCTCTGGCTTGCTTTTTTTATCTTAAGCATATCTGATATTCTTCCCGCAGTCACTTGGTCTATCTGGTGCAACCGCAGGGGAATTTTTTCTGGCTGTTTGATAGACGCTGCAAGCCAGTTTCTAGAATCACTTTTCTCAAACATCTTTTACAAATACAACTATGAACAAAAAAAAGAATTTTGCTTTGACAGGCATTTTGGTCAACCTGTTGCTTTTAATTTTTTCGTCAAGTCCTGCTCAAAACATAGCGCGCCAAACAAGCAGCGATAAACTTTGGACCAAAACAAAGCCGGCCAATCCAGATTATTACATTGGCATCGGTAGCTCATCCACAAAATCTCAGGACTATCAGCAGATAGCCAAGAAAAGCGCTCTTCAGGATTTATTGGGCGAAATCAAAATTATGGTTAACAGCACTTCGGTGCTGCAACAGATCGACAAAGACAACCGGTTTAAAGAACAGTACGAAACCAACATCAAAACTACTGTCGCGGATGAAATCCAAAATTTTGAAATGGTCGATTCGCAGGAGCAAGACGGCTACTACTATGTTTACTATCGGATGTCAAAGAAGGCATACGAACAGCAAAAGCAGGCAACGATGGAGCGGTCAGAGAAATTCGCCCTTCAGTTTTTTGATAAAGCGGTGAACGTACAGCAATCAGCCAACTACACAACAGCCATCGATTTTTATTTGCGCACATTGCTTTCGCTTAAAAATTTATGGGGCGAGCCCATAGAAGTAAGCTATCAGGGCAAAACAATTTTTCTTGGCATCGAGAGCTACACACGCCTTCAGCAATTATTAGATCAACTTTCTATACGCACCGATACGCCCACGGCCAGGTTTGGACTTCAGGATAGAAACGCTAACAAGTTTTCTTTTCAGGTACTCGATGGAGGAAAACCCGTTGCAAAAATCCCGATTGCTATCAGCCCTGTTCAGTTCAAGGCGCCACCAGTGTTATACTTCTCCGATGAGCTTGGCCGTAGTTCAGTGCAACTGCCGGATGGCTGGATGACCAGCGCTCTCAAAGAAATTGAATTGCGCCTTGATCTGAAAAGCCTGGCACAAGGAATCCAGCAGGATAATTTTTATGATTATCTCATCGGGAGTTTGCGTACCCCTGTGTTGAAGGTGAGTGTGGAAATGCAAAGCGAATCATCGGCAACAACCCGCAACGATCTTTTTCCATTCAATCAAAATTATCTGAACGCTGATTTAGCTAATGGAGATAAGTACACATTTAAAAATTTACGACTGGTTCCAATTCGTGCCAAGTCAACTTTCAAATCAAGTGTTGGCAACTTTGGTTATTTCATGTCGCTGCATGAGGGAATCGAGACTAAGCGAATTACAATCACTGAGACTGACTTGGATGGTGCCGTAAACGAACTGGTGCTTAGAAACCATTCCAAGGATACATTGTTTATCATGTCAGGAGAAATTGTTGAAGGTGGCAAGCAAGACCGTGTGGTTAAAAATGATATGCTCATCCCACCTCATAGCGGCAGGTTTAAGATACCCGTGTATTGTGTAGAGCACGGGCGATGGAACGAGAAAGATCACGATGAGTATGACGATGACGACCATGACCATCACGATCATAAGGGTGGAAAATTTGGAGACTATTATTCAATGGCCAATCAGCACCTCAGCCGAGCGATAAGAAAAAAAGGTCAGCAGGGAGTGTGGGATGAAGTCAAAAAGATCAACGACAAAAGTGGAGTTGACAGCGATACGCACGCCTACACAGGCCATGCACATCATGTGGAATTCAGAGGTAAGCAGGAAGAATACGCAAACATCTTCAAAACTATTTTTGACAATGAGAAAGACGTGATCGGTGTAATCGCCTTAAGCGGAAAAACCGTGATTGCTTCGGATATGTTTTTGTCTCACGATCTGTTCATGAATGCTTATCCCAAACTACTGTATTCTTATACTGACGAAGCGATAACCTTTGGCGAACCAGTGCAGGAGTCGAACTCTGTGGTGAGCGACTATGCTCATCAAATGCTCACACCGGAGTTGCAGCAAAAATTCATTGAAGAAAAAGGACAAGTGTTTAAGAAAGGAACACAAGTCATTCACATTTCAGCTTTGTAAAGGTTTGTAAACTAGCCTCTTGCAGTTTTTGCCAGAAATTCGAATCAACAAATCAAATTAGGGCTAAGTAAGCACAAGACCGCTATTCTAAGATTTTTATTCCTTTTACTATTTGGAATAATTCTAAATATGGACATATTTGCGCTGTATTTAGAATGATTCTAATTAAATTAATTAAAATTGATATGAAACTACTACTACTTTTTATTGTCACACTGACAATCAATGCATTTTCGTACGCTCAACACGGACTTGTTGCCGGCAGAGTGACCTCTTCAGACGGAAAACCTGCCGAATATGTTAACATAGGTATCCAAGGAACTCAATTCGGAACGGTGACCAACCATTTTGGGGATTACACAATTAGCCTTCCTGTTGGTAATTACACTCTTGTCGCTTCGATCATTGGTTTTTCGGCCCAAGAATTTAATATCCAGATAAAAGCAACAGAAACGTTCGTGCTCAATATTCAATTAAGAGAAACCGCTCAGCAATTGGATGAAGTGGTAGTGGTGGGAGTCAAGGCTATTACCGGCATGGGCTACTTGAGCGAAACCGTTAATAATATTAACTACTCTGGAAAGAAGACAGAGGTGCTTTTACTTGATAGTCTTGATGCCAATATAGCTCAGAACAATCCACGGCAGATTCTGGGACGGGTGCCTGGCGCAAATTACTCTGAGACACAGGGTAGTGGTTTCCCTACCAATGGAATTGGATTTCGAGGACTGAATCCCACCCAATCCATTGAAACTAACACACGGCAAAATGGATACAATATTACAGCCGATTTGTATGGCTATCCGGAATCTTATTACCTGCCTCCGCTTGAGGCCGTTGAACGAATCGAAGTTACTCGCGGTGCTGCATCCCTGCAATTTGGTCCACAGTTTGGAGGAGTCATCAACTACGTCATGAAAAGTGGTACACGAACAAAGCCGATTGAATTCACTACCCAGCAAACGGGCGGGAGTTTTGGATTTTATAGTTCATTCAATTCAGTGGGTGGTCACTTTGGAAAGTTTAATTACTATGGGTTTGTGCAAGCGCAGACTCTTCAAGGTTGGCGGCCAAATTCACAAACGCAAAGTTTGTCAGGATTCGGACGAGTTGAATACGAGGCTACAAAAAACATCAAGATTGGTGTGGAATATTCAATCTTGAGAAATCGAGTCCAAATGCCGGGAGGATTTACTGACAGCCTGTTTTCCGTTGACAGCCGCAAATCTTACCGCGCCCGAAATTGGCTGCGCAGTCCCTGGAATGTGATCACCGCAACGCTGGATTGGAAAATCAACAGAAAAACTTCCATCTCTTTTAAGAGCACAACTAATATAAGTACACGGGAATTAGTGTGGAGAAATGAAGATGGCGGCCCCGGAGCAATGGATGTGATTGATCCTGTTACGAACGAATATACGAACCGGGAAGTGGAGCATGAAGATTTTAAGAGCAGCACCAGTGAACTGCGCCTGATTCACCATTACACAATTGGCAAAGTGGACAATACATTAGCAACAGGCGTGCGTTTCTTCTATGGCGCTTTGAAACGACAAGGCGGAGGTCTTGGCACAACGGGATCGGACTTTGATCTTACATTGCTTGACCCGAAATATGAAGAAGACCTTGATTTTTCTACACTGAACACTGCCGTCTATGCTGAAAATACACTGCATGTGGGAGACCGTTTTTCAATTACGCCTGGCATGCGTTATGAATTTTTGAATTCGACTGTAAAAGGTTACAACCCTTCACAAGACGAAACAAGCATTCTGTATTCAAACCTTTCCAAAAACCGTAATATTTTTCTTGCGGGAATTGGCATGCAATTTAAGACCTCCTCTTCTACGAATATCTATGCCAACATTTCCCAAGCTTACCGCCCCATCGATTATTCTAATCTCACACCTTTTGGGTCAATCATCACGGTTGACAAAAATTTGAAAGACGCGTCAGGGTACAATGCAGATCTTGGCTTTCGGGGTTCAGTTAGGGGTTATCTCAATTTTGACATCGGGCTCTTCTACTTGCGCTACGACAACCGGATCGGTGTGATTGAGGTGTCAGACGGCAATGGCAACCAGGTACCATTCCGTACAAATATTGCCAACAGCGTACACAACGGAATGGAAAGCTACATTGAGTTTAGTCCCATAAAAGCATTTTCATCTGCTTCAAAATGGAACTTCAGTTTCTTTAATTCACTTGCGATCATTAATGCCAGATATGTATCGGGTGAATATCGAGACAAGTATGTGGAATATGCCCCAACAAGCATTAACAGGCTTGGATCGACATTAGCTGTCGGAAAATTCTCTACAACTTTTTTGATCAGCTCCACGGCACAATCTTTCGGGGATGCCGCCAATTCAACTATGGCCTCGGCCGATGCAATCGCTGGGATAATTCCAGCCTACACAGTGATGGACTGGTCATCTACGATAAAGATCAGACATTTCAACCTCAAAGCCGGTGTGAATAATCTGGCTGATGAGCGCTATTTCACCAAACGGACAGACGAATACCCTGGCCCAGGAATCATCCCATCCATTGGTAGAAGTTTTTACTTCGGCCTCGGTGCAAAATTCTAAAATATTTTTCAATTATAAACCCACTGCATTTCATGAAAAAGAAAGCTCTGTTCTTTTGTGTTCTACTGCCTTTTGGTTTTTCCTGTAAGGAAGAAAACGAAATTGTCTTAATACCGAATGAACCACAACAGACGGTACGTGAATATTTTGTTGCTGCTGAAGAAATTGAATGGGATTATGCACCCCAGAATAAAAACCTTGTAACAGATGCACCTTTCACACCGGAAGAGTTGGTATTCATGGCTAGCGATAGTAATCGCATTGGTCACAAATACATGAAGGCGAAATATAAGTTGTATTCCGATAATTCTTTCACAACTCCGGTGGTAACGGAAGACGATGACGAATTAGGTATTCTCGGTCCTGTACTTCGCGCAGAGGAAGGGGATAAAATCAAAGTCACCTTCAAAAACAAAACCAGTTTCCCCGTAAGCATGCACCCGCATGGTGTGAAATACGATAACAACAACGAGGGGCTTGTTGGAGTGCCACCCAACAGCACATTCATATACGAATGGGATGTTACATCGCAAGCTGCTCCTACTTCAGCTGATGGGAGTTCTATTTTATGGATGTATCATTCCCATGTCACAGAAAATATGGGAATGGATATTTACGCAGGATTGGTGGGGCCGCTGGTGGTGTATAAGAAAGGAATGCTTACCAACAGCAAGGCCAAAGATGTTGATAAGGAGAAATTTGCATTCTTCTCAGTGTTCGATGAAAATGCGAGCCTGTATTTGGATATGAACCTTCAAAAATATACCACAACTAAAAATGCGATGATCAAATCCGATCCCGATTTTCAGGAAAGCAATAAGATGCACTCGGTTAACGGGCTAATGTTCGCTCACCAACAATTTGGTATGAATGCGGGTGACAAAATCCGATGGTATGTTTTTGCTTTAGGAAATGAGGTGGATTGGCACACAGCCCACTGGCACGGAAACACCGTAGTGAGTAAAGGCTATCGCGAAGATGTTATTTCCATCGGGCCTGCCAGCATGTTGGTGGCAGATATGGTTGCCGAGAACCAAGGAACATGGCAGTTTCACTGTCACGTTCATGACCACATGGTGGCGGGAATGATTTCTTTGTATAAAATAATGTAATTGATGTAATGATGGAAACTGAAAAGAGGAAAGAAAGTCATCCGCACACCAGAGTTGCAGCAAAAATTCATTGAAGAAAAAGGGCAAGTGTTTAAGAAGGGAACACAAGTCATTCATATTTCAGCTTTGTAAGGAACAAACTCCAATGAGCCCGGGTTGGCAAAATCGTTGACCTGGCTCTTTGGTTTCTTGTTAAAGCGTAATTCTTTTCAAGAATTTTGTAAGCACTTTTTTTAACTGTTTGCGTTACTTTAAGAGACAAATGAAAATTTAAAATGACTCATTCTTATACAGTAGAAGGAATTACGTGCGAAGGCTGTGTTGCAAAGGTAAAACACCAACTCCTTCTGAATCCGGAAATCACTTCGGCAGAGGTTAAACTGGAGGGGCAAAAGGCGATCATTTCAATGCAGCGCCATCTCTCCCTCGATGAACTGCAAGATACCATTGGGCGAAACACAAAATATATTATTAAAGAGGATGCAACTGATCACAGTTATCACCATCACGCAACAGCAGAGGAAAGTGAAAGGTCGTGGTTTGAAACATACAAGCCCATTCTTTTGATTTTTGCGTTTATTACAGTCGTGGCAACGATCTCGTCTGCACACAAAGGAATTTTTCGGCATGATGTTCATGAACAATTTCATGGCCGGGTTCTTTCTGGTGTTCTCTTTCTTCAAACTGTTGAATCTGCGCGGTTTTGCCGATAGTTGTACGATGTTATTGAAAAGCGGTTCAGGGGTTTGGTATATAATTTATTCATTTATATGAATACCCGGCAATTTGCTGGCAAGCGGTAAGTTGGGCATCTCTAAGGATCATTCTTAAGGAATTTCTCAATTTTACGACCGTATTCCCCGGAATTAGGTTTTATAGCGTCTATAGCAATTGGCCATCCAATCCGGTTATGCCATTAAACTAGCATTTTTAGGAGGAATATTTGATGCCCGCATCTGGCATTCTATTACTCTGTAACTTTTTGCCACAATTTTGTAAGAACCAAAACCCGGATTTTCGCGTATATTTACAAATCACTTGAAAACCCTGCGCACCATATTAACTGGCCTACTGGCGATATTCGTGTTGGCGTCCTCAATCAGCCACTCGGTTAGTCTCCATATTTGTGGCGGAGAAATCGAGAACATTGCTTTTTTTGGTAAAGCCCGGTCATGTGAAATGCGAGACAGCGCATGTGATCACAGTAGAAACGCAAGCCATTCCTCAATTAGTCATAAAGGCTGCTGTGAAGATGCCACCCTTTTAATTGGTTCTGATAAATACGCATCCAAAATCGCGGAGAAGGTAATTGTTAAAGATTCTCAATACATTTCTCTCCCTTTGGTCAAGATTGTTGACGACATGAATGCTTGCGCAGATTTAGCGCGCGTTCAATTCGTCAATTATAAACCACCATTAATAGAACGGGACATTACCATACTCGTTCAGTCATTTCTCATCTGATTTTTTTCAGGAGCAAAATAAGTTGATTCTTATTTTAAAGATAAGAATGGACTTATGTCGTTTTAGCCTTCGGCTATAGCTTAGACTCTTTGCTCCCATTTGATCCTTTTTCTCAAAGGTATTTCACTTTACTTTCTTTTGTCATGATTGAAAAACTCATTTCATATTCGATACATAATCGATTCATTGTTCTGTTGATCGCAGCAGGACTGTTTGGTTGGGGGCTGCATTCAGTTCAGGTGAATAAGATTGATGCTATTCCTGATCTCTCCGAAAACCAGGTGATCGTATTCACAGAATGGATGGGCCGGAGTCCGCAAATCATGGAAGACCAAGTTACCTACCCATTGGTTACAAATCTCCAAGCCTTGCCAAGAATCAAATATGTTCGGGGCACTTCCATGTTTGGGATGAGCTTCGTGTACGTCATCTTTGAAGACGATGTCGATGTTTACTGGGCGCGTCAGCGGGTTCTTGAGCGTTTGAACTATGCCTCCAGATTATTACCTGAAGGTGTCGTTCCAACGATCGGTCCTGATGGAACAGGAGTTGGCCATATTCTTTGGTACACATTACAGGCTCCCGGCATGGATCTCGGAGAGCAGCGTGCTATTCAGGATTGGTATATAAAGTTTGGATTGCAAAATGTTCCTGGTGTAGCTGAAGTAGCTTCTTTCGGAGGTTTCGAAAAACAATATCAGGTAACCGTCAATCCCAATAAACTCACTTACTATGGTCTTTCTGTTCCACAAGTGATTCAGGCTATTCGCTCCAATAATAATGAGGCGGGTGGAAGAAAGTTTGAACTGAACGATATCGGGTATGTGATCAAGACAACAGGGTATATCAAAAATGTAGAAGCGATTGAAATGATTCCATTGAAGACTGTGAATTCAATTCCCATAACAATCAAAGATGTTGCAACGGTACAAATGACCGGACAATTACGACTTGGAATATTTGATGTCAGTGGAGAAGGTGAAGCGGTGGGCGGCATCGTTGTGATGCGGTATGGTGAGAATGCTGATGAAGTGATCAAGAAAGTAAAAAAGAAAATGTTAGAAGTAGCGAAAGGCTTCCCGGAAGGAATGAAATTCAATCTTGCGTATGATCGCAGTGAATTGATTGAAGAATCAGTCTCTTCAATCAAAGAGACACTTATTGAGGAAATGATAGTCGTGTCATTGGTAGTAATCATTTTTCTGTTTCACTGGCGAAGCGCACTTAGCATTATCATTCAAATACCCATTACCCTTGCTACTGCCTTTATACTTCTGAACGCCTTTAACATCTCCTCCAATATTATGTCACTTACTGGCATTGCACTTGCGATCGGTGTAATTGTAGATAATGGCATCATCATGTCTGAAAATGCTTACAAGCATCTCTCGCACAGGTATGCAGAAGAAATGGCAAAGAAATCGGGCAAACTTTAAAATTGATACCCATGAAATTCCCCAAAATATTTTCACGTAAAAAAGAAGAACCCTGGATAACCGAAGAGGAGCGTATCGCTATAATTGAAAAATCCAGTAAGCAAGTATCAAGAGGTGTTTTCTATTCTACGATCATTATCATCACCTCCTTTCTTCCGGTATTCATGTTAACCGGTCAGGAGGGGAAGTTATTTCATCCGCTTGCCTATACGAAGACCTTTATCATGTTGGTAGATGCCTTGCTTGTAGTAACACTGGCACCTGTGCTCATTTCATTTTTCATGAAAGGAAAGTTTAAAGATGAAAACACAAATCCGATTAACCGAGTCTTAGAACACATCTATGAGCCAGTCATTCGGTGGTGCATGAAATGGAGAAAAACAACTATAGGCATCAACTTAGCAGCACTGGCAGTCAGTGTTCCTCTTATCATTAGCCTGGGTTCCGAATTCATGCCTCCCCTTGATGAACAATCCATTCTTTTTATGCCGATCACATTACCTGATGTTTCGAATGCTGAAGTAAAAAGAATTTTGCAAGTGCAGGATAAAATTATTCATTCGGTACCTGAGGTTGACAAAGTGCTTGGCAAAGCAGGACGCGCCAGCACGGCAACCGATAATTCGCCCATTAGTATGATCGAGACAATCATTATGCTAAAACCAAAATCGGAATGGCGCAAGGGTATTTCCAAAAAGGATATTATAAATGAATTAGACGCTAAACTTCAAATACCAGGCGTGGTCAATGGATGGACTCAACCTATTATCAATCGAATCAACATGTTGGCGACCGGCATTCGCACGGACGTAGGTGTGAAAGTCTATGGCCAGAGACTCGACACTATTTACACAATCTCAGAAAAAGTTAAAACGGCACTTGAAGGAATACCAGGAATAAAAGATTTATATGTTGAGCCCATTACAGGAGGCAAGTACTTGGTGGTGGACATTAAGCGTCAGGAAATCGGGCGATATGGACTAAACATTGATGATGTAAACATAATGGTAGAGTCTGCTATTGGAGGTACCCCGATCAGCCGCACCATCGAAGGCCGCCAACGATTTTCAATAAATGTCCGGTTTCCACAAGACTATAGAAATAGTTTGGATCAACTCAATCGAATTCCAATTCAAACTTCTGCATTAGGGACAATACCACTCTCGGCTGTAGCAGACTTGCGTTTCGAAGATGGTCCTCCCATGATCAACTCTGAGAATGCCATGCTCCGCGGCACGATTCTGTTCAATGTTCGGGACCGCGATCTTGGCAGTACCGTAAAAGAAGCGATTGACAAACTCAATGGCGAGCTGACAAGTTTGCCAAACGGTTATTACCTCGAGTGGAGCGGGCAATACGAAAACTTAATTCGAAGTAAGAAGACTTTGACTTTGATAGCTCCAATTGTTCTAATTATTATATTCCTCTCGCTGTACTTCGCATTCAATTCTGTTCGTGAAGCCTTCTTTAGTTTGATCACAGTTCCTTTTGCCCTTATCGGGGGAGCTTATATGATTTACTTCTATGGCGTCCATCTCTCCGTTGCTGTAGCGGTTGGATTCATCGCCTTGTTTGGAATTGCAGTAGAAACGGGGGTTGTGATGGTGATATACCTTAATGATGCCATGCGACAGTTGGTAGAATTGAAGGGCAACTCCCGTGAGTCAATATCGCTCACTGAACTAAAAGAATCCGTAATTGCAGGAGCGGCAAAACGATTAAGACCAAAACTAATGACGGTATCAGTCGCCTTGTTCGGCCTTGTTCCAGTGTTGTGGGCTACCGGTGTTGGCACTGATGTGATGCAACCCATTGTACTTCCAATGATTGGCGGAGTACTGACTTCGTCAACGCACATTCTTTTGGTAACCCCACTTATTTTTCTAATGACTAAAGAATATGAACTCAGAAAATTCGGCAAACTCGAAATCCATGAAACCAAGCATTAAAATATTTATTCTTGCTGCCTCGATATTACTGGCTTGGCAAGGACAGGCTCAGCAACCATTCAAACTTGACAGTATCCTTCAGGTAATTAACGAAAATAATCCGATGCTGAAGGATTACCGATTCCGGGCTGAAGCGATGACCAATTTTGCCGCAGGTGCAAAGAGCTTGATGGCTCCTGAAGTAGGTGGAGGCCCCTGGATGTTTCCTTATCCTGGCGCAAAAATAGGCGATGAAAGAGACAAAGGTCAGATCATGCTTTCAGTTCAGCAGAAGTTTACCAGTCCTGCTAAACTGCGCGCGAACCAATCGTATCTTAATTCTAAAGCGGGTATCGAGAAGGCGAGCGAAACTTTTACTTACAATGAGCTGAGGGCTTTGGCTAAAACTGCTTTTTATCAATGGCTGGTATTAGAAAAGAAGAAAAAAGTCCTCCAAGAAAATGAAGAAATTATCCGGCTTGTGTTGAAGATAAGCAGGGTTCGTTACCCATACAACCAATCCAAGCTTGGAACTATTTATAAGGCGGAAGGGAGATTATTGGAAGTTCAGAATATGATTTTGATGAATGATAATGAAATCATTCAAAAAAATATCCTGCTAAATCAACTGATGAATCGCCCGAAAGACCTTAGGTTCTCCATCGACACAACTATTCAATATCAACAATTCGTACCTGAACTTGTTGACACTGCGATCCTGGCGCAGAGCCGAAGCGATGTAAGAAGAATAGATAAAAGCATTCAATCAATGCGATTAAATCAGGCACTAGAAAAATACCAAGCCAGACCTGATTTTACGATTAATTACAATCACATGATCCCAAGAGGTTCGGGGATGCCAAGTCAGTACATGTTACTCGGTATGATCTCAATACCTATCGCACCATGGTCATCCAAAATGTACAAATCCAACATAAAGGGAATGGGCAGCCAGATCGAATCAATGAAGCGGGAAAGAGAATCAATTCTAAACGAGTTGCAGGGGATGACATCAGGAATGGTGAATGAAATCAACACGCTGAACCAGCAAGTTAACAATTATGAGAAAAAGATTATCCCGGTGCTTCGTAAAAACTATGAAACGCTGATGCTCGCTTATGAAGAGAATAAGGAGGAATTGTACATCGTGATAGACGCATACGAAACATTAATCATGTCACAGTCACAATACCTCGACACTTTGAAAAGGTATTACGAAACAGTGGTCTATTATGAGAAACTATTGGAGAAGTAAAATGAAAAACGTCAATAAGATGCTCCTCAAGTTAACTCCTTTAATGCTGCTTATAGCACTGCTCTCGGCATGCAATAAGAGCAAGGATCAGCAAGCACATGAACATGATGAGTACACCTGTTCTATGCATCCGCAAGTTTTACAAGATAAACCCGGAACATGCCCGATTTGCGGAATGGACTTGGTTAAAAAGTCAAACGGTGAGAGCCAAACGATAATTACCGAAGACATTAAAACGTTGGCCAAACCGACCAATTCTTCAGTGGTTGCTTCTATTCAAACGATTCACCCTACGCTAAAGACATTGTCAACTACAGCGAGGGCAGACGGAATAATCAGTTATGATACCCGCAAGACTTATTCAGTGCCAGTTCGGTTTGCTGGAAGAATTGAAAAATTGTATCTGAAATCCAATTACCAACCTGTAAGAAAGGGCCAGGTTATTATGGAGATATATAGCCCTGAGATTGTTACTGCTCAAAGAGAGTTGCTTTATGTTGTTCATGAGAACAAGGAAGACAATGAAATTGTCAATGCAACCAAAGAAAAACTACGACTCCTAGGACTCACGACAGACCAGATTGAACAGGTAATTTCAAATGGAAAAGAGAGTTACTCCATCGCAATACTCAGCCCCTATTCAGGGTACATAGTTGAATCAACAACTTCTTCTGCTCCATTGATCTCAACAAATTCAATCCAACCTTCGTCCATGAACGGAGGGGCGAATAAAAAGCCTAATGGGGGAATGCAATCAGCAAGTGGAATGAGCCCTTCTGCCTCTACTCCAACTCAGGGTTCTCAATTTAGCATTCGCGAAGGGACGTATGTTACAGCAGGGCAAAGCGTCTTTAACGTTGTAGACGGTACTCGCCTGTGGGCAGAGCTTTATTTCTCCGCTAGCGAGGGAAAACAAATTCGCAGAGGAGACCCGATAGAATTGCAGGTGAATGGGTTGGATCAAACTATCGCTGCGCGAGTTGATTTTATACAACCATTCTTTGGTGAGGGTAAGCAGTTCCTGCAAGTGCGTGCCTACTTAAATGATAGCAGGAACACGCTACGCGTAGGCCAATTGGTAACAGGGAAACTAAACCGCTCCGAAGCTCCAGCATTATGGATACCGAAGGTTGCCTTACTTGATTTGGGTGTTCAGCAAATAGTTTTTATAAAGACCAAAGGAACGTTTGCACCTTTCAAAGTAAAAACAGGCTTGGAGTCTGATGGTTGGATTGAACTTAAAGAAGGTCTTGATGAGTCATCGGAGATCGCGGCCAATGCTCAATATCTGGTGGACAGCGAAAGTTTTATAAAAGTGATGAACCCATAAGCGCCATGAAGAAGATAAGCTATTATATAATTATCGTTTTTGTTGCGAGCCTGTCAGCTTGCAATTTGAAAAAAGATAAGAGCACAACCGCTGAAAAAAAGCAGACATATACTTGCCCTATGCATCCGCAAATTGTACAGGACAAACCAGGGTCATGCCCTATTTGCGGAATGGATCTTGTACTTGTATCAGCCGGAGGAGATAAATCGGAAGTTACATTAAACGAAAGCCAAATTGAACTCGCCAATGTGACGGTACAGAGAGTCAGCATCCAAAACATAGGCAACAGTATTCTGCTAAACGGAAAGCTTAAAGCGGATGAAAATCAGACTGAAGTAGTCAGCACGCGTGTTCCGGGTCGCTTAGATAAACTTTATATCAAAGAGACGGGTGTACCAATCAATAAAGGCCAAGTCATTTATGAAATCTACAGCGAACAACTTCTTACTTATCAGCAGGAGTTTTTATTGGCTGTTGAACAAGCGAAATCAATTGACAACAAACGTTATCAATCCTACATAGAAGCCGCAAAAAAGAAACTATGGTTGTATGGGATGACCGATGAACAGATCAAGGCATTATCAGATTCAAAAATAACCACGCCAAAGATTCAATTCGTAGCTCCGGCCTCGGGCATCATCACAGAGATTATGGTATCGGAGGGACAATACGTTACGGAAGGTGCCGCTCTTTATCGATTGGAAAAGTTGAACAGGTTGTGGGTAGAAGCTGAATTATATCCAAGAGAGGCTTCACTTATAAAATTGAAAGACGCTGTCACTATTTATGTAAACGGCTTTGAAAACCACCCTATTCAAAGCACTGTAATTTTTCTTTCTCCGGAATATCGGCAGGCCAGCCAAATCTTTGTTCTGAGGGCTGCACTTTCAAATCCCGACTATCAATTTGTTCCCGGCATGCAAGCTGAAATAGTTTTCGAACACTCCGAAAAGAAAGCCCTTATACTTCCAGCGGATGCCGTAGTCCGTGAACAAAATCGCAATCACGTTTATAAAAAAATGGGTAAGGGAATATTCAAAGCTCAGATGGTAACAACCGGTTTGGAGAATTTTAACAAGGTTGAAATCACCAGCGGCATTGAAGAAGGTGATTCTATTGTAGTTACTGGAGCCTATTTGCTTTACAGCGAAATCGTACTGAAGAAGGGGGCAAACCCGATGGCGGGTCATAATCACGGGTCAACGAAAATGGTCAGTCAAACAGTTTCACAATCTCAAGACATGAATAAAGCAATTTCTGTAAACCCTGAATTCGCAAAGCAGCTACGTGCCTTACTTGCTCCATACCTGAAAGTAAAAGATGCTTTTGTTTCGTCAGACCCGAAAGCTGCGTCTGAAAAAATCGAAGGGGTTTCTTCTTCTTTAGAAAAAGTGGATATGTCTCTTCTAAATGGGGATACGCACATGAAGTGGATGAAACAACTCAAGCGCATGAAAGAATCTGTCAGGTTGATCCAAGCCACAAAAGACATTGAAATACAACGGGCATCTTTCGCCCAATTGACCGATGCACTTTACACTTCGATCAAAACATTTGGCGTGGAGGGGATTCACGCCTATTATCAATTCTGCCCAATGGCATTCGATAGCAAAGGCGCTTTTTGGATTAGCGCAGAAAAGGAAATCAGCAATCCTTATTTCGGTGAACAGATGCTGAAATGTGGTGAGACGAAAGAGACTTTAAAATGAAACGTTGTGGCTAAACCTTGTTGTGAGACCGGTGATCCCAAGCCCACTCCAGTATGGAGGCTGTGGTTGAAGCGTGCTTTGTACGTTGCTCTAGTAATCATTGTGTTAATTCTTCTATGGAATCAATTTAATATTAAATGAGCCAACCATGATTAAAAACAAAAACTATATACTGGTACTCAAGTACGATTGGCTTACTAAAGTGTATGACCCGATACTACAGTTGACCATGCCTGAACGAAAGTTTAAGACTGCTCTTATTAACCAAATGAAGATTAAACCCGAAGACCGCGTTATGTGGTCAGGGAATCCGAATTCTCCCATGTTGAAGAAACAATGCATTTTAAGACATTATTTGGAACCGTACACTTGATAAAAGGAATTAAACAAACAGGGTCCACACTTTAAATGTTATACAATAAACCGAATGAATATGAAAACAAAAACGATGATGCTTTGCCTGGTTCTAGGTAGCTGGGGAGCCTTTGCACAACACGATCACGCTAAACACAGTGATGAAAAGAAAATGGATCAGAACGTGGCAATGTTCAAAGATGCCAAATTAGGAAAAGCCTATGAACACTATATCCATCTGAAAGATGCGCTGGTGGCCTCCAATCAGGATGGTGCAAAGAAAGCGGCAAACGAACTGCTAAAATCTTTGAAGGATGTTACTAATGGTAAGATGGTAGCCGATGAAGCAGCTAAACTAGTTACTGCACCTAACCTGGAAGGTCAGCGCGAAGCCTTTTCAGGCGTGAGCAACATGATGGCCATGTTGGTAAAAGACGGAAAGCTTTCGATGGGGATGATTTACCTTGAATACTGCCCCATGGCTAAAGCCTCCTGGCTCTCCAACGAAAAAGAAATTAAGAACCCTTACTATGGCGATCAAATGCTGAAGTGTGGAGGCGTAAAGGAAATGATTCACTAATAAGAAAATGGAGGTGGATAAATCCCTTCCTCCTTTCCCCGTAAGAATCAGAATATATCGACTGCGATTTTTATTGAGTATGAAAAAGAAGCAAATCATTAAGCCAACCGCGAATAGCAAAAAGAAGAAAACAAAGTGGTTTGATGTATTCATCACAACATTGGCCATAGTTGTTATTGGCGGTTTCTTTGTCTGGTTAGTGGTGCACACTTACCAAAATGAGAAACATGAAAGTGAGATGCTTGAAAAATATAAAGCGACATTACCTGCTCCGGGTGTGGAGATCGAACATCAATTGGTTTGCATGGTAGGTAACAGGTACTTGGCAACAAATCAAATGCCGGTGATAATCCAAAATAAGACTTATTACGTCTGTGGAGAAAAGAGCGAGCGCAATCTTAACTCAAATGAGGCTGACCGCTTTGCAGTTGACCCCTATAGCAACGCTAAAGTTGATAAAGCACTTGCCTTTATATCCATGAGTTCTGTAAAGCCAGGTAGTATTCTATATTTCGAATCAGAACAAAACGCTAAGAAATATTTCAAAAAGTGAAACAAAACTAATTTATGAAAATACTAAGTGTAATACTTTTATCAGCAGTCTGTGCCTACAGTCAGGCTCAGGCAAATTCTGATGACCTGGCAATGGTCACTAAAACAATTTCTTTATATCAGAGTGCAATGGAGCGTCTTGATACAACTGGCACAAGCAAATTGTTTATGTCAAAATCAGTTGTGGTTGAATCTGGCGGAGTTGAGGGCAACTATCAGACGTATGTAGCTCATCACCTCGCCCCGGAATTGGATGAATTCAAATCGTTTAAGTTCAGTGACTATAAGGTTGACGTCACTATTGACCTCCCGTATGCTTTTGTTACAGAATCATATAAATACAAAATTACTGTTAAGAAGGACAACTCGGTTGCCGAAAGGAAAGGCGTGGCTACCTCAATTTTAAAGAAAGAAAATGGAGAATGGAAAATTATGCAAACGCATAGCTCATCCCGCAGGCCATAGTTCTAACGCAAATAAAACCCATGGACCAACGGCAACTTCTGCACGACATTATCAAAAAATATAAGTCCGATCCGGCTTCGGTTTACAATAGCTGGTTCATCGGAAGCGAGGAACGTTTAAAAGCTTTCCGTGCAATAAAACGAGGCGTGTTGCAGGTAATTGAAGATATTAAGAACGAAAAGTTCGGCAACGATTTTAAAGGTTCATCGCTTGAATTTGTTCTTTCAGCCATCACAGAACAAAAGGAAGTGTTCGAAGGAGCTGCGCATCCGTTCTATTGGAAACCAAAAATGCGCATTCCGGATATTTATGAAAATCAAACTAACAAAAAAGCCTTTGGTCAATTCCTTGAAAATTGTTTTTACGCTTCGAAAGAAGATCAACTCATTCGTGAGATTATCAAACTTGACGAATTAAAAATTAAAGGACTTGGCCCGGCCGTGGCAAGCATTCTATATTTTTTACATCCAACCATTTTGCCGCCATTCAACACGGCCATTGTTAACGGATTCAATTACCTGTTTCGTGATAACAAGAAACTTGGAAGCTGGCAGGAGTACCTCAAAATGCGCGAGGTAATTTTGAAGACCAATACAGACAACAAAGACCAGCTATCGAATGACCTTGGCGCTATCGCGGGGCTGTTTTTCGAAATAGGAGTCAAAAATATTATCATCGAAGGGCAGGTGATTTCCGAAGAGGACAAAGCCAAACTTTTGAAGCAATACAATAGACGTCATAAAGAAGTACTTAGTGAGAAACATGAAGAGGATTTGCATACTGAAATGCAGTATCATCTGCTGAAAATTGGGAAGGCGCTGGGCTATGATCCTATAGCTGCCAGTAATGATCGTGGCAAATGTTACGGGGAAATAAATTTTTCGTTCATAAGTCTCACCGCTTTTCCTCACCTCGCGGTTGATAAGGAGACACTTAACACAATACAACTCATTGATGTAATATGGTTTGAGAGAAATGGCAATAAAGCCGCATGCGCGTTTGAAGTAGAAAAAAGCACATCAATCTATTCTGGCATTTTAAGACTGAGTGATCTTGCCATTTCATTTGCTGACCATAACATTTCGCTTTTCATTATCATCCCCAACAACCGTGAGAAAGATGTTGTACTGCAACTCAGCCGGCCTTCTATAAGGAATAGCAACGTAAAGATTAAATACATTTTGTTCTCTGACTTGCGCGAAAATTGTGATGCACTTTGCAAGTTCGGTGAAAGTCATAAAATCCTGGAAAAAATTGCCAAATCAGCTTAACAATTATAATCCAACATGTACCCAACTCTTAAACCTTAAACTATGAAGCATCTTATATTCTCTCTTGCTTTCCTCTTGGTCTTAACCGGAGCGATGGCACACGGTGGGAAGAAGCACAAAAAAGACAGTACAAAGAAAACCATGGATTCGACCATGAACATGGGCGAAAAGAAACAGCATGTGGAAGGTGATACCGTTCACCATCACGATGAAGGAATGGCGGTAGATGAATCGAAAGTAACAGCCGACTTTGATGATTTCCCAACACTGCATCCGCTCATTGTTCATTTTGCGATTGTCTTAATTATTGTGGCGGCAGCGATGCAGTTGCTCAATATCTATTTCATGAAAAAAGAAATTTCATGGATCGTTACTGCCATTTTACTCGCGGGTGTAGCTGCGGCCTGGTTCGCGGCCAAGAATTTCCACCCGCACACACACGGCATCAGCGAGCACGCTCAACAAGTGTTGGATCAACACGACAAATGGGCTGACTGGACAATCAATTCGGGTTTTGTCGCTTTGCTCCTTCAGGTTGCCAACTTGTTTCTGTTTAAGGACAAGCGATGGGCGGGGGCAGTTGTAGCCGCGGTGTTAGCCTTGTCGGCATACAGTGTCTCACGTGCCGGTCATTACGGCTCTCAGTTAGTTCATATTGAAGGAATCGGGCCACAGGGCAAATACCTCGAAATGGAACATCATCACGAACATTAATAACATATTCTCTCAACCAATTAAACATTAAAAACTATGAAAAAGTCAATTGTAACGATTGCCATCCTTACTACAGGATTTTTAACGGGCGCTGTTTTGTTCACCAGCTGTAACAGCAAAAAGACTGAACAGCAAGAGCAAAAAGAGGAAGGCCATGAACATGCTAAAGGCGAGGAACACGAAACGGTATATGCTTGCCCCATGCACCCGGAGGTAACAGGCAAGGAAGGCGACAAATGTTCGAAGTGCGGAATGAAATTGGAAGCTGTTAAAAACGAAGACAGCACTAAGCACGAACATTAATCCCTTAACAAAGCCCTTTAAATTTTACTCCCAATTATGGAACACAGCACTGATCATCAGCAATACACTTGTCCCATGCACCCGGAAGTGGTGAAAGATGCTCCAGGGAAATGCCCGATTTGCGGAATGAACTTAGTTCCTCTTCATCATTCTGAAGAAAAGCCAAAGGAAGAGCATTCACATAATCACCTGGTTACTTCTCCTGAGAAAAATCATGAAGAGAGTCAGTACTATTGCCCGATGCATTGCGAAGGCGATAAAAAATATGCTGAACCTGGAGATTGCCCCGTGTGTGGAATGCACTTGGTGAAAGAGCACTCAGAGAAAAACATTGACAATGTAGAAGCAAAACAACACTCGCTTCCTCCAATGCCCGCCATTAAAAAGAAAAGTAAAGAGGGAGAGTACTATTGTCCTATGCTTTGCGAGAGTGACAAAAAATATCCGAAGCCGGGAAATTGTCCGGTATGTGGTATGCATCTGGAGAAGGAACAGAAGCTGAAAGCAAGAGCAACAGAATACACGTGCCCGATGCATCCTGAAATTATTCGCAATGAACCTGGAAGCTGTCCCATTTGTGGGATGGAACTCGTTCCACGAGTTGTTCAAAAGGACAATGAAGAAGAAGAGGCTGCCTATAAATCAATGCTGAAGCGGTTTTGGATAGCCACTGCATTTACGGTACCTGTATTCATTATAGCAATGGGAGAACTAATTGGATTGCATCTCACGCACATTGCCGACATGACTACGTGGGGATGGATTCAGCTTCTTTTGTCGACACCTGTATTGTTCTATTGCAGTGCCGATTTTTTTACGCGTGGTTATAAATCAATCATCAATCGGTCGCCTAACATGTGGACGCTAATTTCAATGGGGGCAGGCGCAGCTTACTTGTTCAGCGTTGTGGCATTGATTTTTCCTGATTTATTCCCAGATCAATTTAAGATGGATGGTGCTGTACATCTTTATTTTGAAGCGGCCACTGTTATTCTAACTCTTATTTTGCTCGGTCAGGTGCTGGAACTAAAAGCCCGCGGTCAAACAAACAGTGCCATCCGCTCCTTATTGAATTTGGTGCCGCCCGAAGCCACTATAATAAGAGACGGAATTGAACAAACAATCCCATTAGAGCATGTACAATTGAATGACATCTTAAAAATCAGGCCCGGTGAAAAAATTCCGGTCGATGGTGAAGTGGTAAAAGGCAATAGCTCGATAAATGAATCCATGATCACGGGCGAGCCTATGCCGATAGAAAAAAATGAGGGCGATTCCGTAACAGCCGGAACAGTAAATGGAACGGGGAGTTTTGAAATGAGGGCTTTGAAAGTTGGTGCCGATACACTACTTGCGCAGATTATTGAAATGGTCAATAAAGCGAGTCGTTCCAAAGCGCCCATTCAAAATCTGGCTGATAAAGTCTCCGGATATTTCGTACCCGTTGTTGTGCTCATCGCTGTTGCTTCTTTCATCATCTGGGCAATCTGGGGGCCCGATCCGGCAATGGTATTTGCCTTTGCCAACGCAGTGACAGTCCTGATCATCGCATGTCCGTGTGCGTTAGGACTTGCAACACCCATGTCCGTTATGGTAGGAACGGGTCGTGGAGCAACATTTGGAGTACTAATAAAAGAGGCAAAGGTTATTGAGGAAATGAAAAAAGTAAACGTGCTGGTTATTGATAAGACTGGTACAATCACGGAAGGGAAACCCGTTCTAAAATCAATCAAGGGATTCACCAATTCTTTCACGGAAGAAGAAGTATTAAAAAATGCAGCCTCCCTTGAATCAAGCAGCGAGCACCCTCTTGCAGAAGCCATCGTAAGCGCAGCAAAAGCAAGGGGTCTTCAACCAGGTCATGTAGAAAATTTCAAGTCCATTACAGGTTATGGAATTACAGGCATTGTCAATGGCACAAAGGTTTCTGTCGGTAATTCCAAGTTGGTTAAAGAGCAAAATGTGCCATTATCTGATGCCAGCTCAAAAGAGGTAGAAGAAAAGCAAACCGCTGGGGAAACCGTAATGTTCGTAATTATTGACAGTCAACTGGCAGGATACATCAGCGTTATCGATCCGATAAAAGCAAATTCCAAGAGTGCAATCCGGCAATTACAGGCGCAAGGCCTGAGCGTAATCATGCTCACGGGCGACAACAAAATGACTGCTAAAAGGGTGGCAGAAGAATTAGGACTTGATGGGTACGAGGCGGATTCTCTCCCGGCCGATAAACTTAGAAAAGTAAAGGAACTGCAAGAAGCCGGGAGGGTAGTTGCCATGGCAGGAGATGGAATAAATGATGCACCCGCATTAGCCCAGGCGAATGTTGGTGTTGCCATGGGTACGGGCACAGATGCGGCTATTCAAAGTGCAGGCATTACCCTTGTCAAGGGCGACCTGATCGGAATTATCAGGGCGAGAAAGCTAAGTTCTGAAGTGATGAATAATATCAAACAGAATTTATTTTTTGCCTTCATCTACAATGTGATCGGGATTCCTATTGCCGCTGGTGCGTTGTATCCGTCTTTCGGAATTCTTTTAAGTCCTATGCTTGCAGCATTGGCGATGAGCCTCAGTTCCGTTTCAGTGATTGCAAATAGTTTGAGATTACGAACAACAACCATTTAAGAAAATACGATGAAATACTACTTGCACATCATTCTTTTCACTTCACTGTTTGCTTGTTCAAAACAGGATTCGGATATCGCTAAAGTAAAACTCACGGAATTGAGTGGTGAGTCAATCGATCTTACACAATACGAAGGGAAAGTAGTCTTTATTAATTTTTGGGCAACGTGGTGTGGCCCATGCATTCAGGAGATGCCAACCATTGCAAGTGTTCAGGAAAAATTTAACCACAAAGAAGTAGTTTTTCTTTTGGCTTCTAATGAGGAGCCTGCCCAAATAGAGACGTTCAGTAACAAACGGAGCTACAAGTTTCATTATGTACATCTCGATAATATGGAAGCACTTAACATCCAGGCCTTACCCACCACATTCATCTATAATTCAGAAGGGAAACTAAAATTCTCAGAAACAGGATTTCGTATGTGGGATGAGCAAAAGAATATTGACCTGATCACCAAAATAATGAACGACCATGAAAAATAAATCTTACTTTCTTGCCTTGTGCCTGATTGCCGGTGCCTGTTCTGTAAAAGAAAGGTCAACGGAGCAAACGGTTCAGGTAAATTCGTTAAACTCGCCTGCGGAAACCAATAGTGCAGAGCCATTCTTGTTTTCTGATAAAGACGGCAACGCTTATTTATCGTGGATCGAGAAGGCCGAAGACCAAAGCATTTTTAAATTTTCAAAACTCACGAATGGACAATGGTCCGAACCTGTTACCATCGCTTCTGGCAATACTTGGTTCGTCAACTGGGCTGATTACCCAATGATCGCAGCAAACGGAAAACAGTTTGTTGCCCATTTTCTGGATAAAAGCGGAGAAAGTACCTACGCTTACGATGTAAAGTTGACAGCATCAGACAATAATGGAACTACATGGAATGATCCCGTAACGCTTCATGATGATAAGAAGCAGGCTGAGCATGGGTTCGTTACGCTTCTTCCTTATGGCGATAATTTTTTTGTTACTTGGCTTGATGGGAGGAATACTGTAATGGAAGGCATGGAAAATATTGATCATCATGGAGGTCATCACGGTGCCATGAGCCTTCGCGCTGCCATTATCGATAGCAAAGGGAATAAGATCAATGAATGGGAGCTTGATAACAAAACTTGCGATTGTTGCCAGACCAGTGCGGCAATTACAGGGAATGGCCCGGTGGTCGTTTATCGTGACCGCTCGGATGACGAAATCCGCGACATGTCCATCGTGCGGTTGGTAGACAACAAATGGACGACTCCTCGAACAATTCATAACGACAATTGGAAAATTGCTGGTTGTCCTGTCAACGGTCCACGCGTAGTTGCAGAAGGCAACAATCTCGTGGCTGCCTGGTTCTCAGCCGCTTCAGATACTTCGCAAGTGAATATTATTTTCTCAACGGATGGTGGAGCCACATTCGGAAAGGCCATAAGAGTTGACGAACGGAATGCGATTGGCCGTGTTGATGTTGTCTTGCTTGACGCCAAAACTGCTGTGGTAAGCTGGATGGAAGACGCTGTTATCAAAGCTGTTAAAGTAAGTTCAGACGGTACGAAACAACCCCCTATCACTATCGCATCGTCCTCCGAATCGCGCTCCAGTGGATTTCCCCAAATGACAAAAGCAGGAAACAAACTTATCTTCGCCTGGACTGACGATAAAGAAAAGAACATCAAGGTAGCCAGTATAAACTTATAACTCTTTCCAACTACGACTATGAAAACATTTACTAGCATCACTGTCTTCATTCTATTATTTATGGTTAGCTGCTCGAAAACAAAGAGCAGCAAAGAAGCAAATCAAACCATGCCCGCAACTGCATCCAAAAACGAAGAGATTCGCGTGATTGAAAAGCAGATTGAGCCCGATACTTTGAAAGGAAGCCTGAAAGCAAAGGCCTCTGGGGATATTGGTGACGTAAGCATCACCATCGATTATCATTCGCCAGCCGTTCGGGGCCGCGTGATCTGGGGCGGTCTTGTGCCATACGATAATGTTTGGGTAACCGGTGCGCATAAAGCAACGAGCATAGAATTCAGTCGTGATGTAAAGATTGGAGGAGTGACAATTCCTGCGGGGAAGTATGCCCTGTTCTCCATTCCCGGAAAAGAAGAGTGGACAATCATCATCAATAAAAATTGGGATCAGCACCTTGCCGATAACTATGACCGCAAAGATGATGTGGCACGTATAAAGGTAAAACCGGAAATCGAAAGGGATAACCAGGAGAGACTTCGCTATATGATTGAATCTGAGAATGCCACCGAAGGGGAGGTCGTCATTTATTGGGAAATGCTGGAAATTTCGTTACCAGTGTCAACCAAGTTGTAAACAGAATAGGCGGGCAACAGCAAATCACAGTTCAAGTTTTCTGAAAAGTATTTTTTCTTCATGCTCCCAAGCTGCAAAAAAAACCTTATTGCTCAACTGGATAACGCTTACAGCAGTGCCCTCGCCAATATTTATTTCACTTTCATCATTAAGTGAATGCCCATAAATTCGGCCATCTTTTTGCCAAGTCATAAAAGGAGTTGAGCTTCCAAAAAGACCACAGCTTCTGCCATCGGCTATTTTATTCTCAGCTTGATTAGGCTGGTCGTAATACACGACACCCTCCCGTTGCCATACTGTATGGATGACATTTTTGTCATCCATCAATAATCCGCCACCATCCATTGGACACCCTTTTAACTTCCATGTTCCATTTCCAAGCTTTCTTACATTTCCAAACTTTGCGCCACCATCAGAGGATGTTATCAAATGCAAGTCCCGAGAGCCATTAATCCAATTCCTGAACATCAACGAAACATTCTTGCCTCTAATAGCAATGGATGGTTTGCAGCATTCGCATATGGTCTTGTCCGGAGATTTATAAACGATTTTATTTTTAGACCATGAACCATTTTTGGTTAACATCGAAAAGGTAATTTTGTTATTCTTGTCTTCTCTCGCATCCAACCAAACGGCATAAAAATTGTTTGATTCATCCGCAGTCACGCTCATCAATCCTTCGGGGGCTGACCCTTCCACATCATTGACATTCTTAGTGATGCTCCACGTTTTCTTTTGGTGGTCTAATCGGAAGGAATGGATGTCACCTTTCCTATCCATAGCAGTGACGATAGAATAATCTTTCGAACTGGCGAGTTGTGGGCCTCTTGTCATTCCCAGATGCATTCCACTTATTTCACCGATTACGGTCGGCTTTGAAAATGAAATGCCATGATCAAAAGAAACAGAATAGAATATTTTCTCTCCTTCACCATAAACTAACCTTATGATACCTTTAGCATCTAATGACAGTTGAGGTTGCTCTCCAGGGCCGATTTGTGACGGCTGGCCAAATCCTGCTTGAAATAGCCAAAAAAAGAATGCAATAAAAATTATCTTCATAAAGCTAATCTAACAATACTTTCTATAATGTATTGACAATGTGGATTGGCTTTTAAAAAGCACGAACGTAAAAAGACAAATTTAGGTATTAACTATTGTCACCGAGGTTCTTACCAAGAGTGTTTCAAATGGAAAATATTATCTTAAATTTCATTTAAGGAAGACCATCTCATCGCCAAGCCAAAGGTAGGCCTGTTGCGAAACCTTTCCATCAAGTTACTAAATCAAAACTAAAGACCTCTCTGGAAAAATACATGTGAGAAAACTTTGAGTTTGAAAAGATGATGCCCAGTTGTATCGGTGACAAGTGCTGATGGATTTCTTTAGTTATTTAGAAGATTTACCTGAACAATGCCAAAGCGGTTGGCCGCACAATGTTTTCAAAAGGGGCAACCGCTTTGGCATAGTTCCTAAAAATTCCGACAATAGATTCTAAATGTTAAGCGGCAAAGCCCTTGTCGAAAGTGCGATTTAATTTCTTAATCACTATGGAATCACACATTCAACAAAACCTTTGCCATGATTCATTGACTAATCAAACGCACAAAAAAGATGACCATTTCACCGCCAAGCCAAAGGTAGGCCTGTTGCGCAACGTTTGTCAAGGGCAAGGCAAGTGCCGATCTGATTTTTACTTTTTTCAGCGGAATCGTCACCCTTGACAAACGCTCCGCAACAAGCGCAATTGGCGGCTTGTCGGTAAGAATGGTTGGGTGTGTTACGTTTTGGGAGAATCGGATTGAGCCTTGTCATTGTACTTAATAAGGTCTACCGTTTTACTATTCAATACCCGAATTGAGTCCCCACCCCAAGGTGACAAACCTCCACGAATTTCACCATTTTCATAGACTAAACTGATCGGATCCATGAACGAATATGAAATGCTATTGAAATTGTGCTTTTCAAGTCCGTCTTTGCTCTTTGGATAATTCTTGAACAGTTCTTCATTGTATTTCGGAAGCATCGCATGAATCAAAGCCTTTTCCGCATCGAGATAAATTGACCTTTGGTCTGGCAAATCCTTACCTTGGAGAGCAGCGTTAAAGTCGTCAAAGGCTGAGTCCCCGCCAAAAGTAGTTATGTTTAGATTTTCTCTAAAATTAAATGGAAGAACTGCGATTTCGTGTGTTGGCAAGTCTCCATAGCAAAAAGGAAATTCAAGAGATAGTATGTCTTGAAGCTTATCGTGACCAGTTAGGCGTTCCCAAATTTCTTGTTTCGTAGATTGGCCCACATAGTGAACTTTATATTTAGTGAAATCGTGAATATTGCCGTGAATTTCTCCTGTGACTAAATCACGCCAATAATTCTGCAAGAATTTTTCAGGCGTGAACCAGACCAAAAATGTTTTCTTTCTTTCGTCATCAGGGTCTACTTCAAGAAACTTCACACCATGAATATTGTTCAAGGGAAATTCCTTTGGCAATGGTACTCGATCATTATTCGAGCCGACATGCAAATCCACTCCCATATCTGGGTTAGGCGCAATGCATTCCTGAAATAGTGGTACTCTGCATTTCAAGACACTGGGATTCTCATTTTGTCTTATTTCAAAATGTATTGCGTGGTCGTCATTGTTTATATAAAAGTTATCAAACCTAATAACCGGGCGTTGTGCAATAATAAAAAGTTACTGAACTCAATTGCTTTTTGTATTATTTCGTCATCTCTGAGAATTGTAAAGTCCCTATTGCACAAAGGACTGTATGACAGTTCTAATTGGTTAATTAATGATTTATTGTTCATAAGTAGCTGTGTATAAGTTAACAGTTAATATCTCTCATTAATCATTGGTACTAATTTAGGCTTATGCCTGAATATGCTTGCAAGGAACTACGGCATAAACGGTTTCCCCCTTCCAGCTATCGCTTCCAGGAACCCCCATTTATTCCGTTCCTCCTTGCGCAAATTCTGTCATAAGCCTGCCTGTGCACCATAATTAATTCAAACGATTATGGAAAACACAAATGCAAAAAGTCTGTTGGAAGTTGCTGAAATCTATCTCGCTTACAAGTCGAACGTCAAACCATCGTTACGACCAAAAGTGAATGCATCAAAAGATGCTTATGAAATTCTGTTGGAAAATTGGGACAGTGCCAAGATTGAATTGTGCGAACAGTTCAAGGTGTTGTTGCTAAACAGAGCAAACAAGGTTTTGGGAATTTTTGAAGTTTCCACTGGAAGTGCTACCGGAACTGTAGCTGATCCGAAAATGATCTTTGTTTCCGCACTAAAAGCCAATGCTTGCGGAGTGATAGTAGCTCACAATCATCCTTCTGGAAATATGAAACCAAGTCAGCAAGATATTGACCTGACTAGGAAGTTAAGAGAAGGCGGAAGGTTTTTAGAAATCCAATTACTTGACCATATAATAGTTACCACCGAGGGTTACTATTCGTTCGCTGACGAAGGGTTGCTGTAAACCCTTTCACGTTGAAAATGACTCAATAGATTTTGAAGTCTTTTGGGTCATTTTCTTTTCTTCAAATCAAATTCAAATCTTATCTTTACATGAGTTTCTTTCACATAACGGATAATTCACATTGGCGTATTTAAAATCTGGTGAACTATTCGGTGAACTGCTAAAAAATGTTCTTACAAAGTATTGATAAATAGAGGGTTGTGAGAAGGGTTATCATCATCTCACCCCGACTATTTCATTGAAAGCTTCTTTGCTGGGGTTGTTCTATTTAAAAGCATGTACTGAGTTAGTCAAATCAGGTTTGCAACCCATCAGTTTTCTTCCCCATAAAATTCTTGCAACGAAGCCAGGTAAACTTCGTTCCATCCTTCTACTATATCCTCAAATGCTTCATCGGGTATGTTGGTATGGCGTAGCTCCAATGAGGTTCCTTTTTTATCTTCATGAAGTTTGATGGTCACGATTGAGTCTTCCTTTTGTGCGCCAAAGTACCATTGCTGCACAATTTTTTTATCAGGTTCAAACGCTATGTTTTTTCCTGTGATATTTCCTCCCCACAATGAAAACTCACTACCCGGCTCGGTGTTCATTTCAACCTCATCGCCTGTCCACAGTTGTAGGGTAAGCGGGTTAGTCAAGGCAAGGTAAACATCCTGTGGCGGGGCGTTGATGATAAAATATTTTTTGTAGTCTTTCATTATCCGGTAAAATTATAAAGAATCAAAAGATAGTGTATGCAATCACCCGACTATCCTTCCATCACTCATTTGCACGATGCGATCGGTTTTAGAAGCAAAATCTTCATCGTGAGTTACGGCAATGATTGTTTGTTTATACTCGTGTGTTAGTTGATTAAAGATATCAAATACCAGTTGGGTATTGTAGCTGTCCAGGTTACCGGTAGGCTCATCGCCCATAATAATGTCAGGGTCATTAATAAGTGCACGGGCAATGGCCACGCGCTGTTGCTGACCACCTGAAAGTTTACTCGAGGGTTTATGTGCGTGTTCGTCAACACCCAATGTCTTTAACCGTTGCATGGCTTTTGACTCTACTTCTTGCCGCGAGAATTTTCCCAACTTCAATGCGGGCATCATCACATTTTGTAAAACAGTAAACTCCGGCAACAGGTAGTGAAACTGAAAAACAAAACCTATGTGTGCATTTCGAAAAGCCGACAATTCATTTTGGCTTTTTCCGGTCAGGGTTTGTTCGGCTATTTGCAGTTCGCCTTCGTAGTCAGTGTCCATGGTGGAGAGCACGTACATTAAGGTAGATTTTCCGCAGCCGGATTTTCCTACCAGTGCTAAAAACTCTCCACGGTTTACCGTGAGGTCAATTTCTTTCAGCACCTGAAATTTTTCGGGTTCATAAAAATACTTGCTGATTTTTTTAGTTACCAAAACGGGGGTCATGCTACTGTCCTCTGAGAATTTCGATCGGGTCTATTTTTGATGCTTTGCGCGAGGGCATGTAGCCTGCTATGGCTGTGGTGGCTATACCAAACACAACTCCGATTACATAAAATTTTGGATCAAAATTGACTGGAAAATGATCCAGGCTTACAATGTCTCCTCCATTAAAAGGTGCTTTTGAAATAGCCACCGACAACCCGTATCCTATGATTAACCCGGCTACTGCACCGACCAACCCGATGATCAGTGATTGAATAATAAAAATACTTTTCACATCTCCACCGGCAAACCCCATTGCTTTTAAAATAGCAATGTCTTTCATTTTGTTATAGATGGTCATGTTTAAAATATTATAAATACCAAAGCCTGCCACAATGAGTAACGTTACCGATACGGCATAGGTGATGATGTTGCGGATAATGACACCCGTTAAAAAGGTAGCATTGGCCGTTTCCCAATCTTCGGCTTTGGTATTTAGTTCTGATTGAAGTTCTTGAGCTACGTTTTTGGCAATATGCCGGTCTTTCAATTTAATATTGATGTCGGTAATGTAACTGGCATCTTGCTGCAAAATGGTTTGTACGGTGCTGATGTTTGCGTAGCTGCGCACATTATCAACCACGCCTATACCCATTTGAAAAATACCCACTACTTTAAGGGTCATGGTGTAACCTTCGGGTGTGGTGATTACCACGCGGTCATTTTTTTTGACATCCAGTTTTTTGGCAATACCACTGCCCATAATTATGCCTTCACGATTGGCCAATAACTCTTCAATGCGGCCGTTTTTCATTTTCGATTTCAGATCAAAAAGTTTGTCTTCCTGTAAAATATCAACACCTAAAATGGTGCCGTTGAGTTGTACCGGGCCGTAGTTGTAAAATACTTGTGACGAAAGTGCTGGTGCCACCCCGCGTACCAAACTGTTTTTGCGAATGATCTCCACGATGCGGCTGGCATTGCGTACTTTGGTCATTTCATTTTTTGGTTTTTGACTATGTACCGACACCAGCACGTTTGGCCATAGTTCTTCTAAAATTGTTTTTCTCGGTTCAGTTACATCCTTATAGATGTGTATATCGGGCGAAGAGGTCATGGTAATTTCTTCGGTAAAATCATTCAGGCCGGTCATCAAGCCAACCAACGCAATAAACATGGCGATACCAAACGTAACCCCCAACATGGCAATTATGGTTTGTTTGGGTTTGCTCAACAAATGCACCCGGGCAATTTCAAATGATAATTTCAATCCACTGGCTGCCATTACTTGCTGATTAATTTGGTGTGAGCATCAATGCCCGAAACAATTTCCACCTCGTCCAGTGTTTCGATGCCGCGCTTCACTTTTATTTTTATTTTGTCGGCTGTCATGACTGAGTCGCCCGGCAGCAAACAGGATTTAGGTATGATAAGTGCGTTTTCTTTTTCGCGGATGATGATGTTAGCCTCTACGGCAAGCCCCGAAAAACCATCGGGTAATGGTTCAGAGAAATCGGCATCTACGCGCAGGGCCTGCTCGCGCTGGTTCACCATCGGGTATATTTTAATAACGGTAGCTTCAAAAATTTTATCACCGTATGCATCAATTTTTACTTTGATCTTCTGGTTTTCTTTCACCCTTCGAATATCCAATTCATCCACACTCAGTTGCAAATAAAAGGCTTCATTACGCCCCACGGTGGCCAGTGCTTCTGTTCGCCTCACCAACTCTCCCCTTTCTTTTAAAACTTTATACACACGCCCGTCAAAATTACTTTTGATTACATACCGATCTGATTCTTCGGAAGAGATGCGCAAGTTGTTTTGTGCCGTGGCTAAATCTGCTGCCAGCTGATCTTTAATTTTAAGATATCGGTTGTGTTGCAACTGGTAGTCAGACTGTGAGTTGTCGTACGAAAGTTTGGCGCGGTCATAGTCAGTTTGTTTGGTGGCATTATTCTTCCAAAGATTTTCGAAGCGTACGTAGTTGAGCGAATCAAATGCCAATTTGGATTGGGCTGCTTTCAAGGCTGCTTTTGCCTCGAGCAATACGGGTGAGTCTTTTCGGTTATTTTTTAAAGCCAACTCATAATTTTCTCTGGCAATGTGGTAGCGTGCGGTTTGTTGTTGTCCTTCTATAATCAAAATAGTTTGATTCTTCTTTACCAGGTCGCCTTCGTGAGCGAGGATTTCTGTCACGTACCCATCTACTTGCGAAAAAATTTGGTATTCGTCTTTGGAAACTACAAAACCGGAGGCATATACTGCCTCTACTACCGACTTTATCTTGGGTTGAAGTGTACTGCGGCTACCACAACCGAGCAGCAACAGAAAAAGAAAAAAGAAATATTTCATCATTTCAAAAAAACAAGGTACAAAATGGTACGTTACTACGTTTCTTACCTCTTGGGGGTAGTTCTCAATCTTTGCCTTTTGATCTTTTTAAGATCAAAATTTGAGAAGCGATCAGGCTTATTCCAATTCCGCAAAGAATGCCGTTAACGAAATAGTGTCCTTTGTTATTAATGGTCATATTAAAATTCCATAGGGTTACAGCCATTACCAGCAGGCCTGTGGTAATCAATAAGTAGGTTTTTTTCATGTTGCAGTTTTAGTTGGTTGGGGCATTGCCCGCATAAAGTTGTTTCTTTATCTTCTTTTTTAAAAATAACCATTCACTATTGCTACCGGTTAACCCATGCCCGGGCAATGAAAAGACAACTGTAATAACTGAGTATGTGCAGCATTTTTGTGCCACATAAAAAAGCCCCGAAAAAAATCCGGGGCTAGTTTCAATTCAAATTAGGTTGCGGGGTGGTGCGCAGGTACGGTTTAATGCGCGTATATCCCTTCGGAAATTTGCCGGGTATCTCTTCGTCTTTCACGACTGTGGAAATAATAACATCTTGACCTTGTTTCCAATCGGCCGGGGTGGCCACACTGTATTTGGCCGTTAGCTGCAGGCTGTCAATCACGCGGAGGATTTCGTCAAAATTTCTACCGGTAGATGCCGGGTAGGTAATGGTTAGTTTCACTTTTTTATCCGGGCCGATCACAAACACCGAGCGTACGGTAAACTTGTCGCTCACCTGTGGATGAATCATGTCGTATAAATTGGATACTTTAAAATCAGGGTCGGCTATAATCGGAAAGTTAACATGGGTCTTTTGCGTTTCATCTATGTCGCCAATCCATTTATTGTGTGAGTCCACTGTATCCGTGCTCAGGGCTACTACTTTTACATTGCGTTTGTCAAACTCAGCACGCAATTTAGCTACTGCTCCTAATTCAGTGGTGCATACCGGTGTAAAGTCTGCCGGATGAGAAAACAACACGCCCCATCCATTGCCGAGCCACTCATGAAAATTGATTTTACCCACCGAGGTTTCTGCTTGAAAATCCGGGGCTACATCTCCTAATCGTACTGCCATAATTTTATATTTTTTTGCAAATATATTTAAAGTCTACTGATTTAGTAGATAAATGATAAAATTATTTTATAGCGAGCGATTTCTCTCGTTTCAAAATTTTATCAAGGGTGCTGCCACCCAATACCTGAAGGGTTTCATCGCGTACTTTAATGAATGCCTCGCGTATGCCACAAGCTTTTTCGTTTCGGCACTCCTCGCATGGTTCATAATAATTCAGGCTGACACATGGCAGCATGGCAATGGCGCCATCCATCAGCCTGATGATATCCATCAGGTTGATGGCTGTGGGTTTTTGGTCGAGGTAGTATCCTCCGCCCTTACCTTTTTTGCTACCCAATACTTTTGCCTTGCGCAGTTCGAGTAATATGGCTTCTAAAAATTTTTTAGGAATGTGTTTTTTTTCAGCTATCTCTTGAATATGAACGGGGCCTTCCTGATATTTTTCGGCCAGGTAAACCAGTGCATGAATAGCGTATTTACACTTCTTTGACAGCATTGCCCCAATTTATACTTTTTAGAATTAATTTTACCTTTGAAAAATTTTTTCTGTTAACGTGGCTCATCAGGTAAAACAAGAGATTGCCTGCTTGCCTAACAAATTTGCCGAGGTAGCTCAGGGGTAGAGCAGCTGATTCGTAATCAGCAGGTCGTGGGTTCAAATCCCATTCTCGGCTCTCACATAATATCCTGCTTTTGATTACCTCAAAACCCCGCACCGGCACCGTAGTGTCATTTGTTATTTTTCTGGTTATCACAGCCGTAGTGGTGGGCATGAACCTGATTTCCATTTTGCACGGCACGTTCACGGCTTGGTACAATTTTGTTGTTGTAGCGCTACTCACCCCAATAGGATTTTATGTGTTGTACCGGATTTTCATTCGATATAAAATCATCCGCATGGGCGATAATAAAATCCAGGTTGATTACCCCGTTATGCGCCAAAGCAAAAAATATACGCTGAGCGACTTGGAGTGGTGGGTAGAAAACAAAGTTAAGACGGGCAAGAATTCAGAATATAAAGAATTGCAATTCAAGTTTACAGATGGGAAAAAGATTGACATAGGACAAAAAGAGCATACCGAATATGCACGTATGCTGCAATACCTTGCACAAAAAGCGCCTAAGAAAAAAGCTGTGCTTCGCTGATTGGTAAAGTATTAAAATCGTACTACTTTTGCCGTCCCTTGATATTCTTTGACTTTGGCCCAGGTGGTGAAATTGGTAGACACGCTACTTTGAGGGGGTAGTGCCGCAAGGTGTGCTGGTTCGAGTCCAGTCCTGGGCACCAACGTAGATTCAAAATTTGAAATGTTGAGCATTGAATGAATATGCCGAAGTGGTGAAATTGGTAGACACGCACGTTTCAGGGGCGTGTGGCGCAAGCTGTGCGGGTTCGAGTCCCGCCTTCGGCACTAAATATTCTTCTGTATAGAATCAGCGGTGTGTACCTGCCGCAGGCAGGTACGGGTGCTGACTTCAGCTGTTTTTAAATTCAAAATAGAATTTTGACACCACCCATTTTTAATCTTGACCCTCGAACCTAAGTTGATCAGGCAATTGCCTCACTTAGGTAATCATTCAGTTTTTTAATGTTCCGGCAAACCAAAGCTACCTTTTTGGCAAACATAGGAGTTTTCACTTCAGTATCGGTAAACGGATGCGAAACCACAAAACTCTTATTCTTTAATAACTCAACTTGCGGATGATCTTTGGGGTACCCTTTGGGGGCAGTCTTCAAACGATCCCAATCCGACAGCCCACCAAACTGCTTTTTAAATGTTTTATCGTTCAAAATTTTAAGCAAAGCATTGGAGTTGTAATCAATCTCTTGCCTGATTTTAGCTAAGTTTTCGGGATTAGGCATGTAGATGCCACCCGCTACAAAATTTTTATTGCCGGGCTCCAGGTGAATATAATATCCCGGCTCTTGTTCCATTTTACCTTTCGGAGAAAAGCCTGCGCCCATGTTTATTTTATAAGGTCTCTTGTCTTTACTGAAACGCACATCACGGTAAATGCGAAAACCCATTTTTCGCGGATTAAGGTTTGACAGACTTCCGTCAAACTTCAACAACTCACTATGTAACTCTTCCAAAAAATCTTCAAATTCATTTTTTGCTTCAAGATAAACCGGTTTATTTTTTTCAAACCACTCGCGGTTGTTATTCTTAGCGATAGCTTTAAGAAATTGAAGAATTTTTCTCATGTCATTTTAAATAAAAATAGTTATAGAAATTCAATAATTGATTCCAGCCCAATACCCCGCGAAGCTTTTACTAAAATGGTGGAGTGGGTAATCGGTGTTCTTTTCAGTTCGGCAGCCAACTCTTCTTTTGTTTTAAAATAGTTAGCGAATGGAATTTCAGGTATTGCCGATTTAAACAACGATCCAACCAAATAAATACGTTGAATGTTTTTTTCGCGAAGTAACTGACCGATCAGCCGATGTTCTTCGGCCGCTTCGTTTTCTAACTCGAACATATCGCCCAAGATCACCACTTTGTTTGGGGCGTGCATCAGCGACAGATTTTCTATGGCTGCTTTCATCGAACTGGGGTTAGCATTGTAGGCATCAAGTATGATGGTGTTGGTTTCTTTTTTAAAAACCTGTGAGCGCATGTTCTCGGGTTTGTAGTGCGCAATCGCCCGGTTAGCTGCTTTCATCTCTATTCCAAAAAATTTTCCAATGCACAGTGCCGAAGAGATGTTATCAAAATTATAAGCCCCCAACAACTGGGTTTGTACTTCTTCGCCTTGTTCAGCCTTATACTTGATAAAAGGATCTGCTGAAATTAATTCAGCAAAAAAATAATCGCCTTTGGAAGAATATAACAACGGTGACTTAAACCAGCCGGCCATACTTTTAAGTATTGAATCATGCGAGTTGATAAATACCTGTCCGTTATGTTTGGCTAAATACCGGTACAGTTCAGATTTTTCTTTGACGATATTTTCAAATCCGCCAAACGTACCAATGTGTGCCTTACCAATGTTAGTAATAAAGCCATGCGTAGGGCAGCAGATATTAACCAGCTCGTGAATGTCTCCCACACGGTTGGCTCCCATTTCAATGACAGCAATCTCTGTATCAGGTTTGATTGATAAAACAGAAATTGGTACACCAATGTGGTTGTTCAAATTACCCTGCGTGGCAAATGTTTTGTATTTTGTTTGCAACACCACATTCAACAATTCTTTGCTGGTTGTTTTGCCGTTTGAACCGGTCAATCCGATTACCGGAATTTTCAGTTGGTTGCGATGGTAGCGGGCCAGTTGTTGCAATGTGCTTAGCCCATCATCTACCAACACGCAACGATTATTAGTAGCAAAAACCGGGTCATCAATTATAGCATAGGCTGCTCCTTTTTGCAAGGCTTCAGCAGCAAATGTATTAGCGTTAAAATTAGGACCTTTTAAGGCGAAGAAAATTGATCCGGGAATAATCTTGCGGGTATCGGTGCAAACGGAGCCACACGTTTTGTACACCTCATATACCTGTTCAATTGAAATCATTGGGCAGATTGTTAGCTGCCTGTGTTTGAGCTATGTCCCTTGGTAATTGACATCAGTTCTTGCATGGTGCGTTTCATACTATCGGTAGAGCCATCTAAAAAAATAGTATTGCCCTTTCCGTTTTCAGCAAAATGGCGGAGCGATTCCGTCCACATGGCAAAGAGGATAAATGAAGCATCGAGGTTAGATGCCTGCATTTCTTTGGCCGCTTGCGACATACCCTTGGCCACTTCTTCGCGAAACAAGGCCACACCCTGGCCGCGCAACTGTGCGGCTATTTTCTCAGCTTCGGCTGCTATTTTAATTGCATTACCGTCTGCCTCTGCTGCTTTGGTTTTAGTAATTAGTAAAGCCTGCCCTTCATTCTCCGCGGCCGCGCGCAGGTTATTTGAGGCAACTACTTTGGCCATTGACTTCATGATGGTTTCATCAAATGCAATATCATTCAATTGCAAATCAATTAAATGATAGCCCCAACCTTCCAGCGTATGGTCAAGCTGTTGTTTTACTTCGTGTACAATCTCCGTGCGGAGTGAAAGTATTTCCGATTGTTTTTTTGTGGCCACAAAACTGCGGATGGACCCCTCGATGGTGCGCGTCAAAGCGGTCATCAAACTTTTGTAATCTAAAAATTTAAACGCCACATTTTTGATCGTCTCTTCTTCTTGATTAAGTACCGCAAAAAGAAGCATAGCCTTGAAATTGACATTGGCCTGATCTTGCGTGGTAGCCTGAAACTCTAACTCTACCGACCGGTTTTGGATGGAGATACGCGAGTGTGTTTTTTCAATGAAGGGCGTTTTCATATTCAGCCCGGGCCGCATAATGCGTTTGTATTTCCCAAAAACAGTAGTGACAGCAATTGTACCTTGCTTGACCGTGACAAACAGGGTAAACAAACTGATAAAGACAAAGAAAAATACGATAACAATTATGATTTCCATATAGTTTTAGGTTAATGTGTGCTTAAAGTTATCAAAGAAAATGATTTCCATGAGAAGCATGAATATCCAGCCATTGGTCGCACATTTTTTTTAACTCAGGAAAAAATAAAAAAAATTCATTTTCAAAATCTGAATAGTGGTCTTTTAAGTCAGTGACGGATTCTTCCATCTTCGATTCAAATTTTGTTCTTCGCGCCATGCCACTCAGTGCCCGCTGGATGCCCTCTAGCCAGGCATAATTCACTAACCAATTTCCCTTGATCATATACGGCATCATGTATTTCACTTCTTCCGGCAAAGTAGTATGATGATCTTCAATCAATGTATAACATGCTTCGGCAAAATCTGGGAGAAGCTGATTGGAATAGCGGTTCCAGTTTTTGGCTAAAAAATGATCGTAGAAAATATCGACAATCACCCCGGAGTAATGACGGTATTTTCCGCGAAGGCGTTCTTTGCTTTGCCTCACCACCGGGTGGCGGTCAGTAAACCAATCAATTTCGCGATGCAACTGGATTCCCCTGGCTATTTCTTTTCCCACTTGTTCTTCCAGGTTTTTTCCCTTTACAAAATCACCAATAAAATTTCCAACGGTGATCTTCCGATCCATTCCTGACAAGTAAAGATGCGCGAGAAAGTTCATTGCAGCCGAAAGATACAAGACTTAAAACACAAGATTACCATTGTATAAATTCTCGTTGATCTTGTTGAGATTTTAAAGTAACATTGATGACTAAAATTCATTTCAACCATGACCACTCTTTCTCTCGTAATTGGCATGGCGGCATTGACCGTTCCTGCACTTGCCCAGAACCATCCGGCTGCTGCTCCGCTTGTGTATGGCGAATCCATAAAGTTAGCTCAAGCCGAAAAAGTAATGGCTGCTGCTCTGCAAGAAGCCAACAAAAACAACTGGCTGATGGCCATTGCGATTGTCGATACCGGTGGCAAACTGGTGTTGTTTAAAAAAATGGATAACACACAGTTAGGCTCCATTGATGTTGCCATCGGCAAAGCTATTACAGCCAATAATTTTAAACGCCCTGCTAAGTCTTTGGAAGAAGCCGTGGCAGGTGGTGGCATTGGCCTTCGCCTGCTTGCTGTGCCCAATATCACGCCTCTGGAAGGTGGCGAGTTGATTCTGCTCAACGGAAAAATAATCGGAGCCATCGGTGTGTCAGGAGCAAAATCCAGTGAAGACGGGCAAGTAGCACGTGCCGGTACCGGCACTATTAATTAATACCTGAACAATTTCAACCCTAACCTAACTCAACCATGAAAAACTATTTTCTACTATTCGTATTTGTGTTTATCACTACACTTGTATTGGGCCAGCGCACGTTGATCCATTGTGGTTCGTTGATCGATGGAAAAAATAAAGAACTACAGCAACAAGTAACTCTTGTTGTTGAGGCCAATAAAATTACCTCTGTTGACAAAGGTTTCACTAAGCCCGACAAAAACGACAAACTCATTGACCTGAGCAAAAAAACTGTCATGCCCGGCCTGATTGATATGCACGTGCATCTGGAGGGAGAAACCAGCAAAGATGGTCTCGTAAAAAGATTTACCCAAAACGAAGCCGATGTGGCTTTTCAATCCACAGTCTATGCCAAAAAAACATTGATGGCAGGCTTCACCACCGTGCGCGATTGTGGTGGCAGTGGCGTAAACATTTCGCTACGCAATGCCATTAATGCAGGCATTGTCATCGGGCCGCGAGTATTTACAGCAGGCAAAGCCATTGCCTCAACCGGTGGGCATGGCGACCCTACCAACGGCTACCGCAAAGATTTGATGGGCGACCCGGGTGCAAAAGAAGGAGTAATCAACAGCCCCGAAGATGCGCGCAAAGCCGTGCGCCAACGCTACAAAGATGGAGCTGATTTTATCAAAATTACTGCCACAGGCGGTGTATTGAGTGTAGCCAAAGACGGAAGCGGTCCGCAGTTTACCCAGGAAGAAGTAAATGCCATCGTTGAAACCGCCAAAGATTATGGCATGATCACGGCTGCTCACGCGCACGGTGCCGAAGGAATGAAGCGGGCCGTGCTGGCCGGTATCACTACCATAGAGCATGGTACACTCATGACCGAAGAAGTAATGGATTTAATGAAGCAGAAGGGAACATATCATGTACCTACAATCATTGCAGGACGCTCAGCCGCAGAGTATGCAAAAATACCGGGCTACTATCACCCACTGGTTGTGCCCAAGGCAATTGCCATCGGCTCAAAAATTCAGGAGAATTTTGGCAAGGCCTATAAACGTGGAGTAAAAATGGCGTTTGGTACCGATGCCGGGGTTTTTCCGCATGGAGACAATGCCAAAGAATTTGGCTATATGGTAGAAGGCGGAATGCCCGCAATTGAAGCCTTGCTCTGCGCCATGCAGGTGAATGCAACCATTCTGGGCTGGGGCGACAAAATAGGCTCTCTTGAAAAAGGAAAACTGGCCGACATCATAGCCGTGGACGAAGACCCAACCAAAAACATTGCCACTATGCTGAAAGTAAGTTTTGTGATGAAAGATGGCGTAGTGTATAAAGAGTGAGGCAACCTTATATATACCCAAATTCTGTCATTGAATTTTTATTGCATGATTGAAGAATGAAAATCAATGACCTCTATGACTAAGATGAAACCCAGGTTGGTGATTTTCATGATCAGGGTTTAACCAAAACGACTCTGACAAAATCATCAGTACGCCATTCCTAATGTATGGCAAGGGCTAAAAAAAATTGGTCATTCATTTCTACTTTGGGTGAGCACACACTTGTCTCGATCTATTACTTCGCGGTTGATTAATTTATAAAAAAGATACATGCCTTGACCCGATGGAACAAGGTGTACGCCCCGTAATTATTGCTGTCAAAATAATAATTCAATCCGGCCACAGCCTTGAAAAAAACTACGGCATTAGTTATAGTTAAAAAATATAATCTGTGCTCAAAAATGCCGACTCACGGTTGCGAATAATGTTGCCTATTATTTTTTTATTCTCCTCGTTGATTTTGGTGGCCACCAGCGACCGGATGGAGAATACGCGCAGGGCATCAGTTACTGACAAAGTTCCTTCGGCTGAATCTTTTCTTCCGTTAAACGGAAAGGTATCGGGCCCACGCTGGCATTGAGCATTGATGTTGATGCGCCCCACCTGGTTGGCAAAAGCATCGATAAAGTGCCCAATAATTTTTGAGTCCTTGCCGAAAATGCTGAGCTGTTGGCCAAAATTAGAATTCAAAATATACTCAATCACTTCTTCTTCCCTCTCAAAAGACCGGATAGGCACAACCGGGCCAAACTGTTCTTCAAAATAAATTCTCATTTTATCATTGACCGGAAAAAGAACAGCAGGATAGAAAAACGTATTCACGGTGGCCCCTCCATTGTCATTCATAATTTTGGCTCCATGCTTCACGGCATCATCCAGCAATTCTTTCAGGTACTCCGTTTTACCGGGTTCCGGCAACGGGGTGATGCCCACTCCGGCATCCCAAGGCATGCCCGGCTTGAGTTTGTTTACGGCTTCGCACAACTTGCTGATAAATTTTTCTTGTATGTGTTGGTGTACAAAAATGATTTTGATAGCCGTGCATCGCTGTCCGTTGAAGGAGAGTGCTCCTAAAACACACTCGTTTACTGCATTGTCGAGGTCGGCATCGGGCAAAATAATGGCCAGGTTCTTGGCATCCAGCCCGAGTATGGCTTTTAAACGGTGCGATTTGGGGTGCGCCTTCTTCAACTCATTGGCCCCTTTGTTAGTGCCGATAAATGCAAAGACATCAATTTTTCCGGTTTCCATCATCACACCTACGGTATCACGTCCGCGCCCGTAAATTACATTGATCACACCGGGGGGAAAACTTGTTCTAAATGCTTCTAACAAAGGGCGAATCAACAGTACACCGTATTTAGCGGGCTTAAAGACAACTGTATTGCCCATGATGAGTGCGGGAAAAAGTGTACTGAACGTTTCGTTGAGCGGATAGTTATAGGGCCCCATGCAAAGTGCCACACCCAATGGTACACGCCTGATCTGTCCCATGATGCCTTGCTCCTGCACAAAGGAAGAAGATCTGCGATCCAGGTCTTTCAGAGCATGAATGGTATCAATAATATAATCACACGTGCGGTCAAATTCTTTTTCAGAATCTTTTTGTGTTTTGCCTATTTCCCACATCAACAGCTTTACCACCTCTTGCCTCTTTTCTTTCATCTTGGTCAAAAAATTTTCAACGTGATGAATACGCTCGGCCACCGTCATCATGGGCCACCGGCCATGCCCCAGGTCGTAAGCGGCTACGGCCGCATCCAATGCCTGCAGTGCTTCTTTTGAGGTAAGCAAAGGAGTACTGCCAATTTGTTTTTGTTTGTAGTCATTTCCTTCTCGGATAAATACCGGGCTCAGTACAGGATTCATTGATCCTTGCCACTTTAGCATTTCACCATTGATGAGGTATTCGTTCTGATCTTGGATTGAATTAAGTTTTACTGAGGAGGGTATGCCCTGCTCGTCTGGGTAACACGAAAGTAGGTTCATTCAGGTTTGGGGTTGTGTTTCTAAAATTTTGATTCCGGATGACGTACCTAACCGGGATGCCCCTGCCTCAATCAAGTCTTTTGCTTGTTGGTAGGTTTTGATTCCACCCGATGCCTTAATGCCAACTGAAGAAGGCAAATTCAATTTCATTAACCGCACATGCTCAGTTTTTGCTCCCTCCGGGGCAAAGCCAGTTGATGTTTTCACAAAATCAATTCCGGCATCTGCGCACATTTTACATGCAATGCCAATTTCTTCGTTAGAAAGATAAGCAGTTTCAATGATTACTTTTACCAACTTTTGGTAGTCGTGGGTCAGTTTACTGCATTTGGCCAATTCTATTTTAGTCCAGGGAATTCCTGTTTTAAAAGATGAGATGTTCCACACCACATCCAGTTCATCGGCACCGTTGTCAATGGCTCTTTTCATTTCATCTAACTTAGTCTCAGTCATGGAATAACCCAGAGGAAAACCCGCCACGGTAACCAATGAAATTTTTTCTGTTCCTATTTCACGTTTTGCCCGCTTTACCCAAAAGGGCGGCACACATACACCTAAAAACTGAAATAGTTTTGCTTCCTTCACTAACCGATCAATGTCTCCAATTGTGAGTGTAGGGTTAAGGTTTGTGTGCTCTATGTAAGCGGCAAGGTTCACGGCTGCACAAGTTAGAAAATGTTTGGCAGCGTTGCCTCTTAAGGGTTAGAAAATTCAGGTTAAAAAAATATTATTTAATGCCTGATGCCGCACTCCTTGCAATAGCGCATGGCGTAGGGCAAATGCTTCTTGGGTTTCGATTTATGACCGAAGTATGAAAAATCAGAATACTGCGGTTTAGCCATTTTGCGCAGCAGGCGTTTTTTTTCTTTGGCTACCTGTTCAAGTCTTTCATAGAATTCGTACTGAGCCGTATGTTTCACATTGGGTGTACGAAAAAGTAATCGCTGTCTTTTTGAAATACGTTGTTTCTGAATTTTCTGCTTCCCTTCCGCGGCAGTAACCGCAGATCGATCGCCCAGCGTATTGCTTTGAGCATAACTACCCAACGACATCATCATCAGGCCAGTCAAAATAAAAAACCCCAACTTCATTTCTTTCATAGTTGGGGTTATAACGCAATTAATTCTATTTTGTTTTAGCTTGACTTAACTTGCATAAGTGTTTGTTGCCTACGATAAACCCACGGAGGGGTTGGGTTAGGTTCCTGCCAAAGTCCTTTTCCATTTTCTTTGGCTGTATTTTTAATGGCTTCAAATTCCTGAACCGGATTGCGCTCGGATGTCCAGGCCAGACCAGCTTCCAGTAATTCATAACGCGGATCAATGGTACCATTAATCAAAATGATGCCTACATTATTTCCCCAGCGGTCTTTGCCATGCAATTGCACACTTACATTTTTGTCAAGAATTAATTTTGACAAAAGCAGTTTTGCCTGATCACCAAACTCCTGCCCCAGTTCGGGGCAATCAATTCCTTGCAGCACGATTTTGTACGACTCGTTGTCATCGCCTGTCAGTTGCACCGTATTGCCATCAATCACGGTCACTACTTTGCCGCTGGTTACCTCTTTTGAAAAACCCGGTATCATCAGCGTCATCATCAAGAAAGCCAGTAGATTTTTCATGTGTTTATTTTTTCATTTATTATACAAAGATCCAATGGGTAAGCTACAACTCACCGACTAATACGACCACTCGCTGACGGATGTAAGGTTTCGTCTGTGATTTTTTACGATGGTCTATTTTCAGAGAAAAAGGACTGGGTTGTATAAAAAGGATTAGTGGCTGCCTTTAAAAAATACTTTTTCAGTTAAGAAATGGCGATGTGCAAAGCTATAGAGAGCCTGCAACTGTTTTAGTAGACTTTATGGTTATGCGATAAGGTTTTTTATTTACAGAATTGCTGAATGGAAAATTTAGCCTTGGCATCACCCAATTCAACTGCTTTCGCCCAGTCTTTGCAAGCTTCTTCTTTATTTTTTAATTGGTAGTTAAAATTACCTCGTTGTTTGTAATAGGCTGCATTTTTAGGATCAAGCGCAATGGCATCGTCCATATCGTTTACAGCTGCTCCATAATCTTCCATCTCTGCTTTACAATTTGCACGTCCGGCAAGGGCAGGCGCATCTTTGGGGTTGATCTGCAATGATTTGTTATAATCGATTACGGCCTGTTCGTATTCCTGGTTTTCTTCTTTAATCACCGCGCTGTTAAAATACACATCAGCATTGTTAGGATCAATGGCTATGGCTTTTGATAAACTCTCCAACGCAGATTTTTTATTACCAAGACCTAGGTATGCCCGTGCTTTTTCCAGAAATAAGGCCACCGTGTTTTCACCTTCCTTCAAGGCCTGGTCAAAATCGCGGATAGCTGGTTGGTAATCTTGTTGGTCCATGTAGCACTTACCCCGTTTAAACAAGATATCTTTTCCTTTGTTGCCACCGGTTATTGCCTTATCTAAGTACCCAAACGCCACCGGATAATTTTTCAATTCATAATACGCTTCGCCTAGTTTTTGATAAAAGTCGGCATCGGGTTTTTCGGTAAGTTTCTCCATTTGGCGCAAGTCCTTTACCGCTAAATCGTATTTCTTGATTTTTAAATAAGCATTGGATCGGTTTTCATACGCCCGAACGTAATCTTCTTTTTTAGAAATAGCGGTTGTGTAATCCTGAATCGCTTTATCAAATTGGTCTTGGTTGAAGAAAGCTTTTCCTCGGTTATTATACAAAACGGCATCGGTCATTCCTTGTTCGATAGCAGTCGTATAGTCTTGCGCTGCACCGAGGTAATTGGCTGAACGAAACCGTGCATCACCGCGGTGAAAAAAGGCAGAGGCAAGTTTTGGATTTTTTTCTATGGCCATGTTCAGGTCATTCAGGGCTGCCTCCACATTTTTATTATCGAGTTGGCAGTAGCCGCGCATATCATAAGCCGATGCTTCAGTATAACCGCCATTGATGGCTTTGTCTAAGTCAGCTAAAGCATTTTTGTATTCCTGTGCCTGAAAACGGCAAGCTCCCCGTTTGAAAAAAACTTCGGGTGAAGTTTCGCCTAACTCTATGGCCTTATTGAAATCATCGAGTGCTTGGGTCAGTTCTGAAATTTCAAAAAAAGAATTGCCCCGTGTGGTGTAAGTAAGTTTATCTTTGGCACCTGCGGCAATTGCTTTGCTCAAATCATCCGTTGCTCCCGTATAGTTTTTGAGGTTGTACTTTGCCCGGCCAGACAATGAAAATTCATCGGCTCCCGCTTGATTGGTAGCACTCAACTGGGCCACATCGGCAATTACTTTTTGCCAATCATTTAACTGTGCGTTTGTAGCTGCGCGGTTTTTCAGTGCCTGAATATAATTTGGCTTGAGTTGAAGAGATTTATCAAAATCGGTCAATGCCTCTTTTGCCTGATTGGAATTTAGTTTGGCTTTTCCACGGTTGTTATAAATCACTTCGTCATTGGCTCCCCAAGAAATAGCCTTGTCATAAGCCTCAATTGCCCCGGCAAAATTACCGTCTTTGAATCGTCCGTTGCCTACCTGAAAATAAACGTCTTTATTTTTGCTGCCGGCCAGCACAGCTTTTTCCAAATTGGTCAGTCCCTCTTTAGTTTTTTGTTGTTGCATATAAGCAATGCCCAAATCTTCAAACGTAACCACATCAGGCTGACCGTTTTGTACCACCTTTTCTAGGTCTGTCGTGCACGAGGTAAAGTCTTTGGTTTCAAAAAGTGATTTGCCTCGTTTTTCATTCAATGCAATTTCTTTTTCGCCTCCGGCTTCTGCGGCATTCAACGCTTCGATTGTGCCTTTAAAATCTTTTGAGTCATAGCGCAAGTAGCCCAAATACAAATTTACTTTTGAATCTTTGGATCCTGCCTTCACTGCTTTTTCAAAAAATCTTTTGGCCGCTTCGTTATCTTTCAAATTGTATTTGGCTAACCCTAACATGCGCATCAATTCGGCCGACTCACCTTCAGTAGCCAAGATTTTATCCAAGTCTTCTGCCGCACCTTTGAAGTCGTTTAATCCAAAACGTACTGTACCCCGGTTTAACCTGGCTTTGCTGTAATCGGGTTTAAGTGTAATGGCTTTATCAAAATCGGCCAGCGACCCGGCCAAGTCTCCTAAAGTTGATTTTGCCTTGCCACGGTTGTTGAAAACAACGGCATCCGTTTGAGAAAGAGCAATAGCCTTGTCATAGTATTTCAACGCATTGGCATAATCATTTTTCAAAAATTTACTATCGCCAAGGTTTTTATAAGCATCATAATCAGAAACTCCGAGTGATACGGCTTTCTCCAGGTCACTCAGGGCATGGTCAATATTTTTTTGTTGATATTCGGCATTGCCTTTGTACAAAAAAATTTCTTTGGATGATGAGCCCAGTGCCACAGCCCGGCCCAGTGACTCAATGGCTTGTGCATATTCTTTGTTTTTGTATTGACATATACCGAGTTGCTCAAATGTTTCTTTATCACTTACGCCCAACGATACAGCAGCCGACAACGCATGTGATGCCTCTGTGCAATTATTTTGATTGGCTAGACTGATGCCGAGCATTTTAAATACGTCTTTGTCTTTCACGCCTTTGCTTACCACTTTGGTCAATGCATCAGAGCAGCCTTTAAAATCTTGTGTATTAAATTTTGATGTTCCCGTTTTCAGAAAAAAATCTGTATCGCTTCTTCCCGATGAAATGATCTTATCAAAATCGGCTGATGCCTCTTTCCATTTTTTTAATTGGTAGCGCACCTCTGCCCGGTTGTCAAGTGCTTTGTCATAATCGGGTTTTATCGTGAGTGCTTCAGTAAAATCTTTTTCTGCGGCCTCAAAATTATTCAAGGTCATTTTGGCTTTGCCGCGGTTGTTATAAAGAATGGCGTCTTTTTTTCCTGACAAGATAGCCATGTCATAATTTGCAATGGCTTCTTTGTAATTGTTGAGTTTATATTTGGCATTGCCCAGTGTGGCAAACAGGTCGGGGTTTTTAGACCCCATCGAAATTGCCTTTTCCAGATCAGTGGAGGCACCGGCCGCATCGTCCAATTTGTATTTAGCCAGCCCCCGGTATTCAAAAAGTTCATTGGTATTAATTCGAGCTTTCACCGCTTCATCAAAATCGGTTTTGGCTTTTTCTGTGTTCCCTTGCATAAATTCAGCTATGCCACGCTTGACCAATACTTCTTTGTTAGCAAAATTGGTGGAGATCAGTTGAGAAAACTGCACCGAGGCTTGCGAGTAATTCCCCTGCTTCAGGCTTTGCAAAGCCGATTGATAAACTACTTGCTGAAGAGAATCTTGCTTTTGAGCCTGACAATAAACCAATGGGCTCAACAACAGGCCGATCAATAAATGAATACGCATGGGGCTTAATTTGTAGAAGAACAAATTTAGCAATTGAATGAAATTAGAATTGTAACCAAAAAGAGACTTTCCTCACATGGTTGAGGAAAAAGGAGAAAGAGATTATTACCCGAATTTCTCAATAAGATAAATAATCAGAACAGTCAGGGCGATGGCTAAAACCATGTATCCAAACACCCTGGCTCGTTGATAGTAACTTTTTACTGGGATGTTTTTGTGTTTAGGCATCAGTTAAAATAGGGAGAAACCACACTGAACAACATATACCCAATAATACAAAGCACTACCAGCCAACCAAATACCCTTGCCCTATGAAAATAGAAACGAACAGGCGCTGTTTTCATAACTATCTGATTTTATTGATTTTAAATCAAATATACAAGAAAATAATTTAAATAAAAGTATTTTCTGCCAACTGCTTTCCGTAGCCGTTAAAGTGACTATACCGTGTTTTAATTGTCTTCAGCTTAAAAAAGTGAGCGACCAAATAACCAACCCTCAGGCTTATAGCGAATTAATTTGCATAGCCTGTGCCATATCAACCTGACTGACTGCTGTATTTTAAGCCGGCTATTTGTGTTTATAAATGAATTACCTCACCATAGGCAGCGGCAGCGGCTTCCATAATGGCTTCGCTCATGGTGGGATGCGGGTGAATGGCTTTTATGATTTCATGTCCTGTAGTTTCTAGTTTACGGGCAACCACCACTTCGGCAATCATTTCAGTTACGTTAGCACCAATAAAATGAGCGCCCAGCCACTCTCCATATTTTGCATCAAAAATTACTTTAACAAAACCATCGGGTGCGCCTGCCGCTTTTGCTTTTCCAGATGCCGTAAACGGAAACTTACCTACCTTGATTTGATAACCGGCTTTTTTGGCAGCTTCTTCAGTATAGCCAACCGATGCAATTTCAGGAGAGCAGTACGTGCAGCCTGGCACATTGTTATAATTAAGAGGTTCGGGGTTTTGTCCGGCAATTTTTTCCACGCATATAATTCCTTCGGCTGAAGCCACATGTGCTAATGCCTGACCTGAAGTTATATCGCCAATGGCATACACGCCAGGTACGTTGGTTTTGTAAAACGGGTCAACTACTACTTTTCCTTTTTCTGTTTTTACCCCTACTTCTTCCAATCCAATTCCTTCCAAGTTAGTCGTAATGCCCACGGCCGAAAGAACGATATCAGATTCTATTTTTATTTCACCGGTGGGTGTTTTAACAGTTGATACACAACCTTTGCCCTTGGTATCTACAGATGTAACTTCAGAATTGGTGTAAATGGTAATACCTGATTTCTTAAATGATTTTTCAAGATGCTTAGAAACTTCTTCGTCTTCCACCGGAACAATGCGGGGCAAAAATTCTACTACCGTAACTTCTGCTCCCATGGTTTTATAGAAGTAAGCAAACTCTACACCGATTGCCCCAGATCCGACCACTAATAATTTTTTAGGGCGTTCGGGCAATACCAACGCTTCGCGGTAGCCTATGATTTTTTTGCCATCAATTTTCAAAGCGGGTAATTCGCGTGAACGCGCACCTGTAGCCAAAATAATATGTTTGGCCTCGTACATTATTTTCTTTCCTGCGGCATCGGTCACTTCTACTTTATTACCTTTTTTTAACACACCGTGGCCGGCAATATGTTCAATCTTATTTTTCTTAAATAGAAACTGGATACCCTTGCTCATACCGTTGGCCACCTCGCGGCTACGCTTGATGACTCCCGAAAAATCAGCTGAAGCTTCTTTTACTTCAATGCCATAATCTTTGGCATGCTGAATGTATTCAAACACGTTGGCACTTTTGAGTAATGCCTTGGTAGGAATACAACCCCAATTCAGGCAAATGCCTCCCAATTCTGCTTTTTCAACCACTCCTACTTTCATGCCCAGTTGTGAAGCCCGTATGGCCGCTACATAACCGCCCGGGCCCGAACCAATAACAATCAGATCATAATTTGCCATGACTTTATCTTAAATTTTGGGTTTACGAATTACGATTTTGGTTTGCAAATTAATTTAAAATATTGGATGCAAAAAAAAGATTAGTTTCGCAAAATATTCCATTGATCTATGAAACTTCTCCAAAATAAAACCGCACTTATCACAGGTGCCTCCAAAGGCATTGGGCGCAGCATCGCCCTTCAATTTGCCGAGCAAGGTGCTAATGTTGCCTTCACCTACTTATCCAGCGTAGAGCAAGGCCAGGCACTCGAAGCCGAGTTGAGTTCAAAAGGTGTAAAAGCAAAAGGGTACCGTTCTGATGCATCTGATTTTGCACAAGCCGACAAACTCATTAACGATGTGGTGACCGAGTTTGGCTCACTCGATATTTTAGTGAACAATGCCGGCATTACCATGGACAACCTATTGCTTCGTATGAATGAGGAAGCATGGGATAAGATTATGAACGTGAATTTGAAATCTTGTTTTAACACAGTGAAGGCTGCCACCAAACCCATGATGAAGCAGAAGAGCGGCTCCATCATTAATATGACTTCAGTGGTAGGCCTGAAAGGAAATGCCGGCCAGGCTAATTATGCGGCCTCAAAAGCGGGCATTATCGGTTTCACCAAATCCGTTGCATTAGAGTTGGGCTCGCGTGGAATTCGCTCCAATGCCGTAGCTCCCGGCTTCATTGAAACTGAAATGACCGGTAAGTTGGACGAAAAGACCGTACAAAGCTGGCGCGATGCCATTCCGCTCAAGCGCGGTGGCAAACCCGAAGATGTAGCCGATGCGTGCGTATTCCTGGCCTCCAGTATGTCGTCCTACATCACCGGGCAAGTGATTCAAGTAGATGGCGGTATGCTCACCTAACAAGAATTTCTTTTTTTAAAAAGTAGAGTTTCATACTATTGAAAGTTGACTTTTTCTAATGGACAAATCATCGGGCGTGGAACCTGACCTGCAAGGTCATTCAAACCTTCTGGCTGCTCAGTTAGAAGATGCCTATAAACTCCGCGCTTCCGATCTTCAAAAAAGCATTCGCCTGACCGAAGAATTGCTTCTTCAATGCGAAGCCCTCCGTGACGAAGGATTAGTGGCCACGGCCAAAAATAATCTGGGGCTTTACTACCTCATTCAGGGGGAGTTTAAAAAAGCTCAGGAATTATCAGAAGAAGCCCTCACTTTTTTTCAGCAGGACGGAAATCAAAAAGGAATTGCTGATGCCAAGTATAACATTGGCAGCATTCATTACCGTACTAATCTGTATCCACAGTCGTTGCTATTGCTGGCGGAATCTCTTTCCATATACAAAACGCTTGGCGATTACTATAACCAAGCCCGCACACTGAAGAGTATGGGCACGGTCTATGAATATTACAGTGATGAAGAAAAAGCCATAGAAGTGTATGAAAAATCCATTGAAGCAAGCCGTATCATTCACGACTCAAGCCTTGAGTCAAACTCACTAAATCCTTTATCTGCCATTTATTTCAAACAAGGAAGACATGCACTGGCCATGGAAACCATAGAGCGGAGCATACAACTGAAAAAAGAATCGGGCGATGAGCGAGGGTTAGCTTTTGCTTTGTATGGCCGGGGCAAACTTTTTATAAAATTAGGTGACGCACAAAAAGCCGTTGCCGATTTTGACAAAGCCTTAGAACTACACCTTCGCTCGGGAGACAAGTTAGGCCTGGCCATGGTATACAACAAACTGGGTATGGCTTATATGGACATGAATGTGTTTTCTCGTGCACGTGAGTACTTTAACAAATCTCTCGAGCTGAGTGATGCATTCAATGTGCAAATTATTGGCTTCAAAGTGGACTACAATCTTTATTTACTTGCCAAAAAAGAAGGAAACAATGCCCTTGCCCTGCAATACCTCGAAAAATTTATTTCTCACAAAGAAGCAATCATCAACAAAGAGAGCTACAGCATTATCAAAAGCTACGAAGCGGTAAAGCACATTGAAGATCTTGAGCAAAAGGCAGTGGTGCAACAAGAAAAAAATCAAATCATTGAAAGCAAAAATGCCGAACTGGATTCTTTTTTTTACCGCGTCTCACATGACTTAAAGGGCCCCATCTCATCGCTGCAAGGATTACAGAAATTAGTTGAGATTGATGTAACTGATGAGACAGCCCTTTCTTATTTTAGTATGTATCGGTCACAAGTCAACCGGATACATGACATTGTGATGGGATTGATTCATTTAACTCAGTTAAATCACTTAGAGAACACCCGCACCCAAATTGATTTTGTTTCCCTGATAAATGATTGCATTGAATCCTGCAGCTACATAGAAAATTATAAGAACATTCATTTTATCAAAGAAATCAAATCATTCGATTACCGTTCTGAGTGGGCCATTGTCAGCACCATCTTACAAAACCTGATTGAAAATGCCGTTAAGTATTCTACCAAAATCAATCCATTTGTCAAGATCTCAGTTTATCAAACCGATAATCAAGCTGTCATTGAAGTGAGTGACAATGGCCAGGGAATTGACAAATCACATCAAGCAAAAATCTTTGATATGTTCTTTCGTGCCAACAACCAAACCAAGGGTTCGGGGCTTGGCCTATATATATTAAAGCGAGCGGTTGAGCGATTGAATGGTAAAATTGAACTGACCAGCAAACCCGGCAGTGGATCTGTTTTTAAAGTATTCTTACCTCAATAGCACGAACATCTGTAAGCCTTCAAGAAAATTTTTTAACAATTTTTTTGCCATTGATTTGGAAACTCTACCAATCTACTATACGTTTGTGCCATCATAGTCGGTGAGGCAATAGCTCAACCGATTTATAAAGAAGCGCGGAGAGACAGGCTCTGTGAAGCGCTAGCAACCCTCCTGAAAATGGAAAGGTGCTAATTCCTGAAATATAAACCGGAAGCAAAATGAAAAAATTCACCTCATTCACCGATCTGGCCCCATACAGGGCATCTCTTTCTCAAATTATCAACACTTGGTGCTGCAACATTTGTTGTTGTATGCGCTGCTGCTGTTGATTTTGTTGTTCAGCTAAACATCCAGCAACAACCTAAGCGCACGGTCTGCCGAGTGACGGGCATGAATAAGGCTTAGCCAGTTCCATTCAAAAATTAAACATTCAAAATATTTAAACTATTAAAAATATGTCAACCCAACGATTTGAAACGCTTCAATTACATGCCGGCCAAGAAGCTGACCCCACCACTGGCTCACGTGCCGTACCGATTTATCAAACCACCTCTTACGTGTTCAAAAATTCTGAACATGGAGCCAATCTTTTTGCCCTGAAAGAATTTGGCAACATCTACACCCGTATTATGAACCCGACTACAGACGTATTTGAAAAACGTGTAGCCGCTTTAGAGGGAGGAGTGGCTGCCTTGGCCGTCAGTTCTGGCCAGGCTGCACAATTCATCGCGCTCAACAATATCTTACAAGCAGGTGATAACTTTGTGTCAAGTTCATTTCTTTACGGAGGCACTTACAACCAATTCAAAGTAGCCTTCAAGAGATTAGGCATTGATGTGCGCTTTGCCGAAGGTGATACGGTAGATGCATTTGAAAAACTGATTGACCAAAAAACCAAAGCAATTTACCTCGAAACAATAGGCAACCCCGGCTTCAACATTCCAGATTTCGATGCGCTTGCTGCACTGGCTAAAAAGTATGACCTGCCTTTAGTTGTGGATAATACGTTTGGTGCAGGCGGGTATTTATTCCGCCCGCTTGAGCACAGTGCGAATGTAGTGGTTGAATCAGCTACCAAATGGATTGGAGGCCACGGCACATCTATTGGCGGAATTATTGTTGATGGAGGAAATTACAATTGGGGCAACGGTAAGTTTCCTCAGTTTACTGAACCGAGCGAAGGCTATCACGGCCTAAAATTTTGGGAGGTATTTGGTGAAGGTAATCCACTGGGGCTGCCTAACATTGCCTACATCATCCGTGCACGGGTAGAAGGCTTGCGCGATTTTGGTCCTGCCTTGAGCCCGTTCAACTCATTTTTATTGCTTCAAGGATTAGAAACCCTTTCGCTGCGCGTACAACGCTCGGTAGACAATGCACTGGCGCTAGCACAATGGCTGGAACAAAACCCAAAAATTGAAACCGTAAATTATCCCGGTCTTGCTTCCAGCACCTATCACAAGCTGGCTAAAAAATATTTGAAAAATGGATTTGGTGCCGTGCTTTCGTTTACCATCAAAGGCACCAAAGAAGAAACAGCTGCCATCGTTGACCAGCTAAAGCTGGTGAGCCACTTGGCCAATCTGGGCGATGCCAAAACGCTGATCATCCAACCTTCAGCCACTACGCATCAGCAATTGTCAGATGAGGAACAGATTTCAGCCGGTGTGTTGCCTACGTTGCTGAGGGTGTCAGTCGGGCTAGAGCATATTGATGATATCAAAGCCGATTTTGAACAAGCCTTTGAAAAGGTCTTTACAAAAGAAGTAGTTGCGTAAAAAACTACAAGCCTCAAGTTACAAGCCCCGGCAGCCTGTAACTTGAAGCTTACGACTTGAAACCTTTATGTTAAGACAAGATCACTTATTTCATTTTGACAACGAGTTTTTGTTGGAGGCCGGTGGCAGGCTCTCCGGTTTCCAACTTAAATACACTACACTCGGTCAACTGAACCACGACCGCAGCAATGTCGTGTGGGTAGTTCATGCACTTACCGGTAATTCAGATGTTACCGAATGGTGGAGAGATCTGTTTGTAGAGGGGAGCCCATTTGACCCACGCCATCATTTCATCATCTGCGCCAACACACTGGGTGGATGTTATGGTTCTACAGGCCCGTTATCAATCAATCCTGATACCGGAAAAAATTATTTTCACAGTTTTCCTTTGCTCACCAACCGCGATATGGTGGCTGCATTTGATTTGCTTCGTCAACATTTGGGTATTGACAAAATCCATACACTAATCGGTCCTTCTCTGGGCGGCCAGCAAGCGTTGGAGTGGGCTATTCAAAAACCCGAAACCTTTGAGCATTTGGTGCTGATTGCTACCAATGCGGTGCATTCACCCTGGGGCATTGCCTTCAACGAAGCACAGCGTATGGCCATATCGGCCGATGCCACATGGAAAGAAAATGATGCCCGTGCCGGTTTGGAGGGAATGAAAGCAGCCCGGGCCATAGGCATGATATCTTACCGCGCCTATGATGGTTTTGAAAAAACTCAGTTAGAAAAAACTAACGACACTCTTGATAACTTTCGTGCAGCAACCTACCAGCGCTACCAAGGACAAAAACTGGCTGGCCGTTTTAATGCTTTTACATACTGGCTGCTATCTAAAGCCATGGACAGCCACAACGTGGGCCGGGGTAGAGAAAGTGTAAATGACACTTTAAAACAGGTGCGTGCAAAAACGCTGGTGGTGGGTATTGAAACAGATTTTTTGTTTCCTGTTTCAGAACAAAAATTTCTGGCTGAGCAAATACCCAACGCTACACTAAAAATCATTTCATCCGATTTTGGCCACGATGGATTTTTAGTAGAGTTTAGTGTGTTCAGAAAAATTGTAAGAAATTTTTTTGCTGAACCTGTATGGATCGAAAAAAATCACAATAAAAAAATCATAAATACATTTTCATGAAACATAAAAAATTAAAGCTTGGGGTATTCGGCTTTGGATGTGTGGGGCAGGGACTGTACCACGTGCTAAACGAAACGCATGGCGTTAAAGCCGAGATCAAAAAAATATGCGTTAAAACACATAATAAAAAACGCATCCTGGATCAGTCTGTATTTACCTATGACAAAAACGATATTCTCCTAGACCAAGAAATTGATGTAGTAGTAGAACTGATTGATGATGCCAATGCCGCTTTTGAAATTGTAAAGACTGCCTTGCAAAACGGAAAGCACGTAGTAACGGCCAATAAAAAAATGATTGCCGAACACTTAACCGAGATATACGAATTGCAACAAAAGTATAACCGTGCCATTTTATACGAAGGCGCAGTGTGCGGCAGCATTCCTATTTTGCGTAACCTCGAAGAATACTACGACAACGATTTGATTACCAGTATCGAAGGGATTTTTAATGGCTCAACCAACTACATTCTTACTAAAGTGTTTGAAGAACGAAAAAATTACCTCGAGGCATTGAAAGGTGCACAAGATCTGGGCTTTGCCGAAAGCGACCCAACTCTGGATGTAAAAGCGTTTGACCCAAAATTCAAATTAACCATTGCCATCGCGCATACCTTTGGCGTTTTCCTAAAACCGGAAGAGATCATCAATGTGGGCATCGAAAAGATTTCACCGCTCGATTTAAAGTATGCCCGGGAGAACAACCTCACCATTAAACTGGTAGCACGTGCCTATAAAAAAGCAGGAAAAATTTTTGCTTTGGTTGCTCCTCAATTTATACCGGCTGATCACATGCTGGCCTCGGTTCGCAATGAATACAATGCCGTGTTGGTAGAAGGTGCTTTCGCTGAAAAGCAAGTATTCATCGGCAAAGGAGCAGGAAGTTACCCAACCGGCTCAGCCGTGCTTTCAGATATTTCAGCATTGACTTATGACTACCGTTATGAGTATAAAAAATTTGCACAAGGCGAAGGATTGCCATTTTCTAACAACGCCACAGTGGATGTCATTAGTAGCTTTCTCAAGGAGTCACTCGTTTCGCCAAAGGATTTTGAAAACTTCAAAGGCGGCTACCGGGGCAATGGCCATCAGTACATGACGGGCACGATAACGCTGAATAAGCTTAAAGAATGGAGCGAGTGGGATGAGGTGAGTGTGGTATTAGCCCCACAAGTTAACCTCGAGGCATTTGCCAAGAAGGAGAAATTAAAATGTGTTGAGTCTTAATGCTATAACTATAAAGCCACCCTTTTCAGAGTGGCTTTATAGTAGAGTCTATTTTGAAAAAATGACTTAGCTCAATTCAGTTTATAATTTAATCCACCTAAAAACATAGAATAAATCGGGTCAGCACCGAGGAATTCTCTGCTGTTGGAGTTAAAAATATTTCGGCCTGTTACGTACACATTCAATCCTTTTGTTAATTCGTATGCTAACCTGGCATTGATGAGGCACTTACCTGATATCTGACCTTGTGCATATTGTGCAGGGTTGGCGCTGGGGTTATTGGCATCATAGCTTCCATCGTAATTGGTTTGATGGCTAAAGAAATAACTATTGAGGTTAATCGAGAACTTTGATACAGGCTTGTAGTTAAAATAAAATCCTCCGTAAGACCCAGGGGTGTACAAATCTTTGCTATTACTATACGAGAGCGGCATACCTATCGATTGCGCAAATGTTGGGTTGATGTAAAGGGAGGGAAGATTTTTTGTTTGTGTACTTTGTACAGTGATAAATGGCTTAAACTGAATCTTCTCGTTGGGAACAAAGTTGATAGACAAGGTTCCGCCCACTTGCGTGGCCGTTGTAGGAATATTGCCAAATTGCTGGTTAGTTTGGTTCTGCAACAGGGCCACGATATTTTCTGCTGTCTGCACAAAACCATCTACATCAATTTGCAATTTTTCATTTGCCTTAACACGATACCCGATTTCTTGTGTACTCAAAGTAAATATTTTCAGGTTGGTGTTCCCGATTTGCTGGCCACCTATATTCAAATAGTTGTAGCCAATAAATGATCCGCTGTTTGAGCGTGTCACTGCAAAACGGACAAGATTACTTGAATTAATTTTATACGTAGAGGCAAACTCATATGCAAAGTAGGTTTGATCAGGTACCGAAAATTTATCTGCCCTGAAGGCTGCAATAAAACGCCAGTTGTCACTTAAATGCCAATCAGACCGTAAAAATGCCGACACGGTATTAATAGAACGTTTAGCGTTCAAATATCCCACAGCCGGAACAGGGGTAGCAGCCAGATTTGAGTACTTGGTATCATCAAACGTAGTAGTGAGGTAACTTACGCCTGGTGTAATGGTATTTTTGTCACCTACTTTAATATCGTACTCGCCAGTGGCATCAAAAACAGAATAATCGTATTCTCCCCAAGGCAACTGATATCTTAAATCATAGTTATGCCCGCCCATGTATGATGTTCGTACTTTCAGTTTGTGGATAGTGGCAGCCAAATTTGCCGAACTTGTATTGGTTGAACTGTAGTCAAAGTGAGAATTGATAAAAGGACGCTGATAAGTTGAGGCTTGCTGATTTAGCGTTAGATCAAATGAAACACCATCACTTGGTTTAAAGGTCAAGTAACTGTTTACACCGTATTTGTTCAGCGAACGATTTGGATTGGGAAATTGCAAAGCAGCCAGTGTTGGATCAGAAACAAACGAAGAAAGCGGTTGGTAGGTGCCGTTACTTGAATTATAAAGTGTATTGTCAAAACGATCGCGGTTTTGATAATTTCCTGAAACAATAAGGTCAAACTTATCACCAAGTTTTTTACCAACAGAAGCATTTGCCACTAGTGTTGAGTAAGAGCCGCCTGCGAGATTGCCCGTTGCAATCGTTTTTGCTTCGCCCATTCTTCTAGTAATGATATTGATTACACCGGTTACTGCATTGGGGCCAAACAAAGGGGAAGAAGGACCGCGCACTATCTCGATACGATCTACATCGTTGATACTAATCGGAAGAGATTCCCAGTACGTACCGCCAAGTCCGTGATTAAATACCGGGCGATTGTCAATCATAACCAGTGTTGTGGTATTTTCTTTCAAAAAAGTACCGTTTGTTCGTTGCAGGTTTTCCATTCCACGAATGTGAATATCATACTCTCCGTTGGAAAGTTGGCGAACAACTAAACCGGGAGACAAGCGGAGCGCTTCCATAATAGTGGTAGCCCCAGAGTTTTGTATATCACTGTGCGTAATCGTATAACTGGAGAGCGGTGCATCAAAAAGTGTTTCTTTCTTTTTGGATGCTGAAGTAATCGGGATATTCATGAGTTGCTCCAGCGTAAGATCGCCCTCATTAAGTGTGTCTAACACTTGTTGTTTTTGAGCTACTGCACTTTGAAAAGCGAGTAGGCCGAATAAAATAAATCGAAATTTGGTTGTCATGTTTATGTAGTTTATTTGGTGATGAAAATTGAATCCTTAAATCAGAATTGCCATAGAGGTAAGGGTACTTGATATTTTAAGTTTTGATGTAGTGATTATTTGTTGATTTATTTCAAAGCGGAGCTTGTTGTCTATGGTTTTAAAATTGATGGCACTTCCTTTTTCAGCATAGCCTTTGTGATCGGTGACTATAAGCGTAGGTTTGCCATGCAGCATGGTGTTGGCTTTTTCAAACTCGTTGCTTTTTGAGTGATCAATAAACAACACATGACAATCTGAAATCTCAGAGGCATTATTGAAATACTTGATCAAAAACTTTTTATTCGCTTTGGTTTTTCCTCCGTATAAATTCTTAAAAGAATTGAAAGTCTCATTTTCACCGATTACCCCAATAACGAACTCTCCTTCTTTTTCTCCATCTGGCCATTGAATATATTTGGTGAAATTAAAGACCATCATCGAATATACATCTGATGCTGGCCGCGCTTCTTGTGCTTTAAGCGTGGAAAACGCCAAAGCAACAAATACTACGCTGTAAATGCTTGTGTGAATTTTTTTCATGCGTTTATTTTTTGTGCGCGCTAAGGTGTAGTTACCTATCGTACACTTTTTTATAAATAGTGGGCTGCGATGTTTCGTGTAAGTTTTATTAAGCATCTAACAACTCCCTTTACTGCAACCGTTTGAAAAGCCATGTTGAGAACTGCCTGCTAGCTCCTACGTTATCTTCTCACGCAGTATCTTCACTAAATGCATTCACACCTTGCATTTATTTGATTTAATCTTCTGTTTTGCGATGAGTCTATCCAAAAGAAACCACACCAATACAGCATATTTAATCTAGATAGAATCTAAAGTAAGCAGAGGTGAGGGCTAGTTTTGAAAGTCAAAATCAACGGTTGAGAACCCAGGCAGCCCATATCTATGGTAATTATTCAGTTTTTTACATTCATCTATAATCTAAAAAGCTTTGTAGCTTGCACCTGCAATTCCATTGCCGTAAAGCCAAATGCCCGACATCATCCAACTCCTTCCTGATTCCATTGCCAACCAAATCGCTGCCGGTGAAGTAGTGCAACGCCCGGCTTCGGCTGTAAAAGAATTGATGGAAAACGCCATCGATGCCGGTGCCACGTCTATTAAATTAATTATAAAAGAAGCCGGTAAAACCTTAATTCAGGTGATTGATAACGGCCAAGGCATGAGCGAAACTGATGCGCGCATGAGCTTAGAGCGTCATGCCACCTCTAAAATACGCACAGCCGATGATTTATTTCGCCTGCATACCATGGGCTTTCGCGGTGAGGCACTGCCCTCTATTGCAGCCGTGTCGCAAATGGAAATGAAAACTAGATTGGCTTCCGAGGAACTCGGCACCCTGCTGGTAGTAGAGGCTTCTGATATAAAAAAACAAGAGCCGGTAGCTACCGAAAAAGGCACCAACATCAGCGTAAAAAATCTATTTTTCAATATACCGGCCCGCAGAAATTTTTTAAAATCGAATGGCGTGGAAATGAGTCATATCACTGATGAGTTTATTCGGCTTGCACTCGCCCATTCGCACATTTCATTTTCATTAATTCAGCAAGAGGATATATTATACGATATTCCGCCAAGCAAACTGAGCCAGCGGATTGTTAGCCTGTTTGGAAAGACTTATCAAAGCCAGCTTGTACCTGTGCAAGAAGAAACTTCATTACTAAAGGTAACAGGATATACCGGCAGGCCAGAACTGGCCAAGAAAAAACGAGGTGAGCAATTTATCTTTGTCAACAACCGGTTCATCCGCAGCAATTATTTAAGTTATGCCATAACCAGTGCGTACGAAGGCTTACTGCAAGAAAACAGTTTCCCATTTTATGCACTGTTTATTGAAATCAATCCTAAACACATTGATGTAAATGTTCACCCCACCAAAACTGAAATCAAATTTGATGATGAGCGAACGGTGTATGGCGTTGTGTGGAGTGCCGTAAAGCAAGCTCTGGGTACGCACAGCCTTGCCCCTGCCCTTGATTTTTCAGACGATGTAAATCTGGTAAGCAAATTAAGTGCTCAGCCGCTATCACGTGACCAGTATTATGCCGAACAGTTCAGTACCTTGAATAAGACAACCTTGCAAAACTGGGAAAAACTATTTGAACAGGAATCTGTTTCTTCAAAATTGATTGATCAAAAAAACACAGAACCTAAAATTACCTATCGTGTAGAAAGCTCGATTAACCAGTCTCTCCAGGTACCTGAAAGAGAAGAAGAAAAAGGATTGTTTCAGTTTCAACAAAAATTTATTGTCCGTGCTTCCCGGCATGGAATCATGTTGATTGATCAGCAAGCCGCTCATGAGCGCGTGCTCTTCGAAAAATATTTACTGCAACTGAAAGGAGTGCCCGGCAACAGCCAGCAGAGTTTGTTTCCTCAAACACTCACATTGAGTGCCCCTGATTTTGCACTGGTTATGGAAATGGAAAAAGAAATTTGCGCCTTGGGGTTTCGTTTTGAAGTGTTTGGAAAAAATACATTACTGATTTCAGGTATGCCGGCCGAAATTTTATCCAATGAAAAAGAGTTGTTTGAAGGGCTGATCGGGCAATTTAAAAATCAGGCTGAACTGCACTTGCCTTTGCGCGAAAACCTGGCTCAGGCTCTGGCTAAGCGGGCATCCATCAAAGCCGGGCAAAAGATCACAGCCGAAGAAATGGAGTCGCTCACAGGCAGCCTCTTTGCGTGCCCCAATCCTAATTTTACTCCCGATGGCAGGCCAACCTTTTTTCTCCTTGACTCGTCTAAGATTGAAAGTTATTTTTCGCGATAATTTATTCTCATGTTCAATTTCACACCGCTGGTTCGCACGTTAGTCATTATTAACGTAGCTGTTTATTTGCTTCAAAGTGTGGCACCCGTTACCACAGTTTATCTTTCGCTGTGGCCCTTGGGCACCTCTTACTTTGCGCCTTACCAATTTTTTACCTACATGTTTGCTCATGGCAGCTTCGGCCATATTTTTTTCAATATGCTTGCCCTGGCTTCTTTTGCACCTATCCTTGAGTCGTATTGGGGTGAGAAAAAATTTTTACTCTTCTACATGATCACGGGCATCGGTGCAGGCATTATTTATGGGGCTGCGAATTATTTCTTTTTTCCCGGACACAATGGCCCGATGCTTGGGGCATCCGGAGCACTTTATGGAATTTTGATGGCCTTTGGTATGGTTTTTCCTAACCTTGAACTGATGCTGCTGTTTCCACCTATACCCATCAAAGCCAAGTACATGGTATTTTTGATCGGTGGTATGACTTACCTGATGGACAGCACGGGCACGGTGGCCCACCTCGCTCACTTTGGCGGAGCTTTTGTGGCATTTGTTGTTATCAGTTACTGGAAGCAAACGGAAAAATAAAATTTGAATTAGCCAAAATCACCGGCATCAATTATTTTTATTGTCGTTATTCACCTGAAATTTTATGAATCCCGATGTTTGAGGAGTTCAAAAACGCATTTAACAAAACGAACAATGGCCATGTGCAGCTGATCATCATCAATGTAGTGGTGTTTCTGGGGCTGGAAGTAGCACGTGTGGTTTTGCTCTGGACTAGCCATTCTGAAATTTTTGATATCATCTATAAAAACTTTTCAATTCCCGAAGTCTTTGCTGAGTTTATCCAACGACCGTGGACACTCATCACGTATTTTTTTACGCATGACCTGAATCAAATCTGGCACATTCTCTTCAATATGCTGGTATTGTATTGGTTTGGAAAACTGTTTGTAGAATATTTGGGCAGTGATAAGATGATCGCGCTTTATGTTTTAGGTGGCATAACCGGTGCCTTGATTTATCTTGCCGCTTACAACCTGATCCCCAACCCTCCCGAGTTTCTTACCCGGTCCTCGGGTGGCGTAATGGTGGGTGCTTCAGGAGCTATCTTTGCAGTCATGGTGGGTGCGGCCACACTCCTCCCCGATTATTCTTTTTACTTAATGTTCTTCGGTCCCGTTAGGATCAAATACATTGCTGCTTTTTACATCATTATATCTTTCATCGGCACGACAGGCTCTAATGCGGGCGGCAACCTGGCTCATTTGGGTGGCGCCTTGATGGGTTTTATCTACATCAAACAACTGCAAGCCGGGGTGAACTGGGGAGGCTGGATCACTGCGGTAATCTACCGGACCAAAAAATTATTTTTGTTCAGGCCCAATGTGAAAATTACATATCGAAAATCCGAGCCGCGAAAGTCAGGTACCGGCCGCTCCAAAGCTTCGCAGGAAGAAATTGATGCTATCCTCGACAAAATATCTGACCGCGGGTACGAAAGCCTGAGCAAAGAGGAGAAAGACAAACTGTTTAATGCAAGTAAGAAGTAGTATTTGTGCATCGAATGAAAAAGCCCGGACTGAGAAATCAGGTATAGGAATATGGAATTCAAAAGCTGAGAACAGGTTGCAACAAATTTTTCCAATTCTTGCCCAATCACAAATTATCCGTTGTAAACTGTTTGCAATAGTTTTTTATTAAAAGCCTGACTTGCCTAAACTGTTCTTTAATTTCTTTGTCTGATCCGGTTGCTTTTGCCGGATCAGGAAAGTTATAATGAATTTTTTTGGCTTTGGAAGGGAAAAAAGGGCAATGCTCTCTGGCGCGATCGCACACGGTGATTACAAAATTAAAATCAATATTGCGGTAGTCATCAACATGGTTGGAGGTGTGGGTTGAAATATCAATCCCTTCTTCCTTCATTGTCTCAATAGCGTAGGGGTTTACTCCGTGAGTTTCTAATCCTGCACTGTAAATTTCAGCTTTGTCACCAGCAAAATACCGTAAAAAGCCTTCAGCTATTTGGCTGCGGCAACTGTTGCCGGTACAAAGTATTAATATTTTTTTCTTTGTCCTTGTCATACAAGTAGCCAAATGATGTTGATCACATTGAATTTTAGATCAACCCCAAAAATGAGTTACAGTATATTTTGGAGTGGGTGATGACGAGCGGTTTGCAACATTTTTTTCGTGACCTAATTACAACACTCCGTTCCACACCCGCACGATTTAGTTTTTTCGGCATAAACCGTGATACTAAAAATTCCCATACTCCTCGATTTGAAGTTCTGTAACTCTTTTTCGTTCAGATAGTTTTTTAAAATGTCGTCCGGAATGATAATTGGTTTTTCTTTTTGAATGATCAGGTTTGAAAACCCATTTGTTTTTATCAGTTGCAGGTAATCTTCTTTTTGAATAGCGCCTGCCACACAACCGGCATATAGTTCGGCCGCATTGCGTAATGCTTCTGGAAGATTACCTTCTAAAACAACGTCTGAAATACTGAAGTGTCCTCCCGGTTTTAATACACGGAATATTTCTTTAAACACTTTATCTTTATTGGGTACCAGGTTTAACACACAGTTGCTCACTACAACATCGGCCGTGTTTGCTGAGACGGGAATGCTTTCTATATCACCTTGCCTGAACTCAACATTAGCAAAGCCCAACAGTTGTGCATTTATTCTTGCTTTTTCGATCATTGCGGGTGTAAAATCAATACCGATTACTCTGCCATCTTCACCTGTTTCATTGCGTGCAATAAAGCAATCGTTTCCTGCTCCGCTTCCTAAATCTATTACCGTGTTACCTGTTTTTATTTTCGCAAACAAGGTGGGCAACCCGCAGCCTAAACCTAAATCGGCTTCCGGGCTATAACCGTTCAATGTGGTGTAGTCATCACTCATAATGTTATACACTTCTGTTGAGCAACTCCCCGATCCGCAACAAGATGATTGATTGGTTTCTTTGTCTTGTAAAGCAATTCTGCCGTATTTTTGTTTTACCATTTCTTTGATGTGTTCGTTATTATCCATGGTGCTTATTCTTTTAGTTTAACAACAATTATTTTTTTGTTTAGCAAGCTTCGATGAAATGCCGGCAAAATAGCTTTGTAGTTTTTCAATAGCTTTTTCGTCAATGCAGTAGCAAATGGCATTGCCATCAATGTTTCCTTTTATCAGCCCCGCGTTTTTAAGTTCTTTCAGGTGTTGTGAAACGGTTGGCTGTGCCAGTGGCAACTCATTTACTATATCACCACAAATGCAGGTATCTACCTTCAGTAAATATTCAATGATTGCCACTCGTGCCGGATGCCCCAATGATTTGATCAGTGTAGCAATGGCGTTTTGCTTGGCAGTAAAATGATCTGTTTTAGTAGCTCCCATTGTAAAATTAATTTTATATTGTAATATTACGATAAATATTTTGATCGGTTGTGTTTGCTATGCTGTTTTTTGAATATTTTATCAAGCCTGATTTTTATGCTAAATTCGACTGGCGGGCTACAATGTTGTCACACACCTACTCAAGCCCTATAACTTATGACATTAATTGACCTCAGCCACTCCATCGAAAATGGAATGATCACCTATAAAGGGTTGCCTGCACCCATTATCTGTGATTTTTTGAGCCGTGAAGAATCAAAACAGCGGTATGCACTGGGAACCGAGTTTCAAATCGGTAAAATTGAGATGGTGGCCAATACCGGCACATACCTCGATTGCCCCTTTCACCGCTACGAACATGGAAAAGATCTATCGCAAATTAGGCTTGAAAAACTGGTTGAACTGGAAGGCGCATATATTGATGCAGAAGGAATTCAAGAAGTGGGCATTGAATTTTTTGAAGGTAAAAACCTTACCAATAAAGCAGTGATGGTTTTCACAGGATGGAGTAAGCACTGGCGCACCGATGCGTATTTTGAAAACCATCCGTTCCTTACGGCCGATGCCGCAGCGTACTTAGTCTCACAAAGAGCAACGCTGGTCGGTATTGATAGCCATAACATTGATGACACGCGCACCAACATACGACCTGTGCACAGTGCATTGCTCAAAAATGAAATTCTTATTGTAGAACACCTGGCGGGTTTAGAATTGCTGAAAGGGAAAAAATTTAAGTTCAGTGCTGTACCTCCCAAGTTTGTGGGTGTAGGCACTTTTCCCGTTAGGGCTTACGCCTCTACTCTGTAGCAACAGAATAAACGTTTCACACTCTCCGGTTGCTTTAACAAAAAGCCCCGACTGTAGTGTCGGGGCTTTTCAGTTTAAAAAACCTGTCGGTCAGCGCAGCAAAAAATATAGTTACTGCATTTTACAATTCTCCAACCGAGTAAGAAGGCACACCAGCACCGGCAAAAAATATTACTTCCAACAACCACTACGAATGGAGTAAAACCAGTCGTGCCGGATATGCCATATCGTTAGATTCAAAATTCTCAATTCAAATAAATGTTGTGTTTCTCGAATTTAGAATCATGAATTTTAAATTTTGAATTCAATCCACATTGTCATGTAAAAACTTATTGTTGCCCAATAAATTATTGTCATCATTTAAGTTGTAGCGTGAGATAAAAGGTTCGGAGGAGTGTGGCAGGTTACCGTCTACCTTCATACCTCTGCGCAAATAAGCCGGCAATGCCCATTTTTCATTAAATTCTTCTTTGGTCATTTCATGTTTTTTATTGGCTTTCAGTTTTTCTCTGCGTTCTTTGGCTTGTTGCTCCAGCCGTTCTTTGGTTTTGCGCACTTCCATCAAGCCTTCGTCATTGATTACCTGGTCAGCCGCTACCTCGTTGCCTACTTTAAATTCTTCGTCTTCGGCAAAGAGGCTTTCATCGCCCTCATCATCTTTCGCTGAGGGGTTTTGAAAAACATAAGTGCGTTCTTCCTTCGGCTGCTCAACTTGTTCTTCGGGCTTATTTAGCACGGGTTTATCCGTTGGCTTTTGGATGACCGGTTTTTCTACGGTTGAATTATCTTTATCGCTGAGAGTGGGGCGGTCGTCATCGTCTTTTGTTTTCAACTCGATTTCAACCACTCGTTGGTTTACTGAGTTATCGGTTGATTCAAATAACGGAATCTGCGAGCGGTCTAATTCATGCACTTTTTTATCAGTGATCTTTTTTGACATTTTCCCTTCGCTGAAAAATCCCGTTGCAATAACCGTTACACGAATACGGTCGGCCAGTGTGCTGTCTACGCCATGGCCAAAAATTACTTCTGCTTCATCACCTGCCTGTTGTTGGATGTATTCGGTGATGGTTGTCAACTCATCCATTTGCAGTTCTGCTTCTTCGCCCGATATGATTGACAATAAAATTTTCTTTGCTCCCATGATATCGCGGCTATCAAGTAAAGGCGATGCCAATGCTTGCTGCGCGGCTTTGACTGCCCGGTTGTCGCCACGGGTTTCGGCAGAACCCATTACGGCCGCACCGGCATTGAGCATGACGGTACGCACATCCTGAAAGTCAACATTGACGTAGCCTGCCAGTGTAATGATCTCGGCTATTCCTTTTGCTGCAGTGGTCAGCACGTTGTCAGCTTCACCAAAAGCCTGACCGATGGCGAGGTTGCCATAGATTTCGCGAAGCTTATCATTTAGAATGACAAGCACTGTATCACAACTTGCGCGCATGGCTTCAATTCCTAACTCGGCATGAGTAAGTTTTTTCTTACCCTCAAACCCGAACGGCACCGTTACAATTCCCACTGTGAGGATATCCATGTCTTTGGCAATCTTAGCGATTACGGGTGCAGCGCCAGTGCCGGTGCCACCGCCCATACCGGCCGTTACAAAAATCATTTTTGTGCCGGTCAGCATTTCGCGTATCTGATCTTTGCTTTCTTGTGCGGCTGCTCGGCCTACTTCGGGGTTTGCGCCACATCCTAAACCTTCGGTGAGTGTGGCTCCAAGTTGAAGTTTGTGCGGCACGGGGCTACTATTCAGTGCCTGCAGGTCGGTGTTGGCCACTACAAACTCAACATCCTTGATGCCCAGCTTGTACATGTGGTTCACCGCGTTGCTGCCTCCGCCCCCAATGCCCACTACTTTAATAATGGACTTGTGGTGCTTTGGCAGATCAAATTTGTATGATCCTGTTTCAAACATGATTTTATGTATTTAGCGGTTGTTTAAAAAATTGTTTGTGTTCGTTTAAAAATTTATAGGTAAAGTGTCAGTACTCATTTTTATCACTCAGGTCATCGATTAGCAATCCCTTCGTCTTCTGCAAAATGCTGGCAAAGAAATCGGAAGTAGGATTAGGTTTTTTTGTTTTCACATTTGGTTTTGTTTCTGCCATTTTTTCGCGGTAGCGCTCTTCTCGTTCATCCAGTGAGCGGAAACCGGCCAATACCAAGCCTACGGCTGTAGCATACATCGGGCTCTTCACGGTTTCCAGTTTGCTCTTGCCCAGGTGTTCATTAGGGTAACCGATGCGCACATCCATGCCGGTCATATATTCCACTAATTGTTTTAAGCAAGCCAACTGTGCACCACCACCCGTAATCACAATTCCGCCTGCCAGCTTACTCTCATAACCTGAATTGATAATTTCTGTGTGTACCATTTCAATAATCTCTTCCATACGTGCTTGAATGATGCTGCTCAACGCCTTCACAGAAATTTCTTTGGCGGTGCGGTTTCTAATTCCTGGAATTGAAACAATTTCATTCTGGCTTGCTTCTTCAGCAATGGCTTTTCCGAAGCGCGTCTTCAATTGTTCGGCTTGCTTAACCATTACCTTCAATCCGTCTTGAATATCGGCTGTCAAGATATTTCCACCGAATGGAATCACTGCGGTGTGGCGGATGATGCTGTCATGAAAAACAGCTATGTCGGTCGTACCACCTCCAATATCAATCAGGCATACCCCTGCTTCTTTTTCTTCTTCGCTCAACACAGCCAGGCTGGAACTGAGCGGCTCAAGAATCAAATCCTCAATTTCCAAACCTGTTCTTCTCACACACTTGTTGATGTTGTTGATCGCGCTGGTTTGTGCGGTGATGATGTGAAAATCAGCTTCCAGTTTCACACCGCTCATGCCTACGGGGTCTTTAATTCCTTCTTCATAATCAACAATGTAATCTTGTGGCATTACGTGAATGATCTCGCTGCCGGGCGGAATCACGATACGGTACATGTCTTCTGTCAGGCGGTTAACATCTTCAATGCTCACCTCTTCGTCATTAGATGTGCGCGTGATGCTGCCGTGATGAATGCTGCTGCGGATGTGCTGACCGGCTATGCCCACATTCACTACACCAATATCAATGCCGCTCATGTCGCTGGCTTCTTTAATGGCTTTGTTAATGGCAAAGACTGTTTTCTCAATGTTGGCGACAATGCCTTTGATCACTCCCTCACTCTCGGCCTTGCCCATGCCCAGCACTTCCAATTTTCCAAATTCATTTTTACGACCTACAATGGCACAAATTTTTGTGGTACCAATATCAAGGCCGACTACTATTTTTTCATTTTCCATATTATTTAAGTTAGTGGTTGGTTGTTCAGTTTATTGTTGTTAAAAAAATGATGTATTTCCATTTATTGTTATTCAGCTATTACTTGTCCTTCGTATTCCAAATTCACTCGTTCATATTTTGTCCAGCCGCGCTGGGGTAAAATACGTTTGTAAAAAATCATCAGTTTTTCAAATTTGGTTTCTATGTCTTCGACTTTTCCAAACTCTACTTTCTGTCCGGTTACTTGCGGGTAAATTGTAATCCTTCCGGTACTGTTAATGTCCATTTGGGCTACCTGAGCTTTCCAAAATTTGTCGGTATTGACAAATTCAATCATCTCGAGAATTTGTTTTCCATCATCGGTCGTTGATAAATCCCGGCTTTCGAGCAAATGCTTAACATACGCTCCACTTAACAGCAACACGCGTGACGTATATTTTTCGCTCATGGGCATTATGGTACCGTCTTCTGCAATGTATGCATCGGGAGCATCTTGTTGAACCAGGCGGGCAATAGGCCTGCGCAAAGTGACTTTTACAGTCAAGTATCCTTTTAAGTCGGTGAATAACTGTGCCTCGGCTATGTGTTTGTCGGTCATTAATTTTTGTTCAATCTCTTTCAGGTTAATGCGTTGAATATTATTTCCTTTAACCGGGATACCTGAGTTTTCTACTAACTTGAGCACATCGGCTTCGTCCAGGAAATGATTTTCGTTGAGGTTATCCAGTTCAATAATAATATCGTTGCATACTATGGCTTCTTGTTTTCGTTCGGCAAACGAAATCAAAAACATGAGTCCAATCAGTGATGCGACCACCGTTGCTTCTCTGCGTATGTTCAGTTTCCACGTCATTTTCTTTTCAGCATTTCTTTGATTGGTTTCACCAGGGTATCAATGTCTCCTGCCCCTACAGTAGCCAGCACTTCAATATTCAAGGCGTCCAGTTTTTGAATCACATCCTTTTTTGTGCAGCGAATCTTGACCGGGCTGGTAATGTCTTTAAAAAGCATATCGCTCGTTATCCCGGGGATTGGCTGTTCACGTGCCGGATAAATATCCAGCAACAACAACTCATCGGCCAGGCTCAGGCTTTTTGAAAATCCTTCGGCAAAGTCACGGGTGCGTGTAAACAGATGAGGCTGAAACACCACGGTAATTTTCTTTTCGGGATACATGGATTTCAACGATTTTAAAAAAGCTTCTATTTCTGTGGGATGATGGGCATAGTCATCGATGAAAATATTTTTTTCGCTGCGGATGATAAACTCAAACCTGCGTTTCACGCCATTAAATGAGGCAAGGGCTTGTTTGATCACACTGTCTTCAATACCCAGTTTCATGGCAATCATACTGGCTGCTATGGCATTTTCCATGTTATGAAAACCGGGGACACCAAGCTGGATATTCTCGATCTTCAGGCCGGGGCCGTTGAGATCAAATTCAAAAAACCCATGTTGTGTTTTAATGTTGCTGGCAAAAAATTGTCCCCGGGTGGTGCCGTAAGTTTCTATCGTTATTTGCTTTTTTTCATTGGCAAGCACAGCTATCGATTCATGAATGACCAAGTATCCGCCTTTGTTTACTTGATGGATAAACTCTTTGTAAGCCGAAAGCATTTGCAGGTGGTCTCCGTAAATATCTAAGTGGTCGGCATCGGCAGAAGTAACTACGGCCATTTCAGGAAAGAGTCTCAAAAATGAGCGGTCAAATTCATCGGCTTCAGCCACCATAATGGTGTGCTCATTTACTTTTCCATTCATCACCAGGTTGGATTCATAATTTGAAGTGATGCCTCCGAGAAAAGCGACCATGTCTTTTCGTGCGCTCTTTATTATATGAGCAATGAGCGATGAGGTGGTAGTCTTTCCGTGGGTACCAGCCACGGCTACGGTTTTATAATTTTTAGTAAGCATGCCCAGCACTTCTGAGCGTTTGACTATGGTAAATCCTTGCTCTTTTAAATAATGGTATTCTTTATGATCCTTTGGAATAGCCGGGGTGTAAACTACGAGTGTGTTTTCTTTGGCAAGGTACCCGGGAATAAATTCTACTTTATCTTCAAAATGAATTTCCATGCCTTCTTCCGCCAGGTCTTGCGTAAGCGGAGTAGCCGTGCGGTCATATCCGGCTACCCGTAGTCCGGTATGTTTAAACCAACGTGCCAGTGCGCTCATGCCGATGCCGCCAATGCCAAGGAAGTAAATATTGTTGTAGTCTTTTAAATTCATCCGGTAATTAGTTTTTCAATTTCATCTACAATTTCTTCGGTGGCATTGGGTTTGGCCAAAGCCGAAATATTTTTACTGAGTTCATTGCATTTTTGTTCGTCAAACAAAAGTTTCAAAGCTGTGGGTACTAACTCGTCATTGGCCTGGGCATCGCTCACTAGTAGTGCGGCATTCTCGTGTACCAATGCCATGGCATTTTTTGTTTGGTGGTCTTCGGCTACGTTGGGTGAAGGCACGAGAATACTTGGCTTTTTTGCCAGGCATAATTCTGAGATTGCCAAAGCACCTGAGCGGGAGATTACCACATCGGCCGCTGCATAGGCCATGTCCATGTGTTGAATAAAATCATGGATGCGAATCTTTCGCAAGACTTTGCCATTGGTCTGCGCTTTGATTTGTTCAAAATAATGTTTGCCTGTTTGCCAGATCACTTGCACGGGAGTATCAATGAGTTTGTCGATGTTACTCAGCATGCTTTCGTTAATCGTTCGCGCTCCCAGACTACCACCCAGCACCAGCAATGTTCGCTCGTCTGAGTTAAAAGCAAAGTAGGCCAGTGCACGCTCTCTTTTGGAGTTGATGTCTAGCAAATCTTTGCGCACGGGGTTTCCGGTAAGTAACAATGTCTCTTTCGGAAAATATTTTTCCATTCCGGCATAGGCCACACACACGCGCTGCACTTTACCCGCCAACTGTTTGTTGGTTAATCCGGCATATGAATTTTGTTCTTGAATGAGTGACGGTATCTTTCTTCGGGTAGCTGCGAGCATGATGGGTCCGCTGGCATATCCGCCCGTACCAATTACCACATTGGGTTTAAATCTTTTTATAATTGAATTGGCTTTCCAATAGCTGCTGATTAGTTTGAATGGGAACAGTAAATTTGAAAGTGTGAGCTTGCGTTGAAGCCCACTGATCCACAAGCCAATGATTGCATAACCGGCTTCGGGCACACGCACCATTTCCATTCTTCCTTTTGCCCCAACAAAAAGAATCTCGGCATTGGGGTGGCGCTCTTTAAATTTATTGGCGATGGAAACAGCCGGGAAGATGTGTCCTCCGGTTCCTCCTCCGCTAATGATTAGGCGATATGGTTGTTTTATATTCAACTTATTGTAGTCTGATGCCAGCTTTCAAATTCTCAATTTGGTATATCATTATGCTGCTTTTGCTTGTACGTTTTTATTATCTGCTTCATGAGCTGAGGTTTCCTGCCCCCAGTTTTCTTCTTGCTCACCACGGCTTACACTCAAAATAATTCCTATTGATATTCCTGTAAAAATCATAGCTGTACCCCCCATACTTACCAGGGGTAAGGGTTGACCCGTGATCGGTCCTAACCCTACTACCACACCCATGTTCACCATGGCCTGACAAACTAAATCGAAACTGAGCCCCGCTGAAAGCAGTCCTCCGAAAGCTCGTTCGCTGTTATACGCGGCTTTCATTCCCCGGTGCAAAAGGACTAAGTAAAGAATCAGCACCGTAATGCCACCGATTAATCCATATTCTTCAATTACAATAGCATAGATAAAATCTGAAAATGGTTCGGGCAGAATGTTGCGCTGCTCGCTGTTGCCCGGTCCTTTGCCAATTATTCCGCCTGTGGCTACAGCTATTCTTCCTTGCTTGGCCTGAAAGGGAAGTTCTGTACCATTGATAAAACTCATCACCCGGTGCTTGGCCGTTTCCCCGCGTACACCAAACTTCAACGCTACGGCTCCGGCCAATAACCCAACCAATACCAGCATTGCCAAATACTTAATCGGCACCCGGCCAATGAACATTACCAGCATGCACGTGGCAAACAACAACACAGCACTTGAAAGATTGGTCAGCGCGATCAACCCGCAAATCGCTCCACACCATAACAACATGGGGATGAGTGTTTCTTTGATGTCTTCGATATTCTGTTGCTTTTTGGAAAGCATACTGGCCAGGTTTATGATCAGGGCCAGGCTAGCAAAGTCAGACGGTTGGAATGATCCGAAAATAGGAACCTTGATCCACCGCGATGCATCGTTAATGCTCACCCCAAACTTAAGCGTATAAAGCAGTAACGGAACACTCAGCCACAAGGCAAAACGGGAAAGCTTGGAGTAGTACCGGTAATCAATTTTGTGGGCAACCCACATGGCAGCCAAGCCAAGAAAAATCATGGACGTGTGCTTAAGCAAATACCACTCGGCCGATGTGGTTTTTCTAAACGCCAGAGAACCAACCGAGCTATACACTACCAATATGCTGATCAACGAAAGCATAAACACAACCGCCCAAATCACGCGGTCGCCCTGCAGGTTGTCGTCAAGCCATTGCTTTATTTTACTTAGTCTCATATTCTCTTTTTAGGAATTCAGAATATTCATTTATTAAATGCTTTTATGTGTACCTCCAAAAATCCTTCTCCCCTCAATAGTACCAGTCATTAATTGTTTCGAGTAGTTGAAGTGTTTTAGTTTATCCTTCATTCCCTGCTTCTTAAAACCTTCTACACGATTTACTTGTGAAGTAGGCTCATACAGCTCTTGATTGGGGAAGCACTTTGTCATTTTATGAACACCAAATACTAATTGGTAAGTCTTATGACTAACAATCAAGTTGCTAAACGATTGAGCTGATTCTCTTCTCTCCATACTCTATGCTCTGTATTCTGAATTCTTAATACCCTTAGACTCAAACTCCCTCACCAATTCCACAACGGCTTCCCTAAATTGATTTCCCCGGTCTTCATAGTTTTTAAACAAATCAAAACTGGCACAAGCGGGTGAAAGCAAAACTACGTCTCCCTTTTTTGCCGACTGTAAAGCCATTCTCACCAGTTCTTTCACACTTTGTGTTTCATAAATTTCTTTTACCACATCATCAAATGCCTGGTGGAGTTTTGAATTGTCTTTTCCCAGGCAGATCAACGTGCGTACCTTTTTTTTCACTGCCTCTTCAATCATCTTGTAGTCATTTCCTTTATCAATTCCACCGGCAATCCATACCAGCGGGCCATTGTAACTTCCCAATGCATACACAACCGAGTCTACATTAGTAGCCTTGGAATCATTGACAAACTCTACTCCGTTAATTACACCAACCGACTCCAACCGGTGTGGAGCATTTTTAAATGTCTTCAGTGCAATCCTGACTTGATCAAAAGATGCTCCCGCCAGACTGGCAGCCGTTACGGCACACATGGTGTTGATCAGGTTGTGCGGGCCTTTAAGTGTGGTGTCTTGCTGAGCTACTGAAAATTTATTCTTCCCAATGCTGAACTGCATTTCTCGTCCATCATAATAAGCACTGGCTGAATCATTTTTTAATGAAATAGCCAGCGTAGCAGGTATGATTTTTCGGTTTGCCACTTCTTTTGCTATTACCTGGTCATCTGAATAATAGATGAATTGATCGGCAGGCAACATCTTTTGTACCAACTTAAATTTTGAATCGATATAGTTTTGCATCTGGTATTCGTAGCGATCCAAATGATCGGGGGTGATGTTGAGTAAAATACCAATGTCTGGTCTAAATGTTTTGGTTCCGTCTAACTGAAAACTGCTGACTTCAACCACATACCAGTCATGTTGCCCGTGGGCCACTTTCTTTGCCAGACTTTCTCCCACATTGCCTGCCAACGCCACATTTATACCGGCTTCGCACAGCAGATGGTAGGTGAGCAGTGTGGTGGTGGTTTTCCCGTTTGTTCCGGTAATGGCGATTATTTTCCCTTTCAAAAACTGAAATGCAAATTCAATTTCATCAATTACGGGGATAGCGGCTGATTTTGCTTTTTTAATAATTGCGGACTTATCTGCAATGCCCGGGCTTTTAATTATTGTGTGGGCTGAAAGTATTTTATCTTCGGAATGTTTCCCTTCTTCAAATTCAATCTTATTGGAGAGTAGTTCGTTTTTATATTTTTCTTTAATTACTCCTTGATCAGAAACAAAAATGTCATAGCCTTTGGTTTTAGCCAAAAGTGCTGCACCTGTTCCGCTTTCTCCTGCTCCTAATATTACTATCCGCTCGTTCATTTTTACCTTATTTTCAATAATGCCAAAGCTGCAATTGCCAATAAAATTCCCATGATCCAAAAGCGCGTAACAATTTTTGCTTCGGGTATATTTTTCTTTTGATAATGATGATGCAAAGGCGACATTAAAAAAATGCGTCTTCCTTCGCCATATTTTTTCTTTGTGTACTTGAAGTACGATACCTGCAATACCACCGATGCATTCTCAACCAGAAAAACTCCACACAACACCGGTATCATCAGTTCTTTTCGCACGGCTAAGGCAAGCACGGCAATGATGCCACCCAGGGCAAGACTTCCGGTATCGCCCATAAACACTTGCGCGGGGTAAGCATTGTACCAGAGGAACCCGAGACACGCGCCCACAAAGGCCGTGCAAAAAATCACGAGCTCGCTCAGGTGAGGAATGTACATGATGTTGAGGTAATGACTAAAATCAACCCGGCCAGAGAGGTAAGCAAAGATGGCCAGGGTAAGCCCAATGATACCCGATGTTCCCGCGGCCAACCCATCAATGCCATCGGTGATGTTGGCCCCATTTGATACTGCCGTAATAATCAGAATCACGACAAGTGTGTAAATAATCCACGTGTAATTGCTACCGAGCCATGGAATAATTTTACCATAATCAAATTCATTGTTTTTGTAAAACGGAACAGTAGTCTTCGTTGATTTTACATCGTGGTAATTGGAAATCAGCTCCCCTTCTTCGTTCATCACTTCTACTGTTGTTTTTACATCGCGGTTAACTTCGCGTACAACAACACTTTCATTAAAATAGAGTGTGAGCCCAACCACCAAGCCAATGGTTACCTGGCCTACAATTTTAAAACGGCCGGCCAGCCCTTCTTTATTTTTTTTAAATACCTTAATGTAGTCATCCAAAAACCCGATGAAGCCAAGCCACACCGTAGTGGCAATGAGCAAGATCACGTACACGTTGTCCAGCTTGGCCATCAACAATGTAGGTATCAGAATAGCGGCAATGATTATGAGCCCACCCATAGTAGGTGTTCCTTTTTTTTGAAGTTGTCCTTCCAGACCCAAGTCGCGAATGTCTTCTCCTACTTGCTTTCTTCTTAAAAATGAAATCAGGTTAGTGCCATAAATAATGATAATGAGCAACGAAAGCACGGCCGCCACACCGGCACGAAAAGAAATGTATTGAAACAATCCCGCACCGGGTATGTGAAAATTTTTATTGAGATATGTAAATAAGTAGTAGAGCATTCTAATCTCGTTGATTTAAAATTTTGAAATGTTGCAAGCTATCAGCCTCCTGTTGCTTTGAGCTGCTTCGTAACTTGTAGCTGATAGTTTGAGGCCTAAGGTGAAACGTCATTATCAAATTTTTAAATTGTTTCATCTTCAAATTAATTGGCAAACATTTTCAACATTCGGTCTAATACCTCCCGATCATCAAAAGGATGTTTCACTCCTTTTACTTCCTGGTAAGTTTCGTGTCCCTTTCCGGCTACGAGAATAATATCCTTTTCTTTAGCCAGCATGCACGCGGTTTTGATCGCCTCTTCCCGGTCGGCCATTACCAGTGTTTTTTTAGCTTCACTCGGTCCCACTCCCTTTTGCATTTCTTTGATGATTTCCATCGGGTCTTCACTGCGCGGGTTGTCTGATGTAAAAATTACTTTATTGGAGTACTTGCATGCGATGGCCGCCATCAACGGGCGTTTGGTTCTATCGCGGTCTCCTCCACAGCCCACTACAGCAATCACTTGTTCATTTCCCGTTCTGAAATGCTCAATGGTTTCTAATACGTTTTTCAATGCATCGGGAGTATGGGCATAGTCTACAATGGCCGTAAATTTTGATCCCGGCCTCACCAACTCAAACCGGCCTACGGCACCCGTAAGTGATGACAACTTCATCAATACAATCTCAGGATCTTCGCCCAACAAAGAAGCTGCCCCATATACTGCGAGCAAATTGTAGGCGTTGAAATCGCCAATCAGTTTAAACCACACATTTTTTTCAGCCACTTCAAGTTCAAGCCCTTCGATTGAGTTGGTAATAATTTTGGCTTTGAAGTCGGCCATTTTTTTTAAGCTGTAGGTAAATTTTTTTGCTTTACAGTTTTGCAACATGACCATCCCTCGCTTGTCATCGGCATTGACTAACGCAAACGCATCGGCCGACAGGCTATCAAAAAAACTTTTTTTTGCGCGGATATAACTCTCAAACGTGTGGTGATAATCCAGGTGATCGTGTGTGATATTAGTAAACACAGAGCCGACAAAGTGTAGCCCGCCTATGCGGCCTTGGTCAACGGCAATGGAACTCACCTCCATAAAACAATGGGTGCATCCTGCCTCAATCATTTTCACCAACAATTCGTTGATCTGGATCGGATCAGGTGTGGTGAGCGTGGCCGGAATTTCTTTGTCAACAATTTTATTCACAACTGTGGATAACAAGCCAACCTTGTAGTTAAGTCCGGTAAAAAGTTTATGCAACAACGTGGCTACAGTTGTTTTTCCGTTGGTGCCGGTTACTCCGGTGAGTTTTATTTTTTGCGAGGGGTTATCATAAAAATTGGAAACAATGACACCCAGTGACTTGGCGCTGTTCTTAACCGTAACATACGATGCCTTATCAGAAATAGCCTCGGGTAATTTTTCGCAGATGACTACGCGAGCACCATCGGTTATGGCTTTATCTATAAACTGATGACCATCCACCGTGTGGCCTTTGATTGCCACAAACAAACATCCACTCTTCACTTGGCGCGAATCAAATACCACCGCGCTCACCTCTGCATCCATGCTGCCTGAGGTTGACGTAATGTTCACTCCATATAATATGTCGCGCAACGGCTTCATCATTATTTAGTATTGACAGCAGATAGTCGGTACCAGGCAATCGTCAATTTTAGCTGCACCTCGTTTACCACCTCCTGCTGATTTTTTTGTTTTCATTTATCCTAACTTCAAATAAATTCTGCTTCCTTTCAAAAATTTTGTTCCCGGTTTGAGTGATTGTTCTTCTACTCTCCCTTTACCTCCGAAATAAACTCTCAGCCCTGATTTCTCTAACAAATAAAGCGCATCACGAAAGGTCATACCGGTTACATTGGGCACCAGGTCTTTCATCACCGGGTTTTTTTTCCAGGTAATGGCGTTGGCGTTTTTAGAAGCCCGCACCCACTCTTCTTCTGAATCTGAATGGCTGGAAACACCAAGCTCATTGCTTAGCATAACCAACTCTTCTTGCTTGCCAGCCTTGAGAGTCGGAAAAACCCCCAACTCGGTGGTCTTTTTTTCTTCCATGGCCTCGTGCAGATTGAGGTCTCGCGAATAAATATTATCGGCAATGTCTCTGAACACCGGGCCGGCCACACTGTTACCATATTGGTAAATACCTTTTGGATTCTTGATCAATACAATGGCTGTGTACTTTGGAGTATGTGCCGGGAAATAACCTACAAATGAAGTGATGTATTTTTTTTCATAGCGCCCGTCTTTCAAGATCATGGCTGTACCGGTTTTGCCGGCAATCTGATAATACGTGTTCTTCAAATTTTTTGCCGTACCTCTCTCCACCACACCTTCGAGCAAAAGTTTTAGCTGGTTTAATGTTTTGTTAGAACAGATTTTTGAATTCAATGTTTCGGTTTCAAATTCCTGAATAACCTTATCGCCTTTTTTGATGGCTGTTACAAAAATTGGTTTTACCATTTTTCCTTCATTGGCAATAGCATTGTACAGGGTGAGTGTATGAAGAGGCGATATTTCAAAACCGTATCCATAAGCCATCCAGGGCAAGGTGATGCCGCTCCAGTTTTTGTCTTTGGGTCTGGAAATCTTAGGGTATAATTCGCCATTGATTTGCAGCCCCAACGGTTTGGATAATTTCAGTTCATCTACGTATGACAAAAATTTTGTTGGTTGGGCACCAAAGTATTTATCCACCAACTTAGCCATAGCAATGTTGGAAGAAACCAAAAAAGCATCGCGGATAGAAATTTTTCCGTAGCCTCCTTCTTCATGGTCGCGCACCTTTTTATTATAAAAAGTAAATTCGCCTTTGCCTGTATTAATGGTGTCGTTTAGATTGATGTTGGTCTCTTCCAGCAACGCCATCATGGTAACCAGTTTGAAGGTGGAGCCCGGCTCAAATAAACCACCTACGGCATGGTTCAGTTTTTCAGTGTAATCTCCACTGCCGTCTGAACTTAAATTAGAGATGGCTTTGATGTGACCGGTCTTTACTTCCATCACTACCACCGTTCCTTCGTCAGCATCGTGACTATGCATGGCTTCGTACAATGAAGTCTCGGCTACGTCTTGTAAATTAATATCGATTGAGGTTTGGATGTCATACCCGTCTACCGATTTTATTGCGTTGCCATCGTACACAGGCTTCCACGTTCCTCCGGCAATTTTTTGAAACAGTGCCTCTCCGTTTTGCCCGCCCAGCGCCTGGTTGAAGCTGTACTCCAGGCCTGCTCCTTTTTCGTTTTCATTTACAAAGCCAATTGTTCTGCGGGCCAAGTTGGCAAACGGATGGTACCGCACATCTACTTTTTCAAAGATCACTCCGCCTTTATACTTACCCTCGCGAAACAAAGGCCACGAAGTCATTTCCTTTTTCGATTGATAATTAATCTGTTTGCGGTTGAGTGTGATGTACCGTTTATTTGATGTGCGGGCATCCTTTATCAACTCTTTATATTCTTTGGCTGATCGGTCTTTATAAAAGCGCGCCAACTGAAGAGAAAGTGAATCGATATTTTTGTTGAATAATTCATTTTTTGCAAGTGTAGGATCCATTGCCACGCGGTAAAATGGCAATGACGTAGCCAGCAGGCTTTCGTTGTCGGAATAAATATTTCCGCGAGTAGCCTCCACCTCCATGTTTTGAAACATTGTTTCTCTGGCTTCTTGTCTCCATTTCTCTCCCTCCGCCAGTTGAATGTGCCCAATCTTTGCTGCCACGCAGACCGCAAACACGAGCACGCCCAAAAAGGCAATGCGTACACGGATCAATATGGATTTTTTAATATTCACTTATCAACCATGATTTTAAATGGCGGGTGTACACTCTCTTCCAGTCCTAATGGTTTTACCCTGCGAGCCACTTCACTTTGTTTGCTGGCAAACATCACATCAGCTTTGAGTGTGGTAAAGTCAGCTCGCAGGTCTTCCACTTCTGTTTCTGCTTTTTCAATGGCGCGTGTGGTTTGGTCGGCATAGTGTGTGTTGCTGATGTAGACCAACCCGAGAAAAACCACAAATAAAATCTTGGGCAGGTATTGCACAGGAAACCCTTCTTCAAAGTACGATTCGAGTTTTAGTTTTTTTTCAAATCCTGAGAAAGCACTCTTTCCTTCCTTCGAAGGTTTTACACGTACTTCGTTTTCTCTTTCAGGTTCTATTCTGAATTTGTTTTCCATTTCTTTAGTTGTTGGTTGTTGGTTATTCGTTGCTAGAAGTCTATTTACGACTACCTAACAACTGAAAACCAACCACTATATTCTTTCTGCTATTCTCAACTTTGCGCTTCTGGCGCGTTTATTATTTTCTACTTCTTCTGCTGAAGCTTCTATCGGTTTGCGATTCACTGCTTCAAAGGGTTTTATTTTATTTCCGAAAAAATCTTTTTCCACTTCGCCAAACATCTTTCCTGTATTAATGTAGTTTTTTACCAGCCGGTCTTCCAGTGAATGATAACTCATCACCACCAGCCGCCCGCCTTTCTCCATCACTTCGCCCGATTGGTGCAAAAAATTTTCAAGGGCCTGCATCTCCTGATTCACTTCGATGCGCAACGCCTGAAACACCTGGGCAAAATATTTGTTTTCTTTTCCGCGCGGAGCTACCAACTGCAAAGCGTTTTTCAAATCGAGTGTTGTTTCTAAAGAACTGGTCATTCTTTTTGAAACTACTGCTTTTGCAGCCGTTTTGGCATTTCTCAGTTCGCCATACATTCCGAAAATTTTGTGCAGCTGCTCTTCTGTATTGCTGTTCAAAATCTTTGCGGCTGTGACTTTGGCTTTGCGATCCATGCGCATATCAAGCGGGCCTTCAAAGCGTGTGGAAAACCCTCGCGTTGCCTCATCAATCTGGTGTGATGAAATACCCAAGTCGGCTAAAATGCCATTGACTTTCGTTACTCCGTGCAACTTCAGGTATTGTTTCATGTACCTGAAATTGGCCTGACAAAATGTGAAAGAACGATGTTGTATTTTTTCAGCTTCCTTTTTTGCATCTTCGTCCTGGTCAAACGCGATCAGCCGCCCGCCTTTCAGTTTTTCCAGAATCGGCAAGCTGTGCCCGCCTCCGCCAAACGTAACGTCTACATAAATTCCTTCGGGATTGATTTGCAATCCTTCGAGGCATTGTGTCAACATCACCGGATTATGGTAAGTACTCATACGCTTCAAGCTTTAGGCTTTAGGCTACAAGCTGACTCCATTACCCTTCAACTTTTTCAATGAACCTTACCATCACCTTTTGTTCTCTCGTCACCACCCGCAACATCTCTTCTGCTGTTTTTTTCTTTATCCGTTTTTTTCTTTGAGCCATTTGGGTATTCGCTTCAAACTCAAATGCTGGTCTCAAAGAAATTTGATAGAACTTTGTCTGCGCCTGTACATTACGTTTTGCTCTCCCCGCGGCAGTGTTACTTGAAACTGAAACTATACCTCCGGTCATCTGCGAACGCAAACCATATTTCATTTCCTGTGGAAGCATTTGCACTCTATCATATACTTTATCAACTATGTCCATTCCTAATTGCTAAATCAATGGCTTCTTTAAAATCTTTCATAAATCAATTTCATAAACCTGAAGCCCCCGGCTTGTGGCTTGGAGCTTACGGTTTGCAGCTTGAAACTTGGAGCTGAGATATTGCGAAGCCCGAATTTCTTTATGTGAAACCCGAGTCTCATCTCTCACTCATTAAGGTACTTCGCTGCTAGTTTCGACAACTCACCGGGGTCTTGGATTAAGTGCTTCTCATAGAGGGCAGGATTCCACACTTCCACTTTCGAGCCAGTACCTACCAGCGTTGCTTCTTTATCGATTTGCGCATACGCCAGCAAGTTTTTTGGAATGAGAAAACGGCCGTTGCCGTCTAACTCAGCTGGAACTACGCCCGACAAAAAATTCCGCTGGAGTTTTCTGTACTCCTCATTGAATTCGTTGAGCCCTGAAATTTTTGAGAAGACTTTTTTGAACTCCACGAGTGGATAAATGATGAGGCATGGCTCAAAGCCCCTACGAATCATCAACTCCTGGCTCTCGCCTTGAGGAAGTTGCGATTTGATCCGCGAAGGCAGCACCAACCTGCCCTTGGCATCAAGCTTACATTCATATTCACTGGTGAAGAAAGTCATAGACTGTAGTGGTTGTCTTTTTCTTTCCCTGATTATCGGTCAGGGTTTCTCCTAAGCAAACGTAAGCATTTTTTAACCACTTCCAACCACTTTTTACCACAATTTCACACTTTTTGTTAAAATAAGAGTAAAATCAGGCATTTTTAATACCCATGGCTTTATTATAGAATAGAGATGCAACTCAGGCAGAATCTCTGACGTCTTTGAAAAAAATGAAAAAATGAAAAAATTGATTCTCTCGGCTATGGTTATCATAGCTGCTAACCTTCATGCTCAAACCTTAGAAAAAAAGCTTCCCTCTTTTAAGAAGATTGTAGCTTCCCCAAAAATCAACCTGGTATTAGTAGAGGGTGATGAGGAATCAATAAAAATCAACTACACCAACATTGATGCTTCTAAAATCAATGTGAAGGTGAAGAATCAAATACTTAAAATTTACCTCACCGGTTCGCGGTTTATTGAGAAAAGAAACCGGGTGCAACACAGTGGAGAAGTCTATAAAGAATATGCCTATCGCAACGCCTCGGTTACCGCCTATGTCACCTACCGCAAACTGAATAAATTAGTTGTGCGTGGAGAACAAGAAATTGACGTGCAGGGAAAAATTGAAACCCGGAAATTTAAACTTGCAGCCTATGGGGGGTGCGTCATCACGCTTGCCAGCCTACACACGGATAAATTAAAAACTTCTTTGTATGGCCAGCACACGTTGAAAATAAAATCTGGAAATGCCAAGTCTCAGAAATATAAATTATTTGGCGAGAATAGGATTGACACACAAGCCCTTCAGTGTAGCGAAATTGCCTCTACTACATACGGAGAAAGCAAACTAAAAATCAATGCACAAAATAATCTCAGTCTTTTCACGGTAGGGGAATCAAATGTAGTGGTGACCGGCTCGCCTGAAATCAGCAAACTTACCTTGGGCGAGGTTTCAATTCATAAATAGTGCATCACTGATTTACCGAGAGTATCCGGATGGCGTTGGTCCGGTCATGCTCTTGTTCTGGTCACACATAGCGACACAAAAAAGCACGCGTTGCAATGTGCGAAATCCACTCGAGTGAGACTCAGAAGAAGAGACCACTCTTATCATCTCTGTTTTTTATATGATTTGCCGGCACATCCTGTCACACTCAAAAGAACAAAAAAATGAATCTACTGCATTACACAACTTGCTGACATACAATTGCGATAGTTGCTAACTGATTTCTTTTGCCAATCGGTTTAATGTTTGTGTTCATGCGCTGAACTATCGGTCTTTTCTACTGCATCTAACTTCATGCCGCACTTCGAGCAGGTGTCGCCTTCTTTGCCCGTTACTTCGGGGTGCATGGGGCAAGCGTAAGTCATCTCGTGATCGTGGTCTCCTCCTTCTTTGTGCTCTTCCGATTCCTTCTGTTCTTGATTTTCTGCTTTCTTAGCATTGCAACTAATCATGGAAGAGGTGCTAAACAAAAACCCTGCTGATAGGATAGCCATGGTCATAATTGATTTTTTCATAATGGATTAGTTTATGTTACTTGGTAATTGAGTGCTGTTCATTTTATTGACACGGACGTAGTCAGTGAATTATCTCCTTCACACTTCCACACTTAAGCATAGCATCGCCAAAGTAGGGATTTCTGATTTCCTTTTGATTTGAAAGCCATACTGCACCTGCGTTATCATTGGCCATCGGGCAGTAATCCAGGTAGATTGCTCCCGTCAATAATTTTCCTTCTTTCACCAGTTTGGCCACTTCATCGCTAAGAGTGCTGAATACTATGCGCTGTCCGTCCAGGTCTGATGTGGCTGAAATTTTTTCTGCAAGGTCGATCGATGTAACTGAGCCCTTCGCTTCACGCAATGCTTTCTTCAGTTCTGATGCAACTTTCTTTGCTTCTTCTGCATGAGAGGCTACCAGTGCTTCTTTTAAAAGTGTGTATTGTCCATAGGCTAAGCCAAGTTTGGCATCGCTAAACGTGACCGCACTGATAGCTGATTTTTTCTCCTCGTTTTGTTTGGCATGATCATGCTGCGCTAAAACCGTTCCGCTCAACAGAAGCAGGCTAAGGGTTATCATTTTGTTTGTCATCGGTGTGGGTTGTTTTAAATTTTTGTTGTCCTTGTTGCAATTTGTTGTCACTTCACCATGCTCTTATCAATACGTTTGGGTGTATCTGTTCCATTCACTATTGATTTAGAGCTAATGGCAATGGCGCGAATCGTAACGGTTAAATTTTTTATATCAAGTGATTCAGCCTCGTCATCTACTGAATGATAAAGTTTGTCGGTATCGATTTGATCGGTAGAGATGGAATGGGCCGGAACACCAAGGCGCGCAAGAGTGGCATTGTCTGACCGGTAAAATAAATTTTGTTCGGGGTAGGGATCCGGTTTAAATTGAAAAGGAGTGCCCTGCAGGTTTTTTTGCAAAATCTCTCCAAAATCGGAGCGCTCATATCCGGTAATAAAGGCCGAGTTAATACCCCACTTAGATGGCTTACCAATCATTTCGATGTTAAACATCGTGATTATTTTTTCAGCATCGAGTTGTTTTGAAAAATATTGGGAGCCATACCCACCAATCTCTTCGGCTGTGAAGGTGACAAAAATCAGTGTACGTTCATTTTGTTTTGTCTTTTTGAAATAACGGGCCAGTTGAATCACGGCCGTTGTGCCCGAAGCATCGTCATCTGCTCCATTGGCAATTGAGTCGCCATTAATTTTTGTGCGAATACCGATGTGATCATAGTGCCCGCTGAACACCGCCATCTCGTCTTTTTTGCTTTTGCCTTCCAGCACACCCACTACATTGGCCAGGCGAACCGGAATATTTTTTTGAGAAGCCCTGACTGAATAACTGGTTGCCGTTGTTTTTCCTAGCACAAAAATATTTATACCTTTTCTACCTTGGGCAAATCGTTTGGTAAAGTAACCTTTAAACTCCTGGAAGATATTTTTAAATTCAGGATCAATTAATATCAACGTTGAAATAGTATCGCGGTAAATTTGAAATGCCTGGCGAAAGAAATATTGGTTTTTATCGGTTACACCGGCATCGGGTTTGATAGTTTTCAATACCAACCCGTTGTTGATGTGAACATCTGTCTTTTCTGTAACCATCAGCACGTTTTCGTTGGAGATTTTCTCTCCATCAATTACTACCTCCACGGATGACGTGGTGATTTGGTTTTTTGAAAATTCCTGAAGAAACGTTTGATTTCCCGTTAACGGCTTCAGTCCTATTTTTTGAAATTCTTTTTCAATGATACCGGCTGCCTTAAAAATACTTGGCTCATCATAAGCCGAGCGTCCCTTCAGGTTATCATCGGTTAGCGCGTAAAGAATCCGCTTCACCTCTTTTTCTTTGATCAGTTTATCGACCGATTGCGAAAACGCAGCAGATTGAAAGAGAAGCAGGGCAATTATTGATGGTATTTTCATAAAAGAAATTTACATGTGGGGCCGGGGTTGACAACAAATTTTGCAAAGATGGTAATAATATCCTTTTAACAATTTGTATATTTTTCTCTCAAGGTCCTTACGAACAGAGGCAGCGCACTTTCGCCTCGCATCATTTCCTGCTTCAGCAAAGTACCTGCAGCCGGGTTGTATTCTTCAAGCGATAATCATAAGGGTATTCCATCTTATTGACTTACTTCAAATGGCAATACTACCCTTTTCTTTTCCCATGTAATCATGATTTCACCTTTCTTAGCTTTTCCTTCTATGCGATAATCCAGTCGCTCTCGGTGCGGCACGTCCAAAGGTTTTACATCTAACCTCAGCACATCGTCTTTTGCATCGTAATCATCGGCAAGGTGTTGTTCCCATTTTTTATTGACAATGAGTGTCCATTTTTCTTTATTAGGAATAGTGAAGATGGCATATTTTCCTGCAGAAATGGTTTTGCCGTTGATCACAATGTCTTTATTGAATTCCCACGATGTAGCCATGTGGGCACCTGTTACCCAAACCTCGCCATCAGGCACCAATCCGCCCCATATTGTTCGCCCACGAACGGCAGGAGCATGGTACTTGATCATCATGTGGGTTTCTCCGATTTGAGCATGCGCCTCTTTGGCAATACTCTTCTTTAGTGTATCGGCCAAAGGTACGGACGGCTGGTGTTCGTGCTGAGCGTAACCACCATAGCTTAACAGTACAAGACAAATCATCATGGTTGATTTCATAATTGTTGGTTTAAAAAATTGTTTCATTTTACTCCAGCGTTTCTTTCGTCTCGCCACAGCGCAGCATTTGTTGACCAAAATACGGATTGTTGATTTCTTTTTCTGTGCTGATCCAGTAGCCTCCTTTATTATTAAACGCCATAGGACAGAACTGATAGTACGCATGAATTCCTTCCACTCTAAAAGTTTTGATTATATCATAGAACGCATTCGTCAGGGCAGAAAATGCCACTCGTTGAATTTCTATGTCTCCGGTTGCGTTGATCCGTTTCACTGCCGCTTCCATATCTTTCAAGTATGCCATCCACTTTGTGTGGGCTTCTCCGTTCAGCATACTCATATCCACTTTACTCAATGAGGCGTTTAATTCTTTTGCTCCCGCTGAAGCTGAGCTTGCATCTGATGTGACCAAGGCGTTTTTAATTTTGAGATAGGGCAAGAGTATTGCCTTCAACTGTGAGTTAAATTTTGGATTGCGATCAACTGCTTCAGGTTTTTTTTCATTTTCAGTCAAAGCCAATACCTGAGCCTTTGCCTCACCCGAGTGATGATCAGTCATGAGAATTGTTCCTTTTTTTAACATGAGTTCACTGTACAACAGGTAAGCGCCAGTGACTGCAACAGGTTCTCCTTCCCTGAGTCCTTCAGTTATTTCTACCTGATCAAAATCTTCCTGACCGGTTTTTACCTTCCGTGGCTGAAATGAGTGCTTGTCAACTTGTACATAAACGTGGGGTGATTTTCCATCGCGGATGACAGCATCGGAAGGTACTGTCAATACTTTCTTTGACGAATGTGTGAAAAATACCTGTGCCTGCATGCCCGGTTTGAATTTATAACCTGAATTGGATACCCATGCACGAATTAATGTGATTTGAGTGTTGGCCTTGTACTCAGGACTAATGAATGTAACCGTGGCCTCTGCCGGTGATGACTCCAATCCGGTCACCACAACTTTTAGCTGGTCACCAATTTTAACCAAGGTTAACTCGGTGGGGTAAAGCTCGGCTTCGAGCCACAAGTTGTTCAGGTTTTCGATGCGGTAAATCTCTGCACCTTCGCTGATGTATTGCCCTTCCGTTGCATTAATTGCATTAACAATACCCGACACAGGCGCTAAAAAAGTAGTGCGTTGCTGCATCGTTTTTGATTCGGCCAACTGGGTTATTTGTTTTTTGCTCAGGCCATAGAGTAAAAGTTTTTTTTCAGCGGCTTTTAGAAATGACCCGTAGTGGGGTTGGTCTTTTCCAAATTCTTCATATTGTTCTTTTGCTAGTAAAAATTCGCGCTGCATCGTCAGCAGCGATTCGCTGTAGAGTTCGTAGAGGGGCTCACCTTGCTTTACATTACGCCCGGTTTCTTTAACAAAAAGTTTTTCTATTCTTCCGGCCACACGGCTGCTGATTATTTCCGTGTGATCTTCATTGACTGCCAGCCGTGCATTGACTGCCAGCGTTTGACCAATCGGCTGACTGAGCACTTGTTGGGTAGTAATGTTAGCCAGTTTAATCTGGCTGTCGCTCAATTTCAATACACTCTCATCATTGATTGGTTTTTTTGTTTCTACCAAGTTCATGCCGCACACCGGGCAAATGCCCGGTTTATCAGACATGACAGAGGGGTGCATGGGGCACATGTACTGTATCGTTGCGCTGAGTTGGTTTTTCTTTTCTCGGTTGCAGGAAAGAAGAAAGACGCAACCCAGAGCCAACCCAATAACTATTTTCTTCATATTACTTTACTTTAATAAAACTTTCACTGTCGACCAGGTACTGGGCATTGAGGGCTATTTCATCGGATGACGTGAGGCCATCTTTCACTTCAATGAATCCGTTGGTGCGCATACCTGTCATAATCTTTTTGGGTTTGTATGTGTTGTTTTCTTTTACGAATACAATTTTACTCATGCCGAGGTCTAGTGCAGACTCTTGAGGAATCCAAAATGATTCTACCGCTTTGATCTCAATAGCGGCTGAAATCAGTTGCCCGATTTGAAGCCCGTTGTTGCGTTGATATACACGGATTTTTACAAACTCTTCTCCTTCAGAAAAAAATGGTTGAACAAAATCAACCGTTGATTTTTCTGATAACCCATGGCCCAGGTCAATTGTTAATTGATCGCCTGCCTTAATCTCTCCTGATTTTGAAAGGGGTAAATTAAACTCGAACCGAAGCGATGCAGTATTCACCAGGTTAAATAAAGTTTCACCGGCCCTTACATAGTTTCCCTCTCGGATAAGACTATTTGAGACGGATGACGAGGGCATGCGCTGAACCTTAGCCGAAGCTGCAGACAGTCCACCGTTCATGTCATTGGCAGATGCTGTTGATTTTACGTCTGAAGTGGCCGAAGTAGGTTGATCGTTTTTTACGAGGTATCCATCATACGGGCTATAGACTGAAAACAAGTATTGGGCTGTTTTGTTTTTGATTACTGTTTCAACTTGTTGCTGTGTTGCCCCCAGCAAGTACAATTTATTTTTAGTTGTTTCGATCAAACCGGAATTAGTTGGGTCGTTTTCAATCAGAAATAATAACTCACGCTGGGCAGTGAGCAATTCAGGGCTGTAGAGGTCAGCTATCTTTTGTCCTTTTTGTACCGGTTGAAACGCGTATTTTATATACACTTTATCCAGCCGTCCCGCTACACGTGCGGCAAGGGTATAAATATTTCTGGTATCGTATGTTACCCATCCCTGCGCCTTAACGACAATCGGTATTATTTTTCGTTCGCCTTTCGTTGTTTGAGCAGACGAGATGACGGCCTCATTGGTAGGAATCAATCGCATACCTAAACTCAGCGCTGCCGCTTCATTGTTTGTGTGCGTTTTTAGTATCAGGGTCATACCACATACCGGGCATTGACCGGGTTTGTTTGAACTAACGGAGGGATGCATGGGGCAGGTGTAGGTGTCTGCGTTTGCTTGCTCTTTTTGTTTACAAGAGAGTACGAGCATCGTAATAAGTAGTAAGGCAATAGTCCATAATCGATAATTCTTTTGCTGTTGACTGTTGACTATCGATCGTTGACCATTGACTATCGGCCAATTATTTTTCAAGTTGTTTTTCATAGTTCACAATCATTGCGTAGTAGTTGTCTAATTTGTTGAGGTACTCAATCTGTGCCATATTCATGGCTTCCCATCCATCAATCACCAGGGGCAGTTCTTCTTTGTTCTCTTCGTAAGCAAGCATGAGGGTTTGGTAGTTGCGCTTCAGTGCCGGAATAATTTTTTGTTGATAATTTATCAATTGTTGTTGCAGTGATTGGATTTCATTAACCATCGATGCAGTCATTGTCTGTAGATCATTTAAGATGGCTTCGCGTTCTTTTTTCATAGACAATATTTCTGATTCCATTCCTTTCACATTGGCCTTATACATTTTTGATGACCACGGGGCGATGGGTATGCTTACCATACCCAACAACATAAATTGCGAAGGCATGGCATTGTCTCGTGGGATCATGTGATTGAAGCTGATGTTGAAATCCGGTTTAGCCTGAGATTTTTCCAATTCCTGATTGGCACGCATCGACAAGATTGTTTTATCAATTCTACGAATGTCGCTTCGGTTTTGCGTGTACGTAAGGGTATCGGCTATTTCAAAATTGCTGGTGTTCATCCGGGTAGTTGTGTCAATGAGAAACCGTGTTCCTTTCGGTACGTTCATAAGCTGATTGAGCAAAATATTTTTTTGTGCAATGTCGTTTCCATTCATTACCTGTAGGTTCTGGATTTCGTACAGTCTACCTTCTGCCTTATAAATATTTCCCAGTTTGCTTTGGTTGTAAGGATACCGGAGCCGCGCAATCTTCAACATCAGATTTATGATTGCTTCATTCTCGGCCAGAAGTTTCTTTTTCTTTTCAAGCACCAGCCATTGATAGTATGCAGTTTTTGCCTGAGCCCGCAGTTCGTTGAAGGTGTAGGATTCACTGGCCTCTTCAATGGCCGCCTTGGTTGACAGGTAATTTTTATTGGCCCTCAGTTTAGCGTGGCTTATAAATTTTTGCTGAACCGATAGCATGATCTGCCCCTTGTCGCGGTTTTCCATCGGCCGTGAATACGGCAGCATCCAAAGGCCGCCACCCACTTCGGGAGCCATCAGTGAAGTGGCCCCTTGAGCATATTCGTCCATCGCCTGGGCACGGTGCCGATACTCCTGCAACACCGGGTTACGTTGACGCATCGAGTTCAGCACACTGTCAAGTGTTATCACCTGAGCATTCAGCACCGGGACAGTAATTAAGAAGACGACCACTCTTAGACCACAAACCACAGGCCATCGGCCATTAATTTCAATGCTTGGTTTCATAGACTTCTAATTTTTTGAATTTTCTTAATTCGTATTCTTTCGTCATTAAAAAAATAAGTGGGGTAACTAAAAGAATGTGTGTAGAAGAGGTGAGAACACCACCGATCATGGGCAGCACGATAGGCTTCATTACATCGCTGCCTACACCGGTTGCCCACAACACGGGGATTAATCCAAACAGTGCCACCGACACGGTCATAATTTTTGGGCGAAGTCGTTTGGCTGCCCCCGCAATTACAAATTCTTTCAGCTCCTCGCGGGTAATTGTATCACTCGAGTTGCCGCGAAGCTTCACCAGTTGCTGCATGGCATCATTCAGGTAAATGACCATCACCACTCCGGTTTCTACCGCAATGCCAAAAAGCGCGATAAACCCCACCGCTACGGCTACTGAAAAATTTACTCCATAGAAATAAACCATGTATGCACCACCAATCAAGGCAAAGGGCACGGTGATCAAACTCAGAAAAGCTTCGCGAATGGAGTTGAATGCGAGGTACAGTGAAATGAAAATAATAAAAACTACGACCGGCAAAATGACCATCAGTGTTTGTTTACCGCGGATCAGATTCTCATACTGACCACTCCACTCCAGGTAGTAACCGCTGGGCAACACGCCCATTTGTTTGCCTACAGCTTCAATGGCTTCCTGTACAGTGCCACCCAAGTCGCGATCGCGTACATTGAACAACACAGCTCCGCGAAGCATCGCGTTTTCTGAAACAATCATAGGCGGGCCTTCTTCCAGCCGGATGTCAGCAACGGTAGCCAGGGGAATGGTGCCCAAAGACGGAGTTTGAACAGGTATCCGTTTCAACCGCTCAATGCTGTTGCGGTAATCTTGTGCAACACGCACATTGATGCTGAATCGTTGTCTTCCTTCAATGGTTTGGCCGATAGGCGAACCTCCGATGGCCGATTCAACAATCAGGTTTACATCATTTACTGTCAGACCAAACCGCCCCAAGGCTTCCCGCTTCACATCAATTGTCAGGTATTTGCCCCCCGTGATGGGGTCAACGTATAAATCTTTTACACCCGGAATTCCTTCGAGTGCGGTTCTCACTTTTTCAGATAGCGCGTAAATACTATCCAGATTTTGGCCATACACTTTTACACCCACATCAGTGCGTATGCCGGTGGCCAGCATATTGATGCGATTAATAATGGGCTGAGTCCAGCCGTTGACCACACCCGGTATCTGCAACTTGGCATCCAGTTCGTTTACAATGTCTTTTTTGGTAATGCCTTTTCGCCATTCCATTTTTGGTTTGAGCATGATAATCGTTTCGATCATGCTGATGGGCGCATTGTCAGTGGCCGTGCTGGCGCGTCCGGCTTTACCTAATACTTTATCCACTTCAGGAACGGACTTAATGATGTTATCTTGTACCTGCAAAATGCGTTTTACTTCTTCATTAGATACATCCGGAAGTGTAACCGGCATAAAAAGTATCGACTGTTCATCCAGCGGTGGCATAAATTCAGAGCCGAGGTTCATCATCAAGGGCACACTGACTGCTAACGCAAGAATGTTTATGCCCAGGGTAGTCTTTCTCCATTTTAAACATGTGCGAATGACCGGCTCATATATTTTTTCCAGAACCCGGTTAACCGGATTTTTTGTTTCGTCAGTGAATTTGCCTTTCATAAAAAAGGAAATGATCACCGGGGCCAGTGTAATCACCAACAGTGCATCTACCAGTAGAATAAATGTTTTAGTGTACGCGAGCGGATGAAATAATTTTCCTTCCTGACCGGTGAGCATGAATACAGGCAGAAATGACGTGATGATGATTACCGTGGAGTAAAATACGCCACGCGATACTTGCTTGGAAGATTTTTCAATAATCTCCAGACGCTCCTGCTCATCAATCCTGTGATAGTTTCTATGGAATAGTTTTTTCATGGTCATTCGTTGGTTTCTGGATTGAGTTCATGAAAACGATGCGATAAATTTTTATAGGCATTCTCGGCCATGATAATACCATTATCTACAATCACCCCAATGGCCAGGGCAATTCCGGTGAGTGACATAATGTTGGAAGTCACCCCAAACGCATTGAGCAGAATAAAACTTGCGGCAATCGTGATGGGTATTTGAATGATGATGCTTATTGCACTGCGCCAGTGAAAAAGAAAAAGAATGACCACCAGCGAAACCACAATCATTTCTTCTATGAGAGTTTGTTTTACCGATGAAATGGATTCTTCAATCAATTCGCTGCGGTCATACAGGATGTTGAACTTCATACCCCTGGGAAAGCCTTTGGCTACTTCCATCATTTTTTTCTTCACGTTAATGATTACCTCATCGGCATTTTCACCGTAGCGCATTACCACAATTCCGCCAACGGTTTCTCCTTCTCCGTTTTTATCAAAAATTCCTAACCGCGATTCGCCCGTCATCTGCACGGTAGCCACATCGCTGATTTTTACCGGCACGGTGTTAACCGTCTTCAGCGCAATGTTTTCAATTTCTTCGATTGACTTGAGGTAGCCTGTCGTTTTGATGATGTACCCCACGTTATTCATTTCAAATTTGCGTCCGCCTACTTCGTTATTATTGGACCGAACCGCCTGGATTATTTCAGGAATGGAAAGACCATAGTAATTCAGTTTGTTGGGATTGACTGTAACCTGGTATTGTTTTTGAAACCCTCCGAACGAAGCTACTTCGCTCACTCCGGGCACATTCTGCAAACCGAATTTTACATACCAATCTTGTATGGCGCGCTGCTCGCCCAGATCCATGCCTGGCGCATCAAAGGTGTACCACAAAATATGACCTACACCCGTGCCATCGGGGCCGAGTGTTGGCGTAATTCCTTCGGGCAACAAGCGGGTGGCATAATTCAGCCGCTCCAACACTCGCTCGCGCGCCCAATAAATATCTGTGTCATCGTTGAAAATGACAAACACAAAACTCATCCCAAACATGGATGACCCCCGCACATATTTTACCTGAGGCAATCCTTGCAGGTTGGTTACCAACGGGTAGGTAACCTGGTCTTCTATAATCTGCGGACTTCGGCCCATCCACTCGGTGAATACAATTACCTGGTTTTCTGACAGGTCGGGTATGGCATCAATTTTATTCACCCGTACAGCATAAATGCCCCACGCCAAAAGACCTGCGGCCACTAGCAAAACAAGAATTCTGTTTCGCAAGGAGAAGGAAATTATTTTTTCAATCATCTTGAAATAAAAAAATATAAATAACTGGTATAGAAAAAATTACCGCTAAGACAAGCAGCAATACGAAGAGTTAGAAACTCTTTCTTTCAGAGAGGAAACAATCAAATGATAAAGACCCGGTACGAAACAGTTCGGTCTGCCTCTGGCAAAGGAGGGTCGTAGTTGAAATGTTGAGGAGTAAAAAAACCCGTGGAGGGTACGATAACAGAAACAAATACAGATGGCTGAGCAAGCTGAACAAAGGGAGCATCGGCAAGTGAGAGTTTGGCCGCGGGGGCATTGTAACTCTGGCCATCGTGAATAATGACTTTGTTTTCGCAGCAGGCCTTTGCTAGCTCGCGGTGACAAGGAGGAGTTTGTTGCTCCATGGCACATCCATTGGTTTTTGAAAAAAGAGAAACTTCCTGAACCCGGTCCCGGCAAACATGAATACCCACCACCACGTAACTGCTTGAAAACAGTACGAGCAGTGACAATGCATAGCAACTAATAATTCTGAAAATTTTCATGCAAGGCAAATATACGCAAATCTGCAAAAACGGGTTGTCGGTATTTAACAAAACACTATGAAGCCGTGATTTCCTCTATTTTAAAACCAAGATTTTGCACAGCCCTTACCACTTCGGCTTTGGTGCCCGCATTATTTATTGTTAAAATTTTGTTAGGGTTGTTGGTGTCCACCGTCCAGTTGTCCTTTCCGGCAGCGTTATTGAGTGCATCCGTTGCCCTGGCTATGCAGCCTGAGCAATTAATATTTGTTTTGAATTTTGTCGTTTCCATTTTGGTATTGTTTAATTAATGCACAAATGTAGCAGGCGCTACAAACACGGTCATTATAATATTTTGGATTTGACTTGTAAGATTTCAACTTTAGCAGGATGCAGGCAAAAAACAGCACGGTTATACCATGCGTAGCACCTCATCGGTGTGCTCACCTAAATGAGGCGGAGGCGTGAGCCGGACCGCAGAACGTCCGGCTACCTTTGCAACAAAACTCCGTACTCCCGTTATTTCATTTCCTTCCAATAAAATTTGTCTTGCCTGCGGCAAGTCAATAACATCTTTCAGGTTATGAATATACCCGGCAGGGATTTTCTTTTGACGCAGTTGCTCCATCAGTTCGCTTGCTTGCCATACACTGATTTTAGAAACAAGAAGTTGATTCAATTCTTTTCGGTAAGACACTCTTTTTTGATTGGACAAAAAACGTGTGTCCGCATCTGCGGCCAGTATTTTCATCAGTTCGTCAAACTGTTTGTCGCTGCCCACCGCTAACAAAATCCGTTTGCCGTCTTTTGTCTGAAACGAATCACCATAGGGTGCAATGTTGGGGTGTGCCGACCCTTGCCTATGCGGAATTTTTTTACCCACTAACCAATTGGTGGCCTGGTTAGCCAGCGATGCAATGGCCGCCTGAATCAAACTCACCTCCACGTGCGAACCTTCTCCCGTTCGCTCGCGCTTCAGTATGGCCAACAATAATCCTTCTTTCAAATGGTGGGCAGCCAATACATCAACTAACGCAACCGGCATTTTGGTAGGGGGCCCTTCTTTTTCTCCATTCATGTCCATGAAGCCCGACTCTGCCTGAATCACCGCATCATAACCCACACGGTCATCGTCTGATCCGTAGCCGGTAATCTGCCCATAAATAATTTTAGGATTTAATTTTCTCAATGATTCATAGTCTACACCTAGTTTTTCTGCATCGCCCGGTTTGTAGTTGGCAATAATCAGGTCAACATGCATTGACAATTTTTTAACAACCTCAATACCTTCTTTTTTAGTCAAATCAAGAGCTGCGGATTTTTTTCCCCAGTTGCAGGAGCAGAAATAAGCTGATCGATCATCGGTTAACTCACCAGGTGTTTTCCAACTTCGGGTTACATCACCCCCGGTTTTGGGGTTTTCGACCTTGATTACCTCGGCACCCAGTTCGGCAAAAAACTGCCCCACGCTGGGGCCGGCTAAAACTGAAGCCAACTCCAATACGCGAAGTCCTGTGAACATTTCTTTATTTTGCATCGTTGTAACATTTCAAACTCTAAAGTAATGCGAATCTTAGTCTTATTATTTATTGTATCCGTTTTCTTTCAAACACAGGCCGTTGATTTAAAGGTGGGCACCTGGCGCGGAGTAATTGATTGCCAAGGTCACGAGTTGCCCTTCACTTTTGATGTGGTAAAAAAAGACTCCCGATTGTTAGTCTATCTGAAAAACGGGGCCGAAAAAATAGAGCTCGATGAAGTTTCAGTTTTTGGCGACTCCGTAAAAATGGTGCTTCATATTTTCGATGCTGAGCTCCGGGCTAAGATTAACGACAACCAACTTACAGGTACGTTTGTAAAAAATTATGCACCCCAGGCCAATCAGCCTTTTCGGGCTACTCACGGAGAAAACTATCGCTTCGTAAAAAACTCAACCGAGAAGCAAACCGACTACAGCGGAAAATACCAGATTGAGTTTACCAATGCGCGAGGCAAAAAAATTCCTTCGGTGGGGCTGTTTCAACAAACCGGCAATCACCTAACCGGAAGTTTCCTCACACCCACCGGAGACTACCGCTACCTTGAAGGAAACGTAGTGGATGGCACCCTCATGCTCAGTTCCTTTGATGGCAACCACGCTTATGTTTTCATCGCTTCAAAAAAAGGTGACTCGCTAAAGGGCGATTATTACGCAGGCAAACTCACCCACGAAACATTTAAAGGAATAAGAAGTGAACAAGCCAAAATGCCAGATGCCGAGTCACTCACCTATCTCAAACCCGGGTACGATAAAATTGATTTTCACTTTCCTGATCTCAATCACAAGCTGATCAGCCCTGCTGATGACAAATACAAGAACAAAGTAGTGATCTTGCAAATACTGGGTACGTGGTGCCCTAACTGTATAGATGAAACCAATTTTCTGGTGCCCTGGTATAATACCAACCGCAAACGTGGAGTAGAAATTATCGGCCTGGCTTACGAACGGAAAGAAGATTTTGCCTACGCCAGCGAGCGCGTGAAAAAAATGAAAGAAAAACTGAAAGTAACGTATGACCTGGTCATTGCCGGAACAGACAATACCGAAAAGGCCTCACAAACTTTGCCAATGCTGAACAAAATAATGGGCTTCCCCACCACCATCATCATCGGCAAAGACGGAAAAGTGAAAAACATCCACACCGGATTTGAAGGCCCCGGTACCGGAATATATTTTGAGCAGTACAAAGAGCGGTTTAATCAAATCATCAATGAATTACTGGCCCAAAAAGGAACTCAATGAAAAAACGTGCAGTAGTTGGTTTATCAGGCGGGGTTGATTCCAGCGTAGCAGCTTACCTGCTAAAAGAGCAAGGCTACGAGGTGATCGGCCTGTTTATGAAAAACTGGCACGATGATACGGTTACTATCAGCAACGAATGCCCCTGGCTGGACGACAGCAACGATGCCATGATTGTGGCACAACACCTTGGCATACCTTTTCAAACCATTGACCTGAGCAAAGAATACAAAGAGCGGATTGTGGATTATATGTTTGCCGAATACCAGGCCGGCCGCACGCCCAATCCTGATGTGCTTTGCAACCGCGAAATCAAATTTGATATTTTTCTGAATGCAGCACTCAAACTCGGTGCTGACTATGTTGCTACCGGCCACTATGCCCGAAAAGCAGAAACTGAAATTGATGGAAAAAAAATCTATCGCCTGCTGGCCGGCAAAGACCCCAACAAAGACCAGAGTTATTTTTTGTGTCAGTTGACTCAGTACCAACTTTCAAAAGCATTGTTCCCGGTAGGTGAATTGCTAAAACCCCAAGTGAGAGCTCTTGCAAAAAAAGCCGGGCTGGCTACTGCTGAGAAAAAAGATTCGCAGGGATTGTGCTTTATCGGCAAAGTACACCTTCCTGATTTTTTGCAACAACGTCTTGAATCCAAAAAAGGAAAAGTGATTGAAGTGCCCGCCTATTCTCCCATTTTTAAAAACGGAGTTGAGGCGGGTGATCTCGTCCGGCAAACATTGCCTTATCATTATGGGCCTGACTGCGGTGAGGTGGTGGGTGAGCACAATGGCGCACACTTCTATACAATTGGCCAACGCAGAGGGCTGAACCTCGGAGGTTTTGAAAAGCCCTTGTTTGTGATTGGTACCGATACCGTGAGAAACATTATTTATACAGGTTTAGGCGAAGACCATCCCGGGCTTTACCGGAAAGGATTGTTTATCCCTTCAGCCGATGTGCATTGGGTACGGCCTGATCTGAGTTTGCCGGCAGGCGAATCTAAAAAATACTCCGCTCGCATACGCTATCGTCAGCCACTTGAAAAATGTACACTCCACCAAAAAGATAATGGGCTATACATTATTTTTGATAAGCCTCAACGAGGCATTACGCCTGGTCAGTTTGCAGCCTGGTATGATGATGAAGAACTGATCGGCTCAGGGGTAATCCATTGATTTTTTTATTCCACCCCCCTCTGAACATAACCCTCTAAATTCATTTTCTTAAAAAATGAAGAAAGTGGGTATTGATAGAAAAATCAGATCCTGCGACACATGCTGGCTATCGTTGGTTGTATGGTTTAAGCAAAATATTTTTTTGAGAAGGCTTCTTAAGAATCTTGCCCATCTACTTCCGTCAGTTACCTTTGTTAATTACAGTTTTCATTTACACGATGTAATTTGAATGAGTGAGTTACCTGATGCACCCTGGCAAATCAATGCGTACCCATCCCCTGCTGATTTTATTTTGGTTCACTCCTGCTTTGCTTTTCAGCCAAGGCACTGAGGTAAAAGGGAAAGTTACCGATGCCATTTCGGGGGAAGCCATCCCGTTTGCCAGCGTAATGTTTAAAAACACAACTCTTGGAGTGACTACCGATTTTGAAGGCAATTTTTTGTTGCGCTCCAATGTACCGGTAGATTCAATCCTGGTTACATCGGTGGGTTATAACCCGCGAATCAAACCCGTAAAGCCCGGTCAGCAGTTAATCAATTTTCAATTGGATGAAGCAATCACCAACCTGAAAGAACTGGTAGTAAAATCGGGAGAAAATCCGGCCTACAAAATATTGCGTCAGGTTATAAAAAACAAAGAGCTTCACGACAAACGTACTTTGTCGGCCTATGAGTGTGACGTGTACACTAAAATTGAAATTGACGTCAACCAGATTTCTGAAAAATTACGTCAGAAAAAAGTGATGAAAAAAATAGCGCAGGTTTTAGACAGTATCGATCGGGTGGTGGGCGAAGACGGCAAGCCCATCCTGCCGTTGTCTATTACAGAAAGCTACTCTAGATTATACTACCGTACCAACCCGCTTCTAAAAACCGAAGACATTCTCAACACCCGGATCAACGGCATCGGTTTAAATGACGGAGGGTCAGTCAACCAACTGGTAGGGTCTTCTTTTCAGGAATATAATTTCTATCAAAACCGGCTACCAATACTTGGCAAACACTTTGAGTCACCCATTGCTGAGGGAGGGCGGCTCTACTATGAGTATGACCTGATGGACAGCCTGTACATAGGCGATGACTATTGCTACCGGATAGATTTCTTCCCCAAGAGCCCGGCTGAGTTGGCCTTTACCGGGCGAATGTGGATCACCAAAAAAGAATTTGCCTTGCGACAGATTGAGGCAAGCACAGACAAGCGCGCCAACATCAATTTCATTAATAAAATACAAATTCAACAAGAATTGATGCCCACACCTTCAGGCCCCTGGATGCCAAAAAAAAACCGGGTCTTGTTCAATGTCAGCCCGCTCTCTAAAAACTCGGCAGGTATGCTGGCAAAATTTTACTCAAGCAACAAAAACATTGTTACTGACCAGCCCCACCCTTCTTCATTTTACAACAAGCGGGTGCAGGTAGAAGAATCAGCCAACTCACACCAAGACGATAAATTTTGGGATTCGCTCCGGCATGAACCGCTGACACGTACCGAAAAAAATGTCTATCGGATGATTGACACTGTCAAGAGCATACCAATTGTTAAAACCTACGTGGATATATTTAAAATACTGGTGCAGGGCTATTACAATTTAAATCAAGTAGAAGTGGGGCCATATATCAGCAGCATTGCCCACAACGGGGTGGAGGGTATTCGCACCCAAATGGGTTTCAGAACAAACTACAGCTTCAGCAAAAAAATGACTTACCATGGCATGGTGGCCTATGGCTTTGGCGATGACCGCCTAAAATATTCACTAGGCATGAGAAGAACCCTGTCTCGGCACCACTGGACTACTACTGGTGTGCGCTACACGCATGACATTACACGCTTGGGGTTAGACCCGGAAGTTGTTTCTAACAATCCATTATTTTTAGCAGCTGCCCGCTGGGGCCGGTTTGTCAGAGCTTATTATTACGATGAAGTGTTTGCCTATGCCAAACGTGAATTTGTACGCGGATTTACTGGCCGCGTTGCCGTGCACCATTGGTCGTTTGATCCTACTTACCGGTTTGGTTTTCCATCCAATCCTTCTGACACTACTTCATCCGTGCGTAATCAGTTTATAAATGCTGAAGTTTTTTTTGAGGCACGCTATGCCATGTCTGAAACTTTTTTTCAAAACGGAAACGAACGCCTCAGTTTGGGCATTGGCAAAAAGCCCGCCATCACCTTGCGCTACACGCGGGGTGTCAAAGGAGTAGCAGGCAGTAATTTTAATTATGACAAACTCATGCTCAACATTGATCAACGGCTGAACATGGGGCTATTGGGAAATGCATTTATTACAATAAATAGCGAATACATTTTTAACCAACTTCCTTATCCCCTCCTCACAGTACATTTGGGAAACCGCACGCCTACCTATACTCCTTTTACTTTTAATTTGATGAACTACGGAGAGTTTGCCAGCGACTGCTCAGTATCTATGCACTACCGGCAATATTTTGAGGGCCTGATTTTTAACCGGATTCCCTTGATGAGCCGGCTGAAATGGCGCCTGGTGGGTACAGCCAATGTCATTTACGGATCCATGCGCCAGGCCAATCGGCAGATGATCTCTGAACTTACCCCAAATGGTGAACCTGCACTAAAAACCGGATACTTTACAAACGGAAAACCTTATCTTGAATTGGGCTATGGCGTGGAAAATATTTTTAAGTTGCTACGCATTGACTTTGTGCATCGCCTCACCTATCTGGACAATAAAAATGTACGCAAGTTTGGAATACTGCTTTCCGTGCAATTCAAGTTATAGGTGATTAATCTTTGTACTCACCCTCCCATTTGGCTACCACTACGGTAGCCAAACAATTGCCGAGTACATTGGTGCCCGTGCGTGCCATATCCATAATAGCATCTACTCCAAGTATAACAAAGGCCTTGTGCGGGTCAATGCCCATTCGGTCAACGGTGGCCACCAAAATCAAAAATGTAGCACCCCGCACACCGGCTACCCCTTTGCTGGTGAGCATCAGAATAACCACCATTTCAATTTGCTGAACAAAGGTGAGGTCAACACCAGCCAGCTGCGCCACAAACACCGAAGCGAGCGAAAGATAAAGTGTGCTCCCATCTAAATTAAAACTGTAACCGGTAGGTAACACAAAAGAGACCACTTTGCGTGGAATGCCCATTGCTTCCAGGTTTTCCATGGCTTTGGGCAATGCTGATTCGCTCGTAGCGGTAGAAAATGCGATTGTTACCGGCTCCGTTACTGCTGCAATAAACTTTTTAAAATTCAGTTTGATGATTAGCCCAATTGGGACAAACACTACCAGAACAAAAACTACCAGCGCTGCATACAAGGTAGCTACCAGCAGTGCCAGATTTTTTAATACATCAAAGCCAAACGAGGCAATGGAGTAGGCCAGGGCTCCGCACACGGCAAATGGGGCTACGTACATCACCATATCGGTAAACTTAAACATCACATCCGAAAGGCCTTCGCAAAACTCAAGCATCGGTTTCCGTTTTTGCTCGCTAAGCCGGGCCAGGGCAACCGCAAAAAAAATGCTGAATACCACCACTTGCAATACCTGGCCATCGGCCACAGCCTTGGCTATGTTCTCAGGAAAAATATCAAGTATAACATCGTGCGATTGTTTTTGAGCTAATAATTTTTCAGCCCGCTGTTCCTGCCCTTGCTGAATATTGATCACTGCGCCTTCTCCTGCTTTCGTCAGGTTAATAGCAGCCAACCCAATAAAAAGAGCTAGCGTTGTAACCGCTTCAAAATAAATAATTGCCTTCAATCCCATTCGTCCTACCTGCTTTAGGTTAGAGTGAGCGGCAATGCCCACCACCAGTGTAGAAAAAATTAATGGAGCAATAATTGTTTTGATCAGCCGTAAAAAAATGTTGCTGAATACATTCAAATGAATGGCCACACCGGGAAATGAAAACCCTATCTCGCAGCCAACCATCATACTCACCACGATCCAGCCGGTGAGTGATCTTTTTTGGTATGCCCAGTAGATAAACAGGAGCCACGTTAACCACCGGGTGAGCGTAAGAACTGTCTCTGAAACCGGGCTGAAGTAATGATCAACTACTCCGAGAATGACGGCCAATGAGGAGGCTACAAAAATCGCAATGAAAAGTTGTTTAGGCTTCACAAGATTGAATTTGTGTGAAAGTTAACAGTTAAACTCAGATTATACATAAAGACTGTACAAGTTGCCAAAGATTAGCAGCTCATCAATGAGACCGCTTGGCATGAACCATTTTTCTCTACTTTTGTTGTTGAGTTTCATCCGATACAAAAAAATATGCTAAAAGCTTCGCCCAAAAACATCCATCTCTACTTAGAGAGCAACCCCAACCCCAATTCGTTAAAGTTTGTGGTAAATGAAATGCTGGTGCCAGAAGGAATGAGTTTTGATTTTCCTAGCCCGGCTGAGGCTGAAGATGCGCCCCTCGCTCAGGAGCTTTTTATGTATCCTTTTGTAGATCGGGTGTTTTACATGAGTAATTTCATCACCGTTACAAAAAAAGAAGATGTGGAGTGGCTCGAAATTCAAGATACAGTCAAAAGCCACATCAAAAATTTTTTAGAATCCGGCAAACTCATCCTCGATAAGAAAATTTCTGTGCCCCCCATTCAAGAGGAAACAGAAACTGTCAAAAAAATAAAAACTATTTTAGATGAGTACATCCGGCCGGCTGTTGAGCAAGATGGCGGAGCCATCACTTTTCATTCGTACGACAACAAGCGGGTGCGTGTAACCTTGCAGGGCTCCTGCAGCGGTTGCCCTTCCTCCACCATCACCCTGAAGGCGGGCATTGAAAACCTCTTCAAAAAAATGATGCCCGAAGAAGTGGAAGAAGTAGAGGCCTTAGGATAGGCCTTTACCTTAGATTTTCACAAATCCTTTCTATGCTGTAAATTTAAGTGGTTATCTGCCCCTTAACATTTTCTTGCATGATCATTTTAGAAAACGATTATGTCATTTGCGAATTAGATGCCGCCTTGCCTGTGCTGAAACACCGGTGGAAGGAACCGGCACCGGGCGAAGTATTTCGCAAACAGTTGACCGAAATTTTGAACAAATACCGCGAATTAAAAAAAGAATATCCCAAGTTGGCCTGGCTTGCCGATACACAATTATTAGGTGAGGTAGACGAAGAAACCGAAAAATGGTTTGCCGAAGAATGGGACGATATGCTCTTTAACCAAGCCAAAGTTAAATACCATGCTGTAATCTTAGGTGAAGATCTTTTTGCTGAATACCCCATGGAAAAATTTAAAATGGATGCAGAAATGAAATTCAAAGAAGACGGGGTACAATTGGGGGTATTTTCAGACGAAGAAGAAGCCTACGATTGGATTCGCACCCGGTAGAGCATATGTGGCGCGGGGTTAGATTTACGTTGCTCATCTTTTATTCTTCAACGCTTTATGCCGGGCCGGGGGCTACCTTTATTGAAAACAAAGGGCAATGGTGCGCCCCGTTCGATTATGGTGTAAAAACAAACGGAGTTTTTTTAGGAGTGCAGGCCGGCCAGTTTACTTATACCCTGATCGACTTGCGCCAGGTGGAAAGAAACCATTTTAGTGCGCCCCGTTCTGAAGTTCCTGAAAACCCAACAACCATCAATGGCTATGTACTCCAAACTCTTTTCTTAAATACTAATGCCAACACACGTTCTTTCCCGTTTGGAAAGCACCCCGAATACTTTAATTTTTTTTTAGGAGCTTCTTCTTTGCAATGGCGATCGCGCGTCAGTGGATTTGATGGCGTGTTGTACAAAGATTTTTACTGTGGCATAGACCTGAAAATTTATTCTGAGGGAAAAAATGTGAAATACGATTTTGTAATCGAACCGGGCTTTGACCCAACACTAATTCAATGGAAATACGATGGTGCAGAATCTGTTTTGTTGGAAGAAGAAAACCTGCTGGTAAAAACCACACTGGCCGACATCATTGAGCAAAAACCAATTGCTTACCAGTGGATTGATGGTAAAAAAATATATGTGCCCGTCTCTTATAACCTGAACGGCCAACTGGTGGGTTTTAGAATTGGAAACTACGATAGCTGTTACCCATTAGTCATTGATCCGCTGTTGATCTTCTCTACCTATTCGGGCTCTACAGCCGACAACTGGGGAAGTACAGCCACACCTGGCGAGCAAGGCACACTTTATTCATCAGGGATAACCAACCTGTACCTGGGCGGTTTTTTTCCGGCAACTGCCGGGGCGTTCCAAACTTCATACGGGGGAATTTTTGATGTAGCTATTTTAAAGTACGATTCCACGGGTCATCAATTGCTGTATGCATCATACCTGGGAGGATCTTATTCTGAAACACCCCATAGCCTGGTCATGGATAAAAATCAAAATCTGTTAGTGCTGGGCACCACCAGTTCTTCCAATTTTCCGGTTACATCCACTGCCTTTCAACAACAATTTCACGGGGGCAACCCAATTCCTCAATTCTACAGTGGCAAAGAAATACCCATTCCTTATGAAACGGGAAGTGATCTTTTTATTTCAAAAATTTCAAAAGACGGAACAACACTTCTGGCGAGTACTTATTTGGGCGGTTCTGATAATGATGGGCTTAATCCCAATACAAGCCCATTGGTAAAAAATTACGGAGATCAAATGCGTGGCGACATTATCAGTGACAACCTGGGAAATATTTTTATCAGCACAGTCAGTTCATCCCCTGATTTTCCGGTGGCCAATTCATTTAATTCAACCTACCAAGGCGGAGATACCGATGCGGTTATTGCAAAACTAACCAGCGATTTGTCGCAGGTAGTGTGGGCTGCATTTATGGGCGGTTTGGCAGCCGATGCTTCGCATACCATTCAGCTTGATCAGGCCGGAAATATTTTTACTGGCGGAGGAACAGCCAGCACAAACTTTCCGGCAACCGTTGGTGCTTATCAACCCACACTCGCTGGTGATGTGGACGGCTGGATGGCCAAAATAAAAGGCGATGGTTCTGCCATTTTAAACTGTACGTTTACCGGAACAGCCCTCTTCAACCAGGTTTATTTTTTAGACCTCGATAAAAACAAAAACGTGTACGTATATGGGCAAACTGTGGGCTCATTTCCCGTTACATCTGGAGCCTACAATAATCCAAACAGCGGACAGTTTTTACAAAAATTTGACAGCACACTTTCAACCCTTCAACTCTCCACCGTATTTGGATCGGGCATAGGCATACCCAACATTTCGCCCACGGCCTTTCTGGTCAATGAGTGCAATAACATTTACCTTTCAGGATGGGGCGGGTTAACCAATAGTGACTTGGGGTATTGGAACAGTTCCACTGCAGGCATGCCCCTCACTCCTACGGCCTTACAAAAAACAACCAGCGGTTCTGATTTTTATTTCATTGTTCTATCACAAGACGGCAAACAACTGCTATACTCTACATACCTGGGCGGCCCCGATTCGCGCACCCACGTAGATGGTGGTACCTGTCGCTTTGATAAAAGCGGAGTAGTGTATCATGTGGTTTGCTCCGGTTGCCAGTTCGACAACGGGCTTGGCTACGGCAAAAATTCTTCTGATTTCCCCACCACGCCCAATGCCTGGAGCCGAACCAATAAAAGCCTGAATTGCAACAATGCTGCCTTCAAATTGGATTTATCATCGCTGCGGGCAATTATTCAAACCAACAACACGCACCTTACCCGGCCGGGCCTTAACCAAGTTTGCTTGGGCGATAAAATTATTTTTCAAAACCTGAGTGTGGGCGGGCAATCGTTTGTATGGAATCTGGGCGATGGCAACACGCAGGTTAAACCGGATACCTCGATGATCTTGTACCAATATGCAAAGTCTGGCAACTACCGGGTACAATTAAAAATATATGACAACGGCACGTGCTCAGGCAAAGATTCAACCACCGTAAACCTTACTGTATTCACCCCCGCAGGCAAGGCGGGAAACCCCTCTACTATTTGCTTTGGTTCTTCAGATACCTTGTTGGCAACGGGCGGAAAAAATTATCAATGGACCTCATCGGACAACTCTATGACCTCAGTCAGCCCCACACCGGTGGTTAGCCCTCAAAAAAATACCAGTTATTTTGTTACCATCACCGATACCAACGGATGTGTGAGCCAAGACACGGTAAAAATTGCCGTAGTGCCGGGCATAGACCTTAAACTCAAAGCCAATGCAGTTTTTGGATGTGACGGAAGGCCCCCGCTAAAAGTAGAAAACCTGACTGATCCTTCAGAAGATGTTTTTTTTGATTTTGGAGACGGTGCAATTTCAGATCAGCAACAGGTTACCCATAACTATGCAGCAGACGGAAGTTATACCATCCGGCTGGTGGGCAAAAAAGAATTTTGTGTGTATGAAAAATCCGTCACCCTTCCATTTTATTATCGCTTTGTACCCAATGTATTTACCCCCGATGAATCACCCGGACTAAACGATACGTTTATGCTACAATACGGAAGTAACAAACCAGTAGCCGGGGTGGTACAATTGGCTCAGGTTTCATTAACCGTGGTTGACCGCTGGGGCAAACTGGTTTATGAAAACAACAATTACAAAAATGACTGGGCTGCTCAAAATGTTAACGCAGGAGTTTATTACTTTGATGCCGTCATCCAAGGAGAAACCTCCTGCAAAGGATGGGTTCACATCATAAAATAAATTTATCTTATTTCTGGTTTGCCAAAAACACACCTCCCAAAATCAGCACCATGCCTGTAAGGTGGCCCAGCAAAAGAACTTCTCCATCAATCACGCCCCACATAACCGAAACAATGGGCATCACGTACGTAACAGAACTGGTAAAAAAAGGTGATGAAATGCGCAACAGCTTATAAAAAAGCAAATTGGCTACGGCTGTACTCATCAGTGCCAGGATCGCCACAAACCCAAAAGCACTCCACGCACCGGGAGTTGACGAAAGTTTATTTACAACTTCAGTAAACCCAAAAAGATAAATGTAAGCCAACGGAGCTATGAACAAAAGCGATACGCTGATTAACGTCATTGGGTCAACACCGGTCACTTTAAATTTGATAAAATTCAGGTTCAAACCATAACATGCACACGCCAACACAATCAGCAACGACCAGGAATTAAACCCACCCCAAACACTACCGGGGCGAGCCATTGCCAATACAATACATCCGGCAAGACTAATGATGGCCCCAAAGATTGCCCATCCTCTAAAACGCTGTGAAAAAAAAGCTGCCCCAATGATCATCGTCCAAATGGGTGACTGTGTATTTAAAATACCGGCCAATGAACTATTAAGGTGAGTCTGAGCCGAAGCAAATAAAAAAGCAGGTATAAACACTGCCAACATACCTGAAAGAAATATTTTCCAATAATCCGGGCGTTGGATTTCTTTAACCCGTTGCAGCGATACGGGCATTAAAAAAAGAAAAGCTGTTGCCACCCTTAATGCGCCTACTTCATCGGGGGAAAATACTTTCAGCCCTTGCTTGATCAGGATAAAAGAAGTTCCCCAAATAACGGAGAGCGTAAGCAACAACACCACAGCGGCAAACCGGTTTTTTTCAGGCATGAAAAAATAATAAGTCGCAAAGATTATAAATCGCCAAGTGATTGCAAGATGTTTTGTTGCCGAATCTAAATTTGTTTTTAGATTTAAAAGATGACTTTACACTCGTTACGGCTCAAGTTTAAAAAAAAGCATTGGATCGCAATTTCCTTGGTCATTGCCATTGGCTTACTTTATTGGTTATCATTACCTGCGCTGCTTTTCAACGACCCTTATTCTACAGTATTAAATGACCGGCATGGAAATTTGTTGAGTGCGTCTATTGCCAACGATGGTCAATGGCGTTTCCCGTTAACACAACAAGTACCCAAAAAATTTGCTATTGCTTTGGTTCAGGCAGAAGACAAACGGTTTTATCATCATCCCGGTGTAGATTTTTTCGCCCTTGTTCGTGCCACACAACAAAACTTACGGGCTTGGAAAATAGTCAGTGGTGGCAGCACCTTATCCATGCAGGTAATCCGCCTGGCACGTAAAAAAAAATCGCGTACATTTTTTGAAAAAATAATTGAGCTCATCTTAGCTACCCGGCTGGAGTGGCGTTATTCCAAAGACGAAATCCTTTCCCTATACACCACCCATGCCCCGATGGGCGGAAATGTAGTAGGGCTGGAGGCTGCCTGCTGGAGGTACTTTGGCCGAAGTACCGCAGAAATAAGTTGGGCAGAAGCAGCTACCCTTGCTGTGCTACCCAATGCACCTTCGCTCATGCACCTCGGCAAAAACAGGTTGCGGTTAAAAAACAAACGCAATCGTCTTTTAGCCAAGTTGAGTTCTTCTGGATACTTTGATACACTCACATTAAAGCTTGCTCAAGATGAGCCGCTTCCCGAGTCACCACTTCCGCTTCCTCGTCTTGCTCCTCATCTTTTAAACCGTGCGATAGCCGATGGAAAAAGTCAGCAAAAAATAACCACCTCGGTTGAAGGCAGCCTTCAGCTACGGACTACCGAAATACTTTCAGACCACTACCAACGCCTGAAGATAAACGGAGTATTTAATACTGCGGCTATCATTGCAGAGGTAAAAACAGGAAATGTATTGGCATATGTAGGCAATACCCTTTCAGGAAAGGAAAACAATGAAGAGGTGGACGTGATAGCCGCCCCACGAAGCACAGGCAGCATACTCAAACCATTTTTGTTTGCCGCCATGTTAAACGAAGGTAAGATGCTTCCCGGCAAGTTATGGCCTGATGTGCCCACACTCATCAGCGGGTTTTCACCAAAAAATTTTTCAAAAGAATTTGACGGGGCCGTACCTGCTCACGCTGCACTCATCCGTTCGCTAAACATACCGGCTGTTTATGAACTTCAGGAATATCGCTATGAGAAATTCTATGACCTGTTAAAAAACATCGGCATCACCACACTGAGCAAACCTGCCAGCCATTACGGGCTTTCTTTAATACTTGGCGGAGCAGAAGCAACTTTATGGGATATTACCGGAACCTACGCTTCATTGGCTAGAACACTTAATCATTATTTTGAGACACCCGGAAAGAATCGGTATTCAAAAAATGATTTTCATTCCCTCACGTATATCGCGAATAGCAAAAAAGCAGTAGAAGCAAAAGAAGAAACATCGTGGTTAAGCGCGGCATCTGTTTATCTTACGTTTGATGCGCTTAAAGAATTGTATCGCCCCGGAGAAGGAAGCGGTTGGAAAAATTTCAGCAGCACAAAAAAAATTGCCTGGAAAACCGGCACCAGCTTCGGCTTTCGCGATGGGTGGGCGGTGGGTGTAAACCCCGATTACGTGGTGGGCGTTTGGGTAGGCAATGCCGATGGCGAAGGCCGCCCCAACCTAACCGGCACCGAAACGGCTGCTCCCATTCTTTTTGATTTGTTTTCTATGCTTCCGGGCAACGCGTGGTTTCAAGCCCCTGAATCTGAAATGGAAAAAATTGCAGTTTGCAAAAAGAGCGGGCACCGGGCAACCGAATTGTGCAATGAAGTTGACACAATAAAAATTTATCATGCCGGGTTAACCACACTGCCCTGCCCCTATCACAAGAAAATATTTTTATCTGCCGATCAAAAATTCAGGGTTCACGCTAATTGTGAATCACTCAGCCAGATGGTTGAAGTTTCGTGGTTTGTTCTTCCGCCAGTTGAAGAGCATTATTACAAAATAAAGCACCCCGGCTATCATAGCCTGCCTCCCTTTAGAAAAGATTGCTCACCTACAAATACCATAGCGCTCATGGACATTGTTTATCCCAAGTACAATTCAAAGGTGGTAGTACCCATTGAATTGGATGGAAGTTCTGGTAATTTGGTATTCGAAGCCGCCCATCGCAATAAAGACGCAACTATTTTTTGGCATTTAGACGGTAATTTTATCGCTTCTACTAAAAAAACTCACAAACTGGCGCTGCAACCCAAGCCCGGAAATCACATTTTATTACTGATTGATGATTCCGGAGAAAGCCTTTCCAGGCCATTTTCAACGATTTCCACAAGATAACCCTGTTATATATTCATGTAACTCTTTGACATGTAATGTTTTGATATTATATTGTTAAATCTAAAATGTATGTCTATGGTAACTTTGCCACACACAAACGATAATTTTATCATGAAAAAGAAATTGGCTTTACTTGTTGTTCTCACCTTTTCGCTTGCCTGTAAACTTTCGGCCAGCGGAGGCCAGGGTATTACTTCAACCTCCAACTATGTTGTGATTGGGGCATTTTCCATTTCTAAAAATGCTATTGAATTTACCGAAACGGCTAAAAAAAATAAGATTGAAGCACAGTATTCAATCAATCCGTTGCGCAAACTTTTCTACGTATATGTAATGCAAACCAATGATTTAGCATCGGCATTTGACGAGGCTAATAAACTGAGAAAAGAAACAACCTACTCTGATACATGGGTTTTTACCGGAAGGCTGGGCGAAGAAACTCAACAAGGAAACGATATAAATCCGGTAACCGGAAAGCAAATTGAAACCCTGAAACCCAATGACAATATTAAGACAGTAAGTACCGAGCAAACTGCATCCATCAATGTAGCAACAGCGGTTATTATTGAAAATCAAAACCAGCCTCTGGCTCAGCCTGTCGAAGAGTTGCCGGAGGGAAGCAAATCATTTTTATTTAAAATTTTTACTGGCGACAAAAAAATAAATGGTGATGTGGATGTCATGGACCTCGATAAATCACGGCCTTACAAAGTAGCCTCGTACCTCGGAAATGAAAATGTAAACATCAAACCAATCAATAAATCGGGGAACATGGGGCTAGAGTGTGAAGTATTTGGATACCGCAAAATACAGCAACACGTAAATTTCAACGATCCGCAAGCAACAGACGGCATTACCGTGGACGGCAATAAAATCACTGTGCCCTTTGAATTAGTGCGTCTTAAAAAAGGAGACATCGCAATCATGTATAATGTTTACTTTTATAAAGATGCAGCCATCATGAGGCCCGAATCACGTTATGAAGTAAACAGTTTATTGGATATGCTGAAAGAAAATCCAAAATACAAAATCAGAATACACGGCCACACAAATGGCAATGCCTCGGGAAAAATCATCTCCACAACTGACCCCAAAAATTTCTTTGCCCTCAACAACACCAAAGATGGCCGGGGATCGGCTAAAAAATTATCGGAAGAGCGGGCACTGGTTATCCATAATTATTTGATTGCGCAAGGCATTAACCGAAATCGTATGGAAATTAAAGCCTGGGGAGGAAAGAAGCCCATTTATGGTGAAGACTCTCCGCAAGCACAACTTAACGTGAGGGTGGAAATCGAAATCCTTGAAGATGGCTCAACCCAAAAGTAAAGCAAAATAAGAAGGCTGATCGATCGGTCAGCCTTCTTTATTCCATATTACTCCAACCCAATCATCATAAACGCTCCCCAATAAATTGGGCTTGGGTAATCCGTGCGCAATTCTTTTTTAGCATCAATAAAGCTTTGGCGAAGGTTGCCTGTGGTCAGCCACTTTTTGTAGAAGTTAAGGATGAGTCTTTGTGTGGCTTCATCATCTACCTTAAACATACTCATGACCAGTACCTTTGCGCCCGCCACCAGAAAAGCCCGCTGCAAGCCATACACGCCCTCTCCGTTAGATACTTCTCCAAGCCCTGTTTCACAAGCGCTCAGTACAACCAAGTCGGTTTTGTCAAGGTTTAAACTCATGGCCTCGTAAGCGGTGAGTATGCCGCTTTTCATGTTGTAATTGTGATTGGTTTCATTAAGCAAGTCACCCGCCCCTTTCAATAAGAGTCCGGTTTTGAGCAATGGGTTTTCAGTCAATTGTGCTTCGCTTTGCGTCATCTGTTTGGCATCGTCTTCACTCAATGTGGGGGTGGCAAACCCGTGGGTAGCAATGTGAAATATTTTGGGGCTTTCCAATTCTTTCACTCGTTCTTCCGATGCTGAGTTTTCAACATATTCAAAAGTTTTCCACCCTCTTTTACTAAGCAACTCTTTCAGTTCATTTACTTCTTTTTCAGTTCCGGGCAAATCGGCAATGGTGCGCGTAGCAGATGCCTCCAGGTAAAATTTAGGATTGCCAAACATCGTGGCTGTATTAGAAGCTTGCGTCTTTGATTTAATCTTGCGTAAGTACAAATCTTTGGTGTTGCTTACTATTACAATGTTGGAGTTGTCAATGACATATTTACCATCGGGCGTGGGAATTGATTCAAGATTGATGAGGTTATAGATTCCATCCGGAGACAAGTAAATCGTAGCATATTGACCGATTTCTTTCTGAATAGGTTCCCAATAAATTTTATACGAATACTGATCTGCAACATGATTGATGATGCAGTTTCTGAAATAATGAAAATACCGGCCTTCCATTTGATGCCCGTCACTCAGCGTAATAACCTTAGGCCGGGCATTGTCATTTTTTACATACATGGCTACATAAATGATGGAGTCGGTAAAATCATGATTAAAATACCGATACCTTACCATTTCTACAGCCACATCATTTTTGCCAATTGATTTTTGCACATTTTCGTACGTGATCTTTTTGTTATCAAAACTCTGACCGAATAACTCTGATTTTTCGCTGAGTTCTTTCTCCAGTTTTTCTACCTCAGCGCTTAACAGCCCGGGGTCAATGCCGTTTTGTAGCAACTGTTGCGTGCTCATTGATAGTGCATTAGTTAGAAGCTCTTTTTTTTGAACCCATGATTCGTAGGTGGACTTTAAATTTTCGTCATTGCTGTTTTGAATACGCTCACGGATTTTAATGGATGCGCTAAGCAAGAGTGCTTTCGTCAGCAACTGGTAGTTGTAAACCTTACCGGCCAGGTCACGAAAATCTTCCATCTGACCAAAGGCCAATGTATTGTAAAATTCAAAGTCTCCTTTAATTGTATTCCAGTACTTTGCCTTTTCACGTTCGCTCAAAGCAGGAAAATATTGTTTGATAAATTGTTCATAGTTATTGAGTGCCTCTTCAATGTTGCGTTTCGAGCGTTTATAGTCTTTTTTCATGTAATACATTTTAGCCAATTTGGACAGGACTTTCACATACTCGGGGTGCGACCGGCTAAAATAATCATCGTAAATTTTCTTGGCATTGTTGTAAAATTCTTCTGCTTTAGTATAATTTTTCATCTGATAATAAACGTCTCCGGTCAATGTAAAAATGCTGGCTGCATTAATGTTGTTTTTACTCCCAGTTTTGTTTCGCCAGATGCTTTCAGCCTGGGTAAGTGAACTAAATGCTACTGAATAATCTTTTTGCGCAATATTTACGATGGCCAGGTTTTTAAGTACATCGGCATATTGTGGGTTGTCTTTGCCAAGCCGATCGCCTAAGATAGTTTGTGCATCTACCATCATTTTTTCAACTCCGTCAGTAGGGTCGCCTTTGTAAAATTTAGTGAGCGCAAGACGCGCCAACGACTTGGCTACTTCAATGTGGTTATGCCCAAACTGTTTTTCCTGACTTTGCATGGCTTTGGTGAAATTATCACGGGCACCTTGATAATCACCGATGATGTTGTTCAGATCACCAATGAGTATAAGCACCGGAGCAGTCTTAGTTGATTTCTCTCCATACACACTCATGGCTATTTGTTTGGCTCGCGTAGCTAATTTGTCTGTTTCTGTATAATCCCCTTTAGCTAACGTTAACCGCCCCATGTTCACCAACGGGTCAATTAACCGTGAGGAGGTAGAGCCATAAATTTTTTCAGATTCGTTGAGAAGTCTGGTTAATAAATCTTCTGTATCTGAAAACCGGCCTAATTGTATAAACAGCGAAGAAAGTTCGCGGGCTGTAACCGATTCATCTACTATATCAATCCGATTGGCTTTTGAAATAATTTTTGCTGCCCGGTCAAGGTTGTCTTCAGCTTCATCAAACAATCCTTTAATTCCAAAAAGAGCGGCCTGTGTTTGGATGGCATCCACCAAAAATCCTTTTTTTTCTTCATCTTTTCTGTAGTCTTCCAGAATTTTCAGAGAGGCGTTCAGGTTTTCCTCGGCTTCTTCATATTGACCTAACTTAAGTTGCAATTTGGCGTTGTGAGTCAACTCAACTGCGTACAAGGGGTCTTTATTATCAAATTTCTTTTGGGCGGCATACTTTGCTTTGATCAAGGTGGCAACAGCTGCTTCGTAGTTGTCGGTCATTTCATAATAGGCTGCCAGGTGGTTGAGTATCACCAGCATATCTTTATGCCGGATGTTAATCTGGGGTTGTACTTTATTAATAAAACTTTCCTGATATATTTTTCCTGCCTCGGCAATTTTGTTAGTGTAATCCAGGTAAAAATTGGCAAGTTTGATTTTGGTCAGGTGAGTTTCAGGAGCATCTTCACCAAACAGTTCGGATTTGATGGATACTATATCCATCAGGTATTTTTCTGCTCCAGCATAATTTTTTTTGTACACGGCTAATCCAAACAAAAATTCAAGAACCCGTGTCGTTACGATATTGTTGTGAGGTAACTCCTGGTTTTCAATGAGTAAGTTATTGGCATCACGTTCCAAGTTTTTGGTCTTATCTCTGTCAAATTTGGCATCGTACACAACCGCTTTCAGGCGGGCAGCATACACACTGCCTTTGTAATTGCTGTTGATCATTTTTTCATACTCCAGTTTTGTGTTTTGATAGCGAGCTGTGTTGCCTTGGGCCAAAAGTCTTTTTAAATATTCTTCATAAATGCTGGCTGCTAAATAATGTGTGGGTTTGTGGGCCGCCTTTAGGTTGTTAAGGGCCTCATCGTATCCGGTTCCCTTCACAAAATCACGGTCAGTTTGTAACCCATTTTCAATTGACCAGTTGGTATAAAGAAACTGGTTGTATGCAAACGAAAGATCCGTTCTTCCTAAATTTTTACGGATCCAATCTGATGCTTTCGAAAAACTGGCATCGGCCGTATCGTAGTTTCCCTGGTTACGGTAAGTATTAGCCTGGTCGGTCATCCACCGGGCATACTCCCGGTATCGGGTTTTCAATTCGTCATCGGGCACACGTCTGCTTTTTAAATTGCCCTTGTCGTCAACATAGCTTTCTTGTTTTACGGCTCTACCTGAATAATATTTTTCCACTTCTTGCAGTGTCTCTAACGATTCTTTGTAATAGCCTTGGCCTGTTTGTACTTCGGCCAGCAATAGCCCCCAGCGTGATTTATTAGTATCGGTCATAAATGCACCTGCATCTAATATTTTTTTTGCCTGATCTAAAAATACCTTGGCTAATCGGTACGAACCATTTAGTATGTGAAGTTCGGCCACGTTCATCAGTAACTGGCCGTGCTTCTCGCTATCTTCTTTATAATTGACAATACTTGCCGATATAGCCAGATCAATATTGGTTTCAAAATCTTTGAGCTTGCCGGAAGCCAAGTGGTATTTGGCTTTGTATAAATAATAGAGTGGTGTGTACTGATTTTGCTGGCCGAGCTTTTTAAATCCTTTTTTCTTTAGTTTTTCCAGATTTGAAATAGCTTTTTTGTAATCGCCCAGATCATAGGCTGTTTCAGAGGCCTTCACCATTTTATCATATTTGGCTTGTGCAAAAATGCAGATTGAGCCCAGGGTCAAAAACAAGGTTAGGAAAAGCCGAAGTGTTTTCATCTTTATAAAATTTATCAACATGAAAATTAGTAATTTTTTAGATAGGATTTTTCGTTGGTGTGCCCGGCCTTAACAAAAAGAGCCACCTTAGGTGGCTCTTTTTGTTTTGCTAAAGAAAATTTTAAGCTTCTGCTTTCTTTGTTTCCTCTCCGATTGCCATCTTCTCTTTGATTTTTTTCTCCAACTCGTCCATCAACTCAGGGTTGTCTTCAATCAGTTGCTTCACGGCATCACGTCCCTGCCCCAATTTGTTTCCATTGTATGAGAACCAGGAGCCTGATTTTTGAACTACATTCAACTCCACTCCTAAATCAACAATTTCACCCGATTTGGATATACCGCGTCCATACATAATATCAAACTCTACTACTTTAAATGGAGGTGCTACTTTATTCTTCACCACTTTTACCTTCACGCGATTTCCGGTGATATCATCTGATGTTTCCTTAATTTGGCCTATCCTTCGAATATCCAGCCTTACGGACGCATAAAATTTCAGGGCATTACCACCTGTAGTCGTTTCCGGATTGCCAAACATCACTCCTATCTTTTCGCGCAATTGGTTGATAAAAACACAAGCACATCCTGTTTTGCTAATGGTACCGGTCAGTTTACGCAACGCCTGCGACATCAACCGTGCCTGTAATCCCATTTTGCTTTCGCCCATTTCGCCCTCTAATTCTCCTTTGGGAACCAAGGCGGCAACCGAATCGATTACAATAATGTCTATTGCTCCAGAACGGATCAGATGTTCGGCAATTTCAAGAGCTTGCTCGCCATTGTCAGGTTGTGAGATGAGCAGGTTTTCGGTATCAATTCCCAGTTTCTCGGCATACGATTTATCAAAGGCATGTTCAGCATCAATGAAAGCAGCGAGCCCACCTTTTTTTTGAGCTTCGGCAATCATGTGCATGGTTAACGTTGTTTTTCCGGAAGATTCAGGCCCGTATATTTCGGTAACTCTTCCGCGGGGAATGCCGCCAATGCCAAGGGCAATATCAAGTCCCAGAGAACCGGTGGAAATGGCCGGCACGTCCATGATTTTCTCATCACTTAATTTCATCACGGTACCCTTGCCATAGGTTTTTTCCAGTTTGTCAATGGTCAGCTGAAGGGCTTTCAGTTTTTCTTTTGCATCGGGGGTCATAGTTTTATCGTTAAAATTGAAATGCTAAATTATTTAGTATTTTGCTAATGTCCAAAATCATGGGCCTATTTATTTTTTTATCCTTGTTCTTAGTAATGACTCGACAAGAATGATCTTCTGCTTGACTTACCTCAAAAAACTTTTTTTTGCAATACTATTTCAAGTCCAAACACTTTCCCTAAATTTCAGAGTGATTTAAAAAAATCCTAACTCTTCAATACACTAAAAAAATTTAACCCGTTGCACCATGGCAAAGAAAGCAAAAAAAGCCGCCAAGAAAGGAAAAGCAAAAGCTAAAGCTAAAAAATCAGTGAAAAAAGCAGCCAAGAAAAAGGTTGTTAAAAAGGCACCTAAAAAAGTAAAGAAGGTTGCCAAAAAGAAAGTAGCGAAAAAGAAAGCGGTTAAGAAGAAAGTAGCGAAAAAGGCAGCCCCGAAAAGAGTTGTAGCCAAAAAACCAGTTGCTCCTAAAGTGGCTGCGGTGGCTGCACCTACCCCACCGCCAGCACCCACCCCGATGCCGGAGACCCCACCCACGCCCGAAACACCTTTCGGATCAATGGATTCAGGGCAAGGCTCAGGAATGTAACCTCAGCACACAATTTTTTATGTAAAAGGAGCGGAGGCAAAACCGCTCTTTTTTTATTCGGTATTGGGCAGCACCACGGTAAAAACCGATCCCTCTCCGTACTGGGTCTTAAAATAAATCGTACCATTGAGTCTTTTAATTGCCTTTTGGGCAATGTAAAGACCAAGCCCGTTTCCTTTCGATTTTTCATTGGCCCGAAAGTACATATCAAAAATACGGTGTTTATACTCGTCTGAAATTCCTTGTCCATTATCCACCACTTCAATTATGGCGTTTTCTAAATCAACCGATACACGAATAGCCATGGTGGGGTTGAACATTGCACAAAAATGGATAGCATTTTCAATCAAGTTTTCAACTACAATTTTAATCATGGCCGGATACGACACCAGAGGGGGTTGCTCTTGCACCGAAACGGTAACGGTTATCCGTTTTTGCTGAATTGTTTTAGCAAAGCCGATGAGTATTTCATCGATCATTTCTTTTAGCAGCACTTCTTTAAAAATCATTTGTTGCGAGCCCACATCGCTGATGGATTGGAGCTTGGCCAGCATTTTGTCCAGGCTGGTTGCCGTTTCGCTCACCTTTTCAAATAACTCCAGTGAGTTTGGGTCTTTTACCGTAATCTTGGCCACACCGGCTAACCCTAAAAAGGTAGTGATCGGTCTTCTGAAATCGTGCGATGACCGGTAAAAGAAGGTATCCAGTTCTTTGTATGCCTGTTTTAGTTCACTGGTGCGCTGTTCTACTTTGTTCTCCAGTTCTTTGTTGATATGACTGATGGTTTCTGATGCTTCTCTCAGCTCTTCTGACTGAGCCATGATTTCTTCGTTTTTTTCTATGATCTCATGGTTCAGTTTTTCTAACGCTTGGTGTGACTTATTTCTGTTACGAATGTATTTATTCCCAATGCCCAGGGTTATGACCAACAACCCTATGGCTACCAACGAAACGACAATGATTATTTTTTGCTGCCGGGCTAAAGCTATCTGCGAGCGTAATTCATTCTCTTGTCTTTCTTTTTGTTGACTGATTTTTTTTACCTCAGCTTCTTTTCGTTCTACCTCATAAAGCGCATGAAGTTCAGCAAGCTTGTAGTTATTGCTTTCTGAAGCAATGCTATCGCTCAGTTCTACATATCGGTTGTGAAAAATAACAGCTTTTTTATAATCGCCCAGTTTTTCATTCAGCCTGGCAAAATTCAAATACGTATTTTTTCGTTCGTTTTTTTCTCCCGTTTTCAATGAAATGGTCAGGGCTTTTGCTAAATAGTGTTCTGCCTCAGGGTAATTGCCCATTTCGATTAAAAGGGTAGCAAGACCATTGCAAGAAATACTTACCTCTTTTGGAGTATTAAATTTTTCATCCGTCTCCAGGCTTTCTTTATAAAGCGTATAGGCTTTAGAATAATTGCCCATGGCTTCATAAACCATCGCCATGTTATACCCGATGCCCGAAACATCGCTCGCATTGCCCAACACTTTTCTTATGCTTAACGATTTTTCAAAAGCTGAAAGGGCTTCATCGTATTTGTGTTGATAATAATAAATCAGCCCAAATATATTTTCGGCTACTGCACTGCCGTGAGGGTCATTGATCGTATTGAAAATAGTAATGGATTTAGTGGCATACGAATAAGCCAGCCTGAGGTTCAATTGCTCTTGTGATACCCAGGCCATAAAACTATACAAGTTTGCCTCTTCCCATCGCAACTTATAGTCTTCGGCAATTTTCAGGCCTTTAAAATAATATTGAGAAGCCAGCGCATACTGCGAAAGTTGGGCATAGATCCGCCCTATTTTCATATAGACTTTCAGTCGATAGGTTGGGTAGCGGTGTACATCGGTCAACTGCAATGCTTCTAAGGCTGCGGTCAGCGCATTTTCATACCGGCCTTCATTAATAAATTCATCGGCCTTGGCCAGCATGCACAAAACGCGCATCAACAGATCAATATTAACTTGTTCTTGATTGCACAGTTTGTTCATGTAACGTTTCGCTTCGGGCAGCTTTAACATTTGATAATAGGCCATGCCATACGTTTCCCAAATGTTCATCAATACATTATAGTCGCGTGGTTTTTGAATGGCATACGCTTCAGCCTTTTTCAGTAGTTCTATAGCCTCTTCGTTGTGCCACAGTATAACTTTAATCGTGGCCATTGCCCGGTAAAATTTTCCCAGGTAATACGGGTCACCCTGTTCGCCTATGGTTTTAACTGCCCGTTGGTAATAGTATTCTGCTGAATCAAAGTTGGCCCAATCGCGATGGACATTTCCCATCAACATCAAATTATAGGCTTCCAATTCTGGTTTTTGCGAGCCCTTCATTTTTTGCGATTGCCTGTATAAGTCAAGTGCTCTATTATAATTGCCAAAAATGTATTCGGCTACTCCGGAAATGGTCAATGCCTCTTTTATTCCGGCTACATAATTCAGTTTCAATGCCATTTCTTTAGCCTGCACAGCGTAGAGAACTGCTTTATCGTCATCTACCTCTGTAAACGCATAGGCAAGCTCACAGAGCCTATCAACTTTTTGAGGTGAATCTTTTAGGGTAAGGATTTCCTTCTGTAAGCTGTCGGCATAAGGTACATGGGGTAGTTGGGCAAAAGCGACACCAACTACCATCCACAAAAACAAAGACCACAAAAGAAAAATGGCGCGCATTGAAAAGGGCAAAAACTGTACGTTGTTTAAAGATAAAAAATAAAAAAATGATATTTGTCAGAAAACATTTACACCTGATTTCACCTTGCTCACGCGATAAATTTATCAAAATCATGTTTTTCTCTTCTTTCAGTCTGAAAAATTGGCTCTCACGAAGTGAGCTTCAGCGCGAGAAAGCCAAAGACTACCGCAACATTGTCATTTTACAGGTGGCTATTGTAACCTTCGGACTGACTTTAAGCGATCCTATTTTAACAGACTCTACGAGCGATAGCTCTAAATTCATCATTTCTGTTTTTTCATTTTTTGGTGCCCTCTACACGTACTTGCTTTTCGATATGCTAAGAAATCTGACTCAAAGCAAAATTCTGTTAGCCATCATTTTTACATTGTTGGTCGGGTCGGTGGGGTTAGGTATCCTGGCAGAGTTTCCGTACTACCAACTCATCAAAATAGCCAATCGGCAGGCACTGTTACTAACTGTGCATGGATTACTTTTTCCCATAGAAGTAATTGTTATTTCATTTGCCCTGCGTGATGTATTTTCGGGCAGCACACTCACGCCTGACAAACTGTGGGGTGCTGCGTGCGTGTTTTTAATGGTAGGAATTTCATTCGGAAGTTTGTACGACATCCTCACGATCTCACAAATTGGGGGACTCGGCAAAGAAATTGAGTTGGGGTTTCCTAATTATTCAGAATGTATCAATTTCAGTTTTAGTATCCTCGGTGGAGTAGAGTCGGGCCTACAGCCTGAAAAATTGATTCGCAACATCGGCACGCTCGAGGGTGTATTTGGCAATCTGTACGGCATGCTCATCATTGGCAAACTGCTGAGCCTGCCCAGGGCCGAAGAAAATGAACAAGGGCCTATCAGGTGATGCCATGAATGTTCCGGGCTCCTCGTTGTCTTCCTTATTCGAATTTCTTTCATTCGGTTTTAATAAAAATAACAACATTACGGATAGCTTGTCCGGTTAGTTCCCGTCTATAATTAATTTCAAACACTGCTTTTTTCTAATGACTCTACCCTTTATCTTTAAAACCAAAGATTAACTACAAATTTTATGGCCAAAACCGCAGAACTGATCATCGATGGCAAATCGTACAAGTTGCCCGTGATCGAAGGAACAGAAAAAGAAACCGCTATCGACATCAGCAATTTATTGGAAGAGGCCGGTGTGATCACGCTCGACTTAGGTTACAAAAATACCGGGGCTACCAAAAGTGCCATTACTTTTTTGGATGGTGATAATGGCATCCTCCGTTACCGTGGCTATTCTATTGAAGATCTGGCCGAAAAATCCACTTTTTTAGAAGTGGCCTATCTGTTGATCTTCGGAGAACTACCCATGGAAGATCAACTCAAAAAATTCTCTAACGATATTAAGAAACACACGATGGTGCATGAGGACACCCGTAAAATACTGGACGGATTTCCTTCCACTGCACACCCCATGGGCGTGCTCGCTTCCATGTTCTGTGCTCAGACTGCCTTCTACCCCGAGTCGCTCGACCCCAACCGTTTCTCAGAAGCCGTTTATCTGAGCATCGTGCGCTCGCTGGCCAAAATGCCAACCTTTGCTGCCTGGGCTTATAAAAATGCCGTGGGGCACCCGGTAAATTACCCCGACAATTCATTGGATTATTGTGCCCGTTTTATGAAAATGATGTATGCACTACCGGCCGAGCAATACGAAGTTGATCCGGTAGTTGCTGATGCCCTTGATAAGCTATTGATCCTCCATGCCGACCACGAACAAAACTGCTCTACTTCTACCGTGCGGATTGTGGGCTCATCAAAAGCAAGTATCTATTCGTCCATTTCAGCCGGCATCAACGCCTTGTGGGGGCCGCTGCATGGCGGAGCCAACCAGGAAGTAATCATTATGCTGGAAAACATCCGCAAAGACGGAGGCGACACTGACAAATGGATTGCCAAGGCCAAAGATAAAAACAGCGGCTTCCGGCTGATGGGCTTTGGCCACCGCGTTTACAAAAATTTCGACCCGCGCGCCAAGATCATTAAAAAAGCAGCCGATGATGTGCTGAAAAAATTAGGAGTGAATGACCCCGTGTTAGATATCGCTCGAAAACTGGAAGAAGTTGCACTACGTGATTCTTACTTCATCGAACGAAAACTTTATCCAAACGTGGACTTCTATTCAGGAATCATTTACCGCGCCCTCGGTATTCCGGTAGAAATGTTTACGGTAATGTTTGCCATGGGCCGTTTGCCGGGATGGATTGCCCAGTGGAAAGAACTTCGCGAAAACAAAGAACCCATTGGCCGCCCCAGACAAATCTACACAGGGCAAAACCAACGGCCATACGTGCCGATTAAGAAGCGGTAATTAGTTTCAAAGACATTATCTTTAAAGGCTGGAATTACCAGCCTTTTTAATTTTTACTTATGTCACTACTCGAAAATTTCAACACCGCAGTTTCACAATCCAAAGAACTGCCCTCGCGTCCTTCTAACGAAGATTTGTTACAACTCTATGCTTTGTTCAAACAAGCCACCGAAGGCGATGTAAGCGGTGAGCGGCCGGGTGGATTTGATTTCAAAGCTATTGCCAAATTTAACGCCTGGAAAGAAAAAAAAGGAACAGGCAAAGACCAAGCCATGCAGGAATACGTGAACTTGGTCGAACGCCTGAAAAAAGAACTTGCCTGACAGGTGAACCTGTTTTATCAACCGAACATTCCTGAAGGAATACATTACCTCGATAGAGATGAATCACATCATGCGGTTCGTGTGATGCGTTTGGGTGAAAAACAAACCATTGACCTCACCGATGGAAGGGGTTTATTTTATGTGGCTAAAATCACCAGGGCCGATCCTAAAAAATGTGAATTCGAAATCATTGAAAAAAAACAAATTGCCAGAAGAGATTTTCAAGTTCACATCGCCATAGCACCAACTAAAAATGCAGATCGCATGGAGTGGTTTGTAGAAAAAGTGACCGAAATTGGCGTTGATCAAATCTCTTTTATGTTTTGCAAAAATTCAGAACGAAAAGTGATCAATTGTGAGCGGATTGAAAAAGTGGCGGTGAGTGCCATGAAACAATCGCAGCAAGCATGGCTTCCTAAGATTAATGATATGGTCTCCTTCAAAGAAATTTTTTCTATGAATGCCGATCAAAAATTCATTGCTTATGTTGATGCTTCAAACCCAAGGCATCTTCAGTCTGCAGCAAAGCCTGAAAAAAATTATCTCATTCTTGTTGGCCCCGAAGGAGATTTTTCGAAAGATGAATTAGAGCTGGCTCTTCAAAATGGTTTTGAAAAAGTAAGTCTGGGCGCCAACCGTTTAAGAACGGAAACGGCAGCTTTGGTTTCTTGTCAGATTTTGAATTTGAAAAACATTTAAGATTAGCAATGTTTTCTTTGTGTCTGTATATTTAAATATTTCTAATTTCGAATTCATTTTTTTAGAAAATGACACCCCCAGAAACACGAAAAGAAATTCAAAAGCTAACCGATCAGATTAACTATCACAACAATCTCTATTATCAAAAAAATAAATCAGAGATCAGCGATTATGAGTTTGATCAGTTGCTCGAAAAATTAATTCAGCTTGAAAAAGATTTTCCTGAACTGAAACTTCCCGATTCACCAACCCAACGCGTGGGCGGAACTATTACCAAAGAGTTTCCCAATGTTGCCCATGAATACCCAATGCTTTCGCTCGGCAATACCTATTCTGCCGAAGAGTTAAAAGATTTTGATTCGCGTGTAGCCAAAGGTTTAGATGGTGAACCTTACGAATATTTTTGTGAATTGAAATTTGATGGTGTCTCCATCAGTTTGAAATATGAAAACGGAATGTTGACACAAGGCATCACGCGAGGCGATGGTGTGCGCGGAGATGACGTGATTGCCAATGTAAAAACCATTCGCACACTTCCGTTAAAAATTAAATCCAAAAACATTCCCCATAAGTTTGAAGTGCGGGGAGAAGTCTTCTTGCCTAAAAAAAATTTTGAACTACTGAACAAAGAGCGCGAAGACATTGGCGAAGAAACCTACGCCAATGCCCGCAACACCGCCAGCGGCACACTGAAGATGCAAGACAGTGCTGAGGTGGCTAAACGAAAATTAGATTGTTACCTCTATTACTTATTGGGCGAAGAAAATAATGTAGAGACCCACGAAGAAGCAATCAAAAAAATGGAGTCGTGGGAATTCCAGGTTTCGCCCACCTATAAGAAGTGCAGAAACATTCAGGAAGTATTGAAGTACATTGAACATTGGGAAGAAAAAAGAAATGACCTGCCGCTGGAAACCGATGGAGTGGTGATCAAAGTGAATAACTTGAGTCAGCAGCGGCAACTGGGGTTTACAGCCAAAAGCCCTCGCTGGGCCATTGCTTATAAGTACAAAGCCGAGAGTGTCAGCACCCGCCTGAATGGCATCACCTATCAAGTAGGAAGAACCGGAGCAGTAACACCCGTAGCCGAACTGGAACCTGTTTTTTTAGCAGGCACTACCGTAAAACGTGCCTCGCTACACAATGCCAATGAAATTGAACGGCTGGATTTACGCATTGGCGATTATGTGTTTGTAGAGAAGGGTGGTGAAATAATTCCCAAAGTAACTTCCGTTGATCTTGCCAGGCGCGATGAAAAACTGAAGCCGGTAAGCTACATCACACACTGCCCCGAATGTGGAACAGAACTGATCCGCCACGAAGACGAAGCAAATCACTATTGCCCCAACGAAAAGGGATGCCGCCCCCAAATCACCGGGCGAATTGTGCATTTCATCCAGCGCAAAGCCATGGACATTGACTCGCTGGGAGAAAAAACCATTGAGCAATTATTTGACCTGGGACTGGTAAAAACACCAGCCGACCTCTACGATCTGAACAAAGAAGAAGTGCTCAGGCTGGAAGGCTTTAAAGAACTTTCTACTAAAAACTTGCTGAAGGGCATTGAAGCTTCTAAGGCTGCTTCTTTTGAAGCAGTACTCTTTGCCATCGGCATACGCTTCGTAGGGAAAACGGTAGCCGAAAAATTAGCCAGACATTTTAAGTCCATGGAAAATTTAATGAGCGCCACCTACGAACAACTGCTCGAAGCCCCTGAAGTTGGCGAAAAAATTGCACAGAGCGTTCATCATTTTTTTGAACAAAAAGAAAACCAACTAGAAATTTCCCGGTTAAAAAAAGCCGGGCTTCAGTTTGAATCATCATTCAAAGAACCTGAAAAAATTAGTAATGCATTGGGCGGAAAATCTTTTGTCATCTCCGGCACTTTTCAAAACTATGAGCGTGATCACCTCAAGGAAGTAATCGTTGCCCACGGAGGCAAAGTGCTTTCATCCGTTTCGGGCAAACTTGATTTCTTAGTAGCCGGTGAAAACACAGGGCCGGCTAAACGCGAAAAAGCCGAAAAACTCGGAGTGAAGATTATAAGTGAACAAGAATTTGAGCAACTGCTCAAATAAATCCCATATTCAATATTTCAAAAAATGATTCAGGTATTGGTTTTTGATTTTTGAATGTGGAATATTGAACTTTAAATTTTGAATTCCCGGTGTTTAGAATGAGTTTTTTAGAGAAGCGTACACGCAGAGCGCTAAAAAAAAATAAAAGTGTGCGTAACAGCGTGCCCTACAAGCAGGCCCAACAAGTGGGTGTGCTCTTTAGTGTGGAAGACAAACAAAAACATTTGGAAATAAAAGAGTTTGTACACCAGCTTGAGCAAGACGGAAAAAAAGTACAAGTACTGGAATACCTTCCGCTAAAAGCCGAGAACTATGAATTCATGTTTGATTTTTTTACCATAAAAGATTTAAGTTTTTGGGGAGAGATCAAATCCGATATTGCTCAAAAATTTTCTGATACTCCGTTTGATTATTTGTATTACATCGATCGGGAATCAAATCCGCTGGCAATCAACCTGCTTGCCAACAGTAAAGCCAAATGCCGGGTGGGCCGTTACCGCGAAGTTGAAAGCGATTTCTTTGAGTTAATGATCGAACAAAACGGTACCAACAAAGGGTTGATGGATACCATGTTAAAATACACTAAGCAACTGCGATGAAAAGACTGCATGGTACAGGCGTAGCCTTGGTAACACCGTTTAATGCTGATGGATCAATTGATTTTTCTTCCTTAAAAAGGATAATAAACCACACAGCCAAAGGGGTAGATTATTTTGTGGTGATGGGCACTACAGGCGAGTCGGCAACTTTAACCAAAGAAGAAAAAAAAGAAGTACTGCGTTTTGTACTCAAAACAAATTTCAAAAAGCTTCCGGTGGTGTACGGCATTGGCGGAAACAACACGGCTTCAGTTTTAGAAGAAATCAGAACTACTGACTTAAAAAATGTTGATGCCTTGTTGTCGGTCAGTCCGTACTATAACAAACCTTCACAAGAAGGGATATACCAGCACTTTGTAAAAGTGGCTGATGCTTCACCGGTGCCGGTAATTTTATACAACGTGCCCGGCCGCACATCATCCAACCTCACAGCCAGCACCACCCTGAGGCTGGCACAACACAAAAATATTGTGGCCATCAAAGAAGCTTCGGGTAACCTGGAGCAGTGCATGAAAATTGCCCGCGAAAAGCCCAAAGACTTTTTACTTATCTCTGGCGATGACCTGCTCACTGTGCCTATCTACTCTATAGGTGGGGCCGGAGTCATCTCAGTGCTGGCCAATGCCTACCCGATCATCTTTAAAAAAATGACCGGCTATGCAGCACAAGGAAATTTTTCAAAAGCATCAACCGAGGCATTTAAGCTGCTTGACATCAACGGTCCCATGTACGAAGAAGGCAACCCAACGGGTGTTAAATACCTGATGAGCCTGCTCGGGTTATGTAAAACTCATGTACGACTACCATTGGTTGAACCTTCTGAGGAGTTAAAAAAAAAGATTGAAGGTTATAAAGGATAACCCAAACTTTTGCACGGGTAGTTCGTTTTAGGTTCAGGTTCAATCATTCTTTTTACCAAAAATTGGTTTTATGAAACAACTTTTACTTGCACTTGCTTTTGGCTTTACTTTCTCAGCTATTTCTGCACAAGATTTATATATCCCTCGCGATATGAAGAGGGCTTATATAAAGGAGACTCGCTCAAAAGACGGAAGACCCGGAAAAAATTATTGGCAAAACTCTGCCCGGTATAATATGACCGTTACGGCTCTTCCTCCTGACCGAAACATTAAAGGAGAAGAAACGATTGTTTACTTCAACAACAGCCCCGATACATTGAGAAATCCCGTCATCAAATTATTTCTCAATATCCATAAACCTGGTGCTGCGAGAAATGGCGGAGTAACTGAAGATTATCTCACTTCAGGAATGCACATTGATGCCGTTACCCACAATGGTGCGCCTTACCAATGGAAAGAAAATCCACAGTCCAGTACCTGGCAGTCCATGCGGTTGCCTAAACCCTTGCCCCCACATGATTCAGTAAAACTCACTTTTCAATGGCACTATGAAATTTCCAAAGAAAGCGGCCGCGAGGGAATGATTGACTCCACCACGTATTTCCTTGCCTACTTTTATCCGCGCATAGCCGTACTTGATGACTACAACGGATGGGATCGCATGAATTTCATGGATTCACACGAATTTTATAGTGACTTCAATGATTACACCGTTACAATCAATGCTCCGAAAAATTATGTGGTGTGGGGCACCGGCACCTTGCAACATGCCGATAAATTGTTGCAGCCCGAAATTCTCAAACGTTTCAACTCTTCATTTACCAGCGATCAAATCATTCATGTCGCTACTAAAGAAGAATTGGCCAACGGAAAAGTGACTACCCAATACGCTATCAACAGTTGGCAATTCAAAGCCAAAAACATTCCTGATATGGCCTTTGGTATCAGTGATCATTACCTGTGGGATGCCGGCAGCGTAGTGGTAGATGATGCCACCCAACGAAGAGCCAGTGTTCAGGCTGCCTATGATGAACCTTCGGCCGATTTTAAACATATAGTGAAATATGGAAAACATGCGCTGGGTTGGTTTTCACGTCATTGGCCAGGCATTCCCTATCCCTATGAAAAAACAACCATCTTCCGGGGCTTTGCTGACATGGAGTACCCCATGATGGTCAACGACAGTTCTTTTCCTGACACCACGTTTACTCGATTTGTAGTTGAGCATGAAATAGCACATACCTACATGCCCTTTTATATGGGCGTGAATGAAACCCGTTATGGTTTTATGGATGAGGGGTGGGCTACCACCTTAGAGTTGCTCATTGGGCGGGCAGACTTGGGTACTAAAAAAGCCGAAGAAATGTACAAACAATTTCGGGTGGCCAGATGGACACACGACAACTCAGCCGGTGAAGACATACCGATCGTAACACCCGGAGATGCCTTGACTGGTGCAGGCTTTGGCAACAACGAATACGGCAAGGCTTCCATTGGATATTTGGCTATGAAAGATTTATTGGGTGATGACTTATTTAAAAAATGCCTTCATGCCTATATGGATCGCTGGCACGGAAAGCACCCCTCTCCCTGGGATTTCTTCTTTACATTCAATGACGTATCCGGAAAAAATCTCAATTGGTTTTGGAATAGTTGGTATTTTTCTCCCCACTACATCGACCTCGCCATCAGCAATGTGAAAAAAAGCGGGACAGGCTATGATGTCACCATCAACAATATCGGAGGAATGACTGCCCCGTTTGATTTGGTAATTACCTACGAAGACGGAACAACAAACCGGCTGCATCAAACCCCGGCTGTATGGCAGACTAATCAGCAACGTGCAACCATAGCAGTTTCCTCTAAAAAGAAAATCAAATCGCTCACCATTGAGGGGGGCATTTGGATGGACGCAGACACCTCTAACAATACCTGGGCATCTAAGTAACAAAAAAAGAGGCTGTCTTAATGCAGACAGCCTCTTTCAATAATGTTCGGTTATGCTTATTTGCTTTCTTTGTTCTTTAGATCTTGTACTTCAGAACGGATAGCCTGGGCTGCATTTTTCAAATCTTGCATTCCCTTGCGCAAACGAGTTCCGGCTGCGCTGTTGCCTTTATTGTAAAATTTGTCTGCATCCTGTTCGATGGATGCAATCAAGGCTTTTAAATCTTCAAATTTTTTCATTTTGTATAAAGTTTAGTTAAAAAATTGGGTTCTTGTTTGTGCTAAATTAGCTAAAAGCCTTTAAAAACAAGCCAAAAACCAATGTTTTTTAAACTTTCGTAACCGATACCAGTTCTTCTTTCTTATAAAAACCCTCATCAAGCTTCGATTTTAGCGCAGAAAAGGCCTTTAGGGTTTCTTCCACATCGGTCATAGTATGCGATGCCGTTGGGATGATTCTAAACATAATCACATCTTTGGGTACTACCGGGTAAATCACCACTGAGCAGAAAATGCCATAGTTCTCACGCAGGTCCATGCTCATATTGGCCGCCTCGCCTACTCCTCCCTTGAAGAGTACCGGAGTAGGAGGAGTTTGGGTTGGGTTGATCATAAACCCACGGTCTTTCAACCCGTTTTTCATCGCAAACATGATTTTTTTCAAATCTGCCCTGAACTCGGGGTGTTTTTTTACCAATTCCAATCGCTTCAATGCACCAATTACCAAGGGCATGGGAAGTGACTTAGCATAAATCTGCGAGCGTACGCTGTAGCGAAGGTATTTCAATATTTTTTTGTCGCCTGCCACAAACGCACCGATGCTGGCCATTGATTTGGCAAACGTAGAGAAGTACAAATCAACTTGATCCTGCACGCCTTGTTCCTCTCCCACGCCAGCACCTGTAGCACCCATCGTTCCAAAGCCGTGTGCATCATCCACAAACAAGCGAAAGTTGTATTTCTTTTTAAGCTCTACTACACCTTTCAAATCACCCATATTGCCACTCATGCCAAACACTCCTTCGGTAATCACTAAAATGCCTCCACCCGTTTCATTAGCCAATTTGGTTGCACGTTGTAATTGTTTCTCCAGGTTTTCCATATTGTTGTGCGCATACACAAAACGTTTGCCCATGTGCAGACGAACGCCATCAATAATACAAGCATGTGATTCAGCATCATATACAATCACGTCTTTGCGGTCAACTAGCGCATCAATGATTGACAATACACCCTGGTATCCATAATTGAGTAGCATGACATCTTCTTTCATAACAAATGATGCCAATTGCTTTTCCAGTTCAACGTGGTGAACTGAGTTGCCACTCATCATGCGTGCGCCCATCGGTGATGCCAGGCCATATTGTGCTGATGCTTCTGCATCGGTTTTGCGAACTTCCGGGTGGTTGGCCAGCCCCAAATAATTGTTCAGGCTCCAGTTGAGCACTGTTTTTCCATTAAACTTCATGCGAGGCCCAATCTCGCCTTCCAGCTTAGGGAAGAAAAAATAATCATCGGGCAGGTGCGAATACTTAGCCAGTGGGCCCTCCTCCATGCGCAGTTTATCAAATAAATCAACCATTGGTTATTTGTTTAAGGTCTTGTTTATAAGAAAATTAAAATTGAAAACAGATTTGGCCGCAAAAATAAAAAAAAGCTGTTGAGGATAAAATTCACGGAATCTGCGATTGCCACAAATCTGATTATCTTTGCGCCCTCAAAATTGAAAAATAGGGAAATACCACACATTTTATGGAAGTTAGCAAAATCAGAAACATTGCCATCATCGCACACGTTGACCATGGAAAAACCACCCTCGTTGACAAACTTTTACACGCGGGTCATCTCTTCAAAGACCATGAAAACCCGGGCGAGTTGATCATGGACAGTAATGACCTGGAGCGCGAGCGCGGTATCACTATTCTGGCTAAAAACGTTTCCGTTCGGTATAAAGATTATAAAATCAATGTAATTGATACTCCCGGCCACAGCGACTTTGGCGGTGAAGTAGAGCGTGTGCTCAACATGGCCGATGGCTGCTTACTGCTGGTGGATGCCTTTGAAGGGCCTATGCCACAAACCCGTTTTGTACTACAAAAAGCATTGCAACTGGGATTAAAACCGATTGTAGTGATTAATAAAGTGGATAAAAAAAACTGTACGCCTGATGAAGTGCACGAACAGGTATTTGAACTGATGTTTGCGCTGGATGCTACCGAGGATCAGTTGAATTTCCCCACGTTTTACGGATCAGCCAAACAAGGCTGGATGAGTTCAGATTGGAAAACTCCCACCACCGACATCACCGCATTACTCGAAGGCGTAATCAAGCATATCCCTGCACCAAAAGTATCTGAAGGTCCAACCCAATTGATGATTACGTCCCTTGAGTACTCCTCATACATTGGCCGGGTTGCTATTGGGCGCATTCAACGAGGTTCGGTAAAAGCCGGGCAATTTGTTGTGCTGGTTAAACGCGATACCGGAGCAATTGTAAAAACGCGTGTGAAGGAAGTATACGTGTTTGAAGGTTTCGAAAAAAAGAAAATGGAAGAAGTAAAAGCAGGTGAGATTTGCGCACTCGTGGGCCTCGAGGGTTTTGAAATTGGAGATACGGTTGCCGATGTGGAAAAACCCGAAGCACTAAAATCAATTGCCATCGATGAACCAACGATGAGCATGCTCTTTACTATAAACACTTCGCCCTTTTATGGTAAAGAGGGAAAATTTGTCACTTCGCGTCACATCAAAGAACGATTAGATAAAGAACTTGAGAAAAATTTAGCACTTCGCGTAGGCGATACCGGCTCAGCCGATAGCTTCATGGTCTTCGGACGGGGAGTTCTCCACTTGTCAGTATTGATCGAAACCATGCGCAGAGAAGGTTACGAACTTCAAATTGGTCAGCCACAAGTTATCATCAAAGAAATTGACGGTGTAAAGTGTGAGCCCATTGAAGAATTAACCATCGACTTGCCCGAGGCCGTTGCTGGTAAAGCTATTGAAACCGTTTCCGTTCGCAGAGGCGAAATGACTAACATGGAGCCAAAGGGCGACCGCATGATTTTAAAATTCACCATGCCTGCGCGCGGAATCATTGGCCTCAGAAATTATTTGATGAACGTAACAGCCGGTGAAGCCGTGGTGACCCATCGCTTTAAAGAATTCCAACCTTATAAAGGAGAAATTCCCGGAAGGATAAATGGCTCATTGATCAGTATGGAGATTGGCGAAGCTATTCCTTACAGTCTGCACAACCTGCAGGACCGTGGCAAATTTTTTATAAACCCCAGTGAGCCTATTTACGAAGGCCAGGTAATTGGCGAGCACAGCCGCGGTGGCGATTTGGTAATTAACGTTACTAAAACTAAAAAACTTACTAACATGCGCGCTTCGGGTGCCGATGAAAAAATGAAAATTGCACCGGCCATCAAGTTTTCGCTGGAAGAGGCACTGGAATACATTCAGTCTGACGAATACGTGGAAGTAACGCCCAAGTCAATCCGTTTGAGAAAGATTTTCTTAAACGAAAATGACCGCAAGCGCGAGCGCAACCGCGCTGCTACAACTACTGCATGATTGTTGATGAACTCCAGCATATCAAAGCCTGAAAAATGCTCGTTTTTTTTCTGCTTGCTGTTGTTATGTACGTTACCCGTGTTTTGCTATGCCCAACAAAAACTGAGTAAGATTCAGCGGTGGGAGGCACGGGCCGATACGCTGATGAAGCAAGAGAATTTCAGGTCTTCGGCAGAACTCTATTCCAAAATCCTTTCTAAATCAAAAAAGAAAGATCAGAAGTATTATTTGATACTCTACAAGCGAACCTTGAGCTATTACCGTTCTGAAAAATTTGAGCTAGCAGTAAAGGATGTGAACGTTTACCTCGAAAAAAATAAGGATAGTCAAAAAGCGTATTTACTTCGTGCCCTGATCAACCAGCAACTGGGCGAAGAAGATAAGTTGCTGCCGGATGTAACCCGGGCCATTGAGTTAGGCCATGTCAATCCTCAACTATTAAGATGGCGCGCTACCCTGCTGTTTGAACAGGGCAATTTCATTCATGCCAAAAAAGAATTTCTCAACCTGAAAAACTTTACTGATGATCCCGAACTGGAGATCAACCTTGCCTTGGTTTATCGTTCATTGAATAATGCAGACAGCGCCTACATCTGCCTTACCAAAGCCATTGAGCTTGATCCGAAGTTCATCGGCTCTTACGTGACAATGGCTTCGTTTTGCCTGGATGATGAAAACTACGAGGCTGCTTTGTCGTATTTAAATCAAGCCTTGAAAATTGACCCTGCCAACGGAACTATTCTTTTTTATAAAGGAGTTGCCTTGGTGGAGTTAAAGCAAATTGATAAAGGCTGCAGTTGCTTACGCAAAGCGCTGGATGCCGGTGAAGAAGATGCGGTGGACTACTTGAAGGAATATTGTTATGATGTTTACAAATAACTTCTAGCTCCCCGTAAAAATTTTGGCAATGTCGTTGTAGAATACAAACACCATCAGCAAAAGCAATAGCGCCATACCCACCTTGATTGCATTTTCAAAAAATTTCTCTGAGGGTGCTTTTCCCGTAATCATTTCAAAAAGCAAGAACAACACATAGCCACCATCCAGTGCAGGAATGGGCAGTAAATTCATAAAGGCCAGCACCATTGAAAGCAGGCCGGTCATCCGCCAAAAGCGCTCCCAATCCCACACACCACCATACATTTTAGCCATACCGATCGGGCCTGACAATGAGTTTTTTAGGCTGAGTTCGCGTTTAAAAATTTTTCCGAAAGCTTTGATCTGAAGGGTGATCACATCAAACGCACGCCCCGGCCCAATCAATATGGACTGTCCGATTGAATACGAGATCTTCTTCTCTGCTTCGACCGGAACTAAGTAAAGAGGCATAGCAAACCCAATATTGGTGTGGCCTTTAAAATATTCTTTAAATGTAAGCGCTTGCTCTCCGCGTTGTACTTTAAATGTAATGGAGTCGCCTGTACTATTTTTTAAGGCTTCGCGAAGTTCATCGTAATACATAATGGGTTTCCCGTTCAGTTCTACAATCTTATCGCCTTTTTGCAATCCCACTTTTCCGGCAATGGAATCTTTTGCTACTTCATCAACTACAATCGGCCTGCGTGGCAATAGAAATTTGCCGAGTGCATTTTTCTTTCCAAAATTTTCGATGAAGTTAGCCGGAATGGGAATATCCATTTGTTGGTCTCCCCGCAACACGGTGTAGTAAGAGTTTTGCGAAAGCAGCGCATCGGTTTTAGTGATGTCGTCAAAATACTCAAATGGCTTGCCGTTGATTTTGATGATTTTATCGCCCGTTTGTATGCCGAGTTGCTGGGCGAGTTCTTGTGCATGCACTCCTCCGTGTGTATTCACATATTCATTGAGAATGTATTTATCCCCAATAAAATACGTCATACCAATAAAAATCAGCACGCCCACAATTACGTTTACAATGATACCTCCGAGCATAACAATTAACCGCTGCCAGGCGGGCTTGGCCCGAAACTCCCATGGTTGTGGCGGTTGTTTCATCTGCTCTTTATCCATGCTCTCGTCCACCATGCCGGCAATTTTTACGTATCCGCCTAATGGAAACCAGCCAATGCCATATTCGGTATCGCCTTTCTGTTTCTTGAACAGAGCAAAGTTGGCCACATTGGCCATGGGAAAAAGAAAATCGAAGAAGAGGTAAAATTTCTCTACTTTAATATTGAAAGTGCGGGCAGCAAAAAAATGCCCCCACTCGTGCACCACTATCAAAATTGAAAGGCTCAACAAAAGTTGGGCTGTCATAATCAATCCTTCCATAATCTAATTCGTTGACTCGTTAATTTGTTGATTTGTTAATTCATTGATTCGTTAATTCTTTTGGATATTACCGAATCATTTCCTTTGCTTTGATTCTTGTTTCTTTATCGGTTTGCTGATAATCCTCGAAAGAAGGCCTGGCTATGAATTTTACCTTATCCATACAACCAGCAACCACATCTGTCATCTCCAAGAAACCCAATTTCTGGTTTAAAAATTCCGCTACGGCAATCTCATTCGCTGCATTTAACACACAAGGATTGTTTCCACCACGATCAAGAGCTTCGAAAGCGAGCGCAAGATTACGAAAAGTTTCGGTATCGGGCTGCTCAAAAGTGAGTGAAGGGTATTTGGAGAAATCAAAGCGTGGAAAATCAGATTTCAAACGCTCAGGAAAACCCATCGCAAACTGAATGGGTAAACGCATATCGGGCAGGCCAAGTTGCGCTTTGATTGAGCCATCGTAAAATTGCACCATGGAGTGAATGATGGATTGCGGATGAACAATCACCTCAATTTGCCCAGGCTTCAACCCAAAAAGCCATTTGGCCTCAATTACTTCCAAGCCTTTGTTCATGAGCGTAGCCGAATCAATGGTCACCTTTGCTCCCATTGACCAGTTGGGATGTTTGAGTGCCTGTGCTTTCGTCACGGATACAAGTTCATTTTTCTTTTTTCCGCGAAACGGTCCGCCCGATGCGGTGAGAATGATTTTTTCGATTGGATTATGAAACTCGCCAACTATACACTGGAAAATGGCCGAATGTTCGGAGTCAACCGGAAAAATATTTACCCCTTTCTGTCTTGCCAACCCGGTTATCAACTCACCGGCCACAACTAATGTTTCTTTGTTAGCCAGGGCGATATTTTTTCCGGCTTCGATGGCCTTGATGGTTGGCTGCAATCCGGAGAAACCAACCAGTGCCGTCAATACCAAATCAATTGAATCCATCTCTACCACCGAGGCTACAGCGCTTTCACCGGCAAAAACTTTTACATTATCCGAACGCAGAGCTTCTTTCACTTTGTTGTAGTGATCATCATTCGCGATGACAACCGCATTGGGCTTAAATTTTTTCGCTTGTGCAATGAGTAAGTCGGCATTGTTTTGTGCTGTGAGAATTTCTACTTCAAAATTTTGAGGATGCGCGGCAATGACCTCCAAAGCTTGTGTGCCAATGGAGCCTGTGGAACCTAGAATGGCAATGTGTTTTTTATTATTCAATGAAGAATCAGATTTTGTACTTATTCAAGTCTTCGGCAATCTTCCGGTCGTTGCTCAATCTCGGCACTTTGTTTTGCCCACCCAGTTTGCCTTGTGATTTCATGTACTCTATAAAGGCGTTTTTTCGGAGTGGCGTAATGACCAGCGTACGCAAAATATTTCCGGTGATCAAATCATCGTAATATACATTTAATTTGCGCAGCTGATTGTCTAACTCAATCGAGAATTCATTCAAATCACTGGGTTGATTCGCAAATTCAATCAGCCATTCATGATGAGGCATTCCTTCTTTTGGAGAAACATTTGGTGCTACGGTAAACTCAACCAATTTCGTTTCAGGAAACTTTTCACAAGTAAATTTCATCGCTTTTTCCACTTCTTCACCAATCACATGCTCGCCAAAAGCAGAAATGAAATGTTTTATTCTTCCGCTTACAATTATTCGATAAGGATTTTTTGAAACAAATTTTATGGTATCGCCAATGGAGTAGCCCCACAGCCCCGCATTGCTGTTGATGATCACAGCATAGTTTTTTCCAAGTTCAACTTCTTCGATGGAAAGCCGGGTGGGTTTTTCGTTAAAATATTCTTCGGCCGGAATGAACTCAAAAAAAATTCCCGAATTAAGTAACAATAAAAGTCCTTCTGTGTTTTGCGAATCCTGATAGGCAATAAATCCTTCTGATGCCGGATACGTTTCTATCGAATCAATTTTCTTTCCGATCGTTTCAAAAAGTTTAGCCCGGTATGGCTCAAAGTTTACTCCACCATAAACAAACATGGAGAAATTGGGAAACACATCTTTGATCTTCTTTCCGGTCTTCGCCACAATCCGATCGAAATACATTTGTGTCCAGGGCGGTATTCCAGAAATTAGTGTCATGTCAGCATGAAGTGTCTCGTCAATAATCTTGTTCAGTTTCTCGTCCCAATCTTCAATGCAATTGGTTGCGTAACTCGGTTTTTGATTTGATCGCAAATACTGTGGCACATGATGATTCACTATTCCTGAAAGTCGCCCGGTTTTTATTCCGGCTTTTTCACTCAATTCCGGGCTTCCCGAAAGGAAAATCAATCCGCCATCTAAAAATTTTGCATTGCCTGTTTCATACACATAGCTCAACAAGGCATTGCGTGCACTGTTGATGTGATTGGGAATGGAATCTTTGGTGATGGGAATATACTTGGTACCCGAAGTAGTGCCCGAGGTTTTGGCAAAATATTCCGGTTTGCCTTTCCATAAAATATTTTCTTCGCCATGAAGCACTTTCTCTACATAAGGCTTCAGCGCCTCATAATCGCGAACAGGAACAAACTTCTTAAAATCTGAATGAAACTTTATTGATTCAAATCCGTGATCTTTTCCAAACAACGTATTTTTTCCGGTATCAATCAGCGATTGGAAAATTTTTTGTTGATAAAGCACCGGGTTGGACGACCATTCTTTGGTCTCCTTGGCTATGTAGCCGGCAAATGGCTTGGCTAAAATCGAACGGATGCCCATGGTGCAAATATGCCACAGATTTGTGGTTTTGAAAACGAATCTAGTTATACCGGATCGCGGCCGCTATCTCTCTGTTAAAAATCAGTTAAATACTTTGCGGTTCGGGTTTGCATAAACCCATGAAAAACATACTTTTGCGATCGGATTTTTTAAACCCGTTTAATGAATCTGCAAAAACTTAAAAATCAGCGCATTAACTCCTAATTTTCAATACATGGCTAACTACGGTAAAATCACACAAGTAATCGGTCCGGTGGTGGATGTGGCTTTTGATGAGCCCGGCTCTAAACTGCCCAACATTCTCGACTCATTGGAAGTAACCAAAACAGATGGCACCCGCGTGGTGCTGGAGTGCCAAACCCACCTAGGTGAAGACCGGGTGCGTACCGTAGCTATGGATGGCACCGAAGGCTTGGTGCGCGGCATGAAAGTGACCGACACCGGCATGCCTATTAAAATGCCAATCGGTGATGATATCAAAGGCCGTTTGTTCAATGTGATTGGCGAGGCTATCGATGGTATTGCCCAACCTAAAGGCGAGCAGTCATTGCCTATCCACCGCTCAGCACCCAGCTATGAAAACCTTTCAACTTCATCGGAAATTCTTTTCACCGGTATCAAGGTGATCGACTTGATCGAGCCTTATGCCAAGGGTGGTAAAATCGGGTTGTTCGGTGGTGCCGGTGTAGGTAAAACCGTATTGATTCAGGAATTGATCAACAACATCGCCAAAGCATACTCCGGTCTTTCGGTATTTGCCGGTGTGGGTGAGCGTACGCGCGAAGGAAACGATTTGCTCCGCGAAATGATCGAAGCCGGAATTGTTGATTATGGCCCTGAGTTTATGAAATCGCTTCACGCAGGCGGATGGGATTTGTCTAAAGTGGATAACCAAAAATTAAAAGATTCAAAAGCAACCTTTGTATTCGGTCAGATGAACGAACCACCCGGTGCACGCGCACGGGTAGCACTTTCTGGCTTGACGGTAGCCGAATATTTCCGCGATGGTGACGGCAAAGGAAAAGGCAAAGACATTCTTTTCTTCATCGATAACATCTTCCGTTTTACCCAAGCGGGATCTGAAGTGTCGGCTCTTTTGGGCCGTATGCCATCAGCAGTAGGTTACCAGCCTACGCTGGCTACCGAAATGGGTGCCATGCAAGAGCGCATCACATCCACCAAAAACGGATCAATCACTTCGGTGCAGGCCGTTTACGTACCTGCCGATGACTTGACTGACCCCGCTCCGGCCACCACATTTGCTCACTTGGATGCTACTACGGTATTAAGCCGCAAGATTGCTGAATTGGGTATCTACCCTGCGGTGGATCCATTAGATTCAACATCTCGTATTCTCCGTGCCGACATCGTGGGTGATGAGCACTACAACTGTGCCCAGCGCGTAAAATTGATTTTGCAGCGTTACAAAGAATTGCAAGACATCATCGCCATTCTGGGTATGGATGAATTGAGCGAAGAAGATAAACTGACGGTATCACGCGCCAGACGTGTGCAGCGTTTCTTGTCGCAACCATTCCACGTGGCCGAAGCATTTACCGGTTTGAAAGGCGCGTTGGTGGATATTAAAGACACGATCAAAGGCTTTAACATGATCATGGATGGCGAAGTGGATCATTTGCCTGAGATGGCCTTCAACCTGGTGGGCAGTATTGAAGAGGCGATTGCCAAAGGCGAAAAAATAATGGCCGAAGCAAAGGGATAATATAATTCGATAATTCAGTGATTTGTTAATGATGATGAATTGACAAATCACCGAATTGTCACATCACCGAATCAACATGCATTTAGAAATAATCACACCGGAGAAGAAAATTTTTGAAGGAGAAGTGTTTTCTGCCACCTTTCCCGGAGCAGACGGTTCTTTTCAGGTGTTGGATAACCATGCCCCGCTTGTGTCGCTACTGAAAGACGGGGCGGTAGTTTATAAATCAAAAGAAGCCACCCAGCAAGTAGCCATTACCGGTGGCGTGGTGGAAGTATTGAAAAACAAGGTGATCGTCTTGGCAGACGGGGTCGTTTAGCTTCTTTTTTACGTAAGCATTTTTTCTTAAATTGCTTCAAAGTATGGTTGTGAAATGGCACGTATTGGCTTACGCCAAACGACCATATTATCTTGGCCATTCCGTGTGACCCTTACATAAAAATTATAAACACATGAAAAAGAATTTTATTCTGTTCTTTTTCTTCTTGACTGCTACCCTCGGGTTGGCGCAAAGCAGTAAGCAAAAAAAAGTAGCACTGATTATCGGGGCACAGAGTTATACTGCTTTGCCGGCTCTTCGACATTCACTGGCCGATGCCCGTGATATGAGTGCCACATTAAAGGCCAAGGGTTTTCAGGTTGAATCGCTCTACGATCCTAAAACAAAACGAGAAATCAAAGATGCCATCAACCGCTACTTCAACTCCATGCGCGATCAGGATGGTGCCGTGGGTATCATTTTTTATGCCGGCCACGGCATGCAATACGAAGGCGAAAATTACATCATCCCCACCACGGCTACCTTACAAAATCCCGGTGATTTAGAAGACTACTGTGTGCGGATGAATACGGTGATGGCCGTGCTTAAATCAGCAAGCCGATCGTTAAACATTTTGCTACTCGATGCCTGCCGGTCGCTCCCAACCTTTACCCGCGACAGTGGAGAACAAGGATTAAGCCGCATGAATGCGCCTCAGGGCGCCATCATTGTTTTTGCCACACAGCCCGGCAAAACCGCATCGGATGGAGTAGGCAAAAATGGGTTGTTTACCTCCAACCTTTTAAAGGTCATCAACGAGCCTAATCTCAACATCACTGATGTTTTCAAAAAGGTAAAGCAAGAAGTTTACAAGCAATCGGGTGAAAAGCAATTGCCCTCTGTAGAAGACAATTCCATTGGAGGAGATTTTTATTTTAACCAGCAGCAAGCCACAGCTACCACCACTACACCCATAAAACCACAAGCCCCGGTAACCACCAAAACCACACCTGAGAATACCCCCAAACCAACAACTGTTGTTTCGTCCTCAGAAAATGAAGCCTTCATTGGCAAGCAAACCTGGGCAGTAAAAAATCTTGATACCGATCATTTTGCCGATGGCTCGGCCATACCGGAAGCCAAAGACATTGACGTTTGGGCAAAAGCAGGAAAAAAACAACAGCCCGCCTGGAGTTATTATGAAAATGATCCGTCTAACGGTGAAAAATACGGCAAGCTTTATAACTGGTATGCCGTGTCTGATCCACGAAAACTTTGCCCGTCTGGTTGGCATGTACCTTCTGACAAAGAGTGGACTGAAATGATCACTCAACTGGGCAATGATGCCAACCAGATTAAAGCTACAACAGACTGGAAAGAAAATGGCAATGGCACCAACACGTCTAACTTTACCGGGCTTCCATCGGGGTTTAGAAATGCATCCGGTTACTTTTTTTATTCCGGTGCAAACAGCTATTGGTGGAGTTCAACCGAACCTAACCCCATCAGCGCCTGGAGCAGAAGCGTGACATACAAAAACGGAGTTGTGTCGCGAAGTTTCAGTGATAAAATGTTAGGCTATTCTGTTCGTTGCCTTAAAGATTAATTTTTATATAAAAAAACATTAGCACCTTGTTGGCCCCTCAATTTTCTCTTCTTTTTTTCAGTTTAGTGTTTTTTTTAAATCAATTTGTCTATCAGAAAGTTTCGATGGAAATGCAGACACGATCGGCACGAAACGGAAAAATGAGCACCATAAAGGCGTCTATCTACTACACCTCTGAAGGTAAAATGGCCAGTCATTACACGGTGCCGGCCGAAATATTAATTCTGAATAACACCAAAGGTGAGTTTACGGTATATGATTTTGTCAACAATACAGTAGCTCAAAAACAAAACTATTTACTCAGTTCAGAAACAAATCAGCTTTTTTATTTTCTTGAAAACAACCGGGGAGATTTAGGATTGTCAAAAATGGGATTTGCGTTGAAGGAAACAAAATTTCAGGATGGCCTGCGCATTACCGTGTGGCATCCACCCATGCAGTTGGCTAAAGATATTTCGAAAGTAGAGGTAGCGCATGACAAAAATAATCCTGTATTTCTCGGGTACTTTAACAAAAAAGGCAAAGCCATCAATAAAGTATTTTTTTATAACTACGAGTGGGTGGCAGGGTTGAAGTTCCCCACTTCAGTTACACAAATTAGTTTGATCAATGCAAAGGATTCGATCGTATCAAAAACAATGTATTCCAACTTCAAAACAGATAAAGAGGTGGATGATCATTTTTTAACGTTCAAGATCCCCGCTAACGCCAAAGTCATTGAATGAAAAAACTTCATCTTTGTTTGCTTATTACTACTGGTGGGCTGTACTATTCCGCATCGGCTCAATCCGTTAATCACGACCTGGTTTTATTAGAACAAAAAAATATTTCGTACAAAAAAATTACCAGTACAAAAAATAAAACTCACAACCCTCTAACGAAAGGGTACATGCTGGCAATCAAGTTATACCAATTGGCAATTAGCGAGCAGCTGGCTACCAATTGTGCTTTTGACTTAACCTGTTCACGCTTTAGCAAAGCCATGGTAACTGAATACGGGTTGGTAAAAGGATATTTCTTGACCTTTGATCGGATCAGCCGGTGCAATGTTATCAGCCCACTGGAAACGTTTCCCATTCGCCTGACTGAGCAAGGTAAGATTATCGAACGCCCTGAGAATTTCCGGTTTCATTGATGCGCAGTTATTCCTTTCTGTTTTTCATTTTTTTGTTTCATAACCTCAACGGTCAGGCCCTTTCTGATGAACTGCGGTTTGCCCAGCATCTTGTAGTGAAAAAAAATTATGAAGAAGCCATCTTTGTTTTGAATACCCTGCAACAAAACCCAAAGTTGAGTTTGATTCAGCGCGACAGCATTCATATTTTTCTGGGAAATATTTATTACAATCAAAAAGATTTGCTTCGCTCGAACAACCATTTTGACTCAGTGTCTGTTGTTTCACACCGCCTCAGTTCGGAAGCTATTTTTTTTAGTTCTTTTAATCGTGCCTACCTCAAATCGTACTCAGAGGCTAAACAAAAAATGATTCGGTATGTTCCGATAGACAGTACCGAGCGACAGCTTCGCTTTTTAGAATTGGCTGGTCTTTCTCTTCTTCAGCGTGATTTCAAAAAATTTGATTCGTTGCAACATTTTCTAACACCAACCAATTTTGTCACTGACTTACAGGAAAAAGATCTGAGGGAACAACAGAAAAAAATATTGAGTCAACCTAAAAAATCTCCTTTTGTTGCGGCTGCCCTCTCGGCCATCGTTCCGGGCGCAGGAAAATTTTATGCCGGCAACAAGGGCCAGGGGGTGTACACTCTTCTTATCTCTGCCGTACTCGGGCTGCAGGCCTGGGAAGGTTATCATAAAGATGGCCCCTCCAGTGTTCGGTTCATTGCCTATGGCACGCTGTTTACTTCGTTGTATATTGGTACAATTTGGGGCAGTGCCTTTTCAGTAAAACTACGAAGAGATCAACTCAACGAAACTATTAATGATCAAATATTATTTGATATGCACATTCCTTTGCGCACCTTTTTTCATTGATGCACAAACGAAATTAGCAGACAGTCTCTTGGCAGCCGGAAATTACCTGCAAGCCAGGGTGGCATACGAACGCCTTTTGTATCAGGGGTATTCATTGCCCAACGATGTGCTTCTTAAAAAATCCTATTGCCTGAAAGCACAAAGCCAGTACGAAGAAGCATACAACACCCTACAACGGGCTGATTTTTTTCAAGGTGCTGACAGCCTCAAATTTAACTTGTATTACGAATCTGCTTTGAACGCCTACTTGGCCGGCAAATATGATTTATGTCTGAGCAAAGTGCAAGAGCAGCATTATTATCTTCCTGAGTTAAATTCACCCATGATCGATCTTCTGGAAATCATGGCATTAAATCAACAACAAAAAATTTCTGATGCCGAAAAAAAATTTAATCAGTTTGTCACCCGGTATCAACTGCCTAATCCGAATCCGTATTCTAACAGGAAATTCAGAAAATTAAAAAATCCTGAAAAGGCTGAATCCATGTCACATTTACTTCCCGGGGTAGGTCAAATGTATGCGGGCTACGTTGGCCAGGGGTTAGTCTCATTGGGCATTCAGGCCGGCTGCGTTACATTTGCGGTAGCAAGTTTCATTCATGGATATTATTTCTCAGGAGCATATACTGGGGTGGGGTTATTTTATATGTTCAACAATGGCGGGGCAAGGCATGCCCGCTACCTGGCCGAGCAAAAAAATAAAGAACGAATTACTGAATTGAACAGCGAAGTAAAAAATGTTGCCGCAAAAGCGATAAAAAAATAAAGGAGATGCATGCATCTCCTTTATTGGGATTAATAATGGTAGCTGATCAGCCCCACATAAAAAACTTATTGCTTCCCACGTACTTACTAATATCCTGATTATCAATAATCAGTACAATAAGGTCAATCAATGGAACGATACCAAAAATACCTCCAACTGTAATGACATACCACAAAATCATAATAGGCTTGGTACCCAGGTAAACGCGGTGAATGGCAAACCCCCCGAGAAAAAAGTCCAAAACTGCTGCAATCCAAACATTTTTGTCTGATGAAGAAGCCTGAACTGACATTGGGTTGAGCAACTGTGCTGCATCCACCAACGTCTGTGCCACAGGTGTGGCCAGTGATAATGTTGTTTCAATTGCTGCGTCATCTACACGGTAAATAGAAGTTGCCTTGCTATTGTAGGCTAACCCCAGCGTGCACAAGAGCATAAGAAAAAGAATTTTTTTCATAGTTAGTTGAATTTGGTTTTTCAATGGTACAAAAAAACTGATACTTAAAGCAACTAAATCAACAAATAATTGTTACTCAATATCAATCTAATTTGCTGTAAACTGTTCTCAAAGCTTTTTTTATCTTGTTTTTATTTGCTACTACTTTTTTTAGTGAGAATGTAAAAGCCCAGACCAGCGACACGTCTGCCGAACTTAAGACCCTTCACTCCATTTATGGATTTCGTTTTGAAAAATCCAGTGGTCAGCTGCAAACTTTCCCGGAAAAAAATGCCAGGCTAAAACAACTGCTTGAAATTTTTTATTTGCGCTGGAAAGAAATCCCAGTTGCCTTTAGCCCGGCCAGTAACACCTACCAACAGTCATTGCTTAAAAACCTGGCCGAGCTTTCTAAAGAAAAAACACCTACACACGCTGTTATTTACTACCAAATATGTACTTATCTTTTCTTTGCCGAGTATCATTCTTCACTGGGTGAACCCTGGTCGGCACTGAAGTATGCACAGAAGGCTTACCCTTTGGTTGTTACTTCTATGGATAAGAATTATACCCAACCGGAGTTTATTTTTTTGAAAGGTCTTTATTTGTATTACATCGAATACTATAAACAAAAGAATTTGTTTTATCGGCTGGCGCTTTCGCCTCTTCGTAAAGGCAATAAGGAAGATGGCCTAAAAATTCTAAAGCGTTGTGCTGATAAAAAATCCATGACTCAGACAGAGGCAAAAATATATTTAGCCCATATTCTTCTTCACCTCGAAAAAAAGTCTGATGAAGCCCTGCCTTACAGTAAAAGCCTGGCAGAGAGTTATCCAAAAAATATAAAATTTGCAGAGTTGTATGCGGAAAACTTAATTGCTTGCAAAAAGTATACTGATGCTACTACGCTTGTTGCCCAGCTCGAAGAGCAACATTCGGCTTATTATTCTATTCCCGGTCATGTCCTCCGCGGGTTAATTGAAGAAGAGTATTTTCACAACGCACCAAAAGCAAAAGAAGCATACTTGTTGGCAGTTAAGCAAGAATTGAAACCGGTAGAATATTTTCAAAAGATAGCCCGCCTTCGGTTGAAGAACTGGTAAGAAGCAGCCTACAGAATATACTCACTTAAATCTTTGTTCTTTACCAACTCGCTTAGCTTTTCCTTCACCATGGTGCTGGTAATGCGAATCGGATTTTCTTTTGAAATTTTATCAGGCACATCAAACAAAAACTCGTTGAGCAGTTTGCTCATCACGGTGTGTAATCTTCGAGCTCCAATGTTTTCCACTTCAGTATTGATGTGAAAGGCGGTCTGGGCAATTTCATTCACCGCTTCGTCATCGAAATTGATCGTGAAGCCCTCAGCTTCAAACAATGCCTGATATTGTTTGGTTAGTGCGTTTTTAGGTTCTTTCAAAATTCGGATAAAATCCTCTTTCGTCAGGCTGCTCAACTCAACGCGAATGGGGAATCGTCCTTGTAATTCAGGAATCAGATCAGATGGCTTCGATACATGAAACGCTCCGGCTGCAATAAATAAAATATGATCAGTGTTCACCACTCCGTATTTTGTATTTACTGAGCTGCCCTCTACAATCGGAAGCAAATCACGTTGCACACCTTCGCGGCTAACATCAGGGCCGCCACCGCCCTTCTTCCCTCCCGAAGCGATCTTATCAATCTCATCAATAAAAATAATTCCGGCATCTTCGGCTTTGCTGATGGCCTCTTCTTTTACCTCATCCATATCAATCAGTTTAGCAGCCTCTTCTTCAATCAATATTTTCCGAGCTTCGGCAATGGTCAGTTTTCTTTTTTTATTTTTTTTAGGCATCATGCCGCTGAGCATTTCTTGCAAATTCATCATGCTCACCTCATCCATTACTCCGGCTCCGATCATGCCTACACCCGGCATATTGTTTTGTTTGATGTCTATTTCAATTTTACGATCTTCCAGTTCTTTATTTTTTATCTTTTCGCGAAAAACATTTCGTGTTTTTTCGTTTAATTCTACATCACCTTGTGGTTCTTCCTGACTTTCAATGTTACCATTTTGGGGTACTGCAAACCCTGCCGATTTTCGCATGGGCGGAATGAGGGCATCCAGAATAATTTCTTCCGCAGCTTGTGCTGCTTTTTCTTTCACTTCTTCTTTTTTGCGTGTCTTCACCAGGTTTACCGATTGCTCGGCCAGATCGCGCACCATGCTTTCCACATCGCGGCCTACGTATCCTACTTCAGTAAATTTCGAAGCTTCCACTTTTATGAAGGGAGCATCGGCAATTCTGGCTAGCCTGCGGGCAATTTCAGTTTTTCCCACTCCGGTGGCACCAATCATCAAGATGTTGTTGGGGATAATTTCATTGCGCATTTCGGGCGAAGCATTCATTCTTCGCCAGCGGTTGCGCAGGGCAATGGCTACATTTCGCTTGGCATCATGCTGGCCTACAATGTACTTGTCGAGTTCAGCTACGATTTGACGAGGGGTTAAGCTTTTAGGGTCAAGCATGTGACGGGTTTGTTATTTCAATTTGATCAATCAACAACTAAGAGGCAAAATTTTACCATCGCTTAACTTCAGGTAATTGATGGAGGTCATCCTTTTACTTCAGGTAAACTAAAGCTGATCGGGTGCGCCACTTTTTCTTTGAGCAGAGCAGTTTTTAAAACCTGATCTACCGAGTCTACATAATGAAACGACAATCCTTTGATATACGGTTTTTCTATCTCACTGATGTCGCGTTTATTTTTTGTACTGAGAATGATTTCTTTGATGCCGCTTCGCTTAGCGGCTAAAATTTTCTCTTTGATGCCGCCTACCGGCAACACTTTTCCGCGCAGTGTGATTTCACCGGTCATGGCTAAATGTGATTTTACTTTTCGCTGGGTAAAAGTAGAAGCCAATGAGGTAAGCATGGTGATGCCTGCCGATGGGCCATCTTTTGGCACCGCACCGGCCGGCACGTGAATGTGCAGGTCGTAATTTTGAAACACGCGATGATCGATATTTAACGAGTCGGCATTGGCTTTTAAATACGACAATGCCGCAGTGGCTGATTCTTTCATTACATCGCCCAACTGTCCGGAGATGGTAATGGTGCCTTTGCCTTTGCTCACGCTTGATTCCACAAATAAAATATCTCCGCCCACCTGTGTCCAGGCCAAACCGGTTACTACCCCTGCCACATCGTTGCCCTGGTATATTTCCTCATCAAATACTTCTGCTCCGAGAATTTTTATCACTTCTTTTTCATCAATGGTATTCGGAAGTTTTTCTTCCATTGCTTTTGCTTTTGCCAAATGACGCACGACTGAGCCAATCTTCCGTTCCAGGTTACGCACACCTGATTCGCGTGTGTAAGCTTCAATGATTTTTAAAATCCCATCTTTGGTAAAGGTTACATCGGCCGGTTTGAGGCCATGTTCTTTTACTTGTTTGGGAACCAAGTGCTTAATGGCAATCTGCAATTTTTCTTCTACCGTGTAGCCCGACAGTTCAATAATCTCCATGCGGTCGCGCAAAGCCGGTTGAATCGTGTCAAGTGAATTGGCTGTAGCTATGAAAAGCACTTTTGATAAATCGTACTCTACTTCCAGGTAATTATCGCCAAACGCATTGTTCTGCTCAGGGTCAAGCACCTCGAGCAAGGCCGATGACGGGTCTCCCCTGAAATCGGTTCGCACTTTATCAATTTCATCTAACACAAAGACCGGGTTGGATGATTTTGCTTTTTTGATGTTCTGCAACACCTTACCCGGCATTGCTCCAATATATGTTTTGCGGTGGCCGCGAATTTCGGCTTCATCGTGCAGGCCGCCCAAACTCATACGCACATAATTTCTACCCAGTGCTTTGGCAATGGATTTGCCCAACGAAGTTTTTCCAACCCCGGGCGGACCATACAAGCACAAGATCGGGCCTTTCATATCTTGCTTGAGTTTGATGACCGCGAGGTATTCTAAAATGCGTGTCTTTACTTTTTCCAACCCAAAATGATCTTTATCTAAAATCTTTTTGGCTTTCTTCAGGTCAAAATCATCTTGAGTGTATTCTTCCCATGGCAAGTCTAGCATAAACTCAACGTAGTTCATCATCACCGGAAAATCAGGAGCTTGCGGATTGGTGCGCTGCAGTTTGTCTAACTCTTTATTAAAGTGATCTGCTGCTGTCTTCGACCATTTTTTTTCGGCTCCTCGTTTACGCAGTTTTTCAATTTCTTTGTCGGGGCCATCGTAGCCCAGCTCATCTTGCAGTACTTTTATTTGTTGACGTAAAAAATAATCGCGTTGTTGCTGATCGATATCTGTATGCACTTTTTTCTGAATCTCATGCTTGATCTCCAGCATCTGAATTTCTTTCAGCATGTATTGCAACAGCAGTGTGCCCCGGTCTATAATGTTATTGACCTCAAGAATTTTTTGCTTTTCGGCTACATCTACGTTCAGGTTAGACGAAAGAAAGTGAACTAAAAATGCCGTGCTGCTGATGTTGTCAAGGGCTACCTGGGCTTCTTGCGGAATTTCGGGATTGAGGTGTAAAATTTTTGAAGCTGCATCTTTCAATGACTGCACCAGGGCTGTTACTTCTTTGCTTTTCAAATCAAGTATCGGCTCAGTTTGCAATTCTATTCGGGCCATAAGAAAAGGTTCTTCTCCCGTATATTCTTTGATGGCGAAACGATTTTTTCCCTGAATGATGATCGTGGTATTTCCATCGGGTAGCACCAGCATTTTGATGATGCGTGCAATGGTGCCAAAGCGATACAAATCATCGGTAGAAGGTTCTTCAGCTTGTTTATTCTTTTGCGCCACCACACCAATAATCCGGTTGCCCTGGTAGGCTTTCTTAATCAGGCGAATGGATTTTTGCCGGGTAACGGTGATCGGAATAATAACTCCGGGAAACAATACCGTATTCTTAATGGGAAGAATTGAAATTTCTTCGGGAAGATCTTCTGGTCGCAACTCCAAATCCTTTTCAGGATTAATCAGTTGAATCAATTCTTCAGTTTCTTGCGGCTCAACAGGAGCCAATATGGTTTCTTTAAACATAAATCAATGCCAATTTGACACAAAATAGCTGTGCGTGCAATAAATTTTAGACGTTACCTATATCAGTCAATACACATGCCAAGAGGTTTTACGTTAGTTTAAGGTTAAAATGTCATTGGTAATCCGTTTTTTTTAGCCATTTTACCATAGATGAGCCGGCCTTTACTCAAGATAACATCACTCCTTATGCTGATTTTGCTTTCCGTTTTTGCAGGAAGGCTGTTTGCACAGAAAAAAAAGTTTAAAAAGAATGAAACGATTCAATTGAACGATTCGCTCACTTCTTATAGTCAATCCGGTTTTTTTGATTTCCCCAACGTTAACAAAGTTCGTTTTTATTACGATGCCAGCGCACTCAAGCATATCAAGCAACTGGAAACTTCTAATCGTGCATCTGAAATGTATTCCGCTCTTCGGGAGTACGTTGGAAAATTCGGCATTGATAATTTTTCGAAAAACGTACCCATGATTTGGAGGTTGGCTCAGCTTTCGGAAAAGTATGGGCAAAAAGGAGAAGCCATTTTGTTGTACAAACTTGCCCTGAAGCACCATCGGCAAGGCATTGATATCAGCCAACTCTACAAAAAATACGATTCGGCTGAGACCGATAAAAAAAAATACTACGTGCCACTGCAAGATTATTATGAACTGGTAAACTACCGAAAAGAAATTGATACCCTCCGCCCTCCCCATTCGGTCTTAACTTCTATGGGCGATCGCATTAATTCCGACAAAGAAGATTATGGGCCTGCTATAGGCAATGTGGATTATATTCTACTCTTTACCTCTAAGCGAAACAAGCACAAGCAGCGCGCGTATGACGAAGATATTTTTTATTCATCGAAAATAGATGGTGAGTGGACACAGGCCGAAGGGTTTAAAACCATCAATACCCCATACAACGAAGGCTCGGCATGCTTGAGTCTCGATGGAAAATATTTGTATTTCTCGCGGTGTAATGCTCCGGGCACACTGGGCAGTTGCGATTTGTATGTTGCCTCTCTAAACAATGACAGCGTGTGGAGTGATGTAAAAAATCTTGGAACGAATGTAAACAGCACCGGATGGGAGTCGCACCCCTCTGTGAGTCATAGTGGTGATACCCTTTTTTTTGCCAGCAACCGGGCAGGTGGGTTTGGGCTGTCGGACATTTATTTTTCTGTGAAAGACAAAAAAGGAAACTGGAGCCCGGCAAAAAACCTGGGCCCCATCGTCAACACCGTGAAAAGCGAAGTGAGCCCGTTCTTTCATCATACCTTCAATGTACTGTATTTCAGTTCAGACGGACACCCGCTCAACTTTGGCGATTTTGATATCTACAAATCCTACCAACAGAAAAACGGCTGGGGCGAGCCGCAAAACATCGGGCCGCTGGTGAATGGGGCTGGAAGTGAATACTACTTCACCATCGACTCTAAAAGTCATGATTTGTATTATGCCCGCTCTTCGCAAGACGACATCAAAAACCTGGATCTGTTTTCATTTCCAGTACCGATGGAAGCACACCCTGAGGCTGTGGTTAATTTTTCAGGAATTGTGTTAGATCAAAACGGTAAACCCATATTGAAAGGAATTGTTTCTATTATCGACCTGGACCAAGGAGTGGAAATCGCTCCCAAATTTTTACGTGAAGACGGAACGTACGATTTTCAGTTGATCAACAAAAGAAACTATTTACTCATCATTCAGGGCGATGATTTTTTCCGCATCGAACAGCTTTTTTATATGGATGGCCACGTCAAAAAAACAATCACAGCCGAACCGATTGAAAGCAAAATCGCTTTTAAATCGCTTGAATTTGAAAACGGGAAAGCCGATATCCTGAAAGAGATGCACAGCGACCTGGCTAAACTTGGAAATTTTTTGATAGACCACCCCAACGAAAAATTAAAAATTGCCGGCCATACGGATTCATCGGGAGACGAACAACTGAACCTGAAGCTTTCGCAAGACCGTGCCGATGCCATAAAAAATTACCTGATCAAAGAATTTAAACTGGAAGATGTACGGATTGAAGCCGTTGGGTATGGAAGCGCAAAACCTTTGGTAGAAGAAAAAACCGAAGAAGACAGACAACTGAACAGACGGGTGGAGTTTGAGCTGGCCAGATTCAGATGAGCGATTACCAAATCATCAATACCAACCCGGCTGATCTCCCGGTAGTCTATTGGCTATTTGAAGAAGCCATTGCGTATCAAAAAAGGAATAACTATATCCCGTGGAACGGGTTTGATAAAGACATACTTCAACAAGACATTGATTCAAAGAGGCAATATAAAATTGTAATCAACCGGGAGATAGTTTGTATTTTCAGTGTGCTGAATTCAGACCCGTTTATTTGGCAGGAAAAAGAAGATGGTCGTGCCCTCTACATTCACCGCGTAGTGGTAAATCCCGCACATCACGGTCAAAACCATTTCAAAAAAATTGTAACGTGGGTGATTGACTATGCCTTGTCGATAGGAAAAAAATCGATTCGTATGGACACGTGGGGCGACAATCCAAAAATAATTGAGTACTATAAAAAATTCGGATTCAGATTCATTGAGTTTTATACCACCGGCTGCCAAACTGAGTTGGCCGTTCAGAACCGAAACCTAAAAGTAGCTTTGCTGGAAATGGTGCTTTGATCAGGAGAGAAACTGGATAGTTTCTTCTACATCAATCACAATATCGTCTTCGCCCACATCGTCAAACGGATTTTCCAAGTGATCTTGAATATTATCCAGGCTGACCAAAATAAAACTATAGAGTACCGGCATCACATACTCCAGTTGAGCCGAGAAATCGCGGAAGGTACTGGCAAAGTAAGGACCGTAAATAATGGGAAATGTGTAAATGAAAACCTTGCTGTAAGCGCGCAAAGTAACCGGAGTGCGGTAGCGGTGAATGATGCGCATGTTATCCAATGCAATAATCATTTTGCTGATGTATTGGCTCACGCGCGAAATCTCTCCGCTTTGCACACCAAAATTGCGAAACTGCATGGTGAGTATCGAGATTTTTGAAAATTGCTCGTAAATAATTTTTTCATGACCATCCCACTCAGCCTTGGATTTTGACTTTAACATGGCTTCTAGTGTGATTAGCATTTCGCGCACTAACTGGCGGGTTTGTAAAGCCAGGTCATTTTCTTTGTTAGATGCCCAGTCGCGCGAAGCATAATATACGGCAATGGCATGTCCTTTAAAATCAGAGAATCGTTGCAGCGCTGTTTCCCTGCGGGTGTAGGCAGATCCAATGCTGAACACCACAGGAAATACAATCGCGACCCCTACCAGCATATCCGGAAAGCGGGCGAGCCACCCAAAATGAAAACATACTCCGCTTGAAACAATCGATAAAAAAGTAATGATAAAAGTCTTGTAGTTGATGATCAACCCAAAACTTCGGATAATTTGTAGCATACTAGGAAAGAATTGTATTCTCTAAGTTAGAAAAAGGAAAAGAATATAAACAATTTTTCAGTCGTCAATTCTTCTTATCCAACTCTGGTAGTACAAAATCATCCAGCGCGCTAGGCTGCTTCATCATGGCCTCTACGTCTTTAACGGTGCGTGGTGCCGCGGCTGACAAGTGTTCGTAGCCATCTTGGGTAATGAGGTAATCGTCTTCAATGCGCACAGCTATACCCCACCATTTTTTGTCACAAGGTGAGTTTTCGGGAATATAAATGCCTGGCTCAATCGTGATCATCATTCCTTCCTGCAGTTTTTCATACGGCCCCCGGTCGTGCACATCCAGCCCGATGTGGTGGGTGCAGCCGTGCGGGTAGTACATGTGCCTGTCGGTTTCATTCTGCAGAATACCCAACTCTTTCAGACCCTTGTTAATCACCGTGCGAGTGGCCAGGTACACTTCCTGGAAGGAAGTGCCAGGCTTACATATTTTCATAGCCTCTTCTTGTGCTTTCAGCACCAATTCATAAATCTGTTTTTGTTCAGGCGAAAATTTTCCATTGACCGGAATGGTGCGCGTAATGTCAGCCGTATAGCCACGGTACTCGGCTCCTAAATCCATCAAAATCAATTCTTTGTTTGAAATACTGGGCTTGTAGTTTTCTTCGTAGTGCAAAATGCAGCCATTGTGGCCAGCCCCAACAATGGAGGGGTAACCCACATCTTCGGCCTGGTATTTTTTAAAGACAAATTCATGAATGCCCTGAATCTCGCGCTCGCTCATGCCGGGTTTAATGGCTTTCATCACTTCCACTTGCCCGGCACAAGAAATACGAACAGCTTTTCTAACCAATTCAATTTCTTCGTTTGTTTTGATGCCGCGTAGATTGTCCATGATTGGTTCCAGACCGCTTATGTCAAGGTTGTTTTTCTTAGGTTCTACTGTAAGCGTGGGATGGCCGGCATCGGGGTAGTTGACTTTAGTTTTAAATTGTGCGATGAGGTTAAACAAGTCAGACGAATCGCGCGGGTTGTCGCGCACATCGTTTTTAAAATCAAAAAAGAGAATGGACGCAAATTTTGAAAAATCGATATTGTATTTTTTAAAAACTGAATTATTAAATGCCTGACTGAACCCCAGGTTTTCTTTTACCCCTTTTTCACCGAGCCTGCGCCCGGTCCACATTTCACGTAGTTCGTTTCTCGGCTGCACAAAAATGACTTCATTGTAGGTCGTTCCGTTGGCAGAAATTTGCTGATCTTTAAAGACGAGCAGCAGCGCATCGGGTTCTTTGTAACCGGTGAGGTAATAAAAATCCGGATCCTGATGGTAAACAAAGTCTACATCATTTGACCGGTTGCGCACCGGGTTGGCAAAAAAAACAGCCACCGAATGAGCCGGAAGCTTTTCGCGCAGTTTTTCTCTTCGCTCGCGGTAAAATGTTTTTGATAAAAAATCGTTGGGCAAGTCACTTTCTTGCGCCCAGCATAAAATTGAAACTAAAACTAATAGTGGTGTGATCAGTGGCTTCATGTAATTTTGGGCTTTAACCCGTAAGATATAAAAAACCATTAATTTTAAGACACAACTTTATACTGTATGCCACACCTTGTCATCATCTCATCGAGTGTTCGCTCAGGCCGACTGAGCCATCGTACTGCGCTCTATTTCAAAAGATACGTAGAAGAAAATAAGCTAGCCAGTGCTGAGATTGCCGACCTTAACGAATACCAGTTTCCGATTTTCAATGAACGATTAAAATTTCAAAAAAATCCTTCAGAAAAAATGCTTGAGTTTGCCGGCAAGGTCAAGGCTGCCGATGGTGTGATCATCGTTACTCCTGAATACAACGGAGGGTATCCGGCCAGTATCAAAAATATTATTGATCTACTGTATGACGAGTGGCACCGTAAACCGGTAGCCTTATCAACTGTTTCTGACGGGGTGTTTGGCGGCACGCAGGTAATCACTTCGTTACAGTTTACACTTTGGAAAATACGCGCATGGACAGTGCCGGCTATGTTTCCGGTTCCCAAAGTAGATGAACTCTTCGATGCCACCGGTCAGGCACTGGATAAAGAACGAACCGATAAGCGGGCCAGTCACTTCATCAACGAATTGCTTTGGTGCATCGAGGCCAGAAAAAGAATGGGTTGACATGAATCAGCGTTTTATCCGCTTTATTGCCGAGAAAAGACTTTGCACGCGTGAAGACCATATTCTATTGGCTGTGAGTGGAGGTAAAGACTCAGTGGCGCTGTTTCATTTGTTTCTTGAGAATGGTTTTCGATTTGCTGTTGCCCACGCTCATTTTCAATTGCGCGGAGCAGACGCTGATCAAGACCAGGCGTTTGTAAAAAAACTCTGTCAAAAAAAATCCATTCCATTTTATACCAAGAAGTTTAATACCCGGCTGTTTGCTAAACAAAACTCACTCTCAATTCAAATGGCTGCACGTGAGTTGCGTTATGCGTGGTTTCAGCAACTGACCGCTACGCATCAGTTTGATGTGGTGGCCACGGCCCACCACGCAAATGATTCCATTGAAACAGTGTTACTCAATTTCGCCCGAGGCTCCGGCCTGGAGGGCTGGGACGGAATTGCCCCGAATACCGGAAAAATTATCCGACCGTTGTTGTTTGCAACTCGAAAACAAATTGATGAGTATGTGAAAAAAAATAAACTCAAGTGGAGGGAAGACAAAAGTAACGCCACGGATGATTACCAACGGAATTTTATCCGACATAAAATTTTACCCCAGTTAAAAAAAATTAATCCTTCACTCGAAAATTCATTTGTCGAATCAATAGAAAAGATAACCGGCAGCAACGAACTGATGCAAACAGGAATCGTTTATTGGAAGAAAAAATTTTGTTCAGAGAAAAATGATCAGGTACATCTTTCAAAAAAAGGATTGAAGCTCTTTCAACATCCCGAGGGTGTCTTGTGGAATTTGATTAAAAACTATGGTTTTAATCTTGATCAATGTAACCAAATCATTCGGTCAGTCAGTGAGCAGCCGGGAAAAAAATTTGTTTCTAAAAAATACGAACTGGTCATTGACCGGAGTGCATTGGTTATCACTCCACATCAGGGCGAGTGGAGTGAACTAAAAATCAAAAAAAATCAGACTGAGGCAGAATTGGAGGGATGCCTCTTGCTCCTCTCTGAAAAAAAAGAGGCAGAAATACCAAAAGGAAATTCAATCGCTTTGCTCGATTTGGCCCGCCTGCAGTTTCCGCTTGTATGGCGTAAGTGGAAGACAGGCGATTATTTTTACCCGCTGGGCATGAACCACAAAAAAAAGGTTAGTGATTTTTTAATCAATCAAAAAATTTCAGTAGCAGAAAAAAACCGTGTAAGCGTGTTGACCTCGGGTGGAGAAATTGTATGGGTGGTGGGGCACCGCATCAGCGATCATTTTAAAGTTACTGAGGGCACAAAAAAATTCCTTCAAGTCTCGTTAGTTCGTTAATTTTTCAATGATGCGCATCAGCTTCTCCAGGTTCTCGGCATCCGTTTGATCAAAATCATTTTGCCGGTCGCTGTCCACATCAAGCAACAAAAAAACCTTTTTATTTGTAAATCCTGGCACCACAATTTCTGATTTTGAATTTGAACTGCAGGCAATGTGCCCGGGAAACTCATCTACGTTAGGGACAATAATCGTTTTGGCTTCTTTCCACGAGGTGCCACACACGCCTTTGCCAAACCCAATGCGGGTACAGGCAATTGGTCCTTGAAACGGGCCTAACACTAACTCCTGCCTGCCTGCAAGCACAATATTTTCTTTTACCTGATAAAATCCTACCCAAAAAAAATCAAACGTCTGTTTCAAGGCGGCTGTAATATTGGCCAGGTTGGCTATTAAATCCTTTTCACCGGAAACCAGCGATTCAATTTGTGGCAGCAAAATCTCGTACCGTTCTTTTTTGCCGGCTGATGCCGCAATATGAAGATGCTCGGCCATAAGTTTAGTCTGGCTGTGTTTCCGTGGATGCCGTTGTTTCGGTAACAGAAATATCGGAAGTTGTGTGTGGCTCTTCCTGATTCATCTCTAAAGTTTCACCGGGTGAATCTTCTTTTGCCGGATGAGGAAAAAATCTTTTTTGGAATATGAGAATCGTTACTACGCCAATAAAAATAGACGAATCGGCAATATTAAATACTGGGCTGAAAAATTCGAACTCCCCTCCCGGGTTTAATGGAAACCACTCGGGAACCGTAAAGTGGAAGAGTGGAAAATACAGCATGTCAATCACTTCGCCATGAAACCATTTCGTGGGCATACCCAACGCGTTGTTATCCAGAAATACGCCATAAAAAGTACTGTCAATTACATTACCCACAGCACCGCCTAAGATCAGGGCAAGGCAAATTAAAAATCCAACATGAAGATTCTTTTTTACTGATGAATACAAATAATATCCGATGGCAACCATAGCGCCAATGCGAAAAACAGTAAGTGCCAGTTTGCCAAATTCATTTTCCCAACGGATACCAAAGGCCATGCCCGGGTTGAGCAGATAGTGCAGACGAAACCAGGTGCCGATTACGTTGATCTCATCGCCCAACTGCATGTGTGCATACACCAACAACTTGCTGGTCTGGTCAACACAGATAACAAGCAGGGCAATTAATAAGTATTTCAGAAATTTCATTTTTTATAATAATTGTACAGGATAAGATTTGAATTTAGTATGGTCTGTGATGATTGCAAAATTGTGATCGTTTGCTTGGCCGTTGATTAATTGGTCAAAGGCATAGTTGCGATAAAAAAAGGCCTTGACAATACTAATCTTTACAGCAATTTCACATAAACTAATCTTGCTGATTAAAATTATGTTTTTTGGTTTTTCTATTTCATTTATGATTTTCTCTTAAAGCCTGAAATCATCTCACCTATACCAAAGTAAAACGTGAGTATCAATCAGGCATATCTTGGTTTATATTAATCAAAATGATCGACTGTTCATTGAATCCATCTGCAATGGATTGAATTAAATGTTTCCCTTCACCTGACTTTCGTATCACTGCTTCTTTTCTTCCACTTCTTTTCCATATCAAGAAATCTTATAAATCAGCATTTCGTTTTTCAACTTCGGCATTCATATTGCAAAGTTAATTAATCTACTTCATGCGATAAATCCTGACTTTCAACATAAACTCATCCATATCTACTTCGCTGGCATCGTCCACATGTGATTTTAATTCCAAACTCAAAGCCTGTGTTTCGGTGCAAATGTATTCTTTGTATTCGCTGATCGAGGTAGTGGCTAACTCTCCGTCTTTTTCCACTTCAATGGAAATTTTATCCAGTACTTCAAACCCTAACTCTTTGCGTAAATTTTGGATGCGGTTTACAAAATCGCGGGCAACACCTTCACGTTTCAGTTCTGAGGTAATGTTAATATCCAGAGCTACTGTGATAATACCTTCGCTGGCTACCGACCACCCCGGAATATCCTGCGAAGAAATGATTACATCTTCTGCTACCAAATCAAATACACCTTTAGAAAGTTTTCCTGCCTTCTCTAATTGATTGATTTCTTCTTTTGTTAATGAACCGATGGCTGCAGCAACTTCTTTCATCTTAGAGCCATATTGTTTGCCTAGTTTGGGAAGATTGGGCTTCGCGCTCTTTACCAGCAAACCTGAAGTATCGTCTATGTATTCGATGGATTTTACGTTCACCTCTGACCTGATGATATCTTCCACACCTTTGATTCGTTTTGAAAATTTTTCATCGAGCACCGGAAGTAACACACGCTGAAGCGGAGTACGTACTTTTATCTTATTATTTTTTCTGATTGAGTGCACCAGCGAACAAATGGTTTGTGCATAGCTCATCGACAATTCTAATTCTTTATCGGTGCGTATTTGTTCTGCCTGGACTAAATCGGTATGGTGCACCGACTCGTGCTGCAAGGGTGTGTTGTGCTTCTTTGCTTTTTCACGAATGTTTCCGGTCAGGTTACGATACAACCAGTCGGCATAAAATGGTGCAATGGGTGACATCAGTTGTGCTGTAACCATCAAGCACTCATACAGAGTTTCGTAAGCAGCTTTTTTATTTTCAGAAATTTCACCGCGTAAATTGGGTTGCCAGAATCTTTTACGGTTCAGCCGCACATACCAGTTGCTCAGATGGTCGTTTACAAATTCCTGAATGGCGCGTGCCGCTTTGGTGGGTTCGTAGTCTTCATATGCTGTAGTAACTTCTGTAATCAACGATTGCAGTTTAGAAATAACCCAGCGGTCGAGGTGGGTAAGTTTATCGTAAGTCACTACATTCAGTTCGTCTTTTATAAACCCATCTATATTAGCATAGAGCGCAAAGAATGAGTAAGTATTTTGCAGGGTGCCAAAAAATTTGCGCTGAGTTTCTTCTACTCCGGCAAAGTCAAACTTCAGGTTGTCCCACGGAGGTGCGTTTTCAATCATGTACCACCGCAAAACATCTATCCCATATTTTTCCATGGCTGCAAACGGATCAACTACGTTGCCTTTGCGCTTGCTCATTTTGTTACCGTCTTTGTCGAGCACCAGACCGTTGGAGATGACGTTTTTAAAAGCTACACTATCGAAGAGTAATCCGGCAATAGCATGGAGAGTAAAAAACCATCCGCGCGTTTGATCAACTCCCTCTGCTATAAAATCAGCGGGATAAGAATGTTCGAAAACAACTTTATTTTCAAATGGGTAATGCCACTGGGCATACGGCATCGCGCCTGAATCAAACCACACATCAATCAAATCAGGTTCGCGGTACATGGGCTGGCCTGACTTGCTTACCAAAACAATGTTATCTACGTAAGGGCGGTGCAAATCAAATGACAAGTGTTGAATGTCAGATGTCGAATTATTGATTCCCGCTTTAGTTGCTTTTTCAATTTCAGCGTTAAGCTCATCAACTGATCCGATACAGATTTCTTCTTTGCCGTTTTGGGTTCTCCAGATTGGCAGGGGCGTTCCCCAGAAACGCGAGCGGGATAAATTCCAGTCAACGAGATTTTCGAGCCAGTTACCAAAACGGCCGGTGCCGGTGCTTTCCGGTTTCCAGTTGATGGTTTTGTTGAGTGCCGCTAATCTGTCTTTCAGTGCTGTTGTTTTGATAAACCACGCATCGAGTGGATAGTACAGCACGGGTTTATCGGTGCGCCACGAGTGTGGGTAGGTATGCTCGTACTTTTCAACTTTAAATGCTTTGTTCTCTTCTTTCAGAATAATGGAGATGATGACATCCGTACTTTTGTAGTCAGGGTTGGTCTCATCTTCATCGGTATAATTTTTTACATAAAAATCATTTTCACCGAGTGGCTTGTGTGTTTTGATTTTGAAACGCTCCACCCCTTCCTTCAACTTTGTTCCGATCTCCTTTACAAATTTTCCTTTTTTATCAACCGTGGGCACTTCGTTGCCGGCTTCGTCTTTCAATGTGAGTGCGGGAATTCCATGTTGTCTGGCAACCCGAAAGTCATCGGCACCAAAAGTTGGTGATGTATGCACTACACCGGTTCCATCTTCCGTAGTTACAAAATCTCCGGCCACTACTTGAAATGCTTTATCTACATTTGTCAGGGGTTTCAAATAAGGCATCAGTTGCTCGTAGCGAATACCCACTAACTGTTTGCCGGTAAACTCACCAACAATTTCAAACGGAATTGTTTTATCGCCTTTCTTGTATTCAGAAATTTTTAAGTCTTTATTTTTTTCTGAGAAATATTTTCCTGCCAGGTCTTTGGCAAGAATAACGCTGATAGGTTTGAACGTGTAAGGGTTAAACGTATTTACCCGAACGTAATTTATTTTCTCACCAACGGCCAGTGCTGTGTTTGATGGCAAGGTCCATGGTGTAGTGGTCCAGGCCAGAATAAACAAGTCGCCATTTACTTTATCAAACAAAAATTCGGACTTAGCATCGCGTGTTACTTTAAACTGCGCCACTACGGAAGTATCTTTTACATTTTTGTAGCAGCCGGGCTGGTTCAGTTCATGCGAGCTTAGGCCCGTTCCATCGGATGGCGAATAGGGTTGAATGGTGTACCCTTTGTAGAGCAATCCTTTTTGATAGAACTGCTTTAATATCCACCAAATGGTTTCAATGTATTCGTTAGTGTATGTGATGTACGGGTTTTTCAGGTCTACCCAGTAGCCCATCTTTTCGGTGAGGCTATCCCACTGGTCTTTGTACATCATCACCGTTTCGCGGCATTTCTGGTTATAGTCCTCGATCGATATTTTTTTTCCAATATCCTCTTTGGTGATACCCAGCATTTTTTCTACTTGCAGTTCTACCGGCAGTCCGTGAGTATCCCAGCCACCCTTGCGTTTTACCTGAAAGCCTGCCAGGGTTTTATAGCGGCAAAAAATATCTTTTACTGTGCGGGCCATCACGTGGTGAATGCCGGGTGTGCCGTTGGCCGAAGGGGGGCCTTCATAAAAAGTAAATGATTCCCTGCCTTCGCGGCCGGTTACCGATTTTTCAAAAATGTGTTCCCGCTTCCAAAAATCGAGCACTTCGGCAGCTACTTTGGAGAGGTTGAGTTCCTTGTATTCGTTGTATTGGCTCACAGAATAAAAAATGAGGGTGCAAGTTAATCAATTCCGAAATACTGGATCTCGTTCTTTAAACGAAAAATATGCAAGGAATTGCCCCGCTGTATCCTGATTATTCGTGTTAAATATTGAGCAACTCCTGGCTCTGCTTAGTGGGGTAAAAAATTAAGAGTTACCCTGAAAATCTTTGTTCATTAATTGGTAATAACCGCATTCAGTTTATTCCACAATACATTTTGATAAGTCAACGGCACCAGATTATTATCGGGTGCATCGCCCAGGCGAATTACCACTATGTTTTTGCTGGGCACTACGTTGATGAGTTGGCCATTTTTTCCCATGGCTGCAAACATATCAGCCGGAGCATTCGGTGTGAGTGAGTTAGGAGTGACAATTTGTGGGCCTGGCGACATATACGAAGCTTTTCCGTTTAGCCAGGTGAGGTACCCATAAGAAAGATTGAGGTTCTGTGATGTAGTAATCATCAATTCAAAATAAGATTCAGGAATAATGGCAGTGCCGTTCCAGGTTCCTTTGCTCAGCAGCAAGAGACCAAAACGAGCCATTGATCGGCCGGTGCTGTAAAAAAGATTGTTTTCTCCTGACATGATAAAGCTACCGTCCATTCCGATTTTAGAAAATAACTGCGCACTGCCGTAGGTATTGGTGTTTTGACCGGTGCCGGCTTGTATCACTTTGTCAAGCACCGTGTACGCTCCTGTGTGGTAGGCCCAGCGTGTACCGGCATCGGCTTTATAGATCAGGCAAGGGGGCGTGGAGCAATCATTGTCTCCTGTAGCCCCACCATTGTAATCATCCAGCCCGGTAGTCATGGTGAGGTGATTGCGCACTGTGATTTTGTTTTCCTGGTCAAGGGTTTCGCTTGTCCAACCGGCACCAAGATAATCTGATGTTTTTGCATCGAGGTTTATTTTTCCGTTGGCGTTGGCTATTCCGACAATTGCAGCAGTGAGTGTTTTCCCGGCCGATGCCCAATACCAATTACTGGTTGAGGTGAATGAGTTGGTTGAACTAAGTTGAGTGCCAGCGTAGTGCTCAATCACTATTTTTCCATCTTTCAAAACAATGAAAGCACGGGTATTGGTTGTATCAAGATAGGTCAGTAAGGTAGTCAGGGCAGTTACATTCCAGCCTAAACTTGCCGGAGTTACGGTTTGCCAAGTGCCTGAATTGGGTGGAAAATATAAAGTAGAAGTACCTGAAGGTGACGGATTATTTTTTGTGCAAGAGAAGAAAATAATTGAAACAATAAGTACCTGTATAACCTTGTTCATATTGATTGGTTGGGTATTTTATTAATCAAAGGGTGGTACAAAAGTATTGCATTTTAGCTGTACTAAAGTATATTAACAACAATCCTCGTTCTGTATCGATTCAAAAAAAATTGAACACATTTTGTGTAATTATATTCTGCTTAAACAGTTCACGGCAAAGCTACATTCATCTATAAAACGTAAAAAAATAATTGGCAAAAAAATTCCAAAAGAGAACCGCTCCAATTGAAATCAGTTTGGCTAAGTAAAAATTCCATTTGAAACGATCGTTCAGTAAATAGATGATCGCATTGCTAAACAGCACCCCCACAACGGCAATCAATAAAAATTTGAAATATTGTGAAGTGACAGCCGGATCTCCACTGTGAAATGTCCAGATTCGATTGAGAATAAAATTAGTGGTTGCGGCTGAAAAAAAACCCAGTGTGTTGGCCAGGTATTTATTGGTTTTAATTTTTTCTTTGAAGAGAAACGTGATCCCAAAATCCACCACCATGCCCGACAGGCCCACCAGGCCGAACTTTATAAATTTATAAACTAATGCCTCGTTGATCTCAATCATGGCAGTGGATTGACAAACGTTCCGTTATAATTTTTCAATCGATAAAAAAAGGCATACCGCATCAGTTTTCCCGAGCGAGTTATTTGAACGGTATCCATCGGCTCAATTTTTTCAAAATAATTTTCAAAAATCCCGTGAGGATCTTTGTACAAATTACTGACTGCTATATAATAATAGTCTTGGCCTTTGTGCAAACCGTTGCGATAATTATTAATCCACGCGTATTTATGAATATCGTTCATATCACCCAGCAAAAATAATTTACGGTGGTTGGGTTGAGCTACATAAAAATCAATATGCGCCCCGGGAAACCATTTGTAGGAAACAAGATCAGCTTGTTTTGGCATGGTGCCTTTTTTTTCTTCTCGCAGGGAAATTTTTGCAAAGGCTTTCTCAACCTGATTCCACCCGTATAAATCTTGCGTAAAGTCATCTTCTCCAAAATTTCTAATTTCTGATTTTTTGCCGAGTTGCAACGGTGAATAATCAATCAACCAAAGTGCACCGAGCAGCAACCCGCCAAGAAAAAAAGAAGGGAATTTAATCCAGAAAAATTTCTTCTCCTGCTGATCACACCAAAATGCGGCTGCCAATACAATCAATGGAAAAAACGCTGGCGCTGTCCAGTGCGGAAGTGTAGAACGGAAAAGAGAGAAGCTTGTGAACACAATCCAAAGCGGCAGGAAAAGAGCCAGCAGGACTTTTGAATAATTCGGTTCAATGAAATTTTTCTTTTTCACGAAAGCAATGATCGCAATGACAATCAAAACATAACTGATGGGATTGTTGTAGGCAACTTGCCCAAAAAATTCGGTAAGAAAATAATCCAATCGAAACTCCCAGGCCGGAGTTACACGTGCCGTGTGAAAGGTAAAACTGATGAAATGATTTTGCACATTCCAAACCACAAGCGGCAGCAAGGCTATAGCCGAAATGATTCCGGCCAACCAAAAAGAAATTTCTTTCAGCCAGTTTCGGTTATACAAAATCACATAAATAAAAACCGCCATCCACAAAAATGCGCCCTGGTATTTTGAAAGCATGGCTAACCCGGCCAGCAAACCAAACAACAAAAATTTTTTTCGTTCTGCCGAAGTGATGCTTTGGGGCGGAAGAAAATCGATCATCAAATTCATGGCGAGCAGCCAAAAGAAAACCAACGGTGCATCGGGTGTTAGTGAAAACCCGCTGATGATGGAACAATATATTGACCCGGTAAAAAGATAGGCCGCATACAATCCGGTCTTTTCATTTTTAATTTTTGTTCCGATCAAAAAAATAACCCAAGTACTTATTGCTGATAAAACAATCGGGCCGAGCCGCAGAAAGAAATCATCTTTCAGCAAAAGATTGAGTGAAAAAATTTGCGCTACAATTCCCACCATGGGCGGATGATCAAAATGACTCCAGTCGGGGTAAAGCGCGTAGGTCCAGTAATACACCTCATCGTTGCCAAGCTCAAGTTGGGTAGCAAGAAAGAGCCTGACCAAAGTCGCAATGGAGATCAGCCAAAGAACTTGTTTGTTAACGTGCTGATGTGTTGGTGTACTCACGTGTTGCTCTTAATAAACTTCCACGGCCGAAATTACAGGACAGGCTTTAGAATCTAAAATTTCAATTTTGATTTTATTGGTTGTTACCGGATCAATTTTTAAAATCCGTTTGTGCCCAATTGTAGTTCCGTTTGCCGTGTTCTGCCATTGTCCTTCTTTCCATACATCAATCGAAAAATGTTTTATGCGTTGACCAAGTTTGATGTATTCTTTCAATATCACATAATTGACGTTTACATTTTTTCTAAAATCAATCTCGAAAGAGCCGATGGGCTGGTCGTCATCGGTAGCCCAATAGGTTTCGTCATTACCATCGACTAAATTTTTGGCAGAATATCGCTCACTACCTCCACGGTAATATTTTGCACTTGCCGAAGCATGAAGTGCCTGATCCGTTTTAAATTTTTCGTCAAGTAGTTTTCTAAATCCGCGCAGCGATTCAATATCATTCTCATGAAACAATCCACGCCTGTCGGGCGGAATATTGAGCAGCATGAGCGATCCGCGTCCTGCCGATTTCAAATAAATATCAAAAAGTTGCTCAGGTGTTTTTACCAGAGAATCTTCATTGGCGTGATAAAACCATCCCGGCCTGATCGAAACATCGCACTCTTGCGGAATCCAGTGCGAGCCGTTTTCATTTCCTTCATTCAGCAGTTTTTCTATTCCGGGCTTGCCGGCATAAAGGGTATCGGGTGTGAGTGTGTTCCAATTGGTTTCACCGGCTATTCCTTTTTCGTTACCTGCCCAGCGCACGCTTGGGCCGGCATCGCTGAAAAAAATCACACCCGTATCTATTTTTTTAACCATGCTTAAGGTAGCCGGCCAATCGTAGTAATTTTTTCCGTCAATATTTCTGGTTTCACGTTTGCCTCCGTAAAACCCATCGCCACCATTTGCTCCGTCAAACCACATTTCAAAAACATCGGGATATTTTTCAAACAGTTCTTTCAATTGATTGCGATAATATTTTATGTAAGCAGGCGATCCATAATCTTTGTGGTTGCGGTCCCACGGTGAAAGATAGATTCCAAATTTCAATCCTGCCTGCTTGCATGCCTCGGCAACCTCTTTCACTAAATCCCCTTGACCATTTTTCCACGGGCTGTTCTTTACTGAATGTTCGGTGAATTGGCTCGGCCACAAACAAAACCCATCATGGTGTTTGCAGGTAAGAATTAAGCCTTTGAACCCGGCTTCTTTCAAAACCGAAGCCCACTGTATGGGGTTACATTCGGTTGGGTTAAATATTTTTTCTCCTTCATCGCCATAACCCCACTCTTTGTCAGTAAACGTATTGATGGTAAAATGTACGAATGCATTGAGCTCCATATTATGCCACGCGAGTTGGGCGTTATCAGGAACGGGAAGCACAGGCGAAGGGGGAAGAGTTTCTTTTTGTGTGCACGAATAAAATACAATGATTGCGAAAAATATTTTTTTCATTGTAATCTCAGTTGATTGATCGCACTATTGACGTTATCTACCGGCAACTTGCAAACTTTATTCCGGCAGACATAGATTTTTGTTTTTCCGTCAACCGATTCTCGGCCTTCCATCAAAGCCAAATTGCTTTTTGATTTCGCGCCAACATAAGCTACAAACGGAATGTAATTGAATTGAATCTCTTCCCTGATTTTTTCCAATTCATTTCCCGAAATCACAACTTCAGTCATTCCTTCTGTGATTTCGGCAAATAAAATTCCCCAGTGACACATGTACACTGGCTCTGATGTAATGATGGAAGAAAGTTGAGCGGTCATCTTCATCGCCATTTCTTTCCAGTCGTTTTTATCGAGAAGTGTTCCTAAGAGAAAAAGGTTTCTGGCCATCACCGAGTTGGATGCAGGAATTACGTTATCAAATATTTCTTTCTTCCTCGCAATCAATCGCTCGGAAGCTGAAGATGAAAAATGAAAATAATTTTCTTTTTCATCGAAGAAGGTTTGGATGACTGACTTCGTCCAGTGTTCTGCTTTACGCAGAAAGTTTTCATCAAACGTAACTTGATAAAGCGAAACATAACCTCGAATCAAAAATGCATAGTCTTCAAGAAAACCTTCTGTTGTTGACCGTTTGTTTTTAAACGTACGAAAAACTCTTCCCTCATCAATTAAATTCTTCTCTATGAATGAGATGTTTTTCATTGCCAGGCTTAGAAACAATTCGTCACCCAATGATTTATAGCAATCAATCAATCCTTGAATGACCAGGGCATTCCAGCCGGTTAGTACTTTATCATCCAGTGATGGTTTTATCTTTTTTTCACGAAAAGCAAACATTTTTTGTTTTGCTTGTCTGATTGACACCATTTCGGTTTGATCTGATTCCTGTGTCAAAATATTCTGTCCGTGTTCCCAGTTTCCTTCCGGTGTGCAGTGAAAATGGTCAGCAGCCCGGGTCAGGTCATTGCCCAGCGCGTCTTTTAATTCTTTCCACGTCCAGGTATAAAATTTTCCCTCCACCCCTTCACTGTCGGCATCGAGGGCCGAATAAAATCCGCCTTCAGCGCTCATCATCTCACGCTGAATCCATGTCGTAGTTTCATAAACAATTGTTTTATAAAACTCATCTTTTGTAACCGCATATACTTCGGCATATAAGCTCAGCAACTGGGCATTGTCGTACAACATTTTTTCAAAATGCGGGGCGAACCATTCGCTATCTACCGAGTAGCGTGCAAACCCACCGCCCAATTGATCGTACAAGCCGGCACGGGTCATTTGCTTGAGCGTAAGCAGCACCATGCCGAGCGCCTCTTTATTTTGGGAGACAAAATAATAGCGCAATAACCACTGCCATACCGCAGGCATCACAAACTTGGGGGCTTTTTCTATTCCTCCCCACTTCGTATCAAATTTATTTTGCAAAATTGAAAACATGCTGTCCAGGTTTCCTCTTGTGAACACATTGCTTTCATCTTCTTTTGCAAAACGCTGCAAATCGCTTTTCTGCAAATGTTCGGCCAGTTCATCGGCCGACTGATTTATTTCAGCGCGCTTGATTTTAAAAGTTTGTGCCACTTGCAACAACAACCTCGACCACTGCTGTGGCGGAAAATACGTGCCTCCGTAAAATGGTTTTTGATCGGGCGTGAGGAAAACATTGAGCGGCCAACCTCCGTGCGCGCCCATCGCTTGTACAGACTCCATATAGACCTGATCAATATCGGGGCGCTCTTCTCGGTCAACTTTAATACACACAAAATTTTCGTTCATGATAGCCGCAATGTCTTTATCCTCAAAAGATTGTTTTTCCATCACATGGCACCAATGGCAGGCCGAGTAGCCGATGCTCACTAAAATCGGTTTATCAGATTTTTTTGCTTCCTGCAAGGCCGGCTCTCCCCACTCTTGCCACTCTACCGGGTTGTGCGCATGTTGCAGTAGGTAAGGCGAGGTAGAATGAATGAGTTGGTTGGGCATTGCAAATTACAATTGGTGAATAACAACTGATGATTTTAAGTTTTCAATTTCTTTTGAAACATCAACTTGTGATTGAAGCTTTTCTAATTTCAATAAAAGCGATTGTAAAAACTTTTGATGACTTTCAGATTTTATGTTGAACGGTTTGTGATTCAGGTCTTTTTTTATCTGGCTCCATTCTGTAAAAAATATTTTAGCGGATTTATCAAAATAAGAATCAATAAATTTTTCGCAGATGTAATCTATCGCCTCTTCCGTGGGGTGAATTAAGTCTTTTTTATAAAAACGATAATCGCGCAGGTCGTCAAGCAAAATTTCGTAAGCCGGAAAATATTCTACATCTGAAAATTGATTTGAAATAGAATGACACGCTATTCTCAAAATAGATTTGCTCACGGCATTCAACTCAATCGTATCTTTCAAATGCCTTACAGGGCTTACCGTGAGAATAATTTTGCAGGCGGGGTTGATTGATTTTAGCGTGCCGTAAAAACCTTCAAACGATTCGATAATTTCGGGTTGTGTAAGCAGGTATTTGTTAAAGTCGGTTGATGGCATTTTATGGCAGTTGGCCACTGCCTCGCCCGTGTCTGTTAGTTTATAAACAAACGAAGTTCCGTAGGTGATGATGATTCGGCTTGCGGTTCTCAAAAAAGAATTTGCTTTAGCAATTGTGTTTTGAATTCTATTCGCAAGTTCATTTTTATCTGTTGACGAAAAAGACGAATGAAAATAAAAATTGAAATGAACCCCATCATGCACAGAATAAGTTTTAGCGGAGGGAGTTTCCTTTTTTAATCCGAACATCAAAAGCCGGTGAATGGAGACCGGGTTAAAGACCGTACCAAAATAATTCCCAATTTGTATTTTATTTTCAGCCAGCCGAAAGGCCATTTCATCAGCAAAACAAGAACCAATCGTCAAAACTTTGTCAGACATCAATAATTTGTTTTCAGACGGCCTTGTGTGTAATTCTGTCCTAAAATCCATACGTGTAAAAGTAGTGGTTCAAATTCTACATTCTAAATTCTATATTCTGCATTCTTTTGATAATTTACCACTTGAAACAATTGAACCATGCACCTCGTCTCCTGGAACGTAAACGGCATTCGTGCCATTGTAAAAAAAGGATTTGAAGAAAACATTCGCGCCATGAAGCCCGATGTTTTTTGCCTGCAGGAAACCAAAGCCTCTGTTGAAGATGTGTTTGAAGCCGCTAAATTATTTCCTGAATACAAGGTATTTGCCAATTCTTCCAAGGCGAGAAAAGGATACAGTGGTACGGCTATTTTCTCAAAAGAAGAACCTCTCAATGTATCATATGACCTGGGCCTAGACGAACATGACCAAGAAGGGCGGGTGGTCGCTGCCGAATACCCTCAGTTTTTTTTGGTTACTTCTTACACACCCAATGCCGGTGAAGAACTAAAACGACTGAACTACCGCCAAACATGGGATGTTGCCTACCGCGAATACTTAGTTTGGCTGCAGCGCAGAAAGCCTGTCATTGCCTGTGGCGATTTTAATGTTGCCTATCAGCCCATTGACCTGGCTCGACCCAAAGAAAACTACAACAAGAGTGCGGGCTACACACAACAAGAAATCGATGGTTTTGGAAATTTGTTGAACTCCGGATTTGTTGACACCTTTCGCCACTTTCATCCGGATGAAATAAAATACACATACTGGAATTTTATTTTTAACGGCCGCGAAAAAAATATCGGTTGGCGCATTGATCATTTTTTGATCAGTCAAAAACTTTTGCCCCACGTTAATGAAGCGCTGATCTACAACGAGTACCACGGCTCAGATCATTGCCCGGTTGGATTAAAAATAGATATTGGCCGTTAGCATTCTTATCAACTCATGCCATAGAAATTCTTATGGCAAGGGTTGGACTTATCTGGACCGACTTATTGAAAAGCTGAAAAATATTTTTTCAGACAATCGATTGCACGAGCAATACCTTCACAATTTCTTACTTCAACTGTCTATTTCAAAAACTTTACTGGCAACTTTGTGTTATTGATTGTTGGTAATTGAGTTTTTAAATTGACTAAAGAAATTGACATGACTACCCATAACGATATTTTACGGCAAACATCTTTGTTTACCATGAATGGACTAACTGACCCGCGGTTTATGCCAGGGTATTCAGCCACTAAAAAACGAAAAATGAGATCGGGTTTTACCCCCTTTTGGCTTCATCTTCTTTGGAGAAAATGGTCATGGCGGTAATCTGAAAACTACTCTCAAGACCACCGGTGCTCAATTGCGTTCATTCTTGTTATCAACTGAAGAACTAAATATTCAGCATTGCGCACGTCTTCTCAGCGGCATTTTGTTCAGCTTTCTTTTTGGTTAGCCCGTAGCCGGTAGCATACGGCTCGCCTGACAAGATTACCTGGGCAGAAAACTCGCGCCCACGATCTTTTTTATTTTCAGCAATTTCAAATTTAATTTCTTTGGTGTTGCGTTGGGCCCACTCAAGCAGTTTGCTTTTATGGTTGGTATCTGAATTCACCACTTCTTCCAAATCAAAATGAGGCTGGATCAGTTTGTTGATCACAAATTTTTTGCATGTGGGGTAGCCTTTATCGAGATAGACAGCGCCCACCAGTGCCTCGAGAGTATTGCCCAAAATTACTTTTTGAAGGTGCGTGTTCCGTTGGTCATACTGAACAATTGAAGCGATCCCGATTTTTCTGGCCACGTGATTCATCGATTCGCGGTTAACAATACGCGCGCGTATTTCGGTAAGGAACCCCTCATCCTGAAACGGGTATTTTTTAAAAAGATAATCAGCCACGGCTGCGCCTAAAATGGCATCGCCTAAGTATTCCAATCGTTCATTTGATTCGCGAAACCCGTCTTCATCTCTTGATTTGCTGCTGTGCAGTGTCGCTAACCGGTAAATGGAAATATTGGATGGCGCAAAACCCGCAATAGTTTTGATGGCCGTAATTAGTTTTTTATCTTCTTTAGCAGTAAATGTGTTCGGCAGGTTTAGTAACTTCCACACAAACCTATTCGGCTTTTTTGATGATAATCGAAAAGTTGTGGCCGCCAAAGCCAAAGGTATTGCTCAGCACTATGTTTACTTTGCGCTGCTGAGCTTTGTTAAACGTGAGGTTGAGTTTAGGATCCAGATCAGGATCGTCTGTAAAGTGGTTGATGGTTGGAGGAACAATTCCTTCATTGATTGCCAACAGGCAAGCGATTGATTCTATTGCACCGGCTGCGCCCAACAAATGCCCCGTCATACTTTTGGTAGATGAAATGTTGAGTTTATAAGCATGCTCGCCAAATACTTTTTGAATGGCTTTGATCTCGCCTATATCACCCAGCGGAGTAGAGGTACCATGGGTATTGACATAATCCACTTGTTCGGGTTTAATACCCGCCTCTTCAAGTGCCAGTTCCATCACTTTAATAATGCCATGACCTTCGGGATGTGGAGCCGTAATGTGGTAAGCATCGGCCGTCATACCTCCGCCAATGATTTCGCCTAATATTTTTGCGCCTCTTTTTTTGGCATGTTCATACTCTTCCAAAATCAATGCCCCGGCCCCTTCGCCCAATACAAAACCATCACGGTCTTTGTCATAAGGCCGGGAGGCTGTTTCGGGAGAATCGTTCCGTTCAGAGAGTGCCTTTAATGCATTAAATCCACCCACACCGGCAATACAAACGGCTGCTTCTGAGCCTCCGGAAACAATAATGTCTGCCTTGCCTAACTTCAGGTAGGTGTAGGCATCATAAATAGCATTGGTAGATGATGCGCAAGCCGAAACGGTAACATAGTTTGGCCCGCGGAAACCGTATTTAATAGAAATATGCCCTGCACTTAAATCAGGGATCATTTTGGGTATAAAGAAAGGATTGAAGCGGGGTGTTCCATCGCCCGCTGCAAAAGCCCTCACTTCTTCCTGAAAAGTGAGCAACCCTCCGATGCCCGAACCCCAAATCACTCCAACGCGATCAGGATTTATCTCGGCCAGCGGAAGGTTGGCATTTTTTATCGCTTCGTCAACCACAACCATGGCATACTGCGTGAAGGGATCCATCTTTCGCGCTTCTTTGCGGTCGATGAAATTTTCTGGGTTAAAACCCTTTACTTCACAGGCAAACTTGGTCTTGAACTTGGTGGTATCAAACTTCGTAATTGGAGCAGCCCCACTCTTTCCGCTTTTCAATCCATCCCAGTATTCGTGGAGTGTGTTGCCAATAGCAGTGAGTGCGCCTGCGCCAGTAATTACTACCCGTTTGAAAGCCATGTGGTGCCGTTGCGGTTCAACTTATTTCTTTACGTTTTCTTCCAAATACGAAATCGCCTGACCTACGGTAGCGATGTTTTCGGCCTGATCGTCAGGAATGGAAATATTGAATTCCTTTTCAAATTCCATAATGAGTTCAACAGTGTCCAGGCTGTCGGCACCTAAATCGTTGGTGAAGCTTGCCTCAGGGGTTACTTCCGATTCTTCAACGCCCAGTTTGTCGATGATGATTTGCTTTACTTTTTGTGCAATTTCAGACATGATAGTAAGGTTTAGAGATTCAAAAAAAACGATGCAAATAAAGCGTTTTGCGGGGAGAATGTCAAACTTATTGCTTTTACATTGACAAATGTGAAAATTGGAGAAAATATACCCATAAAAATTCCTCACTTTATTATGCCATAAAAATGCCGAAAAAAAAACGACTTGATATTGACTATACGTTCAACTTCGGGCTTTACGGGATCATCTCATCGCTAAAAGCGTACAAGCTGGCCTGGGAAATCAACCGCATAACAGCTAAAAATTTGGCCAAAATGCCCGATTTTGAAATTACCAATAAAAAAAACATAACAGGCCATCACCTGTACTATGCTGTTAGCAATGAGGTGAACAGCCTGAGGCTTTTTAAAAATAAACCCAACGAAGAGAGTGAATCGCGCGAGTTGCTTGTGCCCGAACATGCTCACTTTGATTTTATCTTGTACACCCAGGGAGACGCATACGAAGACAGCAATCGTTTGCAGCAACTCTTGCGCAATATTCCTTCCGTTGAATTGGTGGCTTTCATACCTTTGGCGGCTTTAAAATCAAAAGAACATTTTATTTTTTAACCCCAACTCAAACCATCGGATGGAACGTATCTCTTATAACAAAACAAAAATTGTAGCCACCGTGGGCCCGGCTTCTAATAACAAAGAAATGTTGCGCGCCCTGATTAAAGAAGGCGTAGATGTTTTCCGATTGAATTTTTCGCACGGCACACACGATGACCATCTCAAAGTAATCGGCTTCGTCAATGAGTTAAATAAAGAAATGGGCACCAGCGTGGCATTGTTGCAAGATCTGCAAGGCCCAAAAATACGGGTGAATGATGTGCAGCCGGGGGTGGAATTAATTCCCGGCCAAGAATTAATCATCACTACCCGTCAACTGACCGGCAACAACGAAATTGTGAGCACATCTTATGAGGGCTTGCCCCGGGATGTAAAAAATGGCGACATGATTTTGATTGATGATGGCAAGATTGAATTGAAAGTAAAAGAAGTACGGGATATCGATGTGGTGTGCTCGGTGGTGTATGGCGGTCCGCTGAAACCCCGCAAAGGAATCAACCTGCCTTTTTCTAAAGTTTCTGCCCCCTCTCTTACTGAAAAAGACAAAGAAGACCTGGAGTTTGGATTAAAGCATAAAGTGAATTGGGTAGCTCTTTCATTTGTACGAAAAGCCAAAGACCTCGAAATACTGCGCGAAATTATCAATCAGCATAAAGCCGATACACGCATCATCGCGAAAATAGAAAAACCCGAAGCTCTGGAAAATATTGATGCGATTATAGCTACTACCGATGCGGTGATGGTAGCCCGTGGCGACTTGGGTGTAGAGTGCTGGATGGAGGAAGTACCCATGATTCAAAAAATGCTGGTGGAAAAATGTAATCAAGCTGCTAAACCCGTAATCGTGGCTACGCAAATGATGGAGAGCATGATCGAAAGTCCTCGCCCCACACGTGCCGAAACCAATGACGTAGCCAATGCCGTAATGGACGGTGCCGATGCACTGATGCTCTCGGCTGAAACGGCTTCAGGAAAATATCCGATCGAGGTAATTCGCAGTATGGTGCGCACCATTGGGTCAGTAGAGAAGCAAGGAAATATCTATTACAACTTCCATGACCCTGACCACAAGTCGGTCAATTTCTTTAACGATAGTTTGATACTAACTGCTTGCAAGCTGGCCAAAGATGTAAAAGCCAAGGCCATCGTAGGCATGACCCTCGTAGGGTACAGTGCTTACAAAGCTTCTTCGCACCGGCCTAATGCCAATATTTTTGCGTTTACCAGCAAAAAAGAAATCATTAATACCATGAGCCTGGTGTGGGCCACCCGCGCCTATCATTACGACAAAGCCGCCAGCACCGATGAAACCATTGCTGATGTGGAAGAGATTTTAAAGCGCGATGGACATGTTAAGTCAGGCGATATTTTTATCGTGCTGGCCAGCATGCCCATTTCAGAACGCGGCAGAACAAATACGATCAAAGTGAATGTGGTGAAGTAGACGTTGGAGGGTTGAGGGCAAAAAACACTCTTCCATTTTCTAACCTCTAGCCTCCGGCTTTGGTTCAACTAAAATCACCTCTTCCCTTTCAACTACTACCGTTCCGGCCGGATCACCCTTTCGTTTTCGTACAAATTTTTTCGGAGTTACGACTACCGGACAAAGAGTTTCATTCTTTCGTTTGGAATAATGCGCTGCTATACTTGCGGCATACTCAATTACATCTTTGGGAAACTTTTTTCCGGGCTGGTATTTAATCAACACGTGTGAACCTGCCACATCTTTCACATGAAGCCACAGATCTTCTTTGTATGAATGCTTCAACGTAAGTAAGTCGTTAGCCTGAGCATTTTTACCTACCCAAATTTTATATCCTTTCCATTCATACTCACGGTACGGTAATGAATTAGTTTTTTCGGTCTGTCTTTTTTCCAATCTAAACTCAGCAATTTTTTCTTTCAGTAATTTATAATCCGCACATTGGCTGATTGCAGACTTCACTACTTTTAACTTACGGAGTTCCTCTTCCTTTTTGAGAATAGACTCATTGACTTTGTTGATTTCTATTTGCCAGTTCTTGGCTTTACGATAAAATACTCCGGCATTTTGCTGAGGATTTAATTCACGCTTGAGTTTAATCTCTACCGGTGAGCCATCATAAAAATCGATTAGTGATATCTTTTCTGTACCGTGTTTTATCGAGTGAAGATTGGCCATAATCAAATCGGCCCAACGTTGGTAATGGCTACCACGAGAAAGTTCTTCTTCTTTTTTGCGTGATTTAACCAGGTAGTTTTCAGCATTTTTCAGTTTAAGTTGCAATGCGTGAAGCAGATCATTTTTTTCCGAATAAAACAAACGCGCATACATTAGCCGTTGTGAAAATTCATTAATGGCTGCAATGGGGTTGCTGCTTATCTTCAGGCTATTCTGCAAAGGCAACAAACTAAACGTAACACCACCATTCTCTTCAATCAGGTAGTGCATTGGGTTTTCAAGCAAAGAAATGGTTTGTTGAATCAGTTGCCATTTTGGCTCAATGTCAAGCAGATGAAACTGCTTTTCATATAAATAACTCCACACTATTTTTCCAAACGTAAAATAAATTTTTTCCGGGTATTCTTTATTCTTCAAAAAATTTTCCAGGCTAAAGTCTACAGACCGATCCAGGCTGTGCACATCCGTTTCAAAATCAGAAAGAAAATCATTTTTAAAAATTTGAATGACGGTGTACTCGTTTACTAATAAAACATTTGATAGACTTCCATACATTTTAAAGACCAGTGAAAAATTATTTTCCAGTTCCAGGGCAAAGGCACGCTCATTTTGAAATTGTCTTACCCTGATAATTTTTTTCAGGATGATTTCAGTAAATAGATCAACGCTGTTCTTTTTGGCTCGGCTAAATTTTTCTGAAAACGAAAGGCAAGAAAACCCGGAAGCCAGGTTTGCTTTAATAAAAAACGATTCGCGTGAGTTATTCAGTTCAATGACCAACTCATCTTTTGATTGGCTGAAACAGGAGACAACAGTAAACCCGATTATTTTTTTTTCGAGCGCAACACTCAATTGCCTTAAAAAATAATAATTGTTGTGCACCTTACAAATTTATGGTCAGGCCATCGTAAGCCAAAGCAATTCCTTCGGGTAGCTCGCGGCCTACGAAGTGGTGCATCCCCATCTTATGACTCATGTGAGTAAAATAGGTTTGTGTTGCACCGATGCACTTGGCCTGGAGGATGGCCTGATCGAGTGTGAAATGAGAAAGATGAGGTTCCTTTTGAAGAGCGTTTAAAACCAGTAGCCTGGTTCCTTTCAGTTTGGCTAGCGTTTTTTCCGGAATATAATTGGCATCAGTGATGTAACTGAAGTCGCCCACGCGAAAGCCCATGACCGGCATGTGTAAATGCATGACCGGCAACGGGATGATTTCTGTTTTTTGAATCAAAAAAATACGTTCATCAATTTCGTGCAAAGTGATGAGCGGAGTACCCGGGTATTTTTCATCAGTAAACGCATAATGAAATTCATTCTTCACTTGCTCAAGTGTAGCGTGCGAGCCATAAACCGGCATCTCTTTTTTTTGTAAATAGTTGAAAGCTCGCACATCGTCAAGACCGGCAATGTGGTCTTTGTGCGAGTGGGTGAGTATCACCGCGTCTAATGTAGAAATGTGCTCGCGCAGCATTTGTTGTCTGAAATCGGGACCCGTATCAATCACCAAACTCAGACCATCTATTTCCAGGTGAACTGAAACACGCAGGCGTTTGTCGCGGTAATCCAACGAACGGCACACTTCGCATGTGCACCCGATCACGGGCACGCCCTGTGAAGTGCCGGTTCCAAGAAAAGTGATTTTCAATTTTTTTTTAAATGCTTACTTCGGCTTTGGTCAGTTCCGCATACAACTTTATGTTCTTCTCTGAAAACCTGGTTGTATCTAAAGGTACGGTGCGTAAAATTTCGAGCAGTGCATTGATTTTCCCTTCCAGGGTAAAAAATTTATTCACAATGACTATTTTTTGATCTTTTAAAATGCAATAGCCCGCTTTGAAATTTCCCTTTTCGTAGCGGAGAATATAATCTGATTCGGCAATGAGGTCTTCCAGTTTTGTTAAAAAAGGCGCAGTATATTTAATCATAACAGTGGTTTGGATTGCAAGTTACAGACGCTAACGCCCGATTCAAAATTCGAAATTCAAAATTTAGTAACTATGGACTATCGTACAATGCCTGTATTTTTGCTTCGTGAAAAGACTTTTAGTTATTGTGGGGCCAACGGCCGTAGGAAAAACCGCTGTTGCCGTTTCTATTGCTGAAAAATTTCATACCGAAATTATTTCAGCTGATTCGCGACAATTTTTTAGGGAGTTGAATGTGGGCACAGCCAAACCTTCTGCCCAAGAATTGAGCCGGGCCACTCATCATTTCATCAACAGTAAATCCATTCACGATACGTATGATGCCGGCCAGTTTGGCCGCGAAGCATTAGACTTGATTCACAAACTGTTTAAAAAATATGACACTGCGGTAATGGTTGGCGGGTCAGGATTATATATCCAAGCGGTGCTGGAAGGATTTGATGACTTACCCAGAATTAATAACGGCATACGTAAAAAAATTCAACTTGCTTATGAGACAAATGGAATTGAATGGCTGCAAGAAGAAGTAAAAAAAACTGATCCTGATTTCTTTTTATCCGTTGATCAGAAAAATCCGCAACGGCTGATGCGGGCTCTTGAGTTGCTGCAAACAACCGGCAGACCTATGAAAGAACTTCGGGTAAAAAAAAAATCAGCGCATCCGTTTAGTATCGTCAAAGTTGGTTTGAATATTGCTCGCGAAAGATTGTATGAACGGATTGATTCAAGAATGGATGCCATGATCACCTCCGGCTTGTTTGAAGAAGCCCGTCAACTTTATCCATTTAAGAATACGAATGCACTGCAAACCGTGGGGTACAGTGAAATTTTTGATCATCTCGATGGGCTGCACGATTACTCCGAGACTATTCGTTTGCTAAAAAGAAATTCGCGCAGGTATGCCAAGCGCCAACTCACGTGGTTTTTGCGCGATAAAGAAATTACCTGGTTTGATTCTGCAGCCGAATTGATCGCTTGGGTTAGCGAAAGAATAAAATAGTGTCTGTCGTTATTCGCTAATTCTATCCTAACTTTGCCAGATGAAAAATTTTCTAAAGCGGGTCATCCGTTATTTTTTCAGCGGCACAATATTCATCGTTCCGTTGATTGCCACAGCCTATTTTATTTACACTTCTTTTATTTGGCTAGACAGCCGCATTGACCTGCCTTATCCGGGGTTGGGGTTTATCATCATCTTAACTGCCATCACCATCTTTGGGTATTTCTCTTCTATTTTTGCTTTTCGCAGAATGGGCGAATGGTTTGATAACTTGGTCAGCCGCATTCCCTTGGTAAAATTGATTTATTCTTCCATCAAAGATTTGCTGGCTGCTTTTGTGGGTGATAAGAAAAAATTTGATCGACCGGTATTGGTTACCATCAATAAAGAAAACGGGTTGCACCGCATCGGCTTCATTACACAGCCTGATCTTTCTGAGTTAGGCCTGAACGACATGGTAGTGGTTTACTTTCCACAGTCGTATGCTGTAGCGGGCGACCATTATGTAGTGCCCAAAGAAAATGTGAAGCCGCTTGATGTGCCCGGCACGGTGGCAATGAAGTTTATCGTATCGGGCGGAGTATCCGGGTTTGAAGAAGAGTAAGGCAACCACTCGGTTAATTTACCTCACCCCTTTTATCGCTTTACCATTCGGCACCCAAAAATCCGTCCGGCTGTTTGGGTGGTGTGCGCATTAACACGCACGGTTACTTTCGTTTTTCCTTTTGTGTACTCAACCGGAATGGGGTACTCTACATCAAAAAATTTTCCGGTAATCCCTCCTTTCAGTTCTTGTGTGGCAATGTGCCGGTCATCAATCAAAAAGTCAAATGCGCGGTTGGTATCATCACCAATGTAGGTGCACAATAAATTATTGGAAACAGTGGAATCAACTTTCATTTCAAATGAAAAGTAATTTCCGGCACGGGCTTCTCTGCCCATTCTTCCAAATGCATCGCTCACATATGATTTTTCGCTTGCCTTCAGATTGTGATCACGTTCGGGCTGCATTTCGCCAATGCGGCAAATATCAATCGTACGTTTTTCTATTTCATTTTGTCTCTTTTTCTCGGCTTCGTATTCTTGCTGACGATTGGCCCAGTCTGTTGGTGTAAAAAAATCCCAGTACACATTATAGTACTGATCAAACGTATTATAAAATGGGATGAGTTTTACATCGGCCGGCCTGGCTACTCCGTTTGTTTCAAACATCAATTCTGAGCCTGGTTTCTTTGTCCAATCAGAAAGAGTATGGTTGTCAGTCAACAGTACGGTTGTTCCATAAACCGGGTCTGGCATTTCTTTTCCGAGTTGTCCGGCTAATACTACGGGGCCGTAAAGCAAGGCTATGCGTTTGGGATTATCGGGCATACTCTCTGAGCGAAGAGCCATCGGTAAAGTAAACGTTACAATTTCGTTGCTCCACACCTGATTGATTTCAAAATATCCGCTGGTGTCAATTTTAACTTGCACCGGTTTTTCGTTTACGAAAAAATTAATTTCATTTTTTACCCAAAATGGTTTTCGTATTCGCAATGCAAATGCTTGTTTATTCTTCGATTGGACTGTGAGTGACACCTTGCCGTTTTCAGGAAAGGAGGTATTCATCGTTACTGTTGTTTTTTTCTGTTTCCAGTTTACTTCTGACGGAATGAACAAATTCACATACAAACTTCCATCACTTCCTTCGGAATAAATTTCTTCGGTGTACTTTGAGTGGTTTTCCATGCCACTTCCCACGCAGCAGGTGAACGTATTGAACGGATCGCTGAATTCTTTTTTCGCGCCCATGCGCAGGGGCACGAAGTAACACATCATACCGGTTTGTGGATTTTGTGAAGCCAGGATATGATTGTACAATGCCCGTTCATAATAATCGGTCAGTTTTGACGATGGGGCAACTGCAAACAAATGGCGGGTGAGTTTGAGCATGTTATACGAATTGCACGTTTCGCAAGTGGCATCACTGAGCCGGTCGTTGAGTTTATTTTCCGGGCCGCAATATTCGTAGTTGCTGTTGCCACCAATCACATAGGTGTGATGGGTTACTACTGTCTCCCAAAAGAATGTGCTAATGGTCCGGTCGGTTTCATTTCCGGTCAACTCATAACGCCTGGCACAGCCCACAGCTTTAGGCACGTTGGTATTGGAGTGTTTGCCGGGAAGGGGGTCAATTTTTTTTGCCAGTTCGCCTAAAACAAAATGATCGTGAAATTGATACGAGAGGTTGAGGTATTTTTTATTTCCCGTGATTTCGTAAAGGTGAGTGAGCACATCGGCCATGCCTCCGTATTCACACTTGAGCATTTTTTCAAGTTGCTCTTCATTCAAATTTTTCAAAATACTCTCCGTCCAGTCGGCCATCTTTTTTGCGATGGCGAGCGCTTTTTTATTATCAGCAAAAATGTATGCATCGGTCAAGCCGGCCATCACTTTATGCACGGTGTACCAGGGCGACCAGCCACCGTTTAAATCAAACCCTCCTGTCTTAATGATGCCGTGCTGTACTTTCCAAAAGATGGAATCTTCATTCGGTATAGCTCCCACGTATCCTGTTTGGCGGGCGGTCTGGCACTTTTCGAGTTCATTAATAATTACATTTACACGGCTTTTAAATTGGTCATTGGCGGTGGATGCATACATCATTGCACAAGCCGAAAGGTAATGACCGAGGGTATGGCCGCTTAGCCCGTCACTCTCCCATCCTCCGTACACATCGCCTTGCGTGGGTAGCCCGGCATTGAGATAAAAACGATGAAGAAGTCTTTTGGGGTCAATGCTTAGAAGATATGCGGCATCTTTGTCCATCGCATTTTTAAATGGGCTTCCATCCAGAAATTTCACGTTTTTTAAATCGAAACTATAGGCTTTGATCGGCACGGCAGGTTTTACCGCGATGCGTGAGTCATTCTTTTGTATGAGGTACCCTTGAGCCAAGGAGTTTCCTGCAAAAGCCAGCAGGATGATCAGGGTAAAAGTAATTTTCATCAATAGTTGACTTTAATGTCTTTGATCTTATTTGGAATCCATACTTGCATCTGATTTTGTCCGCGGTTGCACCAGGAATAATATGGAATGGCTGTAACTGTTTTAATTACCGTAGTAACTGATTGGTCATCATTTCCTATTTGAATTGTTGGTGCCTGAAATTGAATGGTTTCTACTCCTTCGAGCAAGTCTTTTTTAAATGATGTGGTAAATGGTGTATTTTCAGGAAGGATTATGTTCCAGGCTTTGCCGTTGTTATCAGCTCCTTCTATACAATATACAAGCGGGCCGCGCTGCAGTGCCACCCGGTCTTCGTCTTGTTTCAATTCAGGCCGTGCCTTTACGCGTTTTACCTGCATGGGCAAGGTCAGCACCACTTCATCGCCACTGACCCACTCCCGGTCAATCAGAGCATATCCTTTCTCCATTGTATAGGCGATGGGCTTATTATTGACCGTGATGGTAACGAGTGGCCGTGTCTTATCTTCAAACTCGTACAAATTTCCGGGCACAGCTTGACCTTGTGCCCAGCCTGGAATGCGCACGTGTATAACAAATTTAGTTTTTGACTTTGGTCGAACGGTCATTTTTACTTTTCCCTCCCACGGGTAGTTGGTTTCCAGGCTCAGGGGCACTTCGTGTTTTCCTACATTCAACGTAGTATTACTCCCAATGAACAGGTTAATCCAAATGCCCGTGTTATTCACACCATATACATAGTCACCCAATGAAGCCACCAGTCGTGAAATATTGGCGGGGCAGCAGGCGGTGCCGTACCATTCGCGCCTGAGATGTTTTCCACTCGATGCCAACGGATTGCCGTAAAAAAAATGATCACCGCTTAATGACAGTCCATCGCGGGCGGCATTGTACAAGCTTCGTTCGAGCACGTCCATAAACTTGCTGTCGCCTGTGAGTACATTCATGCGTTGGTTCCAAAATACCATGCCTACCGAAGCACATGTTTCGCAATAAGCCTGCTCGTTAGGCAAATCGTAATCAGTACTAAAGCCTTCGTTGTTGCCCGAAGAACCAATACCACCTGTGATGTACATATTACGATAGACTACATCTTCCCACACATTATTCATGGCGGTCATGTACCCTTCGTCTCCCGTAAGGGCGGCTACATCAGCCGCACCGGTATAGAGGTACATGGCTCGCACAGCATGACCGGTAATTTCTTTTTGCAGGCGAACCGGCACAACGTCTTGTGCATAGGCCGTATCTTTCCAGTCTGTCCACGTGTAACCTTTGGCTAGTTTGTGTCCACGTTCCTCCAGTAGCCAATGAGCGAGGTCCAGGTATTTTTTGTTTTGGGTGGTTTTATACAGTTTCACCAGGGCAAGTTCTAATTCCTGATGTCCGGTTACCCAATGTTTTTTACCGGGGCCAAAGTTGTCGTTAAAATGATCGGCAAACTTGATGGCCACATCGAGCAGTTTTCTTTTTCCGGTAGCATGGTAATAGGCTACGGCTGCTTCAATCAAATGGCCGCCATTATAGTCTTCGTGCATGCTCATATCTGTCCAACGTTGATCCAGTCCTTTCAAGGTGTACCACGTATTGATGTATCCATCGGGTAATTGGGCGGCTGCAATTTTATCAATCCACTCATCGGCTTTTTTTTTAAGCGCAGCATCCGGATAATTTTTTAAGGAATACGCAATGGCTTCCAAGGCTTTGTACACATCGGAGTCGTCATAAAAAATACCTTCGTGTTGCTCACCCTGATTGCGGGCTACTTTTTCAAAATTTTTGATCCTGGGAGTTTTTACTTCTGTTTGAAAAATACAGGCTTGTAATGTAGTGGTGGCTACTTTTTGCATAGCCGGCTTCCAAAACTCATCGCTAATGGTTACCTGTGAAAAACTGACCGGTTCAAATTTATTAGTCGGAATCTGAGCAAAAGCGGAAATGTAACCTGCAACAATGGCTGCTACGTATATCGTTTTTGTAATCATCTGATTCATTGCAATGATGGGTTGATTGATTCGATCGTCTCAAACGAAGATATTAAAAAAGCCGGAACCTTTTGGGAGCCGGCTTTATTAATAACGCCAAATGATTTTGGCATTCGAAGAAGTGGAGCTGCAGGGAATCGAACCCTGGTCCAGAGAAGATGAATGTGTACGTTCTACATGCTTAGCTCATATTCATTGTCGGACTAAACAAGGTCATGAGCATCCTGAGTTTAATCGTAGTTGTTGTTATCTTGACACCGCTGCACAACACAGCCTTGCCCAGTTCATGCTGACGACACCGCTAATCCACACGCGCAGAACAGACGTGTGGGCGATGATGGCCTCCACCGATCTTATCAGCGGATAAGCAAACCTAAACTCAGTTTAGATTAAGCGGCCATGGCGTAAGTATTTTCGCCACGTAAATTGTAGGACTATCTTTTAAGGCTCTCATCCCATGAGCCTGCATGCTGGCATACACCCCCACACATCCTGTCAAAACCGGTCAGCCCCAGTTTTCTACATATCATTCTCAAAAAACAAAGTATGAAAAGGGAGACAAAAATAATTGAAAAAAAGTTTCAAGGCCGGAGTCTTGTAATTAAATAACTTTAGGCCTTCATTCTCACCTACACTTTTTCAATCACCAGGTAATCTTTTTTCGATGCCGTTTGCCTGGCCAGCAATTCGGCCAAAAAACCTGCCAAAAAAAGCTGTACGCCAATAACCACAGCCACCAGTGCCAGATAAAAAATAGGCTGCTCGGTTACATCGCGCTTCAGCGGAACTTTGGTAATCCAGGCAGCATCTACTTTATCCCACAAAATTTTAATGGTAAAAATAAATCCTGCCAAAAATGAAATAATACCCATCGTACCAAACAAGTGCATGGGCTTACGCGAAAATTTTCCGATAACCATCAGCGTAAGTAAATCAAGGAATCCGCTTACCAACCGGGTCCATCCGTATTTGCTGTGACCAAATTTACGTTCGCGGTGCTCTACCACTTTCTCAGTTATTTTAGTAAACCCAGCCCACTTGGCAATTACCGGAATGTAGCGGTGCATGTCGCCATAAATGGAAATATTTTTTACTACGCTTGCATTATACGCTTTCAGGCCGCAATTAAAGTCGTGCAATTTTATGCCCGACATCCGGCTAACTACTCCATTAAAAAACTTGGAAGGCCATCGTTTAGAAATGGGATCGTGGCGTTTTTTTTTCCAGCCGCTAACCAGATCAAATTTCTGTTCGCGGATCATCCGGTAAAGTTCAGGTACCTCATCGGGGCTGTCTTGCAAATCGGCATCCATGGTAATTACTACATCGCCCTGCGCTGATTTAAAGCCCACGTTTAGTGCAGCCGCCTTTCCAAAATTGCGGTTAAACTTCAGACCTTTCACCAATGAGTTTGCTCCGTTTGCTTTTTTGATCTGCTGCCACGTGCCATCGCTACTGCCATCATCAACAAAAATAATCTCGTATGAAAAATTGTGCGCCAGCATCACGCGACTGATCCACTGCGACAGCTCAACGATTGACTCTTCTTCGTCTTTAGCGGGAATGATGAATGAGATATCCAAAGCTAAAAATTAAGCAAACGGATCGGAGTTTTTCTTTTGGGTAAAGATGGTTACGATTAACCCAATAATGATTGTTCCGATAATGCCAAATACAATTCCAAAACCAAGCATCGCTTCGGGTGTCATAAAAGCTCCGGCTATTTTCATGGCCTGATCGATCTGCTCATCCGACATTCCTTTTTGTTGCATGCCATCTATTTGCTTCTCTTTAATCATTTCAATAAATCCGCTGTCGATAAATTTGATATAGATGTAAAATAAGGGCATGTATATGGCAATGGAAACAAGCCCCTCCCAAAAAGCAATACCTATCCCCTGGCCATACGTCATAAAGCCGTTACCGTTGTCTTTGAAATATTTCTGGGCTAAGAAAATCAGACCCGCGGTGATCAGGTATCCTACCCAGCTCCAAATGCCTTGCCCTGCGGCAACTCCTGAAATGGTTAATACAATAAAATAGGCAAATGATACAATAGCTAATACAATGCCGTAGCGAATACCAGCTGAGCGTGTAGTGATTTCTGGTGTTTGAGTGGTTTCTTCCATAAAATTATTGGGTTTGTTTTTGTTTTCTGAGGATGACGGAAATAATGATGGTCAAAAATAGGCCGATAACTAAACTTTTCAAAAAATAATCAATGGCCAAATCAAAGGCAGTAGTATCGGCCAACTTACTTAACTGTTGCTGATACATGGCTGCACCCAATTCATCTATGAATTCTTTTTTAAAATCAGTCATTTGTTGCTGCTTCGCCCCGATGTACCCGGTCAGAAATCCATTTTGCGCAATTGCCAGGCAAAAAGTGCTGAGCGCTCCGGTTAAGGCAGCGGTTACCAAAAAAACGTAGCTGCCGGTCATGCCTTGCCAAAAAAGCAACGAGCCATTCAGGTAATTATCGCGCAGTACTTTGAGCGTTATAAAAATAAACATGGCATAAATGACAATGCGAAAATCAAAAATAACGGGAATTAGAAACGGATGCCGCCCCAGATAAAACAGTACCATAATAGCGAGCGAGCCGATTAGCCCACCGATCAGCCCAAAGCGAAACGGAATTATGAATAACAAATTTTTAGTAAACTTCATCATGGGTACTCATCACTTTCAAAAAATAACCTTAGTCGTACTTTGCAAACAAAACATAGTCTGCAAATCGCAACCCAAATGTAAATGATTTAATTCACCCGGTAACTTTATGTGTAGGTAAAGAGGGATGAAATGGATTAGAAGTGAATACTCTATATTTCCCGGCAAAATGACACTTCAACTAAGGGGTTGTTCTTATTTTTTTCTTAGTGTCTTTTTGAAATGACTTGAAAATGAAACCCGAATCATTTTATGTCGGGCGCCCATTTTTAAAGTATTAATGTCGGAAGAAAACCTCAGGTTACCTTCCTTTAATTCTGTCGGAGCAACTTTGTGGTTTTACAAAACCCTTTACACACCTTTTCAATCTGTGCATGATCAATGGCTGATTTTAACTCCTTCATTTGTACCTAATCGAGTTTGTAAACATCGTCTGTTGCTTTAGAAAACGTACCCACGAACCTAAGGCAAAGTCCTTGATGCAATCAGATATCTGACTTCTTCAGTTTCAGGTAGGCAAAATAATTAAAAAGAAAAGCCCATATTGCTGCAATCGCCAGCGCAGTGAGAGAAACGTAATCCTGAATTTCTTGAAACGCATAGCGCGCAAAAGGCAGTGCCACCAAATTAGAAATGGACTGCATCGGAAATACATCCTTCAGCCAGCCGGCTGCTTCCGGAACATTCACTTTAACAATAGCCTCAATCATGTTGGAGAGCAACAACAAAATAATGGTAAGTCCAGAGCGCTGAACTAAAACACCGAGCATGAGCGCATACGAAAGAAAAGCAAACACTTCCAGAAAATAAGCGGGGAAAAATTCCAAATCAGTAACTACTTCGACCAACCTAACCTCAGGCGAATAAATCAAGCCCGTTACTAACCCAATCAAAAAAACCATGACCACACTCACCCCACTTAATAACACATTGGTAAGAATTTTGGAAAGTAAAAATTCCGAGCGGCTCATGCCGTCAATAATGTTTTGCCGGATGGTGCGGTAAGTAAATTCATTGGTAATGGAGATGACCACCATAATGGCCAACACAACTTTAAAAAGACCACTGATGTAAACCAGATTCTGCCACACGTCAGGAAAATGGTAAAGAGGAATTCGATTGATATTAATGGATTGGCCAAAGCCCTGAATAAAACCGGCCAGCCACTTCAAAAATTCCATACCACTGGCCGTGGTAAATGCCAATGTAACAAAATACAATCCGCACACTACCCAAAAGGTGCGGTAGCTGGTCATTTTTTTGAGATCGATTTTTAATAGGTGAAGCATAAACGGGGGCTGGCTTTTAATCTTACATCTTGTGGCTTACGTCTTGTGACTCTTGTAAAATTTCCAAAAACTGCTTTTCCAAACTTTTCTTTTGGGTAACCAGGTGTGACGCTATGATTCCTTTCTCAAATAAAAATTTATTCAAATCAATCGCGTGAAAATTTTCGCGTAGGTGTACGGTAAACTTTCCATTTTCATTTTTGACTGATAACGACCCGCGAAACTCATGTAAAATATGACTGAGATCATCGTGGTAAGCAATTACTTCCACCGTCTCCTCGCCTTTACCTACGTCATCTACCGGACCGGAATGAACCAGGTTTCCTTTTCGCAATACGGCAAAATGCGTACACACTTTCTGCACTTCGTCTAACAAATGGCTCGCCAGGATAATGGTTTTGCCTTCGGCCGCAATACGTTTAATGATTTCTCGTATCTCGGCAATACCCATAGGGTCGAGACCATTAGTGGGTTCATCTAAAATTAAAATAATAGGATCGCTCACTAATGCTGAGGCAATGGCTAGACGTTGCTTCATTCCGAGTGAGTACGTTCTGTATTTATCATCCTTGCGTGGAGCCAACTCAACCAGTTCAAGTACACTACCAATGCGAGCCGGATCAACTCCCTTAATCAGCGCATTCAGTTCTAAATTTTTTTGCCCGCTCAAGTAGGGATAAAAAATAGGATGCTCCAGCACAGCTCCTATTTTTTTGCGGGTATGGTGGGTGGCCGGCTCACCAAACCAGGTGAAGTTGCCCGAAGTTGGATTAGTTACCCCCATCAACATGGCGAGCGTGGTAGTTTTTCCGCTGCCATTGGGGCCGAGCATACCAAAGACCTGGCCGCGTTTCACTTCAAGATCAAGGCGGTTAACTGCGCAGAGCTTTCCAAAATACTTGGTCAGTTTATCGGTGGAGAGAACTGTTTCCACTTCAGGTTGGTTTAATCGATGACAATTCCTTTTCTATTTTTCTTTTTCTCTTTATGGCTATCACTACCGCCCATAAAGTCTTTAATTTTAACCCCAATGTCCGTGTTGCCATCAATGGCCTGAAATAGTGAAGTGGCTTTACTCAACTCCACCCGTCCTAAAATATCCAATACAAATAAATTGGTAGAGTCATTGGCTACGATTACTGTGCCCTTCACCCGCCCACCCGACTCGCGCACATACACATCAAACTCTCTTCCCTGAAACCGACTGGTCATCACTTCATCATAGGATTCTGACCGATAGCTTTTTAGCAGTTGTTTGTATTCGGTGTCATTGAATGTGCCCTTTGTTTTATTGATCATCAGAAAACGCATCTTCTCAATGTCTTTAATCAATTCATCAAAATTTTTGTCTTCTTTTTGGTTCAACATTCGCAGTGTGTTCTTGTAAAAATACAACTTAAAGCCATTGTATTTTTTTTCCAACGCTTCGGTGGTCTTGGTTTGGGCCAGCGCTAAAAGTGGCAGCAGTAATATTCCCGCTATCAAATGTTTTTTCATAATTATTAATACCGGGTTGCAGATCCAGTAAGCTTGTAGCTTACGGTCTGCACCCATACAATTTAGTTTTTCTTATCGTTGATTTTTTCAAGTTTATCCAACCCATCGATACTCATTTTTTTACCGATGCTTCCGATTTTTTTTAAGTCAATCTCGCCAAACAGACTCAGCACCATAAACTCGCTGTTTCCACCTGACACCATAACCAACTCACCAATTTTTCCGGAACTGAGTTCTTTGATGTAAAATTTCATGTCTTTGTCTTTGTCGCGTACGCTCAGCAATTCTTCATAATCTTTAGCAGGAATAGCGGCCATGGCCTCTTTGTACAATGCGCGGCTGTCGCGGGTTTCGTGTTTGGCCAGTACGCGCAAGCCTTGAATTTTGCTGATGGCATCGAGTATGTCTTTATCTTCTTGTTTCTCTACACTCATGTTAGTAAACAGGCTGAACATTTTTTGGCTCACCTTCACATTGGTAAAGGTCTCGTCATCCTGGTACTTGGCAAAGAATTTTGAAATGGCATCGCCCTGTGCGCTTACTGCCATTGACAATGTCATCATCACGGCTCCAATCATTAATTTTTTCATACGTTTAATTTTTATTTATTAAATATTCTCTTTTTTATCTTTTTCGGTTTCGCTGGTTTTGCTTTTAATTTTCTGTTCGGCTTCATTCAGCAGGTTGATCTTGCTTGCTTCCTGTTGTGCCTTGTTAAAACTTCGTGAGATCATGAGCAAGGCTTTTTTGGTTTCTTCAAAGGCAAGTTGCGGGTCAGTCTCCGTATCGGCAATTTCTTTAGTTGAGGAGTTTCTCACTTCCAGCCCAATCAAGTACACGGCCGCCACCACCACCAGCACACCGGCTGCCACACGTGCTATCTGAAGCCAACTTTTCATTTCGATTACTTTTTTTTCTTGACGCTGGCTAAGTTGCTTTGTTACAGCCTGATCAAAATTTAAATCAGTAATCATTTTGTTTTTTTCGTGATCAAAATACCTGAACAGTTCGGCAGTTTCTTTCCATACCTCGGGCACAGGGTTATTTTTAAAATACTGGTGCAGTTCTTCTTCTTCCTCCAGCGAGGTTTGTGCATCCCAATATTTTTCCAGGAGTTGTTCGATTCGCTTAGAGTCCATAGGCATTGAGTTTAATCAGTTTTTCGCGCACGGCATTTCTTGCCCTGAATAAATTTACTTTTACCTGGTTCATGTCCAGTTCAAGCATCTCGCAAATTTCGTTGTAGCTGTGCCCTTCAATGTCGCGCAGGTGCATCACCTGTCGTTGTTTGTCGGGCAGCTGGGTCATCAGTTGGTTAATCCGTTTCATGTTTTCATGCATTTCTGTATTTTCATGGGGCGTTAATCCTTCGTGACGAACTTCAAAATTGGTGTCAATGGAATGCGTCATTTTTCGTTGGCGGCTGCGCAACTTATCGAGCGAAATATTTTTGGTGATGCGCATGCACCAAGCTTCCATGTTTTGCACTTCGCCCAAGTCGCGCCCGTTCCACACTTTGATCATCGCTTCCTGCACCACGTCTTTGGCCTCTTCGCTGCTGCCCAGCAGGCGAAAGGCAAAGCGGTAAAGCTTGTTTTTGGTGGGCAACACCCGGTTCTCAAAGTCTTCGAGGTTCATCGTTTCAATAGCCAGACGAAAATACAAAAGAGTTGTTACTGCTAACGATGGATTTTTTATGCTTTGTTTTTTGCCATCTAAATTAGCGGGCTAGAGAGCCTCCGCTCAAGTTATTATCCCCGTACGCAAAGTTCAAGCACAGGAAGGGAGCTTTGCCATAACAAAAAAACAAAATCGCACTTTGCGAAAGGTGATTTTGAGGCCTGAAAATCAGGCTGGGAGAGCCAAAGACTAATTCTCACAATTCAAAAAATTATCTTTAATATTGAAATAGAAAACGCACCTGATAATGACCCCATTAAAATTTTCTTTGGTATCGGTTGTACTGATTTTCGCCAGCCTACAGTCAATTGCGCAAGAAAAAAGGTATTATGTAGTGGTCGGGGCGTTTCGTTCAAAGGACAATGCCTCTCGTTTTACTGCCTCTGCAGCCAAAAATAGCTTTGAAGCACATTATGCCCTGCGGGCTTCGCGGTCTCTTTATTACGTGTACATTTTGGATACCGACATAAAAAAAGATGCGTTCAATCTCTTAATCAAAACTAAAGTTGAAACCATCTACAAAGATGCCTGGGTCTTTATAGGAAAACTAGAAACCGGTGAACCCGCGCAGGAAGCAATCAAAGAAATGCCCAAAGAGCAACCTGGCCAACCGGTGATTGAAGTTCCGCCTGTTCAAGAACCCATTAAAGAACCGGTGATTGAAACTCCAAAAGTGGATTCTTCGGCACTCGTAAAAAAAGAGCTACCCAAACCGGTAGAAGTTAAAAAGCCTTTGGGCAAACCGTTTTACTTCAAAGCCATGAGTAAAGAAGGAAAAGAGTTGACCGGCACCGTGCATGTACAAGAGGCTAAGAATGCCACCCAGTTTCAGTTGGTTAAATTGGGCGATGTAACTTACCTGGAAACACCAAAAAATACCAGAGGAGAATACACAGTAACCGCCCAAGTGCCGGGTTATAAGCAGAGCAGCATTTCCTTTCCTTACAACGACAACTCATTTGAAAAAGGAAAAGACAACGAAAATGTGGTTACGCTTACGTTAGAAAAAGCAAGCCGGGGCGACTACATTGATTTCAACAACGTGCACTTCATTACCAACTCTTCCCTGCTCAAACCCGAATCGCAAGACGAACTGGATGGGTTGGTAACCCTGATGAAGGAAAATTTGAAATACAAAATTAAAATCTACGGGCACTGCAACGGCACACGCGAGCGAGATGCCACCACGCTGGGCACCGGCACTAATTTTTTTGCTGTTGACCCAACTCTGAACAAACGCGGAAAGATTTCATCGAAAGAACTTTCGCTGGCACGGGCCGAAACCGTAAAGGCGTATCTGGTACAACAAGGGATTGATGCTTCGCGCATTTCCACCAAAGGTGAAGGCGGCAAAGTGCCGCTTTACCCGGAAGGCGGGTCATTGGGTCAATACAACGATCGGGTTGAAATTGAGTTTACCAAAAATTAATCCGAAGTATGCTGTTAGAGAATGTAAAGATTTTTTGTTCACTCGCAGTTGCGTTGGGATTGTTATTTTCCTGCACATCAAAAACAAAAAATGAACAACCCGTTTCCAAAAAAGACAGTGTGGTGATTGTTCCTAAGCCGGAACCTAAAAATGACAGGTTACCTTCGGTTGCTTCCACAGAAAAAATAGAAAGTAAGCCGGCCATTTCACCGAAAGAAAAAAAGATAGAAACCAACCCAATCGAAAAGGTTGAACCCAAAAAAGAACCAGTTGCTCTCCCGCAAGTGCCGGCAAAAGAACCTGACGTAATCAAGCCAACTTCGCTACCGCCCACCGAAACGCCTGTCGTTAAAAAAGAGCCGGACAAAATTACTCCACCAAAAACAGATTCGTCTGCTTCAAAAAAAGTACCTCCCAAAGGAAAGCCATTTTACTTCAGAGTAGTGAGTAAAGCCGATGGTAAAGAATTATTTGGTAACCTTCAACTACAGGAGGCCGGATCCAATCAGTATCGACTGGTGAGGAGTGGCCAAGTCATTTATATTGATCAACCCGCCAACTCACGCGGAGCATTCAACCTTTCTGCCATGCTGGCCGGCTTCCGGCAAAGCAGTCTTATTTTTTTGTACAACAACCCGCCCATCGAAACCGGTCCGAAAAATGAATCCATCATAACCCTTGAGTTAGACAAGGCGCGAGCAGGCGACTACGTTGATTTCAACAACGTGCATTTTTTCGCCAATACTTCCATCATGCGGCCCGTATCACAAGGTGAATTGGATGAGTTGGTTAATTTGCTGAAAGAAAATCCTCGTTACAAAATAAAAATTTATGGGTATTGCAACGGCAAGCAAGATCGTGATGCCTACACCCTTGGCACCAGCGTCACGTATTTCTCCATGGACTATAAAAATAACCAGCACGGAAAAATTTCATCCAAAAAATTATCGGAAGCCCGTGCCGAATCGGTGAAAGGGTATCTCGCCTCACAGGGAATAAATGCCCAACGCATCTTCACCAAGGGCGAAGGCGGCCGGGTGCCGATTTACCCTGAAGAGGGAAACCTGGCACAATACAACGACCGAGTAGAAATAGAGTTTGTTAAGAATTAATTTTTATGCCGTCATCGCTCTCAGCACATCGTGCTGAGTAATGATGTGTGCCTTTTCTTTTTCATCGCGCACCAGCAGTGCCCGGTTATTTTTGTTCAGCATGGATGATAACACATCAAGCGTAGTATCAATCGCAATCACCTGCATAGGCGCATCCATGATCTCACCTACCATTTTATCTTTCAGGTTGGGGTCGCTGATAATTTTTTCGATCAGGCTGGCCGTGGTTACACTACCTACAAACTCATTACCTTCCAACACGGGCATCTGATCCACCCCTTCTTTGTTCATGGTTCGGATAGCCTCTCCAATGGTTGATTTTTTGCTGACGGTAAATAAATGATCTTTTCCGTTTCGACTCATGATGATTTCTCGGGCGGTAGAGAAATTCCTTTCTTCCAAAAAACCGTGGTCTTTCATCCACATATCGTTATACACCTTGTTGAGATAACGGGTACCGTGATCGGGCAACAAAATCACCAGAGTGTCATCTTTTTTTAAGTGTTCACGGCTATACTCCAACGCACCGTGCAATGCGGAGCCGCTGCTCCAACCTACAAACAGTCCTTCTTCGCGAGCCATTCTGCGCGCCATGATGGCTCCGTCTTTGTCAGTTACTTTTATAAACTGATCAATAACACCAAAGTCAACATTTTTGGGTAAGATATCTTCACCAAAACCTTCGGTGAGGTACGGGTAAATTTCGTTGCGGTCGAAGATGCCTGTCTCTTTGTATTTTTTAAAGACCGAACCGTATGTATCAATTCCCACCGCAATCAGGTTCGGGTTTTTTTCTTTTAAGAATTTGGCTGTACCACACATCGAGCCTCCCGTTCCTACGGTAGCTACATAATGCGTAATCTTTCCACCGGTTTGATTCCAGATTTCCGGGCCGGTTGTTTCATAATGCGCTTTTGCATTGGATGGGTTATCGTACTGATTAGGATAAATAGAATTGGGAATATCTTTGTTGAGTTTTCGGGCAACTGAATAATACGAACGCGGGTCATCTGGCTCTACATTGGTGGGGCAAACGACTACTTCTGCACCCACAGCCCGGAGGATATTGATTTTTTCCTGTGATTGTTTATCGGCCATGGTGAAAATGCACTTGTATCCTTTTGCCACGGCTGTTAGCGCCAAGCCCATACCCGTATTACCCGAAGTACCTTCGATGATAGTGCCACCCGGTTTCAGCCTTCCGTCTTTTTCAGCATCTTCGATCATTTTCAGTGCCATCCGGTCTTTGGTACTGTTGCCGGGGTTGAAGTATTCTACTTTGGCCAGCAGGGTGCCGGCAATTCCTTTTGCTAATTTATTTAACCGAACCATCGGTGTATTGCCAATGGTCTCCACAATGTTGTTGTAAATCATGACTGAAAAATTTGATCGCAAGTTAACAAAACACACGCATTAATAGATGGTGCAAGCCTCACTCATCAGTCTTATCTACCACCAATACAATTAGCTGTACTCTAAATGCTGCTGTATTCTGTTGCCCCGTTGAGTACCCACTACATAAATCAACATGAGTATTTCATTCGGCCTTCAGCATTCGCGATCGTGTTTCATTGGTGCAGCCGGCTTGAAACAGTGGCTTGCGAAAAACTTAGTAGATTTGAGCAGTTCTGCAGAAAGTAGCCCCGGCAGGAATCGAACCTGCATCTTCAGAATCGGAATCTGAAATACTATCCATTGTACTACGGAGCCAGCAAACTAACTTCGGTGCAAAAATAAGAGAAAGCATCACATCCTTAAAAAATAGTTTTATGCCCGTTTCTCGCTTGCATCAGGATTTACTGGCCGCTATTATTAACAACTCAGGAACCCCCACCCAACACACGTATTTGAATAGCTACCTGGGAAATACCAACCCTCGCTATGCCATCAGTATCCCCAAGCTGAGAAATGTGGGCAAAGCTTGGCTTGTGAAGCAACCTATTTCAGAAAAAGAGTTTATCGGGCTGCTTACAGCACTAGTCAGGGCTAATTCCTCTACCGAAAAGATGATGGCCGGGCTGTTACTGGATTATGGAAAAAAACTCAGGGGCAAATTCAATCCTACATGCTACAACCAATGGCTCAATCATGCCGAAGGATGGGCAGAAGTAGATGCTCTCTGTTATGGCCATTTCAAAACTGAAGAAATACTCGCGCGGTGGAATGATTGGAAAAAAATATTGGTAGCGCTGAATCGCAGTAAGAACATCAATAAAAGGAGGGCTTCGCTTGTGCTACTCTGCCAGCCGCTTGCCCAGGGCAGAGAAGAAAAACTAATGCCTTTTGCTTTCTCGCTGGTACGCTCGCTGCAGCACGAACGAGAGATATTGATCACCAAAGCGGTATCGTGGATTTTGCGAAGTATGGTAAAGTATTACCGAAAAGAGGTAAGTGAGTTTGTCAAAAATAACAAGACTACTCTGCCGGCCCTTGCCGTGCGCGAAACTTTAACTAAAATAAAGACCGGGAGAAAAAACTAAACAAGATGGTTAGATTCAAAATTTAATAACAAAGAATGGTAGTTTTATACACCGGACAAATCACATAATCGTGTTAGAAAAATGGCTGACTTTGAAGACAAAATAATTGTATTTGAATCCTACAGTACCGTGGTGGAAGCCAACTTAGCCAAGACCAAACTGGACGCCTACGGTATTCCCTGTTTTTTAACTGATGAAAACCTGACCAGCCTTTACCCGCTTCGCATAGGAATTTTTCCGGGGGTGAGGTTACACATTTTTCGCGAAGATGCCGGACGTGTGAAAGAAATTTTGAATGAGGTAAACTAACCCTCACATTTTCAACACCGTAAATTCAACCCTTCGATTGTTGGCACGGCCTTCATCGGTATCATTCGTATCAATCGGTTTGCTCTTACCATAGCCATGTGCCTGTAACCTCGAAGATTCAATACCTTGGCTCACCAAGTAATCAACCACCGATTGTGACCTGCCCTGCGATAGAGTCAGGTTATATGCCTCAGAGCCTTTGCCATCTGTGTGGCCGGCAATCTCGATGGCTACGGTAGGGTTTTGCCTGAGAAGTTCCACTACTTTGTTTAACTCAATAAATGATTCTTCTTTCAAGGTGGTTTTGTCAAAATCAAAATAAATATTTTTTAGCCTTACCGTTACGCCCACTTCAATCTTGGTCATGTAAATATTTTTCTTAACCGGTATTACATTTTCATTAATCACCTGCACACTGTCGGTGGAGTTGAGGTAGCCTTCGGCAGAAACATTGTAGAAGTACCAACCCAAGCCGGGGATATCTTGCGAATAACTGCCGCCTGCTGTGGCCGGCAGTAACGGAGTCGGATTTTCTTTTGTGCTGATGTTAATTTTTGATGCAGGAATTTTACTATTTGTTTTTTTATCAATTACATCTCCGGCTAACATTAACTGTTTTGCAATGGGGGTGAGATAAATTTCAATGTGCATCGTGGTGTCACGTACCAGCCTGGGCACTTTATAATCATTGTTGGCCGGAACAAATCCATTGGCACTTGCCGAAACAGAAAACCCATCCACTTCAGGCAACTTACTGTCAAACCTTCCGCTGGTGGGAGTTTTCAGTGTAGTCGGTTGCTTTTGATCTTTGTAGGTTATTTCTACTGAGGCTCCATTGATTGGTTGTCTGGTTTTTTGGTTGAACACCGTGCCGGCAATGAGTACGTGTACATTGCGTGGCTTCAAAATCAACAAATCAAAATTCCCTCCATCTATTGAAGCTCCTGCACGGGCCGTGAAAATATTTCCCTTCTCATCGATGGAAAAGTAAGCATCATCTGACGGAGTATTAATCGCTCTTCCCAAGTTGGCAGGATCGCTCCAGTTTTCCCAAGTGTCATCTAAACGAGTGCAACGGTAAACATCAATGCCCCCTACCCGGTCTTTGTTATAGCGGTTGGTAGCAAAGAAGAGTGTTTTTTGGTCAGGCCCGATAAAGGGCGCAAAATCATCGGCAGCCGAACTGATTTTGAGTTTCACCGGTTTGGAAAAATAGCCATCGGGCTGAAGGTTGCTCAGGTATAGATCGCTGGAGCGGTCACCTGCTTTTTCTGAAAAATAAATGATCATGTGGCGACCATCGCCCGAAAGTGTCGCACCATAAAAAATACCTTTGTACATTTTATCAAAATCAACCACGCGCAGTTCGCGCCAACTTCCAGACAAACTCACCAGTGAAAATCCGGGATCGTTTTTTGAGCGCCCTCCGCGAATGAACAGCGAGCCATCGGGCATGAAGTTAAAAACCTGGTTGAAACGGTTTTGATTAAAAGGCGTGCCCATGTGTTTGCCCTTGCTCCAATTGCCTTTTTCATCGAGTGTGGAAACCCAAATATCCTGGCTGTTTACTTTTCCGTATGTGTTTTCAGGATGGTCGCTTACAAAATAATACAGGTTTTTGCCATCAGGAGAAATGACGGGCGATACCTGGTTGTAGCGATCATTTACAGCATCGCTCAACCTGACCAATTCGTAGCGAGGACTGATTTCCTGAGCAAATAATGTGATACTTATTAAGCAAGGGATAATTAGTAAAGAAATTTTTTTAATCATTTAGTTTCCAGTTTAAAAATATGAAGCCATTACAAATCAACAGGTTTTTATAACGCTATACTTTAGTGTACCGGGCCACTCCATAACCAATGCCCTGTCTTTGGCTGCCAGCTTATGATGACGAATCGGGAACGATCGCTTTAAACCGTCTCCCCGAAAAGAATCATTTCTGAGATTTGCCTCCTGCCATTTCAATTGTGTCGTGATAAATGAAATAATACGATCATTTTCTCCTTTCGCTAAAATAGGTGATGGTTTGTTTTTTGCGTCTGATAAGTTTGTACATGGAAATGGGATAAGAACTATGTCTCCTGTATTCATTTATTTTTTTATTTAAATCGCTACGGCATAAACATCCTCTTCTTCGGATAGAAGTTGGAACGCACTAGCTCTGCCACCGTTGCTGAATCTCCTCCGTAGGCATTCGATCTATTCTTTAAATACTCAATAAAAAAACTCAACAAAATCATACAATTCCTTTACTCTGCCATCAGGGGTTTAGGAAAGGTTCTTAACCATTTTTTTATCAATGCTTTTCTGGTCATGTCTCTTGTCAAATTATAGTTCAATATAATAAAATTTCAGGTCGGAGCATGTTCAGTCAACTCATGATCCGATTTGTTTTCCTGTCACCAGCACATACTCTTTGCTAACCTGATAATTGAGGTTAACCGGCAGTCGTTTTGTTTCATCTACGATTGTTCCGGCCAGGCTTCCGGTCTCACTTAACTCAAATGGTTCTACTTTCAGGTGTTTAGAAAAATACAATCCTCCTTTGCCTTGTATTTTAAACATGGCTTCTTTGGCACACCAGTACACACAGAGTTTTGTAATATCTTTTCCGGCATTAACTAATTCTGAAGAAGACAAGATACGCGGAGCAACTGCCAAAAGTTTTTCGCGGGGTTGCTCCAGGTCAACACCTACTGCGCACTCTCGATCAATTTGAACAGCCACGTACGGAAATGAATGTGACAATGAAATGTGGTGCGCATACTTTTCTAAAAACGGCTTACCCAATTCATTTTTTCTGATGCCGAAGTACCGCAATCCTAAATGATTGCAAAGTGTCATGGCTATGTGCCGACCGGCCAACCACTCTAGCCGCTTGCGCTCATTGGTAATTTCTGGCGGTGGAGAACCAATGACTGGGCTGGTCAGTTGCTCTTCGGTTTCGGTAATTCGCCAGGTTGCCCAGCCGCTTTGATGTTCGTTTTGATAAAAAGAGTTGAGAGGCATTGAAAATTATTCTTTATGCTTCAATTTTGTCAAATTATCTCAAACCAAAAAACATTGCACGTTCAAGCCGCAAAAAAGCACTTATTCACCGGCCACCGCGATTGCGTTTATACCCTTCAATCAGGTGGAGAGCCTCACCTGTTTTTTTCAGGCGGTGGCGATGGATTCATTGCCCGGTGGAATTTGGAAACCGGTGGCGATGGTGAACTGATCGGCCAACTACCTCATTCGGTTTACGCCTTACATTACTTGCCTGAAAAAAAATTACTTGTAGCCGGACAAAATTATTCGGGCATTCATTTGATCGATGATCACAACAAAAAAGAAGTGGCCTCGCTTCAACTCACCACTGCCGCTATCTTCGACATTCAGTCATTTCAAAACGACTTGATAGCCGGTACGGGCGATGGCGCCCTTACCATTATTGACCTGGACCGTTGGGCAATTAAGAAAAAGATTGCTGTCACTGAAAAAAGTGTGCGTACGCTTGCCGTTAATCCGGCTCTGGGCGAAATGGCCGTTGGCTTCAGCGACCATTGTATCCGGATTTTTGATCTGGATCAGTATCAGGTAAAAAAAGAAATCAAAGCCCATGCTAATTCTGTGTTTACACTCAGCTATTCGCCTGACAATCATTTGCTGTTCAGCGGTTCGCGCGATGCACGAATAAAAACATGGGATGTACAGGCCGGCTATTCCTTATCACAAGAAGTTGTGGCCCACACTTACGCCATCAACCATATTGTGTTTAGCCCTTCCGGAAAAAATTTTGCTACGGGCAGCTTAGATAAAACAATCAAAATCTGGGAAGCTGATAATTTAAAATTGCTAAAGGTACTTGACAAGAGCCGCCATGGCGGACACAGCGCATCTGTAAATAAAATGCTTTGGACGGCCTATAATCAACAATTGGTGAGCGCCAGCGATGACCGTACCATTTCTGCCTGGGATTTACTATTTTTGTAGGCGTGTTCTTTTTAATCATAAGTTTTTATTCCATAACGGAAAATTTTTTAAACTAAAAGAAGTTATTTTTTAAACTAAACGGAACCACTATGAAGATCACACCACTTGAAATCCGTCAAAAATCATTTGAGCGCACCATGCGCGGTTTTGACAAAGACGAAGTAAACGCCTTTCTGTTGTCACTTTCTCAAGAATGGGAGCGCACACTGGATGAGTGTAAAGAATTAAAAATAAAACTCGAAGCTACCGAGCGTGAAGTAAACAAACTGCGCGAAGTGGAAAGCTCCCTCTTTAAAACATTGAAAACTGCAGAAGACACCGGGGCAAACGTTATTGAGCAAGCCAACAAAACGGCCGAGCTCATTTTGCGCGAAAACCAATTGAATTCAGATGCCTTAATCAACGAAGCAAAAACACGGGCAAAGAACACAATTGAAGAAGCCGAGTTCATTTCAAAACAAATGCTGGCCGAAATGGAAGACCGGCTGAAAACACTGGGCCAACACTATAAAAATTTAGAACTGCACAAAGAAAACTTGCTTTCTGATTTAAACCGCATCGCCCACGAAACCGTTGACCGCGTAGAACGGGCAAAAGCCTCCGTGCGTGAGTTTGACCCCGATCAGCACCTGGCGTTGGCTAAACGCGAAACAAAAAAATCACTTTTCCCTAATGCCGAAATGGAAGTTGAAATAAAAAAAACGGTTTCGATCAGCGTTACAACGCCACCCACTGAGGCTCCTTCGGCCGTGCCTGCCCCACCTTCGATGGCGGAAGCGATGAAAGCTCAGCGCTCTTTTTTTGATGACATTCAATGACCGGAAAAATCTCGCTCGAAGGATTGGAGTTTCATGCCTACCATGGGGTCTATCCGCACGAGCGGTCTTCTGGAAATAAATTTGAGGTAGATGTGGTGATTGAAACGACCCTGCATCACTCCGCTTTTCAAGATGATCTTCGCGGCACCATCAACTACGAAGATTTGTATGCCGTAGTAAAAGACGAAATGGAGAAACCCTCCAAACTACTCGAAACGGTTGCCCACAACATTGCCGAAAAAATCCTTCAACAGTTTGCCGGCATTATAAATGCAGAAGTAAAAATCTCAAAATTCAATCCGCCCATTGGCGGGGTTTGCAAAAAAGCCAGCGTTTCCGTTGCCCGGCATAAAGCGTAGTGACCCACCGGTTAGATTTTACCTGGCAACCGGTCTTTGAAAATTAATCGTTAATGTACTGCTTGTGGCCAATTGTGTTTTCAGTATTACTAAACCCTCGCTTTCATTTAAGCAGAAAGAAATAAATCAAAATCCAGACTCCTGTAAAGGTTAGTCCAACATATACTGTATTTAGATTTCGCTTCAGGTCTTTCATTATCAAAAGGCGGTACAAAAGCCAACCGATGAAAATTGCAAAAAATAGTATAGGTATATACATTCTTAACATAGTCGTTTGTTTTTAATTGATAGCACTAACTCTAAACCAATTGTTTTTTACACTTACTTAACACCTTTATATCGTTTCGATATTTTTCAACAAAATAGCGAAATTGCCCTTAGCATTTTAATTACCCGCTAATAGCTTATGCCTTTTTATGCCAGCCTCCCCGGTCCATGGCCTCCTGCTCTACAAAAATAAATCCGCGGGCATCAGCACCTTCATAAAAATCAACCGCTTTACCAATCAGGTACATTGTGTGTTTTTTGTCTATGAATACGCGGATTCCGTCAACTTCATACGAAAGGTCTGTGGGTTTCTGTTTATCAAAACCTATGATAAGGTTTACACCGCCACAACCGTGTCCTCCCCGCACACCTACGCGTAATCCATAACCAGGCGGAATGTTTTTAGTTTGCATAATTTTTCTTACCTCAGTTGCAGCTGAGGTAGTAATAAGCACCGGTTTTAGTGAGTCAAGCAAGTTCTTAGGGGTATAACAGCACAAACGTCTGCGAAAATAGTTAATTTTCGATCAAATATTTTTTATGGAAGCTCTCGTTGATTTTATCAAAATTCTTTTGCCTGCATCGGTTGTATTGTATGCCGTTTATCTTGTGGTTCGTGCATTTATCCATCGCGAAATAGAACTCAGAAAACTCGAGGTTCGCTCACGAAGCATAGAGACTATTCTGCCGGCACGTCTACAGGCCTACGAGCGGATTACTCTTTTTTTAGAGCGTATTTCTCCGCAAAACCTGCTGACACGCCTGAACAACCCTGCTTTCACCGCCCGTGAGTTTCAAAAAGTATTATTGGATGAAATCAGAAATGAATACAACTACAATTCATCACAGCAGGTATTTATGAGCGAGGCGGTTTGGAATCAGGTACGCTTTGCCAAAGAAGAGTTGATCCTGCAGATCAACGAAGCAGCCCGGCAACTGGACAGTCAATCTACCAGCAATGACCTTTCTAAAAAGATTTTTGAAATGCTGATGGAGCAAGATGTAAATACCATTGATCTGGCATTACGCGATCTTAAAAAAGAAATCCAGCAAACATTTTAGAAACTTCATACTTAACCATAACCCATGATCGCTGTTACACAACGGGTAAGCGAAGCTTCTGTAACCATCGAAGGAAAAATAAAGTCGCAAATTGCAAAAGGGTTACTGGTACTACTCGGCATTGAAGAAACTGATTCACTCGAAGATATTGAATGGCTGGCCGGAAAAATTGTTAACCTCCGCATCTTCAATGATGCTGATGGCGTGATGAATGTGAGTGTGAAAGATGTTGGCGGAGACATTATTGTGGTCAGCCAGTTCACACTCCATGCCAGCACCAAAAAAGGAAACCGCCCCAGCTACATCAAAGCAGCTAAACCAGAAATTGCTGTTCCTCTTTACAAAAAATTCATTGACGTGATTTCTACGCATCTCGGCAAACCCGTGCAAACCGGTGAGTTTGGAGCAGATATGAAAGTGCGCTTACTTAATGATGGTCCGGTTACCATCCTTATGGATACAAAAAACAAAGTGTAATTTTTACCGGATCTGTGAGTGAACAAATTCAATTGCCGGCTATCAAGTATCTGCTAAGTATCAGTTACTATTTTGCAATGGCCAACACAACAAGTGCAATATTGATCAAGGCATAGGCTACCGCTATTGCCCGGGCGCTCCAGTGATTAAATTTTTTGGCCTTTTCTCCATCTCCCCCATCGTGCAATTTTAAACAAATGGCCGAAGCCACTAAAATGGCAAAAATGGTGAAGAACGTAATAGCATGGAGCGAATCAACAAGTGTGAACGAGGCCGACTCTGGCAAAATTGAATCAATAATGTACTTGTTACCAACGGCTGCAAATAACCCACCCACAGGTAAACCAAAGCGTGGCTCCAACTCCTCGGGGTGAGGAGCAAAACTGAGCATGGAAATAAGAAATGCGATGTACATGCCAATAAAAATTTTTAAAAATAATCCCCACGCGTTCCGGTCAATATCCATTTCTATGACAAAAGCAGAAAAAGTTTGGTTGGTATGCCCTTTCCGGCTGTCACCAAATCCTGTTTCATAATAATTATCAACCACTCCTACTTTAAAATTATGAATCGTCCAGCCGGCCAGGGTTTCGTCTGAATCAAACTTGCTTCCCGCCTGGTCAGGAGTGAAAATGAGTTGAGATTTATCAAACAGCGAGTTCTCCACCTGAATTTTCAAATGCTGTTTATCAAAAGGAAAATCGAGCACATTCCAGTTTTCTTTCATTGTACATTTCATCTTCAGCATAGACCATTGCTTCCCCTCCAGGCTGTCGTCCAATGGTTGAGCCTGATCAATCGATTTGGCATTGGTTACATCCAGTTGTTTGCCAAAATCAAAATTTTTGTTTTTGTAGAGGAACCAAAGCCACAAACGGGCTGTATATTCCTGATCGTGGAAATTAATGTCGTGAATGCTCATGACATACGTACCTACCTTTACGGTATCAGGGGCAGCATCTGCCGACCAGACTAAAAACAGAATAAAAACTAATGCAATTGTTCTTTTCATCCTTGCCAAAATAATAACAAGGATTGGCTTATACAATTAAGTGTGCATCGTTTTAGTTTTGCTTCATACAATATCGTATTTTTCGAAAAAAATATCCATGTATTCATTTCTTGTCATCCTTCACTCACTTAACCGGTTTATCCTCCTGGCTCTCCTGCTCATTATTCTCTACCGCTCCTTTACGGGCTGGAGAAGCAAATCGGAATTCTTAAAAACCGATAACCAGTTGAGTTTATTTTTATTCATCTCCACTCACACACAGTTATTGTTTGGGTTGATCTTATATTTTATAAGCCCATTTGTAATTTTCAGCGGAGCTTCGATGAAAGATTCCGTAGCCCGTTATTGGTTGGTAGAGCACATTACCGGCATGCTCATTGCTATTGCGTTAATTACCATAGCACGGATTTCGATGAAAAAACTTTCGTCAGGCGAGGCTAAACACAAACGCATGTTTATCTACAACGGCATTGCTTTGCTGATCATTATTCTCGTGATTGCTTCCAACCAGCGAGGGTTTTTTAGTATTAGCTGGTAACACACATCAGGCAAACCATTTTTCCTGAATCAAGGCCAGCATGGCAGCGTGAATATTTCCTGCGGCACAAAGTTCACCGCCAAACAAGTAGTTATTGCCTCCGCTAAAATCAGTTACCTTACCTCCTGCTTGTTGTAAAATAAATGTACCTCCGGCCACATCCCATGGCTTAAGGTCAAATTCAAAAAAACCTTCCAGTCTTCCGCAAGCCACATAAGCCAGGTCTATGGCTGCGCTACCCAGCCTGCGTATGCCGTGGGATTTTTCCAAAAACGCCTTAACAATGTCGAGGTATTGATCTTTTTTTACAGAGTAGAAATACGGAAAACCGGTAGCCAGCAAACTTTCACTCAATTGTACGACCGGTGATACTTTTATTTCATTGCCATTACAAAATGCCTTGCCACCTTCGATGGCGTAAAAACACTCGTGGTGACTCACCTCATGTACTACCCCGAGAACAGTTTTATCACCACGTCTTAACCCGATGCTGATGGCAAAAATAGGTACACCGTGTAAAAAATTGGTGGTGCCATCGAGCGGGTCGATGATCCATTGAAACTCGTTCGTGCCTTTTTTGTTAGTTCCCTCTTCACCTAAAAATCCCGAGCCGGGCAAAATTTTTTCCAGTCCATCTACCAGTTTTCTTTCCGATTCTTTATCTACGTAAGAAACTAAATTGGTAAACGTATCTTTTTGCTCAATGTTCGCGCGGTCAAAATGCTTGCGTTCTTCATTAATAAAATTGGCCACCTCACCGGTTAGTTCTATTACTTGTTTTTCTATTGAGATTAAGTTCATATTTCATTTGATCTATTTGTATTTCCACTGATCACAATAACGATTTCTCCTTTTACCGGTTGAAGTTTCAGCTGATTGAGTACCCCATGAACCGGCCCGGTTATTGTTTCTTCATGCATTTTAGTCAATTCTCTTGAAACAGATACCCTGCGGCTTGCACCAAAGTATTCATAGATTTGTTCCAGTGTTTTTATCAACCGATGAGGAGATTCGTAAAGCACTATCGTACGTTCTTCATTAGCCAGTTCCTTCAATAACGTTTGACGCCCTTTTTTATGGGGAAGAAATCCTTCAAACACAAACCGATCGGTAGGAAAACCCGATTTTACCAATGCAGGAACAAATGCGGTAGCCCCGGGAAGACACTCAACCACTAAATTATTTTTCAGGCATTCGCGAATCAATAAAAAACCGGGATCAGAAATACCGGGTGTTCCGGCATCGCTTATCAGCGCCAGCATTTCACCGTCATTCATTTTTTTTATGACGCGCTGAAGCGACTGGTGTTCATTGAATACGTGAAAACTTTGCAACGGTTTTGAAATTTGATAATGCTTCAATAAAACCCCTGAGGTTCGTGTGTCTTCGGCTAAAATAATATCAACTGACTTGAGTATTTCCAGTGCCCGCAGCGTGATGTCTCCCAAATTGCCGATCGGTGTCGGCACAATGTACAATGAGGGGTTGGGTTTTGTCATGCCAATTGATCAATGGCCCGGGCTAATGCCTCATCTTTCTCGGTTACGGTATCTCCGGCATCGTGCGTGGATAGTTCGATCGTTACCCGGTTATAGACATTTGTCCAAAAGGGGTGATGATCCATTTTCTCGGCTACCAATGCTACGCGCACCATAAACGCAAAAGCTTCTGAAAAATTTTTGAAGGAAAATGTTTTAGTAAGCCGGTTATTTTGGCGAACCCAAGTCATGAGTAGCTTTTGAGAAAGTTAAAACAAACTTCTGCAAAAAAGAAACAAGGATCTGTTTTTACAGGGCAATAATTCCTTCAATGCCCGAAACTGCCTGATACACTTCAATTACCGCATCGCTTCCGGGCATCATCATGTGTATGGTTATGCTGGTGTAGTTTCCCTTTTCTGAAATTTTTTCTGTGGTTTCGTGTTTGGTAAAAAGTCTTTTTACCTCATTAACCTTATCGGTAGGCACGATAAACTTAAATGTATAAAGTGAAGGCCAGCTGTAGTGCTGATCTAATTTTTCGCGCAACGATTCCTCCCAGGGTTTCATAAAATAAAAAATCGGCAAAAACACGAAGTCTTGCCGATTTACTGTGTTCAATTTTGTTTAATAAAACCGGTAGCGTTTGTCTTTAATGTCTGACAAGTCTTTAATTGCCTGCGCAATGTTCAATCCTGACCGGTTGCTGATTGTTTTCTCCAATTCGTTTTTAAACATGGTGTAGTCGCCCACTTCGGGTGCGATGGTTTTGTGTTGAAGCTCAATCAGTACTACACCGTTTTCACTGCTAAAAGGTAACGAGCTTTTTCCATTCTCCAGCGAAAACACAACCCCCACTGCTTTGGGATCCAGCCCGGCTCCGGGCAAGGAGTTGGAACTTAGTTTCAAATCGCTGGTTGAGTTGATTTGTGCATCGTTGCCAAACACTTTAGCTTGTTCCTCCAGCGTTCCTTTTTGCACATTGAGCTTTTCTATGATTTTTTTTCCTTTCAGTTCATTGCGCACCGCTGGGGTAATTTCTTCTTTTACCTGATCTAACGAACGATATCCTTCTTCCGTTTCACCAGTCATAACGGCTACACCATAAACATCATCTAATTCAAACTCATCCACGCTTCCTTTGGCGGCATCTCTGAAAAGCCACGTTACTAATTTCCGGGCCTCGCCCAAGTTGCCTACCCGCTGTTCATTGGGATCTAAATCTTTTGCTTCGAGTATATTCAGCTTTTCTTTTCCGGCTTTTTCTTTGAACGCTTCAATGCCAGTCACGCCTGTGGCAAAGTTTTGTGCTTTCAGGTAAGCTACTTTGTGGGTTTCATCGCCTGGCAATATTTTGAGTTCAACCGAAGCCACATCGTAATATGAGTTGTCTTTCAACTCCGTTACGTCAATGATGTGGTACCCAAATTGAGTTTCAGTAAGCTCAGGTAAAACGCCCGTTTTCTTGGCATTGAACACGGCATTCTGAAACGGTTTCACCATTTGCCCGGAACTAAAATAGCCCAAGTCTCCTCCTCTCGATGCTGTTCCATCTGTTCCAAATTCACGTGCCTTTGCCGCAAAGTCTGCTCCTGCTTTAATCTCTTTTAAAATTTTTTGTGCTTTTTCTTTAGCTTCTTTTTTCTTTTCAGGAGTCTCATTATCCCAGCGAATCAATATGTGTGAGGCCTTGGCTGTATACGTTGTGTCTTTGCCTGTTTTGGCTACTTTAAAAATTTTGTAGCTTCCGTCTGCCAGTAAGGGGCCAACGATGTTGCCTGCAACCAATTGATTTTTACTGAGGGTTGACGGAAGGTTAGCTGCTGTATACTTTGCATAAGGATTTGTGCCCTCGGTGTTTGTTGCGGCATACAACGAATCATCGGTCACGGTTTTAAAATCAGCAGTAATTTTTTCAGCTTCTTTACGAATTTTAGCTGAGTCTTCAGCAGATGCAACTACCGGAAACGAAACATAACTCAGGCTGCGCGTAAACTTTGACTTGTATTTTTCTTTGTTTCGGTTGTAATAGTCTTTCAGGTCATTATCAGAAATTTTCACTGCTGAGTCGCTCATGGCAAAATAAGGCACAAATAAAATTTTTGCTTCCGCTACATCATTTTGGTTATGGTAATCTCGCTCGGCTTCGGCTGTTGTGACATACGATGTTTTGATTAACAAATTTTCATACTTCACACGTTGTCTTCCTAAGTATAGGCTTTTTTTAAACCTGCTCCAATTGTTTTGCTGGGCCACCCACTGATTGCGAAGTTGAGGGTTGGATGGAGCCGGAATATCAAGGCTGCGGATTTGTGCCTTAAGTGCATCCCGGTTAAATTTTCCGGTGGAGTCGGTAAATTGCTGCTTGATGCCCGGGTCAATGTTTTTTCCCCACAACATATCTTCAGCCTCATCCGCTGTAACCTTTACTCCTGCTTTGAGCATTTCGCTCTCAATAGCGTACTTTACGATCATCAATTCCCACGCTTGATTTTGCAGCGTAGGCCGCTCGCGTTCGCCCGGTTGCTTGCCCATACGCAGGTAGTAGTCATTCTCCTGATCTTGAACAAAATTTTTATAATCGTCAATGGAGATACTCGTGCCGGCTATCTCTCCCACGTTGTTTTTACTGCCACCAAACACCGAACGGGGGCCGTTGCCAAAAAGATCGCTACCTACAATAAATGCCCCCATGGCCAGGGCTACAAAGCCCACCACAAATTTTGTCATCTTCGTTCTAAGCGTACCTATTAATGCCATAACTCAAAATATAATTTTCTTCAGTTTATTTTATCTGCTTGCTCTTGGGGAATCAGTTTATCCAAAAGGAGTGCAAATTTAAAGTATCATTGTTCATTAGCAATGGGTTGAGACAAAAATTCCGATGGCTTGCCGGGCCTGAAAGCTCTGATTTTCATCTATTTATTAAGAAGGACACGCGAAGTGATGAAAATATCAATTTGATGGAATGACTTTATAGTCAAGAATTACTTTTACCACGTCAATTCTCTTTTTGTCTGTTTTTTGGATGATGAAGGTGAAAGGGGGTATGCGAATGCGCTCGCCCAGTTTAGGAAAGTCTTCGGTATAGGATAAAATCAAGCCAGCCAGGGTTTCGTATTCACCAATGGGTAATTGCAAATTAAAATGCTCGTTGATGTATTCTACCTCCAGGCGTGCGCTGAACACAAATGTCTGATCGTCTATTTTCTGTTCGAGCAAATCGTCTTTGTCGTGTTCATCTTCAATTTCGCCAAAAATTTCTTCGATTAAGTCTTCCATGCTCACGATTCCGGACGTCCCTCCGAATTCATCCACTACTACAGCCACACTTTTCCGTTCTTTCATCAATTGCACCATCAGGTCATTGGCCATGGTGGTTTCACGTGTAATGATGAGCGGAGTCATAATATCTTCTATCCGGGCAGGCTTCTTAAACAAGGCTGCCGAGTGGCAGTACCCAATCATGTCGTCAATGGTATCACGGTAAATGAGAATCTTAGAGTGGCCGCTTTCAACAAATGCTTTTCTTAATTCTTCTATTCCATCTTCTATGGCCACGGCCGTGATCTCCATTCGCGGAATCATACAGTCACGCACCCGAACGGTTTTAAAATCTAACGCTTTGCTAAAAATTTTTTTATCCAGTTCAATCTCCTCGTCTTCGTACTTTACCTTCATCATGTTTTTCAGGTAGTTGTTCAGGTCGGTCAACCCAAAGACAGGCTTTTCTTCCGAGTAAGGTATGCCCAATAATTTTGTGATGACAAATTTGGAGAGTAAAACGGTAGTGAAGGTAAGTGGCCGCAAAATCAGGTAAAACAAATTGAAAGGAACGGCCAATGTCGCCAATACAAAATTAGGGTTGATGAGAAACAAACTCTTGGGTAAAAACTCTGCGGTGAACAAAATCAATAGTGTAGAAATAAATGTTTCAATGACCAGGCGGATAACTTCATCATTTTGGTTTTCGGGCAAAAAATCTAACAGCGGGTCAATAAACTCTGCCATAAAAATGCCAAACAAGACCAACGAAACCGTGTTACCTATGAGGGTTGTGGCTATAAAACTGGAGGGTTTTTTTAAAAAGTTAGACATGATTATGCCCCAGGCTTTGCCTTGCTTGCCCTGAAGTTCAATCTGTAATTTATTTGCGGCTAAAAAAGCAATCTCAATACCTGAAAAGAAAAAGGAGAAAACCAGCGAGGTTAATATCAATGGAATCAGTGAGCTATCCATTGCGCTTAGTTCTTTTTTCGGTAAAGAAAATAAAAAAAGCAAACGGTGGAGAGCATTACCGCCCAATAGCCATTACGAGCGCCCAGGCTCATCATTTCGTAAATGCCAATGATAAGAAAAACCACCGCAAGTGAGAGTGGAATAATCAAATACAACTTCATAAGGAGTGCAAAGATAAGAATTTTGGAAACGGATGATGTTTCACTCGGTGGCGTGCAAATCTCCTGAGGTGTTTTTGAGGGAATAGTTTGACAAGTCCTGATTGGCCGACAGGCCCGTGCCATACATTACATCTTGCTGGTCACGTATGGTGACAAATTTATCGGTATATATTTTTTTGGTGGCCGGGAACCAGAAAAGCTCTTCGGAGTTTAGCTGTTGTTTTTTTTCGATGTTCACTACTTCTACTTTTCCCCTCCCGCGCCATTTATTTTCTTTTTTAAAATAAAAAGCCGTATTGGCTCGCAGCGTGGATGTCATCATTCCTTTTTCGTCAAAAAATTCGAGGTATATACCCTCTGGAAATTCCCGGTCTCCGTTGAGAAATTCGTTGTATTTTTTTGCCTGTAATATAGTTTTGAGCTTCTCTTTCTCGGTATAGTGCATGGTAATGTTGGTTGCCTGCTTCAGCGGACCTTCGTAGGTTACTGGCTTTGCGTTTTCTTTGAGGGTACAGGCGAAGCAAAAAAGGCAAGCCAAAGCCACCCAGCTGCCCATGAGCATTTTTGATGGAGTTGTATTTTTAAATATTGGCAGGGTTATGCTCATCATTTCAATGCAAAATAAAAAGACCAGCGTTCAGGCTGGTCTTTTTTGCATAAATCTTGCCAATTATTATTCCTTTTTGGCTTTCACCACCACGGCTTCATCTATCCAGCAAGCTAGTTTTTTGCTTTCGCCTGCTTTCCATCCGGCTTTGGCCAGGTCTGCGTGGGTGGGGTATTTAGCCAGTGTTTGTTCCATTTTTTCGCGGTTGCCTGAGTGAATATAAAATTGAAATGCCGCAATGTAAACCAGTTTTTCTTCTGCCGAACCGGGGGTTTTTGAACATTCTGTGGAAGATGAAACATACAAGTCTCCCAGGTGTTCGTAGGCATCCTTGCTGGCCGCATCGGTTACGAGTGCTTTTTTGTATTCATCGCGGGCCGCGGCTTTATTGCCTTGTTGAAGCTGAACATCTCCTTTTAAAATATCTACCCAGGCTTTTTGAGCGGGTGTAGTTGCCTTTGCTTGCACTTCGTCAATCAACGGATTGGCTTTATCAAAATTTTTCAGTTGAATGTATTTCGAGCAAAGCTCTTTATTGACAGTGAAATCTGGTGCTGATTTGTGCAAAGCTTCAACAGCTTCTAACCAGATTGGGCTATCGGTACATTCATTAACCAAACCTATATGGAATATATGTTTAGCCGAAGCCAAATCACTGTTGTTGGCTTTAAAGCGTGGCTCAAACACTTTTTGTGAGAACGCACAGTTCATTTTTACTGTTTTGGCCAGCTTTGCATCTATTGCTGCCACCACTTTTTTATATTTTTCTACCTCACTTGATTTATTTTGTCTTGCTGATTTCTGCTCTTTGTTATCGATGATATCGATCAGTTTTGTATAACGCTGTGCAACCTGGTCTTCATTGAGGTTTTTTAATAAATCTACATTGTTTTTAATCACATCCATGTAAGGATAAAGATTTTGATCAAACACATTGTTACCGTTGGCTTCAAATGTTTTATCAAAAATGCTCAGCACTTCGGCCAATTTAGTTTTATTCTGTTTGTTGAATTTATAAGCCGATATGGCCTTGCGGTTAAGCACGTTGGCTTCGTCTCCACAGTTTGTAATACGCATGTCATAAATGACCATGAGTGTATCTACATACCTTTGTTTAGTGGCTGGGTCAAGTTCTTGTTCTGCTAATTTATCATACACCTCTAAAGCTTCCACATACAGGTCAGAATGCCATTGGGGAGCGTGAGTCAACATCCACTGAAGCCCTGATGTTGCGCCTTTATAGTTTTGGTCAGCAACAGCTGCTTTGTATGCATCTACAATTTGCTGGGCTTTCATCTGGTCAGCCGGCCATTTGTATTCTGCGCACTGCGCCCAAGCCCCGGCACTTGTCATAACAAGAGACAAAATCAAAAATAGTTTTTTCATCTTCATAGGTTAAAAATTAATCGAATTTGCGTTTAATATACCATTGGTCATTAAAAGTGGCCCCAAAATAAATCCTAAAATAATTTTCTTCAAGTGTATTTTTTGAGACTACACCTCGTTTTCCTATTCTAACTCCAATATCGATGGTAGAAATCCGCCCCACGGGTAGCGAAAACCCAAAAGTACCGCCCCGGTCAAAAACCGGATTACCATTAACTAAAAAAGGATATTTTTCATAAAAAGCACCTATCCGGTACGAAACCCGGTTGAGGTAATTGGTAAAGTCTTCAACACGGGGAGTAATCTCACCACCCAGTGCAGCCCGGTAAGCAGCAGTAGGAACATCGGGTGCTTGCGAATATTGATTACCCAAAATGAAAGAAGATTGAAAGGGAACATACGTGTTGTAATCCAACAATGTAAAATCACCTCCCACCGTCCAGCGGTCAACCTTACCAAACGATAGGCCTACTCCAAAATTCTGAGGTAGAACCAGCCTGTTATTAAGGTTGTTAATAATAGTAGTAGAGTCTATCACTGCCCCGGTGTTAGAGATAATTTCTGTTGTCAGTTTTTTGTTCACGATCAAATGCGAACGCATTGAGTACGTAAGGCCGATATTGAGCCGATATTTTTTGTGAAAGAGAGAATCTTTATGAAAGGAAAGCCCCGTTGATAAATTGAGTCCATTAAAGGAGTAACGTGTTAACACCGAACCATAATTTGTCAGCCCGGCTATGGGATTAGAATCTTTGATATTGACTGAGCTGAACAAATACGAGCCTTTTATCCCCACTGATAAATACCGGTTGATTGCCACCCCATTTGACCAATAAAACTGTGTGATGCCTCCCTTACCGGTTTCCTGCACAGTGGTCATAACATTTGAGGGGCTTCCTAAAACATTGCTTTGAAAAGATAAATTGTAGTTCACCGATGAGTAAGGCAACAACCCAATTGATGTAGACCACTTGCCGTTGACAACCGGAGTGGCAATGGCCAGGTAATTTAAGTTGCCACCTTTAAAGCTTTGTGTGTTCACTCCATCAAAAGCCGTTTTTTTATCATAATACATTCCGCCCTGAAAGACAAACACCCGATTAAAAACAAGTAAAGCCGGGTTTTGGTTATTGATGTACCATGGACTCGGGTTGCTGATGCCTATGCCCCCCATGCCTTGATTTTGCGCCATGCCATTATTATTAATGTCGCCAACGCCAAACCGCGTAAACGGGCTCGGAGCCTGAGCATTTGCTGCTCCTACAGCTAACGACAAGAAAAAAATAAAAAACGGCTTTTTACAATTGTGCATGATGAAGCAAAATCCGGTTCAAACCCACCAAAACCAAATCGGGGGCTGCAAATATGGGGTGTTTCAGTTTGTTTTCAAAAAAAACAGTATCTCCTCCACTCAATATGACCTGCAAATGGGGATATTTTTCGGTATATTTTTCAATAATTCCATTCATTTCAGCCACAGCACCATTTACTGTGCCACTTTGTAAACAGGTCTCTGTGCTCTCTCCGGTCAAAGCAGGTGATTCCTTTAGCTGAACCAAAGGCAGCCTTCTGGTAAAGGTGTGCATGGCTTTCAGCCGCATGGATAAGCCAGGCGAAATCAGCCCTCCTCTAAAATTATTTTCACAGTCTATAAAATCATATGTAATGCAGGTGCCCGCATCAATGGCTAAGCAATCATGCTCAGGAAAAAGCGAACTGGCTCCACACGCCACTGCAATTCGATCCACCCCCAGCGTGGCGGGGGTTTTATAGTTTATATTTATCGGTAATGATAATTCAGCTGATAACAACAGTTTTCTTTTGGATTGAATATGGTTTAAAATCTCTTGACCGGAAAAGTGAACCGAACTGACAATTGCCTGTTCAACAGGATGATGTTTTAAAAACAAAAAAAGTTCTTGTGTGCTTTCAAAAAGGAATTTTTCTTTCAGGTGTTCGCCTGAAAAAAAGCCAATCTTAATACGCGTGTTGCCACTGTCTATAACTAAGTTCATCTCTCTTCAAAATGATTACTTTCGTGTAAAATGAAGGTTCATGCAAAATACAACAAAGCACAAATATAAAGTGATCGGCCTGATGTCAGGCACCTCCTTAGATGGGGTAGACATTGCTTATTGTGAGTTTTCATTTACAGGTAAAAAATGGAATTTTTCTCTACGGGCATCGCAAACTGTGCGTTATTCTTCACCCTGGAAAAAAAATCTTTCATCGGCTCACCAGCTTTCGTCAGAAGAATTATTTCGATTACATTCTCATTATGGAAAATATTTGGGTGTCTTGGTTAACTGGTTTATTGAACAAAATAAAATTGCTGAAGTAGATTTTATCTCATCTCATGGACACACTATATTTCATCAACCCGAAAAAAGATTTACGTTTCAACTGGGCGATGGCAACGCCCTTCATGCAGAAACCGGGATTCCGGTAATTTATAATTTCAGAAGTCTGGATGTGCAACTGGGCGGGGAAGGTGCCCCACTGGTGCCCATAGGCGACCGGCTTTTATTTTCATCCTACGATGTGTGCCTGAATCTGGGCGGCATAGCCAATCTTTCGTTAGAAAAAAATGGCGAGCGAATGGCTTTCGATATTTGTTTTTGCAACATGGCACTGAATTACCTGGCTACCCGGATAGGAAAAGAATTTGATAAAAATGGAAAAATGGCAAGCCGGGGAAAAGTAAATATAAAACTGCTTCAAAAGATAAATTCAATTTATTCAACGATGCGAAACAAAAGACCATCGCTGGCACGCGAAGGTTTTGAAAAAGATTTTGTAACCCTGTTGAAAAATCAATCCATCTCCATCAACGATCGGCTGGCTACCGTATGCGAATCGGTGGCCCATGAAATTTTATTGAGCTTATCTGACCAGAAAATAACTATGCTTGTAACCGGTGGAGGAGCATTGAATAACTATTTGATTAAAAGAATTTCATCGGCATTGCCACAAGGTTCAAAGATCATTGTTCCAGAGAAAGCCATCATCAATTTTAAAGAAGCAATAGTGTTTGGCTTTTTAGGTGTGCTTCGTATGCGAAACGAAATCAATGCTTTAAAAAGTGTAACAGGCGCAAAGAAAGATTCTTGCTCGGGCACATTAATCGGGTAGATTTGCAGCCGATTGTTTTAATTCGTGGGGTGGCCATTAGTAAAGTATCTCATGTACCCCACCCTTGTGTGCAATCATAAAAAATCAATGATATTCTGATGAAAAAATTATTAGAAAAATTTGAGAATAAACAGCCAGAAATTGTTTTTGAATGGAAAGATCCTCATACCGATGCGGTGGGGTGGGTGGTGATTAACTCGTTACGTGGAGGCGCTGCCGGTGGCGGCACGCGTATGCGAAAAGGGTTGGACAAACGTGAGGTTGAATCCTTAGCAAAAACTATGGAAGTAAAATTTACCGTGTCTGGCCCGGCCATTGGCGGAGCCAAATCCGGAATTAACTTTGATCCCAATGACCCGCGCAAAAATGACGTGCTCCACCGCTGGTACTCGGCTGTCATGCCTCTGCTCAAATACTATTATGGCACTGGCGGTGATCTGAATGTAGATGAAATACATGAAGTGATCCCCCACACGGAAGATGTGGGTATTTGGCATCCCCAAGAGGGTGTGTTCACCGGCCACTACAAACCTACCGAGCCTCAAAAAGTAAACCGCATCGGGCAACTGCGGCAAGGTGTAGTAAAAATAATTGAGGACAAAACATTTACCCCAGCGCTGGAAAAAAAATATACCATTGCCGATATGTGCACCGGCTATGGTGTGGCACAAGCAGTTCGTCACTATTACGAGTTATGGGGCGGAGTGCTGAAGGGCAAGCGTGTAGTAGTGCAAGGATGGGGAAATGTGGGCGCTGCCGCGGGGTTTTACTTGAGCCAATTAGGGGCAAAAATTGTAGGTATTATTACCCGGGATGGTGGGCTGATCAACCAGTCAGGCTTTTCAACCGATGAAATAAATCAGTTAGTCATTACCCGTGAAGGGAACCGGCTGGTGTCTCTTGATTTACTCTCATTCGACACTGTCAATCAGAAAATATGGGATTTGGATTTTGAGATTTTCATACCGGCAGCAGCCTCGCGTTTAGTTACTCAACAGCAAGTGGATAAAATGATCTTATCGGGTGTTGAAGTTTTTTCTTGCGGAGCAAATGTGCCTTTTGCTGATCCGGAAATTTTCTTTGGCCCAACCGGGCTTTATGCCGATGAGAAATTTTCAATTATTCCTGATTTCATTGCCAACTGTGGTATGGCACGTGTGTTTGCTTACTTCATGGAGAGCGAAGCAAAAATGGATGATGCCTCCATCTTCCGTGACATTTCGATGACGATACGAAAAGCACTGGAAAAAACACAAACGATCAACCCATCAAAAACAAAAATAGCCCAGACTTCTTTTGAGATTGCATTAAACCAACTGATTGGATAATCCGTGTGGCGTGTTATTCCCTTGTAATTTTTAGTATCTCTTCTGCTTTTTATACAAAGATGCTTCCGTCTTTGGTTTGAATTTTGATATGTGTAGCGGGCTCGTTTTCTATAACATTTCCCCGAATAATACTTCCGTTTTTCAAATAGACCACATCCACTAATTTATCTGACTCAATCGTAGAAGGTCTTTGATCTTCTCCACACCCGGTGTAGTTAGCTATGTATTGGAAATTTTTGTAGTTGTGTTTCACAATGCCTTCGGCTGTGTTAGGTTTCCAAAGTGCCCCGGTAATCAGGTCTATAACAATACCATACGGAAGCGGTATTCCTCCTGATTCGCCCGTCCAGGTAACCAGCGTTCCAACAAAGGCCCATCCTCTGAATGTTCTCGTACGGTACGAAAATGTTTGTTCGGCACACCCTTTTTCTTTTACTGTAAAAGAAAACATATCAGCCTCTCTTCGGGGAACAGAGATAGAGGCCGACCCATTGCCCATCTTCATGCCCCGATACACAATATCGGCATGAGGATGACCATTCACTAAAATATGAGCGTAATACTTAGACCCGCCACAAATAGTAGCACAACTGTTAGTGAGAATGGCCAAACTAAAAAATAACAGATAACACGTAGTGTTTTTTAGCACGTGCCTGTTTATTACTCTAAAATAAATCTAAAAATTGATTGGCAATAAATAGTAAAAATATTTATTGAGAAAAAGGCCTTAGGCCTAAATGTTTTTCTGCAGTTAATTTGTTGCTCCGGCCAATAGGTAGAGCACAGCCATACGGACGGCTACCCCGTTTTCAACCTGATCTAAAATAATTGAGTGCTGAGAGTCGGCCGCATCGCTGGTCAATTCTACACCACGGTTGATCGGCCCCGGGTGCATCAACACAATTTTCTTTTTTAAGTTGTCAAGTGTCTTTTTATCAATGCCGTAATACAGAGAATACTCGCGCAGCGATGGAAAATATTTTAGTTGTTGCCTCTCCAGTTGAATGCGCAACACATTGGCCACATCGCACCAGTCAAGCGCTTTGCTCACTTCACTCTCCACTTTCACGCCCAGTGTTGAAATAAATTTAGGGATCAACGTAGGTGGGCCGCACACCATCACTTCGGCTCCCAATTTTTTTAATGCGAAAATATTGGAGAGCGCTACACGTGAATGAAGAATGTCGCCAATGATTGCAATTTTCTTTCCCTCAACACTTCCGAGTTTTTCGCGAATGGAAAAGGCATCGAGCAAAGCCTGCGTGGGGTGTTCGTGTGTGCCGTCTCCGGCATTGACGATATTGGCTTTAATGTGTTTCGACAAAAAATGCGGAGCCCCCGCACTCGCATGACGCATCACCACCATATCTACCTTCATGGCGAGAATGTTGTTAACCGTATCAAGCAGCGTCTCTCCCTTTTTTACACTGCTGCCCGAAGCGGAAAAATTGACTACATCGGCTGATAATCTTTTTTCAGCTAACTCAAATGAAAGGCGTGTGCGTGTGGAGTTCTCAAAGAAAATATTAGCTATTGTGACATCGCGAAGTGAAGGCACTTTCTTGATCGGCCGGTTGATGACGTCTTTAAAGTTATCTGCTGTTTCAAAAATAAGTTCAATGTCTTCGCGGGTAATGTCTTTGATGCCGAGCAGATGACGTTGACTTAGTTTTGACATAACTACTTATTATTGATCAACCAGATTTTATTTTGTTTATGGCCTTGTGCCTGTAACTCTACCAACACCCGTTGTGTATCATGCGTAGCCACATATTTGCCCACATAATCGGCAGCTATGGGCAAGTCACGGGTTGACTTGCGATCAACCAGTACCAACAATTCTACTTTGGCCGGACGGCCAAACGAAATCATAGCATCTAATGCAGCCCGTACGGTGCGCCCGGTAAAGAGCACATCATCAATCAGGATTACTTCTTTACCTTCAATCGGAAAATCAACACGTGTCTCCGATGCTCTGGCCGGTGTATCCCGCCTGCGAAAATCATCGCGATGGAAGGTAGCATCCAGATACCCAAGCGGAACGGAGAGTTTCAATGATTTAAGTTTCTGATGAATTAGTTCAGCTAAAAAAATACCTCTGGGCTGCAGCCCCAAAATAACACAGTTACTGAAATCAGAATGGTTTTCGATGAGTTGCTGGCAAAGGCGGCTAAGCGTGATATCGAGTTGCTTCGAATCGAGAATCAATTTCTTCTGCATGCCGGTGCGAAATTAAGGGAAATAGTCAATAGTTCCATTTTTTGGGTTGCTGGCAAAAGAAAATACCCGGCACGTTTAGCGTTTACCCTGACTAGTCGTTAGTTTTTAACTCAGCAAAAAACCATGGTATCCATTCAGTAAACAAGGTGCAAGCCCTTGTATCGGTGATAGAAATTAATGAGTTTGGGTAACACAGAAACAAAGGATTCATTGGCAAGCGGCCACCAAAGAATTTTTTTCTTCCATTTGTATAATTGCCTCTTTTCCCGATATTTGCACTCCCTTTTTAGGAAAAAGGCTAATAAATCGATTAATATGGCAAGGGTTTGTGAAATTTCAGGCAAAAGACCTCAGGTGGGCAACAAAGTGTCGCACGCCAACAATAAAACCAAGCGCAGGTTCTATCCAAATCTTCAAAAAAAGAGGTTCTTCATACCTGAAGAAAACAAGTGGGTAACCCTGAAGGTCTCTACCAAGGTGATTAAAACGATCAACCAGAAGGGGGTCAGCGCGGTAATCAAAGAAGCGCGTCAAAAAGGAACATTAACCGCCAACGTTTAATTACAACATCATGGCAAGAAAAGGAAACCGCATTCAAGTGATTTTGGAGTGCACCGAGCACAAAACCAGTGGCATGCCAGGCATGAGCCGCTACATCACTACCAAAAACCGTAAAAACACTACCGAGCGTTTGGAGTTAAAAAAATATAATCCGGTATTGAAGAAAGTAACGTTACACAAAGAAATTAAGTAATCATGGCAAAGAAAGTAGTTGCATCGCTCAAGAAAACAGACGGCAAAAATTATGCAAAAGTGATCCGGGCTGTGAAATCAGAAAAAACCGGCTCGTACACTTTTAAAGAAGAAATCGTGTCGGCCGACTTGGTAAAAGAAACATTGGCCAAAAAAGGGTAATACCTTTCAGGCGCGAGTATATGATAAGTCCCCGATGCGGGACTTTTTTTGTTTATGACTAAACGATAATCTCAATGTCATTGCTGGGAAAAATATTCTCTAAAGAAAAAAAAGAATCACTCGACCAAGGTTTGCAAAAATCGAAAGAGAATTTTTTTAGCAAACTGGGAAAAGCGTTGATTGGGAAATCCTCTGTCGATGATGAGGTGCTTGATAATCTAGAAGAGGTTTTGATTACATCAGATGTAGGCGTTGACACCACATTAAAAATTATCAAACGAATACAAGACCGCGTGGCAAAAGAAAAGTACCTGGGCACTTCTGAACTCGACAGGGTCTTAAAAGAAGAGGTAGCTTCACTCTTGTCGGAGAATATCAATGCAACAGAAAATAATTTTGAAACTCCGGCTCACACCAAGCCTTATGTAATCATGGTGGTGGGCGTTAATGGTGTTGGTAAGACCACCACCATTGGCAAGCTTTCGGCACAATATAAAAAGCATGGAAAAAAAGTAGTGCTCGGAGCAGCCGATACTTTTCGTGCGGCTGCTGTGGATCAACTCAAATTGTGGGGCGAGCGAAACAGTGTGCCGGTTGTTTCAAAAGGAATGAACACTGACCCTTCAGCTGTAGCCTTTGAAACAGTACAACAAGGTGTTGAATTGGGGGCAGACGTTATCATCATTGATACGGCCGGGCGTTTGCATACGAAGGTTAACCTCATGCAAGAACTTTCCAAAATCAAACGCTCCATAGAAAAAGTACTGCCGGGCGCACCGCATGATGTGCTGTTGGTGTTAGACGGAAGCACAGGCCAGAATGCAATTATCCAGGCACGTGAGTTTACCAAAGCCACAGATGTTACCTGCCTGGCCATTACCAAACTCGATGGCACCGCTAAAGGCGGGGTGGTTATTGGTATCTCCGATGAGTTTAAAATCCCTGTGAAATACATTGGTGTAGGCGAAAAAGCGGATGACCTGCAAGTATTTAACAAAACTGAGTTCGTTGATTCGTTGTTTAATAAAAATTAATTGCCACAAAAACCTTCCGTCATCAAGAAACCGGAAAGCCATTTTGCCGTCTTTATTATTTCGACCAATTAATAAAAGATTATTCAGATGAAACATGAAAAATCTGATCGTGCTGAACAGGGAAAGCACGAAAATGAGTTAGGTGCTCCCTTTTGGAATAATCGCTGGAAGAATGGACAGACCGGCTGGGACGTGGGCCATGCTTCACCTGCCCTAACCAATTACATAGCACAGTACGACAACAAACATTCGGCTGTCCTTATTCCGGGATGTGGCAATGCTTACGAAGCAGAATACTTAACAACTAATGGCTTTACCAATATTACGCTATTAGATATTGCACCCCAAGCTGTGTCAAGACTAAAAGAGAAATTCAAGAAATACCCACAAGTAAAAATTCTCTGCGAGGATTTTTACAAACATGAAGGAAAATATGATTTGATTATTGAACAAACATTTTTCTGTGCACAACTGCCTCAAAGACGAAGGGAGTACGCTCAGAAAATCAGTAGTCTGTTGAAAACAAAAGGAAAACTTGTAGGTGTGTTATTTAGTGTGAATTTTGATAAATCAGGGCCTCCGTTTGGGGGAAACCAATTAGAGTATAAAACTATTTTTGAACCTTACTTTCATATAAAAACGATGGAAGCATGTTATAACAGTATTCCCCCCAGAGCCGGCTCAGAATTGTTTATCAACTTGAGTAAAAAATAACAAAACGACTCTGTACAGGGTCGCTGTTTGCTGCTGCCTTAATATTTCTCTTCCTCTCCTGGAAATTTTTTTGCTTTTACATCAACCACATAGTTATTCACCGCAGTAGTAATGGCAGAATTTAGGTCGGCATACCTCCGTAAGAACCGGGGTTTAAATTCTTTTGTGATACCGAGCATATCTTGCATCACCAGCACTTGGCCATCTGTATCCGGGCCGGCTCCAATGCCGATAGTTGGAATACGCAATTGAGAGGAGACCTCTCTTCCAAGTTCAGCAGGAATTTTTTCCAGCACAATTCCAAAGCAGCCACACTCCTGCAAGAGCAAGGCATCATCGATCAGTCTTTTAGCCTCTTCTTTTTCCCTTGCCCTAACGGTATAGGTTCCAAATTTATAAATAGACTGAGGAGTCAGCCCCAGGTGGCCCATAACCGGAACTCCCGCACTTAATATTCGCAACACAGAATCTTTTACTTCACTTCCTCCCTCTAACTTCACGGCATGAGCACCCGATTCTTTCATGATGCGGATGGACGATCGAAGCGCTTCTCCAGAACTTCCCTGGTAATACCCGAAAGGAATATCTACCACCACCAATGCCCTTTTCACAGCTTTCACTACTGACGAAGCATGATAAATCATCTGATCCAGAGTAATCGGCAACGTAGTTTCATTGCCTGCCATAACATTTGAAGCCGAGTCTCCTACCAAAACCACATCAATGCCCGCCCCATCAATAATGCGTGCCATGCTGTAATCATAGGCGGTGAGCATAGCAATTTTCTCACCCCTATTTTTCATTTCCTGAAGCTGATGGGTAGTAATTTTTTTGATTTCTGATTTCTTATGAACAGACATGGCAATTCAAAAATTTAAGATTTAAATTATCTGGCTCAGTTGGGTATCCCCGCTAAAGTCTGCTTGTGTTTTAATCACCTTAAATAGACGCCTGCGTCTTTTCCCAATTTTACCTCAACATGCTCGGTAAGTGTAGTAGCCAATTCATATCCTGAATATGTTGGCACAATTGGGAAAAGTGTATGACTTCTGTTTACCAGTACCGCTACTTCAACTTTTTTTGTTTCAATTTCAAGAAATGGTTTCAGCGCATAGGCCAGCGTGCGACCGGTGTTCAACACATCATCTACCAGTACAATGGTTTTCTTTTTTAATTCAGAAGATTTGGTGTCAATTATTACTTCACTTTGAACAGGGGAAAATTTATCTACCAATACATTGATCAGTGTTACATTCAGTGTTGAAATTGATTTAATCTCCTTCACCAATATTTTAGCAAAAGAAAAACCCTGACCATCGATACCTGCCAGCACAATCGATTTTTCAGAAAAATTATTTTCATAAATCTCATACGCTATACGTTGAATTTTTTGACTCAACTGTTTAGCTGTAAGCACTGGGGTTCCGGTTGTAACCGTTGCACTCATGGCAGCGGGATAACGTGTGTATCTTTAAACGTGGAGAGAATTATGGTGGACTGCATATTGTCAACCACCTCAATGTTGGTCACTTTTTCCAACAATAAATTTTGGTAGGCCGGAATATCCGGGGCAACTACTTTTAAAATAAAATCAGCCTGCCCGGTTACATGATGACACTCTACCACTTCGGGGATATTGGCTATTGCTTTTGTAAATTTATCAATGTTTTCTTTGTTGTGGCCTTTGAGTGACACCATCACAAATGTGGAAACCCCCAGCCCAACACTGGCCATATCCACTACGGCATGGTAACTTTTAATGATGCCTTGCATCTCCAGTTTTTTTACTCGCTCCAGGGTGGGTGCCGGTGAGAGACCGATCTCCTGCGCTAACTGCGCATTGGTAATGTTAGAGTTTTGCTGAAGCATTTCTAAAATCTTGCGATCGATGGAGTCAATTTTGGCTTTCATATGGTTTAATATTATTAGTTACGACCTCTGTGAAAGTTTCTACACCTACCAAGGCCATTTCACGATATGAATTTAAAAATTTCTTCCGGGAAAATGGGCTACTTCGCCCAATTCTTCTTCGATCCTTAACAACTGGTTGTATTTTGCCATACGATCCGAGCGGGAAGCCGAGCCCGTCTTAATTTGCCCCGTATTCAAAGCTACGGCCAAGTCGGCAATAGTGCTGTCTTCCGTTTCGCCAGACCGGTGAGAGATGATACTCTTGTATGAATTCATTTTTGCCAGGTTTACCGCATTGATTGTTTCTGTGAGTGTGCCAATTTGATTTACTTTCACTAAGATGGAGTTGGCCACACCCATATCAATTCCTTTTTTCAGAAACTCTACATTGGTTACAAACAAGTCATCACCTACTAACTGCACTTTATCAGTTAGCTTATCAGTCATTTTTTTCCAGCCTGTCCAATCTTCCTCAGCCATACCGTCTTCAATAGAGATGATTGGGTATTTTTTCACCCACTTGGCCCAGTACTCTACCATCTCGTCTGATTTCAATTTTTTGCCATCTGATTTTTTAAAATGGTACACTTTATTTTTTGTATCATAGAATTCTGAACTGGCCGCATCCATGGCGATAAACACATCAACTCCGGGCTTAAAGCCTGCTTTTTCAATAGCTGTCAATACAATTTCAATAGCTTCTTCGTTTGATTTAATATTGGGAGCAAACCCTCCTTCATCGCCCACGTTGGTAGAGAAATTTTTATCGTGCAGCACTTTCTTCAACGTGTGAAAAATTTCGGTGCCCATTTGCAATGCTCTGGAAAACGTATCTGCCTTTACCGGCATCACCATAAACTCTTGAAAGTCGATGGAGTTATCAGCATGACTTCCACCATTCAAAATATTCATCATTGGTACGGGAAGCGTATTGGCGTTTACTCCACCAATGTAGCGGTACAATGGTTGGCCGGCTTCTTGTGCAGCTGCTTTGGCAATTGCCAACGATGTGCCCAGTATTGCATTGGCTCCAAGTTTGCCTTTGTTGGCCGTGCCATCTAATTCAATCATAACTTGGTCAACCAGGTTTTGATCAAACACATCCAGACCTACCACTTCGGCTGCAATTTTTGTGTTGACGTTTTCAACTGCTTTGAGCACACCTTTGCCCAAGTAATTTTTTTTATCTCCATCGCGCAGTTCAACGGCTTCGTGTGTGCCGGTAGAAGCCCCTGATGGAACTGCCGCCCTGCCAAATGCACCATTTTCAGTGAACACATCTACCTCTACCGTAGGATTGCCGCGACTATCAAGAATCTGACGGGCATAAATACTTTCAATTAAGCTCATATTAATTTTAGATTTTGGATTTTTAACTGACTAATTCATTTTTGCATTCCTTCACCATCTCCACAAACTGATCAAATAAATACCTTGAATCATGTGGGCCGGGTGAAGCTTCGGGGTGATATTGAACGGAAAATATTTTTTTATTTTTCAAGCGAATGCCCATGATGGTGTCGTCATTAAGATGAACATGGGTAATTTCAATTTCGGGGTACTGATCAATCCCTTCGCTCATTACAGCAAAGCCATGATTTTGAGAAGTCATTTCGCCCAGACCTGTAATCAGGTTTTTGACAGGATGATTAAGCCCGCGATGACCATGATGCATTTTATAGGTAGAAAGTCCCGTTGCCAGTGCAATCAACTGATGTCCTAAGCAAATTCCGAAAACAGGTTTACCTAATGTAATAATTTTTTTCACCGTTTGAATGGCATACTCCATTACTGAAGGATCACCGGGTCCGTTGGAGAGAAAATAACCATCAGGATTCCATTTTTCTATTTCGCTAACCGATGTCTTTGCCGGAAAAACTTGCACATAACATCCTCTTGTTACCAGATTTTTCAAGATGCTGGTCTTCATACCATAATCTAATGCGGCAATTCTATAAGGCGAAGAGGGCTGCCCTACGAAATAGGGTTTCTTGGTGCTTACCACGGATGAAAGTTCGAGACCATCCATGGAGGGTACTTTTTTTAATTCTTCCTTCAGTTGCTCGGGGGTAAGTTCTGAAGAAATGATTGCATTCATCGCTCCCTTGCTGCGAATGTGCCTCACCAGCTTTCTTGTATCAACATCGGTAATGCCAACCACGTTGTGTTTAGCCAAGTATGTCTGTAAACTTTCTTTTGATGCTTTGCGGCTGAATTCATTTGAAAATTCATTTACCACGATTCCGTTGATCTGCGGGCGGGTTGATTCTTGTTCGTCATCCACCGTACCATAGTTGCCTATATGTGCTGCTGTATTCACCACAATCTGACCATAATAAGAAGGGTCTGTATAAATTTCTTCGTAGCCAGTCATACCCGTGTTGAAACAAATTTCTCCACCGGAAGTGCCTCGTTTCCCTATTGATTTTCCTTCCAGCAGAAGACCATCTGCTAACAAGAGATATGCTTTATCCGTCATAGTTTGAGTATCAACAAAAGTAAATAAAGTCTTCGGCTAATTCATTTTAAAAATAAAAAAGGGATTGAACATGAATTCAATCCCTTTTTCAAACGTTTTCAAAGCCTTCAATCTATTCTTCTTTTTTAGCTTTCTTGGTTGCTTTTTTAGGCTTTTCTTCTTTTGCTTCCGCAGCCGCTGCTGGTTCAGCGGTTATTGTAGCCGTTTCTTCTTTTTTTCCTTTGCCACTTCTGCGGGTTTTAGCTTTTTTAGCTGCACCTTCTTTTTTGTAGGTATCGTTAAAATCAACTAACTCCATCAAGCACATATCGGCTGCATCACCTAAGCGCACACCGCTCAACTTGATGATGCGTGTGTAGCCTCCGGGACGGTCTGCCGTGCGTCCGGCTATTTCGCCAAACAGTATTTTTATCGATTCTTTGTTTTGCAAATAAGCAAATGCTGTTCTGCGTGAGTGGGTTGAGTCTGTTTTGGCTTTCGTAATCAACGGCTCAACATACTTGCGTAAAGCTTTGGCCTTCGCTACTGTGGTTGTGATCCGTTTATTAAGGATCAGCGAGGATGCCAAGTTGGAAAGCAGCGCATGGCGATGCGCTGACGTTCTTCCCAAGTGATTTATTTTTTTACCGTGTCTCATTAGTCTTCTTCTAATTTATATTTGCCAAGATCCATTCCGAAAGTCAGGTTTTTCTCAGCTACTAATTGTTCTAATTCTGCCAAAGATTTTTTTCCGAAGTTTCTAAACTTCATCATATCAGAGATATCGAGTTGTACTAAATCTCCCAACGTTTTTACATCCGCAGCTTTCAAGCAATTGTAGGCCCGCACAGACAGATCGAGGTCGTGCAATTGTGTCTTCAGCAGCTTGCGCATGTGTAGCATCTCTTCGTCTACTTGCTCCACTTCGCTATCTTTTGTGGTTTCCAGCTCGATGGATTTATCAGAGAACAAACGGAAGTGTTGGATCAAAATAAACGCAGCCCCTTCCAACGCTTTTTCTGGGTGAATCGACCCATCGGTCTCAATTTCTACCATCAGTTTTTCGTAGTCAGTTTTCTGCTCCACGCGAGTGTTCTCCACGCTGTACTTTACATTTTTCACCGGGGTGAAAATAGCATCGATCGGAATGAACCCAAATACTTGTTCATTAGGTTTGTTTTCTTCGGCTGGAAGGTAACCTCGGCCTTTTTCGATGGTCAGTTCAATTTCAAAATGTGCTGCTTCATCTAAATTACAGATTACGTGGTCGCTGTTGAGCACTTCAAAACCAGAAGTAAACTTTGCAATATCACCAGCTTTGAATTGCTTTTGTTTCTTAATGTTTACGGTTATTTTGCTTTCGTTGGTTTCGCCTACCTTACGGAGGCGAACTTGTTTCAAATTCAAAATAATTTCAGAAACATCTTCCACCACACCTTCAATGGTAGAGAACTCGTGCAATACACCGGGCAATTTGATGCCAGTGATTGCATAGCCTTCCAACGAAGACAACAAAATTCTTCTTAATGCATTGCCGATAGTCACTCCATACCCTTTTTCCAGGGGTTTGAAAGTAAACAGGCCATGGAAATCATCCGACTTTTCCATCACCACTTTGTCCGGCATTTGAAATGCTAATATTGACATACGCTTATTACTTTATGTTTCAACTATTACTTAGAGTACAATTCAACTATCAACTGCTCGTTGATGTTTTCAGGAATTTCTTCACGGGGCGGAAGATTAATTACTTTGCCTTCGAGTTCTTTGTTATCCCATTCCAGCCAATTGTATTTTTTTGCTCCATTAACTGAAAGGGAAGTGGTGATTGTTTCAAGTGATTTTGACTTTTCGCGTACGGCCACTTTATCGCCCGGGCGTAATTGGTATGATGGAATACCCACCACATCTCCATTTACTGTAATGTGTTTGTGCACAACCAATTGGCGGGCGGCTCTTCGCGTAGGAGCCACTCCCAGACGATATACGGTGTTATCCAATCTTGCCTCCAACATTTGCAGCAACACCTCGCCTGTTACACCTTTTTTGCGGGACGCTTTTGTGAAGGTATTTTCAAACTGACGTTCTAGCACACCATAGATGTACTTTGCCTTTTGTTTTTCAGCTAGCTGGGTAGCATACTCAGAAAGTTTTCTCTTCTTGGTTTTGCCGTGCTGTCCGGGGGCATAATTTTTCTTTGCCAAAACCTTGCTTTCGCCCATCACGGGCTCATTGAATTTTCTGGAGATCCTAACTTTTGGTCCGGTATATCGTGCCATTTCTATTTTAGGTTTACGATTGCTGTTTTATGTCTGTTGGCAATCAATTTTTTATTTTTTTAAACTCTTCTTTTCTTCGGAGGACGGCAACCATTGTGCGGCAATGGAGTTACGTCTTTGATTGTTGTTACTTCAATGCCTGATGCTTGAATGCTGCGAATAGCAGACTCGCGTCCTGCCCCAGGGCCCTTAACAAACACCTCGACTTTGCGAAGGCCTTGCTCAAATGCTTTGGTTGCAGCTTCTTGAGCCGCCACCTGAGCGGCATAGGGTGTATTTTTCTTCGACCCTTTAAAGCCCATCTTCCCTGCCGAAGCCCATGCCACTACCTGACCGGTGCTGTTCGTCAGCGAAATGATGATGTTGTTAAAAGTCGCCTGAATGTGGGCTTGTCCTACAACCTCGACCACTACGGTGCGCTTCTTGCTTTTGTCTTTTTTCTTTTCTGCTACTGGTGTTGTTGCCATACGAAAAGTATTATCGTTTCAATTATCCTTTAGTTGCTTTCTTCTTATTTGCTACGGTCTTGCGTTTGCCCTTGCGGGTGCGGGCATTATTTTTTGTAGTTTGCCCACGCACAGGCAATCCTCTGCGGTGGCGCAATCCGCGGTAACAGCCAATGTCCATCAGGCGCTTAATATTTAACTGGGTTTCTGATTTAAGTGAACCCTCAATTCGAAAGTTTTCAGAAATGATCGAACGAATCATATTTGATTCTTCATCATTCCAATCTTTTACTTTCTTATCTGGACTAATGTTAGCCTGGCTAAGAATTTTTTGCGCTGACCTACGGCCAATGCCAAAAATGTACGTGAGGCCAATTTCGCCTCGCTTGTTGTCCGGAATGTCAACACCTGCAATACGTGCCATAATTATCCTTGTCTTTGTTTATATCTTGGATTTTTTTTGTTGATCACATACAACTTACCCTTGCGCCTGATGATTTTGCAATCTGCGCTTCGTTTTTTTATGGATGCTCTTACTTTCATACTACTTGTATCTAAACGTTATCCTTCCTTTTGTCAAATCATAAGGTGACATTTCTAACCTTACTTTATCACCCGGCAAAATACGGATGTAGTGCATCCTCATCTTACCTGAAATATGTGCCAACACTTCGTGGCCATTTTCCAACTGCACTTTAAACATCGCATTGGAAAGCGCTTCGAGTATCGTTCCGTCTTGTTCTATCGACTTTTGTTTCGCCATTTGAACTGATAACTTTCTTCAATGTACTCGTGTGTCGTTACTATTTCTGTTCTATCCTTAAAGACCGCTACCATATGCTCAAAATGAGCGGATGGTTTTCGGTCGTTGGTTCGTATGGTCCATCCATCTTTTTCTTGCACCACGTTCTTTGTTCCCATGTTGATCATTGGCTCGATGGCAAAAACCATTCCTTCCTTGATCAAGGGGCCTTTGCCCCGTTTTCCATAGTTTGGCACTTCAGGATCTTCATGTAACTCTTTACCCACTCCGTGCCCGACTAGTTCTCTCACTACACCATAACCAAACTGCTCAACAAAATGTTGAATCGCATAGCTGACATCTCCAATTCGGTTTCCCGATTTTGCCTGGGCAATACCGAGATACAGCGATTCGTACGTCCGTTGCAACAACTTCAACACTTCTTCGCTCGTCCCTTCCAGTGGGTAAGTGTACGCAGAGTCGCTGTGATACCCTTTGTACTTAACGCCACAGTCAACCGAGACAATATCTCCTTCTTTCAACACATACTCGTTGGGTATTCCATGTACCACCACATCATTCACTGAAATACACAATGCCGATGGAAACCCGTGATAATTTTTGAACGATGGCCACCCGCCATGGTCGTGAATGTATTCATCAGCTATTTTGTCGAGGTCCTTTGTTTTCGCCCCGGGTTTAATACTCTTGGCTACTTCTGCATGCGCTTTTCCCAATATCTGGGCGCTTGCTTTAATGGCCTCTACTTCCTGTGCCGATTTATAATGAATCATTCAATTTCAAGCCGCAGCAAATTGAGAACGTCCCTTCACTCTGCCCGATTTCATCATTCCTTCGTAGTGACGCATCAACAGATAGCTTTCAATCTGCTGCAATGTATCAAGCACAACTCCTACCAAAATCAGCAGGGAAGTGCCACCGTAGAAATAAGCAAAGTTCTGCTTGATGCCGGCCATCACTGCAAATGCAGGGATAACAGCCACCATTGCCAAGAAAATTGCCCCGGGCAATGTAATTTTTGATAAGACACTGTCTATAAATTCAGATGTTTGTTTTCCGGGTTTAATACCTGGAATAAAACCGCCATTTCGTTTTAGGTTATCTGCGATGTCATTAGACGGAACCGTAATTGCAGTGTAAAAATATGTGAAGATGATGATCAGTGATGCAAACAACACATTGTATTGCCACGATGTAAAGTCGGCAAATGTGGTACCTACATACGCACCAAGGTCACTATCACGCCAAATGCTGGCCATCAACGGGGGAATGAACATCAATGCCTGAGCAAAAATGATCGGCATTACTCCGGCTGAGTTTAGTTTCAACGGAATAAAATCTCTTTTGCCACCGTACAACTTGTTCCCAACTACTTGCTTGGCATACTGAATCGGAATTTTTCTTGCTGCCTGTGTTAGTGCTATTACCCCGATCACTACAAAGAACAAGGCCAAAAACTCAATGATCAGGCGCAATGCCCCGGTCAGCGCCTTATCTTGTATTTCCTGAACAATCGCAACCGGTAAGCGTGATACAATACCAATCATGATTAGCATACTAATACCATTACCAATTCCTTTGTCTGTAATACGTTCACCCAACCACATGCAGAACATGGTTCCTGATACAATGATGATCATGGAGGAGATGGTGTAAAACATGCCTGGCTGAATGATGGCTTCCGGATTAACGATTGACTTCAAATACCCAAACGACTGAGCTGCCGTAATGGCGATTGTCAATACACGGGTAAACTGATTTAATTTTTTTCTTCCGCTTTCGCCTTCTTTTTGCAGCTTGGTAAAGTGCGGAACGGCTACGGTAAGCAATTGCACCACAATGGATGCCGAAATGTAAGGCATGATGCCCAACGCAAAGATGGAGGCACGTGTAAATGATCCACCTAAAAAGGTATTCAGTAAATCAAAAATTCCACCTTGGTTTCCGGTCAGTTTGTTGGCGTCAATCCCCGGCAAAACAATGTAAGAACCCAACCGAAAAATGATTAAGTAACCAATCGTGTTGAGTATCCTCATCCGAAGTTCTTCGATGGAAAAAATATTCTTTATGGTCTCAAAAAACCGTTTCATTACTTTATGATGGTAACGCTTCCTCCTGCTGTTTCAATTGCTTTCGATGCAGTAGCCGAAAATGCGTGAGCTTCAACTGCTACCTTAGATTTTAATTCTCCGCGGCCTAAAATTTTTACCCGGTCTTTCTTCCCTACAATGCCGTGTTCGTACATCAGTTGAAAATTAACTGATGCCGAATTAGTTTTTTTTATCAATTCTTCTAACGTATCTAAATTGATCGGCTTGTAGTAAATTTTTTCGTTGTTCTTAAAGCCAAATTTTGGAACGCGTCTTTGCAAAGGCATTTGTCCTCCCTCAAAACCTATCTTCTTGTGATAGCCCGAGCGAGACTGCGCACCTTTGTGTCCACGGCCGGCAGTGCTGCCACCGCTACCCTGACCACGACCTCGTCTCTTGTTTGTTTTAGTAGAGCCCTCAGCAGGCTTTAAGTTGTGCAACCTCATATATTATAAAGTAATTACGCTCACCAAATGATTTACTTTCTTCACCATTCCTTGAATCTGAGGAGTCATTTCCACCTCTACCGTTGAATGGATTTTTCCTAACCCCAGTGACTTAATCGTTCTTACTTGGGTTTCCGGACGCTTGATGGTACTTCGCACTTGTGTTATTCTCACTTTTGCCATGTCATTTATCCGTTAAAAACTTTTGATAATGAAATACCACGATTGCGGGCAATCGTTTGAGGATCACGCATGGTAGTGAGCGCTTTAAATGTTGCTTTCACTACGTTGTGCGGATTAGAAGATCCTTTCGATTTTGCCAATACATTATGCACACCGGCACTTTCAAGCACGGCACGCATGGCACCTCCGGCTATTACACCTGTACCGGGAGATGCAGGTTTTAACAAAACAAAACCGCCACCAAATTTACCAAGCGATTCATGTGGTACGGTACCTTTGATGATCGGCACTTTTACCAAGTGTTTTTTTGCATCATCAATTCCTTTGGTGATTGCATCTGTTACCTCATTGGCTTTGCCTAATCCGTACCCCACTACTCCGTTGCCATCGCCTACCACTACTATTGCAGCGAAACTGAACCTGCGTCCGCCTTTCACTACTTTAGCTACGCGTTGAATAGCCACGACCTTTTCTTTCAGATCGATTTCACTGGCCTTTACCGTGCTGACGTTACTCTGTGTCATTCGTTAAAAATTTAATCCGCCTTCTCTAGCTCCATCAGCCAAAGCTTTGACGTTTCCGTGATACAAATACCCGTTACGATCGAAAACAATTTGTTTAATGCCTGCGGCCATTGCTTTCTCTGCTATCTTTTTACCAACCTCTTTTGAGACTCCGAGGTTCACTCCTTTTAACTCCATTTCTTTTGATGAGGTGGCAGTGAGTGTCTGTCCTTTTGAATCATCAATTACTTGCGCATAAATCGCAGTATTACTTTTAAAAACTGAAAGTCTTGGTCTGACGGAAGTACCTTCAATTTTACTGCGGATGCCTAATTTGATCCGCTTTCTTCTGTTTTTTATGGTTGGCATAACAATTAAGCTTTAGCGGCTGCTTTTCCGGCTTTTCTACGTACAAATTCTCCTACATAGCGGATGCCCTTTCCTTTGTATGGCTCCACCGGGCGGAGTGACTTTATTTTTGCGGCCACCTGGCCAATCAACTGCTTATCCATTCCTTCCAAAATGATCATTGGGTTTTGCCCTTTCTCCTGAACTGCTTGTAATTTCAATTCTGAAGGGATAGCCACAATTACACTATGCGAAAAACCTAAACTGAGGTCTAACACATTACCTTGTGCTGTTGCCTTATATCCTACGCCAATTACTTCTAATTCTCTGCGATATCCTTTGCTCACACCCTCCACCATATTGGCAATCAATGAACGGTATAAACCGTGCATGGCTTTGTGTCTTTTCTGCTCTGTTGGGCGCTGAATCATAACTTTCCCTTCTTCTAAAGAAATTTTAAAATCAGGATCCAGTTGTTGTTTCAGTTCGCCTTTGGGGCCCTTCACTGTTACTTTATGTTCAGCTTCTGAAAAGGTGCAACTTACACCGTTTGGCAAGCTAATGGGTAATCTTCCTATACGTGACATCGTTTTGCTCGGTTAATAAACGTAACACAATACTTCACCCCCTACATTCATTGCCTTTGCTTCCTTATCAGTAATCACACCTTTGGAGGTTGACAGGATGGCAATGCCCAACCCGCTTAATACTCGCGGCAGTTCTGTGGCTCCCCGGTACTGACGTAACCCAGGAGAACTCACACGCTCTAGGTGAGTAATGGCCGACTCCTTTGTTTCAGGGTTATACTTCAACGCAATTTTGATTTTACCTTGCTTGTTCTCGGTATCTTCAAATTTGTAGTTGAGTATGTAGCCTTTATCAAAGAGCACTTTAGTTACCTCTTTTTTCAGGTTAGAAGCAGGCACCTCTACCACACGGTGGCGAGCCTTGATGGCGTTGCGCACCCGGGTTAAATAATCTGCAATAGGATCAGTAATCTTCATATCACTTACTTTAAAAAGCAAACCCGTCTTTTAAACGGGCTGCAAAGATAATTAACAATTTTGGTTATCCAAACTGTTACCTGGTTCCCCAACTTATCGGGGCCTGGATACTCAGCAACCTACTATTTCAAGCTCACCAGCTTGCCTTGGTCAAGCCAGGGATTTTCCCTTCGCTAGCCAATTTTCTAAACTGGTTACGGCAAAGACCAAACTTACTCATGTAGCCGCGGGGCCGACCTGTTAATTTACAGCGACTACGCAAACGTACAGCAGAAGAACTGCGAGGCAGTTTGTCCAGTGCTGCATAATCACCGGCAGCTTTCAGCGTCTTCCGTTTTTCGGCATAGCGTTTTACTAACGCTTCCTTTTTTTGGTCTCTTGTTATGATCGATAATTTTGCCATGATCAGTTTTTGTTTACAAAGGGCATCCCAAATGCTTTTAGGAGTTCATAACTTTCTTCATCTGTTTGAGCAGTGGTAACGAATGTGATGTCCATTCCGTTGATCTTGCTCACCTTGTCTATAGAAATCTCGGGGAAAATGATCTGCTCTTTTACACCCAAAGTATAATTTCCGCGACCGTCAAAACCCTTGTCGCTAACTCCTTTGAAATCACGTACGCGGGGAAGTGCCACATTCATCAGCCTATCTAAAAACTCATACATACGGTTGCCGCGCAAAGTTACTTTCACCCCAATAGCTTGACCTGCGCGCAACTTAAAATTTGAAATATCTTTTTTCGATTTGGTTGCTACTGCCTTTTGGCCGGTGATTGAAGTGATTTCTTCAATACCAATATCAATAATTTTTTTATCGGCCACGGCTCCACCCAATCCTTTGTTCACACAGATTTTTTCAATTTTGGGCACTTGCATCACCGATTTATACTGAAACTTTTGTTTCAGGCTCGGCACAATTTCTTTTGTGTATTTGTCTTTTAATCTTGGCGCTGCCATGACTTTGTTACTTTATAAATTCTCCTGATTTTTTAGAATACCGTTGCAGGCTGCCTTTTTCGTTTAGTTTGCGGCCGGTGCGTGTGGGCTTGCCTGATGAAGGATCAATCAACATCAAGTTGCTCAGGTGAATACCTGCCTCTACTTTCTTGATGCCTCCCTCAGGTTTTCCTGCTGATGGTTTTTGGTGCTTAGTTACAATGTTTGCACCTTCAACTATGGCGCGATTTTTTTCACGCATAACCTCCAACACTTTCCCGGTTTTGTTTTTGTCATCACCTGACAAAACCTTTACGGTATCGCCTCTGCGAATGTGTAGTTTTTGCTGTTTGTTAAATTTCCTTTCCATAATTATAAAACTTCAGGCGCTAACGATACAATTTTCATGAACTGTTTTTCACGAAGTTCGCGTGCCACGGGTCCAAAAATACGGGTGCCCCGAGGTTCATCTTGAGCAGTTAAAAGAACGGCTGCGTTATCTTCAAAACGGATGTATGAACCATCTTTTCTGCGTACTTCTTTTTTTGTGCGGACAATTACCGCTTTGCTAACCGTACCTTTTTTAATTTGACTGGTAGGCAAAGCTGATTTTACCGTTACTACTATTTTATCGCCCACGCTGGCTGAGCGTCTTTTGGTACCTCCGAGTACGTGCAAGCAAAGTACTTCTTTTGCTCCGCTGTTATCGGCTACGGTTAGACGGGTTTCGGTTGATATCATAATTACTTTGCTTTTTCAATGATTTCTACTAATCTCCAACGCTTGGTTTTACTCAGCGGGCGAGTTTCCATAATGCGTACAGTATCACCTATGCCGGCTTCATTTTTTTCGTCATGCGCCATAAACTTGGTGGTTTTGGTCATGAATTTTCCGTAGATCGGGTGTTTCACTTTTCGATCGAGTGCCACTACAATAGATTTTTGCATTTTATTGCTCACCACTTTGCCAATTCTTTCTTTCCTGTTGTTGCGCTCGATTGTAGCGGTTCCTGTTGCTGTTGTTTCAGTCGTTTCCATGGTGAATTACTTTTGGCGTTCTTTCGCTGTCATTTCGGTTTTCAATCTCGCAATCAACTTTCTCGTTTCGCGTATGCGCATGGGGTTTTCAATGGCCGAAACGTGATGAGCAAATTTCATTTTGCGCAAATTTTCTTTTTCACTGACGATTTTATCGCTCAACTCAGCTATTGTTAATCCTTTAATTTCTGCGTTCTTCATAATTCAAATTATTTTGAAGCGGTTTGTTCAACATAGTCTCTGCGAATAGTAAAGCGTGTCTTGATCGGCAACTTACCATCGGCCAGTGCCAATGCTTCTTTTGCTGTAGCCGTGGTAACACCACCTGCTTCAAACAAAATCGTTCCGGGTTTTACTACGGCTACCCAGTACTCGGGAGCTCCCTTACCTTTACCCATACGCACCTCTGCAGGTTTGCGGGTAATGGGTTTATCCGGGAAAATACGAATCCACACCTGACCTTCGCGCTTCATGGCACGAGTAAGAGCAACGCGTGCTGCTTCAAGTTGTCGGGCTGTAATCCATCCTGGTTCCAATGCTTTCAGGCCAAAAGAACCAAAGGCAATTTGGTGACCACGAGTGGCCAACCCCTTTACTTTGCCTTTTTGCATTTTCCTGAATTTAGTTCGCTTCGGTTGTAACATGACTTTACCTTAAATCTTTTTCAACTAAATTTATTTCTTTCTGCCTCTGCCTTCACCTCTTCCTCTGCGTTCTTCGCCCTCTCCACCTCTTCTTCTGTCCTCTCCCCTTCCTCTTCTTTCTCCACCGCCCTGGGCTCCGCCTTTTCCTTCTGCTCCAGAGTTACTTACCATTCCAACGTTTGGAGAAAGATCGCGTTTGCCGTAAACCTCTCCTTTAAATATCCATACCTTGATGCCTATTTTTCCGTAAACTGTTTGTGCTTCAGAAATGGCAAAGTCTATATCTGCACGAAGAGTATGCAAGGGGATGCGCCCTTCTTTGTATTGTTCTGTACGGGCCATATCAGCACCCGCCAAGCGTCCAGACAACTTTACTTTAATTCCTTCTGCGCCTACTCGCATAGTAGAGGCAATGGCTTGTTTCATTGCTCTGCGGTACGAAATGCGAGCTTCTAATTGCTGGGCGATTGACTCTCCTACCAATTTTGCATCCAACTCCGGACGCTTGATTTCGTAGATGTTGATCTGAACGTCTTTATTCGTAAGTTTTTTTAATTCTTCCTTGATCTTATCCACTTCTGTTCCTCCCTTGCCAATTACAACACCGGGGCGAGCTGTGTGGATGGTGAGTGTAATACGTTTGAGCGTGCGTTCAATTACCACTTTCGCAATGCCCCCTTTTTGAATACGGGCATCAACGTATTTTCTGATCTTGTGATCTTCAATCAGTTTATCAGAAAAGGTACTCCCACCAAACCAGCTGGAGTCCCATCCACGAACGATGCCTAAACGAAGGCCTACCGGGTTAATTTTTTGTCCCATTTACTCTTTAGTTTCAGTTTCGTTAACTTTTTTCTTCTTACCTACATTAGCCGGCATACGGTCAACTACTAAGGTTACATGGTTTGAACGTTTTCTGATGCGATGGGCACGGCCTTGTGGAGCAGGTCTCAATCTTTTTAAAATGCGTCCTCCTCCTACATGAACTTCTTTTACAAAAAGATCAGCTTCTTCCAACTTCACATCTGTATTTTTTGATTCCCAGTTGTTTATCGCTGAGAGCAACAGCTTTTCCATCTTGGCTGAAGGATGCTTGGCATCAAACTTTAGGATATTTAATGCTTTGCTCACACGTTCGCCACGGATCAAATCGGCTATCAATCTCATCTTGCGTGGTGACGATGGAGAATCGTTAAGGTATGCGGTAGCCGGGCCTGTCTTGGCGGCTAACTTGATCGTCTCAAGTTTCTCGCGTTTCACTACTGATCTTTTCTTTTTCTTTTCCGTTTCCATTTTCAGGGTCGTTGAAAGTTATGCCTGATTATTTTGCTGCAGCCTCTGCTTTGTTATTTCCTGAGTGACCTTTGAAGGTACGGGTAGGTGCAAATTCTCCCAGTTTATGTCCTACCATATTTTCGGTAACATACACCGGAATAAACTTGTTTCCATTGTGGACAGCAAACGTAAACCCAATCAAGTCAGGCGTGATTGTACTTCTGCGCGACCAAGTTTTGATCACTGATTTTTTGCCTGACTGCTCCATTACTTGCACTTTCTTGAGCAAGCGATTGTCGAGGTATGGACCTTTTTTAATTGACCTTCCCATTATTTTTTCCTCCTTGCAATGATTAAGTGATCACTATATTTTTTTGGATGACGTGTTTTTTTACCTTTTGCCAAAAGCCCTTTACGAGAACGAGGATGCCCGCCCGATGCCCGACCTTCGCCACCACCCATCGGGTGATCAACCGGATTCATCGCCACACCACGAACACGCGGACGTCTGCCTCTCCAACGAGTGCGGCCGGCTTTGCCCACCTTCTCGTTCATATGTTCTGCATTTGAAACTGAACCCACCACTGCAATACAGTTCACCAACACATTTCTCATCTCGCCTGAGGGCATGCGCAACGTGGCGTAATCTCCTTCGCGAGCTACTAACTGAACAAACGAGCCAGCGCTGCGTGCAATCGAAGCCCCTTTACCCGGCTGAATTTCTACATTGTGAACAACCGTACCTACCGGAATTTTAGCCAGAGGTAGTGCATTACCCACTTCAGGTGCTACATCGGACCCCGACACTATAGTCTGACCAACTTTTATTCCGTTGGGAGCGACAATATATGCTTTATGCCCATCGGCATAATACAACTTGGCTACACGTGCCGTGCGGGTGGGGTCATACTCAATAGACTTAACTACTGCAGGAATACCAAACTTATCCCTCTTGAAATCAATCAGGCGAAGTTTTTGCTTGTGTCCCCCACCGATGTAGCGCATTGTCATGCGTCCGGCACTATTGCGTCCGCCTGTCTTTTTTAGTGTTACCACCAGTGATTTCTCCGGACGCGACTCGGTGATATCATCGAAACTCGGTGCTAACCGGTGACGTGTGCCGGGGGTTACTGGTTTTAATTTCTTCATTGCCATGACTGACCTTTGTTATGGGGTTGTCTATCTAAGTTATACGTTGCTATAAAAATCAATTACTTCTCCTTGTGCCAAAGTCACCAACGCTTTTTTATAAGAAGGTTTACGCCCGGTTAAAGTACCGGCTTTAGTGAAGCGTGATTTTTTCTTGCCCAGCACATTGATGGTATTCACTTTCTCCACATTTACACCGTAGGTTTTTTCTACTGCGTTTTTGATCTCTACTTTGTTGGCTGTTTTTTCAACAATGAACCCGTACGTGCCTTTTTCGTTGAGGGCAGAAATTTTTTCTGTTACCAAAGGGCTAATCAAAATACTCATCTTATGCTTTGTTTAACAGGTTACTGATTTTTTGAACTGAACCTTCTGCCAGGATCAAATGATCAGCATGAAGCACGTCATATGTATTGATCTGGGATGCGGTAATCACTTTCGTGTTTTGTAAGTTCTTGCCCGACAGCACTACATTTTTTGTAACCTCAGGGAGAACCAGCAGTGTTTTCTTAGAATCGAGCGCGAGTGACTTCAGCATTTGAATATATTGCTTGGTCTTTGGCGCTTCAAAATTGAAATCTTCAACTACTGCGATAGAATTATCTTTTGCCTTATACGTCAAGGCCGACTTGCGAGCCAAGTCTTTTACTTTCTTATTGAGTTTGAACGAGTAATCGCGCGGCACCGGGCCAAAAATACGGCCACCGCCTTTGAACTGAGGGTTTTTGATGTTACCCGCACGGGCACCACCTGTTCCCTTTTGTTTTTTGATCTTTTTAGAAGATCCAGAAATTTCATTTCGTTGCTTTGACTTGTGTGTGCCTTGGCGTTGGTTAGCCAGGTAGCTTTTCACATCCAGGTAAATTGCCTGATCGTTAGGTTCAATACCGAAAACGTCTGTTGAGAGGCTTACGTTACGACCTGTTTTTTCACCGTTATATTTTACAACCGCTAAGTCCATTACTTTTCAAGGATTACTGTTGAATTTTTTGCACCTGGAATTGAGCCGCTGATCATGATGAGGTTTTGATCCGGTACAATTTTTACTACTTTTAGATTGGTCACTTTTACGCGATCGCCACCCATGCGGCCTGGCAAACGCTTGCCTTTGATAACGCGAGCCGCAAACGAGGCATTACCCATAGAACCGGGCGCACGAAGACGGTTATGCTGACCGTGTGTTTGCCCACCTACACCACTGAATCCGTAACGCTTCACTACGCCCTGGAATCCTTTACCTTTAGATGTGCCCACGGCATCGAGAAAATCACCTTCAGTAAATATATCACTGACTTTTATTTCTTTGCCTAGTTCAATCAAGCCGGCAAACTCATCACTAAAATCGCGAAACTCGACCACATGACGCTTGGGCGTGGTGTTGGCTTTTTTGAAATGGCCAACCATAGCTGCCGGAGTATTTTTTTCTTTTTTCTCACCGAAAGCTAATTGCACGGCCTTGTAACCGTCTTTCGACTCTCCGGTTTTTACTTGGGTAACCACACAAGGCCCTGCCTCGATCACAGTAACGGCTATGCTTTCGCCATTTGAGCCGAAAATGCTGGTCATTCCTACCTTACGTCCTAATATTCCAGGCATAATTGAAACCTATTTATCTGATTTTGAGCCGATTTGAGGGTTTTCGCCCGCAAAAAGGACTGCAAAGATAGGAACTAATGCGAAGCGAGCAAGAGTGGGATTGAAAAAATTAGAAGGGAAAGAGAAAACCACCATGAAATATAGCGCACCATCCAACCAAAGCTATTATTAAACCACGGTTTGACGTTTGATATAGTGGTGAATTTCTAAGTGTGGCTGGATTTGTCAACTATGAGAAATCAACCACCATACCTTTTGAAGAAATAGAGATCAACTTGGGCACCTCAAGCGAAAGTGAACAAGATCAAATTGTAATGGATTATTTTTTACAACAAAAAATTAATCAACTCACCTCCCACTCGTGCTGTTCAGTATCGGCTTTGAAAAAGTCAGTCACCGTTGCTGCTCAGGATTATCCCGGTTGATGCTTTTTATAAAAAAATTAATTGACCCAATTCATTTTCAAAATTTAACCTTCGGCCTTTCTTTCTGGCCAAATTGAATGGAGTTAAAGTATTTCAGCTTTTTTTTGCCGATGGAAGTTTCATAGTATGGCTTAGGTGAAGCACACGCACCCAACATGATTAAAGCAGCCACAAACAGTACAACCCCTTTTTTCATAGTCGTTTCGATTGGTTGCTCATAAATACTATGTAAAAAACAAATCCTACGGCAGTGAACTGCAAATCGTATTTTTGCCGGACAAACAGCAACCACAATCGACCAACCGATATTTACCATGAATGAAAAACGAACAGAAATTGCCGATTTAGGCGAATTCGGTTTAATTGACCGGATCAATCAACACATTTCTCTTCAAAACCTTACATCGCTGAAAGGAATTGGCGATGATGCAGCCGTAATTGATATCGGTGCAGAAAATTTGCTGGTCTCAACAGACATGCTGGTAGAAGGAACACACTTCGATCTGTCGTATACACCCATTCAGCATTTGGGGTATAAAGCCGTAGCCGTGAACATAAGCGACATTGCCGCGATGAACGGAAAACCCGAACAAATTGTAGTATCACTGGCACTGAGCAACCGGTTTTCTGTAGAAGCAATTGATGCGTTATATGAAGGGATACAATCAGCCTGTAAAAACTATAACGTTGATCTGGTGGGCGGAGATACCACTGCATCTCCTTCAGGCTTGGTGATTTCGATAACAGCCATTGGTCGAGTTAAAAAAAATAAAACCGTTTTGCGAAGTGGGGCAAAAGCTAACGACATCCTCTGCGTAACCGGAGATTTGGGTGCCGCTTACCTGGGGCTTCAGGTGTTGGAACGTGAGAAAGAAGTTTTTCAGGCCAACCCAAACATGCAACCTGAGTTAGAAAAATATGACTACGTGGTTGGCCGACAACTCAAGCCTGAAGCGCGTATGGATATTATCTATGAATTGGAAGAAAAAAATGTGGTACCTACTTCGATGATCGATATTTCAGATGGGCTGGCCAGCGAACTTTTTCATTTAGCCAAAAACTCAAAAACGGGAATCAAAATTTTTGAAGATAAAATTCCGGTTGACTCGATGACTTATGATACTGCTATAGAATTTAAGGTTGATCCGATCACCGCAGCACTCAATGGTGGTGAAGATTACGAATTGCTTTTCACCATCAGCCCGACCGATTTTGAAAAGCTAAAAAACTATCCGGATATTCATTTCATTGGCCATACACATGACCAACCGCACCAGCACTTGATGATTACCAAACAAGGAACAGCCGTACCCTTGAAGGCGCAGGGATGGAAACATTTTTAAGACAAAACCACAAGAAATAAGATAGGCGGCTTTTCTGCATCAACTTTCAGCTTATACCTCGCCACTTACGGCTCCCTAATCTTCCGGGTACGGAATAAAAACAAAACTGGTAAAGCCTTCGTCTATTACAAACAGGCAGCAAAATTCATCGGGGTCTTTATAGGCATTTATAAAATCTGCTTGCTTGTCACGGGATATCAATTCGCGTTGCACAAATTCATCCAGAAAAGAGGCGTAGTAATTCCAGTCGAGGTTAAGTTCAAATTTTCTGATCAGCAGTTGCCCGATGGGCGTCTCATCTCTTGAAATGACAAACACCGGATATTCAAACCGGGCTTTGCGTATTTGGTACGATGCTTCCTTCAGGGTGTCGGCCACTTTCACAAAGTCCTGCGAAATCGTGCCCAGGTATTTGCCGCTCAGTTCGGGATCGTTAACCATTCAGTTTTTTTAAATAATCAATGCTTTTCTTCAACTCTACTTCGGGGTTTTTCGCCATGTCTTGCTCTACAAAAAAATGTTTTACACCTGATTTTTTTGCTTGCTCCAATATGGATTTCAAATCCAATACGCCATCATCGGCCGTAGTCATAAAAGGGAACAATTCTATCCATTGCTTAGGATCACCGCCATCGCCAGAAAACCGTATGTGTTTTTTCATATTCTTCACATGCATCATTTTGTATCGGTTAGGATATTTTTTCAAGTAGGCAACCGGATCGCCTCCGCCTGCTACCGTCCAGTACAAATCCATTTCCAGGTGAACCAGTTCCGGGTCAGTTTTTTCTATGATCAGGTTCAATGGTACCTGGCCTTGCATCTCCACCATGCCATACCCGTGGTTGTGGTAGGCAAAACGAATTCCCTCTTTTTTCGCGCTTTCGCCAATGTGATTAAAGTCGTCAATAATTTTTTTGTAATCATCTAACGTTTTTCTTTCCTCATCCGGGATTGCCGGAAGCGTGACATAGGTAAACCCAAGGACCTGCGCGGCCTCAGCTAATTGCCCCATCTTATGCCGAAGTGTCTCCAGGTCAGTGTGAATGGACGGAACTTTGATGTGGCTCTCTTTTATAATAGTCAAAACTTCTTTAGCAGACTTACCAAAATAACCGCTTCCACTAAACCCGAGGTTTGGAGTAATCGCTGCCCACCTGTCAATGGCAGCCTGGGCACTGAACGGAAATGGTCCGTACATTTCAATTTCTTTGTAGCCCATTTGCGAAAGCATAGCTATACCTGTTGCAAAATCTTTTTCCAAAATTTTTGGCAACGAAAAAAGCTGGATGCCGATATTTTTTAGCAACGGGGCAGCCAGCACATCCTGACCGGCCAACATGGCCGAAGATGTTAACACAACAGATGATTGAATAAATTTGCGCCTGTTCATAGTTCTAAAATTTTATTTTCGTTTTGCCTTGTATGTTCCATTGGGTTGCACAAAAGAGCAGGCCGATATTTTACCTCCGTTATTTTCAAATTCTACTTTATAGCCTGATAAGCCTTTTATCGAAAACTTATCGTTACCCAAATAAACCAGTTCATACTCTGGCTGGCCCGGCACAAAAAGAAAAAGAGTTTTATCGCCCTTCACAAAGACTTTGGCCACTATTGCCGCCAACTCATAGTCTCCGATATATTTTTTTAGTTCTTCCGGTTTGATTTCTTTCGATGCCGGCTGGCGTACAAACTCCAGGGCTTTTTTCAGGCTTGGCTCAAGGTCATGAATGGCTACTCGCTCAACTTCTCCATTCAGACCCGTGATGAAACTAAACCTCATGCTGGGTTTATCTGTAGTATCGGCTTTGTATTTCTTATCGACTTCAAAAGGTTGAAAAATATCATAATGAAAATGCTTTAGCCAATAAGTGTAGGTGCCCATGTTGGCAAACAATGAATCGTGCCGTGAGCGGATGGAGAACGTGCCGTAGCCATCCAGTGAGTATTTTCCTTCAAACTCTTCGGGCAAATGCGATGGCTTGGTGCCTTTCTTCATAGAAGAGGTGGCTTTTGCTGTTGTTTCTTTTTCTGCTTTTTTATTTTTTTCCACTGCGTCTTTCAGTTCTTTATTCCAATCAGAAAGCGAAAGTTTGAGCATGCGGTCGGCTATCATGTTGCGCACAATAGAAGGAACCGGAGAACCGTCTTGGTTAACCAACACTACCACACCCAAACTATCGGAAGGAAAAAAGCACGTGCTGGCAGAAAATCCATTGATATTACCCCCGTGCTCCACACGGTAATGCCCTTTGTATGAAGCCAGAAACCATCCATATCCGTAGTTAGCAAACTGAACATCGGGGTGTTCTTTGGTAGGAAGAGCCGCTCCAATAATCATTTGTGAACTGATTGCTTCGTTTACATACGAGGCGGGTAAAATTTCTTTTCCATTATATTTTCCTCCGTGTATCCAAGTCCTCAGCCAGTGAGCCATTTCATTCACACTGCTGTTGATGCTGCCGGCCGGGCTCATGCCACTGATATTGTAGTAGTCCATCTTTACAATGTCTTTATCGTTTTTTACTTCATAGCCCAATGAGGGCTCGCCACTTTTTTTCAGTTCAGTAATTGAGGCATTGGAGGTGTTCATCTCCAGCGGCTTGAAAAATCTTTCAGAGATATTCTTTTCCCAGCTTTGGCCGGTCAGGCGCTCGGCCATAACACCTTGGGCCAAAAACATGAAGTTGTTGTATTGCCACTTCTCGCGCACGTGTGCGGAAGGTTCCATGTACTGAATCCTTCTGATCAAACTGTCTTTTGACGGTGTGTTGAAAAAATACCAACTCAGGTCATGGCGTGGCAAGCCAGTGCTGTGGCGCATCAAATCTTTTACGGTGATGACCGAGTTCATTTCATCATTGAAAAATTTCAGTTCGGGCACATACGTGGACGGCCTTTCATCAAATGAAATCTTATTATCGTTGCGCAACATGCCGAGCAGCCCGGCAGTGAATGCTTTGGTGCAACTACCAATAGCAAAGAGTGTATTGGGTGTTGCCGGTTTTTTATTTTCGTAGTCGCGGTAGCCGAAGCCTTTGGCATATACAATTTTATCTTTCTCAACCACGGCTACTGCGAAGCCGGCCACGTGCCAATCGGTCAGCACGGCTTGAAGTTTTTCATCTATACCCGCCAGGCGTGTGTCAGAAGTTGTTTTTTTTTGGGCGAAAGAGGTGGCCGCTATAAAAAGAAAGAGAATGGGTAGGGTTGTTTTCATTTGTTAATTTTTTATGAATGCAAGAATATCGAAATATAATTTTTTTGTTTTGCCAAAACCAGCATAAGTAGATAAACACATGCCCACCCTGAAGTTATTTTTTTAACCTGATCCTCAGCAAATTCATTTTGCTCGTGACATACAATATTTTCTCATCGGCTGATAAGGCGCAGTTAGAGGCTGCTTCGGGCAGCCGGATACGCCCAAGTGCTTTTCCTTCGGAACTAAAAATCCATATTCCTCCGGGGCCAGTTGCAAAAATATTTCCTGAGGCACCTACTTTCAACCCATCGGGTGCCCCTTTTTCTCCTTCTGCATATTCAGTTGAATAGAAAATCCTTCCCTTGCGAAGCGAATCATTGCTGAGTTGAAACGAGTACCATTTTGCAATGGGCTGATCGGAGTTGGCCACATATAAAGTTTTTTGATCAGGACTTATGGCAATTCCGTTAGGACGTGTCAGAGAATCTACGAGCAGGATTACTTTTCCGTCCGGCTTCACTTTATACACTCCCTGAAAAGGAATTTCTTTGGATGAGTCATTTGCGTTTTTTAGTAAGCCGTAGGGAGGATCAGTGAAATACAGGTTTCCCATTTTATCAAATATCAAATCGTTGGGGCTGTTTAGTTTTTTTCCTTGATAAGCATCGGCTATCGTTTTGAACTGAGGTGCTGGGTTTTTAAGTGATGAAGTCAGGCGGGCCACTCTTCGGTCGCCATGCTGACAAAGCACCAGTTGTCCTTCATTATCTATGGCCAGTCCGTTTGAGCCGGGCTCGCCTCCGCGTGGAACTATGCCGGTATATCCTGAAGGAGAAAGAAACGGCTCTACACCTCTTTCTTCAGTCCATTTGTAAATGATATTTTTAGGAACATCTGAAAACAACAGCATGTTTTCGCTTGCTACCCATACGGGGCCTTCGCTCCAATCGTATCCTTCGCCAATAATTTCGGCTTTACTATCCAATGAAATTATTTCATCCAGAGCCGGGGCAAATTTTTCAACTGAACCGATGGTCTGTTTTTCTTTTTTTAGTGAACAGGCCGCTACAATAATAAAGACTGGGATAAGGTATTTCATAACTGCCGTTCCATTTAAACCTTGACATAAATTTTCTTTTTGTCCATCCACCACCCCGCACTCCAGCAGGTAAGCATCCAGCCCATAGCAAACAACAACGAGCCCGTGTAATCACCTGTTATTTGAAACACGTGTTGGTACAACCAACTGTACAAGGTCTGGTCGCCCACGTTTATCATCCAGAAAAAGACAATACCAATCTCTGAAAGTAAATAAATGAACAGGGTATTTTTTCCGAAGACTTCAAAAAAATAGGTCCAGCTTTTGTAATGTTTAATATCAATTGTAAAAATGAGTAACGGTAATATCAATAAATCCAGCCCTACGGTGTGAATCACAAATGAACTGGTCCACAATTTTTTGTTGATGGGAAAAATCATATTCCAGCACCATGCCACAAACAATAAAACTACACCGGCTATCATGAGTTTAGCAATGGTTTCGTACGAGTTGCCCTTTTTCAAAATAAACCTACCGGCCAAATATCCTGCAATTACATTCACAATGGCAGGTAAGGTGCTGAGTAATCCTTCCGGATCAAACGCAAGGCCTTCTCCGTGATACAAATGATTCTCTCCCAGCAAAGCCAGATCTAATTTCAGTACAGCATTGCCGGTGAGCGTGTAATCTCCAAACGCATAAAGCAAAAACCAATATCCCAACAAAGCAACCACACTAAATACTACCGCACCTTTTTCTTTCCAGTAATGCAGAATTAGTGACGCCAACAAGTAGCCTAATGCAATGCGCTGCAACACGCCCAATACCCGGGTTTGACTGAGCGGATTAAACACCCACACCCCGTTCTCTTCGTGAAAAAAAGGGAACCAGTACATTAAAAATCCCAACAAAAAAATTAAGGCAAATCGTTTGAATATTTTTTTAAGAAAAACTCTCTCCCCCTTCGATTCATGTTTTGTCAGACTAAAACTCATGGCATTGCCCACCACAAACATAAAGGTGGGAAATACCCAATCTGTGGGTGTAAATCCATGCCAGTGCGCATGCAGCAGAGGAGCAAAAGTAGTAGCGCTGTTTCCGGGAGTATTGACAATGATCATCAAACAAACTGTCATGCCTCGAAGGACATCAAGTGAAAGAACGCGCTCATTCATGGTAGAAAAATAAAAAAAACCTTGTGTCTCCACAAGGTTTTTTCAAACGCTATATCCGGTGTTGCTTATTGCAGTTTGGTACCACTGGGCTGATAAACATACCTGAATGTATAATATCGGTCGTTGGGTGTGAGTGTGGGCGTGGTGGGCATAACAGTGTTTTTGTAATAACTGAGTATCTCCATTTTCGCATATTCTCCTCCGCTTGTCTTCACCATAATTACCCGGCCGGCAATAGGTGTAATGAGGTTCGATGCCGGGTCATAATTATACCACCCGTTGCCAGACCCTGTCGGAATAGCATAAGGCGCTGAGGCCGACCTGCTATTGTCTTGACCAAATCCTGAATTGGGTGCCGTGGTCAGGTTTTCAAAAATACCCGTTACCACTTGTGCTGCCGCATTACCCGGGCCACTGGTTCCTCCATTCACAATAATGGTTGTGCCTCTAAAACCCAGATCCCATTTAGTTGTTGCGCTGTCTGTGTTAGCCACAATTGCCCCGGTAGCAAAACTGAAGAAAGTAAATTTATTAGTGACCCCTATGGCCTGACCATTGGTGGGGTTGTACCCACCTGAAGGCGGATCGGCCGGCAGATTAGTATAGGTAACGGCATTTAAAGCGGGTGCAACAGAGTCATTTTTTTGACAGGCACTGAACAGAATTACTCCTGCAGAAAGCGAAAGAATGATGAATCGATTTTTCATGGATGGATTTATTTAAAAGTTGAATTGACTAACGTTCATGTGGTATAGCACGGAATGAGTAGGCCAGGCTTAAGTACAATTGCCGGCCCGGAAGATTGGGTATATACATCGGGTCAGTGTAGTTCAATAGATTATCTACACCTGCCTGTACCCGAAACTTATCTTTGAAGGTTTTTGCTACAGAAAAATTGAATAGTAAATAACCTTTTACAAAATTGTCGTACACATCCAAGATGCCGTTGTTGTTGCGATCAGAAGGTGGTATGCTAATTCCCTGCACATTGCCCTGCAAACTTCCGGCTCCGTACTTTCCCCGATATATGGTGCGCAGACTTGCTTCCCATCCGCTGTTTGGGTTTTTGTAAAACAATTTGAAATTGCCTGTATGGCGTGAGCGGTTGCTCAACCCAAAATATTCAGAAATGGTAAGCCGCTTGGTTTCTAACGTAACCGGATCTCGGTAGTAGCTGTATACGCCACCGCTTTCAATATTGGCCATCACATCTTTGTCTTTGGCATAAAGCAATTGATACCCCGCCTGAGCTGACACATATCGGGTTACAGCATAGGTTACATTAAGTTCCAGACCCTGTGTAAACACACGCTTCAGGTTGCGGTAACTGTAAATATTCTGGCTGGCCACAGTGTTGGCCACAATCTGCGTTTCAATCAGGTTATCAATATCGTTGCGAAAAATATTAACATCCGCCCACCATTTTTTATTGAGAAGCACCTTGCCGCCAACATTTAGTGCTCGCGATCGCTCGGCTTCCAGTTTTCCGAGTTGATCCAGGTTATAAAACAATGAACCGATTTGGCCTTGTGCCTGAAGTTGCCTGATGCGCTGCTCAACAATCTCTGTACCCAACACACTGTAACCGCCCGCAGCCGTGTTGTTGAAATTCAAATACAACTGTCTGAAGTCAGGGGCCTTAAAGCCCAACCCATACGATGCCTTCAATGATACCGCTTCATTCACCTGCCAAAGGGCAGAAATCTTAGGGCTGAGTTGAGATCCGTAAATGGAGTTTCTGTCCCATCGTGCTCCGGTGATTAAATGAAATTTTTCCTGCGGTAACCATTCATGCTGCAAAAACGAATAGTCTGTTTGTTGATGGCGTGGGCTTTCATCACCGTAACGCGAAGTTTGTACACTTTCAAAAACAGCTCCGGCTCCTGCGGTAAAGATATTTTTTGAATTGGCAAAATATTCAACAACTAACTCGGGCCGTGTAAATCCTTGTGCAAAATCATCGTGGTAATAAAGTGTATCAGCCGGTTGAATGTTGAGGCTGGTCTGAGTCGAGTAGCGCGTGGAGTAAAACCGTGCTGTGGCTTTCAGCCGGCTGGATACACGCTGAACCAACGTACCAATCATGTTCCAGTCCTTGATTTTGCCCTGTCCGATGGTGCGCAGCATCTGGTTCACTCCGGCATTTACCAAAAAATTTTGTTGCTGGTTTTCTTCAAACCAACGGCCGGAGAATTTTAACAGGGTACTGGGAGAAAGCTTAGCTGAAAATTTACCACTCAGGGTATTGTTGGTAAAGGGCGAAACTATTTTGTTAGTGCTTGCGCCCATGGAATACCCATCCGTACCGTACCGATTGAACGAGACAAAAGAAGACCATTTTTTTTCTTTTGTGCCCATGTCAGCATTAAAGTTGGTAGTGTTGAATGTTCCATAGCGGGCCGAAAAAGTGCCTCCTCGTGCGGCTGCTCCATCGGTTATAATATTTACCACACCGGCCAAGGCATCTGATCCATACAAACTGGATGAGGGGCCTTTCACAATTTCGATTTGCTTGATGTTTCCTACTGTTATGCGGCTGAGATCCAGCGAACCGGTAAAACGCCCGATCAAAGGTTCGCCATCCACTAATATAAGTGTATAGTCAGGATCAAAACCCTGCATTTGCAGACCGTTTCCCACCCCATTTACCTGGGGTACAATTACCAACCCCGTTTGTTCGGTCAATACATTGTTGAGCCTGAGCGAACCCATCGTTTGTATCTGAGATTTGCTCACTATTGAAACCGGCATGGGCAAAGATGCCACGGGGTGATCGTTGCGGGTAGCGGTTACAACAACTTCCTCAAGTTTTTTTGTTTGAAGCGAATCTTGAGCCCACAGCCTTGTTAACCCAAGAATAAAAATGAGGATACTGACTTTTTTCACCGCGGCAAAAATCGGGTGTGCTCATTTTAAAAAATACCTGTAAAAGTATAATTAGTACCAAAATTCAAATGAATAGCACAATTGGTTATTTTTGTACTGCTTTAGGTGAAATCAGGGTGAATTATTAAAAATTAATGTTATTTTATATGAATCTATTGACAAATGGAAATCATCATAAAAAAGAAAATACCCATAAACGGAATTTTAATGTATTGTTTGACCAAGGCGATTTATCACTTTTTTGCATTGAAAATAACGAGGCAGAAACTCAGACCCTCGAAGGCTTGGTAACACAAGGATTGGTACATTTTTATTTTTGTCTGGCGGGGAAAGCGCGGTTTCAATTCAGCCCGCATTATGCGCGAGAAATTGAAAGTAAACACAATTATTTTTTCTACAACCCCGAAAAAAACCTTCCATTCGAAATCAGTTTGTCAAGCGGCACACGAATGGTTGAGTTATCGGTTTCACTGACTGAACTGCACAAACTTTTCACACATGATTCTATACCCTTTCTAAAGCCTGAGAATGCAAAAACTAAACTATATGATGAGCGGCAAATCCCTGCTGCACTTTATGTGGTGCTCAATCAACTTTTCTCGGTCAATTTGGATGAGAACACCCGGAGATTATTTTTTCATGGCAAGGCGTATGAAATTTTAAGTTTGTATTTCTCCGATAAAAAGCCCGATACAGAAAACTGCCCGTTTCTCAACAATGAAGAAACTGTGCGCAAAATCAAACACGCCAAAGAACACTTGTTAAAAAATGCACACACACCTCCGGGCTTAAAAGAACTTTCAAAATTTGCCGGCCTTAACGAGTATCAGCTAAAGGCCGGGTTTAAGGAAATTTATGGCAACAGTGTGTACGGGTATTTGCTAGACCACAAATTGGATCAGGCACGTGCGCTGCTCGACACACATAAATACCAAGTGGCTGAAGTAGCGTATGAGATAGGCTACAACAATCCGAGCCACTTTATTGCTGCATTCAAAAAAAAATTTGGTGTAACACCAAAAAAATATTTAATGGGGAAAAATTGACCACTGATCTACAATTCCATTTTTTTATTTCCCAAACCATAAATACAAATCGTCAGTCGTACATTTAATCCACCAATCAAAAATGAATCATGGATTTTTCCTCTCCTGATTATTTCATGACAGAAGCCTTAAAAGAAGCACAAAAAGCGTTTGATAACGGTGAGGTGCCGGTGGGGGCCGTAGTGGTTTGTCAAAATAAAATCATTGCCCGGGCACATAACCAAACTGAGCAATTGACCGATGCCACGGCACATGCCGAAATGCTGGCCATAACCGCGGCTGCTCATAAACTTGGTTCAAAATACTTGGATGAATGTGAATTGTACGTTACACTCGAGCCCTGTGTGATGTGTGCGGGCGCTTTGCACTGGGTGCAACTTAAAAGACTGGTGTACGGTGCCGATGATATACAGCGCGGCTTCTCGCTGGCAAAAACTCCCTTGCTCCATCCTAAAACTGAAATTGTCAAGGGCATAAAAAAAGACCCTTCCAAAGAATTAATTAATGCGTTCTTTAGAAGGATCCGTTCGTAAAAAATTTGTGCTTACGCCTTAATTTTTTTTGTTTTAGCGGCTGCTTTTTCTTTTTGCTTCTCCTGCTTCATGCTATCCTCAACTCTTTTGCCGTTGCGGTGTTCGCCTAACAAAATAATGTCTTTTGTGGTCTGGTATTGGCGGGCAGCCTGCATCATCGCCTCATAGCTGTCGCGGATGAGGATAAGGCCAGACTTAGCGCCTTTGTTGCGCACTTCAATGTACCATCCATCCTTCTTTTTTTTCGGTAAAATCGGTGGTCTTCCCATATTTTTGATTGATTTAGCGGCTTGCAAGGCCTGTTTTTAATAGCAACCGCAAAAGTACAATTTTTGTTCCAATCTTCCTCATTTTCTGTGAATTAGGCTGATATTATCCCGTTGCCTCAGCTTAACTGCCCGAGCTTTTGTCTCTGTAAGTTTCCATTACCATTAAGCTTTGCAAATGCCCGATATCGTCTGCTGATAGAAATTTGATAAAGAAAATGATGAGCCCCTTCATTTATTCACAACAAATTCTAAACTTTAGAATCCACTAATTTAAAAAGTACTCCAACCATGATCACCCGCAGAACTTTTCTTAAACAAAGTGTTATGACAGCCTCCGTTGTAACGCTCTCATCAGCAAAATCATTTTCATTTTTTGCCTCTAAGGGCACACTTGGTATTCAACTTTATTCTGTGCGAGATGACATGAAAAAAGACCCGCAGGGCACCCTCAAGCAACTGGCTGCGATGGGCTACCAACACGTGGAACATGCTAACTATGTAAATCGGAAATTTTATGGATATGCACCTGCCGAATTCAAAAAAATGCTGGCCGATATGGGTATGAATATGCCCAGCGGCCACACGGTGTTAGGAAAGCAACACTGGGACGAAGTTAAAAAAGATTTTACTGACAGTTGGAAATACACCGTAGAGGACGCTGCCACAGCCGGGCAGCAATATGTGGTAAGCCCGTGGCTTGATGCTTCCATTTATGAAACCGAAGACAGCCTCAAAAAATTTATGGATGTATTTAATAAGTGTGGAGAATTATGCCATCAATCGGGAATGAAGTACGGCTATCACAACCATGATTTTGAGTTTAGCAAAAAAGTGAATGGCAAAGTATTGTATGATCTCATTCTGAAGCTGACCGACCCGAGGGTAGTCGTTCAACAACTGGATACCGGAAATCTCTTTAATGCCGGAGTAAAAGCTATAGACATTGTGAAAAAATTTCCCGGGCGTTTTGAGTTGCTGCATGTAAAAGATGAAATAGCGTCTGCCGGCAATCCTGAAAAATACGAAAGCACTGTTTTAGGAAAAGGAATTGCCCAGGTAAAAGACGTGATTGACCTCTGCGCCAGCGAAGGCACAAAACATTTTATCATTGAGCAAGAGGCTTATCAAGGCCAAGCACCCATTGACTCTGTTAAAGAAGACTATCAGGTAATGAAAAATTGGGGCTATTGATTGCTGAATCATTTCACCGTAATAAAAACCTTCTTGTGAGTTTTAAAAAATCAATTGTTTAAATTTTGAATCTTGAATAAATCACCCCAAGGCCAACTCGTTCGTACACTTGGCTTAGCCTCCGCATTTTTTCTGGTCATCAGTTCAGTTATTGGTTCAGGTGTTTACAAAAAAGTAGCACCTATGGCCGAAGCCTTGCAATCTCCCGGATTGGTTTTGCTGGCTTGGCTGCTGGGTGGCCTGCTCACGCTGATCGGCACGTTGAGCAATGCCGAAGTGGCCAGCATGCTGGCCGACTCAGGTGGAGAATTTGTTTATTACAAAAAAATCTTCAATCGCTTTTTTGCTTTTTTATACGGATGGGCAAACTTCACTGCTATCCGTACAGCCTCTGTTGCCTCCATTGCGTATGTATTTGGCCAGTCGTTCAACTCATTGGTAACTCTTCCTCATTTATCGGCTAAGTGGGAATCCATCACCGTGCTGGGTTTTCTTACTCCATTTGATAACCTGGGGGTGAAGTTGCTGACCATTGCCCTGATTGCTGTTCTCTCTTACATCAACTACATCGGGCTAAAAATAGGAGAGGAATTTAGCAAATCCATTCTTTACATTGTACTTGTTAGCATTTTGGGAATCATTTTATTAGGATTGTTCTCCGGTGTAGGAAGTTGGCAAAACATTCAATCTCATGGATCAAATTATGTTGAACGATCGTGGACAGATCCGATTTTCATCAGCGCTATGTTTACGGCCTTGCTCTCGGCATTTTGGGGTTATGAAGGATGGAGCACCATCGGCTACCTGGGCGGTGAAATTAAAGATGCCCAACGCAACTTACCTCTGGCGCTGGTATTTGGCATGATTGCCATCATGGTCATTTATTTGCTGACCAATTTTGCGTATTTGTATGTCTTACCAATTGACCAACTGATTGGTCATTCGGGCAACTCCATTGCTGCGGTTACTGTGATCGAACATATTTTAGGACCGGTTGGAGGCATCTTTATTTCTTTGTTGATCTTACTTACCACATTGGGTTGCACCAACACCACCATTTTGGCTTCGCCCCGATTATTTTATGCCATGGCAAAAGAGGGATTGTTTTTCAAGAGCGCACAAGAAGTTCATCCTCAACACCACACCCCAACCAAAGCCCTGATTTTTCAGGGAGTATGGTCAGGCGTGCTGGTAATGAGCGGAAGTTTTGATCAACTTACCGACATGCTCATTTTTGCTTCGTTTATTTTTTACGGATCAACTGCACTGGGTGTTTTTGTGTTGCGCATAAAAATGCCTGATGCACCCAGGCCTTACAAAGCGTGGGGCTATCCTGTGCTGCCGGCTCTTTTTATTTTATTCTGTATCGTACTGTTGGTAGTTTCATTTATAAGCAAACCACGCGAAGCATTAATGGGACTGACCTTAATGGCATCGGGAGTGCCTTTTTATTTTTATTGGAAAGACCGGAAGCCAGTTAGCCACTAGGCCAAGCTATACCCATAGGCAGCGAGCAGCCGCTATTATAAAAGAATTTTGTATTATGAAATCCAAACCTGCTGCACTAAAACGTACACTTTCGCCACTGATGGTGTGGGGTTTGGGTGTTGGCTACGTCATCTCTGGAAATTATTTTGGGTGGAACCTTGGGTTAGAAAAAGGTGGCACGCTTGGGCTGGGTATTGCCTTGGTATTCATCATCACACTGTACGTTACATTTACTTTTTCTTATACCGAACTGGCCTGTGCCATTCCTAAATCGGGCGGAGCTTTTGATTATGCCAGTCGTGTTTGGGGAAAAGACATTGGGTTTATTACTGGCATGGCACAGAATATTGAATTTATTTTTGCACCACCGGCCATTGCCTCGGGCATTGGTGCCTACGTTCAGCTTTTCTTTCCACATGTTTCTACTCTATTTTTTTCTGTTGGTGCGTATTTTATTTTTTTCCTGCTCAATGCAAGTGGAGTAAAGTTGGCAGCAACCGTTGAGTTAGTTGTTACATCATTGGCTGTAGCTGCTATCATTCTATTTTGTATGATTACGTTTCCACATTTTCAGATTGAAAACTTGCAACGCAGCGCCTGGCCTCACGGGTGGGAAGGAATTTTTGCAGCTGTACCTTTTGCGATATGGTTTTTTCTTGGCATTGAGGGTGTGGCCAATCTGGCAGAAGAAACATTAAACCCTCAACAAACTATCCGCATCGGTTTTGTTTCGGCCATGATAACACTGGTAATTCTTTGCCTTATCACCTTCACCAGTTCAATTGGAATATCAGGATGGGAAGCTATTGTGTATGATTCCTCAGGAAAAATTTCTGATTCCCCCCTTCCGCTGGCTATGGCTAGCCTTGTGAGTATAGAAAGCTGGTCATACAGTACCGTGGTGATTGTCGGATTGTTTGGACTGGTAGCTTCTTTTCACGGGCTCATGTTAGCCGGAGGGCGCTCTACGTTTGAATTTGGTAACGTAGGATTCGCTCCTGCCTTTCTCGGAAAAGTAAATTCTAAATTTCAAACACCCACCAATGCTTTATTCTTCAACATGATCATTGGCATCATCGCACTACTCACCGGTAAAACAGGTGAGCTGATTACCCTTTCTGTTTTTGGTGCACTCACACTTTACATCGTTTCAATGATTACTGTACTGAAGTTGAGGCAGTCAGAGCCGGAACTTCCCCGGCCTTATGTTGCACCGTTCTTTCCTTACTTTCCGATCACAGCATTGATCATCGCTTCGTTTTCTTTTGTGGCAATGGCATTTTACAACCTCCACCTGGCGCTGTTATATTTGCTCATTATCGCTCTTAGCTACATCGGTTTTAAGCTGATAAAGAAATAAATGGATTAATCCGTACTTTGTAAGTATGGCTATCACTACTTTACAAATTTTAGAAATTATTGAAGTGGTGGAGAGTTTTCTAACCAGAATGAGGCCTCCTGAACATATAAGAGATGAATTGGATATTGGGTATAAATTGACGACCAAAGCATTATCGTTTTTGAAATCAGGCCATAGTGGAACAATCCGCAAATCATTCTCAAACATCCATCTGCAAAGGCAACCTTTGAAAAGACTAACGGTACGTGGAAAACATTTTGGATGCGGGCAGGCTTAACATGGTATGGTTATTTACATCAACCGGTTGTTAAGAATTTAACAGAGTTTTCAAAACTAGTTGAAGAAGATATGTACAACTGTTTTTTTGAATACCTAAAAACAGCCATCAACAATGACCACTTGTACCCTATTTAACCTGCGTAGTTTGTATTTTAATCCTGAAAAATTAAAAATACAAAAAACTACCCCTGCACCAATCGGCTATCTTTCGTACTTTTATTTAACGTTATGACAACTCGTGCCATTCTCAATTACGTTAAAAATCATCCCTCGGGAAAAGTAAAAATTGCTTACGCAGATAATGACGGCATTCTTCGTGGAAAATATGTTTCAACTGAAAAATTTCTCTCCACGGCCAATCGCACAACTTCTTTTTGTGATGTCATTTTCGGATGGGACTGTGGCGATGCCTCTTACGATAACGGCAGGTATACCGGCTGGCACTCGGGTTATCCGGATGCTCCAGCACGCGTTGACCTGACTACCTTTCGGAAAATTCCGTGGGAAAATGATCTTCCGTTTTTCCTCGGTGAGATCCTTGATAAAAAAGGATTACCCTCGCACGTTTGCCCGAGGCAACTCTTGAAAAAAATTTTGGCTGAGGCTGCAAAGGCAAACTTCTACCCTGTTTTTTCACAGGAATTTGAATGGTTTAACTATGCTGAAACACCTCATCGTGCAAATGAAAAAAACTACAAAGACCTCACGCCCATCACCCCCGGCATGTTTGGGTATTCAATTCTGAGATCAACTTTACAAAATGCCTTATTTACCGACTTATTTGATGGGTTAAAAAAATTTGATGTGCCCCTCGAAGGCTTACATACCGAAACCGGCCCGGGTGCTTTAGAGGCGGCCATTGTGCAAGCCGGAATATTAGAAGCGGCCGATCGTGCCCTGCTCTTCAAAACTGCCGTGAAAGAAATTGCTTACCGGCATAACATCATGGCTACGTTTATGGCTAAAGTGAATGAACAACTGCCCGGATGTGGCGGGCATGTGCACCAAAGCTTGTGGAATAAATCAGCAAAGAAAAATTTGTTTTACGCAACTGCTGACAAATACGGCATGAGTGAGTTGATGAAAAACTATATAGCCGGTCAGTTGTATTGTCTGCCGCACGTGTTGCCCATGTACGCGCCCACGATCAACAGCTATAAACGGCTGGTGGAAGGAGCCTGGGCTCCCACCACATTAACCTGGGGAATTGACAACCGCACAGTAGCCTTGCGTGTGCTCAACGGAAGTGAAAAATCTACCCGGGTAGAAATACGCGTAGTCGGCTCGGATGTCAATCCTCACTTAGCCATGGCCGCAGCATTAGCCTCAGGCTTGTATGGCATCAAAAAGAAATTGAAGTTGCAAAAAGCAACCGAAGGCAATGGCTATCGTGATTACTCGCACGGCACCCTGCACAGCACTCTGCACGATGCCACTCAGGCCATGAAAAAATCTTCCCTCGCAAAAGAAATACTCGGTGAAAAATTTGTTGAACACTTTGTGCAAACACGCGAATGGGAATGGCGCCAACACTTAAAGCCTGTTACTGACTGGGAAATGAAAAGGTATTTTGAGATCATCTGATTATGCTTACGTGTCATACCGGAAAAAGAATTTACCCAACAGAAGCCCTGGCTATTGATGCCTTGATTGATGCCCACGCCCGCACCTGTTATTCAGGCAAAGGCCCAATTGCAGTATACCTGTGTGAAGATTGTGGGTACTGGCATTTTACATCCAAAGGAAAAATAAACGACCGGCTCGACCAACAACTCAGGAGTGGAAAAATGAAGTTGCAACAAGAAGCCAACCGGTGGATTAATAAGTTCAAAAAATAAAAATGAGCCGGCACCCGAGATGAGACCCTCGCATAACCCAGCCTGTCAATTATCAAAAAACAATCGATTGAATAACGGCTAACTATATCAAAAAAACACAAGTCAATGTGTGAGAATGAAAAGTAGTTGAAAATGAACCTGCTGCACTCTATATTTTTGTATCTTTGATCCATGCTTCAGCAAATTTTGTTAGTCCTTATGGTGATTGGTGCGGTTGCTTACTTAGGCCGGTTGCTCTACCAGTCTTTTAAAGCTAAAAATTCATGCGCCACAGGTTGTGGCAAATGTGCTGAGTCTACCTCTGTTCGCAAAGCCTGATTTCTTTTCTTACATGACCTTGAACATCAATTTGGCTGCAGAAACCCTGAAAGGGGTGGCCATCAAAACTCCGCTCCAACTTCATAAAAAGCTTTCCAACAAATTTCAAGCTACGGTGTATTTGAAACGCGAAGACTTGCAGGTAGTTCGCTCGTACAAAATCCGTGGAGCTTACAACCTGATTCAAAGTTTAAGTGAAGACCAACGAAAGCAAGGTGTGGTATGCGCCAGTGCAGGCAACCACGCACAAGGAGTAGCGCTTTCTTGCCGGTTGCTGAATATTCAGGGCATTATTTATATGCCGGCCATTACACCCAAACAAAAAATCAATCAGGTAAAAATGTTTGGCAATGGGTTGGTTGAGATTGTACTCACCGGAGATACATTTGACGAATGTCAGGCTCACGCGCTTGCTTACTGCCTAGAAAAAAATAAAGTATTTATCCCTCCCTTTGACCATCTTAAAGTGATTGAGGGCCAGGCCACAGTAGGTAAAGAAATTTTGGAAGAACTGTCGCAGGTAGATATCCTTTTTGTGCCGGTAGGCGGAGGCGGACTGAGTGCCGGAATTGGGAGTTATTTCAAATCCCATTCACCCCAAACAAAAATCATTGGGGTAGAACCCGAAGGTGCTCCCTCCATGAAAGAAGCAATGAAGGCCGGTGCCCCGGTTACATTAGAAAAAATCCAACGTTTTGTAGATGGCGCCTCGGTAAAAAAAGTAGGCGACCTCACTTTTTCAATCTGCAAAGATATCCTCAGCGATGTGTTGCTCGTACCCGAAGGCAAAGTGAGCACTACCATCTTACAACTCTATAATGAAGATGCCATCGTAGCTGAGCCTGCCGGAGCACTCACCATTGCCGCGCTCGATCAATATGCCGACACAATCAAAGGCAAAACTGTGGTGTGTGTGTTGAGTGGGGGCAACAATGACATTGATCGGATGCAGGAAATAAAAGAACGATCATTGCTATACGAAGGATTAAAACATTATTTCATTGTGCGCTTTGCACAGCGCCCCGGTGCGCTGAAGGAATTTGTCAATTCTATTTTAGGACCGACTGACGACATTGTTCGTTTTGAATTTATTCAAAAAAATAATAAAGAAACAGGCCCCGCATTGATCGGCATTGAAGTAAAATCAAAAGATGATTACGGCTTGCTGACAGCCCGAATGAATAAGTACAAACTCAATTATACTGAAATCAACCAGAACGAAAATCTGTTTGAGTACCTGATTTAATCACCCCCGTAAATGATACGCTTTAGGTTTGGCAAACGCGCGTAGCCCGGCATGAGATAATGTTGAGCCAAAGCCTGAATGTTTTCTTCCGCTCCAGGGTACAGCCGCACTCACCCGGTCGCAACAATTCCAATACCCAGTGCCCGAGTTAATTTGTTGTAAAATATTTTCCGCACGTTGTTGGTCGCTGCTGTAAACCGATGCCGTTAGTCCATATTCTGTGTCCTGCATAAGCCGAATGGCTTCGTCATCGTCCTTTACTTTCATGATACCGATCACCGGGCCAAACGACTCATCACGCATGATGGCCATTTGATTGTTTACATTTACTAATACGGTGGGCTCAAAGTAATATCCTTTGCCGGCAATTGGTTTTCCACCGGATAAAATTTTGGCACCGCCCCGCACGGCTTCTTCCACTTGATGCTGCAACACTCTACCCTGGTCTTGGCGTGTGAGAGGTCCAAAATAAACACCGGCTTCAGTCGGGCTTCCCTGTTTCCAACTTTTCAGCTCTTTCACAAATTCCTCCACATATTGATCGTAAATTTTTTGGTGCACATAAATCCGTTCCACGGCACAACAGCTTTGTCCGTTGTTGTAAAAAGCTCCATCGGCAGTGCCGGCAGCCACAGCCTTCACATCGGCAATATCGTCAGCCACATAGAGTGGATCTTTTCCGCCCAACTCGCATTGACACGGAACCATTTTCGAAGCTACTTTTTCGTAAATGTATTTTCCGGTTTTGTATGAACCCGTAAAAAAATATCCATCAAATGACGTGTTTAATAAAATCTCTCCCACTTCTTTTCCTCCAACCGCAACCTGAAACACTTCATCGGGAATACCGGCCTTTTTTAATATTCTTTCAATTTCCAGTCCGGTTAATGTTGCGTACTCCGATGGCTTATACATTACCGCATTGCCGGCAAGCAAAGCCGGAACAAAAACATTGACCCCAACGAGGTAAGGATAATTCCAGGCCGAAATATTTGCAATAACACCCAGCGGTTCGTATTTAATTTTTTCAACAAGACCTTTTTCCAGCACCATTGTTTCATCAGCCAGGTATTTTTCGGCATGAGCGGTGAGCCATTGAACGCGTGCACAGGCCCCATTGATTTCATTCCTCGATTGTTGTAAGGGCTTACCTACTTCGGCTGTAAGTACGGCTGCCAGTGGCTCAATGGTTGATTGGAGCGACTCACTAAAATTTTTCAACCGGTTTGCTCGTTCACCCAGCGACACAGTTTGCCATTTTTTTTGCCCTTCTGTCAGCAGTTTGTATTTTGTTAAAACAGAAGCTGTGTCATCTTCGTTAATTTCTTTGATGATTTCTTCGGTAGCGGGATTGATAATTTTCATTGTATTTTCTTGCTCTCTTCTATAAAATAATCGCGAATATTTTTTGATAACGAATTGTGTTGATCGGTCATTCGTTCAGGATGCCATTGAACGGCCATAAGAAACGGCTTAGATAAATCCATTCTTTCAATACCTTCAATCGTTCCGTCTTCTGCCCGGCAATTTATTTTTAGGTCATTACCAAGGTTGTTGATAGCTTGATGGTGCGAGCTGTTTACTTTACCAGCATCTGTTTTTACAATACGGTGGAGAAGCGTGTTTTGATCCACTTCTACTGGATGAACTTTATCCTCTTTTGACACCCGCCTGTGTATTTCATTCAAACCCGATAGGTCTTGTTTTAGTGTTCCGCCAAGCAAGCAATTAATAAGTTGCAATCCGCGGCATATTCCTAATACAGGCAGTTTATTATTTTGAGCTTCGCCAAAAACTTTTTTTTCAAATTCGTCTCGATCATGTTCAAAATAATCGGGAGCATTTGCATAATGAACTTCGTTGCTTCCATAAAGGCTTGGGTGAATATCTTCACCGCCTGTCAATAAAATTCCATGGCATTTTTTTACATCTTCCAGGTTTGAAAATGAATGACCCAATCTGATCACGTCTACCTCATCAGGCACTTTTTTTATCCAGTTCTCATAATTGAGATGTTTTTTTCCGCAATCCGTTATGCCGATAACAATTTTTTTACTCACAGTGCTTTCAGATAAAGTTGTTTAAAATCTTCGCGCGTAACAGGTTTTGGATTATTGGGGTGAGCGAAATCAGCAATGGCCAAATCGGCCAGTGTTTCAATATGTTCGTTCTTCATTCCGATTTCGCGAAGTTTGTGTGGAATTTTTATTTTAGAATTCAGGTCAAACAAATAATTTACTACACCCTTGCCGGTTTCGTCTTTCAGATCCAGTGTTCGGGCGATGTTTTTAAATTTATGTTCAAATCCTTTTACGTTAAATTCCATTCCATACGGAATGTTCACCGCGTTAGCCAGGCCATGGTGTGTATCCAGCAACGAAGAAAGCGGATGAGCCAATGAATGTACCACGCCTAATCCTTTTTGAAAAGCAACTGCACCCATCAACGAAGCAATCAGCATTTTACTTCGCGATTCCAGGTCAGGTTGATTCACTGCTTTTTCAAGCGATTGATGAATTAACGAAATACCTTCAAGCGCAATTCCTTCACACATAGGATGCGGCATTTTGGCCAAGTAGGCTTCCATATTGTGTGTGAGCGCATCCATGCCTGTGGCAGCCGTAATGAACGAAGGCAACTCCATGGTCAGTATAGGGTCAGCAAAAACAATTTTTGCCAACAGTTTGGGTGAGAAGAGAATTTTCTTTTGGTGTGTTTCATCATCGGCAATGATCGCGCTGCGGCCCACTTCACTGCCTGTTCCGGCTGTAGTGGGCACGGTAATAAAATGCGGAACCTCGTTGATTACAAATACATCGCCACCGACCAAATCATCATACTTAAAAAGATCTTCGCGGTGATTAATCTGCAGCACAACGGCACGGGCCACATCGAGTGCTGCACCTCCGCCAATACCGATTACAGAATCTCGCTTCGTTTGATCAAAAACATTGGTGCCTTTGTATACATCCGACTTCACCGGATTTTTATGGATATCGTGAAATACCTCAACTGAAATATTTTGCTTTTTTAGCGAATCAGCTATCGACCTGAAAAAACTAAGTTGGGCTACGGTTGGGTCGGTCACCAGTAGCGGTCTTGATAAATTATTTTTTTTGAGGTAATCAGGAAGTTCTTTCACCGAATTGGCACCGAACCTGATAATCGTAGGGAAATTGTATTGATAGATTTTATCGAAGGTCATGAACAGTCTTTTATTTATGCAAAGTTTTATTCTGTTTAAGGTGCAGAAATTTCACGTATTAAGTTAAAAATAAATACCTTAACTTATAGCTGTACTGCGCTGATGCTTGGCATGGTAAAGATAATGGGGCACACGATGTGTTCAAACAGCATCACTGAAAAGCAGAAAAATGTATTTTTCTTTTAGAGCCGGTGTTTAAAAAGCTATATTCTTTTAAGGAGGTTCTAATGTTTTTATAGTTTTATGGTTTATTTACAAACCATGTTTACTAAACAAAGTATCTGTCCAAACTCAAGAACAACTCTTTCGGTCAAAAGTCTGTTTGTCATTTCATGGCTATCGTTACTCCCCTTTTATAGCTTTTCTCAACTCAACACCCTCTCGCCCCATGCTCAAATTTCGGTCATCACTTTTGGCCCCACGCAGGAAGAACTTTATTCCGCCTTTGGGCATAGCGGCATCCGGGTTTACGATTCGCTGGGTAATCTCGATCTGTTTTTTAACTACGGTGTTTTCAATTTCAACCAACCTAATTTTTATCTGAATTTTACCCGCGGCCATTTGCTTTACTCAGTAGATGTTTATCCGTATCCTGCCTTTCGGGAATACTACATTGAAAATAAACGTTTTGTACACGAACAACTGCTGAACCTTACTCCTGCTCAGGCACAAAAAATTTTTTCGTTTTTAGCCTGGAATGTGCAACCCGAAAATAAGGATTACCTCTACGATTATTTTTATAACAATTGTGCTACCAAAGTGCGCGATGTATTTGAACACGTGTTGAATGAAGACGTAGCTTTTGATTCTACGTTCATCCAAACAGATTATACAATCCGGCAACTTACCGACTTGTATTTGCAGCAACAACCCTGGGGCGACCTGGGTATTGATATTTGCTTGGGTCTCCCTATGGACAAAAAAGCACGACCTTATGAATACATGTTTTTGCCCGATTATATTGAATCTTCATTTGATCACGCCACCAATCAATTCTTAAGCCTGCCTTTGGTAAAAAGAAAAATTGTGGTGTTTGAACCCGCTATAGAAAAAATTCCCTTTCAGTGGTTTCATCCCTGGGTTGTCTTTGGTTTACTACTGCTGGCGGGAGCCTGGATTACACACCGTGATTGGAGACGAGCAAAAACCTCGGCATGGCTTGATGCCTCTCTCTTTTTTGTTTGTGGGGTTATTGGCCTTTTGCTTCTCTTGCTATGGACCGCTACCGACCACAAGGCGGCTGCCAAGAACTTTAATTTGCTGTGGGCCTTGCCTACCCATTTTATTTTGATCTTCTTCTTATTGAAAAAAAGGTGGAAACCGAAATGGCTGAAAAATTATTTTTTAGTCACTACACTGATTTATGCACTGTTGTTGGGTTTTTGGTTTTTGTTACCTCAGGCGCTGAGCGTTTATTTAATACCCTTCGTATGTCTTTTGCTGATGCGTTCTGCGTTAAATTTTCTATTGCTAAAGAGAGTCTCGTCTGCCTCGTAAGCCATTGCTCTTGAGGTTATTCTATTGAACACTCCATCCGGTGATACTCAACCACCGTAAGATTGTTTGAGTTCGGCAACTACAACCCGCTGAATAATTTTATTGACTCAAGGTATTGGGGCACCCGTACGTTCCAGTCCATTTGTTTACGGATGGCTTCGGCATAAATTGACAAGTCGGGATTTTCGCCATGAACAGTAAATACCATTTTTGGTTTGGCTTTAAAATTTTTCATCCATTGAAATAATTCCCCACGGTCTGCATGACCAGATAACGAGGTGATACATTCCACTTTGCAATTTACAGGTACTTCTTCACCGAAAATCCGAATGGTGGGTTCTTTATCCATCAACCTTCGGCCACGTGTGCCTTCGGCCTGGTAACCGGCAATGAGCAGCGTATCATTAGGATTTCTCAGCCGGTGGTACAGGTGGTGTAAAATACGTCCGCCCGTCATCATGCCGCTGGACGAAATAATGATTGCGCGGCTCTTCAGGTTATTCAGGTGTTTGGAGTGTTCAGAAGTTTTTACAAATACCATCATATTGGTTTCCATGCTGCGGGCAAATTCTGTTTTATTAAAATCAGCATGATGATAGGTGGGGTATTTGTAGTACAAGTAGGTAGCCGAAATGGCCATGGGGCTATCTACGTACACGGGTACATCAGGAATGCGTTTTTCTGATATTAATTTATGAAAAATGTGCATCAGTGTTTGTGTGCGGCCAACAGCAAATGCAGGAATTAACAGCACCCCTTGACGATTAAATGTTTCGTTCACAATTCGCTCCAATTCTTTGCCGGGGTCTCCGGCCGGATTGTCTTTTGCACCATAGGTAGATTCTATAAAAAGAATATCTGTGTTGTCGATCGGCTCGGGGGGTGCAAGAATAGCATCGTTTGAGCGTCCTAAATCTCCCGAGAAAGTAATTTTTTTAGTTTGTATTTTTCCTTTGATCAAAACTTCGGTAATGGCAGCTCCCAGCAGATGCCCGGCTCCCCGAAAAATAATTTCAAGCGATTCATGCAATTTGATCTTTTGATTAACTCCATATGGCCGAAGCAGAGGAAACACTGCGTGAACATCACCAACGGTATATAGCGGCAGTGGGTTAGCGTGCTTGGAGTAACCATGTTCTTTAGCAAAAATTGCTTCCTCTTCCTGCAGCTTTGCAGAATCGAGTAACATGATTTCCAATAAATCAGCTGTAGGGTGCGTGCAATAAATTGGTCCGTGAAATCCTTCTTTTAGTAACCGGGGCAAGTACCCGGTATGGTCAATGTGTGCATGGCTGATCACTACGGCATCAATACTCGCGGCATCAACAGGAAAAACATCCCAGTTGCGCAAACGCAATTCTTTCAATCCTTGAAAAAGACCGCAATCAAACAGCAACCGAAAATCGTCCAGGGTAAGCAGGTAGCGCGAGCCTGTTACTGACTCTGCGCCACCTAAAAATTTTACGGTTACATCCATACTACAAACATCCTTTGATTGGATAATTAAACTTTGTCAAATGACTGATCGCTTGTCTTTATCTCAAAAATACATAGACGCTGGTATAGTTTGGATGGTTTAATCAAAAAGAATACGTCAACGCAACCGAAGTACGCTCATTAAACCGGGTGAAGCCGTTAAATAAATTTTGAGAAACGGGTAGAAATCCGTTGAGCAGCAAACCAATTTTTTTTCGCTGCACATTGAGGCCAGCCATACCGCTAACCGTGTACCCCTGGCTGTCTTGCACTTCTTGCCCGTGGTATCGATTCGTTTCATTCCTCATCACGTTTACTCCGGCTGACGGGCGAATTGTCCAATTGTTCAATGCAATGGAATAAAAATAAGCAGTGTTTACATACAACTGGTTTCCGTAACGGTAGTGTTGATTGTTTTGGGTGTTAATCTTATAAGCAATGTTGGTAACAATTCCGTGGTTGCCAAAAAGCAAGGCATCGTTAATATTAATCAGGTAATCGGTGCTGCCGGTGCCCGGTGTACCGGTGAAGTCGCCCACTGAAAAACAATGGTCGTTAACATCTACTGCGCTTTGACCGGTCTTTAGTTTGATGCCGCCACCTGCCCAAAGAGTGTGAGCAAAGTAACGCCCGTTTTCACTCACTGGTTTGGCATTACTCATCAACTGGTAATTGCCTAAAATTGTAATATCTCCAAGACCAGAAGAATTTACTACCCCATCATCGCTGCGTTTGTGAATGGAGAGGTAAGGGATAAACGCCATCACTTGAAATTTTCCGCGCTTATAGCCACCCCATATTTCTGTGGTATGAAAATAGTCGCGGCTGTATTGGCTGCCGCTGTCGGTATTGAATGTTGAATACGAGTAGCGCACTCCGGCAAAGGCATTGGAAAACGTGGGCAGAACACCAATCTGAAAATTGCTGTTGCCACATCCACAAAAAGGACAGGCCTTAACAAAGTAAGATGCACCAAAGAGTAATACTATCGAAATAAAAATTTTTTTCATGGGTATAGATTTTTTTGATTTATAGTCTGATGAACCGATCAGGGCAATTGGATTTGCTCATGAGCATGTCATCGTGTTAGATTGTTACTGAATTTTAATGCAGCACAACCATTGGTTGGCCACACTGTGTTAGGCTATCAATTGATAGAAATCTGTCCGGATGGACTGATGAAAAGCTATACCCTGGGAGGCTGAAAAATATCAATCAGCGGTGTGGCATAGGTGTGTTCCGGGTAACTAGAAAATCTGCCGGCAAAAACGAATGCACTTTCGAAAGTGATTAATAAATTTTCAAAATCAAAAAAGAGAATAATTTCTCTTGCCTGAATTAAAAGTGGAGGAAGTGGGGAGGCGGTCTCATCGCTTAACTGGACTTTCAACTCATGGCCAAAATCATAATCACTGTTACACATGGCAATGGGTATTTCACTGATCAGCCCTAACGACAGTGAGATTTGCTGACGATTTTGGTAAATGAGGTTAAGAAAACCGAGCCGACATGAGCAGTGGAGGATCATGGCAAACAACACCAAGGCAGCCAGAAATTTTCTTGTTATCAATTGTATTCAGTTATCGCGAAAGATACCTGTATTTATTTTTTTCAAGCACCCACAGGTTTTTATCTGTGGATGCTTGTTGTTTGTTTTGACCAGTACCAGTTTTTCAATAAATCGAATGGCTGATCAAAAAAATTTATTTTGTGGGAGGCAACAATACTTTGTCAATCACGTGCACTATACCGTTAGATCCCTTTACTGTTCCTTTGATTGCTGCACCGTTAATGGTAACTTTTCCATCTTTCACGGCAAACGTAACATTGTCTCCATTTACCATACCCAGTGTTTGTCCATCCGCCAGGTTTTCTAAATGATATACACCCACGGCCACATGATACTGTAAAATATTTTGAAGGTCAGATTTTTTTTCTGGCTTGAGCAATCCTTCTACGGTGCCGGCAGGCAGCTGATTAAATGCTTCGTTGGTAGGTGCAAACACCGTAAACGGGCCGGCATTAGAAAGCGCATCCACCAACTCTGCCGCCTTTACTGCCGTAACCAATGTTGTGTGGTCAGCCGAAGACACGGCTACTTGAACTACGTTCTTCTCAGAAACATCATCTTTAACAGCAGACTCACCTCCGGCCAAAGGAGCATCATTGGTTGTTGCCTGGGTTGGTGTGCTTTCGGCTTGCTTTTGCGAGCAGGCAGTCATCAGCACGAGGGTTAACAGAACAAAGGTTTTTGCAAGTAGGGTTTTCATAAGTTTGTTTTTTTGTTTTTTTGTTGATTAATCCTAATCCAATATTTTTTTGATGACCTGAGGTTATATTAAATTTTCAGTATTATAAATCATTCTTTTTAAATCGTCTGAGCGAAACCTGCACTGGCCAAAACATCCACATCAGCATCATAGCCGCGGTGAATGAAATACCTAGCCCGCTTCCAAAAAAATTTTTAAAAAATGCACCGGTGTAGCCCATCAAAGCTGATGCATCCAGTGACAAGAGCATGGTAATGCGCGCCAAGTCAATGGGGTTTAAACTTGACAATACCAGCGTAGCTGTTTCCATGGGGTAATCACTAAATGAGTAAACCACCCACAACAAAATGCCATCGTAAATCAGCGAAAAATAAAACCAAAACAATAAGGCAATACCAATACCTTTTGCTTTATCGCGGGTAAAACTGGTCGACAAAAAAGCAAGTGATACAAATACAATAGTGGAAGCCATGCCCACTAAAATCATCAATCCCATTTTTGAAGCTACCCCAAACAGCAAGGCCGGCACTCCAACACCCACGGCAAATGCTGCACACAATGACAATGCAACGCCCAGGTATTGGCTTAAAAAAACCGAGCGTCTGTCAATGGGTTGTGCCATCAACAGGAGAATGAATTCATACGAATTGAAATAATGAATGGTAGTAAAAATAATGCTAACCAAAGGAACGACTAACAGTACTATGTTTAACAAGCTCATCACAGCCTTGTCGGGGTCACTATCCAGTTGCAAGAGCAAAGATGTGCTGAGCAACAAAAACAAGGTATAAAACAAGACAAACCTCGCCCGCAACACATCGCGCAAAACGTATTTTAGTATCTGTATCATCCGATCAGTTCTTTAATTTGTAAATCCTGTGTACGAATCAGTGAAGCGATGGCTTTGGCAAAAGAGGCTTCTCCTGTTTCGGTTTTTAAATCGACTATGCTGCTGTGGTAGCGCACCACCCCTTCAAAGAGGTATATGGTGTCGGTTACTAAATCATCCAGGTCACTTAATATGTGTGATGTGATAAGGAAAAGTTTTCCGGCCGCTTTCTCACGCAACAATTTTTCTTTCAGTATTTGCACGGCCAATGGGTCAAGCCCGGCCGTAGGCTCATCCAAAATCAAAATTGTGGGATTAAACAAAAAAGCCAGTGCTGCACTTACTTTTTGGCGAGTACCGCCCGAAAGAGAATACATTCGTTTGTCCATCAACGGGCGTAACCCTAACGACTCAATCAGTTCTTCGTCCGTGTTTTTTACATCCATCCGAAGCGACTTCATCATATCAAAAAGCTGAGCCATGCGCAGGCCTCCGGGATATTGGCCAATCTGTGGCATGTATCCTATCCATTTGCGGTACTGGTATTGCCCCGCAATATTTTGATTGGCCACCTTTACTTCTCCACTATCGGGAATAGCCATACCCAAAATACTTTTGATCAATGTTGTTTTACCTGAACCGTTGGGGCCTAGCAGGGCATAGCAATGACCCGCCTTCAGGTCAAGGGTTACTTCGCTCAGCACATTCAGCTTGCCGTATTTCTTACTTACTTTTTGCAGAGAGATCATAGGGCTTCATTGCAGGTTGAGTGTCCATTAAATTTTGAGGTGTGATGGAGGGAATATTTTTTTCAGCGCGATCTAACAAGAAAACCATAAAACTTCTCCATAAAAGAATTGAGGCAGGTACGCGTTCCACTACCATTGAATACAAACTGACCGGGTGATACGCAATATCTCCCCAGCCGTCTTTGTTGAGGTCATACCCTTCGTATTTATCCCAGTAGTTTTTTCCCAGTGTATTAAGTACCATACTTCCATTGGTGGCAACATCAAAAGTGTTACCCTGAAAATTGTTGCGTTCAAAAACATTGTCATCGCAGCTGGCTTGTACCCGTGCTGCATAACCATTGCTCTTAAATTCATTGGATATAAATTTTATACGGCTGCTTCCTTCCATGTACAGTCCCATAGTATTACTTACAAACCGGTTAAACTCTACCTCACTGTCGCGAATATCTTTAAGCAACAACCCATAAGATGCCGCACCCCAATTTTTGGCAAACAGATTATTCTTCATAGTAACCGTGTGCGAGTACATCACGGCTACGCCTGCTCCGTTGTCGATAAACTGATTATTTAAATACTGATTTTCATGTGAAAACATGAAGTGAAGGCCATAGCGTTGGTTTTTCTCGCTGTGGTTATTTTCAATGATGGATTGTGTGACAAACTCAAAATAAATACCATCGCGGTGGCCGGAAACAAAATTGTTTGTAATGAGTGCCTGGTTGCACTTCCATAAATGAATGGCATTGCCAATGTTCGATTCAGGCGGGCGATGACAATTAATTTTGTTATCGCTGATTTTTACCTGGTCTGTGCCCGACAAGTGAATGCCAAAAAAAGAATTTTCAATGATACAGTTGGTTACCGTTAACCCATCTGCATGAAGGGCTTTAATAGCCGCATAATCTACTGAACTGGAAAAGGCAGAGTTGATCAAATGCAAACCGGATAAGAACACATTTTTTGCCGTGACGGTAAATAGTTCAAATTTATTTTCTCCATCCAGCACAGGCATATCTTTTCCGATGATCGAAATGCTTTTATCAAGTACAACATTGCCAAAGCGGTAGTGACCAAATGGAATGATGATGGTGTCGCCAATTGCAGCTTGATTGATTGCTGAAGCCAGTGATTTCCCTTCAAGTGTAAATTGCCTGGCAGCGGCTTGAAGGCTTATTAAACATACTACTGCTAAAACAAAACTTTTCATTGGAATGCTTGCATTACCTGCTCCCAGTTTAGTACCTGACCGTGCATCACGTTTTGTACAAGTTGCAGATCCGGTTGATTAGCAAACGATGCAATGTTTCCACCCATGGGCGACCGTAATTCTTGTGCGTGCAGGTATAACGCATTTTTTACGGGAATCAATTCGTTACTCTTGAGGGAGTAATCGGTTGCCAGTTGGTAAGCGTATTCGTTTTTTCCTTCTGGTGTATTCAGAAACAACACCATACATTTAATGTCGTCAAATTTGAAAATCTTTCCCTTTGCGGTAACCAATTCTGCACCAAATTTTTCATCAACCAAAGTCATTTTACAAAAACTGCAGTTATCCTGATTGTACTTCAATTTTTCAGGACTGACGGAACAAGCCGTGAGCAAAAAAATAAGACTAATCACAGAATGGCTCCATCCACTCCTCGCCCTCAACAGCCGGGCTTTATCATTTTTATTGTGGGTCATTTTTTTTAAAATAGAATTGTTCAAGTACCAGAAGTGTAAACACCATCACAGCCACCACAATAAAAACCCATCCGCCAATGTCGGGGCCTGAAAAAGCGGTGAAATTCAGCAGTTGTTTGGTACCAATAAGCGGAGGTTGGTAAACCATACCCGGTACTTTAATGGGTGCATCGGGGTTCAGGTTGTGCCCGTACTTGTAACCCCACAAATAAAAATCAACTAGTGCGGCAAGACCGGCAGCACCCAGTGAAAAGAAAAATACCAGCAAAGACCACCTGCGATTAATGAGCGTACTGAACAGACCTATTAAAATAATTACGCCAACAATGTAAATCATGTACTTGAATTCGGGAAACATGGATACTTCAATGTGTGCCATACCAATGTAGTGATTCAGTGCGCTGATAATCTTGATATTGCCCGTCAGGGTATTAATCCAGATTTTCATTTCGAGCCCTTCGGGGTATTGAGGAGCCCACATCAGGATTTGCCACAGCGGAGTAACGTAGGCACTGCACAGTGCCAACGAAGCAATCATGATTAGTATTCTTGAAATTTTATTTAATGGTTGGTTCATGGCCTTGATTTTGCTGGTTATAAATAAACGTGAGACTTTTTTAGAAACCCTTCCGGAAGACATCTTCTTCCGGGAAGGGTTTCAGACCTGATCCTTTAACCTCTAAACTATGAATTCAGGTCACTTTTCTCCGGAAGGCTCGATCTTGCCGGTAGAAAATTTCAGAGGAACATTGCTGTTAGGGGGAGACACCCGAACATATCCTTGCATTTCTTGGTGAAGGGCTGAACAAAAGTCTGTGCAATAGAAGGGTACTACGCCTACTTCTGTCGGTTTCCATTTCAAGGTTTGTGTTTCGCCTGGCATGATCAATATCTCGGCATTAGCCGCACCTTTTACGGCAAAGCCGTGCGGTATATCCCAGTCTTGCTCCAGGTTAGTCACATGGAAGTACACCTCATCGCCCAGTTTTACACCTTCAATATTATCAGGGGTTAAGTGCGAGCGGATGGCCGTCATGTAAACATCTACGCGGTTGCCCTTGCGCTCAACTTTCGTTTGTTTCTCTCCTCGTGCCACATAAGGGTGGTTGTTGTCTTCAATTTTGTAAATCTTGGTTGAATTGGGAGCCACTTTCTCAGCTGCGATAGCTTCGGCATAGTGCGGTTCACCCGTTGTTGGGAAGTCGAGCAACAACTGCATCTTGTCGCCATCGATAGAATATATCTGTGCGCTTTGTGTCAACTCAGGACCTGTAGGCAGGTAACGGTCTTTGGTAATTTTATTGTACGCAATTACATACTTGCCATACGGTTTAGCAGTAGGGCCTCCTGGCACGCTCAAGTGACCAACTGAGTAGTAAGTAGGAACGCGATCTAATACTTGCAGCGTATTCAAATCCCACTTCACAATTTCAGATGACACAAACATTGAGGTGTAGGCATTTCCACGGCCGTCAAACTCGGTGTGCAACGGTCCTAAGCCTGGCTTCTGTACTTCTCCCTTCAGGGCTGATTCGTATTTAATAATGGGTACTCCGCCAAACTCTCCATCGAAATCTTTATTGGCAATAGCATCCTGAATTTTCTTGAATGAGAAGACCGGAATCAGCGCAGCCAATTTTCCACTGGCCACAATGTATTCGCCTGAAGGATCGGTATCACATCCGTGCGGTGATTTAGGGCAAGGAATAAAATACGCAATGTCTTTCAGTTGTGCAATGTCCAGCTCCATCACTTCATTCAGCATTTCAGAAGTAGCCGTGTGTGTTTTTTCATCCAGGTAGTTGTGAGCATATTTTACATTGGTGATTTTTTTGGCTTTACCTGCCTTCAGGTATTCTTCAGCTTTTTTCCAGTTCACGGCCAAAATAAAGTCTTTGTCGCGTTGGCTGGCATTCACTTCCAGCAAAGTATAAGCCTGCTCAGTATTGTAACAAGAGAAGAAGAACCACCCGTGCGAAGGGCCTTTGCCTGCTCTTGACAAATCAAAGTCAACGGGAGGTGTAGCCAATTGAAAGGCAATCTTCATTCCTCCGTTGGCCGGATCTACGCTGACAAAGCTCAGCGTACCGCGAAAATTTTTCTTGTATGAGCTAACTGGTACATCGCGGTTTTCACCCACGGGCACACTGAAGCGTGTGCCGGCCACAACGTATTCACTATTTTCAGTAATGAAAGGTGAAGAGTGATTGCCTCCACTGTTAGGCAATTCAATAATCTCCATTGTGCGGAATGTTTTCATGTCAACCCGGCCGATGCGCGGAGTGTTGTTGGCATTACCAAATGCCCAGCGGCCATCGTGCTCACCTTTAGTTTGCGAAAGGGCAATGTGGTGAAGGTCATCCCAAGGCACAAACCCGTGTGAAGTGTTAAGCATAGGTTTGGTTTCTTCGCTGAATCCATATCCGTTTTCAGGAAAAAGAGAAAACACGGGAATGATGCGAAACAAGCGGCCAGAAGGTAATCCATATACCGACATCTGTCCGTTGAATCCTCCCGATACGATATCGTAAAACTCATCGTACTTACCGGGAGCTACATAAACTTTTTCGGCTGCGCCACCGGTGGTAACGGTTTGCGGCCCTTTGGGCTTACAACCGATCATGGTAAGAGATGCGGCTACGGCCAACACCCCGAGTGAAATAAATTTGTTTGTATTCATAATTATTGTTGATAGGTAGGATTTGTTTTTATTTCTGTCCATCGTTGCTACGCATGAATTCCAGCACATCGCGGGCATCGCCTATGGATACGTTTTGGTTAGGCATGCGTGTCAGGCAAAGTTCGAGCAGCTTTTGAGCTTCTGCATCCTGATCGAGCATTACATCCACATTAGTAACCATATTCATGATCCACTCGGGGTGTCTGCGTTGGGTTACACCTTTCCATCCGGGACCCACTAACCGTTCGTCTGTCAGTTTGTGGCAGGCTCCACATTTCATCTCATAAATTTCTTCTCCGCGTCTTACGCGATCTTGCTCAAGAGGGGTTTTGAGTGTAACGTGCTTCACCTCGCCCAACCCTTTGCGTGGGTCTTGTTGATTGGCTGCCGGTGCAGGCACAGTTTCCGCTTGAGGGATGGAGGTATCTTCCTGGGCTACTTGAGGTTTTCCGGGAGAGCAGGCAAATATGATCGTTGCTGCTGCTACTACTATAAGTGAGGTCTTTTTCATGGACATATTTTTTTTTACGCATCAAACGTAGATAGCCAATGAACGGCAAATAATGATTTACGTCAGTTTACCTGCATGATTCATATCAGAAACAGCTAAAATGCGGCTTTCTGACTTATATCATTAGTATGATTGATGGGTGTCAACTCCATAGCTAAGCCTAACTGATAATTTTGTTGAGTGCCCGATCGGGTTGTGATGAGGGCGGCCCCTTGGCAAGCCTGATCAACCTTGTTTGATGTAGCCTTACTAATTCTGAATGATTTCGAAAAAATAAATCTCAAACACATGAAAAAAATATTAGTCCCTTGCGATTTTTCAGAGCCAGCCATTCACGCATATGCCCAAGCACAAGCATTGGCCGAAAAGTCTTATGCAACCATTCATTTTTTGCACGTTATCGAACCTCCGGTAATGAATGATACCTTATTAATGCCTACCCTGAGTTTTGAGGCCGAACTCATGAAGGAGTTAGAAACCAATGCGATTCAAAAATTTAAAGAGTTTACAAAAAAAAGCAAAGAGCACGGCACTGCCGTAACGTATGAAATAAAATATGGGGCTGTGCCCGTTGTAATTAGCCAGTGCATTCAAGACCAATCCATTGATTTGGTGGTGATGGGTTCTCATGGCGCAAGCGGTATGAAAGAATATTTAATCGGCTCAAACGCTGAGCGCATTGTTCGTCAATCTCCTGTACCGGTAATGATTGTGAAACAAGCCGGTTCGAAACCGGTAAAAAATATTGTGTTTCCCAACGAACTTAACCTCGAACACCAGGAAGACCTGACCGCAAAAGTAAAAGAGCTGCAAAAATTCTTTGATGCTACCCTGCACATTGTTTGGGTCAACACCCCCGCCAATTTTGTGGCCGACACCGTAACCCGAAAACGACTGGATGATTTTGCCAAACGGTATATGTTCCGCAACTTCACCCTTAATATATTCAACCACACTTCAAAGCAGGAAGGAATTCTTGAGTTTGCAAAACTCGTTAGCGGAGATTTAATTGCAATCGGAACTCACGGCCGCACCGGCATTGCTCATTTGCTCAACACCAGCATTGCCGAAGATGTGGTCAATCACTCAGATGGTCTTGTTTGGACATACACTTTAAAAAATGAGCCGACTTATGCATGAAATTGCACAAGACTCCTTACTTAAAGAAACCGAAGCGCCTGTGCTCTGCTATCACTGCGGGCAAAAATGCGAAGAGTCACTTTACCTTGATGAAAAACAATTTTGTTGCTACGGCTGCAAGACCGTTTACGAAATACTCAACACCAACAACCTTTGTCAATACTATCAGTTAGGTGATCATCCGGGCATTTCGCTCCGCCAGCCAAACGATGACAGTTTTTTGTATTTAAATGAAAAGACCATCCAAAAGAAGTTGTTGTCATTTGATTCAGAAGACTTTGCACGGATCACATTTTACATTCCGGCCATCCATTGCGTGTCGTGCATTTGGTTACTGGAAAACCTTCGAAAGATAGAGCCCGGAATACTCAGATCAGAAACTCATTTTGCTAAAAAATCAGTGACTCTTGACTACCATCCGGCCCGAATCAAACTAAGCCACATCGCTTCATTACTCAGTTCGCTTGGCTATGCGCCCCACATTACACTCAGCGATTCAGCTAAAAACGAAAAGCCTGACAACCGCTCGCTTCTGATCAAGTTAACCGTAGCCGGATTTTGTTTTGGCAATGTGATGCTGTTTAGTTTTCCGGAATACTTAGGAATCAGCCAGCACGATGCCCTGCTGAACCGTGCGTTTTCATGGCTTAATCTTTTGTTGTCCGTTCCGGTTTTTTTTTATAGCAGTTCTGATTATTTAAAGGCTGCTTTAAAAAGCTTTAAACAAAAACAAATTAATATAGATGTGCCCATTGCAGCCGGCCTGGTGGCCTTGTTTGTACACAGTGCTTATGCCATCATCACCCACAGCGACCCTGGCTATCTCGATTCATTTACCGGTTTGGTTTTCTTTCTTCTGATTGGTCGTTGGTTTCAGGAAAAAACGTATGAAACTCTCGCCTTCGATCGTGATTATAAATCCTATTTTCCACTGGCCGTTCAGCGCCTGCACAACAACCTCTGGCAGCCAGCCGTCATCCATCAGTTGCAAGTGGGCGATCGCATTCAATTAAGAAATATGGAAGTAGTGCCGGCCGATGGAAAACTGATTGACGACCATGCCTTCATTGATTACAGTTTTGTTACGGGCGAATCACGACCGGTAAAAGCCAGTCTGGGTGACCTGATCTATGCAGGCGGGCGACTGATTGGCCAACCCGTGCAGTTGGTGGTAGAAAAGTCGGTATCGCAAAGCCACCTCACCAGTTTGTGGAACAACCCGGCTTTTGGAAAAGTGAACGAAAGCCGTTACAAAAAAATAATTGACCGTGCCGCGCGCAGGTTTACCTGGATTGTGCTGGCCCTGGCCATTATCACCGGCATATATTGGCAGCTTACCCGGCCCAACCAAATGTGGTTGGTACTTGTTTCGGTACTGATGGTGGCCTGCCCATGCGCCTTGGCACTGTCGGCACCTTTCACTTTTGGAAATATGCTGCGTGTTTTCGGAAAACATAAGTTGTATCTGAAAAACGTAGATGTCATTGAACGACTGGCAGCGGTAGATACCGTGGTGCTGGATAAAACAGGTACATTGACGCACGGTGAAAAACCCAAAGCAGAATTTATCGGGAAACTGAACGATGCGGAATGGGCAGCTGTACATTCGCTTACTGGTGCCTCATCGCATCCATTAAGTATGATCATTGCTCAGTGGCGCGGAAAAGTTTCGACTGAAAAAATTTCAGGCTTCAAAGAAATTCCAGGCAAGGGAATTGAAGGAAGGGTGAATCAACAACTTTATAAAATCGGATCGGCCGAATTTGTTGGCACCCTCCCGATAAAAGACACGGGCGGTTCACATGTTTACGTTTCGGTAAACGGAGAAACCCTGGGTTATTTTTTGATTCCCACCTCCTTGCGCAAAAATATCAGGCGCATGATCTCTGCCCTGGGCCATAAGATTGATGCTTTGCTCTCGGGCGATCAGGAAAACCAAACGACTGAATTAAGATCGCTGTTTAGTTCCTCTACGCTTTTCTTTTTTAATCAAAGTCCACACGACAAACTGGAGTACATTTATAATTTGCAACGAAACGGAAAAACAGTACTGATGGTGGGCGATGGGCTGAATGATTCGGGGGCGTTGAAACAAAGCGATGTGGGTATAGCCATTACTGATAAAGCTGGGGTATTTACCCCGGCCTGTGATGGAATTTTAGAGGGGAACCAACTTGGCCTGCTGGATAAGTTTATTGAATTGGCCCAATCGTCATTAGTTATTTTAAAGACTGCTTTTGTTATTTCTTTCGTTTACAATGCCGTTGCACTTTCGTTTGCCGTGAGCGGGCACCTTACCCCGTTAGTGGCCGCCATCTTAATGCCCCTGAGCAGCATTAGCGTTGTGGTATTTTCGTTTGTTGCTGTTAACTTTATTGCGAAAAGAAAACTGACATGATCATCATTGCCGGCCTCATCCTGATCAGCCTCACGATTGCCGTGGTTTTTTTGATTGCTTTTTTTTGGAGCATCAAGAGCGGGCAGTATGAAGATGTTTACACTCCTTCGGTACGGATGTTGTTTGATGAACCCAAAAAAGAAGATGATGAATCAACCGCTTCCTGATATTACAGATCGGGAAAGCATCATTACGCTGGTCGATCGTTTTTATGAAAAGGTAAGGCAAGATGATTTGTTGAGCCCGGTATTCAGTCACGTAAATTGGCCCACGCACTTGCCGGTGATGTACAATTTTTGGTCGTCTATGTTACTGGGTGATCAATCGTACCAAGGCAATCCGTTTCAAAAGCACATTCACCTGCCCATACAAACCATCCATTTTAACCGATGGCTGCTGCATTTTAAAAATACTGTGGACGAACATTTTTCTGGAGCCATGGCAGCAGAAGCTAAAATGAGGGCCGAGTCCATTGCCTCGCTATTTCGGCATAGGCTGAAATTGGCGTAACGAACGATTTTCAAATTTGAAATTTCCTGACTTCGCGTGATGTCAGCACGCGCTGACTATTGGTGTCGTACTTTGCGATATGCGACCTCAACTTCTTTTTCACACCACTGAAACATCAAACTCATGAAAAATTTTTGATAATTGATTTTTCCCTACTCCTTCACCTTACTACAAACACACCAAGCAATGTTACCAGCTCTTTATCCTTCATTGCTATTTGCCACAGATCATCGGATTTTGTTCATCGCACTTCATCAGGCGCAACTGTTTTTTTATTATTCAGTTAGAATTTATCAATCATCCCATCCACCCAACAATGGACACCGTATAATCGCGCGCTAATAGCATCTTAGTCTGCGTAAATAACGGATCTCACTTCATTCTCGTCATAATATCATTCATCATTTCGACCTGCACTTTCTGTATTTCCAATAGTTCGTGTTGCTGGTGAATGATGAGGTGATCTAATTTTTCGTGGAGCATGCGTATTTCGAGTTCTGATTTTAAATTGATCATGTAATCTTTTTTGGCACGATCGCGGTCTTTTTCGTCCTGACGGTTTTGGCTCATCATAATTACCGGGGCCTGTAAGGCTGCTGTGCAAGACAAAATCAAATTCAACAAAATAAAAGGATACGGGTCAAACGGTTTGTTAAAATACATTGCAGTATTCACCAAAACCCATAGCAAAAGAAAAATCACAAACAAGGTGATGAATTTCCAACTTCCGCCAAATGACGCCACCTTATCGGTCATTTTTTGGGCAAACGTATATTCTTCCACCACTCCTTCCTCGGCTTTGTCGGTAATGATGGTGTGGTTTTTCAGCGAACCCAGAACGTACTGTTCCAACTCGTTCAATTCTCCAACCTCACGCATCAGGTAATCACCGATGTATTTTTGTCGGTACTTATTCAATTCGCTCACGGCCAGGTTGCTGGCCAGGCCGAAGCTGGGGTTCTCTTTTTGAATGGTTGCCAGTATGGATGGCCGGATAGTTTTAGCTGAAATTTTTTGATCAGACGGAAATTCTTTTCTTGATATATCGCTGATAAATGTCTTCATCTTTTAAAATTTTAAAAAAAATAAATCGAAATTGGCAAACGTGTGTATTTAATTTTTTATCAAAGGTGCATATATGGAATAAAAGTCCCTGACAAAAATCATATTTTTTTAAAGCATAAGTCGGTCAATACCCTATCGGGCAATTATATTTTTAACGCAAAAATTCAAACCCCCTCTAAACATGGAGTTACAAAAGTTCTACTACGACAACAAAATTGTTAAGGCGTTTTTTATTGCTACAGTTGTCTTTGGGCTGGTGGGCATGCTGGTGGGCCTCACGGCTGCCATTCAATTGTTCTACCCGCTGTTTAATTTTGATTTGCCCTATACTTCTTTTGGTCGCATCCGGCCCTTGCACACCAATGCCATCATTTTTGCCTTTGTGGGCAATGCCATGTTTGGGGCCATCTATTACTCCATGCAGCGGTTGCTAAAAACCCGGATGTACAGCGATACCCTTAGTTGGTTTCACTTTTGGGGCTGGCAATTGATCATTCTTGCTGCAGCCATTACGTTGCCGCTGGGGTTTACTACCTCAAAAGAATATGCCGAGTTAGAGTGGCCCATTGACGTGGCCATAACTATAGTGTGGGTGGCTTTTGGTATTAACATGATTGGTACCATTATCAGGCGCAGAGAACGGCACATGTATGTGGCCATCTGGTTTTACATTGCCACATTCGTTACAGTGGCTGTGCTGCACATTGTCAATTCGTTTGAAATGCCGGTTACACTTTTTAAAAGCTATTCATGGTATGCCGGGGTACAAGATGCGCTGGTGCAGTGGTGGTATGGGCACAATGCCGTAGCATTTTTTCTTACCACTCCTTTTTTGGGCATGATGTATTACTTCCTGCCCAAGGCTGCCAACCGCCCGGTTTATTCATACAAACTTTCTATCATCCACTTTTGGTCGTTGATATTTATTTACATCTGGGCAGGCCCTCACCATTTATTGTATACTTCCCTACCTGACTGGGCACAGTCGCTGGGCACGGTATTTTCTGTTATGCTCATTGCCCCTTCATGGGGCGGTATGCTTAACGGGTTGATGACCTTGCGTGGGGCGTGGGATCGTGTGCGTGAAGATCCGGTTTTAAAATTCATGGTTGTAGCCATCACTGCGTATGGTATGGCCACATTAGAAGGACCGTTGCTCTCGCTAAAAAATGTGAATGCCATTGCCCACTTCACCGATTGGATTGTGGCTCACGTACACTTGGGCGCATTGGGCTGGAATGGCTTCCTCATTTTTGCCGTACTCTATTGGGCCATTCCACGCATGTGGAATACCACACTATATTCTAAGCAACTGGCCAACGTTCACTTTTGGGTGGGCACACTGGGCATCATCTTCTACACGCTGCCCATGTATGTTTCGGGGCTGACCCAAAGTCTGATGTGGAAAGAATTCAACCCCGAAGGATTTTTAGTTTATAAAAATTTCCTGGAAACCACCACGTCTATTTTGCCATTGCACATGTTGCGAGCCACGGGCGGCACCTTGTATTTAATCGGCACCATCATCATGACTTACAACCTGATTAAAACCGCATACGCTGGAAAATTTGTAGCCAACGAAGAAGCCGAAGCAGCACCGCTGGTAAAAGAATATGTGGCCAGCAGAAACGCGGGCTGGCACCACCGGGTGCTGGAACACAAACCCATTCTCTTTACCGTGCTTTCTTTAGTGGCAATATTAATCGGGGGCATCATCGAAATGGTTCCTACGTTTTTGATTAAATCTAACATACCAACCATCAGTAGTGTAAAGCCCTATACTCCACTGGAGTTGCATGGCCGAGATATTTACATTCGCGAAGGGTGTGTAAACTGCCACACACAAATGGTGCGTCCGTTCCGTTCAGAAACAGAACGATATGGCGAATATTCTAAAGCCGGAGAGTTTGTTTACGACCACCCGTTTTTGTGGGGATCCAAACGCACCGGCCCTGACCTGGCGCGTGTAGGTGGAAAATACTCTAACTCCTGGCACTACAACCACATGCTGGCACCTGATGCTGTTTCAAACGGCTCGATCATGCCGGCCTATCCGTGGCTGCACGAACACACGATTGATAAGGATCTGACAACCGGAAAGATCACGGCCTTAAGAAAGATTGGTGTGCCCTATGCAGAAGGATATGAAGCCACAGCCAATGATGACTTGCAAAAGCAAGCCGATGATATTGCCCGCAGCCTGAAAGCCGATGGCATTGAAGTACCCAGCGATGCAGAAATTGTAGCGCTGATTGCTTACCTGCAGCGGCTGGGTACAGATATCAAAGCAGAAAAAGTGGCCGAACAAAACTAAAGCAACTATGGAAAAGGAAAAAAATGTACTTCAGCACATCGATCACATCGCCACTTGGCCAGTGATTTCATTTGTTATTTTCTTTATTTTTTTTCTTTGTCTGCTGTGGTGGGTTTTCAGCACAGATAAAAAATTCATACAAAAAATGAGTGAACTTCCGCTGGATGCACAAGATAGGCCAACCGATAAGAAACAGTCATTATGAAATGTCTTTTCACCATCCCTGCAGGTATAACCTGTGATCATACCATAAAACTATAAACACATGAAAAAAATTATTTCTGTCATTATGTTCCTGCTGGCATCCGTGAGTGGCTTTGCTCAGGAGGCAGCAAAAAAAACCTTTTGGGAAGATCCGTTTAACAGCCCGATGCTTCCTTATTACGCCACGGTTGCCTTCATTGGCATTGTCTTCTTCCTGATTATTATTGTGCTGGTTATTCTCATCCGTACACTCAACCTCTTCATTGAGCGTGTAGAACTGCAACGGGCAAAGCTAACCGGCAAAGAGTATGTACCTTCGCCCTCGTGGTGGGAGAAATTTTCACAAAAATTAAATGACTCCGTCCCTGTTGAACAGGAAAAAGACATTGAACTTGAGCATGATTACGATGGCATACGCGAACTGGATAATCATTTGCCCCCATGGTGGAAATGGCTGTTTTACGGATGCATTGTGTGGGCAGTGGTTTATTTCTTCATTTACCATGTTTCCGATTCGCTTCCGCTGATGAAACAAGAATATGATACAGAAGTAGCCCAGGCAAAATCTTCTCAGCAAAAAGCTTCGGCTGCACAACCTCAAAATGCCATTGATGAAAATACCCTGGTTTACACCAAAGACGAAAAAATCATCGAGCGCGGTAAAGAAGTATTTGCCCGAAATGCCTGTGGGTCATGCCATGCCAATGATGGTGGCGGAAATACCATTGGCCCAAACCTCACTGACTCATACTGGATTCATGGCGGAGGAATAAAAAATGTTTTCTCCACTATTAAAAACGGTGTGGTAGAAAAAGGAATGCCTGCCTGGGGTAAGGCCATGAGTATTAATGATGTGCGTGATGTAACCTTTTTTGTTATGAGCCTGCAGGGCTCAAAACCGGCTGCTCCCAAAGCACCACAAGGTGAGCTGTATAAACCCGCACCTGAAAAAAGTGACAGTACTAAAACCTCAGCACCAGTAAAGTAAAGCATGGAAAAATCGGATGAACTGTATATTTATGACGAGCAATTTCGCGACAGCATCGCCACGGTTGATGCGAAAGGAAAACGAGTCTGGGTTTATCCTAAAAAGCCTTCGGGAAGGTACCACGTACGGAGAATTATTTTCAGCATCTTTTTGTTGGCGCTATTCTTTGCAGGACCGTTTATAAAAATCGCAGGCGAACCACTCTTGCTGCTCAATGTGTTCGAGCGCAAGTTTGTGATTTTTGGTCATCCGTTTTGGCCACAAGATTTTATTCTGCTGGCCATAACACTGATCATTTTTTTTGTATTTGTGATTTTATTCACCGTAGTGTACGGTCGCTTGTGGTGTGGATGGGCCTGCCCTCAAACGCTTTTCATGGAAATGGTATTCCGCAAAATCGAGTATTGGATTGAAGGCGATGCACCGGCTCAGCGCAGGCTTAATTCCCAGCCTCTGAACAGTGAAAAGATTTGGAAAAAAACGCTTAAGCATTTTCTGTTTATTGCCATCTCAGTCTTAATCTCACACACGGCCATGGCCTACCTAATCGGCATAGAGCAGGTGGGAGAAATCATAACTGAACCCCCCGCTGAACATCTGGCGGGTTTTATCGGCCTGTTGTCTTTCACTATTATTTTTTATTTCAACTTCGCCAAGTTTCGCGAGCAAGCTTGCATTGCCGTTTGCCCGTATGGCCGGTTGCAGGGAGTACTGCTGATCAAAGATTCCATCGTGGTGGCATACGATTGGTTGCGCGGTGAACCGCGAGGAAAAATTAAAAAAAACGCAAGTATTGAAAAATCAGGAGATTGCATCGACTGCAAATTGTGTGTGCACGTTTGCCCCACAGGCATTGACATACGCAACGGCACCCAACTTGAATGTGTCAACTGCACAGCCTGCATTGATGCCTGCGATGATGTAATGGTAAAAATCGGAAAACCCAAGGGGTTAATTCGCTTTGCTTCTTACCACTCAATCAAAGAAGGTATTCAAAAAATTATTACACCCAGAGTTATTGGTTACTCATTTGTGCTGATGGTTTTAATTGGCCTGCTTAGTTTTTTATTGGTCAATCGTGACGATGTGCGGGTAACGGCATTGAAAGTTCCGGGCACGCTTTACCAGCGCGATGGTGAATACGTTACCAATCTGTATAATTTTGAATTCATCAACAAAACACTGAAAGAAATCAAACTCGAATTGCAAATAGCAGAACCTTCTTCGGCTGAGTTAAAAAATGTGGACGGAAAAGAACTCATTATTCCGGCAAATGGGTTGTTGAAACGTGTGTACTTCATCAAGATTCCTGAAAACGCGATCACCAATGCCAGAACAGTGATCAAATTAAATGCCTTGCATGAAGGAAAAATCATTGAAACCCTGAAAGTAAAATTTATTGGCCCGGTGCATCACGCTACCGATGCTAAACGATAAACTATTCTATCTATGAACTTTGGAAAATGGATCTTCGTTTCGCTTGTACTCTTTGTTGTTTTCATTGGTTCATTGGTCATGCTGTGTATGCGCGAAGACATCAGCCTGGTTTCTAAAGATTATTACGATGAGGAGTTGGCTTATCAACAGCAAATTGAGCGTGAGCAAAATACAAAGGGGCTTACTCAAAAGCCGATGATTACTTACCACGAGCAAAGTGGAATAACAGTAACAATTCCCGGTGGCTCAACTCTTGAAAAAGGAGAGATGAAATTGTTTTGCCCCTCCAATGCCCGGCTCGACCAACATTTTGAACTGAAACCAATTCAAGAACAAGTATTTAAACTCACGATGGCCAAAGGCATGTATCGCATAAAATTAAGCTGGTCTATGAGCGGAAAAAATTATTACTTCGAAGATCAAATTACCATCTGATGTTTTACACGGCCCTGATCATCGGTTTTATGGGCAGTTTGCACTGCGTAGGCATGTGCAGCCCGTTGGCCATGGCTGTTGCCAACTTATCGCCACGCACAATGATCAGCCGGCTGCTTTACAACAGCGGCCGAATTCTTACCTATAGTATTTTAGGGGCAACCGTTGCTTCAGTGGGGTTTGCTCTCCCTCTGACTCATTATCAAAACGTGATGTCATTGGTTCTTGGCCTTGCCTTAGTTGTACTGAGTGTTGTTAGTTTTGGAAAAATGAGATCCGGTCTCTTTTTTTCATTTCTGGCATCTATCGCTTACCAGTTAAAAAAATGGTTTTCTGCTTTACTTCAAAAAAATAATTACGGCTCTGTTTTTTCTCTTGGCCTCATCAATGGGCTTCTTCCTTGTGGGCTCAGTTTACTCGCCTTAACGTATTGTGTAATACTTCCTTCACCGCGAGAAGGGTTTGTGTTTATGTTGTGTTTCGGCCTCGGCACTTTACCTGCCATGATTGGCATGGCCGGCATACTCTCAAAAGTTATAACCTATTTTCACCTCAATATCCTCTACGCCACCAAGGCTATGTTTTTTATTTCAGGCATTTTATTGGTCGCACGGGTTTTTATTTTTCACACCCATGATGGCCCGGCTCACCAATCGCTGGTAGATATGGTGATGTGTCGATAAAATTTATCTTGCCACATTGGATCTCACCACTTTTTCTAATTTAGTCGGTTGTACAATTCTTATTTTGCCACTGTCTATCTCAATCAATTTTTCATCTTTGAAGTCGGACAGCACACGAATGACTGACTCTGAAGCAGTGCCCACCAGTTTGGCTAAGTCATCGCGCGAAATCTGGATAACTTCATTGGAATCTTTGAGTTGTTGAACCCGTAGCAGTGCTTCGGCAGTGCGTTGGCGAACAGAGTTATACGCCAGGTGCAATAATTGTTTTTCCTTTTCAGCTACTTTTTTGCAGAGCAACGAAATAAATCCTTGCGATACATCCGGGTGGCTCTGCAACAAAAGCATAAAATCATATTTAGGAATGCATACAATTTCAGAGTCTTGCATAGCCACGGCTGACTCTCCGTACACGCTGTCTTCCAGTATCGGTTCAAATCCAAAAAAATCATTGGCATGATAAAGTGAGGTGATCAGTTCTTTGCCATCAGGGTGTGATTTGAATACCTTCACACTTCCGGATTTAACTAAATAAACATTGAGCGGAGTATCGCCTTCGGCAAATAACTCGGCTTTCTTTTTTAATTGCTTTATTTTTTTGTCCTTGCACAGCTCTTTCAGGTTAAGTACTTTTTGTGCATCGCGAATAAATTCATCCAGCCCTTCGGAGGTGCTTTCGTACAATTTTTGTTTTATGCCAGCTTTTTGCAACCGTGTTTCGATAGCGTTCAGCAGGTCAGTATCATCAAAGGGTTTGGTGATGTAATCGTCTGCCCCCAGGTTCATCCCTTTGCGTATGTCAGTCTTTTCAGTTTTGGCTGTGAGAAAGATGAAGGGGATCACGGCCGTTTCAGGGTTTTTGCTGAGGATATGCAAAACTCCATAGCCATCTAATTCAGGCATCATGATGTCGCAAATAATCAAATCAGGTTTTTCGCGTTGAGCCAGTTCTACGCCCTCGCGTCCGTTTTTGGCTGTGACCACACGGTAATTGGCCAGCTCTAAAATTTCCTGGGTGTTTTCTCTTACCTCAAGGTTGTCTTCGATCAAAACAATTTTTTTCATTGGTTATTGTTTTTTACAGCCGTGTAATACATTATTGATAAATATAGGTGTGTTTGACTTACTTTTCCGGGTGACATTTCACAGCTAATTATTTGGTTAATGGCAGGCTAATGGTAAAGGTACTACCTACTCCGTATTCGCTCATAAAAGAAATTTTACCATTTAATAAATCAACGTACCGTTTCACGATGTTAAGCCCCAAGCCGGTGCCTTGCACATTGCCTGCGTTGCTGGCCCGATAAAACCGGTCGAATAAATGTTTTTGGTCAGCATTTATAATACCGATTCCTTCATCAATTACACTGATATGCAGGAAGGTCGGATCATTTAAATGTTGTACAACAATGGGTTTTCCGGGTTCTGAGTATTTGCTTGCGTTAGAGATTAGGTTGAACAAGATGTTGCGCAAAATGCGGGGGTCTGTTTTTACTTCTTTCAGTTTTGACTCGGCCAGGAGACTGATTTTCTGACCCTCTTTCAGGGTAGCCAATAATTCTTCAATCGTCTCCTGAAGAAAGGGCTGCACCTCAATCGTTTCATAATGAACTTCCACCTTGCCTTCGTCCAGTTTTCCGAGGGAGAGAAAATCATTTAAAATGGCCGTGAGATGATTAACCGATGACTTTACCCGTTGTATGTGCTTCTCAATTTTTTCTAATTCACCACGCTCTTTGTATTGTTGAATGAGTGAAGCCGAGCTGAGAATAGTGCTTAACGGGGTGCGAAATTCATGCGAAGCAATGGAAACAAATTTTGTTTTCAGTTCATTGAGTTCACGCTCCTTTTCAAGTGACCGTTTGGTTTCGTCTTCGGCTTTTTTTCGTTCTTTGATTTCATTTTCAAGAGTAAGCACCGATTTATTCAATGCCTGAGTACGCATCTCCACTCTTTTTTCCAACTCGGCAGCATAAACAATGAGTTGCTCTTCGCTTCGTTTGAGGGCGTCTTCAGTTTTCTTCCGCTGCGAAATGTCGCTTACAAAAGCCATGACCATCACAGCGTTTTGAATGTGAAAATAACTCAAGCTGATTTCGATGGGAAATTCTGAGCCGTCTTTACGCAGCCCTAACAAATCGCGGCCCACGCCCATGCGCCTGGGTTTGGGGTCAGCAAGAAAATGCAGACGCATGCCGGCATGCCCCTTGCGAAAGCGCTCAGGTAATAATGTTTCAATATGCTTGCCGTTCATTTCGTTTTTTTCGTATCCAAAAAATAACTCGGCCACCGGGTTGGCCGCTGCCATGATTCCTTTGTCATCTACCATAATTATCCCCTCCGACATACTTTGAAATATCTCCTGGTATGCGGTGCTGAATATGGTAGAAATGTTCTTCTGCATTGGGGTCAATTTCCTAAAATTAATAAGCCTGTCATTATGATAAAAATCATTTTTATCCATGACAAACGTTTGAAACGGTATTCTGAAAAAAGAAATAGGTTTGAGCAAACGAATCATGAGAATGGATAAAGGGATTTTATGCGCTATTGATTTTTCTGCGCCTTCAAAAAGTGCTTTGCGTTGGTCTGTTGAATTGGCAAAAGACCTGCATATTCCCCTTACCCTGTTGTATGCTTACCGCTTGCAGAAACTTCCCCACGATCAGGCTATTGAATACAAAAAACAAGTTGATGCCGAAGCCCGTCAAAAGTTTTTAAAACTTGAAAAAGAATTTTTGGTTGATAAAGGCATTGATTATGATTTTAAATCAGAAGTAGGGTTCATAGCCGACCGGGTAAAAGACCATGCCAGCAAAAATGAAACAAAATTTTTTGTGGTCGATCAAAAAACAAGTATGGCTAATAAGGAGTCATTTGATGAACTCCTTAAAAAAGTAAATGTGCCGTTGGTGATTGTGCCTTAGTTTACTCCACTGTTACACTCTTCGCTAAATTTCTCGGTTGATCTACATTGCACCCGCGCATGACCGCAATGTGGTATGAAAGTAACTGCAACGGTACGACTGACACCAAGGGCATGAGTGCATCAAGTGTGGCTGGTACTTCAATAACAAACTCACTCATTTGTGGAATCAAGGTATCACCCTCTGTAACGATAGAAATAACGCGGCCTTTGCGGGCTTTCACTTCCTGAATATTTGACACTACTTTTTCATACGAAGCGTCTTTGGTGGCGATAAATACCACCGGCATCTCTTTATCAATGAGTGCTATCGGACCGTGCTTCATTTCAGCAGCCGGGTAGCCTTCGGCATGGATGTACGAAATTTCTTTTAACTTCAATGCCCCCTCAAGGGCAACCGGAAAATTGTATCCGCGACCGAGGTAAATAAAATTGCTCGCATTTTTAAACTCATCGGCTATCACCTGAATTTTTGCGTTGAGTTTCAACACCTGCTCTACCTTGGCAGGAATGGTTTCCATTTCCACCAGCAATTCATGGTATTTTTGCTCGGTGATCGATCCTTTATTCCGGGCCACGATCAGCGCAATCATATTGAGTACGGTCAGTTGTGCGGTAAAGGCTTTAGTGCTAGCCACCCCAATCTCAGGACCGGCATGGGTGTAAGCCCCGGCATGAGTGACACGTGGTATGGACGAGCCCACCACATTGCACACGCCAAAAATAATGGCACCTTTTGCTTTGGCCATTTCAATGGCCGCCAATGTATCGGCTGTTTCGCCTGATTGTGAAATAGCAATCACCACATCGCCTTCGCGAATGACGGGGTTACGGTAACGAAACTCTGAGGCGTACTCCACCTCCACCGGAATGCGGCAGAATTCTTCAAAAAAATATTCAGCTACTAAGCCTGCGTGCCATGAGGTACCACACGCCACAATTAAAATACGATCGGCATTAACCAGTTTATTTACATATTCGCGCAAGCCTCCAAGTGTCAGCCTTCCCGCAATGGAATCCAGCCTGCCTCTCATACAGTCTTTAATGGAGCGTGGCTGCTCAAAAATTTCTTTCAGCATGAAGTGTTCAAACCCACCTTTCTCGATGGCTTCTAATTCCATATCCACTTTTTGCACATAAGGAGTGAGCGGAAGGTTAGCGGTGTTTTTGACATTCAATTTGCCGTTGTTCACCACGGCAATCTCCTGATCGTTCAGGTAAACTACATCATTGGTATACTCAATAATGGGTGTGGCATCAGAGGCCATAAAAAACTCGCCCTTGCCTACACCCACTACCAATGGGCTGCCTTTGCGTGCGGCTATGAGTAGGTTAGGGTTTTCCAACGACATTACCACAATGGCATACGCACCCACCACTTTAGTCAGTGCCAGTCGCACGGCCTCATCCAGTGTGCATTTTTCTTTTTCTTTAATGTCTTCAATAAAGTGGATAAAAACCTCTGTGTCTGTTTCGCTGGAAAAATGATGGCCTTTACGCAACAGATCTTGTTTCAACGAACTATAGTTTTCGATGATGCCGTTGTGGATGATTGCCAGTTTTTTAGTAGCTGAGTAGTGAGGGTGGGCATTTTCATCATTGGGTTCTCCGTGTGTAGCCCAGCGCGTATGGCCCATGCCGATGGGGCTGTCTAAATTCTGGCCTTGTATAAATTTTTCCAGTTCTGAAACTTTCCCCTTTTTCTTATAAACATTAAGACCTCCATTGAGCAATGCTATACCGGCACTATCATATCCACGGTATTCCAGCCGTTTTAATCCTTTGAGGATGACATCGCTTGCCTTTCGGTGGCCTACATATGCAACTATTCCGCACATACAATTTTATTATTTGAATAAATCTAGATCAAAAATAAAAAAGTCAGACGATAAAATTTTTCGCCTGACTTTTTCTGCCGGTTGAACACAACCGGATCACCCCACTAATTCGGTGTATAAGTTATAAAACTCTTCGGTGTAGTCTTCGTTTTTTTCAATTGAAGCTACCTTCTTCTCCTTGATTTTTTTCACCAGGCCTTCCAGTTTTTTGCCATCGCCTGCCACGTTTACCACATCAGACCATTGTGCGCCCAGTTTAATGAAGCCTTCGTAATCGCCTGTTTTCAAATGCCCCATCATGTTGTCTTCAATATCCAGCATACGCACTTTGTCCATCAGGTCGCCTTTAAACTTGTGCGAAAAACTGTTGTTATAAATCGTGAAAACCGTTTTCGAATTTTTAAACAGCGGATCGTTTTTGTAAGTCGTTTTTAAATACAATGGTATAAAACTGGTAATCCAATCGTTGCAATGAACAATGTCGGGGCCCCAGCCTAATTTGCGTACAGTTTCAATCACGCCTTTGCAAAAGAAAATCGCGCGCTCATCGTTGTCTTCAAAGAAGCGGTTTTCTTTATCATGAAACATGGATTTGCGGTGAAAGTAATCTTCGTTGTCAATGAAATAAACTTGCAGTTTTGCATTGGGGATGGATGCCACTTTTATAATGAGCGGTTTTTCTTCTTCGCCAACGGCAATGTTAATTCCAGATAAACGCACTACTTCGTGCAATCGGTTTTTGCGTTCGTTGATCAAACCAAATCGCGGCACCAAAATGCGTATCTCCATTCCCCGCTCTTGCATGGCCTGAGGAAGTTTGCGTACAAAATCGGCTACTTCTGTAGTTTGCAGAAACGGGTTGATCTCACTGGCCACATAAAGGATTCGAATTTTAGACATATCGGTTGAATTTATTAAGTCAAAGAAATGGGAAGGCAAAGGTACGGAAAATGTAACCTTTTATCAACATCACCTAAAACATTAAGACTATATTTGCGCCCTTTCGGGAAATTTGATCATGGAAATTTTCAAGGAAATAAAGCCTTTGAAAGCTTTTTTGAAGGAAAAAACACCGGCCGCAACCATTGGCCTGGTGCCTACTATGGGCGCCCTGCACCACGGACATTTATCGCTGATTGAGGCCTCCAAACGAGAGAATGCGCTCACCGTAAGTACTATCTTTGTAAATCCCGCCCAGTTCAACAATCCCGAAGACCTGAAAAAGTACCCGCGCACGTTGGAGCGCGATTGCGAGATGTTGAGGCAGGCCGGTTGCCAAGTGGTCTTTGCTCCTGAGGTAACCACCCTGTATGAGCATGAACCCACCGTTACTTTTGATTTTGGTACACTCGATAAAATTCTGGAAGGAAAATTCAGGCCGGGGCATTTCAGTGGTGTAGCATTGGTGGTTTCAAAACTATTTCACATTGTGAACCCTACCACAGCTTACTTTGGGCAAAAAGATTTTCAGCAATTTAAGATCATTGAAAAATTAGTAGAAGAACTGAAGTTTGATTTACAGTTGAAGATGATGCCCATTATTCGCGAGCCTGACGGGCTGGCCTTATCATCGCGCAACAAGCGGCTGAGTGAACCGGAACGAAAAAAAGCTGCGCTGCTCTTTCGGTCATTGACTGAAGCAAAAAAACTATTGATACGTGGGGAGAAAATTTTTAATGTAAAAGAAATAGTAAACCAAAATTACAAATCGGTTGACGGAGTGAAGTTGGAATATTTTGAGTTAGCCAACATCGAAAACTTATCGCCAGCCGAAACCGTTACAAACCAAACCATTTTATTGATGGCAGCGTACGTGGGCGAAGTAAGGCTGATTGATAACCTGTTAATGGAAGAGTAAAAAATAAGCTGAAGGTATTCAGGAAAAAATAGTTAGCAACGATATGCGTATTGAAGTATTAAAATCAAAGATCCATCGTGTAAAAATTACGCAAGCCGAATTGCATTATGTAGGCAGCATCACCATTGATGAAACCTTGATGGAAGCCGCCAACCTGATTGAAGGCGAAAAAGTGCAGATTGTGAATGTGAACAATGGCGAGCGGCTCGAAACCTACGTGATCAAAGGCGAGCAAGGAAGCGGCATGATTTGCCTCAACGGGCCAGCCGCGCGCAAAGCACAAGTGGGCGATGTGGTCATCATCATCTCGTATGCTTCGATGGAAATAGAAGAGGCTAAGAAATTTAAACCTACCCTGGTATTTCCCGATCCTGATAATCGACTGAACTAATGCAAAAAATAAAATCAGGCACACGCTACGCGTTGATGATCGGCATCACGGTGGTGTTGTTGTGGCTTTCGCTGCGCGGGCTAAAGGTGGAGGGCGAAAATAAACTGGAATACCTGTGGCAAGCCTGGCTTAAATCTGACAAGTTGTACTTGTGGCTGATGGCCGTTGCCGGCATCGCCAGTCATATCTTGCGGGCCATGCGGTGGAAAATGTTATTGATACCAACCGGGCATGAGATAAAAACATCCAACAGTTTTTGGGCATTGATGACGGGCTACCTGGTAAACCTTGCCGTGCCCCGTGGTGGTGAACTCTCGCGGTGTTACACTTTGTACCAACTGGAGAAAACGCCTGTTGAAATTTCGTTTGGCACGGTCGTTACCGAGCGGATTGCTGATGTGCTGTGCCTGCTCCTCTTAATTGCGTTTTCGTTTTACCTCGAGTGGGAGAAACTGAAAAATTTTTTGGATACGCTACCCGTTTCATCAGGCAACCTGTCTGTGCCTTGGTGGGGGTGGGCAGTTTTTGTGTTACTGATTTTGTTTGTCGTTGGGATTTATTTCTTACGGAAAAATGAAAAATTTTTGAAGATCATTCGCGGATTTAAGGATGGATTGTTTTCTGTTTTTCAACTAAAAAATAAATGGCTATTTGTATTTTATTCATTTGCCATCTGGGCCTTGTATTTTTTAATGAGTTATTTGGTATTGATGGCCTTTCCTGAAACTAGTCACTTGGGATTCAGTGCAGTGGTTACCCTGTTTGCCGTTGGTTCTATTGCTATGGCGGCTCCGCTGCCAGGCGGTACAGGATCTTATCACGTGCTGGTACCGCTAGCCCTTACTGCATTTTATAGTGTGGCCAAGCCCGATGCTGTGGCTTTTGTATTTGTGTTTCATGCCTGGCAAACGCTGCTGATGATTGTACTGGGTGTAATCAGTTTCATCATCAGCGGTTTTATAGTGAATAAAAAAAAACTACCTGGCCAATAAGCCAGGTAGTTTCGTTTTTTTTCACAGAATTATTTTCTTGGAATTAGTTGGTTGCGGTTAGCCGCCAGCCAGGCAAATGCTGCTGTCATCACAGCGTTTTGTTTCAAATCTGCTTCAAGGGCTTTGTCATACACATCCATATTGGTGTGGTGCGTGCGGTTAGAATACTCAATGGGATCCTGAATAAACTGAAATCCCGGAAGGCCAATGGCATCAAATGACAGATGATCAGTGCCTCCGGTATTTTCTAAGGTAAGCGTAGAGGCTCCCATTTTCTCAAATGGCTTCAGCCATGCTCTGAAAACCGGACGCACGTTTTCATTGCCTTGCAAATATACTCCGCGGTATTTGCCGGTGCCGTTGTCCATATTGAAATAAACTGAAAATTTATGGGCGGCCGGTTTCAGATCAATAGAATCCCACGGATACATTTTGTCGTGTCGTTCTCCTAACGTTCGCTTCACGTACGAACGCGAACCAATCAGCCCCTGCTCTTCGCCCCCCCACAAACCAATGCGAATGGTTCTGCGCGGTGCTGTGCCCAATGACTTGATGAGGCGCATGGCTTCCATCATCACAGCAGAGCCTGCAGCATTGTCAGTGGCACCTGTGCCGCTGTGCCATGAATCAAGATGTGCACCGATCATCACTACTTCATCTTTTAAATCCGTTCCGGGGATTTCGCCAATCACGTTAAATCCCGAACCAGCCGGTGTGAATTCTGTTTCTAGCACCAGCTCCAACTTCACGTTCACTCCGCTCTGTATTTGTCTAACCATGCGGTTGTAATGCTCATCTGCTACTATGATCTGCGGAAGAATTTTAGGAACGTTGGGACTTTGTGAACCAACCCGTTTGCTGCGCGGAACATCGGGCGGATAAGGCACGGTTGCCGCACTGACTAAAAGTGTTCCGTCTTCCAAACGCGATGCCGGGCTTGCCTCCAGCACAGCTACGGCTCCTTCTTTCATACAAAAATCCCATTTTAAAAAATTCAATCTTTGGGCTTCGCGATTGAAATTAAAATTGAAGCCGCGACCCCGCTCGGGCATGCCTGCGTTGGCCATAACCAAAAGAGTCGAGTCATTAAACCGTGATGCATCGGCAACAAAACCGGGCTTAACTGTTACTGGCGCGCTGAAGAGGATAATCTTACCGGTGAGTTTGCCTTTGTACTTGGCCAAGTCGGCCTCGGTTTTCACTTCCAAGTAAACTACATCGGCTGCAACTGTACCCTTCACGCCCGGTGTCCAGGCTTTGGGGTACGAGATCAACGGAGTGTTGCCGGGTTCTACTGTCTGCAAACTGAATTTTTTCAGTTGCCAGCCGCGGCCAAATTCTTCGCCCCAATAATCGAGTTGAACATTTTGCAATCCGTACGACTCCAATGTAGCCTTGGCATAGTCTGCAGCTTTTTTATAGTTGGGTGAGTTAGTCAACCGCGGGCCGTATACATCGGTGAGCATACTCAGGGTGGTCATCACCTTAGCGTGTTTCAACCCTTCGTCTTTAATCTTGTGTACGGCCACCGTATCCACCGGTTCCGTTTGTTGAGCAAATGTGCCGAATGCCATCAGGCATCCGAGCAAAATTGAAATGTGTTTCTTCATAGCGATAGTATTATGAATCCGAAATTAAGGGGTATGCCCTTCAACTGGTTTACCGTTTATCTAAAATATATTGAATACCTACAGCCTTAGCAAAATCAGGCAGGTTTTTAAATCAATCAAACAATCCTTGCGATTTCGGTCTGGGGATTTTCAAATGTTTGTACGCCAATTCGGTTGCCTCACGACCGCGTGATGTGCGTTTGATGTATCCTTCCTGAATCAAAAATGGTTCGTACACTTCTTCAATGGTTTCGGCTTCTTCGGCTACGGCTGTGGCAATTGTGGTTAAACCCACCGGGCCTCCTTTAAATTTTTCGATGATGGCGCTGAGGATTCGGTTGTCCATGTCGTCCAATCCATTTTCATCTACATCCAGGGCGGTGAGTGCCAGTTGTGCAATGGGTTTGGTAATGGTTCCATTGCCTTTGATCTGCGCAAAGTCGCGGGTACGTTTCAGTAAGTTGTTGGCAATGCGCGGAGTGCCCCGACTCCTTCTGGCAATTTCAAATGCGGCATCGTCATCGATGGATGTATTCAAAATGGCAGACGACCGGTTCACGATTTTAGTAAGCAAAGACGAATCGTAATATTCTAACCGGGCGTTGATTCCAAAGCGTGCTCGCAACGGTGAAGTGAGCAACCCTGCGCGTGTAGTAGCACCAATCAATGTAAATGGATTTAACCCGATTTGTACCGAGCGTGCATTGGGCCCACTGTCAAGCATGATGTCGATGCGGAAATCTTCCATGGCCGAATACAAATACTCTTCCACAATGGGATTGAGCCGATGAATCTCATCAATGAATAACACATCGTGAGGTTCTAAATTAGTGAGCAGCCCGGCCAGGTCGCTGGGCTTATCCAATACTGGGCCTGAAGTAATTTTGATTTTTGATCCTAATTCATTGGCAATGATAAACGAAAGTGTGGTTTTGCCGAGCCCGGGTGGGCCATGCAGCAGTACATGATCCAGCGACTCACTTCGTTGTTTGGCTGCCAAAACGAACACTTTAATATTATCGGTCACTTTTTGCTGACCGGTAAAATCCTCGAATGACAATGGCCGTAGTGCCTTTTCTATTTCTTTATCGCGGGCATCAAGCCCTTCACTATCGGCTTTTAAATAATCTTCGCGCATATCAGGCTCAAAGATAGGAGAATAGTTGAGCCTTTGCTTGTGGTAACTATACGCTGCAAGTATATTTACCGTTCAATGAATCCGCACGAACTTCTTCATCAAAAAATAAATGACCTGGTGAGCCAAGATCAGTTGCTGGCGCGCATCTTGTATTCATTTGGTATTACTTTTTATGAATACCCCAATCAAACACTGGATTCGGTTTGCCGTGAAAAGGGAATTTCTTCTGAAAAAGTGGTTGATGAGTTTGCCCGTATAAAAGAAAATAATCTGAACGATGATCTTCCGTTGTTTTCGTACCGCATCGATCTGATCATTGAGTATTTAAAACACGCCCATTACCTGTTTATCAAACACAAGTTGCCTTTCATCAACAATCTTGTTCAAAATTTCAAGGCCGACCATCCTGCCTACGAGTCGGTTGAAAAAGATTTGAAAGTATTGTTTCCATTGTTCATGGAAGATTTTATCCGGCACATTTATGAAGAAGAAGATTCGCTGTTTCGGTACATTCATTTTTTAGAGAAAGCCTCGCGTGGAAAATACAATCCCTCAAAATTATATCAGGCCATGGAAAGGCACTTTCTTCAACAATGTGTGGCCGATCATGAAGTGCACGATGAAGAGATGGCGGGCATTCGCAAAATCACAAAAGATTATTGGCTAACTCCCGATGCTCCTGTGCATGTAAAAGTAATTTTTTCAGAACTGATTGAGTTTGAAAAAAACCTGAAAGAACATGCCCGAATCGAAAATGAAATTCTTTTTCCCAAGGCCCTGGTATTGGAAAGCCGGGTGAAGACTGCCTTTTTTGAGAAGGCAAAGTGGAATTAACCGCACCCTACAAATGCCACGCATTTTAGCGATTGACTATGGATCTAAACGAACAGGTTTAGCCGTAACCGATCCGCTTCAGATTATTGCCACTGCCTTAGATACAGTTGAATCCGCTCAACTCATGGCTTACCTGAAAAAATATTTTGAAAAAGAACCGGTGAGTGAAGTTATTATCGGGTTACCCAAAACATTAAACAATACAGATTCTTCCAATGCTGAAGCTGTTCGGGGGTTCATCGCACAATTCAAAAACAATTTCCCAACGATTTCCATTCATACCATTGATGAGCGGTTTACCTCTTCCATTGCCCAGCAGGCCATGATCTCAGGAGGCATGAAAAAAAAAGACCGGCAAGTGAAAGGTAATGTGGACAAAATAAGCGCTGTACTCATTTTACAGGATTATCTTTTGCAAAAGAAGTGATTCGGCCCACTGCTTTGAAAATCACTCTTCATAATTCATGCCTGTTCAATTACCTTTGCTCATAATTTTAATTTGATTATGGTCTATCCGATTGTCATGTATGGCGACCCCGTACTTCGCAAAAAAGCAAAAGAAATCGAGAAGGGCACAGACTTGTCAGAATTAGTTACCAGCATGTTTGAGACCATGCAGGCAGCTAAAGGAATTGGGCTGGCGGCTCCACAGATTGGAAAAAGTATACGCCTGTTTGTGGTCGATGGAACCACGCTGGATGATGAGCCCGACATGAAAGATTTTAAAAAAATATTTGTCAACCCCGTTATGCTGAACGAACACGGTCGGCCCTGGGCATTTGAAGAGGGCTGCCTGAGCATTCCTAATATCCGCGAAGAAATTGATCGACCTGAAAAAATCAGGATCAGGTATTTTGATGAAAACTGGAATTCTGTAGAAGAAGAATTTGATGGCATGAAAGCCCGTATCATCCAACACGAATACGATCACATAGAAGGTAAATTATTTATCGATTACCTGTCGTCATTGAAAAAGCGTACACTCAAAGGAAAACTGGCCGACATCAGCAAAGGCAACGTAGACACCGAGTACCGCATTGTGGCACCGGTCAAAAAGTAAATTCGAGTTTGCAAATTCAGGATTGAAGAAAGTACTAATTTTGAATTTATAAATTTTGGATCTTGAATATCTTCTCCCGTCTTCCTGAAATTGGCACTACCATTTTCAGTGTCATGTCAAAATTGGCACTGGAACATCAGGCCATCAACCTCTCGCAAGGCTTTCCTGATTTTCCCGTTTCAGAAAAACTGATTGATTCCATTTATCAAAAAATGAGAGACGGACACAATCAATACGCACCCATGCCGGGCGTGCCCGCTTTGAGAAAAATTATTGGCGACATCGTGTATAAAACGTACCGTCACCCGGTCAATTCAGAAACTGAAGTGACCATAACCGCAGGCGGTACCGAAGCGATCTTTGCTTCCATTGCGGGGTTGATTCACCCGGGCGATGAAGTGATCTTGTTCGATCCTTCTTACGACTCCTACGACCCGGCTATCCGGCTGAATGGCGGAATACCGGTTCACCTGAATTTATCGCCCCCTGATTTTTCAATTGATTGGGCTGAAGTGAAAAAGAAAATTACCCGGCAGACGCGAATGATCATGGTTAATACCCCGCATAACCCGGCCGGATCAGTATTGAGTTCATCTGACTTAAAAGAATTGGAACATTTGGCCGAAGAGCATGACTTGATTGTACTAAGTGATGAAGTGTATGAACGAATTATTTTTGAAAATAAAACCCACGAATCGGTTTTAAAATATCCTAATCTTGCCGCACGAAGCATTGCAGTATTTTCATTTGGTAAAACTTTTCATGCTACCGGCTGGAAAGTGGGCTACACTATAGCCTCCGAAATCATTACACGAGAAATCCGCAAAGCTCATCAGTTCATTACGTTCAGCGTAAACACGCCCGTGCAACTGGCATTGGCCGAGTACATGGCCGATGCTGAAAATTATTTGCACCTCGGAAAATTTTATCAACAGAAACGTGATTTCTTGCTGGAACAGATCAAGGGCACTTCGCTCAACCCGTTGCCGTGTTACGGAAGTTACTTTCAATTGCTTTCGTACGAAGGAGTTTCAACTAAAACCGATGTAGAAATGGCCAGTTGGATGACTAAAGAAATGAAACTAGCCCCCATACCGGTTTCGGCTTTTTACAAAGACCGTTCAGACCATAAATTGCTCCGGTTTTGTTTCGCTAAAAATGAAGATACGTTAAGGAAAGCAGGAGAAATTTTGAAAAAAATTTAACTTGTGTTTTAGCGCCTACCGGTTCGTTACCTGCTGCTCTCTTCTATAATTTGTCGGTGAGATCGCGGCATTTATTGTATATCTATTGTAAATCTTGAAGACCAGGGTTGGAACAACCTGTCGTTAAATTTATATTTGTCAACAGAACATTGGGCATGATACACCAACCGTCCGTTTCCGTGAAGCAGATGCCCGTTAAAAAGGTAACCCGCTTAACTACCGTACCCTCACTGGATACTCTTTCAGTAGAAGAACCGCTGGAAATACGAATTGTTTTTGGGCCAGGTACCAACCGGGTACAAAAAGTCATTTCAGTAACCATGCGCACACCGGGTCATGATGCAGAACTGGCCTTGGGCTTTTTATTTACGGAAGGAATCATTTCTTCTTACCGCGATGTGGTTTCTGTTTCACGCACAGGTATTCCACAGCAAGATAATGTTGTTTGCATCGAATTGGCCGAGAGTTTCAATCCACACCTCGCACAAGCCGATAGAAATTTTTACATGACCTCCAGTTGTGGATTATGCGGAAAAAAATCGATACAATCCATCAAAACGGTAAGTGCGTTTAACCCACAGGATAAACCATCCTTAAGCGTCTCTGCCAAAATGCTTTATACGTTGCCTGCAACACTCAGAGTTGCCCAACGAGTTTTTGCCGAAACGGGAGGCATCCATGCCTCTGGTCTTTTTACCAGCGAAGGTGACTTAGTTGTGCTGCGGGAAGATGTAGGCCGGCACAATGCTCTTGATAAAGTAGTCGGTAATGCAATAGCAAACAATCTATTGCCACTGAACCGTCACATCCTGCTTCTGAGCGGAAGGGCAAGTTTTGAACTGATTCAAAAAGCTGCGATGGCCGGCATCTCGGTGGTTGCTGCCATTGGTGCTCCTTCTTCTCTGGCTGTAGAACTTGCCGCTGAGTTTGACATGACCCTGCTGGGTTTTCTGCGGCATGATCGGTTTAATATTTATACGTCAAGCCATCACACATTAATTAGTACCGCTGACAAGTGATCCAATTGCTTTTTACTAATCCTTAAGTCATGAAAAAAGACATAAAAAAACCTGCCGCTGAAAATCCCTACAAACTATCGGATTTGAAGACTACCGGGATAAAAAAATCGGCTGCGGGTGTGCCGGCTGTGCTGGCTGTGGTTAGTGATTTATTTGAAGAAGGTGTGCCCGTGAGAGGAACCAAAGCTCTTTTTAAAATGAACCAGCGGGGAGGCTTCGATTGCCCCAGTTGCGCCTGGCCCGATCCTGACGATGATCGGTCAGCCTTGGGCGATTATTGCGAAAATGGTGCTAAGGCATTGGCCGAAGAAGCAACCACCAAAAAAATTACAGCAGATTTTTTGAAAAATAACTCTGTGTATGATCTCGCCACACTAACCGATTTTGAAATTGGTCGCCTGGGCCGGTTAGTCGAGCCAATGTATCTGCCCAAAGATGGAACACATTATCAGCCTATCAGTTGGAGTGATGCCTTTGAAAAAATAGCCAACCACCTGAACCGTTTAGAGTCTCCCAACCAGGCCGCATTTTATACTTCGGGCAGAACCAGCAACGAAGCCTCATTTGTATATCAACTATTTGTGCGTGAATTCGGCACCAACAATATGCCCGACTGCTCAAATATGTGCCACGAAACCTCAGGCACGGCTCTGTTGCCCACCATTGGTATAGGAAAAGGCACAGTACGGCTTGATGATTTTTACGATACCGATGTGATCGTCATCATCGGGCAAAACCCCGGTACCAATGCTCCACGCATGATGAGCGCTTTGGAAAAGGGAAAACGAAATGGAGCCAAAATCATTGCCATCAATCCCCTGCCCGAAGCCGGGCTAATGGGGTTTCATAATCCACAGCAAGTCAATGGCCTGCTCGGCAAAGGCACTTCCCTGGCCGACCTCTACCTACCCGTGAAAATAAATGGCGACATGGCGCTACTCAAGGCGCTCGAGTCAGTACTTTTTGAATTTGAAAAAAAATCGCCTGGCAATGTTTTTGATCAGAAATTCATTGCCGAAAAAACGGTAGGGTTCGATGCCTTCTGCCAACAGTTTAAAAAATACCAACTGGAAGATCTTGCCCGGGATTCAGGAATAGATGAATCTTCTATTCGCCAAGCGGCAGAAATGCTGGCGCATAACAAACGTATTATTTTTTGCTGGGGTATGGGGCTCACACAGCAGCCTAACGGGGTAGAGATGGTGCGGGAAATAGTAAATATACTGTTGCTCAAAGGAAGCATTGGCAAACCCGGCTCAGGGGTATGCCCGGTGCGCGGGCACAGCAATGTACAAGGCAACCGCACCATGATGATCAATGAAGAGCCAACTTCTGCCCAGCTCGATCGTCTGAAGAAAGTCTTTGGGTTTGAGCCTCCACGTAAACCCGGGCATGATGTGGTGCGCACCATCAAAGCTATGCAAGATGGTACAGTCAACGTATTTTTTAGCATGGGCGGAAATTTCTTGTCGGCCACGCCTGATACAACATACACTGCACAAGCCTTGCGAAAATTAAAACTAAGCGTTTGTGTTTCTACCAAACTAAACCGAAGCCATCTGGTACACGGAGAGGAGGCACTGATCTTGCCCACGTTATCACGCAGTGATCTTGATCTAGTCAATGGCGAAGTCCAGTTTATCAGTACAGAAAGTTCGATGGGTATTGTGCAATCTTCAAAAGGGGTGTTAAAGCCCGTCTCCGACAAACTCATGAACGAAACACAAATTGTGTGCCGCCTGGCCATGGCTACACTCGGCAGCCGGTCTGTAGTTAACTGGCAACGCTACCACAACAGTTATGATGCTGTACGTGACGACATTGAAAAATGTATTCCGGGATTTGAAAATTATAATATCCGGGTACGCGAAAAAAACGGATTTTATTTGCCCAACGCTGCCCGCGAAGGAAAATTCATCACCGAAAAATACATTGACCGGGCACCGTTTACATTAACTTCTGTTCCTAATAACACACTTGCTCCGGGCGAGTACCTGATGGCTACCACACGCACGCACGACCAATTCAATACCACCATTTATGGATACGAAGATCGTTACCGGGGTATAAAAAACGAGCGAAGAGTAATCTTCATGAATCAACAAGACATTGATGAGGCCGGATTTGTAAACGGTGAAAAAGTTGACTTGTTCAATTATGACGATGGCATCCAGCGAGTAGCTCCATTATTTATCATTGTGGCCTATCCTATCCCAAAAGGTAACACGGTTACTTATTTTCCGGAAACAAATGTGCTGATCTCCATCAACAATGTGGTGAAAGAAAGTAATATGCCGGCCGCCAAGTATGTGCGGATAAAAATAAAAAAGCACGATCCCATTAATTTAGGGTAAGCTATCGCACGATCAAAGCAGAAAATGAATCGTGTACTGCGGCATTTCTGGTTAGGGGTTTTTCAGCAATAAGACTTCAGCCATTTCTTATGGAATATCCTGTATCGTTTGAAATTCGGCTTAATTGGTCACCAAAAAAAATTTGAGCTGGTTCGTTCCTTTTTTGTTCATGCAGGCACAAATAAAATTGTTATTTTTGAACGGTTTTTCGTGGTGTATAAAAATAGTCGTGCCTTAAGTTTTCTTTTTGCGCATGAAATAAAAGGCCCCGGAAGCGTTAACATCTATTTTTGAAGGCTTTTTGTCTGTTTTGTCATGCAGGATTTAAAAATCACAATCATTCAGTCCGATATTCATTGGGAAGATGTTGGGGCAAACCTGGCCGCCTTTGAAGAAAAAATCTGGCAGGCCGGATCTACGGACGTTATTGTGCTGCCCGAAATGTTTACTACGGGTTTTACCATGAAAGCCAAATCATTGGCTGAAATGATGAACCTGCGCACGTTTAAGTGGATGAAGCAAATGGCCGACCAAACGGGTGCGTTGATTCTTGGAAGTTTTATTGCCCACGTACACGAGCGTTACTATAACCGCTTGCTGTGGATGGAACCGGGTGGTAATTTCAAAACCTATGATAAGCGGCACCTCTTCCGCATGGCTAATGAGCATACCGTTTATTCGCAAGGCGAAAGTTTATTAATCGGCCACTGGAAAGGCTGGAGAATTTGCCCGCTGATTTGTTATGATTTGCGTTTCCCGGTATGGAGCCGCAACCGGTGGAATGCTACCTTAAAAAGGTCTTCTTACGATTTATTGGTATATGTAGCTAACTGGCCTGAAGTTCGTGCTGCGGCATGGGAGACATTGTTGCGCTCACGTGCCATTGAAAATTTAAGCTATTGTGTAGGGGTAAACCGCGTGGGTACCGATGGCAACGGCATCGAATACAATGGACACAGTGCCATCATTGGGCCAAAAGGTGATACGATTTTCACCACCGAAGGTGTTGAGACGGTAAAAACTGTTGAACTCAATGCCAATGCCCTGCAAGCCTACCGCGACCGTTTTCCGGCATTTTTAGATTCGGATGATTTCACCATTGACTCTGAGATTTTTGAAGAGCGTGATTTCTTGAACGGGTTGAGTTAGTTTTTTAACTCCAACTCCACCACCGTATCGGTTTCATCTTGCATGGATTTGGGAACTTGAATATTCACCCCAAAATCGTTTTCGCTGAATTTCAAAACCAATTTGTTTTTAAAAAGTTTAGCTGACTTTATTTTCCTGCTGAGGTGAGGAACTGTCAGCGTTTCGTCTTGCCAGTTGAGAATATGTACATAAATCGTATTACCCTTCTGTGTCATCACACCCCAGTCGCGGGCACTTAGCGGTCCGCCTTGGGTGCCATAAATGGTTGCTCCATAAATTTTCAGCCACTCGCCCACTTCTTTCAAGGCGGCTTTATGTTCGGGTTGAATTTTTCCGTTTGGCATCGGGCCTACGTTCAATAAAAAGTTGGCGTTGTAGCCGGCTGCTTTCACCAAATACTGCACCAGTTCTTTTTTTGTTTTATGGTGATCGTCTTTCAAATTAAATCCCCACGAATTGTTGATTGTCTCGCAGGTTTCTTTGGGCAGGTCTCCTACTTTTTGTTCGGGAGCAAAACCGGTGGTATTGTGGCCGGGTAAATCTTTTTCAAACATCTGAAAGTCTTCTCCCTCAAACGGAGCCCGGTGATGGTTGCTGCCCACCAGTGCTCCAGGCTGTAATTGATGGATGAGCGAGTAGGTCTTTTGCAAACGCCAATCAGCTTTCTCTTTGTCCCACATGCCGTCAAACCAAATACCAGCCACCGGCCCATAGTTGGTGAGCAGCTCCGTCAGTTGGGTATCCATGTAATCCAGGTATTTGTACCAATTGCCTTGTTCTTCCCGGCCCGTGTAACTTCCACCGGTAAAACCTCTCGGAAAATAATCCGGATGATGCCAGTCTAATTGCGAATGGTAAAAAAATAATTTAATCCCTTGCTTGGCACATTCCTCGGCCAGCATTTTCAACACATCTTTACCATAAGGTGTTTTCTTTACAATGTTGTAATCAGAAATTTTTGAATCGAACATGGCAAAGCCATCGTGGTGTTTGCTGGTGATGGTAATGTATTTCATACCGGCATCTTTAGCCATTTGTACCCACTCGGCCGGATTAAATTCAGTCGGGTTAAAAAAAGATGGAAGTTTTTCATAATCCCTGATCGGAATTTGCTGACTATTCATGGCCCACTCGCCATCGCCCAGTACACTGTACACTCCCCAGTGAATAAACAGCCCGAAGCGTGCCTGTTGAAACCACTCACGGTTTTTCAGGTTTTCGGCAGCTGGCTTGTATTGGGCAAACGTTGTGACAGCAAAAAGAAAAGCAAATAGCAGAGATACCCGGTACTTGATATCAGCCGGCCTTAAATTCAGAATCGGGTATCGGAAATATGGCATCAAAAATCCAAAAGAGTTTAGAGTGGTCTTCATAAGCTTTGTTTAACTTGCATTTCAATTTACACAAATTCTGTTATGCGCTACTCGCCCATTGACCAACAATTTTTTGTTGATAACCGAAAAAAACTTGTTCGTGAACTTAAGCCCAACTCATTGGCCGTTTTCAACTCCAACGACATCATGCCCACCAATGCCGATGGCTCAATGGTGTTTAAACAAAACAACGACTTGTTTTACCTCACCGGTATTGAGCAGGAGGAAAGCATTTTGGTAATCTGTCCGGGGTTTCGTGAAGAAAAAAAACGCGAAATACTTTTTTTGCGTCAGCCTAACGAGCACCTCGAAAAATGGTACGGGCACAAACTCACCAAAGAAGAAGCACAGGCAATCTCAGGAATAGAAACGGTGATGTGGTTGCCCGATTTTGATGCCCTGTTTCATCACCTGATGGCCATGAGCGGGGCTGAAAATGTGTACCTCAATACCAACGAGCATTATCGCTCGGAAGTGGTTGTTCAAACGCGCGATGCGCGCTTCGTTGACTGGTGCCGGGCAAAATACCCGTTGCATACCTATCAACGTGTGGCTCCTCTCATGGGGAAACTTCGAAGAACAAAGTCAGCGCTTGAAATCAAATTAATCCAACAAGCCTGTGATATCACGGAAAAAGGATTTCGGAGGGTATTGAAATTTACCAAACCGGGCGTAAAAGAGTATGAGATTGAAGCTGAGTACATACACGAATTTATCCGTCACGGCTCAAAAGGATTTGCTTACACTCCCATCATCGCTTCGGGAAAAAACAATGTGGTGCTGCATTACATTGAAAACAACCAGGAGTGTAAAACCGGTGAGTTAATACTGTTGGATGTGGCCGCAGAATATGCCAATTATAACTCTGACCTCACGCGTACCATTCCGGTAAACGGAAAATTTTCACCCCGGCAAAAAGAAGTTTACAATGCGGTGCTTCACATTCAACGCGAGGCCATGAAAATGCTGAGGCCATCGGTAGTTTACTTTGACTATCAGAAAGAGATTGAAAAATTGATGGAGTCTGAACTGAAAAAATTAAAACTGATTTCTGACAACGACATCAAAAACCAAAACCCGGATAATCCCGTCTTCAAAAAATATTTTTATCACGGCACTTCGCACATGCTGGGGCTTGATGTACACGATGTGGGCAACATGCACGACCCTGTTCAGGTGGGCAGCGTATGGACCATCGAGCCGGGAATTTATATCAAAGAAGAAGGCTTTGGTGTCCGGCTGGAAAACAATGTGGTCATTGGCGAAAAAGAAAATTTTGACCTGATGCGAAATATCCCGATTGAGGCCGATGAAATTGAAACATTAATGAACCAATGAATCAATCATGCGTTGACGGCTGATGAGGCCATCCTCGCTGAGTAACCCATTACTAAACCACCCCTATGCAAAAGAGAATCTTTATTTTTTTAGTAATCTATTTTATGGCTACCGTAGCCCAGTCGCACGAGTTTTGGTTACAACCTAAAAAATTTAAGTATGCCGTAGGCGAAGAACTGAGTCTCAGTTTTATGGTGGGTGAGAATTTTGAAGGCGAACCCTGGAACATAAAAAAACATCGCTTAGAAAAACTGGAAATACACCACACGGGCAAAGCAACTGACCTGCAACCGTTTCTCAAGCCGGAAGAAAAAGAAAAATTAAAATACAAATTTACCGAAGCCGGCACCCAGCTCATCGCGTTGCAAAGCAATACCGCTTACATCGAATCAGATGCACAGAAATTCAACGATTATTTAAAAGAAGACGGCCTTGATAACATTATTGAACTACGAAAGAAAACAGCCAATGAAGACAAGCCCGCACGGGAGTTTTATTCACGCTACGCCAAGCTGTTAGTACAGGTAGGAGAAAAAACCGATGACACCTACAAAAAAAAGTTAGGCTTTCGGGTAGAGATTATTCCGCAACAAAATCCTTACAGTTTAAAAACCGGAGATTATTTGCAATGTTTGGTTTTATTCAATAACCAACCGGCAAAAAACCAGTTGGTGAAAGTGTGGAACAAAATCGGCAATACATCTATTTTACAAAACATGTACACCGAAAATGACGGCATGATTAAGTTCCCCATCAGCAGCAAAGGACCGTGGATGGTGAGCACCGTAAACATGATACCCTCAGAAAAATCAGGGGCCGACTGGCAAAGTTTCTGGGGGAGTTTGGTTTTTGAAATTGAATGAGATGAGCTATACCAGTATATCTTCTGAAAAAGCACCTGACCCGGTGGGAGCTTATCCGCACGCCAGGCGTGTGGGCAACCTGCTATTTTTATCCGGAGTGGGGCCGCGCAAAAAAGGATCCAAAGAAATTCCAGGAGTTACCTTAGACGAAAACAAAAACATAATCAGCTACAACCTGAAAGAGCAATGTCATTCAGTTTTTCAAAATGTAAAATTTATCCTTGAGGCTTCGGGCACAAGTTGGGAAAACTTGATTGACGTTACCGTCTATCTCACCAACATGAAAAAAGATTTTGCCCTCTTCAATGAAATCTACGCTGAGTATTTTCCTGATAAAGCTACACAACCGTGCCGCACTACCGTGGAAGTAAATGCCTTGCCAACGCCCATCGCCATTGAACTCAAGTGCATTGCTGTTATCGGCAGTGTTTAGTATTTTATTGTATCGAGGCCATCACACGGAAAGACCTATTACTACCCGTTTGACAAACGAAGAGTTTTTTGGTTTTATCAGAAAAACAAAGACTTGTGCACCGGGCAGAACAACCAGCTTGAAATAATCATTGTGTCACCCGCAGCTTATAAACCCACCCTACTGAAATATTAACTGAAGGAGTTTGATCAACCGTTAAGGGGTGAGGAAAGTATGAAGGGGTTTGCGCTGAACCTTTGCGCGATAAAAATCTAAACTGAAAAACTCTCGCCACACCCGCACGTGCGGGTAGCGTTGGGGTTGATGAATTGGAAGCCCTTTCCGTTCAGTCCATCAGAAAAATCAAGGGTTGTTCCAATCAAATACAACAAACTTTTTTTGTCAACCAGGATTTTTATACCCTTATCTTCAAATACCTGATCGGCCGGATTGATTTTATCATCGAAGCCCAGGTTGTACATCAGCCCGGAGCAGCCTCCGCCTTGCACGGAAACACGAATATTGTGTGCATCCGTTTTACCTTCTTCTGTCCGGAGGTTGTTAATCCTGTCTTTTGCTTTTTCAGTTACTAAAATCATAGTGATTTAACATTCAAGGTTCAACATTCAAAAATTCAGGAGATGGGGTTTAACACAACGCTAAACACGGTAATGGTATTTCTATCTCTTCCGTAATACAATTTTTCTAATGCCTCTAAAATATTTCCGGCCCGGAAGTAAGAGGTATGCAACTCGCTGTTACTTTTGGTCGTCCACTGAATGGTATAGGAGTTTTCTTTCTCTTTATAGCTCTGAACATAGTTCCACATTTTTTTCAGGGCATCTACTTTATCGGCCCCCGTTTCAGAATGAAACAAAAAAGACTGATTATGCCGCGGGTTGATGGTGATCAAATCCAATTTTATTTTTCCTTCCAGCAAACTAAACTCAAAAACAAGTTCACTGGCTTTCACCCCGAAATAATCTTTTATCTGTTGTTGCACTCGGGCAGCTTCTACGTGCACATCACTAACGGTTTCAATACTGATTTTAGGCATAGCAATCATTAAACTTTCGGAAAGCACAAAAAGTTTCCCGAATTTTCTTCAAAATTAAAAAATACAAACGAATTTACCGGATATGGAAAAACTGGAGCACATTGGCATAGCCGTAAAAAACCTGAAGGAATCAAATGAATTGTTTGCCCGGCTGCTGGGCAACGCTCATTATAAAATTGAAGAAGTGCCCAGCGAGGGTGTGCGCACTTCTTTTTTTGAATTGAATGGGGTGAAAATTGAGTTGCTTGAAGCCACCAACGAAAATTCACCGATCGCAAAATTTATTGAAAAACGTGGCGAAGGAATTCATCATCTGGCCTTTGAAGTGGGCGATATTAAAAAGAGCATTCAATCCTATACCGACAACGGTTTTTTATTATTGAACACTGAACCCAAACCCGGGGCCGACCATAAGCTGATTGCATTCATGCACCCCAAATCAGCCAACGGTGTACTGGTGGAGTTGTGCCAGGAGAAAAGGTAATTTGTTGCTGGGTTGTGCCAGGCCTCGTTTCCGGCTTTTAGCAGGTGTCGGTTTTTCAGCATCTCCCCATCAGGAAAATACAAACTGGCAAGTTTACTTACATCGGGTTTGAATCTACGGCCAATCTTTTCAACTTTCAATGATCAAAATCTGAAGCTTATGAAAAAGATTGTTTTCTTGTTGCTGTTAATCGCTCAAGTTTCATTCGCCCAAAAATACGGAGGCGACAGTTGGGCCGATGTCAAAAGCAAAGGCAGCGGCAAGTTGGCGATAGTATATTATCCGCAAAACGGATTGATTGCCCAAGAAGGCGGAAAAATGAAAGGCTTATGCGTGGACCTGCTCAACGACTTTGTAGCGTATGTTCAAACCAAGCACAATAAAAAAATTACCCTTGATTATCAGGGTGAGGAGAAAGTGTTTTCTGAGTTTTTGAAAGCAACTGAAAATACCCCTAACCTGCTCGGGGTTACTTATGTAACCGTTACCGAAGAACGCAAAAAAATAATGAAGTTCACTCCACCTTTTTTATCCAACCAGGAAACATTAATCACCCACAAAGATGCACCTGCCCTTACCAGTTTAAAAAATATCAGCACACAACTGAAAGGGTATTCAGCCAAAGTGATTGCCGAAAGTGTGCACCAAAAATATGCTGAGCAAATCAAGCAGGAAAATATGCCCGGCCTGATTATTTCCACGGGTCCATCGGGTACTGAGATTCTGAAAGAAATCAGCACCAACCCAAAATTGTTTACTATTCTTGATTTTACCGAATACGTAGATGCTGCACGCAAGCACCTTCCGGTAAAAAGACAAAATGTGCAGATCGGCCCCATTCAAGATTTGGCCTTTGCCATGTCGAAGCAAAGCGACTGGGACGAAATCTGGAATGAATTTCTTACCCCTGAGTACCGCAAAAGCGAAAAATACCGCAAGGCCATTGCTACCCACTTAGGCGGTGCTTACCTGAGCGTATTCAAATAGTCAATACACGTTTTCGCAAAGTGTGTGGGAGAAATCCGCGCATTTATTAATTTGCGTGTTCACTAAAGTAAAAAACACATGCAATACAACGTTCTGGTAATTGGCTCAGGTCCCGGTGGTTATGTGGCCGCCATCCGCTGTGCTCAACTCGGTTTCAAAACGGCCATCATTGAAAAATATTCCACGCTGGGCGGCACCTGCCTGAATGTGGGTTGCATCCCCTCTAAAGCCTTGCTTGATTCTACTGAGCATTTTCATGCGGCAGCCCATACATTTAAAGAACACGGCATTGACATTTCAGAACCCAAAGTCAACCTCACCCAGATGATTGCCCGCAAAGCAGATGTGGTAAAACAAAATGTAGAAGGCATTGCTTACCTGATGAAGAAAAATAAAATCGATGTGCACACCGGTACCGGATCGTTCGTTGATAAAAATACAATCAAGATTACTGCCAACGATGGCAAAGAAACAACACTCACGGCAGACAATGTAATTATTGCCACAGGCTCAAAGCCTACCGCATTGCCCTTCGCTCCTTTCGATAAAAAAAGAATCATATCGAGCACCGAAGCATTAGAACTGAAAGAAGTACCCAAGCATTTAATTATCGTGGGCGGTGGCGTAATTGGTATGGAACTCGGGTCGGTGTATGCACGTATCGGCTCAAAAGTTTCGGTAGTAGAATTTTTAGACAGCCTCATTCCCACCATGGATGGCACCATGGGCAAAGAGTTGATGAAATCCACTAAAAAGTTGGGGATGGATTTTTACCTCGGCCACAAAGTGACAGCACTCGAAAATAAAGGCAAGGAAGTAGTGCTGAAAGCAGAACCAAAAAACGGAGGTGCTGCCATCGAACTGAAGGGAGACTATTGCCTGGTAAGCGTAGGCCGCAGACCCTACACCGATGGATTAGGTTTGGAAAAAATCGGTATCGAACTCGACAAAGGTAAAATTCCGGTAGATGATCATTTGAAAACAAAAGTGGATAACGTCTATGCAATCGGTGATGTGATCCGTGGAGCGATGCTTGCACACAAAGCCGAAGAAGAAGGGGTATATGTAGCCGAGCGTTTGGCCGGACAAAAACCTCACGTAAATTATTTGCTCATTCCCGGAGTGGTGTACACCTGGCCCGAAGTAGCCAGCGTGGGCTACACCGAAGAGCAACTGAAGGAACAAGGGCGCACCTATAAAACCGGAAACTTCCCCTACAAAGCCCTGGGCCGCGCACGTGCTTCCATGGATACAGACGGCCTTGTAAAAATCCTTGCCGATAAAAACACTGACGAGATTCTTGGAGTGCACATCATGGGTGCCCGCGCAGCCGACATGATCGCGGCAGGAGTAGTGGCAATGGAGTACCGTGCTTCAGCAGAGGATGTGTCGCGCATGAGCCATGCTCACCCTACGTACATGGAAGCCGTGAAAGAGGCATGCCTGGCGGCTACGGCTAACCGACCTATTCATTTGTAAGTTATTAACCCAACTTACTTGCCGGGCAAAGGTAAAGCATATCAGATCATTGGCGTTAGCATGAAAACTCTCAAAGAATTAGTCATGAATTATAAGAGGGTGCCTGTCAAGATGTAGTTACATCTGAATTCTGGAGGAAGAAGATTTTTTATCAACGCTACAAAAGGTATCATGCCAATTCTCAATCATGTAATGGAAATCTCTGTTGCATGAGCTCTCCCTCACCTACTTCTTGATTTGCATATCCTGCTTCCTCTTCCCAGGCAAGTGGCGCAGTTTCAAACTGATAGAGGTTCAGATTACCGGTGAAAATTTGTGTGGCCGCTCAAATCTTTAGTGACGCAATACCATCACCACAGCTGCTACCAACGTCATCCCGACAATAAACCAGCGATAAGTCTTGTCGCTCATTTTTTTTACTAATCCAATTCCGGCAAATGCACCCATTAAAATAACCGGGGTAAGTACCAAAGCGGTTACCCACGAATCTCGATTAATCGTGTGCCACATCCAGATATGAAACGGAACCTTGAACCAATTCATCACCATAAAAAACCAGGCTGTGGTACCGATGAAATTGTTTTTAGGTAAGCGCATGCTCAGAAAATAAACTGCCATAACGGTACCGGCCAGGTTGCCGATCATGGAAGTAAAGCCACCGAGAAACCCGGCCAACATACCCAAATAAATGCTGTCGGGAATTTTTTCTCTTCCGCCCAACTCCATCCAAATCATAATGGCGAGACTACTAAAAATCGTAGCCGCCATGATGACGCGAAACACACCATCATCAATGTAATTGCCGGCTACACTTCCGGCAATTATGCCCAGTGCTGCCCACGGAAATAAAATTTTCAGTTGTTGAAACGAAGCATGACGGTGATAGTAAAACACACCAAACACATCGGCTACCAACAGCATGGGCAACATCAGCCCACTGGATGACTTACCTCCGAAAACAATTGCAAGCAACGGTACTGACAGCATGCCCGCCCCGTGCACACCGGTTTTGGCCATGCCCAGCAGCAATGACACTAAGGCAAGAATTACCAGTGACTCAGGGTTTATGGTGGTTAAAATACTCAAGTAAGATGATGTGAAAATCTGAATTTACTTAGAAAGTGAATTGCGGTAGGTAATGAATTCAATTGCCTCTTTCTCATTTTTAAGTTTGCTTTTATGTTCCTTCAGCCAGTCTTCATCTCCATTCTCTTCTTTTATCAAAGCCAGGAGATTAGGTTTGGAGATGCGCTTCATCTTGAGCACGTTGCCATTCTCTTCTACATAATACGTTTCAGTCGATTCAAACTTCCTGTCTTTTCTACCCAACATAAGGTCAGTATCTTTTGTTATCACGTCAACAGAGGTATGCTTCAACAACTGAATTTTACCCTTCACCAACACCTGAACAAAAATTTCTTTACCCTTCGCTGAAAATCCGCTTAGCACTTTAAAATCTTCTGCTTGGGTCGTGTCATTTAATAAATAAAAAATAATGCCTTTCACCCCATTCTGAACCACCATTTCTTTGCCTTTGTCGTCAATGAAGTGGATTTCATTGGTATAAAAATTCAATTTAGCTTTTGAAACTAAAAAGGCCTTGCCGCTCTTAACGATAATTTTTGCCCGAAGCCAGTCTTTGTTCCAAAAACAAGAACCTCTGATGTCTGAGTAATCAATTTTTGCACTACTTCTCATTCCCGCTTCGCCATAGTTATTAAACCGAACCGTGCCGCTGGTGCCCACAGTAATCGGGTCTACATCCAGGCTTTTCAACTGGGCCAACAAATCGAAATTGAGAAGAAAAAAACCTGCTATGGGCCAATACTTCATGCTGCTTAAGAATGTTCAGGTTAAATTAATCATAAAATTTCGTCTCAGCTAATCTACAATGGTTGGCCTGTCAAGCTATATTTGTAAACTATTCTTAAAAATGAAAATTGCTATTCTCGATTTGTACGAAGGTGAAGCCAACGAGGGCATGCGCTGCATTGTTGAATTGATTGAAAAATTTGGAACAGAGGAAAATATTTCTATCCAGTATGAAATTTTTGATGTCCGTTTAAAAAATCAAATAGCAGACCTCAACTTTGATGTATACATTTCTACGGGCGGGCCGGGCAGTCCGCTGGATAGTGCCGGTACAGCATGGGAAAAAATCTATTTTGAGTTAATAGACTCAATCCTTTCCTACAACATAAAAAACTCTGAACGTCCTAAACCCGTATTTCTGATTTGTCATTCGATGCAGTTATTTTGCCGCTACTATGGGCTGGCCAAAGTGACCAAACGCAAAAGCACTTCATTTGGCGTAATGCCGGTACACAAAACAAAAGCCGGTGAACGAGAATCTTTTTTTCAGGGACTGAGTAATCCTTTTTACGCTGTTGACTCGCGCGATTATCAAATCATTCAACCCGATACTAAAAAAATACAAAAAGCAGGAGGCCATGTGCTCTGCATTGAAAAAGAGCGCCCACTCATACCATTTGAGCGGGCCGTGATGGCCATCCGCTTTAACCAAGCCGTTTTTGGCACCCAGTTTCATCCCGAAGTAGACAGCGAGGGTATGCACCGGTTTTTGCTTCGCGATGACAAAAAAAAGCTGGTAATCGGGCGCCACGGTGAAAAAAAATATTCTTACATGCTGCAACTGCTTAGTGAACCCGACAAGATCAAACTGACCCAGCATACAGTCTTGCCCCGGTTTTTGCATTATGCTACAAAAATACAACAGCACACTTTGGCATGATTCCTTTCGCACGTAACCAATTCAACAAGTCATTTTCTGAAAAGAAATACCAAGAGTTTTTAACTGACCTTAACCAATCGTTTCATCATACGATTCCCTTTCGCGTGGCAGAAAGTCCGGTCTTTGTTGGTCATGATCTCAAGAAAAAAATATTGACTGTTTCAGATCAGATTATTGATTTCATCGTTCGTCATGACTTTAAAAAAATTACAAATCGCGCCATCCCTGAAAACCTATTCGTTCCCAATGAAACGGCTCATACACTTTTTCTTGCGTTAGATTTTGCCATAGTGAAAAATGAAGAGGGTGAACTGGATCCACAGTTGATCGAGATGCAGGGATTCCCTTCTCTCTTTGGCTGGCAGGATTTTCTGGGTGCCAAATTCAGAGAGCATTTTTCAATTCCGGAAAATTATTCCAATCATTTCGGTTTGTCGCGAAAAGCTTACCAGGATCAGTTGACAAAAATTTTACTCAACGGTCATGATCCGAAAAATGTGGTGTTACTTGAAATTGATCCACTCAAACAAAACACGGCTATTGATTTTTTGATTACCGAAAAGCTGACCGGAGTCTCACCCGTTGACATCGCCTCGATTGAACGAAAAGGAAAAAATCTTTTTTACAAAAAAAATGGAGAAAAAATTCTGATCAGGCGCATTTATAACCGGGTGATTTTTGACGAACTGGTAAAACGCAAAGACCTGAAACTTAATTTTAATTTAACTGAAGAGGTGGAGGTAGAATGGGCCGGTCACCCCAACTGGTTTTTTCGCATCAGCAAGTTCACGATGCCATTTATCAAAAGCCCTTTCATTCCCGAATGTAAATTTTTAAGCGAATACAAAACGTTCCCTTCCGATTTAGAGAATTATGTGTTGAAACCGTTGTTTTCATTTTCTGGTAGCGGAGTAATCTTTCATGTAAAGTCGTCTGATCTTGAAGCCATTCCGGATTCTGAACGAGGAAATTTTTTACTGCAACGTAAAATTCAATACGAGCCGATCATTCAGGCCCCGGATGGGTTAGTGAAAACAGAAATCCGGCTTCTGTTTGTTTGGGACGAAAATCAAGCACGTCCCACGCTGATGACTAACCTTGCCCGGCTGAGCCGCGGAGAAATGATCGGTGTGAAATTCAACAAAGACAAAACGTGGGTAGGAGGATCGGTTTGTTTCTTCGAACCGGATTGATTTATCGTGTAGCTATTACTATCCTGTCTTTATTGTCTAAGTCTTTTACAATTTTGGTTCTTGAAAAACCGAATTGTTCAAGTAAATGCTGAACTTCCTTACCCCACCGCTCGTTGATCTCTACAAAAATTTTTCCGTTGGGTTTTAGCAGGTGCCGGCTTTTCTCTGCAATTGATCTATAAAATAGCAACGGGTCATCATCCGGTACAAAAAGAGCCAGTGCGGGTTCAAATTGCAAAACTGTTGAACTCATCTGTTTTTTTTCTGATTCGGCTATGTAGGGCGGGTTGCTTACCAAAATATCTACCGGGGTCAGGGTTACTTCTTCACTCAGAAAATCAGCCTGAATAAAATTGATTCTGGCATTCAATACCTCAGCGTTTTGTTTGGCTATTCGTAGTGCCTCGTTGCTTTTGTCTAATGCGTAAACTTTTGCTGAGGGTATTTCCAGTTTCAGAGTAATGGCTATACATCCGCTACCGGTGCCCACATCAAGAATAATTGGTGCAAAGAATTTTTCTTTCGTAATTTCTTCAACCAGCAACTCGGTTTCTGGTCTTGGAATCAGCACTGATGGGCCAACTAAGAATTTTCGTTCATAAAAATCTGCTAACCCGAGAATGTATTGAACTGGCTCGTGCCGGTTGAGGCGGTAAATGATTTTTGAAAAATCAATAACGGGAACTGGTTTTTCTGAAAGAATTTCTGAAAGTGAAAGACTGTAAAAATGACTCATTACAAGTAAGGCGATAGCCTGTGCCTCTTCTTTATCATGAGTAATCAAATTGGATCTAACTGATTCAAAAAGTATTTTGGAATTAGTCATCTTCTCATTCATCTTTGCAATGATACTAAAAGCGAATGACACCCGATGAGTTTTTCATGCAGCGGGCACTTGAACTGGCCAAACTAGGCATTGGGCATGTGAGCCCTAACCCGCGTGTAGGTTGCGTAGTGGTTCATCACAATAAAACCATTGGCGAAAGCTGGCATAAAAAATTTGGCGAAGCCCATGCCGAAGTGAATGCCCTCAACACCGTGGCTGATCAATCGTTGCTGAAAGAAAGTACGGTCTATATTAACCTTGAACCCTGCTCACATTTCGGCAAAACTCCGCCATGCACTGACTTATTGATTCGCCATCAAATAAAAAAAGTGGTGATTGCTACTACTGATCCTAATCCATTAGTAGCAGGTCAGGGAATAAAAAAATTGGTTAATGCTGGAATTGAAGTGGTTACGGGTGTGCTTGAAAAAAAAGGCCGTGAATTAAACCAACGATTCTTCACTTTCATGGAAAAGCAACGGCCATACCTCATTTTAAAATGGGCACAGACTCAAGATGGTTTTATTGCACAAAAAAATTTTGAATCGAAGTGGATCAGCAATGAGTTTTCAAGACAATTGGTTCATAAATGGCGGAGTGAAGAAGATGCCATTTTGGTAGGTGCTAAAACGGCTTCGCACGATAATCCTGAACTCACGGTGCGCAATTGGTCAGGGAGAAATCCGGTAAGGATTGTAATCGACCGATTTCTGAGGTTGCCTGATCACCTGCATCTTTTTGATAAAAAAATCAAAACAATCTGTTACAATGTATTAAAACATGAAAATCACGGAAACCTGATTTACATTCGGCTGCCTGAAAATAATTTTATTCAAGAACTGGTGAATGATTTGTACAAACAAAACATTCAGTCTGTAATAGTAGAAGGTGGCGCACAAACTATTCAGTCATTTGTTGATGCTCAACTTTGGGACGAAGCCCGAATCTTTACCTCGTCACGAAATTTTGGTGACGGGATTGCCGCGCCAGTTTTAAAGGGCAATCTCGCTGATGAGCTGCCTCTTGAAAGCGATACTCTGAAAATTTTTCTGCCCTGAAAAATGATACCATTAAAAAATATAACCACTTGCGAACATCTTTGTCCGAGATCGAACATACTTGTAGATCGTATTTTCTTTTTTTAAGAAATTTATTGGCAAATATTCAGGCATAGTAATTGTAAAACCCAGATCATGGAAACACAACAAGTAAAAACCTGCTTTACGATCACATTCACTGACGAGCAATACATGCACGCCAAAGCGTACGTTAATGATATGCGCAACCATCCGAGGCGCATCTACTGGCAAGGCAAAGAAAACAAAACCGATGACGAGTTGGTGGTTGAACAGATTGCTCACCGCATCCTTTCCGGATTTTATAACGATGATCCGTTCAATGCCGGCAAGCATATTTTGCGTATGGACAGCCTGGCAAACGGATAGCCCTTAAATCCGTTCAAGAGTTTTTTCAATCAGGTTTTCGATGACCTTGTTGTGGTCTTTAACAAATTTATTTTTTATCCGGTTGGCCAGAATGGCATTAACGCTCACGGTTTCGTGTCCCAGCAACCGGCCCAAGGCATAGTAGGCGGCTGTTTCCATTTCAAAATTGGTTAGCCAAAAATCATTTTTGTGGTAGTAGTTCAGTTCCTCCATTAAATTAGGAAAGCGTGTTTCTACTCTCAACCTTCGGCCTTGTGGGGCATAAAATCCGGGAGTGGTTACGGTGTTTCCTTTAATCATGTCAAAGCCGATTCGCCCTATCAGATCTTGTGAGCCTCTGACCACATACGGCATAAACGGTAACTTGATTTTTTTTTGTAGGTCATGGGCTATGCCGGCCTCATCATCGCTCATCGGTAAATCATAAAAATTCATCAGGTTATCAAAGCCCACGGCATAATCTGAAATCAATGAAGAACCGACTGCAATATCTTCCTGCAAGGAGCCTGAGGTTCCGATTCGGATTATTTTTAGTTTTTTCTTTCGGGATTTAATTTCCCTGGTTTTTAAGTCAATGTTAACGAGTGCGTCTAACTCTGTAAAAAAAATTTCAACATTGTCTGTACCTATGCCGGTACTCATTACGGTAATTTTTTTGCCCTTGTATTTTCCGGTGTGGGTAATGAACTCCCGTTTGTTCATTTCAAACTCTACTTCATCAAAAAACTGGCTGACCATGTACACCCGGCTTGGATCGCCAACTGCAATAATGGTATCGCTGATGTGCTTGGGTAACAGGCTGAGGTGATAAACGCTCCCGTCTGAGTTAAGCAGCAAATCGGTTTCCGAAATCTTAGGCATATCCATTCAATTTACTGACGATGGCAGCAAAATTCAATTTTTCCCAGGTTTGTTTTAGGTCGGGGGTTTGCATCACATCATCCATGATTTGCTTTTGTTTTTTACCAATCAAATGAGCTTCGGCATATCCAATATTCTCGTAAAACGTTACCATCGAATAAAGCGGGATCCATTTATCAGGATAACGTTCATGCAACATTGCTTCAATTTTTTTTCTTAATAAAAATTCTTCATCAGCTACTAAGTCACGCATTTCTATAAAATTATCGAGGGCGAGATCAGCAATGGCATCGGTATTGGCCTTGCGTTGAAGCTGAAATTCGTTGAAAACAGTTTCCCAATTTTTCTCTTGATCAAGTAGTTGATTTAAGATGCGGCAATCTTCAAAGCCTGCATTCATACCTTGGCCAAAAAAAGGTACGATAGCGTGCGCAGCATCACCGATTATTAACGTGTTATTTCTGACCCACGGATAACATTTCACGGTAACCAGCGAAGAAGGCGGCACGCTTATAAAATCTTGTACGGCATCGGGCATAAGCTCATACGCATCGGCAAATGTTTCTTTTAAAAAAACCTCAACCTCTCTTTCTATTTTTAACGAATTGAATGATGGGTTTCCTTCAAATGGAAAAAACAGTGTACACGTAAAACTTCCATCGGGGTTAGGAAGTGCAATGAGCATGAAGCTCTCGCGTGGCCATATATGGAGCGAATTTTTTTCGAGTTTAAAATTCCCTTTTGCATCAGCCGGAATATGTAACTCTTTGTACCCGTGTGCAATATAACTTTGGGCATAGTCAAACCGATCGGTGAGTTGCATAGAGCCACGCACAGCAGAAAAGGCTCCATCGGCACCGATAATAGCATCGAATTTTAACCGTTGGATTTCAGAGTTTGTACTTCGAATAGTCAACTCTGTTTTTTCAAAATCAACCGAAGTAATTCGTTGCTCAAAATAAAATTTCACTCCCAAAGATTCTGCTTCGTTCATTAAAACAATATTCAAATTGCTTCGCGAAACTGAATTAATGAACTGACCTTCTTTTCCATACGGTTGAAATCGGAGTTGGCCTTTTCTGTCGTGCATGGTGCGGCCGTGCATGGGTATGGCCACTTTTTTTAATTTATCGGCAAGGCCTACTTCGGCAAGCGCCCGAATACCCCGGTTACTCAAAGCCAGGTTAATCGAGCGGCCGCGATCCAAAAGATTGGTGCGCATATCAGGCCTGCGTTCGAAAACGGAAACTTTATAGCCGTGCTTAGCAAGATAAATTGACATCAAAGAGCCTACTAATCCGGCTCCGGCTATGGCTATGTGTTGGTTTTTATTTAATGGCATCGACAAAAATCTTAGCGAACAAAAAAACTTCTTCAAAAGTGTTGTACAAAGGAACGGGTGCCACCCGAATTACATTTGGCTCGCGCCAGTCGGCTATCACTCCGGCCTGAGTAATGCGCTTAAAAATTTTTCTTCCGTTTTTTTTCATCAGCAAGGAAAGCTGGCAACCACGTTCGTGTGGGTTGGATGGCGTAATAATGATAAAATAATTTTGCCAGCCGGGAATAGATTTCAGCAAATACTCAAGGTAATTGGTGAGCTTCAGGCTTTTCTTCCGCAACTCGGCCATATTTGTTTCATCAAAAATTTTTAACGAAGCCAACTGGGCTGCTCCCGACAAAACTGGAAAGTTAGAAAGCTGCCAGCCATCGGCTCCTGTCATGGGTTGAAATCCTTTCTTCATTTGAAAGCGTTCTCGCTCATTGTGGCCCCACCATCCTGCTAACCGCGGAAGTTCAAAATTATTAGCATGACTTTCGTGAACAAAAGCTCCAGCTATTCCGCCAGGGCCTGAGTTTAAATACTTATAGCCACACCATACCGCAAAATCAACACGATGTAGATGCAATTGTAACGGAACGTTACCCAGGGCGTGCGCCAAATCAAAGCCAACGTATGCCTCCGCGTGATGGCCGGCCTTGGTTATCTTTTGAATATCAAAAAACTGTCCGGTATAATACTGTACGGCACCAAAGACAACCAATGCCAGTTCGTTTTTATTGTCTTCAATTGATTTTAAGATGTCATCCGTGCGCAACGTATGTTCTCCTTCGCGCGGAGATAATTCAATAATCGCATCAGAGGGGTTGAATCCATGAAATTTTACCTGTGACTCAAAAGCATATTGATCGGAGCCAAAAGCTCCTGCCTCGGTTAAAATTTTATATTTTGTTTTTGTAGGCCTGTAAAATGAAGTCATCATCAAATGCAAATTCACTGTGAGTTGGTTCATCGCCACAACTTCGGTTGGCTTAGCCCCAGCTAATTTTGATAACGCTTTCTTGCTGAACTTGTGGTAATAAAGCCAAGGCCTTTGCGAATGAATATGCCCTTCTACGCCAAGGGTTGCCCAATCGTTTAACTCCTCGTCAATAAATTTTTTGGTGGACTTGGGCTGAAGGCCAAGTGAATTGCCGGTGAAATAAATCGCTGGTTTTCCGTTAACCCGGGGGATATGAAACTTTGAGCGAAATGAACATAATGGATCTGTTTGGTCCAATTTTTTTGCGAATGCCCGTGTGTTTTCAAGTGTCATGTTGAGGTATCAAAAAAATGAAAGCTGAGGCAAAAGAACTCCTTCGTGTTGAAGCAACCATTTTTTATTTTCAAGGCCGCCACCGTAGCCCACCAAATCACCATTTTTGCCGATCACCCGGTGGCACGGCACTACGATGGCAATCGGATTTTGACCATTGGCTAATCCTACAGCGCGAATGGATTTGATGTTGCCAATGCGGATAGCTAATTCTTCATACGAAATAGTTTTCCCGAACGGAATGTTGAGTAACTCATTCCAGACTTTTTGTTGAAAATTCGTTCCCTTCAATTCCATTTCAAAAGAGAAAAATTTTCGGTGACCAGAAAAATAGTCATCTATTTCATCTACACATTGTTTGAGTACCAATGAGGGGTGTTCCTCCTGCTTAGGTTCTTTGTTAAATTTCAGTGCAGTGATTTTTTCATTTTCTGATTCGATACACAACTCACCTACCGGAGAAAAATAATATACTCGGCACACCATACTTCGTACTATACAAACCGCACATCCGTTTCCATTACTGTACCGCATTTTTTACACGTGCGTAATTCTTTGGAGCCATAAAAATCGCGGAAACGTGGAAGAAAATCTTTCTCAATGTTATCGAGATGAAACCGGTACTCGTGTAACTTGTTGTTGCAATGGTCGCAAAACCAAATCAATCCGTCTTGGTATGTGTTGGCTGATCGCTTACATTCTATTACCAGCCCAACTGAGTTGGCAGGGCGCTCAGGCCGGTGTGGTGTATTGGCCGGGAGCAGAAACATCTCACCTTCGTTGATGGGGATATCAACGGCTTTTCCGTCTTCCTGAATTCTTACGTTGATGTTTCCCTGAAGTTGATAAAATAATTCTTCTGTTTGATTAAAATGATAGTCTTTGCGGGCATTGGGCCCGCCTACGATCATTACAATGTAATCGCCCGCATCGGCATAAAGGTTTTTGTTTCCTACCGGTGGTTTCAACAGATCACGGTTGTTGTTAATCCATTGATTTAAGTTAAAGGGTCTGCGGATGGACATAAATAAAAATTGATTTCTTAAAGTTAATAGTTGCACCCATGAATCTCAAGCAATCTTATACCACGGTGCTCATATTTTATATCTTGTTCAGATATTTTCATAAATCACTGCGGCCCCCTGGCCTACACCAATACACATAGTAGCCAGCCCGTATTTTATTTTTCTTTTTTTCATTTCATGAATGAGTGTAGCACTAATGCGGGTACCGCTGCACCCTAACGGGTGGCCCAGGGCAATGGCTCCTCCATTTACATTAACAACTGAAGGATCAAGATGAAGATCACGAATGCATGCCAGCGACTGAGAAGCAAATGCTTCATTTAATTCAATCAAACCAATGTCTGAAATTTTTAAACCGGCACGTTGCAAAGCTTTTTGCGTAGCCGGTACTGGCCCCACACCCATGTAGGCGGGATCTACCCCGGCAATCGCCATCGATATAACCCGGGCCAAAGGGTTTAACTTGTTTTTTTTTACAAAATTTTCTGAGGCTACTAAACTGGCCGCAGCACCATCGTTTATACCTGATGAATTTCCGGCTGTTACGCTGCCTCCTTCTTTAAATGCCGGTTTCAGTGAGGCCAGTTTTTCCAATGACGTTTCACGTGGGTATTCGTCTTTATCAAAAATAAAATTTTCCTTTCCTTTAGTTACGGGTACAGCGATGAGTTCTTCGTTGAATTTATTTTCGGCTTGAGCCTTAAAATATTTTTGTTGTGAGGCTAACGCAAACTGATCTTGCTCCTCTCGGCTAATCTTCCATTTTGCAGCTACATTTTCGGCCGTTTCGCCCATGCTGAAGGGATGATGCATCTTCGCCAGTTTTGAATTGGTAAATCGCCAGCCAATTGTTGTATCAAAGATTTCTGCTTTGCGCGAAAAACCTTCTTCGCTTTTGCTCATAACAAAAGGTGCACGTGTCATGCTCTCTACCCCCCCGGCAATGTAAACTTCGCCATCACCGTTTAAAATTCCACGCGAGGCATCCATAATTGCCTGCAAACCCGATGCGCACAGTCGGTTTACGGTCACTCCGCCTACAGTAGTGGGCAGGCCGGCCAACAGAGCCGCCATGCGCGCTACATTGCGGTTGTCTTCGCCCGCCTGGTTAGCCGCACCCAAGATCACATCTTCTATTTGATTAACATCAACCGATGGGTTTTTTTCTGTCAGTTTTTTTATAGCCAGCGCGGCCAAATCATCGGGCCTGACAGAAGACAAAGAGCCGCTGTATTTTCCGATGGGTGTGCGAAGAATATCAATAATGTATGCTGTTTGCATATTCAGGATTAGTTAATAAATCTAAAATCGTCACAAGTTAGTCAACTTATGGCAAGACAAAATCACTTCATTGGTTTACCTTTGCCCGACAAACCGAATAAAACCCAACAAATTTTAAGTATGAAAACAAACAAAACCATTTTTGTGCCCATCATTGCGTTTGCTTGGATGGTCATGTCGTGCAACAAGAGCAGCTCGCCCGCCCAGGTTAGCCCATCTTCGGCACAAACAACATTTTCTAACGTGAATACGGATGTGGCGGCCGCCATTCAGGCGCTTAACGCTACACCGGGTAACAAAGCACTGAACTCATTTACCAACCTTACCAACACAGCCAACCCACTTGGTAGAATCGGCTCATTCCGTTCATTGAAAAATATTAACGATACAAAGGCTGCCCTGAGTGCCGGGCTGGCCTCTATCCGCATGATGCTATTAAAAAGTACCGCCTCTGAGCGAGTGGCAGGAACTACGCCATTCAATTTTGCTGATAAAATCGGCACGTATACCTGGAGCAAAGCCAATCATAAGTGGGGCTATTCTCCCGGAGGAGGCATCATCAAAATTGATTACCCCTCTGATACCACTTCTTTCACCAATGATACTGAACTTCAGATAACTGCTTATACTGAAGTACAAGTAGGCAGTGATTATTTCCCTACCAGTATTGAAACAGCCATCTATCAGCCCATCAGCGGTGCCAAACAACTCGGCTTATCACTTACGGCTTCCGGCTATGATGACTTAGGTAACCCCAACAAGGCGAGCATCACTTTTTTTGTTAACCCTTATTCCATTACTTTTAGTTTTGACAACAGTCAATCGCTCAAAGCATCAGAATCATTTAGCTTCACCAAAGGCTCTACCACCTATATTGCAACTGGCCTCTCCGCTTCGTATGCCTCTGCCACCGATCAGGCCAATGGCAATCCAAATCAAGTTACAGGATATCTTCAGCTTGAAAATGTAAAATTCAATGTTACCCTGGATGGCACCAAAGCTGCTACCACAAATGATGCAAACCAGTTTGCAGTCATTGTAATTACCATTGATGGCGGAACAGCCGGACACGTAGTGTGGGTAACTGACCCAAAAACAGGGGAACAAGTGCCTTATGTGCAGTACAACGACAAAACTCAACAGCTACTCTCCGATGTTTTTGCTGACTTAGAAACTCAACTCAACAGTTTGGCTAACGGGTAACCTCCGTTATTTAAAGATTTAAAAAAAGGAGGCGCGTTGCCTCCTTTTTTTTTCTCTACCACATCTGGGAAAGGCTGAATGATTATTTTTGCAGATACCATCATCTGTTTTTATGTGGCAAAGAGTACAAACATTATTTCTCAGCTTAACGGCTATATGCCTGGTGCTGATGATCTTCTTTCCTGCCTGGGAAGCTAAAGCAGAAACCACACGGCTCACGTTATACCCATTGTATTATCGCGTACAATTGGGCGAGTCTGTTTCTGAAATTTATTTTCCCTACTGCCTCATCGCCATCTTAAGTTTGGCCGGAGCAACAGTAGCTTTTATTTCCATTCAAAAATTTGAAAACCGGCTGTTGCAAATCAAACTGGGCGCGCTCAATTCATTGTTAATTGCCGGCAGTGGGTTTGCGGCTGCCTACTTCGCTATCCACTTAGCTAAAGACAACCATGCCCCGGGTGATTTTGGGTTAGGTCTTTACCTACCCTTTGTTGCCGTGGTGTGCAATGCTATTGCCAACCGGTTTATCAGAAGGGACGAAAAATTGGTGAGAGATTCAGACCGCTTGAGGTGAGTTAGTTTAAAAAGATAGCTTAGTTGAAGATTGAGGATAGTTTTCTTTTTTGCATCGACCTGAAATTCCCTTCATATTTGCCGAAATAATCCACGATGAAATACAAACGCATTCTCTTAAAACTCAGTGGCGAAGCACTGATGGGTTCAAAAGCCAGCAATATTGACCCTGACGTGCTGGAACAATACTGCGCAGAAATCAAAGCCGTGAAAGAACGGGGCGTACAACTAGCCATTGTTATCGGAGGTGGAAATATTTTTCGCGGAGGACAGGCTGAAGCGTTGGGCATTGACCGTGTGCAGGGCGATTACATGGGTATGTTGGCCACGGTAATCAACGCCATGGCACTGCAAAGTGCGCTGGAACGACACGGACTTTACACCCGCCTGATGGCCGGAATAAAAATGGAGCAAGTATGCGAACCCTTCATCCGCAGAAGAGCTATCCGCCACCTGGAAAAAAACAGGATCGTAATCTTTGGCGCAGGCATAGGCAATCCTTATTTCACCACTGACTCTACGGCCAGTCTGCGTGCCATTGAAATTCAGGCAGACGTGGTATTGAAAGGAACCCGCGTAGACGGTGTTTATACTAAAGACCCGTTGAAATTTGCGGATGCCGTTCGGTACAAAACACTTACCTTTCAGGAAGCCTACGAAAAAAATTTGAACATTATGGACATGACGGCATTTACCCTGTGCCAGGAAAACAAATTGCCGATCATTGTTTTTGACATGAATAAAAAAGGAAATTTATTGAAGATTGCGCAAGGCGAAGAAGCCGGAACATTAATTAGTTAATTTGAATTTGACTTGAGCCATTCTCAATGCTAAATACTCGTTACTCAATACTGTTATGGAAGAAATAGAACTTTACCTCGAAGATGCCAAAGACCAAATGAACAAAGCCATCAACCACGTGGCAAGTGAACTGGCCAAAATCCGAGCGGGCAAAGCCAACCCCTCCATGCTCGATGGCATCATGGTTTCTTATTATGGCGTGATGAGCCCGCTCAACCAGGTTTCATCCATCACCATACCCGAGGCCCGCAGCATTTTTATCAAACCGTGGGAAAAAAACCTGATTCAGGAGATTGAAAAAGCCATCATGGCCGCTAACATCGGTCTCACTCCGCAAAATGATGGCCAGCAGGTAATCATCAACATACCCATGTTAACCGAGGAACGGAGAAAACAACTGGTGAAACAAGTAGGGCAAGAATGCGAGCATGGAAAAGTAAGCGTGCGCAGCATACGCAAAGATACCAACGAGGCCTTGAAAAAAATAAAAGGTGCATCGGAAGACGACCTCAAAAACGCAGAGGAAAACGTACAGAAACTGACGGACGATTTTATTGTTAAGATCGATGCACTGATGAAGAAAAAAGAGGCCGAGATTATGACCGTATGATAGTTCTTTACCGATGTGCAGATTTTCAATTAATAAATGATATTGATAATCAACCATTAGCACATTGACTAACCTACAATGCACCCCGTTCTCTTTCACCTCGGCTCACTTACCATATACACTTACGGTTTTTTTATTGCACTGGGCGTAGTGCTGGGAGGCCTGTATATGTGGCAGCAGGGCAAAAAGCGTTACGGTTTCACATTTGATCAAGCCAATGCCTTATTTCTTTTGCTGATTGTAGGCGGGGTAGTGGGTGGCAAGTTTTTCCTCATTTTTGAAAACCCATCTTTTTATTTGGCTAACCCGTCTGAACTCCTGAGTAAAAGTGGTTTTGTTTTTTATGGTTCCTTGCTCACCGATATTCCGTTGATGTTGTGGTATTTTAAGAAAAACAACTTGCCTCTACTGGGTATGCTGGATATCATGGCTGCTGTAACTTGTCTTGTTCACGGGTTTGGGCGGATCGGTTGTTTTAATGCCGGCTGCTGTTACGGCAAACCCACCCAATCTTGGACCGGTATCATTTTTACAGACCCGGTCTGCCAGGCGCAACCGCTGAACACTCCGCTTCACCCTACACAATTGTATGAGGCTGCGTTGATTTTTTTCATTTTAGGGTTGGTGTTCTACATTGATCGTAACAAAAAATTTGATGGTCAGGCATTTATCAGTTACTTAATTCTCTATGCCATAGGCCGGGGTATCATTGAACTATTTCGTGGCGATTTGCAGCGTGGCTTTGTTATCCGGGATATTCTTTCCATATCACAGTTCATCTCCATCTTAATTGTTGTAGTTTCAATTTACTTTTATGTAAAATTGAGGCGAAGTACTACCTTTCATTGATTAAAAACTCATACCCATGGAGACTGAAGGTTTTGGCCAACGCATAGCCCGCACAATTAAAAAAATATTCAAGTGGTTATTGTTGATTGTCATCGTAGTTGGCATAGCTGTTTTTGCTTTTTATTATTGGGGGGTTTACGAGCAGGGTATTATGGCGGGTAAAGTTCTGCGTATCACGCAAAAAGGTATTCTCTTTAAGACATATGAAGGCAAACTCAGCCTCGAAACCTTTGGGGCGCTAAAAGGCACGAGTCCTATTGCCGAAACTTTTGACTTTTCGGTGGAGAGTGACCAAACCGAAGTAATCAAAGAATTGGAGCAAGTGGCACTAAGCGGTGAGCGGGTGAACTTAAAGTTTGTTAAGCGCTACACCATTTTTCCCTGGCGTGGCGATACCCGTTATTTTATTGAAGGTATTGAGCGGCAGAAATAATTTATTTTTCGGTCAGCCGATAAGCCTCATCATAATGCTTTATCAGGTTGCTCCAATCAAAAGCTGACGAATAACTCTCTACATTATTGCGCTGGGTAATTCGCTCTCTCCTTGTTTGTTTTAAAAATTTGTAAAGAAATGCAGCCAGTTGCTTAGCGCTCCAATCAAAGGTGCGCTTGCCCCTTTCTACCACAAACATTCCGCCCTTTTCATGGTCGGGCATGTGCTTCATCAGGTAGTCGCCAAAACCACTGAGGTCGCTCGTTACGGCCGGCACACCACAGTCCATACACTCCAGCGGGGTGTACCCCCACGGCTCATAGTAACTCGGAAAAATGCCCAGGTGGCACCCACTCACAAACTGCGTATAATCCAACCCAAACAGCGGATTAGTGGACGTGATAAAATCAGGGTGATAAATAATTTTTACTTTGTCTTCGGGCTTGTTGATCAACCGCCTGCGATTAATGAACCGAACAATTTCGTCCTGATCTTCATTAATCAGCCGATGGGTGACCGGGGTAGGTAAATTTTTGCTTTTCCAACTTTGAATGGTTCTGCGGTAACGCAAAGCCCAGTATTCATCTACAAACTGATTGAGGTCAGGCATTTGCTGATCTTGCTTTTGTGTGCTCTCGATAAAAAATCGTTTGCCCACTTGTTTCTGAATGGCGTTGCATACTTCGCGGATTTCTTCCATCACCGCCCGCGATTGAAGTACCTCGGGTTTTATGCTGGTGTACGCGCGCTTGGTAACGAAAAACATGATTACCGTGAGGTCTGATTTCTCTTCTTTCAATTGTTCATTCAAATGGCATAGGGCCTCCAGTGTCAGGTCAAAGCCTTTGTTTTTGTATTCGTACCGACCGGAAGTAAAAAAATAGATTGTCTTATCAAAGCTGAATGAGTACGAGGGGAAAAAATGCCCCATCACAAACTCGTGAATTTTTTCTTTGTAAATCGCATGAAGGTTTTGAAATTCATGGAGTGCCTCAAACCGCTGGATGTTCAATCCGTTAGGTACGATCACATCGGGATTTCGCTTCAGTAAATGCTTGCACTCACGGGCTGTTACCTCGCTCACGGTAGTAAACACATCGCAGTTTTGTGCGCAGCCAAACTCGATGGAGGCTTCTACCAGCACACCAAATTTTTTGGCTTCATCCGGCCAAGAAAAAAAAGGAAGATGGGCGTAAAACAACGGAGAATTAATGGCCAGGTGACGACCTAACTGAGTAGCATGCGTAGTAAAAACAGTCTTTACCGTAAGGTTTTCTTTTTTGATATCAAGTATGGGCAGCCCGGCCATCCATTCATGAAAGTGCATGATTATTTTTTGGTCGGCTTTCAGTTTTATCAACTCATCCAGAAACAATTTAGTGAGGTAGGCAAAGGCAATCACCTGATCGATGAGCGTATTTCCATCGGGCGGTTGAATCTGGTGGTTTTTCCAAAGTAAATACTTTAGCACATTAAGCGTCTTTTCTCCTATCAGCGGGTTAACCAGCACCACGCGCGGTTTACCTGTAACCAGCCATTCGGCATACACCACATCGTATCCTTTTTTACGAAGGTTGGCTGCGGCTTGTCCAAATACATCTACGGTATCGTTAAGTACATCTATCTCGGCCTGAATATTTTTGCTGAAATACGGTCCCACTAAGCAAAAACTTCCACCGTGATTTTTCACCATCATTGGAGCTTTCGAACGGATTACGGTATAAATGCCGCCTACTTGGTTGCATACTTCCCAAGCAACTTCGATAATCAACGGACGATCAGTAGTAGTTTTGATTGGTGTGGCCATTGAATGGATAAGTTATCGTTTCTAAGATATACAATCGCAAGCCAAATTGACAGCTATGTCATAAAAATATTACTGATTTCAGACATTATTTCTTTTTGCTGGTGTTTTATACAAAGTGGAGAATGTTTTGTGCAAGCAGGGCTACTATGAACTTCGAAAAATTTACTATAAAATCTCAAGAGGCCTTGCAAAAAGCTGCGGCCATAGCCAGTGGCAATCAGCAACAAGCTATTGAGCCGGGGCACTTGCTTCAGGCTATTTTAGAAACAGACGAGAACGTAACTGATTACGTGATTAAAAAACTGAACGTAAACGAAGTTATTCTCAAAAATAAACTGGAAGAAATAGTAAACAGCTACCCAAAAGTTTCGGGCCAGCAAGCTTACCTGTCATCTACCTCCAATTCTGTTTTACAGAGTGCAGAAAAAGAACTGCGCGAGTTTCAAGATGAATATATCTCCATTGAACATTTGCTGCTGGCCTTGCTCGCAACAAAGGATAAAATTTCATCGCTGATGAAAGATGTAGGCTTTGAACGGGCAGGATTGTTGAAGGCAATCAAAGAACTTCGGGGCAACTCAAAGGTGACCGATCAAAACGCTGAGGCAAAATACAAATCGCTCGAACGTTATTCTAAGAATTTAAATGACCTGGCCAAGAAAGGAAAAATAGACCCGGTGATCGGACGCGATGAAGAGATCAGACGCGTGCTGCAAATCCTTTCGCGCAGAACAAAAAACAACCCGATCCTGCTGGGTGAACCAGGGGTAGGAAAAACAGCTATTGTAGAGGGCATGGCACAGCGCATTGTTAATGGCGATGTGCCCGAAAACCTGAAAACAAAAACACTGGTATCGCTGGATATGGGCTTGCTGGTAGCCGGAGCTAAATACAAAGGCGAGTTTGAAGAACGCCTGAAGGCCGTAATCAAAGAAGTGACCGACTCCAATGGCGAAATCATTTTATTCATTGACGAAATTCACACGTTGATTGGCGCAGGCGGTGGTGAAGGGGCGATGGATGCAGCCAACTTGCTGAAACCGGCTTTGGCCCGCGGTGAACTTCATGCCATCGGAGCCACCACATTAAAAGAATATCAAAAATATATCGAAAAAGATAAAGCCCTTGAACGCAGATTTCAAGCTGTAATGGTAGATGAGCCCAGTGTGGAAGATTCTATTTCTATTTTGCGCGGCATTAAAGACAAGTATGAATTGCACCACGGAGTGCGAATCAAAGACGATGCCGTGATCTCGGCCGTAGAACTTTCGAGCCGCTACATCAGCGACCGTTTTTTACCCGACAAAGCCATTGACCTGATGGACGAAGCAGCCGCCAAGTTGCGGCTGGAAATGGATTCGCTTCCCGAAGAACTCGATGAACTCAACCGCAAAATCATGCAGTTGGAAATTGAACGTGAGGCCATTCGCAGAGAAAAAAACAAAGAGAAAGAAGCCCCGTTGAGCAAAGAAATTGCCGAACTAACCGAGCAAAGAAATTCGCTGAAAGCCAAATGGGAAAGTGAGAAAGAAGTAGTGCAGGGAATTCGTTGGGAAAAAGAAGCAAAAGATAAATTGAAATTTGAAGCCGAGCAGGCCGAGAAAGCGGGCGACTACGGAAAAGTAGCCGAGATCCGCTATGGAAAACTGGCCGAAGCCGAAAAACGGATTCAAACCCTTCAAACCAAAATAAAGCAAATGCAAAGCGAACACTCGCTCCTGAAAGAAGAAGTGGACAGCGAAGACATTGCCGAAGTAGTAGCCAAATGGACAGGCATACCGGTATCAAAAATGTTGCAAAGTGACCGCGAAAAACTTTTGCACCTGGAAGATGAACTGAGCAAACGCGTAGCCGGACAAGAGGAAGCCATCAAAGCGCTGAGTGATGCCGTGCGCAGAAGCCGCGCAGGATTACAAGATCCTAAACGGCCCATCGGTTCGTTCATTTTTATGGGCACTACCGGGGTGGGAAAAACCGAATTGAGCAAAGCGTTGGCAGAATATTTATTCAATGATGAAAATGCCATGGTGCGCATCGATATGAGTGAGTACCAGGAACGACACAGCGTAAGCCGGTTGATCGGGGCTCCTCCCGGATATGTGGGGTACGATGAAGGCGGACAACTGACAGAGGCCGTGCGAAGAAAACCTTATTCCGTTATTCTTCTGGATGAAATTGAAAAGGCTCATCCCGATGTGTTTAACATTCTGCTTCAGGTGCTTGATGATGGTCGCCTTACCGACAACAAAGGGCGCGTAGCCAATTTTAAAAATACGATCATCATCATGACCACCAACATCGGTTCGCAGATCATTCAGGAAAATTTTGAAAAAATTACCGATGAAAACTATTTTGAGGTGATTGAAAGTACGAAAGATGAAGTGGTGGCGTTATTAAAAAAGACGGTACGGCCCGAATTCATCAACCGGATTGACGAGATGATCATGTTCAGACCACTGACCAAAAAAGACATTCTTAAGATTGTGCGGATTCAGTTTGAATTAATAAAAAAACGTTTGAACGAAAGTGGTATTACCCTGGAAATTTCAGATGAAGCCCTGGACAGGTTGGCCAAATTAGGGTTTGATCCGCAGTTTGGAGCACGCCCCTTAAAACGGGTAGTGCAGCGTGAAATACTCAATGAATTATCGAAACAAATTTTATCCGGACAGGTGAACAAGAACTCATCAATTTACGTTGATATGAAAAATGATGTGGAGTTTAAGTTTATCAATAAGTAAGTAGGTTAAGCGAAGATTGTTGATTTGTGGGTTTGGTAGATCCCGCCAAATAGGGGCGGGATGGTTTTTGGGGTTAGGGCGTGCAGAGGTGCACGCCCTTCTTTTTTATATTTATTTTATAGGAATTTAATTCTCCTTTAGATTCCCTCCCCTTCTTGAAACAGTCTTCCAAGCTTGTCTCTTCCTTTGCCATCCATCATCATCACCAGGTAATCTCCGGCATCAATTTTATGGCTGCCCTCGGGGTTCTTCATCAACTTGCGTTGGCCATTCTGTTGTTTTACCAACCCAACCAACACCACGTTGTATTCTTTCTTTAAATCAAAAAAGGCCTTGTCGTATGGGGTATTGGCATAGGGATTATCCTGTTTCACTAAAAATTGTTTAATGTCGTATTCATCTTCTTCGTGTGCATACGCCATCAACTCTTCGCTGAAAGATGCCACGTCTGGTTCGTAAATGTAGCTGGCCAATAATTTTGAAGAAATTTCATTTTTAGAAATAGTGTAAGTAACCCCGGCATGCATAAAGGTGCTTTTCAGATTTCCGTTGTCGAGAGTAACTACATAATTCAGTTTGTCAAAATGTTTTTTAATGTTGATGATGTACACCAGCTTTTCGGTGTCGTCATTCAAGTTTACAAACACTATAGAAGCCAGGCGAAGGTTGACCTTTTTTTCCAATTGCTCAAAGTTATTGTAATCCGAAAAAAGAGTGAATACCTTTTCATCGGGATAGTATTCGCGGATTATATCAATGTGTCCGCGGTCTTTTGTAACCACTGCTACTTGCCGTCCGGCTCCTACTAAATGGCCGATTACCGATTGACCAAAGTCATTCCATCCGATAATCACAACATGGTTTTTGAAATTGGTGCCATGAAGGCCCAGCATTTTTTCTTCTCGTAGTGTGCTCATAAAATTTGCGATCTGACCGATGATAAAACCATAAACCCCTAAACTGGATAGCAAGAAAACGAACCCGATCATTTTGCCCCAATAGGTTACGGGCAGTGCATCGCCATAGCCTACAGTGGTAAGGGTCTCCACCAAGTACCACATCACATCTTGTGGTGTATTGAGTTTGCTGCCGGGTTGACCTTCCTCCAAGCTAAGGAGAATAGTTAGTAACCCACCATAAATAGCAGCAAAAATAAGAGATGAAATAAGTACTCTGCGGTATTTGGGTCGTTTAGATTGCATAAACCTGCGGTTAAGCTAACGCATAGCAACAAATAATAAAAATGATTTAGCAGAAGTTAAGGTGGTGTGCAGTTTTTTAGTGCTTGTGAGGTTTGCTCCAGGGTGATCATTTCGTGTTCTTCGCCCCATGCGTTTGTGATATAAGTTAGTATCTCAGCCAACTCTAACTCGGTAAGCGATGGCACACCCGGCATGGGTTTGTTAAATTGTATTCCCTTCACACTGATTTCTCCTGAAGTGCCATACTTCATCAGGCAAATGGATGCTTCGAAGTTATTTTTTAGATAATCGCTACCGGCTAATGGCGGGTACAACCGGCCAAGCCCCTGCCCGTTTTTTTGATGGCAGTTGCTGCAATGTGTTTCATACAGGTTCTGGCCTTGGGCAAAGTATTGCTGAAATTTCATGTCTTTGGAAGTGCAGCAACACATCAACAGTCCGCTGGCTACAACCCACTGTAAGCAATTCATTCTTGTCTAAGTATTTTAATGTCGCCAATCAGCCGGTTCACTTCTTCTTCTTTGGTGCCATCGTATTTTCCGCGAATGCGGCCGTGCTTATCGATCAGCATAAATGCCCCGCTGTGGATAAATCCGTCAGGTTCAGTCTTGTCTTCCATGGCCACGGCAAAGTAGCTGGTTTGCGCAATCTTGTAAATAGAATCTTTTGCACCGGTTACAAAATGCCAGCGCTTAGACTCCACTCCCAGCCGGTCAGCAAAATCGTGGAGTAATGCTACGGTATCGTATTCGGGGTCAATGGTATGCGAGAGGAGCAACACATCGGGCATATTTTTAGTAGCCTCATATACGCGCAGCATCTGTGATTTCATAACCGGGCAAATGGTGCGGCACGAGGTGAAAAAAAAGTCGGTAACATAAATTTTATTGTTGAACGTGGCATTGGTAACGATCGCACTGTCCTGATCAACAAAGCGGAAAGGGGCAACGGTGTGGTAAACTGTATCGTTGCCGTTCATTTCACGCTGGCCTAAAATGGGGAGTTTCTCTTTTTTTAGTGAGCACGAAAAAAAAAGAAAAGGCACAGCCAGCAGCAAGCAATAGCTTATCGGTAACCGGTAACCGGCAACTTGGTGGTCATTCCAAAACAATTTCATCTCCTTCATGTACTTCTTCATGTGTGTTTATATTAACTCCTAAAACGTTTTGTCCAAATAATACTTTGTTATCTTTTTTTCGATAGGTAGTAAGTGTTGCCAGTGGTTCACTTCCTTTTGTACCTGTGTCTTGGTTAATTGTTGGTATTACACACCGGGCGCACGGTTTTACTACGGCAAATTTATTTTTCCCGATTAAAAAGTTTTTCCAATTATCTTCTTCGTAGGCTTGGCCGCCTGAAAAAACAAAATTCGGTCTAAAGCGGTTCATGAGAATGGGCTCTTTCAATCGTGAATTAAGATCAGCTAATGATTCTTCTCCGATCAATAAAAAAGGAAATGCATCAGCCAAACTTACGTGCTCATGGTTTTGTTGATAGTTCAGGTCTACCGGTCTCAAATTTTTTTCAGGGAAGAACACCAGTTTGCAATTCATTTTCAGCCGGTCAGAAAACCATTGGCTGAACGCGCTGCTTCCTTCAACGACATCTACCTGGTCGTTCCAAATTGTAGCCCGGATTGATTGCCTGCCATCCTTTTTTTCTGCCGGAATAGATATCGTATTTTCTTGATGTGTTACCTGCAGGTTGTTGTTTGTAAGTTGTAATTTAAACAATGTCATCTGGGGGTAAAGGCGCTGTGTCATAAAAGTATTTTTCTGATCGATCAACATCCAGCGCCTGTCGCGTTCCAATCCTTTTTCTAAAACACGGACTGATTTTACCCGTACTCCCCCAAGCGATTTGATTGGGTAAATCCAAATTTCACTAAGCAGTTTTTTATCCATTCAGGATTTGTTGTGCAAACTTAACCAATAAAAAAATTTAAACCGGAAACTCTCATTATAAAATCAGGCTCACATATTAGGTTGGCGACCCCGATAGCACCCTGTGGGTGTCAGGAGGTTACCCTGAGTAGAAACCATTACCCTGGTTTTGCCTTAGTATAATGCAACTCGATAATTTTTTTGATCAAAGAATATCCAGCCGGAACAATTCTTTCTGTAGTTGTTCGGGCGACTGAAAATGAATCCCTCGAATACCCATGGCTTCCGCTCCTAAAATATTCCGGTGGCTGTCGTCAATGAAAACAGATTGTGTGGGATTGACCGAGTAGCGGTTCAATAATATTTGATAAAACTCAGGAAAAGGTTTGCGTGTTTTTTCAATACCCGAAACTACGATGCCTTCAAACCAATGGAGAAATTCAAAGTTTTGCAGCGCCCACGGAAAGGTTTGGGCCGACCAGTTAGTGAGTGCGTAGAGTTTGTATTTTTTTGAATGCTTGATCGTTTCCAAAATTTTTACCGTGTCGGCAATCGGGCCGCTGATAGTTTCCTGCCACCGGCCGTACCACGCGCGGATGGGCAACTCGTGTTCAGGAAAACGGGACAGCAATTCTTCGGTTGCTTCCTCGAACGTCCGGCCGGCATCTTGCTGTTCGTTCCACTCACCGGTGCACACATTGGCCAGAAACCAGTCAATCTCTTCTTCGGTGTTAAAAATTTTGCGATAGAGGTTGCGTGGATTCCAATCAATGAGTACTCCACCCAGATCAAAAATGATTGTATTTATTTCAGTGTTATTCATGCTATTCTCCAAAAGCCCATTTCAAAAATACCGGCATGGCTTCAGCCCATGTTTCTAAATTGTGGTGCCCACCGGTCACTTCTAAGTACTGGATGTCGTGAAACGGGCGATATCCTTTTTTGGTCAATTCAACAATCAAATCAAGTGTATCATCAATGGAGTCAATAACTCCATTTTTATTCCGGTCATTTTTCTCATCTTCTGTGCCCGCCTGAAACCAGAATTTCATACCGGTTCTCTTTCTGCCCGAACTGATTTGCTGATGCATAATGCGATCGCGTGCATCGGAATAAAACCGGCTTTTGCTGTTGCGCTTGCGCCACCAAAAGGCTCCACTGAAGGCGCCTGATTTTGAAAAGAGTTTGGGATGATTCCATGCTATATCAAGTGCACTTAGCCCTCCCATGGAGCACCCCGCAATGGTGTAGCGTTCTTGTTTGTTGACCGGATATTTGTACGTTAAATAGGGAATGAGCTCAGTTACTATGTATTGTGCATAGGCTTTTGCCTTGCTTCCACGCTTTAAGTAATCACGTTTAGCGGCCACTCCATATTCTTGCATGCGGTCACCCGCCACCACCCCGGCCACGATAATTTCTCCAATGAGGCTTTGGGCGTAAAGTTTCTCAAGAGTTTCTTTTATTTTGAGTTTGTCCATATCCTGCCCATCGTTGAGCAACAGCAGTGGATAGGTCTTGCTTTCGGTTGCCCAGCCCGAAGGTAAAAGTAAGTTTATGTTCACCTCACGGCTGAGCAACTTGGAGAATACGCCTGAAATTTTTTCTTCAACGTAATGAGCCGGCTCAAGTATTTCTTTATCCACAGTTGACGAAATGATATTTATTGTTCAATTTAAAGGCAGCAAAAATAACACAGGCTCTTTCATTCACCGAACACTCTATCCATTTTTTATGCCTTACGAATATTTGCACCGGTGGTACTCACCCAGTTTAAGTCGTGATATAGAAGTGTTGGCCTTCGGGCACCGGGGATACCCGGTGATTCTGTTTCCTACTTCCATGGGTCGCTACAACGAAAATAAAGATTTCAAGCTGATTGATAGTGTTGCCTGGTTTTTAGATGAAGGCCTGGTAAAAATCTATTGTCCTGACGGAATGGATTCCCTGAGTTGGTACAACAAGTCCATCCACCCGGCTGACCGTGTGCGCAACCACATTTGGTACGACCAAATGTTATTGAACGAACTCGTGCCCCTGGCTCAACGCGAAACCGGAGTAGGCCGAGTTGCAACTGCCGGTTGTAGTTTTGGCGGGTATCATGCCACCAATTTTGGGTTTCGCCATCCTGAAGTAGTAAAATATATTTTTAACATGGGTGCTGCCTTCAACATCAAAGATCAACTGGATGGCTATTATGATGATCATGTGTATTTCAACAACCCACCTGATTTTATTCCGAGTGCACAAAATCCTTTCTTCCAAGATATGTTTGTGGTACTGGGCACCGGCACGCATGATATGTGCTGGGATGCCAACGTAAAAATGGCCAACATCCTCCATGCCAAAGGAATTCATCACTGGCTTGATGTGCGGCCAAACGCACCCCACGACTGGCCTGCCTGGCGGGAAATGTTTCCGCATTACCTTTCACTCATAAAATAAATTATATTTAAAAAAATAATCAATCCCTATGAAACGAATCGGAATTTTACACGGCATGGAACGCTCCTTCCCCGAAGCGTTTGTTAAAGAAGTAAATAAAAAAGGATTAAAAGACATTAAAGCCGAACCCGTTATGGTTGACATGGTGCAGCAGGGCGTAGGCGATGGCTATGCTGTAATCATTGATCGCATCTCGCAAGATGTTCCGTTTTATCGGGCGTACCTGAAGAATGCGGCCATCAGTGGCACGGCCGTCATTAACAATCCGTTTTGGTGGAGTGCTGATGAAAAATTTTTCAACAACGCTTTGGCTGTGAAGCTCGGTGTGCCCGTTCCTAAAACCGTCATCCTTCCCTCACACGAACGCCCCACCGACACGCACGATTCGTCATTCAGCAACTTAAAATTTCCATTGAGTTGGGAAAAAATATTTGAATACATCGGGTGGCCTGCTTATATGAAACCCCACGCAGGCGGTGGCTGGAAAAGCGTGTATAAACTCAACAGCATGGATGATTTTTTCAGCGCATACAAAGAGACAGGGCAGTTGGTCATGATGCTGCAAGAAGAAATTATTTTCACCGAATACTTCCGGTGTTATTGCCTGGGCGGCAAATATGTTCGCGTGATGCAGTACGAGCCGCGCAACCCGCACCACTTGCGTTATGTAGTTAATGGAGGCCCGGCTCAAGCCAAGCTGGTAAAAAAAGTACACGATTACGTGCTGGATTTATGCAATGCCCTGGGGTATGATTTTAACACCGTAGAAATGGCCGTGCGTGATGGCGTTCCGTATGCGATAGATTTTTGCAACCCTGCACCCGATGCCGATGTAAAATCGGTAGGGCAAGAAAATTTTGACTGGGTGGTAGAGCATGCCTCCAAGTTGGCCATTGAGCGGGCCAAAGCACACCAACCTGAGCAAGATAACCTGACCTGGGGAACGTTTGTGCAAAATTCCGTTGCTGCCAAAACAAAATCTGCAGCTAAAAAAACAACAAAAACTAAAGAATAACGCTTTAGTTTCAGAGTCTTTGACCTAATTCAAACTAGCTGAACAATTACGATGGAAAAATTTACCCTCGGAGTTGAAGAAGAATACATGGTGGTTGATCCGACAACACGAGAATTGAAATCCCATGATCAGAAAATTGTAGAGATCGCTTCAAAAGTTTTAGGTGATCATGTAAAAGCAGAGATGCACCAGGCTGTAGTGGAGGTGGGCACGGGGATATGCCAAAATGTAGAAGAAGCGCACCAGGATATTTCCCGCCTGCGCAAGTTCGTTGGCGAGGTGGCAGGAACACTGAATTTAAAAATCGGTGCAGCTGGTACTCACCCGTTTTCGCATTGGAGCACCCAACTCATCACACCCAACCCGCGCTACGATGAGATTGTAAACGAAATGCAGGAAGCAGCCCGCTCAAACCTGATCTTTGGGTTGCATGTGCATGTAGGCATTGCTGACAAAAACATGGCCATCCACATCATGAACACTGTTCGGTATTTTTTGCCTCACGTGTTTGCACTCTCCACCAACTCTCCCTTTTGGGAAGGACGAAATACCGGTTTCAAATCTTTTCGCACCAAAGTATTCGATAAATTTCCTCGCACCGGCATACCCGACAGTTACACCAGTTGGGATGATTTTAAAAACTACATCAATCTGCTGATTCAAACTCGCTGCATTGACAATGCCAAAAAAATCTGGTGGGATGTGCGTGTGCATCCTTTTTTTGATACCATTGAATTTCGTATTTGCGATGTGCCCCTGCTAGTAAACGAAACCATTGCCATTGCTGCAGTCTTTCAGGCGCTGGTAGCCAAATTGTATAAACTCCGGCTGCAAAACATGAGCTTCATGAACTACAGCCGTGCGCTGATTAACGAAAACAAATGGCGCGCCTCGCGCTATGGATTAGATGGTAAACTCATCGACTTTGGCAAACAAGAAGAAGTGGATGCGCGTGCGCTCATCCATGAGTTGCTCGATTTTGTTGACGATGTAGTGGATGAACTGGGGAGCCGGCACGCAATTAATTACGTAAACCAAATTCTCGAACAAGGCTCTGGTGCTGACCGCCAGTTAGCGGTCTATGCAAACACTAAAAATTTACAGAGTGTGGTAGACTACATTACCGAGCAAACTATACAAGGAACTTAGTGCTTGATGGGAAACCTTTTAAACGGTTTCGTTTCATCAAACAACTTGCGGTAGGTTGCGTGGCGTTTTACCTCTACCGAGTTAATTTGTTCACACACGCGAATCATTCGCACATTAAAATCAGCAATCCAATTTAGTTCAAAGTCAAGATACTGTTTGCGGTGTTGTAACAGAAATTGCTGGAAACTTTCAATGATGGCTCCGTCCACGCCTTTGCCTTGGTGCGCAGGTACTACTCCAAACAAAACTCCAAACGCCTTTTTGCTCGATTTCAAAAGGGTGAACCACAAAAATTTTAGCTTACCAATCAAGCCCAACTTACCCTTGAGTCGTTTAAAAATCTGGTTGACTTCAGGCAATGCAAGCAAAAAAGCAATCGGTTCATTGTTGTAATAACCAAACCAGATCAGCGCTTCATCCATAATTGGTTTCATCTGCTTGACAATGGCTTTGGCTTGTACGTCTGTCAGTTCAGGAATTTCCCCGCGGTTAGCCCACGCCTGGTTATACACTGTTCTGATTTTGTCAGCCAGTGTGTGCCAGTCTTTTTTTCTCAGGTAATCGAAACGGTACTTATTGTCTTGTGCTGTTAAGTTTGCTTTTTTATACATCCGCTCTGCCAATTCACCCTGAATTTTTCTTCCAAATGTGAGTTGATAGAAATATACCTGAAAACCATAGGCCTCAAAAAAATCTTGATAGTAAGGCGGGTTGTAGTTGCACTGGTAGTTAGGCTCTAACTCATATCCTTTAACGAGCAAGCCCCACCATCGGTCGCGGTTGCCAAAATTAATCGGGCCATCCATGGCCTCCATTCCCTTTTCCTGCAGCCACTTCTTGCATTGATCAAATAAGGCAAACGCTACACTGCGGTCGTTAATACACTCAAACAAACCCAATCCGCCCGTGGGTTGTTCGTTTCCTTTGGTGGCATGTTTCTTATCGTAGAAGGCCGCTACCCGGCCAATGACCTCACCCAAATCATTTTTAGCAATCCACCGGATACATTCGCCCGTGCGAAATGATTTATTTTTCACCTGGTCAAAAACACCTTCAATGTCTTTATCTAACGGGCGTATCCAGTTTGGAAAGTCACGATAGAGTGTAACCGGCAAGTATAGAAACCCGGCTTTATCTTGGTCAGTCAGAACTTCAACCAGTTGTATCATTTATTTATAAAGGCAAATTAGGTAACTCAATAAAAAACGTGGTGCCTTCGCCCAGCGTACTCTTAACTTCGAGGCGGCCTCTCAATTTATCAACGGCATTTTTTACAATGTATAATCCTAACCCTGAGCCGTCAGATTGTTCGCTGGCTCGGTAAAACATTTGAAAAATTTTTTCTTGATTTTCGGCACTGATGCCTATGCCGTTATCTGCAAATTTGATGAACGAACGTTTTTCGGTTGTTTTAATTTGAATAACGATCTCCGGATCTTGCCGCTGAAAGTTTCTGTACTTGATGGCGTTGGAAATAAGGTTGCGAAATATTTCTCCAATTCGCCAGCGGTCGCTTTGAAAAGTGGTTCCTTCAATTGTTAAACTTCTGAGAATTTCGTCTGCACCTTTTAAATAATTCAAATCAGTAAACGTTTGGTCGATCAATACTTTAAAATCAATCGGCTTAATGCGCAGGTCAAGTTTCAGGTTTTTTGAGTGACTCAACACATCGGTGATAAAATGATCTAGCTGGCCTACCTTTTGACCAATCAGGTTCAGGTACTCAGCCGGGTCATCGGTGTTGCCGGGAAGTTTGGCCAGGTTAACCAATCCGCGTACCGAAGAAAGCGGAGCTCGCAAGTCGTGCGAAACTTTGTACACAAAATTATCTAACTCGGCATTGCGTGTTTTTAGTTCTTCTTCAATTCTCTTTTGTTCGGTAATATCCACGTACACACCAAAGATGCCAATGGGTTTTTCGTCTACCAAAATAGGCATGCCGTATATGATCACTGACAAGGATGAGCCGTTTCGGTGCAGCCGGTTAGTTTCTATGCGCACCACCTGGCGCGATGAGATCAGTGTGTTCAGATCATTGCCCTCGGTTTCCAAATTACCAGGCACAATAAATTCATTGAGTGCTTTTCCAATCAATTCTTGAGTATTGTATCCAAACATTGACTCAAAGCCTTCGTTTACCTCTTGAACTTTTCCGTGTACATCGAGGATAGCAATGGCTAACGGTGAGACGTGGAATAATTGCGAAAAATATGTTTCTGATTTTCGCCTGGCAATTTCAGCCTGTTTTTGTTCGGTTATATCGCGGAAGATGGATTGAATGGCCGGGCGGTTATTGAAAACAAAAGGGCCGCTGAATACTTCTACATCAACTTCTTTTTCATCTACTGTCAAAAATTTTTGTTGTACATCAACTACCTCCTCACCTCTCATCGCGCGGGTGACCCGGTCGAGCGATTTCTGTTTACCCTCTTGGGGAGAAAAATCCAAATAATGTTTGCCAATGATTTGACTCGAATGGGTAGCCAAAATTTTTACTCCTGCCGGGTTGATGTATTGTATCGTTTCATCTTGTATGATACTCACCCCCAAAGGTAAATGATCTACCAACTGGCGGTAACGTTGCTCGCTATCGCGAATGGCTTTTTCTTTTGCTTTATGTTCTTCAAAATCTTGTATGATTCCGACAGAACGTATCGGGTTTCCTTGCTCGTCCCATTCTACAATTTGTCCTTTCTCTAAAACCCAGCGCCACGATCCGTCTTTGGCTTTAAAGCGGTACTCGCAGATAAATGAATCTGCGCGAGAGTCTCGGTGCTCACGCATGGTTTTCTGGTATTCGCTCCGGTCTTCCGGATGAATATAGTCTTCATATACCTTATTAATTTTGATCAGTTCGTCAAGATCATACCCGAGTATTTCAGCCCATCTCTTATTAATTATCGTATCGTTAGTTTGGTAGTTATAATCCCACAAACCCAAGTTGGCACCTTTCATGGCCAGCTCAAGGCGTTGCTCCATTTCATACCTTTTCTGCTCCGTTGCTTTACGGTCGCTGATGTCGTGAATGATACCTGCCCAGGCTACAGCCCCATCGGGCAAAATTTTACTTGATGCAATGGCTTCAATCCAAATGAATCCTTTAGCTGTTTTTACCCGGCCTTCCCATCGCCAGTCTTTTTTGTCAAGCGGGTGTGTTGATTTTTTGATAATACCCTCTCTGAAGGTAAGCCAATCATCTTCGTGAATAAATGATTTCATTGACAACACGCCACTCAAAATTTCTGACGGAGTATGCCCAAACATCATTTCGCAGCGTGGGCTGATGTACACAAAATCACGCCTGCCATCGGCAAAAAAACAATATTCAAAAGTAACGGCCGGCAAAGCGTCTATTAATTGTCCATGCCGTTGAATGGTTCCTTGATTTTCCATGAATTTTAGAGGCGCGCAATTTAGTGTATTTGATTATTCGGATAAAATGAAAAGCCCGTTAAAACCAACAACGTAAGGATTTCATTACTTTAAAAATTATCTTTAGGGCCTGATGTTGTCATTAAAAATTAAATGATATGTACTACCACCGCCTGGGCAACATTCCGCCCAAACGCCACACCCAATTCCGTCAGCCTGATGGAAGTTTGTACAAAGAAGAATTAGTGAGTTCAGAGGGGTTTTCCGGTATCTACTCTAACCTCTACCACGTTTTTTCGCCCACGCGTATCAAAGAAGTAAAAACGGTTGAAAAAATTTCGGTGAAAACAGTGGCTGAGTACAAACTGTTGCAAACCCACCTCAACACCTCAAAAGTGGGTGAAACCGGTGAAGACTTTCTGAGTGCCAGAAAAACATTGCTGGTCAATAACGACTGCGCCCTTTCTATCTGTGCCCCCCAAAAACGCTCGATGGATTATTTCTATAAAAATGCCGAAGGCGATGAAGTGATTTTTATTCACGATGGCAAAGGCACACTCACTTCACAATTCGGAAAACTGGAAATCAGGCAGGGCGACTATGTAGTGATTCCGCGCACTGTGATTTATAAATTGGACTTTGAAGCAGGACCTCTTCGATTATTAATAATCGAATCGGCATCGCCCATCGAAACGGTGAAACGCTATCGCAATCAGCTTGGTCAGTTGCTCGAGCATTCGCCTTACTGCGAGCGCGACATCCGGCCACCGCATGAATTGATTACTGAAACCAAAAAAGGAGAATACCTCATTAAAATAAAAAAGCAGGGCTCGTTGCACCATTATGTTTATGAACACTCTCCGCTTGACCTCATCGGGTGGGACGGGTTTTTGTGGCCGTATGCTTTTTCAATACATGATTTTGAGCCGATCACGGGAAGAATTCATCAGCCACCTCCCGTGCATCAAACCTTTCAGGCACACAACTTCGTAATCTGCTCGTTTGTGCCGCGGTTGTTTGATTACCATCCGCAAGCTATACCGGCACCGTATAACCACAGCAACATCGACAGCGATGAAGTGTTGTATTATGCCGAAGGAAATTTTATGAGCCGCAGAGGTATTGAGCGCGGATCGTTCACACTTCATCCGGGCGGCTTGCCACACGGCCCACATCCCGGTACGGTAGAAAAAAGTATTGGCGCCAAAGAAACACACGAGCTTGCCGTGATGATCGATACGTTTAAGCCGCTGCACCTCACCGAAGAAGCCCTGCCTTATCTCGATAAAAATTACCCAATGAGTTGGACTGATAATGACACCAGCGGGTTTCATGAAGTGAATACGCCTTGATGGAAATAATGGTAATGCGAGTATTTAATTGTTATAAGCGATTTTAAAAAGACGACTAATGCCGAAACAGACAGCAAAGAAAACGACCAAAGCGACCACTAAAAAAAAGGTTGGCAAACTGACTGCGAAAAAAGCGGTTAAGAAAACTGCACCTAAGACGGAAAAAGCCAAGCCGGCAAAAAAGGTTATAAAAAAAGCTACTCCCAAAGCGACAGTTAAAATAAAAAAAGTAGTAGTTGCCGACACTCCAACAATTATTAAAAAGACATTCGAGAAAGTCACTTTAATCCCACACCAATTTACTGCACCAAACGAACACCCGACCAAAGTGAAACCCAACAAATCGAGTGTATCAGAAATTAATGGTATCGGAGGTAATACCTTTTTAAAATTTCATTCAGCAGGAATTAAAACTGTTGAAGACTTTGCAAACGCTGGAGTTTCCAAGATTTCGCAAATATTGGGTTGGACAGAAAAAGGCGGACTACCTTTTTATTTAAGAGGGCTTGCCGTTTACCAGAACAGAGTAATCAAAATAAAATCTCCGAAAAATATTTCAACAAATCCTATTTACTTGGACATCGAAACCGACCTTTTTCAAAGAACTGTTTGGATGATTGGTATTTACATCTCAAAGACAAATGAATTCATCCAATTGGTAGCGGACAAGCCAAAAGATGAACCCAAAATAATTAAACAATGTTTGGAAATTTTATCTGACCATCCAAACGAGCCTGTCATTTCTTATTCTGGTTCTCATTTTGACGAGAGAGTTTTAAGAAAAAGATTTGACGAAGAAAATTTAAAACATAGCCATTTAGTATTTGACGATATATTACTTGACATTAAGGCTTCATTAGCATTTCCAATCAAAGCATATACACTCGGTGACTTAGGAGAATATTATGGTTATAATTTCAAGCACCCAAATATGGACGGACAGCAAGTTGCAATGCTCTATTCTCAATACGCAAATGACTTAAAGAAATTTCGAGGCTATGAAAAACTTTGCGACTATAACGAAGATGACGTTAAATCAATGGCATCGGTAGTTGAACACATTTATCTAAAATAATGGCAAAGAGATTAAGACTATCAGAACTCGTAAACGAAATAGACGATGCAATTCAAAACAGATTTGCCGGTGAAACTTTTTGGATAACCGCAGAAATAACCGATGTAAAAAAACAAACAGACAAGCGTTGGTGCTTTTTAAAATTCATTGAAAAGGAAGGACATTTAATTACTGCTGAAATTAAAGGCGTTTTTTGGGCTAACACCTTTCACAATGTTGAAAAATTTGAGAAACTATCAGGACAAACATTTGCCAGCGGACTGGAAATAACTTGCAACGTAAGAGTTCGCTTTCATAAGCGATATGGAATTGATTTAGAAGTATTGGAAATTGACCATACGTATTCATTAGGTAAATTAGAACTTGAAAAACAACAAACACTTGACCGACTTGTAAAAGAAAATCCGAAATTAATTCGTCTTATTGATGGACAATATTTTACAAGTAACAAATCAATTGAATTACCAATTGTTCTGCAAAGAATTGCTTTAGTAACTGCACCAAATTCAGACGGTCAAAGAGATTTTAAACAAGAAATCGAAAACAATCAATATGGCTACGCCTTTTCAGTTTCTGAATTTCTAACCCAAATTCAAGGTGACAATTCAAGTAAATTGCTAATTCAAAAATTAAAAATGATTGAAGCAGAAAAAGAAAATTTTGATATTGTCGCAATTGTTCGTGGTGGAGGTTCGCAAACAGATTTCAAACCATTTGATGATTACGAACTATCAAAATATGTTGCTTCCTTTCCTTTGCCAATTTTAACTGGCATCGGACACGATAGAAACACAAGTATTGTTGACCTTATGGCTCGACAACATAAGACACCAACCAAAGTTGCGACAAACATCGTTGAACACAATTACAACTTTGAAAGTGAAATAATGGATTTCAAAGAACGTTTTTTTGAAACAGCAGAAAGTTTGATAGATGAGGCAAAAGACAATTTGCTTCAAATGAAACGAACTGTTAAGGCTTATAGCCCGACAACAATTCTAAACAAAGGTTATGCAATTATCACAAGCAATGACCAAATCATTATAAATCCAAAAGACATAAAAGTAAATACTGAAATAAAAACCATTTTAAAAAATGAACTTATTCATAGCACAGTAACAAAAAAATCAAAAAATGAACTTGACATATAACAAGGCATACAACGACCTTTCAAAACTTGTTGACCAAATTGAAGATGATAAAATTCAGCTCGACAATCTTGCCGACAAAGTGAAGCAAGCAAAAGAACTTATTGACTTTTGCGAAGCTAAATTGCGGACAATTGACAAAGATGTTAAGGCTGCATTGACAGACAAGAAACCAACAACACGAAAGAAAAACCGCTTATAACAGCGGTTTGGCGTAATGGCGGGTTCAGTGCTTCGTATGACAGTTTTGTGGTAAGTTCAAGTGCAGTTCTTCGATTGAACTTCAGTGCTAAAAATCCCCGCCTTCGGCAATACCCAAACCGTTAGCAGTAATAGGCCCCGGACAATTTATTAACATCAAGAATGGATTATTATATGAAATCAAGAAATTCATTGAAATACTTAGTTTGTTTTATACTAGTACAATTAATTATTCATGATATAACAGCACAAAAAAAGACCTTCATCCGAGAATATATTTACAAGGCAAGTGAGACCGACAGTAAAATTACTTCTCGACAAAAAGCATTAATTGAAGTGAAAACGCTTTTAATTGAAGAGTTAGGAATCTATGTTGAAAGTTATGTAAACCACTTGGTAAAAGACGAAAATGGTGCAATAACTAAAGACTTCTTTACCAATGAAATCAAAACTTTAAGCGCTGGAACAACTGAGACGAAAATAATTGAAGAACGCTGGGATGGCTATGAATATTACATCAAAGCAGAAATAATAGCTGACCCAGAAGAAGTGCTAAGAAGAATTAACCAAACTCTTTCTGTAAGAAAAAGCAGTAAAGCGGTTGACAGTCTAAAGATTCTATTAAAAAATTCAAATAACGAACTCATGTTAAAGAATAATGAGCTTCGTGTGCTTAGGGGTCAGTTGTCTGCTCAACAAAAGAAAATTGATTCAACACAGACCTCACTGAATACTCTGAATCAACAATTAATTGAATCAAAAAGACAATTGACTTCTTACCAAGCTCAGGAGAAGCATATTTTATCTGAAATTGAAGAAATCGAAAAGGTAATGAAAGATGCCAGTAATAAGGCTATAGCAAATGTGCGCATAGGAATGACACCAGAAGAAGTTGTAAGAGTATGTGGCAAGCCAAGGGCAGAGCAATGTGGCAGTATGAATTATGGTGCGGTTTGGGTTATTATTTCAAGTAATATAGTTGTAGGAATCGTTGATGCAAGAGACTATCAGACGTGTAATAACGACATGGACTCATATAAGAGACAACACAAAAGAATAATTTTGGAATGACTTGAACAAAGAAAAAGGAGGCATCGACATGACCGGGAGAATTGCAGTTGAGACTTTGACATTGAGTGAAATTTCTGACCTCTTTCGACAATCATTTGAAATAGCTTTTCCTAAATCAAAAGGCTCAATTGATAATACAATGAAAAAGATTTCAAGAGCCAAAATAAGTGAATACAAGTGGATAAAGACTTATGAGGAATTCAGGGGAGCAAAACTCAATTTTTATTGCCAAAAAGTACCGAATCTAGACAGTCCTATCGTTAGCGTAGCCATGACCCACAGAACTACTAAAGGGTTGATTTTAATTGTACTGGACACATCGAATGGAGGAATTCCAACAAACGGTATTGCTAAGAGAGGCTGGGACAAATGGGTAAAAATTCATACTGCCCATTTTTGCGAGAGATATGCAGAAAGAATAATGAAAGTTGAAAAACCAACATTTCAAATTGGCTCCGAGGGACTTATGTTTGCAGACACATTAGGCCCTGTTCGCGTGACAGACAATATCTCTGAAGGAATAGATGAAATAGAATTTCAATTTAAAGAAGGACAAGCTTACGGTTATCGTGACGACAAAAGTAAAATTACTTACTTCAGGACAGTGTATTCAAACGACATGTTAAAGGGTAACCGACTCAATTTCCATCACGAATGGAAAGTACCGCTCGACCAGCTTTATGAACTATTCAAAAGGGACTAATTGACGGAGAAGGAATTGATTTCAAAAAAAGTGCTGTGAAGCGAAAGTGGCGGTTCAGTGGTTCATTGAACATTTGTGCTTCGTATCAAGTGTAGTGCTGGTAGACAGTTTTGTGCTCCGTAATCGCCACCTTCGCCAAGCCCCAAAACGTTAGCAGTAAGCGTACAACACGACATTACAATGACAATTAGACAACAAATATTACGCTATTTTAAACCGAAAACATTTGAATTTTATGGGGGCAAAACAATTTATGAGTGGGTTGGTATCAAAACTTACAAGAAGTATTTACCTACAACAGGAGATATTATTAGAAAAAAAAGAAATATAACTCAAATCAAGATTAGTAATTCTGACAAATTAGAAGAGTTATATAAATATGAAAGAAAAACAAGGAATTACGAATGGAGGCATATAATTGGAGCGATAATATTTGTTCTATTAACAGTTATGCTTGACAGGAAACTGACAACTTTTGATTGGATTTTCCTTCCCATTCTTAATTTGTACATAAATATTTATCCAATTTTTTTGCAACGATATAACAGAATAAGGATAATTAGAGTCTTGCAGAACAATGGGCAGACAAGTCCGTATGACAATTTAACCCAAAAGACTGTCTCGTCCTGAAATAGGTTTACACTTTCTAAAGTGTAAACAAGATGAAAAAATCAGATAAAACCATTCAAGAACAAGAGGCTATCATAGCTGAATACTTGTTG
>JAFEAL010000004.1 GCA_018266435.1 Bacteroidota bacterium | reverse complement strand
AAAGGCAACAATCTCATCAAACTTGCTTCTGATTTCGGCTCGACTCATGCCAAGTATGGCTCCGTTTAGAAAAATATTTTCTCTTCCTGTCAGTTCCGGGTGAAAACCTGTTCCCACTTCCAACAATGAAGACACACGGCCGTTGAGTTCTACCCGGCCTGTTGATGGCTCTACAATGCGGCTGAGTACTTTCAACAAAGTGCTTTTCCCAGCGCCATTGCGCCCGATAATTCCAACACGGTCTCCTTGTTTAATCTCGAAGTTAATATCCTTTAAAGCCCAAAACTCTTCTTGCGTAGTTGTTACTTTATCTTTCTTTGAAAAAATAGATTTCACATTATTTGTCACCACATCACGTAACGAAGTGTAACGCTCACGTTGTTCATGCCTAATGATGAACTTCTTTGATAAATTTTCAACTTTTATATGTGAATCAGGCATAAATCAAATGTTATCGGCAAAACTTTTTTCTGTCTTTCTAAAATAACTTATCCCTAAGTATAGAAATACCACTATAACGGCTATAGAAATTAAAAATCCAGGTATATAAATGGGCTGACCAATGATACACCAACGAAAGCCATCAACCACACCCACCATTGGATTGAGCGAGTACACCAATCGCCACTTGGCGGGCACTACATCGCTACTAAAACCTACTGGGGTTACATACATTCCAAACTGAACAATGAAAGGAATGATATAGCGAAAGTCTCTATACCTAACATTCAATGCCGTAAGGTACACCCCCACGCCAAAAGCGGCAAGAAATGCCATCACTACAAAAAGTGGAAGAAGGAAAATTTTCACATCAGGTACGTATTGGTAGAACACCATCATACATAGTAAAAGTAAAAACGAAATTCCAAAATCAACCAAACTTGTGATGATAGAACTTGCTGGAATAATCATCCGTGGGAAATAAACCTTTGAAACTAAATTGGCATTTCCTATCAAACTATTGCTTGCTTCTGACATCGCATTAGCAAAAAACTGCCATGGCAACATACCACAAAAAACCATGATGGCATACGGAACACCCGGTGGGGACCCCAACTTAGCCACTCTGCTAAAAACAATGGTAAAAATTATAGTGGTGAGCAATGGCCTTACAATACTCCACGCAGCGCCAATCACGGTTTGTTTGTAGCGCACTTTTATATCGCGCCACGATAGGATGTAAAATAGTTCGCGAAAATGCCAAAGATCGCGCCAGTAATTTTTTTCTGTGCGTCCGGCCTCAATAATAATTCTGTCTGATTTCATTTTTTATCGCGGCAAAGGTAATCAACGAAACTGGTTCAGCACAGCTAAACTCCAGCATTTGCTCCAATGGATTTTGCCCCGCATAAAATTATTCAGTATGGTTTGACTCGGGTTGTTCATTCTGACCTGGCTCTTCAGCCGCGCGATATCTTCTTTCATCCAGACCGATAATGGAAAAGTAAATCCCTTCTTAGGCCGGGTAACAATTTCATCGGGCAGGATGCCGGGCAGCGCATTGGTTAGCAATTGTTTAGTGCCGGGGTGCGGGTATCTTTTTTCAACAGGAATGGAATAGAATTTACGCAGCAGTTCAATGTCGAGAAATGGTACACGCACCTCCAGGCCGTGCCACATACCCATTACATCCGTGTCTTTCAGCAACTGGTTGGTCATGTAGATTTTTAACTCCAGCATGGAAACGTATTCCTTGTCACTGATATTATCCGGACTATCAAAAGGTACTTCGCGTAAAATGGACGTCACTTGTTTTTCTTCAGCATCGAGTAGTGAGGCAATCACATCGGGTGTGTGGATGCCTCGCAAAAAAAGATAGTCGCCAATCGGCCCTTCAATATCCAAAAAGACTAACCGCTTGAACGATTCGTTGTACAAACTGAGTACATTGGCCATTGATTTTTTGAAAGGCAAAATAGAACGCAGGTATTTCACTGCCTTAATCCGCTCAAAGGAAACATAGCCACCAAAAACTTCATCAGCACCCAGGCCCGATAATACTGCCTTCAGTCCATCACGGTGCGCCAACTGCGAAACGAAGTACAGGTTTACCCCATCGTTCGAAGGCTGATCCATGGCCTGCCAGATGTCGGGCAGCGAATCCCAAAACATGTGCGAAGTAACCCGGTGCGCCAAGTGATTCACATTTTTGGTGCGTTGCAAGACCATTTTTTGATACTGTTGCTCATCGTATTGAGCATCATCAAAATTGATGGAAATACTTTTTACTTCATCCTTAAACTGGTCGGCCAAAAGTGTAAGCAGGCTGGAGTCAATACCACCGCTCAAAAAAACACCCAGTGGCGCATCGGCAATCAAGTTTTTTTTCACTGCTTCGATCACTCCTGTTTTGATTATTTCCAGTTCACTTCCTTTTTCAGTTGGGAAATTGTTTTGGGCAAATGAGTGATAGCGGTGATGAACCACAGAAAGATTTTTGAGGTTGACTTCCAGCCACGAGCCGGGTTCCATCTCATACACTTCCTGCAAAGTGGTGGCCGGTTGGGGCAGTGATCCAAATGCGAGAAAGAGTACGCGCCAGTTTTTGTTTTCAGGCCACGCGTGATCAACGGCCTTGAAGGCACGCACTTCGGAAGAAAAAACAAGTCGGTTGTTGCGCAACGAATAATACAATGGCTTTACGCCCACGTGATCTCTCACTAAAAGCAGTTTAGCTTGCCTCCGGTCGTATAGGGCCAACGCAAAAATTCCTTCGAAACGGTCGAAGCATCTGGTGCCCCACTCAAGATACGCTTGCAGAATAACTTCGGTGTCGGTTTGGGAAATAAATTTTTTTCCGGATGACTCAAGTTCTTTTCGCAGGGTTTGGTAATTGTAGATTTCACCGTTGAAGGTGATAACCAGGTTTCCATCAGATGAAACCATTGGTTGATGGCCTGCTGGCGATAAATCGATGATGGAGAGCCTGCGGTGACCAAGCGCTATGCAGTCGTCTTCAAAAACACCTTCATCATCCGGGCCGCCATGGGCCAGTAACGTGAGCATAGCATGAATGGCTTCTTTCCTCATGGGTGAAGGATGTTCGGCAATTCCTGCAAGTCTGCACATGAAAATGGAGTTATTCGGCTGCTCTGACGATTTTGTGTCCTTTATTCAACAAGTCAATGTCACGCTGAAAAAGTTTTACATCGGACTGCACCATTTCGTGCACCAGCTTATTGAGGTCATACTTGGGCTGCCAGTTTAATTTCGTTCTGGCCTTGGTAGCATCACCAATGAGCAAATCAACTTCGGTTGGCCGGAAATAGGATTTGTCGATAGCCACCAGTGTGTCGCCCGGTTTTACTGTGGGGTTTACGTGAGGATACGTATCCTGATCTACCGACTCAAGAATTCCTACTTCATCGCTACCTTTTCCTTCAAATCGGAGGGTGAACCCCACTTCGGCAAACGCAAGTCTAATAAAATCGCGCACATACGTTGTTTTGCCTGTGGCAATGACAAAATCATCGGGTTCAGGCTGCTGAAGAATCAGCCACATGGCTTCCACAAAATCTTTGGCATGCCCCCAGTCTCTGCGGGCATCGAGGTTGCCTATAAATAATTTTTTATCCAGACCCAAGGCGATCTTGGCCACTGCGCGGGTGATCTTGCGCGTAACAAAGGTTTCGCCTCGCAGGGGTGATTCGTGGTTGAATAAAATTCCATTGGAAGCAAAAAGTCCGTAAGCCTCGCGGTAGTTCACAGTGATCCAGTAAGCGTATAGCTTGGCCACGGCATAAGGAGAACGTGGATAGAAAGGAGTTTTTTCATTTTGCGGAACCGCCTGCACCAATCCATACAATTCAGAAGTAGAGGCCTGATAGATTTTTGTCTTCTTGCCCAAGCCGAGCATTTTTACGGCCTCCAGTATGCGCAAGGTTCCGATACCATCGGCATTGGCGGTATATTCGGGTGTATCAAAGCTTACTTTCACATGACTCATAGCAGCTAAGTTGTAGATCTCATCGGGTTGAGTCTCTTGAATGATACGGATCAAATTGGTTGAATCCGTCAAGTCGCCATAATGCAGTTTCAGTTTTAAATTTTTTTCGTGCGGATCTTGATAGAGGTGATCAATGCGATCGGTATTGAACAACGATGATCTGCGTTTGATGCCATGCACAAAATATCCTTTACTAAGCAGAAACTCGGTTAAGTATGCACCGTCTTGTCCGGTAATACCTGTAATTAAGGCTGTTTTCATTTTGAAATTGTTTCGTATCGGGTTAAAAAATCGCGGTAGCTAAAGGTAATTCCTTCTCTCAGTTCAACTTTATGTTTCCACCCCAGCGCATGCAGTTTAGAAACATCCATCAGTTTGCGGGGTGTGCCATCGGGTTTAGATAAATCATTTTTTATTTTGCCAGTATAACCCACCACATCGGCCACAAGGATGGCCAACTCTTGAATGGAAACATCACTGCCGCTGCCAATGTTTATAATCTCAGGAGAATTATATTGGTTCATCAAAAACAAACAGGCATCGGCCAGATCATCGGCAAATAAAAATTCTCTGAGCGGTTTGCCGCTGCCCCAGATGATCACCTCAGGGGATTCCTTAATTTTTGCTTCATGAAATCTGCGAATCAGCGCGGGCATTACGTGCGAGTTTACCGGGTGGTAATTATCACCATACCCGTATAAATTGGAGGGCATCACACTGATAAAATTATCTCCGTATTGCTGATGAAAAGACTGGCAAAGTTTTATTCCGGCAATTTTGGCTACGGCATACGCATCGTTGGTGGGTTCCAGCGCACCGGTCAAAAGAGATTCTTCTTGGATGGGCTGCGTGGCAAACTTGGGGTATATGCACGATGAGCCCAGGAGCATTAGTTTTTTTACTTTAAAATCGTGAGCGGCTTTGATCACGTTGGCTTCAATCATCAGGTTATCATAAATGAAATCAGCTTTGTACTGACTGTTAGCCAGGATGCCTCCTACTTTAGCAGCTGCCAGAAAAACGTATTCCGGTTTTTCTTTTTCAAAAAATGAAAAAACATCTTGCTGGTTTCTGAGATCAAGTTCTGCTGAAGGGCGGGTAATCATATTGCCGTAACCGGCTTGAGTCAGAGCCCGATGAATAGCCGAACCTACCATGCCCCGGTGGCCTGCTACATATATTTTAGAAATCTTCTGCATCATCTCTTATGAATAATACCCGTACCCGTTTTTCCCTTTGGATGCCCCATAACCGTAGCCATAGCCGTAGCCATAACCATAACCGTAACCATAACCATAACCTGATTTATAAATATCGTTTAGAACAATGCTCAGGCTTTTCAATTTACCTGAGCGATAATAATCATCAATATTTTTGAGTAGTGCTTTGGGGGTATAGTTTTGGCGTACAACGAAAACGGTGTGGTCGGCATACTTTGCCAACTCAAAGGCATCGGTAACAATGGCTAACGGAGGTGTGTCAATGATGATGAAGTCGTAGATTTCCAACGCTTCTTTCAGCAATATTTCTAGTCGGTTGGTCAATAGTAGCTCGTAAGGATTAGGAGGCACCGGGCCGCTGCTGATCAAATCCAGGTTATCAATGGAGGTATGCTGGATAACCTCTTGAAATGAGTCGAGTTGGCTGAGGTAGCCGCTCAGGCCCTTGCTGTTGTGCAGGTTAAAGTCGGTAAAGATTTTAGGCTTGCGCATGTCGGCACCGATGATCAGCGTCTTTCTGCCTGATATGGCAAAAGCCGAAGCCAGGTTAATAGAAGAAAACGTTTTGCCTTCGCCACTGATGGAACTGCTCACGGCAAAGATTTTTTTATTTTGATTCTTTGTGAAGAAATTAAGATTTGACCGGATAGCGCGGAACGATTCGGCTATAGATGACTTGGGGTGAAGTACTACTGCTAAATTATCTTTGGTGTCATGATGACCAATCCCGCCAATGAACGGAATGGATGTCAGTTTTTCAACATCTTCTTTTGATTGTACTTTTTGATTGAGCAATTCGACTATCACAAAGCCTGCTACCGGAATAAGCAGACCGATCAGCCAGGCAAACATATAATTACGACTTGTGTTTGGAGAAATGGCACTTCCCTGCATCGGGGGATTCACCCGGATAATGCTTGAAGTAGTGGAGGCTTTAGATATGCCCGCCTCTGACATTTTTTGCATCAGAAAAACATAGAGTCCTTCCAACAAAGAGTAGTTTCGCTGAATGGATACAAACTGCCGCTGAGTAATGGGCAATTGATTAACTTCTTTTTCCAGTTCACTGATCTGTTTGGCCAGCAAATCTCTTTTAAATTTATCGGTTACCCGCAACGACCTTACGGATTCCAGCAAACTGGCTTTGATTTTATCTAACCGGCTCAGACCTCCCTTCACCAGCGGGTTTTCAATCAATCCTTTGTCTAAATACATCTTTAGCTCCAGTTGAAGATCAATCATTTTAGAGATCATGCCCGAAAGCACAGCATCTCCGACCCCAACCGATGCCGGTAAAATAATCAAGTCAAGATTTTTGCCATGGCTGATGTATTTTTCGAGGTAGTCAAAATAATTTGAACGGATGATCAGCTCTGTTTTTTGTTCATCCAGTTTATCAAGTTTTTCGAATAATCGTTTTGACTCTTCATCAAGTTTGTCCACGCTGTTGTTGATCTTGAACTGCTGGAGCTTATTTTCAAAAATTTTGAGTGAGTCAGAAATGTCAGCCAATTGTTTTTTTATAAATTGAATGGTGCGCTCAGCTGCCTGATTCTTTTTATCCAGGTCATAGCGCTGGTAACGGGTAATCAGGCCGTTCATAAAATCAATTTCTTTTTCTGGATTTGAGCCATTGACGGACAAATTCAATACCCCTGCACCCTCTTCAGCCCACTCAGCATTTACTCTGCTTACGTAAGAGCTGGTAACTTCTAGCGGATCAAGAAAGGTTAAAATAAGTGGCATGTTTTTTAAACCACCAATAGACTGCCCGGTTTTGGATATGATGAAGTGATGCCCCTGAAACTCCACACTGTCATTAAACGAAAATTTTTTCTCAACCATCGGCTCTTCTCTTTTACTGATAGAATAGGTATTTTCATCGACCGCTTTAAACAATAACGAAACTCCATACGAACCGTTCTTCACCAACAGTTTAACTTTGATGGGCATCGGGTAAGTCTCGGTAGTTTTAATGTTCCCTTCGTTAAAAAAAGCCACTTCAAAGTTCAACTCTTCAACCACTTCCTGAATTAACGGGTACGAACGAAGAATGTAGGGTTCGTTCAGGTAGTTTCGATAAGGATCAATAAGCGAGTTTTTGTATAGAAGCGCAGCCCCACTGTCATCCTCTTTTTCACCGATAATAACAGAAGCCGTTATCGGATAAATACGCTCGGCATACCGGTTTTTAAAAAAAGCATACGAAAGAGAAATAAGCAACGACAAGACTACTAAATACCAGTAACGAAACGCTCGTGAAATGATGCGCTTGTAATCAATCTTTGATCCTTCCAGTGGGTTAGTGCTTGCTGCTTCTCCGGGCTGTTGCATGCTTATTTTCTGTTTAATGTTATGACCAACAACAAAATTGAAACAGCCGAAAGCACCAGTGCCAGGTTTTGACCGAAGTACAAACGATACGGGCGTTGCCGCAAGGGAGGTACAATAATCACATCATTTTGATGAACATAATAATAAGGTGAGTTGAGAAAATCTTCACTCAATAGATTCACATAATGCACTTCAACTTTTGAATTGACCTGTCGCAAAATTTTTACATTTGAGCGGTCAGCAAAATCATTTAAGCCTCCAGAAAGGCCGATCGCCTCAGGCAAACTCACCCGGTTATTATTGAGCATAATGGATCCTTCTTTGAGAACTTCACCCAGCACCGTAACCCGGTAGTTTAATAGCCTGACTTTAACAATGGGCGCATCCAGGTACCGGTCAGCAATTTTTTGAAGAGTATCCTGAACCTGAAAAACAGACAATCCAGCCACCTTCACCTTTCCTACTACCGGCATGGGTATTTCGCCCCGCTCATCTACCAATTCTCCCATCAGCAGAGCTCCACCAATATATACGTTCCCCATATAGCTTGATTGTTGGTTCTGCTGACCTAAAAAATCAAATTCTTTTTGGGTAAGACTTTGGTAACGCACCGATAAAATATCATTGGTTTGAATCCGGTAATCAAAATCATGCAGGTGGTAAGACCGGTTAGTCGTGTCTATCGGGTACTTTTTTTTTAAGTCATCTTTTTGAAAATACAGGTGTTTCCGGTTGGTAACGCAGGCGGACGTCAGGATGATAACCAACAAAAAAAATACATGGGTTTTTCGCATGGCAAGACCTACTGGTATAAAAATAGCCCGAAAATTAGGAATAATCCTCCGACCAATAAAATTAAGAGTGAGATATACTCAAGTTATAATTCATAGAACAAACAAAAAAATAATCGGCCAAAACATTAATTTATCCTGACTACGCGCACCGTATTGGAAAAACCTGACGTTTCAATCCGGGCATAATACACTCCGGACGAAAGTGCCGAAAAATCAATTGCGTACGGGTTGTTTTGCCATGACATCGTATCATCTACCCTCATCACCAGTTGCCCTGATGAATTGAATAACGTAAAACTAAATGCCCCCGATGGATTTTTAAATAAAATCTTGAATTGCTCAAATGTTACCGGGTTAGGGTAGGTTACAAAATAGTCGGCAAAAGAAGTAAGGTCATGGGCTACGGTGAAATTAGGAATACCATATCCCAGTTGATTGTTGGGGTGAGTTGCCAGCGAGCAGGAGTTAATCACCCGCGAATAAATTTCGGCTGCCGAAGCCTGAGGCAACGATTGACGCAAACCGATAGCCAACGAGGCAATGAGTGGTGTCGAAAAAGAGGTACCAAACTGTCCCACAATTGACCCCGAAGAACTTACCACCGCGGTACCACTGCCCAAAGCTGCCACATCAGGCTTTATTCTTCCATCGGCTGTTGGGCCTATCAAACTGAAATTGCTCCACAGCCCGTTGCTATCAACAGAGGCACAGGAAAGTATTCCTTGTGCATCGGCAGGGAAAAGAATTTTTGTCCATACATTATCGTACACATTGCCGGCTGCATTCACCACTATGATACCGCGCAAAGCCGCTGCTCGTGCTGCACGGGTAATCACAGCTGTCTTGCCGTCCAGGTCTTGCATGGTGTAATTCATCGAGGGGTCATCAAACGTGCTATAACCTAATGATGAACTGATTACATCCATGCCAATGCTGTCGGCCCGCTCAGCCGCAAAAAGCCAGTTGTATTCTTCTACACGGTACTCGCTCGTTACATCTTCTGTTTCATAGAGATAAAAATTAGCCAGGTAGGCTCCGCCTAAATAATTCCCCAAACTGTTTCCCCCCAACACTGATAGCACTTCTTCGCCATGATCATCATCCGAATACACATTGGGAATATTTTTCACAAAGTTGAAGGTCTCTTTCAACCGTCCATCAGTAAAGATAGTTTGAAAGGCAGCCAGGCTATTGACCCCCACAAATCCGCCATCAAAAACAGCTACATCAATACCTTCACCATGGTATCCAAGCGCCTGCATTTTATCCAGACCAATCATTTGCAGTTGCTGAAGGTTTTGATTGGAAGCAGTTCTTGCCGATTGTTCAGTTTTTTTTTTAATAGATATTCTTGCCCCCTGCAGCTTAGCACCCGGTGCCACCAGTTCAACCGAAGAAACAAAAGAAAGATTACCTACCGCAGATGCGGTGGCCGGGTCAGTTTGAATCAACACGCCATTGAGCCAACGCGAAGAATAAAACGTCTTCGCTCCTGTTGCTTTCACCTGGCTGACATACTCTGCATTGACTGGAAAATCTTCGGAAGTTACTGCAAAATTTTCCCTCGCCCTTCGATCCACACTTTTTTGTGAAAGAAATTGAAGCGGGCTGCCGGCTGAGTACGATGAGTTTGCTTTATCCTTGAATGAAACAAAATATCGGTTGGGTTGAGCACTCAACGATAAAGGAAAAAGAAATAATATCCATTTACTGATGCCCATACCTCAACAATATCTGTTGGTAGTCTAACCCGGTTTTGGGAGTTTGTGTACCAAAACAATTTCCATCCGTCAGGTAAACCACTACCGAAGATGACCGGTAAATTAATCCAACCGAAGAAGCGTACACCTCCGTACGCACATCTTTATTGACTAAGTTTTGTGTGTTGCTCTGCCTGACCGACAGGGTGGTGGAAAATTTCTTTCCATTGGCCAGTGTGTACGGTACATTGTGGTTGATGAGCTTGTAATCCGTTTCCGCCAGGTTATTGTATAGGTTGGCATTCCATGTAGTACTGTCACGTAGCGGAAATACAATTTTTACGTAAGGAATATTTTCTTCGTACACCACCGCCTGATTGGCCGACACTCGTGCCGACCAGGTATCCAGGTTTTGCCATGCCTGCGTGGTATCTGCTGTTGTCAATCGCTGAATAACATAGGTGTATCCGCCCTCAGCATTTTTTGCCGAGTCTGTGACCCAAGTTTTTATAAAAAAATTCTTAGTCGTGTCGTTGGCGTGACTTGAGCAAGTCAGTTGGTTATAACTAGTCGTGGTTACCTGGTATACACGATAATCGCCAACCCGCAACGGAAAATAACTTTCCGGATTTAGTGGCACTACATCGGGATTAGAACAACCCAGTACCCAGGCTGCCTCACAAATAAATAATATAATTCTCCTTATCTTCTTCACTTCCTATTTAAAAAAAATTATCAGTCAACTTTCAAAGTTATTTTTTTCTTTTCAATATTGAGTCATGCTCAAAACAAAAGTAAAAATCAGCAACGTTACTAACCTAAGTGAAGCGCGTTATTGTGCCGGTATGGGTGTGGATTATCTTTCGTTTCCTGCCGGTGCGGTAGATCCGGAAAAATACCAGGAGATAACCGGGTGGGTAGCCGGCCCACAGTTCGGCATCAGCATTAATGACAGTAATTTCTCATGGAATAAATACACTGTTGATTTTATTGAAACAAGCCTCAAAGATTTTTTTAATCAAACCGATAATACAAAATATATTATCAGGCTAACCCCGGAAGAGTGGACCAAGCAGAAAGAGAATTTATTGTTACGGAAAGATCGGATTACAGCACTCGATTTTAATGTCAGTCAACTGGATACCCATTCTGAAACAATTCTGCGCGAATCAGCCAGCCATTTCGAAGTGCTGGTTACCAAAACCGATAGCATTTTACTGAATCATCTGCTCGCGCTGCCCATAGCCGGAATAAGTTTAGCCGGAAACCCGGAATCAAAACCGGGGCTGAAGGAATATCCTCTCGCTGAAATTTTAGAGCAACTGGAAGTAGAATAGTCTTTTTTATTTTTGGATTTGGTTTTTATCAAACTTAAACCGCAGGTATTTGATCTTCTCCCCCTCTGCGCTGAACATTTCTTCATAACGGGTTTTAATATCAAAACACTCGGCCTGCAAACTGGATTGATAAAGGTCGTGCGTAAATTTCAGTTCACGAATATCTCTGCGCTGGTTTAGTTCTTCCAACGTATAATCAAACAGCCCTGTGTTGTCGGTCTTAAAACGGAACCATCCTTCCGGCTTCAAAATATTTTTAAACAAATCTAAAAAACGCGGGCTGGTCAGCCTACGCTTGATATCGCGTTTGCGCGGGCGCGGATCAGGAAACGTGAGCCAAATTTCATCGACTTCGCTCTCGTCAAAAAAACTTTCAATAGTTAGTATTTGTGTTCTGAGAAACCCCACGTTTTTTAATCCTTCTTCAAAAGCCCATGTGCTGCCTTTCCACAGCCGGTCGCCTTTGATGTCAACACCAACAAAATTCTGATTGGGGAATTTTCTGGCCAAGCCAACTGAGTACTCTCCCCGACCACAAGCCAATTCAACGGTAAGGGCGTTGGTATTTTTAAAATATAACTCTTTCCATTTTCCTTTTACCTGAAAATAAATTTCTTTGCCCGGCTCAATCACATTTTCGCGGCCAGCGTTGATTTCAAATCGTTTGAGTTTGCTCTTCATAAGTTTTCAATTTCAGCCACCACAAACGTGCTGCCTCCTATAAAAATCAAGTCCTTTGAAGAAGCCCGTTGCCGAGCACGAGCTATTGCCTCATTCACATCCTGCACCGATTCCCCCACCAATCCGTACCCGGCTGCTTTCTCCTTCAACATATCGGCCGGTAAAGCGCGCGGAATTTTTGCCTCACAAAAATAATATCGGGCATTGGCAGGCAGCAATTTTAGTATCCGGCCCGGATCTTTGTCTTTTACCATTCCCCAAACGATGTGCAATTGATTGAATTTCTGTTGAGCAATTTGATTGAGCACCTCGCGAATTCCCGCTTCATTATGCCCGGTGTCGCACACTACCCATGGGTTTTCACCTAACTTTTGCCAGCGCCCTTTCAGCCCGGTAAGGGTCACTGTTTTTTTCAACCCTTCGGTAATATTCTGTTCAGAAATTTCAAAACCCAGCTTCCTGATTTCATCTGTTACAGCCAGTACCCCGGCTAAATTTTTTTGCTGGTAACTTCCTTTCAGTTCCAATTCAACTTCCATTCGATTGTTTTGATGTTGCACGGAAAATCTACCCTGACCAAGTGAGGCGATGTCGTAATGATTGGATGCAAAAGTGATGGCACTGTGCATTTCGTTAGCTTTATTTTCAAAAACCGATTGTACCGGTGGCTGCCGTTCGCTGATCACCACAGGCACACCCGGCTTGATAATTCCCGCTTTCTCAGCTGCAATTTTTGGTAATGTATCACCCAGCAGGTCGGCATGATCCCAACTGATGTTGGTAATCAGCGAAATTTCAGGAGTGATTACATTGGTAGAATCGAGCCTTCCGCCCAGGCCAACTTCAATCACGGCCACCTCCACTTTTTCGTTCGCGAAATAATCAAATGCCATAGCCACAGTGGTTTCAAAAAACGAAGGACTGATTTTTTCTAAATCAGACTGAATACGGTTGACAAAATCGACCACAAACTGTCGGGTTATTTCGTGGCCATTCACTTTTATACGCTCAGTAAAATTCTTGAGGTGAGGTGAGGTGTAAAGACCGGTTTTATATCCGGCTGATTGTAATATGGCTGCCAGCATGTGCGAAGAACTTCCTTTGCCGTTTGTTCCGGCTATGTGTATGCTTTTGAATTTTGTATGGGGGTTGCCCAGCGTTTTGCAAAGCGTAAGCGTATTAACCAAGTCTTTTTTATAAGCCACTGCTCCCACCCGCTGAAACATGGGCAGGCTTTGGTACAGGTAGTCGAGCGTTTGCTGGTATGAATCCATTTTTTTTCGCTGGCGCGAAAATAACTCTACTTTTCCTTACCCCATAACCAGTTGAGCGCTTACCTCAAGTATTGTCTTGCATACACCAAGCAAAGCAGGGTCAAGAGCAGCACCAGAAAATTCAGGTAAGGCGTTCTCTGTGAGAGATAATCTTGAAAGTTTTGACAGGTATGGCTGCAACAAACAGCCGCTTACTTTACGTAACGCAACTACTCTTTTTCTTTGCTTTTCTCACCACCCCCGTGCGTCTTGTCGTGCCGGTGGAAGTATTTTTGCAATTCTTCCTGCTGTTCGGGTTTTAAAATAGGCTTGAGTTTGATAGCCATTGAATCAAAGATGGGGCGCACCAACTTCATGCCTTCTTCTTGAAGTTTGTTGAATTTTTCAGAGGTTTCATCTATAATGGGCTTCATGAGCAAACGCTGGGCTGAATCGGCTTCTACCACTCTGTAAATGCGCTCTTGAAAAGAACTGCGTTCTGACCGGTACCTTCCTCCATCTTTTCTTTCTGGTCGCTCATGGTAATGTTGCCGGGCAAAAAAACCAGTGCCAAGCACACCAATAATAACTCCTGTAAGAAACGTGATGCTCATCATCACCAACGCTTTTCTCCTTTCTGCTGTCATTTTATTAATTGATTAAATCCTGATATAAATTAATAGCTACTGTATCTTCTTTGGGCTGGTCTTCAAACCCTAGCACCGACCTGATGCTGAGGTTATCAGAAAAAATAATATTCAGTACCAGCAAGGCCACCACTACCCCAATGACAGCCACTTGGTATTTTTTGAAGAAGAAAAAGATTTGATAATCTACTTCCTGCTTCAAATTTTTGATTTTGTTGATGATTCGCTCGGCAAAGAACGGCCCGAATGAATCGGGTTCGCTGCGCTTCAATTTTTCGCGGATGCGTAAAAACTGATCTGCGCTTTTTCGCAAATGAAAGTCACCCGCCAATTCATGGGTAAGCATTTCTTTTTGTTCGGGGGTAACTGACCCATCGAGCGACTGCAAAAACAAATCTTCGTTTTTCGTTTCCATACTACTTACGTTTCTAAATATTTTGATAATCCTTCTTTCAATTTTTTTTGTGCCCGCGCCAGGCGCGACATCACCGTGCCCATCGGTAAATTCAGTATCTCGGCTGTTTCTTCGGTAGAGTAACCTTCTACCAGCCTCAGGGTGGCTACCGTGCGAAACTCCGGTTCCAGTCGTTTAAATTCCATGTCCAGCATTTCATTCAGGTCATGTGTTTCATCTTTTGCTTTTACATGTGTGGCTTCATCATCGCTGGCAAAAAGTGAAAACCTGCGTTTGCGTCTTTTCAGTTCATTCAGCGACAGGTTGATGGCTATCCTCGTTAAATAAGTTGACACGGCTGAATCTCCCCTGAATTTGCCCAGTGACTCATAAAACCGAATAAAAACTTCCTGCCCTACATCTTCGGCTTCAGCCGTTTGCCCCAGCATGGAACGAACCACACCGGCCACCTTTCCCTCGTGACGGTTTACGAGCGTTTTAAAGGCTGATAAATCGCCAGTAAGGGTATTTTGAACCAATTCCTGGTCGGATTCAATGGCCATGACCTGACGAATTTGACTTGACACACCTCTTAGACATTGCCTGATTCATTTTTATTCCCCTATGTTTGAAAAATTTTATGGTTACCGGTTAGGCCTCAAGGAATAAACCATCCTATAAAGTTGTCTAAAGAAAGTCCAAAACCAAAACAAATACATGAAACTTACCTCCCGCAACACCCACCGCGATATCGCTTATTTTTACGTAGGATTAATCATTGCCTTCTCCCTTTCGGGGATATTTCTCAACCACCGCCAAAGTTGGCATCCCCGAAAATATACCTATGAAAAAAGAGAAATTTCAATAGCGCCAGTCAGTAAAGATTCCATTAATGCACAATGGATTGATCGTTTTGCCCGGCAGCAACAAATTAACGATAACCTGAGAAGGTTCAGTGCGGATGAAAATCGCTTACGTATTTCTTACGAAAGCCACGATGTGCAAGTTGACCTGGCCACGGGCAAGGGAAAAATTGAGTCCTACTTTATCGTGCCCCTGCTCGGGCAAATGACCCAACTTCACCAAGACACCAGCAACTGGTGGATTTACTACTCCGATATTTTCGGAATTGGTATGATGGTCATCGCCATCACCGGCATGTTTATCGAAAAAGGAAAATTAAGTTTCCGCAGCCGCGGGTGGAAACTGGCTCTGATTGGAATTATTTTTCCTTTGATCTTTTTATTTTTACTGTCTTAACTCAAGGAACATGAAAATACTTTTATCAATAAGTCTGCTGATGGTTTTTAGCAACTTGCTCAGTCAATCTTCCGAGTTAGACAAGAAAGTAGAAAAATTTCTAAAAGAGCACCGCAGCGAATGGCACGACCTGAATGTACCCTTTGTAGACGGCCAAACCCTGCACGATATCATTGTAAAAAACAACTATACCTCTGCGCTGGAGATTGGCACCTCCACGGGGCACTCCACCCTCTGGCTGGCTTGGGCCATGAGCAAAACCGGTGGAAAAGTAATTACTGTTGAACTCAGTAAAAAGCGACACGAACAAGCCATCAAAAACCTGACCGAAGCAGGATTAATCCAATTTGTCGATGCACGACTTGGTAATGCACATGAAATTGTAAAAGAATTGTCGGGCACTTTCGATTTTGTTTTTTCTGATGCCGATAAGGATTGGTATAAAAATTATTTTATTGACGTAAAACCCAAACTTAAAAAAGGCGGCTGCTATACCGCACACAATGTGCTCGATGGCAACGTGCCCCAATCGTATATTGATTTTGTGAATCACGACAATGATTTTGAAACCACGATTGATAAAAAGAGCCATTCGGGAATCCAGATCAGTTACAAAAAATAATTTTTAGTAACAGCTTCTGGTACAAAGGTTTCATTATAAACTCATGTTTCGTTAACATTTAACGGTTACCTTTGTAATAAAAATTTTTATTGTGGTTTGGTTTCGTGAATGGGGATTAACCCTGACTATTCTTGCGATTTTGTTTTTAGTGCTTTACGGACTGTTCATATTCCGCATCGTGCGCATTAGCCGCTCACTGAACACACCTTTTTATACCGTTTTTTTTAAACTGGTTATTCGCACGGCCTTTTTCGGGTTATTGCTTGTTGCCTTTCTCGGTCCTTCGTATGGCGACTCTAAAAGAGAAATCAAATCCATCGGCAAAGACATTATGATCTGCGTAGATTTATCTAAATCCATGGATGCATTTGATATTCAACCCACTCGGCTGGAGAAAGTAAAATATGAAATGAAACGTGTGGTGGAAGCCTTCAGCAGCGATCGGCTGGGTATCATCATCTTTTCATCAGAAGCATTCATGCAGTGCCCGCTTACCTACGATCAAAATGCACTCAACCTCTTCATCGAAACCATGAACAGCAGTTTAGTTCCTTCAACCGGAACGGATTTTGGCCCTCCGCTGCGCATGGCCCTGAGCAAACTCAACGACCAGGAAGGCCCGAGCACACAACAAAAATCAAAAATCATTATCTTAATCAGCGATGGCGAAGATTTTGGCGAACAAACCAATGATATTGTAAAAGAAATTGAAGACAAAAACATAAAACTGTTTACGTTAGGCGTAGGCACCGAAAAGGGCGGTCAGATCAACACTGGCCGTGGCTACAAAACCGATGCCCAGGGCAATTTGGTGATCTCTAAGCTCAATGCCTCTGAACTGAAATCGCTTGCCAACAAAACCAGTGGACAATATTTTGAAATCAATGAAGAGCGCAACGATGTATCTCGAATGATCAACACCATCAGTAAGATTGAGGGCGAGTTACGCGATGCACGAACAGTAGATGTTTCCGCTAACCGGTATTATTATTTTCTACTGGCCGCATTGGTACTTTTCGTTTTAGATTTACTCATGGATGTAAAGACCGTGACAATATGAGGGTGATAATAATTTTATTAGTCCTTCTTTTTAAAATTGATCCGGCCAGGATCAGTAAAATCAATTCGCTTAAATCACAGGCAAAGAAAGCGTATTTGTCGGGCGACATGAAAACGGCTATTGAGAAATACAAGATACTGCGCGATTCGCTGGGAGTTAAAGAAGAAGAAATCGGCCTGAACCTCGGCCATGCTTTTTTCACTACCAACGACACCACCAACGCTTACAATTCATACCAGCCATTACTGGCCAGTCATGACCAAAAAATAAAATCACTGGCCAATCAGCAAATGGGTATTATTGCCAACCGGCAAGGCAAGTACGAAGAAGCATTGAATTATTTCAAACAAGCTATGAAAGCCGAGCCGGCCAATGAGCAAGCCCGGTACGATTATGAAATGGTAAAGAAAAAGCTGGAAGAGCAAAAAAAACAACAACAGAAAGATCAGAACCAAGACAAGAAAGATGATCAGAAGAAAGATCAAAACAAAGATCAGAAAGACCAACAGAAAAAAGACTCAAAAGACCAAAAGGACAAACAAGACAAGAAAGAGACCCAACCAAAAGAAAAACAAGACCAACAGAAGAAAGATCAGCAAAACAAAGAACAAAAAGAGAAAGAACAGAAAGAGAAAGAGCAAAAAGAAAAGCAACAAAAAGAACAACAGCAGGATAAAAAAGAACAAAAAGAAGATCAGAAAAAACCCGATCCCTCCTTACAGGATAAACTGAAGGATATGAAGATCAGTGAAGAAAAGGCCAAGATGATTTTGGAAGCCATGAAAAATCAGGAAGTACAGTACCTTCAACAAAACAAACGCAAGGCCTCCAAACCAAAAGAAAAAGGAAAACCGGATTGGTAAATTCTGTAATGTGTAACTTGAAATTCGAAATCTATAAACTATAATCCCATGAAAGAAGTAGTTATTGTTTCAGCCGTGCGCACTCCCATCGGAAGCTTCGGTGGAACACTCGCCAACGTATCTGCTGTAAAACTCGGCAGCACTGCCGTAAAGGCAGCACTTGCTAAAATTAATCTGCCCGCCAACCAAGTGCAGGAACTTTTCTTTGGTAATGTTATTTCAGCAGGGCTCGGTCAGGCACCCGCTACGCAAGTAGCCGTGGGTGCAGGTTTAGGGTACAATATACCGTGTACGCTGGTTAACAAAGTTTGCGCATCCGGAATGAAATCCATCATGCTCAGCGCCCAATCCATCATGCTCGGGCAAAACGATGTAGTGGTAGCAGGCGGCATGGAAAACATGAGCAATATTCCGTATTACTTATTGAAAGCTCGCTACGGATACAAATATGGCGATGGTCAACTGGTAGACGGCCTGACCTTTGACGGATTAACCGATGTGTATAACCATTGTGCAATGGGTGTTTGTGCCGACAACACCGCTAAAGAAATGAATATCAGCCGCCAGGATCAGGACAACTACGCTATCAATTCTTACAAGCGGGCAGCTGCTGCCTGGGCTGCCGGAAAATTTAACGATGAAGTGACGCCCGTTGAGATTGTCGGAAAAAAGGGAGACGTTACCCTGTTTAGTGAAGACGAAGAATATAAAAATGTAAACTTCGAAAAAATACCCGGCCTGAAACCAGTGTTTACAAAAGAAGGAACCGTAACAGCCGCCAATGCATCCACCATCAACGATGGGGCTGCCGCAGTTGTACTAATGAGCGCTGCCAAAGCAAAAGAGTTAGGTCTTGCTCCATTAGTAAAAATTCGTGGTTTTGCCGATGCGGCACAAGACCCAATGTGGTTTACCACCACTCCCTCGCTGGCCATACCCAAGGCTATGAAAATGGCCGGAGTAGATGCCAAAGAAGTAGGCTATTACGAAATCAACGAAGCATTCAGTGCTGTGGCCATTGCCAATAACATCAAGCTTGGTCTCAATCCGGAAAAAGTGAATGTTAATGGGGGTGCTGTGGCAATTGGTCACCCGCTCGGTGCATCTGGTGCGCGCATCACTATCACACTGGCAAATGTGTTGAAACAAAACAATGCCTCCATAGGCGTAGCCGGAATTTGCAACGGTGGAGGTGGCGCTTCGGCAGTGGTACTTGAACGGATGTAAGCAATTAATTTTTAATTTCAGCGTTATCACGTTCGCATGCGCAAAGAAAAATTTTTAACACTTTTTCTTTTCATTCTTTTTTTAAAAGTCTTTTCCCAAAAAGAAGTAAAGACCTTTTACGATCCATCCACTCACTCGCGTGTACAGGAAGAGTACTTCATTTCTGCCAACAATGAAATGAACGGCAAATACCGCAAGTATTTTGTAAATGGAAAAGTAGCTATTGAAGGAACATTTGTCAATGGCGTAAGATCGGGCACGTTTTACGAATACAACGAGCAAGGCACACTGCTTCGAAAAATAAATTATGAAAATGGCCTTCGCCACGGAACCGTTCAGGTGTATAACGAAAAGGGCATACCGATACAAACAGCTTTCTACCAAAACAATAAATTAGTTGACAGCGTAAAGTCGTATTTCCCTTCAGGAATAATCAAGCAAGAAGGCCTGTTTGTAAAAGGTAAGCCCGATGGTTTGGTGAAAGAATACTACCCCTCAGGCACGATTAAAAAAGAAATCAGCTATAAAAATGAAAAGCCTAACGGGGTAACCAAGACATATTACGAAACGGGTGTGCTCGAAACCGAGGCCAACTACAAAGACGGTTATATTAGCGGCTATTTAAAATCATTTTACCCTAACGCACAACTGGAGTTGATCTACACCATTAAAGATGGCGAAACCGTGGGCGAGTTTATCAACTATGACCCCAACGGCCGCTTACTGCTGAAGGGGCATTTCAAATTTGGTAAACTGCACGGCACCAACGCAGGGTATTTTGCCGATGGAAAAACCAGGCATGAATATAATTTTAACCTCGGCTCAAAGGTGGGAACTAACCTCGACTACTTTCACAATGGCAAGGTAAGAGTACGTGAGCAGGTTGCACTAAACGGGATAGACAGTGAAGTAAACGAGTACGACAGTACAGGTAATAAAATAGTGGAGAAAAATTTCAGACGAGGCAAGCCGCACGGCCCCTGGTACTTCTATGCCTCTGATGGCAAAACTCTAACACTCAAAGAAAATTATAAAGAAGGCGACCTGAGCGGAATCCGCACACAGTACTATGCCAGCGGGGCTAAAAAAGTAGAAGAAACCTGGAAGTTCAACCTCATTACCGGTCCGGTGAAAAATTATTATGAAGACGGAAAACTGCTGAGTGAATGTGAGTACGTGGGCAGCCGCATGCACGGTATGTACACCAGCTATTGGCCCAACGGCAAAATCAAAGAACAAGGTGAATACGTGGCCAACCGCAAGCACAAAGAATGGAAAGAGTTTGACGAAGCCGGAAAAATGATCAAAACCGAAAACTTCAGGGCAGGTATTTTGATTGAACCTAAAAAGTGAGAAACAATTTCACTTCCTCTAAAAGAAGTAATCATCGTAAGTCAGCAAGGGTAAATTATTTCCAAAATCCCTGATAGTTTCATTACTTGCAGTTCTATGCAAGGAATCAAGGAAACGCATTTTCAATTCAAGGGACAGACCGGTTTTTATCGCGGCAAAGTTCGTGATGTGTATTACTTCGGAGAAAAGATGGCGATGGTAGCCACCGACCGCATCTCTGCATTTGACGTAGTGCTTCCTCGTGCTATTCCTGATAAGGGGCGGGTGCTCAATCAAATCGCCTCCATCAATCTCAACGCCACAAAAAATATTGTGCCCAATTGGGTGCTTGCTACACCTGACCCGAATGTAACCGTAGGATTCAGATGCGAGCCTTTTCGCGTAGAGATGGTCGTACGTGGATATTTGGCAGGCCATGCCGCACGCGAATACAAATCAGGAAAACGAAAACTTTGTGGGGTTGCCCTCCCTGAAGGGTTGAAAGAAAATGACCCTTTACCCCACCCGATTATCACACCCACCACCAAAGCCAGTGAGGGCCACGATCAGGATATTTCTAAAGAAGAAATCATTTCGCAAAAAATTGTATCACACTCTGACTACGAGGTACTGGAAAACTACACCCTCAAACTTTACCAAAAAGGAACAGAACTAGCCGCTAACCGTGGATTGATTTTAGTTGACACCAAGTACGAATTCGGAAAACATCAGGGAAAAATTTATTTAATTGATGAAGTTCACACCCCTGACTCGTCACGGTATTTTTATCGCGAAGGATATGAACAACGGCAATCTGAGGGCAACCCTCAAAAGCAGTTGTCGAAAGAATTTGTGCGCCAGTGGTTAATTGAAAACGGATTTCAGGGCAAAGACGGCCAGCGGGTACCTGAGATGACGGATGAAATTGTGGCCGGTATCTCTCAGCGGTACCAGGAGTTATATGAGCAGATGACCGGAGAAAAATTGCCCCCAGTAGATTATTTAACCTTAGAGAAACGAATTGAGCAAAGTATCGTTAAATCACTAACTTAGCACGCAAAATAACGTAAACCTATTAAGACTAATCGCACTTCGAAAAATCGTAATACTTGCCCATGAAATACACCATCGACAAACAGGAAAAATACACACTCATTCGCTTGCACGAAGAAAAACTCGATTCTCATGTTGCCCCGCAGTTAAAGTCAGAAATGGTTACCCTGCATGCCGAAGGGGTGCGGAATATTATTCTTGATCTTAGCGAAGTGAAGTACACCGATTCATCAGGTTTGAGTGCCTTGCTGGTGGGCAACCGTATTTTACAGGAAGAAGAAGGTATTCTTGTGCTGGCCAGCCTCTCAGATCATACCATGAAGCTGATTAAAATTTCACAACTTGACAGCGTGCTGACAATTCTGCCAACTGTTGAAGAAAGTGTGGATGCTGTATTTATGCATGAAATTGAAAAAGACATGAAGAAGGAATAACCTTCTTTCAATAGACTCTAAAATTTTTGTCGTTTAGTCTTACTATTCTTGGTTCAAGCGGTGCCCTTCCCGCCATTGGTCGGTTTCCTACTGCTCAGCATATGGTGATACAAAACCGGCATTGCCTGATTGACTGTGGCGAAGGGGCTCAAATGCAGTTGGCCAAATATCAACTGTCGGTGCAAAAAATTGATCATATTTTCATCAGCCACCTGCATGGCGACCATTACCTGGGACTGATGCCGCTGCTTTTTTCCATGCACTTGCACAAACGTGCCGAAGACTTGCATTTGTATGGCCCGCCCGGATTGGATGAAATCATCACGCTGCACCTGAAGTGCTCTAAATCGGTACTGAATTATAAAATCGTTTTTCATCTGTTCAATCCTAAAGAAATTGAATTACTGCTGAGCGATGAGGCCATCACGGTTGAAACTATTCCACTGAAGCATAAGTTAGAATGTGCCGGTTTTTTGTTCAGAGAAAAAACAAAACCCAGGCGAATCGATAAAACAAAAATTGATGGGCTCAAAATCCAGCACATCGCCTTGTTAAAAAAAGGAGAAGATGTTTATGACAACTCAGGAAACCTGCTCTACAAATGCGAAGACTACACGCTTCCGCCCAAGCCTTCGCTTACGTATGCTTATTGTTCTGACACTGCTTACAACGAATCGATGATCGACCAACTGGCTCATGCGGATTTGCTGTATCATGAAGCCACCTTTTTGCACACCGATCTAACCAAAGCACAAGAAACCAAACACAGTACGGCACATCAGGCCGCACAAATCGCGCAATTAGCCCAGGTTAAAAAATTAGTGATCGGCCATTTTTCAGCACGATACAAAGACCTCACTTTACTGCTCAATGAAGCCCAGGCTATTTTTGCCAAAACCGAATTAGCCACCGAGGGTACTACTTTTATCATGAACTCCTGATGGAACAAAAGAAAAATAAATTATTTGTAATCCTGGCCGGGATTTTCCTGACCAATGCTATCATAGCCGAGTTAATCGGGATTAAAATATTTTCCGGAGAAAAAACCATTGGTCTTGATCCGGCCAATATTAACATCATGGGGTTCGTCATGGACTTCAACCTGACCGCTGGTGCTGTAATATGGCCAGTGGTTTTCATCACCTCTGATTTAATCAATGAATATTTTGGTAAGCCTGGCGTAAAGCGTATCAGTTACCTGGCTGCATTTTTCATTGCCTATTCATTTTTGGTGATCTATATGGCCATGAGTCTACCTGCCGCGCAATGGTGGCTCGATGCCAACAACAAAGACTCAGCGGGTAATTTTTTTGATATGAATTTTGCCTTCAATAAAATTTTAGGACAAGGTCAGCGAATCATTGTGGCCTCCTTGGCGGCATTTTTACTTGGGCAGTTGGTGGATGTATATGTTTTTCAAAAGCTAAAAAAAATAACCGGTAGTAAAATGCTCTGGCTACGGGCCACCGGCTCCACGCTTGTTTCTCAGTTCATCGATAGCTTTGTGGTATTGTACCTCGCCTTTTATGGCACATTCAGCGTTTCGCAAATTACAGCCATCGGTATCACTAACTACCTCTATAAATTTGTGGTGGCTATTGTACTCACTCCACTCATTTATGGAGGCCATTATATTATTGACGGATACCTGGGCAAAGCCGAAGCAGAAAAGCTTTCAGAAGAATCATCTCAACAAAGCGGCTCATTTTTTTGAGCGAAATACGTTATCTAAAATTATTCCGGTTGCCATGGCTGCATTGAGCGATTCTGCACGACCAATTCTGGAAATGGTGATGCGATGGTCAATGAAAGGGGAAAGTTTTTCCGAGATGCCATGTGATTCACTACCAATCACAAGTATGCCGTTTGTTTCAAAATGAGCCTGGTGTACATCTTCCCCTTCCATAAACGCACCATAGACGGGCTGCCTTTTTTGTTTTAAGTAACTGGAAAGGTCTGTATAATAAACCTGTACCCGGCAAAACGACCCCATGGTAGCGCTAATCGTTTTGGAATTATAAAAATCGGCTGTTTCTTCTGAAGCAATAATACTTTTTATTCCATACCAATCGGCTGTGCGGATAATCGTCCCCACATTTCCCGGATCTTTTAAGTCATCGAGTGCCAGACAAAATTCATCAGAGCGTACAGGTGCAAGGTTAGGCTTCATTTTTACCACGGCAATGGCGGTACCGTTGGTCTGAAATGAACCCAGTTGAGCCAGTTCTTTTTCGTTTGTTTCAATTAATTCTGTTTTTTTGGAAACGAGATGTTCGTGGCGATCCAAAAACTCAGTCGAGCCAGCCAGCCACACTACCTCAAAATCAGAGGTTAATAATTCAACAATACTTTTTTCTCCTTCTACCACAAAACTTTGCGCCTCTTTTCGGTATTTCTTTACTTGCAGAGATTTGGCAAACTTGATTTTAGCTTTGGATAACATTTTTCGGTCTCACTTAAAATTTTTGAGCTGCAGTCTGGGCTTTTGGCTGGCTGCAGCATTGCTCAGTGGGTGCATCGGAACAAAACACCTCGAAGAAAACCAAAAGATTCTGTATCACCAAACGGTAAAACTACCGAAAGGCATACCGGGCGAAGACCTGAAAACATTATTTGTGCAAAAGGTTAACACGCGCATTAAGCCCACCGCCATCAGTGTGCCGGTAACCATGTATTACATGGGTAAGAAAAAATTCAGCCAAGAGAAGTTTTTCAAAAGAAGGACCCGGATAGAAAAAAAGTATGATGCAAAAATTGCGGCTTCACAAAATCAAAAACGCATTGCAATCTATCAGTACCGCAAGCAAAACAAAGTAGATGCTCTCAATAAAAAAATAGACAATGGAAATTTTTTCATGCAATGGGGCGAACCCCTCACCGTGTTCGATACCTCTGCCATGCGTAAGACAAAAGAGAAAATAAAAAATGCCCTATTCAACAGAGGATATTTTCAGGCCGTTGTTAACCCTACTTTTCATTTGCTGAAAAAAAGAAGGGTAAGTGTAGAGTACAAAATAATTACCGGCAGACCACATACATACGATACAATTTTCTTCAACATTCCTGATACAAAAGTTTTAAAAATTATACTCAACAATCAGTTATTGAGCTTTGTAAAAAAAGGTGAGTTATATAATCAAGACAAACTAAGCAAAGAGCGCGACCGGATAGATCAGGTACTGAAAGACAATGGTTTTTACGACTTCAGTAAGCAGTTTATTGATTTTATCGTTGATACTACATCCGTAAAAGGAAAAATAAAATTACAGATGGAAATATTGAATCCGGCCAAACGCGGGTACCACAAGCAATTTAAACTGGATTCAATTATTTTCACTCCCGATGTAGGGGTAAAAAGCAAAGAAAATCTTCACCGCCAAACTTCGTTTTATCGTCATATCACATTCAACCGCTACGATGTAGAGTTTAATCAGCGCCTGCTGGCACAACGGGTTTTTATTTCCAAAGACAGTTTGTACAGCCGCACCGAAACCATGAACACCCAACGCCAGTTGGCCAACCTTGATAATTTCAAGTTTGTAAATGTTAATTATGATACCGTTGGCGGAAGGTTTGTGGCCAACCTGTTTACCAGCCCAAGTGACCGCTACACCTGGACCAACGAAGCGGGAATGACGGTATCACAAGGTTTTCCGGGCCCTTATATCAGCACTAATTTTAAGCGCAGAAATTTATTTGGCGGTTTAGAGATTCTGGAAATCAACGGACGGTTTGGTTTTGAAGGTGTTGCGGCTGTAACGAGTGCCAGCGGTTTTTACCGAAGTACTGAAGCCACAGGCAATGTATCCGTTACCTTCCCTCAGTTTTTATTTCCATTTCAAAATGCGGCACAGTTTCGTTATGCGCGCAACAATCCCCGCACAAAAATCCTGGCCGGTTACACGTACACTGACCGCCCTGAGTACCAACGGTCAATCACTACAATAGCGGCCACTTATTCCTGGGACCTAAAAAAAAGGTGGGTGTTTTCCTTCAGTCCGGCCACACTCAACGTCATCAATTCTACAATAACCACCCCTTTTCAAGATACACTACAAGCCCTGCAAGCTAGAGGCAATAACTTGATCAACGCATTCAAACCTTCTTATGTAAGCAGCATGATTTTTACTTTAACGTGGAATGAAAACTACGGCCTGGCTCAAAAAAATTCTACATTCATCCGTACTACACTCGAGAGCGGTGGCACACTCCTTAACCTCTACTCACCAAAATTTATTCAAGATCAGGGACTGGAACCTTACAAGTATATTCGCGTAAGTTTTGATTACCGAAAAAATATTCCCATCAGTAAAACCACGGCATTTGCCTATCGATTTAATTCTGGTTTTGGTTTTGCGTACAGTCCCAATAAAGTGCTACCCTATGAAAAGAATTTTTTTGCCGGAGGAAGCAATAGCCTTCGGGCCTGGCGGCCACGAAGACTAGGGCTCGGTTCAGCTCCTCCTATGCTTAACACAAATCCCAGCGGCAACGGGTACTTTAACTACAGTTTAGAAAAACCCGGGCAGGTGTTGTTGGAAGGTAGTGCCGAATGGCGCCAAAAATTAGTGGGGTTTTTAAACTACGCACTATTTGTTGATGTGGGAAACGTATGGGGGTTGCAACTATCCAACGATAACCGGGCTAATTTTTCGTGGGATAGATTCTATCAACAATTTGCCGTAGGTACCGGCTTCGGGCTTCGGTTTGATTTTACATTCTTGATTTTGCGTTTTGATGTGGGCATCAAAGCATGGGACCCGGCTCGCCCCCCGGGCAGCCGTTTTGTTTTGCCCTTGGCCAGTTTCCATGCACCCTATGCCTACCACGAACCTGTGATCTACAACATTGGAATTGGATATCCTTTCTGATCAGGTATTGGGAATCTGACGGGCTATTAATAGTGAAGCAGTTTTTCTATTTCAGCAGCAACCTTCTCAGCCGAAGGCAGCATCATTTTTTCCAAATCAACATTGAGCGGTACAGCCGGAAGGTTGGCTGCCCCAAAAGTCCAGACGGGTGCATCCAAAAACTGAAAATATTCTTTAGAAATCCGGCCGGCCAGTGATTCGGCAAATGAATTTAGTAAAGGTTCTTCGGTCAATACCATTACACGACCGTGTTTACTTACTGACTCCCCAATCCTTTTCCAGTCCAATGGGTTGAGTGTTCGCAAATCAAGGATTTCGATTTGGCCTTTAAGTTTTTTTACAGCTTCCTTTGCCCAATACACACCCATACCGTACGTGATAACCACGGCCGATTCACCTTTCTTTATTTTTTCTTCATCGGCTTGTTCCACCAAATTCGCCCGGCCCAATGGTATGATGTAATCTTCGCTGGGCTCAATGGACTTTGCTTCTTGTGTGCCGGGTACCTTGCTCCAGTACAGTCCTTTATGCTCTAAAAGCACCACAGGATTGGGATCGTAGAAAGAAGCTTTCAGCAATCCTTTCATATCAGCCGCACTGCTCGGATAAACCACTTTAATGCCACGAATGGTGAGCAAAGTTGATTCAATACTCCCGGAGTGATACGGGCCACCACCGCCATACGCCCCGATTGGAACACGGATCAATGCCTGAATCGGAAATTTTCCCTGGGTGAGGTAACAACTTTTTGAAAGTTCTTCCACCAACTGATTGAGTCCTGGCCAAATGTAATCAGCAAACTGAATTTCAACTATGGGCTTCACACCCACAGCACTCATGCCAGCGGTTGATCCGATGATGTATGCTTCCTGAATCGGAGTATTGAACACCCGCTCATCGCCATACTTTTGGGCAAGTGTAGCTGCTTCACGAAAAACTCCGCCTAATCTCCGTCCCACATCTTGGCCGTAAAAAATTGCTTCGGGGTGTTGTTGCAAAATTTCATCTACTGCGTGCAAGGCGGCATCCACCATGGTCACCTTTTCTGATTTTGCGGGGCTGCGCTCTCCCCTATCTTCGGTGATTAAAGTGTTTGCAAACTCATGAGAATCAAAATGTGCTAAATCAGGATCAGAGGATGAAACAGCTTTTTTAAAATCATTTAATACTTTCTTTTCAGCGCTCTCTTGTATCTGATCCAATTCGTTTGGTAAAATGGATTGCTCCAATAAATATTTCTTAAGTTTTGGAATCGGATCATCCTCACTATGTTGTTTCAGGTCTTCTCCCCGATACCATTCTTTCCGCACACCCGATGTGTGGTGGCCCAGCAACGGGCATATAGCATGAACCAATACCGGGGTCCGCTCCTGACGAACCAACTCAAATGCTTCCTTCATCACGTCAAATGATTCTGTAAAGTCAGAACCATCCGTGCGCAGACGCTTCAGGCCTTTGAACCCGGCAGCATACTCGTAGGCATCCATGGCCCGCATTTCACTTCCCGTAGCCGAAATTCCCCAGTGGTTATCTTGCACCAGGTAAACGATCGGGAGTTTTTTTAGTACGGCCATTTGAAACGCTTCTGCCACTTCTCCTTCCGTAACCGATCCATCACCGAGCGAACAAAGTACTACCGGTTTTTCGGTCAATAATTTTTGAGACTCCAGGTAGGCAATTCCGTGCGCCATGCCCGTGGCAGGTATAGCCTGCATACCCGTGGCCGAACTTTGATGGGGTATGGTGGGAAATCCTTTTCGTTTCAATGAAGGGTGTGCATAGTAGCTTCTTCCACCAGAAAAAGGATCATCGCGCTTAGCCATTAACTGTAGCATCAATTCATACGGCTCTAAACCGATGGCCAGCAGAATGGATTCATCGCGGTAATATGGCGAAACATAATCAAAAGACTTGAGTTGAAGCCCGGCTGCAAGTTGTATTGCTTCGTGTCCACGCGAGGTGCTGTGCACATATTTGGCACAAATTTCTTTTTCTTCGTCATATAATTCGGCCATGCGCTTAGCCGTACACATCAGTTCGTACGCCTTCAAACAGGTGCTGATCCAGCCTTTGTCAATAATTTTTTCTTTCTCCGCTGTTCTCATTAATCACTAAAATTAGGGTCAGTAGCCTACGGTATATTTTATCTTCCAAACAACTTGCCAAGCAGTCCGCCTATTCCGCCCTGAGAGTTAGACAACTGTGACAACATGCCCGATATATCAAAATTGTTGTTACCTGTAAAAGTTTGCATCATCATGCCTAAATCGAATGAGTTATCATTGGGATTATTGGTTTTATTCACCAATTGGTTCATCACTGTGGGTAAAAGATTGGAAGCCATCTGCTGAGAGGCTTGCGATGACATATTAAATTTAGAAGACATACTTGAGGCCACCGAAGAAATCAACTGAGCAACGATCGGGTGAGAATTGATGTTGGCCGTATTGCCCTGAAACAAGTTGGTCAACTGTGCCAGGTTGCCAGAGGTAGCTTGATTCTGCAGACTGTTGAAAATCTGCTGCGCTACTTCCTGAATAGCTGCTTGGTTGTGTTGGTTGGCAATAGCCGGATTGTTGATAATGGCATTGCCTGCGTATTGTTCTACCAGTTGGGTAAGTTGCTGCAACATAAATTTTTAATTTTTAGAATGAAGCATTTGCTGAATGTATTTACCTACAATATCAAATTCAAGGTTCACCATCTGTTGCTCCTTTAACAGATTAAAATTTGTATGCTCAAAGGTATAAGGAATAACGGCCACCGAAAATTTACCACGTAAACAATTAAAGCATGTCAGGCTTACTCCGTTTACGGCAATCGAACCTTTTTCAACAACGATGTATTGTGAGTTTGCATCAAAAACAAAATCAAATTGCCAGCTACCGTTTTGATTCGTAATCTTTTCTATATGTCCAGTCAAATCAACATGTCCTTGCACCAGGTGGCCGTCAAAGCGGCCGTTGGCCAACATGCTTCTTTCTAAATTCACCCGTTCACCCACTTGCACAGAACTGAGGTTAGATTTTTTTAAGGTTTCGGCCACGGCTACAACTTCATGAACTCCCTGACCAACCTCAACCACGGTCAGGCAAACGCCATTGTGTGATAAACTTTGGTCAACCTTCAGTTCATTGCTGATGTGGCTTGCTATTTTAATACGCTTATTGCTTCCTTCGAGTTTAAGAGCAACTATTTCGCCTACATTTTCTATGATTCCGGTGAACATGAAATACCTTTAAGCCACAAAAGTAGTGAATTGAAAATCAGGCCGGAAGTTGGCAGCGGGTAATTGAAACTACAACGTCAGTTGAATGGTTCGCTTGTAGGTTTCCTCATGGCCTTGCCCATATTTGATATTGCTTCGAATGGTCTCAATCAGCTCTTTTGTCTTTTGTTTGGGGTACCCAAATTTGATGGCAAACAAATCGCAAAGCTTCATTTCTTCAGGGTGGATGGCATTATCAATACTCATCATGTGCACCAGGTCATAAAACTGACGAAATTTCTCTTTATTGTCTTTAGGGAGTTCAAATTTTACTTCCCCAGGATTGCTGCGAATGCCTTTCAACTGTGATTCTGAAATACCATTTTGCGAAGCGATTTTTTTCAGCAGGTCATATTCCACCTGGTCAAAATTACCATCGATAGCAGCCATCTCAATCAGGTTTTTAATATGGCTTTTGGCTGTGGCTTTTCCACTTTGAAAAAGATTAAGAATTTCTTGAATACTCATGGAGTTGGGGTTGGGGTTGGATTCTGACTTTGAAAATACAGAGTCTGCGGATAATTAAAAAGTAGAAAAACTAAAAATAACACAAGCCATTGGTGATATTTGAAAATTCATCTGCCCCATGAAAAACCTGCTGATTTTACTGCCGTTTCTGTGTGTTGCCTTTACCAGTACAGAAAAAATTATTTTATTTCTGGGTGACAGCCTAACGGCAGGCTACGGCCTTTCGCCAAACCAGGCATTTCCAGCCTGGGTGGAAAAAGAACTGCATCAGGCCGGGCGTCAGGTAAAAGTGATTAATGCCGGTCTGAGTGGTGAAACATCTGCCGGAGGCCTGAGCCGCATCGACTGGATGCTGCGAACACCCTTAGACATACTGGTGCTGGAACTAGGCGCTAACGATGGCCTGCGTGGGCTTCCACCCGGTCAAACCCAAAAAAACCTGCAAGCCATCATAGACCGAACAAAGACAAAATACCCTCATGTTAAAATTGTGCTGGCCGGCATGATGGTACCGCCCAACATGGGGCCGGCTTATACATCTGAGTTTAAAAAAATCTACCCTACCCTGGCCGAAAAGAATAATGCCCTGCTCATGCCTTTTTTGTTAGACGGTGTAGGGGGCAATGAAAAACTTAACCAGGCCGATGGCATACACCCTACTGCCGAAGGCCATCAGATTATCGCCAAAAATTTGGTGAAATATTTATTGAAAGTGTTGTAAAGAAATTCCAAATTTCAGCTTGAAACTTTTAGCCTAATCTTAAATTTCCTTTTCATGCGCATAGTAAAAATCACCCTCTCTTCAATCATCACCATCGCGCTGGTGTATTGCCTGAATCGCTCATGGAATTTCGGCAAACCCATACCGCCCCTCGGAAAATTCCTCGATCCGTTTCACGGATTCTGGCAAAATGCCGAGCGGAAAAATCAAAAACCGACTAACGCATTGGTGAAAAATCTAAAAGGAGAAGTGACCGTAGTGTATGACAGCGCCCTGATACCCCACATCTACGCTGCTAATGAAGAAGATTTATTTTTTGCTCAAGGTTACATCACTGCCAGTTGCAGGCTTTGGCAAATGGAATTTCAGACTCTGGCAGCTGCCGGACGTATTTCAGAAATCTTAGGACCCAGTGCCATAGATTTTGACCGCGGCCAAAGACGACTGGGAATGGTCTTTGCCGCAAAAAATTCCTTGGCTGAAATGGAAAAAGATGCTCTGCTCAATAAAGTGGCCAACCGATATACCGAAGGCATCAATGCCTATATCCATTCGCTGAACTATGAACAATTACCAGTTGAATACAAGCTACTCGATTACTCACCCGAAGAATGGACTCCCTTAAAAAGCGGGCTGTTGCTAAAATACATGGCCAAGACGCTGAACATTGGCGACAAAGATTTTGAAATGACCAATGCATTAAAACTCTTTGGCAAAGAAATGCTCGATGTGCTTTACCCCGACAATGAAAAAGTGGGCGATCCAATTGTTGATAACCCTAATGGATGGAAATTTAAACCGGTTACGTTGGATGGAGTGGCTCCAACCACATCCCCCGAAATTGTACAAATTAATCCACTCGAAAAATCATCGCCCGATGTAGGCAGCAACAACTGGGCAGTGTCCGGAAGTAAAACCGCCAGCGGCTCCCCTATTCTCTGCAATGACCCGCACTTGGAACTGAACCTGCCCTCCATCTGGTTCATCATCCATCTCAATGCACCGGGATACAATGCCATGGGTGCCTCTTTGCCTGGCTCACCTTGTGTCATCAGCGGCTTTAATGATTCAATCGCATGGGGAGAAACCAATGCTCAGCGTGACCTGGTAGATTGGTATAAAATCAAATTCAAAGACAATACAAAAAACGAATACCTGAGCGACAACCAGTGGAAGCACAGCAATAAAGTGATTGAAAAAATCATAGTAAAAGGCAAAGAACCTTTTTACGATACTGTAGTTTACACACACCATGGCCCGGTAACGTACGATGAAAGTTTTCATGGCGACAGCCAGAAAAATCATTACGCTTTTCGATGGGTGGCACATGATTCGTCAAAAGAATTATTGTCATTTTATCTGCTCAACAAGTCTAACAACCACTCAGATTACCTGAAGGCATTAGACCACTACAGTTCGCCTGCACAAAATTTTGTTTTTGCCTGTACCAATGGCGACATCGCCATGCGCATCCAGGGAAAATACCCGGTACGCAGAAAAGAAGAAGGCAAATTTGTACTGGATGGCACCCAAACCTCCAATGAATGGCAAGCATTTATTCCGAATGATCAAAACGTGATGTACAAAAACCCGATTCGCGGATTTGTTAGTTCGGCCAATCAATATCCGGTTGATGAAACCTATCCGTATTATGTCACCTCTACCAGTTATGAAGCCTACCGCAACCGGAGAATTAACCAGCGGCTGAGCGAAATGAACAAGATCACACCTCACGACATGATGAGTCTGCAGGCCGACAACTATAATTTAAAAGCGTCTGAAAGCCTGCCTACCTGGCTTACTATGCTTGATCAGACCAAACTCAATGCAATAGAAAAAAATGTATTTGAAAAATTAAAAAGTTGGGATTTTTACAATAACATCAACTCAGAAGGCGCCTCCTATTACGAAGCATGGTTGCGAAGCATCCTCCCGATGATTTGGGATGAAATGAAAACCTCTAAGGTAATGCTTGATTTTCCCACTACCTATACAACCATAAAACTGATCAAGGAAAAACCGGGGTTAAGTTTCTTTGATATTCAATCTACTCCTGAAAAAGAAACGGCAGTTGATGTCGTGCGAAAATCATTTTCAGAGGGTGTTGCCGAAATCGAAAAATGGAAAAAAGAACACGGTAATCAAGAGCCAAGTTGGGCAGTTTTCAAAGACTCTTACATTCAACACCTCGCACGACTGGAGCCGTTCAGCTATCACGTACTTCACGGAGGGAATAACAGCCTTGTAAATGCACATGGCAAGCGCAATGGCCCAAGTTGGCGCATGGTGGTGAGCCTTGAAAAAACTGGCGTAAAAGCTTGGGGTGTATATCCGGGCGGGCAAAGCGGCAACCCGGGAAGTGCATTTTACGGCAATATGATCAATACCTGGTCTGCAGATCGTTACCTCAATATGCACTTCAATTCATCAGTTGAACAGATGCAAAACTTTTCGTTTGCCCATCAAACTTTAAAATCAGAGAAATGAAATTATTATTCCAAATCCTCTCAACTATTGTGGGTTGTTTTATCGCACAAACATTTTTGCCGTGGTGGACCATGGCAATCGTTGCTTTTGTTTTTGGTTACTACTTCAACCTGAGCAGTGGGCTGTCCTTTCTGGCTGGCTTTTTAAGTGTTGGGCTGCTGTGGCTGGTCAAAGCTTTTTATATTGACATAACCACTCAGTCAATACTGACAGAAAAAATAAATAAACTCATGCCGCTCAATGTATTTGTACTAATGATAATTGTGGGCGGACTGGTGGGTGGCTTTGCCGCATTAACGGGAACCATTCTTAAAGGCAAGAAGCAACCAAGATATTACTAAGGTGATGCAAGCAGACTAAGAGCCCGAGGCAAACAAAAGATAATCCACACCCTGACAACAGGGTTTCAGTAACACGACTAACTGGGTATTTAGAATGCATCACTAACCGCAACTTGTATCAGTGATGATTTTCTTTTAGTTGTAAGATACGGGTGTCAAAACGAATGTACCTCTTTTCTTGAGAGATTCTATTTAGATCTCTCGCCTAAAAACATGAACACAGATTACATCAAATGTTCTTAACAGGCGATTTGATTTCCTTTTTGCTATAGGTAGGGCAAGTGTATTGGCTGCAGGCCGTCAACAAGGCTACTAAAGCAACAAAAGCTAAAATCTTTTTCATGTGGTAGTATTTGATCCTAACAAAATTATCATTCTTTTACTTCCAAACAAATTACCTCAGCAAATTATCAGGTAATATACCCCGCTACCCATCATCCCAGTAGCAAATTGCAGCCCCTCACATCAGTATTATCCAGTCGTCCAAGTACCTCAAAACTAAAATCTTGATTTACCTTTCCTAAATCTTCTGTTTCAGTGAATGCACAGGAATGAACATTGGCCAGATCAATTATATTAATTACCCCTGTTTGACCCTGTTTTACCCAACTGAACGGATCATTTATATCGCGAACCAATACCTTCATAGAAGGTGGACAGGTAAAGTAACCCCCGCCAATAGAGTATGCTTGCGACATTAACTCAGTCATCCCGTATTCTGAATGAATTTGAGACGTGTTCAACCGGGTACACAAAAATTCATGCAGTTCATTGCGTACCCATTCTTTACGCCTGCCTTTCATACCTCCCGTTTCCATTACCAGGCAATGACTTAGGTCTGTTTCAAGTTTCTCTGCCAAATCGAGCAATGCAAAAGAAACGCCCCATACCACGATTTTTTTTTTAGAATTCTTAAGTTGTTTCACTTTAGTCAGCAAGGCTTCGTAGTCAGTGAGATAATATCCTGAATGACCCGATGAATCTTTGCTAATAAAATAATTGATCATAGCAATTAGTGAAGAACCCGTGCGCTCGAGGTAAGAAGGCAATAAAGCTAAAAAATGATAACCGGTAAGGTCTCCATAAAAAAATTCAAAAATTTGAGAGGTATGGTTTAGGTAGGCGCTGAGGTTTGGAACAGCGTGACTGCTCACCATACTGCCCGTAGTGGCACTGCTCGTAAAAACCACTTCCGGTTTCCATTGCCCGCATACAACAGAATGTGTTTTAAAAAAACGAATCGGCAAAAAAGGAATATCGTAAATATTGTTAATTGAGTGAGTATCCTTTCCAATCTGGTTCACGTAGGTATGATAAAGTTGATTATTTTTGTACTGGTAGTGAAAAAGAGTCAAAGCAATATCCTCGAAGTTATTTTCGTTAATATCGTTCAGAGAAAGATTAAAATTCAACGATTCCAAGCTGATCAAATAGAGTTTCAAAGATAAAAAATGCAGAGGATTAGAAATTTTTTGGTGATTGTGATTTTTGCTTGGCTGGTAGGTGCCTGCATAAAACAGCCGGAGTATTCCGTTATTCCGCAGATTAGTTGGGGTTCGCTTAACTTTGTAGCCGGAACTTTCCCTAATCCTGACACCCTCATCATTAAATTTAATTTTAAAGACGGAGATGGTGATTTAGGATTGGCCTCGGTAGATACAGAACGGCCTGACGGAAAATATGTAAACCCCTGGTATGGAGTTTATGACACTACCAACATCAACAACTTTGGATACGTTACCGATGGCGATTATACCCACCTGTCTCAGTATGGTAACAACCTGAAGTACATTGATTATAAAATACGGAAAACAAATTTTCCTGGATTTTCCATGCCTGATACCCTCAACTGTGTCAACTGGGAAATCAGTAAAAATGTCGGTAACAAAACAGATACCCTTTTCATTTACCAAAACTTGGCGGCTTATACCATAAACGTTGACATCTACACCCGCAGGCTATTGACCGATCCGTACGTCTATTACGATCCGGCAAAAAATGACTGTCTCCCCAACGAATTCAGGGGTACATTTCCTGACTTATCCAACAACCGGCAAGTATCTCCCATTGATGGAACGCTGACCTATAAATTTGTTTACTTGGCGTTTGGATTAAAATTCAGACTTCAGTATCTCAAGTTTGATATTACCGTGATGGACCGGGCCGGGCATGTGAGCAATACCTTAGAAAAATCAGATGTAGTTATTTAACAAAGCTGTTAATTGTAGATAGCCGGAAACCGGACCGGATCAGATTCTCTCATCAATTCATAAACCCGGTCAAATATTATTTCAGGATTAGGCTTGGAGAAATAATCGCCATCGCTGGCATATGCAGGCCGGTGCTCTTTTGCTGTGATTGTAACCGGTGTGGCATCCAGGTGATGGTATGCTTTCTGTTCTTCCAGCACCTTTTGCATCATAAACGCGGTGGCTCCACCGGGCACATCTTCATCAGCAAATACCACGCGGTTTGTTTTTTTAATTGAATCGCAGATGGTGTGATGAATATCAAACGGCAACAAGGTTTGCACATCAATCACTTCACAAGAAATACCCCGTTCTTCCAAATCACTTGCGGCTTCCATTACCACCCGACACATTGAACCATACGTAACAATCGTTACATCATGTCCTTCGCGTAAAATTTCCGGTTCGCCCAACGAAAGTTTGAACTCACCTATGTTGTCGGGTAATCTTTCTTTCAACCGGTAGCCGTTGAGGCATTCAATAATCAAGCATGGGTCATCCGACTGAAGCATGGTATTATAAAACCCTGCTGCCTGAGTCATATTTCTCGGCACTAGCACGTACATGCCCCGAAGGCTGTTTAAGATCATGCCCATCGGAGATCCTGCATGCCATATCCCTTCCAGGCGATGGCCGCGCGTACGAACGATCAGCGGAGCTTTTTGTCCTCCCTTCGTTCTGTACTGCAGCGTAGCCAAGTCATCTGAAAGAATCTGTATGGCATAAAGCAGGTAATCCAGGTATTGTATTTCAGATATTGGACGGAAGCCACGCAAGGCCAACCCAATACCCTGGCCGATAATGGTGCATTCGCGAATGCCGGTATCCGTTACCCGCCATTCACCAAATTTACTCTGAAGTCCGGCAAAGCCTTGATTTACATCACCAATTTTTCCTACGTCTTCACCAAAAGCCAATACCAGCGGGTCGCGTTTCAATGCTTCGGTAAAACAAGCCTGAAGAATTTCGCGGCCATCCAGCAGTGGTGATTTTTCAGAATACACTGCAGGCACCGGAGTAGCTTTCAAAGCAGACCATTGTGACTGGCTGTGTAAAAAAGAATTATAACGATCAAAATTATCGGCATCTGAGTCAGATAGCCATTGAATCAATTCATCACGAAGAGATGATGTATTGCCCGATACAATGCGAAGCGTTTTCCTGGCTGCTTTTACTGAATCTAGCCGCTCAGGGTTGATGGTTTGTTCTAATCCTCTTTTTATCTCGTTAACCAACGGGTGTTCTTGTTGGAATTTTTCTAAAATTAGAGTTAACGACTTTTGTCTTTTGTGAATTTCGCTTGTGAAAAATTTCCACGCAGCATCTTTGGCTGCTTTGGCTGCCACTTTTGCTTCTTTTTCAATTTCATCCATCTCCTCATCGCTCGCCACACCTTGCTTGCTCATCCATTGGCGCATTTGGCTAATGCAATCATACTGTTTTTCCCAATTCAACCGTTCTTTGGATTTATAGCGCTCATGCGACCCCGATGTGCTGTGTCCTTGCGGTTGTGTCATTTCGCGAACGTGAACAAGCACCGGCACATGCTCCGTGCGGCAAATTTTTTCTGCCTTTTCATACGTCTCGCAAAGCGCTTCGTAATCCCAGCCATTCACTACAAAAATTTCAAAACCTTTTTCACTTTTATTTCGCTGAAACCCAGCGAGGATTTTGGAGATGCTGCCTTTGGTTGTTTGTATTTCTTGAGGAACGGATATACCGTAGTCATCGTCCCAGACTGAAATCAACATCGGCACTTGCAATACACCCGCTGCATTGATTGCCTCAAAAAACATTCCTTCTGAAGTAGATGCATTACCGATAGTTCCAAAGGCTATTTCGTTTCCTTTTGAGCTCAAGTTTGAGTACGGGTGCAGGGCTGAATTTTCGCGGAACAATTTCGATCCATAAGCCAACCCCAGCAATCGTGGCATCTGGGCGGCTGTTGGTGAAATATCTGCACTTACGTTTTTCAGTTTTGAGAGTTCTTTGAGTTGACCTTGCTCATCAATCATTCGTGTGGCAAAATGCCCTGTCATCTGGCGGCCTGCCGAGGCCGGATCGGCCTCAACATTTGTATGCGCATAAAGCTGAGCAAAATAGTTAGCGAGAGTCATCTCGCCAATGGCCAGCATAAACGTTTGGTCACGATAATAGCCTGACCGATGATCACCTTTTCTAAAAACTTTGGCCATCGCAATCTGAGCCACTTCTTTGCCATCGCCAAAAATGCCAAACTTGGCTTTGCCCATGAACACTTCTTTGCGGCCAAGCAAGCTTGCCTCGCGGCTTTCGCACGCAAGCCGAAAGTCAGCCAAAATCATTTCTGCTTTGGCTGATGCTGTTGAAGCTACAGTTTTTGTCAGGCTCATACTGGCTGGATTAGCGGTAAAAGTAGGTAAAAAGTTAGGAGGGTTCAAAGCATAAAAACGATCACCCAATTTTATTGCGAAAAGCCATTACCTATCAAAATATTTGGTTGATCTCATCACATATTTTAGAATTAAAATATAGAGAACTAAATAAAAAATCAACCAATGAAAAAACAAAAACGTATTTGCAATCGAATGATTAAGCGTATTTCTTTACATAGTATATTTGTACAAATAAAATACTTAACACCCTGTTTATGATTATTGGCGTACCCAAAGAAATAAAAAACAATGAGAACCGAGTAGCTTTAACTCCAGCCGGAGCACAAGAATTTGTAAAGCGCGGACATACTGTTTATATCCAGACAAAGGCCGGTGAAGGCAGCGGATTCAGTGATGAAGAGTACACCAAGGCCGGAGCACGGATGCTTCCCAAAGCCGAAGAAATCTTCAACATCGCAGAGATGATTATGAAGGTGAAAGAGCCCATTGAACAAGAATACTCGCTTATCAAAAAAGATCAACTCGTATTTACCTATTTTCATTTTGCTTCGTATGAGCCATTGACTCATGCCATGATTAAAACCGGTGCAGTATGTTTAGCTTATGAAACCGTAGAACGTACAGACGGGAGTCTCCCCTTGCTGGTGCCGATGAGCGAAGTAGCCGGGCGCATGTCCATTCAAGAAGGAGCCAAATACTTAGAGAAACCCCTCAAAGGCCGTGGTATTTTATTGGGCGGAGTGCCCGGTGTGATGCCCGCCAAAGTATTAATTTTAGGAGGTGGTGTAGTGGGCACTAATGCCGCAAAGATGGCGGCTGGCATAGGCGCAGATGTAATCATTACCGATGTGAACATCAACCGCCTGCGCTACTTAGATGATGTCATGCCCAAAAATGTGCATACCATGGTGAGCAACGATTACATGTTGCGCGAGTTGGTAAAAACATCTGACTTGATTATTGGCGGAGTGCTCATTCCGGGAGCTAAAGCCCCTAAACTCATTACCCGCGACATGCTGAAGACCATGCGCCCGGGCACCGTGCTGGTGGATGTAGCTGTTGACCAGGGTGGCTGTATTGAAACCTGCAAGCCTACCACGCATGAAAACCCCACCTTCATCATAGACGATGTAGTACATTATTGTGTAGCCAATATGCCAGGTGCTGTGCCTTATACTTCTACATTGGCCTTGACCAATGCAACCTTGCCCTATGCACTGAAGTTGGCCAACCAAGGATGGAAAAAAGCTTGTACAGAAAATGCAGATCTGAAAAAAGGTTTGAATGTGATCAACGGCAAAGTAGTTTACAAAGCCGTAGCCGATGCATTTAGTTTACCTTTTGTAGAGGTGAAAGAATTCTTGGGTTAGCAATCGATAACTCAATACGGCAGTTTGTGTCCTTTGCCCAGCGCTACTTTGGGGTTATCATATCGCCCGGTAACGTGAAAGGGAATTTTGATTTTTGTCAAGGGTACTAATTCTACCTTCACCAAATAGTCAATCATGCCATTCATGGTGTTGACTCCTTCTATGTCGGCATCAAAGCCGGCCAATTCCATCGAGAAGGGTTTTACAATGATTTTACTATCCCTGATTTCGGTTTCTATGGAGAAATCTTTTAGGTGAGGATCATTGATTTCCTTTTTCTTTGCGCTTTTGCTAATCTCTTCAAATAACTTCATTCCTTTAATTTTTGCATCAGCAATGCGTATCACTCCTCCACCTATTAGTGTTTCTAATTGGGGTTGCATATTTTTATTCAATTCCCCTTTGAGTTTGTAGGCCACGGAAAAGATTCCGGAGGCTTTACCGGCAGAAGGAGCTAGTTGACGCATCAACGATATTTTACGATACGCTTTGTTAATGTCAAGGTCTTTAACATCGACATCAAAATCAAAAAGCGGGTGAGCCGGGTCTTGGGTGTCATAATCGCCACTTACATTAAACTGAGCATTGAGTGAATTAAACCCCGTTTCATGCAAACTTAACACACCATCTTTCATCGTGATCTCGCCATCTAATTTGGTAACCTCGAGGTCATCGTATGTAAGCGCATCAATTTGAGAATCAAAGACGAAATGAATATTTCGAGGAATTTCTACAGCTGTAACCTTAGAATGAGTAGTGTCTGTACCCAATACAGGCTTGCCTGTAGCCGTTTGTGGGGGTGGCATCCATTCATTGATATCGAGCGTATCACATTGCAATTTCAGATCGGCCGTTATCAAATCATTGGCACGAGTGGCAAATGCCATGTAATTACTAACCTCTCCATTTAACGTGACATTACTCTTGCCTAATTTTCCATCAAAGCGGGTAAGAAAAATTTTAGAAGGAGTAAACGTAAGTGTTGCGTCATTGATCAGTATTGGTCTTTTTACAGCTGTTCCGCTTAGGCTAATATCTTTAAAATTAATCCTGCCGGCCGAAGAAACATTAGTATAATTGCCTTTCTCTAAATCACTCACCAAGCCACTGGTTTTAAGTTGTGCATCAATCAGTCCGGCCATTTTCATTCCTTGTAAGGGAATGACCTGATTGAGTTTAGATAAATCAGCCTTGCCGTTAATCGTCACTGCATATTGGTAATTATTCAGATCCACCACACTGCCGGTAATTTCGAAGGGTTGATCTTCCAAGGTGTACGTCATACGACTAACGTTTACTTTGGCTTCCGACAGGTTTCCGCCTTTGCTTGTTATCTCAGCTAAAAAATGAATGTTTTTAATGGGGTAGGGATATTTGTTGTATCGAACTGAACCATCGGTTAATTTTATTTTTGTATCAACAAAAGGAAATAATTTATTAGTGCGATTGTACACACCTTTGACTAACAAGTCTAAATTAAAATGCCCTTTTAAGGCGTAGTCTTTTACAGGATAGATTTTTTCTAAGTCCTCCAGATCAAAATCGGCATCCAGGTCAGCATCAACGTAGGAATTTGGATAGCCTTTCAGGTGTGCATATCCATGAAGGATGTTATCATCGACTTCAGCATGAATTTTTTTAAAATCAATAATGGTATTGTTCAATTTTCCGTCTTTGCTTTCGGCATTTAAATGAAAATTGATATTCGATACCGGGCGGGGAAGACTGTCGTATTTAAAATATCCGTTAGCCAGCGCCAGATTGAGGTTAAATGTGGGGAAAAGAGAATTTTTATAATCAAACACACCCTGGGCATTCCATTCAAAGTTGATTTTTCCTTTTAAATCAATACCCTTCACGGGGTAAAATCGTTCAAGCGAAGCCAACTCTACGTCAGCAAAAATATTGGCTTTTATTTTAGGTTTGTGAACTCCTTGCATGCTCAGGTTTCCATGAATGGGGTGCTTGCCTAACTCAACATGAAAATTTTTCAGCGCAATCACTGTGCTGTCCAATATGCGCTCGTTGTTATCTAGGGTTAATTCAAACTGAATGTGATTAAAACTTTCAGGCAGGCTGTCGATTTTTACCATAGCGTTTTTTACATTCACATCAACATGAAACGCGGGCATCTCATTATCTGTTGAAGAGTATACTCCATCTAACCGTCCGTTAAACCCCATGTCGCCATTAGTTTCCAGGTTATCAAAATCTTTGAGGTAAATACCGGGCACCAATGACAAGATATTTTTGAATGAAGTCTCTTGTGCCTGAAATTTCATATTCATGGCGTAGTGATCGATGACCCGTTGAAAAAAACCTTGCACAGAAAAAGCAAAATGATTAATGCGAATTTCGTTTTCTTTAAAGGTGAATTTGCTTTCAGGCAAATTCACCTCCATGATTAAATCTATGGAAATGGCTTTCTTAAAAAGATACTGCACTTTATCAATACTCAGTGACAGTTCCTGAATAGTTGTTTCTGTTTCATAATCAAAAATATCTGTTTTAAAATCTCCTCCCCCTTTGTGCTCAATGTCGTGTACCGTTACAAAAATATTTTTTTGCTGGTTATCATAGTTTATTATTCCTTGGCGAATAATAAACTGATCTACTGCCACGTGAAATGATGAAGATTTTGTGGGGGTGTCAGAAGAATCGACCGGGGCATATTTTACTATGTCATAATTGGTTTTTCCGTTTTTTAATACATATACATTAATTTCAGGCTGAACCAAGTAAATGCTGTTGATCTCTACTTCTTTTTTGCCAATTAAACTCCACAAGTTAATTTCTAACTGAATGTTTTTGGCATGTGTCAGCGTATCTGATTTGAATTCGTCCTTACCAACGATGCACAGGTTATCCAGTGTGAGCGTGAGGTTAGGGAAATGCTTAAAAAGTTTAAGGCTTGCTTCATCAAATGTAACCGTGGCATTGACTTTTTGGTTAATTTCTTTTTCAATATCTGCCCGTACATTGTCTTGATACACGCGGGGCAAGAATAAGGCAGCCGCCACAACCAGTATTACTAAACCAGTGAAGGCGATCAAAAGCCATTTCAATAAGCGCTTCATTCCGAAATATACTTTCAAATAAACCGGTTTGTCAAAATAAAATGCAACAAGGTTTAGTTCGCATGCAGCCGTACAAATTCATAACCTCTTTTTCGGAGTTCAGGAATGCAGAGTTGCAGGGCCTCAAATGTATTCCAGGCCGGGTGGTTCATGTGTAGAATAACGATTGCACCCGGCTTAACTTTTTTTAAAATATTGTTTTTGATCACATCTTGGTTAGTATTTGCCACGGCATCACCCGACAGTACAGAATAGCCTGCAATTTCATGCTTAAGATCATTAGCCAACAACACACAGGCTTCATCGGTATAGGCTGTTGCCGGTCGGTAATACACAGGCTTTCGGTGTGTATAAAATTCAATCAGTCTGGCATTAAGTTCAATTTCATCAATGCTTGCCTCAACGCTGCCGGTTCCGGCAATGCCGTACTTACTTTCGCTTACCACCGTACAAGGATGGTGTGTTAATCCGTGGTTTTCAATTTCAAACAAGGGCTCGCGACAAAGCTCCATAAATATGGATGGATTTTTTTTTATCCACGAACCGGTAACAAAAAGAGTGGCCGGTATTTTTTCTTTAACCAAAAAAGCAATTAGGTCTGCATCATACCCGCTGCCTTTAGTTCCTCCGCAAGCATCAAACGTGAGTGCTATTTTTTTTTGAGTGGTGCCAAGTGTATGCCTGATCCCCGGCAAATCATCGCTGAATCTGCCCGCCTTTACGTTTTTATATTTTTCAACCAATTGTTTTTTCAGTTGAATGTAACCAGGGTCTAATTTCTCTTTTTTAATATTAACCGTTTGGCAAAAGGTTGACAACCAACCGACCGTTACCAAAAAAATAATTAATAGCTTGCTCATGGCATTAAAAAAAAGGCCATCGGGTCGATGGCCTTTACGATATTTTTATTATTTGATCAATCTACTTCCAGACCGTTGGCCTTCATCTTTTCTTTCAATTCTTTTATTTTGACTTCGTATTTTTCATCGTAAGCAGCTAAATCATAATAAACTGTTTTCAATCCATCACATGCGTCTTGACTCTTAGGATCAATGACCACACACCGCTCCCAATACGACTGCGCATCTTCCAGTTTAGTGCGGATCAATTGAAATAGTTCAAGACGTTTTTTTGCATCTTTCGTGTCGTTTCTTTCGTGTTTTACTTTTTGCACAGCATCTAAACTATATCGGGCTAAATCAATGGCTGCGTCAAAATATTGAGGGTCTGCCTTCAGTGCTTCTTCCATCCAGTGTTTGGCACACTCATCATTTTTTTGGTGAGCACAAATTAAACCGATTTTATAACGGGATTCGGCATCTTTAGGGTCAAGGTTTGCTTTTTTTTGCATCAACTCTTTTGCTTCATCAAACCGATTGGTAGAAGTATAGATGTTATACTCCAGATTAATATAATCTACATTGGTAGGATAGTTCGTAGTCAGTACTTTGGCAGCAGCCAGCGCCAAGTCTATATTTTTCGTGTACTCTTGATCTTTCAATACAACTGAAACATCTTTGTTTCCTTTGTACTTTGCACGGACGGCATCAGCCCGTTTAGCATAAATGGAGAAAAGTTGAACCCATGAGTCGGGGTTTTTACCCCCACCGGCATGGTACCTTGCGATGTAATCAATGGCCTTGTCGAACTCTTCAGCCGCGGGGGCAAAATATACTCCGGCATTCATTAATTGTGAAGTGTCTTTGGGCAAGAAAAAAATCACCTTCTCAATATCAACAAATGCTTTTTTGTAGTCTTTGTCTTTGGAGTACGTGTTATAGCCACGACCAAGAAAAGCCTGAGCAAAAGTCTGGGCTACTTGTAATTTAGTCATAGGCACGGGTAGTTGAGTGCCTGGAAATACGCTGTTTACTAAACTTTCATTTTTTCCTTTATCAATTTCTTCTGACTTAGTAAAAGCTTCTTGTGCAATGGGAAACGGATTAGCTTCCAGTGATTTAAATTGCTGGTTCTTTGTCGTGTCAATCGCAGCATAGATCAACCCCTTTAAATACCAGGCTTTAGCTGCATTCTTTGAGGGGTTTCCTTTCTTATCAACCATAAAATCATGATTGGCCACGGTGGCATCGATGATGCTCTTTGCTTCATCTAGTTTAAATTTTTGGAGTGCTGCCTCGGCTTTGTTTACGCTTGGCTTTATTTCTTTTTGTGCAAATAAAGAAGCCGGGATAAAAATTGCTAAGAGTATTCTTTTCATAGATCAAAATTTACGAGTTGATTTAGATAATTAAAGTTAAACATTTTCTTCGGGTGTACTATTGTCTTCTTCTATCTTTTGAATTTTTTCAACCGATGAAATCGCATCGTCTTCGTTGAGTTTGATCAGCCGCACACCTTGTGTAGCCCGGCCCATCACACGAAGCTCTTCTACGCTGATGCGAATGCTGATTCCCGATTTATTAATAATCATCAGGTCGTCATTATCCACCACTTCTTTGATAGCAACAAGCTTGCCGGTTTTTTCGGTCACGTTGATAGTCTTCACACCTTTTCCTCCCCTGCGGGTAATGCGGTAATCGCCAATGTCAGAGCGTTTGCCATACCCTTTTTCTGAGACTACCAACAAATTGGCATCTTCACGCGAAATACACACCATACCGATCACGCGGTCTTCGGCATTTTCCAACGTAGCACCTTTCACTCCAGCTGCCGTGCGGCCCATAGGGCGCACATCGCTTTCATCAAAATGAACGGCTTTGCCTTCGCTCTTGGCAATGATGATGTGGTTCTTTCCGTTGGTGAGGGCGGCATCGAGCAGGCGATCTCCTTCATGCACCGTGATGGCTGTGATGCCATTGGCACGCGGACGTGAGTACGCTTCGAGCGAAGTCTTCTTGATGATCCCCTTTTCTGTGCACAAGATGACAAACGTATTATTGAGGTAATCCTGATCTTCCAGTGTTATTAAGTTAAGCACAGCCCGTACATTATCGCCCGGTTCAATGTTTAATAGGTTTTGTATCGCGCGGCCCTTTGATGTTTTATTGCCTTCCGGAATTTCGTATGCTTTTTTCCAGTACACTTTTCCAAATTCGGTAAAGATCAGCAGGTAGTTATGTGCTTTTGCCACAAACAAATGCTCGGTAAAGTCATCTTCTTTAGTAGCTGCTGCTTTTGATCCAATTCCTCCTCTGCCTTGTGTGCGGTATTCGGAAAGCGAGGTGCGCTTCACATATCCCTGGTTAGAAATGGTAATTACCATTTCTTCATTAGGAATCATGTCTTCCACCGTAATGTCTTCTTCGCTGTGTACAATCTGTGTTCTGCGCTCATCACCGTAGCGTTCTTTCATTTCAGTCAGTTCGCCTTTGATGATATCCATGCGCACGGTTTCGCTTCCTAAAATTTCTTTCAGGCGGGCGATGAGTTCCATTACCTCTTTGTATTCGTTTTGAATTTTCTCTCGCTCCAATCCCGTCAACCGCTGCAAACGCATTTCGAGAATAGCCTTGGCTTGAATTTCTGAAAGCTTGAAATTTTCCATCAATCCAATTTTCGCTACTTCAGGGTCTTTTGAATTTCTGATCAACGCTATCACTTCATCCAAATGATCAAGTGCAATGAGATACCCTTCCAGAATATGTGCACGCTTCTCGGCTTCGTCCAATTCAAACTTGGTTCTTCGTACCACCACTTCGTGGCGATGGTCAACAAAATGAACAATCAAATCTTTCAGGTTCAGTGTTTGTGGGCGTCCCTTCACGAGCGCCACATTGTTTACACCAAATGAAGACTGCAGCTGAGTGTATTTAAACAGGTTGTTGAGAACAATATTAGGTATGGCGTCTTTGCGCAGATCATATACCACCCGAAACCCTTCGCGGTCTGATTCATCGCGTATGTCGCTGATGCCTTCAATTTTCTTTTCGTTGATAAGAACGGCTGTGCGCTCAATCATCTGCGCTTTGTTTACCTGGTACGGTATTTCAGTGGCAATAATTTGTTCTTTGCCGTTGGCACCCGTTACAATTTCTGCTTTGGCGCGAACGGTTATTTTTCCGCGTCCGGTAAGAAATGCTTCCTGAATTCCCTGATACCCGTAAATGATTCCTCCTGTCGGGAAGTCGGGTCCCAGCACAATTTTCATTAATTCAGGGATGGTAATCTCGCGGTTGTCGATGTAGGCAATAATTCCATCCACCACTTCGCTCAGGTTGTGCGGAGGCATGTTGGTAGCCATGCCCACAGCTATACCCGATGACCCGTTAATGAGTAAATTGGGCACTTTGGCCGGCAACACCGATGGCTCAGAATTTTGATCATCGTATGTGGGTTGAAAATCAACGGTATTTTTGTTGATGTCGGCCAGCAGTTCTTCGGCAATCCTGCGCAAGCGCGCTTCGGTGTAACGCATGGCTGCGGGCGGGTCGCCATCCACGGAACCAAAATTTCCCTGGCCATCCACCAGCATATAGCGCATGCTCCACTCCTGCGCCATGCGCACCATGGTGTCATAAATGGACGCATCGCCATGCGGATGGTACTTACCCATTACATCACCCACAATACGGGCTGATTTTTTGTAAGGCCGGTTGTAGTTCACGCCCAGTTCGAGCATGCCGTAAAGCACGCGCCTGTGCACGGGCTTGAGGCCATCACGCACATCTGGGAGTGCTCGCGAAATGATGACCGACATCGAATAATCGATGTATGCGCCACGCATTTCGTCTTCAATATTGATGGGAATTATGCTCTGTCTTTCGAGGGAGTCTCCGGTGTTTTCTGCCACTGTAAAATCGAGTTAAAAACGGTAAAAAATTGAGCCGTGAAGGTAGTGAAAATAGGTCGGATTTTGGTGCTAACAACACCAAGGATTTTGGATTTTTTTGATGTCGGAATAGGGACTAAACTGCCGCCAAAACCTTACCCTTACATTCACCAAATCCAATCCTCACGCCATTTTTTTCACAATGGCCTTTGATGATCAATGTATCATTATCGAGCAGAAATTTGCGTTCACTTCCATCACTTAAATGCAGGGGTTGCTGGCCGTTCCAGGTCAGTTCAAGCATGGAACCATATGAGCCGGCAGCCGGTCCGCTAATGGTGCCACTGGCATACATGTCTCCTACCTGAATATTGCAGCCATTCACCGTATGGTGGGCAAGCTGTTGTGCCATGTTCCAATACATGTATTTGAAGTTGGAGTGACTCACCGAAGTGGCCTCTCCTTTTTCTGGTTGAATCAAAACGTCCAAAGCAATATCAAAATTCTTTGCTCCTTCAAATGAAAGGTAAGGGAGTACATTGGGGATTTGTTCAGGCCCTTTTACGCGGAAAGGCTCAAGGGCATCGAGTGTTACTATCCAAGGCGAAATGGTAGACCCAAAATTTTTAGCAAGGAACGGGCCGAGTGGCACGTATTCCCAGGTTTGGATATCACGCGCGCTCCAGTCATTGAACAACACTAACCCAAAAATATTTTCTTCTGCTTCTTTTGTTGTAATGGGTGAGCCCAGTTTTGTATCAGAGCAAGTGATGAAGGCAACTTCCAGTTCAAAGTCCAGTTTTTGTGAGGGGCAAAAAATGGGAAGATCTGAATCTTGTGGCTTGATCTGTCCTTTGGGTCTGTGAATGGAGGTGCCGGAAACTACAATAGAAGAAGCGCGGCCGTGATAACCCACGGGCAAGTGTTTCCAGTTGGGAAGTAATGCATTTTTCGGATCGCGAAACATCGACCCCACGTTGGTGGCGTGTTCTTCGCTGCTATAAAAATCGGTATAGTTGGGAATACGCACGGGCATTTGCATTTGCACTTCACTCATCGGGATCAGCGCAATCTCGCGTGCGGCCTTGTTTGATTTCAATTCATCGTTATCATGCCTGAGTAACTCCGAAATCCGTTCGCGCACTTCTCTTCCTTTTTTTCTTCCAAGTGCCAGAAAATCATTCAGGTACTTTTGATTGAAAATGCCTGTGGGTAACCCGAGCCCATCAAAGAACCCATGCTCATGCAAGTAAACCAAATCCAACACATATTCACCAATGGCAACCCCCGCTACCGAAGAGAGGTATCGGGTTTTAAAAATTCCGAATGGCAAATTTTGAATTGGAAAATCGGAAGTAGTGGATACCTCGACCCAACTTTTCAACAAAGGGCTATTTGCTTTTATTTCCATAAATAATTTGCTCGAAAGTAACGGAAATTATTTGTACGGATCACATAGCTTTGGGATTCGATGAACAATTTCATTTTCCCTGTTGCTTTTGAAGAACGGATGAAGAATCAGTTGGGCAAAGACTGGCCAAAGTTTGAAGGCGCACACCGGCAGTCTGCTCCCACCTCAATTCGTATCAATCCACAAAAAAGTTCAGCACTTGAACTTGAGCGCATTGCCTGGACCGACTTTGGGTATTATTTGAATGAGCGCCCTTCATTTACTTTTGACCCGCTCTTTCATGGCGGAGCTTATTATGTGCAAGAAGCAAGTTCCATGTTTATTGAACAGGCACTGAAACAGACCGTTGACTTGACAAAGCCGATACGTGTGTTAGACTTGTGTGCTGCGCCCGGAGGCAAATCAACGCATCTGCTGAGTCTGCTCGGAGAGCAATCACTTTTGGTTGCCAATGAAACCATTCGCGCACGGGCCACGGTACTCGCAGAAAATATTTGCAAATGGGGAAACCCGAACGTAGTGATTACCAACAACGATCCGCAAGATTTTAAAAGCCTGAATGGTTTTTTTGATGTAATTCTGGTGGATGCACCCTGCTCGGGTGAAGGGTTATTTCGCAAAGATACCAGTGCAATTAACGAGTGGTCTGTTGAAAATACTGAATTGTGCTCGTTGCGGCAGCAACGGATTTTACAAGAAATTTGGCCGACCTTAAAAGAGAACGGGATATTGATTTATTCTACGTGCACCTACTCTCAAAAAGAAAATTACGAGAGTGTAGCCTCGTTCATCAACAATAAACGAGCAAAAAATTTGTTACTGGCAACAGACCCGGCCTGGGGTGTGACTGAAACTGAATACCAAAATGTAACGGGCTATCAATTTTTTCCTCATAGCGTAAAAGGCGAAGGTTTTTTTATTTCGGTAATACAGAAAACAGAAAAGGAAGACGAACCATTTATCAGAACTAAAAAAAATTTTAAGAACGCACCCAAGGAAGTAATTTCTCAATTGGCTGATTGGCTTAAGCACTCCGATAATACCCGTTATATTTTTCACAACGACTTAGTAATCAGTACACGAAAAGACCAGGTTGAAGTAATTGAATTTATTTCCGAGCGATTAAGGGTTATTCAAAAAGGAACAGCCCTGTGTACGGTAAAACACACCAGGTTAATACCCGAGCATGCGCTGGCACTTTCTGTTCAAATCAACAGCAAAAATTTTTCTTGTGCTGAACTAAGTCATGAGCAAGCCATCGCCTATTTAAGGAAAGACTCATTTCTATTAGCCTCTGAAATAAAAGGACACACGTTAATCACGCATCAAAATTTACCCATTGGCTGGGCCAACCATTTAGGCAACCGTACCAATAATTTATATCCGTCTGAATGGAGAATACGGAGTAAGCGTTAATCATTATTCACTGACTAATCAGTAATTTGCAGCCGTAATTATTCAGATGAAAATAGTTGGCATTATCCCCTCGCGCTACGCCTCTTCGCGTTTTCCGGGCAAACCGCTGGCCGATATGCTCGGCCAAACGATGATTGAGCGTGTCTATCATCAGGTAAAAAAATCAAAACACCTTCAACGGGTAGTCGTGGCTACCGATGATCAGCGGATATACGATCATGTACTTGCTTTTGGCGGAGAAGCCTGCATGACTGCTCACCACCACCCGAGTGGAACCGACCGTTGCTTTGAAGCATTACAGAGGCAAAAAGAAAAATTTGATTTCACCCTCAACATTCAGGGCGATGAACCGTTTATCGATCCTCGTCAAATTGATTTACTTTGTTCATCGCTTACACCGCAAACTGAACTGGCCACGTTGATTCAAAAAATTTCTACACTTGAACAGTTGCTCTCCGTAGGTGAGGCTAAAGTGGTCATCAACAAAAATCAGGAAGCAATTTATTTCAGCCGATCACCTATTCCTTTCGTTCAAAAAACGGAACAAAAAAAATGGCTGACTGCTACTGTATTTTACCGGCACGTGGGTTTATATGCTTATCGCACAGATGTACTCGAAAAAATCACCAAACTCTCCCCTTCCGTTCTTGAGAACGCGGAGTCACTGGAACAACTGCGGTGGATAGAAAACGGATTTAAAATCAAGACAGTAGAAACTGAAATGGAAGAAAGTATCTGCATCGACACACCTGAAGATTTACAAAAAGCAATAGCTATCCTGAAAAAGCAAGTCTAAAAATTACTCAGGTCTATTTTGGATGAATCCATTCCGAGTTCTTCCATCTGCTCAGCCACTGATTTATCACCGTGCAGGTCTTTTACCGAGCCAAACCCAATGGCATCGCGCATAGCCGGACTTTCGCTCAGTTCGGCTGCCTTCATGATCTTATCCAAGCCGTATTTATTTTTCACATCATAAATAATTTTTCGCAGCTTGTCTTTGGTAATGTTGTTTTCAAATAAATGGTATTGCAGTGCATCGTCTGAAACAAACCGGCTGACGTAAACACACATGGCCTTTACCCCGGTATTGATAATTGGGCCACTGTGGTTTTTCGTTTCAAAATTATGCATGCGTGTTTTAATGATATTTACCAACTCCATACCGTCTTGCACGGGTTTTTGCAAGTGAACATGGTCTTTCCAGGTTCGTTCTTCGTACGAAGTATAAAACCCCAAATCGCAGCAAAACACTCCGTTGCGCACCATGCGTTTTTCCAACGTCATGCAAAGTGAAATAAGAAGCTGATGCAGGTTCTCCACTGATTTTCTTTTCTCAGCAGAAACCTGCCGCATGGCCTGCATGCTTTTATATCCCTCATTATGCGTATCAATTTCTACTTCCTGAAAATTAAGCCGTTGGTACCAATAAAAACCGACTACACTTTTGCAGGCAGCTCGCAAAAAATCAGGTTTGGTATGTCTCAATTGCAAAGGCGTATAGATGCCTGCATTCATCAAGCGTTCAGACATTCCGTTACCTATGCCGGGCAAATCCACCAACTTCAGTTTTGAAAGTACAGCGTCAATGTTTTCTGGCATAATTACTATAAGCCCATCGGGTTTCTGTATATCTGAGCCCAACTTGGCTAAAAAAGCATTTGGTGCAATACCGATTGAGCACCTTAACCAATCTCCTACTTTCTCACGAATGTCTTTTTTAATTTGGCGGGCGAGTTTTTCAAGGTCTGCAAGGTTTTTGTATATCAGTTTGTAGGCCGTGAGATCAATAATGGCTTCATCGATACTTTTGGGAATTACATCTTCAGAATACTGCCTGAGTATATTCATGATTTTGATGTGGTATTCCCTGTAGCGGTTAGGGTGTGTTTCTAACGGCACCAGGTCAGGGCAAATTTGAATGGCATCGTTCAGGCGCATGCCGGTTTTTACTCCATTCTTTTTAGCTTCGATGGAGGGCGCGATGATGCAGCCGTACTTGCCGGTATAGGTGCAAACTCCCACCGGCCTGCCACGCAACCAAAAATTAACCTGCTGCTCGCAACTGGCAAAAAAACTGTTCATGTCTATGAACATGATCATACAAAGCCGATTTTATCAACAGTAAATTTCAGCAATAAAATTGAACCGGGCTGATTTATACTTCCCGGGGTTTATAAAATAAAAAAGGCATCAGTGATCCTGACGCCTATTCAAGGGGTTATCTGATTAATTATCTTTTGTTTACACCCGGTTCGCGTTTCAAAAACTCATCATACATCTGGGTTTGCCGACTCACCAGTGGTATCTGCCAGCCTTCAATAAATACTTGTTTGATTTGAGTTTTGGGTTCAAACGGGTCGCCATCACATACAAACAGGTTTGCTGTTTTTCCGGTTTCAATTGACCCCAATTTGTCTGCTACACCAAAAATTTCTGCGGGCACAATGGTGATGGCTTTCAGTGCTTCCATTTTATCCATACCATACGCCACAGCAAACCCGGCATGGTACGGCAAATTTCGAAAATTCTGATTTCCATTTTCTCCCGAGCGAATGGCTACTTTCACTCCGGCCTTGGCCATTTGTCCGGCATTGGCGTAGGCTTGATCATAGCGGTCATAATCCCGAACGGGCAATTCAAGAATTCCGCCTGTGATTACCGGAATTTTTGCTTTTGCAATATCATCGGCCACACGCCAACCTTCGGCCACACCGGTAAGGATTACATTTTTTACTTTTTTATCTTTTACCCACTTCAAGGCAGCCGTAATGTCTTTGGCTTTGTTGACTTCAATTAACAGCGGATGCTCGCCCTTCACCACAGGCAATAGTGCCTGCATCTCAGGGTAGTATCCGGCATTTCCTTTGGTGGCTGAGTCAATCTTTTGATACTGCACGGCACGATTCCACACCTCGCTCATTTTTTTTAAGGCGTTGTCGGCTGCTTTTTTTATTTCATCATCTGTTCTGCGATCAAAGTATCCTCGTCTTCCGGTATTCGGGAAGATGAGGACGGCTCCCTGAAAACCTGCATACATTTGTTCGGAGGTATATCCGTGAAGATTAATGAGGGCGGCCGTGCCGGCATACAAATCTCCTTGTGGGGCGGCCAGCACAGTAGTCACGCCACTTACACGGGTAATCGGTATGGCTACCGCATTGGGGTTAACTGCTGTGAGTGCATGCATTTGAGGGATGACATCTCCTATTTCGTTGAAATCCTGGGTGCGTGGATCTGCCCCAATTTCAGAAAGACCCAAGTTAGTTCCTCCATCGATCATGCCCGGGTAAATGAACAGTCCTTTGCAATCAATCACCTCGGCTCCGGCCGGAGGTTGAATATTATTGCCTACGGCTGTGATTTTTCCGTTACTGATGACTACCGTTCCGTCTGAAATGATTCCTTTTGTTACCGTCTCAATAGTCGCGTGGGTAAGGGCGAATGTTCCGTTTTTTGCTTTGGGGTTTTGTGCCTCCAAATGAAACACCAGCGCACACAATGCAGCCGTAGCTATTCCGTAGATCAATTGAATCTTTTTCATACTTAATTTTTGTCGTTGGTGAATAAAAACTCTGTTCCGTCCAGGCAATGATCAACACCCTTATCAAAAAAAGTAGCCTCGTCAAAATTCTGTTTTGGGTCAACCATCAGGCGCATATCGGCAGGGTCATTAGCCCGGTCAAAACGGACTGTGCCATCTACGATGGTGTATTGCGGCACTCCGTAAATCGACAGCGGATGATTTTTAAAAATAGCGATGTCAGCATCTTTACCTACTTCCAAAGATCCGATGCGCGATTCAACTCCCAGTTGTTTGGCCGGGTTGATTGTGATTAATGCCAAGGCTTCTTCATCCGTGAGCGAGCCGTATTTTTGAGTTTTGCCGGCTTCCAGATACAGGTGACGCATCATTTCGGCATCGTCAGAGTTAATGGAGGTAACTACTCCGTTACGGGTTAAGATGGCTGCATTGTAGGCAGTGGAGTAATACACTTCAAATTTATAGGCCCACCAGTCGGAAAACACCGAAGCCATGGCTCCGTAGGCTGCCAACTCAGGTGCTACTTTAAATCCTTCGTTAACATGCTGGAACACAATTTTTTTGATACCAAAATCTTTGCACACTCTTAAGAGCATAAAAATTTCATCTGCCCGGTAGCTGTGGCAGTGAATGGTGATGTTCCCTTTTAATATTTCGGCTAATGTTTCGAGCCTCAAATTATAAACCGGAGGTGCTCCACGAAATCCTTTTACCAATTTGTTTTTGTTGTAGGCTTCCCATTCTTGTGCATATTTTTTTGCATCAGAAAATGACTTGCGAATAACAAACTCCACACCCATCCGGGTGCGCGGAACAATATTGTTACCTCCCCCATGTACCCGTGTGGGGTTTTCGCCCAGTGCAAATTTGATCGTGCGCGGAGCGCCTTCCATCTTCAGTGCATCGGGGTCTAATGTTCCGTATCGGAGTTTTAGTATCTGGCATTGCCCGCCAATGGCGTTGGCTGATCCATGCAACGCATGAATAGTTGTGACTCCGCCACCCAGCGCCCGGTAAATATTAATCTGCATGGGGTTGATTGCATCGCTTTCGGCCACTTCGGCTGTCACAGGGCTGGTGGCTTCGTTGATGGCATCCAACGCAATGTGCGAGTGCGCATCAATAATGCCAGGCATTACAAAAAGTCCTTTGGCATCTATCACCCGTACGCCTTGCGGAGCTGCAATGTTTTTGGCAATCTGGGCAATCTTGCCGTCTTTCACCAACACATCAGTTTCGGGGAGTGTTCCCTTGGTTATGGTCAGCACAGTGCCGTTTTTAATCAGCACATTCCCTTTGTCCTGAGCTGATGCTGCGCTGCCATACAGGACAAAAACAAAAATTAAAATCAGGTTCTTCATAATCATACTATTTTGATTTGGGATCGCGAGTGCCTTTGATTGGGAAACTACCAAACTTACCAACCGACATGGTTCCTTCAAACGTATCACCATCTATTTTTACTACTACTTCTACCTTGCCTGTATTGCCACCCATGGCAAACTCATAAGAAAAGGATAATGAACTTCCATCCAACGAAACATCTTTTAACTCTGTTTCTCCTTCGCGAATTGTAGATGTAATCGTTCCTGACAAACTTCCATTATCATCTTTGATTACAATCTTACCGCCTGACCGCTCGGTGGTGTAGTTCCACGTGCCTTTGGCCACTGTTTTGCCATCCGGTTTAGCCGGAGCTTTGGTATCCATTTTGTACATGTTTCCATCTACAAAAACGTACTGTACTTTGGCTTTCTCACTAAAGTATGGTTTATCACTTACCACCAGGTTGGCAATCTTACCATTTTCAATGGTACCCAACCGGTCGTCCAGGCTGAGTAGTTTGGCCGCGTTAGTTGTTAGTGCAGCCAGTGCGACATCTTCGGGCAGCCCTGCAGCAATCATTCTCCTAAGGTTTGCCTGAATATCTTTGGTCTTTGCATTCAGCACTGAAAAACCAAACACCATACCGGCTTTATTAAAATCGCTGGCTTGTGCTGTGGCTTGTGCAATGGCCTCATTTTTTCTTTTTTCAAGCTTTTCTTTTTCATTCTCAGCGAATGTCTTAGCTGCTTCTTTTTTCTCGGTTTTCTTGTCGTCTTTCTTTACTTCATCGGGCAGATCTAAGGAAAGGAAGACTTTTGTACCTGATGATTTAATTTTATTGATGAGCGGAGATCCTTCTTTCACATCGGCCATAACCAGCGAAAATCCGAGGTCTTTTCTTAAGGTAAGCACCCGTTGTGCATCTAATATTTTTTCAGCTTTGAAAACTACTGGTATTTTTTGATCAATCACCGGATAAAAAGCTTCGAGCACACGGTCGCTGCCGGGGCGTGAAATTCCGTTCCGGTTAGAGGCATACGAAGTCTGGAATGATTTTGTGAGTGATGCGTTTTTGTATAACTCACGCCACTTAGCCATTACTGCCATTACCGTGTTGGGGTACACAAACCGGGCACCGGTCAACTCGGAGTATAACCCCGATTGGTTGATAAGCACCATACCGTCAGGCGATTTTCCGCCCAGTAAGATAATTGCTGCTGAGCCGGGCAAGAAATTTCCATAGGGCACAACTTGTGAAACGGTAAAGCCTGTGTTTCTTAACTCGGTAATTGATTTTTCAGCCGAATTAAGTTCACTACGTACATCACTTTGCGGAGTGATACCGGCCTGTTCGGCCGGTGGGTTGCCCGGATCTTTGGGACGTTGTGTGGCTGGTTCTTCTTTTGGTTTGGTTACCCCCGTTCGCGATAAGCCGTCAATAAACCCGGCATATACATACATGGAGTCGGCTTTGATGATAATGGCATCTGCAGGAATGGTAACCGAAGTACCCACTGCGGTAATTAACCCGTCCTTCATTACCACAGTACCTTTTTCAATTTTTTTCCCGGGCGATGGAATGATGGTAACGTTGGTCAGTGCATAGCTTTTGCCCACCGGGGCAATTGTGGTTTCGTCTTGTGCCCAAAGTAAATTAAACGTACACAACCCGATCAACAGGATGAATACAATCCGTGCCCATTGGTTAGTAAATAATCTGTTCATAAAATAATATTAACTCGATGGCCAAAGTATAAGAATTTGTCTGGCTGACCAAACGAGTTACAGGAGTGGCAGATTACCAAAGTGAGTGGATAAAATTATTCTTTCAAAAAAGTTACTCAGCCTTCAGTGCAATGACTGGGTTCGCCTTGGCTGCTTTAAGAGCAAAAAATCCGATCGTGACCAATGTTACAACAATGGATAACAAAAACGCGGCAACATAAATCAAAACTGAAATTTTATCGGCATACGCAAACGATGACAGCCATTTGCCCATAATATAAGTGGCCAAGGGCAAGGCTACCAGATTAGCCATGAAGATCAGTACAAAAAATTCTTTTGAGATATTGAAAAATATAGAAGTGACCGATGCCCCCAATACTTTGCGTACGGCTACCTCTTTTGTGCGCTGTTCGGTAGTAAACATGACTATGCCCAGCAGCCCCAGACATGAAACAAATACAGAAAACCCGGTAAAGAAGGCAGAAAGTTTTCCGACTTGCTGCTCAGTGTTGTATAGCCTACTGATGTCGTCATTTAAAAATGAAAATTCGAAGGGACGATCAGGTACAAATTTTTTCCAAACGGACTGAATTGCCCCTATCGCTTCCTTCTGGTTATCTGAACCTAAACGAACCGAAACATCATAAATATCTTTGCGGCCAATGAAAGTAACGATCGGTTCTATTTTTTTATGAATCGATTCAAAATTAAAATCCTTCATCACCCCAATGATTTTTCCCGGCCTAAGGCCTTCAACTTCAAACATTTTATCTATTGGATTTTTGATCCCCATTTGTTTGATGGCTTCTTCATTTAGTAAATAATTTGCAGAGTCTGAAGCAAGATCAATCGAATAATCACGCCCTAACACAATTGGCACATCAAATGTTTTTGCAAAATCATGATCAACGGCAATAATGTGAAAATCAAGTTTAAATTGATCAGGCTTACCTTCCCACTTCACTTTACTGACCAGGTCAGCTACCGTTGATAAACTCTCACTCACAATGGTTGTGCTCTTTACTACGGGTATTTTTTTTAATTCATTTTTAAATTCAGCATACCGGGGTTGTAGTACTTGGGGAATACGAAATACAATAATGTTTTCCCGGGTAAACCCCATGTTCCGGTCGTGAATGAACTGCAATTGATGCCGGATGATCATTGTACATACTACAAAAAACAAGCTCAGTGAAAACTGAATAATGACCAGAGCTCTCCTGAATTTAACAGCGCGCGGGCCAGCCTTTAAGGCACCTTTAAAAATGGCTGTTGGTTTTAATCCAGACAAAAATAAAGCTGGGTAGGCTCCGGCTAATAGTCCACAGACCAAAACTGCACCAAGAATAACCACGCCAATGGATTGAATTTCGTTTTGGAATGTTACCGTCTTACCCGTCAGATCCATATACGATGGCCAAAGCAGCCACACTAACCCCACGGCCAGTAAACCGGCAAACAAACTATACGTAAGCGACTCAGAAAAGAACTGCCGCATGATCTGCGTTTGGCTTGCTCCTGATATTTTTCTCACCCCGGTTTCTTTCGCGCGCTTCGTTGAGCGAGCCGTGGCTAAATTAGTGTAGTTAATACAGGCAATCAGCAACACCAGAATTGCCACCGATGAAAAAATGTAAACGTTTTCAATATCTCCGTGCCAAGTGGGTTCATCATTGTTTATCGAACTTGAATAGAGGTGCACATCAGCCAGTGCCTGAATACGCAATTCGTCCTTGCTGTCTTGCACATTGTGTTTGAGAACATCTTTAATGGATGACTCAAAAATATTTTTAGATTCACCAGGTTTTACTTTGACCCAAAGGTGTAGTGAACTCCAGTTCCAGCTATCCAGATCAACCCAGTTCAACTGCCTTAAGGTTTCTAATGAAAACAAATAATCAAACTTCAATGTTGAGTTAGGCGGAACATCTTTTATCACCCCAACTACCGACAAATCACGTGACGCAATTTTCATTGGTTTGCCCAGTGGGTTTTCATTTTCAAAGTAGGTTCTTGCCGTACTTTCGGTAATGACAATTTTATCAGGGCCCATAAACTGACTCAAGTCTCCCTGAACAAGGGGAAATGAAAACATGGAGAAAAAAGATGGATCTACGCTCAACCCCTTTTTATAAAATGCTTTTTCATTATACCGCAACAGCAACCGCATAGGAGTAAACCGACACGCATATTCTACCTGCTGATTGTTTGCCAGTATGTATTCGCTCAGTTTGGGTGGTAATAATGAAACCGGTCTGATTGAATGATCAGGTTGAAAACGATCCTGTACAATGCGATAAATTCGCTGGTGGCCTTCATGAAATTTGTCGTACCTGAGTTCATCATCTACCCACACATAAATCAACATAAAAACAGCCAAACCTACTGTAAGTCCTGCCAGGTTGATGAGTGAATAAATACTCTTGAGGTGACGAAGTGTAACTCTCCAATAATTGCGAAGCATGAATAAGGTTGCTTAGGTTGTTAAATATATTGAAGAGCATTGATTCAAAAAAACTGAAGTATGTTTTTATATAAATCAGTAGGTTTTCTGAACGACCGCTACCAAAATGCAATGTACAAGGCCGTGATCAACCCCATGACCAACAGCGCGCCTAATCCAAATTTTTTATCTACCGAAAACATTTTAGTGTCAACCTCTACGCTGGCCTGGTTTTCTTTTCGGGGTGAAACCAAACTTATAATAACCATCAATCCCACCAAAATCAAAAACACATAACCCATGCGGTGCAAAAACGGAATATTCGGCAGCCAACTGTTAAAGGCAATACCCAGAGGAAGAGTAGCCAGTGCAGCTACTAATGCCGCAACCCCATTGGCACGCTTCCAAAACATGCCAAGTAAAAAAATGGCCACCACTCCGGGCGAAATCAATCCCGTAAAATCCTGAATGAACTGAAAGGCCTGATCAAACCGGCTGAGTTGCGGGGCCATAACAATGGCAATAAGCATCGAGCCGATAATGGCAACTTTGCCCACATTTACCAGATGCCTTTCTGAAGCATTTTTATTAAAGAATTTTTTATACAAGTCGAGTGTGAAGATGGTAGATATACTGTTGGCTTTTCCTGCCAATGAGGCTACAATTGCTGCCGTGAGTGCGGCAAATGATAATCCCTTCAGTCCGGTGGGTAATAAATTTAACAACACCGGATAGGCACGGTCTGAGCGAAGCACTTCTTTTGTTTCGCTGCCTACCTGAATGGTCGTCATCATTTCAGTTTGAAAGTATCCGTTTTTATAGAGTACAAAGGCAGCAATACCGGGTAACACAACAATAATCGGCATCAGCAACTTTAGGAACGAAGCAAACAACAAACCCGCCCGGCCCGTTTCCAGGTCAGCACCCAAGGCACGTTGAGTAATGTACTGATTGCATCCCCAATAATATAAGTTGGCAATCCACATTGCCCCAATCAACACAGCTAAGCCGGGCAACTTTTGATAGGCATCTTCCATTCCTCCCTTACCATCTGACATCATGACCTGCCCCTTATCGAGAATCATGTGAAAATGATCGCTGGCACTCTTGTGTACAAACGAAATAGCATTCCAGATATCGCCACCACTGAGTTTTTCGGATACCAGGTCAAACGCCAGATACGTTGTAGCCAACCCGCCCATCACCAAAACCAATACCTGAATGACATCGGTAAAGCCAATCACTTTCATGCCCCCCAGCGTAATGATAATAGCCAACACCGACAAACCGATTACACATGTGGTGAAGCCTAACCCCGTAACCGTATCTACGGCCAATGCGCCTAAATATAAAATTGAAGTAAGGTTTACAAAGATGTACACCAGCAACCAAAACACAGCCATGATGGTGGCTACCAGCGGACTGTAGCGCTGAGCCAAGAACTGAGGCATGGTGTAAATTTTATTTTTTAGGTAAATCGGTAAAAAGAAAACGGCCACCACAATTAGCGTAACGGCCGCCATCCACTCGTAAGAAGCAATGGCCAGCCCCATGGCAAACCCTGAGCCGGACATCCCGATGAATTGCTCGGCCGAAATATTGGAGGCAATCAGCGAGGCCCCTATGGCCCACCAGGTGAGCGACCCTTCCGCCAGAAAAAAATCTTTCGAGTCGGCTGCTGCTTTTTTCTTGCGGGTGTAAATCCAATACCCGTAGGAGCCTACAACAAACAGGTAGATGACAAATACAATGTAATCGCTGGTCTTCATTCGTAAAAAGTTAATAATAAAAATCAATCTCCTGATGCGCGGCTCACGCCATCGGTCAGTTTAACTGAATAAAAATCAGGTTCTTTTTTGAAATGCGCAACGTATTTTGATTTAACTTTCTCAATGAATGTTTTTTTTAGGTCGTTGTACAACAAGCAAAGCACACATCCGCCAAAGCCTCCGCCTATCTGTCGCGCCCCGGTTATCCCATTTTCCTGCGCAAATGTTACCAGCCAGTCTGATTCATCACAACTTACTTCGTACATTTTGCTCAATCCCCAATGGGTTTGGTACATCAGTTGGCCCAATGATATACTGTCATTGGTTCTCAAGCAATCAACGGCTTGTTGGGTACGCTGCATTTCCTGCACCACATACAGGCAGCGCTGAAAAACTTCTTCTTCTATCTTCACCTTAGAATCTTTCAGCATAGAAACAGAAACATCGCGTAGTGAACGAACGTGCTGATGTTTTTGGCGAATGATCTCCACTCCTTTTTCACAAGCCTGTCTGCGATTGTTGTATGCCGAAGAAGCTAATGTGTGCTTTACTTTGGTATCGATGAGCAACAGTTCAAGGCCGTCATTTTTAAAAGGCAAATACCGGTGTGTGTTACTCTGGCAATCCAGCAGCATAATCGACCCCTCTTTAGAAAACAAACTGGCATACATATCCATGATGCCCACCTTCGCCCCGGCAAACCGGTGTTCTGATTCTTGTGCGATGAGAGCAAGATCAAGTGTAGCCAGGCCGCACTCAAAAATATCATTCAATGCAAAACCAAGACCACTGCACAGGGCAGCCGATGAGGATAATCCGGCATTGGCCGGAATGTTGCTGGTAAACACCACATTTGCTCCGTATATTTTTTTTTCTCTTCTGATAAATCCATCCACCACACCCATCAGGTAGTTTGACCAATGGTGCCCCGGTTTGAGTTGGTCTGATGAAAATGAAATGGATTCGTTAAGATCAAGAGCGGTAAAATGAAATTGATTAGTACCATTGGGTGCCATGGCAAACAGAAAATATTTATCAATCGCGGACGGCATAACAAACCCTCCGTTGTAGTCGGTATGCTCACCCATCAAATTGATGCGACCAGGTGCGCGGAAGAGTGTGGGGTTCTCTGCAAATCGGGAAGTAAATAATTCTGTTACAGCTGCAAAGGTCATGATGGCTTTTGTTTCACTCCAACAATAAAACTTCTCATTATAAAACTATTTTTTTTAAACTTACTCAGTTATTGTTTTTTAGTCGTTCGATTATCTCCTAAGGCAATCAATAAGCAGATTCATAATGGAATGACCTTTGTGTTTTTTATGGGCTTCCCTTTACTTTAAGGTGCATCAAAACTAAATTAAAAATGATTAAAAAAATCTACCCGGCAAACCCGGCATAAACAACTTTGAACTAATCAGTATATTTTTCAAAATAAAAAAAGTAGTAATTTTCACCTGTTGAAATTATTTTTTATTACGAAGAGAGTTACACATCTATTCTAAAAAAATTGCTTTCAATGACAGAGATGAATCACTGTCATTCATATTATGTTCACGCATCTAAATCAAGAAGAAAAGGCAGTCCATTACCCGGCAGACAGGCGGCTGTTTATCGGGGTAAACCCTTCTGTGTTTGTTATTCTCGGCATTATACTGATAGCCACAGTAGGTGCCGCCTGGATTCAGTTCTTAGTTGCCGGGTTGCCAAAAAATCTTTCACCGGCTATTTCCCTGAGCGGAGGTGGTGTAAAAGGTTTTCCCTGGTGGTTAATTCTGTGTCATTGGTTAAATTTTTTCTTCATCTCCTTGTTGATACGGAGCGGGCTTTCGATATTGATGGATCATCCACGGCTTTATTGGAACAATGGGTGCACCCCGGGTTCTGAGTGGATAAAATTCACTCCGGTACAGGTTCCAAAAGACAGAGTGTGGACGGCCAAAGATGATGCCCGCTACATTAGCCCGGTCATCGGCCTTCCGGGCTATCGTCATACCATAGGACTTGCCCGAGGTTGGCATTTTATTCATGTTCCTTTTTTTGTTTTTAATGGCGTGGTGTTTGTAAGCCTCTTATTTGCAGGCAACCAATGGCAGAAAATTGTGCCACACTCGTGGCAAATTTTTCCAGATGCGTGGAGTGTGTTTGTTCACTATGCCACGTTTCACCTTCCCGCAGAGATGAATGGGTTTTACCAGTATAATGCACTGCAGCAACTCTCCTACTTTGGTGCAGTATTTATCCTGGCACCGCTGGCCATGCTGAGCGGCCTATGCATGTCTCCCGCAATTGAGAACCGTTTTCACTGGCTCCCCAAATTATTTGGCAACCGGCAAGGCGCAAGATCAATGCATTTTTTAGTCATGCTGGGATACGTTGTCTTTATTATCGTACATGTGACCATGGTGGCCGCCACGGGTCTGGTTAGAAATATGAACCATATCACGTTAGGAACCGACAGTACATCAGACCTAACTGGCCTATCTATTGGTTTAACAATTGTATTGTTTGCCGTAGCTTTTTGTTTTTATGCTCATTGGGTTTCCTGGAACCGGCCACGATGGGTGCAACATGGAGAAACCATGATTAATGGAAATTTGTGGCAACTCACCCTAAACAAACTAAAGCCCAGAGAGTATTTTAAAAAAGAGGATATCTCTCCGTTTTTTTGGCCTAATGGAAAATTACCGGTTAGCGAAGAATGGAAAAAGCTGGCAGAAAATAATTTCAACGATTACAAGCTGAAAGTAGGCGGGCTGGTCGAGAATAAAATTGAACTGTCGTTGGATGATTTAAAACGAATGGGTAAATCAGAAAGCATTACCATGCACCATTGCATCCAGGGATGGTCGGGCATTGCAGCCTGGGGCGGACTGCCTCTCAAAGAAATTATAAAACTGGTCAACCCTCATCCTTCGGTAACCACGGTTGCTTTTTATTCTTTTGGTGAAGGATTATACGGGGGGAAATATTACGACACCCATACGCTCGATAATTGTCTTAAGCCCGGATCAATATTAGCATGGGAAATGAATGACAAACCACTGCCCCAACTTTATGGAGCCCCGCTGCGGCTGCGTATAGAAAACCAGTTGGGCTACAAACAGGTAAAATGGATTGACCGTATTGAATTTGTTGAAACACATAAAACCATAGGCAAAGGGTATGGAGGCAAGAACGAAGACGATGAATATTTTGACCTGATTGCCAACACGTAGCAAGTTGCTGCTTATAATAACCCGGTAATTTTAAACTCATTCATCCTAACCAAGTACTGACCAACAGTCCGGTAACGGACAGGTTTTGGCAAAAATGAACAACCACAAAAGGCCATTCTCTGATCAGCCCTCAAAAATCAATACCATCTGGTTTGGCACAACATTGGTCAAGATAAGAAGCTAAAGCCCTAACCCCATGTTCAAATACAACTTCATTCTCTTTGTCCGTAACCTGCGGAGACAAAGACTTTTTTCGTTCATCAACATCCTTGGCCTGTCGGTGGGCATGGCCAGTGCGTTGTTGATGTATTTGTTTATCAGCAATGAGTTTAGTTACGATCGCTTTCATAAAAATGCCGACCGGATATACCGAATCAACCAGACTTTTATTTGGGGAGAAGGAAATGACCATCAGTTTGCCAGTACCGGTCCGGGGGTGGCGTATGCTCTCGAAGCAGAGCTACCTGAGGTTGAGCAAGTGGTGCGCATCCATACACCGGGTGATTTTTTAATCAGCTACACCAACGCTAAGAATGAAGTGACTTCCATAGACCAAGGAAAAGTTTTAGCTGCCGATTCTAATTTCTTTCGGGTATTTACCTTTCCCATGATTAAGGGCAACCCACTTACCGCGTTAAAAAACCCGCAAACGCTGGTGATGACTGAGTCCACCGCTAAAAAGTATTTTGGTCAAGATGACCCTTTGGGCAAAATCATCCGTTTAGGCAAAGACAACCGGCAACAAAACTATGAAGTAACCGGGGTAGTGAGAGACATTCCCGATAACTCCTACATCCAGTTTGACGTGATGCTTTCGGCAGCCGAATATCCACAGATGAGACAGCAATGGAACTGGATCTGGACACAGGTTGAAACATTTGTACTATTCAAGCCGGGCTTTTCTCTACCTCAAATTCAAGAGCGTTTAAAAAGCATTCCTAGAAAATATGCAGCCACTATGCTGGAGCGTGTGATGAATATTTCCTTTGACGATTACATCAAGAGCGGCAAAAAATGGGATTTGTTCGTACAGCCTTTGACGGGCATACACTTGCCACAAGAACCGGTGTACAACCGGCTCAGCGACCCCGGCAGCCGGGTAGCCATTTATGCACTAATCGGTGCAGGTATTGCCATGGTGCTGCTTTCGTGCATCAACTTTATTAATTTATCTACCGCCCAGTATTCACGTAAGGGCAAAGAGACATCGGTTAGAAAAATTCTCGGCTCAGCACGAATGCAACTAAGTATGAGTTTTTTTACCGAGGCATTTCTTTTTTGTTTGATCGGCTTAATTGTGGGTATCTGTTTAACGCAAATCATCTTACCCGTATTTAATCTCGCAGCCGGCAAAAATCTTTCGTTGGATTTATTTGCCAATTGGAGATTACTTATTGCCCTGATCGCCTTGCTGTTATTAATGAGCCTCCTCTCAGGAATTTATCCTTCAGTTTTTCTCAGTGCTTTTTCTCCGGTGGAAGCAATGAAGGGAAAATTCAAAACAGGAAAAGAAGGAAAATTTTTCAGAAACGGTATGGTTGTTTTTCAGTTTTCCATCTCTATGGCATTAATCATTTTCACGGCCATCGTTTCGCAGCAGTTAACCTATTCAACAGAAAAAAGCTTGGGCTTTGCCAGAGAAAACCTGCTCGTTATCAAGCGGGCAGAATGGGCCAAGGCCCCAGAGGCCTTGGCCCACGCAGTAACCCAGGCTCCGGGTGTACTATCGGCATCGTGGTGCACCTCTGTGCCACCCAATGTTTTCGGTGGCGACAAGTTCCGCACGGAAGGGAATGACAAAAATGTAGCGCTTAATTTTACCGAGGCAGATGAAAGTTATTTATCAACACTGGGCGTGAAAATGAAAGTGGGCAGGAATTTTTCCAAACAGAGCCCGGCTGATTCGCTGCGAGTGATTTTAAATGAGCGGGCCGTAAAAGCCCTTGGCTGGACAGCCGATGAATCGGTGATCGGAAAAAAAATAGTATATCCGGGTGGTAATGATCAGGCATTTGAAGTAGTTGGCGTAACCGATGATTTTCACTATTGGTCTATTCTTGCACCTATCGAGCCAATGGCTATTTTTCACATCAAGGCTAAAGGAATTACCGGTGGAGCAAAGTCAGAGTATATTGTGCTGAGGGTGCAGCCGCAAAGCAGTGAGGCCTGGCAGAGCACATTCAACTCATTACAAAAAACGTGGAAAGATTTTGCCGGCACCTATCCTTTTCAATATTCTTTTGTAGAGCAAGACTTTGCGTACTCGTTCAAAAGTATCGATCGGTTTAGCAAATCATTATCAGTTCTTTCATTCTTGGCTATCCTCATCGCATCCTTGGGTTTACTGGGTATGATTATCTACACCCTGGAGCAGCGCACTAAAGAAATCGGCATTCGTAAAATATCTGGCGCCAGTGTGTTCAACATTATGGTATTGATTTCAAGAGAGTATTCTAAACTGATCGGTGTGGCATTTCTGGTCAGCGCTCCTCTAGCTTATTGGGGCATGCAGCAGTGGCTCCAAAGTTTTGAGTACCGTATTGTACCATCGCCTCTCGTTTTCATTTTGTCGGGTGCAGCTACGTTAGCCGTTGCCTTTGTCATCACCTGTTACCACTCGCTCAAAGCTGCGATGCAAAACCCGGTAGAAGTGCTGAAGGATGAATGATATTATTTTTTAGACACGATATTCGGGTAAACGAAAAAATTAATTCTTGTACACCCAAAGAAAGGTACAGGCGGTAGTGCTATCGCGCAACAAAAACAAAATCACTACCCGGGGCATTGTCACCAAATTCTCCTGAACGTGGCTGGGGTTTTAATGCCTCCACATACGTGGTAAGTGCACCAAGCGTCAGCACCATATTTTTACCACCCCTTGAACGAAAGGCTTCTAGAAGTTTTCTGGCAAAAGGTGAATTCATTCCTGGCCTTCCATCGGGTACATATTCTTTTCCACCTGAAGTCAGGTAACGCCTGGTTTTGAAACTCAGTTTTCGGGTTACAATCTCTGCCTGTGAAGCTTCCTTATACACTTCGTCTTCCATGCCTCGGTGGGCTACAGCCTGATCAAATGTCCCTCCAAAGCAAACATCCATAGCTAAAAAGATGTGTTCACATGGAATGTTGTTAATAATCGATCTCAACCGGTTATGTGATAAGTAAGTGGTTTTGGCCTCATCATTGGCAAGCGACTCCTTGGTTACTACAAATCCTTCACCAAAAGTTTGGTCAAACTGCCCGTGACCGGCAAAGAAAATAAATAACTGATCCAACGGTTTATATTTCTTTTCTGCATATTCGCGCAGTTTCTTCAAAATTTCTGCCTGCGTTCCCCCCTCCATAACTTCAACTTTGAATCCATAATTTTTTTTCAATTCATCGGCTATCATCCTTCCATCGTTTACCGGGTTGGTCAGATCTGGCCAATTGTCATAGTCATTAGTGGTAAACAAGATAGCATAGTCCGAACGATCTAATTTGCTGGCATCTGAAAGGGCAGCTGTACCTACCCGTATGGTGCGCTGGCTAATTGTTTTCACTCCATCGGTATTTTCAGCAATAATTTCCACCACATTGTTTCCATCCATCAGGGTAAGGTTTTTTTCAATGATGGTTTTATGTTTTTCTTCTTCAGTACTCGGCTCGATACTCAACATACCGCGTGAAGAAGATTCGGGGCTTTCTTTAATAATGATTTGGATATTTTTGATCGGAGCCCCTGATTCGATCTCAAATTTGATTTTATATCGCTGTTCTCCTGAGTAATTACTTTCGGCCGTAGGGGTAATCCAACTCACCACCGGTATGGTAGAGTTTATTTTTTTATTAGGATCGCTCAAGTCTATCTGAAATTCACTGGTACGGGTGGATACATTTTGTGCCGTCAAACCAACATTCATTAAGCATAGACAACCGATCAAACAAATTATTGTTTTCATTTTTTTATTTTTTTAGTGCTATTCACATAGTGTTACTTAGCTACAATTATTTTTCCACTTAAGGCTTGCTGCAATCCATTGCTGCTTACCGTCATGCGATAAATATAAAGACCATTGCTTGCACCTGCTGCGTCCCAAACGGTGGAATAAAATCCAGAGGGTAATTCTTGATTCAACAACGTAGCAACCGGCTTGCCCATCAGATCAAACACTTCAATAGTTACTGAAAAATTTGTAGAAAGTTCAGGCAACGCAAACGGAATCGTGGCTGCTTGCTGTGTAGGATTGGGAATAGCTTGCCCTAAAAATGCGGTCTGTGGTTTCAGTTTATCCTGCACATCAGTGCCATAGTATATTTTAAAATTTTTGGAACGGGTAGGATCAAACGAGTATGAACTTTGTGTAGCCATATTGATGGGGTATTGCTGCGCTACATCGAGCAAGAATAATTCACCCTGATCCAAAGTTTGGTTGTTCCATATCAATGTGGCCATTCCTTCTCCATCCGTTTCCACAGAAAATTGCCAAGTGTACCCATTCAGTACCGGAACCACATCTTTCGAAAATTTTTTCATAAAATGCTCCGGGTGCGGAAAACTCATTTCAAAAACACCGATAGGCGCAGGCGGAGCAAGGTCATCGTTGTTGTCATAAGAGAAACTGGCATCCGGTGCCATTCCTACTCCACCAAAATTAAACTGCTTTTCACCCTGAGTCATTCGTATCGGCACAATCCATTGCGAGCCATCGGCCTTGGCTGTTATTGAAGGGTCTTTTTTTACCGTGCCAGTGGTTGTCAACTTGAATTTTACCGGAATCGTTGTAGCATTTTGCGAAAAGACAAAGCCACCTGAAAAGGGTTGAATGATACTTGATCCTCCCGAGGTATTATCCACATAATTGCCCCCCAGAAGCAACTTAACTGCACCTATGCCAGACTGGCCAGCGCGTGTATCCTCCCAATTAATAGCAGTAGTATATGGGTTGCCAATGAGATTATACCCGGCAGTCAAACTTAACTGAAACAGATTTGTCTGAGTGTAACTGGGTGATGTTGCTCCCTGAAAGGTTAGGTTTTGTCCTGTTCTGCTAATTACAAAATACCCTGCACCTCTGGTTACGTTGGAAAAATCATTGGGGTATTGTAACCAAGCCTGAGGATTATCTTTATAACTCAACATTCGCCAATTGGTAATATCAGCAGGCCCAAAAGCATTGAATATATTGGCTATGCCAAATGAAGTGAGGTCAAGCGGAACAGAAATAATAGCATAGTCAGCTACCTGAGTTCCTGCCACAACCCCCACTACTTGTGCCGCACTACCGTCAAATGTCAACCGCGTGATGTACGTTCCGGTAGCCGGGCTAACGGTTTGGTTATGGGATGGATCAGTGACTGTAAAATAATATTCCAAACCCATGTCATCAAAAAGTGAGGCTTGAAGCGGGAATGTATAAGTATTAGATGGTCCTGCTGTTCCATTCATCGTTTGAAATTGGGTAGCCGTTATCTTTCGATAACTCATCACAACTGATGCTACCGAAACATTATCCGTTGCCGTAATTGTAAAGGATGAACCCGATAAGTTTGCCTTGGGTAAAACCGGTACTTGAGTAAATGTAACAACAGGGGGAATATTATCTATTGTTGTAAACTGCCAATTGCTGGCTGGAAAAGCTGATGTAGCATTCCCATAAATATCAGCAAATGCACCTGCATCAATTGATATGGAATAGCCCACTAATGCGTTCAGCACTTGAGGTAATGAGTACGTGTAGGTATTGCCTGAAACCGAGCCACTGCTGGCAAGAATTGAAAATACCGGAGTACTGGTGTTAGTGGTTAAATAAACATTGATATTTTTACCGGCCACAGGAGCTGCAGATGCACTGAGCGTAAATGATAGCGAAGTGTTAATGCTGATTCCCGTTGCGGCATTGGCCGGACTCAGGTTGGAAAACGTAGGGCCAGCTAATACTTCGGGGATTGTGATGATTTGGTTAATGCCTGGATTATTCAGTATCTGGACTCCCCCATTCGGCCATTTCACTTTTATTGAACTGATAGAAGTAGCCGTGCCCAATCCAAAGTGTTGGATCAAACTGCTCATACTTCCATAACCTGTGCACGAAGATACTTCCCTGATCTGTGTGCGGGCAGGTGACGTAGTGGTTACTGTTATGCGTGCGCCAATGGCAGCAGCGTTAGACACCGTGCCCTTCAGTTTTACCTCTACCCAATTACGTGAAGAAGAAGCTGTCAGTGTATTTTGAAATAGGTATGGGGGAATTGTGCTACCATTTCTGCCTGTCGAAATATCCAAAAAACCATTCTGATCGTAATCCACAAAAGAACCTCCTATGTTGGACACAACTGAAAGAGTTAAAAGTTCTTGACCGGGGGTTACTTTAGTAAAATTACCCGCTCCATCATTAGTGAAAATGGAGTTGCCATTATCGTTAATGACAAACAAATCTAAGCTGCCATCATTATTTATATCTCCAAAAGCGCTCCCAAATGTAGTTGTTCCCTTTTCTGCAACGGGACTTGAAACAAGCGAAGTAAAGGTTCCGTTTCCATTATTTTTATAAAGCCGATCAGCAACTGAAGCAGAAGACGTTTGGCTGCCAATATAAAGGTCTAGATCTCCATCATTATCAATATCTCCCCAACTTGCCGTTCTTGCATTATTGAATATGTCAGTATCAAAAATAGTACCTGTTACCTGAGTAAAGGTGCCATCTCCATTATTCTTATAAAGTCGGTTCGGCAAGTTAGTGTACGCGTTCAGGACAGAGTTATAATAATTTCTCGATAAAAGAAGTGCGTCTTGAAATCCATCATTATTATAATCAGCCCAAGAAACTGTTATACCCAAAGCATTGTTCGATGAAATTGCATTAGCAACAGGGTTATAAGTTATAGTAGGGCCAGATGATGCATTAGACAAAACGGTGGAGCCTAATGGTACAAAATTATTAGATGGGTCATTTCCAGTTTGACTGACCAGCAGATCAACCAGTCCATCCCTATTATAATCAGCAAAAGAGGCACCTCGAAATGCATTACCCGCACCCCCAGTAGCCGTAGACGTCATTTGTACTTTGTTAAATGCCCACCCACCGTTATTAATTAATAATAAATCAGGATAGCCGGAGGAAGATCTGGCAAAATACACATCCAGTTTTCCATCGTTATTCACATCGCTAACAAAAGCTCCCCGATAAATTGCTATATTTTCTCCTTCTAAAACTGCAATTGTTCTACGGCTAAACTGACCACCGCCCGTATTCTCATAAAAAACAGGAACTGTACTTTGCCCAACCGCATTGGTGAAAGACGCGGAGATATAATCTTCGTCTCCGTCACCATCCAAATCAGCCCAAGATACTCCTTGTTGCAAATCCGTATTTTGTGCTAAGTTATTTTGCACAGGAGTAAACAGTGTTGAGGTTGGTAACAAAATAAAAGTCTGTGTAGATGGTGCTGAACTTCCTCCAGCATTTTTTGCAGTAATCCGATAATAGTAGCCTGTACCAGAAGAGAGGCCGCTATCCACATATTGAACAGCAGGGTAGTTTACTGTGGCGATGGGGGGACCAATAAAAGTGCCACTGGTAGTTCGTTCGATGATGTACTGCGTAGCTGTGGGTGCAGTTTGCCAAAGCAATAGAACCTGAGTTGAAGAATAAACATAAGCATTGATGACTGGTGCTTGCGGTGCAGGGTCATTTGTATTTAGCGTAAGGACAGTGGTACCCTGAAAGAGGGGAAACTGGTTTGGGTCTGCCTGCCACTTTAGTGTTAGTGTCTTTGTTGCAGTATTCCAAGTACCATTTCCATTTGAATTATCATAACCGATGTTTGGATATCCTTGAAAATAGGTTTGCCCCTGGCTTTCTGTTATGTTGGTTACCCCCTGGGCACCATGTATGGCCAGTGGCACAATGCCCTGATCATAATTTGATACAGTAAACTGATTGATGGTATTTGGTATTTTTAATATGCTTACCGTTGAAGATGTAAAAGGACCAGGGCCAGAAGCAGTACTCCCTGGGTCGGCCGTGACCACGGCCGTCCAACTGCGATTGTCAGGGATAGTGCTTGTCCTATTCCCTGAAAAACCAGTAGCTGAAATTTCATTGCTATACCCCGAACTACCCGCAGCGTTAACTGCATAGGCACGATAGTAATATGTAACTAAAGAATCGGCAGGGAGACCATAAATTACAGGCATATTTTGAGGAGAAGTATTTGGAGCACTACCCAAACTTACCTGGTTTGTTGTATTATAATTTGCATTGTTGCCAACCGACCATTGCACGTACAGGTTCGTAGCATTGGTGGTAATGGGGTAATTCATTTTTACATCTATGCCTTGTGTTTCTCTGGAGAGCAACGCTAACCCTGTAGGAGCAGGTGGTAATATAATTGGAGATGAACTTTTATAAACTACTGAATAACTGGTGGCTATGAAAACCGATTGATCAGGCTTGAATTTAAGGTCAGAAATACTGGCTGGGCGTGGATCTGCGAGCGGCTTGGCCTGCCATGAGGTACCACCGTTTATTGAACATTGTACCCCCCAATTGTTAGACACAATAGTTTGAATGATTATATTATTATCATCATAAAAGTAAATAGAGCCTATAAAGGCTGCGGGCAACGTTACGGTTGACCAAGTAACTCCTCCATTAGCCGATTTATATAAGTTGGTTGTATAATCATTAACATATACTGTATTTGAACTGGTAACACATAGCGTATTAGAATTAATTGACCCTCCTGGATAAGCGCTGACTTTATTTGCCACTGTTGACCCACTATTTATTTTCCATAACTCGTTCACAGTAGTAGAACTATTGTAGTATATGAGGTATATGTTGCCTGTATTATCTACCACCAGGTTATAAATATTACCAGGTGGTAAACCAGTAATAGGCAGACTTGACCATGTTACTCCCTGGTTGGTGCTTAAATAAATTGCACTTACTGTGTAATAATATAGTTTTGTTCCATCAGCTGTATAGAGATTAGTTATTGGATTCGTAGTTTGTTGTACTGCCCAAGTGTTGCCATCATTGGCAGAGCGTATTGTTCCTGAGTAGCCATACCCTAAAATTGACAAATCACTCAACTGCACAAATCCGGTTAGCGCAAAGTTAGCACCCCCTGTACTGACCGTATTCCAGGTAGTGCCATCGTCAATGGAAAAATTATATCCCTGGCCAAAATTAGATTGAAACAAACGGCCAGAAGAAGAGATAAAGATTTTGCTCCCCGCAAATCCTTTCATACCGGTGGAATTAGCGTTCCAGGTATTCCCCCCATCAGTTGATTTGTCAATGCCTGTACCTGATCTCCCCAAATACCATGTGGTCGTACTTTGATAGAGAACACAGGTGGGAAAATTGGTATTGGTAGAATTGTATACTGTGCCAGCTGACCATGTTGGTGAAGCAGCCGTGGGATTCGTGCATGAGTATATCATAGCAGTATTACTGTTGAGGATATAAAGATTGTTTGAGGCATCTGTCGTAACCAATCCGCTAAACCCCACACTACCAATTGAGCCTTTAATAGAAGTCCATGTTCCCCCGTTGTTGATAGAGCGGTAAGGAGCATCAGAGGCCAGCACAAAAATATTATTGCTGGCATCTATGGCAATAGAACTAATGGCTGCTGTACTGCTTATACCCGTCCCAATGGGGTTAAAACTGATACCGTTGTTGGTAGAAACCTGTACGGCACTAAAGGCTGTACTCACGATCAACCGATTATTTCCATCCACCGCAATGTCAGTAATCTGGCTGGAAAAAGTATAAGGTATAGTACTGAAGGTTGCGCCATTATCCGTTGATCGATATAGTAGATTTGTGCCTATTGTTATATAAATCATTCCATTTGGGGCTATTCTTACTTTTTGTAAATTCGTTGTAGGCAGGCCTGTTCCTGCAGTTAAATTCCAGCTAACTCCATCTGTAGAAGAGTATAAACCTGCATAACCTGAATTATAGAAGGAGGACAATACATAAATGGTACCTGATGGTGCTACCCTAACATCATTAAAATAGTTATAGTAAGGACTTACAGTTACGCTCGACCAATTCGTGCCATCTGTCGATTTAAACAAGCCTGAGGGTGACGAGGCATACAATACCCCACCAGCAGTAATTGCAATATTAGTAATGCTGCCCCCATAAGGACCATTGGTTGCTTGCCATGTCCAGTTAGATGTTTGCGCTTGAGTGACCACTGCACAAGCAGTCAGTAAAACTATCAAGTAAACTTTCTTCATAATCGCTTATTATAAAATCATTTAGGAAAATTAGGTAACGGCAAATCTGAGTTAGTTGATGATGATCCTCCTGTATCTTTTTTACTGCCACCCAGCAACATCACCACACCTCCCCCAATAGCCAGCGGTATAAATGCCTTCACTAATAAGGGAACTTTTGGAACTATTTTAAAATAAGGTGTATAAACGATCTCTTCCGCGTTGCGGGTATCCGATATCTTCAACCGATAGTCATCATCGGCCTTTGCGTTAGAAGGAATAAATAGTGTAAAAGCACCATTATTGGGTTGCTGCATGCTTCCTTGAACTCGCGTGTTGCCCTTAAACAACTCGATGTTGATTGGGTTGCTGTTGCCTGCTTTCCACAGCAAGTCATAATTCTTGCCTCGCTTGTACTTGGCTGCTGTTGTGGTAAAACTCTGAAGCTTGATAAATGGAACAAATACTTTGCCTCGAATCTCCAAAGCCAACTTACCCTTATACCCTCCCCATTCATCACGAATGGCCCACGTCATTTTTTTGTTGGTTCCGGGTTTTATTTCGGGACCCACATCACCCGTTACTTTTTTAAGAGGAACAGAAAAATTATCATTGGATGCATACAAATTGAGGAGAAACTCAGAAGAAGAATTAGAATACTCCAAGTCATAATTAACAATCACCTTGTCTCCGGCTAATTCCACGCTTTTAATGATCACCGATTGAGCCATGACCATTACTGGAGCTATTGCCATTATAGCCAGTATAATATTTCTTTGCATGTTTTTCTTCATATTTTTCCGATTAGGTACATCGAAATTACATAAAAAAAAATAAAACATGTAAGGAAAGATACTCGTAGACTACATCAGTACGTTTGAATAAGTTGGGGCAATTGGGCGATTAATAAAAGACCTTATGGCTTTAATTGCAACGTATTTCTCATCAAATTCTCAAAAAAGAAAATAGATGTCTGGTAACTCTCCAGGCTTACGCGCTCATCGATGCCGTGAAAGCCAAAGGGATCAAACATAGGACTGAATTTGAAAATATTATTTGATACCTCTTTTAAATGGCGGGAATCCGTGGCTCCGATCATAAGAAAGGGAGAAGACACCACATCCGGGTAACTCTCTTTTATCGCCTCATCTACCTGATCAAAAGCAAAGCTATCGGTAGAGGAAACAGCCGAAGCTTCAGAAATTCTTCCTACCGGGTTAATTTTAATACGCTCATCTCCGATTATTTTTTTTATCCGGTCAATCATCTCCAGTGAGCCATCGCCCGGCAACAGCCGCAAGTTAATGGTAGCCAAAGCCACCGTGGGGATAACGTTATCTTTGATACCGGCCTGAATGATGGTGGGCACCAGTGTGGTGTGCAGCATGGCATTTCCTCCTCCTGATTTTTCATAAGTAGAGTAAATCATTTTTTTAAACAACCACGGGTTGGCAAAAACCATCCGTGCTGTAAACGACATTTCAGGTCCAACCGATTTCATAAACCCTTTCATCGGCCCGGTTAGCTTGGCATCAAATGGGTTGGCTCGCAACTTCGTTATGGCTTTCGTTAAAAGATCAATAGAAGTTTCTTTTTCGGGCATTGAAGAGTGGCCTCCGCTGATCTCAACCGAAAGCTCAAGCGACAAATAACCTTTCTCGGCTGTGCCAATCAGGGCTACCGGTTTTTTTACTCCCGGAATTTTCTCTTTCGTAATCACCCCCCCTTCATCGAGTATCATTTCGGCCGTTATGTTTTTGCCAGTAAACCAATGTGCCATGGCCGTTGCACCTTTTCCGCCCACTTCTTCGTCATGGCCAAAGGCTAAATAAATCGTTCGCCCCGGTTGAAAATTTTCTGCGATCAGTTTTTCTGCCGCTTCCATGATGCTAATCAGATTGATTTTATCATCGGCAGTGCCACGTCCCCAGATAAAGTTATCTTTTATAATGCCGGCAAACGGATCGACTGTCCATCTCTGGCGTGAGGCTTCTTCAATGGGCACCACGTCTTGGTGGGCCATGAGGATATATGGCTTGAGTGATGGGTTTTTACCTTCCCATTTGTAAATCAAACTATACCCTGATACCGTTTGCACGCTCATGGTTTTGTGCACCAGTGGGTACGTGGCTCTCAGGTATCGGTGAAATGCATTAAACTGTGCTGAATCAAATTTTAAACTGTCGCCATAAGAAATAGTCTGAAAATGAATGGCCTCCTGAAAATGTTTCAGCGAAGATTCAGAAATTTTGGTTACCTGCCTGGGTGTAAATGTTTTCTGTGTTGAGGTAAAAGTAAATGTATTGAATAGTACCACACCGGTTATGACCAGTACAACACCCAACAGGCCTACAAAAATTTTTTTTACCATATTTTTAACTAGATAGGTGAATTATTCTTTTACCCACGGAACTAATTTTGATTCATAAAACTGAATGCCTCTCGCTTTGAAACGCGGTGCGTGGTTAGCCAGCCTGATTTTGTATTCCTCCCAATTTCTCGAACCGGTTTTTTCATCGGTAGTTGCTGACCAGCCAATTTCGGCATGACCCGCTAACCGTGGAAAGACCATATAGTCAATATCGCTCCGGGTCTGAATGGTTTCAGTCCAAAGCGCAGACTCAATACCCAAAATATTTTCTCTCGAAATTCCATTCAGCAAAGTGGAAGGCTCCCAGGCATAGGCGCTATCCACTTCAACATAAGCTGCCCAATGAAGACCCAGTTTACTGGTGGAGTCGTAGCTCATGTCGAGGTACATTTTTTTGGCGGGAGAAAGAATCACTTTCGCGCCTTGTTCAACCGCTTTTTTTCCGTTTGCTGCATTCGCCCACACTTGTGCCAACATACTGGGTTGAAGTGTGGCAAGGGCCACTTCATCCCACCCTATTACTTTCTTTCCGTGCGATGTAACGATTTGCTGCACCTTGTTGATGAACAAAATGTAATCTTCTTTTTTAGTGGCACGACTTTCATCGCCACCGATGTGCAGGTAAGAACCCGGTGTCATCTCAGCCAACTCGCGAACAACATCGTCAATAAATTTGTAGGTAGATTCTTTGCTGGTGCACAGTGTACTGAACCCCACTTCAATGCCCGTGTACAAGCCAGGTACTTTTCGCTTTACCTCATTACCCGGAGTAAGCCGAATGGTTTGCTCGCTGCAGTTCAGTTCAGGATACGATGCCAATGCAGCATTAGTATGGCCAGGCATATCAATTTCAGGAACTACCGTAATGTATCGCTCGGCTGCATACTTTACCACATCTTTGTATTGTTCTTGGGTATAAAACCCGCCCTTACCACCTCCTACTTGTGTAGAACCTCCCACTTCGGTCAGCTTCGGCCACGACTTTATTTCAATACGCCAGCCCTGGTCATTAGACAGACCCCAATGAAAAACATTCATCTTGTAATAGGCCATTTCATCGAGTAAACGTTTTACTTCGTCCACACCAAAAAAATGTCTGCCTACATCCAGCATGAACCCGCGCCAGGCGTAATTAGGAAAATCGCGTATGGCACAAGCCGGTAATGTCCAGGTAACGTTGGATTGAATGGAAGACGACTCAGCGGCAGGAGGCAACAGTTGACGAATGGTTTGTACACCTCTGAAAAGTCCGGCTGGCTTGGCTGCCGATAATTTTACAGCTTCGGGTGTAACCATAAGTTCATATCCTTCTTCACCCAGTTGAGAATTGGGGTTTAGTTGAAGTGAAATGTTTTTTTCAGAAGCAGTTTTTGCTACCACCTGCAAAGGCAATCCGGTGGCGGGTTTTATTTTATCGGCCAGGTAATTGGCAATGAACTTGGTTTCATCGGTTTCGGGCTCGATAGAAATCTGGACGGATTCGTTCAATTGAAAAAAACCATCGCCCGGTTTCATTTCCTGCGGCTTAGGAATCAGGTAAAGATGGGCTTCATTTTTTTTCTCAACACAAGAGAATAATGAAAGGGTGATCAGCACAAACAATAAACTGCGGGACATAATGAATTATAACATTAGTTTTTTTCTTCTTTTAAACTCCACCCCACACATCCCAGCACCACTACTACCACCAGCCAGTTTGCAACAGCCGTTACTTTGTTTCCGACAAGGTACGGCTTGGGTTCAAACTTAAATTCAATAGTGTGTTTGCCCGAAGGAACATTCAGTGCGCGTAACACATAATCAGCCCGGAGGATTTCAGATTCTTTTCCATCAATGAGTGCGTGCCAACCTTTCGGGTAATAAATTTCAGAAAACACGGCTAAACCATCGGTTGATGAATTGGATTCGTACTTCATGTACGGAGGTTTGTTTTCGATAAGGTTAATGGTGGCTGCGCTATCAACCACGAGCTGTGGGTTATTAGCCGACTGAATTACTGCAATTTTTCTTGTATCCACCTCTCCTACTTTTTTCAATTCCTCATTGGGTGACGAAACGGTTACCACGTTGTTTACAAACCAGGCCGGGCCGCAAGCCGAAGGGTTTAAGATTACCTTTTCGGCTTCGGTTCCATACGCCAAGTATTTTACGTTAAGCATATTGAGCGCGCTGTACTTATTAAAATCAATTTTTCCTTGTTGTGCATCATTGGTCAGTTGTCGCGTTTGAGGCAAAATGCACGAATCGTACAAGTCTTGATAGCGCCTCAGTTTGGCTCCGTGATAGCCGCCAATGGAGTAGTGATAATACGAAGTGCGACCTTCGTTAAAGGCTCCCTGCAAGTTATACACCCGGTAATAGCTTTTGTCTCTCAAGATCGTTTCATCAGAAGGGTTGATGGCAAAAAAAGTATTCTCCGGTCTGCGCTGAAATTTGTCTTTGCTAAAATAGCGTTTGTCAACCACCACCAGATCAACCGTAATCATCATAATAAGAAAAGCAAAAAGGCCCACCTCTGAAATTTTCTTTCCCACATTAAAATAGAGCATGATAAAAATGGAAAGAATAAATGCAAATGAGCGAAATGCATCCGCTCTCAATAAACTCCTGCGGTCGGCATGAAGCGCTGTAGTAAACCAAGGGGGAAGTTGCCCCTCCCCTGGGCGTGCAAAACTGCCCAACCCGGCAAAAATAAAAATGAGCAAACACAACCCACCCGCCACACTAAATGCAATGAGTAGTTTTTTCTTCAGTTCTTTTGTTAGCGGTTGACTTAAAAATTTTTCCAGGCCTACCATACCCAGCAGCGGCATCATAAAAAGAATAATGACCAGCGCGAAAGTAACAGACCGGAATTTATTGTAGCCAGGCAGGTAGTCAAACAACAAATAATTAAACGTGGAGAAACTATCGCCCCAACTCATCACAATAGACAGCACACTCAGCGGCAAAATCCACCACAACCATTTTTTATCCACCAGCAAAATACCGATCACAAACAGAAAGAAAATAATCGCCCCTCCGTAATAGGGTGCCGTGAGACTTTGCGGCCCCCAGTATGCAGAGGTGTAGTTCACTAACTGATTGGCCAGCCGGTTATCCGATGAATTAACCAGTGCCTTGTACGTTTCGCTGTTTTGATCCTGTACTAAATAATTGGATGAACTACCTCCGTAAAAATCAGGAATGATCAATGTCATCGGTTCTAAAATTCCATTGCTGTAATCAAACGCATAGCTACGCGACAAGCCGCTGACCGGAATCTTTGAACTCACTAACTCTGATTTTCCGCGAATGGTATATTGCGAATACTCTTCAATAGCCCAGAACTGCCCGAAGAACGTAGCCAGCCCAAGTGCTGCAGCCGGAATGAGCAAGGCCAGATTTGTAAAAAAAACTTTCACTTGCTTCTCACGAATTGCCCAGACCAACTGGATCAACCCATACACCAACACGATCATTAACAAGTAGTAGGTTATCTGCAAATGGTTCTCACGAAAGTGAAGAGCAAGCCCGAGAGCCGTTGCCGCAAAACCCAGCACCCGTTTGCCTGAGAAAGTCAAATGAATACCGGCCACTACCAACGGCATAAAAGCAATTGCCCCGATGCGTGCATTGTGCCCAGCGCTCATACCAATGATTAGGTATGATGATAACCCAAAGGCAAGTGCACCGGCCATGGCCAGATAAGGCCTGACACTAAACGACAGTAACAAGATATAATAACAGACAAAGGCAAGAAAAATATTAGCCACCGGATGACCAATGAAAAGTGCCATCACTTTTTTTGTGTAACCTATCGGAGCATCGCTCCATTTCATACTGATGAGGTAAGCGGGCATGCCACTAAATGCCGAAGGAGCCCAAAGTGCCTCACCGCCAGTTTCTTTTCGGTAATCAACCACGGACTTGGCTTGGCCCTGGCCTTGTTGAATGTCGTGCTGTTCAAGCGTTTTGTGTTCAAAGAAAAAAGGGCTGAAGAAAATGACAGTGACCAGCAGAAAAACACCGATGGCAGTCAAGTGGGGTAACACGTCTTGGGTAAAATTGATTTTTTTCATTCTAAAAAAATAAGTTGGCAAATTAACGCAAATAACCTTAGGCATGAAAGCACCACCAACAACCTTTACCGGGTTTTTGGATAAGCCAAAATCGAGTTTGTAAATTGCCAAACAAACAAACAAAAATGAAAAAGCTACTCCCGCTCCTGCTGTTGCTCAGTTGCCAGGCTAAACCTAATCAGTCACTGGCCGATCACACAAAAGATGAGGCTGTCATCCGGCAAACGCTGGCTGATCAGGTAACGGCCTGGAATCAAGGCGATATTGAAAAATTCATGCAGGGCTATTGGCAGTCGGACTCCATTCTCTTCATCGGCAGTAAAATTGCCCATGGGTGGGATAGCACCCTGGTACGCTATAAACGAAGCTATCCCGACCGGGCTGCTATGGGCAAACTGAACTTTGATATTTTGCGCATTGATTTTATTTCAGCCAACAGTTACCTCGTTACCGGCAAATATTTTCTAAAACGCGAGAAAGACAATCCTTCCGGAATTTTCACCTTACTCTTCCAAAAGAAAAACGGTGTGTGGGTGATTGTGTACGATCATACTTCGTGATCACCGGTGAGCGTTCAATATATTTATGTTCACAACGAATATGAAATTAGTTTACAATTGCCTGCGGATTCTTCCAGTGATTAACCCAACCTTCAGACCTAAATAATTATTGTTAATGTGAAATAGCTCAAAAAAATACTCCACGTAATGGGGTCATCAGGTTTAAGGAGTATTTTCTGACGTTGAACGAAATTATACTCAATCGCAAAACTTAGATGACCTCATTCGAAACCGATTCGCGTAAAGAGCCCAGAAAGAGTTGGCCACTTGTTACTACAGGATTAACATTGTATAATTTGCTACCAGAAATAATATAATAAGGGTTAATAGTTACTCCTTTTAAATTACCGCTTACTCCTAATCCAAAAAAACTATTTCGATTGAGTTGCAAAAAATCACTCTTCATTCGCTTAAAGTAATATTATACGTGTACTGAAGTGCAAAGTCCTATTCTACTTTGGGATACCAAAAAGTTCTTGCCTGATTTACAAAAATTAAAAATATAAAAAACGGGGTCGCTTTTATGATTAACTCTAGAGAAATAAATTACATCAGGAATGGAATACTTTATGATTTGCGAATTTTTCTTTTATGTAAATCAATGTTGTCTAACTCTTTGGCTATCATCAGAGCATCGTTTATATCAAGCAAGACAAGCCTTTGTTGTTCGGCAAAGCTAACCGCGGTTGATTTATTTTTTGGTACTGTATTTTACTCCGTGCAGTAACTAACTAAAATAAGAAAACCAACTACAGTAAACTTTAGCTTAGTAATTGTCGGGGTAGGAAAAAAAGCATACCGTGGCAGGTGCACCCAAACTTTAAAAGAAGAACAATCAAATTGCTCAATTACAATCAAATCCGTATCATTGCGCCTCTTTTCAATCACATGATTTTTGTTTGTGTTGAAATCAGGGCCCTTAGCTCAGTTGGTTAGAGCATCAGACTCATAATCTGAGGGTCGCTGGATCGTTCCCAGCAGGGCCCACTTTATTATCACCTCATTTTGGCATTTTTTAGTCAATGACTCCCCGCATCAAGACTTTCCTCATTCACGGTTCCCTCTTTGTTATCACATTCGTTACCACTACGCTGGCCGGGGCTGAGTGGACGTACGGCAAGTCTATTCTCTCAGAGCATTACACGTGGAGCGATTTTGCCAGCGGTCTGCCCTATGCTTTTTGTTTTCTTGCCATCCTCACCTGCCACGAGTTTGGTCATTACTTCACCGCCATTTACTACCGCATCAAAACCTCCTTGCCTTATTACATCCCCATTCCATCCTTCATCATCCCCATGTCCATTGGCACATTAGGTGCATTGATACGCATCCGCGAGCGCATACTTACCAACAAACAACAATTTGATGTGGGTATAGCCGGCCCTTTGGCGGGATTTGTAGTAGCTCTTGTTTTTTTGATTTATGGGTTTGTTACACTTCCGCCTGCCGAACACATCTATCAGTTTCATCCCAAGTACAAGCAGTATGGGCTTACTTATGCCGATCATGCGTATGATCCGGCCAACATGCCCCCCGGCTCCCTCGACATTGTAATTGGCAAGAATTTGTTGTTTTCTATTTTGGAAAAAATTTTTGCAGACCCCGCGCGTATGCCCAACCCGCACGAGATCATACACTATCCGTTTTTGTTTGCCGGATTATTATCGCTGGTTTTTACCTGCCTCAACTTGCTGCCCATTGGTCAACTGGATGGCGGCCATGTACTCTACGGGTTGCTCGGTTACCGCAAGCACAAAATTGTGGCTACGGCTATCTATGTTCCTTTGCTGTTTTATTGCGGACTGGGGTTTATCGATATCAACTGGCCGCTGCAAAGCATGGTTATCTTTTCAGCCATTTATCTTTCAGCATTATATCGGGTGATGATGAATTTTTTTGAAAATAAACGCGATCGCTGGATGTACGCACTCTTGATTTTTGCTACGCAGTATTTGCTGAGTTGGCTCTACCCGGCCTTTCACGGTTATACCACCTGGTTATTTTTTCTCTTACTGGTGGGCGCATTTGCCGGGGTAAAACATCCGCCTTCTCCCATTGAGGAGCCCCTCAACCGCACCCGTAAAATTTTAGGTTGGCTTGCCTTGTTGATTTTCATTCTTTGCCTTACGCCCGACCCGATTGACATTATTCTTCCGCCTACGGCAACACCATGATTTTTTCAGTGCGCCAGGCGACTCCGTCAAAATAACGCATCAAATAAATTCCAGCAGAGGCACTGGTCAGCGTTACTTGTGTTTTATCGTACAGTTCTTCGCGATCAAAAAATACTTCTCGTCCGGCTACATCCATCACCTGCAGCCCCTGAATGGCCGGAGGTAAATAAAAGGTACCCCGGTTGGGGTTAGGATACGCTGATGATTTTTTTTCTACGATTCCGGTAATCAGTTTAAGAGCATTAGAATATCCAAAAACCGGACGAATCATTACGTTGCCGTGGATTGTTGTGTTCTGTTGCCAGATGCCGGTTACATTGTAGAAAAGTTTTTGCCCCGAATCTGAATCTTTATCCAACCCTATACCAATAATGGCAAACGAATTTTGCTTCCACCCAATGTAAAATGTTTTGTTTACTAAAACAGCCGAGTCAAGCGTTACCCGTATCAAGCTATCATTAGCTGAGCGTGTAACCACCAGGCTTTGGCTGGTCAGCACGCCTCTTTTATTGGTGCCCACCAACTGACTGGGGTCTATTACCAGCGTGTCATAAACCAATACCTTGATCACCTGATATGTTTCATCGCCCACATGCGGAAAATAAATATCAAATGCTTTCAACGTATCGGGCTGAGGATAAAACATATCAAACTGATAGGCAGCAAAAGCGCCCGGCTGGGTAAGCGTAATGGCATACTCGGCCACCCCATCATCATAGGCATAATAGTTTTTTAACTTAAAATTAGTGCGTACCGTGTCGTTATGTCTGAAGTCAATGCCTTTGTACACAATGGTGTCGTAATCGCCCACGGTGGTGGGCAGGCCATGAACGACAACAGACTTTTTTACACTGTTATCTCCTTGATGAATATTAGCCTGAAAAGTATAAACCAGGGAATCGGTTTTTGGATCGATGCTGTTCAGGTTAAGTAACGAATCAAACGTAAAATGAACCGGCACCTGAAACAGCAACTCGCGGTTAGACGAAACACTGTCTAACTGAACGGTTGATGACGACACCACTTTATTCACGCGCGTAGTAGTAGTCAAAAATGCTGCTAAGTTTCGCGGCTCAGCACCATTTTGGGTAAGCGTTTTGTCTGCTCTCAAGTTATTCACCCAAACCGAAGGCCGTGTCAAAGCGCTTTTGCCGCTGGCCAGCAAATGTTTGACGGGCAACGACTGGTATTGAACAAACGGAGAAGTGATCGGTGTGGTAAATGCGCGGTCGGGAAAGTCTTTATAATTCAGGTAAGGAAAATACTTAGGTTGGCCATTATTTACATAGACATAGTCTAACTGCCAGGTATCAAATGGTCCTGACAATCGTGCAAAATTTTGAAACCGGAATTGAAAGTCATTGTGAAAATAGCTGGTATCTGTTATAAAAATTTTAACCGGTATAAAAACAGAATCTTTGTGATTCTTAATGGTGTCAGACCAAACCTGGGTCCAACTGTTAGAGCCGCCCCTGAACCAAAGCGAGAACACATCCTGCGGATCAGGCGCCTCTCCGCGCCCCTTCCACTGGTAGTAAAAAAAAATAAAGACAGAATCGCGCAGCGATGGATTGACCGAGTCCAACCGCAGCGGCCGTGAGACAAGCCGGTCAGCCACGCCTTTTGCCGTGGGGATGTTCCGGTTATAAGGCATTCCCGTAGAGTCCAGTCCGTCAAATGTGGCCACTTTGTACGAGGGAGCATTGATGCCCATGCCGGTATTCACCCACACCGATTGCCCAAACAACCAGAGACTGTCAGAAGGATGACTGAACCCGGGTGCATCGGGTTGCGATCCGTTGAAAGAAAAATCATCCCAGAAAGGCAACATCAAAGGTGATGAAGCCGACTGAACGCGTGCTGATTTATTGCTTGTCTTTTGAGGTTGAGTGGTCTTGATAATGGATGTCAATTGTAATTGAGCATAACTTCTGCTGACACAAAAGAGAATCATGAGCCATACTAATCGCATATCAGGGGTTTTCTTCATCCTTTTTGTCAGGTTCCTGGTAACCCTTTTGGGCAAGCCACAAGGATACGGGATCACCCACCCGAACTGAATCTCCTGCAGCCGGATATTGCTTGTAAACGAACGCCTGCACCCCGGTAGTATCTGCCCCTTTCATTATTTCTACTTCGCCTAAATGTAAATTCCAGGCAAGCAGTTTTTTTAATGCTACCGCATACGTGTCGCCTACCAGGCTGCCCACTACATAATCTGCCGGGCCATTTCCATCGCCAATGATCAAATCTACCACCGAGCCTTTAGGCACACGCGTTCCGGCCGCAACGGATTTTCCCCCACACTTTAGTTCTTTCACTAACCTGAAAGGATCAGGCACATAAAACAACCTGCCCAACTTAAGTTCATTGCTTTTTAACACAGCTTTGGCATTGATCACCGAACCATCAATCAAATCAGGTACCGGCACAGTGGGCGGTGACACGCGATTAAGAGAAATGTAAACAATGCGATTGGGCTTTACCTCAGCTCCCGAAAAAGGAAATTGCCGCGTAACACTCAGGGGCGGCAGTGAATCAGAATACGAGGAATCATTAACCAGAAAACGCAGACTGTATTTTTTTAAAAAACTTTGAAGCTCTTCTACTCTCATTCCCTTCAGGTCAGGCACTTTTACTGTTTCCCCATGATGAGTAACATTGGGCAAATAAATGTAGAAATAAATAATGCAAAAGAAGGATAATATACCAACAACAATACCCAAGTGCTTGAGTAAAGCCCCGATGGAGTCGTCTTTAAAAATATTTTTCAGTTCCATTCAGTATTTCAGTTCAGACGTGTAGCCTCGCTTAACCCGTTGTAATTTTTTGTATCGTATTTCAGCCAATTCAATAAGCCGGGTTATCAATTCTGTAAACGATACCCCGCGCTCTTTCCACATCATGGGAAACATGCTTGAGTTGGTAAAGCCGGGAATTGTGTTGATCTCGTTGACATAAACTTTTCCGTCTTTCGTTAAAAACAAATCCACGCGCGCAAAATCTTCACACTGCAGCACCTGATATGTTTTAACGGATAGTTCCTGAATTTTTTTTGATGTTTTTTCTTCCAGGCGTGCGGGTACTTTTATCTGCACCGCTTGACCATCCACGTACTTTGCATCAAAGGTATAGAACTCGTATTTTTTACTGATAACAATTTCACCCGGCAGCGAAGCCTGGGGCGGGTCGTTGCCCAGTACAGCACATTCTATCTCTCTTCCCTTCACAAATTTTTCAATTAACATACAATCGTCATAGCGAAAGGCTTCATGCACTGCTTTTTTAAAATCTTTTTCTGAGCTTACTTTAGAGACTCCCACTGACGAACCCAGGCTGGCTGATTTCACCATAAAAGGAAGCCCCAATTGTTTTTTTATTTCGTCATACCTGATCGCTGAACGTTCATCGTATGAAAACGATATAAATTCAGTTGTCGGAATTCCCGCCTGCTTCAGTATTTTTTTGGCGATCAGCTTATTCATCGACATAGCCGAACCCAACACGCCCGTACCCACCATCGGCAAATCCAGTGCTTTGATCAATCCTTGAATGCTGCCGTCTTCACCGTCAGTTCCGTGTAGGGCAGGAAAGATCACATCCGGAGTGAGTTTGATCTTTGAAGCTTTAAAAAAAGGTTTAGAGGCATCCAGCGAAAGCACCATCTTCTCTCCTTTTTTAATTTTTGAAGTGACTTTTTCGGTGTGGTACCAGGTTCCTTCTTCGGTAATGCCTATCGCTATGGGTTCAAATTTTTTTCGGTCGATGAATTGAAAAATATTTTTTGCTGAGTTGACCGACACGCCATGTTCTACGGAACGGCCCCCATATAAAATTGCTATTTTTTTACGCATGAACTCTGTTCTGAATTTTCCCCAAAGATGTTTCGATTTTAGGGCTTTTCCATGCCGGGGCTATTTTTTTTTCGGTCAAAAGCCAATCATCACTTTGGTTGACGAAACACCGGCTTGTGTCTGGATGCGAACAATGTACAAGCCAGCTGCCAGGTTGTTTGAATTAACCGTGTACGTTTGATTGAGTACATCGGTCAGCATTTCATCGGTAAAAATACGCCCGGCAACATCATACATCTGCAAACGAACCGATTGGCGTTCAGGTAAATTAAAGGTGACCATAACCGGCTTGGTTATTCCGCCATATACCGAGTATAAATTAGAAATAGTAACAGGTGTTTGATTGTCGCTTGTGAAAAATTCAATGTTGTCGAGGTACAGATTATTGCCGTTGGCATTAGTCGCTACAAAAGCTAATCGCACATTTTGTTTGCCGGCCAGACTGTCTAAGTTGATAAAATTTGTGTTCCAGGCAGCATCAGTCTTGGGCTTCCAGCTTGAAGCGGAGATGGTATCTGACAACGAGAAGCCCGATGAGGCAAAGACTGTTTTAGTAAAGGTCTCACCGCAATCGGTAGAAGAAAATACTTGTAGTGTTTCGCTGTAGGGTGCGCGATAGGCGTAGCTGGTTTGAAAAAATACACTAGCCGAATTAGTAGTTGAAAAATCAAGAACGGGCGAAACTAACCAAGCCTGCTCACCCAAGGTGGTGTTGGTAAAGGCATCAAAAAGCATTGATATTTTATTAGCCGGTGTAGTAATGGCCGGGTACCAGATTGATCCTTGCGTAGGGCTCATGGTAGTCCAAGCCGGGGTAAAATTCTGATCAAAGTTTTCACGAAGCGGAATAATATCGGTCGAGTTGTTGACAACCACCGTCTGTTGCAAACTGTCAGCCGAAGAGGTGCCCGAAGGAATTCCGTTGGGTAAATTGATTTTAATTTTTAGTTGGTTGGCCCCGGTCGTTAAGGAAGCAGAAGCCAATGTAACGTTGGAAGAGGAACCCATTGGTATCTGCACATTGGTAATGTTTTGTGTCGTTACGTTTCCATTGGAGGTTACTACCGCCTGAAAAGAAGTAATGGCATTGTTCCCTAAATTTTTTACGTTAATGATCGGCTGAACTGAGTTTTGACAACTTACTGGCGAAGGGCGAAGCAATTGCCCCAAAGCAAAAGCCGTGATGGGATAATTCAGTACAGAAACATTATCGAGGTACAGGTTGTTGCCATAGTCGTTGATTCCCTCAAATGCTATTTGAATTTTTTGACCGATAAATTGACTCAGCGATAGAATAACGCTCGACCATTGTGAGGAGGAAGGAGAAAACGAAGACCCCGAAGGTGAGGCCGTAGCCAGCGCGGTTCCTGCTTTATCAAAAATAACGGTGGGCGATGAATTAAAATCGCACGTGGTAGAAACCAATACCCGCAGCCGGTCATTGCTTCCTGCGTAGGCCGCGTATGCCCAATCAAAACTGATGGAGGCTACCGAGGCACTGGTCAGGTCAAGCACCGGTGTAATCAGCCGATCGTAGGTTCCATAGTTATCGTAATCATAAAAATCCATGTACATAGCATGCGAGGAACCTGCCAGCGAAACACTGGCCCATGTAATCAACCCATCGGGATTTTCAATTCGCCAGCCTGCCGGAACGGAAGAGAACGTTTCAATCAGCGGAAGAGAAGCCTGTGTCGGTGCGATGGTAGAAATAGAGAGAGAATTGTTGATAGTATTGCCATCGGCTACACCATTGACCTGCAGGATTTGAAAAGAAAAAGTATAGCTCGTTCCAAAACTGATGGTGGTGGGAAAAAAATTTACGGTAGCCTGTGCATTGGTTAACAGATTAAGACCTGAAAATGTTTGGGTTTCAACCGGATTTCCATTTAGGAAAAATTCAATTTGCACGGAGTCTATAACATTGGTTCCGTAATTTCTGATAAGCAACGAAGGAGTAACACTGCCGGCACAAGCCGTAACATCAGGAGAAAGAATTTGCTTAATACCCGCATCGTTGGCAACCGGTGCGGGAAACATAAGCCCCGGTGAAGTAAGCAAACTCAACCTGCGCGGACTGTTGTTGATGATCACATCCATACGTGCCACCTGCCCTGCTGAGAAAATATTCATGCAGGCATCGTCTGTGTAGTTCATATAGTTGTCATACATCGCATCGTGGCTGCAATCCACAACCGAGCCACTCGGGCATTGCCCGTTAAAGCTCGTGTCTTGCACAGGTGTATCGGCAACATAATCCGTACTGACCAAAGGATCACACGAAGTCACGTCTCCCCACACGTGGCGAAGACCAAAAAAATGCCCGATCTCATGTGTGGCCGATCGGCCCAGGTTATACCGGCTCAACAAATTGAAAGAAGAACCACCCACAGCCTGTGCTGTGCCATAAGCCTGGTAGTCTACCACCACACCGTCAGTCAGCCGATCATTGGAAGCATCCTGTAATCCTTGCAACGTACTCGAAACAGGAAGTTGGGTGTACCCCAGCAAGCCGCCCGAAAGATTAACCACCCATATATTCAGATAATCTTCAGCCGGCCAGTAACTCAATGCTTTGAATGTGTAATTGTCTGCTATACCCCAGGAAGTTTTTGTTCCCTTCACCCGGACAATTCCCGTGGTTGAGTCTCGGTTGGGGTCTTGTTTGGCCATAACAAACGTGATAGGAAACTTGCCCGATACCGAATTCCATTCAGATGGAGTTTGAGTGGTATCGGCATTGAGCCGGTTAAAGTCGGCATTGATTACTGAAAGTTGAGAAAGAATTTGTGCTTCTGAAATATTTGTTCCGGTACCAACCGGTTCGCCATTGTGAATGACATGCACCACAATGGGAATGGTGTAGGTACTTCCGCCCTGTGCTTGTTGAGTGTTACCACTCCGCCTGGCAGCAGCTGCTTTTTGAATCAGTTGATTCTGCATCCAGGACTCAAACTGGTTTTTGGTTTCTTTGAACGGATTTCGTTGCTGACGTATTTTTTCATACTCTACCGTGCCACATCGATCTTGTGCCTGGACCAGATTGAGTACTGACAAAAAATAAAATGCAACAAAACCTCTCAGCATAATGCGCAAGATACCTCTAACGATTGAAAGTAAATTAGACTAACGGCAGAAAGGTAAGTTTAATACACACAGAGCCGCCTGATAGGCAGCCCGGCTTGCTCATAAAAAAATTAAATAAGATTGGTTACCTCAATGGCTTTGATCTCGGGCACGAGCCTCTTCACGGCTTCTTCCACTCCGGCTTTAAAGGTCATGGTTGACATGGGGCAAGAACCACAGTTGCCTACAAACTCGAGTCTCAGTATGTTATCACTGGTTACTTCCAACACGCGGATATTACCTCCATCGGCTTCCAGGTAAGGCCGAATGCTATCGAGCGAGTCCTCGACTTTACGGGTTAATTCTTTAGTGGTTAAATCGAGTGTGTTCATCCGTTGACGAGTTCAACTTTTTTAGTCGAGGCAAAGGTAGCATTTCTTATGGCAATCTGGCGCGCCAGGCTCTCAGCCAACTCTCGGAAAGCCACAGCAGTATTTCCTTCTTTCATAATAGCGGGCAGCCCGCTGTCTCCGCTTTCGCGAATGCTTTGCACCAACGGAATTTGTCCCAACAAGGGTACACCAAATTTTTCGGCCAGATTTCTTCCTCCACCTTCTCCAAAAATAAAGTACTTGTTGTCTGGCAGTTCTTCGGGTGTGAAATATGCCATGTTTTCTACTACGCCTAATACCGGCACATTGATTTGCGGCTGTTTAAACATAACCAGGCCTTTGGTGGCATCGGCCAGCGCCACTTTTTGTGGCGTAGTAACAATCACAGCTCCGGTAACCGGAACAGTCTGGACCAATGTCAGATGAATATCGCTGGTGCCGGGCGGAAGGTCAATCAATAAATAATCAAGTTCGCCCCATTCGGCATCGCCAATAAATTGTCGTAACGCAGAGCTGGCCATCGGCCCGCGCCACACAATGGCACTTTCGGGTGGTGTTAAAAAACCTATGGATAGCAATTTCACACCGTATTGTTGCAGCGGTATGATAATGTTTTTTCCATTTACCACTTTTACTTCAGGCTGCTCGCGCTCGCAGTTAAACATTACCGGAATGGACGGTCCGAAAATATCAGCATCAATCAGACCCACCTTCGCACCTGCCTGCGCAAGGGCTACGGCTAAATTAGTGGTAACGGTTGACTTACCTACGCCACCTTTTCCGGAGGCAATGGCAACTATATTTTTTACACCAGTGAGCAACTGCACATTGTCGCGCAGCGAGGTAACCGAAGACGTCATGTGGATATCAACCTGCACCTTATCGCCTGTCACTTTTTGCACCGCCTCTTCGCAATCTTGCCTGATTTTTTCTTTGAGCGGACAAGCCGGTGTAGTGAGTACAACCGTAAAAGAAACCTTGTTTTCAGAAACCAATATGTCTTTCACCATACCCAGCGTAACCAAATCTTTTTTCAGATCAGGATCGTGAACGGTGCCAAGAGCTTGTAAAATTTGAGATTGTGTAAAAGCCATGATATCTTCTATAACTAATTTGACAAAAAATGGTTCGCAAGGTAGGCAGAAAATGTAACTTGCTGTAAAAAACCATGCCCATGATTCACTCCACAATCCAGTTCATCTTGCTGGCATTATTTTTCCCGGCCGGGTATCTTGCAGGCCAAACCGTTCCGGTCGCCACCGGTTCAAAAATACCTCAAAAAGATGCACAGGCTGCCTTGGATTTTCATAACAAAGCGCGCCAGGAAGTAAACTCGCCTCCGCTGGAGTGGAGCCGCGAGTTGGCAGCCTACGCACAAGCTTGGGCCGACCACCTGGCTGAAACTACCTGCGAAATGATGCACCGCCCACACGATGGAAAATGGAAACAAGTACACGGAGAAAATATTTATTGGGGAAGCGATTCCGATTCGTTCACGGTGTTAAATGCATGCCAGCGGTGGTACGATGAAATTAAAGACTATCACCACGAAGCCATCAGCCAATCAAATTACCATAAAACAGGTCATTACACACAAATGGTTTGGAAGAATACCGCAAGTGTGGGCATGGCACAGGCTGTCTGCAAAGAAGGGGCAATTATTATTGTGGCTAATTACGACCCAGCCGGCAATTATTTGGGGCAAAAGGCCTATTGATTAATTTACACAATCCTTCCACAACCTCTGATCAGGTTGGCTCACGCCAAGCCAACCGTTATCTTTGCTCTATAATTTTTCTTTTTGATCTCCCGCGAAACGATAGATGAAATAAAAAACCGTCTCGACATTTACGATGTGGTAAGCGATTTTGTGTCATTGAAAAAATCAGGGCAGAATTTCAGGGGACTCAGTCCGTTCAACAACGAAAAAACACCTTCATTTTTTGTGGTTCCTGCCAAGGGTATTTTTAAAGACTTCAGCAGCGGCAAAGGTGGTGATGCGTTTACCTTTGTAATGGAGCACGAGAAGATGACCTATGCTGAGGCCATCCGCTACCTTGCCAAAAAGTACGGCATTGAAATTAAAGAAGATAAGACCTCATCAGAATCGGCAGAAGAACAAAGCGAGCGCGAGTCTCTCTACATTTTGATGAACTTTGCCAAGGAGTATTACAAGAACAACCTGATCCATTCGGAAGAAGGCCAAAGCATTGGCCTGAGCTATTTTCGTGAGCGCGGGTTCAATGACCGAACGCTCGAAAAATTTGAACTGGGTTATGCGCTTGAAGGATGGGAAAATTTCAGCCACGAAGCTGTTGCCAAAGGTTACAACAAAGATCTTCTTGAAAAAACAGGTCTTGTCGTAAAAAAAGAAGATGGCTCCAGTTACGACCGGTTTCGCGGAAGGGTAATTTTTCCCGTTCACGGACTGGCCGGAAAAGTGGTGGCTTTCGGTGCGCGAATGTTGAGCAAAGACAAGAACCAGCCAAAGTACATCAACTCGCCCGAAACCGAAATTTATCACAAGAGTGATGTGCTCTATGGGTTATACCAGGCGAAAAACGCCATTCGCAAGGACGATGTATGTTATTTGGTAGAAGGTTACACCGATGTCATCTCCATGCACCAGGCCAATGTAGAAAATGTGGTGGCATCCAGTGGTACGGCTCTTACTGAAAACCAGATCAAACTCATCCACCGATTTACCGAAAACATTACCGTTCTTTTTGATGGCGACAATGCGGGCATCAAAGCAGCCTTGCGCGGTATTGACATGATTTTGCGTGGAGGGCTGAACGTGCGTGTACTCCTTTTTCCCGATGGTGAAGATCCGGATAGTTTTTCGCGAAAAATTGGAACCACCGAGTTTCAAAACTACCTGAAAAAAAACACCCAGGATTTTGTTTCATTCAAAGCCAATCTGTATGCAGCCGAGGCTGCAGGCGACCCCATTCGCAAAGCCGAGTCTATCAAAGAAATTGTATCGAGCATTGCCGTCATCCCTGACCCAATCAAGCGATCAGTTTATATTCAGGAAACCAGTCATCTGTTAAAAATAGGTGAGCCGGTGCTGCTAACTGAGTTAAATAAAATTTTAGTTCAGGAGCGGAGAAAAAATGAAAAAGAAAAACTACGCGATCAGGAAGTTCAAGAACCTGTAGAACCGATTGAGGATATTGGCACCATCTCAAAAATAGATCCGCTCAGTTTGGTGTATTACCAGGAGCGCGAAACCATAAGGCTGCTCTTGAATTATGCCGATGAAACCGTTGATGAGTTGAAACTTTCTGATTTTTTATTTAACGAACTGGAAGATGTGGAATTTTCTAACCCAGTATTCAAAGAAATTTATGAAAAACTCAAATCAGCCATTACCCATCACCAGCCTATCAGCAGCCACTATTTTCTGAGTGACGGGAACGATGCGGTGAGGACGGCTGTTTCTGATTTAATTACCGTTCGCTATGAGGTCAGCCCACATTGGTCTGGGAAATTCAAAATAGATATTCCCAACGAAAAAAATACACTAAGTAAGTCAGCACTCTCCAATGTATTGAGACTGAAATTCCGGGTGGTACAAAAAATGATAGAAGAAAATTTGATCCGGGTCAAATCTGCCGAAACATCGGGCAGCTGGGAGGAGTTAGACAAAGCGTTGGAAATACAAACCGAGCTGAAAAAGGCCGAAAGCGAACTGGCCGGGAATTTGGGAATTGTAGTGGCAAAGTAGAAGTAAGTAGCAAGGCATAAGGATTAATGCATAAGAACAAGTAACATGAGCAACAAAATAAAAATAGACACCATCGAATCGGCAATTGACGCTATTCGCAACGGCAAGCTGGTGATTGTGGTAGACGATGAAGATCGAGAAAACGAAGGTGACTTCATTTGCGCAGCAGAATGCATCACGCCCGAAATTGTAAACTTCATGTCGAAAGAAGGGCGAGGGCTGATCTGCGCCCCGCTGATCGAAAGCCGGTGCGAAGAATTAAAACTGGATTTGATGGTAGGAAAAAATACGGCCGTGTTTGAAACTCCGTTTACCGTTTCCATTGACCTGATCGGTCACGGGTGTACCACGGGCATCTCGGCACACGACCGGTTCAAAACCATTAAAGCATTGGTTGATCCGGAAACCCAACCCGAAGAACTCGGAAAACCAGGCCACATCTTTCCGTTGAAAGCGAAAAAGGAAGGCGTACTCCGCAGGAGTGGCCACACCGAAGCCGCCATCGATCTGGCTAAACTTGCGGGCTTTAGACCTGCCGGGGTGTTGGTAGAAATCATGAACGAAGACGGAACCATGGCACGCCTGCCTGATTTGCGCAAAGTGGCCGACAAGTTTGACCTGAAACTCATCACCATCAAAGACCTGATTGCTTACCGCATGAAAACGGAAAGCCAGATCAAACGGCAAACCGAAGTGAACATGCCTACCACCTACGGTGATTTTAAACTGATCGCTTATGAAGAAGCCGCTACACAAGAAATTCACTTAGCCCTCGTTAAAGGAACCTGGGAAAAAAATGAGCCGGTAATGGTTCGCGTTCACTCTTCGTGTGTAACCGGAGATATTTTCGGATCGTGCCGCTGCGATTGCGGATCACAACTTCACAACGCCATGATGATGGTAGAGAAAGAAGGAAAAGGCGTAGTGCTGTACATGAAACAAGAAGGCCGCGGCATTGGGTTACTCAATAAACTAAAAGCTTATAAACTACAAGAACAAGGATTGGATACAGTAGAAGCAAACCTGCAACTGGGTTTTGAAATGGATCACCGCGACTACGGAATCGGAGCGCAGATCTTACATGATCTGGGCGTCTCTAAAATCAGGCTGATCACCAACAATCCCAAGAAAAGAATTGGCCTTATGGGTTACGGATTAGAGATCGTTGAAAACATTTCGATTGAAATTTCGCCTAACCCACACAACGAAAAATACCTGATGACCAAGCGCGATAAATTAGGGCACCTGATTTTAAAAAAATAAATGAGACTACTTTTAATCGTATCATTTTTTTTCACCTTTAAAACCATTTATGGCCAGTACGGTAATTACGTACCCAGTCAGCAAAAATTTCCATTTGATTTATGGCACGATGGAAAATTAGTTTTAGACACAGGCGATACCCTACGCGGCAACATTAAATACGACTTGCAGGATTTACTTCAGGTGAGGCACGCCAACCGGCTGGAAAGTTTTAGTGCCCGAAAAGTGTTGTTCTTCGAAATCTTTGATCAATACTACAAGCGTTACCGTCAGTTTTATTCATTGCCCTACTCCTCTACCGGTGGGTATAAAACCCCTGTTTTTTTTGAATTGCTTACCGAAGGAAAAATCACGGTACTCACCCGCGAAAAACTGGAATACCGTTCGTACACCTACTCCCCTTTTTCTTATGGAGGATACGTAAACCGACTGGTGCTGGTGGATACCTACTTTTTACTTAAAGAAAACGGAGTTATCGAATCCTTTACAGGAAAAAAATCTGATTGGCTTGACTTAATGCGAACCAAAGAAACCGAAGTACACGCCTTTGCCAAAGGAAACCGGTTAGACTTTGACCGCAAGTATGATGTCAAGCAAATTATTGATTACTACAACACCTTCTTCCCTAAATAACTATGCACAAACCACTGATTTTAGTTTCCAATGATGATGGCATCACTTCGCGAGGTATTTTTCACCTGGTACACGTCATGAAAGAACTGGGCGAGGTATTAGTGGTGGCCCCCAACCGCCCACAATCGGGCATGGGGCATGCTATCACCGTAGGTGACACCTTACGTTTAACTGAGTCCTCAATTTTTGACGGTGTGAGAGCTTTTGAATGCAGTGGCACTCCGGCCGATTGTGTTAAGATGGCCCGGCATTTTGTATTGAAAGACCAACGCCAACCCGATGTAGTGGTGAGCGGCATCAACCACGGAAGCAACACGTCCATCAGCGTGTTGTATTCAGGCACCATGTCAGCGGCTATTGAAGGAGCCATCGAAGGAACACCTGCCATTGGGTTTTCGTTGTGCGACTACAGCCACCAGGCTGATTTTTCGCATACCACATCATTTCTAAAAAAAATTACGCAACAAGTCTTAAAGAAAAAATTGCCCCGGGGCACCGCTCTAAATGTAAATTTCCCTCCCAGAAGAAATGAAGCCATCAAAGGAGTGCGCATTTGCCGGCAGGCCAATGCAAAATGGGTAGAAGAATTTGATCAGCGGTTTGACCCCAACGGCCGTAGTTATTTTTGGATGACTGGCAATTTTGTAAACTTCGATAAAGGTGAAGACAACGATGAGTGGGCCATTGCCAATAATTATGTTTCGGTGGTGCCCTGCCAGTTTGATCTTACCGCACACCAAGCCATTCGCATCATCAACGAAGAGTGGGATTTTTTAAAGTGATTTACTCAAAACTGAAAATAAATAAAAGGCTGTATCCCGGCCGATTTTACCTGGGTTACAATCACTATCACGAATAATAAAATTGCCGCTTTAATCACCAACGGAGATGCAACAATCTTTTGCTGAAAAAAATCTTCTACCTGTCGTGGTAAGAAATGAAGCCCAAACCCCAATGCCATTAATGCGAGTGAAGTTTTGTACCCCTCGATGAACTGAATAAAAACCTGGGGCGAAAAATGAATGACTATTTGCAAAATCATGGATGATGCCGTAGCCATTGAATCCGCTCTGAAAAAAATCCAGCAGAAGCAGACAAAATGAAATGTTAAGACCCCACTTGTCATACTCCGGAATTTTGAAAAACGGGGAAAATGAAAATACTTTATAGCGCTAAACGCTTTGTGCGCTGCCAGGGCCACTCCATGAAACCCACCCCACAACATAAATCGAAGAGACGCTCCATGCCATAACCCACCCAAAAGCATTGTCAGCATCAGGTTAATGTAAGTTCGTATTTTACCTTTTCGATTTCCGCCTAATGAAATGTACAGGTAATCTTTCAGCCACGCAGAAAGAGAGATGTGCCACCTCCTCCAAAAATCAGTAATGTTCAGTGCCTGATAGGGCGCGTTAAAATTTTCTTTAAACCGAAAGTCCAACAACAGTGCAATACCAATGGCCATATCCGAATACCCTGAAAAATCGCAGTAGATCTGCAAGGCATATCCGTAAACACCAAATAAATTTTCCAGGCCACTGTATAAAGTAGGTGCCGTAAAAATGCGATCTACAAAATTAAGACTGATGTAATCGGAGATGACAGCTTTCTTAAACAATCCGCTCACAATCAAAAAAACGGCCCGGCCAAACATTTCTTTTGAAATGTATGTGGGTTGGTGTATTTGCGGTAAAAAATCTGACGCTCGCACAATCGGCCCGGCTACCAGTTGCGGAAAAAAAGAAACAAAAAAAGCATAGTCGAGAAAACTAGTGAGCGGCTTCAATTGACCCCGGTATACATCAATAGTATAACTCAGCGATTGAAACGTGAAGAAAGAAATACCCACCGGCAAAAAAATATCCAGCGGTTCAAAAGGGATTCCGGCCGACCAACTGAAAAATTCATGGATCAGGTTGCCGTATTTGAAATAACCCAACATGCCCAAATTAGCCATCAGGCTAACCACCAGAAGCAAAATACGAAAAGCATATTTTTTTGTCCGGCCTATCCATTGTGCTAAAAAAAAGTCAACCCCTATTGAGGCTACCAAAAGCAAAAAATAAAATCCACTTGATTTGTAATAAAAGAAAAGAGAAAAAAGAATGACAAAAATAAACTTAGGCTTCTCCGTTTGGCTTAGTAAAATATAAATTCCATAAAAAAGAGTGAACAACACAAGAAATAGCATACTGTTGAACAACATCGGTTGTCCTGAATGGTACGCCAGCTGATCAAGCACTTTATGGATATCGAACATGTACATAATCACTGTACCCTTTAGTTAATGCCTGGTATAACATTTTTCCCTGAAGAGCATAGCCGGCACGAGTAAAATGAATGCCATCGCTCTGCATCAGTTTATTTTTTCGCCATTGATCAGCCGAATGTTTACCGCCCCCCACGGCATACAAATCCCAACACCCGGTATTTTTTTTTTGCGTAAGGGTGAGCAGTTGCTGATGAACACTCTCAACTCCCGGATTACGTCTCGTTCGCTTCCGGTAAAAATCAGCTGGAGTGGTAATAATCAATCCGGCCTGAGGATTATTCTTCTGCAAAATACCAATCAACTCTTCTGCTTGTTTTAAAAACTGCTGATCTACCGGGTTTTCAATTGCTTCATTGGTGCCCAGTGAAACAATAATCAGATCAGGAATAAGCGCCTGCACCTGTTGGGTAAAAAAGCGAGCCGCCAGATAATGTTTATACTTAGCTCCGTTTCCTCCAATGGCGTGGTAAAGAATTCCGGGATTTCCATTTGAGAGCGACACTCCAAAAAACGTAAAATGATTTTGGTTAGGTGTGGGCTGCTCCATCTGAAATTCCAGTTTATGCAGGGAGTACGGCAATGTTACTTTTGAATAATTCAAAAAGTTTTCAGAAGTATATGGCCCTATAAATGCCAACGACCGCCCGGATGAATCATTCAGTGCTACATTAAAGCTCGATGAATCTTTAAGGTAAAAAGTCGTTATCCCGTTAAACCCGTAATTCAATCCGGCATCGTCCTTTATTCTAAGAGTGAATTTAGCTTGGGGTTGAGTCGTTTGTAGGGTGGAGGCACCTAAGCCTATCGGCAAAGGCTGATTGGTGTAAACGATGCGCTTAGCTTCCCACTGCGAAGTTGATGACGAGTAGATGGATAGCGGCTCGTTGGTGTGTGCCACTCGCCCGGGAAAGACAAAACCCCGGCCGGCATTACCAAATTCATTTTGTAAAAGAACACGAACAGTTTGTGTTAAAAAATCGGCCTGAATGTGGGAGTCGCCAATGTGCACAATGTTGAGTTGTCCTTTTTTTGTTTTCTTAAGTTGATACAGTTTTTCATAAAAAGAAGAAAGAGCGGTAGCGTTAATGATTTCATTTTTCTCTTGCTGAATAAAAGGATATTGTTCATCGGCTCCTACTGAGAGGGTATCTTGCGCAAATACCTTCACGGTACCAACCAGCAGAAAAAAAATAATAGCTTGTCTTATCACACTACTGTTTCTCATACTTGTTCTTCTCTTGTATCAATGCATCGGCCAGTTTCTTGGCCAGTTTCCTTCCTCCCCTAAAAGTAAGATGCGTATAATCTTTGGCTGCTAACGGAGGGATGGCTTCTGTGTATTTTACCATGCTGTTTTCTCCACCCATCGCTTCAAACATATCCCAAAAGGCAATGTGCGATTTAACCGCAGTAGCACGTTGCACATTGCGCAATTGCATTAACGTAGGCATGGTACCCATTTTTCCATCTTGATTGCTGGAGCGGTCGCCCACACCAATCAATAAGATGCCGCTTTCGGGGAAATTTTTTTTTAATTCTTCAATCAATAAATTCATTTTGTGACCATACCATAAATACCCGGAGCTGTCATTTTCAGAAAGTACATTCAACCCATACTGAAGAATAATCAATTGATAGTTTCGATACGAATTAAACTGTGCCATCCGCTCAGAATCAATGAAGAGCAACCCCATACCGGGGTTGCTGCGCATAGAAAAATTATCCACTGAAATACCCGTTGTCGCTTCAAAGGCTGCTCCATACACTCGTATGCTGTCGATTACCGGAAATGAAAACTTTACTTCATTCAAATTGGTTTGATCAAAGACGTATTGTTTTAATTTGCCATACTCATTTATCCAAACTGTATCAACTGATTCATCCAATGAATACTTTAATAAAAAAGGAGCATTGTTTTCGTAAAATATTTTGGCCGTGATAAATTTTTTTCTTGGCGCGCGATAAATAACCTCGTTATCGGGCAATGGCCTGAAGCAATAACCTGGCAGGGAAAGGGGCGAAAAATCGTTTCGATTACCAACGATGGAATAGGTTTTCCAATTTTTAAACTCGTGCAGAATGGTGGTACGAAACAGGTTGACTGACGAGGTAATGGGCATGTACCCTACTCCACTGCCACCGTACAGTTGTTGCAGGGTATCGCGAAAAGGGCCACACAAAATATCTCCTTCAATAAAAGAGTCACCAAAAAAAGCAATGCGTACCGGTTGCTTTTTTGAATATGACAGTGCTTTAAAAAAATATGACAGGTTATTCTTTCCATATTCTTCTATGCCCCGGTAGGGAATTGTCTTCGAGGGTTGTTTTACAATGGAATCTTTTTTGTTGAATACTGAATCCGTACTTACCGAATCTATTGAAACATTCTCCCGCACATCGGCCAGCGGATTAATTTTCTTAAAATGAAAATAATCGATAGTAAACTCAGGAATGAACGAGAGGAGAAAAAGAAAAAACAGTGTAATCAACAGCAAATAAAAAACTGACCTGAGCTGATTACTTGTTTCGCGAGGTTCAGGCATAGCCGGCAATCTTGTATGAAACGAGCCCTACCATTTCTTTGATAATAATTTGCCAATTACCCATTGCCTCAATCTTGGGAATAAATAATGTATCAAAATCAAAATTACGTGGATGAGATAAGAAATCCACAGTAAACGTATCTGTAGGCCAGCCTTCTTTTTTAAAACAGGCAGAAGCCCTGCGCATGTGGTAGCCCGAGGTAACCAGCAGGCACTCGGATGGCCTTGTATTTTTTTCCAATATCTTTTTTACCGCCACGGCTGACTCGTGTGTGTTGCGCGACTCCGTTTCCTTTATAATGTCTTCGGTTTTTACACCCATAAGCCACAATGCTTCTTCCACTTCATCTGCTTCCTTGCGGCCTATATCCGTCAATCTTCCACTGCCTCCGCTTACTAAAATTTTCTTTACTTTTCCCATTTTATAAAGTTGCAAAGTATGAGTAACACGGTCTGCCCCCCGGTTAAAAAAAACCCGGTCGTGAAATCCGGGTTCATGTTTTGTAACGCCTGTAAGCACAATGGCGTAGGCATATTCTTTTTTTATCTGAGCATACGGTGTAAAAGATACTTCCCATAGCTTTACTGCTTCATTGGCAATAAAATCGTTGGAAAATACCAGGAGAATAATAAGGCCTGAAAAAAATAACCTCTTTTTCTTTCGTGGGTTTTTTATGATTGCCGATGCTACAAGCAGCGCACATACTATTACAAAAGGCATGATCACATAAGCCAATATTTTTGACAACAAAAAAAACATGGTTACATGCGCTTAGGAATTTTACTGTAAATGCTGCCTATACCATCAATGATTTTCAACAGCAGTTCAATATAGAGCGTAAAGATCATTACCACGGTCATCGACCAAATCACACCCAGGTTAAAATAAAACGTATCAATGTTGTACCCTAAAAAATGTTTGGCGGGCATGTAAAACTGGGCATCGAAATCAACAATGTGTTCAGGTTCGGGGTCTTTATAAATGGGATAAATTTTCTGGATCAGGTTTCCATTTTGTTCTATAATCCGATTCAGTTCTTCCTGGTTTTTTACCAGCACGCTGATGGCTTCGTTTTGATAAGAGTTTCTCTCCTTTTCAAATTCTTTTTCACGTTCCGCATTCTTGGTGAGCCGGTTAACGATCCGGTCTTTTTCATGATCGGCCTTGGTATAGCGGTTGTTATAAAATTTTTTGAGTGCATCAAAAAAAGTAGTTGTTTCGACATAGGCCATGGAATCGTATTTTTCAGAAGTAAGCGAGCTCAGGTACTTAAAATTGTCTTTGCCTATCAATTTCAGTTCTTCCTGTATTTCATGCTGAATCACCTGCAGATCTTTAGCTACAATTTTTTGTATTTCGGGTTGTGAGTTCTTGTGGTTGAGTTGCACAAAGTTCAGCCGGCTCTCCAGGTCGGGTATGTAGTAAATTTTTTTGTAGTCAGATTCAGCCATGATTTTATCATAGAGATAAAACTGCTGCTCAAACTTGTTGTCTTTAAACTGAGAAACCATAGCCGCTTCAAACGCCCAACGCGAGGCCATCAAGTCACCTACTGCGGGCACCGTGGCGGTGTTACCAATAACCGGATTGAGTTTATCAAACTTCACTACTACTCCACTCAAAATCAATTGTGGAATTAACAAGATGGGAATCAATATATAAATGGTTACAGCCGAGTTGAAAGCCGAAGAAATATTTAATCCCAACAAATTGGCAAAGCACGAAGTGGTAAACAAAATGGCCCAATGAATGAATAACATTCCTTTTATTTCAAGAACGAAATTACCAACCAGTACAAACAAAAGGGTTTGAATGGCTGAGATGGCAAACAAAATAGAAATTTTTGACACCAGGTAACTGCTGCGGTGCAGATGCAGAAATTTTTCTCGTTTTAAAATCTTACGGTCGCGTATAATCTCTTCCGCACTTACGGTAAGCCCCATGAACAATGCCACAATTACACTCATAAAAAGATAAGCGGGCATGTTTAAATTTTTACTGAATACATAACCTGTATTAAACTGATCATCAGTATTGTAATAGCGAACAATGAAAGCCAAAATAAAAGCAAGAATAGGTGCCTCTAACAAATTGATAACCAAGTATTGTGTATTGCTGAACTTTGACAAAACATCTCGTTTAGAAAACAAATAGGCCTGTTTTATCCAGGTAGGTATGCGCAACGTAGAATGTGGCGGATCGTCTTGCCTGACTGTAACCGGCAACTTCACACGCTCAAGAAATACTTTATTCCACTGCTCGGGCGAAAATTTTCGTTCGTTTGTGAAGTTCCCAAACTCATCGATTACCTTGGTTTCAATGATATTGAAGATCAATTCAGGATTCACGTTTCCGCATGCCAGGCATTCTCCTTCTTCGCTGTTAACCATGTTGATGTTGCGCTTGAAATATGTCACAGCATCCACCGGGTTTCCGTAATAAATCTGGTAACCACCGGTATCGAGAATAACCAATCGGTCAAACATTTTAAAAATATCGGATGACGGTTGGTGAATTACGGCAAATACTAGTTTTCCTTTCAGCGAAAGTTCTTTGAGCAGGTCAATAATATTTTCTGAGTCACGCGATGATAGCCCCGAGGTCGGTTCGTCCACAAATAAGACGGCTGGTTCACGCAATAGCTCAAGACCTATATTCAATCTTTTTCGTTGGCCACCACTGATGGTCTTTTGCAAAGGCGAACCTACTTTCAAATCTCTGGCTTCGAGTAAGCCCAAATCATCAAGAGTCTTAAGCACCAGCCAGTCAATTTCTTCTTCGCTCAGGTGACTGAAACAAAACTTGGCAGCAAAGTAAAGATTCTGGTAAACCGTCAGGTCTTCCACCAACAAATCATCTTGTGGTACAAACCCGATTACTCCCTCAATTTTTTCAGGATGGTTATGAATATCTATCCCATTGATGAGTACCTGACCTTCAGAAGGTTTTTCATTTCCGTTAAGTACATGGAGCAGCGTACTTTTGCCCGCTCCGCTGGCTCCCATCAAGGCTACTAAATTTCCTGACTCCTCCGTTACCGTAACATTTCTTAACCCTAAGCGGCCATTTTTAAAAATGAATGAAATGTTTCTAGCTTCAAAACTTGTTTTGGGTTGATTGCTGTGTTTCTTAAATGCGGCCAATACTGAACCGTAATACACGGGTTCACTTGCACCCCAGCGAATGGAACTTCCGGTAGCCAGCACACCTACTTTACCTGATTTTTGCTGTACACCATTCAACAGCACATCGGTTTTGCCGAGGTATTTTAAAAAATACAATTCCACGGTAGGTAAATGAAGGATTGCAATAAATCCATCTAAATCGGCACGAAAAATATGGTGCAGACCAGTATTGGTTTTGTCGCTATCAATCAGCAGAATGTGTTCAGAGTTTGCCTGTGACGATTGCTGAAGTGACACAAATTGTTTGATCGACTCCAGGTCTGTCAGGCTGATATTAAATTGCTCACTTATGTTTTTAGAAAGATTCTCTTCGCGTGATGAAATCGTGCCATCGGCCAATACAATATTCATCAGCTCAAGCAACACCACCATTTTTTGTTTTTGGGTTACTTCTAAATTGATGGTATCACAGATCTGGTTAATCAATTCATTTTCTTTTACCTGACTGAGTTTGTCAGAAAATTCACGGGCATATTGATCAAACAGGCGGATGTGTTTGTCCACCGAGGGCTGGCTCAAATGGTCTTCTAAGAAATTGAAAATATGTACGCGTTCTTGTGCCGTAACCGTGTCTTCGGTAGCCACAAAAGCAAAGAGGCGGATAATGGATTTTAGGACAGGCTCGCTCATATTTTAGAATTGATTTGCTAAATATAAAAAAAGAAGGCCGAACTAATACTAAAAAAGCCCTGCACAAGCAGGGCTTTTTCTATAATGGAATTGAAAAATTTTATTCAACAATCGACTTCCTAATTTTCTCTACGATGGAAGTAATCTCGGTTAAATTCTTATCGCTCAACAATAAGTCTGCCCGGTTGTTTTTGATTTGTTCTTCAATATTCAGCGCCTTGTAGCTCGACTGCAGGGCCGTTAAATCAGTTACCAACTCTCCAACCGGTGCACTTTGATCAACTGCTCCCAGCATTTTCACCAGTTCATTTACTGATTCTTTCTGTTGCAGCACTACCCGGATAATTGGGGTTAAAATCAAATTACGGTCATCATCTTTCAACAAATTTTTAGGATAGGTCTTTATCAATCCGGTAGAGATGTAAAGCCCTTCTACAAAACTTCCGGTCAAAATCAGTGCGGCCGGTTTGTTTCGGTTATCGTTCTTCAGGTATTTTTCGGTTTCATGAATGGCTTTGTTTACCATGCTGGCCAGTGAGTCTTTCTTAGCAATGTTGGCTTCAAACCGTTTCATCAAATCGGCATCAAATGAGCCGAGTATACCTAAATTATCAGCCAGTTTCTTAGCTGAGTTCATGTAGTTGATGGCATCTTGAGTTTTATCGTAAGAAACTAAATACCCGATATCGGCAGAATACACGCCCAGGTTCAGGGCAGCTTTGTCATTGCGGCTCAGGTATCCTTCCGCTTTTTTGCGGTCGTTAAGCAACGATTGGTTGTACTCGGCCCCGGTTGCCTGCAGCATATAAGGAATCTCTGAGGGCGAAGGAATATTGTATACCACATCTTCAATCTCATCTTTGAGTGATTCTTCGGCCTGTTTAAACTCGTCAGCGTTTGATTTATCATCTTTTTTTGACCCGCACGAGGTTAAGCCGAAAATCACCAATAAAATAATGGCAGTAGCTCTAAATGGAGTAAGTTTCATAGGGTTTGTAATTAAAACTCCCCAAGTTTAATACATTTTCTAATCCAAAAACAACAATAGAAAAAAATTATACTAAAATTAGTAGTACCAAATTCAGACCATATCTTTTGGGTTCGGGTTGAAATTGACAAAGAGAAGCTTACGGATGTAGGCGTAACCCTAAACCTTCAAACGCACAAACGCCTCCATGGCGGCATACTCGGCAAGTCCCAATTTATTGTAAAGCAAGGCTGTGGCTTTGTTGCGGTCTTCGGCACGTTGCCAAAACTCGCGTGCATCACTGCCTTGGTAAACCACACCATCTTTTTGAGACTGGTGCTTAAAAATACCCATTCGTTTACGCATGACTTGGTCAGGGCTCATGGGCACGGCCATTTCAATCAGGTCAATATCCCACTCCGCCCAGGCTCCTTTGTATAGCCATACCCAGCAATCTTTCATAAATGGCTCGGTCTTAAGCCTGTGAAGAGCTTCAATTACGGCATCCAGGCAAACTTTGTGTGTGCCGTGTGGATCGGCCAAGTCACCCGCGGCATATACCTGATGAGGCTTAACCTCACGAATTATATTAGTCACGATTTCATAGTCTACCTCACCCAACGCTTTTTTCTGCACCGCACCAGTTTCATAAAAAGGCATGTTCAGAAAATGAATATTTTCTTGGTGTACTCCTACAAAACGGCAAGTGTTTTTTGCCTCACTCACGCGGATCAATCCCTTAATAGCGCGGACTTCTTCTATATCTTTCTCACCCTGCTTTTTCGTTTCCAAAAACCCATTGGCTTCAAAATACATTTTATCGGTAGCCTCATTGCTCAGCAAAAACCTTGAATTGAAATCGCGCACAAACCCGATAAACCGTAAGGCTTCATCATCGGCCACGGCAATGTTGCCAGATGTTTGGTAAGCCACGTGCACTTCGTGTCCCTGATCTACCAGCCGCTGAAAGGTACCTCCCATCGAGATAATGTCATCATCGGGGTGAGGACTAAAAATTAACACGCGTTTACGGGCTGGTGTGGCGCGCTCGGGCCGGTGGGTATCATCGGCATTGGGTTTGCCACCCGGCCACCCGGTAATGGTGTGCTGTACCCAGTTGAACACTTCTATATTAATATCATACGCCTGGCCATAGCGGGCAAGCAACTCGCTCAATCCATTTTCATTGTAATCTTCGTTGGTCAACATCAGGATCGATTTCTCCAGCGACAAGGCCAAGTTAGTTACTGCCTTTTTGATCATTGGTTTGTTCCACTCTACCGAGTCAAACAACCACGGTGTTTTCCTTCGGCTCAGTCCTGCCGCACAGGATTCGTCCATCACAATCTGCGCATTGGGGTGCCCCTGAAGATACGAAGCGGGAATGTGTTCCACTACAGGGCCTTCAACACACTGGCGGATTATGGGTGATTTATGTTCACCCCAGGCAATGAGCACGATCCGCTTAGCCTGCATTATTTTTTTTACTCCTAGCGTTATAGCCTTTCGCGGAACATTGGCCAAACCACCAAAATCCAGTCCGGCATCTGAGCGGGTGGTAAAATCGAGTGTAATCAGGCGTGTGAGTGAATCAATATGCGAGCCAGGTTCGTTGAAACCTATGTGTCCATTTCGCCCAATGCCGAGTAATTGAAAATCAAGACCGCCCAGTTCATTGATTTTTTTTTCGTACGCGGCACAATACTGACGCACCTCATCCATGCCAATGGTGCCATCAGGGATGTAGTAGTGATCCTTAGGAATATCTACATGATCAAACAAGTTTTCTTTCATGAACTTGTGGTAGCTCTGCTGCGATGACGGCTGCATGGGGTAGTACTCATCTAAGTTGAATGAGATTACATTTTTAAAACTCAGCCCCTCTTGTTTATGAAGACGAATTAATTCGGCATATACTTTCTTGGGCGAGGAGCCGGTGGCCAAGCCGAGGATAGTTTTTTTTCCTTCCTTTTGTTTTTGCCGGATGAGATCAGCTATTTCTTTGGCTACCGATTTAGATGCGTCTTCAGAAGAAGCATAAATGGAAATTGGTATTTTTTCAAAGTTTATGTGAAGGGCTCCGTTCATTTATTTTTTGATTTTCTCTAATGTGCAAAAGATTTAATTTTCTCACCTCTGTTTAGTAAGAAGGTTTTACTTAGCAAAGATAGATTTCCGTTTCATTAAAATTATGAAAATCAATTAAAATGGTTGGGTCTGTAGCTAAAAAATTATTTTATAAGTTTTTCCTGGTATTGAAAAGCTAAAAACGTGCTGCCTTCTCAATACAATGATAGACTTGATCTCTTTGAAGAATTGCCTCTTGTGCATTCCAACGAAGGGAATTACCCATCCACTGAATACATGACTGGAGCGTATGATTAAGTCTAGGTAAATTAAAATACAATAAGCCCGTTCTTCTTGTAAAGAAATCCTCTGCCTTCATCACCATTTCATTTTCCAAACAAAATTTCAGTTCGGCCCGGGTCAGCCGGATCAGCGGGTCAGGGTCATCAACTAAACTCAGGTGTGATATAATCTGATCTGTTTGTTTGCCAAAGTTGCTGACCAGGTAAGTGGCTTCGTCTTGCAGATGAAAAAATTTTAATTCCTCGCTCACACGCACAATGTATTTCTTTACCTCTTCGTAGTTTTTAAAATCAGACGATGCCAGCAGCAAGGTGCCTGTTTGGCAAAGGTTGTAATGCCCATGACCAAAATATTTTTTAATGACTACATCCACTACCCGCTCGGCCATTTTGCGGTAGCCGGTCAGCTTGCCTCCGGCTATGGAGATCAGCCCCGATGGCGACTCAAAAATTTCGTCTTTGCGCGACAACTCTGATGCGCCTTTGCCTTCTTCGTGAATCAATGGCCTGAGTCCTGCCCAACTCGACTCAATATCAACTACAGACAATGAGCAATTGGCAAATGTTTGGTTGACGGCTTTAATCAAATATTCGGCATCCTCTTTATCCGTTTTTACTTCATCTAAATCGCCCGAGTAGTTGGTGTCGGTAGTACCGATATACGTTATTCTTCCGCGGGGGATGGCGAAGATCATTCGTCCATCGCCCACATCAAAATAGATCGACTGGGCTACAGGTAGTTTTTTTTGGGGCAAAACAATATGAACTCCTTTGGTCAGGTGCAAATGCTTTCCTTTTTTGGAGTGGTCTTTTTCGCGCAGCTTATCCACCCACGGTCCGGCTGCATTAACCACTACTTTGGCATGAATAGAAAAAGACTCCTCAGCTATCCGGTCAATAACATTTGCTCCCTTAATTTTTTCATGCTCGTAAATAAATTCTTCTGCTTCACAGTAATTAGCAACTGTTGCTCCGTACCGGCTCGCAGTTTTCATAATCTCAATCGTAAGGCGGGCATCATCGGTTCGGTATTCGGCATAGATCGCTCCTCCTTTTACATCCGAAGGGTTGAGCAGAGGTTCTTGTGTCAAGGTTTGTTTTCGGGTAAGCATTTTTCGCTGGTCTTCATGCTTGACGCCAGCCAGCCAATCGTATAGTTTTAACCCAATGGAGGTGAGTGTGCTGCCAAGCCCTCGCTTTTCATACAACGGCAATAACATTTTTTCAGGAATGACCAGATGTGGAGCCAGCTTGTGCACCACGGCCCGCTCGCTGCCTACTTCTTTTACCAGGCCAAACTCCAGTTGTTTGAGGTAGCGTAATCCGCCATGGATCAACTTAGTAGAACGACTGCTGGTGCCGTAAGCAAAATCTTTTTGTTCAATGAGTGCCGTCTTCAACCCGCGCGTGGCCGCATCAAGAGCTATGCCGGCACCGGTGATGCCACCCCCAATAATGAGTAAGTCGAAAGATTCTGATTTTAGTTTTGATATGGAATTTGTTCGATTCAAAGCTCAAGATTTAAAATTCTACTTTTAAAATTTCACAAAAAGTTTTTAGTGTGAACTCTATTTATTTTTTGAGCCGGAAAAATTGATTTTTGAATATGTATTTACAAAGCCCATCCTTTTGTCCGCTCCACTGCCTTCAGCCATCCTTTGTACAATTTATTGCGCTGGGCATTTTCCATATTGGGCAAAAAAGTTTTTTCAATTTTTCTGTTTTTTAAGATGTCGTCTTTTTTCCACAACCCGGCTTGTATGCCCGCCAGGTAAGCAGCGCCTTGTGCCGTGGATTCAATCACCTGCGGGCGTTGCACTTCTGTTCCTAAAATATCGGCTTGAAATTGCATCAGCATGTTGTTGGCACATGCACCGCCATCCACTTTTAAAGAAGATAACTTTACGTTTGCATCTTCCTGCATGGCATTTAAAATATCTTTGGTTTGGTATGCCAATGATTCGAGCGTGGCTTTAATGATATGGTCTTTGCCGGTGTCGCGTGTTAGCCCGAAAATCGCTCCGCGTGCATACATATCCCAATATGGCGCACCCAGTCCTGCAAAAGCCGGCACCACGTACACTTCGTTTGACCCAAGTGCTTTGGCTGCAAAGTATTCTGAATCTTTTGATTGGTCGATCAAGTGTACCGAATCACGCAGCCACTGCACGGCTGCACCCGCAATGAATACGCTTCCTTCCAATGCATATTCTATTTTTCCGTCAAGCCCCCAGGCAATGGTGGTGATCAATCCATTTTTTGAATATTGGATTTCTGTTCCGGTATTCATCAGCATAAAGCAACCTGTGCCATACGTGTTTTTTGCTTCGCCCGGGTTGAAGCAAGCTTGCCCGAACAATGCCGCTTGCTGATCGCCCGCCACGCCACAAACAGGAATAGAGTGCCCATTGAAAACCCATTCACCAAAATGAGCTGCCGAAGGTTTCACCTGGGGCAAAATTGATTTTGGAATAGTCAATTCGTACAATAGCTTTTCATCCCACTTCAATTCATTGATATTGAAAAGCATGGTGCGCGAAACATTGGAGTAATCGGTTACGTGCTGTTTCCCGTTCGTCAATTTCCAGATCAGCCAGGTGTCTACCGTGCCAAAAGCAAGTTCACCGTTTTCGGCCAGCTGCCGTGCACCTTTTACATGATCTAAAATCCATTTGATCTTGGTAGCCGAAAAATACGAGTCAATGACCAAACCTGTATTTTGTTTTACATACGCTGAAAGTCCTCTTGATTTTAGTTCTTCGCAAGTGGGTGCTGTTCGTTTATCCTGCCACACAATAGCATTATAAATCGGTTCGCCTGTTTTTTTATTCCAGAGTATAGTTGTTTCTCGCTGATTAGTAATGCCAATGCCGGCTATGTCTGTAATTTCAATTTTATACGTTGCCAATAACCGCATAAGTACTTCATGCTGGGTAGAAAAAATTTCGTTAGGGTCGTGTTCCACCCATCCGGGTTGCGGAAAAATCTGTCTGAACTCCTGCTGTTCGATACCTATAATTTTTGCCGATGAATCAAAAAGTACAGCACGTGAACTGGTGGTACCTTGATCGAGGGCAATGATAAATTGGTTCATGGTGCAGTAAATTACAAGTGGCCAGTTACCGATGGCTACGGAGAAGTGTTAATAAATCAAAGTGTAAATCCATGCCCCAAGCAATCCTCCCACTATCGGCCCCACGATCGGTACCCAGGCATAGCTCCAGTCTGACTTTCCTTTACCCTGAATGGGTAATATAAAGTGTGCTATACGTGGACCCAAGTCGCGAGCCGGATTAATAGCAAAACCGGTTGTTCCTCCCAAACTCAATCCGATCGAAACGATGAGTATCCCCACAATTAATGGGTTCAGTCCTTCGGCAAATTTGTTGGTACCGATAAAAAGCAAGGCTAAGACAAGTACCAGGGTGGCCATAACTTCACTCATTAAATTTGAAAAAGTATTTCGTATGGCAGGTGCAGTACAAAATACACCCAACTTGGTATGCTGATCGGTTGTTTCTTTCCAGTGGGGCAAAAAATGAATCCATACCAACACCGCACCGGCAAAAGCACCCGTTAATTGTGCCAAGATATAACCCGCCACCTGATCTGCCGGGAAACTTCCGTTAAAAGCAAATGCTAATGTAATGGCCGGGTTGAGATGTGCTCCGCTGATTTTTCCTACGGCAAAGATCGCCAAAGTCACTGCCAGCCCCCAGCCCATTACTACCGCAAGCCATCCTGCATTTTCCGATTTTGTTTTTTTTAAACTAACGGATGCCACCACCCCATCACCTAAGAGAACAAGCAACATGGTACCAAAAAATTCAGCAAAGTAACTTGACATAAAAAAACTATTTTAAAGAATTGTAAAGCTAAAAACTACCCTAAAGTAATGCCAGAATCTTGAAAACCAACAAAAAACTTAGCCTTCGAAACGATATAAACTCTCTCTACGAAAACTATTTCACTGACAGGGTTTACCACACATGCCATTTCGTACCGCGCAGGCTTGCAACCCGCATCATTTACCATTTTCTTGAAAATCATACACCCAGTTGTATAATCCCTTAATAGCCTTAACTTTGCGCACTTTTCAATCAAAATGCTTAATTACAAGCAGCAAACCATTCATAAATCGGTAACCATTTCAGGTGTTGGTCTCCACACAGGGGTACAAACCACCATGACTTTTTTACCGGCTCAACCTAACCACGGCATAAAATTTCAACGGATTGATTTGCCTGGATCTCCCATCATTGATGCCGACTGTGATCGGGTAGTGGATGTTTCGCGAGGAACAACCATTGAACAAAGCGGGGCACGAGTCAGCACCATTGAACACACACTGGCCGCATTGGTCGGTTTAGAAATCGACAATGTGCTTATTCAGTTAGACGGCCCCGAGGCGCCTATCATGGATGGCAGCTCCATCCAGTTCGTCAATGCCTTAAAAGAAGTAGGCAAAGAAGAGCAAAATGCCCTGCGCGATTTTTTTGAGGTACAAGATTCTATCTTTTACCGGGAGGTAGCACGTAATGTGGAAATCGCTGCCCTGCCTTTAGATGACTATCGCGTAACCGTGATGGTAGACTACAATTCACCGGTGCTCGGCAGCCAACACGCCTCCATTACCAGCATTCAGCAATTTGAAAAAGAAATTGCCTCATGCCGCACCTTCTGCTTTTTGCACGAACTGGAGATGCTCTACAAAAACAACCTCATCCGTGGAGGCGATCTGAACAATGCCATCGTTATCGTAGATCGGGTGGTAGAGCCACATGAACTTGATAACATTGCCAAGATGCTGAACAAGCCTAAAGTTGAGGTAAAGAAAGAGGGCATCTTGAACAATATTGAATTACGCTATAATAACGAGCCTGCCCGTCACAAACTATTGGATATCATTGGCGACCTCGCCCTGGCAGGCCGACCACTGAAAGCTCAAATTCTTGCTGCGCGGCCCGGCCATGCAGCCAATGTGGCCTTTGCAAAAAAACTGAAAAAGTCTATGCAGGAGTCGGATAAGAAAGGAGTACCCAAATACAATCCTGCTTTGCCCCCGGTCATGGACATTAACAAAATCTCAGCTACGCTACCTCACCGATATCCTTTTTTACTTATTGATAAAATCATTCACCTCGACAAAGAGCGGGTGATCGGTGTGAAGAACGTAACCATGAACGAAAATTATTTTCAAGGTCACTTCCCTCGCAACCCGGTTTACCCCGGAGTGCTTCAGGTAGAATCCATGGCGCAGATCGGTGGTATTTTAGTATTGAATACCGTACCTGATCCCGAAAATTACTGGACCTATTTTCTGGGCATTGATGAGTTCCGCTTCCGTAAAATGGTACTTCCAGGCGACACATTGGTCATCCAATGTGATTTGCTTGCACCTATCCGCAGGGGCATTGCAAAAATGTCGGGACGTGCCTACGTGGGCAATACCCTGGTATGCGAAGGCGCCATGACTGCCAGTATAGTGAAAAAAGATTTATGAGCTACCCCTTAGCCAACGTTCACCCCGATGCCAAAATTGGCAACAACGTTACCATCGAACCTTTTGCAACCGTCAGAGCAGATGTTGAAATTGGAGATGGTTGCTGGATTGGAGCCAACGCAGTATTGTGGGAAGGTACTCGCCTCGGCAAAAATGTAAAAATTTACCCGGGAGCTTCAATCTCTTCCATTCCTCAAGATCTAAAATTTGCCGGTGAAAAAACGGAAACTTTCATAGGAGACAATACCTCCATACGTGAGTTTGTTACCATTAGCCGGGGTACCAACGATAAACTAAAAACGGTAGTCGGCAAAAACTGTTTGCTCATGGCTTACGTTCACATCGCACACGACTGCATCATTGGCAACCACTGTGTCCTGGCTAATGCCGTGCAAGTGGCCGGCCATGTTACCGTTGATGATTGGGTGGTGATCGGAGGAGCTAGTGCCGTGCACCAATTTGTTAAGGTAGGAGCGCACGTCATGGTCTCAGGTGGGTCACTGGTACGAAAAGATGTTCCTCCTTTTACCAAAGCCGCACGTGAGCCTCTCGCCTACGCAGGTATCAATACCATTGGCTTACGCAGGCGTGGATTTGATGCTGACAAAATCAGCGAGATACAGGAAATCTACCGCTACATTTTTTTAAAAGGACTCAACAACGCCAAGGCTCTTGATTTGGTCGAACAGGAACTTCCGGCCAGCTCTGAGCGTGATCACATCATTAGCTTTATCAAAGCTTCTGAACGCGGCATCATGAAAGGGTTTTCTACGGGGGCTCCCGCCATGGAATGAAAATCATTGCGGAGAATTTAGGAAAACGATTCAACCGCGAATGGATTTTTCGAAATTTCAATTATTCTTTTAACGAAGGAAACCGCTACGCTATCACCGGCCCGAACGGCTCAGGCAAATCTACCTTAATGCAGGCCCTGTGGGGGCAACTGCAGCCCAGTGCCGGAGCAATTAACTATCAGGGAATTGATTCATCCGAAATTTTTCAACACGTAGCCATTGCTACACCTTATATGGATCTGATCGAAGAATTTTCCCTTCAGGAAATAGTGCAGTTTCACTTCAAATTTAAAAAATGCCGATTGCCTGCCGATGAGTTTCTGGAGATATTACGCCTTCCACTAAACCACACCAAACCCATTGCCCAATTTTCTTCAGGAATGCGCCAACGGTTAAAGTTAGGTCTTGCCTTTTATTCTGTGGCCGATGTACTTTTTTTAGATGAACCCTGCACCAACCTCGACCAGGCCTCTGCACAGTGGTACCAAGAGCAACTGCAACAAGTTCCGGCCTCCACAATTGTATTCGTAGCTTCAAATATGGAAAGTGAATATGCTTCTATTAGGCAACGAATCCATATTTTAGATTACAAATAGGTTACAAATTCCTTGCAGCCGCCATAAAAGCCTGGCTCAGTAATAATTTTAGAGTATTTCTAAAACCGATTGAATTTTTGTATGTTTATCGCGATAAAACTGAAAAAATCCATTTCCATGAAGCACACATTTATACTTTTAAGTGGCATTTCTGTATTGGCTGTCCTTACTTTTTCAGGCTGCAGTAAAAGTGGTGGTGGGGAGACCACGCAAGACAAACAATTTGGATTACTTTCAAAGACCTGGACTGTTTCGAGCGTAACTTTAGGAGGCACCGATGTTACCAGCTCAAACGGATGGAATTGGACCAATTTTACCCTGACCATTACTGGCACTACTGGTAATTATAGCTATACTTGTGCAAACCGTCCCTCCATACCCGGACCGTGGCCAACCTCTGGTACCTGGACATTTGGAACAGACCCCACTACTCAAATAGTAAGAGATACAGGTGCTAACTTATTGAATATGACCTATGTCATTAACGCCTCAGCAAGCACATTGCAACTCAGTTTTAACTTTACTGGCACAGGTTACACACGGGTAAACAACACCACCGGCCAGTGGGTTTTTAACTTAAAAAATCCTTAATAGTTTTATTTTATTAATTGTTATTTTTGCCTCGGCAAATCGGCACGACCAGCTCCTGCTGAACTCCCCCAGGGCCGGAAGGCAGCAAGGGTAAGTGGTTGTAGCGGTGCGATGTTCGATTTGCCATTTTTTTTACCCGGATTATCCCAACCACAGAACCATCGGGATAACATCCATTTTTCTCACTCCTTCCATCCTTTTGCAGCCATCTGCATTTCTCTTTCTTTATTTTGCCTCAACTGATTAGATTTGCCAAATCATTCAACGGCCATCTAAAATCAATAATCCATAATGAAATTTTTTATCGATACTGCCAATCTTAACGAAATACGTGAAGCGCATAACTTGGGTGTGCTGGATGGTGTAACCACCAATCCTTCGCTCATGGCCAAAGAAGGAATAGCCGGTGCTGAAAAAGTCAGGGCACATTACAAAGCCATTTGCGATATAGTTGACGACAACGTGAGCGCTGAGGTAATTGCCACAGAGTTTGACAAAATTATTGCCGAAGGAAAAGAGTTGGCCAAAATTGACAACAAAATTGTGGTGAAGGTACCTATGATCAAGGACGGGGTAAAGGCCATCAGAAAATTTTCGAGCGAGGGCATACGCACCAATTGCACGTTGGTGTTTTCGGCCGGCCAGGCCTTGCTTGCAGCCAAAGCCGGAGCCAACTATGTTTCTCCGTTCATCGGCCGGCTGGACGACATCTCGCAAGACGGGCTTGAGCTAATCGCCCAGATTCGTTTGATCTATGATAACTATGGCTACGAAACAGAAATTTTGGCAGCCAGTGTACGCCACACCATGCACCTGATTAAATGTGCCGAGATTGGTGCCGATGTAGCCACATGCCCGCTCAAAGTAATTACTGATTTACTTAACCATCCTCTCACCGATATTGGCTTAGCCAAATTTTTAGCCGATCATAAGAAAGCTAACGGATAAAATGCCACATGTTTTCCACTGATCCTGTCTTACGAGTTCGCGAAGCAACCATATACCAAGGCAACAACCCCGTTCTTAACCAAATCAGTTTTGATATTGATAAGGGAGAATTTGTTTTTATCATCGGTCGCACCGGCTCAGGGAAATCATCACTATTGAAAACGCTGTATGCCGACCTGTTGTTATTGGAAGGAGAAATTGATGTAGCCGGTTTTAAAATTTACGGAATCAAAAACCGCCACGTACCCCTGCTACGGAGAAAAATCGGAATCATCTTTCAGGATTTTCAATTACTGCAAGACCGCTCGGTAGCTGAAAATCTTTTTTTTGTAATGAAGGCTACCGGCTGGCGGGACAAGGCAAAGATGAAAGCCCGGCTGGCTGAAGTTCTGATGCAAGTAGGTTTAGGGTCTGTTGAAAAAAAAATGCCTCACCAACTCTCGGGGGGCGAGCAACAACGGATCGTGATTGCGCGAGCTTTAGTAAACGAACCTCTCCTGCTCATTGCTGATGAACCCACGGGCAATTTAGACCCCGAAGTATCGCATGATATTTTAAAGATATTTCAACAAATCAACCGAAGCGGTACCGCTATACTCATGGCTACACACAGCTATGGGCTGATCCGAAAGTTTCCTGCCCGTATTTTAAAATGTGAAGAAGGGAAACTACGCGATTCAAAAATTGAAAATATTGAGTTAGGAAATGAATACTAAACTTCCTTTTGTTTTTTAACCTCAACTCGGGTCTTATCCAGTTTCTGAAGTTGCTGGTTAATCAAATCAACCCGTACGAGTAAATTCAAGATGAGTGCATCGCGTACATCTTGTGTGGGTCTGCGCTTCATTTCATCTTTCAACACCTGGTACATGGCATCCAACTTTTTCAGGTTCAGTGTAATATCATCGGTAGTCACCCCATCGTTTGATTCAAAGTGGCTGATCAGTTTCATTTTTTCACTGATTTGTGACGTATAAAATGTTTCCAGATCGCTGAACCCCTGAATTACTGAAGTATCTTTCGCCTCCGGGTGCAAGAAATATTGGTTAACCATTAAATAACTGCTAAAGGCAAAAAAAACAATGGCCGCAGCACGCCAAAATACAATAGTGTTTAAAAAAAACTGTTTGGATTTGTGGGGCAGCGAGTGTTCGATAGCAGGCCATACTTCAGATGGTGTTTGTGAGTCGAAGTGTTCGCGGTTAGCGTCAACGAATTTTTCGAGAGAATCTTTTTTATTTTTCATACGATTCTAAAATTTCTTTTAATTTTTTCTTTGACCGGTTAAACTGTGATTTGGAAGTAGATTCTGAGATACCCAAAACTTCGGCAATTTCGGCATGGTCATAGCCTTCCAATAAATATAACGACAATACAACCCGGTAACCATCGGGCAACATTGCGATGGCATTCTTAACGTTTTCCACGGTAAAAGGAAATCCGGCAAACTCATCCGGTGTCTCCTCTTCTTTTATGTCGAACTGATCCGATTCATCGGGTAGCCGATCAAAGCGTCTCTTGCGCACCAGGTTAATGGCCTTGTTTACCACAATCCGTTTGAGCCAAGCTCCAAAGGCAGCATCGCCCCGATAATTTTCCAAGTTATTAAATGCACTGATGAATGACTCCTGCAGCACGTCCTTGGCTTCATCGGCATTGTTTACGATGCGGTAACCAATGTTGTACATAGCTCTTTTATACAGGTCGTACAATTGTTTAAATGCCACGGAGTCACCTTCGCGGCAGCGGTCAATCAATGCCGTATGACTCTGCACCGTGTTCTTCAAACCAATCTATTAGTTACCCAAAGACAACATTCTTGCCTTAAGGTTGCATGGTTATTTCAATTTTGCCAGGTTATCTTTAGCAGGCGGATAATCGGGAGCTATGGCCAACGCCTGCTCAAAATATTTTTTAGCATTTACCTTATCCGACTGTTCCATAGCGACCGTACCTTTTAAGTTTAATGCCGCTACCTTCAGCGCAAAATCTTTTTGCTTTCCATCAGCCATGGGGTAACCCACCTTAAGTGAGTCTAAGTCTTTGGCTGCCAGTAAAATATCTGCTGTTGCAGCCGCTTCTCTGAACCGTTTCAGTTGCACTTGCAAAGCCACCATTTTATAAAGCACATTGGTGTTGTTTTGTAATAAGTACAAGCTTTCATAATGTTGAAGTGCCCGGTCATACACGCCTAAATTTTCGTATCCAATGGCAGCAATTTCTAATGCGCTTGCATTTTTAGGGTTTCGCTTCAATAACGTTTGAGCTACCAGCACAGCGGAAGGATATTTCTGATTTTGGTAATAGTATCCGGCCAGGTCAATTACGGTGGAGTCATTGCCTTGATTCTCGATGATCAAATCATACAAAGCATCTTTAGCTATGTCGTAGTCGTTCCACTGCACGGCCAATTGGTATTTAAGTGCATAATGCCGCAGCAACGGGTTGACCGGAGCTAGAGAATCTTTAGGCGCCTTAGCCGTGGAGGGTGTGGTTGGCTGGGGCTGTGGTTGTGCGGCAGGCACAGGTTCTGACTTTTTTTTCTTTTGAGCCCATACGCTCAATGACATCAACATCAACATAAAAAAAATACTTTTTCTCATAGTGGTTTACGGGTTTACATTTTGGTTTATTAATCCTTTCTTATGGGCAATCTGCAACAACAACTGCATAGCCTCTTCGCGTGAGTTTTTAATTTCACCTTCCAGAATAGCCTCTTTGATTTGTTCTTTAATATCTCCTATCGCGCGGCTGGCCGGAAGATTAAACATGCGCATGATTTCATCGCCTGAAATAGGTGGTTGAAAATTTCTGATTTTATCGCGCGCTTCCAGTTCAATCATTTTCTGTTGAACTTTTTCAAAATTATTCAAATACTTCACTACTTTTTCGGCATTCTTAGAGGTAATGTCAGCCCGGCATAGGGTCATGAGCGCATCCACACTGTCGCCTGCTTCAAACAACAACCTGCGAATGGCCGAATCAGAAACTTCTTTTACCAAAGCTATCGGCCTCAGGTGCAGACGTACTAGTTTTTGAACAAAGTCCATCTTTTCATTCATCGGTAATTTTAGCCTGCGAAAAATACCGGGTGTCATTCGCGCGCCTTTGTCTTCATGCCCGTGAAATGTCCAGCCCGCTTTGGGATCAAAGCGTTTCGTTACCGGCTTGGCAATGTCGTGTAAAATAGCTGCCCATCGCAGCCATAAGTCGTTCGATACTTTTGAAACATTATCGAGCACCTGCAGGGTGTGATAAAAATTGTCTTTGTGCGCTTTATTATCTACGTATTCTACTCCATGCAAGGCCACCATCTCAGGAAAAAATTCTTTCAGCAATCCGCATTGAAAGAGTAGTTTAAATCCATATGAGGGTACAGGTGATAGAATAATTTTATTCAGTTCATCGGTGATGCGCTCCATTGAAACAATCTTCAGACGTGAAGCGTTTTTTATGATTGCCTCAAACGTATCGGCTTCAATATCAAAATTTAACTGAGAAGCAAAACGAATGGCGCGCATCATACGCAGGGGATCATCAGAAAAAGTGATTTCCGGGTTGAGGGGTGTTTGAATATTTTTTGTGACTAGGTGAGCTACTCCGCCAAACGGATCAACCAGTTCGCCATAGTTTTTTTGATTTATACTGATGGCCATCGCGTTGATGGTAAAATCCCTTCGCTTTTGGTCATCATCCAGTGTACCGTCTTCTACCACCGGTTTTCTTGATTCACTTCGGTATGATTCTTTGCGTGCGCCAACAAACTCCAGATCAAAATCTTCATGTTTGACCATGGCCGTACCAAAGTTTTTGAATACGGTTACTGGTGAACCCAGTTCCTTAGCTACTGCCTCAGCCAGAGCGATGCCACTGCCTACACAGACAAAATCAATGTCTTTGCACGGTCGTTTCAATAGCAAATCACGCACCCAGCCACCCACCACATACGTTTCCATACCCAGTCGTTCTGCTGCGTGAGCTACTTTCCCAAACTCAGGAATCTGGTTTAATTCTTGTTTAAAATTCACAACAAAAGCTTGTGTCCTTCTTTATAAACCAACAAAGGTAATGAGATTTCAGTGTGGTACATCAATCTTTGGGTTTAAGAGTTGCCTAAAATAAAGTCATTTTGTTACTTCATCTTTCTAAACTTGAGTACATGAAATGAAAGTTATTATCCTGATGATCACACTGGCTTGCCTGAAACTGAATGCGCAAGGACTGAAATCAATCAAGCTGCACGACTTTAAAATCACGGATGTGGAAACCGACTCAACCACAGTCCACAGTTTAGCCCGTCCGTTGATTTCATTTGATGTAACAAGAAATGGAAAAATAATTCCATCCGGGAAAATAAATTTATCCCTCTCTCCTGCCGGTTTTATCTCCGGATCTGTCCGATACCAGATCACTTTCAAAAACAATTCAACAGATACTCTTTCACTATCCAACGTTACCCCGTTAGATCGATTCAACGATCACTTGTACATCACAGGACTGGGTGACCATCCCTTATCGCGTACGCATCTTTTTTTATCCGGACAAAAACCCGTTAACATCATCGTGCCCGATAATGCCTGGGAATTGGGGTATGCTTCAATCCCACTGAGTGGTGACCTCAGTCTTTGCGCATTATCCAGAAGAGACCCCGAATCTATTCAGCATGGAAAAAGAAAGCGTTTTGAAACTGTGTTGTATCCCAATGGCTCTGTTATTTATTCCTTGTACTTTGATTTGTTTTCAGGTGAATGGCAAAACGGACTAAAGAAAATCTTTCAAGAAAAAATGCTCTTCGATATAGTTTCATTTGACTACTCGCTATACCAGCGGTCAGATTTAAAATGGATCAATCAGGCGTATGTCATGCACCTGCTCATGGCCTGGGATAAACAGTATTATGATTATGCAACCGGAAAAATACGCCTACCTGATTTTGTACGCAAAGGAAAAGAAATATACGGAGGAGACGATGTAGTTTGCCTGTGGCCTACCTGGCCTACTCTGGGTATGGATCAGAGAAACCAGTTTGATATGTACCGCGACTTGCCCGGTGGGTTGCCTACCCTTCGTATCCTGGCCGACACCCTGAGAAAATTGAATTGTAAATTTTTTATTGCTTACAATCCATGGGATGAAAGCACCCGCTCGCAAAGCCATCTGCAAGGGTTGGAAGAATTGATTCGCGAAACCTCGGCTGACGGAGTAGTGCTCGATACTAAAGGCGAATCGAGTAAAGAATTGCAGGCTGCTGCCGACAAAGTAAAAACTGGAGTAATTATGTACAGCGAAGGCATGGCCGTGCCCAAAGATATGTCTGGCATAATTGCTGGCCGCGTACACAATGCGCTGTATTACCCACCCTTACTCAACCTCAATAAACTGATCAAGCCGGACTTTGCCATTTTTCGTGTAGCCGAAGTATACAAAGAACCCATCATTCGCGAGTATGCCACCTCGTTCTTCAATGGGTACGGCATAGAAATAAATCAATTCGTTTCGGGGCATCCCGATTGGGAGCAGGAACAGTACCGGTTCTTAGGAAAAACATCAATGCTATTGCGCCAAAACAGCACATGCTTTACTTCCAGAGACTTCACTCCGTTGCTGCCCACCACCCACGACAGTATTTGGGTAAATCGGTGGGCCACACCTGGTAAAACAATTTACACAATTTTCAGTTTGAAACCCGAAGGGTTTAATGACCTGCTCTTTCGCGTAAAACCGGTAAAAGGGTTTCATTTCGTTGACCTTTGGAGCCACCAACTTCTTACACCAACAAAGAAAAACACAGGCGAATGGCTGCCGGGTAAAACTGATGCATTTTCGAGCTGGTTCTTGGGTACCAACAACGAAGGCGCTGTAAGTTGTATAGCTGAGTTACCTGAAATTATTTCACTAAAGCTGAATGGGAGTACGTTGAGTTTTTCAACTACAAAAAAATGTACAGTCAAAATTTGGCTGGGTAGTCCTGCGTATAACAAAAGTCCAATTACGCTGACCCAATCACCCGGTTCTGTAGATTTAATTCGATCTGCCGGAGTGGCTGAAGGAAAAATAATTGCTCAGGCATTTGAAAATGGGCAATTGATAGATGAGACTACTCTAGAGATTAAAGACGGGCAACCCTTGCTGATCAGCCTTGTAGAAAAAACTATTCCAGAAAAAATACCACCACGAGGCATGGTGAAAATTCCGGCCGGAAAATTTACTTTCCACTCCACACATGGTGATGATTTCATCCGATACCCTTCTGACCATGAGGGAGAAACACATGATATGCCTTCGTTCTTCATGGATCGTTTTCCTGTTACTAACCATGATTTTAATATCTTTTTAAATGCCACACGGTATCAACCGACCGACACATCAAATTTTTTAAAACACTGGAAGAACAAAAAAATTCCCTGGGGGCAAGAAAATTTTCCGGTGGTGTACATCAGCTATGAAGATGCACAGGCGTATGCCAAATGGGCCGGCAAACGTTTGCCTACTGAAATCGAATGGCAATATGCCGCGCAAACTCCCTCAGCCCGAGAGTGGCCGTGGAACCAAACCAAGCCGGTTGTGCGCAAAAAAGAAAAAATAACCGAAACCCTTACTGTGTTTTCACTGCAAGGAATTGATGCCGGCCGCTGCAATATGGGAGATGGCAAGCCGTATGCAGTTGGAAAATTCCCCCAAGGAGCCAACCCCTACGGATTGGAAGACCTGGTAGGTAGTGTATGGCAAATGACCCACGATGTCTATGAAAGCGGTAGTTACCGTTATATTATGCTGAAAGGAGGCAGCTATTTTAAGCCTAACTCAAGTTGGTGGTATGTGCAGGGTGGCCCTCGCGAATTGCACTATAAGCAATACCTGCTGCGCGTATCACAAGGGTTTGAGCGAAATGCAACCGTTGGCTTCAGGTGTTTAAAAGATGGAATTCCTTAAAATAAGTTTTGCAGAACGAAGGCACAGCCCTATATTTGCAGCCTATTTTTAAGGTCCGGTAGTTCAGCTGGTTAGAATGCCTGCCTGTCACGCAGGAGGTCGCGGGTTCGAGTCCCGTCCGGACCGCCCTCTACGATGAAACCCTCTGACATTCAGGGGGTTTCGTTTTTTACCACCTCGTTATTACCACCGGTTTACCACCTCGAACCTTTAATCCTTCTCTTTCAAGTCACGAAAGGCCTTCACATTTTTCATCACCCACCAACTAAGAGTTGCGATCAAAATACAAGTGCCAAGAAGGCTGTTGACAAACAGGATTGTACTTGTAGTTATCAACGCCGTAACAAAGAGCGGTTTTAAATTGTGTACCATTAGTCCCAAGATTTGTAAAGCTGGTCTTCCAGCGTGAGGTTATTCTTGACAATGGTCATGATCGAGACCGGCTGCGATAACATTGGCTGAAAGAAATCGTAAAATCCAATAGGGTTGACGACAGTATTACCAGCCACGTCTACGTAAGTCCCTCCTGATGTTGGGTAGCATCGATAGCCGTTTTCGGAATTGCAATGTCTGGTATTGTCGGCCACCACGTTAAACTCGAAGGGGGTAAACTCAACCCCCGACAATTCAGTATAACCAGTGGCGTTTCCGCTCACCGTCACATCGTAAAATTTACGGATTGTTATCACCGTGATACTTTCAAGATCAGGTCGGATGACTATCCCGTTTACGTCTATAATTCTGGCTTTCCCGTTCACCGGGCTGTTTGATATTTGAATTTGATTGTAGTTCATAATTTTAAATACTGTTCCTTATTTCAACAGACCATAGTTTCGCATTGCCTTTACCAATTGAGCAAGCGTATAACCGTCAAATGTTGAAGCTGAATTTATTGCCGTTCCACTATTTTGAACAAATGAACTGGTGGTAACACCAGTTGTTACTTGAGCAATGGCCGTTGTTCCGAACACCCCCAATTTGCTTGTTGAAAGACCAAGCTGGAAGTCACCATTGTCCTTTAATGTTAGGATGTTCGTGGATTTATCTGATTGTTGCGCCTGTAACGCATAGTTGGTGGTCGTACCTGCACCACATAGGCGCAGTGTAGGACTTGAACTGATGATCGCACCGTTAACTGCAAGTGCAGCCCCAAGACTCGTGCTATTGCCTACAGTCAGTTGTGTATTAAAACATCCGACAACCGCATTAAATACCGCGTACACCGTTGCGTAATTCCCGTCAATGAATCTGATGTTATAACCGCCACCACCTGTACCTTGTATCTGACCAATGTCGAGTCCTGATGCCGTGACCGCTCGAATACCACTAATCGCTTGGATACCGGTCGTGATATAACCGGTAGCTGCGAAATTCCCGGTTGAGGGCATAAGGTACTTACCAGTGCTGCCGGTTATCGTCAGGGTATTTGTACCAAGTTGAATATTAGTCGCACCGGTTAGTGTGCCACCAAGTCGAACGTTGTTTCCGTTTTTAGTCAGTCCGTTGTTCGCAGTCGTGACGTTAGTCGTACTTGCCGTGTAGGCATTGAATGCTGCTCGGCTTTCATACGTCAACGGAACAGTTGTTCCACTATATGTATTGAAAGTACTGGCACTCACATAATGACCGACTGTCGCGCCGTTGATCGTCACACCGGTTGGCGATTGCACCAACGTTATTCCGTTTCCGGCTTGAAGGCCTTTGACCTGTAAACTTTTATTTACTGTTGACGAATACAGTCCAACCCCACCGATGTTCGTTGCGCCGGTTATGAATTTCGAGGTATCGATCACCGGGGCAATGGTGAACTGGTTGGCCGTTGTCTGAATCGCGAAATTCTGATTCTGCGGAACAACGCCGTAATTGTTGTTATTGATCGTTACGATGTATCCCATTACACAATTTTTAGCACATCAAACTTTCCGTTGAAGATCGTCTGGATGTTCGTCGAGTTATATACTTGAAATACGTAATAGTAATTTCCGTTGGCGATGTTCAACGCCGGTGTTTGAAGTACGAATACACCAACATTTCGCTGAGCGTTATTGATATAATAGGTATTACCTGTGCTTGTGGTAAACGTGCAGGCGGTTGTCGAAGGTGTTTCGTTGGTCTTCACAATTAGCCTTGCACTTGGAAAATTGATGTAGTTCGTAGACCCGGTAAAACAGAATGGATTTCCGTTCTGATCCTTGACCGAAAAACTAATGTTCAACATGTCGCCCTCGATGGCTGTCAACGGGACTCCAAATACCGTGTTATTTAAATTGATTGTCGTCATAATCGTAAATACTGATTTAGTTTCCGTTTGCCGTCGGAAGTTGTATACTGCTGAACCCGGCATATTGAAACCCTCTGGTAAGTTCTTCGAGTTGTAATTGGACTACGTTACCGAGAACGTCGTACGTATAGTCGGTGATAAAAAACGGAACGTACGGGTAGTTGAAACCTCGCAATGGCAGATAGACAATCGAATTGTAAAAAATATTGGACTGTCGTATTCCAAGATTTACATATCGATGGAAATTCTGTAGTTTCTTCATCTTCGACCATAGATAGAATTCATAATGCGGTTGATTGTAATCATAGGCCACAAACGAATTGACGACAATCGAACTGACCTTCACATTCAAATTGGAGTTCGTGCCGTTTGCGGAAAACCCGATGTACGACGGTTGAACAATGTTGAACCCAATAAAATATGTCCTGAGTGTTCCATCGGAATATAACGTGGCGTTATTCAGAAATTGCGCACTGTATCCACTTGTGTTCGCCGTTAAACTTAGGATGTTCAGACTTACGTTTTGAAAACTTCCGCCAACCACCGTACTCGAATTCGTTGCCTGAATTTTCAGCGCGTAAGCACCGGGATTAAATAACGTCGGTTGGAAAAACGTATAACCACTGATCAAACTACTGTTGATATTGAAATTGTGGTTAATGTTATCGTAAGTCCAACTGACATTCCCGCCTTTCGCCATCTGCTGCCAAGGGCTTGACGTTGATCCAGTGAAATCATAATTGGCAAAGGCCAATGTCGGATACGGATAACCAGTCCAACCACTCGTAGGTAGTCCGACGTTGTTATAACAGATCAGTCCGCCCATTGATGGGTATGGGCCGTATTGGAAATACTTCCCGCCGTCGGAGAACATAATGGTATTGGCCTGTGCCTGATCGGACTGTGGACTGTTGAACGATCCGGTACAATCATAATCCGATTCCAGTGTTTTGGAGGCAATCGTATAACTCGCCCAAGCAAAGGCATTGGTGAAATAGTATTCGATTTCGCTATAAGTCGCACCCGCATTCGGGACAAACTGGAATTCGATTGTATACGTTCCACTGACGTTCGCCAAGCTGATCGAATTCTGATTGCTGAACGTGGCGTAACTGCCGACGCTCGTGAAGTTCTTGGCCGTGTCCGTGAACTTTGTACCATCGGGTTTGTAGACAATAATTTTGAGCGCAGGAAGTGCCGAACCACTGCTAAACGTACATTTATTCAACTTCACCTGACAACTGACGTTGAACGTCGATCCCGCTTGACCATCGCTCATCCCATAGACCTTCGTATAGATCATCTTCGTCGTATTCGGATTACCAAATCCGTTTGGTTCATCCAAATCAGCATACCCACCGACAATATTATAAGAGTAGAATGCGGTCGTGCCCGTTCCGTTGTTCCAACCTTTGGTTGACGCGAAATTCGGATACTGAATGAGGTTACCGGCTGTTTTTCCGGTTGACAATTGGGTCATGAACGTAGTGGCAAATGACTTCACCGGAAGCACATAACTAAGTTGATCTGAGTCGGCGATAAATGAACTGCCGGTCACCGATCTACTGTAACTACTTGAACTAACTGTTCCCGAAACAAGGTTGATCGGGTAGTAAAACATACTACTGCTGATTTCATTCTTGTTCGTGATCGTCCAGCCTTTGTAATTGCCGGTCTGCGAAAGTTGACAGTTGAAAGGTTCTAACAACTGACTGATCACATCGTAACAACTTGTATACGTATAACCCGTGCTGTTCTTCTGGTAAAAGTGTTCGGAGCGATGGTAAACAGCCGAAAGAATATCGGTTGTGCCCGTCATCTGCGCGACCTTCGTATTGTTCTGTGCACGAAGACCTATGTTCAACCCGGTTTTGTTCACGCACTCCTGAACGGTTGCGATAACCGACGTATAGCCCGTGTACTTTGTACTGGCCGTGTACGCAATATTCTTCAAATCATTTAGTCCATCGTTCGCCCCAAGACTGATGTACGCCTGTGGCATGATGAACCTACTCTTCTGACTGTTGTCCGGGCGAACCCATCCAATCCAATATAGACCGGTGTTGCCACTGACTTCAAGTTGCCAAGTTTTGTACGGACTACTTAGAAAAAAATCATAGGTCGTGCCGGATGGTTGATAGAATTTGAAAATCGCATTTGAACCGAAGACCGCTAAATCGGATTGAGATCTTCCACCCTGCCATTCTAACGTCAACGGCTGAAAATCATAGTGAACGATTTCCGTTGCGCCTGATGTACCGCCAGATAGATTAAGGTTAACCAGAAAATGACTACCAGACCAGTCATAGATATTGCAAAAATATTTCGTGGTGTACGTAGCGAATGCCATTAGCGAGAGTTGTTTATAATTCGATTAGTTTCATTTTGTGAAAGGAGAATGTCACGACCAGAAATTCTTCCGGTCACGTTAACATGAATCTTTGGGGCTGCATTATTTCCTAAAAACCCCTGCGTTTCTCTCGCCGGTAGTACGGCTGATCCGCTTGGTAAGAAAACTGCTTCTCCGTTGCCGATACCGCCTTCATTGATCTTTGCCCAACCGCCTTCAAAATTCTGCGAGCCGGTAGCGAACTGCGGTATCGGAATGCTATTTACCAACGCAACTGAGGCTGAGATCGCTGCCAAATCAAAAGGAAAGGGCAGGTCGCCTGCACTGGCAATCACCTCGCTGATGGCCTTTGCCAAATTCGCTTTGATGATCGATCCTGCTGTTTGTAGTGTTTGGTTGGTAAGTTGTTGTAAACTCGCTGAACCGGTTTGAGCAGCATTGCCGATTGACTCACCGAGTTTTTCCATTGCCGGGTAGGCAGTCTTTTCGATATTGGTCGAGAAAGAGTCACCGATCTTATCAAAGATGTCCGGCATATACTGAGCCGTTTTCACTACGCCGTCGATGCTGGTCTTGATCTTGTCCAGATATTTCGATGGGTCGTTTTTCTGGATGTTGATCAACAGACTGTTGTTATCGCCTTTCGATTTTGATTTTCCGCCAGCTTTATCCGGTTGATCAACATACCCATCACCGGTTATTCCATTGACGGATTTTTGTTCACCCTCGCCACTCAAATCACCTATGCCGGTCAAATGGGAAAGTGGTCTAGCATCCGCAGCAGCCTTGAATGCTGTCGCGAATTCATCGTAAATGTTCTTGCCCCACTGTGCAGAATCTTTGGCAATGTTCTGGAATTCTGTCGCCAATGCTTTAGGTATATCTTTAAAATTGCCCGTGAACACGTCCTTTATCTCACGTCCCAAAAATTCGAACACATCCGCTCCTATGTTTCCGATCAATTTGATCGAGTCCCACAGGATTTTGAAATCGGCAATTAGAGCCTGTATGATTATTCTAAAGGCAAAGGACTGATTGTACAAGTCCACGAAGTAGTTATAGGACTCCACCACTCCGTTTGCGATTGCCTTTAACCCTGTTACAAGTCCGTCAATAAGGTTGGCTTTCAACTCCGTCCAGTATGTGGCACTACCGCCGAATAGCTGCGTCCAGATTTCGTCCAGTTGTTCGGTTGATTCATTGAGATGGAGCATCGCCTGTTGGCCTTCCGTTGCCGAATCAACTAAATCATTCATATTGGTTTTTGCGTCAGACAGGAATTGAACGAAGCCAGCTAATTGGGTCGATGATTTACCGAATAGGTTCATCGCCTCGGCTGCTTGTTGTGATGTACTTGGGAGTTCTTTCAACTTCTCTCCCATCTGCTGGATGACCTGTAACGGTGTAAGCGTACCTGCTGCTATTTGTTGAGCGATTTGTTGGGTATTAAGACCAACAGCTTCTAAGGCCTTCTGTGCGGTTGGCGACATCAATTCAATCTGTTTGATGCCTTTCTGCAATCCGGCAAACGCTTCGTCACCAAATCCTTTTTGAACTGCCTGTGTCGCGATGGCAGCGAATTGATCTGCACTTACTCCGGCTGCTGCAAATGATCTTGAATAGCCTTGAACAATGGCCAAAAATTCTTGTGCGTGACCGGTCGTCAGCGCAAGACCCTGTTCAACTTTCTTCGAAGAACTGTCGAACGTCTCCCCGAATGCTTGGCTGTTTACATTGATCGCAGAGAGCGATTCTTTCAGGTCAACCCCGAACGTCTGTGATAGTGCCAATACCGAGGCCGTCGCCTTTTCAACCGATCCATTAATATTTAATGCTTCAACCTGCTCCTTAGTCTCGCCTACGCGAAGTGCAAATTCTCCGAACTGTTTCCCAAGTTCGATTAACTTTTCGGCCCCAAAGGCAATTCCCATCGCCTCTCCGATCTTGAGCGCATTTTCTTTGAATTCGCCTAATTGTGATTTTCCTTCGTCCAGCGATTGCTTGAGCGAGGCTACGTTACCTTGTATATCGAGAAGTAAACTTGAAACTACTGATGACATGATGATGACAGTTAAGAGGTCATCAATAAATACTATTCCTGTGCTAATTCATTTGTTAAACTGCTTAGCCAATAACCCAATTGATCTTGAACTTCAATCAAATCTTCTTTTGCCTGCTGACGTTCATCGGCAAACAGGTAAAGGTCTTCGGGCTTAGTGAATTTGGACGTATCACCAAACGATGCTTTCAGCGTGAAGAAATTATTGGTTCGAAGTTCCTTCTGCCAGAACCCGAATATCGATTGATCGTATTCGAATTTGAAATTTAGTGCTTCAACGATTTGTTTGAGCGTCAGGAAATTGAATTGTTCAACGGGATAATTGAACTGCACTATAAACCTGCTCAACAGGTAATCGTAAGTGTATTCTATTTCTTTTTTTTTGCCGGAATGTCTTCTTTCTCTCCCACACCGTTTGCTTTTGGCATGAACTCACCGTCGAACAGGTATTTGACAATCTTCCCATATTGTTCGGCAAACATGTTTTCAAAGTCAACGTTGCTTAATTCGTCTTCTCGGCCGTTGTATCTCAACCAGCGTCTGATCGATTGTTTGAAAAGCACGATCATCGAATCAAGATCATCAACAAACATCTCGTCCTTCAATTCAGACAACTTGATGCCTTTGGCCTTACAGAATTCGTTGATAGCAATGATGTCCGTGTGCAGATTGTACTCCTTATCGTTGTAGGTGAAATTCTTCATTAGCTGGTAGATTTAACCAAACTTCCAGTGCCCTGAATTTTAAGGGAGAACGTCATTGCCTTCGCCGTTTGGGCTTTGACCGAGCAACTGGTCATCACACAGTTGTAAGCACGTTGCACATTCGAGTTCTCCAACTTCAACACGATGTTAACCGGTTGACCGGCCTTGAAGGTCTCCATCAAAAGCAAGCCGTTGGTAACACCGGTGATCGAACCGGCAGAAGTACCTCCTGAATAAAATGATGTACCGGTCGTCACGCTTGTACAGAAGGCCGTACAGTCCATTGACCAGCTTCGTTTGGTGGGTTGAAATTCCGCTTGGTACTGGTTGGTGAACGAAGTGGTTTCGTCCGTCGCCGTGGTAAAGTCAAGTGTGATGTCCGTGAGTTTGGCGATAGCCTGATGACCGATGGCAAGTGCTCCGGTGTTGTCTTCGAAAAATTGTATTAAACCCATTTTTGGTTATAGTTTTTTATACTGTTATTAACTCGTCTGCATGTTGAACCTCAGATACCCGGTGAATATTTTCAACTCCGGATCGTAGAAAAGTTCTTCGTTTTCTGTCGTCACGATGCTGATGAAACTATTCGCCTTATACAGGCTCAACACGTTGCTGTTGATAAATACTGAACTACTCACAATCGGTGCTTTATTCGGGTTATTAATCTGCACTGTCAACGAATAATTTTTTACCGCATCCTTTCGGTCGAACGTCGGTTGGTTGTTCTGGTTTCGCACTGAATAGACCACCGAATACTGTGTGAGCAAATCCTGATTGGGAAGTGCATCATAATACAAGGTCTTTGTATTTCCGGAAACGGCTGAATACAGTGCGTTCTCAATAGCGGTTAACAGTGGTTGGTTCATGATCTTAAATACTTATCCGCTCTTCAACCGCTTTCTCATGTTCTTTTTCAGCGAGTTATTGATCAGCTTTAAAAAATTGTCGTTCAGAAAATCGATGATCTTCGGGATGGAACGGTTGTGTGAGTCCAATATGAACGGATGACGTGGCATCGATCCCCTATTACCTGATTTGTATTTACCGTCTTTTTTCTTCCCAACCTCTCGCACCTTCGTCCCAAATTCGTTGAACCTTGCGATGTACGCTGCTCTTGGTGAAAAGCCGACGGACGCACCAGCCTTGTCATTTTTCACCGCTCGGACGCTATTTCTCAGCTTATCCGCATTCGGCTTATTGTCGTTTCCGTCAGGGGCGGATTGTTCCAAGTCTTTCTTGGCGATCAACGCCGATTTCATGATCACATCCTGTATGATTTTCAGTTCGAGGTCTTTGCCAAGCTGATCAAGGGCAGTTATTACCTCGTCAACTCCCTGTAGGTTGAGCGATATGTCTTTTGTATCGGCCATTTTATGAATCCAGTTTCATGCCGATCGTTAGGTTTTTTGGAATAGTGGGCGATACTTCGATCGACGTGATCGTATAGTTCAGTCCATAGTACAGTATTCTCATACCTTTCTTTGGAAGTCCTGTGTATCGGCAGTACATCCAGATCATATCCTTATAGAATTCTCCGTAGTTGGTATCGATCAACGCCCCTCGGTTCTTGATGATCGAAGCATAAATCACCTGAATGGTCTTCCATTCTGAGTTATTGTAGTCGTAAGTCGTGCCGGTTATCGTTAATTGCTGCAACTCAAGACGTTCATGCATTTTCGCGGTGTTGATAGCCATTAGTCGTTTACCTGATTTGGATAGATGTCAAATAATATTCTTCGGTGCGGAGTGAGCAGTCTTTCCCAAGCATTTGATCGTTGGACATTGGCCAGCGTATAGTTACCCCTATCCTGATCGTACAATTCCGCAACCTTCATCTTGATCGCAAGCAATATGTCATATGGAATCGATGAATACCCACTGTTGAAATTGCACAGGAACTTGTTACAGGTCACCGAGGCACTAAAACGGATGGACGTGTAGTTCTTGTAGTACTGCATTTGGTAATCTCGCGGTGAGATCAATACCTGTTTGGTCTGTCCCGATAATCCAGTAAGCCCGGTGATACCGTTGACCGTTATGTTCTGCTGAAAGATTTTATAGTATGGATAGAACACGAGATTGTACAGGTACTCATCAACCTCTAACAAATTGGTCGTCGGCACAATGTCGTCGTCGATGAACTGTTCGCATATTCTGACTGAGGCATACAACAGCGACCAGATCAAAGAGTCCTGACTGGTATCGGTTTGGTCGATTTGGAGGTAGTCCTTGATCTCATTGAATGAAACCTGAGAATAGTTTTTTGATAGCTTTGTGATCAACATATACTTTAAATACTAACTCGTTATGAATTCTTTTTTTGGCATCCTGAAAATCTGCGTTTCGATATTGGTATTTTGCGCTGCTCTGATAATGTTAATAGTCCCTTTCGTTCAAGAATTTGGAGATCAACTTATTGTGATGATTGGCACAGCAGTTTTATTGTCTCTCTACGGAATTTATCTTCTATATAGCGGTCGAACTCAACTTAAAAAACGACCAATAACAAAGTCGATAATCATTTGGATTGGAATTGGGTATGGATTCTGCAATTTCTTTGTCTTTTTCCTGATCGGGGATTGGGCTTTGAACACGATTATTTTCGCCTTCGTTGTCCTGACCATTACAGTACAAGACTTATTTTGGATCACTTATAGTCGAAAAAAGCAAGCATAAAAAAACCGGCAACCCCTTAAAAGAAGTTGCCGGTCAACACAAAACAAATGGCAATTTGCTATCTATTCATTATCCAATCTCACCACCGCCGTTGCTCCACGTTACAAAGGCCGGGTTAGCAACCTTTACGTCTACGAGTTGGATGAGGTTGTACAAAATTTGGTTTTGCGCAGCTAACGTGTAAACGTCTTCTATCAAAAGCAATCCTGAAAACTTGACAACCGCCACAGCACTTGCGTCTAACAATGTGACGAAAGATTTAGAACTGATGTACGGTGAAGCATACGCTCTGTAGCCCGCAACGCTGTTATCTTTTTGCCAGACGAACGTTGCATCAGTACCAGCAGGGTTTTCAAGGGTCTTCTTCCAGAAGTTACGTCCTTTAAAAGTCGAGATAAAGGTATTTGGTACGGTGTTCATCGATGCTTCCAATTGCAAAATCTGACTGTAGGTCGTTACACCGGTCAACGTTGCTGATGTACTCGCGGTAATTGCGTTGATCATCAACGTGTCAATCGCTTTATCAGCAACAAAACTCATCGTGTCGAGCACGTCATTCATGATGTCTTCGTTCGTGCTGGCCAACATCTGGCGCGTAAATGAGGCTTGAACTGAAATCACCTGAGCCACCGCGCTAACATGTGACGAGGTTAACGTCACAGGGCTAACTGATCCACCTTCACCGGCGATCGTAACACTGTAGTCAGCCAATGACGGCAAATCCAATTTAGTTCCGGTCACGTTATACTCCTTCACACCTATCTGATTGTAAAGGATCGGCCCGGCTGCGAATGAAAGTTCATTTTCTTGAGTAAGTCTGGTAAGGACGTTTGAAGAAGTAAGAGCAGCACGTTTTTCGGCCTTTCTTTTCTTCAAAACCTCTTGCGGGATGTAGAACTGACGGCCATCACCACGAGGTTTGTATTCCTGCGGGATTTTCTCCATTTCTGAATCCAAATAAGCACGTTCTTCTGCCGAATATGACTTGCCCGACAAGAATGATCTAAAAGCACTGCCAAAGGCATTACTGTTAGCCGTTAAAATTGTCGGGGTTACGACTCCGGAATTTATGAAACTTGCTTTCGCTTCGCTTCTTTTATTTTCGTCAATGAACTTCTGTTCTTCAATTCGTTCGTTGACCTCTTTTACCTGAGTCTTTAACGACTCGAATTTGGTTTTTTCGTCTGCGGTGAAGGCAGTACGGTTTTCCTTTTTAAGTACTTCGTTCATCGCCTCCATAGATTCGATGAGTTCGGTTTTCTTGTTCTGTAATTCCATTTAGTTCATTAGAAATAAAATAAGGTTATGATTATAAATACGACTGTTGTCGGGTTTTCTCTCGGTTATCCGTTCTTGAGCAGAAATATTTCTGATTCAATAAGGTCATTCATCTGTTCTACCTGTTTGACCAACGCCGTTCTTCGTGATTCAATCAACGCCAGTTTACAGCGAAGGGAGATCGACGTGTTATTGTAGGCTGGATTTACGACTGTCGAGACATCCAGAAGGTCATCGACTTTCAATATTGTTCTGGTCATTACCCCGTTTTCGTCTGGATCGCTCCAACTTTCGTTCTCCGGAGAGACCAAAAAGCAGAAACTGTTTTCCTGTAGGTTCCCGACCTTAATGTTTTCATAAAGGTCATTGGCCTCTGACGTATTCGGCACGGTGGAAACGAACTTCAATCCATACTCATCAGTGCTAAGTTGAAGGTTGCCGGCTTTTGTTCGGCTGATCAAACGTTCAGGATTATGATCAATGCAGTAAATCACATCCAGATCAGGTAAACGTAGAATTTCGTCGAACGCATTGGGCGAGATCACCTCGTAGAACAGAACAAACTCACCAGTTCCATCTACATCAGCAAGTAGTTTACTTTTTTGGTTGAACACGCTGGCATACGCAATGATCTGTCTCCCGTTTTCGTTCAAACCGGATGATCCGACTGCTGTTTCACCGGATGCCGGTAATGATTCGTTGTTCGGCTCGTTGCCTCCATCCCACGTGCGCATTGCATATTTGGGATCGGTGATCTTAAAATTTCGTGATTCCTTTATGTGTTTTAGTCTCATGACGATAAATATTTATATCTGATTGTTATTATCTCCGTTGTCTTTCTGCTCATCTGCATTTGGCACGGTAACGGGTGGTGTTGGTTCGGTGTATTGTTCAATCGGAATATTTTGCGACTGAATCCAGTGCCAATCCATTTTTGGATCGGTGCTCACTGGCAAGTTCAGTGCACGGGCATAATCATTTGGTGAAATTGCACCAGCAGTACTTGCCAGTTTCAGCGCGTTGGCCTTATCCGAAAGGTTGGTCTGGTTTAATTTCCAGTAGTCCCATTCGATCGAAATGCCATTTAGTTTATCAGCTTTTGACAGGAGTTTTGCCTCGAACTCGGCTTTGAAGATGTTCACCAGATTCTCGATGGTCGATAACAGCATCAAATTAATTTCTTCGTACTTGATCGCCACCGTGTTCTCGGTGTTCAAAAACTGTACGGGAATTCCGTAAATACTGGCGATCTCATTTCGCGTAATTCGTCCACTGTCCAAGAATTTTACGAGTTCGGTATTCAATCCGAGTTCTTTGATTTCGAATCCTTCGGGCAAACTGAACAGGTTGAACGCCTGAACGTACCCTCCTATCTTCTCCGAATACTGCTTTATCAACTCGGTCATCGATTTGTTGTCGATCTTCCCGTTGTAGTTCGGAATTTGCTGCAAGTACTTAGTGCTTGTGGCGTTCTTTGAAAAGAAATTCTGAACCGTAGAATTGCCTTTGAAATTTGTATTAAGCTGAACCTGCAATGATTCAATCGGATTCATGCCAAATATCGAATCACTACTGGCGTATTTTAGGTGAATCAATTCGCCTGATTTAAGCAGTTGATCGGAAACTTGCCCATCGTCGCCAATAGATTTTATCCAGTACCATACATCGCCCTTGTATAGCTTCCCTGCGACAACTAAATCAGGATGGACGATCGATAGCGTTCTATCGGGGTTGATGTAGGCATACGCATTCCCTCTCAGTACGAGGTGGGTGACCAGCGTCGAAATAAATTGCTGGTTTGATGTGTAACTGTTCGGCTGGAATTTCAATGAATAGTACCAAGGGTGTTTGCTGTTAACCCTTTTATTTCCCTTCGCGTCAGTGGTCATCACCTCGCACGGAATACGCGACGTATACAGTCCAAGCAAATTTGCTGCTTGGAATACCGTACTCACGACCTCCGGTTTTTTTAAGTCGATTGATCGGTTGGAATCTTGCCCGATGTTCAACAAGTTCTTCTGGACAATTCCAACTCGTTCCTTGATGACGTTCGTATTATTGATCTTGCTATAGCCGAATATTTTGAAGATTGAATCTAAAATTCCCATTGAAGTACTTTATCTTTAAATACTTCAACGGCGAGCAATTAACCCTCAACAGCTATGAAAGAGAAACTGAAAAATCCGATCATGTGGGTAATAGTTTCAATTGTTGCTGCGTGGTTGGGTAGCTTCTGGCTAATACTTCACTTGACAGGATGCATTGTAACAGCAGGTCAAGTCGGCGATACTTTTGGAGCAATCAACGCACTTTTCAGTGGTGTTGCCCTCATTGGGATCGTTTATGCATTAACAATTCAAAGAAGTGAAGACAAAATTGAAAAGGATCGAGAGACAAGGTTATCAACGTTCTATGAATTGATGAATTTCAGGCATAATAGTTTAACAAATCTGGTTGCACGAGATTTAACAGGGAAAGCAGTATTAGATTATTACTATAAACATCTAAAGGCGACAGTGACCAACCCGAATATCGATTTAGACAAACACAGATTTTATGAACTTCTCCGTGTTCACGGATCAGAGTTTGAACATCACTTAAAACTGTTAACAGTAATTTTTGCTCATGTTGTCTATGCCAATCATTTCCAGAAACAAGAAATTGCTAAACTTGTTCTGATTTTTGATTCCCAATTATCTCCAGAAGAAAAAGGTCTTTGGGCATATGTCTCTTATTTCCAGAGGGAACAAGCACCAGAAATATTTTCAAAATTAAAGGAGTATAATATTTTCAAATCGTTGAAGGCAGATGAGTTGGGGCACAAAATCATTACGACTACTTTGTCGATCAGAAACCTAACTAAGAAATATTCGCTTGAAATCTTCCACCGAATTCTGAAATCCGTAGTTGATAAAGAACTGATGAAAACAGCCGATGATCGTGATCACGCCATCGACGGCCTCACTGTTTTTTTTAGAAACCTTGCGATTGCCGTTTGAGTCTGTGATCAAATTGCAGTTCGAAAACATCCATCTCAATACCGGCGACTGCTCAAAGTGAATCCGTTCTTGAAGAACTGCGGTCTCCAATAGCCTTAATGGGAAGTTAAGGGTCTTGATCGTCTGCGGGATTTGGTTTGTCCTGATACCCAACTCGCGTTCAATCCGGTCAGCAAGTATCAAGCTGTTCCAAGGATCGAATCCAACACCGCCGACTATTCGGTAATTTGAGTTGATGGCTTTCAGAACGTCCATAACCAGATTTTCGTCCAGTACTTTGCCCTGACCGAATATTATGTATCCGTCTTCTTTACCCTGCTTTAGTAAGTTGCTGCCGGTCTTCTTCCATTTTCTCAGGTCAATTGAACCGGGGCGAATTTTATTCTTACTGCCGTCCGGCAATATTGAAATGGTTTTGGCCAAAAACTCCTTTTTATCTTCATCGTAGTGGAGCAAACCCATTGAAACTATGTCGGAGTTTGCAGCCAAGTCCATAGTGCAGAAGACCGAACTCCCGGTCGGAATTCGTCGGTTGTCTTTCATCAGGTTTTTGATCAACTCGTCCTCAAGCCAAATATTTGAGCCTTGTTCTTGCCATAAATTCAGATGATAGATGTTAAAAGCCAGTAGATCATCAGGTATCAACGTCGCTTTGTAATATTCGTTGGTCAACTGTTCTAAAGTGACCGAATGTCCTAAACTCGGATTTGATTTTCGCCAGTGTTCACCCGGTGCTCGCTCTCGATCAGGGTCGTCAAGGGTGAAGATCACGGTGAACATAGAATCGTTTTCAATAACTCCTTCGAGAACGTTGGTAGCCGTCTGCCGAATTTGATAGGCCGGTGACGTGAGTTTGTTTCCCGAAGCTGTGGTGATTATGAACTCCAACTTGTTTCGGCGTTGGATCATGCCGGTCAGCAGGTTTTGACGAACAGAAAAATCTTTGGCAAATGCGAATTCGTCAAGAATTATTGTTGAACAACGATAGCCATTTAGTGAATTTGCCTTTGGGGCTTTGATCTCGATCTTGTTCACACCCGAAGGTGCGTCGTTGTACAGCACATTTCGGTTGATCCTGAATCGATCGACAACCGCCGGGCTGTTCTGGATCATTCCCTTGGTGTAGTCGAGGCAAATCCTACTCTGCTCAACCGAATTGGCGATCTGCACAACATGAGCATTGATCTCGTTATCGGCTATCGCCTCGTAAATTGAAATTGCGCTGGCGAAAAACGATTTGGCGTTCTTCTTCGCGACTTCAAGGTATGCTGAGTCAAACAGCCTGTTCGTTTCATCTTTGTACAATCCGTACAGATTTGCCAGAATGAAAACCTGCCAATCGATCAGTTGATATTGGTCGATCTTATTATTCACATCGCAGTTGAGCAACGAGAAAAATTTCAAGACCCTGATCAACCCTGATTCGGAATAACGAAAACGGGATTTGAAGTGGATGAATCTTTCGACTGCTAACCGTTCGTACTTATTGGCAATGATCGTACAGGCAGTTATGCCAGTCAAATAACATTCAAGAAGATGAAGGTTGTGTGAAACGTATTCGGTTGGTGAAAGCATTCATTGGTAAATACACTGACGTTATTCACTGTTTAATAATTCCGTATTTTTAAATGTATGGTTGTAAGAAAAGGGACATTGATCATAGTTGCGCCATCGACAGAAGGCTTAGTCATCGTTGCTGACAGATTGGAATCAAGTCTTCCCGACGGAGTGAATGCAGACCTAAGCTACAGGAATGACGTTGACAAAATTTTCCACCTTGAAGAAAAATATGGTTTCGCAATAACTGGTGCGAACGCAGTTAGTGTTAATCTATATTCCCAAGATTTAGTAAACACATATAGTTTTATCCCTTCGAAATTGATAAGAAAGATTCATGAAAAGGAAAAGTTAACATTTGAATGGAGTTCTTTATGCCGGTTGCAAGGTTTGCTAATTGACGACTTAAAGGCTATTGCCAAACATAGTGGCTATCCCAAAAAGGCAAAAAGTCAAATAATCATGTTTGGTTATAGCCACACCAAAAATGATTTTGAGTTCGCATCATTCAAAATCGGAGTAAACAAAGACGGATCACCAATACGAGGTCATCCGCAAGTATACTCTCAAGATGTGTTCCAAACTTCCACTTTAATTGGCTTCGGAGTAACTGAGCATCATGATTGGAAATCAACCATATTCGATCACCTTCTTGAAAAGCCCCAAGTAATTTCTATAGCTAAAGAAATATTTAAAAAAACTGCCAACAAAAGCGGTTTTGTCGGTGACATCGTCGATGTTGTAGTAGTTAATGCAACAAGTTTTCGATGGATAGAAAGAGCGTCGAATGTCTCTTAACCATTGTTCAAGAACTTCTGCAAATCGAACATTTTATCCTTCTTCTCTTCTTTGATCTTCTTCACCCTTTCCTGTGGTGTAATGTTCAGCTTGGTAAGTATTGATTGCATCTGCTTGCTTACCATCGTGATGGTCGTCAGTGCTTGCCAGTCACCGGGATTGTTTCCGAGTTCGGATTTAGCATAGTCCGAAATCTTTTTGAAATCGATCAGTTCTTCGATCAGCAGTTCATCGCTTGGGTGATAGTTGTTCTTGGCCTTTAACAATTCAACCAGTTGGGAATGCAATTTTTTTTCCTTGTGTTTGGTCATATCCGATAAATACTCCGCCTATTCCAGAATTATCGGGTAAAAAAATTCAACGAGGTTGGGGTTTGGCGAATGTTGGCACAGTTTATTTTTTTACACGCCGTTAGCAGATTGCAGCCGGTCTGTCTCACCGATTCAATCAAACCTCGAGAACTCGATCTGCTTTATTCGTTTTCGAACAGGCTTGGTCGATCGTTCTTCGCGGGTGGCCTCTACGTGACAGTTGAAACAGATAGTAATACATGCAGCAGGGTTTAATTTGTTCTGCTGTCCTTCTACGCTCGACAACGGATGAAGATGGTGAACCTCTGTCGCTGGTTCTACTTTACATACTTGGCAGATCGGATCGGTGTTTAACAAAGCTAATCTCATACGACGGTAAGCAGCAGTCGAATAAAACTTCTTCTCATTTGACGAATTGCTATAACGTTGTCGTTGGTATGAATTAGTCATTATACCTTCTTTCTGATAATCATATTACCAATGCGTTCGGTCTTGATTCGTGGACGTTTAGTGCGCTGCTTTACCTGTTCCACTTGTTCGTTCTGTTGTTCGACCGTTGTCGTACCTTCTTTTTGTTTTATCATCATGTCAATTTGGTTTCGTAATTCGGTTAGTTGATCGCGGTCATAGTGAACCAACGAAGAGATCAGCCTTCGCCAATTCACTTGGTCGATTTGGTTATCCATAGTCACTAATTGTTGAATTAATTCGCTCATCCTGATGATAAATAGTATTATTTAGAAGTTGAAATCTCGAATGCCAATTCCTTACAAAGAAATATTGATCAATTCATTAGAAGAGTATCTGAGCGAATCCCGAACGCCTTTGTCAGGATATTCAATTTTTCGCGGACAAGAGGTTGATAAACCCCTTATTCCGAAACTTGGAAGAAAGGAATTTAGGATTGACAAAGCATTTACTTTACAAAAAAATGAAAAAGCAATTCTTGAAGAATTCAAAAGGCTTTCTATACCCTACCTTAATAACTACCGACCACAAAATGATTGGGAATGGTTGTCCCTCGCTCAACATCACGGTTTGCCAACTCGACTATTGGACTGGACAAACAACCCTCTTGTTGCATTGTATTTCGCAGTGAATAAGGGGTTGGCGTTAAAGACCCGAAATAAGAAAAAGCCTGTGTATTCAATTGTTTGGAGATTCGTAGTTGATAACATTGACGTGATAACGTTTGACCAAATTGAAAATACCGATCCATTTAGGCTCGAAAGAACTAAAATATTTCGACCACCCATTGTTTCAAATAGAATTAATACACAACAGGGCTGGTTTACAATACACAAAATCGATCGAGTTCATCGACAAAAAACGCAATTCGTAGCCCTTGAGAAGCAAAAAAGATACTTCCACTCTTTAACGAAATTCGTTATTAAAATTTCGCCGTACGAATTGATGTATAAACTAAATTATCTTGGTATAAATGAACACCTCGTATTTCCTGATCTTGATGGACTTTCCAAGTACATCGCTTGGCAATACTTTCCAATTGATGATTTCGAATTTAATATTGTTATTAATTCAATCAAGCAAGTCCCGGATTCTTAGCCCATTCGTTCGCCTGCCATTGCAAAAATCAGATCATCTTTTTCAATCCCAATCCAATTTCTTCGAGAGTTCTTAGCCGCGATCAAAAAACTTCCTGAGCCTGCGCAGTTATCAAGAACCAGATCTCCTACATTCGTGTAGGTCTTGATCAGATATTCACCGAGGGCAACCGGTTTCTGCGTCGCGTGAAATCCACGCTCAACCGCAAACTTCTAAATTGACTTTGGATAGCCGGTATGTGTTTGAACATAGGTCTCGCCAGTTACTCCGTGTACGTGATTAAGCCTCCTGCTCCTTCTATTGGATTTCGTGATCGGCTGTTCTAATTCAATTAAGTTCTGTGGACTATAGACTCCTTTCTTCTTGTAGAATACCAAAATCGACTCGTGATGTTTTAACGGCTGGTTCTTTGCATTCTGAAAATTGGAATTGACGTTCTTTTCCCAAATCCACTCATATCGGAACATCTTTGGATTGGACATCACAAGGGCAGAGGTAAACGGCTGCGAAGCTGTGAGGACAATCGCCCCTCGGTCTTTAATTATTCTTCGGTACTCTTTCCACAGGGGTTCAAATGGAATCAACGAGTCCCACGTGCAATTTGTCATCTGATAAGGAAGGTCGCAAAGAATCAGGTCTATTGATTTATCTGGTATCAAGGGCATCAACGTCAGGCAATCTCCGTGATGCAGTTTGTTTAGTTCGAGCAATGGTCATAGGTCAGGGATAAGGTTATTTTCGGCTTTCAACGGTTGCATTCAATAATTAAATAGTAAAAAACTCGAAATCGAAGATGAATTGGCATTCAAGAAGTTAGAAGAAACTCCTAAAGTTGAATATCACTTTAGGCGAGGTAATCATTACGAATTGTGATTCACATTTTGGAAATTTGTTTGAATGTTTCAGACTGAGAGGCAGCTTGTCAACACTATTTTAGGTTTATTAAATGTGCACAAGTCTCTTCCTTAGTTGATAAAACGGGGGGTTTTATTTTGAAAATTTGAGTTGTCAAATAATGATCCACATTACAATTTTTTGAGATGAAAAAAATTCCATTGAAACGGCAAGGGCGAACGGTGAGTTCCAAGCCAAGTGTTCACATCAATCTAATTAATATCAACAACAATAAATTTGATTTAGGAAGTGGGGACGGTTACAATTTTTTAAAACCCGTTTGGTCTATCTCTGTTGGGTTAGTAACAATTGTACTTTTAGTGGTTATTTTTTTCAAGTCCTCCATCAGCTTCCTGTTCTGACTGTGTAGTTTACCAACAACGGCCTTTAGTTCTTTAATCTTCTTCTCCATAAACGTCTTTTCTAATTAGCTTAATATATCTCAGTAGTTGGTCAACTGATGCTCGACTATATTTTTTCTTGGCGATTACCAGTTCAGCATCTTTGAACTGTAGGTGATATAAAGGCTTGGCAACCAGTTCAACCGATCCATTCTCAACCGGACACATTACGGTGTCGGCCTTTAGATTGTGGTCAGCTTCGATTTTCCAACAGACAACAGCGTCCTTATAGTCCACGACGTACATAAAATGAGAGTCCACGATTTCGGTCAACAACAGGTTACGCTCGAGTTTTTCCCGTTCGATAAAACACGTTGGATAATCTGCAACGCCAACGGTCTCACGGTTTTTATATTCGATGACCAATGAGCAATCACCGGTCGTCAACCCACTGGTTAGAAAATAATCGCAACGGCTGAACCTGTTTTTGATCGGGTAGTAAGTTGAACATCTATTCCACTTGAAATATCGTTCCCACAATAATTCAAATTCCTTTTTCTTCGTCGGTCGTCTTAATCCGGCGGAGTAATCTTTCTTTTCAATTGGTTGGTTCATGTTTAGCGGTTCTTCTGTAATATGATTCTTTTGCTCGGTCGATTGCCTTCTGTCTGTTTTGCAGGTAATACAATCGTCTGCTGGCCGTTATTCGTTCTCTGTTTTTTCGTCGGTATTCACGGGCATATTCCCTGCGCTTTTCAGCAAGACGTTCTTTATTCTCTGCCCAATATTTTCGCGAGTTTTCCAGACGTTGTTCTCGGTTCTTGTGATAGGACTTCCAACTGTTGAACCTGATCTGGTCAACATGTGTCTGGCGATAGACCTTTCGATAATCACGGTAGTGTTTTTTGTTCTTCGCCCTACAGGCAATGGTCATCTTCTTTTGGCAGGTCTTGCAATGTGGGTAAGGACTGATCCTAATCGAGTTCGCGATCTTGACCTTCTGGAAGTAGAATTCGGTGATAGCCTTCGTCAACCCACACTTATTACATTTCTTTTCATCCACTGTTTTCGTATGCATATTCTATAAATACGCGACGAAGGTTGAAAAATCACTAAACAGCTTAGCTTTATTTTGAAGACTTTTGCATCAACCAAATACAAATAGAAAATGAACAAAGCAGTAGAGTACGAGAAGTTCGTCCAAGATGTCTATCAATCGATAGTGGATGCTCAGGGTTATGCTAATATCACAGTACAACACAACGTTAAATTGAAGGGTCGCTCAAATCAAGAGCATCAAATTGATATTTATTGGGAATTTGAGTTAGCAGGTGTAAAGAATCGCGTTGCTATTGAGTGTAAGAATTATTCAACTGAAGTTCCAATTGGCAAAGTCCGAGATTTTTATGGGGTATTAACTGATATAGGTAATATCAATGGGGTTATGGTTTCGACAGTTGGATTCCAGTCAGGCGCAAAAGAATTTGCGTCACACTATGGGATAGACTTGATAGAGGTAAGAGTACCAAAAAGCGAAGATTGGATGGGAAGGATAAAGTCACTCGTTTTACTTGCTAAAGTAGTAATGCCTAATATAAGGAAAGGAGGTTATTGATCGACGAAGGTTGGGCAAGACAGAATAATTTAATAAATGCGACAAGCGGTCTTAGTACGACTTTGTCAGGAAGATCAGATGAAATCTGGATTTATGACAGCAATGGGAATAACGTCAAGAATTTTTTGCAATTGGATGGCGACCTTCCAGTTGGATTTGAAGAAAGGAAGGATGTTGAGCATACATACAAATTCGATGACCATTACATAATTGACCAAAAAATAGGTCGCTTAAAAATTAACGGGGTCTTTTACAAATACGACGTAACAGTAACAGAACTTGACCCTTGGACGATTAAGGCAGAAGACCCCAAAGCAATTTTTAAAGATTCAATTTCAGGCGAAATAAAATTTATTGATAAGAGCGGGGAATTGAAATAGCCCTACGTTAAACCTAACTAATTCAAAATCCAGATTGTTGCAAACGCCCGTCTACATTGGGTTTACGAGGTTTTGATCATCGACTTCTCGCTCATTTTCAGTTTAACAAAAAAGTTAATTTGTGTACGTTTTACATTATTTAACTTTGGTAAAGTAATTAATATTTACTACATTTGTCTACCGATTTAATACTCTTCACCAGATTGTTAAGTATTTATCGTTAGGTGCGCTCAAATAGCACCGACTTAGATTATTTCCGGGGGGTTTGTGGAGGCATCTACAAACCCCATTAACCGAATAATCTAATCGAAATAATTTTAGTTATCCCCTACCGTTGAGCGGGGAAAAGTTGGTCAACGGGAAAATGCCAAATTTAATGCCGGGCGAACAGCCCAATGTAAACGGTGCTCAATCAAGCATTACTATAATCTCATGTGATGAACAGTTGACGATCACTAACGATCTTCACCCACCTGACTGCCCTGAAAGTCAAAAGGGTCAGTACTTCACGCTCTTCGAAAATGGTAAGCCGTTGACGGAAGCCGATATTTTATCAAGAGCAACAGAAGAGATGAAGATCAAATTCGATCGTGCACAAGACCAAAACGGTTGGGTTTATTACCATCCAACAGCAGGAGCATACGGTGGTTATTTCTCTGAGTTGAAAGGGAAAAACTGTGACCCTCAGGCGGAGATCGTCGGGACAAAGACCAGCAGGTTGAAACCCATCTACTTCTACGGGTATCACCTAAAACCGGTTGACGGTCAAACATTTCACCTCGAATTCGCGAACAACGACGCGGTGCTCAATTTCTATGAGATCATAAAGTTGATTGCCTATCATTCAACCGGTCTTGATCCTTATGAGGAAAACGTGGGTGCTAAGTTCTATTTGGAAGGTCTTAACCTGACAATTGGCCCACCGCGACTGGTAACCGGCGAATGTAATTGGTGGGCTTATCGCCGAATGGTCAACGGAAAACTTGAGTTGATGAAGGACGTTCGGGTATATGCCGAAATAAAGCTGGTCGAAAACGGGTTGAAGAAGATCATTGCCGGTCGCAAGGGAAAGCTATTGGACGAAAGTCATGTTGACAGAAAAACTTGGGAGACTGTTCGTGATATTTGGTTGAATTTTAAAGGCAACCAGTATTACTTCACGCTTGCCGAAACCGGTGAAGAAATCACGCCCGACGAGATTAAGCAATATGTTTCTAAAAAGGGGCAAGAATGGTTAGGAATTTCTTTATCAACAAATTCCTTGCAGTGTGATAAAGTACCTGTTTATCGCCCACAATCAGAAGTATATACAGAACTCTTAAAACAAAAGAACGCAGAGATTTGGGAAAGAAGGCTTGATGCTTGGGCTGATTTACCTTTCTAAATCCTTTTGACAAGGTGCTGACCCGAAAACGGTCAGCACCATTTTAAATAACCTCAATATGATTTTTATGTTTGATGAAAAACACTTCTGGATTCCTTTTCCGAAAGGACGTAAAGACGAACTTCACCAAAATTCCTAATGAAATATTCGCGCTGGATGTTGATCCTTACGCAAAATTAATACTGGCTTATCTTCACTCTAAGTCCCCAGACTTCGTGTTCTATCGAAAGACCGTTGGCGAGGTACTTGGAATATCCCGACAGAAGGTAACCCGTGCACTCAACCAACTGGTTGAAAGTAGTTTCCTTTTACCCGTTGCCGGTGGCTATACTATGTTACTGACAGTAACACGGGATGTTACGGAGAGTAACACAGTTGATGTTACTTCTGGAACTGATCGTGTTACTCCGGGGACGGATAATGTTCTAAAAGTAACACCGGATGTTACGGAGAGTAACACTAATAAGAAGACTGAAATTAATAAGACTAAATACAAAGAGGGGATTAACACGTTTCCTGAACCTACGCCCTTGAGGGGCTTCGGTTCGGAAACGGGTAAACCTGTAAAAAAACAGATCAACAAACAGTCTTCCAATAATTCAACTACATTGGCAAATAACCAACACTCTAAGCCTGTGGTTCAACGATCACCAACTGATAATAATCTTACTACCTCAACAAAAAGAAATGTTATTAACCCAAAGAATTTGGTTGAGTTCAAATCGCTGTTCAACAACCAGAAGATAATTGAGATCGCTCAACAAATGAGTTTTCAGACGTTCGTCACCAACACGAAAAAACTGTTTACCGATGACGATCAGGGTTACGGTTTCCTACATCAGGTCTACCGTGAACTTCAAGAGAACCGTTAGACTATTAGGTCGTGATCAAGAGAACGAAGTGGTCTTTCACAATTATTAATCACCGATCAACGTTGTCATTTTTACAAACAAAACCCCAACGTATGAGAGCATCAGTGATTATTACCGTTATCGGTTTTATCGTGAATATCCATTCCGCCTTTGGCCAACGGCTCAAAAGTCTCGTATTCTGATCTACTGAAAACCTCAGCCTATCTTAATGTTCACGCAGCTTCCACAGGGCCGGAAAGTGCAGTGATATTGACCGGGAATATTGGTGTCAACGGCACAAACACTACTTCTGCCGGGCAACAATTGGGCAATTGTGTGGGTAATCAATAGAATTGTCACCTCACGGTTTGCACCGTGACCTTTAGTGCTGAATTACAATTTGCTTTTGTCGTACAGCTTGCTTGTAAACCACGTTTACATAATACACGTCGGCTGGCAATCCCGACAACGGAACTGATGTGCTGCTATTAGATGACTGCGTTGAATACATTTTTTGCCCGGCCTTGTTGAACAAAATTATCTGACAGGGCTGTGGAAGAGTTGCAGCGGTTAAACTTTGTGTACTGTCTACCACGCTGACGGTTAACGACGAAGCTGCCGGATTTGGGTACACTGCGACTGCCATCATCTGACCTCCACCACCTGAACAGCTTGAAATGGCAGCGACATAATTTTTATTAATACTTCCACAGGTGTTTGATGTAGTCAAAGTAAAATACGTTGTACCAGCAGCATCTGCCAACAAATTAACATAAGTTCCTCCACCAGACACTTCAAGAATGTTAGGATTTCCGGAAACCCAAGAGTATCCAGTTGCGCCGTTAACCGTATTAATATTAGCAATGACCGTAGCACCAACACAAAATGGTGGGTTGTTTATGTCTTTGTTTAATGAGCCACCTGCATTCGGATGTCCCACCCAAATAGGAATGTTTGGTGATGTTAGTCCACAACCGGTCGTAATATTTGCGGTTATGTTCACGCCTCCAAACCAGTTATTCACCTGTGTTGCGACACCGGTTGTTCCATTTATTGAGAGACCCGTATTGTTGCTCGACCACGATAGCGAAGCACCAGATGGCAAGTTGTTCAGTGTATAAGTGCCTGATGTACACAAATAGAGAGGCCCATTGATCAATCCCGCATAACTTGTGGAACAACTGGTAGAACAGTTGATATTATTCCCGCCAGTTGGTGGCACAATTTCCTGATAAAGCCATTGTGAATTTCGTGGTGTAAAATTTGCGTGAGTGCTATTGTAGACCGGCGTTGGATTATAATTTACTTCTTGTGCGATGAAATTAGCAACCCGTGCTGGATCAGTCGGGCTTATACCTCCAACGTAGGGTGCGGAAAGTGCTGTCGAGTTAATTGTCGTCACATCAAGCGCACTTACCACCGGGACAAAACAAAACTGATTTGAGCCAATAGTAGTGCCAACACTAAAATTAAAAAAAGGCCCCCAAGAGGCATTGGCAGAAGGAAGGCCAGTGCCAACAACCCCATACTGGCCTTGCAAATTTTCAATGCCACCGGGAACACCATCCCAAGGAAAAGTATTAGCCGGTGAATTCGCTGACTTATTTGTAAGGTCAATATTAATGTTAATAACCAGCAATATCCTTTCGTTTATCCAAATATGGAGATTGGATACCTGTTGTGCTGGGCCGTACGCCGGCAATGCATTTGCATAAGCATTCGTATTATAACTTAATCGTGATATCCAAGGGACGGGTGAGATAAAAAAATTACCGTTAACGGTTAAGAATCTTGAACCTGCTGTCGTCGATCCGATTCCACACTCAGACCCAAGAGCCATCGCCTCTACTTTATACGTAGGTTGTGGGCCAGTCGGCGGAAATGTGATCATATTGCGATAAGTAGTGTTTAGGAATGTATTCGTAGAGACACTCCCTTCACCGTTATTGGCATGAAGTATAAGCATTTGTTGAGTTGCTGTTGCATCAAGTGCCATCTGGGCCTGTATGTTGATCGGCCACACATCTGCCGGCCCCAAATTGTAGGGAAAGGTACTGCCGAGCGAATACGCTTGGGCAATGGCAGTCTCATTTATTGCTCTAATTAAAGCCTGCATGCCAAGAGGTAAATTTGCTCCCTGATGAGGGCTATCCTGCGTGAATAAAATACTGGTTTGTGGATCAATGCTCTGCTTGGTCATATTGGCAAGACAATACCGCGCTACCAAACCTCCCATACTTATGCCTAAAACAATATTTTTCTGTGTGCCTCCATTTGTCGCCTTCTGTGCGTTAACCCACGTTATTACATCCTGCAAGTAAGCTGCGTTGTGAGTGATATCATCCAATGAGTTATTATAGTCAACGTAAATAATATCATAACCAGCTTGAGTGATATTGGTACTCAATGGAAATGATCCCGGCTCAAAATCATAGTCGGTAAGAAAATCAATAAAACCATAGTGCCGACCTAATTTTGGGCCAGCATCAGAAAGATCGTATCCTTTGACCACTATCAATGGCTGAACAATTTTGTTGCTCGCCCGAATTGAATTGTATTGGAAATAAGCAGTGCCTCCTGAATGGATACCAATCTTAGCCGGAAAATATTGTGAAGTCTGAATCTGACCTCCACTCCCTTGAGGCTGACTCGGAGTTTGCGTCAATTGCCCAACATAAAAGGGGCTGTAGCATTCTACTACGCTGTTATCTGTAAAAATGATTTTCATTTTCATTGTATACGACCCAATGGCAGTGTAATTGGCCGAAATGGCCGTGTTCCATTGAGCACTATGGTAACCTGTCCCATCTCCGAAATCAATATAAAGTGATGATGCTGATCGAGTGCTTGCATTGAAGAAGAGACTCTGCGAGAAAATAAAGGAGGGAGTGCCAGTCATAGCATAGCCAACCGTTGGCGAAGCAGCAAACACGCGGTTAGAGTAATATGGGCTTTGGCTGCGACCTGAAACATCGTAAAGCTGATTGTTTGACGCACTCAATAAATTTGAGGTGATCGCGTCAGGACGTAGATAATTTATGTCGGCATAAAGTGTGGTTATAACATTCACACCCGGATTGCTATTTTCAGTGCTTGTTATTGTTGTGTTAACGGTGCTTAAGCCGGGTATCGGATTGCTCCCATTGATACGTGCCGTAAGCAGAGTGCTGTAATTCATCCGCCAGACGTTCATATCAACCTTGTTGCTGTCACTCAATGCTCCGTTGAAAATATTAAGCGGGATTAAAGGCACAGCATATTCTTGCAAGTATCCCGTCGGAATTTGCGTCTTGTCAATATGAGCGAACACATTTTGGATAGCTGTCTGTGCAGGGTATGGATTGTCTTGAGCAAATACCTCTAGCGACAAAACAATTAGCAACGTTGGGAAAATAAAGCGAGACATATTTGTGTAGGTTGGTTACAAGTCAAAAGGACAGGTCAAATCTTTCATTAGTGGTTCTTTACCATATCGCAGATTAGAGTTTAATATCAAATCTTCCCTGTGTTATCTTGAGGGAGTCACAGCCTTTTTTGTACATAACCATTTCAAACGTGCCTGAGATAATGGGCAAAGAAAAATTGGTAATAGTTATGTTACCTTTTCGATAGACAGTTGTGTCATGATACAAATATTGACAGTTATCGGAGGCAAACCCGCATGAACCCAAACTGTCAGGTGAAACTGGATAAACACCTGTATGATTGATGCCCCTTAGATAAAATGCAAACGTCATCCTTTGTGAGGTCGTGCATTTAAAGCAGGTCATATCAAATTCCGGTTTGCCATTAAAGTCAGGATCATAAACCGGAGATTGATTCGAGTAACCGCACGCACCGTCAGGCAACCATAATTGACCATTTAAGAGGAAGCCTAATGTGTTCGCTCCCGTCTGCGTCGCCGGAGGCAATGTTGGGCTTTTGCTGTCATGAACTAAAAAACAACCTTCCAAGCCTAATATTGACAGAATCAGTACCAACGACCGAACTTTCATGAAATTCATTTTCATATCAACAATCAATTCAATGGATGAAAGTAAATTTACAAAAGTTGAAAGAGTCGTTCAATGTTTACACAAAAAACGTATTGGTGATGGTATGAATTGAAGTGTATGGGAGATACTTCTATTTTTTGATGAATCATGTCTATCGGAGATGAAAATTAGATTAAAAATTGCCGACTTTCTGCCGGGTATTTTCGATACTAATTATCGCAATACCAAGGTGAATTGTAAAAATCACTCAGGTTTAATATTCCGTTCTTCCCACTTCTGTCGCTTATAAGTATAGTCCTTGTACTGACTTATTAAATACCTTTTTACCTCACCTCGTCCGGCTCCACCACCCAATGAGTGTCCAGTAAACAATGGAATGTCGTCAACAGAAACTCCACACTTTCTGAGCATACTCGAGAAACTGTGTCGCGCAAAAAGTGAACTGATGATCTCTTCAATTGGATGACTACCGACCTCAAGCCGTTTGCTTTCGTCGTTTATCTGCTTGTCCTTGACCTTTCTTTTAAATCTTCCGGTTTCAACAATCAACTCTCTCAACTTTTGGTTGAACAGGTTTTGATCGGTTTTACGTAACTGATAGGTTTCATGCTTGGTCTTAGTGGGTTCGCCGAAAAAAGGTATTTGACCATCATATTTTCCAAGAATAGCCGAACTATAGGCGTTCAACGGATTACTTACCTCCTTCCAAACTGATTGCTTGCTGGTCTTGAAATTTACATACTGCTCTCCGTGTCCATCCGTTCTCAATTCAAGGTTCTTCGAATTGAATTCATTAATCCGAAGACCGCCGAACATAATCAACAACAAGAACCTGTCCTTCCAGATTTCCAGATCAGGGTTTTTACATCCGTATTTAAACAGGAAATCGATCTCCGGCTTTTCCAGAATTTGTTCATCCTGCGGTATTGGATCGATGTTCATTATTTCGGTCTTGGTCATGACCTTGTCGCGGGTCAATTCATCCCAATCTATTTTTGGCAACAACCCCACTTTTTTGGAACTCAAAGAAGTTACAAGTCGCTTAAAGTTCTTGACCGTACTTTCTTTCATCGAACTATCGTAATAGTACTTCTCACCCGTCCACATGTCTTTCGGTCGGTATTGCATCGGGTCAATGCCCTTAAAACTTTTTTTGTAATAGCCTTCTTTAAACAAATAATTAAAAAACGCTTTACACCACTCTTCATTAAATTCTTTGACCAATGACGATGGGCCTATTTCATCCCGGTATTGTAGTAATCGCCAGACAATGGCAGCAGGTTTATCAGCTACCTGAGTTCCGTCGGCGAGTTTGAATCGCGCAGCGATGAAGCACTCAAAAATATTTTCTTTGTTGAACAACTGCTTTTCAAACAGTTCTGCTGTTGACATTTTCCTCCTGTTTGCCTTTTCTTGCAATAGCAGCAGATGTTCGTCCTTACTGTATTTGGATTCTGCTACTTCCAGTTTGATTGGAATACCGGGAAGATTAAGCGGTTTGTAAACCGGCTTGTGATTGCGCTCGTAGTCGTTTATTACCTCCGTATCAATCCGCTCAAGTTTCTTCACACGATGATCATAAAACAGGTGATTGAGTTCAAGCCAAACCAGTTGTTGAAGATTTATCGGATGAATGATGCGACCCTCTTCCTTTGCCTGAGTCTGAAATTTTCTTGCGACTTGATCGAAAACTAACTTCGGAAAGCTGGCTGGAAAATCGTGATCAAGGTCTAATGGATCAATGCCGTTCCTAACCGGGTATCTTTTTCTTAAGTTGGTCAGGAGTTCGGTTTCCAATCGTTCACGAACCGCCACCTCTTTTGTCCTTCGGCTTTTGTGAGCAGTAAGAAATTGATCACCGTATATTACGCTCTCAAGTGATTCTTTATTGAAGACCTTATTTGTTTCGGTGTACCGGACAAGTTTGGTCGTCATCTCATCGAGTTGATCGTTCAGGCTGTCGATCACCACCGGTGAAAAACCACTGTGCACCTTCTGATCGACCAACTGATTTTTTCTCAATTTGAATCTGCGCTCACCGCCGGTAAGTGCAACGTTTTTATCATTGAGGTAAACAGATACGTCAACCGGAGGCCTTTCGTTTTTACGACTTGCGACCCTGATGTTTACATACCCTCGACCGTCCTTTTGCTGACGGTCTATTATCGGCTGCACCCGAAAATCCTTGTTGGCCTTGGCGATCATAATCCACTGGTTTTGTCAAAGGTATTGGCGAAATTTTACCACCTCGACAGAGGCAGTTTTTACCACTTCGCTTTACCACTGCGAATTTACCACCTTATTACCACCTCAAGGCTATTTTCTCTGAATTTTAGCCAAAAATTGGGTATTATGCGGTACCGTCCGGACCGCTTAAAAATTAAAAGGCCCCCTGAATCAGGGGGCCTTTTTTGTAAGTAGTAAACAAAAATACTGGTAGGATATCAGGTTATGCTTGATTGAGTTTAATGTTCACCGCAATTATCAGTGCGTCTTTACAACATACTATTTCAAAATAGATGAGAAGAACGCAGTCCCTTTAAAACATTTCATCAATGCGCCTGAATGTGTAGTTGCGCTTTCTCAATTCTGAAATAAGTGTGTCCATCTTATTATACAATTTATCTGTTCTTCGCGGGTCAGTTCCGATATGGATTAAAAGAATAAATCCGTTCAGATGATGTTTGCCCGAACTTTCAAACTTTAGAATTGAATGGTATATCTCTTCTGACGAAACATACTGTTTGCCCATTTCCGGATAAGTGTAATCTGCGGTGGATCGGGTGCCCGGGCTGAAGTTGATCAATACCAAATTCAAATCCTTTGCCCACTTTGAAATTCTCAAATTGTACCATTCAAAAGGTGGAATGAAGTAGGGCGCTCTTTTCATTTTTATTCCAAAAACCTTTATCCTTTCATAATTATTTTTTAGGTCGGTTTTGAATTCATTTTCCGTTACCAGCATGCTATCGCGTTTTGTCCAGTCGGCATACAAAAGATGTTGGTCGGAATGCGGACCCAGGTAATGGCCTCCATCCTTTAATCTATAAATAAGATTTTTGAAATTGGGGTTAGTATAAAATTTTCCCGTAAGGAAGAAGGAACCTTTAATATCATATTTTTTCAGAGTAGAAATAATGACATCTCCCCCATCGGCAAATTCATCGCCTGTGAAGACGAGGGCAATTTCCTTTTTTGTTGTGTCTCCCCTGACAATCGCCCCATAAGGATCAACAACTACTTTCTTTTGTGCATAACAAAAAATGCTTGCTAATAAAGTAATGATTGATAGGTAAAATCTCATTCCGTTAATGACTCGCAAAGTAAGCCATCATCATAATAGCGCAAGCCGTGCCATCCATTGTAGGCTCATTGGTGGAGTAGTCGCCAATGTCATCGTGATAAACAACGTAGTTTCCCTGAAAATCTGCGTAAGCATCCTGATGGGTAAGCGTTAGTCCTTTCAGGCTTTGATATATTTTTGTGTAGATCGGGCCATCCACAAGTCCACCCGGAACTTCCCGTTTGGTAAGCGCCCACGTACTGGTGTGCACATCCTTTGGATAAAGACCAGTGGAAGGAATATTCATAAACAGGCTGGCTCCCCACGGGTTCTTACCCAATAACCAATCGCGCATGGCAACGAGATACGAATGATAATTCAAATCATTGGTCATTTTTTCATAAAGCATAATTTGCAAAATCAAATCAGTAGTAAGATTAGCCGAGCACCAGATGAATGGAACTCCGTTGCGATAAACATTTTTATTTGCACGGTTCAGCGTCTGTTCAATACCATTCTTATAGTAGGTGGCCAGCTTCACTTTGAAAGCATCATCCACCAAATCATAAAGTGCATAATGAGCGATATTTAAAAAAGGGTATCGCTGGTAGTGAGCAGTAGTATCATTTTGAATCCATGATAATTCACCTGTCAGCTCTGCATAATGTTTTGCGTCTTCGAGATACTCCTGCTTTCCTGTTGAGCGGTAGAGTTCAGCCGCGGCCCACTCCATGTCATCTGTCCAGGTGTCTTCATTGTAGCGGTATGGCGCACCAAACGAATTTCCTTGCTGATAGCCCTCCTGCTGCTTTGCCATCGCATAAAGTTCTATTGCAGCGCTCAACGATTGTAATGCAAATGCTTCATCAAAATTATTTTTCTTCCAGATCTGATGCCCCAATGCCAACGCGGCAGCCGAGCGGCCGGCCAAATTTGAAACACCGGTAGCCTGACTTTTATATTTTCCAAGTCCCTGTGGTTTGCCTGTGGCAACATAAGCCACACGATAGGAATTTTTTCCCCATCCATAGTTGCTTGGGTCTTCTTTTGGCAGCTTCCACCCGATATGATCGCGGTCATCGCCAACCTGGTGAATGAGCACATCTTTTTGTGGATGTAATTTTAAGATCCAATCCAATCCCCACTTTGCCTCATCCAGCACATCGGCAATTCCGTTTGATCCTGATTGCCCCAGCGCGTTGACTTTATCTTGAAACGCAGCTGGAAATAATTGGTAGGCCATGATCATGCGGGCAGTGGCATTGCTTGCGGTAATCAGGTATTTTAATTGATCGCCAGCATCGTGCCAGCCACCACGCACATCCAGGTAAGTTGAATCTTGAAGGATGCCTCCCATGGCGCGTCCATCCTTTTGGTGACATACTTCATCAAAGAATGGGTTATATCCGCAGCGTTGTTGCCGCATAAAACCAATTAAGACATCGGGAGTTGTATGGTAAGCCGAAGCGTTGATCACAAATACTGCCGACCTGGTTTTTGTTTGTTGCAACTCAATGAAGTAATTACCCGGGCCGGTGATGCTTGAAAAATCAAGGGTGTAAAAATTTTTGAATGGAGCAAAGCCATCAGCACCTGACTTGATCAATTTGCCCGCAAATACCCTCTTACCGGTTTGCGCCAGAATCACGTTGAATGCGCCTCTCAACGATTGGTTTGAAAATACAACCGCCACTTTTGAATCATCAGGAAGGTAGCCGGCTAGATTTAACCGAAAATGAATTTGGCTAGTTTGTGCTAATGACCCGAGTGCAGTCATGCTCAACCAGACGACAAGAAAAATTTTCATCATTGAATTAATGGTGATTGCCGCACAAGTTAGTAGAATACCCAAGAAATAGAAATGAATGTTACACGTTCTGTGTAAGTAATATGAATGAGGTAAATGAGTAAGAAGCGATAGACTCTTGCAAAAAGTAAACCGTAACAAGCCTATTCTTTAAGGATCAACTTCTGCAGTAAAATCTGTCTACTTATCCCGCGCCTGGCAATTATGATACTGACCTCAATCGGAAAATATCCATTTACAGACTTCTTCATTAACCACTTTCAACATCAACCTAGTAAGTATTTTTTTTTGCTTTTCTTTGACATTTTAAAATACATCCATGAAATCACTCCTTCTATTTTTTATTCTAGTCTGTCCTTTAGTAAATGCACAATCGCCCACGGGCAATCCGGTATCCAAAAAATACAGGGCCATTCAAAAATTCATGGATCAGGCAACCCGCGATAACCTGAGCGGGGTAGTTGTTTACATTTCACATCCTGCTTACGGAAAATGGATCGGCACATCAGGATATGCCGATGTACAAAACAAAGAACGCCTTCAGTCAGATCATATCTTTTCAATGGGCAGCATCGGCAAAATGTACAATGCCGTAGCCGTGTTGAAACTTGCAGAAGAAGGTCGCTTACATCTGGATGATAAAATAGAAGCCTATGTATCTTCAGAAATTATCAATAATCTTCCGGATGCACAAACCGTAACCATTCGGCAACTGTTGGCCCACACCTCGGGTTTTGCCAACTACGAAGCCGATACTGAGTTGAACCGGCTTTACCTATCAGGTCAGCTTAAACTTGATACACTAACCCATTTGAATGCGTTGAGGCGATATGCCTTTGGTAAAAAAGCACTTTGCAAACCCGGTACCGAATTTCACTACAGCAGTACAAACTATGTGTTGCTGGCCCTGATTGCCGACAAGGTTGTGCCAGAAGGTCATACCGATTATTTGCGCAGGCTGATTCGTCAACAGAATTTTTCTAATACATATTACAGACAAACTCCTCCGTCCAGAAATATAAAATACTATGGAGATATCAATCTGGATGGCGTACCGGAAGACCTGACGGCCCAGACATTTGAAACTACCAACTGGTTTATCGGAGACGATGGCGTGTATGCCCCGATTGAAGAAGCAGCCGTTTTTCTCCAAAAACTAGCCAACGGAAAAATACTGAATGCAACCTCCTGGAAAGAAATGACTACCTGGAATAACGAAAAAAAACCTGATTACGGCCTGGGTCTGATGGCTGATAAATCATTTCCTTATAAATTTTTACTTGGCCACTCCGGGAGAGGGATTGGCACCACTACTGATCTCTACTATTTCCCGAATCAAAAAATTACAGTTGCTATTTTTTGCAACACCGGTATTCGGGCTTCCGCGCCCAAATTCAAAAAATCATACCTCCACTTGAGAACTAAAATTGTAAAAAAGCTCTTTTTGTTTTAGTCGGTTATTTTTTCGATTGGGGCTGCGCAATTGTTGATGGTTGCACCCTGCAGTTCAACGAATACCAATCAAACAACCTATAAAAAAACTATAAATATCTTTTAAAGAATTGCTAAAAAATTTTCGTGTTTTATATAATACAAACGATAAGCAGGATTACTCAAAAAAATAACATGGGTAAGGAACTTATTCATTGCAGATATCCTTTTGTTAGCAATTCTCTCAATGGCTTCAATTAAAACTATACTTCCTGATCACAATCCTTCGCTATCATTCATCAGTTCATCAAACTATAAATTGTTAAAATTATGAGTAACCCCGTCCAATTAGTACCCAATAATTCGTTGATTACCAAAACTCCGGAAGAAGGCCGCCAGTTGGCCGTAAAAATGGCCCGACTGATCATCAAAATAACACAACCCGATGAAAAAGTAAGGGAATCGCTGCGCCCCGATTATGCCAACGATGCCTCCATGTTAATTTCAATCGGGCAGGTTGTTGCCACCGAGTTTGCAACAATTGCTGCCGCCAATAACTACTGGCGATAACAAAGTTTTTTCCATTTACCCAAACTTCACAACACAAAACGGCAAGTTGCATACCAATAGCAAACTGCTTACCTTACCCTTAACAACCAAACATTCTATATGAAAATTCAGAATAAAAATTTATCTGTACTGGCAATAATATTGTTGTTAATGACTTCCTGCTCGCATCGCATGGTGGGCATCTGGAACGTTCAACGTTATGAAACCGTTACGCCCGGTCAACAGGGAGTTTCTTTTAAAAACATTGGCACTATTGAGTTTAAGGGCAATGGAACCGGGGAAAAAAACCTGAATTATTCTGTTCTTGGTATTACAAGAAACGACCACGTTCCCTTTAAGTGGAAATGGCACGAAGACAAATACGTTTCAATTGAAAGTGAGGGTTCTGACTTTTCTAAAACCTGGATTATCATTGAAAACAAAAAGAAATTTCAGAAATGGAAATCCACAGACGGCACCAACAACATTCAGGTTGTCGAACTGAAAAAATAGTACCGGCAAGGCAAATAAAAAATACCGGTACTACCTGACTGTCCTTATCCAGAACGAGTAGCTGTGTTTTTTTGGTTTGATCTGGTACTTTTCGTGCACCGGTGCGCCCCAGGAGTTATCGCCACCCACGCCCATCTGCAAAAGGTCTACATTCCAGGTTATAAAATCCTTTGGTACCACATCGTATTGATGTCCTGACACAGGAGGTACCAAACCCGAGGCGGATATGCCCTTGCCTGTGCGGTAGTCTAAATCAGTTTGAGAAAATTGCCATGCCGATGAAGAAAGCCATTCGTTAATAAATTCCACCCGCAACCCTGCACCGGCTGAATTGGTCAACGTCATCCATCGTACATCAGTTTTGTTTCCGGTTTCCTGCGGACGAGGGTAAATGTACGATTGCTCCTGCACTGTTCCTTTGTACAACCCTATGGCGGCTCCGCTCTTTCTATCCCAATAACTTGCCTGCGGCCCGCGGCCATACCAGCTCATGTACAGAAATTGTTGCGGCATCGTAAACGATAATCCTACACGGGGAATATCAGGTAAATTTTTTGTGTCTGGCTGAAATGAATAATCAATCTTTACAGAAGCATCAGGCAAAACCGTATAACTCATTGTCAGGCGCGACCCAACCGGGGGTAATGAATAGCTCGACTCGATTATGATTTCTTTTTTTGATTGATGCCGCACCGAGCACTTCAAAAGTTTTGCTTCGGCTCCGGCCTCCTTCCAGATTGCAGCCCACTCCTGCATTTTATTACCCAGATCATTGTCAGTCGGGGCACGCCAGAAATTAGGTTTAAATCCTGAGCGCAGCAGCTTAGTGCCATTAAAAGTAAAGTCAGTCATCTCGCCATGGATTCGATTAATCGTAATAGAAAAATTCTTTCCAGTGATCACAAACTCATTCGGCAGAGTGTTGACCGTTAGTTCACCGGCTACAGGTTTAGGTGCAGGTGATCCTTTGCGGATTTCAAATTGATCCCAGGCTACTTCAAAACCCATCGGCAAAAAAGGCATTACGTTATTTACTTTTGCACTTATCGTGATGAGGTACTCGCGGGAATCATCCGCTAGTACAGGTATGTTAATTTTAAAAGGCATCCGGCCTTGTGGCTCAACATGAATAGGCCCCAGATTACCTTTCCTAAACTCTTCACCATCTGCAGTGATTTTCCATTCAAGGTTTAAGTATTCTGTGGCTTTAAAAGTATTTTTGTTTTCTATCACAAATTCGCCACGCGCAATATTGGCAGCATAAAATTTCACCGGCTGATATACTTTTTTTACTTCATAGTAATGGGGTAATGGCTCACGCAATCCATTCACAATTCCTTTATTTACAAAAGCACCATCGGTAGGTAAATCCGGATGGTAATCATTTCCGTAGGCCATGTACTTCACTCCTTTTTCATTGGTGTAGAGCAAACCCTGATCGGCCCACTCCCAGATAAAACCTCCCTGCAGTGCAGGGTATTTTTCAATGGCATCCCAATAGTCCTGAAGGTTGCCTCCGGAGTTTCCCATCATGTGCGCGTACTCGCACATAATGAGAGGGCGGGTAGGTTTTGATACTGCATACTCGATGATGCGCGGTATTTTTGCATACATGGGAGAAAAAATATCGGTATAGGAATTCAGCTTTGCGGGTTCATATAAGACCGGTCGTGTGTTATCGTGACGGTGCAGCCAATGGTACGTACTGTCAAACACTGGGCCATCGCCTGATTCATTGCCGAGCGACCAGGTAATTATGGACGGATGATTTTTATCGCGCTCAAACATATTGCGTGTGCGCGCTATGTGCGCGGGCAACCAACTCATTTCCTTTCCCAACTTTGTTGAATCATTTTCTGCCAGTGGCTGACTTTCAATATTAGCCTCATCAACAATATAAAAACCATATTCATCCATCAGGTTGTACCACATCGGGTGATTGGGGTAATGACTGCCACGCACCGCATTAATATTGGCCTGCTTCATCAGTTCAATATCACGCAACATAATTTCTTTTGACATCACATGCCCGCTAAGCGCGTGTGCTTCATGGCGGTTGGTGCCCTTTATCCTGATTGGTTTTCCATTTACCATCAGTTGTGCATTCCTGATTTCAACTGTACGGAAACCGGGCTTGGAAGTGATCACCTCCAATACAGTTCCTTTTTCATCTTTTAACGTGATGAGCAGCGTGTATAACTCCGGAGTTTCGGCTGTCCACTTTCGGGGATTGGTAATCGCAGTTTTAAAATTGAGCGTGTGAGGCTGATCATGTGGTGGATCAAAAAACTGATTTGCAGAATAAACGGATTGAAAATTTTTCTTGTCATCCAACAAGGATATTTCAACAGTGTGTTTTCCTGACTTCCCGGAATAATTTCTCACCTGCACAGCTAAATCCAGAATCCCATTTTGGTAAGCAGCGTCCAGCCCGGCTTTTGCAAAGAAGTCATAGATATGAACCTTTGGCGTGGAGAACATATAAACCTCGCGCTCTATCCCCGATAACTTCAACATATCCTGAGCTTCGAGGTAGCTGCCATCACTCCAGCGGAATACCTGAAGGGAAATGGTGTTGACTCCCGGCTTTAAATATCGGGTGATATTAAATTCTGCAGGCGTTTTAGAATCTTCTGAGTATCCTACTTGTTTTCCATTGATCCAACAATAAACAGCCGAGTTAACCGCACCGAGATGTAAAAAAACTTCCCGGTCAATCCAGGCATCATTCAAGCTAAACTCACGCTTATATGATCCTACCGGATTATAATCCTGAGGGGCATCGGGCCAATGGGTGCTGAACGGATATTTTTCATCGAGGTAAATCGGATGATCATACCCTTCCACTTCCCAGTTGGAGGGAACTTTAATTTCGTTCCATGCGCTTACATCAAACCCATCTTTATAAAAATCAATGGGCCGGTCGGCCGGTTTAACAGCAAGTTTGAATTTCCACAATCCATTGAGCGATTGATACCACAGCGATTGCTCCTGGCGGTTTGCCATGGCTGCTTCACGGTTCTCATAAGGAAACAACGTGGCGTGCGCGTCTTCTTTATTGATCCCGAACACGGTGTGATCCTGCCACGGATCTTGCTGGGCCAAGGCCAAAACCGGAATTAGGAGCGTGACGGCCAGGGTTCTGAACAGAGTTGCTTTTTTTGCTGCACTCATGACCTACCCTGTTTTCATCACATCTTCTTTCAATACCAACTGAATATTTTCCAAAAGAAAATCAGCATCTGTTTTTGAAAAAATAATGGGAGGCTTAATCTTCAGCACGTTTTCATAAGGGCCATCGGTGCTCATCAAAATACCTTTGTCGCGCATGCGGTTGGCAAAGTAGCTGGCTTTCTCTGTGGCAGGCTCTTTCGTCACACGATCTTTCACCAATTCAAAGCCAATGAAAAGCCCCGGCCCACGCACATCACCGATGATGTCAAAATCTTTCATGAGGTTACGCAGGCCTTCCTTCAGGTAACCGCCAACCACTTTTGCATTTTGTTGCAGGCCGTTTTCGCGTACCACGCGCAACACTTCGAGCCCAATGGCGCACGACACCGGGTTGCCACCAAATGTGTTGAAGTATTCCATCCCGTTTTTAAAGGCATCGGCTATGGCCTGGGTAGTTACCACCACGCCCAGCGGATGGCCATTGCCAATCGGTTTGCCGATGGTGACAATATCCGGCACAACTCCATGTTGTTGAAAAGCCCAGAAGTGATCGCCCGCCCGGCCACAACCCGTCTGCACTTCATCAGCAATGCACACACCGCCCGCGGCACGTGTGTAGGCGTAAGCTTCTTTTAAAAAGTTGAGCGGCAACTCTACCTGTCCGCCACAACTGATCACCGATTCAAAAATGAGAGCAGCCGGTTTTCTGCCCAATACATGAAGGCTATCAATGGCCTGCTTTATATGGCGTGCATACTTACTTCCGGCATTCCCTTCTTCGGCACGGTAAATTCCCCTGTACACATCAGGTATTGGAACTACCTGCACGTGATCGGGCTTGCCTTTGCCACCCTTGCGGTCAAACTTATAAGAACTGATATCTATGCATCCATTGGTGTTGCCATGATAGCCCACCTCTGACACAATCATGTCTCGTTGGGTGGTATAGTTTTTTGCCAGTCGCATGGCCAGCTCATTGGCTTCGCTTCCGGAATTCACCACAAACGCCACGTTTAATTCGGGTGGCATAGTGGTGAGCAACTCTTCCACAAACTTCACAAGATTTTCGTGCAGGTAGCGAGTATTGGTGTTGAGTACAGCCATCTGTCGCTGGCCAGCCGCTACCACTCTTTCGTTTTCATGGCCTACATGAGCTACATTATTCACCGTGTCGAGGTAACGCTTGCCTGCCTCATCAATTAAATACTGCCCCGCACCGCGCACCATTTTAATTGGTTGTTTGTACGAGATGCTCAGGTTCTTGCCTACGTGTTGCTTTCGAAAACTTACAATCTCATCTCTGGTGAGCGAACTATCACCGGGTGAATTTTCTCCCGTGAGCAGCAGCGAAGGATCAGGACAAATGCTTTTCCATACGGCAGTTTCCTCGGGTGTACACACACCAGGAAAGTCGCCCGATTTGCCGAGCATATCCAGCATAACTTGAAAATGCAGGTGAGGCGTCCAGTTTCCGTTTTCATTTCTTTCACCAACTGCGCCAATAGTTTCACCGACTTTTATTTTTTTTCCAACCGAAATTGAAGTGAGGCTTTGCCGCGACAGGTGACCATAAAGGGTATAAAAGGTGAGCTCATTCTCTATCCGATGTTCAAGAATGATGGTTGGGCCATAATCGCGATATGATTTATTGTCAGCAAAACTGTGAATGATTCCATCGTACACTGCCTTCACTTCTGACCCCGCATTGCAGAAAAAATCAAGACCTATATGAACCGTACGCCAGGTTAAGCCGTCATTAAGTGCTGTTTCATACGCTGGCGTGGCATAAATGGCGCGAGCTTCATTGTATTTTCCAAATGCCTTGCCACCGTATGAGTCCACCCAAGCAACAATCCGTTTGTGCAGTTTGTCATCATCCAATACTTCGCTCATAGTTCCCAGGTCAGCACTGCCCACACCAAGATCAAGCCAGGCCGATCCGGAAACGCAAGGAGATGATACCTTCTTGAAATTCTCTTTAGCCCATTGCGAAAAATGAAAAAACTTCGGGCAGGCTTCCAGGCCACACACCTGGCGAAATGAATAGTGAGCAAATGCCGGGGAAATTTTTTTCCATTTGTGTAATAAATCCCACGCGGGCCGGTCACTGATTTGGAGATAAGTGTTTTCCGGGTAATCAAGCCGGTTTAACTCACTGCACACTACACTGATCAGCAGCCGGGTGCCGACTAACGTGAATAACACACCAATCTCATCTTCAGTTAAAGAGAATTTAGAGTGGTAACCCTTTATGATGTGACAGGCAGCCTCAAGCGGGTTAGGTTTGCCCATTGCGGCATACGCAACAGCAATTGCCAATTCATTGATAGTATGCGTATAAACCACATCGCCAAAATCAATCACGCCCGGCACTTGTGGATCATTCACATCATGGCTTACCAATACATTGTAGTCGTTAGCATCGTTGTAGTTTACGCTTTTACGCAAGCGTGGAAATGAGGGCATTCCTTCTTTCTCAAAGAGGGAATAAAAATATTGCACAGTTTCCCTTCGCTCACCATCAAATTTTAACAAGTGTTCTTTCACCCACGCTGCCTGCGAGGGATCCCACTTCATAAACCGGTGGGCTGCCGGGTGATCAAAGTCCTTCAGGGCCAGGCTAAGGTTGCCACACATTTCGCCCAGGTGAACCAGCAAGGCCGGAGAATGTGGGTTAACCAAAGCAAACACGCGGCCTTCAATCCATGTAAGTAACCTGACAAACCTGACCTCATTGTTAATCAATACCTCTTCAATCTCATTTCCCTTTTTAGAAAGGCAAACCCGGGAGCAAGTCAGACCAAATTGTGATTTTGTCAGGTGATTAATTACCGCATTTTGCAGTTCCAGGTTCAATCGCTTCTCATTGTGGTTAGCGATCTTGAGAATATATTTCTGAGTGGCCGCCTCAATGCTAAAGTTATAATCCAGTTCACCGGGCAACTGCCGCACCGCTCCCTCTATATTAAAATAATTGCGGGCTGCTTCATGAGCCAGGTTGACTAAATTATTTTTCATACCTGATTTTCATTATTGTAAAGAAACAAAACAAATCATCTCTGAAAAAATCAGGGAGGAGACAGACGAAATGATTTCTTACCCATCGATCCCGTCTTTGAGGATAGTTTGTGTCAGGTTAGGATATTTTTAATTAGCCACTGGTAGCAGTTCTGGTTAGTTGCCTGAGCGGCAACTAAGGAGACGAGGGCAATAAAAAAGCGAAAGTAATTTTGGCTACCTCCGCTATATTGTAGTCCGTACGGGAATCGAACCCGTGTTACCAGAATGAAAATCTGATGTCCTAACCCCTAGACGAACGGACCGTCTGTTTAAAAGAGGCGCAAAGATAGACCTCAAGGCTGTAATTGCAAACGTAGTCGTTAAAAAAGTTCTATTCTTTGGCACAATTCTTTTGATTTTGGGGTTTGATCCTTATACTTTTGACCACGAAAAATTTAAACCCGTTTCATTATGATAAAAGTTGGAATCAATGGATTTGGCCGTATCGGCAGGCTGGCGTTTCGGGCTGCTATCAACCGAAAAGATATTGAAATTGTAGGCATCAATGACCTCGTTGACCCCGAATACATGGCCTACATGTTAAAGTACGATTCTGTGCATGGCAAATTTGAAGGAACCGTTACCGTAAAAGATAAACATCTGGTGGTCAATGGAAAATCTATCCGAATCACAGCCGAAAAAGACCCTGCTAATTTAAAATGGAACGAAGTTGGCGCTGAGATTATCATTGAATCTACCGGTCTTTTCCTAACTCAAGCGGATGCGCAAAAGCACATAGCCGCAGGAGCTAAAAAAGTAATTATGTCTGCACCGGCAAAAGATGATACCCCTACTTTTGTAATGGGTGTAAACCACAAAAAACTCACCCCGCAACACACCATCATCTCTAATGCTTCGTGCACCACTAACTGCCTGGCGCCTATTGCTAAAGTATTGAATGATAAATTTGGAATTGTAGAAGGGCTGATGAGCACCGTTCATGCCGTTACAGCTACTCAAAAAACAGTTGATGCCCCCTCAGCCAAAGACTGGCGAGGTGGCCGGGGTGGTTACTCCAATATCATTCCTTCATCAACCGGAGCAGCTAAAGCTGTGGGCCTGGTACTGCCCGAACTGAAAGGTAAACTCACAGGTATGTCATTTCGTGTGCCAGTAGCCGATGTTAGTGTAGTTGACCTAACTGTAAAATTGGCCAAGCCTACATCCTACGAGCAAATCAAATCTGCCATGAAAGAAGCCTCAGAAGGTGACCTGAAAGGCATTTTAGGTTATACCGAAGAGGATGTGGTATCACAGGATTTTTTGGGAGATGAACGCACCTCTATTTTTGATGCCAAAGCAGGTATTGCGCTGAATGAACATTTTGTAAAAGTGGTTTCGTGGTACGACAACGAATGGGGCTACTCAAACAAATTAATTGACATGGTGCACGAATTGGCCAAAGTCAAATAGACTAATAAAGTATTTACAAAGAGGCGTTTAACAAGCGCCTCTTTTGTTTTTAAAATGCCTCGGATTACCTACATTTAATCAATGAAAGAGAGTTCCCCAACCAACCTAGAAGACGTAAAAAAAAGCTTCTTCCATCTTTTAGCTGTCATTACCCAAGAAGAAAAAGTAAATGGCCGATACATCCGCTGCCTCGTTAAATGGGGTATACAATTAGGAGTAGATATTGATGACCTTAAAAACTTAGAAAAAGTAGCCTCTGATATTCCCTCTCAGAAATCATCTCGTTTGGCAGCTCTTTATCATTTGGTGTACATGATTTATCTCGACCGGGTGGTTGAAGACATTGAACTGGAAGTAGCCTCTTGGTATGCTGAGAAGTTGGGGTTTGATCAGGGCCTTGTAGGCGACTTGTTTAAATCCATTGCTACTGAGCGATACGATGAAAATTCCATTCAAGATGTAAAAAAAGAAGTAGACGATTTTCTTAAACTTCATAACCTCTAAAGCTATCATCCTGCCATTAATACGGCCGGCACCTGCCTTTCTTTAGTTACGTTACCGATGTATGTTTCATACTTGTTTTTACTTATTTCTTTATGCCTGCCACCCTATCTTTGCAATATAAATTTTTAGTGATGGAGCCCATGAAGATGATTTCAAATGCCAGTATTAAAGCCCGTATCCGCCAAGTAGTAGTCTTAGTAATCTTAATTATCATCGGCATTGCCATTTCAAAGGCACTGGGCTATTAGTACAGCGGCCGGCAAGCTAAAATGCTTCTTTTACAATAGAACCTTCCGCTACCCCCAATTCTGATAACTGTTTTTCTACCGCCTGCATCATGGGTGGCGGGCCGCAGAGATAGAAATAATTGGTGTCTTTGCTGATAAGTTTCCTGATCAAGTCAGTCGAAATAAACCCGTGTTCATATCCTTCCTGCTTTTCATCTGAAAGAATATTGACAAAATTCTTTCCCAAAAGTCTGCTCAACCTGTCTTCGCAGATAATGTCAGCTTTAGTTTTATTGGCAAACAAAAGTTTGTTTTGTCCTATTTTGTTTTCTTTTTCAAGTTGTTTTAATATGGCAAGAAAGGGAGTGATCCCCGCTCCTCCGGCTATGAAAATTCCTTCGCCTTTGTAGGCAATGTCTCCAAAAACACCACCAACAATTAACTCATCTCCTTTCGTTAGGGAAAGTAATTGGTTAGTCACTCCTTTATGCAAAGGATAAGTTTTAATTGAAAATTCAATGTGATCGTCTTGGGGCAGTGAAGTAAATGTGAAGGCCCTTAGCTCTTTTTCCCAGCCCGGTTTGTTAATGGAAATGTCAACTGCCTGGCCGGGAAGGTAAGTAAGATTTGCCGGTTTTTCTGCGGTTATCCGCAATACATCATGTGTAAGTTTTTCAATAGAAAAAACTTTAGCGATCTGTTCCATAACGGGCTATTTATGGTTAATGTATGATAAAAATTCCTGTTTCACAGCCTCCTTCTCAAACTGCCCCGAGTAGTTTGCGGTTAGCGTGTTGCTATGGGTATCTTTAATTCCTCTGGCAGCTACACATAAATGGTCTGCTTCAATCACCACCGCTACATCATCATGTTGCAAAATGTCTTTTAGTGCACTTGCTATCTGTACAGTCAGCCGTTCCTGCACTTGCGGGCGCTTGGCGTAATACTGTACCAACCGGTTAATTTTTGACAACCCGATAACCTTGCTTCCGGGAATATAGGCTACGTGCGCCTTGCCTATGATCGGCACAAAATGATGTTCGCAATTGGAATACAAGGTAATGCCTTTCTCTACCAGCATTTTGTTATAGCCATAATTATTTTCAAAAAGACTGATCAAGGGTTTGTTTAGCGGATTTAGCCCGCTGAACATTTCATTGACAAACATTTTGGCTACTCGCTTGGGTGTTCCATTCAAACTGTCATCGCTGAGATCTAGACCCAGGGTGTGCATGATTTCAGAAAAATGATATTGAATTTTTTCTATTTTTTCACCGTCTGTCAATTCAAATGCATCACTGCGCAGAGGTGTGTCAATAGCGGGGTTACCCAAATCAATGTTTACTATCTCACGCAATGCATTCATAGTTCATTTATTTTTTTCATTACCTTCTCTACCATGGTGTTACAATAGATTAAATTAAACTCGTACAGTTCTTTGCTGGAATAGGATTTTTCGATTTCACTGCGCAACATCATTTTGGCACGGCTTAACCTTACTTTTACGTTGGCCTCGCTGATATTAAGCAGATCGGCTGTCTCGGCCAGATTCATTTCATTCATTTCGCGCAACGAAAAAACCATCCGGTAGTCGAAAGGAATTTTACTGAGGGCCTCTTCTATGATGGTACCCAACTCGCGGGCATGAAGTATTGTATCGGTGCTTTGATGATTTTGAGAGAACATAGGGATTACCTGCTCGTTTATCTCGTCTTGCATAATTTCGTTTTTAAAGTACGCCTTAGTTTTTCTTCGAAAACAATTATTCATCATGATGCGTATGATCCAGGTTTTAAAACCTGATCGTCCTTCAAACTGCGGCAAACATTTATAGGTATCTACAAAAGTATCCTGCATTAAATCCTGAGTGTCTTCGTGGTTGTAGTTGTATGACCGGCCTACTTTGTATAAATAAGGGTTGTATCGCCTGACAATAATTTCAAAAAGTTCTTTTTCACCTTTTAAAATTCGTTGGATTATTTCTGTTTCAGAAAGTTTTTCGAATAAACTCATGTCACTTGGTATTTACGGTAGTGATCACCACTTGTTTGTTTTTAATTATTGGATATACACTTGGATAACTGCCTTTTTTATGATTTTGTTCAATAATTGGTCTTTATTGATCGTCATCATTTTTAGCTTTTCTATTGCTACCATTCATTTAGGGTAGGTGAACACTCAATAGGTTACAAAAAAAGGTACTGCTTTATAAATAAATTAGCCAGCCTCTGTTTTAACTTGTTTTTAACAGTTCAATCCACTGCGTAGATTTGCTCTATGGAATTCAGCGAATCTGTCTTTTTAAATCATCTGGCCCCAACTTCCCCATTTCCATTTCTGATTCCCATTGAGCGGGCTGAAGGAATTTACCTCTTTGGTCCGGACGAAAAGAAATACATGGATATGATTTCAGGAATTGGTGTATCCAATCTCGGGCATCGGCATCCATACGTGGTGAAGGCCATAAAAGATCAGGTGGATAAGCACCTGCACGTGATGGTGTACGGTGAGTTCATTCAAGCTCCATCAAATTTACTGGCAAAAAAACTTTCAGAACTCTTACCCCCCCAACTGAATTGCTCGTATTTCGTCAACTCTGGAGCAGAAGCTAATGAGGCTGCACTTAAACTGGCCAAACGGATTACCGGCCGCATTAAAATCATTTCCTGTAAAAAATCATACCATGGAAACACACACGGAGCGTTGAGTGTGTCAGACAATGAACTAAAGAAACGTACCTTCCGTCCATTACTGCCCAATGTTGAGTTTATTGAATACAACAATGAACAAGAGCTGAATAAAATCACAGAATCTGTTGCTTGCGTAATCATGGAAACCATTCAGGGCGATGCGGGCGTACGTATCCCTGAAAAAAAATACCTGCAGGCTGTACGAAAAAAATGCGATGAAACCGGAACCCAGTTGATCCTCGATGAAATTCAATGCGGCATGGGGCGTACCGGAACATTGTTTGCCTTTGAGCGATTTGGAATTGTGCCCGACATACTCACCCTGGGTAAAGCTTTTGGCGGTGGGTTGCCCATTGCAGCATTTATTTCGAGTAATAAAAAAATGAGTTTGCTAAGCCATGACCCTATTCTGGGCCACATCACCACCTTTGGCGGAAACCCGGTGTGTTGTGCTTCCGCACTGGCCACACTTCAGGCAATAGAAGAAGAAAAAATTTTAGAACAAGTCGAAGCGAAAGGGCAGTTGATCGAAAAATTGTTGCAACATTCTAACATAAAAGAATTACGCAGAATAGGGTTGATGTTTGCCATTGACTTTGATAGCAGCGAGCGCGTAAGCCGGATTGTGAATTATTGCAAAGATCATGGCGTGATCGGGTATTGGTTCCTATCTCATCCCTACAGTTTCCGAATCGCTCCTCCCCTGACTATTACCAAAGAAGAAATTCATAAAGCCTGTAGCGTCATTTTGAAAGCAATAGAAAATTCATAATCTTTCCTCTTATGGATCAATCAACCTACTCACCAACCCTCGACCGTGCCTTTAAATTACTGGTGGTATTAACTATTGTTATTGCTGCCCTGATTCTCACCAAAGATATTTTAGTACCCATCGTTTTTGCCGCCTTGTTCTCCGTTGTTCTTTTGCCGATCGCCAAACGGTTAGAAAAAAAAATCGGACGTATTTTTTCGATTATCATTGTCTTGCTGATTGCTCTATTGACAGTAGCCATTATCAGTTGGTTCGTCATTTCACAGCTTACGAGTTTGGTTCAAAGCCTTCCGGGAATAGAAGAAAAATTTTACAGGCTGATTACCCACGTTAACGAATCACTCAGTCAACAGTTTAATATCACCACAGAAGAGCAAGTACAATATGTAAAGGAAGTAATCAAAAACCTATCAACCTATGCTTCAGAGTTACTACTCTCTACATCGTACCTGATTTATTTTTTCATTCAGATACCTATTTACATTTTTCTTTTCCTGTATTATCGTGATCGTTTCAACCGTTTTTTGCTTGAACTCAGGCCTAACAATACCCTTCAGTGGAAAAATGAAATTCAGCAAGTAGTAAGAGGATATATTTCCGGTTTAGCCATTGTGGTTTTTATTGCCGGAGCACTGAACAGCATTGGATTATTGGTTTTGGGTATTGACCATGCCATCTTCTTCGGATTTCTCTCGGGCACGCTCACCATGATTCCCTACGTGGGCATCACCATTGGAGCTACACTGCCCACATTACTGGCCCTGGTTACCAAAGACTCAGCCTGGTATGCCGTGGGTGTAGTGGGTGTTCACGGCTTGGTTCAGTTTATGGAAGGTAATTTTATTACTCCTAAGATTACCGGGTCACGCATCAGTATCAATGCGCTGGCTGCAGTGATTGCTTTATTGCTGGCCGGAAAAATCTGGGGTATAGCCGGAATGATTTTGGCCGTGCCGGCTGTGGGTATTTTGAAAATCCTGTTGGGTTACTCCACCTCGTTTAAACCGATGGTTGTGTTACTCGGAGATGAAACCCCGCCTAACGAACCCGTTGCTGGCTTAACCCCAAAAGAATGAAATACCTTTTTGCATTTTCAATTTGCCTAACAACGTACCTGGTTAAAGGTCAGGATTTTGAAACCTTGTGTAAGACAAGAGTTGATACCGAAGAAACACCCGGTATCTCGGTTGGTATTTATGAAAACGGAAAAACTTCTTATTATGCATTTGGTCAATCTAATGTAGCTGCCCATGAAGCCGTTTCTTCAAAAACATTTTTTGAAATTGGTTCCATTACAAAAACATTCACCACCTCAGTATTGTCCTACCTGGTTAATGAGAAAATTCTGAAACTCAACGACCCCGCACAAAATTATTTACCCTCAACCATCACGCTGCCCGATCGCAACGGAAAACAAATTACCTTGCTTCATCTCGCCTCGGCTCAATCTGGTTTGCCGCGAATGCCGAGCAATTTCGCCCCGGCTAATCCTAATAATCCCTACATCGACTACACCTCAAAAGAACTGGCCGCTTTTCTCAATAAATGTGAACTCAGCACTGACCCCGGAAAACAATATGAATACTCAAACCTGGGAATGGGTTTGCTGGGTTTTATTCTGGCCAACCAAATGAAAACAACTTACTCCAAACTGATTCAGGAAATCATTCTCACCCCACTGGGCATGGAGCAAACATTTATCAGTGGTGAACGAAAATTCAATAATTTATTTGCCACCGGTTACAACGACTCTAAACCAGTAGAATCCTGGACTTGGACAGATCAAAGTGTAATGGTGGGAGCCGGAGGGATTGTATCCAATGCTGAAGACATGATGAAATATGCAATAGCGCAACTTTCAGATAACCCTGATAAATTGAGCTTGGCATTTCAACAGGCTCACGCAGAGGTGGCTGATGCCATCGGTGCCTCCATACAAATTGCTATGGGCTGGCACATCAAAGATCACCAGTACATTTGGCACAATGGCGGCACGGGCGGGTTCCGTTCATTTATTGGATTCGACCCAAAAACCAAACGGGCCATTGTCATCCTCACCAACTCTACTATCGGGGCAGATGATTTGGGTTTTCATTGGCTGAACAACAGCTATCCGTTAAAAAAAATAAAAACACCAATTACAATAGATGCTGCTAAATTGAAAGAGTATGACGGCATTTATGAAATCAGCCCGCAATTTAAAATTACGGTAAAAACCGAAGGAACCAGTTTGCTTGGTCAGGCAACCGGCCAACCTCAGTTTACCATGCATTCCGATTCTACCGATCGGTTTTACCTGAAAGTTGTACCGGTTTCCATTTTATTCAGCCGAGATAAGAAAGGAAAAATAATCAATCTGAAACTCAGGCAAAACGGAGCATGGATGGAGGGTAAGAAAATAAATTAACCTATTCTCTCAATCACTAAATTGTGATTAGTATAAATGCAAATATCAGCTGCAATCGTCAGGCTCTCGCGCACCATCTCTTCAGCCGATAAATGCGGAGCATGTTTCTTCAATGCTAATGCTGCCGACTGCGCATACATGGCTCCAGAGCCGATTGCCGCTACCTGATGGTCGGGTTCAATTACATCGCCCGTACCCGAGAGTATTAATAGTTCGTTTTTATTGCACGTAATGAGCATGGCTTCCAGCCTTCTCAGGTAGCGATCCATGCGCCAGTCTTTGGCCAACTCTATGGCCGCGCGCTTCATGTTGCCTCCGTACGCATTTAGCTTTTCATCAAAACGGTCGAGTAACGTAAACGCATCTGCAGTTGACCCGGCAAACCCGGTCAATACTTTTCCATCCTGAAGTCTGCGAATTTTTTTCACATTGCTTTTGGCAATGGTGTTGCCCATGGTGGCCTGTCCGTCACCGCCTATGGCAACGGCTCCATTGTGGTGTATTGCAAGAATGGTGGTGGCGTGAATTAAGTTATTCATGATCTAAAGCTGTAAAGTAAAAAACGGTTTTCAACGAAGTATTCACATCCACGCACGTCATAGTGAGCGTTTGATCCGGTGATTTATATCCTTCAGGTTTCCTGTGGCCGAAGCATATCGGGTAGCCGTAAAAACTCATCAAGGGAGATGAACTTCTGTTGATGAGCCACAGAAGGCACGTCTGCTTTCATTATTAAATTAAAATCCGAACCGGATCTTCAAGCAACCCTTTCAGGGTTTTCAAGAATGCTGAGCCTACGGCACCATCTACCGCACGATGATCGCACGACATGGTTACTTTCATAATATTGCCTACGGCAAGTTGCCCGTTCTTCACAATGGCCGTTTCTTTTATTCCGCCCACGGCCAGAATGCACGCATCTGGCGGGTTGATAATTGCCGTAAATTCTTCAATACCAAACATGCCTAGATTGGAAATAGTAAATGTGCTCCCCTCCCAATCAGTCGGTTGAAGTTTTTTATCGTGTGCTTTTTGCGCAAGGTCTTTTACTTCCAATGCAATGTGTGAAAGCGACTTATTATCAGCAAAACGAACTACCGGCACAAGCAGCCCGTCTTTCACAGCCACCGCCACACCAATGTGCACGTGGTGGTTTTTTCTGATCTTATCACCCAGCCAACTCACGTTTACATCGGGATGCTGACGCAGGGCGGCTGCCACAGCTTTAATAACCATGTCATTGAATGAAATTTTTACCGGGGCAATTTCATTCATGCTCTTGCGCGCCTCCACAGCTTTATCCATGTTAATCTCCATGGTAAGGTAAAAATGAGGAGCGCTGAACTTACTCTCAGCCAAACGTTTGGCAATGGTCTTACGCATCTGAGAAACGGCTACCTCTTCATAACTCTCCTGCCCTACTACTTGCGGAAGTACTACGGATGCAGTGATTTTTTCTGTCAATGAAGAAGCTGCTGAAGGTTTATAGTTCTCTACATCATGCTTGGTAATGCGCCCGTGATCTCCGGTGCCACTAATTTTGTTAATATCATATCCCAAATCTTTGGCAATTTTTTTAGCTAACGGAGATGCTTTTAATCTTCCGTTTGATGAAGACGATCCATTGCTCGATACCTGAACACTTGCCGAGGAGGCGGTTGAGGCCGATGCAACCGGTACCGGTTTACTTCCACCGGATGATTTAGCCTGATGTGCTTTTAACAACGTTTGCCAATCGGCATTTTTTTCTCCAATGATGGCCAATACATCATTGATTTTTACAGCCTCTTTTTCTTTCGCACCAAGGTATAGAATGGTGCCTGTATTGAATGACTCGTAATCCATGGTGGCTTTGTCGGTCTCAATTTCAGCCATCAACTCGCCCGACTTCACGGTGTCACCCACTTTTTTGTGCCATTTGGCAATCACCCCTTCCGTCATGGTGTCGCTCATCTTGGGCATTAACACCAGTTGGGCTTTAATTGCTGAGGTGTCAATGGATGGAACTTCTGCAACAGCCACCACAGGGTCAGTTTTTGTTTCTGTTTTTCCTCCGGACGAAGCCGTAGTTTGTGCTCCGGCAAGAAGGGCAGAGTAATCTTCGCCTGGTTTGCCTACAATGGCCAGCACCGCATTGATTTGTACCGCTTCTTTTTCTTTTGCCCCCAAGTACAGAACAGTGCCTGAGTTGAATGACTCATAGTCCATGGTGGCTTTATCGGTTTCAATTTCGGCCATCAATTCGCCCGATTTTACCGTGTCTCCTACTTTTTTGTGCCACTTGGCAATCACCCCTTCCGTCATGGTGTCGCTCATCTTGGGCATGCGTACTATCTCAGCCATTTTGTATTTACGATTTGTGAATTACGATTTACGGTTTTAGATACTTTGCAAGGTTCAAAAATAACTGATTTTAAAGGAATGTGAAAGGCGAAATTTGACAATTGAAATCGGAAGTTGAAGGTTATACCGATCAAAAATTGATTGTTCCAATCAGCACCTCAAATAAAGTGGTAGCCGGCTGGATGCCCATAGAATAGCGAAAGCCCACATCCAGTTGAGGCAGCAACCGCATTACGTTAATATCGAATTTCACTTCTACTCCGGTGGATGTGTAGGCTTGTGTAGTTGTGGGATTATTGATACTGCCTTGCCCGAAGCCATAATCTAAAAATCCATTGACCCGCATCCGCTGAATGTTAAGCAAAGGCCCCACCGCAATATCAGGATACCACACGGGCAGTGTATAGTTTGCTGACATCGAATAAAAATCAGAAAACCTTGAAATAGTTAGTCCGCGCGGTGCTGGCACTCCATTTTGAAAAACATAATTATGATTGTCGGCAATGCCTTTTCGGGTTGCATCGCGATACACATTGCTTAGTAGTGTATGTTGGTAGCCCCAATAGCCCCACAGCGAATGATGCTTAAACAATCCCGGAAAAAACAATACACCATAAAATGAAAACTGAGAACCACTGTAATCTCCTCCGTATGGTGTATTGTATGCATTCAAGAAAAATTCCTGCCCCCATTTGCTGTTAATATCACGAGGGCTTTGCTTAAGCAATCGGTAACCGGAAATAGAAAAATTATTAAATACCACGTTTCCATTACCTACCCTGTTAAAGAAGGAATAAAAACCATACACCGTATCATTTCTAATGTAAGCCGGGAAAATCCGGTCAGGGGCTGTAGTAATCGAATTTCTAAAATTCGTTACTTGTGTTATGCCTATAGAATTACCCACCGTAACATTGCCATAATATTTTGAAGTGGTGGTAATCAGGGGAACCCGCAAGCCTGCCTCTATAGTATTCTCTTGCCACTTAAAATTCAGGTTTTTATCTTGTACTGTAGATGTGTAGTTGCCCGGGGTTCCCGTTTGTGTAACCGTTGTGATGTCTCCCTGGTTTACGTTACGGTTGGCTACACTTGCCGACACGTCAATGATTGGAAACCATCCCTGGTAACTCACTGTAGCCAGCCATGAACCGGCACGCTCGGTTTTGTTATAAACATAACCGGCACTTAACAATGTGGTACTTAATAAATCTTGTGAAGAAATTCCTACAAATGCAGATGTAAGCGAAGTGCTAACGGTACCTCCCCAACTGTATGGATTGATTAAACCCTTCCATCGGTAATATCTTTTGGTGTCATACTGGGTTTGAGGAATGTTGTTTAATACAGATGGCTCTCCTTCTTGTTCTACCAAATGTTTAAAGGTGTTGCCGGGTTGAACAAACCACTTCCAAGGCCTCCAGGAATTTGGATCAACCGGAATTTTAGCAATATCCATTCCATTTCGCCCTTGTTCGTTGTAATAAATCCATTTTCCATCGCGTGATATTGATGGGTTGTACGAACCATATTTGCTACACGTGATCTGGTATCGCTCGCCCGACAACGTATCTAGTGCGTAGATGTTGTCAATTCCACTAATGGGTGAATTATATATAATGTATTTTCCAAAAGGCACAGGATGCCCGATATTTTCGTTTGAAAAATCTGTAAGTGGTTTCATCCCTCCTGATGCCACATTAAATTGAACCATGGCTTTTCCTTTTGTATTGGTAAGCAGGGCAACAATATTCTTTCCATCAGTTGTAAAGCGTGGCATTGAGATAAAATCATTGTTGGGGTTATCAAATGTTTTTAAAACTCGGCCGCTAAAATAATCGAGTATTACCAAATGCGTTTGGTACTCGGTGGTTGTTTCTATGGTAGCCACCTGATATCCGTTGGGTGAAATTGCTGCTGAGGCATACCGCGATTTTACACCAAGTACAGTTTTTTGCCTGCTTACCAAATCATAGCCTACCACTACTGAAAAATTCTTCACCTGCCATCGCGGGTCATAGCGAAATTCATTCCATACCACCCGGCTGTTGGTAGCAGTCTGCATTCCCGATTCATTAATAATCCCTTGGGTGTATTTACTTTGTTCTGTTCCGTTTTTAAACACAACTAATTTTTCAATGTCGCCAATGCCCACCCTCCTGGCAACCACACTTCCATCTTCCAACTCATGCGGGTATAAAAAATCAGTGTATGCTTCGCTGGTGCGATGGTTCACGGTTTCAAAAGAAGTCAGCTTCAGCGTGTCTTGTTGCGCTTTGTATTGTTTTTGCAAGTCGGCTGCCATCTCGCGGTAAAGTGCAGTCACGGTCAGGCCGGTTTCTTTTTTTAATGCAGACGAAAACCGGAAAGGGATAAATGGCACACTCCATGAGCGAGCTGTAACCTTATCCCATATTTGCGGGTCATTAGTTTTCTTTCTCAGGTAAGAAACCATGTGATAGCCCAGCACGTACCAATTAGGAATTTTATTTTTGTACGATTCTAAATACTGTTTGTGATAATTAAAGACCCTGCCTTCCTGAAGGTTGGTGCGCATCAGTAAATCGAAGTTAGGAATACGCCCGCGACCTGACTGAGTAAATGCGGTTTCTGTAGCTACCGCATCGCCTTCCCAAAACCATTGTGGTGCCGCCACATACGTTAGCCCGGCAAATACATTGTATCCAAAAGCATAACCCAACAATTTGCTAAACCCCCGCCTGGCATGCTGAAACTGAGCAATGTGGCGATATTCATGTGTGGCCAGCATATTCAGCCAATCATTGTTACCGCTAAAATTATAGTTCTGAGTGGGCATAGCATAAAACTCAGCCCTTCGGGGTGTCATGGTGACAAATGCATTGGAGATGGATGACTGATTTTGTAAGATGACAGAAATTTTTTTGGGTAAAGAACCAATGGTTTTTGATTCCGGTTCGCGTATGCTTTCAAGAGTGTTGGCCATGCGCTGTGCCTGCCCATCAAACCCTTTAGGGTAAAGTATGCGAAAATGTGAGGTGTTAACTTGATACCATTTTAACGAAGGTGGATTAGTTGCACTCACCACTTTTTCCTGAGCAAAAAGATTAGAGGCAATCAACACGACACCCAGCACCCATCTCATCCGCTGCATAGAGAATTATTAATTCGAAAATCTACGGGAAAAAAATTGATTGTCAATACCAAACAAAACGATAAGCCAAAGTTCTTAACAAAAGTTTTTGTATTCGTTTTTTGCTAATACTATGTTAAAAGATATCATAAATTGCACCGGTTAATTCTTATAAAATGAAATACACATTTATTCTGCTCAATATGGTTTCATGCCTGATTGTTCGGGCCCAGGCTGACTTTGTCGTTCCATTCAAGGGCGATACACTCACGGGTGAGGCTAAAATTTTATCCTTTGATAAAATCGATCGCGTACAAATAACCAGTCATGGTAAAAAGACGATCTTTCAATCTACACAAGTCCGATCACTGAGAATGAACCAGGATTTATACAGGGCCGTGCGTTATGAAAACAGCATACGCATGATGAAAATTGTGAAAGATGGCTACCTCAGCCTGCTTGCCTTCAACCCGGAAGGCCAGAGCAATTCGTCATGGAGTGGGCAATACCTTTTAAAACGAGATGGCCAGGGTGTAGAAGTGCCCAACTTGTCGTTTAAAAAAATACTGTCAAATTTTTTAGGAGATTGCCCCGATATAAAAGATCATTTTCAAAAAGGTGATTTTTCAAAACACGATCTGAACCGTATCGTTGATCTGTACAACACTTGTTTAGACGTTAAAACTAAAAATCTGAACGGTCAGCCCAAGACTGTTGAGATCAGCACCGACAAGGTTTTGGCTGTCAAACAGTTTATTGAAAAAGTACAGAAAGAAAATTTTGTCGGTAAAAAAGATGTACTTGATTTACTTACCGACATACAAACTAAAGTAATGAAAGGCGAAACGATACCCAATTACATGGGCGAAGGATTAAAACCTTACCTGAAAGAGAAACCCGATTTAGAAAAAAGTGCCGAAGAGCTACTCAGCCTGCTGAAAAATAAATGATTGGGTTGTCACGCTGGGCTGATGATGGCTGCGTAGTGTTTATTTATTAAAAAAATTCATAGTTCGCTCAGCGCCAATAGTACAAAACGAATAAATCATATCGGCAGCATTATCCATCATGGCCGGAAGTTGTTCAAATTCTTGTTTTGAAAATTTACTAAGTACAAAATCCACCTGTTGACCTTTGGCAAAATCATTTCCGATGCCAAAGCGCAGACGTGAGTAGTCTTGATTGCCAAGCGTAGCTTCTATGTTTTTCAACCCATTGTGCCCGGCTGAACTTCCTTTGGTTCGCATACGCAGGGCTCCAAACGGAAGGGCGATATCATCAACAACAATCAATAAATTTTCTTTTGCAATTTTTAATTCTTGCAACCAATAGGCAACGGCCTTTCCGCTTAGGTTCATGTAGGTATTAGGCTTAATAAAATGCAGGTAGCGTCCTTTGTATTTAAGTTCTGCCCGATCAGCCAATCTTTCGGTGTTGAAATTAATTTTATGCGTGTCGGCCACACGGTCAAGCACCAAAAAACCAATATTGTGGCGGGTGAGTTCATACGCAGCACCCGGATTACCCAAACCAACTATCAGGTATTTCATTTCGATCAAAGATAATTGACTTGTCTGTATGTGTGGAAAAGAAGAAAAAAAAATCCCGTCAGTATCACTAACGGGATTGTGTTTATGTCGGTACGAAATTTACTTTTTCTTTTCGTCCTTCTTAGGAGCTTCTGCTTTTTTAGCATCCGCAGCCGGAGCAGCACCCGCGGCCGGAGTAGCACCTGCAGCCGAAGCAGCGCCTTCAGCCGGTGTGGCGGCTGCCGCAACTTCTTCTACCAGTTTAGCAGCGCGAGGCACCTCTACCGATGCAATAGCTGCTTGCTTGGGATCTAAAAATTCCAGATTCTGAACCTTTACATCACCCACTTTGATAGCATGGTGAAAATCCAAATCTGTGCAGTTAATATCAATATGATCAGGCATGTCTTTTGGAAATGCCAGCACTTTCAATGCCGCACGTTTCCTAACAAGTAACCCGCCTTTTTCAACACCTTTTGGCTGACCGGTTAACCGAATAGGGATTTGCATTTTGATTTTACGTTCTTCACTGATACGCAAAAAATCCACGTGTAGAATAATTTCGCTCACCGGGTGAAACTGCACTTCCTGCATAATGGCCTGGCATTCTTCTCCTTCAATGTTCAGGTGCACAAAGTGTGCTTCGTTGGTGTACACCAGATCGCGAAATAAAATCACCGGTGAATGGAAGTGCACTTGTTGCCCACCGCCATACAATACACATGGCACATGTCCGTAGTCGCGAACTTTTTGAGAATCGCTCTTACCGAGATTTGCTCTTTTATACCCTATAATCTCAATAGTTTTCATAATAGTTATTTAGTTAATGGTTAATAATAAACGTAGTCTGTAATTTAAAGTCTTATAAAAAGTGAGCTGATGGATTCGTGGTCGTGAATTTTCCGGATGGCTTTGGCAAACAAATCAGAAACGGTCAATACTTTTATTTTTGATGACTCGCCTCGCAAAGGAATGGTATCGGTTACCACTATTTCTTCCAACTCGGAATGATTGATATTCTCGTATGCTTTACCCGAAAGGACCGGATGTGTACACACCGCACGAACAGATTTTGCTCCCTTTTCTTTCAACAGCGATGCTGCTTTGCAGATGGTACCGGCTGTATCTACTAAGTCATCTACCAATATCACGTCTTTGCCTTCTACTTCGCCAATCAACCTCATACTTTCAATTTTGTTGGCTTCCTTTCGGTGCTTATCACAAACCGCTAATTCGGCATCAAAAAATTTAGCAAAACTTCTGGCTCGTTTAATTCCACCCACATCAGGTGAAGCAAACATGATATCAGGGAGTTTTAATGATTTTAAATACGGAACAAAAATAAAATTCCCGTCAAGGTGATCCACCGGAATATCAAAGAAGCCTTGTATCTGGTCAGCGTGTAAATCGCAAGTCATAATACGGTCGGCACCGGCTGCAGAAATCAGGTTAGCAATAAGTTTAGCCGCAATCGCTACCCTGGGTTTGTCTTTACGGTCTTGACGTGCATAGCCAAAATAAGGAATAATGACATTTACATTTTCAGCACTTGCTCTGCGGGCTGCATCAATCATGAGCATGAGTTCAAGAAAATTATCAGCTGGTGCAAAAGTGGACTGAACTAAAAAGACATCATGACCACGCACCGATTCAGATATATAGGGCGACATTTCTCCATCGCTGAAGTGCTGGTAGTTTACTTTGCCCAAAGGTTCGCCATACGCATAGGCAATCTTTTCTGCCAAGTAAGTGGTTGCGCTTCCTGAAAAAATCTTTACAGCCATATTGCTAAACTAAAAACCCGCACACGCGGGTTTAAACTGGTTGTCCCGCTAGGACTCGAACCTAGAAAGGCAGAATCAAAATCTGCAGTGTTGCCATTACACCACGGGACAATAACCCCCAAATCCTAAAATTTGGAGCGCAAAGGTAGGATTATTTTTGAAATGGGAAAATCGTCATCAAAAGTAAATCTGGTATTGAAGTGTGATTTGTGCTTTACGTGCACCGGACATCAAAGTTGTTCCATTTTCATTGTATGTGGGCCTGCTTCGGTAGTCTAAGGTAAACTTGCTATTGTGCTCTTTAATAAGCCAGTTCGCACCTATGTCATGCACATTCTTCGGCCATTTAGCCGGTTAAATTTTGCGCTTTGTAATTGAAAACAGGGCATTAACATACCGTTTCGTTTGCCAAGCAATTCTTTTTTCACCAGGTATCCGGCTTGACCATAAAACACGTTCCCGAAGCCCTACATGGGAAAGGCATTACCGTTGCTTCCGGGAAGAAAACCAGGCTATAATCCATCAGAGGGGTTAATTACACCCCAGTAGCGGAAGTACCTTTTTGCGTAGTCAGCAAGAAAATAGTCAGCATACGCACGCAGGGTAGTTTGTTTATTTTCATTTAACCAGACATCGTAAAAAAAGGAACTGAAAATAAATTCAAGGGGTAGAATTTTTTATTGTTAACAATACTTGTAGCCGTATGTGTTATGCCTGTTTCTGCAGCATCTTGTTGTGCATGAATTCATCAAACAGGTAAAATAAAAGACTGTGGCTTAAGAGAAAACATTCTGTAAATAAATAACTCCTGTTCATCCGTATAAAATTTACTTTGAACAAGAGTTATTAGCCTTATATTTTTCAGGCGTTTCTGGGCGAACTTCTTCGCCACATATTAATGACCTGAAATTACCTAATCATCAAAGAGCATAAGAAAAATTATTCCCCTCCCCCTACCGTTACTTTATAGCTGCTAACCATGGCCGAAAAATACTCGCGGTTGAGTCGGGCAATATTGGAAACTGAAATTGCTTTGGGACACTCAGCCTCGCACGCCTTTGTATTACTGCAATTTCCGAAGCCTTCGGCATCCATTTGTGCCACCATTTTCTCGGCACGTTCCTTCCGCTCGGCATGCCCTTGTGGCAACAAGGCAAATTGCGATACTTTGGCACTTACAAACAACATGGCAGAAGAATTTTTACATGCTGCCACACAGGCTCCACATCCGATACAGGCAGCAGAATCAAATGCCTCATCGGCTATGTTTTTTGAAATCGGAATTTCGTTGGCATCGGGTACCCCTCCTGTATTTACGCTTACATATCCTCCTGCTTGCTGGATGCGATCAAATGCACTCCGGTCAACTACCAGATCTTTAATAACCGGGAATGCCTGGGCTCGCCATGGCTCAACGGTAATGGTCTCACCATCTTTAAATGTGCGCATGTGAAGCTGGCATGTGGTAGTTTGTAAAGGCCCGTGCGGGTGGCCATTGATATACATGCTGCACATACCGCAAATGCCTTCGCGACAGTCATGGTCAAAATGGATAGGCTCTTCTCCCTTTTTTATAAGTTCGGTATTCAGCACATCCATCATTTCAAGAAATGACATATCGGGCGAAACGTGTTCGTGCTGGTAGGTTTTAAATTCACCCTTGGTAGTTCTGTTTTTCTGTCTCCAGACTTTCAATGTGATCTTCATGATCGGTACAGTTTTTTGGTTTATTTATAACTGCGTTGTGTGAGTTTCACGTTTTCAAAATGCAATTCTTCTTTATGCAATTCTTCCGGTTGGTTTTCACCTTTGTATTCCCATGCCGAAGAAAAAGCATAATCACTGTCAATGCGCAAGGCTTCGCCTTCGGGTGTTTGTGATTCTTCGCGGAAGTGGCAGCCACATGATTCTTTACGGTTCAATGCATCATCTACCATCAATTCGCCAAGTTCCATAAAGTCGGCCACACGGCCTGCTTTTTCAAGTTCCATATTCAATTCATTGGAGCCTCCGAGTACATTTACATTTTGCCAAAAATCGGCCCGAAGTTCCTGGATTTTTTTCTTGGCTGCCTTCAAACCTTCTTCGTTGCGCGACATGCCGCAGTGTTCCCACAAGGTGAGCCCTAACTCGCGGTGCAGTTCATCTACTGTTTTCTTTCCTTTGATGGAAAGGAGCTTGCTGATTTTTGCATTCACACCGTCAATGGCTTCTTTGAATGCCGGGTGGTCTGTCCCAACCTTATCATTCCACCCAAGGTGGGCCAAATAATCACCAATCGTATAGGGAATTACAAAATAGCCATCGGCCAATCCCTGCATAAGTGCACTGGCACCAAGACGGTTTGCCCCGTGGTCGGAGTAGTTGGCCTCGCCCAGGGCATACAGCCCCGGAACGCTAGTCATTAAATTATAGTCCACCCAAAGGCCGCCCATCGTGTAATGCACAGCCGGGAAAATCATCATCGGCATTTCGTAGGGGTCATCGCCTGTGATTTGTTTATACATATCAAAGAGGTTGCCGTACTTAGCAGAGATGACATCGCGGCCAACTCGTTTAATAGCATCGGCAAAATCGAGAAATACCGCCAGACCGGTAGCTCCCACTCCGCGTCCTTCATCACACATCATCTTACCATTGCGCGAGGCTACATCGCGCGGCACCAGGTTTCCGAACGAGGGGTATTTTCTTTCTAAAAAATAATCGCGATCTGACTCCGGAATTGAAGCGGCTTCTTTGGCCTTCAGCCCTTTATGCGCTGTTTTAGGCACCCACACACGGCCATCGTTGCGGAGCGACTCCGACATCAGTGTCAGTTTTGACTGATGATCTCCCGAAACCGGAATGCAGGTGGGGTGTATTTGAGTAAAACATGGGTTAGCAAACAATGCCCCTTTTTTGTGTGCCCTCCAGGCTGCCGTTACGTTTGATCCTTTTGCGTTTGTGGAGAGATAAAATACATTTCCATATCCCCCGGTGCATAGCAGAACAGCGTGAGCACTGTGTGCTTCTATTTTTCCTGTAACCAGGTCACGGGTGATGATGCCGCGTGCCTTTCCATCGGTTACTACCACATCGAGCATCTCGGTGCGTGTGTACATTTTCACTTTGCCGTTGGCAATCTGGCGGTTCAGTGCGCTGTAGGCTCCCAATAGCAATTGCTGCCCGGTTTGGCCGCGGGCATAAAATGTACGCGACACTTGTGCCCCGCCAAATGATCGGTTGGCCAGCAATCCGCCATACTCCCGGGCAAAGGGTACACCTTGCGCCACGCACTGGTCAATGATATTAACACTTACTTCGGCCAGACGATAAACATTTGCTTCGCGTGAGCGATAGTCTCCTCCTTTAATGGTATCATAAAATAAGCGGTACACACTGTCGCCATCGTTTTGATAATTTTTGGCTGCGTTGATCCCGCCTTGTGCTGCAATGCTGTGTGCCCTGCGTGGGCTATCCTGAAAACAAAATGCCTTTACATTGTAGCCCAACTCGGCCAATGAAGCTGCGGCCGATGCTCCGGCCAGTCCGGTTCCCACCACAATCACCTCATACTTTCGTTTATTGGCGGGATTCACCAGTTTCAAATTAAACTTATGCTTCGTCCACTTTTCGGCCAGCGGCCCTTCAGGAGTTTTAGATTCAAACTTCATAGTGCAATGCTGTCTTATAGTATAGTTATCGAATTAATTAATCCATTTTAAATAAACTGCAATGGGCATCAATGCAAAAAGAAAAGGAACAATGATGGAAAAAGCAGTACCTATAAATGAAATGATACCATTATATTTTAAATGATTGAGGCCAAGTGTTTGAAAAGCACTGGCAAATCCGTGGAGTAAATGCCAGAATAACGACACACACCCCACCACGTAGAAGAATACAACCCACGGATTTGAAAACACCTCAAACATCATGTTGTAAAGAGGTAGTTCTTCCCCTTGTGTAAACTGATGGGTACGGTTAGGAATCCAGAAGTGCGAGGTGTGCATAATCAAAAACAACAAAAGCAATGTGCCGAGTAAACCCATGCTGCGGCTATACCACGTACTCTTGGGATCTTTTGATACACTATATTTTACCGGACGCGCCTGGTGGTTTCTCTTCCAAAGTAAAAGACCTTGAAAAATGTGGATAAGAAATCCAGCAACCAATCCCACCTCTAACGTGCGGATGACGGGGTTCGTACCCATGAAGTGACCCCAATGAGAAAAAGTGGTACCGCCATCATTATAAAAAATCATTGCGTTGATGGTGCAATGAATTACCAGAAAACTGATAAGAAACAAGCCGGTAAGAGCCATCAACAGTTTTCTTCCCAGTGAACTGGTGAAAAGATCAATAAGCCACTTCATTTGTTTATTGTTTTAGAAAAATTTGGTGCGAGTCAAAAATACTCGTCAAAATTTTATGAAACAACGAACAACAGAAAATGATTTTAGGTAATACGTAAATGGTTAATATAATGGTTGAACAAAATCTCAGAGCAGTTCAAAAAGTAGTATAATCAAGGATATCGTAACCAGCATAATCAGCAGAAACCATTCTTTTCTGATGAAGTTAAAAATCTTATTAAACATGGGTTTCATATAAAAAGTTGTGTTCACAGTTATGGTATAACCCAAACTAATACCATTGACAGGTTTGCCCTGCTATTCAATTAGTTACACTACAGAGTACGATGCGTTTTGTCCAAATATGAATTGTATTTTCCAAAAATGGGAAGATTGCTTCGCTACGTGCATTGATTTAATTTTACACTTGCAACCACTTTGACAACATGTACCTAATCTTCGACACGGAAACCACAGGGATTCCACGCAATAAAACTGCGCCTATCTCAGACCTTGAAAATTGGCCGCGGCTGGTGCAACTCGCCTGGCAACTTCACGATGCTCGCGGCAAACTACTGTCGCAACACAACTACATTATCAAACCTGATGGATTCGATATTCCTTACAAAGCCGAGCAGATACACGGCATCTCTACTAAACGCGCGTTGGAAGATGGCCATGAATTAAAAACAATTATCGAGTTGTTTGAAAAAGATTTAGCTTCTGCTAAAATTTTGGTAGGTCACAACATTGAGTTTGATATCAACATCATTGGAGCAGAACTGATTCGCACGTCCCATCCCTCTGAACGTTTTTTGGCTCTTGAACGAATCGATACAGGGATTACCTCCATTGAATTCTGCCAACTGCAAGGCGGTATAGGTGGCCGGCTAAAAATGCCCACCCTGGAGGAACTTCACAAAAAACTTTTTGGTAAAGGATTTGACGATGCCCACGATGCCAGTTATGACGTAGCTGCCACTGCACGTGCTTTCTTCGGGTTAATTAAAAAAAACATCATCAAACCTTTCGACTCTACTCCTGCTGAAGAAATAGCATACCAAGAACCAATTCTAGAGCAAGGAAATTCAGCCAAGCGCGAAAAAGGAAACACCGTAAACTACACTCAAAGTACTGATATCAATGAACTGGCTGATCACATTGTATGTCCTCTGCATGTTCATTCGCAGTACTCCGTTTTACAAGCAACCCCTGACATAGAGAAGTTGATACTCAAAGTCAAAGAATATAATATGCCGGCCGTGGCCATTACCGATTTTGGTAATATGTTCGGCACATTTGAGTTTGTAAGCAAGGCACTAACTCATAACATCAAGCCGATTGTAGGATGTGAGTTTTTTATTTCCACAGACCGGAAAAAATTAAAGTTTACAAAAGATGTACCTGACAAGCGATACAACCAGGTGCTACTAGCTAAAAACAAAACAGGTTACCATAACCTGACTAAGCTAAGTTCCATCGGTTATGTGGAAGGACTGTATGGAATTTACCCGCGCATAGACAAGGAGCTGATTCAGCAATACAAAGAAGGTTTAATAGCTACCACTGGAGGTCTTGCTAGTGAAATTCCTTATTTGATATTACACGTGGGCGAGCGGCAAGCCGAGGAAGCATTTATGTGGTGGCTTACAATTTTTGGTCAAGACTTTTACGTTGAACTAAATCGCCACGGCACACGCGAAGAAGAGCGGGTAAATGAAACGCTGCTCAAATTTGCACAAAAACATGCCGTAAAGTATTTCGCAGCCAACGAATGTTTTTATCTCGAAAAAGAAGAAGCTCATGCTCACGATGTGCTGCTCTGCATCAAAGAAGGTGAATTTCAATCAACCCCTATTGGTGAAGGCCGGGGCAAAAGGTACGGATTGCCCAATGACCAATTTTATTTAAAATCTCAGGAAGAAATGAAGCAACTCTTCCGCGATCTGCCCGAATCAATCACTACCATTGAGGAAATAGTAAACAAAGTTGAAAAGTACGAACTGAGACGAAATGTACTTTTGCCAAAGTTTAATATACCCAACGGTTTTAGCACCGAAGACGAGTACTTAAAACATCTCACATACGAAGGGGCTAAAAAAAAATACCCTACCCTAACCCCTGAAATAAAAGAACGACTTGATTTTGAACTGGAAACCATACGCAAGACCGGGTACCCGGGGTATTTCCTGATCGTGCAAGATTTTACATCTAAAGCACGCGAAATGGGCGTGAGTGTGGGGCCGGGTCGTGGCTCAGCAGCAGGCTCTGCCGTAGCCTTCTGTATCGGCATTACCAATGTTGATCCCATTGCTTACGATCTGCTGTTCGAACGTTTTCTCAACCCCGATCGAGTTTCTCTTCCTGATATTGATATTGACTTTGATGATGAAGGACGTGAAAAGGTATTGAATTATGTCATTGAAAAATATGGCCACAATCAGGTAGCCCAAATCATTACTTACGGCACCATGGCTGCCAAGTCTTCCATCCGTGACTGCGCGCGGGTGATGGAGTTGCCCTTGACCGAAGCCAACACCATTGCCAAGCTCGTACCAGAAAGACCGGGCACTACACTGGAGAAAGCTTTTAGCGAAGTGCGCGAACTTAGTGATATCAAAAAAGGAACTGACAAACGGGCCGAGGTTCTGAAACAAGCCATCGTACTTGAGGGATCAATCCGCAACACCGGAACACATGCTTGTGGGGTAATCATCACACCCGATGACCTGACCAAATTTGTTCCCGTGGCCAAAGCAAAAGACTCTGAGATGCTGGTTACTCAATTTGATAACAGCGTGGTGGAAAATGCCGGTTTATTAAAAATGGATTTTCTCGGGCTGACTACACTAACCATCATCACCACAGCCCTAAGAAATATACAGAAGCACAGAGGGGTTGACATTGATATTGATTCCATTCCATTAAATGACCCAAAGACCTATCAACTCTACCAGCGCGGAGAAACCACCGGAACTTTTCAATTTGAAAGTGATGGAATGATCGCTTACCTCAAAGCATTGAAACCCGATAAGTTTGAAGACCTGATAGCCATGAATGCCTTGTACCGGCCAGGGCCAATGGAATACATTCCTAATTTCATTGCCCGTAAAACCGGACGCGAGCCCATCAAATATGACCTGCCAGAGATGGAAGAATATTTAAAGGACACCTATGGAATCACCGTCTATCAGGAGCAGGTCATGCTGCTTTCGCAAAAATTAGCCGACTTCAGTAAAGGCGATGCAGACGTGTTGCGTAAAGCAATGGGCAAAAAACAACTTGATGTACTCAACAAGATGAAAGACAAATTCATCCAAGGATGCAAAAAGAACAAACACGATGAACAAATTGCCGAAAAAATATGGAAAGACTGGGAAGCATTTGCACAGTACGCATTCAATAAATCGCACTCTACCTGTTACTCGTTGGTTGCCTATCAAACAGCATACCTCAAAGCTCATTACCCCGCTGAATATATGGCAGCCGTATTGACCCATTCTCAAAGCAATTTAGACAGTGTTACTTTTTTTATAGACGAATGCCGCAAGCAAAACATAGAAGTACTCGGCCCGCACGTAAATGAATCAGGTACACATTTTGAAGTAAATACAAAAGGCGAAATCCGTTTTGGACTGGGTGCAATAAAAGGAGCTGGAGATGCAGCCGTAGAAGCCATTATCATTGAACGGGAAATGCACGGCCCCTTTACTGATATATTTGATTTTGCTAAAAGACTCAGTCAAAAATCTGTAAACAAAAAAACATTTGAGTGCCTTGCCCTGTCAGGAGCATTTGATTGTTTTCCGCAATACCACCGAAGACAGTACCTGGCCGGAAATGATGGCGATGTTTCACTAACAGAAAAAGTAATCCGTTACGCAGCCAAGTTGCAGCAAGAAACACAAAGCTCACAAGCCAGCTTATTTGGTGCAAGCACAGGTACAGCCATGCCCCAACCCAAGATCGATCCGGTTGAACCGTTTAGTGAAATAGAAAAACTCCGCTTCGAAAAAGAAGTAGTAGGCGTTTACATCTCAGGGCATCCACTCGACAATTTCAAGTTTGAGTTGGAAACATTTACCAATATACCAGTATCTGAGCTTACTAATCTTGATAACAAAGAAGGTAAAGACTGCAAAGTGGGAGGTATTGTTGCTTCGGTAGAGCACCGCATGACAAAAACAGGTAAACCTTTTGGCAAACTTGTGTTGGAAGATTATAGCGGAAAATATGAGTTCACCTTGTGGAGTGAAGATTACATAAAATACAAATCATACCTGATGCCGGGGATATTCCTTTTCATTGAAGGCAATGTGGTGCGCAGAACCTGGGGCGATATGAGTATGGAATTCAAATTCCGTGGCATGGATTTGCTTAATGAAATTGGCGTAAAAAGAACCAAAGGGATGCAAATAAAAATCAACGCCCTTGCCGTCACCCCTGATCTGATTTCTCAAATAGAAGCATTGTGTAACGAGTACACAGGCACCTGCCCGCTTTACCTGAAAATACAAAGTGAAGAAGATAAAATAAGCGTTGAATTGTTTTCCAGAAGGTACCGGGTCAAGCCTATAAATGAAATGGTGGTAAAGTTTAAAAAAATAAAAGACCTCAACCTGGGGGTTGTCTAGTTTAATAGCACGATAACTATGCACGCTTTACCGTAGTGGCGCTTGCTTGTGCTGCCGGAAAAATCGTCATATCACCCAGCATTACGTGATCAGGTCGGGTGACAACAAATAAAATCAGGTCAGCAATGTCTTTTCCGGTCAGCGGTCTTAACCCGTTGTAAACATTCTTTGCACGCTCTTCGTCTCCTTTAAATCGAACCATCGAGAATTCAGTTTCTACCAACCCGGGATGAATGCCGGTTACCTTTATTCCATGCGGGTTGAGATCAATTCGCATACCTTGCGTAATAGCATCCACGGCAAATTTGCTGGCACAATACACATTTCCATTGGCATATACTTCTTTTCCGGCAATCGATCCGATGTTTACAATGTGGCCCGACTTGCGTTGTACCATCATGGGCATGATCTCCTTCGATACGTAGAGCAAACCCTTTACATTACTGTCAATCATAGCATCCCAGTCTTTTGTATCCCCATCCTGAATTGGCGATAATCCGTGTGCATTTCCCGCATTGTTGATCAACACATCTATTTTTTGCCAGTCTGCAAAAAGCGAATGGACTGCTTTCTTCACCTCAACCTGGTTGCTTACATCAAAACTTAGCGTGGTTACTTCAGTTATTTTAGATAACTCATCAGAAATTTTTTTTAACCGATCTTTTCTACGACCACATATAATCACCTTAAAGTTATGGCCAGCCAGTATGCGGGCCGTAGCTTCGCCAATGCCAGAGGTGGCACCTGTAATAAACGCAATTTTTTTTTCCATAATCAGTTTATTGAAAGATGAAGTAAACAGAAATCGTGTTAGTATTAAGACGACTGATCGGGGCCGAATAGCTGGTATATTGATCACCCAGCATATTGGTTATGCCTTTTGAAAATCTAATTTCCTGAGAAAGTTTAAACAACGGAAAATAAAAATCAAAACCCATACCTATGTCCAGGCTTAGGTTATGTTTTTGAATGGACAGGCCTGCCGTAGAATTGCCCACATCATTTTTGCCTGAAGCTTCAAATGCCGGTGTAATTCCGCCCAGCATATACATTCGTACATTACCCCTGCGTACCGATTTGTACTTAACCAGCAGCGGAAACTCAACCAACGTGGTTTCCACTAACTGCGACTGAGTGGGTGCATTGGTGTACAGGTAATAAAGCTTTTGTGTATAAAAACCGGCTTTGGGCATCAGCCTCAGATCAAAAAAAGCTCCCAGTTTGTAGTTCACCAAAAAACCTAAGGAAAACCCCGGAAGAAAAACAGGCTGTACAGCCTGCAGGGTGTCTAGCGATTTAGAAACAAACTTATTAGAATATTTTACCTGATAAGAAGAGGTATGAATGCCGATGCTAAAACCATACGTAAGCGTTTTGTCATCGTAGCTCATATTATGTTGCCGAGCCCAGCGAAACAACTGAGCATGGCTCTTGGAGGGAATGGCCAGTATCCCTATAACCAAGACTGCTACTTGGATGCGATGTACAGGGAACTTATGCCAAATGTGAGCGACCGACATACTGAATTTTTATAACCTACGCCAGACAAAATGGATACGAATTCTTCTCCATCAGGAAATGCCTGCACAGAATCAGGAAGATACGTGTATGCTGATGAGTCGTGCGAAAACCATTTCCCTACCTTGGGCAAAATTGATTTAAAGTAAAAAGAATACAACTGTTTCATCGGAAATACACGAGGCCTGGAAAACTCCAGCACCACCAGTTTCCCTCCGGGTTTCAGCACACGAAAAATTTCTTTTAGTCCTTTTTCCAAATTTTCAAAATTGCGTACACCAAATGCAACGATGGCCGCATCGAATTTATTTTCTTCAAAGGGCAAGTTTTCTGAGTCGGCTTCCATCAAGTATATCCGGTCATGCCCTTTCTGTTGTATTTTCTTTCGCCCAATGTCAAGCATACCTTGAGATATATCCACCCCAATAATTTTTTCAGGATTGAGCGACAAAGCTTCAATGGCAAAATCACCCGTGCCGGTAGCTACATCCAGTATTAACTTGGGGTGATCTTTTTTAAGCGAACGAATGGCTTTTTTTCGCCACAGTATGTCGATACCCAAGCTGAGAAAGTGATTTAGAAAATCGTATTTTCTGCTAATTGAATTAAACATTTTTGCCACTTGTTCTTTTTTAGTGGCACGATCTTCTTTGTAAGGCAGTACGGTCAAAGTAATTTTTTCAGAAAGGTACGATGTATCTGCGAGACTACACGACTGGCAAAATGCAAAACTTGGTTAATTGCTCAGTACTTTAAATTCTACCCTGCGGTTAATTTCGCGGCCCTCTTTTTCATCATCATTGCTGGCCAGAGGGCGGTCTTCGCCATACCCCACAGCCTTCACCCTGCGCGTATCAATTCCTTTATTTACTAAGAAATTTTTTACGGCATTGGCACGCAGTTGAGAGAGGTTCTTATTGAAAACTTTAGTACCTATAAAATCGGTATGACCGGCAATTTCTACTTGCAACCCCGGATTCTGCCGCATCATCGACTCAAGTTTATTTAGCTCGCCATAGCTTTCTGTTTTAAATGATGCCTTAGCAAAGTCGAAATAAATGTTGCGTAAAATAGACACCGTGCCCACCACCAGCTTGTTCATCTCTACCGTTTTGTTTACAGTTTGCGCATCAGTGGTGGCTCCGGCAATTTTTAAGGTAAGGGTTTGAAATACGTAGCCTTCACGTTCAACGGTCAACTTGTAGTCTTTTGCTGAAACAGACACAATGCTAAATTCAATGGTGCCGTTGCCTTGGTCAGTGGAACCTACTACGGTTTTATCCTTCAATCCCTGCAAAAGCACTTTCGCATCCAGTGGGTTTTTTGAATCGGCATCCACTACGGAGACTATGTATTTCAACGGTTGTATTTTTTTGGGCGTTTCCTTCACCGGTTCGGGTTTAGGATCTTCTTTTACCGGCTCAGGCTCCGGTTTAGGTTCTTCCTTCACCGGTTCATTGGCAGCCACCTCGGGTGTTTTCTTAGGTTCTTCGGTGGGTGTGATGATGTAAATATCTGTGTAGCCAAGTCCTTCATCGCGCACTGAAGAATAATACCAATGCTTGCCGTCATTGGAGGTGACGAAATAAATGTCGTCATCGGGTGTATTGATGGGGTACCCAATGTTTTCGGGTTCGCTCCATTCATTTTTATCAGGGTTAAGCAATTCGGTTTTAAAAATATCAAAGCCACCCATTCCCTTCTTACCTTTAGAGCTAAAGTAAAGAGTCTTGGCATCGGCCGTTATAAAGGGGCCATCTTCATCAAATTCTGAATTGATATTTGTGCCTGCATTTTTTACCCGGCTCCAGTCGTTTCCATTTCCTTTGGTAGCGATGTAGATATCAGAACCGCCAAAACCTCCGGGGCGTTCACTGGCAAAATACAAGGTCTTGCCATCAGACGTAATGGAAACCGATGACTCACGATAAGATGAATTAATGATGCCTGGTAGTGGTTTAGGCTCGCTCCATTTTCCATCACTTCCTTTTATGCTTTGAAAAATATCGCCATTACCTTCATCGCGATAAATGAATAATGTATTGCCATCGGGAGAAAGCATCAGGTTTGAATCGCTATACTTAGTATTGATGGGAGGGCCGATGTTTTTTGCCCTTTGCCATGAGCCGCCTGATTTATCTGCAAAAAAGACATCTTCATACGGTTTATTATCCAATGCCACGTTTTCAAAGGTGTTGCCTTCACGTCTGCGAGTGGTAAAAATAATTTCTGATTCATTTGGATTGAGTACGGGGGCGTAATCTTCAAATTCTGAATTGATTTCGCGCCCAATATTGGTAATAGAATAGGGTTTGGGGTTGGCTACAAACTCTTTGCCATTAGCGCACTCTACCAGCCTGCGGTCTACTTCCTTCATCTCAACTTTATCCTTGCCTGCATAACCCGGTTTGGTACTTAACTTGGCTTTATACCGATTATAAAAATCAATGGCTTTGTCAAACTTAAAACCATATTGGTAGGCGTTCGCAATCCAGTACTCCAAATCAAAGCGGTAGTTAGGGCTCTGACGATAGATGCGTAAAAAAAACTTTACAGCAAGTTCTTTATTAATGGTGAGCAAGTGCATGTGGCCTGCTTCAAAATTGGCTTTAATATTAGTGGTGTCGTAATTTGCGGCTACCACCATCAACTCACGGGCATCATCCATAGCCTTGGTTTCAGCCATAATCAGGTCAGATTGCTCCATGTACAACTTAGACTGCTCTTTGTTTTGTTCTTGGGCGAGAGCCGGCTTGTACATTGCGACAATAAGGGCTAAAAATACAATTACCCTAACATTCATGAGCATAAATAAAAAATGGTTTGTCTCTAAAAATTGTGCGAAATGTAAGCAAGTTAATGAAATTATATCGAAATTTTGATAATCCAAATACCAACATAAAGCACACAATTCTTACATGTTTAGTATTTTGCCGTTCAATTAATACTTTAAGATGGATATCCACTCCTCTGAGTTTGTAACCAGCTCGGCCGATTGGCGCAATTGCCCGGAAACCAACAAGCCTGAATTTGCTTTCATTGGCCGATCTAATGTGGGCAAATCATCTCTGATTAATATGCTTGCTCATCGAAAAGATTTGGCCAAGACCTCATCTACTCCCGGCAAAACCCAAACGATCAATCACTTTGTCATGAATGGAAAATGGTATGTGGTAGACTTGCCCGGCTATGGGTATGCCTCGGTGAGCAAGGCATCGCGCTACGAGTGGGGCAAAATGATAGAACACTACTTGCTGCAACGTAAAAATCTGTATTGCACGTTTGTGCTGATCGACTCGCGCATTCCTCCTCAACCCATAGACTTTGACTTCATCACCTGGATGGGTGAAAAACAATTACCTCTGGCCATCGTACTGACCAAAACCGACAAACTGAAACAAGCTCAACTAAACAAATCAGTTGAAACCTTTACTCATAAATTATTGGAAAGCTGGTCTGAGTTGCCTCCTGTCTTCATTACATCATCGGTAAAAAAATGGGGTCAAGAAGAAATACTGCACTTTATTGCCGACTCAATGGCCACGCAGTGATTGACTCATGCCGATTGGTTTGCCAATTTATGACAGGTACTTTGTCTTTTTATTTTTTATAAATTTCAAATGTTTGAATTATTGTAATATTGCTGCTTAAACGAATAAAAAAATCAGACTATGGAGTTAAGTGAAATTGCTTCGATCAATGGCAAAGGTGGTTTGTTTCGTATTTTGAAACCAGGAAGATCGGGGGTAGTGCTCGAATCAATAGACGAAGCAAAAATAAAAATTGTGGCCGGTGTAAAACATCGTGTATCGGTGCTGAATGAAATCAGTATTTATACTTCCACCCAAGAAGGTTCAGTTCCTTTAGCTGATGTACTAAAAAAAATAAAAGAGAAATACGGAGATACCCTTGGGGTTGATCCGGAAGCTGATCCTTCTAAACTTCGCGAGTTTTTAAAATCTGTTCTGCCTGAATATGACGAGCAGCGGGTCTATATTTCTGATATTAAAAAATTAGTAAAGTGGTATGCACTTTTAGCAAAAGTTGCCCCTGAAGTTTTAGTTGTGAAAAAGGAAGAAGAGAAATAAACCTATTTTTTTTACCTCCGCTGAAACTCAGGCGATCCGATAATGATCCCAACTACCTGAGCGAGCATAGGATTATCTCCAAATTTATTGAATCCGTCACTCCTGACTGAAGGCTTCTTTTTGAGTTCGCGGTTTACATTTGCCTGACTGTCGCGGTTGCCCAGGCTATCAGTTATGGTTGTTCCTGTTTTTTGAGTAGCCGCTTCATTCACTTTCTTAACCACATCACGGCTTGTCACCATCGGCATCAGTCGCTTAAGGGTCGGCTCCAGATCTCGTTCAGGCAAAATCAGCTCAGCATAAACAGGCAAAGCTGCTTCAGCACTTTCGGGCTCATGATGATTGTTGAGTTCAGCTAAGTCAACATTCACTCCTTTTATTTTTTTCGCAGTCAGGAGCAATCCAAAATTCATTCGATTTAACAATGAACCGGTATTGATCCAATACTGACCGCGGTCAGGAAACCCTGTCGGTGCAGCATACGTGTAAAGTTTCTGCCCCATCTTAGTAATCCATTGGTTAAGCGGCATCGGTTCGATCACGTCAGCATCCAATGCCCGCACCGCACTCACCGCATATTCAAGTGGTGATTTGGTTTTTGCGCGCAGTGCCTCAGCGCTCCAAAATTCGGGCGCCTGCACTAAGGTGAGCAATACATTTTTTATGTTGCCATGATGTCTTAAAAAAGCATCAGCCAACTTATCGATTAAAGATTGAGGTGGGTTATCGGACACAAAACGAATGGCTATTTTTTTTGAAATAAACTTAGCAGTGGACGGATGGATCGCCAGCATTTTTAATAAATCCACCCCATCGTTGTACCCGCCTCCGGCCTTAACTATTTTTCCCAAAACAATTTTCTCTTTGGCATCATGGCGAGTGGGTACGAAGAGAAAGTCACCTTTATGTACAAAACCACGACTGGCCAACCTGCTCTCTCCTATTCCATCAAGTTTTTTTCTCATTCCTTCATTGTTACCGTCTTTCATCGGATAAACTGTCCAGCCGGTAAGCACGCGGGCCGCTTCGGTTACATCTTGCTGAGTGTAGCCACCATCAACCCCAAGCGTATGAAGCTCCATAATTTCTCGGGCGTAGTTTTCATTTAGACCTTGTGATGTTTTTTTCTTTGGTGTACGAGCGGTTCTTTGACGAGGCATTGGTTGAATGATTATTCCCCTTCTGGTGACACGGGTTCGCGGTTGTTGTTTCAATGAAGTGTCTTCAATATTTTCTTCTATTCCCATGCTCGATGCGTTATCGAGGTACAGCAGCATTGCCGGTGACTGTGCTGTGGCTATTAGTAAATCAAAAAAATCTCCAGTTACATTTGGGCGAATCACATCTCTTTCATAAGCCGGAATAAATAAAGCACATTGATTCTTGGTTGCAGACACGTTAAAATGGTTGAACCAAAAATCAGTCAGTACTTCATGAAGTTGGTTTTTGCCGTACACTGCACGAATGATTTTCTGGCTTAGGAACTGACGGTACAACTCACGCTCATCGCGTATGCCTTTTTGGTTTTTATACTCATTCAATTTTTTTTTGATTGAAGGTTTATCCAAGTTGTTCAGTGAATCTTTATTAAGGAAACCATCAGCAACAGCCATTTTTCGCAACTGAGGCCCACGCGGAAACTGCATCAGTACTTGTGAGTTGCTCAAGTTAAGTGCATCATAGTTTTTTAACCGATTTTTCACCTCTTGATCTTCTTCGTTTCCATTGAGTTGGGCGGCAAACCATTTTTCTAATCCCATCGTTACTACTTCGTCTACCAAATGAGGGGTGGTTCCAAATGTAAAACGGCTAATCAGGTGAGCGGCTGCCTGCCGCTCAGTAAGCCCGGCTTGATGATACGGAAATTTTGAGTTACCTGTTTTATTCAGGCTGAACGAAGTAAGTACGAAAAATGCAACAGCGAAAATGAAGTGCGGGCGAGTCATCATTCTTAATTTAATTGATCAAATCATTACACCCAATTTTGAACCGCTCCAATCCGGAAATAAAAGTCTATCATCGTTCAACTGTAAGTGCTTGTCGGCCACTTCGCTAAAAATACTTCTGAAGTCAGTCGTCACCTCCAGGTCACGGCCATCGGCCAGGTTTTCAACGGCAAGTGGGTTAATCAATCCATGCACCTTGCCACCCTGTACATCGTTACCTAAAATAAACAAACAACTTGCTCTGCCGTGATCGGTTCCGCCTGTTCCGTTTTGTCTTACTGTGCGACCAAACTCGGTCATCGTCATCAATGTTACATCGCCTTGTATGGAGCCAAGGTCGGCCCAAAATGCCGTTATGCTTTTACTCAAGTCTTCGGCATTGCGCGAAAAAATTCCTTTGTCCGTCCCTTGGTTGAAGTGGGTATCCCAACCTCCACTTTCTGCGAAGGCAATTTCCAGGCCCACATCCATTTTAATTAGTTGAGCTATTTGTTTCATCGCATTACCCAGCGCAGAACCGGGGTAAACAGCACTGTTTGCCGGCTTATAATTTTTGATATCTGTTTTTTTCAACATATTCATCGCTTCAAAACTCTCCTTACCTGTTTCTTTCAACAGATCATCGCTGGTCTGATCGTAAAGTTCTTCAAATGTTTGGGCTGTGAGGTAAGCTGTTTTTGCTCCTTTTAGTTGCAGCCCAAAATCTGCCAGGTTGCTGATGGCAATGGATGGATTATCGCCATATAGCGAACGGGGCAAACTACTGGTCAAGCTTACGGCCCTAAATGGGCTTCCCTCGTGACCTAGTAAACCCACGGCACGGTTAAGCCATCCGCTGGGTGTGCCTTTGTTGAAGGGCGTACCGCTCTCCATATAATCTTGTGCATCAAAATGACTTCGTGTGGTGTTGGGTGAGCCTACACCATGCACAATAGCCAATTGTTTTGACTTATAGAGTTGAGTAAAATTTTTGAATCCGGGGTGTAAGCCGAAACGGCCGTCTAAATCAATGAGTTCTCCTTTGCTATCGGCACTCATAAACAAATTGGGGCGGGCGTTTTTTAAATAGTTGTCGGTAAAGGGGGTTACGGCCATCAAGCCATCCATGGCACCTCGTTGAAAAATACAGACCAGTATTTTATTTTTTTTATAGGGACGAGCAAGTTTATTAAACGAAGCAGCACGAGTCACAAACTGCGGCACTCCGCCCACCCCAATACCAAACATGGCAAGACCGCCAGCTTTTATAAATGCCCTGCGAGAGATCATAAAAGAATTTGTGCTTAGACCAATAAGGGTGTGTGAGGTTTAAAACGCTTACGAATAGATTTTGTATTTTTTGTAATTTATGTATCACAAACTCGGATGAACTAAGAGTTCATTTACTCCTTATCTGTTTTTGATGTTTAGCATTAGTGCGAATACTGCTGCTGGGAGTAGTGACTTAGTCTAGTGAGTCTACCAGAAATCAAATTTCTCAATACTTTCTTATTTCTGTATTAAATATGATATAAACTTAATATATCATCAATATAGAATTTTGTCTCAACAATCACTCCTTCACAATCGCCCAAGCCAGCCCATCCGGGGTACCAAGAGATATCTTGTTCACTAATTCCATTTTTTTGATATCTACTACTGCCACATAGTCGTCTGGTGAGCAACCAATGAATGCACGCGTACCATCGGTATCAATCAGTACACCCGCTCCCCCCCGACCTATATTTATTTTCTTAATTTCTTTTTGCGAGGCCACATCAAAGAAAAACAAATCACCGGTATGCAAACTGGAGATGATAACTAACTTTCCATCGGGTGTAAACTTGAGTCGGTTGGCGCCTTCTACTTTAGCATCAAATTTTGTAATCAGTTTTTTAGCAAGCGGATCAATAATGGAAATCGTTCCATTGCTCGATGCCGTCCACAATTGTTTTCCATCGGGTGTTACATCAAATCCTTCCGATCCTTTTTCGACCGGTATCACAGTATGAATCCAACTTTTTCTCGGGCCCATGGGTGGCCCCGGGGGCAAGCTACCACTCGGAGATTTTTGCCCGCCTCTCATGCCGGGTGGCGGCCCCATGGTCTGCAATGTATCAACCAGTATACTTACGGTACCGGCATTTACGTTAGTGGTGTAAATCCGACTGGCATCGGGTGTAACATAAATCATGTGTGTGCGGTCTTGCCCAGTACCCATTGCCCACACCACTTGCCCGGAAGCATCAATGCTGCCAATTGCTTTTGATCCTTCGGCCGTAAACCAAAGTTTACCGCCTACATATGTCAAGCCATGCAACCCGATAAAATATTTTGTATCAATACTCGGCAATGCTTTTTGCGCCACTACGTCAACGACATTCATTTCATGAAGACCGCCTCCCATGTTTGACACGTATGCTACTCTACCATCAGAAGAGGTGGCGACTTCATGTGGATCGGGACCTACCGGAACCCGTGCCAAAATTTTCAATGAATGCGGATCAATGAATGCCATGACGTGTTCTGACTTAGAAAGAGCTAATAAAATTTTTTTCTGCCTGGGTTGTGCAAAACAACTGATGCTGACAAGAATAATTATAACTGTTATAACCATTCTTATAGGAAGGATTTGATTCATCATAATATGGCTGGTTAAAGTTTAGCCATTAGACACCAGAAGACGGTGTTTTATTCCTTACTAAAAATACACTTCTTATTTCATTGCCTGTTCCACCATTTTTGAGGATCCAACATAAAAAGGTGTGCGTTGGTGCAGGCTCTTTGGCTTAATGGATAAAATCCTTTCTTTTCCATCTGTGCCTTTGCCTCCGGCCTGTTCGGCTATAAAGGCCAGCGCATTACATTCGTACATCAGGCGTAACTTACCGTGGGCATCTTTGGCCGTAGCAGGATAAATATAAATTCCGCCTTTCAGCAAATTCCGGTGAAAATCAGCCACAAGTGAACCAATGTAACGCGCAGTGTAATGACTGTCTTTGCAATGTTGTAAGTAATTTTTCACGTCTTCAGAAAATGAATTAGCCAGCCCCTCATTAATGGAATACGTTTTGCCCTCAGCGGGAATGATCATATCAGGATGAGACAAAAAATATTCTCCCAGCGATGGTTCGTAGGTAAATCCATTTACGCCATGGCCGGTGGTGTAAACCAACATCGTGGAAGATCCATATAAAATATAGCCGGCAGCCACTTGCTCCTCTCCCCTCTGCAAAATATCCTGATCGGTAATCGGCAGCCCGATTTGTGATTTTCTGCGGTATATCGAAAAGATTGTGCCGATGGAAACATTCACGTCAATGTTTGAAGATCCGTCCAGCGGGTCAATGGCAATCACATACTTTCCGTTATTATTCAGGTCAACATACGATTCGGTTTCTTCAGAAATCAGGGCGCAAGCTTCGCCTCCTTTTGTCAGTGCCCGGGTAAACCTGATGTTTGCCAACACATCGAGTTTTTGTTGTTGCTCACCTCCGGTATTTTGCGAACCGGCCGACCCCATAATATCAATTAATCCTGCTTTGTTAATCTCGCGGTTCACTACCTTTGAAGCTAACGCTATATCGCGAAGCAATTGCGAAAGTTCACCGCTGGTATATTGAAACTGGTCTTGGTTATTTTTGATAAATCGATCGAGCGTTGTACCGATAGGCAAGGCAATGCGTGAGGTCTCCATAAATAATAGTGTTTAAATTCGCGCTGCAAAGATATATTGCAAACGATTGAATAATAAGAATATGAAGGTTTTTAAATTTGGCGGGGCTTCGCTGAAGGATGTAAACGCCATACGGAATGTAGCTTCGATCATCAAGCAAAATACCAAAGAAAATTTGTGGGTGGTGCTTTCGGCCATGGGTAGTACTACCGATGCACTGGAAAAAATCATTGCTTTGAGCCAGGCCGGAAAAAATTTTGACAACGAATTAAGCCATCTCAAAGAGTATCATTTCAACATCACCCGCCAACTATTCAATAACACAACAACCATTGATCAAGCCATTCATTCTCTCTTCAATCAGTTGACCCCAACCGCATCAATTGCGGGAGAGTACGACTGTATTTATGACCAGGTAATCGGACTGGGTGAACTCGTGTCATCCACCATCGTTTGTCATTTTCTTCAGCAAGGCGGATTGGATGCCGAATGGGTAGATGCCCGAAACCTCATCCTGACTGACAGCACATTTCGCGAAGGGCAAGTGCAGTGGGGTGAAACCGAAAAAAAAATAAAATCGGTATACCCGCATTTAAAAAAATTAGTAATTACACAAGGCTTCATTGCTCATAACGAAAAAAGAGAAACCGTTTCTCTGGGCCGCGAAGGGTCAGACTTCAGTGCAGCCATTTTAGGGTACTGCCTCCATGCCGAGTCAGTCACGATTTGGAAAGACGTGCCCGGGGTGATGAGTGCCGACCCAAAGCGTATTGCTGATGCGGTTGTCTTTGAGGAACTTCCCTACAAAGAAACAGCCGAGATGACTTATTACGGAGCATCGGTAATTCACCCGAAAACTGTAAAGCCATTGGCCATGCGCAACATTCCGTTGCTGGTGAAAAGTTTTATAAATCCTTCGCTGCCGGGCACCAAAATTCACGACTGCCACGTACCCAACTTACCACCGCTGATTGTGCACAAAGAAGACCAATGCCTCATCTCATGCAAAGTAACCGATTACACATTTATTAACGAAGACCATTTGGGTACTATCTTTCAGGCGCTACATCAAAACGGCATGCACGTAAATGTGATGCAGAACTCAGCCATCTCGTTTTCATTTTGCGTGGATTACCGTGAACACCGCGTATTAAAACTAATTGAATTGCTCAGTAAAAAATTTGAAGTTTTCTATAACACAGGGCTATTGCTGATCACCGTAAAAAACTATAGCCCTCAAACATTTAATGAGTATCGTAATTTAAAAGGAGTAATTCTAGAACAATCTTCGCGTGCTGCTCTGCAGGTGTTGGTAAAAGGATGATAAAGCAGTATTTATGTCTTTGCAGAGAAAATGCCAGGCTTCACTCCGTTAGAGATTTTGACATTGCTAGTATTGCTGAGACAAAATGAACGGAGGGGTTACCGACAAGCAAGATAAAACGAAGACTAGCCGGAAGCTGCCCGGTTTGGTACGGGTAGCTATGGGTGAATACCTCCAACAAAGAGCAATAATGACGGTGGTATTTTTAAGATAGCTATTAAATGAAATTGCGCGTGTTCAATGATATCCTCATACCTATCTGCAATATCAAAACGAATAGAATAAAATAATCATTGCACAGATGAATAAACTCTTAGAAAAAATTCCTTTTGTTAACCACATATTAAAGGGAATCGGGCAGATTATGCTGCAAGAAAACCCGTGGACGGGGTTGCTTTTTCTCATCGGTATTTTCATTGGCAGTTGGCAATATGGTGTAGCCGCAATTGTAGCCACAGCTGCCGCAACAGCCACTGCACAACTATTAAAATATGAGGCACATGAAATCAATGCCGGCTTGTATGGCTTTAGCGCAGCATTAGTCGGTACGGGGCTGGCATTCCTTTTTAATCATACATTACTCTTATGGCTTTTAATCATCGTTGGCGGAGTATTGGCAGCGATCGTGCAACACTTTTTTATTATTAAAAAAATACCGGCCTATACGCTTCCATTTATAGTCATAACCTGGGGCTTTGTATTTCTTATTCACAAATACCTGCCTATTCCTGCCGCTGACTTATTGCAAACTAAACCTGAATCTACTTCCTACGATAAATATTTTACTATAACCAATGGTTTTGGGGAAGTGATTTTCCAGGAAAATAAATTCTCAGGAATTTTGTTTTTTCTTGGTGTTATCATCAGCAACCCAGTGGCTGCAGGGTATGGCTTAGCAGCATCTTTATCCGGAGCTGTTTTTTCATGGATGAACGGCCAACCTATCGAACAAATTCAGATGGGATTGTTCGGCTTCAATGCCGTGTTGACAGCTATCGTTTTTTCCGCGGTTAAAAAAAACTCCTGGCTTTGGGTGTTGGCCGGCACGGCAATTACTGTCGCTATCCATAATCTCCTGGTAAGTGTATCTTTCTTTAGCCAGGTCGGTGGAGTATTTACTTTTCCTTTCGTAGCCGGAACCTGGCTTACCCTGCTGATTCAAAAAATTTTTATCAAAAACTGAGCTGATCCAATACACTTAACCGGTTGAAAAAAATTTACAGCGCGCATGAGCACACCTTCTACAACCATAAGAGTTTCAAAGACTACTTTGCTGATAAATTGTTCGTGAAGAAAAACGAAAAAGAAGAGCGGTGTAATAATTATGCTTGCTTTGCCTATAAGAACAACCTCGGATGCATCTCCTATTTTAAAATAAATTCTTTATTCAATTTCATCCGTTCTACCATCTCTAACACAGCTGGGCAGACCAAGGTATTTTTATAGGTCAAGTCCATAATTTGTACCATTTTCTTGCGGTTAGTATGCGGGTATTCACGACAGGCCTTCGGGCGCGCCTCGTAGATAGAGCAATAATTATCTGCTCCTAAAAAAACACATGGCGATTTTTTCAGCACATAATCATCATCAGAATCAATTGTTAAGTATTTGCTTACAAAGTCTCCCGGCTTCATTTTCAAAAACTGCGAAGCCCGGTCAATATCAACCGGGTAAAAAATAGGGCTGGTAGTTTTACAACAGTTGGCACAAGCCAAGCAATCTGTTTCAGCAAAGACTTCTTCATGAGCACGGTGAAAAAAATCATCAACTGTTTTCCAATTCACTCTCTTTAACTGCTGGAGAAATTTTTTATTCTCGGTTGATTTTGCTTTAGATCGTTTACCGAATTGTTCTGAATCCATTGGATGATTTACCTAATGTATGATTTCTTGTTATGCCGAATTGCGTGCAGCATTGATAATGCCAAACATGCAGCGAATGACCAATTTCTTAAACTTCTGCTCAAAAGATTTATTTTTTTTACTCATGTTTCGCAAGTTCATCAGGGCGTATTGCTGTATGGCAATGAGTGGCAACACGATTCGCTCGCGCAACCGCACCGATTCTTTAATCATTGGGTTGTTTTCCATCAACTCGCTCATCCCCGAAATTTTCAATAGCATTTCTTTAGAAAGAATGAATTCATTGTGCATTTTTTTCCAGAAGTCGCCAAACTCAGGATCATCGGCCAGGTACGCAGTGGCCGAGTAATTTGATTTAGTAAGTGACATCATGCTGTTATCGAGCAGGGTGCGAAAAAAAAGTGAGTGTACGTACAGTTTTTTCAGATCACTTTCGCGCCCTTGACGCGAAAGTTTGTGTAACGCTGTGCCCACTCCGTAAAATCCGGGTATGGTTTGTTTCATAATCGCCCACGTACCCACAAAAGGAATGGCACGCAGTTCAGAAAATTTTAATTTTTCCTCGGTATTTCGTTTCACCGGGCGTGAACTGATGTTGGTGTCGCCAAAAAAAGAAAGCGGTGTTACCTTTTCTAAATACGGAACAAACTTGGAATCGTTCTTTAAATCCAAATAACATCGGTATGCTTCCTCGGCCAGGTCATCTAAAAGTTGTTTGTTTTCTTCTGAAAGCTGGCCTTCCTTTCGGTCGAACACTTTGCCCTCCAGACCCGAAGAAAGTAATTGCTCTAAGTTATATTTAGAAGAAGTTGGTTTTCCAAAATTAGAACTGATGGTTTGTCCCTGAATGGTAATCTGCACTTCCTGGTGCTCAATGGTGTTTCCAAGCGAAGAATAGAAGTCATGGGTATTGCCTCCGCCACGCGCAGGCGGCCCTCCCCGTCCATCAAAAAACAACGCTTTCATGGCATGCTTGCGCGAAACAGCCGTTAGATTTTCTTTAGCCCGAAAGATTGACCAATTGGCGCGCAGGTAGCCTCCGTCTTTGGTGCCATCAGAAAAACCGAGCATGATTGTTTGGTGGCTTTTTCGTTTCAACAAATGATCACGGTATGCCGGAATTGAATAAATCTCATCCATAATACGTGGGGCGTGTGCCAGGTCATCAATCGTTTCGAACAAAGGAATGATGTCCAGTTCCAGGCCATCGGCATTGCCCATCAGTAATTTAGCCAAAACAAAAACTTCAATGATGTGCAGCGCACTTTGGCAATTGCTTATAACGTACCGATGACAGGCCTGCTTTCCGTTTTCTTGTTGAATTTTTTTGATTGCCAACAAACTGTGGATTGTTTCGTAGGTAAGAGTATCCTCCCATTTCCTGTTCTCGATATCTGTATTGAGCGATAGCAAATATTCAATTTGTTCATGTTGTTTTCGCTTTTCAAATTCTTTGTACGACAAAGACTCGCCAGTTGCATGAAGTGATGTTATGATTTCAGTCCAAACTGCATCATGCTTGCGGCTATCCTGGCGCACATCAAGGCTGGCAAAATGAAACCCAAATAAATTCAATTTTAAAATAAATGCATCCAGCAAATCGAGAAACAAGCCATTGTGCTCGCTCACTAATAGCGTTCTTGCTTTTTTTAGATCTCGCAATATTTCATCGGGAGTATGATAGTTTTTTTCATTGGAAAACACCATTCCAAAAATTTTGCGTTCAATTTCGATGATGATTTTATTCACTCCTCGAAAGGTGAGCCTTCTGCGTAACAGGCGAATGTCGTTGTAATAACACTTAAAAACAGATTCGCGCAAGCGTGCCGCTACCCTTAACGTAATTTCAGAGGTTACAAACGGATTGCCGTCACGATCGCCTCCTGGCCAAAAACCAATGACCACCAGCCGGTTATTGCTCCACTCCGACAAATTCAATTGCACTCCTTCGGCCAGCGATTGAATGACTTGCGGAATTGAATTATAAAAAACATTTTCGAGGTACCAGCAAAGAGAAACCGCTTCGTCATAGGGTGTTGGTTTTTCCTGATTGATGAATGCCGTTTTACCCATTTGGCTTAGCAACAAATTAATGTTTCTCAGGTTATTGCTTCGAATTGCGCCTTCCAAATCAGTTAAAATTCCCAGCACATGACCCGGATAAAACTGAGTAGGGTGAGCGGTGAGTACCAGGCGTAAACTAAATTCATCCATTCTTGATTTTAGTTCTTCAATTTTATCTTCATACTTAGCCTGAAGCAGCAAGGCGGGTACGGTGCCGTTTCCGGCTATGTTGTTCACTTCTTCAAAGGCAGCGTCTTCTACCGAATCAAACAAAGCCACTTGTCGCTCCACATACTGAATAAAGTTGAATAAAATATCAAACCGGTCTTGCGGATTCAGCGAAGGAGCATAATCACGAAAAAAATGCTCGATGATATCGTTGGCCGATGTTCCTTTTTCAAATTCTGCTGCGCACTCTTGCTGGAGCAGTGGCAGCAAAGTACCGGTGCGCAAAATGTTATGAAAGGGAAGATTAAGAAACAAACTATTGTAAATGTGAAACCGTGAGCCCACCCATTCATCGTATCTCGAAAGCATATTTATTATAATCGTTTACGAAAATTAGTTGCCTTTTGCGACTCAACCAATTAATACCTGCAATACTTTGAAGCAATCGGTTGAAGTACTACCTTTTGCACGTGAAACCATCACTCACCGGGCATCTTGGTCAATACATTACCGACCATAGAAAAAAACTTATCGAACAAGTGTTGAACCACCGTACCCGTCATATTACACTGGTGCTGGAAGATATTTATCAATCGCAAAATGCCAGCGCTACGGTGCGTACGGCTGAGTGCCTCGGATTGCAAGACATTCACATCATTGAACATGAAAACAAATACGGCACCAATAAAAAAGTATTGAAGGGTTCAAACAAGTGGATAAATATCCACCGCTATAAAATGAAGGGCTTCAACAATACAGAGATTTGCTTTCGCAACCTTCGCGAACAGGGGTACCGCCTTGTCGTTGCTGACCCTTCGCCTGACGGTAAGCCGGTGCATGAAGTATTGGTCGATTCCAAAATAGCATTGGTGATGGGTAATGAACTCAAAGGCTCATCTGATTTTGCCTTGAACCAAGCCGATGAAAAAATTTTTATCCCGATGTATGGCTTCACCGAAAGTTTTAATATTTCAGTCAGTGCCGCTATTTGCCTGCACACGTTATTAACCAAAGTAAAAGACTCTAATACTGCCTGGAATTTATCTTCGGATGAAAAAGAAGCCCTGCGCCTGGAATGGTATCGCAAGTCAGTGCGAAGATCTGATTTGATTGAGCAGGAATTTCTCCGCATGAATCAGTAACTTTGTTCTTGCTTTAATCAATTTGTCTATGACGTGGTGGCCTAAGTTGAAACGTGTGTTGATAGTTTGTTTTGCCGGCATCATTTTATTATGCTTGATGGCCAATGTTTGGGTAATCAAAAGCACCGAAGACAAAGTACTGACCAATATCCGTCAGTTTCCCAAGCGCCAGGTGGCCTTGGTACTGGGCACGAGCAGCAAATTGAAAAACGGGTCAAGCAATCCATTTTTTGAAAACCGCATCAAAGCTGCTGCCGAATTATATCACGAAGGAAAGGTCTCTCACTTCATTCTGAGCGGTGACAACCGAACACGCTATTACAATGAGCCGATGGAGATGAAAAAAGCGCTGATCAAACTACACGTACCAGATAGCGCCATAACGCTGGACCTGGCCGGGCTTCGCACGCTGGACTCCATTGTACGCAGTAAAGAAATTTTTGGACAGGATAAAATCACCATCATCACACAGCCGTTTCACAGTTACCGGGCTTTATTCATCAGCCGGTATTATCATATCGATGCCGTAGTGCTGGCCACCCAGGAGCCAGGCGATGAAACCCCCTTCAATGTTTATGTGCGCGAATATTTTGCACGGGCAAAAGCCGTTCTCGATTTATACGTATTGAACACCACGCCCAAGCACTTGGGCGAAAAAGCCCCCCTGCACATTTAGCACAAAGCATTTTTTTAAGTACCTGTTGATCTTAAATGTGTAATTTGTGAGATCAAATCACTATCGCATGAATTTTTTTGTTGACCCCAACATTTCGTTAGCCCAAACTCTCGATACCTCTTTTTATTTAAAAGAAGATTTTTTTGAGCAGTCTAAAGAAAAAATATTCGCTAAAGGTTGGCATTTCATTGGCGATACCGATCAGGTAAAAGAAAAAGGCTGGGCCACACCGGTTAACTTGTTAGAAGGATTTCTGAACGAACCGCTTATTCTTGTAAAAGATAAAAACGAAACCCTGCACTGCTTGTCTAATGTCTGTACGCACCGTGGAAACATAGTGGTAGAGCGCCCATGCCAGCTGAATGACTTCCGTTGTAAGTACCACGGCCGCAGGTTTCACCTCAATGGCAAGTTCTTATCCATGCCTGAATTCAAAGAAGTACAAAATTTTCCTTCACCAGAAGACGACCTGCATCGTCTTCCGTTATTCACCTGGGGAAAATGGTTATTCGCCTCGCTCACATCACAATTCCATGCAAAAGAATTTTTACAGCCCATGATGGACCGCATCGGTTGGATGCCTTTCAGTGATTTTGTTTTTCATCCCGAACTATCAAAAGAGTATGTGGTCAATGCGCACTGGGCTTTGTATTGTGAAAATTACCTTGAAGGGTTTCACATTCCTTTCGTTCATACCGGATTAAATTCAGTAATCGACTACGGAAATTATTCCATCGAACTTTTTCAATATTCCAGCCTGCAACTGGGGATTGCCAAAGAAGGCGAACTGATTTTTAATCTGCCTCCCGCCTCGCCCGATCATGGAAAAAAAATCGCAAGCTATTATTTCTGGGTCTTTCCTAACCTAATGTTCAATTTTTATCCCTGGGGATTATCGGTCAACATAGTTCAACCTGTGAGTGTAACCCAAACCAAAGTCTCCTTTCTCTCTTATGTATGGGATGAGAGTAAATTGAGACAAGGAGCGGGGGCTGATCTGCACAAAGTAGAGTTGGAAGATGAAGACATTGTGCAAAATGTACAAAAAGGGATTCGGTCAAGGTACTATCGGCATGGCCGCTATTCAGTAACCCGCGAGCCGGGCACGCATCATTTTCATCGGTTGATAGCCGAGTTTATGAAATAAAATAATGCAGTTTACAGAGACTGTTTCAATAGAATAAAATTCAATTCCTGTTCTCAAACCTTTGCCTTATCTTTGCCCACTAATTTGAAAAAATCAAAAAATATATGGTAGCTGAAAAAATTTCTTACAAAGTAAAAGATATGTCGCTGGCCGCCTGGGGCCGCAAAGAAATAAAATTAGCCGAGGCTGAAATGCCCGGGCTAATGGCCATCCGCGAAGAGTTTGGCCCCAAGAAGCCCTTGAAAGGCGCACGCATTGCAGGCTGCCTGCACATGACCATTCAAACTGCTGTACTGATTGAAACTTTAAAAGAACTGGGTGCTGACGTAAGCTGGAGTTCGTGCAACATATTTTCTACGCAAGATCATGCAGCAGCGGCTATTGCTGCTGCCGGCATTCCGGTGTTTGCATGGAAAGGCATGAATGAAAAAGAATTTGACTGGTGCATAGAGCAAACCCTTCATGCCTTTGAAGGTGGTAAACCGTTGAATATGATTTTGGATGACGGAGGCGACCTCACCAATATGGTATTAGACCGCTACCCCGAGTTGGTGCCAGGCATCAAAGGAATTTCTGAAGAGACAACTACCGGTGTTCACCGCTTAATCGAGCGCAGTAACCATGGCAAACTTCCACTGCCCGCAATTAACATCAACGACTCGGTAACCAAGTCAAAATTTGACAACAAATACGGGTGCAAAGAATCATTGGTAGATGCTATCCGCAGAGCCACAGATGTAATGATGGCTGGAAAAATTGCCGTAGTAGCCGGCTATGGCGATGTAGGCAAAGGTTCGGCTGCATCCTTGCGCGGAGCCGGTGCACGTGTAATCGTAACTGAAATTGATCCGATCTGTGCATTACAAGCTGCCATGGATGGGTTCGCAGTGAAAAAAATGGACGATGCCGTAAAAGAAGCCGACATTGTGGTGACCGCAACGGGTAACTTCGGCATCGTGCTCGATCGCCATTTCATGAACATGAAAGACAAAGCCATTGTGTGTAATATCGGCCACTTCGACAATGAAATTGATGTGGCTTGGTTAAACAAAAACGCCAGCAAAGATGAAGTAAAACCACAGGTTGATCTATACACCTTGAAAAACGGAAGACAAGTAATTTTATTGGCCGAAGGTCGTTTGGTAAATTTAGGTTGCGCCACCGGCCACCCTTCGTTTGTAATGAGCAACTCATTTACCAACCAGACGCTTGCTCAACTTGAACTTTGGACTAACAGCGGCAAGTATGAAAATAAAGTGTACATGCTACCCAAACATTTAGATGAGAAAGTAGCTCAACTGCACTTGAAAAAAATCGGAGTTGAGTTAGATACTCTTACCAGTGATCAAGCCAAATACATTGGCGTAGAAGTGAAGGGACCATTCAAACCGGATTACTATCGTTATTAAGGTTTTTCTCTCCGTTTTCAAATAAGGGAGAGCCCCAAGGTTAAAAGCCTTGGGGTTTTTATTTTACATTCCTAACGATTGATTTTCTACAGAAGCCAACTCAATGATTTTAGCATACTCCGTAGCATTGAGATCATTGAAGAAATAATGAACAGGGTTTACATACGCACCATTCACAAACACTTCGTAATGAAGATGAGGGGCAGTTGATAACCCTGTGTTGCCTACGTAGCCAATGAGGTCTCCTCGCTTAATGTGTTGCCCCTGCCTAACAGCAAATCCATGCATGTGCGCATACCGGGTGCGGTAGCCAAAACCATGGTCTATTTCAAGCACTTTGCCATAACCGGCAAAACTCACTTCTAATTTATCAATCACACCATCGGCTGTAGCATAAATAGGCGTACCAATGCTAGCTGCAAAATCAACACCCGTGTGCATTTTCAGCACCTTATATACCGGGTGGATTCTAAAACCGTAGCCCGAAGCCAACGCGATTAATTCCTTATTGGCTATTGGCTGGATGGCTGGAATGGAAGCGAAAAGTTTCTCTTTGTTTTCAGCCATAGACACCAGGTCATCCTGTGATTTGGATTCGATATACACCTTGCGTTTGAGTTGCATCATCGTCTCCTTTATTTTTATAATCAGGTCTTCGTGCTGAATATTTTTGCTGCGTATCCCCTCAAACCGGTCGGCTCCTCCTACCCCACCCTGACGTATGTTTTTATCAATAGGCTCAGCCCCAAGTACCGCACGATAAATATTATCATCGCGGTATTCCATGCCTGATAACTGGGCTTTTAGTTTCTGGTATTCCCCATCTAAGTTTTGATAGTAGAATTCCATTTCTTTTACCTCATTTTTCAACATCACCTCGCGGGGTGATTCAAAATAATTACCGGCTATGAAAATCAACCCTACGGCCATACCAAAAGTCAACAACAGAATACCGGCTATATTTAAAACAATATCACCTGTACTGGTTTTGATTCGTTCGTACTTACACGTTTCTGTATCGTAATAGTATTTTATTTTTGCCACGACTGAATCTTATCGTTGATTAATAAAATTAAGAAGGCTTGGTAGCTTAAATGCCATTTGTTTTCTGCTAAGTAAAGAAATTATCAGGTTAAGATAAAATCCAAACTGCGGTGCATATTGACCAATCACTAAAGGATAAATGAGCGGTTGTGCCATTACTCTTTCACTACAGTTTGCAGGTGTTCGTTGTTAACCCGAAGTTTATTTGCCCTTCCTTTTTTAAAAACCTGCCTTCCTTTATTAATTCCTCTCCTGATTTCTTTTTGTTTTTCAAATGGGAGTTCAATTATTTTTTTACATTCATCGGAGCAACAGCCGGTATATTTTTCTTTACATTCATCGCATTGGATAAAAAGCAAATGACACCCATCATTCTTGCAATTGGTGTGGTTATCACAAGGGTTGCCACATTGGTGGCATTGACTGATTACATCTTCTGATATTCGCTCACCGAGGCGTTCGTCAAACACAAAATTTTTTCCGATGAATTTATTCTCCAGTTGTTGTTCTTTTACTTGTCGGGTGTATTCGATGATGCCTCCATCCAATTGAAAAACATTTTTAAAACCAATATGCTTCATCCAGGCACTGGCCTTTTCGCACCGAATACCTCCCGTGCAGTACATGAGAATGTTATTGTCTTTTTTATCTTCAAGAAGGTGCTCAGCAATTTTTAATTCTTCACGAAATGTATCAGCATTGGGACAAATGGCGTTTTTAAAACGGCCCACTTCGCTTTCGTAATGATTGCGCATATCTACAATAAGCGTATTGGGGTTGTCTGCCAACTCATTAAACTCTTGAGCACTTACGTGCTTGCCACTGTGGGTTACGTCAAACGAATCGTCATTAAGCCCGTCAGCAACAATTTTTTTTCGCACGAGGATTTTTAGTTTGAAGAATGACTTGCCATCATCTTCAATGGCCATATTCAGCCGGATATTTTGAAGAAAATCTATTTCGAATAACTGTACCTTGAAATTTTCCAGGTTACTGTCAGGCACACTAACCTGCGCATTAATTCCCTCTGTGGCTACATATATCCGGCCTAGTACTCCTAAATTATCAAGCAATAGGTATAACTGGTCACGAAAAGTCTGAGGATTTTCTATGTGGTGATACTTATAAAATGAAATGGTAATTCTCTTTACTGGAGAAAGTTTAATCTGGTGTTTCAGTTCTTTACCATTTTTTCGGTTATGTAGCATATCGGCTGCAAAGATAAAAAATTAGCAAGTAACAAGTAATTGGAACGGCCTGTGTTTTTAAACGCGAAGGCATCAATCAACTATCAGTCTTCCCTTTAATAGTTTGTTGTATTCATCGCAGGTCAGGTAACCACGCTTGTCACAGGCCGGGCAAGATTTATATACATCACCAAAATAATTTTTTTTCACGACCACACCTGATCCTTTGCACGATGGGCAAACTACTTTGCCTGTGGCTCCGCAGTCAATGTAATAATCACCCGACAATACTTCGTAGGCATGTTTATTTTCTTGTTCTTTTTCTTTGAGTAATTCGTTTTCTGCTTTGGTCAGCCATTCAATGGTCTGTTCTGAATATTGCCCCTGGGTGCCTTTCAGTTGAATGTATTTGTTCAGCCAGTCAATACTCTGCCGGTACTTACCTAGAAAAAAAGAATTTTTACCAAAATGATACGTCAGGTCGGAAGGAACACTGTGAATAGATTTTAAAATCATCCGAAACTTTGCATCGGCTTCCTGGTAGCGGCCTTCATCCGACAGACGCACGGCTGAATCTATTCTCATATTTATTTTTCTGGTACGATCCATTTGCCTCATCAATTCTAATTCTTTGATTTTATCTTTCTCAGACTGGCTTTGTGCCAGGGCAGAAACAGAAACAATCAATGCTACTAAAATCATGTACTTCCTCATCTTTTTTTCTTTTGACTAATAATTTTTTTTTCATCAATATCGAGCCACTCCAGTACCGAGCGAAAAAAAATATCTTCTTTTACTTTTTTTGAAAGGCTCATCTCTTCAATAAATTTTCCAATTTCTAAATCGCCCAATGGAAAGGGGTAATCCGAGCCGAGCATCACCCGCCTGGATCCTTGTAGTTTGAGCACATACTCTAGCATCATCGGGTCATGTGTAACGCTATCCACCCAAAATTTTCCTAAATAGTTCCTTGGATCAACGTTATTGTCAATGGCTACCAAGTCGGGCCGGCAGGCAAACCCATGTGCAATTCTGCCGATGGTGGGCAGAAAAGATCCCCCGGCATGAGCAAACATTACCCGTAGTTTAGGAAATCGCTCAAACACACCACCAAAGATCATTGAGCAGATAGCGCGCGAAGTTTCAGCGGGCATACCTACCAGCCACGGCAGCCAGTAGCGCTGCATTTTTTGTTGCCCCATCATATTCCACGGATGCACCATCACAGCCAAGCTCAATTTTTCGCATGCCTGAAAAATAGGCATGAATTTTTCTTCGTTTAAATTTTCATCATTGATGTTTGAGCCAATCTGTATGCCTCGCAAGCCGGTCTTTTTTATACGCTCCAATTCTTTTACCGCCAACTCTGCATCTTGCATGGGCACCGTGCCGAGGCCTACATAATTTCTTGGATACTTGGCCACCAACTTGGCAATATGGTCATTCAAAAACTGAGAGAGTGAAAGACAATCGAGCGGTTTGGCCCAATATGAAAACATAACCGGAATGGTGCATACCACCTGTACTTGTGTGTTGAATTTTTCATATTCTTTTATACGCAACTCAGCGTTCCATGTGTTCTCTTGTATCTCGCGAAAGAACTGGTTGCCACGCATCATTTTGGCGGCTCCTTTTTTGTGGTGTTGCAGATAAATAAAATCGCCATAGCCAAATTTTTCGCTCCAGTTGGGCATTTTCTTAGGAAGTGTGTGCGTATGGCTGTCGATTTTCAGCATTTGCCAAATGAACAATTCCGAAATATCGGGAAAATTGGGGAGAGTTTAGAAACTTAGCGAAATCAGTTGTGCTACATTTCCATTTAGCAAGTCACCCGTTTGATACAAATATATTGTTGCCAGAGTATGTCGCTCAGCATCTAACTCTTTTTCACTTGGCCGTTCAATTCTTGGCGTCATTGCTCCATATCAGTATTGTATTTACCCGGAAGTCCTGAGATGCCTGACGTAGAAAATTTTGCTTTTTTTTATTCGATTAATTTCCGGATCAACCGTGAGTCAAGTAGCATTAACACTCCAAAGCAGTAAAACTATTGAGTCTTGCTCCGGTCGCATTCAGCCAATCGAGACATAATCATCCTCTGTAAGAGACGATTTTGAATATCTCACGCAACGTGCTTATTTAACAAATTACCTCTTCTGATCGAGTTTCACTTTTTTCGGCACTTCATCAACAAAGTACAGTTGGTTGAATAACATTTTAAACGTACCATGTGCCTGTGCTCTGAATGTGATCTCGGGACTGAACGAATATAATTTTCCTTTACCCACCGGAGCTTCAAATGCCACCACTCCTCCTTTTAAATAATTTGCACCCCATGCCCAGCCGCTACGGAGCGGGTTTTCATCACCAAACCAGGCCAGTGGTGTAACTTTACCCTGCGCTATAGCCTCGGGAGCTAACTTAAATACCGGGCTATTTTCAAAATACACATCGGTTTCATTGGCCAAGCCCCACGTAGCTGTTTGGGTTGAATCTAACTTTACCCGCAACAAACTACCGGGCACATAATACTTATCATTGGGCAAGGTGCGCTCGCTACCCTGGTAAACTTCTGTCAGCGCATCTTTAACAGGGAGCCTCAGGTGGTAAGCCAGGTTTGCGCTTGTGCCTATGGTTATAATTTTTCCGCCTGCCTCTAAAAATGCTTTCAACTGAGGGATGGATTTTTCAGGGGTTATTTTTCCCATCTTATGATGAAACTCGACCGGAATTGCTTCCTCCTTCGGCTCTTTTCTAAAAAATCCCCACTCATCGGTAGTTTCTTTTCCTGCTTTGGGTATGGCTCGCGTTACAAATACAATCACATCGTATTTCTTTTTTAAATCTCCAGTGTCAATATCTTTTGGATAAATAATATCAGCCTGAAAATGATATTGTTCCATCAGCCAGCGTATCCATCCGGAAGGCATAGACCCACCATACGAATCCCACAGTGCAATGCGCGGGGCAGATACTTTAGCTAGGGCATCAGTAGGTGTTTTAGTAACTCCGGTTATGGTTAAGCCCAGATTGTTTACGTCTTTTTCCAAAATTGATTTAGCCTTTGATTTTGACGGAACATAAAAACTTCCTGCCGGCACATTGTGGTTTCCGGCCAACCCATCGGGTAAACGATATACTTCCTGGCCTTCTTTCAAGAGGTCATTTACTAATGTGAACGCATTATTAGCTTTAGCATTAATGATGTAGCCGGCAGTTGCTGTGCCCTCCGTCTTACCTTGTGGATGTTGCAACTCCCCGTAAGGAAGCTGGTCAAAAGGGCCATCAAAATTTTCAATCAAGCGATCAAACTTCACACCCATTTGAAAGGCCAGTGTCCAGCCGGCCGCATCATAAGGCCGCACAGGTGGCCCGCCCGGGTATTGAAAATCATTCGGGTGGTCTTGCGGCTCGAACATATCCAATACATGCGGACGAAATGCTTGGTTGTTCTTTACAATGTAGGAGCCAGCGGGGTATTTTTTCTTATTCACTACAAAATCAGTTTTAGCTTTTTCTATCCTGATTCCGGTTTTGATCAGGGCATTGACAAATTTTACAGCCGTGGCAAAATCGGGCTGATCAGACGGAATAATGTATCCGCGTGCATCGCGGTGTGAGGGTACACGAAAAATACTGTCGTAGTATTTCATGGGTATGCCTGGTGCGGTAAACCCGAATACATCTTGAGCCGGTGCATCCTTTTTCTTGGGTCGGTTTTTAAATGCGGTACTGATTGCTTCAATTTTATCAGGGTACGGTGTCCAGTAATCCATACTGCCACGCTCAATAGAATTTCTTCCCATCCGGTAAATATTATAAAGCAGTTGGTCGCTGTTACGGGCTGCATAATCCAGCACGGCATAGTTTAGTGAAACCGAATAATCAATGGATTGACGGAATTTCCATTTTTGAGGGGGTACCGGGTAAGGTGTGTTGTTGTTGGGAATGAGGCGTGAGGGAACCACGGGGATTTCACTCGGTGTGGGCCCTCCTACTATTTCAGTAAGTAAGCCGATCATGTTGTGAAAATGTGTGGTAGTTCTCAGCCCGCCATTATACCAAGTAGAAAATACAGAACCTCCCAACCGTGTGTAGCCGGGTTTGTTTTCTGCATTCAGCCGATTCACCATAGCCGCACCTACGGCATCAATGCCTGTGATCATCAGAGGATCAAACACATAATTAAACGGATCGCGGTACGGAGGCCCGGCCAATACTGATCCGGCCGGCCCGGCCTGGTGATGATTGTACATGATCTGTGGAATCCACTCAATAAATAATTGCCTGCCCATGTTTTGAGTTTCCTTCATGTTCATGATAAAAAAATCACGGTTATTATCGTGACCAATGTACTTTTGATACAAGCGTGGAAGAAAATCCAGTGTTCTTTTTTCTATTTTCGGTTCGCGCATGTACCAATTGGAAACCAACTCTTGCCCATCCGGATTGGCATGCGTAAATAAGATCACCACTTTATCAAGAATGCGCATGGTCTCGGCATCCGTTCGGCTAACAATCTGGTAGAGTGTTTCGATGAGTTGGTGAGTGCCCACTACTTCGGTGGCGTGTAGTCCTCCGTCAATCCATACAATTGCCTTGCCTTCGGCTGACAAAGCGCGGGCCTGTTCTTCGGTAACGCCCTCAGCACGCGCCATCTTCACTGAAATCTCTTTGTAGCGATCTAGCTTTTTGTGGTTCTCAGGTGAAGTAACAATGAGTTGGTACTGATGCCTTCCCTCTTCCGTCAACCCAATGTCAACTAGTTTTACACGGTCTGAGGCAGCTAATTTTTTAAAATACGCTTCAGTTTGTGTGTAGGTGGCCAGCATGTAGTCATCACCTATGTTGAACCCAAAATGTTCTTTAGGTGTAGGAATGGTTTGGCCAAAGGAGATGACACTAACCGAAATTGCCAGAAGAAAAAGAATTAAACGGGTCATAACAATTATTTTTATTTGCAAAGAAATGAATATCCGTTACTCAAAAAGGAAAATTTGATGAGAGGATATAAGAGTATTTGAATGATCCTGCTACTTACTAATTTAATTCAGCCTTCAGCACAACTACATCCTTTAACTGATCGACCGGCTTGAGGTGGTGCTGCGCATCGTATTCACTCCACGGGCTGTTGGCGATGTAGTAAAATGCATTTTCATTCAATACACCCAGTGTAGGATCTCCGTAATCGGGATGGTTGCGGTCAATGATTTCAAAATTGATAACCGAACTATTGTCTTTGCTTAAATAGTACCTCGTAACACGGGCAGGCACCACTCCGTTTTGAATGGCTACCAGCGAGTGATTGTAAAAATACAGCCCGTCAATTCCTTTGAGCGATACATCTTTTTGAGTTGATACACTGATTACTTTTTTAGTTTTCATTTCTAACCTGAAAATACCTTTTGCATAATCTGCCATGTACAGGTATTTTTCATCATCTGAAAAAGTTATTCCCTGCAAGCTTCTAAATTCAGTGCCTGAGTAGAAGGGTTCAATGTCGCTCGTCTTCTCGTTGACTACCGTCAGTTCATTGGTTTCGCTGTCGGACAAATATACTTTTCCATTCCTATCGAGGATGAGGTCGCCATACACTCCTTTTTTTGTTGATACAAATTTATGCAACAACTGGCCGCTGGTCAGATCAAATTTAAAAACCATTGCCTTGGCCAGGGAGTCATACCCCGTCATCTCTTGCAATGGAGAAGAACATACCCAGAGCACGTTTTTCTTATGATCTATTTTGATACCCATTACGCTGGTCATGCCTTCAAAAGCACTTTTACAAAAATCAGTTGTCTTTCTTTCAGGGGTTATCTTCACTACTTTTCGTTGGTGAATGCTGCCTAGATAAAATACGTTATTCTTACTGTCGTACTCAATCGGCTCCGGATGGATGGTACGATCTTGAAGACTGAAAAATTTTTGTGAGTGAATTACGCGGCTTTGCCATTCTCTCTGAAGTGCTAACAAATCGCTGAATTCTTTTGAATCTTTTATTGACTTAAAGTCGGCAATACCTTGTAGTCTTAAGTCAGCATCGATTAGTATGGCCTGTTTCAGGTATTGAATAGCCTCTGCTTTTTTGCCGGTCAATGCCGAAGCTATACCCAGCTGGTATAAAATTCCTTGATGGTTAGGGTAGATATTATCGGCTTCTTTGATTTTTGAATAGAACGTGTGGTAATCTTTGGTTTTGTAGGCCGCCATTGCATCGGTGTATAATCGTTGCAGTTCTTGTGCCCAAACACCAACACTGGTTAAAAGTAGCAGAATACCTGTGGCAATTTTTTTGTAGTGTTTCATTTTATCACATTCAAATGGTATTCGCACACACGGTTCATCACACATTCACCACACATTGGATTAGTAGGGCGGCATATCTCCCTGCCTAAAAATGAAATAGCCATACCCACTTCACCCCAATCTTTGGGGTCAATGGATTCCATCAATTGCTTTTCCAGTTTTTTAGGGTCGGTTCCTCGGGCCAGGCCGAGTCTGGGTGCCACGCGCACTACATGCAGATCAACAATGATTCCTTCGGCCGGCTTGCCCATCTCGCGCAAAATCACGCTGGCCGATTTTCGCCCGATGCCCGGAAGGGCGGTCAGGTTTTCCATAGTTGTGGGAATATTATTGTTGTCTTTCACGTGAGCTGCAATGGCCATCAACCATTTTGTTTTATTACCAAAGTTGCGCACACTGCCAATCAAGTTGTGCAAGGTTTCAATATCGGCCTTAGCCAGCGCTTTCATATCAGGCAAGGCTGCAAAAAATGCTGGAGTCAGTTGATTGATGTGCCGGTCAGAGTCTTGTGCAGAAAGAACAACGGCTACCATCAGCTCATAAAAATTAGCATACTCCAACGGATGTTTTTTGCCTTTGTATTTTTTAATCAGGGGTTGAATTTCTTTTTTCCAGTTACGTGCGGGCATGGCTATCGGTTAAAAGTGGAACTAAAGTAATACTGTGCATACATACGTGCAACCTCAGGTTTATTTCACCTATTGACTCCGTGTTTTTATACGTCAGGTAAAAAACTTTGTTTTTGTTGAATCAAATGAGTCGCCAATCCGGCCGGTTAATGTTTGACCCAAACGTTTTCTGCATGGCCTTTTCCTTTCAGTACGATTTTATAAAAATCGGAAGGCGGAATGGAAGAAATCGTAAATCGTTGGGCTGAAGAAGCAACGGTGCCGATGCGTTGGTAGTGATCGGGCTTCCCGTTTTTAAAATGATTAGTTGTAGCCAGATAAATTTCCAGTGGCTCTTCTGCAAAACTATTCCACGATAAGTCAATTTCTTTACCATGAATGTTGGCTCGCAAGTCAGTCACAAACAGAGTGCCTATGAATGGCACCCCATCCCATTCAAATAAAATTGATTCAGGTATTTGCAGCTCGAGAAACCGAGCTAATGAAGGGGCTATATCAACAGCTGCAAGTCCTTGCGTAAAGCGTGCATTTCGGTGATGTGCATTGGTTATCATCCAGGTTGTCCGTTCACGATCGGTTTGCCCTCCATGGCCTTTTCCATCGGGGTCTTTGCGACCGTGGTCGGTGGTGATAACCATCATCCACTGCTCATGGTAGTGGTGCTCACGAAATTTTACAGCTCTCCATATTTTTCCGATTTGCTCATCCGTTTTGCGGATGGCATCGTGAAATTCTTTGCTGTCGCCATACTTGTGCCCCATGTCATCCGTATATTCAAGATACACCCAGGAAAGGTCGGGAGCTTTTTCGCGAATGGTGCGCGCAGCTTCATTCGTTACTACATCATCTATGCGGCTGATGCGCAAGGGATCTTTAGATGGAAACGTGAGCGTATCCCGTTCATAGCCATCAAAAGCAAAATCCATTTTCAGGTTTCCGGCTGCCGGTATTCCTTCGCCCACCAATTTTGTACGGTTATCAGTCCAAGTGGAAAAAATAGCCGTTGTGGCCTGCGGCCGTTGTTGCTTAAGTAGCCTGAAGATGGTGGGATAAAAATAGTTCGGAGCGCTGATGTCATTGCCCCATACATTGTGTTTATTAGACCACACGCCCGTGAGCACGTGATTATACCCCACGGCAGAAATAGTGGGCGATTGTGAATATCCATTTTTCAACCCTCCCACATACGCCCGCGCATAACCGCCTTCATTGAGTATTGAATCAAGGTTAGGCTTATTCACTTTTTCAATGACATCGGCCGGAATTCCATCAGCAATGATGAAGATGGCTTTTTTTTGTGCCTGCAGTTTTAAACAACCAGCAACTATGCATAACCCGGTCAATATTTTTTTTATATCATTCAAATGATCAGTTGCTATTGGTTACTGTAGTCATTACAAACTTTTACCCATTTCTCACTTTGCTAATTTTGTGATGGCTTCCAGTTTAGATTTCAGTTTACTGATCGCAGACAAGTATTTACTTTCCCACATTTTTAGGTTTGTGGTTGATCGGTTAGCTGCCTCATACTGAAATGCCGGAAGCATCCATGAAGCATAGCCACTGTAAGGATCAGGTGACGCATACAGCGACCGGTACCAATTTCCATAGGGCATTCCCTGCTTATCGATCCATACACGTTCAAGGCCAAGAAGTTCGGCATTGATTTCTTTTCTGTTTGATTCCTTGGCTGTCTTCAATGCTGCCTCGGCTTCTTCGCCTGCTTGCTTCAACTCATCTGCTGCTTTGAGCAAGGCATCAAAAGAAAAAGGTGTTGCAGTTTTATCATACGCTTTCGTCAGTTTTTGCAACCCTTCCAGGTGAGTATGTAAATCGATCCCGTAACGTGCTACATTGTAGGGGATCACTTCTGCATTGGCCAGGCGCAAAGCCATCACACCAAATACTTGTTCCACCAGAGGGCCCATCTTAAAAGTAGGATCGGCAAAGTGTTCGTAAAAAGAAAAACTATCGTGGTTGGAGTGATAAATCGTGGGGCCACCGGTGCCTGCTCCGCCCGATGGAATACCAATGTGCGTATAAAACGCAATGTGATCGGAGCCTCCGCCTAAATTACCCAGACGAGGTTCTTTTAATCCACGATTGCCCAACCAATGATCGTATACCGACTTCGATGAGTCGGGGTAAGGAATAACTTTGGTTGACTCAATGAACAAGCCTTTTAAAGATGGACTTGATGATGCCCCAAAATTTTTACCAGATACCGCTCCGTCAGCATTGATGTAGGCTACTCCTTTGGCCTCGAGTTCATCGCGAAAATGTTCAACCCATTCCGTAGAGCCAATCACACCTTGCTCTTCGGCATCCCAGTGCATTATCTTGATGGTGCGCTTAGGGGCGTAACCTGCCTGTTTTAATTTGCCCAGTGATTCACTCAACGCCAACAACATGGCCGTGCCACTGTTTGGATCAGTTGCACCAAAGCCCCAGGCATCATAATGCGAGCCGGCCATGACCCACTCGTTAGGAAATTCTGAACCGACAAGTGTGCCTACTACATCATACACGCGTTGAATCTCCCTTTTTTGCTGAACATTCACACGTACTTTCAAATCAGCACCACCTTCCAGGCGATAGGTGCAGGGCAACCCTCCCTGCCATCCGGCCGGCACGGGCTTGCCCGTCATTCGGGCTATTATTTCTTTGGCTGATCCATACGGCAACGGCAACACTGGAATATTGTGCATACCGGCAACTTCTTCAGGCTTTTTGCGCACTATTTTCTTTTTTCCATCAAGGGGCAATGCAGGCTCAAAGGGTGTTAGCGGATCACCCGTCCAATCAAGGGTAAGCAGGGAGCCGCGCTGAATATCACTTTCGTTGTACATCGGTCCTTCAGGATAAACCAGCCCCTTGGCATAGCCGCTGTCACCTGGGTCAGTAAAAATGATGAGGGCTGCTGCGCCTGCTGCCTCGGCATATTTTGCTTTATACCCGCGGAAGTTACCGCCATAACGGGCGATAACAACTTTGCCTTTAACGGAGATACCGAGTGTCTGTAATTTTTCAAAATCTTCTTTGCGTCCAAAGTTGGCATAAACCACCTCGGCTGTTACATCTCCCGAGCCGGTGTATGCGTTATAGCCAAAATATAAGTTAGGATCAGCCGAATAGGGATCTTCTTTGTGAATGTATTCTTTGTTGTTAAGCAGAATACGAATGGGCTCGACAAGTTCAGCCGAAGCAGAGCCCGGCATAACCGGAAGATAAATATCGTAGGGAAATATCTCCACTTGCAAGCCGGCTTTGCGCATTACATCGGCTATGTAGTCGCGCACCCGCTCGTTGGCTTTTGAGGTAGAGATGTGTGGTTCCTTTGTTATGTTCTTCAAGTGGTTTTTATACCGCTCGCTTTCCTGCAGTTTCAAAAAAAATGACTCCGTTTGTTTTTGCTTCGCGGATGCGGTTTCAGAAAAACCGGTGAGGTTCTGTGCAAACAAGCCGGTGCTGATCAAAAGAAAATAACTGACTATGTATCTCATGGTTATTTGAATTTATGCAGGAAGAAAGTAAAAGTTTAGCACAATGCGAAAGAGAAAATAAACAGAAGGCAATCACGGCTGATGAAGCTGCACGCTTTTTTTAATTGCCCGGCCTCCCATGCAGTTAAACCGGCTTCAAACTTCAACCTCCAAACCTGTTGTGCGAGGCTTGCAACCTGCAACCTATTGTGTATTTTCGCACCAAAATTTTTATACCACTATGAGCAATCGCCCCATTTCCGCTTTTATTGAAAAAAATTACCTGCACTTCAACGCAGCAGCGTTGGTAGATGCAGCCAAAGCTTATAAAAAACATATTGCCGAAGGCAAGAAAATGCTGGTGAGTCTGGCAGGCGCCATGAGCACGGGCGAGCTGGGCATCAGCTTTGCCGAAATGATCCGCCAAAATAAAGTACACATCATTTCGTGCACGGGCGCAAACCTGGAAGAAGACATTATGAACCTGGTGGCGCACTCACACTACAAGCGCATTCCGAATTACCGGGACCTGACACCTGAGCAAGAATGGGAGTTGTTGGGAAATCACCTAAACCGTGTGACCGATACGTGCATACCGGAAGAGGAAGCCTTTAGAAGGTTGCAAGCCCATTTGTTTAAAGTGTGGAAGGATGCCGAAGACAAAGGCGAGCGGTTGTTTCCGCACGAGTTCATGTTTCGCATGATCAACAGCGGTGAACTGAAACAATATTACGAGATCGACCCGAAAAACAGTTGGATGATAGCCGCAGCCGAGAAAAACATGCCAATGGTGGTGCCCGGCTGGGAAGACAGCACGATGGGAAATATTTTTGCTTCGTATGTATTGACTGGCGAACTGAAAGCAAGCACGATGAAAAGTGGTATTGAATACATGGTGTGGCTGGCCGATTGGTACACAAATAATTCAGGTAAGGATGGCATTGGGTTCTTCCAGATCGGGGGCGGCATTGCGGGCGACTTCCCGATATGCGTGGTGCCCATGTTGCACCAGGATTTGGAAAGAGATGGCGTACCGTTTTGGAGTTACTTCTGCCAGATTTCGGATTCAACCACAAGTTATGGTTCGTATTCAGGCGCTGTGCCCAACGAAAAAATTACGTGGGGCAAACTCAGCATCGACACGCCCAAGTTTATTGTTGAAAGCGATGCAACGATCGTGGCACCTTTGATGTTTGCTTATATCCTTGATATGTAATTTTCGATGACTAATGTGTCGGTTAGTCAAAGATGAAATACAAGCAGACATGGATTTAGAATTTGAATTGCGAAAAAGTATCAGAAATGCAATGACCGATTTGTTTGGTCAGGTGACTGCTACTGAACAACTCCAGCCTACCAATCAAGAGTTTGAAGGCTCGCACACGTTGGTGTGTTTTCCACTGACAAAAATTTCTAAGAAAAGCCCCGAGCAAACAGCTACTGCCATTGGAGAATATTTAGTTTCCAATTCAGGAATTGTTACGCGTTTCAATGTAGTGAAAGGATTTTTGAACCTGGTGATTGCCGATCAGGTGTGGGTAGAAGTTTTCAAATCCATTTATGCTGATAAGAATTTCGGATTACTCCCATCCAACGGAAGAGAGTTGATGGTGGAGTATTCATCACCGAATACAAACAAGCCTTTGCACTTGGGACATTTGAGAAATAATTTTCTGGGGTACTCGGTTGCTGAGATTTACCAAGCACTAGGTTACACGGTTCACAAGGTGCAGATCATTAACGATCGCGGCATTCACATCTGCAAAAGCATGGCTGCGTGGACGTTGTTTGGCAATGGCGAGACCCCACAGAGCAGTGGAATTAAAGGCGATCATCTCGTTGGAAAATATTATGTAGAGTTCGACAAGAACTACAAGGCGCAGACAAAAGAATTGATGGAGAAAGGAATGCCCGAAGCAGAAGCCGAGAAGAAGGCTCCCATCATGTTGCTTGCCATTGAGATGTTGCAAAAGTGGGAAGCCAAAGATGCCGGCACCGTTCAACTCTGGAAAACGATGAACGGCTGGGTGTACGAAGGCTTTGGTTCTACTTATAAAAGAATGGGTGTTGACTTTGAGAAGTTGTATTATGAATCGGATACATACCTCTTAGGGAAAGATGAAGTGTTGCGCGGGTTAGAACAAGGTGTGTTCTTTAAAAAAGAAGATGGCTCGGTTTGGGTTGATCTGACTGGCGATGGCCTCGATCAAAAAGTATTATTGCGTGCCGATGGTACTTCGGTGTACATGACACAAGACATTGGCACAGCGATTTTGCGCTTCAAAGACTTTCCTAAAATAGAAGGGCAGGTTTATACCGTTGGTAATGAACAGGAATATCATTTCAAAGTACTGTTCCTCATCATGAAGAAACTCGGCTACCCATGGGCGGAGAAATGCTATCATCTTTCGTATGGAATGGTTGACCTGCCGACCGGCAAAATGAAATCGCGCGAAGGAACTGTGGTAGATGCTGACGATCTCATGCAAGAAATGGTGGACGAAGCCGAAAAGCAAACACGAGAACTTGGTAAGATTGAAGATGCAACGGAAGCACAGATTAAAGAACTTTCAGAAATAATCGGACTTGGCGCGCTGAAGTTTTTCTTATTGAAAGTTGATCCTAAGAAAAGAATGTTGTTCGACCCGAACGAATCAATTCAGTTGCAAGGACACACTGGGCCGTTCATTCAATACACACACGCACGAATTTGTGCGATTATCCGTAAGGCAGAAGCAATGGGTGTGAAACCAAATGAAGGTGAATTGATGCAAGTGACGGCACTTGAACCGGCCGAACTCGAAGTCATTTTCATGATCAATAATTATATTAATAAGTTGAATGAAGCTGCACGTGATTATTCACCGGCTGTAATTGCCAACTTTGCTTTCGATCTCGCCAAAGGATACAATCAGTTCTATCAAACCATTCCAATCTTCAACGAGAGCGATGCTGCAAAATTGAAATTCAGAATCGCGTTCTCACAAGTGGTGGCCGATGTATTGAAAAAGTCAATGCGGGTGTTGGGAATTAATGTGCCGGAGAAGATGTGAGAGAGTATTGAGAAACCAGCATCAAGTAACGAGATCTACATTTGTCTAAATAATTCACGACTCAATACTCATTACTTTATGAAATTTCTCCAACATGGCCAGCAAACCGATCGTCTGATTTTTCACAAGATTCAGGAATCAGCCTTTGATCAGTAGCTTGAATTTTTTAAAGACCCGCAGACATCAATTCATTGGATCGAAGAAACTAAACTCTCAAAACTAACTGTCAAAAACTGGTACAAAAAACAATTTTGGAATTTCGGTTTTACCTTGGTCCACCACAAAAGTGCCACGCTATAGCATTTCAAAAAAATAATTGTACCGCATCGTTGATTCCCATCATCAGCCAAATCCATTTATACAGCAAAAAATAACAGTTAAAAACAAAATGAAAAGGAATTAAGTTATTTACAGAAGCAATCCGGTGAGTGTTTTCAGAATTAACAGAAAAGGCCGGCTTTCCATTTGTCAAAAAATACTTTGAACTGCCTGAACGAAATTGTTCTTTTATTGTTACAACTGAAAACAACCCTGTATGAAAACACTTGCCCTCATCCTGCTGACAACCATGGCCTCTTCGGTATATGACTTTAAAATGAATTCGTTAGATGGAAAGTCCATCGATTTTTCGCAATACAAAGGCAAGACTTTATTAATTGTAAACGTTGCGTCCAAGTGCGGCTACACGCCACAATATGCCGACTTGCAAAAGTTACACGAGCAATATGGAAGCAAGGTCACAATCCTTGGTTTCCCCGCCAACAATTTTGGTGCACAAGAGCCCGGTACCAATATCGAGATCGGTGAGTTTTGTAAGGCTAACTATGGCGTTACTTTTCAAATGTTTGAAAAAATATCAGTAAAAGGCGATGATCAACATCCCTTGTATGCCTGGCTGAAAGAAAAAACAGGACATGAACCCACCTGGAATTTCTGCAAGTACCTCATAAAACCTGACGGAACGGTGAAGTTCTTTGCTTCGAAAATAAAACCGATGGACAAAGAAATCATTGATGAACTTTAAACGATCATTAGTAGTAGTAATAGTTTTAGGTATTGTGGGATTGTTATCATTTGTTACCGACACATTTTCTTCTGAAGATCCTCAGCCGGCAGTCGGTTCGATCTATGATTTTAAAATAAAATCGCTCGATGGAAAAGAAATTGATTTCACCCAATACAAAGGTCATCAGTTACTGATTGTGAACACCGCGTCCAAATGCGGCAAAACACCCCAATATGCCGGTCTGGAAAAACTGCATGAACAATACGGAGATAAAATAACCGTGCTGGGGTTTCCGGCCAATAACTTCTTGTGGCAAGAACCGGGTAGCAATGAAGATATCGCAGCTTTCTGCCAACGCAACTATGGCGTAAAGTTTCAGCTATTCGGCAAAATTTCGGTGAAAGGAAAAGATGCTCACCCTCTCTACAAATGGTTGCGGGCAAAAACCGGGCACAAGCCCGACTGGAATTTTGCAAAATACCTGGTCAGTTCCGATGGTGATCAGGTAACGTTTTTTAACTCCTCCGTACAACCGCTCGATCAACAGATCCTCTCGAAAATAGAGCCGTAATTCCGATTTTGCGGCATTTGCTTATTTTTATAAAAAAATTAATTTACTTACTAACTATATAAGTGGGCTTTAATCGAACGCGACACGTTCCCAGTGCAGGGGAAGTATTTACTACAAATTTGCTCGCCTTTATCTTTGCGTGCCTGACTATCATTTTAGGCTTCATTTTATTGGGATTATTTGGTTGGTCAAACACAACTCCTTTCACTTTTTCTGTTCCGGTATTATTTTTTTTTGCCATCGTACTCAACCGCGCAGGGTACCACAATGCCGGCAGGCTTATCTTGTGCCTGGTGCCTGTCTGGTTCGCTTTTTTTATTTCCCTGTACGGCAAGTGGGTGTACCCCGCGACTACCTACGTAGGCTATTTTGACATTCGCTATATTTTATTGGCTACAGCGATTATCCCTGTGCTAGTCTTTGACAGAACGGAGAAGTGGCAAATCATTCTCTGCCTTTCTTCTACTTTTATTTGCCTTCTCTTGTTTGATCCAATCAATAACTGGATAGGCGTAGGCTACTACCAACGTGGGTTTACGGCACGCTCCTATTATTACGTAAACTATGTTGTTTTCATTTCTCTTACCGCATTGATCTCTGGCATACTCATTTTAAAACGCAGGCATGGCCAGGTACGTGATCAACTGTTGAAGAGCCTGGAAGAGAATGAAAAAACCAACCTGCATCTCATTGAAAAAAATAAAGCACTCCAGAATTTAACGAATGAAATGGAGGCTCAAAACGAAGAGATCCTTCAGCAACATGAAGAGATGGCTACCAACCAGGAAATATTATCTGAAGCTAATCAACTTATCTCTGAGCAGAAACAAAAGCTGGAGCGCTATAACCTTGAGCTTGAAAAACTAGTAGAAGAAAAAAGCGGTGATTTGACCAAAACCAACATGGAGTTGGTGCAAAGCAACAATGAATTGCGACAATTTTCATTTAACATTTCGCATAACCTGCGCGGGCCCGTAGCCCGCATTTTGGGTTTAACTAACCTGCTGCACGACAAACTCAGACCTGAAGAACTGCCGCAGGCCATATCATACATTCAGCAAGCCGCATCAGAGCTGGACAGTGTTTTAAAAGACTTGTCTACCATCATTGATATTCGGAATGAACTGTACCGGGTGCGTGAAAAAATAAACCTGGAAGAAAGGTGGAAGCAGTCGTTAATGATGATCGGAGACGGCCAATTGAACAACCTTGCTATTCATAAAGATTTTTCTGACACCCAATATGTGTTTGGCATCAAGCCAATGGTACAAAGTATCCTGTTTAACCTGATCTCCAATTCCATCAAATATAAATCTCCAGACCGGCCGCTAATCATTACAGCAAAATCGTGGACGCACACCGAGCAAACCATCGTTGAAGTGAGCGACAACGGTATGGGCTTTGACATGACCCGCCACAATGAAGATGTATTTAAACTATACAAACGCTTTCATACACACGTAACCGGCAAAGGAATGGGGTTGTACCTGGTGCGGTCGCAAATGCAAATCATGAATGGCCGGGTTGAGGTAGAGAGCCGGGTAAATCAGGGAACCACCTTCCGATTATTCTTTCCCATTCCTACGGATGCCGATAAACAAGTGTTTTTTGAGAATGACTCTACCAAGGTGTACTATGATGCGTTCATCAATAATACCGTGATTGTATGGAAAAAAAATGTGACCAGCGAAGAGTACCGCCAGGTATTTGAGTCAGTACTGAACTCGTTAAAAAAATACAATACTCCGGGGTGGATTGCTGATTTGCGCCTACAGGGGCCTATCTCACCTGAAGACCAGAGCTGGTTTATCAAAAACGTATTGTCGGTAGCTTCGGCAAATGGTCTGAAACAAATAGCGGCCGTTGGCTTTCACGATCCGGTACGAAAAGACTATTATGAACGCATGAAAGAACAAACCAAAAAATTCAATATCGAAATGCGTGTGTTTTCTGAAATTGAATCAGCTGTTTTATGGATGAAGAGTTTAGACTAAATTAACACTAACTACATTTGACCTTTGCCAACCATGAAAGCCTGGATAGAAGCCTTTCGCCTCCGCACCTTGCCGCTCTCACTTTCTTGCATTGCCATGGGCGGTTTTTTGGCGGCCGCTCAGCACCGGTTTGAAGGTATCTTATTTTTTCTGTGTTGCCTTACCACCGTTTTTTTACAAATCCTTTCTAACTTAGCCAACGACTATGGCGACACAGTACACGGGGCCGATCACCCGGAAAGAAAAGGGCCTCTGCGTATGGTACAAAGTGGAGCCATCTCTATAAACCAAATGCGGTATGCAATTTTTGTTTTTATTTGTCTGTGTATAGTCAGTGGCATTTCACTGCTCTATATTTCATTCGGCTGGGATCTCCGGTCTATTCTTTTTTTTCTTATCCTTGGGCTGCTCTCCATCCTGGCCGCTGTTGCTTATACGGTAGGAAAAAAACCGTATGGGTACATTGGACTGGGCGACTTATCTGTATTTATTTTTTTTGGTTTAATTGGTGTAATCGGCTCACAATATTTGTTTACCAAATCATTCTCATGGTCACAACTATTACCCGCCCTAAGTTGTGGTTTTTTCTCGGTGGCCGTTCTCAACATCAATAACATACGAGACATTGAATCCGATCGCAGTGCAGGAAAGTTTTCTATCCCAGTAAGAATTGGCCGACAGAAAGCCATCCGGTATCATTGGTTTCTATTAGTTGCGGGACTTGCGTGTGCCATTGCTTTTACGCTGATTAACCTTAGTTCGATGACCCAGTTTCTATTTCTATTAGGTAGTCCGCTTTTTTTGATTAACGGAAAAAAGGTAGCCAAGCTGCCATCAGAAAAGCTTGATCCTATGCTGAAACAAATGGCCTTGTCAACTCTTCTTTTTGTAGTGCTCTTTGGGCTCGGCACATTAATCTGATCTTACATCTAAGAAAAATCACCCGGCTACGTGACGAAAATCACGATTGATATTATTGCAAATTTCCCTACCTTCGGACTATAAAATATATTTCTTTAGAAGTGGCTGAGTGAATAGTTTGGCTATTTCATGTGAACTAACATAAAATTATAAACCCATGAAAAAAATTCTTGTACCGGTAGATTTTTCAAAGACATCCAGCATTGCCTTTGATGTAGCTTTTGACATTGCTAAAAAAGACAAAGCCGAAATTATTGCTCTTCACGTGGTGGAAGAAATAACACAAGAGTCTTATCGCATTACCGGAGAATGGCGCAAGGCCGATTGGGAAGACCGGATGTACACTTTTGAATTGTTAAAAAGATCTAAGGCTCAGCTTGAAAAACTGGTAAAAGACCCAAAATATTCAGCCGTAACGGTCACCGGAGAACTTCGCGTAGGAAATGCCTATCACGGAATCACAACAATCGTTTCAGAGCAAAAAGTAGATCTGATCATAATGGGCACCAAAGGGCAAACCAAATTGGCAGAAATGGTGATCGGTACCAATACACAAAAAGTAGTGCGCCTCTCCCGCTGCCCGGTTTTAACCGTTCAGACCAAACCAGCTACTACCAATTTTAAAAATATAGTTTATGCTACCAGTATGAGCAAGGATGAAGAAGTTTTTTCAAAAATGATCAAACGCACACAAGAGATTTATAACTCCACCATCCACCTGGTGCACATCAATACCCCGGCTAACTTTCAGCGAGACCGTGTAGTGCTGGACGCCATGCAGAAGTTTGCCAAAAAACTACAACTAAAAAACTACACGCTCAATGTGTACAGCGACCTCTCGGAAGAGGATGGAATCATTTACTTTGCCGACAGCATCAAAGCAGACCTGATCGGTATGGCCACCCATGGCCGCACCGGTTTTGCTCACATACTAGCCGGCAGCATTGCCGAAGATGTTGTAGGCCGCTCACTCAAATGCCCTGTACTTACCTTTGTTGTCAAGCACCGGTCTTAACAAAAAATCATTATCTGAATAAAGCCCTGCCTCGCGGGGCTTTATTTTTTTATCTTTACAAAACGTGTGAAAAATTATTACTTCATACTGGGGCTAAGTATTAATGCCAGTGCTGCCGAGATTAAGCACGCCTACCGGCAACTGGCTTTACAATTTCATCCTGACAAAAATCCTTCCCCTCAAGCCGAGTCCATTTTTAAAGAAGCCAATGAAGCCTATGAAATATTGAGTGACCCGCTGCGCAAAGCTTTTTATGACCAGATGCTCAAAGGTGCTGAAGTGCAGCAACCCCGGCCTACGCACCGAGATCCCCGCTATCGTCCACAACCACAAGCACAACGAAAGCCTACTCACCGCCAGGAAATACTGGCTATGATGGCCCGCAACTTGCGCTATGCCCAAATGGTATCCCGACTGACCCTCCTATTCTCCATTATCCTGATTACCGACTACGCCTTGCCTAAAGTAAAAACCACAACTCAAATTGTAATGCAATATGAGAGCACCGGGTCCACGCTAAAATTGAAACTAAAAGATGGTAAATCGGTAAACATTAACCGTGCATCCGCCCAAAAGATCAGCAAAGTTACTCCATTAAATATTTACCAATCGGTTTTATTTGCTGTGCCCATCAGCCTGGAAAATCAGCAGACTCACACCATAATCCCCATCAGCCTGTCGATTTATGGTATTTTTATTTTTTGGCCATTGTTATTGTTGATTACATCATTGCTTGGAACTTTTTATTGGAAGGGAGTGGAGTTCAGGTTTAACCTGGGAATCGTTAATATTATTTTATTCCTGCTGAACGTAGTGTTTCTGCAAGTGCATAAATTTTAAAACTATGTCAAAAAAAAATGATTGGAAAAATCGGGAAGGTGTGGTGTACTCCACCAACCAAAATTTTCAATACGATTATTCCGAAGCACAAGAACAGGGGACTCTTCCACCCCAACAACAAAACCTGAAAGTCAGCCTGGATAAAAGCGGGCGAGCCGGAAAACAAGTGACTATCGTTACCGGCTTTGCAGGAAAAAGTGAAGACCTGGAAATCCTTACAAAAAAATTAAAAACCCAATGTGGTGTAGGCGGGTCATGCAAAGACGGTGAGATTATTTTGCAAGGCGACCTGCGCGATAAAGTAGTTCAGATACTAACAAAAGAAAACTATAAAGCAAAAAGGGTAGGCTGATCGCAAAATACCTATCCTCTGTTTGTACCTGCATTAGATTATTTTTGTGTACTTCATTTGGCTGAGATTTTACAGAACATTTTTTAAAATGAACAGAGGTCTTGTCATACTGTTTGTGTTCATCCATGCATGGGCGGTTGGCCAAGGGTGCAGCGATGCCGGTTTTTGCACCATGGGCGCCATGAAGCCCGATCAGCCTTTTAATAAAAACACCAACGTAAAACTTCGCTCAATAGAATTCAGTCAGTATTATGGAATTACTCATTTCAACAATCATATCTGGGTCTCTACCCTGGAAGCCAACATTGGTTTGGGCGACAAGTACATCGTGCAGGCCAAAATACCGTACCTGATTTCCAGTGGACATTTAGGAACCTACCAAAGCCTGAGTGACATTTCGTTGAGTGTAACAAAAAACATCGTGCGCACGGATGAATTGGATATTAATGTAACTGTAGGAACAAAAATTCCATCCAACAACGGAGACCAGCAGCAGTATCAGGGGCGAAGTTTGCCCATGTATTACCAAACCAGTTTGGGTACACATGACCTGATTTTGGGCGCGTCTATCATTACCAGAAAATGGCTGATTGCCGTGGGGTATCAACAGGCATTGGATAGAAACCAAAATGGGTTTTGGTGGGGTGAATGGAGAAAAGAAGATCCGGCCGACACGTCCTACATCCTTCGCTATGCGCAATCCAACAACCTTCAGCGCGGAAAAGATATTATGATTCGGGTTGAACGGGATTTCCGCTTTTCTAGATTCAATGCAAGCATAGGCTTGCTTCCTATTTATCGGATAAACCGTGATGACATACAAGTGCCATCTTTAATCAATAACTCCCTCACTCCAAAAATTTCGTCTGGCAGCGATGGTCTTGCCCTTTCAGGAATTTACACATTGGGATATCATTTCAATGTCAACTCATCCATTAAACTATTAGTCGGTAATCGGTTTATCCAACGAGAAAAAAATCCGGACGGACTTTCGCGCGAGTTTGTTACCTCCCTCACTTATAGTTATCGGTTCTAATGAAACAACTATTGACTATATTCCTTTTGTCATGGATTGCCTTAAGTTCTTTAGGACAGACCCTTGAGCAACGCATCAATCAGATGATTTTACATGCCGATTATGACCAAGCTTTGAAAACCATCCGGTCACAACCACAATCTTCTGATGCACTGAAAAATAAAGAAGCAGAAGCCTTGATGGGGTTGGGTAAACTAAACGAGGCGGCCTCTCTCCTATCAAAAATAAATTCGGATGATGCTTTTATTCAGGCAACTGTACAAAATAACCTGGGCTACCTCAATCTGCTGAGGGGCCGGAGCGACCTGGCCCAAGACCACTTCGAAAAGGCACGTGATCAATTCGGGCAATTGGGTCAACAACATACACCCGAGAGTGCAACCTGTTTTTCAAACTTAAGCCTGCTCTATTGGAGTGTAGGAAGACTCAGCCAGGCAGAAGAAAACGGATTACAAGCTTTACAAATTCGTCAACAAGTTTTTGGAGATGAGAGCGAAGAGGTAGCCGCATCGCTGAATGATCTTGGCTTGGTTTACGGCAGCAGCAATGCCGACAAAGGGCTGGATTACTACGAGAAAGCATTCTCCATTTATGAAAAAATTTACGACCAAGATCACCCCAAAATAGCCGTAGCCAATACCAATATTGGCCTGATGAACCTTAAACTTGAAATGTATGGCGATGCCTCTAACCACTTTGAAAAAGCACTTTCTATATGGAGAAAAACGTATCCTAACGGGCACCCCAACGAAGCATTAGTACTGGCAAATCTCGGACGTACCTATTTAAAAATGAAAAAAAATGAAGTGGCTTTAGCCTATTTTGATAAAGCACTTTCCATTTACCAAAAAAACTACGGCACCAAACACCCCGATATTGCCGAAACACTCAATCAGCTTGGTAGTATAAAACTCAGTGAAAACAATTATGCCGGAGCACTTGATGATTTTCAACACGCCTTGGTTGCCAACTCTATTTCATTTCAGAATGAGTCTCTGCAAAAAAACCCTGCCGTACAAAATTTTTATAATGGAAAAGTACTCTTGTATTCACTCAACTTAAAAGCACAAGCACTGGAAGCCCAATACTACGGCAAAACGTTAAAACTGAAAGACATTACATTGGCCTTGTCATGCCTTCAATCGTGCGATAGTTTGATTGATACCATCCGCAAAAACAGCAGTTATGAAAATGACAAAATAGAATTAGGATCTTTGGCTAATGAAGTGTATGAAGACGGGGTGCGCATAGCTTTTGCCATTAGTGAAATGGTTATTAAACCGGACCCGTTCGTAAAGACAGCCTTTTACTTTGCCGAAAAAAGTAAGTCGGCTGTGCTTCAGGAGTCCATTGCTGATACGCAAGCCAAATCTTTTGCCGGAATACCCGGTGAATTATTAGAAGAAGAGAAAAATAAAAAATCAAACATCGCTTACCTCGTAGAAAAACTGGCCGGGAAACCCGAAGCCAATGATGAGAAATATTTTAGAAGTGCCCTGTACGAAAGTAAGTTAGACTATGACCGGTTTATCAAAAAATTAGAAAAAGACTATCCGGCCTACTACAATTTAAAATACAATAACGCACCGGCATCTATAAATGACCTGCAAACTACTTTAAACCCGGGCCAGGCTGTAGTCAGTTTTTTTGTAGCCAACCGAAAAAAGAAAATATACCAGTTTGTCATCTCTACTAAAAAATTTAACGTGTACAGGCAAAGCCTTCCGGATGATTTTGACCGCAATTGCAAAGGTTTTATCAACAGCCTGCTGTACAGCAACTTTGAAATATTCAGCCAAACCCAGTCACTCAGAAAAATACTCCGCCCCAGGGTCAATGCTTCCATCCACGAGTTGGTAATCATTCCATCGGGCAGACTCAGTGCACTTCCTTTTGAAGCCTTGCCACTTAAAAAAACAGCTGGACAAAATTTTAATTCAACCGACTATTTCATCAATAAATGGGCATTGAGTTATGAATTCTCTGCCGGCTTAATGTTGCAGAAGAGTAAATCAAAAATGTCAACCACAATGAATAACGTATTCTTGTGTGCCCCCATTCGTTTTGACTCAAGTAAAAATTTATCAGATTTACCGGCTACCGAAAATGAAGTGAATACCATTGCCCAATTATTTCAGGCTAATGCTAAAGTGTACACCTATGCCCGCGCAAACGAGGACTTGATCAAATCGAAAGAATTACAAAAATTTAACATCCTTCACCTGGCCACTCATGGAATAGTAGATTCAGATAACCCTTCTCAATCTGAAATTTTTCTGAACTCAGGCAACACCGAAGATGGAAACCTTTATTGTCGGGAAATCTACAACATGAATTTCGGAGCCGACCTGGTGGTACTCTCCGCCTGCGAAACTGGGCTGGGAAAATTTACCAAAGGCGAGGGCGTAATTGGCTTATCGCGAGCCTTAACGTATGCCGGGGCAAAGAGTATTATCGTTTCGTTTTGGAAAGTATCCGATGAATCCACTTCAGAGCTGATGATTGATTTTTATAAACATCTTTTGGAAAATAAAAACCACAATTTCAGTCGAGCCATTCGGGAAGCAAAGTTACAAGTAATGAAGCACCCCGGATATTCTTCCCCTTATTACTGGGCACCGTTTGTCTTAATCGGAAAATAAACTCTGATGTGGTTTAATTTTCATACGCACAGCACCTATTGCGATGGTAAATCAAACTTACAGCAACTCATAGCTGAAGCTGAAAAGTTAAACTTAATTTCTTTGGGGTTTTCTTCTCACGCTCCGCTACCTTTTGAAAGTAAGTGGTGCATGAAAAAAGAAATACTCGGTTCTTACTTAAATGAAATCCGTCATCTTAAAAAAAACACTACCCAACTTCAACTTTATGCCGGGCTTGAGGTCGATTACATTCCTTATTTTATCAACCCAAAAGATTTTAGTTCACAACTTGACTATACGATTGGCTCGGTACACTTTGTGGAAAAATTTTCTGACGGGAGAGGCTGGGAAATTGACGGCACTCATTCTTTTTTTCTCGAAGGGCTTGAACAAATTTTTAAAAAAAATTTCAGAAAAGCCTGCGAACGTTATTTTGAACTAACCCGCGAAATGGTGAAAACATCCGCGCCCGATGTAGTCGGCCATTTAGATAAGATTAAGATGCAAAACATAGCTAATATTTTTTTTCATGAAACCGATTCGTGGTACGTTGACCAACTGGACCTCACCCTGGCGGCAATCAAAAAAGCAGGGTCAATAGTCGAAGTAAACACCCGCGGAGTATATCAAAAGAAAACAAGCACCACCTACCCCAGCCCGTGGATTTTGGAAAAAATAATAAAGAAAAAAATTCCGGTTACGGTAAGTTCTGATGCCCACCACACCAGCGACCTGATCAATCATTTTTCTAAAACACTTACCGGTTTAAAGCAAATGGGCTTTAACGAATTATTTGTTCTCTATGACCAAAAATGGCAGCCGTTTGCTTTTGATGAGAATGGAATAAAAGATATTTGATCGGGTTACCTACACATGAAAAATCCGGAACATGTCCGGATTTTTCATTTCAATGGTTGCTACTCTTACTTATAATCAGGTTCTATACCGGTAGGATCAAACCGCCAGCAGTCATCAAAACTGCTGCTGCCATTTCCACCGGTAGTTAAAATACCGTAACTCTTTCCGCTTACACTAACCGTAAAACCTACAGCATCAGTGCGGGCTGCCCCGGTGATGGGCACATTGGTTGTGATAGAAAAATATTGATTCCATATATCTCCACTGATAATATTTCCGTTGGCATCGAATACCGCGGGCACATACTGCCAGGTGTCACCACCACCGGCTGTGCCCATGGTAATGTAGCCATAGCCGTTAATAGAAAACGTTGATGCTTGCTGGCGCGGGCGCGGCTGGGTGATGGCGTTTCCGTTTTTGTCTTTTCCGGTTAACCCATTTAAATAACTCCACGGGCTGCCTGATCCGCTATTGCTTAACTGACTCACATCAAACCGGATAAAATCAACCGGGTACGATTGGCCTCCGGCCTGATCATACCCACCACCTACATAAGCCATATCATTGTGCCCGTCATTGATAACAAAGATGAAAGGAAATGCTCTTTTTGAACCTGCTCCAGGCCGTTGAATCCAAACACCGGGGTAAACTGACTTAGGTGAGTTAGCTGTAGGAACAAACTCCCACAAGTCTTTGTAGTCGTACAGGTTGACATCATTACCCCAACCTACAAATCCGCGACCGTTAACAGTAAATGCACCGCAGCCGTAGCGAGCCAAAAGTACTACAGTATCTTGTTGCACACCAAAATCTGATACGCGGGTCCATGCGCCAGACCCGGCCACACCACCCGCAGGATCAAACTGGTAAAAGTCGCTCAAAGGATTATTTACGCCATTTGGGATATTGTAACCAGTTCCAACATATGCTTTACCATTCATAACAAATGCAACAGCATCCCTTCTTCCTGCTCCGGGAAATGAAGCCACCTGATACCAGGCATCAGCTACCGGGTCGTATTTCCAAAAATCAGTTAAAAATGCAGTGGCAATGTTGTTCAATCCGTTGTACCCCAACCCCACATAAGCAATGTCATTGATTACAAAGCTAACCGCGCCCTGTCTGGGTATTCCGGCAAAACTGCCCATCCTGTCCCAGCTTCCGGGTAAAGTAGTTGTACTGGGGTTGCTGCAAGACTCTAAGCCGATCATAAGACCCAGCATAACAAGTAAGCCGCCTGAAAGGATAAAAAATCGCTTCATATAAGTTGATTTAGTTAGGTACATAAGTGTAGTAGAGTTGAAGTTTTATTCTGCTATAACCTTGAAACCGGTCGGCAATGAATACTCTTTGCACATTGCCTCCCAGGCTTCCTCCGGGGGTTATAAAAACAGGAGTAATGTAATTGGTACTGCTTTTTATCTGACCGAAAAAATAGGAATAAAGTGTAAATAAATAGTGTGTGTTTATTCCATAAATATTGTCATAAACTATTGCCGCATTGGCCCCGCCAAAAGTAACAATCGGCACATTGGTTTGGTCAGTGGCATACAGTTGCAAAGTACTAGGTGGTAATAAGTTCAGAGGAAATGAACCCGGCTCTGGAGAAACTGTCAAATAGGCTGCGTTCAATAATACATTGTGGTTATTAGAGAAAAATGATTTTACAGAAGGAAAATCAAGGCGTGTAACCAATCCTGTTCCGGCTTGTACATAGCCAATGTTATTGGTAAGCGTTGTAGATATACTTTTATTTGGTTGTAGTGAACTGAGCAAAGTTCCTGACCGATCGTATTGAATATTATTAAACTGAAACCCACCATTAACCATAAAATCATAGTGCGTGTTTCTCAATAATCCATTTACTAATTTTCTATAATAAATGCGAAGCCTTAGTTTACTTGTCGTAAACCCGGCTACACTGGCTGTAGAAGATGGGTCAGGTGCTACATAAAGACCTTTGAAAAAAGCGTAGCTGAAAATATCAGGTCGCGAAAAAATATTTCCAGAGTCTATCTGTGCTAACCTGAACCAGTTGGCACCGTAGCTGTCTGGCAGGCGCAGTGTTACCGTATCCCGGTGTGGAAAGAGTTTTACTGATTTTGAAAAAATAGGGCTCGAGGAGTGAGCAAATTGCGTGGAGCTAAAAAATCCATTGTAGTTACCAAATGCTGATAATTGCACGCTTCCTATCGGAACTCTTCTGGGTATAATATCTTCCAGCACCTGGTAGCCGTTTAGTTTTAATGTTTGAGTGGTGTCACCACTAAAGGTTTTATTATAAAAAAGAACCAATACCATCGAGTCAAAATATGACTGGAATGTGGGCTGAAAGGGATAACTATAAGATAACTGAAAATACGAAGACGAAGATACCGTACCCAACTGATTGTCGTGGTATCTCCCCAGCAGCACGGTTCCTGTGTTGCCAGTTAAAAATGTATCCAATTGTACGGTCGATGTAACCACAGAAAAGGTATCGCTATAGATAGTCTCCAGGTTGTTGTTGCTAAACACCTTGCTTACAGCTAATGTATTGGGGTCTTCGCACGACCAGCCAAAAACTGCCGCAATACTCAATATTGAAAGGGAAAACTGCCAACCGCGCATTCTATTATTACCTTAAACAGAACTAATGATGCCTTATTGTACTAAAAAGTTTAAAAATCGAGATAGGCAACATCGTTGGCCTAACCAAATACATTTGTGGGCCCGGAGGGAGTCAAACCCCCAACCTTCTGATCCGTAGTCAGATGCTCTATTCAGTTAAGCTACGGGCCCAATAAAAATTTAAGCGGCAAATTTAAGAGAATAAATCCGTCTGCCAAACGTTGCCCTGCCCGATTGTCTCTAAGATGAAATAATTACTGGCGGGTAAAACTTTTAAAGAAGCTAATCGCTCTTTATAAAATAAGAAATTTGTCGGTGGAAAGTGTATTTTTGCCGCTTCATAAAAATGAAAATGATAAAGAAATACTCTCTTGCTTGTGTTTTAGTGCTGATTGCTTTAGCCGCGCTACATGCCCAAGACAAAAAAAAGAAAGCCTATCGACCGGATATTCCCGGATATTTCATGCTTGATTTGGGGTTCAATAACGGTCAAAGCAGGCCTGCCAACTTTAACCAGGGATTTTGGGGGTCGCGCACACTCGATGTCTATTATCATTACCCCATTCAACTGGGTAAATCAAAATTCAGCTACAACCCCGGTGGTGGCTTTGCCTTTGAGCGATTTAAGTTTACCAACAATTATACCCTGAGTGAAATAATCGGCAGTGATCAATCGTATGATTTGGTGCAGGTTACTCAGTTACCTTTTTTTGCTTCGGGCTCGGTGAGTGTACAAAAAAGCATGCTCGTAGCCAATTACTTTGACCTGATGCCTGTAGAATTCAGGTTTGATACCAATCCAAAAAATCCATCGAGCGGGTTTAATGTAGCCGTGGGCGGGCGGGTTGGTTTTTTACTAGAGAGCCACACAAAAATAAAATATACTCAAAACGGAGTTTCGGGCGTGTACAAAGACAAACAAACACATGGGTTAAACCAGTTGCGCTACGGATTTTACACTCGCCTGGGCATTGGCAACTTCAATGTGTTTTGGCAGTATAATTTATCGCCTTACTTTTCAGGAAATTCGGGCCCGTCTCAAACCGGTATGAATACCATGACTATTGGTATTTCGCTGAACGGACTATAATTATTTTCCGATAAAAACCGGTTTCCTTTTTTCTAGAAATGCTTGTACCCCCTCTTTGTGGTCGTGCGTATCACCAGCCGTTTGCTGAAGGTAGGCTTCGTACTCGAGCATTTCTTCCAGCGATGAGGTAGCCGATTTGTTCAGCATCTTTTTGATGAACCCAATCGACTTGGTCGGTGCACTGGCAAAATAGTCGGTATAGTGCTTCACTGCTTCGTCCAGTTTTCCTTCTTCTGCTACTTTATTGATCAACCCAAGCTTAGCTGCCTCCGCTGCATTCACTTTTGTTCCCATGCTGCAGAGTTCAAAGGCTTTGGCCATACTCACTAAGCGGGGAAGAAAGTACCCCGAACCTGAATCGGGCACAAGGCCGATATTAATAAATACTTCTATCAGCACAGCGTTATGTGCCGCCACTATAATATCACATGCTAAAGCAATGGAGCACCCGGCACCGGCAGCCACACCGTTCAGGCGGCATACAATTGGTTTAGGCAAATTGCGCATGCCTAAAATAAGTGGGTTATACCTCTTGCGTAGCGACTCAAGAAAAGAACGCTTGCCTTGTTGGGAAGAAGATTTTAGATCCTGCCCGGAGCAAAAAGCTTTTCCTTCGCCTGTGAGTACTACCACTCGTACAGCATCGTCTTTGGCCGTTAACCGGATAGCTTCTTGTAGTTCAAACGTAAGTTCATCATTCAGTGCATTGTATACCTCGGGGCGGTTAAGTGTAATGGTACCTACTCCCCCATTCACTTCGTACTTTAAAAATTGAAAAGCCATAGTTTCAGTGATTGTCTGATTGTTTTGCCGGTCAAGTTAAAATTTGCAAGTAGAAATAAAAAGCTATTTTAGGGCATTGTAAAATATGTTGCGAATAGTTTTTTTGATTTTATTAGCAGTACTACTGACCTCTTGTCACTCGTCTAAGACCAGCACCAAAGTTCTGCGTCCTAAAACTCATAATGTGTGGCCGGCCGGTAATAAATACCTGATTGATATTCCGGTGGGCGTTCGCCACATACACCTGTTTAAAAGACGCACCACAAAAACCCAAACACTGAAAATAAACTACTGAAGCCCCTTCAGGGTAAAGTCAAGATTTTTGCGAAAGAATATCTTCAATGGGGTGATCTGGTTAATGTGTGCCGTAACTACCGATCCGTAAAAAATTGCAATCAGCAAGTGAGCTATGTCTCGTGTAGATGTAGTTTTGGTAATCTCTTTCTTAAAAATAGCCTCCAGAGAAAATTTTTCAAACAACTGCTCGATCGATTGAATCTCTACATTCTGAATATTTTCAATGGTCGGAAAAAGCAGTTTTTTTTCTTCCACCTTCACCGGAAAAGGTTTGAGGGTACGCCTAAGGTCGGCCAGGTAAGCAAACAAACTCAGAATTATCCCGGGATTGTTCTCCGCATCTTCGCTTAGTTTATCAAAAATAAAGTAAATGCCGCTTAGTCCTTCTTTTGGCTTTTCATGCAACTCAACGGCCCGTTTCAAGCACCAAATACGAAAATAGTAAAGTAAGATGTCCTCTTTCTGAGGGAAGTAACTGAACAGCGTTACTTTCGAAATTTTGATCTTGGCACAAATCTCGTCCACGTATAAATCGCCAAATGATTTTTTGCCGATCAACTTCAATGTTGCATCGAGCACGGCCAATTTTAGGCGAGCCGCTTTCTCCTTACGCAAGCCCATTCATCAATTAATTGTGTGATTATTCTTCGTAAAGCTACTTTTGTTCAGGCGGAAATAATACATTTAAAACGGTAAACTTGAAATAATTTCCATGAAACGACTATTCACTCTTTTGTTGGCAATCGGCCTGCTCGCTTGTCAACAACAGGTAGCAGAAAAAAAGACAGGACTCATGGCTGACTCGGCCATGGTGGTCACAGCCCATCCATTAGCTTCACAGACAGGAGTTGCTATTTTAAAAAAAGGAGGTAACGCTGTTGACGCGGCCATAGCCGTGCAGTTTGCGTTGGCCGTTGTTTTTCCGGCAGCCGGAAACATTGGTGGCGGTGGATACATGGTGGTACGAATGAAAGATGGTTCAGTCGCCACCCTTGATTACCGCGAAAAGGCTCCGGCTAAAGCCACTACCGATATGTACCTCGATAAAAACAGAGATGTTATACCCAACCTCAGCATTTCAGGCCACCTTGCTTCGGGTGTGCCCGGTTCGGTAGATGGTATGGTGGAAGCCCACAAAAAATTTGGAACCCTGCCTTGGAAAGACTTAGTTCAGCCAGCCATTGACCTTGCTTTAAAAGGATTTACCCTTACTTCGCGTGAAGCCAATTGGTTCAATGAGTCACGCGCTGATTTGATCAAATACAATAGCATTAAACCCGAATTCCTGCTAAAAAATAACTGGAAATCCGGTGATACGGTAAAGTGGATTGACTTGGGTCATACTTTAGAGCGAATCAGAGACAACGGTCGGGCCGGATTTTACGAAGGCAAAACAGCCGATGACATCGTATCTGAAATGCAACGGGGCAAAGGACTGATTACTCATGAAGATTTGAAAAATTATAAATCCGTATGGAGAGAGCCGGTTACAGGCATATATAAAGAATACAAAATCATTTCTATGCCACCTTCTTCCAGCGGAGGCGTTTGTTTGATTCAGTTACTCAAATGTGTTGAGCCTTATCCAATGAAATCCTGGGGATTTAATTCGGCCAAAACCATTCACCTGATGGTGGAAGCCGAGCGAAGAGTCTATGCCGACCGTACAAAATACTTAGGTGATCCGGATTTTTATAAAGTCCCGGTAAAAGAACTGCTGGACGACCAATACAACGATGAGCGGATGAGTACCTTCAACCCCGATCAGGCTACACCAAGCGCACAAGTGAAGGAAGGAAAAATAGCCGGCTATGAGTCAGAGGAAACTACTCATTTCTCAATTGTTGATTCCAAAGGAAATGCTGTGTCTAGCACTACTACCATCAACGGATGGTTTGGTTCAAAAGTGGTAGTTGCCGGGTCGGGATTTTTTCTGAACAACGAAATGGATGACTTCAGTGCCAAGCCTGGCGTACCTAACATGTTTGGTGTGCTGGGTACCAAAGCTAACCGCATCGAACCTCAAAAAAGAATGCTGAGTGCCATGTCTCCCACGATCGTTGAAAAAAATGGAGAACTATTCATGGTTGTGGGCACTCCGGGCGGATCAACAATTATCACTTCTGTATTTCAAACCATTCTGAACGTGGTAGAACACGGCATGTCTATGCAGCAGGCAGTAGATGCCAGACGTGTACACAGCCAATGGCTGCCTGACATTGTTGTCCCTGAGGAGAGGGCTATCTCTAAAAGTGATAGCTTAGCCTTGGTGAAAATGGGCCATAAAATTGTTCTTCGAAAAAATATCGGCCGGGTAGATGCTATTTTAGTAAAAGGTGGCAAACTCGAAGGCGGAGCCGATCACACCCGCGGTGATGATACGGCAGCTGGGTATTGATAATAAACTCAGCTAATCAATCTTTCACAATTACAAACTCCACACGTCTGTTCAGTTTGCGGGCATCTTCATTATCGGCAGTGGTAAGGGGTTTAGCTCCTCCATATCCTTTGCCTTGTATTCGTTTGGCTGAAATACCTTTTGCTACCAAATATTTTTTGATAACCTCCACCCGCTGTTTTGATAACACGAGGTTGGCCGCTGCGTTTCCCCGGTTATCGGTGTGGCCTTCTAATAAAATTTCTACCTGTGGGTTATTGTGCAGAAAATTTCGTACTGCATCCAGTTCAGAAAAAGATTCAGCTAACAGCGTGGTAGTGCCTACAACAAACAAAATATTTTTCAGGTTGATCACGGCCCCTACTTCTATAGGCTGAAGCTTAAAATTCATTTCCAGAGTTTGCAACTCATACGTGTGGATATCCAGTCTTTCAGAAAGGTTTACATAATGTGGGGTTTGTATCTCAATGTGATACACTTTAGTAGAGGGGATTTCTATCTCAAATTTACCGTTGGTTGCAAAAGTTTGCAGTTGTACCGAATCTGTTTTGAATAAAAGTTTTGCATTGATCAGTGCCCCATTTTTAGAATTAGAAACCACACCAAATACTTTTACTTTTTTAAAACTTCCGACAGATTTTTCAGTGTAGCGGTTCGGCAGCAATTTTATAGTATCCTGCTTAACCGCCTGAGTTGAATCCAACCACGCAAAAATGTTTCCATACCGGTCGCTGTCGCGGGTAGTAGTAAATAACGACAAGGCCGGGTACACCCGGTAGTACAATTCGCGGGCTTGTGAATTAAGTGGCTCAGCCATATTTAACGGAGTTGACCAAAGTGTCCAACTATCGTCCAGTCGTGTAGCCGTATAAATATCAAACCCACCAAAACCTTTCCTTCCGTTAGAAGAAAAGTAGAGTGTGCGGTTGTCATCGCTGAGTGAAGGCGACCACTCCTGAAAAGAAGTGTTAATGACCGGGCCAAGATTAATAGCTTCGCCCCATTCGTTACCTTTTTTCAAGCTCACATAAATATCTTCTACTCCTTTAGAGCCGTACGACTCGGCTGAGAACACAAAAATGTTTCCGTCTTTGCTGATTGTACCTGAAAAATGTTCAGATCGGTTTATAAAATAAGGAATTGAACTATTCTCCGGTGCAGACCATCCACCCGAATCTTTTTTCTTTGAAAAAGAGATGCCTTGTGTTCGGGCCAACTCACCGTTTTTTCCATAGTGTCCGAGTAGAAAAAGTGTAGAGCCATCGGCACTGAATCCGGCCACGGCATTGTAGCCGGCATCATTAATTTCTGATCCGGCATGAATGGGGGGTTGCCAGCGTCCCTCCAATAAAACGGATACCCAGATGTCTCCGGCATCGCGCTTCCCACCTACATTCTGCGGATGGTTTGCAATAGTAAAATAAAGTGTTTTTCCATCAGGCGAAATCACCGGTGCCTGCTCGTCATACGGTGAGTTAACCAGCTTAAAGGGTGCTGGTGTTACTTGTTGTCCGGTTGAGGTTAACACCCAACTGAAAAACATAACTCCAAAAATAAATCTGATTTTCATTTTAGTTTGCTCACCCATACATTTTCTTTGATAAAATAACGCCACGGCAACTGTGCATCTTTGCCTGCATAGTCAATACCAATGCGTGGTGTGGTTACAATCTCTTTTGGTTTTATGTTCACGCCACAATCTTCAATCCAAATTTCATCTGACCTCAATGAAATTCCATTTAATTTTCTTCCGATGCCCATCGCTTTGGTTAGTTTGCCGGGCCCGGAGGTGATTCGTTTCATTGAATCAACTTTCATTCGTTTCATCATTAGGTCTGCTCCTGCCATAGGCTGCAGGGCTCGTATCAAAATAGCATCGGCTTTGTTTGCTACATTAGTTACTACATTAAACATTTCGTGTACTCCGTAGCAAAGGTAAACGTAAGCCACTCCTCCTTCGCCAAACATTACTTCGTTGCGCCTGGTTTTTCCGCGGTGGGCATGACTGCCTTTTTCAATTTCAGAATAGGCTTCAGTTTCTACTATCATTCCACTGGTTAAGCAATTGTTTATTTTTGAGAACAACAATTTGCCGAGCAGTTGTTGGGCTATCCGGGTAACCTTGCTCTTTTGGTAAAAAGATAATTCCAATTTCATTACCTGTTAAATATATGTTAAAAAAATCAGGTCAGAGGCCGAACGTATACACCAATCATTGCCGCAAGATAATCAGTAGTGAATCTCGCAAAAAATAATTTTATGTTCTCCTGATCAAAGTTAAATTTGTACAACTAAAACAACTCACTATATGAAATCTTATGTATCTCTTTTTCTGGCTGTGGTTTCACTGACTGCATTTGCCCAGATAAAGACACCATCCCCCAGTCCTTCCGGTTCGGTATCAACCACGGTAGGGCTTACCGATGTAAAAATTGATTACTCACGGCCACGTGCAAAAGGCAGAAAAATTTTTGGTGAAGGTGCCAATTTTTTGGTGTCTTACGGCTCAATCTGGAGAACAGGAGCCAACAACGGAACATTCATTTCCTTCTCTGATGATGTAACCGTAGAGGGTAATAAAATAGCTGCCGGAAAATACTTGATTTATACCTGGCCGGGTGCCAGCGAGTGGACAGTTAGTCTTTACAAAGACCTGGACTTGGGCGGCAACATTACAAAATACGATGCCAGCAAAGAAGCAGCCAAGTTTAAAGTGAAACCTGAAAAACTTGCCGAGAAAATTGAAACGCTCACATTCAACATTGGCGATATTTCAGACGACAGCAAAACCGCTAAAGTGCAGTTGATGTGGGAAAACACATCGGTAAAATTCACTATTGGTGTTGACTTCGATAGCAAAGTGATGGAATCCATTGCCAAGGCTACTGGTTCAGGTGGAGGCGCCTACTACCAGGCTGCCAGTTATTATTTCGACAACGGAAAAGACCTGAAGCAAGCTCTGGACTGGGCTACGATTGCCTCCCTCACCAACAAAGATGCATTCTGGGTGTGGTTGCTCAAGGCCAAAATACAAAAAGCACTGGGCGATAAGAAAGGCGCTATGGAGTCATCAATGACCAGCAAAGCGGCCGCTGAAAAAGCATCGAATGCAGAATATGTAAAAATGAACGAAGAACTTCAGAAAACATTGAAATAAAAATCGTATTCAGAAATAAAAAATGACAGCCTCACCGCTGTCATTTTTTTTGAAATATTTTCTAAGAAAACAGATTGCTCAAACCTATTTTTTCTGCATCGAGTCTTGCTTGGCCATTATTTTATCGTGTAAATGAGTGGCCCACTCAGCAAGGCCTTTATACTCATCATCGGTTAGGCGAGCCTCGTCATGCATGAGCAAATACGGTTTAATCGGCATAGCCTTTTCTTCCATTACATCTTGTATATCATTAAATTTTTTAGCGGCTTCTTCAGGTGAATAAGAGGCAAATTCTGAAAAATTCAATTTAGCTTTTGCCTGGTTAACATGCCGTGCCATCCACCAACTGATTGGTTGTATGTGATAATACCATGGGTATTCTTTAGTGTAATTAGAGTGGCAATCATAGCAGGAATTATACAACTCCATCTGAACATCCATGGGTACCTCATACACTTTAGCAATATCGTAAACCGGGTCAGCCTCAGAATAATTTTTTTGTGGAGCAAACACAGGCAACTGAATAATGAGGGTAATGGCTGCACAACCAGCCATTATTTTTTTCCATTTTTTCATTTTAGTCAAATAAAAATGAAGAATTCCGTTTCCTAAAGACAACTATGGCTTAAAGTTAATATGTTTAAATGACACGATACATTTCAGTAATAAATCGTACCTTCGGCATGCTGTACTATAAATTCAAAAAAATATGAAAACAATAATTGCACTCAAACCAAAGATGTTAGGACTTTTCCTGACCGGCACACTGACTGCTTTCTCGATGATTGCATTTGGGCAAACCACCAAAACAGTGAAAGGCGAAATTTTGGATATGTCATGCTATATGGCCAGCGGAGCATCTGGCAAGGGGCACAAGTCATGCGCTATGGGATGTTTGGAAAAAGGACTTCCGGCCGGAATACTCGGCAGCGATGGACAGGTGTATCTTTTATTGGAAGATCACAAGAAGGCAGACGCATACAAAGAAGCCATCAAGCATGCTTCTGATAATGTTGAGATCACCGGAAAAGTGTTCACCAAAAATGGCGTGCAAAGTCTAATCGTAACTGAAATTAAGACTAATTAAGACTGGAGAATTATTCCTGTTTTCACTGCAGTTATACCCTCAAAGCTATCCCCGCCTGTATGTGGGGATAGCTTTTTTATGCTCCTATTTTACCGTAAGTACTATTTGAGAAACCCTACAGTAAAACACTCTAAACAAAGTTGTGGGCAGGCTGATTTTTTTGAGGAGTGAAAGACTGAATCAGCAGCGATAACACAACCACAACCAGACACCCGATAATATTATAGTATAAAAAAGCCAGGTTGTCGCTCAAAAAATAGTAACAAATGAGCACACATGCCTCAGCCGCAATAGCTGCCCCAAACACAGCATTACTTTTCACTTTTTTAAAGTAAAAAGCTACTACAAAAATTCCCAGAATAGTTCCGTAAAAAAGAGAACCAACAATATTTACAAACTGGATCAGGTTCTCTGAAAAATTAGCTAATGCCGCAAAACTCATAGCAACCAAAGCCCACAATACTACCAGTAATTTTGAAACAACCAGATCGCTTAGCCAAGGCTGCTTTAGGTCAACCACACGCTTGTAAATATCCACCATGGTGGTGGAGGCCAATGCCGATAATTCAGACGACATGCTTGACATGGCAGCCGAAAAAATTACCGCAAGCAGCAAACCAATTAACCCGTGAGGCAAATGATTCAGTACAAAATTTAAGAACGCATAGTCGCGATCTTGCCCACCTGTATTAGGAACGGCTTTTGCCACTGTGCTCTTCACCACCAGGCGCAAACTGTCTTCACTGTGTTTCAATGAAAAATACGTTGTCTTTGCCCGGGCTATTGCCGGTTGGTCTTTTTGATGAAGCGCATCCATCAAATCCTTTGCCGATTGCCTTTCTCTTGTCCTCAACGTGTTAAATTTATTCTCCAACAGCACTACTTCCTCCTTAGCTGCGGATTGCTTCGCACGATTAAGTAACACAGTATTGTGTAGCATGGGGGCATTATTGAACAAATAAAACACAAACACCAGCACACCAACATAAAGAATAAAAAACTGCATAGGAATCTTCAATAGTCCATTGAACAGTAACCCCATTCTTCCTTCAGACAACGATTTGCCGTTAATGTATCGTGCCACCTGTGATTGATCCGTTCCGAAATAGGATAAAAACAAAAAAGTAGAAGCCAGTAAACCCGACCAAATGTTATAGCGATCGCTCCATGAAAAGCCTGTCGTTACAATGTTGAGTTTACCCAATTCACCGGCTACCTGTACGGTATCAAAAAATGAAACATTTTTAGGCAATAAAGAGAATGCGGTCATTCCGGCCAGAAACATTCCGCCCAAAATGATCGTCATCTGCACTCGTTGAGTAATACTCACTGCATTATTCCCTCCTGATACCGTATAAATTATTACGAGTACCCCAATAAGCACCGTAGTAAAAAAAATATTCCAGCCTAAAATTGTAGATAATACCAGCGAGGGGGCAAACAACGTAATGCCCACAGAAAGCCCGCGCAAAGCAAGAAATAACAATGCCGAGAGTGTGCGTGTTTTTAAATCGAAGCGCGTTTCCAGGTACTCATACGCGGTATAGACTTTCAGTTTATAATAAATTGGCAAAAGCGTGACGGAGAGGATCACCATGGCAAGCGGCAACCCAAAATAAAACTGCACAAAACGCATACCGTCCTCCATTCCCTGACCGGTAGTTGATAAAAAAGTAACTGCACTGGCTTGTGTCGCCATAATAGAAAGCCCCATCATCCACCATTTTTGCTGGTCGCCTTTGATGAAAGCCTCCATGTTTTTTGAGCCACGCGACTTCCATGTGCCATAAGCCACAATAAAAATGAGTGTACCAAAGAGTACGCCCCAGTCAAGTGCTGTCATGAATAGGATTTAGTAATCAAGAAATAGATAATTACCTGAATGATGAGTGCCCCCATCACCAACTGATACCATGTCTTCCACGAATTGAATAAAGGGGGTTTATCGTCCACCAGATTGAGATTTTGTTTTTAATCCATGAGTAACTTTATTTTTTCCAACAGACACGATGTTGGCAAATAATCGATACGCACCCGGCACACCCTCTGGCAACTCGCGGAAAAATGACAACGTAGTGTACACATAATATCCCTCTCCGTATTTTGCTACCAGCAAGCTTCCATCACGTGCAGGTTCGCCTGCATCATTCATCGAAAGCAGGGCCTCGTACTCAGCCGCCCACTTCGAAGGAAAATACAACCCTCGCTCCTGCACCCATCCGTCAAAATCTTTTAAAGTAATCTTATTGGGAAAGTTCAGAATGGGATGATCGGGCTTCAACATACGTACTTCACTATCTTCTTGTGTTACACGATCACGTGATAGCGTAAGTGGGTAGGGCGAAAATTTATCAGCATCAATGTGCAATTCATAGTTATTGTTGTACTGCATCACCAGTGCTCCTCCTTCTTTCACATAATTCAATAATGCTGGCATAAAAAAACGGATGCGATCGTTCGTATTCAATACCCTAACACCCAACACCACGGCATCTACTTTTTTTAAGTTAGATGGAGTAATTTCATCATCGGTCATCTCCCATACATCGTAACCCATGTTGCGCAGGCTAACGGGTATTTCATCGCCTGCGCCCATAATGTATGCAACACGACTCCCTTCTTTTTTAAGATTTAAACGCATCGCTTTAGCCGATGCCTTTGGTAACAAGACTTGGGTTGGGATATGGTCGTACTCAACTAACTGAAGTGATCGGTCAAATTCAATTCCATTGACATCTACAAGTGCCTCAATTTGCTCAACCCCCTCCTCTTTTCCTGAGTATACTTTAAATAAAAATAATTGTTCTTCCTCTTTTTTAGAAAGTTGTACTACCTGCGAGGCCGGCTCTACCCGCCACCCGGAGGGGAGTCTTAAACTGATCTTTCCTGAAAAATTTTCAATGACCGATTTCAACAATACTTTTACTACCTGAGGAGATTGATTGCTGAATAAATATTCTTTTTTATCAAGGTTAACAAACACAGGAGGTACAACGGCAAATGGCCGGATCAATTCACCTTTTACCGGGTCTGTTTTTTTATACACCAGCGGCACAGATACCTGAAATTTTTCATCTGTTAAGGAAAAAGTAAAGACAAACAAAATCGCAGGTGGGTTTTCAGGCTTCCCAATAAAGGCCCGATTGTCCACAGAAAAAATTCCTTTTGAGTGGGCCTTTTTCAACCAATAGGGATCGGAGTATTCTAAGTTTTTATTAAGTGATTTTTCGGTTTTTAGGTTCAACAATACATTGCCCGGCAAAGAGGCAGAGCACGTGCTGTCAAAGGAAAATTGGGACGAATGAATTCCGGTTAATGATACAACGTTCTTGCTTCGGTTAATTACCTCAAATGCCATTTTAACTTTTTCTCCGGGCGCGCTCCAATAACTAGTTGTTGTTGCTTCTACAAAAAGCCCGAGGCAATCCTGAATCAACTGATTGACTTCGTTTTCTTTTCGTGATTTCCAAACCGATGCCGGAAGCGCACGGATAGCCGATCTGATTTTCAGCAACTGCGGTACTGAAGCGGAGGGATCTTCGTCACGAAACGTAGCAATGGCCTGATCAACCAGCGGAATAACTGTTTCCCCTCCTTTAATCCTAGACCAGGTTGTGTTCACTCCGTCAAAAATAGAGTGGTCTGCTTTTTCTCCTTTCACCCACTCAAAAAACTCAGGCGCATCGCCTCTTCGTCCGGAGGATCCAAATCCCTGGCTTTTATGTTGGGTTCGGCTTTCGGCCGCAATTTCAGAATAAGATTTTCCAAGAAGCGGATTATACGTGCCCACATTGATCGTTACTACCCCAGGTGTATTTTCATTTATGGTCTGGTTCCACCAGCGGCCAGTGTTGGTAAATAACCGTTTGGGTTGCCATGCTCCAAACTCCTTCACTTGTTCAGGTAAATAATTGGCATCACCACTTTTATCAAAAGCTTCTTGTGCCAATATAGCCGAAGCGGTGTGGTGTCCGTGACCTGCCCGCTCATCGGGTGGAAACCGATCGATGACTACATCGGGTTGAAACTGACGGTAAACTTTAACCACATCAGAAAGAATTTCGTTTTTGTTCCATATCTCAAAAGTTTCCTTTGCGTTTTTTGAAAACCCAAAGTCATTTGCCCTGGTAAAAAATTGTTCACCACCATCTATCTTTCTTGCCGCCAGTAATTCTTGTGTACGGATCAGCCCGAGCTGATCGCGAATTTCCGGGCCGATTAAGTTTTGCCCACCATCACCACGGGTAATGGAAAGATAGGCAGTGGCTGCCAGTTGATCACTTATAAAATAGGAAATGGCTCGTGTATTTTCATCATCGGGGTGAGCGGCCACATACAGCACTGAACCTAAGAAATTAAGTTTTTTAAGATGTAGCTTAATAACCGAAGCACTGGGTTGTAGAGGAGGCTGCGAAAGAGATAAAAAACTGATTATAAAAAATAATGGGAGAAACAATCTTGTTAGACCGGAACAAACTTGCCTGAATGTATTCGTAATTTTTGCACCTGTCATAATCCTTTTTTTGCGAATAACGAAAAAAAACGCAGAGTAACCCAATGAAATGTATTCTTGTAAAAACGGCTTAACAAATATTTAACTATCCGGTGAGGAAAATTTCAACAATCAGTTTTAGAACTGACCATGCCACTGCCCGTTCACCTGAAATGTTCCGTTCGGTAAAATTGTCAATACGATTTTGCGCAACCGCTTTTTTTCAGGTGAAATAAAATAAACTACAAATGCACCCGAACCTTTTTCTTTCAGGTCTTCTACAAAACCCATATCAAATTTGATTTCAGAAAGCTGATCGGTTTTCTTTTTTTGTATTTCTCTTCCGCTCAGATCAGTTACTGCAATTCTAATTTCATCTTCTCTTATTTTAAGTTTAGAAATCAGAATGGAAAGAAACGTCTGTTGGCCTTTGGTTCGGTCCATGCGTTCACCTCCCGAACTGTATGTGTTGGAATTATAATCTGAAGGTCTTTCTTTAAATGACAAATGGATATCTACCTGAAATTCATCAGATGATTTGAAGGGTACATCTTCCTGAAACAGTAGTACGCACCAAAATAATAAAATGTATTTCATACTGTCAGTTAGTGCATACGGTCTCCGCGCAATTTTAGTTCTTTCATAATATCCGCTTCCATGGCTAGCCACTCGCGCCAGCGAACCTGAACTTTTTCAGGATCGTAATATTCTTTGGCCAGTGATAAGAAATTTTTGTAATGCCCGGCCTCAGAAACCATCAACTCATAATAAAAGGCGCTGAGCTCCGCATCGTTTATTTCTTTCCATAACAGACGAAACCGTTCGCAACTGCGGGCTTCGATCATCGCGTTCATCAGTAGTTTCTCAACCAATTGCTGTTCTCGGCTGCCTCCTTTTTTCACGCATCGGGTCAATTGTTCTACGTATTCGTCTTTTCGTTGGGCTCCTAAACTCAGGTTTCGTTTTCGCAGTTCATGGAGCACCCGGCCAAAATGATCCCACTCTTCAGTTACTACGGGTGTGAGCATCTCCACCAGTTTTTCTTTATCATGAAATTGAATAATCATGGAAATACAGGAAGTGGCCGCCTTCTGCTCGCAGTAGGCATGGTCAGTCAGTATCTCGCCAATATTTTTTTCTGCGATATTTACCCATCGAGGGTCAGTAGGCAATTCAAGCCCTAACACATGCTTCTCCATAACTTAATCAAACAAAATTAACTCAAACCCAAAGTCGATGGTATTGCGCACATTGGGGTATAACGGTGTGGGCAAATACCCTTGCTTGGTAAATGTTTGAAGTAAGTTAACATATTTTACAAAAAAACGCCCACGCTTGATTCGCCCATTTAGAAAAACATCGGTTGACCAAAATGTGGGATTGGCAAACTTATTTTGGACATAGAATTGTTGAACAGCCGGATCGTACCCGTAGGCATAGTATTTGTCGTTGGCATGAACATCAACACCTATCTGCACTTGCAAGGCTTTATTAAACAGAAAATTTTCATAACTGAGTTGTGCATTCACAAACCATGTAGGAATGCTGATGGCATTATTGTCGTTGCTCAACAACTTGGTGTATACTCCATACGGTCGAAAGTTAAAATGATTGAGAAACCGAATCCCCAGTCGCAGTTCCGGTGAAAAAACCTGTTGTGCCCCGGGCGATTGCATGGGTTGAGCCAACTGAAGTGCATCACTCTTAAAAAAGATATAATTCTTCAATAGCGTGTAAGACAACCCGGGCGAAAAAAAGAGCGGTCCAAAATGCGTTTTGATCCGGCCACTTAGTTGATTGGTAAATGTATTGGTAAAACTATTGACCCAACTGTTATACCCGCCCAGGTAAGCTTGTTGCATCAACCCAGGTTTGGCCAGCGCACTTCGCAAGTCGGCATCCAGCCACGGGGTGCGCAGTTTAGCAAAAATTTTATACCGGCCGCCTAATAGAAATTCTGCCTGGCCACTAAGATAACTCAGTGAGTCAAACTGAAAGACAATGCGGCTGCCTATATAATTTTCGTAACCCTTAGCTCCTGAAGCCTGTGCCTGTAGGTTAGCCATAGTATTGCTGTAAATCCGGTTTCTAAAATAAAAATCATAAAATACAAAAGCCGCATTTCCTTTAAATCCTATTTCGTTTTTGAATGACTGAAAGGTATTTGCATCATTTATAATGGCCGTATCAGTTCCTACTGTTGTGGTTGGAAAAAAATTAGATGTCGCATCGGTTGCCCGTGTATCAAAAAACGTATTGACTTGTTTGTAAACATCCATGATGTGATAAACCTGGGCAGGCTTGGCTAATTGATACTGATGAAAAAAATGAAAACTATTTCTCAATTCAGAAGTAGCGGCTGCTGTTAAGTTAGGAACAGCATTGGCGTCAAAGTATGCTTTATAGGTAGTATCCACCGTAGTCATACCCGGCCGGTTCAATAATATACCTCCGTTTTCTTTTACCTGATGACTGATCCTTCGGTAAGCAGCCAATATTTTATACTTGCCATTTTTGGATTCATAGGTTGTATAAAAATCATAATACTGACTTCGCACCTGGTAATCGGTTTTGCCGGAAGGCTGGATTTGTTTTACCGAAAGAATTGGGCGATAGTTGAATCCAAAATTCCATCGTTTATGTATGTTACGGGTAAACTCAACATGTGTCAGTGCACGACCTTTTCCGCCCCATATCACATTGATTCGTGCAAAAGGAGACTTGGTGTCATAATAACGAGGCTCAGCAGTTTGCCAGTACACATCGTACACTTTAAAGCCTGGGGTTGCCCCAATCTGATCTGATACCAATGGAAAAACAGAATTCATTGCTGTACCCATGTTTCCTAAATCCTGGTAAGTGTTTTCAAATTTTTTGACAAAATCCCATCGGTGAAGATTGTAAATGGATGTATCAAGCGGAACATAGTTCTTTTTGTTTTCAAAAAAATCTTCTTCGGTGGTTGACAGTGTAGTTTTGGGTCCGTACACCAGCTTGGCTGAGTCATTTACAATTTTTGATCGAGTACGTTTGGCTGATCCCGTTGGTTCATTCTTAGGAAGTTGCACCACCCGCCTATGCACCACGGCAGAATCTTTTTTTTGTGCGAACAGGTTTATCGAACAAATAATTAATGTAATAACGGATAAAAAGGCTCGGGTCACTAGTTTGAATTTGATCGAGTGTGATGTTCTATTTTGTTGATAATCATTTTATCAAATTCTGAACCAGAATTAAAAAAACAGTGCTCGATGGATAAATAAAACCATAATTCTTTTTTTACTGCATCCTGTAGTGGCTGTGCGATGAGTTTAACCCAATCTTTTTCGGTGGTAAGAATGGCGGCTTGGGTCTGCCCGGCTTCCGATTGTATGCTTTCGATGTCTGTTATTGAGTAATAATGGTGATCAGCAAAATTAAAATGACGAATCAAAGAAAAATTCTCTCGGGCATAATTGAGTATGGGCTTGCTGTTAGCAATACCCGTTACCAAAATAATTTTTTTATTTATGGTAATATTTTTACCAAAGGGAACCGTACCCAGGTATTTTATAAATGAAAAGAATACCGGTTTATTGCCGGCATAGTACCCAATAGCATTTTTGAATTTTTCTTCATCTCTTGACTCATTACATTTCGTTACCACTACCACATCTGTCCGTGAACTTCCTCTTCTCGATTCACGCAGCCTGCCTTTCGGCAAAAGATAATCCCGAAAAAAAGGTTTCGAAAATTCTGTCAGCAAAATGGAGAACAAAAGTTTCAGCCTGCGGTGTTGAAACACGTCATCCAGCAGCACTACCTCAATTTTGGGATCAATTTTTAGCAATCGGTTCACTCCTTCCACCCGGTCTTCGCAAACGGCCACTTTAATTTTTCCCTTCCATTTATTATAAAACTGAAAAGGCTCATCACCCAAAGTAGTTGCGTCATCCTGATCATTGCCTAACCGGAAGCCCTGCGTGCGCCTTCCGTACCCGCGACTCAGCACAGCAATGGAATGGCGAGGTAATAATAGTCTGACCAAGTACTCAATGACCGGAGTCTTGCCAGTTCCGCCCAAACTTAAATTTCCCACCCCTATTACCGCACACTGGTTAAATGAATATGATTTGATCCAACCCCGGTCATAAAAAAGGTTCCGGATTTGGGTAACAAATCCATATAAAATTGAAAATGGCGTTAGTAAAATGGATAACACTAACTTTGTACGTTATATTTTGGTGTCAAAAATAACCAATCAATGGCAACAACGATAAAAGAGGTGATCAGTCACCTGGAAAATTTAGCTCCTCTTACCTATCAGGAAGAATATGATAACAGCGGACTGCTGGTGGGTGATGCCAGCCAAATGGTTACAGGGGTGCTGGTTACACTGGATTGCACCGAGCCAATCATTGATGAAGCCATTCAAAACCATTGTAACCTGATTGTGGCCCATCACCCCATTGTTTTTCGTGGATTAAAAAAGCTGACCGGAAAAAATTATGTGGAGCGAACGGTTATCCAAGCTATCAAAAACGATATTGTCATTTATGCCATTCACACCAACCTGGATAATATAACCACGGGCGTAAACCATAAAATTGCCGAGCGCTTGAATCTCAAAAACTGTAAAATACTCTCCCCTAAAAAAGAAACACTGAGTAAATTGGTTACATTCATTCCGAAAGAAAACGCAGGCGATGTACTGAATGCACTTCATCAGGCGGGGGCGGGCCACATCGGCAATTACAAGTATTGCAGCTTCCGGGTAGAAGGAGAAGGTGTATTTATGCCCACCGGCACTGCCTCGCCCTTTATCGGGCAGCTCAATCAGTTGGAAAAGGTAAATGAAATCAGGGCCGAAGTTATTTTCCCTAAGCACCTGAGCCCCCAGGTTATTGCCGCCTTATTAAAAACCCATCCATACGAAGAGGTAGCTTACTACTTATCTGATTTAGAAAATGAAAATCAAGCGGTGGGTTCGGGTTTAATCGGTGAACTTGAAAAGGAGATGAAACCGATAACATTTTTAACCCAATTAAAAGAACGGATGAATACCTCGTGCATCCGCCACACAAAGCCCATCAAACCGACTATAAAAAAAATTGCCGTGTGTGGAGGTGCTGGCAGCTTTCTATTACCGGCTGCCATAGCTCAACAAGCCGATGTGCTGGTTTCTGCTGATTTTAAATACCACGAATTTTTTGATACCGACCAAAAACTGATGATAGCTGACATTGGCCACTATGAAAGTGAGCAATTCACAAAAGATCTGCTGGTTGACGTATTAAAGGAAAAATTTACTACTTTTGCGATCATTTTTTCAAAAACAGTCACCAATCCCATAAGTTACTTATAAACAATGGAAAATCAGACAGTTGCGCAGAAGCTCGAAGCATTAGTAAAGCTCCAATCGATTGATTCAAAACTTGACGAAATAAAAAAACTAAGGGGCGACCTTCCGGATGAGGTTCAAGACCTGGAGGATGAAATGGAAGGTTATAAAGTACGTAAGGGCAAGTACGAAGCTGAATTGAAAGACCTTGAAGACATTATCAAAAAAAATAAAGAAGGCATCAAAGAAGCGGAGAAATTGGTAAAAAAATACAACGAGCAGCAAAAAAACGTAAAGAATAACCGCGAGTACGATGCCATTACCAAAGAAGTAGAGTTGCAGGAACTGGAAGTACAGATTTGCGAAAAACGCATCAAAGAAGGAAAAGAAAAAATCGAAGCCAAGAAAAAAGAAATTGATGGTATCGAAAACCAGATCAACGAAAGATTGAAAGACCTTGACACCAAAAAAGGTGAGTTAACAGATATATTAGGAGAAAACGAAGAAGAAGAAAAACGACTACTCAGCGAACGCGAAAAGGCCTCTAAAAAAATTGAAGATAAACTTCTGAAGCACTATAACAGGCTGCGCGGCAGTCTGACTAATGGTTTGGCGGTAGTGCGTGTAGTGCGCGGTGCAGCCGAAGGATGCAACATCATCATCCCTCCTCAAAAAATTGCCGAGATACGCGAAAAAAAGAAAATCGTTATCGATGAACATTCCGGCAGGATATTAGCCGATGTTGATTTGGGCTCAATGGAAGAAGAAGTAAAACCAAAAAAAGCCGCGCCCGTTAAAAGGACAAAAAAGGTTGGCTAATCTACTTCCGATATTCTCAAAAAAAGCAGGCCACATCGCCTGCTTTTTTTTACTGTGGACATTTCAAGCCAGCGCCACCGATAATACGTGGCAGTTCAGCGAAGAGATGAACCGTGCTTATATGCTGATGCTTAACCTTCAGCCCGATAAAGCCCTCGAAATTCTCAGCAAAATATCAAACCCGGACGAAAGCCTTCACAAAATGTACGTTCAAAGCCTGAGCGAAACAGTCGATGTACTCATTACTGAAGATGGTAAAAAGTTTGAGCAAATGGAGTTGAACTTTCGCAAGAGGCTTCAGACCGTAGAATCATTGCCCGATGGCCCCGAAAAATCATTTCTTAAAGCTGAATTAAATTTGCAACGTGGCTTCAACTTGTTAAATCTAAATCAAAACCTGAATGCCGTCTTAGCTATTCGCAGAGCCTATAACGAAACCCAAAACTGTCTAAAAAAATATCCTGATTTCATCCCCATCAAAAAAACCAGTGGAGTTATTCAGGTCATGATCGGCTCCGTACCCGACAAATACCATTGGTTTATAAGCCTGTTGGGTATGCGTGGCTCAGTAGTAACCGGTCAGAAACAATTGCAAGAACTACGTCTGTCTAATTCTTCGCTGCGGGTAGAAGCCACCATTTTATATTTTACAGTGAAGGGTTTTATTAACCAACAATTTTCAGAAGCAGCAAAAGGATTATTGGATTGTTTGCATGACCAACCCAACAGCAGGCTTGTTCTTTTTTTGGCCATTAATATGTTAACCAAAGATGCTCAATGCGAAAAATCGCTTGAGTTGATCTCTTCACTTGATCAAAATAACCAAGGTTTGCAAATGCTCTATATTGAATACTTGCGGGGAGAAGCCTTGATTGACAAAGGTGAATACCTTAAGGCGATAAGTGCCTATCAAAAATTTATTTCGGGCTATCGCAGCCAAAGTTTTAAAAAAGACGCCCACTACAAAATTGCTCTTTGCTACTGGCTATTAAATAATGAAAATCAGGCCAGGCTGTATTTTGAAAAAGCTAAAACTTCCGGACGCGAGCAGTCTGATCCGGATAAGTATGCTGCCATTCAACTGGCCGAAAATAAATTTCCTAATACCACTTTATTAAAGGTTCGCTTTTATACTGATGGTGGGTATTACAAAGAAGCACAAGCCGCCATTCAATCAATACAATACACTGAACTGAAAACACTGAAAGAACAGATTGAATATTTTTATCGCAAGGCAAGGCTCGCACATAAAATTAATAATCTGCCAATGGCCAAGACAGAATACCTGGAAGCCATCAAACTAAGCAAAGATAATCCATGGTATTTCGCACCCAATGCTGCACTTCAGCTTGGCTACATTTATCGCGAAGAAAATGATTTGATCAGTGCTAAAAAATATTTTGAATTAGCACTCAGCTACAAGCAGCACGAATACAAAAGTTCAATCGACAGCAAAGCACGCTCGGCTTTAGACCAGCTTAAGACCACAAAAACGTAAACTATACCTGTACCTGAGGTTGCGCCACATTAACCAAATGGCTAACATCATTATATTTTGCAATCGTACTCATCGTGTGTGTACATTCTACCAGGTACAGGCAAAGATTTCCATGCTCAAATAAATCCATACTTTTCAATGGGTACCGAAGCAGTTGACACAGTAAAATGCGTATGGCCCGACCGTGCATACATACCAGAATATTTTCACCGGGTTCATGAAGAATTTGCTTTATCACGGGCCGCTGCCTCAGCGCCACTTCTTCCGGGCTTTCTCCGCCTTTTATTTTAAGAGAAGTATTTCCGTTTTGCCACTCCTTCAGCATATCGTGGTAGTAGGCATCTTCTTCTGGCGTAATCCTTTGCCCTTCGTTTGAGCCCCAACTAATTTCATTCAGTCCGGCATGTGCTTCGTGAGAGATACCGAGTTCAATAAATCTGGCCACTGATTCAACAGTGCGCTTTAGTTTGGAAGTGTATATTTTATCAAACTGAACGTGAGAATACGCATCAAAAAATGCTTTGGCCTGGGCCAGGCCGGTTTCGTTAAGCGATGAATCGACACCGCTTCCCTGCACTATCCCCTGAAGATTAAAATCAGTTTGGCCGTGCCGAACAATATATATTCTTTTTATGTTCAATTTCTGTAATTTGGGCGCAAAAGTATAAAATAGTTTCATTACTGTCTTTATGGGTATTTTTAAAACAGCTCCTTCACTCAACCAACTCAACCAATGGAACGAAAATACACTCGGAGCCAATTTGGGTATTGTGTTTACCGAGATCGGTGATAATTTCATTGAAGCCATAATGCCGGTGGATCATCGCACCTGTCAGCCTTACCGATTTCTGCATGGAGGTGCCTCTGTGGCGTTAGCTGAAACATTGGGCAGTGTAGCCTCTAGTTGTTGCATCGATACCTCGGTGCAATTATGTTTCGGGCTTGAGATCAACGCCAATCACGTTAAAAGTGTAAACCAGGGATCAGTTATCGGCCGGGCAGAACCCATTCATATTGGACAAAGAACGCATGTGTGGGAAATAAAAATCAAAACTGAGAATGGCGACTTGGTTTGCATCAGCCGTCTAACCGTAGCCGTGATCGATAAAAAAAAATGAGCAACATCAAAGCCACTGACCACTACAAAAAAACAGACGTACAACACCTGGTTCACACACTATTGCAGTTAGGCGGGTCATTGATGTTCTGGCGAATGCCCGGCAGTGACGAAAAAATATTACTGGTATGCAATAGCGGAGCCTCGGTAAGAGACGAAATTTCATTGCAAGAAACTACCCCGGGGTTTGTCTTGGCTCCGTTCAATCCAAGTCAAAGTAAATACTTCTTTCGGGCCGACTTAGTGTTTCGTTTTAAAGGCGATCAACTAATAGATGGTCCCGACTTACCTAACACAACTGTATCAAAAAAACAAATCACGGATGGGGCCGGCAGTAAAGAGTCATCATTCTATACTTCTGAAAAGGAAAAAAAAGTAACTCAACCATCCTTTTTAGATATTGTAAAATCTTGCATTGAAAAAACAAGAACACAAAGTGTAGAAAAAATTGTTCCCACCACATTCAGAGAAATAGAATTGTCCGGAAAATTTGATGCCGTAAAGCTTTTCAGCCTTTTGTGTGATAAACATCCACAGGCATTTGTATCCCTGGTAACTTCACCCGAAACGGGCACCTGGGTTGGTGCCACGCCCGAGTTACTGGTAAGCGTTGACTCAACTAATAAATTCAGAACTATTGCCTTAGCAGGCACGCAAAAGCTGAATCCCGACATTGATCCTAAATCCGTAGCGTGGACACAGAAAGAAATTGAAGAACAGGCACTGGTAAGCCGCTACATTATCAATTGTTTTAAAAAAATACGTGTGCGTGAATATGCTGAGCATGGCCCCTACACTGTAACTGCCGGCAGTTTATTGCATCTCAGAACAGATTATGAAATTGACATGAAGGAAATAAACTTTCCGGAGTTGGGCTCAGTCATGTTAAAGTTACTCCATCCTACTTCAGCCGTATGTGGAATGCCGTTTGAACCTGCTTTTGATTTTCTACAAAAAAATGAGGGCTATGATCGTGAATTTTACAGCGGTTACCTTGGGCCGGTAAATTTTAACGGAGAAAGCAAATTATTTGTAAACCTGCGCTGCCTGCAACTTCTGGAAAATAAAGTTCGCATTTATGCCGGTGCCGGTGTAACTGCCGATTCAATTGCCGAAAAAGAAGTGGACGAAGTAGAAATGAAAATCAAAACACTCTCTCAACTGATCCAATCATAACTTGCGCTACCAACCCATTTACGACATAGCCGAACTGTGTGCACAAAAAGGTGTAACACAAGCAGTACTCTGCCCGGGCAGCCGATGTGCCCCACTCACTCTTGCCTTTGCCCGGCACGATGATATCAACATTAAAACTTTTAGCGATGAACGAAGTGCAGCCTTTATTGCCACCGGCATCGCACACGAAATGCAATCACCGGTCATCTTAGTATGCACCTCAGGATCGGCTGCCTACAATTTTGCTCCGGCTGTTGCCGAAGCCTTTTTTCAGGAAATTCCATTGATTGTGTTTACTGCCGACCGGCCGAAGGAATGGATAGATCAATACGATGGACAAACCATTCACCAGGAAAATGTCTTTGGTTCACATGTAAAAAAATCCTTTACCCTGCCCGAAGATTACAACCACCCCGATGCCGTTTGGTACATACACCGGGTTGTAAACGAAGCCATCAACCTATCACAAGAATTTCCAAAAGGACCGGTACATATCAATGCCCCATTTCGTGAACCCTTATATCCGGCTGAAGGAGAGAAAATTTCATTCTCTAAAGAGCTTAAAATCATTCAGTCTGCCCCATCCCGGTATGCACTGGATAAAAATACAATTGAGCCATTAACTAAACGGTTAAATGCCTTCACCAAGATATTGATCGTTGCCGGGCAAAATGATTTTAACGAAGAACTGTCGAAAGAAATTGAACGATTTTCTCAAACACACCAGGTACCCGTGGTAGGCGATGTTCTTTCTAATCTTCATTCCCGGCAAAATGTAATCCGCAAGGCTGATCTCTTTTTAGGGTCCTGCAGTGATGACGTAAAAAAATCGTTACAACCTGAATTGCTCCTGACATTTGGCAAATCAATTATCTCCAAAAACGTAAAATTATTATTACGAAGATTTCAGCCGGCAGAACACTGGCACATTCAACCTCACGGATTGCCGCCTGACACCTTTCAATCGCTAACCAAAGTTATTGGGGTTGAACCAGTTATATTTTTTAAAGAACTGAACAGCATCAACGGTGAAGCAAAATTCACACTACAGAAAAAAGAAAATTTTAAGCGCGTATGGGAAGCCGAAGAGCACCGCACACAACTGACGGCCAAACACTTTTTTAATGAACACGGATTTTCAGAGTTGAATTTTGTTCAGGAATTTATCTCTCAGCTCCCCCCCCGATGCAACCTTCATTTAGCTAACAGTATGTCAGTTCGGTATGCCAATATGATTGGTCTCGAAGCAGCAAAAAAGGGCGTTCGTGTATATTCCAATCGCGGAACGAGCGGTATTGACGGCTGCACCAGCACTGCCGTGGGGCATGCGTTAAGCCATGAAACTCCAAATTTTTTAATCACGGGAGACCTGGCGTTTTTTTACGATCGCAATTCATTTTGGCATAACTACCCATTACCCAACTTACACGTGTTGGTGTTGAACAATCACGGTGGCATTATCTTTAATATCATTGATGGCCCAGGAAATGTAGCTGAACTGGATGAGTTATTCATTACTCAGCAAAGGCTATCGGCCGGGCATTTATGTACTGAGTTTGGTTTTGACTACTTGCACATTGACTCAGCCAAAAAAATAAAAAATGGATTAAAAGATTTTTTCCTGTTCAACGGAAAAACGAAAGTCCTTGAACTTGAAAGTTCACAAAAAATAAACAAGGAAACATTTTTAAAATTTAAACAGGCAATAAAAAAAGGTTATGACACTTAACTACGACTGGAAAGAAATAAAAAAATACAGTGAAATATTATTTCACAAGTACAACGGCATTGCTCGAATCAGCATCAACCGTCCGCGTATGCACAATGCATTTACACCGCTTACAGTAAACGAGATGATCGATGCCATGAACATCTGTCGCGAAGATGCCTCGATAGGTGTTATCATTTTAACAGGTGAAGGTGGAAAAGCATTTTGCAGCGGTGGCGACCAAAGTGTGAGGGGCCATGGCGGATATGTAGGTACTGATGCCGTACCCCGATTAAATGTATTGGATCTTCAAAAGATGATCCGCTCAATTCCCAAACCGGTAATTGCTGCCGTAGCCGGTTGGGCTATTGGTGGCGGCCATGTGCTGCACGTAGTTTGCGATTTGACTATTGCTGCAGAAAATGCACGCTTCGGTCAGACCGGCCCAAAAGTAGGAAGTTTTGATGGGGGGTTTGGAGCTTCTTACCTCGCCAGGATTATAGGCCAAAAAAAGGCTCGCGAAATCTGGTATCTCTGCGATCAATACGATGCAAAGGAAGCATTGGAAATGGGCTTGATAAACAAGGTAGTTCCGCTTGAACAACTGGAAGAAACTTATGTAGCCTGGGCAAATAAAATTTTAAAGAAAAGCCCGCTGGCTATACGTATGCTCAAGTGCGCGTTCAATGCCGAACTTGACGGACAAGCCGGCATTCAGGAATTGGCGGGTAACGCCACGCTACTCTATTACCTGAGTGATGAAGCAAAAGAAGGCAAAAATGCATTTATGGAAAAACGTGAACCTGACTTCTCAAAGTTTCCAAAATTTCCCTGATGATATCGGGAATCAGAGATGCAAACGAAGATTTATGTTTGACTTAGCATCGTAGCAGCTTGCGTATGCCATTCTTCAGCCTTAACGGAAAAAAGATTTCAATCGAAGAATTAAAATCATTTTCTGGTTTAGAAAATTCTGAATTTGAAAAATCAACCCTCTCTTTTTGTAAAGCGTGGGTAAATAACCAGCAAGAATTTTCAATCCATACATCAGGCTCTACCGGCAAACCAAAAGAAATAATTCTCCAGCGCAAAGCAATGGAGGTCAGTGCCCAGGCAACCATTCGGGCTTTACAACTAAAACCGGGAGACACCGCCTTAGTTTGCCTTGACACAAAGTACATTGCAGGCCAAATGATGCTGGTGCGCAGCCTAATTAACGGCATGAACATCGTGGCCACAGAACCCTCGGGTAATCCGCTTAAAAATATTGATGAACAAATAGAGTTTGCTGCGCTTGTACCCTATCAGCTAGAAAAAATCCTGAATGATAATCCCCAAAACCTGAATAGGATTCGCTGCGCAATAATCGGAGGCGCACCGATTAATTTTGCATCGCAAGAAAAAATTAAACAAAGCAAATGTTCAATCTATGCTACCTATGGCATGACCGAAACTATCTCACACATTGCATTACAAAAATTAAACGGAGAAGGTGTACAAGAATATTTTGAGGCAGTAGAAAACATTGCCCTTCGGTTAGATGCCAGAGGTTGTTTGTGTATTTCAACCAATTACTTGACGAATGAAGTTATTACCAACGATCTCGTTGAATTGATCGATGGCAAAAAATTCAAGTGGCTGGGGCGCATCGATCATGTGATCAATTCCGGTGGAGTAAAAGTCATTCCTGAAAAAATCGAATCAGTCATTGAACACATCCTCGATTCCCTTCAAATCAAAAAAAGGTTCTTCGTGACCGGGTTGCCCGATAATCAGTTAGGTGAAAAGGTGGTTTGTTGTCTTGAAGAAAGCGAACTGCAGCCCGAATTATTAAAAAAAATAAAAGACCTGTGTCAGGCTCAATTATCAAAAAATGAAATTCCCAGAGAGTTTAAATTCATACCAAAATTTATTGAAACATCTACGAATAAAATCAATCGTAAAGAAACAATTTTTCAGTCGGGGTATTAGGATTCATCTTCAGCAAAAGTCAGAACATAACCGTTGTTATCGAGAATGGAAAACTCGGTAGCACCATAAAAAGTCTTATTCAACTCAGCGATGATTTGGACTTTGTTTTTCAGTTGCTCATAGAATTTTCTGATACTTCTAATTTTTACATAAAAAAGTAATGATCCTCCATCTGTTCTGTTGATTTGTGGCAGGTCAGATTTCAGACTCGAAAATGTTTGGAACATGATTGTCACGTTTCCGTTCATCATCATTACCCAATCGTAGTTACCCGTTTCGGGTACGGACATAGTCTTTTCAAAACCTAGTGCGTTGTAAAAGGAAATAGTAGCGTTGATATCTTTTACAAATATGTTAGGAGTTAAATTTTCCATCGTTTCATTTTTTTATGCCTCACCCTCACTCCTTCCAATCCGGAAGGAGTATTGGGCTTCGGCTAACCGCTAAGTTATATTTTGTATCCTGACAGCATAGTCAAGGTTTCTTTTGTTTATCTGACTTCAGTTGAAAAAGTTCTTTTTGTAAATCGAGTACAACACTGGCCAACTGTTCTACTGAAGCCTCTGATTTATCCTCTACCTCAGGAAACTGAACGCTGATGTATGCCTTGGCCGACCATGCCTCCAGTATGTCTTCTCCAGCTAACTGGTAAGGTGCATACTGCCGGTTATCTGAAACTAAAAACAGTTTTCCGTTTTCGTCCAGGTAATTAAATACGCGTTTATAAACAATGCCTTCGTGCTGAGTAACTAAAATGTATGTCTTCCCGCTTTTGATATCATTCAGTCTGTCCACGTACTCACCCACCACAATAGATCCTGGCATCAGTGGTAACATTGAGTCTCCCTTGATTTCAAAAGCACGATATGTACCTTGTTTTAGCATGGGAAGATTAAATTTGGGCAAGTCTTTTACATACTCTGGATCTGCATACCCTGACAAATACCCGGCTGATGCTTTTACCGGAACAAACTCAATATTTTCTCTGCGGTTGGTATCTACGGTTACCACAACTACTTCATTGCCTCGTTGATGCGAGGCCCGTGGTTTTACTTCACCTTTGGTCAGGTCTGCACCAATCAGTAACTCCATGGTTACACCAAAAAGTAAGGCCATTTTTTGAAGCAACTCAGCACGAGGCTCAGCGCGGCCTTCTTCGTAAGCCCCCACCAACGAGCGTTTGATGCCTAGCTTCTGGGCAAAGTCATCTTGCGTCCACTGCATTTTTTTGCGCAAGGTTCGGATGTTTTCGTTCAGGCTTACCATTTTTTTATTTTTTAAAAATTAAAATCCGGTTCGTATTCTTTTTTCGGTTTTCAAAAGAAAAGAGGTTGCGTTGAAAATATCGCTCTGTATTTGTAATGGCTTTAAGATGACGGTTAATTTTGTTCACAACATCGGCAACAGATGTCATCGGTTCGGTAAGAAGGTACCCGTAATATGCTTCGGTAGAAAAACCAACCTGAATCCTGCCCGACTGCAGTTTTTTGCTTTTTAGACTAATCCCTATTTTTTCCATAAACTAAATTATTTAGCCAAATAAGTACAATGGCTACAAATTAGCAAGTATTTAACTAAAAATTTTAGTTTATTAATTATAAACGGGGGTAATTAGTTCAAATACAGCGATTCTTCTGCCTCTTGTGGAAACAAGGAGGTTAAATCCCATTTTTCATTGGGTTGAAAGTGAAGCAGACCTTTTTCGGCAATCAACGGTGAGGGAAAATTGTTTTCGTAAATCTGGCCAGTACCCAGGCCGTGGTATAAACTGGAGGTATATTGAGAAGCAAACTGTGCAATGGCATTAAGTCCGATGTTGGATTCAAGGGCTGATGTAATCCACCAGCCGATGTTTAGACGGTCGGCTGCCTTGATCCATTCATCACACCCACAAAAGCCTCCATGCAGTGTTGGTTTCAAAATGATGAATTGTGGTTTGAGCCGGTTCAATAAACTTTCTTTTTCTCTCAATGAATGAATATCAATCAGTTCTTCATCCAGTGCAATGGGTATGGGCGATTTTGCGCAAATCTCTTCCATCTCGGGTTGGCCGGGCTTAATAGGCTGCTCAATGGAGTGGACATCAAAACGTTTCAGTGAGTTGATTTTATCCAGGGCATCTTCTTTCTTAAATGCACCGTTGGCATCGAGCCTGATTTCAATTTTCTCCCGGAAGTACTTTCTGCGGATGTAGTTCAGCACATCACATTCTTTTTCAAAGTCAAGCCCGCCCACTTTTAGTTTAATACATCGGTAACCATCGCGGATTTTTATTTCTATTTGCTGCAGCATGAAATCTAATCCGCCCATCCATACCAGCCCATTGATGGGTACTGGTTTTTTTTCGGTAAAGTGATTTTTAAATATTGTACGTTGGCCTCCTTGCATCAGGTCAAGCAAGGCTGTTTCTATTCCAAACACCACGGAAGAATACTCGCGGTTAATTTTATTTAATTGAAAGAACTGCTTCAGTTCGGCCATTAAATCCGTTCCGGCCGGTAACATAAAGTTATTTTTCTGAAACTGATCTGCAATCTCTTTCAACAATTTTTCAAATGTCTCTCCAAATTCTTTGCTCAACCCCTGCAACGGTCCGCATTCGCCCAGTCCATACACCCCAGGTTGTTGATCATCCCACAGGCGAAGAAACCACGAAGTTTTTTCGGTCATCGGCCCACGCGAAGTGCGGGCTGCAAATGAAAATTTTAAAACATACGGGTGAATGCTGGCGCAAAGCATTTGTAAACTTAACTAATTTTTTAAGGTACAATTTTAAAGAAGAAAAAAACGAATAGGTACAAAAAAAAATAGTCCGGACTTCGCAGTCCAGACTAATCTTAACTTATTAACAAAAAAATTGCTGTAGAGGGAGGGGTCGAACCTCCACGGGGCAGTTAGCTGCAAGGCACTAAGAAAACTTTTAGTGGTCAACCCATTACCTTACGTTTATCCTGTTGTCCCCACCCTCGAGACAGGAGGGCATGTCTGCCAGTTTCAACACCCTACATTTTAAAGAACTCAGAAGGATTTTTATTGCCTTCGTTGCAAATTCTTTAGCAAAGGAAATATTTCATTGATTTTATTTCAATAAATCATTTAAATATTTACATTATATTTAATTAATATTAATATTTTTGAATATAATTTAATAAATACCTGATTCAAAGATGAATAATTACGAATTTGATAATACTGATCTCAAAATACTGGAGTTGCTTATGGAAGATGCCAAGCGCCCTTACACTGAAGTAGCCCGAAAAGTAAATGTCTCTCCCGGCACGGTGCACGTGCGCATGAACAAAATGGAAGAAGCCGGAGTAATCGGCAAAACCACCCTGCGTATAAATTATGCCAAGCTTGGCTTCGATATTTCTGCCTTCATCGGAATTTATTTAGAAAAAAGTGCCTTATATGAAAAGGTTTTGAACAGGCTTAAAAGCATTTCGGAAATTACCAGCATTCACTACACTACCGGAAATTACTCGATGTTTGTGCACATCCATTGCCGGGACACCAACCACCTCAAGGAAGTACTTTACGACAAAATGCAGCAAGTGGAAGGAATTGAACGAACGGATACAATTATCTCCTTAGAAGAAAGTTTGAACCGAAACCTGGTGTTGAAACAGTTAACGAAAATCAGCTGAAAGCTCACCAAAAAATAAAGCGATTTTAAATAGCGCTTAATCGTTTACCGTTTCTATCCTGAGATGAAACCAAACCTTCGTAAAAAATACAAGAAGCCCTTGCCCGCACGTATCAAGCGGCCCTTATTTCAATCAAGGCTGCACACCCTTACCTGAATGTGAATGCACAACAACGAAGAGCCGCACAACTCTTTAGGTACATCACCCCGGTTCAATTCTTGTTGAAATATGGAGGCTCTCAAAAAGCCAATGCAGAGTTTACCACTTTCCGATAGAGTGATGATGGTTGTAATTAGATTTCTTTGATTTTGGGTGCTACTAAATAGGGTAAGTTTTCAAGGAATTCTTTAGAAGGAAAAGAAAAGGGTAAAATGCCAAGGTTAAGGTTTCTATTATCGGCTTTTCGCTTCTGATAAAAATGAATGAGAAGCCCCAAGTGATTTTAGTTTGATTGGTAAGGAATAAATTTTTTAGGTGGCAAAGACAACTTGTTGCAGTTGTAAGGTCATTATTTCGAAATCCTAAATTACTACTACCTAACAAAGCAGCTGCTTTTATGGTAAACAGATGAGGGCAGTTGTAATTAGTTTGGTTAAAAGAAATAAAATAAAGGATAACTCTTTTGGTAACGCATCCTACAAATTTAGCTGCTCAATGTAACCGGTTAGTTAAGGTTTAGCCGATGCAGTTTAGTTAGCTTATAAATGAAGTTAGGCCCATAACTGTCGGGTTTATGAGCATTAAACAGAACGTGCTGAAAAGGCTTTTCACATCACATTTACTTTAGTCACCCAAACCTGGTACCAACCAATCAAATAAAATAGAATGTAAGAACTTAATGCATGGATTTTTGTTGTATTTTTGTTTGAATTTATTCTAAATAAGGTATAAAATGGGCAAAGAGAACCAAATTTTAGAGGAAATTACGTCCAAAGAATACGAACATGGCTGGACAGTAAACCTTGAAACCGAAGAAGCACCCAAAGGCCTTAGCGAAGAAATCATCCGTTTTATTTCCAAAAAAAAACAAGAACCCGAATGGCTGCTGGAGTGGCGCCTGAAAGCATTCCGCCAATGGCAAAAAATGGCCGAACCTAAATGGCCCAATGTAACTTACCCGGAAATCAACTACCAAGACATCATCTACTACTCTGCCCCCAAGCAAAAAGCAAAACCTAAAAGCCTTGACCAGGTTGATCCTGAATTGATCAAGACCTTTGAAAAACTGGGCATTTCATTAACTGAACAAAAACGTCTAACCGGAATAGCCGTAGATGCCGTAATCGACAGCGTTTCAGTGGCCACCACTTTCAAGGAAAAACTGAAAGAACTGGGTATCATTTTCTGTTCCTTCAGCGAAGCTGTGCGCGAACATCCCGAATTGGTTAAAAAATACTTGGGCAGTGTTGTGCCAATGAACGATAACTATTTTGCTGCGCTCAACTCAGCTGTATTTAGCGATGGCTCATTTTGTTACATCCCCAAAGGTGTTCGCTGTCCGATGGAACTATCAACATATTTTAGAATCAATGCCGCCAACACCGGACAATTTGAACGTACCCTGATAATTGCTGATGAAGGTGCTTACGTCAGCTACCTTGAAGGTTGCACCGCCCCCATGCGTGATGAAAATCAACTACATGCTGCGGTGGTTGAACTTTATGCCATGAAAGATGCGGAGATCAAATACAGTACCGTGCAAAATTGGTATCCGGGAGATAAAGAAGGCAAAGGCGGCATCTATAATTTTGTAACCAAACGAGGGCTCTGCGCTGGTGATCATTCAAAAATTTCCTGGACCCAAGTAGAGACCGGCTCGGCCATTACCTGGAAATACCCCTCGTGTGTGTTGAAGGGCAATTATTCGCAAGGTGAATTTTACTCAGTGGCTGTAACCAACAACTATCAGCAAGCCGATACCGGCACGAAGATGATTCACATCGGAAAAAATACCCGGTCGCGCATTGTATCCAAAGGTATCTCGGCCGGCCATTCGCAAAATAGCTATCGCGGACAGGTAAAGGTAATGAAGCGCGCTACTCATGCACGCAATTTTTCACAATGCGATTCACTGCTCATGGGCGACCGATGTGGAGCTCACACATTTCCTTACATAGACGTAGAAAATAATTCAGCTAAAGTTGAGCACGAAGCAACAACCTCTAAAATTGGTGAAGACCAAATTTTTTACTGCTTACAGCGCGGCATTGATGAAGAAGCTGCTGTGGCGTTGATAGTAAACGGTTACGCTAAAGAAGTACTCAACCAATTGCCGATGGAGTTTGCAGTGGAAGCACAAAAATTATTAGCGCTTACTTTAGAAGGAAGCGTTGGGTAAACAGATTCCAAATTTCAAACGAATAGATCACGATCAAAGAATTTGAAGATTTAGAAACCGGACAAAAAAATCAAGGAGTTAATCGAAGAATATTTTCAATAAAAGCAATGAAGTCGCATTTAGTAAAGATTTTAATTTAGAGATTAAATAAATCGTGCTTCGGAATCAATAATGAATAATAGTACTGAAGGCTTTTGATCGACCGGTGAAGTTTGATCACAATTGTGCCGAGCACTTGATTGAAGGCATCTCTCGAAAAAAAAAGCTTATTAATGCATAAGGAAAATCAACAAAAGAATAAATGATTTTTTAAGTATCTGAAATAATCTGATTTGTGAGAGCGCCAGTATAAAGCTCAATAGATTTAAAATATTAAACTTGAAATTAATAATATGTTAACTATAAAAAACCTACAAGCTAAAATCGGTGAAAAGCCAATTCTGAACGGCATTGACTTGCAAGTAAATGCAGGCGAAGTGCATGCCATCATGGGGCCTAACGGATCAGGAAAAAGTACACTTGCTTCTGTATTGGCCGGTCGTGAAGAATACGAAGTAACTGACGGTGAAATAATGTACTTAGGCAAAAATTTATTAGCGTTTGAACCTGAAGAACGTGCAGGCGAAGGAATTTTTCTTGCGTTTCAATATCCGGTTGAAATCCCAGGAGTAAGTACAGTTAATTTTATGAAAACCGCACTTAATAAAGTGCGCGAATACCGTGGCGAACCCACACTTGATGCCGTTGCCTTTCTTCAACTGATGAAAGAAAAAATGAAGTTAGTAGAGATTGATCAGTCGTTGCTGAGCCGATCACTGAACGAGGGTTTTTCTGGCGGAGAAAAGAAACGAAACGAAATTTTTCAAATGGCCATGCTTCAGCCCAAACTTGCTATATTAGATGAAACCGATTCAGGCCTGGATATCGATGCGCTGCGCATTGTGGCCAACGGTGTAAATAAACTCCGTACAAAATACAATGCCACCATAGTAGTGACCCACTATCAGCGCTTACTGGATTACATCGTTCCTGATTTTGTACACGTATTGTACAAAGGCCGCATTGTAAAATCAGGCGGAAAAGAACTAGCAAAAGAACTGGAAGCAAAAGGGTATGATTGGATAAAAAATGAAGTGACCGTAGCCTGATCGTAAAATGGAAAGTACAATCACCACTCAGGATTTAACAAAAGAAATTATTTCAAATCTTTCTTTTGAAGATACTGCACCTTATTCTGCATACAGAAAAAAAGCACTGGATGCATTTCACAAAACCGGATTGCCTGATAAAAAAAATGAAGAATACCGCTTCACCCCCATCACGGCAGTACTAGAAAAAAAAATTAACTGGAACCTTGAAAACTCTGAAAGTAAGATCAGTTCTATTACTCCGTTTTTAATTAATGAACTGGACGCTTACGTTATAGTTCTTGTCAACGGAAAATTTTCAAAAGAATTTTCGAAGTTAAATCAAGTTGAACCCGGGATAAAAATAAAAACCCTTGGTGAAGCGTGGTCAACAGAAAAAAATCTTGTTGAAAAACACATCGATCAATTGATTAACTGTAATAATGATCCGTTTGCTTCACTTAATTCAGCCCTTTGGCAAGAAGGCATTTTTATTCATGTTGATGAAGCCATAAAGATTAAAAAATCTGTTTTAATCTTGCACATCAACGATGCATCCGCTTCGCAAATTATTTCCCACACCAAGGCATTGGTTATTATTGAGCGCGAAGCTGAACTAAGCTTGATTGAAAAATCTTCATCAACAGGCGAAGAAAATATCTTTCATACGTTTTCCGAAGAATTAGTCATTCAAGAAAACGCCTTGCTCAATTATGTAAAAATACAACATGATGAAGGCAACCTTTACCAAGTGGCCACTTCGGCCATCCGTCAATCTGACAACAGCAAACTCAACACCTTCACATTGACATTGAATGGAAAATTGATTCGCAACAATTTCAACATAGTCATTGATGGCGAGAACTGCGAATCGCATTTCTACGGATTATACTTATTGAACGGAAATACCCTTGCCGACAACCACACGGTTGTTGACCACACCCGGCCCAATTCGTATAGCAACGAGTTGTACAAAGGTGTGATGGACGAAAACTCAAAAGCGATCTTCAACGGTAAAATTTATGTGCGCCCGCACGCACAAAAAACCAATGCCTTTCAATCTAACCGAAATATTCTTTTAACCGATACAGCAACGATCAACACCAAACCTCAACTAGAAATCTGGGCTGATGATGTCAAATGTTCACACGGCTGCACTACGGGCCAACTGGATGAAGAAGCTTTATTTTACCTGAGATCACGTGGCATTTCGCAAGCTACCGCCAAAGCCATGTTGCTTTATGCTTTTGCTGCCGAAACTCTTGAGCCGATTCGTGATGAGGTGTTAAAAACTTATTTGGATAACCTGATTTCTGAAAGGCTCCATAAAAATTTTTGAATGAATCCGCTTACCGCCATACCCTCATCATTGGATATAAAAAAAATACGTGATCAATTTCCCGTATTGCATCAACGGGTGAATGGCAAGCCCTTGATATATTTTGATAATGCGGCTACCAACCAAAAGCCAAAGCAAGTGATTAATGCACTGGTGGAATATTATCAAGGTTATAATGCCAACATTCACCGGGGCATTCATACGCTGGCTGAGCAGGCCACCAAAGCTTATGAAACCACGCGCCATTCAATGCAGAAGTTCGTCAATGCAGAGCACGTGGAAGAAATCATTTTCACACGGGGCGTAACAGAAAGTATCAACTTGGTTGCCTCATCGTATGGCAGAGTTTTTTTAAAAGAGAATGATGAAGTGATTATTTCAGGCTTGGAGCATCATTCTAACATTGTGCCCTGGCAAATGGCATGCGAAGAAAAGAAAGCTAAACTAAAAATAATTCCGATTACCGAAGCCGGTGAAATTAATCTTGACGTGTACCAAAACCAGTTAAGTGCAAGGACAAAAATCGTTTCGATCAATCACGCATCAAATAGTTTAGGCACAATCAATCCAATTAAAAAAATCATAAAACTCGCTCATGAGGTTGGTGCCGTTGTATTAATTGATGGCGCACAGGCTGCCGCTCATCTTAAAATAGATGTGCAGGCTTTTGGCTGCGATTTTTATTGTATCTCTTCGCACAAAATGTATGGCCCTACCGGGGCAGGTATATTATACGGCAAAAAAGAACTACTCGAAAAAATGCCGCCCTACATGGGCGGTGGTGAAATGATTAAAGACGTTACATTCGAGAAAACAACTTACAATGATTTGCCTTATAAATTTGAAGCCGGTACGCCCAATATTGCCGATGTTGTAGCCCTAAATGAAGCAGTTAATTTCATTAATGAATTAGGCAAAGACCAAATAGCAGAATATGAAAATGAATTGCTCGCTTATGCAACCAAACAACTTTCTGCAATACCCTCTGTAAAGTTGATTGGCACAGCCAAAGAAAAAGTAGCCGTACAATCGTTCATCATCGAAGGCATTCATCATTTTGATATGGGTCAAATGCTCGATACGCGCGGCATTGCTGTGCGTACGGGGCATCACTGTACACAACCGCTGATGGAGCGCTTAGGGTTGGAAGGAACAGTACGCGCTTCGTTTTCGGTGTACAATACAAAAGAAGAAATTGACGAGTTGATTGAAAGCATTAAACGAATCATAAATTTTCTGAAGTAATGTCCACCCATCAAATTCAAGACGAGATTATCAATGAGTTTTCATTGCTCGATGGAGACATGGAAATGACTGTTTTTTACCTGATGGAACTGGGGCAAAAATTGCCGGCCATGAATGAGTCGGATAAAACAGAAAACCATATTGTAAAAGGCTGCCAATCGAAAGTATGGTTAACTGCAAAACTGAATGGCGATAAAATCTATTTTGAAGGTGACAGCAATACAGCCATTACAAAAGGGTTAGTCAGTTTACTAATCCGTGTTTTGTCAGGCCAAACTCCTGATGCTATCATTCATTCAGAATTGTATTTTGTGAGTAAGATAAAAATGGAGCGATTCATCGGCACCCAGCGATCCAATGGATTTGCTGCGATGATCAAACAAATGAAACTATATGCGCTGGCATTAAAAACACAGATGATCGAAAAATCATGAGCGAACCTGTAAACCCTGTCGAGACAAAAACCGATTTAACAGACAACAGCCTGCGGGATAAAGTATTGGCGGCATTAAAAACCGTTTACGACCCGGAGATACCGGTAGATATTTATGAATTGGGATTGATCTACGAAATAGAAATTCTCCCCATCAATAATGTGTTTGTGCTAATGACCTTAACTTCACCCTCATGCCCGGCAGCCGAAACTATACCAGGCGAAGTGGAGCAAAAACTAAAAGCAATTGATGGCGTGAGCGAAGTAACTGTAGAGCTGACGTTTGACCCGCCTTACTCACAAGATATGATGAGCGATGCAGCCAAACTGGAATTAGGGTTTATGTGAGTACGTAATCCAAAAATGAATCTTGAACTTAAATGAATCAAATACGGTTTAGTTATTACTTTTGAACCTTGAATCTTAAATTTTAAAACAATATGTATCCCGAACAACTAGTAGCCCCTATGCGAAATGATTTGACCATTGCGGGTTTTAAAGAATTGAAAACTGCAGCCGATGTAGATCATGAACTGAAAGACCAGAAAGGAACCCAACTGTTGGTCATCAATTCAGTGTGCGGCTGTGCAGCCGGTGCCGCAAGGCCGGGCATTAAGTGGGCACTTGAGCACACCGCCAAAAAGCCATCTAAGCTGACTACTGTTTTTGCCGGGGTGGATAAAGAAGCAGTGGCCAAAGCACGTGAATATACGCTGCCTTACCCCCCCTCATCGCCTTCTATTGCATTGTTTAAAGATGGGGAGTTGGTTCATTTTGTTGAGCGCCACCATATTGAGGGTCGTAATGCCCAAATGATCGGCCAGCACCTGCTGGAAGTATTTGACGAATTCTGTTAATAACCACAAATTAAAAAATGAAAAAGACCACTCGCCAATGAGTGGTCTTTTTTTGATGGGCACCATCACTCTTCCATTTCAAGAATCAACCGCGACTCTTCCAGGTCGAGTTCGCGTTCTATCTTTCGCAACACCTCATCCTCTATCTCCTTCTTCTTACGCATCTCCTCTAAAAAAAAACGTTCTTGCTTAATCAGAACATGTTGGGTGGTTAAGAATTCTTTAATTTGTTCCTCAGTAAAAGTATTTTGCTCGGGGTTGTGTGTCAGCCGTTGAATGCGCAATTCATACTTCGACTTGACTTTACTTAATATTTTTTCACTCAGCGACAAGGAATAGTTTTCCTCAATATGCTCAATTACTGACGATGCCATGGCATAACGTACTTTGTCCTCTTCCTCCTTAGTGTGATCATCAGACCGAACCCCTAATCGCTTAATAAGAACTGGCAAAGTCATTCCTTGAACAACCAACGTTGTAAAGATTACAGCGAAGGTTAAAAAAATTATCAAATCGCGATTAGGAAAAGCGGTTCCATTTGCAAATACAATGGGTAATGCCAGCGCTGCAGCTAATGACACTACACCCCGCATGCCTGACCAGGCAACGACCAAGACATTTCTTACCGGTGGCCGGACTTCATGCTCCCGGATGCGCTTACTCATCCTCCGGGGCAAATACGTGCCAGAAAATACCCAAATTAATCTTGATCCAATGGTAGCAATACTAACGATAAACCCGTACCACAACAAAGTGCTGAACGAGTGCTCCGTGATCTGAGTCAGTACATGCCTCAATTGCAAACCGATCAGTATAAAAATAATTCCGTTCAAAATAAAAATGACAGTGTCCCACGTGGCATAAGCTTGTATTCGCGCCTGGTGCTTAAAAATCAGGGAAGAACGTTGGCTCAAAAACAAACCGCAAGCCACTACCGCCAACACCCCCGATACATGGATTTGCTCAGCTAACTGATAAGCTACATAAGGAGCAATAAAGGTCATGGTAGTATCAGTAGTAGGATTATCCGGGGTGATTCGATGTATCCAATAGAAAATCAATCCCACAATCAAGCCTATAATTACCCCCACACCGGCTACGTAAACAAAATTGATGCTGGCCAGCCAAAAGATGAAAGTACCCGAAGCTACAGCAGTGATGGCATAGCGCATGGCAATCAGTCCGGTGGCATCATTCACCAGACTTTCACCTTCCAAAATAGTAATCAGTCGTTTAGGAATTTTTAGTCCGGCCAATGCTGCCGTTGCCGCTACTGCATCGGGTGGTGAAATAATTGCACCCAGTACAAAAGACTCGGCCCATCCAAAATTAGGAATGGCGTAGTGAGCCACCGCAGCGATGACTGTGGTTGTGAATAACACACAGCCTACCGCCAACCAGGAAATGGGCCTGAAATTTCTTTTAAAATCGGGCCATGAGGTTGTCCAGGCTGAAGCATAAAGAACTGGCGGAAGAAAAATTAAAAATACAACGTCAGGGCTTAACTCTACTGCCGGCAAATATGGTATGAGGCTTATCCCAATACCTGCCAGCACCAGCAATACAGGGTAGGGTGTTTTTACCCGGTTGGCGATTTCAGCTAACCCCGTTACAACCGTAAGCAGTAAAAGAATGACGGTAAGGTTTTGCACAAGTGGTTGTTAAAAATGTTATTTGTAAAAAAACAGTTAACAGACGGAAAATAAAAATCATTCGAGTCGAATTTTTTAAGAGGAATCCACGTTTACCCCTGAATGCCCACTCTTCGATGAAATGACCCCCACATAACCATGAAAGTAAAAGTTATTCGCAAAGAACATTTCAACGCTGCCCACCGTTTGTTTAATCCTTCGTGGGATGAGGAAAAGAATTTTGCCGTGTTTGGAAAGTGCAGCTACCCTAATTATCATGGCCACAACTATGAACTTGAAGTAAGCCTGGTAGGTGATCCAGATCCGCAAACAGGCTACGTCTATGATCTTAAATTACTGAGCGATCTGATTGACGAGCACATTATAAAAGTATTTGATCATAAAAACCTTAACTTAGATACTCCTTACTTTAAGAACTTAAATCCTACGGCTGAAAACATTGCCATCATCATTTGGAGAATACTAAGGCAACACATCGATAATCAATACGAATTAAAAATTAAATTGTATGAGACCGAAAGAAATTTTGTTGAATACCCGGCACATTAAGCTAACGACTGCCGACTCGGATGAAGAACACCCGGTAACGTCTTATGAAACTCCGCTGCGCGAAGATGCATTTACACTTACTGACGAAGAGAAAATAACAAAAATTGAAACTCTCTTTCGCGAAATCATGCTTACCCTGGGACTTAATCTGACTGACGACAGTTTGAATGGAACCCCGCGAAGAGTAGCCAAGATGTATGTAAAAGAAGCATTCAGCGGGCTGAACCCCGCCAACCGCCCCAGTGTGCGGTTATTTGAAAACAAATACAACTACGACCAGATGCTTGTAGAAAAAGACATCACGTTTTATTCGCATTGTGAACATCACTTTGTACCCATTTTTGGCAAAGCTCACGTGGGCTACTTCTCTTCTGGCAAAGTGATCGGCCTGAGCAAGATCAACCGTTTTGTACAGTATTTTGCCAAGCGCCCGCAAGTGCAGGAACGACTCACTGTTCAAATAGGGAAAGAACTGGAACGCGTACTTCAAACTCCTGACATCGCTGTAGTGATGGATGCCAACCATCTTTGTGTGGCCTCGCGCGGAGTGGTTGATACCAGCAGCAAAACCGGCACTGCTTATTTTTCAGGTAAGTTCAAAGACGAAAATACTAAGCGTGAATTTTTGAACTACATCAACACAAAATAAACAGAAATTCATAGCCGGTAACCGGATAAAATAAAAGTTGTCTATCTTTCTCCGGCTGCATGAAACCAACATTATCGCGAACACTCGGGTTGCAATCCACCATTTCATTAGTAGTGGGCGGCATAATTGGCTCTGCCATTTTTATGAAACCTGCGCTGATGGCCTCACAGCTTGGCTCACCCTGGTTACTGGTCTGCGTGTGGGGGCTGGCCGGTGCCATAACTTTTTTAGGCGCTCTTACCAATGCCGAAGTAGCCGCCATGATGCCTGAAACAGGAGGCCAATATGTTTTTTTTCAACGAATGTATGGGGACTTTGTGGCCTTTCTTTATGGTTGGTCAGCCTTTGCCGTTTTTAATACGGCAGGAAACGCATCCATCGCTTATGTTTTTTCTATCTATGCCGAGTATTTTATTCACCTTCCCCGATTTTCAAAAGAAACAGAACAACTCATTCAGTTATACCTGCCAGGGATCGGAAAAATTTACCCCCTGGAAAACATTGGTGTCAAAGGCCTGACCATTGCGTTGGTTTGGCTGCTCACGTTGGTCAATTACCGCAGCACCCAGTCGGGCGACCGGGTGCAGGTTCTTTTTTCATTTTTAAAAGTAGCTGCTATTCTTTTTCTGGTCATTGGGATTTTTTCTTTTGGCAATGGATCTTTTTCAAATTTTAATCAAGTATCGCCACACACCGGCTGGGGATTAGCACTGGTCATCACCGCGGCCACCTCCGGGGCATTTTGGGGTTATGACGGATGGAACAACATCACATTTATGGCAGGAGAAATTAAAGATCCGCAGCGTACACTTCCGTTGGGGTTATCCATTGGGTTACTCATCACCATTGGCATTTATGTACTAATGAGCCTGGCTTACATTTATGCGCTGCCTATACAATCCATAGCTCAGTCATCATTTGTGGCATCAGATGCTGCCTCCAGTGCATTTGGTTTTGGTGCCGGTGCCATGATAGCCTTAATGGTTATGATTTCTACATTCGGGTGTGCCAGTTCCAATATATTAGCTACAGCTCGCGTTACGTTTGCCATGGCTCAGGCAAAAAATTTCTTTGCATCCATTGGCAACGTACATCTCCGATTCAAAACACCCGGAAATGCACTACTGCTTCACGGGGTCTGGACTTCCCTACTGGTGTTGAGCGGATCATTTGATATGCTCACCGATATGCTGGTGTTTGTGAGTTGGCTCTTTTATGCGCTGGGCGCTATCGGCATGATGATACTGCGCAAAAAGATGCCCGATGCCCCCAGACCATACAAAACTTTTGGCTATCCTGTGGTTCCGTTGTTATTTATTTCGTTGGCTATATTATTTTTAGTACTCACCTTATACAACGACATCAAAAATTATCAAGATGGAACAACTCCACTAATTAATTCATTGTTTGGGTTAGTGCTTGCTTCGCTGGGTATTCCGCTTTATTTCTATTTCAAAAGAAAATACGCTACTCAACCACTTAAATGAACCAGTCAAAAAAAAATCTGTTGATTTTGTTTTTGGTGATATACCTATTGTTGCTGGTGTGGCTCTCATCTGCATGGCATGGACGTTTTATTTCTTTTCATTTTTTTGATGATCTCTTTGAATGGGAATACCTCGACAAACTGGGGCATTTTTTTGCCTCATTTCATTTGGGCTTATATTTCTATCGGGTATTTGGCAACCCCGAAGACCTGAACTCATCGGCTCATAAAAAATGGATGTGTTTTTCAGGTTTTATGCTGCTGCTGCCAATTGAGATTCTTGATGGTTTTGCGGAAAATTACGGTGCTTCACCTGCCGACTTATGTGCCAATGGGCTAGGCAGTTTGTTGTGTTATTTACATGTGTCCTATAAAATTTCTGCAGCACTGGCCCCAAAATTTTCTTTTCATCAAACAGCCTACAGCTTGATCCGTCCTGATCTGCTGGGTAGCACCTTTGCCCAACAGATTATAAAAGATTATAACGGCCAAACATATTGGGCATCGGTTGACATTAATAAGCTTACCGGGAAAAAAATTTTTCCGGGGTGGCTTGTCATTTCAGTGGGTTACGGTGCCGAAGGGTTGCTGGGTGGGCACGATAACGTGTGGCCAGATGCGAGTGGTAAGGTTGTTGACTATTCTCACACGGCAAGAACCAAACGTATTTTTATCTCAGTGGATATATTAGCGCATGAACTGATGCGCAAGAATAATATTTTCAATTATTTATTCAGGCCTTTTGTGATCCTAAAATTCCCGGCTCCGGCCTTGGAGTTTAATGTAGAGCGCGGAATAGTTTTTCACCTGATTTACTTCTGAGTACAATTTTATTTACCCTGTCATTACAAGCTGAAATGATTTTGTAGTTTTAAGGATGAAATTATTAGTAATTGCCACCTTCTTACTGTCATCTCAATTAGTCACATCTCAGCCTGTGAACGTAATGACCTATAACCTTCGTTTTGATAACCCCAATGACAACATCAATCAATGGTCAAACAGAGTTTCAAAGGTTAATGCACTCATTGCAAAATATAATCCGGATTTAATCGGTGTACAGGAAGCCCTAAAGCACCAAATAGATGATATGCTAAAAGGCCTTCCACAGTATTCATATTATGGTGTAGGTCGCGATGACGGAAAAGAAAAAGGAGAGTATTCAGCCATACTGTTTAAAAAAGATCGGTTTGATGTTTTATCGCAAAAAACGTTTTGGTTATCTGAAACACCTGAGCTGCCCGGCAGTAAAAGTTGGGATGCGGCCATTACACGTGTTGTGTCGGTGATTAAATTTTACGACAAAAAAACAAAAAAGCAATTCATTCACTTTAATACACATTTTGATCACATAGGAAAGGAAGCCCGAAAAAATAGCGCATTACTGATTCACAACCTGATACAACAAGAGGCTTCGGTCAATTCTCTTGCCAGTATTGTCTCGGGCGATTTTAATTCAGAACCAACCGAAGATCCTTATCAGTTGATGACGGCAAAAAATAAAATCATGCTTTATGATACCAAACCTGCTGCTTCCACAACCGGAACCTTTTGTGGTTTTGAAGTGGGCGCAATGCCTTGTAAGATTATTGACTATATTTTTTACACAAACGAGTGGAGAGCCTCGAAGTATCAAGTAGTTCAAGATAATGATGGGAAACACTACCCCTCTGACCACCTGCCGGTGGTCGTTGAGTTGGAGTTGAAATAACTCTCATTTTCCCCCTCCGTGTGAGCAACTATTAAAAATTTATTCCTGAGAATCTAAACGAATGCTTTGAGTCGTAAGCCGGTTAATGGTGTAACCCATGATCAACCCCAGCGATGCGAAACCAATGACAATATACCCTATGTTATTCTCAAATGAGTTTACATCAAGATTGAACCACCTACCGGCCCAATAGCCTGCCAAACTAACCGTAGAGGCCCACAGTAATCCGGTAACAATTGAATAAAAAAGAAAACGCATAGGCTTCAGCCCACTCATACCAATTACCAGCGGAATAATAATTCTGAACCCGTACAGAAACCGATAGCTGAATAAAATCTGAAGTTTATGGCGGTGAAAAAAATGGGTAACCGGAGCAATTTTTTTTTGAAGCTTGGGGTGCTTGGCTATAAACACATTTCCGTTGATGCGGCCAATCAAGTAATACACCCAATCACTTACGAACGATCCGGAAAAAGCGGCCAACACCGTCCAGAAAAAACTGAACGTGCCATGATAAATTAACGAAGATGCGGTAAGAATGGCCGTCTCTCCTTCAAAAAAAGTACCGATAATCAAGGCCAGGTACCCAAACTCATTGATAAGTGTTTCCATCACGCTCCAACCATCATTCCATCTTTCAAGGTAAATGTCTTAGCTTGTTTGCTTTGCCGTTCGTTCAGGTACGACTGATATACTGTATCAAAAGCACTCCTTCGGGAGATTGCCTCATCGTATTTTTCCATTGAAGCCAACATCAATTCACATGACTCACGTACGGCATGATCATGACCCGAGGTAATGTAATCAGCCAGTTCGTTTTTTATGGCGTATTGTTGCAGTGTGGGTGTTGCCGCATGGCGAACCATTATGCGCAAGCCGCATCGCCCGGCCAGTGCCAAATCAAGTACGTCATCATAAACAAATGCTATTTCATTTTCTTTTAAAGAAAAGGCTTCTAAAAAATGGTTAAAGGCAACTTGCTTATTGGCGGACTTAAAATAGATGGCATTGAATTTTTCGCGCTGAGCCAAGTATTGGGCAGCCGGGTTTTCCTCTCCTGTAATGACAGCCACTACCGGCAGGTGTTGGTGTTTCAACCAATGCCCAAAGCGCAGCATGTTGGTGCCCATGGCATCTACTTCGCTAAACAAACTTCCGCCCGCACCTGACTTTACTCCGTCATTAAACACACCATCCCAGTCAAAGAGATAAGCCCGGGTGCGCAAAACCTGTTCTCTGAATTCAGCAAAAGGGCGGCAAAATATGCCGCCCGTTTTTGTAAATAATATTTCAGTGTTATCCATGATCTCGTTAACTGTCTGACTGCGATAGACAAGCCAGACTGTTATGAATTATTCCCCTTCTAAGTCCTGAATATCGAGCATACCTGAGGGCTTACCATTTTCCGTTACGAGAATAGTATCCACTTTGGATTTTTTAAAAATATCGGCCGCATCGGTAAGCAACGAATTGGCATCTACTGAAATTGGCGTATTGTATTTAAAATCTCCCATTTTTTTACCTAGCACTTCGCGGCCATCTTGCTGAATTTTTCTGCGAAGATCTCCGTCTGTAAATACCCCGATGACCTGGCCACTGCCGTTAGTAATTGTTACGGCACCAAATCCATACTCAGTCATCTTCACAATCGCATCGGCCAATGAAGTATTGGCATCTACTACCGGGTTTACTTTGTTGATTGCCTCTTTCACTTTTACCGTCATCAACCGGGTATGTTCAATGAATTGTTGTGTACCCAGTGTAGTGAAGTTATTTTCGGTCAGGGCTTTCATAATTTTCCACGGAACGGTAATTGTGTGAACACCTATGTTCAATGCATTGCGTACGTGTTCGGCATTGCGTACTGACGAAAACATCACTTTCGTATCATAGCCGTAATGGTTTACAGCAAACACACACTGCTCTACCAAATCAAGAGCATCGTGGCCTTGGTCTTGCAAACGGCCTACCAGCGGGCACACATACGTTGCACCGGCCTGCATGGCCATGTAGGCTTGCTGAAGCGTGTAAATCAGATGGACGTTTACCAGCAACCCTTCTCTTCTCAAAAGGTTGCAGGCTTTTACACCCTCCAAAGAAACAGGAATCTTGAAAACGGTCTTTTTCGGATCAAGTCCCAGCGCCAACTGGCGTTTGGCCTCTTTCAATACATCTTGTGCAGTATCACCTAATGCTTCAATCTGAAGGACTGGAACAATTTTGGAAAGTTTTACAATCAATCCATCGATGTCGGTTACACCTCCGCGGTGCATGAAGGTGGGGGTGGTAGTCAATCCGGTAAGGAAACCTAGTTGAAAGGCATCTTCAATTTCTTTCAGGTCGGCAGAGTCGAGGTATAATTCCATAAAATAAATTTACGAGTTTAGGTTTTCGATATACAATTTTTAATTGAGTTACTTGAGAACAACTTGTTGCTGACGATACTTTACTTCGATGGCATGAAGTTCAATCAGTGGTTTTAAAAATTCTTCCAGATCATACACACACAGTTGGCTGGCGGCATCGCACAGCGCTTTTTCAGGTTCGGGATGAGTCTCAACGAACACGCCATCTACCCCCGAAGCAACACCAGCTCGGGATAGTACCGGTAAAAACTCTCTGGCTCCACCTTTAGCATCGGCACTGGGAATACCGTATTTGCGGATGGAGTGCGTGATATCAAATACCACCGGATAGCCCAGCCTGCCCAGGTGGTAAAAACTGCGCGGGTCAACAATTAAATCGTTATACCCAAAGGTGTACCCTCTTTCAGTAAGGATGATCTGGTCGTTTCCAGCTTCTGTACATTTAGTTACCGGATGTTTCATATTATCCGGTGCAAGAAATTGTCCGTGTTTAATATTGATCACTCGACCTGTTTTGGCGGCAGCCACCATCAAGGCAGTTTGCATGCACAGGTAAGCCGGAATTTGAAGTACATCCACTACCTCGGCTGCGGCTGCGGCTTGTTCAGGGTAATGAATATCGGTAAGTACAGGAAAGCCAAACTGTTCTTTCACCTTTGCCAATATTTTCACGCCCTTATCCAGCCCGGGGCCGTTGTAATATTTCAGGCTGCTGCGGTTGTCTTTTTGAAAGGACGATTTGTAAATGATGTTGATGTTCATCCGCTCAGATATTTCTTTCAACTTCTCGGCCGTAGTCATCATAATTTTTTCATCTTCAATCACACACGGCCCGGAGATCACAAAAAGCTCATCAGTGCCACATTCGATATTGCCAACCCTAACTATTTTTTTGCTCATATGCTTTTCTTTAATTTATTTTTTACCCTTTTGCCTAACGATTGCAAGGCAGAAATTACAAAAACTTTACAAAGGTATTGACTTATTTAAATTTTTCTCGTTTAATTTTGCGGAAAACTAGTTACTGAATGTCTTTTTATCTAACAAAACCACTAACGCGAATTGGAAAAAGAATTCACATCCCAACTAAACCTTAGCATTCTTGCCGGTTTTATCCGTTGCCTTCGGGCAATAAAATTTAACCTGTCCTTTCTACACGTTGGCAGGCGACCCCACCGGGGCATTCGTATCTGAGCCGCCCTTCTATTCTTAATGGAATAAGCAAGATGCCCAGGGCTTCTTGGCTTTTTTAGTTATCTGGTTTTTCAATTTTTAATTTCTTTTGAATCAACGTGGACAATTCAATAATTGTGCGAGAGGCCACTGAGGCCGATGCCTATTTTGCCGAAATAATTACCCATGAAATGGCTGAGTCGGCCAAAGCAAGAGGCACAGGCATTGCCAAACGGTCGCCTGATTACATCCGTGAAAAAATGAAGGAAGGCAAAGCGGTAATTGCCGTGACAGCCACTGGCGAGTGGATAGGCTTCTGCTACATTGAATCGTGGGAGCACGAAAAATTTGTAGCCAACAGTGGGCTCATCGTCTCCCCGGCATTTAGAAAAACAGGCGTAGCGACTCACATCAAACGAAAAGTGTTTGACCTCTCACGAAAAAAATATCCCCATGCAAAAATTTTCGGGTTAACTACCGGTTTGGCCGTAATGAAAATCAACTCAGACCTGGGCTACGAGCCGGTAACCTACTCGCAACTCACCTCCGATGATAATTTTTGGAAAGGCTGTCAAAGCTGTGTGAATTATGAAATCCTGATGAGCAAAGACCGAAAGAACTGTATGTGCACTGCCATGCTGTACGACCCGGAAGAAAAGGCAAAAGAAGCAGCCGAGAAAAAAACTCACGAAGCCAAGCCTGAAAATTTTTGGGGCAGAAGTTTGCGGGGCGATAACCGTGTGTTTGAACGCTGGGTTAAATTCAAGCAATTTGTTTTACTAAAAGGCTGGAGAAAAAAAGACGAATCCAATGACACTAAGAAGTCCTCGTTTTTCAGTTTTTTGTTTTGGTAACAGGCATTTTAAATTTTGTATTCAATGAAAAAAGTAGTTTTAGCATTCAGTGGTGGGCTTGATACTTCCTATTGTGCCATTTACCTGGCAAAAGAACTGGGTTATGAAGTACACACGCTTACGGTTAACACGGGCGGTTTTGATAAAACCGAAGTGCAAGCCATTGAGAAAAAAGCATTGGCCCTCGGAGTAAAATCACATCAAACCATTGATGAAACTAAAAATTACTACGATACAGTAATCCGCTATTTGATCTATGGAAATGTGTTAAAAAATGCCACCTACCCGCTGAGCGTTAGTGCCGAGCGCATGAGCCAAGCTTTGGCGGTTGCTAACTATGCCAACCGGATACAAGCCGAGGCAGTGGCGCACGGAAGCACCGGGGCTGGCAATGACCAGGTACGCTTTGATATGGTTATTCAAATCCTTGCCCCCAAGTTAAAAATCATCACTCCTATTCGTGATAAAAGACTAAGCCGTGAAGAGGAAGTGGCGTATTTGAAAAATCACGGAATAGAGTTCTCTGCCGAAAAAGCGAAGTACTCCATCAACAAGGGGATATGGGGAACCTCTGTAGGGGGAAAAGAAACATTAAATTCTCTCGGCATGCTGCCCGAGGAAGCATGGCCAACACAAGTAACCAAAAGTGGAAGCGAAGAAGTGAAACTTGGCTTTGAGAAAGGTGAATTAACCTCCGTGAATGGAAAAAAATTTTCTCATCCTACAGAAGCCATTCAACACCTTCAGACCATAGCCGCTCCTTATGGAATAGGCCGCGACATACACGTGGGAGATACCATCATAGGCATCAAAGGACGGGTAGGGTTTGAAGCGGCCGCCCCCGTGCTAATCATCAAAGCTCACCACGCCTTAGAAAAACATGTGCTCACTAAATGGCAGCTAAGCTGGAAAGATCAACTCGCACAGTTCTATGGCAACTGGTTACACGAGGGACAATACCTCGACCCGGTGATGCGAAACATTGAAGCGTTTTTAGGCAATTCTCAACAAAATGTAACGGGTGGGGTTTCGATCACACTCTTTCCTTATCGCTTTCAAATCAATGGTATTGAATCGGAATATGACCTCATGTCAGGTAAGTTTGGAAAATACGGAGAGATGAACCTCGGCTGGACCGGTGATGACGTGAAGGGCTTCACTAAAATTTTTGGAAACCAGGTGGCCATTTACTATCAAGTTGCTGCCGAAGCTAAAAAGCAGTAGTCGGCAACATATTAACAATATGGGTTATGAATAAAATCAAAGCAGGAATTATCGGGGCAGCTGGCTACACAGGCGGTGAAATGATCCGTTTATTACTTTACCATCCACAAGCAGAATTGATTTTTGCACTAAGCAGAAGCCAGGCCGGCAAGTTTGTTGCTGAAACCCATACTGATTTGGCGGGCGATACGGATTTAAAATTCGCAGATGATTTCTCTACAAATGTAGAGGTTCTTTTTCTCTGCCTCAGCCATGGCGAAAGTAAGAAGTGGCTAACTGAACATAAAATTCCATCCACTGTAAAAATCATTGATCTGGGAAACGATTTTCGTTTGGGTGATACCGCAGAGGGCCGTGAGTTTGTCTATGGCCTTCCCGAACTTAAACGTGATGTCATCAAGAAAGCCAATAACGTTGCCAATCCCGGCTGTTTTGCTACTACCCTGCAGTTAGGCTTACTGCCATTGGCCCAAGCCGGACTATTGAAAGAAGTGCACACTACCGGAATCACCGGATCAACCGGTGCCGGGCAAAAATTGCAAGAGACCACGCACTTCACCTGGCGAGCCAATAATATCTCTGCCTACAAAACTTTAACACACCAGCATTTAGGTGAGATTAAACAAACCATTCGCTCACTCCAACCATCATTTAACAATTCAATCAATTTTATTCCGTGGCGTGGAGATTTTGCCCGGGGAATTTATGTGTCGTCCGTTTTAGAATGTTCATTGCCGGAAAATGAATTGCACTCGTTGTACAAAAAGTATTATCAATCTCATCCATTCACGCATGTTTCTTCAACTCAAATTAATCTTAAACAAGTTGTGAATACCAATAAGTGCCTGATTCATCTTGAAAAAATTGAAAATAAATTGGTGGTGCATTCAGCTACTGATAATCTACTGAAGGGTGCAAGCGGACAAGCTGTTCAAAACATGAACCTGATGTTTGGCCTGGACGAACGGTCAGGGCTTCAACTCAAATCAATCGGATATTAAGATGGCAACAATTTCGATCATCGGAGGAGGCAATCTCGGCACAGCCATTGCACAGGGATTGGCCAAATCAAAATCAGCGAAAGCTTCTTCTCTAATAATCACTCGAAGGAATCTTTCAAAAATTGAGGCACTCAAAAAAGAAGGGTTTGTATTAACAACCAACAATATCGAAGCCGTAAAAAAATCGCGCATTATTTTGCTTTGTGTTCAACCCAAACAGTTGGCCGGTCTTTTAAAAGAAATTGAACACGCGCTAACGGTGAACCACATGTTAGTCTCCACGATAACCGGAGTATCCACAGAAGAAATTGCCTCGCACATTCAAAAGAATGTGCCGGTTATTCGGGCTATGCCCAATACTGCCATTGCCATCGGCCAGTCGATGACATGCTTGTGCGCTCAATCTGGGAGTGAAAAGCATTTACCTGAAGTAGAAAAATTGTTTAGTGCATTAGGGCAAACACTGGTCATTGAAGAACGGTTAATGAAGGCCGCCACGGTTTTGGCCGCCAGTGGAATTGCTTTTTTCATGCGCTATGTGCGGGCCGCCACACAAGGTGGAATCCAGATGGGTTTTGATTCTGAAGAAGCACAACTCATTGCCTCACAAACGGCAAAAGGAGCCGCTTCACTCCTGCTCTCGCGCGAGTCTCATCCTGAAATTGAAATTGACAAAGTAACCACTCCCCAAGGCTGCACCATTGCCGGACTTAATGAAATGGAACATCAGGGATTGAGTTCGGCATTGATCAAAGGAATTATTACTTCTTTTGAAAAGATTAACAGTATTAAGAACTAAGGGTAGAAAACTTAAAGCAGAAAGCAAGAAGCATCTGATGAAAGATTACCGTCAATTAAAAACATGGATGACAGCTCGCAAGGCAGCCCAAGAGAGATATTTAATCACAAAAAAAATTACAGAAGAGAAACAGAACAATTTGGTAAGCCAGTTAAGAAAATCGGCATTGTCAATTACTATGCTGTTCTCCTATAAATTAGAATTACCAACAAAAACGAATATAAATTGATTACTAAAGAAATACCCGAAGCAAAAGCCATGCTCATTGTTTAATCAAAAAAGGTTAGAGAATAACTTTAAATTTCGCACTTTCAACAATCAGCATTATGAAACTATTCGATGTCTATCCCCTCTTCCCCATTGAGCCGGTTAAAGCGCAAGGCTCGTGGCTGTGGGATGCAGCCGAAAAAAAATATTTAGACTTGTATGGCGGTCATGCCGTCATCTCAATCGGGCATAACCACCCCCATTGGGTCGAATCTTTGAAAAGTCAGTTGGGTAAAATTTCATTTTACTCAAACAGTGTCAAAAATTCTCTGCAGGAAAAATTATCCGAAAAATTAGGACAAATTTCCGGCTACACGGATTACCAATTATTTCTTTGCAACTCAGGCGCTGAGGCCAATGAAAATGCATTAAAACTCGCATCGTTTGTTACGGGAAGAAAAAAAATTATCGCTTTCAAAAAAGCATTTCATGGCCGAACCTCCGGAGCTGTGGCTGCTACCGATAATCCAAAAATCGTTGCTCCGTTTAATGCCAACCATGAAATTGAATTTCTTCCGCTCAATGAATTAACCCTTGCCGAAGAAAAAATTAATTCAACCGTAGCAGCTGTAATCATCGAGGGCATTCAGGGTGTGGGCGGCATTCAGCTGGTTGATGATTCATTCTTTCATTTTCTTTCTAAAAAATGCCAACAGGCGGGCTCACTGTTGATACTGGATGAAGTACAATCGGGCTATGGAAGAACAGGAAAATTTTTTGCCCATCAGTTTTCGGGTATCCGGCCTGATTTGATTACAACGGCTAAAGGCATGGGCAACGGTTTTCCGGTGGGGGCTGTTTTAATCGCCCCAGAAATCAAACCGTGGAGCGGGATGCTCGGCACAACCTTTGGCGGAAACTACCTGGCCTGTGCAGCCTCACTGGCTGTGCTGGAGGTAATTGAAAAAGAAAGCCTGTTAAGCCATGCAGAAGCTATAGGAAATGAATTGATGGGTTCGTTGAAAAAACATTCGATCATCAAAGCCATTCGGGGGCGCGGCCTGATGATTGGTTTTGACCTGCCCGAATCTCATTCGGGTTTGCGAAACAATCTCTTGTTCAACCACGGTATCTTCACAGGCGAAGCCAAACCCAACACCATTCGGTTGTTACCTTCATTGGCTTTAACAAAAGAAGAATCTCAATTATTTTTAACTTCACTCAGCCAGGAGCTCAGCCAATGAAAAAATTTTTATCCGTACACGATGTGCCCAACATTTCATCACTGATCAGCCAGGCGTTGACTTATAAAGCTGATCCGCAAAAAGATCGATCGTTAGGATCCGGAAAAAGAATCGGCTTATTGTTTTTAAATCCAAGTATGCGCACAAGATTAAGCACACAGATTGCTGCGCAAAATTTAGGCATGGAAGCCATCGTGTTTAATGTAGGGCAAGACGGCTGGGCTCTGGAGTTTGAAGAAGAAGCCATCATGAGCGGCTCAACCGTGGAGCATGTAAAAGAAGCTGCACCCATTCTCGGCAAGTATTTCGACATCCTCGGGGTGCGCACATTTCCCTCGCTCAAAAACAAAGAAGAAGATTACCACGAGTTGTACATCAACCAATTTGTAAAATACAGTGGCATCCCCATCGTAAGTTTGGAAAGCGCCACCGTACACCCGCTACAAAGCCTAACTGATCTCATCACCATTACCGAAACATTCAAAGAAAAAAGAAAGCCAAAAATTGTGTTAACCTGGGCACCGCATGTTAAAGCTTTGCCGCAATGTGTGGCCAATAGTTTTGCCGAGTGGATAAATGCCTGGGGCAATGCTGAGTTTGTCATCACCCACCCGGAAGATTATGAACTGGACAAACGATTTACGCAACAGGCAACCATTACCACTCATCAGGACGAAGCGTTGAAAGATGCCGATTTTGTTTACGTAAAAAACTGGAGTACTTACACAGACTATGGCCGGGTTTACTGCAATGACCCCAAGTGGATGCTGACTCATAAAAAATTGGAATTAACTAACCATGCCAAGGTCATGCATTGCCTGCCTGTGCGCAGAAATATTGAACTGAGTGACGAAGTGCTGGACAGTAAAAATAGTTTGGTCACACAGCAAGCCGTTAACCGGGTGTGGGCTGCACAAACTGTACTAAGTGAAATTTTAAAAAGATGAATAAGCTTTACATTATAAAAATTGGTGGCAACGTATTGGATGACGAAAAAGCATTAAATGCATTTCTGAAAGACTTTGCCTCCATTCAAGCCCCGAAAATACTGATACACGGAGGAGGAAAAATCGCCACAAAAATTGGCGACCGGCTGGGCATTGAATCCCAATACATCGATGGCCGCAGGATTACAGATTTAGCAACACGCGACCTGGTAACCATGGTCTATGGCGGGTTGCTCAATAAACAGATTACAGCCCACCTGCAAACCCTCCATTGCAATGCCATAGGGGTAACCGGTGCCGATGGAAACCTGATCCGGGCCACCAAGCGACCGGTAGGAAAAATCAATTACGGTTTTGTGGGCGATATCTCTCCGGAAAGTGTGAATTCAACCTTCCTCTATTTTTTATTGAAACAAAATGTAGTGCCGGTATTTGCGCCCCTCACTCATGCCCATGGCGACATACTCAATACCAATGCCGATACTATTGCTTCTGTTTTGGCCATTGCTTTAAGCAAGCATTTCGATATTCGGCTAATCTATTGTTTTGAAAAAGAAGGTGTATTGAAAGATGTAAACGATGAGGCATCCGTTATCCGCAATTTGAATGACGAACTCTATCAAAAACTTTTGCAAACCGGCTCATTTCACGATGGCATCTTACCTAAACTGGAAAATGCGTTTTCGGCCATTCATTCAGGGGTAAAAGAAGTCTTGATCGGAGAGCACACACAGTTAGTTTCAAACCTCGGATACGACACCAAGGGAACATTGATTACCGCTTAACATGAATGAGCATTTATATCCGTTGGCCGTGGAATTACTGCAGCAGCTGATCAGCGTCCCTTCCCTGAGTAAAGAAGAAAACAAAACAGCTTCGCTGATCGAAGATTTTTTCAACCATTATAATGTAGAGAATTTACGCAAAGGCAACAACGTGTGGTCGAGAAACAAATTTTTTGACCCATCCAAGCCTACTATTTTACTCAACTCACACCACGACACGGTAAAGCCAAACCCTGCGTACACGCGCGATCCATTCCTTCCTGAAATTTTTGATGGAAAAATTTTCGGATTAGGGAGCAACGATGCGGGCGGCCCGCTGGTAGCACTGATCATGACCTACTTTTATTATTATCGTGAAACTGACTTAAAATACAATTTCGTTTTTGTGGCATCGGCCGAAGAAGAAATATCCGGCATGAATGGTATTGAATTAGTGTGGCCAGAATTGCCCCACATAGATTTCGCCATTGTAGGTGAACCCACCTTGATGAAGATGGCCGTAGCTGAAAAAGGATTGATGGTACTCGATTGCACGGCTCGTGGCAAAGCCGGGCACGCAGCCCGTGAAGAGGGTGTGAATGCAATCTATTCAGCCTTGAAAGACATCGAGTGGTTCAGAACATTTCAGTTTCCAAAAATTTCACCCACACTGGGCAACATAAAAATGTCGGTCACAGTAATTCAGGCTGGGCAAGCTCACAATCAGGTTCCTTCAGAATGTAAATTCACCGTTGATTGCCGCATAACCGATCAGTATTCCTTAGAAGAAGTGCTGGATACAATAAAGAAAAATGTTTCGTGCGAAGTGGTTCCCCGCTCACTGAGGTTGAAGCCCAAAGGCGTTGATCAAAATCATTCCCTCATAATGGCTGCAAAAAAACTGGGCATCGAAATGTACGGCTCGCCTACCACTTCCGATCAGGCATTAATTCCTGTTCCTTCCATCAAACTCGGACCGGGTGATTCGGCCAGGTCGCACAGCGCTGATGAGTTCATTTATCTGGAAGAAATCAATCACGGTATAAATGGATACATTAAGTTCATTGATAATTTATAAGATATGAGAATTATCGAGGCCTTGAAATTTTTTCTCGAACCAAAAAAACTTATTGTTGAAACGCACAGAACAGGTTTAATCTTTCCAACATGAGTTATACAAAGAAGTATGTCAGTTAAGGCAATCTTCTAAAGCAATAACTTCATGGTTTGTAGAAAAGTATGGCGAAGAAGACACAAAGCGATTTTATTAAGAACCGGGTTTTACAGTCATGCTGAATGCGATGAGGCTATTATTCATCTCAAATTATTTCAAGTTTGTTTTAGCGACTGACCCAACAAAGCAACCTGAAATTCCACACATCTGATTGAGGAGTACTCAATTCTTAGCAAGAAGGTGGATAAATTTATCCGGTGGGTAGAAGAAAACCGAAACTAATAATAATGAACTTATGACCAGCAACATGTAACTTGCAACCACTCATGAAACTTTGGACAAAAAACAGCGACTCATTGAAATCAGTTACTGATTTTACCACCGGCCAAGATCGGGAAATGGATCTTTACCTCGCTCCTTTTGATGTGCTCGGGTCATTGGCTCACATTCAAATGCTGGAGTCCATCAACCTACTGACAAAAGATGAGTTAAGAGTATTGAGCAATGAACTAAAAACTATTTACCACTCCATTCAAGCGGGAAACTTTGTTATTGAAGACGGGGTGGAAGATGTTCATTCGCAGATTGAATTGCTCCTGACACAAAAATTGGGCGATACCGGAAAAAAAATTCACAGCGGCCGCAGCCGCAACGATCAGGTGCTGGTAGATAGTAAGCTTTTCTTGCGCCATGAAATTGAGCAACTAACCCATCGTATCAAAACCCTGTTTGATCTCCTTCTTTCCAAAAGTGAAGCACACAAAAATAAGTTGCTCCCCGGCTACACACACTTGCAGTTGGCCATGCCTTCTTCCTTTGGGCTATGGTTTAGCGCCTATGCCGAAAGCCTGAGTGATGATTTGATTTCCTTGCAGGCTGCCTACCGGGTAGTCAATAAAAATCCACTGGGTTCAGGGGCTGGCTATGGCTCTTCATTTCCACTTAACCGGAAAATGACTACTGAGTTGCTCGGCTTTGATGACTTAAATTATAACGTAGTCTATGCCCAAATGGGGCGAGGTAAGACTGAAAAAATAGTGGCTCAGGCTCTGGCTAATGTTGCCGCTACGCTCTCCAAACTTTCAATGGATGCGTGTCTGTTTCTCAATCAAAATTTTGGGTTCATCTCTTTTCCTGACGAGCTCACCACCGGCAGCAGCATCATGCCTCACAAAAAAAACCCTGATGTTTTTGAACTCATTCGAGCCAAGTGCAATGGACTGCAGGCTCTGCCCCACGACCTCGCGTTATTGACCGTTAACTTGCCCTCGGGCTATCATCGTGATTTTCAATTACTCAAAGAAAAACTTTTCCCTGCTTTCAAAATAATAACTGATTGTCTTGAATTAACATCGCTCATGATTTCCTCTATTCAGGTAAAAGAACATATCCTTGAAGATGAAAAATACAAATTCCTGTTCAGCGTGGAAGAGGTAAACAAGCTGGTCTTGTCAGGAGTGCCCTTTCGTGAGGCTTACAAAAAGGTGGGCAAAGACATTGAGGAAGGGAAATTTACCTATTCAACAACAATTCATCATACGCACGAAGGCAGCATAGGTAATCTTTGTCTGAATGAGATCGCCTCCGTTTTTCAAAAAAACATTTCTGACTTCAGGTTTGAGCAAGCTAACAAGGCTGAGAACAAATTGATTGCTAGCTCGTAGGTTATTTATCAATAAAAAAAATCATCACCCTTTGCCGAGGTGATGATTTAAAATAAATAACCGTTTATTTTTTTGTAGTCAAGTTTGCATAATCCACCACCAAGTTGCAAAGTGTAATCATGCCCAGCGGCATTCCGCTTTCATCAATCATAAATCCGGGAGTGTGATGTGAAGGTGCATTTTTAGGATCCACCCCCTTGGGCATACCTCCCAAAAACAAAAATAAGCCCGGCACTTTTTCAGCAAAAAACGAAAAGTCTTCGCTGCCAGTGTGTGGCGGAATCACAATGACATTGTTTGCCCCCGCAGATTTTTGCAAAGAGGGGAGCATCTTATTGGTTAGCTCGATATTGTTGAACGTTACCGGATAGTGAGAACTGTAAGGCAGTTCTACTTTCACACTCGCCCCGGCTGCTTCGGCAGTCTTGGTTACAATCTCATTTACCCTCTTTAAAACCAGTTTCTCATCATTGGCACTAAGTGTTCTTACGGTACCCAGCATTTCTACTTGTTCGGGGATAATGTTTCCGCGGTTTCCTCCGTGAATAGCTCCTACCGTAACAATGGCCGGGTTTTCGGTGATGTTTACATTACGGCTCACTACGGTTTGTAAACTGTTGATAATTTGTGCCGACACCACAATAGGGTCAACCGACATCCAGGGAGCTGCACCATGCGAAGGTTTTCCGGTTACGGTAATTTTCATATCGTTTACTCCGGCCATCTCACCACCGGGCCGGTAAGTAATTGTGCCCACTGCATAGCCCGAGCTGATGTGCAGCCCAAAAACCGCATCAACTTTTGGGTTCTCTAATACTCCCTCCTTCACCATTAGTTCTGCTCCGCCTTCTTCACCTTTGGGTGCACCTTCTTCAGCCGGTTGAAAAATAAATTTCACTGATCCTTTCAACTCTTTTTTCATTGAGGTTAAAATTTCTGCTACACCCATCAGCATGGCTACGTGCGTATCGTGACCACAGGCGTGCATCACTCCGGTTTTCTGGCCATTGTATTCTGTTTCTACTTTAGAGGCAAAAGGCAAGTCGTTTTTTTCATATACCGGCAGCGCGTCCATATCAGCTCGTAACGCTACGACCGGGCCGGGCAAACTGCCCTTGAGCAATCCCACCACCCCGGTTTTTCCCACTCCTGTTTTTACTTCTAACCCAAGTGACTGCAAATGCTTGGCTACTAACTCGGCTGTGCGAAATTCGCGGTTGCCCAGTTCAGGATGTTCATGAATATCTCGTCTCCAGGCAATCACCTTTTTTTCCAACTCACTTACTTTGATTTTAATTTGTTCGCGTTGTCTGTCTTTTTGTGCGGTTAATTGTAAAGAACCCAACGTCAAAAGAACTAGAAGTATTTTTTTCATAATCAGTTTATTTAGGTTTTTGCAATATGGAAGTTCAACTATAAAAGTGCAAGGAATATTTTGCCGCGTGATCGGTATGGGTCAATGAATGGTTTATCTTTACTTTTTTTAAATAATATGTCGCCACAAACTATTTTAGCGTGCATCGTTGGTATAACCGTAGCCTCCTACTTTTTCAATCTGGTTTTAGAAATTTTAAATCTTCGCTCGCAGCGAAAGGATATTCCAGACGAAGTGGCTTCTTTTTATGATAAAGAAAAATACACCCGTTCACTTGAATACCATCATGAACAAACCATTTTCTCTTTTATCACATCGGGCTTCGGTTTGGTACTTTCATTCATTATGTTATTGGGCGGATTTGGCTGGCTCGATCATTTTCTGCAAAAATATTTTTCATCTGAAATACCACTGGCATTGGTATTTTTTAGCTCGTTGGCACTTGCCGCTGATCTGATCACCATTCCTTTTCAATGGTATTCAGTTTTCGTAATCGAAGAAAAGTACGGATTCAACAAAACCTCAGTTAAAACTTTTATAACGGATAAACTGAAAGGGTACCTGCTGGGAGCACTTCTGGGCGGGTTGCTACTTTCCGTACTGATGTATTTGATCAACCGGATTGGCCCGGGCTTCTGGATATGGTTTGGGCTGATTGCCTCGGGATTCGTCCTGTTTGCTAATTTATTTTATACTTCGTGGATTCTTCCGTTATTCAACAAACTCACTCCGCTGCAAGACGGAGAATTGAAAACCGCTATTGAGTCATTTGCTCAAAAGGTAAATTTTCCGCTTAATAATATTTTTGTGATGGACGGATCGAAACGGTCCAAAAAAGCCAATGCGTTCTTTTCCGGTGTCGGCAGAAAAAAGAAAATTGTATTATATGATACATTGATTGAAAATCATACCGTGCCCGAACTCGTAGCCGTGCTAGCTCATGAAGTGGGACACTTCAAAAAGAAGCACATCATTTTTAGTTATGTGCTTTCGGTCATTCAAATTTTTTTCACATTATGGGTTCTTTCACTTATAATTTCCAATGAACAAGTTTCACTGGCTTTGGGTGGAACCCAACTGGCGATTCACCTCAACCTGATTGCTTTCACTATTTTGTTCAGCCCTATTTCAGGCATAACCGGATTGCTGATGAGCCTCTACAGCAGGCGCAACGAATACGAGGCCGATCGTTATGCCAAAGAAACTTACGATGGAGTTGCGCTTGCCCACGCACTGAAAAAACTTTCGGAAGATTCGCTGGCCGAGTTATACCCGCACCCTGCGTACGTGTTCTTTCACTATTCGCATCCACCCTTGCTGAGTCGATTACATGCGCTCAACTCCAGGCCGTGATTATTTGGTCTTGCTGAATTTTTTTCCAAAGAAATCACCCTCATTCCAGGTTGGGGCATTGGGTTCGTTGGCCGCAAAATAACCGGTTAGAAAATTAATTTTTACATGCATGGTAGCCGCATTAAAATCAAATGGCTGGCTCATGTCATCTTGCGGAGAGTGATAGATCGTGCTGCGCCAACCCACATCAGATTTAGCACGATTTACGGTATCTTGGGGAACCGTCATAAAACCACTTTTAATAAACAAAGCAGGTATCCCCTTTTTGATGAAACTGTAATGATCGCTGCGGATAAATACAACTTGCTCAGGAAATGGATCAGGGCTGATTTTTAAACCGAGCAGTTGGGCTGTTTGTTGTGTTTGCTTGCCCAAACTTGAATGGTCGGCACCATACGGTACAAAGTCCAGTATCGGGTGAAAAAAGAAGGGCATATCAATGGCAAGGTTGGCCACTACTTTTGCATTTTTAAGCGGTAAGTTGTTGATAAAATAATCTGAGCCGAGCAGGCCAAGTTCTTCACCGGTTACCACAGCAAAAGCAATCGAACGCTTGGGCGCAACCGGCAGCGACTTATAGGCTTTCGCAATCTCCAGCAAGATGCCGTTTCCGGAGGCATCATCATGAGCACCATTGTAGATCGAATCATTTTTTTTCGGTGTGCCAATACCGAGGTGATCTAAGTGTGAAGAATAAACAATGTACTCATTGCTCAATGCGGGGTCACTTCCTTTGATCACACCCACTAAGTTTGATCCGTTGACTTTTTCTGTTTTCGTTTTTACTTGTATGGCTGCCGAGATATTTAACGAAAAGGATTTTGATTTCCCTTCTCCGGCCAACGTAACAATGGT
>JAFEAL010000003.1 GCA_018266435.1 Bacteroidota bacterium | reverse complement strand
AAGTTTGGCCCTCTCGCTGGATGTGCTCAGCTCTCACAACCACTCAGGTACGGGATTTTAATGAACCGGAATTTCTACGTTGAAAACAGAGCCTTGATTGGGTATTGATGATACCGAAATTTTTCCGGAGAGTCTTTCCAGGGTTTCTTTTACAATATACAGGCCAAGCCCCGAGCCATGTGATTTTTCGGATGCCCGGTAAAACATATCAAAAATTTTAGGTAGGTGAATTTCTTCGATGCCAATGCCATTGTCTTCAATAGTAATGGTTAGTTTTTGATTTTCTTTTTTTGCAATGACCTTAACCACTTGTTCTTTTTCATTGTGTTTACTGTATTTGAGTGCATTGCCGATCAGGTTGTTGAGAATAACTTTCAGCCTCGACCGGTCAGTGTGAATGATTAGATCGGGAGTGATCTCGTATTTTATAAAAATATCTTCCATTCCAAGGCCGAACTTTAGTCCGTCAGTCGCTTCCTTTACCAACTCCAGTAAATTAAAATTTTCCGGTCGCAACTCTTGGCGCGTGTTGCGCGAGTAGTCTATGATCTCATTGATAAATGCATCTAAATCTTTTACCCGGATGCGCATCAGTTTTAAACAGTATTTTAATTCTTCGGGGTCGGTGCTGCGTTGAGTCAGTTCAATTAGTCCTAGCAATGAACTAAGCGGGGCACGCAAATCATGCGAGGCGCTGTAAACAAACCGGTCGAGTTCGCGGTTAGTTTTTAATAGTAATTGATTATTGAGAGAAAGCTCTTGTTCGGTCTGATAATTAATGTCTAGTGAAAAAAAGATTAGTAAAACCGACACTAAAAAGGTTACAACAAAATTGATCACAAAAGAAAAAGTAATATACTGATCAGCATACTTAGCCGCTTGAATCAGGTGTGGAAGATCAACAAAGTAGGCCAGGAAAAATCCGGCAAATGCTAAAAAAGAAAATAATAACCCTAAACGCAACTGCTCACGGCCACACAGAGTTAATGCAATAAGTGCGTAAATAATGAAATACACACTTACACCTGTGCGGCTCTCATCATTATCGGCAAAGCCGTATAGAATAAAAATCAATACCGAAAGAAAAATTAAATTAGCCTGGTTGTATTTTCCGGTTCGATTTAAAAAAAATACAACGATGCAAAGTGTAACCAGTAGAAAATAAAATGACAGGTTAACGTATAACTGGTTGCTCAGATCAAAAATGGTGTAAACTATTCCTACGCATGCGCCTACAATACTCAACTGGCCTCGCAATATTGCCCGTTTGTAGGTATATTTTGAAGCAAATATTTTTTCTCGGAGAAGGATTCGGTCAAGCCGGTTATTTGCCATATCTTCCTCGAAGGTATTCTTAAAAAATTAAAATTGCATTTGTTGTTAACTCTTTGTGGAAAATGAATTTAAAAAAATAGGGTTGGCCATTGCCATTTCGCCCACAGCACAGGCCATGCTGAGCGAAGCCACCCGGCTTGCTCTGCTCTTTAACAGTGAACTGGTTTTGATTCATGTAGCCAGCCGGCTAAAAGAGAATGAGAACAAGTTGAATGAATTGATTCATCAAGCTAAAATTTCGGTTCCCTATTCTGTTATTTGGCGAACCGGCAACGTAGAGCAGGAAGTATTGCTCGCGTGCGATGAAGAAAATATTGACTTGCTGGTGGCCGGTGCGCTAAAAAAAGAAAATAAGGTTAAGCATTTTATCGGCTCAATTGCCCGCACCATCATGCGCAAAGCTAACTGCTCGGTATATATGGTCAATAACCCGTCTATTCATCTTCAGTCTATTCGGCAGGTGGTGATCAATGCCGAAGATAGCCCGCACATCGAGCGTGCCATTGCCATTGGCTGCCAACTGGCCGAACTGGAAAATGCCTCATGGGTTCATGTGGTGCGCGAATTGAAAATGCTAAGCCTCACACTCTCAGCCAACCGGCATCTCTCTGAGCCCGAGTACAACGAACGAAAACAAAAATTGGTACGTGAAGAGATTCAAGCGGTGGAAAAAATAATGGAAGGAATCGTACATAAAAAAACGAAAGTGAACATCAAAGTGCTGTCGGGTAAATCGGGCTTTGAGTTGTGCAAGTTTGTAGAAAAAAAGAAAGCAGACCTGCTGGTGGTGGGTGCGCCTCCGCAAAGATTATCGTTGCTTGACCGGATTTTCCCTCATGACCTGGAATATGTTTTTGGAGACTTGCCTTGCAATTTGTTAGTCGTTAATCAGCCCAAAGAAAATGGGTAAGCTTGCGCACAGCGATGTAGTTCACCTGCTGGTGCAGTTAAGTGTCATGCTGCTCATGGGGCGGCTTTTTGCTGAGGGTGCCCGAAAGCTGAAACTACCTGCAGTTGTGGGCGAAATTTTTGCCGGGATTTTATTAGGGCCTACCATTCTCGGCACCATCAACCCACACTGGTTTCAACTTATTTTTCCTGTGCCCAGCACATCGGCTACCGTACTGTCAGGATTTGTGCAGGCTGCCGTGGTCATGCTGCTTTTCATTGGCGGGCTTGAAGTAGATCTGCACGTAGTTCTTCAACAAGGCAAAAAGGCATTGGCCACCAGTTTATTGGGTATAAGCATTCCTTTTTTTATCGGCTTTATATTTCCGTACACTTTCCCTGATTTTTTTGGTATTGCAGACAAGCAACAGCGCGTGGTGTTTGCCTTGTTTATGGGCACAGCCATGGCCATTACGGCTCTCCCTGTCATTGTACGCATACTCATGGATTTGAATTTGTTCAAATCGCGCATGGGTTTGCTGGTAGTTACTTCTGCCATGATTGATGATACCGTAGGCTGGATTATTTTTTCTGTTATTCTCGGATTGATTGGTAAGGGACATTCTGTTTCAATAGGTTCTACCGTTGGGCTGGCCATCGCTTTTGTTGTTTTCATGCTTACCATCGGCCGGTGGTTGCTAAACCGTTTGTTGCCTTGGGCTAACAAAAAATTAGCCTGGCCGGGTGGTGTTTTATCCATTTCGTTGGCCATTTGTTTTTTGGGTGCCGCTTTTACAGAATACATTGGTCTTCATGCTGTTTTTGGTGCGTTCATTGTGGGTGTGGCGCTGGGCGACTCCGAGCATTTCACTGAGCGGGCCAAAGAAATTGTTCATCAATTCATCAATAACATTTTTGCTCCGTTATTTTTTGTGTCTATTGGATTGCGGGTAAATTTCTTTACCAATTTTGATTGGTTGCTGACGCTCACTCTCCTTACCATAGCCTTTACCGGAAAAATAATCGGCAGTGGGCTGGGCACGCGCCTGGGAGGTTTTTCCTGGCGCGAATCACTGGCTGCTGCCTGCGGGATGAATGCGCGGGGCGCTATGGAAATCATTCTTGGCCTGGTGGCTCTTGAAAATGGGCTGATCAATGAACGGGTCTTTGTTTCGCTTGTAATAATGGCTTTGGTTACCAGCATGAGCAGCGGGCCGTTAATGAAGTGGTTGCTGAAAAAATAATTTTTTAATCAAGTTACCGGGCGGTGTCGGTTAGCGTTTATCATCCATCCTGTTTTCTGTTCCTTTTTATTTTCGCGTTCGTGTTCCAACTTCACCATCCAATATGAAAAGATCAGCAATAACAAGGTTAGGATAATTGCCATCAGGAAGGAATAAAGAATGAAGCGCTTTGTCCATTTCTTTCGTTTGTCTCGCTCATGTTGCTTTAAGAGAGAAGCATAATCGCGGTGGCGGTGCAACATGGCATCATCAGGTAATTGTTTGCGCAATTTGATTTCACTCTTTGCCATACTTGATTTTCACATTAAATTTTTTGCGCAAGTGATCCAATGCCCGATAGGTACGCATTTTCGCACCGCTTTCTGTGATGTCTAAGATAAAAGCAATTTCCTTAAAATCTTTGCTTTCAAAAAAACGCAGTTGTAAAACTTCGAGCATATCCGTAGGCAGCTCTTTCATAAAGTTGAGCAACTGCCCGATTAATTCTTCGGAATAGTCTTCTTCCTGTTGCAGTAATTCACGCAGCCGCTTTTCCTCCAGGCTAAAAATTTTCTGTGCGTTATTCTTACGATAGTGTTTGTTTACTTCATTGGCGGCTATTCTATAAAACCAGGCTGACACGGGAAAGCCGCGGAATTCAAATCGCTTCAGATTGTTCAGCACCAGCAAAAAAGTTTGCGAGCACAGATCGGCAGTTAGTTCTTCATTGTCGGTTTGGTTATATATGAAACTAAAGATGCGATTAAAATATTTTTCATACAGTACACCAAAAGCAGCAGGTTCATTTTTTGCCTGCTCTATCACTTTATATTCCTGCTGTATCTCCTCATCCGTCATGCAATGAAGTTAGTTAAAAACTTTAATATCTTTCCGTATGAAAGGACTTGCCTTCAGTTCACTTCGTGTCGGGAAAAAGTATCGGCTCATCAATTTTGGTGAAGTGAATGAATTTATTATTGAGCGAGTCATTGGCAGGGAAGATTTTGATGTGAAAGACCTGCACACGCTTGAGTGTTACCGCATGAAAGAGTTTTTCAAGTTCGGTAAAGGAAAAGATTTTGAAATTCGGGAAATTGATTGACCTCATGGTGCTTGGAAAGTTTTAAAACTTTCCAAGCACCAGATTGGGTTATTAAAGCCCACCCACTTGTTTGTCTTTCGGGTATTTCACCTCGTATTTAAGCACTACTTTCTTGGTTTCATTTGGCTGAAGCTGCAAGTCCCACGAAAGCTTGCCTGTGTCTTTGTTGTACTTTGCTCCGCTCAAGTCAACCGTGGTTACTTCAATCTGACTGTTTTGCGAAACAGGAACCTGGTCTTCAATGGTAACTTTAATTGTTTCTGGCTTTGTGTTGCGCACAGAAATTTCCCAGGCATACTGTTCACGCTGATTAGCACCAATAAATTTGCGCGAAGTAAATTCCTTAAGTTTCTCTCGCTTCACTATAATCCGTTTATCGCGACCGAGTGATAGTGAAAGTGTGTCTTTGATGTTATTCGGGTCGATGTATGATTTTCCCGTGAATGTTCCTTCAAAGAAAATATTGGCTTCGCCCGGCAATAAACTCAAGTCTTCCCAGCCTGTTGCTTTCGCCAGTAAAAATGCATCTTGATCCAGTTTGGGGGCAGAAGAATAATGGTATGTTGTTTTCAATTCGTAATTGCGAATGTCAACCTGTGTGGGTGTGCTGGCTGATGAAACCGTGTAAGGCAAGGTAATATCAAATTCGGTATTGAGCGTTGTCAGAATGGTAGAAACGTACTCGCTCAGGGCCGGGGCCGGTTGCACATCTTCTTCTTTGTTTGTATCGGCCGACATTCTTTTTGCCTTCATTTGCATGGGTGCTCCTCGTCCTTCAAAAGATTTTGAAAACACCGGCCTTGGTTCATTAAAATTCAAATACCATGCATTGAGTTCTGGCTTCAACCCGCTTAGATTGGGGTTGGCTGTGGAAAGTTTCAGGTTTACATTTTTCCACTCCTCACCTGTACTTTGAAATACACTGGCCTTGTAATTCAACTGGATTGGATTTTTTGTATTAGTGGCACGAATGTCATACTGCGGAACCCAGCCGGCATTGCTTACCACGTAGTTTATTTGCAAGCTGGCCATTGTGGGCACCTCGGCAGAAACGCTGATTACAATTTCGCTGGTATTGCGTTGGTGCAATTCACTTTGTGTATTGATCTGATTTTGAATTTTATTTATCCGTTCATTCAGTTTTTTAATTTTTACATCTCCTTTCAAACGCGAAGAAACTAGCTCACTCAACCGTACGCGGTAAAAATCAGCCATAGCTTTGAGTTCGGTTACCGTCAGGTTTTGTGTAGTTCCTCCAATTTTTTGGTTGCTCATCAACAACTGTTCCTCTTTGTGCAAAATTTCTTTTTGACTTTGTTCCAGCGCCAGCTGTGTTTGCAGCAATTCGAGCGAATCTTTCAGCAGCCTAAGGGTGGCGGGCAAGTTCATCTCTGATAAATAATTTTGCTGGTAACTGGTTCCGAGAATAATAAAATTTCCTTTCCCTGAAACTTGAATGCTGTTGGGGTCGAGCAGGGATGTCAGGCCGCTCACCACCAGGTTGGTTTTACCGGAGGTTAATTGAACTTTGGCCTCTCGGGTTACTTGCGCACGATTTAAAAAGACGGTTACATCTGTAATTTTAGATGAAACATTTTGATTGCTTTGGCCAAATGCGGCAAAATCAATCATGAGTAGAAATAAAAGTGAGTTAAGCTTCATGTGTTTTTTAGAAATAAGATTCACCGTTCGGTAATTTTCCATAACCAAAGGTAGAATTTTTACCTTACGGGTGTTAAGGTGCAAGAGAATGAAACCGTTTGCGATGCCCGTAAAAAAAAATCTTTTCTAAAAATTTTGTAAACTGAACTCAATCTGATTACTTCGGCTCTTCATGCCTGCACAACGAAACATATTTCTTACCTGCAAGTCAATCGTTGCTGTTCCTTCTGGTATTGTAACCGGCATTACTACCCTTACAATTACTATTACGGGGTAACCCGTTATCCACCTCATATCGCCCCGTTGCATTATGCTGTTTCCAGGAAACGGCCACTGCTCAATTTATATGTTTCAATTTCATTATTGTACCTCAATGAAAATTTTAAAATTCGGTGGCTCTTCAGCCGCCACTCCTGAAAGAATAAAATCGATTTTGCATATCGCAAAAAAATACCTGCACAAAGAGGTGGCCTTTGTCTTCTCTGCCTTTGGCGGAGTTACGGATCAACTGATCAACCTTAGCCGCCTAGCACTGGAAGGGGATCAATCGTACAAATTAAAATTAGAAGAGTTGGAGAAGCGCCACCTTGATGTGGTACGCATACTGATTCCAGTTTCCGCACAAAGCCCTGTTTTAGCACAAGTAAAAATTCTGATCAACGAACTGGAAGATGTGCTGCATGGAATTTATCTGGTAAAAGAACGAACTCCCCGTACATTGGATTACATCATGAGTTTTGGCGAGCGGCTCTCAGCTTTCATCATCAGCAAAGTCTTTGTGGCCGATGGGGTGCCTGCAGAATTTCTTGATGCACGAACACTCATCCGTACGGACAACCAGTTTGGTTATGCCAAAGTGGATTTTGAGATCACCAACAAACTGATCCGCGATCATTTCAAAAATCATCCGGATGTACAAATCATCACTGGGTTTATTGCTACCTCAGAAAATGGAGAAACTACAACGCTGGGAAGAAGCGGCTCTGATTACACGGCCGCTATTTTCGCGGGTGCACTGCTGGCTTCTTCTCTGGAGATCTGGACAGACGTGGACGGCATGATGACGGCCGACCCGCGATCGGTAAAAAAAGCATTTACCGTTCCGCAAATGAGTTACGAAGAAGCGATGGAACTTTCACACTTTGGTGCCAAGGTAATTTTTCCTTCTACGATGCAACCGGCCATGGCTCACCGCATCCCCATTTGGGTAAAAAATACTTTCAATCCCGAAGCGATCGGTACGTTAATCCATACTGATTCCGTCAACGGAAAACTGATCAAAGGAATTTCATCCATGAACAACATCAGTTTGCTCAACGTGCAGGGCAGCGGACTACTTGGTGTGGTCGGTGTATCCATGCGGTTATTCACCACACTGGCACGCGAAAAAATAAATGTGATTTTGATTTCGCAGGCCTCATCCGAACACTCCATTTGCCTGGCCATTGAAAGTACTGATGCTAGTAAAGCCAGGCTATCGGTAGAAAAAGAATTTGCGCACGAAATACACGATAAATTGATTGACGAAATAAAAATAGAAAATGGGCTTTCTATTGTGGCCGTTGTGGGCGATGGCATGAAGCAACATGCCGGCACAAGTGGAAAAATGTTCAGTGCCTTAGGAAAGAATGGGGTGAACATTGTGGCCATTGCCCAAGGCTCTTCTGAGCGAAATATTTCAACTGTGATCAAGCAAAGCGATGTGTCTAAAGCACTCAATGCCCTGCACGACTCCTTCTTTTTGTCAGATAAAAAAACAATCCATGTTTTTTTGATAGGAACCGGGCTTATCGGAAGCACACTCATCAATCAAATTGATGACCAATTTGAAAAACTGGCCAATCAAAATAAACTCGAAATAAAACTGATCGGCCTGGCCAACAGCAAGAAGATGTGGTTTGATGAAAATGGCCTGAGTTATGCCGGGGCAATTGACCTGATAAAAGAAAAAGGTGAGCCCACGAATTTGCCGGAGTATCTCTCAAAAATGATTTCTTTAAACCTGCCCAGCAGTGTTTTTGTAGATTGCACCTCCAGCGAAACCGTGGCAGGCTGTTATGAGAAAATTCTTTTGGCCAATATCTCAATTGTCACACCCAATAAAAAAGCTAACTCTGGAAATTTTGTATCCTACTTCAAATTAAAAGACATCGCGCGTAAACGCGGTGTTCGGTTTTTGTACGAAACCAACGTAGGGGCCGGGTTGCCGGTAATCAATACGCTCAACGACCTGTTGCTGAGCGGAGACAAAGTCATCCGGATTGAAGGCGTGTTGAGTGGCACAATGAATTATATTTTCAGCTCATTTGCACCTGGAAAAAAATTCAGTGAGGTGGTGGCCGAAGCCAAAGATAAAGGTTACACAGAGCCTGATCCGCGCGATGATTTAAGTGGTACAGACGTTGCCCGAAAAATTTTGATCTTAGCACGAGAGGCAGGGGTTCAGTTGGAATTACCTCAGGTAGAGGTAGAAAACATAGTGCCGGCCGATTGCCGTACGGGTACCGTCAATGATTTTATGTCGAGGTTAAAACACCATGATTTGTATTTTGAAAAGGTGTTGCATATTGCCGAATCAAAAAACGAAAAACTTTGCTACCTGGCTGTCTTTGAAAATGGAAGAGCCTATGTAAAATTAGAGTCAGTGAAAAACAATCACCCGTTCTATTCCTTATCAGGCAGTGACAATGTAATTTTGCTCACTACCGAGCGCTACCATGAGCGTCCGATGGTAATACGTGGGCCGGGTGCGGGAGCGGCCGTAACTGCAGCCGGTGTATTTGCTGATATTATTCGAATTGGAAACTATACCCACTGACATGAGTAAAAAAATAAAAGTTTTTGCCCCCGCTTCCATCGGCAACGTGTCCTGTGGGTTTGATGTGCTTGGGTTGGCCGTAACCCAACCGGGTGATGTGGTGGAGATCTCGTTAAATGACTCCGGTCAGGTAACTATTCAATCCATTTTAGGTGACGAGGGTAGGCTTCCTTTAGAGGCTGCAAAAAATACTTCGGGGGTGGCGGTCATTGAGTTTTTAAAATCAATTCAAAGCAACCAGGGGGTGTCCATTACCTTGCATAAAAATTTGCCATTAGGCAGCGGCATGGGTTCCAGTGCGGCCAGTGCAGTAGCTGCAGCCGTTGGCATCAATGAATTGATGGGCTCACCGCTTAAGAAAATAGATCTCCTTCCCTTTGCCATGGAGGCTGAACGGGTAGCCTGTGGCTCAGCCCATGCCGACAACGCTGCGCCAAGTTTGTTGGGCGGACTGATTTTGATTCGCGAAAACCACCCGCTTGACATTATCGAAATCCCTACACCAAAAGAATTATTTTGCGTGTTGGTGCATCCGCACATTGAAGTAAAAACACGCGATGCGCGATCGGTGTTGAAACAAACCATCTCTTTACAAGATGGCATTACCCAATGGGCCAACACAGCGGCCCTGGTGGCTGGCATGATGAAAGAAGATTATGAATTAATAGGCCGCTCGTTGGTAGATGTGGTGGCTGAGCCTTTGCGCGCAGACTTAATTCCCAGTTTTAATAAAGTAAAACAGACAGCCCTTAAAAATGGAGCACTGGGCTGCGGTATATCCGGCTCGGGGCCAACGGTCTTCTGCTTGTGTAAAGGAAGGGCCGAGGCTGAGCTTGCGGGCCAATCTATTCGCGATGTATTTTTAAACATCTCCCTCGAAAATGAAGTTTTTGTTTCTGAAGTAAACCGTCAGGGAGCGTATGCCCTCATCTCATGAAATTTTACAGCACCAATAATCCCCTTCACTCCGTCAGTTTGCGTGAAGCGGTTATCAAAGGACTTGCACCTGGCCAGGGGTTATTTATGCCCGGACAAATTCCGGTATTACCGGCTTCTTATTTTAAATCAATCCATGAAAAATCTTTTTCACAAATCGCTTTTGACATTGCCCGTGCATTTGTGGAGGATGATATTCCACAAGATCGGTTGAAAGAAATAGTAAGCAATACAATTTCGTTTGATGCACCGCTTGTTGAGATCGAAAAAAACATTTTCAGCCTGGAATTGTTTCATGGTCCTACGCTTGCATTCAAAGATTTTGGAGCACGGTTTATGTCGCAGGTGCTGGGTTACTTCGCAGCGGAACAAAAAAAAGAAGTGATTATTTTAGTAGCTACCTCTGGCGATACGGGAAGTGCGGTGGCCAATGGATTTTTAGATGTGAAGGGAACCCGGGTGATTGTTCTCTATCCATCAGGAAAAGTGAGTGAAATTCAGGAAAAACAATTCACTACGCTTGGTAAAAATATCACGGCACTGGAAGTTGACGGAACATTTGATAATTGCCAGCAATTAGTAAAGCAGGCTTTTTCAGATGAGGAATTGAATCAAAAGCTTTTTCTCACTTCGGCCAACTCAATTAACCTTGCCCGGCTAATTCCTCAATCTTTTTATTATTTCTATGCCTGGTCACGTCTTCCTAAAAAAGAGCATGTTGTATTCTCTGTGCCCAGCGGAAATTTTGGAAATCTTACAGCGGGGCTGATTGCCGAAAAAATGGGACTGCCCATTGATCACTTCATTGCCTCAACCAATCGCAATGACATCGTTCCAAACTATTTGGCCTCCTCGCAATTTCATCCCAGGCCGTCTGTGGAAACCATTAGCAATGCAATGGATGTGGGCAACCCCAGCAACTTTGCCCGCATGATTGACCTCTTCCAAAATAATTTTAGCGAAATAAAAAGAATACTTTCGGGCTATTCATTTTCAGATGAAGAAACAAAGGCTGCAATGAAATCAGTTTTCACACAAAGAAAATACGTTCTTGATCCTCACGGAGCAGTAGGCTATCTCGGCTTAAAAAAATACATCAGTCAATATCCTGAAACTGTTGGCGTATTCTTAGAAACTGCTCATCCGTCTAAGTTCAAAGAAGTAGTAGAAGAAACGTTGTCAACTGAAATACAAATACCGGAAAGGCTGAAAATATTTTTGCAAGGAGAAAAACAAACCGTTCCGCTTGAAGCAGACTACAACTCATTTAAGAATTTTTTGAAAACGTTAGCTTTGCCCCATGAATGAACCGATTTTTTCTTACGCCCACCTCAGTCGTTTTGCCCATGACGTATTTTTGAAAATCGGTTGCTCAGAAGAGCATGCAGCCGTTGCGGTAGAATCTTTACTTCGTGCCGACTTACGCGGAATTGACTCACATGGAGTTGCCCGGCTCAGCGGCTATGTGCGGCTGTGGGAAGCCAAGCGTGTCAATAGTAAACCCAATATTCGTATCGTTCACGAAACCCCCAGCACAGCGGTAGTAGATGGAGACAGTGGGCTTGGATTGGTGGTTGCGCCTCATGCCATGCAAATTGCTATTGCAAAAGCCAGGCAGGCCGGTACCGGCTGGGTAGCCGTAAAAAATTCAAATCATTTTGGCATTGCCGGGCATCACGCCATGATGGCTTTGCCGCACGATATGATTGGTATGGCCATGACCAACGCAAGCCCACTTGTAGCACCTACTTTTTCAATAGAAAGATTACTGGGAACCAACCCCATTGCAATCGCTATTCCGGCACATACACAACCTCCATTTGTTGCTGACTTTGCCACCACTACGGCCGCCAACGGCAAACTTGAAATTTTGCAGCGTCAAGAAAAAAAAGCTCCGCTCGGCTGGATTCAAAAAAAAGACGGGGCGCCTTCTTCTAACCCTAATGAGTTGAAAGACGGTGGCGCATTGATACCTTTAGGCAGTGACCGTGAGCACGGCAGCCATAAAGGATTTTGTTTGGGGGCTTGGGTAGATATATTTTCTGCTGTGCTCAGTGGTGCCAACTATGGCCCATGGGTTCCTCCGTTCGTAAGTTTTCTGGCTCCGCCCGCTAACCCGGTGGGTGAGGGTATTGGTCATTTTTTTGGTGCCCTGCGTGTAGATGCATTTCGGCCTGCCGATGAGTTTAAAAAACACATGGACAACTGGATCACTCGCTTTCGGTCGGCTAAAACAATAGCGGGTGAAGAAAAATTAATTATCCCCGGAGACCCCGAGCGGGAGTTTGAAACAACCCGAATGAAAACCGGAATTTCGCTAAATGCCAAAGTTGCCTCTGATCTGAAAGTACTCGGAAATAAATTTGGCTTGTCGTTTTAAAAAGAAACGAAGATCCTCGTCACAATCGGTGAAGCAAAAACACTGGGCACATGATACAGCACATCGTACATCACCAGCCCGCCTAGCGAAACCCTTTGCCCGCTTGAAAAAATATAACCCACACCGAAAAGCATGCGCGAAAAAGTAGAGCGGGTTGGCTCTCCGTTGGCATTTAATTTATAAATATTTGGTGCGCTGATCATATCGTATTCAGCCTGAAAAAAAATAGGGTTGATCATGTATCGTACAAACGGGCCCGCACCGTACTGAGTGTAGGAGGTACCAATGCTGGAATAGTTGTACCGCTGATAAGTACCCATGGCGCCTACTGAAACCTGGTTGGTTATCCGGTAACCCACCATAGGCAAGAGCGAATAATAGTTGTAATTAAACCCACTGGCATCGGTACCAAACCCTAACCCACCACCCATGGCAAAATATACTTTTCGTGAATCTTGTGATTGGTTGTTATTATTTTTTCTAAACGATGGATTGAACTGAGCCCAACAGCTCACAGAAAAAAAGAACACGCCCATCAACACCAACACTTTTTTCATAAGAAATTTCAGTTGTTTTGAATGACAAAAATATCTTCGCTGGGTTTTTTCATTAAGTATTTTTCACGGGCAAACTTTTCGAGCAGCTCTTTGTTGGTTGTTAGTTCTTCGCGGTCTTTTTGTACTTCTTTAATTTTATTCTGATAAAATTCCTTTTCGTTTTCCAACATCCGCAACTTGGAACTCATCCGGTATCGTGTAATCAAGTCATTAGAGTCTAAAAAAATCATCCACATCAGAAAAGAAAACCCTGTTACCGCATAAAAATTTCTAAAAAACGGTTTGAATCTATTTGACATAAGTTTAAAAAATGGTTTAACGAAGGTAGCAATTTCTTTTTGAAATCAACTGACCCCCTCTACGAGGAAGGCTGTGAATCAATATTTTTGGTTGGTTTAGAAATAGGTGTTCACAGCAAATCCAAATTGCACAATAAAGATTTTTTTGCCTTCCGAAATATTATTCTGCTCAAAAAAAGTAACTGGTTTAATACTAATCCCTAGAATATTCTATTCTAAATAGCCTGCGGTCGTTTCTTTTTCTCTCAAAGACTCTTTCTACCTCTACCCGTAAGTAGATTGCCCACTGCCTGAGATGACTTCCAACTTAAATTGATTGCCAAATGTTCAAGTTCCTTTTTGTAAGCTGCAACTGATGTATTGAGCTGTGTTTTTTCGAAGCGGGGTTGACGTTCATTCAGATTTGACAATTCATTTTCCATAATACATTGTGTTTGGCCAATACATTGGTGATAAGGTCGAAACTGAATCCTCTCTTTATTTTTCAATCGTCAATTCCATTGCAGGTATTGTTTGATATCAATCGGCTGTACTGACCCATATACTGGTGAGATTCCATACTTCGTGTGTTTTCTCTAACTGAGGCAAAAAGTGATTTTGAGAAATCTATTTTGAAAATATTTTTGAGTGCGCCCTAACGGGCAAGTGGGCCAACATAGCAACCACTTCTTTGCAAGATGCTTCTTCTCTTTTGTAGGAAACCAGCAATTTGCTGTTGTTTACGTCAGGCATAATTTTGTGACGCGCCAACGTGACAATCTCATTTCAAAATGTTTTGCTCAGATGGGTTGCACGTTATTTAAGAAGAGATAAGTAATCAATTAGCCACTACTATGCGAAATGTTTTTTGCATTGATGCGTTAGAAAACCGTATTAAGTAAAGTCCATTGGCTAATGATGAAACCGGAAGTGAAAATTGGGTAAGCCCAACCGGTTGGTGTTGAAAATCTTGTTGAAAAGCAATCGCTCCGTCTGATTTAAATAATGTGATCTGCACATTTTCATTGGTAGTTGTAATCCAGTTAAAATGAACCAAGCCCGAGGCAGGATTCGGGTAAGGCTCAAGTACAATATCACCTTCCCAACTAACACACGCCTTGCCGTTAGCTGGATTAACATCATCCGGAACAACTACCTGGGCACAAACATACGGCACTGAATTGGAAACAACCTGCAAATCAAGTGTGGACGAAATAGTTTGTTGGGGCTGAATGATTCCCACAATCGTTTCTTTCAGCATCGCGCCACCCCCTAAATCAATATCTACTTCAGGGTTGACCAATGGAACATTTCCTGAATTGAGGATTGATAATACGGGGTTGGCGGTGTTAGCACCTGGGTTGGCAGCCAACAGAAAACTTTTCAACGTTGCGTTGGGCTTCGGCACAACCACACTAATCCAAGTGCTCAACGTATCGGTGCAGCCAATTAAGTTATAAGCTGTGAGTAAAGCCTTGTATTGCCCCAATTGAGAATAGGTAAAAACAGGAGAGATAGAGGTACTCGTAGAGTTTGCCGCATCTCCAAACTGCCAGAGGTACGTATTGGCGGTTGACGTGTTGGCGAATGTTACATTCAGCGGTGCCGCTCCTGCATACGCTGAAGGAGTAAATGCGGCAATCGGCCCATCATAAATGGAAACATTTTTAGTCAAAGCATAGACACATCCTGACTGACGAGTCGTGTTCATCGTAACAGAATATCCACCCGGTGTAGAAAATGTATAATTGGCAGGAGAACCTGATCCATTAGCCGGGCCAAAATTCCAACTCCATGAAACAGCCGGGTCAACACCGCCCGGATTTAATTCTGTAAAGACTGTTGCATTTCTGGTACAAGGAAACTGTACACTGAAATCTACCACGGGCATTACCGGAACATTAATTGTTTTGGCAAACGTATTGATGCACCCATTGATGCCCGTAACTAAAAGCGTTACGTTGTTTGCACCGCTTGATGTAAACTTAACCGGAGGTGGGTTCGCCCCCGAAACGGGAATGGCCGATCCTGGAAAATACCAATTGTACGAAGCAATGTTGCCCGATGAAGTATTGGTAAACAAGGTGTTTTGGTTCAAACATGCTACTCCATTGGCAAAGCCCGCCTGAGGGGAAGCGAGAATGGTAATGACGCTGTCTTTCGTTGCCGTACACCCAAAGTTCGTTGTGGCTTTTAGACTGACAGAATAATTACCGGCACCCGTATACGTGTAAGCAGGATTTTTTACAATTGAGCTTCCATTTGCAGCATCTCCAAAACTCCACAGCCACGATGTAATGTTGCTGTCTGTTAAAAAACCAGTGTTATTGTCAAACTGTGCCGGATAGTTGGCACATGAAAAAGGCGGTGCTTCAATAGTAAATTTAGGTTGTGGGTTAGAGTAAATTGAAATATTTTTTGAATATGAATTTTGACAGCCGGCTGCATTAACGGCATTGAGTGTAACCACGTAAGTACCGGTGCCCAGGTAGGTATTGGAAGGATTGGTTTGCACGGAGGTATTGCCATCACCAAAAGTCCACGAGTAACCTGTGACTAACCCGCTGGTGGAATTGGAAAATGAAACGACATTATTCACACAACCCGTGGCTGCCGTGCTAAAAGTAACAGCCGGGCCGGTGAGTACACTCGGGATGGCTTGCGTTGATTGACTGGAACACCCGGGGATAGAAGCCGTAAGCTGAATGGTTTGTGGTGCCGGTGCGAGAATTGTGTAATTCAAATTCTGTGTTGTTGACCAATTACTTCCGTTCACGCTCCACTGCCAGGTAGGGTTAGAGCCGGCATCATACGTTGATGTGTTGGTAAACGAGTAGGGTTGGTTGGTACAAATGGGCGATGCCGGGGGAAGATTGAAGTTGGCGGATGGAGGGTTAAAGATTTGAAGAGTATCCTGAGCTAAATTTTGACAGCCATTAGAGGCTGTGACGGTTAAGGAAGGGTAGTAGGTAGATGCCGCAGAATATGCGTGAGACGGAGCAGCACTTGAAGCTGTTTGAGTATCTCCAAAATTCCAGGCATAAGAGACAATATTTCCTGATTGGTTAGTGGACGTAAACATCACATTGCTGTTAGCACAATTATTCAATGTGCTAAAGGTTATATCGGGTGCTTGATTCCCGGTAATTGTAATCATTTTTGATTTTACTGAAATTCCATTTAGGTCGCTGTTCTGAAGGGCAACTTGGTAGTTGCCAGGGGCACTATAAAATATTGTTGGGTTGGTCGAAGTAGAAATAGAAGTATTGGCCGAGCAATTATTAGGATACTGAATTAAATAAGTATTTCCGTTAGATAGGTCGATTGCACGAACTGTCCACGTTGAATTTTCTTTAACGGCTGCCAATGCGAATAAATTGGGTTGAAGTATGCCCCCCATATTTCCATCATTGAATACTGTTGGTGTTGACGTCAAGTCACTGCCAAAATTCAGTCTGTACAACACTCCGTCTAATGTGGTTACCAGCAAAAAAAAATCTTCACCTTCACGCACGATCCTTATTTTTGACGGATTTGAAACCGGCAATGATATTACTTGGTCGATGACAGGGTTTGAAAATAAGTCTGTCCCAAATTTGAACCGATAGATATTTCCATTACCAAAATTTGCTGCAAACCCAAACCAGTTTCCACACACGTTCGTGACATCAATGTCACCTAAATTATTCGGGTTAGGTACTGAGGCCGTTGTAATGATATCCGAAGGCGCTGGTGAAGTAATGGAAGTGCCAAGCCGAAATAAACTCAGTTGATTTGCTGTATTTGAGATTGCTGCCACCCAGCCCTCAACCGGGTCTTTGCCGATAAACACTCCCGGGTTTGACGGACTCGTAATAGTTGTTAACGTGGTAACTGCAATGACTCCAGTCAGGTGGCTGCCAAAGGATAGTTTGAGCAACTCGCCAGTCACCGTGTTATACACAAGCCCATACCACAAGCCATGGTCTTGAAAAATTTTGATTGGCCCCGGTCCATTTAGTTTTCCTGATAGGTCACCTAAATTTTCGATAGTGGCTGGGTCATTGGCCAAGCCATTGTCAAAATGCATGCGGTAAAGTGCATTACTATATGTGCCGGTGGCTAACCCTATCCATACTCCATTGTCATTCATCAACTCCAAGCCTGGTCTTCCGTTGGATCCGGTCAGCGTAAAAGTAGTTTTTGCAGTGGGTGCATTATTGAAATCACCGGAGCAAAAATCCCATAAAAAATTGCTCCCGGTGGAAGAATTGGTCAATGTTAATTTTTGTCCGGCACACCCCGTAGCCGGCAGTGAAAAATCGGTTGTCGTGCATTGGCCATGGGTCTTAAAAAAAGCAGACAAGCCCACTATGAAAATTAACCCGGCTTTTTTTATCGACATGGATCGGTTTATTTCAAGAAGGTCATCGCTGATAAGCATTTTTTTAATCCTTCGTCAAGAGGAATGCATGGGCGTCCCAATATTTTCAACATTTTACTTGAATCGGGTTGCCTCCGTGTCATATCCCCTTCTTTTAACGGAGGCATAACTTCTATTTTAGATTTTGAATGAGTCAAGCGGATGATTGATTCGGCAAGTTCTAAAATAGTAACATCTACTTCACTGCCAATATTGATTACATCATTGACTACGTCATTATTCTCTAAAATTTTTAATACCGTTGAGGTGTTGTCATCGATATAACAAAAAGTGCGTGTCTGTTTCCCATCACCAAAAATAGGAATGGGGGCATTGTTCATTGCAGCTTTCAAGAATTTTGAGATCACGAAATCTGTACTTTGCTTGGGCCCATAGGTATTAAAAAACCTGAAAATGGTATAATCAAGTCCAAACTCTTTTTGATAGGATCGACAAAAAGATTCACCCACATTTTTTACCACTGCATAGGGGAGCCTTGAGTTAAGTGGTGTAGTTTCTTCATGTTGCGGCAATTCTACCGGTTCGCCATATACCTCTGACGAACTGGCGAAAAAAATCCTTTTGACCCCTGTGTTTTTGCTTAGTGTCAAAATATTTTTTATTCCTTCCAGGTCATTTAAAACCATCACGGGGTTTTCAAGTGTTCTTCGCACGCCCACCACGGCTGCATAGTGAAAAACAAAATCAAACCGGTAGCTGGTCATAACTGAGGAAATGTCTTCCCAGTTATTTACATCGCACTTAATAAATTTACATCGGTGGTGTTGTGGTATTTTACCTGCCACTCCGGTAAGAAAATTATCGACTAGAACCAAGTCGTATTTTTCATTTTTTAAAAAATGGTCGGCCAGTGAACTACCGATAAAACCTGCCCCTCCGGTAATTAATATTTTTGTCATTGCCCCAAAAATACAAAACCGATTGCAATGCTTTATGGATAGGCGGAACGGTACACGTTTTCTGCTATTTCAAATGAGCGGTACCGAATAGCTATTTGCCTGATTTCTTCAAATCGTTTTTGGTGATGTCTTTTTATCAAGGCATCAATCTTCACGACAGCCTCCCGGTACGATACCTCATCAAAACCTGATAGTACAGCTCCAATACTATTCTGTTCGATTATCGATGAGTCATCTGAAATATTTTTCGGGATCACCACGGGCAGGCCCAGCGCCCAATATTCTCCATCTTTAATGGGTGTGCAATATTTTTTGGTTGGTACGGGTTTTACAGGTGTGATTGCAAAATCGCCAAGTCCCAAATAATCAGGAATGGATTGATGAGGCACAAATGCGGTTTGAATAATTTCAACCGGCAGTCCTGACTTTTCACAATAATCCTTGATCTCTTGTGGTGGATGATTCGTCAACAGCATAACACGAAACGCATCACCCCAAAAACGGTGACAAATTTTAAGAAAATCGAAAATTTCATGGTCAAGGTAGATACCACCAAATTTACCGGCATAGACACACACTATTTTATTTTGAAATTGAAATTTCTCTACCAATTCTTTTTTCTTTAAATTTTTCAAGGTGAAAAGTTCCAAATCAACGCAGGCTGGTTTTACCAAAAAATTGGTTTTTGTCACTCCGTATTTTTCTTTGGCATACGCTTGCATTCCAGCTGTGGCTGCAATTATGACATCTGCCCGTTTGCTTTGTTTTTTTTCTAGCCAAAAAAGTAATTTAAACGCAAGCCCGTTTTTGTTCCAGGTTCCGTTTTCAACCATCGCTTCGGCATGGGGTTCGTAGCTGTCTATGATTAATTTTTTTTGGGTCAGTGTTGATAAAACAAATCCGATGGCTCCGGCTGGTGTGCCCCAGCAGTGGATTACAGAAATTTTTTTTGCAACTATCCAGTAGGATAATTGTGCGCCAACTATAAGCCAGTTGATAAAGGCACGCATTCCAAAAGGTCGGTATATAAATGGCTTCCAGACAATTCCTTCGCTTTTTAAGGACTCGCCAACTTCTGCTGAAACAATACTATTTTTATTTTTTTCAAGTGTTACCAAGTAAATGATGCTGTCGGGAGGAAGATTTTTTTTTATGATCCGAACATACGGGAGCGTATACGTCTGAACCAGCGCATCGGGGTAACTCCAATAGGTAAGGGCCAAAACGTTTTTCATATAACATTCTTTCTGATTTATACTGCCGGTCTCATTCAACCAAGAATTATTTTTTTTAAAATTGCAAAAAAACGTTTTCGTAGAATTTCGCGAGGGTTTTCTTTGATACCGCGACAAAGATATTTGAATACGATTGCGTTTTTTTCATTTGCCATGACGAGGTGTAAGGCTGCATATGTCAATGCACTTGCTTTTGCCTGATTTAATTTATTGCCATACACTATCTTGTTTTTTTCATCTGTTAAAACATAGTGGCAAAATTTTTCTGCCTTAGTTTTTATCCGTTGTGTATTCCCGTCTAATACACTACGGGCATCGTGCTGCACTACGGTGGAGGTTACTACATTGCTATTGAGGAATGAATACCTCGAAGACATCCGAATCCACAGTTCCCAATCTTCCAGTGATGCTAAGGCTATGTCTTCAACAAATTGATTATCTAAAAAAATTTCAGTCTTTATAAAGACTCCATTGCAACTTAAAACATTTCCTGTGAGGATTTCCGAGTTGATGTTTTGCAAAGAAACCGCAGGGCGAATCAGTTTTCCTTTTTCATCTTTAATATCGTAGTTCAGGTGAAAAATAACTGGGGAATGATCATCACAAAATCTTTTTGCAGTTGCCAGGTGATGATTGTACACTAAATCATCCGAATCAAGAAAAGTAACGTATTGACCTCTGGCTTTTTTGGCTCCATAATTTCGGGCAGCACCACGCTCGCCATTTTCTTTTCTGTGATAAAAAAGATTGGAGTTTTTTATTTTAGCTACTTCGTTTCTTGTGTTGTCTGTGCTGCCGTCATCTACCACAATGATTTCAAAATCCTGAAATTGTTGAGCTAAAACAGATTGTATTGTCTTACCAATAAACCTGGCACGGTTGTAGGTGGGAATGATTACACTGAAAAAAGGGCTACTCATCGTACATTTTTTGTAGTGCTTCTGTCATTGATTTAATCTCAAACCTGGCAATGCTCTTTTTCCCGTTTTCAATAAGTTGCGTTCTTAGCTGTGCACTGTCTGTCAATGCTTTCATTCCTGCAAAAATTGATTCTTCGTCTTTATAATTTGCTACCCATGCATTCTGCAAATGGACAACAAATTCGCTGGCTACTCCTGACAACGTAAACACCGATGGCACGCCACATGCCAGCGCTTCAATATACGTTTGTCCAAAGGCTTCACAAATTTCGTCAATCGGAGTGTGCACGTAAATATCAAATAGTTTGTAGAGTGCGGCAACATCTTCTTCAAAGGGAATCAAGATTAGGTTCTGCCTGGGGATTTCATTTGTCAACTCCATAATAGTTTCGTGATATGGGCCCGAAGCATTGGCCAAGATCAGGCACGAAGCGGGATGACTCCTTAAAAATTTTTTAAAGGCCGGAACGATGTATTGTATACCCTTCCACTCGATGTGGCGCGCAATCACACCTATGCAAATAGCGTTTTCTGGTACGCTCCATTTTTTTCGTACAGTAGTCACACGAATTAATTCAACGCTATCAAAAACCGACAGGTTAAAGCCATGCGGAATTTTTTTGATTTTCGAAGGGTCAACTTTCTCAAGTTGTGTTAATGAAATATCCGTAGCCTTGCTAATGGATACTATTGCTGTGGCCAGCCAATTGCTAACCTTATCCAAGAATATTCCTTTTCGATGGTATACATGATGAAAATTACTGTTGTGCCGGGTGTAAACCCTCTTCTTTATTCCTGCCACCCAGGCAGACGACAGACCAATAAGCTGAGCATCGAGCAAGTGGGCATGTACAACTTCAGGTTTAAACTTGAGCAAAAAACGAAATGTTTTAACCAACGCTGCTACAAAATCTTTTTTGCCTCGATAGTTTATTCGGTAAACATTTATTTCGTTTTCTATGAGAAAACCCTCTAATGAAGTGTGTTGCGGGTTTAATAAAATAAATGTAATGTCATAATATTTTTTTAAAGCAACGGCCGTCCACTCGAATGCCAGTGATTTGTGGACGTGCGAGATGATGTAAATGATTTTTTTTTTCGGAAGCATTTACTTTGCTATGATATCCAGATGGCAATTGTCAAAATTGGTTTGCAAAGTTATAGATTCTTCAGTTTCAGCATTTACAATGTGCCGGTAGCCTATGTCAATCAAAAATTGAATTAAGGAAACTGCTGAACTACCCTGATCTCTTAAGTTGTTGTTATCTAATTCAATAAATAAAACGGGCATGTGTTGGCGAAGAATTTCTTTTGCCCCTTTTAAAACATGATGTTCATAGCCCTCTACATCTATTTTTATCAAGTTTATATGAGATAGTTTGGTGGCAGGAGTAAAGTCATCTAACCTAATGATCTCTACATCTGCTCCATTTTGATTTGGGTTAACAGCAATACGGTTTCCTCCTCGATTAGTAACTGTTCGGACTTCTATTTTTAAAGTAGTGTTTAGATCGCCTAGCCCTACAGGAAAGAGGTGAATATTGTTTGCTTGATTAAGCATGACATTTTTTTTGCAATGATTAAAATTTACCGGATCGGGTTCAAACCCAAGCACAGTGCCATTCTTAGCAAGCGAAGAAAACTTAAGTAATGTCCACCCCCAGTTTGTACCGACATCTATAACAGAAAAATTTTCGTGACACAGTGAAAAGAGTCTCTCAATACTTTTATCCTTAAAACCAAAATAATAGTAATGGCCAACGTAATCACTTATGTCAACATTCATTCTTATTCCATCTCTGAAAATATTACGAAAACTTCCGTGTTGATATTGATAATGGTTAGGAACCAATTTTGAAAAAAAATGATTGGGGTTTTTACCCGCAGTTAGCTTGGCTAAGTATTGTTCTATCCATTTAATTTTAAATGTTTGTCTGAACAAATTGAATAATTTAACCTTAAACGTTAAGCCTTGTGTCATGAAGTATAACCTTTATAAATTCGCGATGCAGCCATTATTCCTATCATTTTAAAATAAAAAGGGTCTAAAAGTTTTATGTTGGGTATGCTTTTTATAAAAGATGTCCAGCCTGGTATTAAGAATAGCTTTAAAATAATGGCTTTCATAAAACCATAGTTCAATGCCAGATCCCCATACCCTGAGTTAACCGCCACTCTCCTCGTAATAGCTCTTCGTTCTTGCGTTGCCAGCCAATTATCCAAATCCATCCGGTCTGCTTCATTGTGGTGTACGGTTGCCCGTGTATCTATATACAACCGTAAGCCCATCTTCTTCAGCCTCATTGGGAAATCATAGTCTTCAAATCCGGAAAATGGAAACGACTCATTATACCCTCCTGATTTCTCAAAGTTTGCTTTAGAAATGGAGAGATGAAAACTTGCTACGGCACGCGATTGAAATAGTGCATTGGGCTGCCAGGAAGCATCGTTATACCAACCTTCAAATGCAGTTAATTTTTGTTTTAGTAAAAAACGCCCAAATTGATATTGCTTTAATTGAGCTATTGGCTCCTGCGGGTACTCCCAATTCAGGTTGAAACATGAGTTTTCTAAAAGATAACTATGATTCAAAACGTGCGTCAGTGATTTTTTTGAAATCAAGATATCATCATCTAGAAACAATAGGTTTGGAGACACTGCAAGAGAAGCGCCTAAATTTCTGGCAGACGCTACTCCGTTTTTTAAATTATCAACCAGCCGAATATTCGAAGATTGAGGTACAGTTGGCTTTGATGTTTTTGAATCATTGACAACTATAATTTCACAGGGAAGTTCCTCCATAGCATCTAAAGCATGTCGAAGAGTTAATTTAAAAATTTCTCCTCGATCCTTTGTGGGAATAATAATACTCAGTTGCACGTCCTATCTCTTTACAAAAGCTAAAGAAAAACGATTAAACTGATCGCGTGTGATTGGCTCTAAATTGTATATCGTTCCGGGGTATTTTTTCAATTTTTTTAATAGCTCCAAACAATAATCCATTTTATGCACATCATCAAAAATGATAGTACCGTTTGGTTTGATTAATTCTACTACTTTTTCAACATGTTTTATCCGCTCTTCAACAAAGTTGAGATCATGAACGATCAGATCAAATTCTTTAACGTTTGAATCATAAAATTTTTTAAGACTTAAAACATTAGTAGTGGGTAGTCTTTTTTCAGTTAGATAATTTTTCGTTTTCTGTAGCCATTCTTCATCGTCATCTACAGAATAAACTTCTATGTTCTTATCAGAATTATGTTGGTATTGTCGCAACACAAATGAAGTAAAGCCCGACCCCATATCAAGAAGTTTTTCGAATTTATTTTCTTGACATAATGCTAATAGAAAACTGCATAGCTCAAGCGATGCTGCCATATTAGGGGTAGAAATTGTTCGGGTGTAAATTTGATATTGTTCGTTTAGATCAGTTGTATAGTGCTCTTGAAGAGAATTTCTATTTTTAAAATACATTTGAATAAACTGATCACTGGTATTTATTTGTGAAAAATAATAAGCCTTACTCAGCCTTTTTAAAAAATTACGTATCATATTAATTTTCTTTCAGTGACCACAAAACGGGGTCGATAAAAAATCGATTTAATTTTCTTTCCGGCAATTGACCCTTGTTTGAAAAGTTCAGCGCTTCTACATTGATAGAAAAACAGTCCTGAATGACTTGTATATCTCTGAAAAGGTTGCCAAAATGAACATCTATAAAGTAAATTCCTTCAAACAGGGTGAGCTTGGGTATTTCTACTGAAATAATACCATTCATCATGGGTTGTAAATTAAAATTCCCTATGTAGTGTCTGTTGTTTATTCCCAACAAAGGTGAGCGCTGACTGTCTTTAAAGATCAGTCCCAATACCGGTTCTTCAAGTGGTGCTTTTGACTCGAAGTGTACTTGCAAAGAGAGGCTGCCACCCATTTTTGTAGTCATTGATTTTCTACCATCTGCTATTACTTCAATTTTCTTAATGGGCAAATCTGTATCACAAAATATGATCTCTCCATCGGTTTGATTTTCTTTTGAGTCTCCTTCATTCAAGTACTGCGCAATTACGTCTTTTGTTGATCCTTCTTTAATAATTCTGCCACCACTCAATAAAACAGACTTATTGCATAACAGATCTACAGCCGTCATATTATGGCTTACAAATAAAATCGTTCTTCCACTCTTGCTCACATCTTCCATCTTGCCCAAACACTTCTTTTGGAATTCCGCATCGCCCACCGCCAGTACTTCGTCAATAATCAAAATTTCAGGTTCGAGAAAAGCAGCCACGGCAAAAGCCAGGCGCAACTGCATGCCGCTGCTATAATGTTTTAGCGGGGTGTCTAAAAATTTTTCTACCCCACTGAAGTCAACGATCTCGTCAAATTTACTTTCAATTTCCTTACGCTTCATGCCCAGCAATGAGCCGTTGAAGAAAATGTTTTCCCGGCCGGTCAACTCGGGGTGAAAACCAGTACCTACTTCGAGCAAGCTGGCTATGCGTCCGCGTGAAATGATTTTTCCTGAAGTAGGCGGTGTGATCTTTGAAAGAATTTTTAATAACGTAGATTTTCCTGCTCCATTTCGCCCAATGATTCCTATTGAGTCACCCGGCTGCACATCAAACGAAACATCTTTTAATGCCCAAAAATCTTCCGTGTTGTTTTTTTCAAACTTCAGCACATTTGTCATACGTTCGCGCAAACTCAGGTAGCCAGCGGTTTGGTGACTGATGCGGAATTTTTTAGAGATGTTTTGTATTTCGAGGATGGGCTTCATTCAAGTACAAAATTAGCAGTCTGCTATCTATCTTTTATCATGAAATCATTCTTATAGACTTTGTGAATTAGGCTATGTCAGCAAAAAAATCTTCGGTCTTTCTAAAATAGATCAACCCGATCAAAAGGAAAACAATATTGGAACCCAGGCTGATCCAAACTAAATCCAGGTTAGGCAAAGAGCCGGTTAGCGGCAACCGAAAAAATTCCACCGCAACATACATAGGGGACGTAGCGAGTGCGTATTGCAGCATCGGGTATTTTAATAAGGTGATCGGATAGATGACGGGAGTTAAAAAGAAAAGCACCTGAATGAGGAATGGAATGACGTAGCGGAAGTCGCGGTACTTCACATTCAAAGCGGCAAGCCAACTGCCTAAGCCCAGGGTGGCAATTACACTCAGCAACATGGCGAAGGGCCAATAAAAAATAATTGTCCATGACACCGGCTGCTGATAGAAAATCAAAATACTCATGAACAAAATCAGCGCCATCAAGAAATCAAACAGTGCTACAAGAATGGATGACACGGGCACGATCAATCTCGGAAAATAAATTTTCTTAATGATGGAGGCGTTGTTCACCATGCTGTTGGCGGCATTGCTAAGCCCGGTAGAAAAGATATTCCAAATTAGTAATCCCGAAAAAACATAAACCGGGTAGGGCAGATTTTGTGAAGGAATGTTTAAGGCCCGCCCGAAAAACAAAGTAAAAATCGTCATCATCAACAGGGGCTGAAGGATAGCCCACAGAAAACCCAGCATCGTTTGCTTGTATTTTATTTTAATATCGCGCCAGGTAAAAAAATAAAACAGTTCACGGTAGTGCCAAATCTCTTTAAAATTAAACAGATTACCTGTTGGCTCAATGATAAATTCTTCTTCGCGTAACTGGCTCATACGGGAAATAAGGTTTTAGCCTTATCGATGTTATTGAGTTGATAAAAAATATCACTTTCAATAATCTGACGCACTCCTTCTTCCAGCGAAGTAAAGTTTTTGATAAGTCTCGACATTTTGGTAATGTCTGGTTTTCTGCGGGTCATATCTCCTTCTTTCAAAGGCGGCAAAAATTCAATGATCGACTTAGATTGTGCTATTTCAATAATTTTTTGTGCCAATTGAAGTATCGAAATGCTTTGGTCGCTACCCACGTTTACAACATCATTAACATATATCCCTTCTTCGAGACATTTGATGATAGCCTCTACATTGTTTTTTACAAAACAAAAAGTCCTCGTTTGGCTTCCATCTCCATAAATAGTGAGTGGCCTGTTGGCCAATGCTGCTTTGATGAACTTAGACATTACAAAATCTACACTCTGCTTTGGGCCATACGTATTGAAGAAGCGCAATACCGTATATGGCAAACCATACTCTTGGTAATAGGAGCGACAAAAAGCTTCACCCACGTTTTTCACGATTGCATAAGGCAGGCGAGAATTTAGCGGAGTTGTTTCCTCGTTTTGAGGAAATTCAACCGGCTCACCGTACACCTCAGAAGAAGAAGTAAAGAAAAATCGTTTTACCCCTGTATTCTTGCATAGGTTGAGCATATTTTCAATTCCATGAATATCTTCCAAAACGCTCACGGGTCTTTCCAGCGTTCGCTTTACTCCTACTACAGCCGCGTAATGAAAAACGTAATCAAATTTTTGTGAAGTGATCACAGAGGCTATGTCGTTGTATTTATTTACATCACATTTAATAAACCGGGCGTGTTCATGTTGGGGAATTTTGCGCAAATCACCCGTAGAAAGATTATCGACCAATGCAACAGACATGCCCCGATCGAGCATTCCCTGAGCAAGTGAACTGCCCAGAAAGCCTGCTCCTCCGGTAATTAAAACTTTTTTCATAAAAGGTTACAAAATTACTCCTTTTTAGTGAGGGTGGATAAAATTGATTTTTTATTCTCCTGTAGCACGTGAATTACCTTAATCATAAAAAATTTAGGTTTTTTGAAACTTATGCTTATCCGTTGAAAGTACCTGCAGTAGAAGAATTAAACTCCCCTTGCATAGAATGTGAGGGGACGATGAAATAACTTTGGCTAATGCCAACTAATACTATTTGTTTTATTGTCTGTCAATGCAGTTATTGACTAGGTTTGGATTTGAAAAATGGCAAAAAGAATTTTGATTTTGTGCCCCTACCCACCGGGGCAAGCTCCTTCGCAACGATTTCGGTTTGAGCAGTACATCGAGTTACTCTCCAACCATGGCTTTGAAGTAACCGTCAAGTCTTTTATCAGCTTAAACACCTGGCACATTCTCTATTCAAATGGAAATGAGCTGAAAAAATTAATTGGAGTAGGAATGGGATTCGTTTATCGTTTTTTGCTTTTGTTTCGCCTGAGTCGCTATGATTTCATTTTCATTCACCGCGAAGTAACTCCGGTGGGGCCTCCGTGGTTTGAATGGGTGGCTGCAAAATTATTGAGTAAAAAAATCATTTATGATTTTGACGATGCCATTTGGCTGCCCAACACCAGCACGGAAAACAAACTAGCTGCTTTTTTCAAATGGCACAGTAAAGTAAAATCCATTTGCCGGTGGAGCTATCGTATCAGTTGTGGCAATTCATACTTATGTGACTACGCTAAACCATTCAACAGCCGGGTGGCTCTTAACCCCACTACAATTGATACCGTGGACCTTCATAACCCAACGCTGTTTACAAAAAAACAAAACAAAACAACAATCATTGGCTGGACGGGTACGCACTCTACGTTAATTTATTTACCAACCCTAACGTCTGTCTTCTCACTACTTAAAGAAAAGTACGGAAGCAAAATTGATTTCCTACTCATTGCCGACAGGCCAATTGATTTGGGAGTGGAAATGAGTTTTATTAAATGGAACAAGGGAACAGAAATTGATGATCTATTAAAGATAGATATTGGGATAATGCCATTGGTGGATGACCATTGGGCAAATGGCAAGTGTGGTTTCAAGGCGTTGCAATACATGGCTCTTTCTATCCCGGCTGTTGTTTCACCGGTGGGAGTAAACAGCACCATCATACAGCATGGTCAAAATGGATTTTTGTGTGCCTCCGATCAAGAATGGGTACAAGCGCTTTCGTGTTTGATTGAAGATGTAGAGTTGAGAAAATCCATTGGGCAAGCCGGAAGAAAAACGGTAGAAGACCATTACTCCGTCAAATCAAATTCAATCAATTTTCTTTCGTTGTTTAAATGATTATACGTGAGTATTAAGGCTGTGGCAAAAAAAGGAAGCAACGGGATTTTATAGCGAGCCAGGGTGCCAAAATTAAATGTGCTCACCCCCACGGCAAAAGCAAATGAGAGCGAAAATGTATATGCAAAAATTATATTCGGATCTGCCAGCGCTTGAAAAAAACGCAAGCGCTTCTTGGCCAGAACATATAGGGTAAAAAATAAAAAAAACGTAGCTTCCAGAGCAGACAATAACATCAGTGGATTTTTTACCTCCCATAAATAAGGCCGAAATAAAGAAACATTAATAGCTTGTGGGGCAAGTTTGACCATCGACCCGAAACTTCCGTCCAATTCGCCCAGCGAATAGCCTGACCCGGCTTCCCGCCCAGACCAGTAACGGATGTCGTAAGCAGTTACTTTCACTGTTTCAGCAAGTTTATCAACAGAATATTTTGAGTCTCCTTCACCCACTTTAATTACTGAATAATACGCTGAGTAGGCAATAAGTCCTGCCATGAAGGGTACAATCATCATTCTTGCCACAAGCGAGGGCACTCGGCTGATGTTCTTGGCCACAATCCAAAGGATAACAGCTGGCAGATACGCCTGAAGAATAAATTTTTTGATGCTGAAGATCAGGTATAAACTGATCAGCAGTACCATCAAGTTGATTATTGAAAGGCGTCTTTCTGTAAAAAATTTATAGAATTGAAAAGTGGCTATCCCCAGACAGCTTAATACAATAGAGTCTTTCAAAATTCCTGACCCCCAAAAAATAACAGATGGAATAAACAGCGTAGCAATAGCAAGTTGATAATATAACTTCGGATACTGTCGATAAAAGGTTATAAACAAGCACCAGGCACCAATAAAACTAAAAACAGCAAATAAAGTGGCTGTAGCCGAGTAGGTTGAGAACGTAAACAAATCTAATAATGCGGCAAACTTTACTACTACCAATGAGTTGGGGTCATTAAAAAAAAGAATCCGGCTTGCGTATTTGTAAACACCTTGATAATCGGATGCCTCACGAAAAAAAAAACTTAAGCCTTTTGAGGGCGATTCGATGATGGCCTCCCACATGTGGCGGCTGCCATGAGTATGGTAGTTAAACGTATCCCCTCCGCTATAATAAAATTGATAAATGAAACCCAGTGCTATTGCTCCAAAAATTTTTAGCACTAGAGCCGGCAAAAAATATTTTCTGGTTAGGTCATCCGTTACACGCGGTCTGATAAAGTAGGCAACAAATAAGACAGCAAGAATGACCACGGGGGTAACTATCACATCGCGTATTTCCATTGCTTACTGTTAATCTTTGCTCGCTTTTTCTAGCTTCTTCAGCCTTTGCTTGGCGTCTTTATAGGCTTCGTCTTTGCGGCCGGCATGTTTTTTTACCAAGTTAAAATATTTTTTGGCTGTTTTTTTGTCGCCTTCACGCGAATAAATCTCGCCCAATGAAATCAGTGAATACAAATAATACCCTGAATCAAATGCTTTTACTTCTTCAGAAAATTTAATGGCTCGCATATAATACTTCTTGGCCTCGCCCAGATTGCGTGTAATGTCATAACCCTGAGCCAAAAAGAAAGCCGCATACCGTCCGCTCACAGCTTCGTAACCAAACCTGCCGCTGTCGATTCGCTGCATAATCTGCTTGCATTGTATCTCCAATTGAGGCATGTTTCCCATGGAGTACAACATACGTGCATAGTAGCGGTGAAAGTACGGGTTGTTGGGGTAGGTTTGGTACAGGTACTCGGCAAGTTGAAATGCCCCTTGCGTATCATTTTCATATCCTGCCAAAATGCGCATGAGCCACACCATGGCTTCTGTACGCGAGTAAAAAGCGTTGTACGACACTTCTTTGAGTTGTTTCAGCCCCAGTTTTTTGTCGCCATGGCGAAAGAGCCAAAAGATCGGTTTTAACGATTTGTAATTTTCAGGCACCCACTCTCTGAAATAATTGTAGAGCGCATCACCAAAGAGCAACTCAGGGCTTAGGTTGTTTTTCTCGCGGCACACTTCCATGTATTTTAAAGCAGCCTTGCCTTCGCTGGCAGCTTTAAGCCAATCTTTACGCTCCACATCGGCATACAGTTCTCCTTTAAACCCGTGGGCTGCCGCTAAAAAAAAAGCCGCTTCAATTTTATACTCGGGATAATGTTTGTACAGATTTTCGGCTACCCAAATGGTGCTGTCCATGTACGCTAAAAAATGGGCATCATATTTTTTTACCTGCGGATTGGGCACGATTTTCCACCACTCTCCCAATCCCATTAAAAAATAGGGCAACGGGTGCCATTTGTATTTTTCCTTAAATCCCTGAAAAAACAATTCGGCTTTGGCAAACTCATAATTGTATAGACTGTTGAGGGCATCCGTAACTTCTGCCTGAACGGCAAAATCGGAAATTAATATAATGGTTGTATCTTTTTTAGTGCTCGATTGTGCGCAAAGATTAAATTGAATGAAGAAGATTAAAACAAATAGTCCCAATCCTAAATCCAAAACCCGAAACAGCCGTTTATCAGTTGAATGTTGATTATTGAATGTTGAATTTATCCGTCTCATCTTTGGTGCCATGAACGAACCGCAAACTTCACTATTTTCTTCCGATAAAAAACTAACTTTTATCGCGCTCTGCCTGACGTCAGTTTTATTGCTGGCAATAAAAAAGTATTTTATAGAATTTGAAACAGCTGCTTTTGAGTTTCTGCAAGACAGGCCCGAAGGAATGGTATTAAAAATGATCAGTGCGTTGCAGTTTTTTTCTATCCCGTTCATTTATTTATGGAAGTTTACTGTGATCGGGTTTGTACTTTGGGTGGGGTGTTTTCTTTTTGGCTATCGCATTACGTTCAGCCAATGTTGGAGCGTGGCCATGGCGGCTGAATTTGTTTTTGTGTTACCCGAGTTGATAAAAATCGGTTGGTTCTTATTTATTAAAACTGACCCACCATTGGCTGAGGTACAAAGTTTCTACCCGTTGTCGTTAATGAATTTTTTCGATGGGTACTCCATTGACAGGCGGTATGCTTATCCCCTGCGGGCATTGAGTGTTTTCGAAATTCTCTATGTTTTAGTATTAGTTTGTGGAGTCAATTTTTATTCCTTTCATACCCATAAACAACAAAGCTCCACCTGGTGGATTGTTTCATGTTCCTATATTCTAATTTTTCTGCTATGGTTGGTCTTTTACATAGTGGTGTATAAATAATTTTTGCATCTTTTTAGATTAAAACCGGCTTCATTTTGATTGTTTAAGACCCAGACCAACTGATAATTCCTTATTTTCGCGACTTTATCCTCCGAAGGCCACGGCACGTGAGGTTTATTAACACTGATCCTATGAATTTTCAAAAAGCCAACAACATTTTCGGCTGGGCATGTTTTGCCGTAGCCTTGATTGCATATTTCCTCACCATGGAAGAAACTGCCAGCTATTGGGATTGCGGTGAGTTCATTGCGGTATCATACAAACTGCAGGTTCCACATCCGCCCGGTGCTCCTTTGTTTTTACTCATGGGCCGCCTCTTTTCATTTCTGTCTTTTGGCGATGTAACGAAAGTTGCTTACTGGATTAACTTCATGAGTGTACTGGCCAGTGCTTTCACTATCCTGTTTTTATTCTGGTCAATTACATTGTTTGGCCGCAAGCTGATGGGTATTAAAAAAGATACTGACATTACCGGCAGCCAATTGTGGACCTTGATGGGCGCAGGTATAGTTGGTTCATTGGCTTACACGTTTTGTGATTCGGCCTGGTTCTCGGCAGTAGAGGCCGAAGTATACGGTATGTCATCATTCTTCACCGCATTTGTAGTATGGGGTGTGTTGAAGTGGGACGTGATTGAAGACGAGAGCAAAGCCAACCGGTGGTTACTGTTGGTAGCCTACATGATTGGCCTTTCCATCGGGGTACACATGCTCAACCTTGTTACATTTCCTGCACTCGGGCTGATTTACTATTTCAAAAAATTCAAAACTACAGTGTGGGGGGTAATCGCCACATTGGCTATCAGTGCCGCACTGGTTCTGTTCATCAATGATTTTATTGTGCCCGGCTTACCTACGCTGGCCGGTCATTTTGAAATCTTTTTTGTAAACACCTTGGGTATGTTTTTTGGTTCAGGCGCATTGGTATTCACTTTACTGGTAGTCGGAGCATTAGTTTATGGAGTTTACTTCACCCATAAAAAAAACAAACCCACCTGGAATACTTTTTTGCTGGCAACAACTTTCATACTTATTGGCTACGGTTCGTATGCGTTGGTAGTGATCCGCTCTAATTACAACACTCTCATTGATGAAAATTCGCCCAAAGACATCATGAGTTTTGTGAAGTATTTAAGAAGGGAACAATACGGCAGCCGCCCGTTATTGACTGGTCCTTATTTCACATCAAGACCTATTGGTTATAAGTTCGGCCCCCCTTCTTATGTTAAGGGTAAAGACAAATACGAAGAAGGCGAGAGAAGCATTGATTATGAATATGATCCGGGCGAAACTACGCTGCTGCCCCGTGCGTGGAATGCTGAACATGCCGCCACATACCGTAGCCTGATGGGTTTGGCCGATGGCCAGCGGCCTACCTTTGCCCAAGACAAAAAATACATGTTCAACCGCCAGATCGGCCACATGTACATGCGTTATTTCATGTGGAATTTTGCCGGGCGCGAAAGCGATATTCAGGGTGCTGACTGGCTACGGCCGACAGATTGGTTTAAAAAACTGCCGCAAGCATTGGCCGAAAATCGCGGACGAAATAATTTTTTTATGATCCCTTTCATCCTCGGTTTAATTGGAATGTTTCACCAGTTTACCAAAGACACAAAAAATTTTGCTGTGGTAGGGTTACTCTTTGTCATGACCGGAGTAGCCATTGTCGTTTACCTCAACTCACCGCCCGTAGAACCGCGCGAGCGTGATTACATTTATGCCGGATCGTATTACTCATTTTGTCTGTGGATCGGTATGGCTGTTATTGGCTTGGCTGACTTTTTTGGGCGGTTTATCAAAAATGCAAAAACTACAGCCATTGCTGCCACATTACTCGGCCTTACTGCACCAGCTTTGATGGCTCAGCAAGGATGGGATGACCACAATCGCAGCGATCGTTTTTTCTCGGTAGATTCTGCCAACAATTATCTTGAATCATGTGATCCGCAAGGGGTACTCTACACCGGTGGCGACAACGACACCTTCCCTCTTTGGTACGCCCAAGAAACAGAAGCTATTCGTCCTGATACACGGGTGCTGGTGTTAAGTTACTACAATACCGATTGGTACATTGAACAGAGTGCACGCAAAGCCAATCAATCCGAGCCGATTAAATACACCCTTCCGCTCAGCGAATATAAACAAGGCGGACTGAACGATTACCTTACCTATGCTGATATGAAATTAAAAAGCATAGATGCCAAACAATACCTGGAATTACTGGCCAAGCGATATCCACAGTTGATTGACGGAGACCGCAACGTTGTGCCGAGCAAGATTCTTACGATCCCCATCAATAAAAATGAAGTAATTGCCAAAGGAATTATTCCCAAAGGCATGGACAGCCTGGTGGTGGACGAAATGAAAATTCGGGTGAAGAGCAACACCCTATATAAAAGTGATCTGGCCATCCTTGATCTTTTGGTTACTGCCAATTGGGACAGACCCATTTATTTCAATCCCAATTCAATAGGTCAAACTAATATCGACCTTCGCCCGTACGCAGTACAGGTAGGAAATGTTTACCGCATTTTGCCGGTGCGCAACCCGCGCAAAGACCGCGATTACCTGGTTGATACAGAAAAAAGTTTGGACGTGATGATGAAAAAATACCGCTACCGCGGATTGGATAACCCCAATGTGTACTACAATGACGACTATAAAGGATTTGTACTCAATACCCGCAGTTCATTTAACGGAGTAGCACAAGCCCTGATTGATGACGGGAAAATTGATCAGGCCAAAGCATTGCTTTCGTTCAGTCTTGATAAGATGCCAGACAAAGGCGTTCGCTATGATTTTACCGCTTCTGAAACTGTAGCATTGCTCTTTCAAGTAGGTGAAAAAAACAAGGCCATCGAAATTGCTAAAACCATTGGCGACCGAGCCATTGATATGGCCACGTATTTAACCACCAATGGCAATGGCTATAGCGATGAGTTGCGCAACAACATTGTTTTGCTGAATATCCTGCAACGTGCGCTTTATGAAAATGGAGAGAAAGACCTGGCCAAAAAATACGAAGATGCCGTGCAGAAATTCATGGGCTTTCTACAAATCAACGAAGGCGGAGGCCGACAGGATTATTGATTAGCCGACTACTTCTTCGCCATCAAAAAAAGATCAAGCGATTGGTTGGGCTGGTCTGATAAAATGTAGTCTTCCTGATGAATACTGGCCACCAGATCATCGGCAGAGGCTTTGAGTTTGTTGCGGTTGAGCCGATTCATCAGTTCATACGGTATTCGCAGCACCGCAGCGGGTAGCTTATGCTGCAGGTCAAGCACATCCCAACGCATCAGTTTTTTTACCGATTGTTTGTTGCGCTCGTAATATTGCATCACCTTTTCGTTTCCGGCAATACCTTTCATGGTTACGGCTGAAAAATAATTTTTTGCCAGGTTGGCTAACTCATCGGAAGTGTATTCCCGTTCATGCCAGGGGTTTCGCGAAAGCGACATCGGCCGGTTAGGCGTGGTGATGAACGCCTGCCCGTTTGGCCGCAACACCCGGCTGATTTCTTTCAGAAAAGAATGGTCATCGACAATATGCTCTATCACCTGAAAACTTACTACACAGTCAAATGAGTTATCCGGATAGGGCAGTGGCGGAATATTTCCACTCTTGAATTTTACCGAAGGGTATTTTTTTTCCAAGCCTTCCACTACGCTTGCAATTTTATCAATGGCTGAGTAATTGCTTACGCTTGGCAACAACAACTTGATTCCCCGGCCTTCGCCACAGCCTACTTCCAGCAAATCGCCATGAACCCAGCCTGCCGCCAATACGTATGCACGCAGCAGCCGCTGGTGAATGGGGTTATCTGAAGTGATTGTTTCAGATGCTATCTCGGTAGTGTAAACGGCCATGTAAAAAAATTGTAGCACAAAAATAACTCAAATGAGTAGATTTAACGTTTGAAAGAATAAACCATTTCAGCCTGTATGAAATTTTCTATTGCCATACTATTCCTTCTGATTGCAGCAAAAGCCGGTTATGGACAGTCCATTGCCGCATCTAATTTCAGGCACTGGTACGACCCACAAAATGAAGTTGAGCTTCAGATTCGTCCGGTGCGAATGACAGACAAAATCATGGTGCGCTATACACTTATTGTCAGACAAGGAGCCCCCAACAACTACTCTATTTCCTGGGAAGCCCGCAATTCTTACCTCGACAAAGAAGGGGTTTCTGTGGTTGAAAAAGATTCCGTACTCACGCAAACTAGCAAAGACCGAAGAGGGTTTCTTATTTTTAACCTGCCTGCAAAACCCTGGCTCTTGATCGGACATGTGCGCAATAAATCAGGCGGACGCGGTTGGGATTACTTCAAACAAATTGAATCCATTTACCCTATTGATGGTTGGATTGAAACCCATAACGGAACAATTACCGAAAACCATTTGAGTAAAAACAAAGAATACATTGCCCGCAGTGCTGACGGAAAACGGCTTACTGTATCGTATTATAAAACAGAGTTTCCGGCTGCCCTTCCGCCCTTTGCCGAAAAAGAAGGCCGAAGCGAACGGTTTCTTTTCCACGATTCACTCTTCCACATAGACGATGGCGGAAAGTTTACTCCTAAATTAGAAGGCCTGTATCTTTTTCAGGAAGACACAGCAGTAGCAAGAGGGTTCTCTTACCGTGTGGTAAAAGAAAATTTTCCAAAGTTTACTAAAGTAGATGAATTGATCGCTCCGCTCATTTTGATTACCGACCAGACAGAATACACAAACCTGACAAATGCCAAAGGTGACAAGCCTCAATTTGATAAAGTCATTCTGGGCATCACCGGTGACAAAGATCGCGCACGCGTCTTTATGAAAAATTTTTTTCACAACGTAGAGTTGGCTAATATTTTCTTTTCTTCTTACAAAGAAGGATGGAAAACCGACCGGGGCATGATCTATTTAGTCATGGGTTTGCCCGATGAGGTGAGCAAAAACAGCGGCAACGAAATCTGGATTTATAAAAGCATTAACACCAAGTTTACCTTTGTAAAAAGCGGCAGTGTGTACGATCCTGAGAATTACATTTTGCTGCGCGATAAAAAATTTGCCGATGCCTGGTACGGCACCATTGATCTGATTCGCAAAGCCCGCTTTCAATAATGGAAAAAAAAGAAATGGTTTTTGGTACACGTGCCGTAATGGAAGCGATCAAAGCCGGCCGTGAGATAGAAAAAATTTTTATACAAACCGGATTATCCAATGATTTGATCCGCGAGCTGATCACAACGGCACAAGCACACCACGTGCCCTATTCATTTGTGCCTCAGCAAAAAATGAACTCCATGTCGAGCAAAAATCATCAGGGGGTGATTTGTTTATTATCCATTGTTCAGTATGCCTCACTGGAAGGGATCATTGATAAATGCTATGCCGATGGCCGAGAGCCATTTTTTTTAATCCTCGACCGAATTACCGATGTGCGGAATTTTGGAGCCATTGCGCGCACGGTTGAATGTGCAGGGCTCGATGCCATCGTTATTGGTGAAAAAGGGAACGCACCCATCTCTGCCGATGCCATGAAAACCAGTGCGGGCGCGCTGAATCATTTGCCCGTGTGCCGCGTGAAAGACATGCTCAAAGCCTTTCAATTTTTAAAAGAAAACGGAATACAGGTTGTTGCCTGCACCGAAAAAGCAGAGAAAACTTTATATGAAACTGAGTTGAGGGGGCCTCTCGCTATCATCATGGGTTCAGAAGAGGATGGCATCTCCCCTCAGATATTAAAAGATGCAGATTACTTAGTCAAAATACCTATGCGTGGGCAAATTGCCTCACTCAATGTTTCCGTAGCGGCCGGTATCGTTATCTATGAAGCAGTGAGGCAGCGAAGCGGGCATTCACTTTCAGATTTAAAAAAGTAGGAAATTTATTCTGTGGTTTCCATTCAAGAGTTTTTAGCCCTGCGTCATCAATTACCGGTGGCAGATGTCCGGTCAGAAAATGAATTTGCCGCTGGCCACATTCCCGGAGTGATTAACTTACCCATTTTGAACAATGCAGAGCGTGCAGCCGTTGGCACCGACTACAAACAACTGGGGCAACCTGAAGCGATCAAAACAGGTTTTCGTTTGGTGGGGCCTCGGCTTGAAACCCTTATAAAAGAGGCAGAAAAAATTTCTGACGGAAAAGAATTGCTGGTACACTGTTGGCGCGGAGGCATGCGCTCGGCCAACTTTTGTCAGTTTATGAGCATGGCCAAAATCAAATCGAGATCACTCATCGGGGGGTATAAAAGTTATCGGCAAGAAGCTGCGGAGTCATTTAAAAAATCATTTCGGTTTATGATTTTGTCGGGGTGCACGGGCAGTGGCAAAAGCGATGTGCTGCGCGAACTTAAAAAACAAGGCGCACAAGTAATTGATCTCGAAGCCCTGGCTTCACACAAAGGTTCAGCATTTGGGCATTTAGGAATGAAGCCCCAGCCTACTACCGAACAATTTCAAAACTATTTATTTGAAGAGATTTTAAAACTGGATTTGTCAAAACCAATTTGGGTAGAAGATGAATCCATTGCCATCGGAAAAATTTTTCTGCCTAATGATTTTTGGGTAACCATGAGAAAAAGCCCAATGGTAAAATTGGATGTAAAAAAAGGAGTACGCATTCAGCGGTTAGTCAGTGAATATGGAAATGCGGATAAAGAAAATTTTTTGCAGTCAATGACCAAAATCACCAAGCGGTTGGGTGGGCAGCATTTCAATGCAGCCAAAGAAAAATTAGAACAAGACAACATGGCCGCTACCATTGAAATTTTATTAACCTACTACGACAAAACATACCTGGAAAGTATGGAAAAGCGAAGAGAAAATATATTGCGGGAAGTGAGTTGGGATGGAAAAGACCTGAGCTCGGTGGCTAAGGAATTAATACATCCAACTATTCCGTGATCTACTAATTTTTGAATTACCAACGAATTATCACATTATTCAATCAACGAACCTCATGGACATAAAACTTACCCAATATTCCCACGGAGCCGGCTGTGGTTGTAAAATTTCACCGGCCGTGCTCGATACTATTTTGCATTCTAATTTTCCTAAACAAAAATTCCCTTCCCTCTTGGTTGGCAACGAATCGAAAGACGATGCCGCAGTTTATGACTTGGGCGATGGAACGTGTATCATCAGCACAACTGATTTTTTCATGCCCATTGTGGACGATGCCTTTACCTTTGGCGCGATCGCTTCCGTTAATGCTATTAGCGATGTATATGCCATGGGTGGTGAGCCTTTTATGGCCATTGCCATTCTCGGCTGGCCAATTAATAAACTCGCTCCCGAGGTGGCGAAAGAAGTTTTGGAAGGAAGCAGAAAAGTATGTTCCGAAGCGGGTATTCCGCTGGCCGGTGGCCACAGCATTGATTGCCCTGAGCCGGTTTTTGGTCTGGCTGTTTCAGGCAGAATAAAAAAAGAAGAGCTCAAACGAAATGATACTGCCCAAGAGGGTTCACTTCTTTATTTGACCAAACCGATCGGTATAGGCATTGTAACTACTGCCCAAAAAAAGGGGATTGTAAAACAAGAGCATTTGCAAAAAGCCATTGACACAATGCTCACGTTAAACAAACCAGGAGAGCAATTTGGCAAACTTGATTACATCAATGCCATGACCGATGTAACGGGTTTTGGTCTGCTGGGTCACTTGTGCGAAATGTGCGAAGGCAGTAATCTATCCGCTGAAATAAGTCTTGACGATGTACCTCGTTTTAATTTTTTACAAGAATACATTCAACAAAAATCAATACCGGGTGGAACCGTAAGAAACTGGGAAAGTTATGGCCACAAAATCAGCGCGGTTACCGAAGAACAAATAGCCATCCTGGCCGATCCTCAAACCAGCGGTGGGCTGTTGGTTGCAGTAAATGCAAACAAGAAAGATGAATTTGAAAGTTTTTCCAAAAAATTAAAATTAGAAATAAAACCTTTTGGGAGACTCATCAAAAAACAATCAGCAGTAGTTGCCGTCAGTTGATTTTATAATTTAGAAAGTTTTGCCAGTAGCAAAAAATCAACCATCACCAATGCCGCCATGGCTTCAACAATTGGTACAGCGCGGGGAACTACGCAGGGATCATGCCGGCCTTTGCCCGAAACTGTGACTTCATTTCCGGCTTTGTCAACGCTCTGCTGGTCTTGCATGATCGTGGCTACGGGTTTGAATGCTACATTAAAATATATGTCTTCGCCATTACTAATGCCACCCTGAATACCACCAGAGTGATTCGTTTTAGTGCGGATGCGTTGGCCATCGTTATAAAACAGATCGTTATGCTGTGAGCCGCGAAGGTTTATTCCTTCAAAACCACTACCGTATTCAAACCCTTTCACCGCATTGATGCCAAGCATGGCATAACCTAACGCGGCATGGAGTTTATCAAACACCGGCTCGCCTAACCCTACCGGTGAGTTTTTGATTATCCCCGTCACCATGCCGCCAATTGTATCGCGCTGCAGACGCACGTCATCAATCAATGCAATCATTTTTTCGGCTGTAACCGCATCCGGGCATCGCACAATGTTGTCTTCGGTTTTGCTAAGGTCAAGTTTTGTGTAATGTGGTGTTTTGATTTCTCCCACCTGAGAAACATAGGCATTGATTTCAATACCTGATTTTTTCAAAATCAATTTCGCAATAGCTCCGGCTGCTACCCGGGCTGCCGTTTCACGCGCAGAACTTCTTCCTCCCCCGCGGTAATCACGCACACCATACTTTATTTCGTACGTATAATCGGCATGTGAAGGGCGAAAATTTTCTGCAACATGGCTGTAATCTTTGCTGCGCTGGTCGGCATTTTCTATTACAATGGCAATTGGTGTACCGGTGGTTGCCCCTTCAAAAACTCCTGAAAGAATTTTGAATTTATCTTCTTCTTTTCGCTGTGTAGTAATTTTAGATTGCCCCGGTTTTCTTCGGTTCAGTTCGGATTGAATAAACATTTCGTCAATTTCAACTCCGGCTGGGCAGCCGTCAATGACTGCTCCTATGGCTGTTCCGTGCGATTCGCCAAACGTTGTTACGGTAAATATTTTTCCAAAGATATTGCCCATGCGGGCTTGAAGATAACGGCTTAATCAATGAAGCCCAAACCATTTTATTAAAAATGATCTACCTCAGGAGGCCGATCTTTTTTTGAGCAAAACAAAAATGACCACACCTGTTCCGGCAATTACTAAAATATTCACCAACCATTTCACCCACTGGCTGTCTGAATAGGTTTTCGGTGAATTATCAGCAACTTCAATACGGTCGTAAAACGAACCTAAGTCATTGCTGCCGATGGATTGGTTTTTTTGGCTTTCGCCCGATACAGTTACCGTTAGTTGCGATTTGAGTGTATCGTATTTTTTAGTTTGAGGATTAAAAAATATCCATTGAAAATAATCGCCCAACTTAAATTCACCCGGTTCTTTGGGGATCATGAAATAACTGAATGTTTTTTTTCCACCCACATGGCCGCCCTCGCGTGTGATATTTTGTTTTACATTAGGCTCATAAAAATCAAAGGCCCCACTGTTGTTTACCACCGGCTTGGCAACACCCGAAATGTTTCCTTCGCCAAAAATGGTAAAATCATACGAAGCACTTTGCCCAGTTTTTAATTCTGTTTTACTGATGTGCTCCTCTAGCTTGTAATTTCCCACAGCCGCCACCTCGCGTAGCGGATGGGGCGGAAGTTCTTTTACTTTTATCGTCTTAGGCTTTGAATAAAATGTTTTAAAATCTTCTTGCCTGCTTTGGCCAAAGAACGAAGGATTTTTGGCCACTTTGTATTTAATCATTTCCAGCCCAATGCTGGGAAAAACAACAGACTGGTTATTAAGTGGAAAAAAGCCCGCCTGATAAATTTTATATTGGGTGTAGCGCTTACCGTTAACCTCAATCAATTCTCCGTCAATATTTTCAATGTTGAAATTTTCTTCCCAACAATTGGTGGGTTTTATTTTTTTGAGAATCTCCGAGAGTTGCTTTCCTAAATCATGAAACTGCATAGGGGCGCGGTTGTTTTCGGCAATGAGAAAGGAGAGAGTTGCCGTAAACCCTTCGCCTACATACACTTCGTCTTTGTTGGTGGTGAGCGCCAGAAGCGCATCTTCCTTTATATCCACAAACTCTGTGGGTTGCTTTCGGCCAAAAAAATCTTCAAATGGATCGCGGTTAAAAAAGCTGCGAAACGGATCGTTTTGTTGTGCCTGCACGGGGGCTCCTACTTTTATTTTTTTTCCTGAAACGGAAACAAGCTGATCGTTTACTTTCATTTTAAACGAAGGCACCGTAACTACTCCTTGTCGCACGGGCGCGTAGGTCATGATAATGGTTTGCGAAGAACTGATTTGTCCGTTGGTGATGTTGGTTTGCGAAGAAGAAGAAGTGCCGCGTTTCTGCAGCCCCTCAATATCAGGAAAATTGTCGTAGCTCTTTAGTTGTGTGTTGTTTACCGTTACACTTATCGTCCAGGCTTGGTTCAGGCCAATTTCATCAGGACCTAATTGAATTTGAATTTGTTGAGCAAACATAGAGCCGCTCAAAAGCGATAAAACAGCAAATAGAAGAATTCGTATCATAAAAATTTAATGCAACGAGTTGCGCAATTCATTGCGGTACAAAAATAAAATTCTTTCCATGGACTTACTAAAACCTTTTTGTACCTTCATCGTCTAATAGCACAGTGGGGCAGGCGGCTTCAATTTTTTAAACAAAATTTTTAATCATGAAGATGTTGAATTATGTCAAAAAGATTCTCACCCGGGTGAGTTTTGACGCCCGACTCTTTGAAAAAGAGCTGCGGAAGGCCATCAAAATGTTGATTGCCGAAGAAGTGCAGGAGTTGCGTAATTGGTGTTATGCCAATTATGGTAGTCAATACGAGGCAATATTAAATCGGTGCTTCGTACTCGCGTAAAAAGAATGTTAACCTTATTTAAAGACCCGCCTAGTGCGGGTTTTTATTTTTCTGACCCCTTGAGTATTGGCTCTCCTGCCTTGTTGAAGTTGTGAGTAATTTTAACATGGTGCGCGCCAACCTGACTAAGTTGCCCCAATGTTTACACAAGAAACTGTTTAACACGGCCGTGGCCTCATCCTTTCTCAGGCATCGCCTCCTCTTGTTGAAAATACATAGCCGGATACGGTGCCAGAAAATTTTTTACGAGTTGATTAACTCTTTCAAGACCCTCGATATTTCAAATAGTTTATCGAGCGAGGGTTGCCTACGGTTGTTTACGTAATTATTTACCGTCCTTAATTCCAGATCCAACTCACCGGCAAGCCACCCTTGTGTCTTGCCGTTGTTCAGCAGCACTTCTCTGATCAGGTTTAATTTGCCGGCCGGTGTTTTGTGTTTTGGCACAGCACAAATTAGGCCGTTGCTCCTTTTTTGTGTGAGAACGAAATGTTCCTATATTGCGTCTGAACAAAAAACCTATTCTTACCTGTCTATTGTTTTTATGCTATCAGCGTTTGCCTGGAGCCAGGCACAAGAGTTGCCCGAGTACATTAACTATGCAACTGCGTGGAACTCAACAACCAATACAAGCACTCCTTTGGCTCAAGAAGAAGGTGAGTCAAAAACTAAAGTCGGTGCGCAAGTCCTTTTACCAACAGCCCCTCTTGCTAAGCATAAATTAGTTATGAAATTTAGTGGGTTGAAATCGGTATCTAGAATAAAAGCAGAGGATACTTTAAAGATTTTTGTAAAAATTGATAAAGAAACTAATCCTGAAGGTCTGTTTAAAATATATAAGGCAAAAGTCAAAAGCAGTATTCGCGAGGTTTTGTATGGAACTATCAATGTAAATAGTGGTACAAACCGGTTAGATGGAGATTTCTCATATACCATTAAAAAAATTTCACCTGGTGTATTCAGGCTGAGTGTTGTGGGGCCGAAATCAGGTGATGAATTGTTCCTTTTCCTAAGTTCTCACGATAGTAATGAGAAATTTCTCGCCAAACTTTCTCTTGGAATAGACTAATAACCAAAAACCAAACCTTATGAAAAACAAATTATTCTTTTTCGACACAATGATCACTCCTAAGATCATTACGTTCATTTACTGGCTGCTCTTACTTGTTGATGTTGGCTACAGCCTCAGCACCATGTTTAGCGGATACGAAGGCTTTACATTCACCAAGTTCATTATGGGACTTGTTTATATGGTTATCGGTGCAGTTGCCATCCGCATTTGGTGCGAACTGATGATCGTCATTTTTAAGATCAACGAAAACCTGAGCAACCTCAACAAGAAATAACCAATCAAGTATCGTCTCCGGTAAGTTTAAACCAAGAACGGCCGGTGACGATACGATTATCCTCTTTGCATCGTCCCCGAAAACGGGAGACGATGCGGAGTAAAAGTTTATTTTAATCGCTCCCTCATCAATTTTCTGATTTCTTCGTGGCTTGCCGAATAGGCCATCCAAACTTCTTTGCACCAATCCATAATTTTTTCGTCCCGAAGAACACCTTCTTTTGTTTTGAGCACATCAGCCACATTAATATACCCTCGTGCAACCGGAAGTGTAATGCTCGGCCAATCGCCTTTGTTTTTTGCTAACCTCATGTGAGCCAATTGCGCATCTCTACCTGATCGGCCTTGTTCAATCACTAAGTAAAGACCCACTAAGGCAAAAATTATTTTAATAGGCTTTGTTTTTTCATCTGCTGTTTGCGCGGCAAACGCATCGACAGCCAATTGATGAATAAAATAAGTTGAGTTGTGATGCGAGAGTGTGTAGAGTGACAGCTGAAGAAATTTTTCTATCTCATTTTTCATTTGTCACAACCTCAATATTTCTTTTCAGCCCTGATAATTTCGTTCTTTTTACAGCCGATTTTTTAAACAGCTTTTGAAATATTTCTTCGGTAATTTCTTTCCAGTCGCTAGTGCTCATTTTTTCAAGATCAGGGTGTGGCAAAAATCTTTTTTCTTGATGTGGTTTTGAAAACCGGTTCCACGGGCACACCTCCTGGCAGATATCACACCCAAAAATCCAGTTTTCAAATTTGCCTTCTTGTTCTACCGGAATCTCATCTTTCAGCTCAATGGTCAGGTACGATATACATTTGCTTCCATCCACCACATACGGTTGGGGAATGGCATCCGTTGGGCAGGCATCCATGCACGCGGTGCAGGTGCCGCAATAGTCTTTTACCGGGCCATCGTATTCCAGTTCCAGGTCAATAATCAGTTCTGCCAAAAAGAAAAAACTGCCCATGCTCTTGTTCAGCAACAGCGAATTTTTTCCGATCCACCCCAAGCCCGATCTTTTTGCCCATACCCGTTCGTGTACAGGGGCAGAGTCCACAAAAGCGCGGCCGGTTATTTCTCCTGTTTGTTCTTGAAGTCGTTCGATAAAAATTTTCAGTTTGTCTTTTATTACAAAATGATAATCCTCACCGTAAGCATACTTGGCAATTTTCAATGATCCGTTTTGCGCCAAATCTTTTTCAGGAAAATAATTATACCCCAAGCTCACCACCGACTTTGAGCCCGGCACCAGCAGCCGCGGATCCAGCCGCAGGTCAAAATTTTTTTCGAGGTAGTGCATCTGCCCGGCATACCCGCGTTTCAGCCATTCTTCTAATCGCGGGGCTTCTTCTTCTAAAAATTCCGCTTTAGAAATACCGCAAAAACTAAAGCCCAGTTCGCTTGATAGCGATCGGATCAGTTTCGTATTTTCAGATTTACTCACAAAGCAATTTACGGGTTACAATTTACGAACCGTGATGTTATTTGTCCCTTCAAATCATAAATCTATTGTAGCTTTGCTTTCGTGACTTACAATAAAATAAAATCACTACCTGAAGCGACCACGCAAGTAAAGGCTTGGCAAAATGCCGGACTAAAAGTGGTATTTACCAACGGCTGCTTTGACTTACTGCATTTGGGCCATGTTGACTACCTGGAAAAGGCCAGAAGCATGGGCGATAAATTAGTGCTGGGACTGAATTCAGATAACTCGGTAAGCCGGTTTAAAGGGCCAGAGCGTCCGCTGCAAGACCAACAGTCAAGGGCCAGGGTTTTGGCGGCTTTACAGTTTGTGGATTTGGTAGTTTTATTTGATGAAGACACTCCGCTTAATCTGATTTCCCAACTCCTTCCCAATATTCTCGTTAAAGGCAGTGACTATTTGGCAGAAAACATTGTTGGCGCAGATGTTGTTAAAAAAAATGGAGGCGAGGTAAAAACCATTGATTTTGTGCCAGGATATTCTACCACGCGGATTGTTGAAAAAATTAAACGTACATAAACAAAATAAGCTATGGGATTTGGAGCCTTGATTATTACCGGATTTTTTATGATTGTAGGAATGATCGTCAGTTCACGCCTGAAATCAAAATTTAAAAAATACAGTGAAGTACAACTGGCCCGCGACTTAACCGGGGCTGAAGTAGCGAGACTCATGCTGGCCGATAACGGAATTCATGATGTGCAGGTAATCAGCGTAGAAGGTCAGCTAAGTGACCACTACAACCCTGCCAATAAAACCGTTAACCTCAGTCATGACGTATTCTACGGCCGCAATGCGGCTGCTACGGCTGTAGCCGCACACGAGTGTGGCCATGCTGTGCAACATGCCAATGCCTACCAGTGGCTGCAGTTCCGCTCGGCTATGGTGCCAGTTCAAAGCATCAGCGCCAAAGTGATCAACTTCATTTTTATCGCTATGATGTTTGGCGCTTTTGCCGTAAAGGGACTGTTTTCGTTCAACACGGCATTGCTTGTAATCATCGCCTGTTATGGCGTGTTTGCTTTATTTTCCCTCATTACTTTGCCCGTAGAATTTGATGCCAGCAAGCGTGCACTGGCCTGGATTGAAGCCCGGGGGATTGTAACTCGTCAGGAACATGACATGGCCAAAGATGCCCTAAATACAGCGGCTACAACCTACGTGGTGGCGGCCATAGGTGCCATTACCATGCTGTTGTATTATGTGATGATTTACCTCGGCCGAAGAGATTAACAAACTATTTTGATTACCAAAAGCCTGAGCCAAAATACTCAGGCTTTTTTATTCCTGAAAATCCCAATCTATCTTTGCTCTCAAAAATAAATTGCATCTGTTTTATTTAATCATGAAACCCTGAATCGTCATGAATTTTGAATTGACCGAAGAACAACTCACCGTACAAAAAGCAGCCCGTGATTTTGCCCAGACCGAATTGTTGCCGGGCGTGATCGAGCGCGACACGGAACAGAAATTCCCAACTGAGCAAATCAAGAAAATGGGAGAGCTCGGCTTCATGGGTATGATGACCGACCATACATACAATGGCGGGGGTATGGACACGATATCGTATGTTTTGGCGATGGAAGAAATCTCTAAAATTGATGCCTCAGCATCGGTGTGCATGTCAGTAAACAATTCACTGGTGTGCTGGGGCTTGGAACGGTTTGGAACAGAAGAGCAAAAAGAAAAATATTTAAAGAAACTCACCACAGCAGAATATATCGGTGCCTTTTGCTTGTCTGAACCCGAAGCCGGAAGCGATGCCACTTCACAACACACCACAGCCGAAGACAAGGGCGATCATTATTTATTGAATGGAACTAAAAACTGGATCACCAACGGAAAAAGCGCAAGTGTCTATCTCGTGATTGCGCAAACTCACCCGGAGAAAAGACATAAAGGGATCAACGCATTGATTGTGGAACGTGGGATGCCCGGTTTTGTAGTGGGTAAAAAAGAAGACAAAATGGGCATTCGCGGAAGCGACACGCATTCACTCATGTTTACCGATGTAAAAGTTCCAAAAGCCAACCGCATTGGTGACGAAGGGTTTGGTTTTACGTTTGCGATGACCACATTGAATGGAGGTAGAATTGGAATTGCCTCGCAAGCGCTGGGCATTGCAGCAGGGGCTTATGAACTTGCTTTAAAATATGCGAAAGAAAGAAAAGCGTTTGGTAAACACCTGAGCGAACATCAAGCCATTCAATTCAAACTGGCCGACATGGCCACAAAAATAAATGCCGCCCGGCTTTTAATTTGGCAAGCCGCATTCTTAAAAGATCAAAAGAAAGATTTTGTGAAAGCCGCAGCCATGGCAAAACTCTTTGCTTCGCAAATTGCACAAGAGGTAACAACCGAGGCTGTGCAGATTCACGGAGGTTATGGCTACGTAAAAGAATTTCACGTAGAGCGCCTCATGCGTGATGCCAAAATCACCCAGATTTACGAAGGCACCACCGAGATTCAGAAGATGGTGATTTCAAGAGAAATACTGAAGTGAGCCACAAATGACACAGTGTAGATTTTGGTTAATCGGCAAATAAAAATCGTAGCCCTAAAATTTTTACCTTTGTCAAACCCTTTTTGACTTTGGTTCGAAAGTTTTTTCCGTTGGACAAAAACTACCTGCTTGAAGAAGCCCAACTCTCTCTTCAGGAAAAATTGCTCACCCGTTTAGTTGAAATTGTAAAAAATGCCTTTGCTCAAAAGACCAATCCATTGGGTTTGCTGGATGATTTCGGGCTGAAGATTAAAAACTATCAAGTCAATAATCTGAAGCCGCTCCATAATTTTTATCAAAACACCTGCGGGGTTTACCGATTTAAAAACAGTAACAATCAACTTGAATTTGTCTGGGATGGCCGCGAGCATTTAGAAAAATACAAAGAGGAATGGTCGATGGTTTTTGTTGGCTGGGTGAATGAGTTTTGCAAACAAGAACTCTTTGTGCAAGCTGTGCTGGACTTAACCGTGTTTCTTCCCGAAAATCGTCATGCCGAACTGGCCGAAAACCGGATGAACAATTTCATGCTTCGCCAGTTTGAAATAAAGTTGCATAAAACCAAGGGTCTGGTGGCAATGAAAGTAGCGTAGCTCACCATGCACTTTAATTTATTTTCCTGCTTCTATCTCCAGAAGTGAACAGATTTTATATCGCTCATCGTTGGTGTTTGCAAAAACTTCTTTCAGCAATCGGTGCACATTTTTAATTCCGATTTTATCGCACCATTCAAAAGGCCCAAATGGATAGTTGGTACCCAACTTCATGGCCAAATCAATATCCGATCTTGAGGCTACATTTTCTTCAACAGCATAATACGCTTCATTAATAATCATGCAAATAATACGAGGAGTAACCATGCCCACCTGATCCTTCACGATTTTGTATTTTATATTCAACTGAGAGCAGCTATTTTCCAATAATTGAATTGACTTGTGAGAGGATACCGTTACCTCCAGAATTTCACGACTAAAAAATGAAGGCAACCCACAAAATCCAAAAATAGTTGGCCGGTAAATGTCTTTCATTAACACGGCCAATGAGGTAAACACCGAGTTGACAAATACCGTTGAACCCGGAAGATTTTGATACTCCATGAGATCAAGCGGATTAAAATCAAAAATGATGGAATTATTGAATGAAGGATTCAGCCGGCCGCGTTCCGTAATTAGGGAGTAATGATGAGTTACCCCAAATTGGGCTTGACATTCCTTAAAATTTTCATGATTGCCGATAACAACTATTTCCATGTCAAAACGAAAAAGATTTATGATCTTTGGTCAAAAGTAAAAGATTATGGCAAAAGAAGTAATTTATTCAGCAAATGCACCCGAGCCGATCGGTCCTTACAGCCAGGCTATCAAAACCGCTAACATGCTTTTTATTTCCGGTCAAATAGCCATTCAAAAGCCGGCAGGCAACCTGATAACGGGAGACATCACTGCCGAAACACAACAAGTGATGAAAAACCTTTCTGAAATTTTGAAAGCAGCAGGAATGGATTTTTCTCATGTAGTTAAGAGCACCATTTTTCTCAAAGACATGAACAATTTTCCTAAAGTAAATGAAGCCTATGGTGCTCACTTCAAAGACATGCCGCCTGCCCGCGAAACGGTTGAGGTGAGTCGCTTGCCTAAAGATGTGAATGTGGAGATTTCGTGCATTGCGGTGAAGTAACACATTACCAATAGCTTTATGGCGGCACAACTGGTTATTGAAGCTCGCAGTGCCTCCATTGCCCCGGGTATGGAAGTGAAACGCATCCTTCCGTTCCGGTTCAAGCGAATGGTAGGCCCGTTTATTTTTATGGATCATGCCGGGCCGGTACAAATTGCTGCTGGTTCCCAAACAAAACTCGATGTATTACCACATCCTCATATTGGGCTTTCTACCGTAAGCTATCTTTTCAACGGACAAATAACCCATCGCGACAGTCTGGGGGTACAACAAGTAATAAAACCCGGTGAAGTAAACTGGATGACAGCCGGCAAAGGCATTGCACATTCCGAACGCTTTGAAGACCCCTCGTTATTAGCCGGTACAAAACTGGAAATGATACAAACGTGGGTGGCCTTGCCTGAAAAAGATGAAGAGAGCAATCCATCCTTTACCAACTACAAATCAGAAGAACTTCCGATTTACACCGACAAAGGGATTTGGATGAAACTGATTGCCGGGGGTGCGTTCGGATTAAAAAATAAAGTAAGTACCCACTCACCTTTATTTTACTTACATGTTGAATTAAAAAAGAATGCAGCTTTTGAATTGCCTGCCGGGTATGCAGAACGTGGGTTATACATAGCCAAAGGCACAGTAAAAGTTGATGGCTCAGCTTATAACCCGGGCCAGATGTTGGTGTTCGGAGCTCATGACACGCCTAAAATAATTTCAACACAAGAAAGTACCGTGATGATGCTGGGCGGAGAACCTCTGGGCGAGCGTTATATCTGGTGGAATTTCGTTTCATCAAGAAGAGAAAGAATAGAACAAGCGAAAAGCGATTGGCAAAACGGAAGGATCGTACTACCCCCTAACGACAATCATGAATTTATTCCCCTACCCGAAGACAAATACAAACTGGCTGAGCACCCTACACCACCGCCAGACGCTCTTTCATAATCGTATCATCAATAGGGTACTTATCGTATTGAATTACAATTTTTATATCTTCGAAAATAAATGCCGGCCAACCGGGGCGAAACCGAAAAGCCAAACGAGTAGGGCAAACCTAACCTAACCTTTATGGATTCACAGAAAGTAGATATGTTCATTATGGCCAACAGTAAATATTTTGAGAGCCATCATTTAATCGCTATCCGCGATAGGCTTATTTCATTGCCAGATGACAGATGGCCGATACTATCAACCATCCCCTTTAAAGATCCGACTACAAGTATTATTGTATCTCTGTTAGCAGGGAGCTTGGGAATTGACCGTTTTATAATTGGTGATACCGGCCTTGGCATTGGCAAATTACTAACATGTGGTGGGTTGGGTATTTGGGCAATTATCGACTGGTTCATGATCATGCCAGCCACCCGTGAAAAAAATTTAGCTATGCTTCAGCGTGTGATTATGTAAATACCGTGACAAAAAATAAGTTATATTTTATTTTGGTTTTGGCTTGCATAGCCGGGTATGCTTGGCTTTATCTCGATTTGAATCACACAATCAGTTACAAGCCATTCACTGTTTGTTTGGTAAAACTAACAACCACCTTGCCGTGTCCTTCGTGCGGCTCAACCCGTTCGGCTGAGTCATTTTTAAAAGGAAATTTTTGGGAAGCACTCTCGTATAATCCGCTAGGGGTTTTGCTTGTACTGATCATAGCTATTACTCCCGTGTGGCTTCTCTTAGATCTGATTCGTAAGAATAATTCCCTATTCCTTTTCTATATAAAATTAGAATTTATGTTGGGAAAGAAAATTTTTGCAATTCCTGCCATTATTTTGGTTTTGACTAATTGGATGTGGAATATTCACAAAGGATTATGAGCCTGGCAATTGATAAATTTGGTCATGAACCAAGTGAGCATGAAGCTGAAAATGCCTCCAACTCGTATTTAATGTCTTTAGTAGCTGTGGTGGCCGGGTTACCTCTCCCCATCATGAACCTCGTAGCTACTTTGTTTTTTTACATCGGCAATCGAAAGGGCTCACACTTCGTTCGTTGGCATTGTACTCAAGCGCTACTCTCGCAAGCCTCATTACTCCCGGTAAACAGTATTGGCTTTTGGTGGACCATCTCAATCATTTTTTCAAACGAACAAATTTCGTCTAAATACATAGCCTATCTGATCACAATCGTTTTATTTAATCTATTCGATTTCATTGCTACAATGATAGCAGCTGTTCAGACTCGAAAAGGCATACATGTAGAGTGGTGGCTTTATGGTTCCGTTACTAATCTGATTTGCCGGGCATGAACAAAATTTTGCTTCAATTTTTTATTACAGTTGCAGTATTTGCTACTATCTATTTTGGCCTAAGTCAAATTGATTGGATAGCTGTGCTCAAAGTAAAAGAAGCCTCAAAGAAAACAGAAGAAAAATTAGGAGATTTTTTCTGGGAATTGTTCAGCAAAGCCGATGAAGAAATTCATGATGAAAAGACCGTAGCGATTATTGACTCATTGGTCAATCATTTGTGCGAAGCCAATTCCATTGATCAAACAAAAATTAAAATTCATATTTTAAAAAATGGTGAAGTTAATGCGTTCACCTTGCCAAATAATTATTTGGTCATTTATTCGGGGCTAATTAAATCAACTGAAAATGAAGCCGAACTCTTGGGTGTGGTTGGTCACGAGTTGGCACACATGGAAAAGGGTCATGTTATGAAAAAGCTCATTAAAGAAATAGGCCTTTCTGCACTTATTTCCATGACTGCAGGCGGAGGAGGTCAGACCGTGAAAGAAGCACTGAAGCTGTTATCTTCTTCTGCTTATGACCGAGACCTGGAGCGTGAGGCTGACATTACTTCTGTTGAATATATGATACGGGCTAGAATTGATCCTGAGCCCTTTGCCAACTTCATGTACCGACTATCCGATAAAGAAAAAAATTTACCCAGTCAGGCATATTGGATCAGTACACACCCCGACTCAAAAGAACGTGCCGAATACATCATAAACTACATCAAAGGAAAAACATTTATTAAAAAGCCACTGCTCACTGAATCACAATGGAAGGAGCTAAAAGAACGGGTAAAAAATTAACTAAACTCATTTTCTCTAACACGCCCGCAAAGTTTTTTCGATTAGATAATCGACTTAACTTTACCTCACAAATTTCAGATGAAAAACGTACGTGTTCGTTTTGCGCCAAGCCCTACGGGTGCACTGCATATTGGTGGTGTGCGCACTGCCCTTTATAATTTTTTATTAGCACGCCAACACGGTGGCACCATGATTTTGCGCATTGAAGACACTGATCAAAATCGTTTTGTGCCCGGTGCGGAAGAATACATCTTAGAGTCATTAAAATGGGCTGGTATTGAAATTGATGAGGGCGTAGGCAAGGGTGGGCCACACGCGCCTTACCGACAAAGCGAGCGTAAACCTATTTACCAAAAATACGCACAACAACTGATTGATCAGGGCAAAGCGTACTATGCTTTTGATACGGAAGAAGAACTCGAAGCCATGCGAGAGCGTCTGAAAAGTCAGCACTCATCTGATCAACAATATGGAAGTGGTACCCGCATGCAGATGAAAAACTCCCTCACACTTTCTGAAAGTGACGTAAAATCCAAAATAGATTCGGGCGAGCATTATGTTATTCGTTTGAAAGTTCCTCCCAATGAAGAAATTAAGCTGACCGATTTAATCCGTGGCGAAGTGCACGTAAACTCCTCGCAGATCGATGACAAAGTGTTGATGAAATCGGACGGCATGCCTACTTATCATCTGGCCAATGTAGTAGATGATTACCTGATGAAAATTTCGCATGTCATTCGCGGTGAAGAGTGGTTGCCGAGCGCTCCACTGCACATTTTACTTTACAAATTTTTAGGATGGGAGAAAGAAAGACCACATTTTGCACACTTGCCTTTGTTGCTCAAAGCTGATGGCAATGGCAAATTAAGCAAGCGTGATGCCGATAAAGCCGGCTTCCCGATTTTTCCCTTGAATTGGGCCGACCCAAAGACAAAAGAATTCTCAAAAGGCTTTCGCGAAAATGGCTATCTGCCCGAAGCGTTGCTGAATTTTCTGGCGTTCCTCGGTTGGAACCCGGGAACCGAGCAAGAAATTTTTTCTATGAAAGAATTGATTCAGGTATTTTCGTTGGATCGAATCAGCAAGCACGGTGCCCGGTTTGATATTCACAAAGCACAATGGTACAACCAACAATACCTGAAAAAAAGATCGAATGAAGAGTTAACCGTGTTTCTCTACAATTCACTGAAACCAGAAAATGTCATTTGTGAAGCCGAAAAGGCAAGCAAGATTTGTGAAGTCTTGCAAGAACGCGTTACGTTTCCGCAAGATTTTTGGCAACAAGGAAAATTCTTTTTCATAGCCCCAACCAGTTTTGATCATCAGGTTATTTCAAAAAAATGGAACGCAGAAACTGTAAAATTTTTAAAAACTTTTGTTGATTGCCTCAATAGCACTGAAAGCACTAAAGTTTCAGAAATTAAGGCATTGTTGGAGAAAACATCTCAAGCTACCGAGATTGCCTTAGGAAAAATCATGCAGCCTTTACGGGTTGCCTTAACCGGAGAAAGCTCGGGTCCTGATTTAATGATGACAATCGAAATTTTAGGTCAGAAAGAAACCATCAGTCGCATTACTTATGCTTTGGCAAATTTTCCTGTAAAAATTTAAATGAAGTAGTCATGGCTAAAGAAAAAACGACTAAATCAAAAAACCAGGCTAAACCAAGAGTTCACGAACAACTGAGAGGCTTCGAGGTATCAATTGATTCATTTGGAGAGTTGAAATCTAATCTTCCTATTGAAAAACTAAATAAATTTCTCAATGAAAATGTGGAAGACAAAAAATTAGCTGAACGGGAAGACTACAGTGAACTTAAAAAAACAAAAAAGAAAAAAAAACCATGAAAACAATTTTGCTATTACTTCTTTCGTTTATTTCATTTGCTGTATCCGCCCAATTTACCAAAGGAGATAAATTTCTTGGAGGTAGTTTAAACATTAGCTCACAAAATGGAGCATCGTATAATCCTATTACCAACAATAGGTTCTCGGTCGGTCCGCAGGCCGGCTACTTTCTTACTGAAAAATATGCACTGGTAGCCAAGTTAAATTATACGGGTGCTTTTTATGAAACCACAGGGTCAAAAGTTATTTCCACTTCTTTTAGCATCACTCCGGCAGTCAGAAGATATTTTCAAATTTCTGATAAATTCTTTTTTAACCTTGATGCCTACGTGGGCTTCTCACGGCAAACTGATAAACTAACAAACTCATTCTCAAACCTGACCACTCAAAATCCTTATTATTATCTGTCAGCCGGTATTGAGCCGGGTTTCATTTTTTTTCCGGCTCCAAATTGGGGATTTAATGCAAGTTTGGGCGGCTTGAACTACAGCCATTATCAAAATTTGTCTACGGCAAGTACATCCAATTCAATTGGCTTAACTTGGAGCAGCTCACTGACATTTGGCGTTTCGTATTACTTCGTTACTAAAAAATAATTATGCCCACATCGCACATCATTGACTATCAAATCAAGGGAGAAAGCATCCAAATTGTTGAAGTTGAACTAGATCCGCTTGAAACTGTTATTGCCGAAGCCGGTGCAATGCTTTTTATGGAAGATGGAATATTATTTGAAACAAAAATGGGCGATGGCTCTAGCCCCAACCAAGGTTTGTTTGATAAACTTTTATCTGCGGGCAGCCGTCTGCTCATGGGTGAATCATTGTTTATGACCCACTTCACCAACCGAGGAAATAAAAAAGCCAAAGTAGGATTCTCAGCGCCTTATCCGGGCACAGTTATTCCGGTTGATCTTGCCAATTGCCCGGCACAGGAATTAATCGTTCAAAAAGATGGGTTCTTATGCGCAGCGTATGGCACTAAATTATCGATATTTTTCAACCGTAAAATCGGATCAGGATTGGTAGGCGGAGAAGGTTTCATACTCGAAAAACTAAATGGCGATGGCAAAGCTTTTGTTCATGCCGGGGGAACTGTAATTGAACGTACGTTAAGCAATGAAACACTGCGTGTAGATACAGGCTGCGTAGTAGCTTTTGAATCACAAATAGATTTTGATGTAGAGACTACCGGAAGCTTAAAATCCATGATCTTTGGCGGAGAAGGTATCTATTTAGCCACTCTCAGCGGAACCGGCAGGGTTTGGCTCCAATCCATGCCCATCAGAAAACTCATTCAGGCATTGTCTCCGTATGGAAGTAACAGGAGAAAAGAATCAAGTTCATTACTGGGCGGTCTGTTTGAAAGTTAACCATGACACAAATTAAAATAGGATTGATCAGGGAAGGAAAAGTTCCGCCCGACAAAAGGGTGGCGTTTACCCCAACACAAACTAAAGAAATTGAACAACGGTTTCCTCAGGTAAAAATAATTTGCGAACCAAGTGAAATCAGGTGTTTCAGTGATTCAGAATATCGTAACCTGGGAATTGAAGTTAGCGATGTATACACCTGCGATATTTTGATGGGAATAAAAGAAGTTCCCGTAAAAGATCTTCTTGCTAACAAAACGTATTTGTTCTTCTCTCATACCATTAAAAAACAACCCTACAATCGCAGGTTGCTCCAAGAAGTACTTAAAAAAAATATACGACTCATTGACTACGAAGCCTTAAAAGATACGCAAGATAACCGCCTGGTAGCCTTTGGCCGTTATGCAGGTATTGTGGGGGCCTATAATGGATTATGGGTGTACGGAAACCGGTACAACCAATACAAACTGAGAAGAGCACATGAGTGCTTCGACATCAATGATTTAAAAATTGAACTAAGAAAAGTAGTGCTGCCTCCCATTAAAATTGCATTGACTGGTGCCGGCCGGGTAGCCAAAGGGGCTATGGAGACTCTGGATACCGTTGGTATACGGAAGGTTAGCCCTGCCGAGTTTCTCAATCAATCATTTAATGAGCCGGTCTACACCCAGCTTAGCAGTGCCGACTATCATTCTAGAAAAGAAGGAGGCAGTTTTAATCGGGAAGAATTTCATCAGCACCCTGATCGCTATCATTCAGAATTTAAAAAATTTACAAAAACAGCAGATATACTCTTAGGAGGAGCCTACTGGAATCCTAAAGCACCGAAACTTTTTTCGGCAGAAGACATGAAATCCATTGACTTCAAAATAAAAATTGTTGCTGATATCACCTGTGACATAGATGGCTCTATTCCATGCACTCAAAGACCGACTTCCATACCCGATCCAATTTACGACTACAATCCTGCCAAAGGAACGACAGAACCTTCTTTTTCGCACGAAAATTTTATCACGGTGATGGCAGTTGATAACTTGCCATGCGAGCTCCCACGCAGTGCCTCCGAAGAATTTGGTCGTGATCTAATCGACAAAATCATCAGGCCTTTACTGGGGGAGGATCATGAAAAAATAATAGAACGCGCAACGATTGCAAAAAATGGAAAGTTGACTCCCTACTTCTCTTACCTGCAAGACTACGTAACCCAATCCTCATGAATTTTCTGTATAGCGTTACAGTGGGCATTGACAAGGACATTGAACAAGAATGGTTGGTGTGGATGAAACAATCGTTTTTTGAAAGAGTGATGGGACTCGGCATTTTTTCTGGATACAAAATTTACAAAGTGCTCACCCACGATGACGAAAATTCTGTTTCTTACAATATCCAATATCATTGCCATGAAATAGAAAAGATCGTTTATTTTCTTAACCACGAGGGCAAAACACTGATGGAAGAACACCGTATCAAATTCAAAGACAAGCACGTGGTATTTAATACGCTTCTACAAGAGGTATAAATAAAAACGGCCTCTCAAGATTGAGAAGCCGCTTCGTACAGTATGCTCACCGAGATTAGTACTCCCAAAGATTATGCTCTTTCTCCATTAGAGTCATTTCTGTTTCCCAGCGCTCAAACACGGATTCAGAAAAAGAGCGACCATTGTTAGCATATATCGCCTGGATAGTGGCATCATCCGGGTTTTCTACTTTTCTAATAACACCATGGAAAAGCCTTAACTTAAATGCATCAATAAAGGTTTTACTTTCGGAGGGGTTGTATCTGTTTTGCCAAAGAACCCGTTGCCGCTCAACCAAATCTTTGCTGTGTGCAATTCTCTTTACTTCTTTAGTAAATTCTTTGTAGGAAATGTAAAACCTGTAAGCAAGTTTTTCTGCTGCATTGTTAGGATCTTCTAACACAATACCCAAGGCTAAAATATCATAGTATAACCTGGATCTTCTTTTATCAAAAACAACATCTTCAATTAACTCAAGTCCAATAATATTCTGTGAGTTAAGTCTGACATTCATAGGACCAAGATCTTCCCAATTGGCAGAATTAGTTAATGGATTAGGGTTGGGTGATGCTCCTCTTGCCGGTGCATCTACGTTATTACGCAAACGAAACGCATGAGACTCCCCATCATCTCCTGGGTAAATAACCATATCACCACCTAAATACGCCCGGGTACCGCTCCAATCACCTTGTGTTTGTGAGCGAACATAATTGGTGCCCATGTTCAGTGCTGTGGTATCTGCTACCGGCTCTCTAAAATCTGCAGGGTCTCCTGTATTGCTTCCAAATGTATGCAGTTTCCCTTCACTCAATAGGTCAATAATCAATTTCGCGATAGACGACTTGCGGGAACTAAACCCTGCGTTGCCTTTCTCATTCAGATCAATAACCCGACTAACCCTAAAGCGATACAATTGCTCATAGTAGGGTATTTTTTCTATTGAGTTAGGGTTGGAAATAGTATCCTGAGCAAAAGCAGTTACTGATACTAAAAGCCAAACAGAAATAAATGAGACAGCCTTCATTATGGATTAATTAATTCTACAGTTAACATTCATCTTCGACCCATTCACTTGTTTAGTCGAACCATCGTATGATGGGCGTTGTACTTGTACCTGAGAAATCGAAATATTATCTCCTTTTCTAAGGTTATACTGGCTTAACGGAACTGTACCTGATCTTATTGTGATTGGCGAACCTCCGTTAATCTGAAGGATCAACCCGGATACATAGTATTTATTATCCCGGTTATTATTCTTCGCAAAAATCTGATCAATAATTTCAGGCTCTACACGAATTGAGGCAGTTCCTGCGGGAACACCCTTGGCAATATCAATGGTGCTGGGCCCTGACATCAGTTTGGCAATAGGCATAGGTACATCCTGAGTTTCAAATTTTTGTACGCCTATTGACTGTCCATTAAGTATTACATTAACATTACACTGTGCACGTGTGGGTAAAATTGCAAACTTTCCGGGGGCCAACTTAAAAGCTTTTCCTTGTTCGGCAGGAATGTTCAGGTCAAGACCCGATAAGTCAGTTAATCCCTGAATACTAACATTTACTTCTGTACCGCAATCGCGGTAAAGGGTAGCTGATGCAGCCGACCCAAAAACTGCAACCGGTCTTAACACCTTATAGTCAATTGCCTTAGGTGGCAGGGGTTTACCCGGTAAATTAATCTTTACCGTGTAACTCATCTTAGCCACACCATCTGGTCCGTAGTTGGATGCCGCAGCTTTGAAGCTGATTTTACCCGCTTTAATCTTTATTCCTGAAAAATCAGTATCCTCCACTTTTATGGGGGAGTTTCCCATAAACATTTCGGGCGTCACGCCTGAAGCGGCACCGGCTACAAACAAATTACCTTCATAAGTTCCTCCGGCTACAACTGTGTTTGACTCAGCTTGTACCATTGGAACGAGTTGATCTACTTCATAAACAACACCTTTTGTAATTTTATTGAGTGAGTCTAACGCTGTTGCTTCATATTCAAGTACCTCGGTTTGCATTTGACTGATCATGGCTACAGCCGCCATGGTAGGAGTTCCTTCAAAAGCAAATTCCAAGAAATTTTTACTGGTCTGATGAGTGTCGCCACTAAATTCTTTAAAATCTTCAGCCTTTTTATTTAGTTTTCCAAAAGGATTTTTCAAATTCATAATCCCATTCAGGTCCTTAACATAGCTTTTCAACTTTTTCTCATATTCTGGACCTGTTGGTTTGTTCTCATTGAGCATCACCTCTTCAGCATTGTTGGTGTTCGCTACCAAATCTTCTCCTTCAAGAATTTGTTTATCAGCACTGGTCTTAATTTCTTTTTTCAAAACATCTAAGTAGCTAATCATACCTTTGGTCAATTCGCGTACTTTTTTTGCCCGCTCAATAGCATCCAGTACTTTTGCTTCATTACTTTTTGAACTTTCAATTGCTGAGAGTTTTGCTTCGTTTTTTTCTTTATCCTCATCTACGAGGTTTTCAAGAGTTGTATTTACGATTGCAAATTTTTCGAGAATGGCACTACTTACGTTCAACGCCAACAGAGCGGTGAGCACTAAGTACATCATGCCTATCATCTTTTGCCTCGGGGTTTCTTTACCACCTGCCATGGTTATCTAAGTTTTATAGGTGAAAATATCCGACCTTTATTTATCTCACTATCTATTACTGACCTTTCATTGCGGTCAACATGCTGCCATACACCTTGTTTAGTGCAGTAAGGTTGTTGGTCAGTGTGCCTAGTTCAGAGGTGAACTTCGCTGTATTGTCTCCTACTTTTGACAGTCCCTGCATAGCTCCGGTTAAACTTTCATAGAACTTGTTCATGTTTTTGGCATGAGATTCGGCTCCCTTCAATTCAGATTCATATGATACATTTAAAGCCGCCAGATTTTTAGTAATTAATTGCACTTGCTTGTGGTACTCGCTGGTGTCTTTAGATGCGTCTGACATTGCTTTAACTGCACCCATGGCCACACCATAAGATTTATTCATTTCTGTCAGGGCTGAAGAAGCGGCCTGAACATTTTTTGCATATTCATTAGTGGCAACTGCGGCATTGGATAAGTTGCTCATTTGAGAAGCTGATGTGGCTAAATTGGTCAACCCTTTTCCTAAGTTGTCTAATAAGTTTTGATCTACTTTGGCTGTTTTAAGCATTTCGTCAATTTTCAACAGAGGAGAATCTCCGGTAGGTTTGTTGCTAATACGCGTAGCTGTGGGGGTGGCGGGGCCTTCAAAGTCTTCTGCCAATTCGGGATATACTTTACTCCAATCCACTTCAGCGTGCTTCGGTTCAAATGCACTTAAAAAGAAAATGACCGCCTCTGTTAAAAGGCCGACAAACAACATTTGGTTAGCACCTGTTAAGTGCAAAATTTTAAACAATGCACCAACAATAACGACAGATGCACCAATGCCATAAATCTTGGGCATGATGGTTTCATAAAGTAGAGTAGCGAAGCCGCCTTTTTTCTTTGCCATGGTTATTAGGGATTTAAGTTAAGTCTGATTTTTTTTTAAATATAAGTCAAGTTTTTTTAATTATTGAAACTCTGCACCGGAAGATCTGCCCAAATTAGTCATGGCGCAGCGAAATCCAATGTATGCTCGTGTAGAATCTTTGTACTCATACGTGCGTGTTCCGGTTTCCAAAAAATATGCCACGTCTTTCCAAGACCCTCCTCGGATTACTTTTCTGGCGTTGTATTTTTCTTTTGATTTTCCGTCTTTATCATAAGCAGCTTTATCAATGAATTGAGGATTGAGATCCCAAACGGTGGGCACGGAGGCTGGATAGAAGTCATCTAAACACCATTCTGAAACATTTCCTGCCATATCTACTAAGCCGTAATCATTGGGGAAATAAATTCCAACAGGAGAAGTATATGCAAATCCATCATCGTAGTAATTACCCCGACCCGGCTTGAAGTTGGCCAGCATACATCCTTTTGAATTGCGAATGTAGGGGTTCCCCCAAGGGTATTTTGCCATCGGGCGGCCACCACGGGCTGCGTATTCCCACTCGGCTTCAGACGGTAGCCTGAAATTGGGCATGGGGGGCTGGCCTCCGTTTACTTGTCTCCAGTTGTTCAAAAATTTTGTTCTCCATTCTCCAAAAAAACGAGCTGCTTCCCAGTTGATTCCTACTACGGGGTAATCTTTATAGCCGGGATGCTGCCAATAATAATCTACCAATGGATCGCCCATGTGGTGGGTAAAGTCTCTCATCCAAACTGTTGTATCTGGATAATATTTTTTCTTGAAATCTTGTAATGGAACTTGCGGCATTTCTGGCGGAGCGCCTTGACCGCTTAAATAAGAGGTCGTAAACTGAAGGTATTCATCGTTTGTAATTTCTGTTTCGTCCATGAAAAACGGACCGATCGTAACTTCTTTATTAAAGTTGATTTGAGTGGAGGCCGGATCTTCGTCTGCTTGCCCCATGTGAAATGTACCGGCTGGTATTGGAACCATTCCGTAAGGAATAACCTGAGCCCACCCCGGTCTTCTTTCAATGGTAGATTGACCCACCAATTCTCCCTGTGAGTCTCCTCCTCCTTTTTTCTTTCCTATCCCGAGAAGGCCGCACGAGGTTACCATTACCCCACACAGCACGATTAAGAATCCGTATAGAGTTTTACGATTCAAGATTTTTTCCATAGAGTCAAATTAAATAAAATTTTCGCTTCTCAGTAAACGAACAGAATCGAAAGTTATTCTTTTTTTGTTCTTTTTTAAAAATACAGAATAGCAAATTGAACAAAAATCTTATAAAAACGCAAAAATATTTTGGTTTAGTGCCTGTATCGCGGTGTCCGCACTATCTTTTTACCCGCGCCTGGGCTGGTGGGGAGTTCATACATTAGCATAAACTCGTGTGATGTAGGCTGCTTAGCGGCTTGACCTTTAATAATATAATCGAGCGCGTAACCCAGTTTCATTGATTTGTCTTTCAAAAAACTATACCCCAACATCAATATGGCCGCATCTCCCTGGCGGAATGACAGACCTCCCCACATGGTTTCCTTCAGGTATGCAATGGCGCTCAGGTTGATGGTTGTTTTTGTAAAATCAGTTTGAACTAACGTAGTGAAGAGGAATTTCAAGTCAAAATTGACTTCGTGGGTATATCCTCCGGTAATGTATGAGTGTGTTTGAAGAGAATTGCTTATTCCTTTGCCAAAGTTAAAAGACCCGCGGGTCAAATGATCAAAACCCACACCGGCATAAAATTTTTCTTTTTTCCAAAAAACACCTGCTGCCATATCCGGCTTGATCTGCGTAAGGGATCCTTGGTTTTCAAAAGACTCAGGATCTACTGAGCGATAATAGTTTGAGTTAATCGTTTGCGAAAATATTCCTGCTCGTAAGCCAAAACTAAGTTTACTGTTTTTTATACCCAAGTGATAGGCATACGATGCCTGTGCTTCAAGATTATTAAAATTAGCCAGATTATCGTGTGCGATAAATGATCCAAATCCACTGTTCAGTTTATAAATCGGAGTGGTAAACGTGATCAATTGTGTGGTGGGGGCCCCTCCGTCTCCATAAGTGGGAGAGTACCCAAGCCATTGGCTTCTGTGAAGTGCTGTCATTTTAGTCACACCTTCCACCCCTGAAAAACCCGGATTGTAATACAGGTTATTAAACATGTATTGCGTAAACTGCGGGTCTTGCTGGGCAAAGAGCAAACTTGCCCTTGCCATTATTGCTATGCTCGCTAAAAGTAGTTTGCGCATAAGGTTAAAAAAATACCGAGGGTTAAAGATAGGCCAATTATTTCAACACTTTTCTTCGAATGTAATTAAAGTGTAATAAAATCCAATTCTAGGTAAAAACGTAACCGAGAAACAGTTATTTAATTCCGTTTACTTTCTTAATGTATAACTCTAGGGCGCCAGCCATTGATGGTGCATTGGGCAGCGGTGCTTCAATGTCTAAAATAAACCCATTGTCTTTCACGGCCTTTGCCGTGGTGGGGCCAAAGGCGGCCAACCGTGTGCTGTTTTGTTTGAAATCAGGAAAGTTAATCATCAGCGAATTGACTCCTGATGGGCTGAAGAATGCCAGCACATCGTAATACACATTTTTCAGGTCACTTAAATTGGCGGCTACCGTGCGGTTAATAATTGCCTCAGTGTAGGTGAACCCATTTTCTTTCAGAAAATCGGGGATGTCGTTTTTGCGAATATCTGAACAGGGGTACAAAAATTTTTCATTTTTGTGTTTTTTCAAGATTTCTAAAAGGTCTTTAGTGTCTTTCAGCCCGGAAAAAATTTTTCTTTTGCGAATCACAATGTACTTCTGCAGGTAGTTGGATGTCTGGTCTGAAATGCAAAAATATTTTGTATCTGCGGGCATTTCAATTTTCAGTTCGATGCACAGCGTGAAAAAATGATCTACCGCATTGCGGCTTGTAAAAATGATTGCCGTGTGCTGCAAAATTTCTACGCGTTGCTTGCGAAATTCTTTTGCGCCAATGGGCTCTACTTGTATAAATGGCCTAAAATCAATTTTTACATTGAACTTTTCAGCCAATTTTAAATAAGGAGAGTTAACGTCTGCCGGGGCTTCCTGGGTGACCAAGATGCTTTTTACTTTGCGCATCCTGTCAGTAGTTGTTTCAGTCATATCTGCACGTAGCGGTTCGGGACTTAAAACAATAGCACTTTAACTAAAACCATCAATGGAAAAATTTCAGTGGCACAAAGGTAAAAAAATAAATGGAAAGAGTTGAACGGTGCCCGCCTCAATAATTTTAAGAAGATTATAATTGATCCTGTCAAAAGCAAAATGCAGCCTCCATACAGCACCGTGCGGTAGTTAATTGCGACTCCCAAAGAAAAAGCAACCACTATTAAGCCTGCCAATGCCATCAGCGAAACTAAAAGTATCCGTACAAAGTTGAAAAACTGAAAGCCTGTAATGTCTTTCCAGTTAAAAAGCCGTGCAATAACTATTTCAAGAATCAGTTTGGCAAGCAACATCCCTAAAATAACCAATGAATAAACCAGCCAGTTTTGCAAATACCCGGGCATGGTGTGCGAATCAAAGTAGTTGCTCCAACCAACTTGAGTAGTGTGGTGGGCTGTGGTAATTAGTGCCAGAGAAGCCATGAGGCTGCAAAAAAAATAAAAGAGCAAATTTACACTGGAAGTAATGCGCAGCAGGTTGGGGGTTTCATCTTGTCCGATGAAATAAAACAGTTTGGTCACATTCAAATAATCGAACGTAAGTTGAGGGTTTGTTCTTACCAATGAGGTGAAAAAAATGATAAGTATGATTGAGGCAATGATCAGAAAATCAGAATAGGCCGATGAAGGCCGCAAAGTATTGGCTAGTTTGTCTTCCGCTTCTTTTGAAACCAACTCCGTGGTAAGGTCTGTAATTTTACTTTCTTGAAACACACTGATCAATATCTTGTCTAATCCACTTTTTCTCAGACTGTCGCAATTCAGTAATATTTGATGTGATTGATTACTGTATTTTGAATTAAGAAAAAGGAAAATCTTATGACTTGAGGCCAGCCGGATAACTTGCCTCGTTGTTGTGCGCAGGTCAACAGAGAAGTGAACTACTCGTTGCGGGCTTCCGTCAAAATCAACCAAGCCCCCCTCCTTAAACATTTGCCAGGTTGGTTTAAGGTCTTTTACTGAACGAAAGCCGTTATTCTGTTGTGGATAGCTACACCCTGGCACCAGAAGAACGAGAATCAAAAAAAAATAAGACAGCTTCATGATCAATGCCTCAAAGGTATTGATAAACTTCTTCAACTTTGCGGCTCAGTTGAGTTATGGCCGGTATCTACATTCATTTTCCTTTTTGCAAGCAAGCCTGTTACTATTGCGACTTTCATTTTTCTACACAATTGGAAAATAAAGGCAAGCTTGTAGAAGCAATATGCGAAGAACTGGCTTTACAAAAAGAATACCTGAGTTCAGAACCTGTTGAAACTATCTACTTTGGTGGCGGCACTCCCTCTTTGATGGATGAAAAAGAGCTACATCAGGTTTTTAATGCTATCCAAAATAATTTTAGGCTTGAGGGTTTACCTGAAATCACTCTCGAAGCAAACCCCGATGATCTTTCGCTGCAAAACCTTTCTGTTTTTAAGAAGGTGGGCATCAACCGGCTAAGTATAGGCATCCAATCTTTTGATGACTCTGTGCTTAAGTATTTAAACCGGGCTCATTCTGGTTATGACGCACTTTGTTCAGTTAGGCAGGCACATGAACTCGGTTTTACAAACATTAGTATCGACCTGATCTTTGCCATTCCGGGGCAAACCGATGAGCAATGGATAAAAAACATTCAGCAGGCCATTGCGTTAGCGCCCCAACACATCTCCTGTTACTCTCTTACTATTGAAGAAAAAACGGTATTTGGCAACTGGAAGAAAAAAGGGAAGTTGGTTGCTCAGAGCGATGATGTTGCAGCCAGGCAAATGGAAATTTTAATGACGTTGCTCTCTCAACATGATTTTGAGCAATATGAAATTTCAAATTTTGCCAAACCAGGGTTTTACTCACGCCATAACAGCAATTATTGGAAACAAAAAAAATATTTAGGGGTTGGGCCAAGTGCCCATTCATTTAACTTGGTTTCCAGACAATTCAATATAAAAAACAACTGGGAGTACATCCGGTCACTGAGCCTAGGGAAAATTCCGTGTGAAGTAGAAATGCTCAGCCACACCAACACTATCAATGAGTATATCATGACTTCACTGCGCACGGCTGCCGGCTGTGACTTGAATTTTTTATACGAAAAATATCAATATGACCTCCCCTCTTCTGCACAAAATGAGTTGAAGCGGTTTTACCACCTTGATCTTCTGAGATTGACCAACCACCATTTGCTGCTCACCCCAGCGGGCAAGTTAGTAGCCGACAAGATAGCGGCTGATTTATTTATCGAAGAATAAGTTTAAATTTGAACATGACCGAAGAAGAAAAAAAGGTATACATGTTACTCAAGTCTGTCATCTTCCATTATCACGGGCTGGATGACCTGGAGCGACAAGACCTTGAAGACACTTCTAAAAGGTTAGACGCTGTCAACGCGTTGGCCTGGTCATTGGATTTCATTGCTAAAGATTATATCACAGCATTTGAACGTGCCCGCACTTATCTCAATGAAATCATTGGCGACTATCCCCGGCAAAAACGTGTTGAGTTGATCAACATGGTGTGGGATGCCAACAATTTGAAAGGCTATGTTACTGAAATGGAGGCTACGGCCATGCTCAAACTTGCCAAAGATTGGGGGGTTGAAAATGAACTGGTTGTGTTGGTAACCCGGTAACTACTGCAGTTGCATTTCTTCCCATTCTGATTTTTTCTCAGCCAAAAATAATTTTGTTTCGATGTTGTAAATAATCTGTTCGTACATCATCGGAATAAGGTTTAGTCCTTCATCTGATACGGTTCCGCATTTTTTGTCGGCACAAGCAATCTGCGTACCCTTGCCTGCCTCTTTCAAAATATCAAAACGTGGTTCGATCAGCACAGCTCCTGTGGAGTTTGCCAATCCTAATTTATTATCTGACTCAAGCAAAAAATGATTGTTTGGTTTGCGTGTGATGCGATTGTACCTAAAAGGCAGCACTACTTTTCCATTCGTGTCAATCATGCCCTTTTTTTTATTTCTCGAAACAATCGCTCTGCCTTCTATAAAGTTACTTGGCTCGTCATAATTCGGGTTGATGGCGATATGGTCATCCCTGTCTACAAATCCCCATTTGCCAATCAGCTTCATCGCGGCAAGGCCTTCGTGAAATTCGCCAATGCTGTCATAGCGATTAGCTATTCGCAATTTTCCTTTTTGATCGATAAAACCGTAGTGTCCATCTTTCATAAAGCCCCGGAAACCTTCACTTTCAGAAAAATAACGAATGGCACTATCGGATACATCCAACTGGTTTACAATTTGACCCGAGTAACTGATAGTTTTCTCTGATCCGTTCGGCAGGGTTTCTCTGAAAAAGTTATTTTCGAAAATCAAAGGGTTGGGGCTGAAGTAGATGATTTCGCCCGAAATTAATTTTATCAGGAAATTGGTGGGCTGTTTTTCTAAATAACAAGTTGAGTTAATAAGCTGCAACGGAAAATCTTGCGGAGGCACAAGCCAGTCTTCATTGGTATTGATCAGGCCGTATTTATTTTTAAATTTTACTAACCACACTTCGCCCCGATGGCTGAACAGCGAATCCAAAACACAATGAATCATCTCTCTTCCGCTGGCATTCAGCACCCCCCAATAGTTACGGCTCTGTGCGCAGAATAGATTTTCACCGGCCGGGAGGAGTTGCTGGTAGTATCGTTCGCTTATTATTTTTCCTTGCTCATCGGCCAGTTGCCAGCCAATACCGCGGGTAAATAATTTTAATTTGTTTGCGCAGGTTTTAACTGAATCATATAAAAACGGAATAATGATTTTATCTGCTGTGATTAGTCCGCATTTCCCATTTTTTGTGGCAATGAATGAATCGGTTGAAAATTCTTCCAGCCCCTCGTATTGTGGGCTGATTATTTCATTTTGGTTGTGGTCCAGTAACCCCCAAAAGCGACCTCGCTTTATTAACAGATTCTTTCTATTCAATTTTAACTCATCTGCCAATATTTTTTGTTGTTCTTCATTTTTTTCATTGACATAAAACCATTGCGAAGGCAGGCGAGCTTTTATCTTCCCATTCGGTAAAATGGAAATGGCCGCATATTTGATTTCAAGTTTTAGTGTGCCTTCGCGATCGATCAGCCCCTGCAAACTGCTTTGATAAACTTTGGCGTAATTTTTATAATAGGGCGAAATACTGTCTATAGAAAAATCGGTAATGGCATTTCCGGCTTCCGAAAAGAGGGCAATTTTGTTTTGGGTATTTTCAACGGCATAGCGCAATGTTCCTAACGGCCATATATTTTTGTACTTCATCGGAATAACCGGGCGATTGGCCAAGTCGATCAGTCCGTATTCATAATGTGATTTTTTCAGATTGAAGACAATGGCACGGAGTCCCTGCACGAGAATGCCATCATATACAAATGGAATTTTTATTTCGCCACTTAAGTTAATGCCTCCGGACATGAGGTGAACCGCATCAATTTTTTTTCTGGCAATCAAAAAATCTCCCGAAGCATACACCAGCGATTCAAACTCTGGTTTGGCAACGGTCACTTTTTTTAGGTTAATTATTCCCCACAAATTGTTTTGGCGATATCCCGTTACATCACCCACCACAGAAAAACTGCCGTCTGACCAACCCAGCGCATCAAATTGGGGAGGTATGATCACTGTGCCTTTTGAATCTTTAATCCCCATCTTTCCCTTTTCTTGAAAAGGTTGGTAATCGGCCGCTGAGGCAATCACAACCCACAATAAAAGCACATGTGTCAGCACTGATCTCATCGTACAAAGGTATCAGGTGAATTCTCTATCTGAAAATATTATACGGATAAAGTGGCAACTCCATCACCAAAAAATACACCGCGTACCCCCGGAGTCTGATACTTGGCTCAGATACCAACTGGGCCGGCTCGCTACCATCGTGGTTAACGATTTATTAAGAGAATGGAATTTTTCAGACCTTTGTTAAGTTACACTACAGAACTTCAATCACTATGTACATTGAACAACTTTATACCAATTGCCTTGCTGAGGCTGCTTACTACATTGAATCCGATGGCATCGCAGCCGTAATTGATCCCATCCGCGAAACTGAGCCATACCTGGAGTTGGCAAGGAAGAGAGGCGCACGCATCAATTTTATCTTTGAAACACATTTTCATGCCGACTTTGTCAGTGGCCACATCGACCTGGCAAAAAAAACAGGAGCAAAAATTATTTACGGGCCAATGGCCGAAACAAAATACGAAGTGCACAATGCTTTTGACGGAGAAATTTTTTCATTAGGCAAACTAAAAATTAAAGCCTTGCACACCCCCGGCCATACCCCGGAGTCAACTTGTTTTTTGCTGTTTGATGAAACCGGAAAAGAACACGCGGTTTTTACGGGCGACACGTTATTTGTAGGTGACGTGGGACGGCCTGATTTGCTGGACGGAAAAATAAGCCGCGAAGATTTAGCCAGTATGCTTTATGACTCGCTCAATACTAAAATCAAAACCCTGGGCGATGACGTAATTGTTTACCCCGCTCACGGCCCCGGTTCAGCGTGCGGAAAAAACATAGGCAAAGAAACATTTTCAACCATTGGTGATCAGAAGAAATTCAACTATGCACTCAAAGCCACATCACGCCAGCAATTTGTTAGCGAAGTGACTGAAGGCATTCAGCCACCCCCGCGATATTTTTTTGAAGATGCCCGCATCAATAAAGATGGGTATGACTCCATTGATGAGGTAGTAAAGAAAAACAACCGGGCACTGCGTGCCGATCAGTTTGCTGAAGCGATCCAAAACGGAGCATTAATTCTTGATACGCGCAATGCCGATGATTTTGAAAAAGGATTTGTGCCTGGCTCCATCAACATCGGGCTGAATGGCTCGTATGCCGTGTGGGTGGGCACATTAATTAACATCAATCAGCCTATGGTTTTGATTACCGATGAGGGCAAAGAACATGAGTCAGTATTGCGCCTGGCTCGCGTGGGCTATGAAAATGTGCTCGGGTATTTGCAAGGAGGGGTGAAATCATGGAAAAATTCATTAGATACTATTCGTTCTATTCAGCCTGAACAGATGAAAGCCGAGATCAGCAAAGGAATAGAAGTGATTGATGTGCGCAAACCCAGCGAATGGAAAATCGGTCATGTAAAAAATGCTTCGCTTCTACCCCTGGCCGACATGCCTAAGAATTATTCTCACCTGGCCAAATCAAAACCATACCTTGTTCATTGTGGTGGCGGCTATCGCTCTATGGTGGCCATCTCACTGATGAAAAAAGACGGATTTACTAACCTTACCAATATTTATGGTGGCTTTAATTCTATGCAAGATGCGGGACTTGAAATAGTACGAGAAGAGGAAGTGGTTGCCTCGTGAGTTTTTATTTCAAAAGCAGTAGCCCCAACTAATGCAGACCCTCAGCGAAATAGTATCTGCCCATCAACTAAGCCAAACTGAAATTGACAACCTCAGCTACGAAGCCCGGGAGTTTTCAATTGACTGTGGAAAAGCGGATGCACCCAAGCAACTATCACCCCAAATATGGAACTTGTTTGATTCACTTTCTGATACGGTTTGGCATTCATCAATGGCTTATTCCCAAATAATACCTTTAGGATTTAACCTCTTTGAACTGTTTCCGAGTTATTATCATTTCTTAATTCCTTTTTACCATGGCATAAAAAACAAAAAAATTTCAGGCTCATCTGAAAAGGAAATGATATGGAAACACTTCACGGGCTATTTGGTTTCAGAAAATTATTATGCCGATCCGGTTGGCTACGTATTGTGGGCTGATTTTTTTGAAGACGAAGCAACCGTAAGAGAGGCTTGGCAAGGACTAGTGCGTAATTCTACTGGCCAGAAATCCTTGCTGCGATTAATAGAGGTTGCCGGGCCGGTACCCTTTGATTTAAAGAACCTTGTTTATGAAAATCTTCTAGCTGACCCTGCTACACATGATGTAATTTTTAATAGTTTATTGAGCAGCGCGCATGACGTATTCGGGCAAATCGACAAAGAAAAGGCACGAAACATATTAGTCCGGCTTACAGTAAACCGGAATACAGTTCACTACAAATTATTAGAACAAAAGTTGACATAGTACAGCCTCTACTCACTCTCACCAAAATGGAACCACGATTATATCTTTGTTGTTACCTTGTTATGCAATGACTCAGTAAAGGTTGACTCTGTACTTAATTGGCTTCACCTCAATTCACTGCACAGTTAGTAATTAAATTTTAACCCGTAACTATCATGACCCATTCACAAACCAAACTCGGCCCCAACACCACTAACCTGATCGGCAATCTTCCTGCTGTAGGAAGTACTGCTCCTGATTTTACCCTCACTGCCAATGACATGAGTGACAAAGGATTGAAAGATTATGCCGGTAAAAGCATTGTATTGAATATTTTTCCAAGTGTCGATACCAGTGTGTGTGCGGCATCTGTGCGCGAATTCAATAAATATGCCGCGTCTTTACCTGATACCGTTGTGGTGTGCGTGTCTAAAGATTTACCCTTTGCACAGAAACGCTTCGGTGGAGCCGAAGGCCTCGACAAGGTTGTGATGCTTTCCGATTTCAGAGGCAGGGGTTTTGGAAAAGCCTATGGCGTAGAGCTGACTGACTCCTCATTTGCCGGCTTATTTGCCCGAGCCATTGTGGTGATTGACTCTCACGGAAAAATAAAATATACACAGCTTGTTCCACAGATCGGTGAAGAGCCCAACTACGAAGCTGCTGTTAAGGCTATTTAAGAGTTGTTTGAACTAAGTTAACCATAAACCCTTTCTCAACAGAAAGGGTTTTGTTTTGTCTTTGTATTTGCGTTATCTTGATTGTAATAAATCCGTATGATGAAAATATTTTTCTCTCTTGTCTTTTTGATTCAGTTTCATTTCGTCTCCGCTCAAATTTATTTTCTTACAGCCGATCGTCTGTTTGATGGCGAAACCCTGCACACAGGTTGGGCCATTTTAACTAACGGAAATAAAATCATTTCGGTGGGGCCTGTTGATCAAATCAAAATCCCCACGGGTGCAGTAAAAATCAATTACCACAACTCCACAATTTTGCCGGGATTGATCGAGGGCCATTCGCATTTATTGTTGCATCCTTATAATGAAACTTCGTGGGACGATCAGGTGATGAAAGAAAGCGATGCTTATCGGATTGTGCGGGCAACCATTCATGCAAAAAATACACTGCTGGCGGGCTTTACCACCGTGCGCGATCTGGGTTCAGAAGGTGCAGGGTATGCCGATGTCGAATTGAAAAAAGCAATCAACCACGGAATCGTCATCGGGCCAAGAATGATTGTTGCCGGCCGGGCAATTGTGGCAACCGGTTCTTATGGCCCCAAGGGCTTTGACACTGACATGACCATTATGAAAGGTGCGGAAGAAGCCGATGGAAATACCCTCATCAAAGTAACCCGCAATCAAATTGGCAACGGTGCTGATGTGGTAAAAGTTTATGCCGATTACCGTTGGGGCAAAGAGGATAACCCGGCTCCTACTTTTTCAGTTGAGGAATTAAAGTTAATTGTAGAAACCGCCAAGAGCAGCGGGCGGCCTGTTATTGCTCATACTTCTACGGCCGAGGGAATGCGCAGGTCTATTTTAGCCGGCATTGAAACAATTGAGCATGGTGATGAGGGAACACAAGAAATTTTTCAATTGATGAAAGAAAACAACGTAGCTCTTTGTCCAACCCTGGCTGCCGGTGAAGCTATTTCACAATACAAAGGATGGAAAAAAGGAATTGATCCCGATCCTGAAAAAATCAAAAAGAAAAAAGAAAGTTTCAAACTCGCCCTTCAATCGGGCGTAACCATTTTGGCCGGGGGCGATGTGGGTGTTTTTCCGCACGGTGAAAATGTTCTTGAAATAGAGCTAATGGTAGAATACGGTTTGCCTGTAATGAATGCGCTAAAGGCTGCAACAAGTGTAAATGCAAAGGCCTTTCACCTCGACAAAGAATTGGGTTTTCTTAAGGAGGGACTCAAAGCAGACATAGTTGTTGTTACAGGAGACCCTTCAAAAAATATTTCTGACCTGAGAAAAATTAAATTTGTAATGAAAGACGGAGTAATTTACCGACAAGAGAAATAAATTTATGAACCGAAAACAAGCTCTTAAAACTATTGCTTCTACAGCTCTTGGCTCAGTTGCTTTACCGCAGATTGCTAAATCAATGAATGCCTTGCCCACAGATTTGAAAGGACACATCAACCACAGCGTATGCCAGTGGTGCTACAGCGATCTTCCCCTCGAAAAGCTATGTGAGGCCTCAAAAGAAATGGGCATTAAATCCATTGACTTGCTTAATTCTACTCAATGGGCAACCGCCAGTAAATACGGACTCACGTGTGCCATGGCTTATGCTTGCGAACCAAGTTTGACCAAGGGATTCAATGATGTTTCATTGCATGGAAAATTATTAAAAGGATATTCTGAGGGTATTCCCCTAGCTGCCAATGCAGGCCTAAAAAATGTAATCTGCTTCAGTGGCAGCACCAACGGCCTTACTTCTGAGCAGGGCCTGGAAAATTGTGCACGTGGTTTAGATCCTGTTATGAAAGTAGCTGCCAAATACAATATGACTGTAAGCATGGAGTTGCTCAACAGCAAAGTAGATCATAAAGATTATCAGTGTAACCATACCGAGTGGGGAGTAAGGCTCTGTGAAAAATTAGGTTCAGAAAATTTTAAATTACTTTACGATATTTATCACATGCAGATCATGGAAGGTGATGTGATTGCCACCATTCGCAAATACATTAAATACATTTCGCATTTTCACACGGGCGGTGTACCCGGTCGCAACGAAATAGACGACACCCAAGAACTAAACTATGCTGCTATTATGCGGGCCATTGTAAAAACAGGGTTCACGGGTTATGTCGCACAAGAATTTATTCCCTCGAAAAACGATAAGTTAGCCTCACTAAAACAAGGTATAACCATTTGTGATGTTTAAGCCTGTGTTATGCAAAATTATAAAAACGCTCTGTGGGTAGTAATCTCAATTTGGGCGTAAGTACATGAAAAAGAAAATTACAATCTTATTGACAGTTTTCGCTTTAATGCTTTTTAATGTATTAGAAAGTTTTGGAATTGAGACAAAGCGAGATTCGATACTTGATACAACTTATTCAAATTTGCCAATTTTACATTTAAGTGGTACACCGTATGAAAATGGATTTGATCACGGCAAGATAATGAAAGAAAAGATTGTTGAATTAGTTGGACTATGGAAAAAAGACATTGAAAAAAATTATCAACTATCTGCTGATATATTTATTAAAGTATTTCTCGATTCAACCGATTATATTCCTGCTATTAAAAAATGGACACCGGATTTATTGGAAGAGATTAAAGGTATTAGTGCCGGCTCTGGAATAGATTTTAATACCATATTTGCGTTTCAGCTCATTGATGAGATATGGACAAATGAACGACTAATAAATATACCTCATCACTGTACTTCAGTTGGGATAAACAATTATAAAAAAAATGGAAGTTCAAATTTTATTGCTCAAAACATAGACATTGCACCATTTTATCATGGTTTTGAAATTCTTTTAGATATAAAAGATAAAAATTCCAATTCGAGAAAGTTAGTGACAACTTTTGCCGGATACATTGGAGCAAATGGACTGAATAAAAATATCGGTATTACAGAGAATACTTTATCTGACTTAAAGAGTTCTCTTAATGGATTGCCTGTATGCTGCATTGCAAGGAGCGTTTTAGAAAAAACCTCATTTGAAGAAGCTATGAATTTTATTAGAACTATTAAACATGCCTCTGGTCAGAATTACATTGTTGGCTCAAAGCATAATGTAGTATCGTTAGAATGTGCTTCTGACTTGGTTACAGAATATTGGCCAGATACAACGAAGAATTATACTTTCCATGCCAATAGGCCGCTTACAAATAATTCTTATCACCCTGCCTTTTTAGCTTATTTAAAAGCATTATATGGTTCAATTCCTGAATCTATAAGTTTCTCAGATGAAAGATTTGAATCAATGAAAAACATAATATTAAATAATACGCACATTACTTTGGGGACTATTATGAATGCTCTCTCTAAAAGACCTATTTGCAATAACAATACATTTGTTTCAACAATTATGGAATTTAATAATGATTAAAGCGAACTAAGAATTTCACCTGGAAAACCTGATTTGACAGAATATATTGTATTTAGAATTAAAAAATAACTTTGCATAACACGCAGTATAGCCAATAAGGGTTTCAGAGGTATGCGAAGGTTATCACCCGCATCAATCTTTCGTTTCGGTTGATAGGAATGTCGCTCGGCAATCCCTTACTGGCCATACTACCACCGTTAGGCTCTGGCCTCAGCTCTGCGCGACCGGGTCATGAATTTTCGTAAATAATTCTCTACGGGTAATATCAGTAGTGCTATGCCTACTTGTACAAAAAAATCAAGTACGGGAGAATTCGTAGCAACTAACTGCGCGCTCGCTGCAGCCTGCACCAATTGAATAACCATTACAATGGTTATCAATGAAAGAAGTTGACTGACCACCCGGTACTTAGGATTACCATAACTTAACCGGATGGAAAGAAAAACCATGGCGCCAAAAAAAATTACTTCCATCAAATAAAACCACGACTGCCTCCAATAGGGAGGCATCACTTCCATCGTTACCTCATCTGCTGCTGAAATTTTACCCAGCAAGTCGCGCGTCTGTACTTCTATTCGAAATTTGCCTGAAGGCAGATAAGAAAAATTAACCAGGTTATTGGAGGTCTCCCAATTTGTCCAGTCGCTTCGGCCTTTAACCCGGTAACGGTACTCTACAGCCCGTGTACTCAAATAGTAGGGTTGAATAAATTCAAATGAAATGGCTGACTCTAACTGGCTGATTTTAATTGACCGGCTTGGCAAAAATTTATTCAGCTGTCCGTGTACCTGTCGTAAAAAAAGTGGATAGTTATTTTGTTGCTTGGGGGCAGAAGACGGGAAAAATTTGTACAACTCATTGTTAGCGGTTATTACCCATAGGTTTTCCTGATCAGCATGAGCTATAAAACGGATGTTGGGAAACACCCCAAGCCACTCCAACCGCAATGCGGCCTGCATTCGTTTATCAACGGTATTCCAATGGTGACCATCGTAAAACCAAAAATATCCTGAAGAAGCAAAATATTTTTTCGTGCTTGGCAGGGAGTCGTATTTTTTAAAAGTATTTTCTTTTGAATCGTACCGGTGAAAACTCCCGCCTGTAGCCATATACACTTCGCTTCCATAGGCAAGCCCCATGCTTTCATCAACGGTGGGGTTTGAAAAAGGAACCCGTTCTACCGAAGTGATGGCTCCGTCTACCGTTTCAATTTTTATGGCTTGGGTTCGTCCGCACAGCCAGATGTTCTCCAGTTTATCTTCAAAAATATAGCTGACGTATTCATTCAATGTATCGAGTAGCTGGGTTTCTTTCCAATTCTCTTTAACGGGTGTAAATGTTTTTATTTCATCTTCTTGTGTGCTGGCCAGTAATTGCGAAATGGATGACGATTTGAATACAAACCGGATTGGTGTTTGCGTAATAAAAGTGGCTTTCATCCCATTTACTGAAACAATCCCAAAATTTCCTGCCGCCAATAATTGATTATCCGTTTCAAGCAATTGCAATACCTTACCCTCAACTCCGCTTACTCGCTTGTAGATGTATGATGCCTTAACTATTTGCTTGAGGTCAGAAGGTTTTTTTTCAGTCTCACTTGCTTTCTTTTTTAAAAAAGAAAAAAATCCTTTTCGTTTTTTATTTTCATTGGCTGACTGTGCCGGTGTTGTATTAATATCTTCGATAAGGTCTTGCTTCATCAAAACAAACAACCCCAGTGTTGTGCCGACATAGAGTTGACCCTGAAATGTTTTGGTGCAGAGCAAGTTCCCCTCCAAGCCCGCATAGTGGCTATATGACCGAAATGGAAGTGTTGGCGCGATGCGTGTAAACCCATAGTCATGTGCTACCCATAATCCTTGGTTATGGTCTACGTGCATGGCATATACTTCGTTATCCGGTAAGCCTGAGTAGTAGTTGGTAATTTCCAGGGTAGCACCGGTTGAGGGGTTAATAAATACTACGCCTCCGCGAAGGGTACCCACTGCGGCTAGATTATCGCTTAGCCAAGCCACTGAAACAACAACATTACGGGCTAAGTATTCCTTGTCTGTTACTTTTACTTCATTTAACCCCGAGGTGCTGGCCAAAAAGAGTCGGCTGCCCGAAACCACCAAAAGGGTTAGTTCTTCGCGGGTAGATGCAAAATCAACCGATAAATCATCGGCCCAGGGAAATGAGGGTGCTATTAGTTTTCCTTCTTCAATCTTTAGCAATCCGTTGCTTGTTTTTACATAGGGCTTCCCCGTTATTTCGAGCAACCCATTCAATGCTACTTCCGATTTAATCACAGCCTCTACCTGGTCTGTCTTAGGCGACAGTACAAACACGGCACGATCATTAGCAAAATAAATTTTATCTCCGGATGATATGCTCGAAAAAATTTGAGTTGCCAAAGGTTGCTGGTTCGACAGAGATTGGTAGGCTCTGGTATTATCCGCCCCCCAGGTTATTTTTCCAAAACCCTGAAGTCCTCCTGCATAAATTTGTTGTTGCGCATTGACGACCGTATAGACCGGGTTTTGTGTGGTGATCAGATCCCACGAATGTCCGTCAAATTCCAATATGCCGCTTCGGTTGGCGAAATAAAGAATGCCCCGGTTATCTTGAGCGATGGCGAATGTAAGCGTACTGATGCGCTCATCGGAGGGAGCATAATGTGAAAGAAAATAATTACCCGATTGCCCCAAGCCAACCTGAACCAAAACCAAAAAGACAAACAACAAATTTAATCGCATAACGACACGTTTAAAAAAGCTACCAAAGTTATGAGATTAGATTAAAGATACATTAAAGCCCGTCAACTGATTCGGCTCCAGTTCACCACTGTCTTTCGCAAGGAGCGAACCTGTGCTTTGATAACGGCATGCTGGGGGTTTTCCAAATTAGGGTCTTGTGTAAGAATAGCCACCGCTGATTCGCGTGCTTGTTGAAGAATTTGTCCGTCTTTGCTCAGGTCAGCTATCAGCAAATCCAGAGCTCCGCTTTGCTGTGTACCCATCAAGTCGCCAGGGCCCCGAAGTTTTAAATCAGTCTCGGCAATTTCAAAACCGTTGTTGGTGCGCACCATGGTTTCGATTCGGGTTTTAGTATCAGCTCCGAGTTTAACCCCGGTCATTAAAATGCAATACGATTGCTCTGCCCCACGACCTACCCGTCCGCGTAGTTGATGTAATTGTGAAAGCCCAAAGCGCTCGGCACTTTCTATGACCATCACCGAGGCGTTGGGCACATCTACGCCCACCTCAATCACCGTAGTGGCCACCATAATTTTGGTTTCGCCTTTTACAAAACGCTTCATTTCAAACTCTTTTGCTTCGGATTTCATTTGGCCGTGTACAATACTGATGGCCACATCAGGAAATGAGCGCGACATACTTTCGTAGCCATCCATCAAGTGTTTTAAATCCAATTTCTCTGATTCCTCAATTAACGGATACACTACATAAATTTGCCGGCCTGAATTGATTTGTGAACGGATAAATCCATTTACTTTTAATCGCTGTGAGTCAAACTGATGCGTGGTTATTATGGGTTTTCTTCCTTTGGGTAATTCATCAATTACTGAAATCTCCAAATCACCGTAGAGTGTCATGGCCAGCGTGCGGGGTATGGGTGTAGCCGTCATGACTAACATGTGCGGATAAACTTCTGTGTTTTTCTGCCATAGTTTACTTCGTTGTGCTACCCCAAAGCGATGTTGTTCATCAATGATCGCCAGCCCCAGGTTTTTAAATTTTACTTCTTCTTCCAGCAGAGCATGTGTGCCAATTAAAATTTTAAGCTTACCATTTTGTAATTCTTCATGAATAGGTTTGCGTTGTGATTTTTTTACTGAACCGGTAAGCAAGGCTATGGAAATGTCCATTTTGTCTGCAAATTTTTTCAGACTAGTAAAATGCTGTTGTGCCAGAATTTCAGTAGGTGCCATCAAAGTAGCCTGTGCCTCCCCACCAATTACCAGTAGCATACAAATGAAAGCTACAATGGTTTTACCGCTTCCCACATCTCCTTGCAGCAGGCGGCTCATTTGCTTTCCGGATTTCAGGTCAGTATAAATTTCGCGAATTACCCTTTTCTGGGCTTCGGTCAACTCAAACGGCAAGTGTTCTTTATAAAAACGGGTAAGGATAGATGCATCGTTAAAGATTAGTCCTTTAAATTTATCTTGCCGCACCAGTTTCATTTTAATCAGCCTGAGCTGAATGTAAAACAGCTCTTCAAATTTAAGCCGGTGTTGTGCCGCCAATAAAGACTCTTGTACTTTAGGAAAGTGAATGTTTTTTAATGCATCGTTTTTATTAAGCAAATGATGTTGCCTCAATAAAAATTCGGGCAACGTTTCGCGAATGTGGGGCTCAGCCAATTTAATAAGCTCGTGTTGAAATTTACTGATAAGCCGGCTGTCGATGTGTCTTTTGCGAAGTGTTTCGGTAATGGCATATACTGGCTGGAAAGAATTTCCTTTCAAATTATTTTCAGTGACCGGCTCAACTTCAGGATGGGCAATGTTGATTTTGCTTCCAAATCGGGTAGGTTTACCAAAAGCAACATATTCTACATTTGGTTTGATTTTTTGCATTACCCATTCTATGCGCTGAAACCAAACCATTTCCATTTCATTTTTACCATCGGTGAAATACCCGATTAGTCTTTTTTTATGACGCGCTCCGACAATCTCAAAATCGGTGAATTTTCCCTTGACCTGCACGTAAGGCATTGCATCGTCAATTTCTTTGATGGCGTAAAACCGGGTGCGGTCTTCGTAGCGGAACGGGTAATGTTGGATCAGGTCACCGAAAGAAAAAATCTTCAGTTCCTTTTGAAGTAATGCTGCGCGCTGAGGCCCAACGCCTTTGAGAAACTCAATGGATGTTTCGAAAAAATTAGACAAGGGTCAATTATCAATTAGCTAATGTGCAAATTAGAAAATCGTTTCAGTAAAATTGACTACCCGACTACTTGAAAATTGATTAGTTAGCTTTCCACATCACTGTATTAATCAAATGCCGCGTTTCATTTTTCATAAACGCGATGGCCGGGGCGAGGGAATCATTCTGAACTTTTGTATTGAAATAAAGCGCACCTCGTAAAAAATTTTTAGATGAATCAGTCATAGTAAATTGAAATTGACTGGGCACTTCGCCTGCTATCTCGGCAATTACTACGGTTTTGCCATGGGGGGTTTTTGTAATTATTTCGTCAATGGCATTGGCCTTAATTTGCTGCTTGCTCGTAAGATTATAGGCATCGTTGAGCAATTCTTTTAAAAACGATTCGCGTCCGTTCAGTTTTTTGTAGGTAACATGAATGTTGGCTTTCAGTTCGGGGTAATAAATTTCAACCCAGTGCCGCTCGGCAATCCACGAAGTATCTTTCAGCAACCTGGCTGCCTTTGAATATTCAAACTGATAAGGAAGGGTATCGGGCAATGCCCGGTATTCTTCTTTTGGAAGAATCAATCGGTTATAACCTTTCGGCTTGGGTTGGTAGTCGGCTGAACAACTTAACAAGCAACAGACTGTGGGCAATAGGCCGTATAGGATAAATTTAATATATCTGCTTGTTGTTAACCGCTTGTTACCGATTTTTTTTTTATTCCTCATTACTCACTGCTTCTTCTTGCACCGTTACTCGCACACGGGTGATTCGTTTTTGATCCACATTCTGTATTGTAAACCGAAACCGGTCAAACGTAATTTGGTCGCCTGCCTTGGGCATACTGTTATTCAGTTCTAAAATCAACCCACCGAGTGATTCATTATCGCCTTTTACCTCATCAAAAAAGGACGGGTCAAGCTCAAGTGTTTTGCACAGATCATGTATGGATGTTTTGCCGTCAAAAACGTAGGTACGGTCGTCAATTTTGTTATAGCCAAGGTTTACCTCGTCAAACTCATCATGAATGTCGCCTATGATTTCTTCAATCAGGTCTTCGAGTGTAATCAGTCCTGAGGTTCCTCCGTATTCGTCTACCACAATAGCCATGTGCACATGCTTAGCCTGAAAATCCTTAAGCAGCGAATCAAGTTTTTTGGTTTCAGGCACAAAAAATCCTTGTCGCAATAATTTTTGCCACCTGAAATCTTCTTTTTCATCCAGGTAAGGAAGTAAATCTTTTGTGTAAAGGATTCCTTCAATCGAATCGATGGTTTCACGGTAAACCGGGATGCGGGAGAATCCTGATTTATTAACTTGTTCCATCAACTTGATAAATCCCAGATCTGCTTCTACAGCCGAAATATCCACCCGCGATTTCATCACTTGTTTTACTGTGAGGGTGCCAAAATTTACAATTCCTTTCAGAATATCTTTTTCTTCTTCAGTGGTGTTACTGTTTTCTGTAGTCAGATCAAGAGCTTGGTTCAACTCAGCCACCGTAGTGCTGTATCCTTTTTTTTCAATTCTTCGCTCTACAATTTTACTCATGCTAATCAGCATCCAAGAAATTGGCCGACAAATGATTTGCAGTGTCTTCCAAAGAGAACCAACTCTTCGCGCCACGCTCAGGTTATGCTGGGTAGCATATACTTTAGGCACAATCTCGCTGAAAAAGGTAAGAGCAAATGTGACTACAAAAGTGACAACACCTACAATGGTTTCAGTTGGCTTACGGGTGCCAGTCATTTCCCACATTAAAAAAGTAGAAATGGTAACAACCGCAATGTTTACAAAATCATGGCAGATTAAAATGGTGGCCAAAAGCAACCGTGGGTTTTTCAGCAAATCAATAATTTTTTTGTGGTTTGCTTCGTCTGCACTACGAAAGGTTCCCAACTGCTCAGACTTCAATGAAAAAAACGCCACCTCTGATGCTGAAATTATAGCCGACACCACCAGCAGAATCAAAATTGCCAAAAAACTAAAAACGTAAAACCAATTCGGCCCGGTGGCCCACAGGTCAGAGAAAAATTGATTGGCTTCGATTAAAAAAACAGTTTTCAAGTAATCTTAATTCGTGAAACATGTGTTAAAACGGCAGGTCATCGGTGGTGTTATCAGCCGTTGGTTTGTACTCTTCTACCGGTGTGGTTGAGGTACTTTTTTCATAACTGCCGCTGTTATTTCCTCCGGGTTTTGAGCCGAGTAGTGTCATGTTGTCGCCAATCACTTCGGTGGTGTAGCGGGTTACTCCGTCTTTTTCCCAACTGCGCGTGCGCATCTTTCCCTCGATATAAACCTGATCACCTTTGTGCAAGTACTTGGCGGCTGTTTCGGCCAGTCCGCGCCACAGCACAATATTGTGCCAATCGGTCGTTTCTTTGCGCTCACCGGTTACACGGTCTTTATACACTTCAGAAGTAGCGAGGGTGAAATTCACCACCATCGCGCCACTTTCCAGGGTTCTCGCTTCCGGGTCTTTACCCAGGCGGCCAACGATTATTGCTTTATTTACTCCAGACATATTGTTATGAATTTATTTTTCAATGCAAAGGCTCATTTTTTAAAGAGCCAGATTGCAAAGTTACCAAAAATTCAAATCATGGTTTTTTTTAAAGTACAACTCGATCAAAGCGGGCTTTGGTAACTCATTCGCTTGTTTTTTGCTGAACCACTTATATCCTTGCCGCTTCAAATTTGAATTTATTTTTAGTTCAGGGTTAGCTGTTATTTCTATGAATTTCACTTTCAGCTTTTGATGTGAAAGGATGTGTGTAATCGTTTGGCTTACGCGATGGGAGTGAAATTTTCTTAACCCAATGTTTTTTTTAATGACCGATTCAGGATTTTTGATGTTGGCTGTTTCAATTAAATAAAACTCATAAAGCCCTCGCCAAATGTCTTTTTCTTGCCTTGGCTTCATCAAAATTTTATTCTTATGATAAATGACAAAGTAAAAAAAGTGCCGCGTCTGTACTTTTATTTTCTTTGATTTGACCGGCAGCTGATGCTGTAACTCTTTTTGTTTAGCTATACATTCTCTTGAAAAAATGCATTCACTGCATTTGGGGTTTCGCGGAAGGCAATGCAACGCTCCAAATTCCATCATTGCCTGGTTAAACAGATCGGGGCGGTTTTTATCAATCAGTTTATTGGCCAACTCAAAGAAAAATTTTTTGCCTTGGTGCGAGGCAATGTCTTTGTCTATTCCGAAAACTCGCGATAATACCCTAAACACATTTCCATCAACCACGGCCACCGGTTGCCGAAAGGCAAGAGACGCAATAGCTGCAGCCGTATATGGGCCGATACCCGGAAGTTTTTTCAACTCTTCGAATGATTGGGGAAACTCTCCATTATAGTTGTTGACTACAAGCTTTGCGCAGGCGTGAAGGTTTCTGGCTCTTGAATAATAGCCGAGTCCTTGCCATAACCGCAGCACTTTTTGTTCACGGGCGTTTGCCAGCTCAACAATCGATGGAAATTCGTTTACAAATTTTTCATAATAAGGCAAGCCTTGTGCTACGCGGGTTTGCTGAAGGGTTACCTCAGATATCCAAATTTTATAGGGGTCGTTCGTTTCGCGCCAGGGAAGCAGGCGGGCGTTTTCTTTGTACCAATCTATCAGAGAAGTCGAAATATTTTTGAGGTTCATGGATTATTCGCTCCAATCTGCAAAAAAGCAATCATTCTACCGAATGAAGCAACTCTTTACAGACATCTGTGTGATAATCAACAAATTCATTTGCGTTTGATGTGCTGAAAGCTAACTTTGCCTCCCCAATATTTTTTTATGACTAAAGCAGACGTAATCAATCAGATTTCAGAAAAAACAGGAATTGACAAAGCCGATGTTACCGCATCCGTTGAAGCATTTTTTAATATCGTAAAAACCAACATGGCCAACGGCCACAATATCTATGTGCGGGGCTTTGGAAGTTTTATCAATAAGAAAAGAAAGAAAAAAATAGCACGGAACATTTCTCGCAACACAGCCATTGTAATTGATGAGCACTACATTCCCAGTTTCAAGCCCGCTAAAATTTTCATCAACAAAATCAAGAGCAGCGAAAAAGTGAAGCAACTCACCAACAAGGAGTAATTGATTTTCAATGTGTCACTGACCTATCGTATTTTTATCTGCACATTGACTGATGGATAATTGATCAATTAAATGCTAAAGACCCGGATCATATTGGTACTTGTAAGCGCGATTATCGTTGTGCTTATTTTCATGCTCCCTAAGTCAGTGGTAGAAAATGAAAATCAGTTAGCTGCTTCTAATACCGGCCACACCGGCCATGCTGCTGATCTACCGGCTAACCACAAGCCCACCTCACCTCAATTAATCTCAGCCATATCAGAATTGCGAAAAGCCTACGCCACTTCATCGGATAGAAAAAATGCTATCTTTGCCGATTCTTTACAAACGCTGTACGCACAAGCCGGAAAGTTTGATAGTGCAGCATGGTTTGGTGAGCAAGCCGCAACGTTCTTTAATAACACGCTCAGTTTTTTAAAAGCTGGCAACAGTTTTTATGAAGCGTATACGTATGCTATGGATGACCAAAAGCGAAATGATTTAGCAGCAAAGGCTCAGCATTGGCTAGGCAAAGCCATTAATGGAAACCCAAAAAATTACGAAGCCCGGATAAAAGTAGCCATGACCTATCTGAGTACAGGTGGCCCCATGCAGGGTATTCGCCAGTTAAGAGAAATACTTAAGGAGGATCCTAAAAATGAACTTGCCTTGTATAACATGGGCATGCTTTCGATACAATCCGGCCAAAATGCCAAAGCAATTGACTGGCTGAATCAATTGATAGAAGTAAACCCCCGACACGTGCAAGGCCAGCTTTTGTTGGGTGTAGCCTATTTGAATGGCGGCCACAAAAACGAAGCGCGTGCTCAGTTTGAAAAAGTAAAAAAAATGGATAACGACCCTGCCGTACAGTCTGCTGCAGATTCTTATCTGAAAGAGTTAAAATAAAATTATTGTTCAACCCTCCCCAATAAAAATGGGGACTAAACCAAAAAGAAATATGCCCAGTGGAAAAAAAAGAAAGAAACACAAAATGGCTACCCACAAGCGCAAAAAGCGTTTGAGAAAAAACAGACATAAGAAAAAATAAGTAGAGACATTTAAACATTTTTGTTTTGAGTAACGAGCTAATCATCAGCGCAACTCAAAACGGATGTCGCATCGCCCTTCTTAAGGACAAGCACTTAGCCGAATTTCACGAAGAACAAGACGGCAGCAAATTTGTAGTTGGTGATATTTACCTGGGTACCGTAAAAAAAGTAGTGCCCGGTCTGAATGCAGCTTTTATCGATATTGGATATGAGAAAGATGCCTTTCTCCATTACCTCGATTTAGGCCCACAGTTCAGTTCTTTGCAAAAGTTCGCCAAGCTTGTCCGGGGAAAAAAGATCACCGGAGGTAAACTGGACAAATTCCAGTTGGAAAAAGACATTGACAAGCATGGCAAAATCGCCCAGCAGCTTGCTAAAGGTCAACTCATTCCGGTACAGGTTGTAAAAGAACCGATCTCAACCAAAGGCCCGCGACTTTCGTGTGAGTTATCCATTGCCGGAAGATATTTGGTAATGGTGCCCTTTTCATCCGGGGTAAGCATTTCAAAACGGATATCGAGCAGTGAAGAGCGCAAGCGTCTGCAACGCCTCATTCAGTCCATTAAGCCCGAAAACTTTGGTATCATCATCCGCACCGTAGCGGAAGGAAAAGAAGTGGCCGAGTTGGATAAGGACCTGAAGACTCTGGTCAAAACCTGGGACGAAGGAATCGGGCGCATGATCAGCGCCAACCCACGCGACAAAGTCATTGGCGAACTGAACAAAGCCTCATCGCTCTTGCGCGATGTACTGAACGAATCCTTTGACAGTGTTTGGACGGACGACAAGAAAATGTACGAAGAAATAAAATCGTACATCCATCAAATTGCCCCCGACAAAGAAAAAATTGTAAAACTTTATACCGGGAAACTAAAACTCTTTGAACATTACGGAGTAGAGCGCCAGATCAAAGCAGCCTTTGGTCAAACCGTAAGTTTGCGCGGAGGCGGCTATCTGATCATTGAACACACCGAAGCACTACATGTCATTGATGTAAACAGCGGCAATAAAAGCAACCGTGAAGAAAACCAGGAAACAACAGCCCTTTCAGTTAACTTAGAAGCTGCACGCGAAGTGGCACGCCAGTTACGCCTGCGCGATATGGGCGGAATAGTGGTGGTGGACTTTATTGACATGCGCAATCCTGAAAATAAAAAACAAATCTACCAGCGCGTAAAAGATGAGATGGAAAGCGACAAAGCAAAACACACAATTTTGCCGCTCTCCAAGTTTGGATTAATGCAGATTACCCGCGAGCGTGTGCGCCCGCAGATGAATATTACTACCAAAGAAGTTTGCCCCAGTTGCAACGGTACCGGAAAAATTACCGCTTCCATTTTAGTTACCGATCAAATTGAGCAGCACATTCAGCATTTATTTGAAAAACAAAATGAAAAGCATTTAACCCTCGCTCTTCACCCGTTTTTGTATGCCTACTACACCAAAGGAATTATTTCAAAACGAATGAAATTGTATTTCAAATACAAACGTTGGGTTGAGTTGGTTAAAGACAGTTCGCTGGGAGTTACTGAATTTCATTTTCTGAATAAAGACGGAGAAGAAATTGATTTGGGGCAGAAGAATAAAGAGAAAGAACGAGAGATTGAAACCGTTGCAGAACCAATTGAAAATTGACGTGCATTGAAATAATGGAGGCAATGTCCTCCATTATTATTTCTGCCATCCTGTCATTTTCTTTTTCGTTGGAATAATTTTTGAAACCTCCCGCTGCTAAAAAACTAATTTGTTATGCAAGAAAAAGGCACCATCTCCATCCATACTGAGAATATTTTCCCTATCATCAAAAAATTTCTTTATTCTGACCACGAAATATTTTTGCGTGAATTGGTGAGCAATGCGGTAGACGCTACCCAGAAACTAAAGAAGCTTTCGTCATTGGGTGAGTTCGCGGGCAACCTCGGTGATGTAAAGATTGAAGTCAGCTTTAACAAAGACAAAAAGACCATCACTGTTTCTGACAAAGGCCTGGGCATGACGGCCGAGGAAATAAAAAAATACATCAACCAGATTGCGTTTTCCGGTGCAGCCGAGTTCGTTGAAAAATTTAAAGACAAAGCCGATGCCAAAGACATCATCGGAAAATTCGGGCTCGGGTTTTATTCCGCCTTCATGGTTGCTGATAAAGTAGAGGTTATTTCCAAATCCTACCAAGAAGGTACTGAAGCCGCACGATGGGCGTGCGATGGCTCAACCGAATTTGAACTGACAGAAGCAAAAAAAGAAACGCGAGGCACCGATGTAATCCTGCACATCAACAAAGACTCAGAAGAATTTCTGGACGAATGGCGCATCAAAGGCATTTTAGAAAAATACTGCAAGTTCCTTCCCGTTGAAATCAAATTCGGAACAAAAGATGAAAGCGTAGAAGATGGGGTTGATAAGGATAACAAACCAACGTATAAAACCATTACCAAAGACCGGATCATCAACAACCCCAATCCGATCTGGGCAAAGGCACCCAGTGAGCTGAAAGACGAAGATTACCTCGCATTTTACAAAGAGCTCTACCCCTTCACCGAAGACCCTTTGTTTTGGATTCACTTGAATGTGGATTATCCGTTCAACCTTACGGGAGTTTTATACTTTCCTAAAATCAAAAACGATTTTGAAATCAACCGCAATAAAATTCAACTCTACTCGCGCCAGGTGTTCATCACCGATGAAGTAAAAGATGTAGTGCCCGATTTTTTAATGTTGCTGCACGGAGTGTTGGATTCGCCCGATATTCCGCTTAATGTAAGCCGCAGTTATCTGCAAAGTGATGCAAACGTAAAAAAAATCAGTTCGCACATCACCAAAAAAGTAGCCGACAAGCTGGTAGATATGTTTATCCGCGATCGCAAAGAATTTGAAAAGAAATGGGATGACATCAGCGTGTTTGTGCGCTATGGTATGATCAGCGATGAAAAGTTTTATGAAAAAGCAAAAGAGTTCTCGTTATTAAAGAATGTGGAGGGCCGGTATTTCACACTGAAAGAATACGAAGACAAAGTAAAAGTCAATCAGATTGATAAAGACAAGAACACCATCTACCTCTATGCTACCGATGAAGGCAAGCAACATTCATTCATTGAGTCAGCCAAAGCAAAGTCGTATGATGTGTTGTTGATGAATGGAATCGTGGATAGCCACTTCATCAGCCACCTTGAACAAAAACTGGAGAAGACCCAACTCAAGCGTGTGGACAGCGAAATCATTGACAAACTCATTGAGAAGGAAGAAAAGATCGCAAGTGTTCTGAATAAAGATGAAGAGGAGAAAGTAAAAACAGTTTTTGAAACGGCCATCAACAATAAAAACATGGCGGTGTCTGTAGAATCTCTTTCGCCTGATGGGTTTCCGGTAACCATTACTATGAGCGAGTGGATGCGCAGGATGAAAGACATGGCCCGCACAGGAGGAGGTGGCATGAACTTCATGGGCAACATGCCCGACTCGTACAATGTTTCCATCAACGGAAATCACGCCCTCGTTCAAAAAATTCTGAAAGCTGAAACAGATGAGCAAAAGCAAAAATTAGCCAAGCAGGCTTATGATCTGGCCTTGCTTTCACAGAGCATGCTCACCGGGGCTGATCTAACGAACTTTATCAAACGAAGCGTGGAGATGGTTTCGTAAGGCTTAAAAAAAGCCTTTTTCTGTGCAACTTTTTTGGGTAATTTGAGTATTGGTTAGAACAAAAGATCTCACCACCTTATCTTACCCTGTGTATGCTACGCAACTACCTCAAAACTGCGCTTCGCAGTCTTTTCAAGCAAAAAGTTTATACCGCTATCAATATTGCAGGCTTGGCCGTAAGCATTTCTGCCTGCCTGATTCTTGCTCTTTACGTGCGGTTCGAGTTGTCGTACGATTCGTTCTTCCCCCAGGCTGACCAAATTTATAAAATGGTGCTGGAAAGGAAGTACCCTAACCACTCCACATATTATGCCTCCATTCCTCATTCCTATGCCGATGTGGTAAAGCGCGACTACCCGGAAGTTGAAAATACACTCCTCATGTTCGGTGCCGGCAACAATGTAACGGTCAAGTACAAAATGAGCGAAGGCAATGTAAAGTCTGTTGAAGAAAGCCATTTTATTTTTGCTGATTCCGCCTTCTTCGATTTTTTTGATGTAGGCTTATTAAAAGGCGACAAACAAAAAGCACTGGCACTGCCCAGCTATGTAATTATTTCCTCAACTACTGCGAAGCGGTATTTCGGAAATGATGATCCACTCGGCAAAGTTTTGACCGGTGATCTGGGCGAACTGAAAGTGACTGGTGTTTTCCCTGATTTGCCTGAAAATTCACACATGCGTTTTGATGCGGTATGTTCTGTTTCAGGCGCACAGATCCGCAGGCAGGAAAATTTCATATCATTCGATTCATACACTTACGTTAAATTGAAACCCAGCGCTTCGGCAAAAAATTTGGAAGCAAAATTTTCGAAGATGGTTGACACCTATGCCTCGGGCCAGATCGAACGTGAATTGAAACAATCGTGGGAAGATTACAAAAAAGCTGGCAATGGCTATCGTTATTTTCTACAGCCTTTGACCTCTATTCATTTAGATCCAACAAATATAGAAGCCACCAATACACCGGGCGGAAACCGGACCCATGTTTATGCCCTTATCTTCATTGCTATTCTCATCCTCGTTATAGCATGCATCAATTTTATGAACCTATCAACAGCCCGATCTGCCGAGCGCGCACGCGAAGTGGGAGTGCGTAAAGTAATGGGTTCACTCAGAAATCAATTAGTCATGCAATTCCTGACTGAAGCATTACTGCTCTCACTGGTGGGAACGTTGCTGGCTGTGGCCATAGCCTACCTGTTTCTTCCATCGTTCAACACGCTTGTTGAAAAAAACCTGCATTTCTCATTGAGTATAGAGTTTGTGATTGGCTTGATTCTGTCATTCATTGTGGTGGGGCTTTTGGCCGGGTTATATCCTGCGTTTGTATTATCCGGTTTTAATCCGGTGGTTGTCATGAAAGGCAATTTTACTTCCGGCACAAAAGGCAGTTGGCTGCGCAATGGCTTGGTGGTCTTTCAGTTCATGATTTCCATTGTACTCATCATCAGCACACTGGTGGTAAGCCGCCAGATGGAGTTTATCAGAAAAAAAGACTTAGGATTCAATAAAGAACAGATTGTAATAATTGATAAGGCCTTTGCTTTAGGGAAAAATACAGAAGCGTTTAAAAACGAAATCAGGAAAATGCCAGATGTTGTGGCCGTGGGTGCAACAAGTGCGCGCGTAGGAAACCGCGATGATGTATTTGGCCTAATGTTTCGGCCTCATGGAAGTGATGAAGTGCTTACGGTAAAATCAATGGTGCTTGACGATGATTTTGCCGAATTGATAAAATTCAATTTGAAAGAGGGTAGAATGTTCAGTAAAGAAAGCACCGATTCGCTGCATATTCTGTTGAATGAATCGGCTGTAAAAACCATTGGTCTTACTGATCCGGTAGGCAAATTGCTTTCCAATAACGATCTATTTCAGGGCGATTCTGCTAACCGCAAACAGCGTCTTTTTACCGTTATTGGCGTGGTTAAAAATTTTCATTTTCAATCACTGCGCGATGAAATTACTCCGTTGGTGATGTTCAGCCGTGAAGTGTTTGGAAAAAACACACCTCTTGGATTTATCTCGGTTAAAGTAAAATCTGAAAATCAGGCGGTGGTTGCCCAACTTGAAAGCAAATGGAAAGAACTGGCTCCTGAGCGGCCCTTCCATTATGAATACTTAGATAAAAATTTAGAACAGGGCTATGCCGAAGAAAGGCGATCAGAGAAAATGTATTCAGTATTTTCAGGTTTAGCCATCATTATCGCTTGTGTGGGTTTGTTTGGGTTATCGGCTTATACCGCCAGTTTACGCACCAAAGAAATCGGAATCAGAAAAGTGTTGGGCTCATCCGTTGGGCAAGTGATTGTTTTGCTCTCAAAAGATTTTACCGGGTTGGTTTTTCTGGCTTTTATTTTTTCTGTGCCGATGGCATGGTGGCTGATGAACCAATGGCTGAGTGGTTTTGCTTACCGGATCGAACTGGGGGTTGGTGTGTTTCTGTCTGCAGGACTTGTTGCCCTGCTCATTGCCTGGCTCACGGTGAGCTACCAATCCATCAAAGCAGCGATTGTGAATCCCGTGCAATCGTTGAAGCGGGGATGAGAGAATTATTTTTTTCGATTGGCTCTAATCATCTCAGCATATCCCTGCTTATTTGAGAAAGCCGTGAGTGCCATTACAATCCGTTTGGTTTTAGTTTGTACGGTTTTGGCATCATCAATCCATTTGCTGAAGTAGCGCTGATGAGACCCCGAAAGAGTTTTAAAAAATTTCATGGCTTCCGGATCTGCTTTCAGGCATTTCATAAAGTCGGCCGAAGGTTCAATCTGGCGTTTGTCTAACTCCATTTCCACTATTATTTTATCTCCCATTTTCTTGCCGATAGCCTTACGAGTTTTCGCATTCAACGGCAGAATAAAACCACCTTCTCCCATGGGCAACAGTGCCAGTTTTTCAAATTGAAAATGATCTAGTTTACCTTTCACACGGTAGCCTACCTTTACCCCGGAATTTATTTTTTGTGCTTGTGCCGGAAAAATTTCAATGTACGTCCAACCAGTTTTTTCGCCTTGTTTATCAAATTTTAATATCGTGGTTGAAAATCGAAGCATGGGGGTAAGGGTTAACCAAATCTACATTAAACTTCTATGTTCTTCCTTAAAACCCAAAGGGTGCATATCAAATAATTGTAAACCCGCGCACAACCACCCCCACTCAATAGATTCTTATATTAACGCATTGTAGTTGTGTCTTACCCCGGTAAGGGCAGCTGGCGAGTGGGAGTTGAGTTGTAGAGTTGTTATTTCAAAGTAACTTTGAATCCGTAAATCCGTTAAGAAGATTATTTTTTACAAGATGGACGAAAACAAAAATTCAAAGTATCAAATCAGCCTTCCATTGATCTTATGCATCGGCCTGGCGGCCGGGTTATTAATTGGGGCCGGGTTCAGCACCAAAACAGTAAGTTCTTCTAATAATTCAGAAATTGAAAAACTTCGCGAAGTATTACTGCTGGTACAACACGAATACGTTGACAAAGACAAAACCGATGTGGTGGTAGAAGATGCCATTCAGCATATCTTAAGCAAACTTGATCCGCACTCGGCCTACATTCCGGCCAAAGATAAAATTGCTGCCAACGAAGATTTGAAGGGCAACTTTGAGGGCATCGGCATTGAGTTTAGTATTTTTCACGATACCCTGGTGGTCGTTTCGGCCCTTAGTGGTGGCCCTTCTGAAGCGGTAGGGTTACGGTCGGGCGACAAAATCATCAACGTAAACGGTAAGCCAATAGCCAATATCAAACTCACTAACCTTGATGTGCAGAAATATCTAAAAGGTCCTAAGGGCACCGAAGTAAAAATTGATGTGCTGCGAAAAGGAAACCCATCACTGATTTCTTTCTCCGTCATTCGCGATAAAATTCCACAAACCTCTGTCGATGCCTCCTACATGATCAACCAGGAAATAGGATACATTAAAGTGAGCCGCTTTGCGCAAACTACATACGGAGAATTCAAAAAAGCACTTGATGGGCTGAAGGAAAAAGGAATGAAAAAATTAATCCTCGACCTGCAGGGAAACCCTGGCGGTTATATGGATCAGGCCATTGATGTGGCCGATGAGTTTTTGCCAAAAGGCGACAAAATTGTTTTCACCAAAGGACAGGAAGCCCGTTACAATGAAAACGCCATAGCCACCGACAAAGGAGATTTTGAGACGGGCGATTTGATTGTATTGGTAAATGAAGGCAGTGCTTCGGCTTCCGAAATTGTGAGCGGAGCCTTGCAAGATAATGACCGCGCGCTGGTCGTGGGGCGCAGGTCATTCGGAAAAGGATTGGTGCAACGCCCGTTTGATCTGAACGATGGCTCAGAAGTTCGCCTTACGATTTCTCGTTACTACACCCCCAGCGGCCGCTCCATTCAAAAACCGTACAGCGATATGGATGCCTATGACAAAGACATCATGAAGCGCTACCGCCATGGTGAATTTTTTCATGCCGACAGTATTCACTTCAGTGACTCGCTGAAATACCACACTGCCAATGGCCGCACCGTCTATGGCGGTGGGGGCATCATGCCCGATTATTTTGTGCCGCTGGATACCGTACACACCAGCAAGTATTTCAATGAACTGTTTGCTGCTAACACGCTTCGCGAGTTTACTTTTAACTATGCCGAAAATAATCGCAGCCGTTTAGAAAAAATGAGCTTTGCCCAGTATCAGAAGGGGTTTCAAGTAGATGATGCCATGCTGGCCAAGTTGAGTGAACTGGGAACCTTAGAAAAAGTAAAAGCCAACCCTAAAGATATGGCCAAAAATAAATCGGTTTTTCAGGTTTACCTGAAAGCCGAAATTGCCCGCAGAATCTGGGGTAACGAAAATTTTTACCCCATTTTCAACGAAAGCAACGAAGTATTGCAGCAAGCCATCAAACTGTTTGACCGGATACCTGAATTAAACCGGAGTAAGATGTAACCATGCTTCACAAAACCCAAGGCATTGTTTTCAGGCTGACTAACTACAGCGAAACCTCCATCATTGTTACTATTTTCACCGGGGCCTTTGGGTTGCAAAGCTATATCGTAAACGGTGTCAGAGGAAAATCAAAAAAAACAACGCTTGCTCTCTATCAACCGCTCACGCTGCTCGATTTGGTGGTGTATCATAAAGAAAATGCGTCCATCCTTCGCATCAAAGACGTGAAATGCGTTCATCCGTACCAACACATTCCTCACGATTTTAAAAAATCCGCCATTGCGTTATTCTTAAATGAGGTGATTAACAAAACGGTAAAAGAACAAACCCACGCCCATGAGCTTTGCGAGTTTTTAATTCAGTCTTTTATTAGTTTGGATTGGTTAGAAAAAAACATTGAAAATTTTCATTTGATATTTTTAATCCGGCTAAGTCAGCACCTGGGGTTTCGGCCAACCAGCGTGAATGAACTTTCGGGAGGATGGGTGACCTCTGACGAAGAAGAAAAAATTATCTCGGCTTTGCTGGTGTCCGGCTACTCAAGTACAATTATTATGAGCCGCGTACAGCGAAAAAATATTCTTGATATACTGCTTCGTTTTTATGCCGTACATTCCGAAAATTTTGGCGAGGTAAAATCCCTTTCCGTTTTGCGAGAAATAATTCAATAGGTATGCATTCTTTTTCCTTACCCATACAAATCCGCTGGTCAGACATTGATCAGAACAGGCACCTCAGGCACTCCGCTTACTATGATTATGGAGCATTGGCCCGCATTACTCTTTTTACGCAGCACGGGCTAACTTCATCTAAGCTGGAGGAATTTCAGATCGGCCCTATTCTTTTCAGGGAAGAAGCCGTCTTCAAACGTGAAATAAAATTTGAAGACAAAATTGCCATTGACACGGTGTTGCTCAAATCGCTCCCTGATTTCTCAAGATGGAGTATTCGTCACCATCTCACCAAAGAAGATGGAACACTGGCGGCTATCATATCCATGGATGGGGCGTGGATTGATCTAACCAAACGGAAACTGGCAATACCCAATGCAACGATTCAGAAAATCTTTGCCGGCTTCCCTAAAGCGGAAGAATTTGAATGGGTTGATCCCCTGAGGAAGTAGCCCACCTCTCAATTATTTTTGGATAGTATTCATGTTCCAGTTTCAGCACCTTGGCCGCAACCAATGGAGCCGTATCAGCAGATGAAATTGTGCATTTTGCCTGAGCTAAAATTTTTCCTTCGTCATACTGTTCATTCACCTCGTGGATGGTGATACCCGTCTCCTGTTCTTTTGCGGCCACTACGGCTTCGTGCACGTTTTGGCCGTACATTCCTTTGCCTCCAAACTTTGGAAGGAGAGATGGGTGAATGTTAATGATTCGGTTAGGGTAAGCTGAAAGAATTTTTTCAGGAATCAACCAAAGAAAGCCTGCCAGAACGATGTGTGTAACCCTGTATTCTCCAAGCCATTGGTTTACTACGCCATTTTGAAATTGATTTTTAGTAAAAAATTTTGATGGCACACTGAATTTTTTAGCCCGTTGCAGCGCGTACGCTTCACTGTTATTGGAGAGGACTACTGCAACATCAATTCGTGAATGATTTTGAAAATAGGTCATGATTGCCTCGGCATTGGTACCACTGCCCGAAACAAAAATGGCGAGTCTAATTTTTTTCATGCTGTAAAGCTAAACGAAAACCATGCTCAACACGCCCAGTAATAAAATAATTTTACACCATTGGCTCAGGTTATAAAAATCTTTTTTTGTGTCGGCACGAACCAGCCAGGCAAAAAGAAACAGCAGCGGTACAAAAAGAAAAATGAAAAAATAAAATAAAGGCAATTGCTGGTGCTGCGCATTGATGTAGATAACTGAACCAAACAGTGCCGCCAGCAGTAAGTACACAAAAAACTTTGTTTTTCGAATGCCCCAGATAATGGGCAGAGTTTTGCAACCAAAGGTGTCATCGCCTTTCAGGTCTTCCATGTCTTTTACAATTTCGCGAATCAGCGTCATGACAAATGCAAAAATGGAATAAATGACTACCGTGGCAACATAGGTTTTGTATAGAACCATAACCAGAAAAACCGAAAGCCCCGTGAGCAACGCTACCACAAAATTACCAATGAAGGGTTGTCGCTTCAATTCATTGGAGTACCACCACAACAGAAAGGCTGAAAAAAAATTGATAACTCCAATTTCCCAGTTTAAAAAAAATCCGGTGGCGGTTCCGCTGATTGAAAGAACCGAATGAAAGAGCAAGGCATACCTGCGGGCTACTTGCTTGCCAATCACTACGCGGCCGGGTTTGTTAATCAGGTCAATTTTTACATCGTAGTAATCATTGATGATATACCCGGCAGCGGCTATGAGCACGGTTGAGAATGAAAACAAAAATAAATGGATATCTCTGATTTTGTCAAATGATATCAAAAAGACTGCTGCAAAATACTGGGCCAGCGCAATGATGAGTAAATTCCAAAAACGTGTGAGTTTGATCAATCCGGAAAATGAAAATTGCTGTGAGGGCATGCAACAAAGATAGCTATGAGTTGCGAGTTTCGAGTTGTAAGTTTTTGACTCGTAACTCGTAGCTAATGGTTCGCCACTAAAACCTCATCGTTACCATCAGCAAATAATTGCGGGTGGCTTGTGGATAATAATAATTGGAAGAAAAAGCCTGTCCTGCGGAAATGTATGGGTAGGTGTTTCCGTTGCTGGCATACTTCACATTCATAAAATTATTCAGCAAAAAACTGACAGAGAACTCACGCATACCAATGGGTTTAAAGACATAACTCAGCCTCCAATCATTGATAAAATACGGATCTATCGAACGGCTGTGGTTAGACGTATTGTCCAAATACTGAAGGCCAACGTACTTGGTCAGCAATCCAATTTCTGCATTTTTAAACGGCCTGTAAATAAAAACGGATCCACCTATTACCGAGGGTGAAAACGCAATGTTCGCATTGTGGTGTTGTATATCTGTTTCATTATTTGCCGCATCATAAAGCACTTCAGTAAAATTTTTGATTCGGTTTTGGCTTAGCGTCAAGTTGGCATTCCACGTAAAATGGTTGCTGAGTTTTATACCTCCATCCAATTCAATTCCTGCCCGGTAGCTGTCGGCAACATTGGTGCGAATGGGTGCGCCTACATTATTAAGCTTCCCTGTCAATACCAACTGATTCAAGTAGCTCATAAAATATCCATTGACCGTGAAGGCAAAGTTCCCTTTTCTGATTCGCCATCCTGTTTCCACATCGTGCAGTGTTTCATGTTGAGGTTGTTGGTTCGGCTGAGCCTGAACAAAGTCGCTGCGTACGGGTTCGCGGTTGCCTACACAATACGAAGCATAGAGTTGCTGGCCTTCGGCTATTGAATAGGTGAGCCCAATCTTAGGGTTGAAGAAATTATACTGCACATTAAAATTTACATTTACTCTGCCATCTTCCGTGCCTTGTGCTTTGTAGTCAACCCGCCTGTATTGTAAATCAACAAAGCCCAACCATTTTTCATGCAATTGAAAATTGTTTTTAAAAAAGATATTGAAGTCTTCCTTTTTGCCATTGTTGAAATAATAGCGGTAGAATGGAGGAATGGTTACGGCTACTTGTGCCCAGACTACTTCGCCATAATGATCTCCGTCATAGCGGTTGTAGGCCCCGCCCAAAGTGGAGTTCCATTTTTCTTTTTCATAGTTCAACGACCAGGTCATTCCATAAAACCGATTATCAAGCCATAGCTGGCGAACGAGATCTGTTGTGTCAATTGTTTTGTTTCCTATTACCGGTGTTGCTATTCCATAGTTTGCTAACGCCTGGGCCGGTTGATATTCTTCATAATACCCTCGGCCGTAGGTGTAATGCAATGCTGCGTTTGCGTTAAGTTGGTGATTAACTTGATGTGAGAAGTGCAGTTGGTAATGATCTTGCGCATAATTATCAATTTGGTTTTTGTACGTGTAGTAATTGTAGGTGCGGTGTGTAGCCAGTGTGTCTTGAGGAACGCCATACCACGATTGATACGTGATTTCTTTCCCTCCGAATACAATTGCCTTGATCATTGTTTTGTTTCCATAATACCCGCCTGATAAATAGTATGATTTAAGGGCTGATGTTGCGCGGTCAATGTATCCATCCGAGCCGATTAGCGACATTCTTCCGTCAAATGCAAATTTGTTATTGAGACCGGTACCCCATCCCACCGTGTGACGGTGCGTGCCGAATGAACCAAACGAATTGATAATGTCTGCATACGGTGCGTCTTTGCGGGTGTTGGTTTGCAGATTGATTGAGGCACCAAACGCACCCGCTCCATTGGTTGATGTACCTACTCCACGTTGGATCTGAATATTTTGTGTTGATGTGGCAATATCGGGTACATCCACCCAATACACTCCCTGCTCTTCGGCATCGTTAAGTACAATACCATTAATCGTTACATTTATCCGGGTAGCATCACTTCCGCGAATGCGCACTCCGGTGTAGCCAATACCTGCTCCTGCATCTGAAGTGGTGACGAGAGACGGTGTCCAGTTCAGCACAAAGGGCAAGTCTTGCCCAAAGTTTTGTTTTTGTATTACCGTCTTGCTGATGTTAGAAAAAGCTGTGGGGCTGTTTTCGTTAGCGCGTGTGGCATACACTACTACCTCCTCTTTGAGCTGACGCACCGAATCGCGAGGGGGTAATGAATCATTTTGCTGCGCTGCTGTGTGCAGAGCCAGTGCCAGGCTAAGTGCCAGCAGAAAAAGTTTTGACATTTATTTTTTGGTTTAAACCTGCAGAGCACACAGGGGAATGTGGTGCGTACGTTTAACCTTGCCTCCCTTCGGCCGCATTACCGGCATCAGGTTCTATGGGTATAATCTCAGCCCGTTTTATTTAAGGCACCCCTTCTCAGATATTCTCTAAGATGCTGCAAAAGTAAATTCAATATTCTAGATTCCAAATTCCGGATTTAAACTAATTTTGAATTTGAAAAAATTGTATTGTTAAATGTTTCAAACTAAAATCAACGGAAAGGCTTTTGAAATCGTAAAGAACGATAGGGGGGTTATCGTCAATGGCAATTCTTTTGCTTGGGATTTTTCCAAGATCAATGAAAATCAATTTCACATTTTACAAAACAACAAAAGCTACCGTGCCGAGTTGGTGAAGATTGATCGCACCACCAAAACCGTGCTGTTGAAAATCAACAACAAAACCATTTCAGTGGAAGTGAAAGATCAAATGGATTTGTTGCTGGAAAAAATGGGTATGGCCAATGGTAGCTCTTCAAAAGTGAACAACATTAAAGCGCCCATGCCCGGTCTGGTCATTGACTTAAAAATAAAAGCCGGTGATGCTGTGAAGGCAGGAGATCCGCTGTTGGTTTTGGAAGCTATGAAAATGGAAAACATTTTAAAATCGCCAACCGATGCGGTGGTAAAAAATGTAAACGTAAAAAAAGGCGACAGTGTAGAAAAAGGCCAAGTGTTGATTGAATTCTAATTTTGAAAAAGAGTCTTAATTTTCTGTTTAATAATCTCTTCTCGCTCGTGCCAATCCCCGCGAACTAATGTTGGTCTAATTTTTCTTTTCATTAACTCTTCTTCAAAAATCTTCATCATCTGCTCGCGCTGGTTTCCTAAATCACGAAGACCATCTGATACCCAGGGCACATCAATGTTGAAAAGAAAATATTGGTCGAATTGAATTTCTTGTTCTAGTTCATGCAAAACAGGTGGTACTACATTCAAATACTGTTTTGAATAAATCTGTGTGGTGATCAAATCCGTGTCACAAAAAAGAATTTTATTGGCGGTTTTAGTTTTTTCTTTGATGCGATCTGTTTGGGCTTTTCCTATTTTGATAATGTCTTCCACTGAAAAATTATTTGACAAAATCATTTCTCTCGAGACTTCAGGAACAAACTCGGTTTGGTACAGCCCGGCAAAATGCCTGGCCATAGTCGATTTGCCCGTGCTCTCCGGGCCATAGAAACAGATAAGTTTTACATCAGTTTTTTTCATACGATTGGTATTCTCTCACCCAATTCCACCAGCCCCAGGCAGCGAGCACAGCGAGTATAAAATATTCCAGGCTGTAAAATTTTGCTCCCTTAATAAAGTATAATACCGTGGCCACCAAATCAATGATTATCCAGATTATCCAGCACTCAATTTTTTTCTGAACCATTAAAAATGTAGTGACAATACTCATTATCAGAATGAATGAATCGGCATACGGAAAAGAACTAGGCAATAAAAAAACGGAAGGCAGCCAACGATGCAGTTGGCTGGCCATCAGGCCAAAAAAAGTGGTACCTATTAATCCGGCCATTGAAATCAATAAAAATTGTTTTTGTTTCATGTGGCTTACTTTTAATTCTTTTTTTCTGTTTTCTTCTTCGGGTTTAGGATTGGCCCAGCGCCACCAGCCCAGCAAGTTTGTGGCAAAGAAAAAAATCTGAAGCACCATGTCTGGATAGAGCTGAATCTGGTAATAGAAAAAAAAAGCGAGTACTACATTAATAATTCCTATTGGCCAACTCCAGATATTTGCTTTGGCTGAAAGGGCAACAGCCACCAATCCAAAAACTACTCCAAAAAATTCGAGATGGCTCATGGGGTAGCCAAAAGCGGTAAAGAAAATATTTTTTATATTGAAGAAGTTCACGGCTTACAGTTTCACGCAAACATTTTTTGCTTCCGTGAAAAACCTGAGCGCCTCCAAGCCGCCCTCACGGCCCACACCACTTTGCTTCATGCCTCCGAAGGGTGTGCGCAAGTCACGGTGCAGCCAGCAGTTGATCCAAATAATTCCACTCTTGATTTGATGAGCTACCCGGTGGGCACGTTTCAAGTTTTCGGTCCAGAGGGTAGCACTTAATCCGTAGGGTGTACTGTTTGCGTAAGCAATGGCTTGTTCTTCCGTATTGAAAGGCATAATCGTAACCACCGGTCCGAAGATTTCTTCTTGATTCGTTCTGCATTTTTCATCAAGACCAACAATTACCGTGGGCTCTATAAAAAAACCATTGGCACAACGGCCGGCCACTTCAAGTTGGTTTCCTCCGGTTAAAATTTTTCCTCCTTCTTGTTTTGCCAATGCCACATATCCTAATACCTTTTTTAAGTGAGCCTCTGATACCAGAGCGCCTACATTGGTTGATTCGTTCAACGGATCACCAACTGTGAGTTGTTTAGTCTGCTTGACAAACTCTTCGACAAAACGATCGAAAATCGTTTGCTCTACAAAAATGCGCGAACCACACAAACAAATTTCACCTTGATTGGTAAATGATGAGCGTATCGAGTTTTTTATTGCGTCTTCAAAATTACAATCGCTAAAAACCAGGTTAGGGTTTTTTCCACCCAATTCAAGCGAAAGTTTTTTAAACATGGGGGCTGCAGTGCCCGCTATTTTTTTTCCTGTTACGGTTCCTCCGGTAAATGAAATCGCGGTAATTTTTGGATGTTCAATTAGTGCCTGACCTGTTTGTGCTCCTGTGCCATGAACAATATTTAAGACGCCCGCAGGCAATCCGGCCTCCCTGCACAACTGCGAAAACAAAAACGCAGTCATGGGGGTAAGCTCAGACGGTTTGGCCACCACGGTGCAGCCTGCAGCCAAAGCCGGAGCTATTTTCCAGGTGAATAAATACAATGGCAAATTCCATGGTGAAATACAGCCTACTACACCGATCGGAAAACGAGTGGTATAGTTCACCGAGTCGTTCTCGTTTACATGTGCTTCGCTGGCAAAGTGTTGGGCGGCCGTAGCATAAAATCGGATGTTGGAAGCTGCGCGGGGTATATCCAATGACTTTGCCAGTTTCACAGTTTTGCCATTGTCAATGCTTTCGGCAAGTGCTAATTTTTCTAAATCACGATCAATCAGGTCAGCCAGCTTCCAAAGTATTTTTGTCCGCTCTTCGGTTGGCATTGTTGACCAAGAAGAGAAAGCATTTTGTGCGGCATCAACTGCTAATTGAATATCTTCTTTAGTTGAATCAGGAACACGACAGTAAATTTTTCCTTCGGCCGGATTGATGTTGTCAAGCCACTGGCCTGAACAAGGTTCGGCTAATTTGCCGTTGATATAATTGAGAAGGTTTTGCATATCACCGTTTATAAACTTCCCGTGCGACCGCCATCTACCGGTAAACTCACCCCATTGATGTAGCTTGCCGCGGGTGTTGCTAAAAATGCCACAGCCGCAGCCACTTCGCTTGCCTCGGCCATACGCCCGGCCGGAATTTCATCAATCATTTCTTTTCTAATTTCATCCGCTGGCCTTCCTGATTTTTGTGAACGCGATTGTATCAATGCCTCGATTCGGCCAGTCTTTGTGCTGCCGGGTAAAACATTATTTACAGTAATGCCAAAGGTTGCTAACTCAAGCGACAATGTCTTTGCCCAACTGGCCATTGCCCCACGTACTGTATTTGAAACGCCCAGTCCTTTGATTGGTATTTTTACCGAAGTAGAAATGATATTGATGATGCGCCCGTAGTTGTTTTTTTTCATGGAGGGTACGCAGGCCTGCACTAAAATCTGGCTGGTGATCAGGTGCGAATGGATCGCCTTCAAAAAATCTTCAGGCTGCGAATCAATTGCCTGCCCTGCGGGCGGCCCTCCGGTATTGTTGATCAGTATATGGACATCGGTTTGTAAAATTATTTTTTCTGTTGCCGATTTCACTTTCTCTGGAAAAGAAAAATCAGTTACCGCATAGCGGTGCCGTTGACCAATTGGTGTTGGTAGTTCCTTCAACACGGTTTTTAACTTTCCTTCATCGCGGGCCAACAATATAACCGTAGCGCCCAGCTCTGCTAACTCTATGGCTGTGGCTTTTCCTATACCCTGTGTGCTGCCACACACTATCGCGCATTTACCTTTCAAGTTTAAGTCCATCGTACAAAATTAAAATTCATCTTTTCTTTTTCTTCCACCTTCCTGATTTCATATACCCAAACGACATGGAAAACATTCCCACCCAATACACCATTTCACTGCCCCAGCCCCAGGTAATAGACATATTCCAGGTTTCTAAAACAAGGTAAACATAAATGCAATACACCGTAAGCGTGATTGATTCAATTATCAGGTTTACTACAGTATTGCCTGTTCCGGTTACTGAATTGAGCCATACCGATGAAAACGACATCATTACCAAAGCAAGCGAAATGACCCGGATGACAGGAATAGCCTCGGCAATAAACTGATCATCTTGCCGGTAAAACATTAGAAAAGTTCGTGGGTCTATGTTGAGCATTACTGTAAGAATAGCTGAGCAGGCTAAACTGAGAACTGCTATCCGGTTGATCAACGGTATTACCTCTTCTTCTTTTTGCTGACCTATTACATTGCTCACCATGGTGTTTGCGGTGGCAGCAAATGACCATGAGAATATGCCAAAGACTCCAAGAATGTTTCGCATACTATTGGATATGGCCAGTGCACGCTCACCATGGTGCTCTATAAGAATATAAAAATATTCCCAGGTGATGATACTGATGGCATATTGTAAAATCAATGGCAAAGACTTGTAAAAAATATGCCGAAGAGTGCCCACATCAATTTTCCAATTTTCAAAAAGCGAAAAAGTTTTGTTGATTCCTTTAAAATGAATGACTACAAAAATCACCAGCAGGCCTGCGGCCTCTGCTATAATGGAAGCATAGGCCGCTCCGTTAAAGCCAATCTGGGCAAACCCGAAGTGACCGTAAATCAGCGCATAATCAAAAAAAATGTTTACTCCCGTTTCTGCCAGGGTTCCCCAAATCAACAACCGGGTTTGATTGGTGCCCACCAGCAGCGCGTTGCGCATAACATACAGGTAAAGCAGAGGCAATCCCCAGATTCTTATGTAAGTAAAACCGATTACCTGTTCATAAATTTTTGAATCGTGAATCGTGGCTCGCAACAAAACAGGTGCTACCGTGTAGGTGATAAAAATCCCCACAAAAGAAATGGCCAACGACAACCACACTCCGTGAAAAAACAAATGACCGATGGCTTTCAAATCATTCTCTCCGGCCTTGCGCGCAATCAAAGTCTGAAGACCATTGTTCAGTCCGTTGCCAACAACTGCAAAGATCAGGTAGTAAACACCCGTGATGCCCGCACTGGCCAACGATTGCTCACCGAGACCTCCTAAAAAAATATTGTTGGTGAAAAAATTAATTTGAGGCACAAGGATAGCCAGCGAAATAGGCATAGCCATGCCAAGAATTTGTTTATATCCGGTTTGTAGCCTTAAGTCCATTTTTTCAAAAGTAGGATAAAAAATTCAGGCTCACATCTACTGTGATGAATCAAGAAAAGTTGTCATCGCTTTCATTGCCGTAGTAATATTGTGCTGGCTTTTTTTGCGATAGAATTAAACGCTTAAAAAAGATGGACATGACCCGCGACATCACTATCTTGCCCAACTGGCCCGAATGACCACCCAACCAACCCATGAACCTGTTTACTGACTCCTCGCGCATCGTCATCACTTGCAACAAACGGCTCTCGCCTTGTTTGCAGCAAGAAGTAACTGAACTTGGCTATGACATAGAAAATGTATTTTCCACAGGGGTGGAAATGAAGGGCACCCTGCACGACTGCATTCGTCTGAACCTGAATCTTCGCTGTGCAAGTCAGGTATTGTTTTCGTTACTGGAATTCAAGTGCAAAAATGCCGAGAAACTTTATGATAAGTTGCTGGATTATCCGTGGGAGCGAATCATTTCTGAAGATGGGTTTTTTACAGTTACCAACCACACCGAAAATTTTACTATCAACAACGAATTATTTGTTAACGTCAAAATTAAAGATGCCATTGTCGACCGTTTTAGAAGAGAGGTAGGCAGGCGGCCGGACTCGGGTTCGTCTTTAGAGGGCGTAGTCATTCACTTGCATTGGCGTGAAAATAATGCCGAAGTTTTTTTGGATACTTCCGGTGAAACTTTGGCAAAACACGGGTACCGAAAAATTCCCGGTAAGGCGCCCATGCTCGAAGCACTGGCCTGCGCTTCGGTAATGACCACAAAGTGGAATCGCAAAGTTCCATTCGTCAACCCGATGTGTGGCTCCGGCACGGTGGCCATCGAAGCGGCCCTGATAGCCACCAATCGCAGACCCGGCTTGTTCAGAAAAAATTATTCATTCATGCACGCAATCGGTTTTGATAAAATTTTTTATCAAACCGAGTTTGAGAAGTTAAAAAAACAAATTGTTGAAGTCCCTGACTTAAAAATAATTGCAACCGACATCAGCCAAGATGCCATTGATATTTCAAAAGTGAATGCGGGCGCTGCCGGAGTTGAAAAATTAATTGAATTTTCAGTTTGCGATTTTGAGGAAACTCCCATCCCTAAAACACCCGGCATCCTTTTTATAAATCCCGAATACGGTGAGCGCATGGGCGATGTGGTTGAACTGGAAAAAACATATTCCCGTTTAGGTGATTTCTTTAAAAAGAAATGCACGGGTTATACCGGTTATATTTTTACGGGCAATCTCGATCTGGCCAAAAAAATCGGACTTAAAACCAGCCGCAGAATTGAATTTTATTCAGCTAAACTCGATTGCCGGTTGTTGGAGTATGAATTGTATGCGGGCACCCGGGAAACGAAATGATTTATCAACAGCTAACAACGTCTCTGCACACTATATTTTCCGTAGTCGTAAACTACTATCCCTTTTTAATCTCCCGGTCTATCACGTCAATCAGTTGTTCAGACATTTTTTTAATGGCTGCTAACTGACCATTTAGCGTACCAAATTCCAGTACGACCATTGCAAACCCGTTTTTTAGTTTATTGCTTTTTAAAAAAGCATTGTAATCATTGGGCAGGATAATTTTTTTTTGCTTTGATTTTGACAATTGTATGCCTATGCCATCTAATCCTGCCTTTATATCCAATAGCTGATAAATGGGTTCGTAAATAAGCACTTCGGTGTCAAACCTGAAATGGTCCTCTTCTGCCTTGTTTATTTTATGCTGTCTGTCAATATTATAGAGCAGGGTTTTTATGGTGTCGTTCGAGATCAACGCTAAATTACCCGAAGACGTAAGCTCTTGAAAAGTATTGTTGGTTTGATAAAAACGCTGCCAGTTGTAAATGGGCAATCCCAGTAAAAGAAAATTATTAGCATCGTGTATAGGTTTCCCGTCAAAATATTCCAAAATAAGTCTGGCCGAATCAATATATCCCTTTCGAGCGGTGATGTATCGATCTATTTCTGTTATGTTGATGGAGAGATCTGTTCGGAGATTGCTTAAGTAGCGCAGCTCATTAGCCCGTTCTTTTTTTTGATCGTTTCTGTTATTGATTTGAAGGGCTATCAAAATTCCGATTACAACAAGAAGAATCTCTCCGGTTGCGTACAGTACATACTTGATGATCTTATTTTCAAGGGTAGCTTCTTGTCTAATTTTTTTGAGGTAACTAATCATGCTAACATTTTTATAAAATTAGAAATTAAGACAATTATTGCGTAGGTTTTTTTCGTTGACCTGATTTCGGCTCATTACCTTGTCTTGGTGTATGCTCCAGATAATTGCCTAAATTTTGTAATAGCTGTGGAATTTAAAAGTATTGTACAACGCTTATGTATGAAAACCAGGCATTTGAAAAAAGAGCTTAGTAATTTCATCATGGCGCAACTGTTGAATTTTGCGCGTCATACATACTTGCAAAATCCTCGAAGTAAAGATTGCCTTAAATATTTAGTGAGCCTGAATAAATTCAGGATGCACCCGGCCTGACAATAAAATAAATTTTTAATAGTATGCGTGCATAATAAATTTCTTATTATCTTCGAGGCCTTTATATGAAGCGCGAAGAAACCATTGATCACCATATTCGTACCGCCTGGCACGGCATCTCCAGGTTCTATAACCAGCAAGCTTCCAGGTTTGGCGGCACAATGTCTATCGGGTTTGCCTTGTTAACCATCCATGGAGACGAGGGAACTCCGGCAACAAAAATTGCCCCACAAATGGGGCTGGAACCGCGAAGCCTTACACGCCTGCTCAAGTCAATGGAAGATAATAAACTCATCGTGCGGAAAGCCGACAAGAACGATAAACGGTCTGTTCGTGTTTTTTTAACGAGAGAAGGAAAGAAACGGAGAGAGAACGCAAAAGAAATTGTGATCCGGTTTAACGAGTCGGTGCGTGAGGAAATTTCTCAACAAAAATTGAATGTATTTTTTGAGGTAATCCAACATATCCAGCTACTTTCAAAAAAAACAGATAGTAACAATAAATAATTGAACACCAGTCCATGAATCAACAGGCTGATTTCTTAACTTGACCAATTGATCATTGACTTTATTGAAAATCAGAATATGAACCGTACCATTAAAAAAGTAGCCGTACTCGGCTCAGGTATCATGGGCTCGCGCATTGCTTGCCATTTTGCCAACATAGGTTGTGAAGTGTTGCTGCTCGATATTGCCCCAAAAGAACTGACCGATGACGAAAAAAAGAAAAACCTGACGCTTGACCATCCGGCAGTAAAAAACAGAATCGTACACAGTGCATTTGAGGCTACTTTAAAGGCCAACCCCGCTTCATTGTTCAGTAAAAAATTTGCTTCGCGCATCCTGTTGGGCAATTTCACTGACGATATGCCCAAGATAAAAAATGTAGACTGGATTGTTGAAGTCGTTGTTGAGAACCTCGATATCAAAAAGAAAGTCTTTGAAGAAGTTGAAAAATACAGAAGCCCGGGAACGCTGATCACATCAAACACCTCGGGCATCCCCATTCATTTAATGGACGAAGGAAGAAGCGAAGACTTTCAAAAACATTTTGCCGGCACTCACTTCTTCAACCCTCCGCGCTACTTAAAACTTCTTGAAATAATCCCCACGCCAAAAACGGATCCTGAAATCACGAAGTTTTTATTACACTATGGCGATCTCTTTTTAGGCAAGACAACTGTTCTCTGCAAAGACACGCCCGCCTTCATTGGCAACCGCGTGGGGGTGTGGGGTTTGTTAAAAGTTATTGACTCCATGAAAAAATTCGATCTCAATGTAGACGAGATCGACAAACTTACCGGCCCGGTAATTGGCAGGCCCAAGTCGGCTACGTTCCGAACCTCTGATGTAGTGGGATTGGATACGCTTGTAAAAGTGGCCAACAATTTATACGCGGGCTTGCCGCATGATGAGGGTCGCGAAATGTTTAAGCTCCCCGAAGTAGTGAGCAAGCTTGATCAAAACAAATGGCTGGGCGACAAAACCGGTCAGGGCTTTTACAAAAAATCAAAAGATGCCAAAGGCAAAACTGAAATCCTGACACTCGACTTGAAAACACTTGAGTATAAACCTAAGGAGAAAGTAAAGTTTGCCACACTCGAAACCACTAAGACGATTGATAATTTAAGAGATCGGTTCAAGGTACTACTGGCCGGCAAAGACAAAGCCGGTGATTTCTATCGCGATTGTTTCTTTGGATTGTTTCAGTATGTGAGCAATCGCATCCCTGAAATCAGCGATGAAGTTTTCAGAATTGACGATGCCGTAAGCGGAGGCTTTGGCTGGGAACTGGGGCCTTATGAAACGTGGGATGCCGTGGGTGTTGAAAAAAGTATTCCGCTCATGGAAGCAGCCGGCTATAAACCCGCACAATGGGTTTACGATATGCTTGCTTCCGGCAATAAATCATTTTATAAGAGTGAAGGTGGTCAAAAAAAATATTATGACATTCCTTCAAAATCGTACAAAGGAATTCCCGGCAAAGAAAATTTCATCATTCTCGAGAACAAGAGTGAAAATGTAATTTGGAAAAATGCCGATTCAAAAGTAATTGACTTGGGCAATGGTATCCTCAACTTTTCATGGCACAGCAAGAGTTATACCTTAGGCAGTGCGGTGATCGAAGGAATGAACAAAGCCATTGACCTGGCAGAAAAAGATTATCGCGGGTTGGTAATTGGCCACCAGGGTGCAGATTTTTCGCTTGGTGCTAATCTTGGGTTAGTGTTCATGTATGCCATCGAGCAAGAGTATGACGAAATCGATTTTATGATTAAGGCATTTCAGCAATCGGTGATGCGCATTCGTTATTCTTCAATCCCAGTGGTTGTATGTCCGCAAGGAAGAACACTTGGAGGGGGCTGTGAGATGACCCTTCATGCCGATATCGCGCAAGCGGCTGCAGAAACATACATTGGGTTAGTTGAAGTGGGGGTGGGCCTCATTCCGGGTGGAGGCGGCACCAAAGAATTTACCAAACGCGTGAGCGATGCCATGGAAGAAGGTGATGTGGAATTGAACGCGCTTCAAAATGCCTTCATGACCATAGCCACAGCAAAAGTGGCCACCTCATGCGAAGAGGCCAGGGAGATCGGCATCCTTAAAAAACTTGACCGTGTTTCCATGAACAAAGACCGCCAGTTGGCCGATGCCAAAGAAGCAGCCATCGAGTTGGCCGATGCCGGTTATACCATGAAACCCCACGCAAAAAATATTAAAGTACTGGGTCGCACCGGGCAGGCCTTGTTTCTGGCAGGCCTGCAAGGCATGCGCATGGGAAATTATATTTCCGATCATGATGTTAAAGTAGCCAAGTGGATTGCCAACGTCATGTGCGGTGGCGACTTGACTTCTCCACAAGAAGTAAGTGAACAGTATTTATTGGATTTGGAAAGAGAAGCATTCTTATCACTAACAGGTGAGAAGAAAACATTGGAAAGGATACAAGCGATTCTTACCGGAGGAAAACCCTTGAGAAATTAAATCATCATTGTTCGCTGATAGTTGTTCGTTATTCGAATAACCCAAGGCGAACAATATAACGTACAAACTAATAACGAATTATGGACGCATACATCGTAGCAGGCTTTCGCACGGGAGTTGGCAAAGCCAAAAAAGGCGGGTTCAGGTTTACAAGGCCTGATGACCTTGCAGCCGAGGTGATCAAACACCTGGTCAAATCGATCCCCGGCCTGGAAAACAAAATGGTAGATGACCTGATTGTAGGCAATGCCGTGCCTGAAGCCGAGCAAGGCATGCAAATGGGAAGAATGATATCACTCCTCGCATTAGGTATGGATAACCCAGGAATGATTGTGAACCGGTATTGCGGTTCGGGCATTGAGACTATCGCTATCGCCAGTCAGCGAATTCAAGCCGGCCAGGCACATATTATCATAGCGGGGGGAACAGAGTCCATGTCGCTCGTTCCTGTAATGGGATTTAGAACTGCATTAAACTATACCATTGCCAAAGACCATCCAACATACTATACCAGTATGGGGCTCACGGCCGAAGAAGTTTCGAAACAATTCAATGTAACACGCGAAGACCAAGACCAGTTTTCGTATGAATCGCACATGAAAGCTGCTGCTGCCTGGAAAGAAGGAAAATTTAAAGATGAAGTGGTGCCCATCACCGTAAAAGAAGTGTACGTGGATGAGAATATGAAAAAGAAAACCCGCGAGCATGTGGTCGCTACCGATGAAGGCATACGCCCTGAAACTACGGTAGAAGGCCTTTCAAAACTAAAACCTGTTTTTGCCGTGGGCGGTACCGTAACGGCTGGCAACTCATCGCAGACTTCTGATGGCGCTGCCTTTGTTGCCGTGATGAGCGGAGAGATGGTAAAACAACTAAACCTAAAGCCCGTTGCACGAATGGTGAGCTATGCTACAGCCGGGGTTGACCCGCGCATTATGGGCATCGGTCCGGTAGCTGCCGTACCTAAAGCGTTGAAAAATGCCAACATGAAACTGGCCGACATGGATTTGATCGAATTAAATGAAGCCTTTGCAGCCCAATCGGTGGCCGTAGTGAGAGAATTGGGTATCGATAAGAAAATACTGAACGTGAATGGGGGTGCCATTGCCGTAGGCCATCCTCTGGGATCATCCGGTGCACGCTTGTCCGTTCAATTATTCAATGAATTGAGAAGGCAAAAGAAAAAATACGGAATGGTAACAGCATGCGTAGGTGGCGGCCAGGGTGTGGCGGGGGTTTATGAGTTGTTGAATTAAGACATGTCTATTATTGTGTAGAGAGTAATGAGACTTCTTTCTACCCAATTAAATTTTATTGACCAAAGTCTCTGGATTCAATACTAATACTCAAGATCATGAGCACTGTAACAGAAACAAAAAAAGCAATCAAAGGAGGCGAGTTTCTCATTAAGGAAACGAAGGCACAAGACATCTTCATACCCGAAGAATTTAACGAAGAGCAAAAGATGATCATGCAGCAATGCAAAGATTTTCTTAACAAAGAAGTTTATCCGAAACTCAATGAAATTGATTCGATGAAAGAACCGAAGCTGATGCCCTCCATCCTGGATAAAGCCGGAGAACTCGGGTTGTTGGGCACTTCCGTTCCTCAAGAACTGGGAGGCTTTGGTATGGATTTCAATACAACTATGCTCGTGGCAGAGGTGATAGGAGGCGGACATTCAGTTGCCGTTGCCCTTTCTGCCCATACAGGCATTGGCACGCTTCCTATTTTATATTACGGCAACGATGCCCAAAAGAAAAAATACATTCCCAAACTCGCTACCGGTGAGTGGAAAGCCTCTTACTGCCTGACCGAGCCCGACTCGGGCTCTGATGCCAATTCAGGAAAAACAAAAGCCGTGTTGACACCTGACGGAAAACACTATTTGATCAACGGACAAAAGATGTGGATCACCAACGGAGGCTTTGCCGATTTATATGTCGTGTTTGCCAAAATCGATAACGACAAAAACCTGAGTGCATTTATCGTTGAGCGATCTTTTGGCGGCATCACCATGAATGAAGAAGAAAAGAAAATGGGAATCAAAGGCTCCTCCACGCGCCAGATTTTTTTCAACGATTGCAAAGTTCCGGTAGAGAATTTATTGAGCGAGCGTGAGAACGGGTTCAAGATTGCAGTAAACATTTTGAACATCGGCCGTATCAAATTGGGTGTAGCAGCTATTGGCGGAAGTAAAATGGCCATCTCAAAAGCAATCAAATATTCGACTGAACGCAAACAATTTGGCACAACTATTTCACACTTTGGGGCAATCAAACATAAAATTGCCGAAGCCGTAACCAAGATCTTTGCAAGCGAGTCAGCACATTATCGCGCCTCGCAAAATATTGACGATGCTTATAATGCATTTGTAGCCGGAGGAATGGATTCTGCAAAAGCAAGACTGAAAGCACTTGAGGAATTTGCCATCGAATGTGCCATCTTGAAAGTGCACGGGTCAGAGGTTTTGGATTACACAGTAGATGAAGGTGTACAAATTTACGGAGGAATGGGCTTTTCGGCTGAAGGCCCGATGGATCGCGCCTACCGTGATGCACGCATCAATAGAATTTTTGAGGGAACTAACGAAATCAATCGCCTCTTGACGATTGATATGCTGATGAAACGCGCCATGAAAGGTTCTTTGGATCTGATGACACCTGCTATGGCCGTGCAAAAAGAGTTGATGTCCATACCCGATTTTGGTGTCAGTGAAGAAGAGGGTGTTTTTGTGAAAGAGAAAAAAGTATTGGCCAATTTAAAGAAAGCCGGTCTCGTTATTGCCGGTGCAGCCGTACAAAAGTTCATGATGAAACTTTCGGAAGAACAAGAAGTCATCATGAATCTTGCCGATATGCTCATTGAAATTTATGCAGCGGAGTCCATTCTCTTGCGGGTTGAAAAATTAATCCATCAGCATGGAGAAAAAGCCTGCGAAATACAAAAAGAAATGGTCATGATTTATTTGCATGAAGCTGTTGAAAAAGCCTCTTCTGCCGGCAAGCAAGCTGTTTATGCTTTTGCAGAGGGTGATGAGTTGCGATTGATGATGCTCGGCTTAAAACGCTTCACTAAAATTGAGCCTTATAATTTGAAAAATGCGAGACGCAAGGTAGCCGACTACGCAATTAGCAAAACTGAATATCCTTTTTAGGCATAAAGTTTTAGGCATAAGTAGTAATAAAAAAAACCGGTGTATTTCCGGGTTTTTTATTGTTGCATGGCCAGTATTTCATCTACATACTCACGTGAGTTGCTAAGCCGGGGTACTTTATTTTGTCCCCCCAGCTTACCTCGCTTCTTCATCCAGTTGTAAAATGTACCCTCGGCAACACTATGAATCTTGGGTGCTACCAATGCTATGTTGTGTGAGCGTTTGGCATCGTAATCTGAATTCACTTTGCGCAGCATTTCATCCAGCGCTTCTGTAAAGTGGTCAACATTTTCCGGTTGCTTTTTAAATTCAACAATCCATTCATGGCCTCCTCGTTTCGATTTTTCAAGGTAAATGGGTGCGGCCGTGTAATTGTCGATCACCGCATTTGTTTGTTCACAGGCATACGCAATAGCGGCATCGGCATTTTCAATAATCATCTCTTCGCCAAAAGCATTAATGAAGTGTTTGGTGCGTCCTGAAATTTTTATCCGGTAAGGAGACAAGCTGGTAAACTTCACGGTATCACCAATATTATATCGCCACAAGCCTGCATTGGTAGAAATAACCATGGCGTAGTTTTTTCCCAACTCCACATCATTCAGGCTAACTGCATCCGGGTATTCTTTGCCCCATTCTTCTACCGGAATAAATTCATAAAATACTCCGTAATCGAGCATGAGCAGAAGATCTTCTGAATCTTTACGGTCTTGAATTCCAAAAAAGCCTTCGCTTGCATTGTATGTTTCCCAGTACCGCATTTGGTCTGACGGAATAATCGATTTAAACAGATTTTTGTATGGCTTAAAAGCAACAGCCCCATGAAAGAATACTTCCAGATTGGGCCACACTTCGAGTATATTATTTTTCTTTTCCAGTTCAAGAATGCGCTGCAACAACAAGACAGTCCAGGTGGGCACCCCGGCTATGTGGGCCACATTTGCCTTTGCCGTGCTGGTTGCAATTTTATCTATTTTCTCTTCCCAATTTCCCATCAGGGCCACTTCTAAACTTGGTGTGCGGATAAACTCAGCCCATGGAGGAAGATTTTGCATGATCACCGCGGATACGTCTCCATAATGAGAGGATTGGCTGGGGTCAAATTCATTCACCTGGTAGCTTCCTCCTATCGCCAATCCTTTGCCATCAAAAATTTTTGTGTCGGGGTAGTTATTGACGTATATCGAAAGCAGGTCTTTGCCTCCTTTGAAATGACATTCTTCCAGAGCTTCAGGCGAAACCGGAATAAACTTACTTCTTGCGTTGGTTGTACCGCTGGATTTGGCAAACCACTTTATTTCACTAGGCCACAAAATGTTTTGTTCACCATGCATGATCCGGTCGATGTATGGAAAAATCTGTTCATAGGTGTGAACGGGAACCTGTTTTTTAAAGTCTTCGTAATTTACGATGTCTGTAAAGGCATGGCGAATGCCAAACTCTGTGAAGGCGGCCATGTTTAGTAAGCGCTTGAGCACTTCTTCCTGCACTTCGTGCGGATATTTCATGAAAAGCTCAATCTGGTGGATTCGCTTTTTCATGACCCAAGTCAGTATGGAGTTAAGAAGCTGCATAATGCAACCTCAAAATTAAGTCGAGTGAAGGGCAATCACCAAACCAAAAAAGTGAGAATTAGAAGAAAAAGGCACTTACGGCTGTGTTTCTATCCTAGCTCTTCGCAATTGGAAATTTTGGCCGAGATAGACTTTGCGCACAAGCGGATCATCTGCCAATTCTTGCGCTGTGCCAGCTTTGAACAATTTTCCTTCCACCATTAAGTACGCGCGGTCGGTTATGGCCAGGGTTTCATCTACGTTATGGTCGCTGATCAGTATGCCGATGTTTTTCTTTTTGAGTCGAGCTACAATTCCTTGAATTTCTTCTACGGCTATCGGATCTACTCCGGCAAAGGGCTCATCGAGCAATACAAACTTAGGATCCACCGCAAGAGCTCTTGCAATTTCTGTTCTCCTTCTTTCTCCTCCTGACAACACCATACCTAAATTTTTTCGCACATGCGTAAGGCTGAATTCTTCAAGAAGGGTTTCTACTTTTTCTTTTCGGTCTTTTTTAGAAATGTTTCGCATCTCAAGTGGTGCTAAGATATTTTCTTCCACACTTAGTTTTCGGAACACGGATGCTTCTTGTGCCAGATAACCAATGCCGCGTTTGGCTCGTTGGTACATGGGGAGACCGGTTACATTTTCTTCATCTAAAAAAATGGTTCCTTCATTGGGCTTGATCAAGCCTACCGTCATGTAAAATGTTGTTGTTTTTCCGGCACCGTTAGGGCCAAGCAAACCTACAATTTCACCTTGTTCTACTTGCACCGACACGTTATTTACTACGGTGCGCTTCTTGTATTTTTTTACCAAATTTTCTGCCCGTAATATCATGATCAGTCAAATTTGATGTCTTTAGCTCTCAATTGAATAGAGGTCGTTCCGTTGAATGAGTTCTCTTCAATGGAAAAAGCCATCCTGAACTGGCCCCCATTGGCCAACTGCTTATAATAATGAGCCAAATCAAAACCAACAACGTTAAAAATAGAGTTATTCTCCTGTTGCCCCACTAAAAATTTTATATGTTTTTCTTTAAAACTCGACAGCGAGTTGACTATGTGCAAATTTCTTGCCTCAAATAAGGGGCGTTGGTTTTCCGGTCCGAATGGAGCCATTTGTTTTAAAATGCTGATGAATTTAGGTGTGATTGCATCTAACGAAATAGTTAAATCAATTTCTATCAAAGGCGTTTGCATTTCTTCAGTAATGGAAGAAGAAACGACCTCTTCAAATTTTTTTTGAAACGCTGGTACGTTGTTCCGGTCTAAGGTAAGCCCTGCTGCATATTTATGTCCTCCGTATTTTTCAAGAAGTTCGCTGCAGTTTTCAAGAGCCTGGTAAAGATCAAAATCTTTCACACTGCGGGCAGAGCCGGTTACTTTATCATTTGATTCAGTGAGGATGACCGTAGGGCGATAAAATTTTTCAACACATCGGGCTGCCACAATACCGATTACACCTTTGTTCCAGGTGTTTTTAAAAAGAACTGTTGATTTTGCTGCACGAAGTTTTTCATCTCCTTCAATCATGGCTATCGCCTCTTCGGTAATTGACAGATCAAACTCTCTGCGCAAATCATTTTTTAGATTCACTTTTTCGGCCAAAGCATTTGCCTCTTTTTCGGTTGTTGAAATCAATAACTCAACTGCAGCTTTTGCATGGGCTACTCTACCGGCAGCATTGATGCGTGGTCCTAACGTAAAAACTATTCCTGAAACATCCAGATCGTTTTTAATTGCAGCAATTTCTTTCAATGCTTTCAATCCCGGACAGGGGTCTTGGTTAAGTTTTTGCAATCCAAAATAAGTCAGTACCCGGTTTTCATCATTGAGCGGAACGATATCAGAAGCGATACTTACCGCAACCAAATCAAGGTACTTATAAACCTCATCTTCATTTTTATACTTTTTAGCATACGCCTGAAGCAGCTTAAATCCCAATCCGCAACCACTCAGTTCTTTAAATGGGTAGGTACAATCGTCTCGTTTAGGATCAAGTACGGCCACCGCATTGGGAATGTGACCTCCCGGCAAATGATGGTCACAAATAATAAAATCTATTCCCTTATGGGCTGCCATCGTTACCATGTCAGAGGCTTTTATACCCAAGTCAAGCGCAACAATAAGTGAAAAACCATTCTCTTCTGCCCACGTTATGCTTGCCTCTGATACTCCGTAGCCTTCTGTGTACCGATCGGGAATATAAAAATCGCAATGTGAATAAAATTCTTTCAGGTAGCTGTACACCATGCTGACCGCGGTTGTGCCGTCCACATCATAATCTCCATAAATCAAAATTTTTTCCTGTCCGTCTATGGCTTTTTTCAATCGCAACACGGCTTGTTCCATATCTTTCATTAGGAACGGATCATGAAGATGATCTAATGACGGTCTGAAAAACTTTTTTACTGAATCAAAATCACGAAGACCACGTTGCCACAACAAGGCAGTAAGGTGAGGGCCTGTGTTCAGTTTTTTTCCTAACTCACTGATTTCATTGGAAGATGAAACGGGGCGATGTGTCCATCGTTTGATCATTTAGTTTTGTATAACATTTATTATTCCTGTTTTGCCATCAGTTGCCGATTGTCCTTCACTTCCCCGTTTGCCGTTTTTTCCGTCTACTTTTGGTCCTAAGCCTGCCTGGCCGCCTAATCCTCCTTCACCACCCTCACCTCCCAATCCACCATAATTTTTTACAATTAACTGGCGGCCCATAATCAAATGAATATCTGAACAAGACTTACAAGTAATACTAAACATTCCCCCTGCTCCGCCTTTTCCACCGTTTCCCCCATCACCTCCGTTTCCTCCGTTTCCTGCCGGGCAAATGCGTGTTCCTGAACCTCCGTCTCCACCAGGCCCTCCTCGCCCACCCTGGCCACCATCTCCACCGTTTATATCAATTGTTAATGAGCCAAAGATTCTCAGGTCATTAATATACATTAATAAACTCACTGCATTTTGTCCTGGCTCAGCGGGCAATCCATTTTTCCCGGCTAGTCCATTTCTACAAGGGGCCATCTGTGTGATTCCTCTTTCTCCCGGAATTCCCTTTTTTCCGTTTTTTGCACGGCCTTCTACTGTACAGCCTTTACCTACAATAAGTTTTTTTACGTGAATAAAATTCTCCGACTTCTCTGTGTTGAGGAGAAGGGCAGAGGAGTCCTTCATGATGAGTGTGTCTACCACTAAAATATCTGTTTTTGTGATTGCAAATTTTTCTTTGGGTTGTAACTCCAGTTTTTGCAACCTGATTTGGGCTTCGCTTACCCACGAAAGAAGAATAAAAAGAGTAACGAGCAACAACCTGCACATAATCCAAAAATAAAATAAACTTGGCTGACCACTAACAAAAAAAGCCCCACGCGGGGGCTTGTATTTTTTTTCTTGTATTTATTTTGATGCCGCTGCTTTTTCAGCAACTACACCCTCTAACACATCTTTAATTTCTACGCGTTGTCCGTCTTTGAAAGGAACTATCCATGCGTCTTTTACACCCATCTCGCGCATGTATTTTTTAAACTTGTCTGCATCCCAATAGTCGCGAAAGACACCAATGGTAAATTTTTGTTCGCCTTTGTCTGTTGCCTCACCTCCAAAGTTGGGGTTGTTGTCAAAATACTTTGAAAGATTTTTGTTCTTGAATGCTCCAATCTGAACTTTGAATACAACTCCTTTCGAAAAATCCATGGGGCTGGGTGCTGGGGGGGTTGCCTTGGCCTGAGCCAACTCGGCTTTTGTGGCGGTTAAGTCACTGCGCATTTTTGAGAGTTGATCTTCCAGATCAGCAATCTTAGCATTCTTGTCACTGACTTGATTATTGAGCGTGCTTACTTGCCCCTTTAGCTGAGTATTGTCATTGTCAGCTGTTTGTTTTGCTTCTACCAATGTTTTAAGATTAGCAGGATTTTTGGCGTACTCCTTGGCTTTCTTTTTCCATTCTTTCTTTTCTTTCTTAGAAAGTTGTGCGAAAACTTGCGTGCCGGAAAAAATCAAAGCCAGGCAGATAATTTGTGCGATAGTTTTCATGTGTTTGGTTTTAATTGAATAGGTAAAAGTAGAAATTTTTTTTTAATCGAATTGTATTGGGCCGGAAGTACTGTTTTTCAGTATGGAAATAAAAATGAGATTTATCCACAGCCCAGATTTTTTTTCAGATTGATAGAAGGCAATCCTCCAAAATCAAAACGGTCATCTTCGTTACTATCTTGCTTGACCTTAAACTCTCTTTCTTCTTTTTGATTTTTATTCTTGATACGCTGTGAGGATGTCTTGTTTCTTGTTGTTGATTTCTTTGTTCTTTTAGACATATACTTGATGGCAATACTCTAGTGATTATATATTAGCTAAGTTTCTTCAAAATCTTTGTTTTCACAAATGGATAGGTATATCTTGCGCTTGTTTAAAACAAGTCTAAATAAGTGGATTCTCATTTAAAGTCTGTAGCTGACATGATTCCAGGCGAAACAGCCGTCATTTCGGGTTTTACAGATGAACTTATTTCCGTTAAACTTTTAGAGATGGGTTTTTTGCCTGGCACTGCGGTGCGATTCAATTTTACAGCTCCGTTGGGTGATCCTATTTGCGTGAGTGTCTCGGGTTATGACTTGTCGCTGCGTATAGAGGAAGCCTCTACCATTTCTATTGTTAATTAACTCAATGGCTGCCGAGAGAAAAATAAAAATTGCTTTGGCGGGCAAGCCCAATTCGGGTAAGTCTTCGTTATTTAATAAGCTTACCGGCTTGAACCAAAAAATAGGAAACTTTCCGGGGGTTACAGTTGATAAACGAACCGGAATGTGCCAATTGAGTGAAAACCTTTCTGCCGAAATTATTGACTTGCCCGGCACCTATAGTCTCTATCCACGAACGCTTGATGAAAAAGTAGTAGCTGAAGTTTTTGCTGATGACAACAGCATGTACTACCCCGACAAAGTTGTGCTGGTGGCCGATGCTACAAATTTGAAAAACTGTTTGCTGTTGCTAACACAACTCATTGACCTAAGGCTACCCACCGTGTTGGCACTTAATATGGTTGATCTGGCATCAAAATCCGGTCAAAGCATTAATGTCAACAACCTGGAAAAGTTGTTGGATATTCCTGTGGTTATGATCAACGCCCGCAACGGCACGGGTATAGATCAATTGAAATCCATTCTCTGTTCGCCCCAAAAACCTTGTGATAAAATTATTTACCAGCCTGACCCCGAAATCATGCCGCTGGTTGAAAAAGTAAAAAAACAATTTAAACTGAACTCTGATTACAAAGCCTATCAGTTTTTGCAGCAAGCCGATCATTTGGTTTTTCTATCTGAGGCCGGGCGTCATTTTATCCGCTCATTAGCAAAAGAAAATAATTTCTTTGCCTATAAGTACCAGGGTGCCGAAACCGTAAAACGATACGAGTTCATTCAAGAACTGCTGAACAAAGTCATTATCCGGTCTTCAAATGACGGCTGGAAAAAAGTTTCTTATGGTATTGACAAAGTGCTTACGCACAAAGTGTGGGGCTACGTCATTTTCTTTTTGGTTTTGTTTCTGATTTTTCAAGCCATTTTTGCCTGGGCACAAATCCCAATGGACTTCATTGATAAAACGTTTGCCCAACTGAGCAGCACGTTAGACAATGTGTTTCCTTCGGGGCCTTTTTTTGAGCTGATCTCTCATGGCATTGTGCCCGGCATAGGTGGCATTGTCATTTTCATTCCCCAGATTGCAATCCTCTTCGCCTTTATTTCGGTATTTGAAGAAACCGGCTACATGTCTCGTGTGGTTTTTTTGATGGACAAAATCATGCGCAAATTTGGATTGAACGGAAAAAGCGTGGTGCCACTCATGTCGGGCTGGGCATGTGCTATTCCGGCTATCATGGCTACGCGCACAATCGAAAACTGGAAAGACCGGTTGATCACCATTTTTGTTACTCCTTTTATGAGTTGCTCAGCCCGGCTTCCTGTGTTTACTATTCTTGTGGCACTCATCATTCCCGATACAAAAATTTGGGGATTCTTTAATTATCAAGGGTTGGTCTTGATGGGTTTATACTTACTTGGATTTGTTGCCGCTATCCTATCGGCATTTGTTATGAAACTTATCATTCGGGTGAAAGAACGGAGCTACCTGATTATGGAAATGCCTACCTATAAAATGCCCAAATGGAGCAATGTGGGTTATCAAATCATAGAAAAGACCAAAGCATTTGTTTTTGAAGCCGGAAAAATAATTTTGGCTATATCCATTATTTTATACGTATTGTCCAGTTACGGGCCAGCCGAGGTGATGAGCCGCGCCAAAGAAAGTGTTCAAAAAGAAGTGGCTAACCAAAACTTAACGGAAGCCCAAATTCAAGACCGTATTGCTTCCTACAAATTAGAAAACTCCTATGCCGGAAGATTGGGCAAAACATTAGAGCCGTTAATTAAACCGTTGGGGTACGACTGGAAAATAGGCATTGCCTTAGTAACTTCTTTTGCCGCACGCGAAGTGTTTGTCGGCACAATTGCCACAATTTATAGCATCGGCAGCAGCGATGATCAGGTAACCATAAAACAGCGGCTAAAATCAGAAGTTGATCCGGATACCGGTAAGCCTCGTTACACATTGGCCGTAGGCCTGTCGCTGTTGGTATTCTATACATTTGCCATGCAATGCATGAGCACACTGGCCGTAGTAAAGCGCGAAACCAAAAGCTGGCGCTGGCCCTTGATTCAATTGTCTTACATGACTACGCTGGCTTACGTATCTGCCCTAATTGTTTATCAAGTATTGAAATAGTAAAAACCGGTTGACTGCAATCATTCAAGCCAATTTTTTATATTTCTAAAAAATTCCCACGAATGAATTCAGAACAAAATTTTCAGTTAGGCTTGTTGTACCTGATTCATCTGCTCATCAATGCCGATGGCGTGGTCAATGAAAATGAAAAAAATGCCTTATTAAAAATCAAAGACAAAGAAAATATTCCCTCAACTGTGTTTGCCGATTTTGAAAACGAAGTAAAAATCAAAAAGCCAAAAGAAATTTATCAACGAGGAATTGAACTCATCAACGCTTGCGAAGACACCGACAAGCTCCGGGCATTTGCGCACCTTTATAAAATGAGTGAGGTAGATGGCAGTGTTCACATAAAGGAGGTGCGGCTTTTACTCTATTCTGTAAAGATGGCCGATATCGAATTCAATGATGTTATCGCTGAAGCCTCAAAATTTATTGATTACTAAAATATGGCTCACTATCGGCAGCCAACTGTAGGAATTCTGGGAGGGGGTCAACTTGGCCGTATGCTTATCCAATCGGGCATGGACTGGAACATTTTTTTTTCTGTTCTTGATCCTGATCCTCAAGCTCCGTGCCGGTCTATTGCAGAATTCAGAACAGGCCAACTTACCGACTACTCCACTGTTTTAGATTTTGGCAAAACATGCGAACTTATTACGATTGAAATAGAAAATGTAAATGTGGCTGCCCTGAAAGAGCTTGTTCGACTAGGTAAAAAAGTATTTCCCCAGCCAGAAGTTATTGAGTTGATTCAAGATAAACGAACACAGAAAAAATTTTACCGGGAAACCGGCATCCCTACTGCTGATTTCATGCTGGTAGAAAATGCCGAACAGGTCAGGCAACAAAAAACATTTTTGCCCGCTGTTAATAAACTGGGAAGAGAGGGATATGATGGGCGCGGTGTGCAAATACTAAAAAACGAATCTGATTTAGTCAAAGCTTTTGATAGCCCGGGCATATTGGAGAAGCTTGTCAAGTTTGAAAAAGAAATTTCGGTTATCGTAGCACGAAATGAAAGTGGCGAAGTAAAAACTTTTCCGGCTGTAGAAATGGTCTTTCATCCCGTAGCTAATCTGGTTGAGTATCTTTTTTCTCCCGCTTCAATTTCTGAACAGCTTTCTGCTCAAGCTGAACTTATCGCAAAAAAGATAATTACCGGACTTAACATGGTAGGGTTGCTTGCTGTCGAAATGTTTGTTACCAAAGATCAACAGTTGTTAGTGAATGAAATCGCACCCCGGCCTCACAACAGCGGCCACCAAACCATTGAGGGCAACATCACCTCACAATACCAACAACATCTTCGGGCTGTTTTAAATTTGCCATTGGGCGATACCTCAACGACTAAACCAAGTGCCATGGTTAACTTGCTGGGTGAGGAGGGGTTTTCAGGTGAAGCCAAGTTTCAAGGCTTACCCGAAGTATTAGAATTGAACGGAACCTATGTTCATCTCTACGGAAAAAAACTGACCAAGCCTTTTCGTAAAATGGGACACGTAACTGTTGTTGACAGTGACCCTCAAAGTTTGATAAAAAAGGTGAACTTTGTAAAACAAACACTGAAGATCATCGCCTAACTAAACTGAACATCATGCAAAAACCACTTGTTGGAATTATCATGGGCAGCCAATCAGATTTAAAAGTAATGCGCGAGGCAGCTGTGTTTTTAGAAGAGATGAAAATACCTTTTGAGTTAACTGTGGTGTCTGCCCATCGCACGCCCAAGCGCATGATGGATTATGCTACCTCAGCCCAGAGCCGGGGGCTTAAAGTAATCATAGCTGGTGCTGGCGGTGCCGCGCACTTGCCGGGCATGGTAGCTTCACTCACTTCGTTACCCGTAATTGGTGTACCCATTAAATCGTCCAATTCCATTGATGGATGGGACTCTGTCCTTTCTATTTTGCAAATGCCCTCGGGCGTACCGGTGGCCACCGTAGCTCTGGATGGAGGCAAAAATGCAGGTATATTGGCTACGCAAATATTAGCCACACACAATAAATTGACAGCCAGAAAACTGAAACATTTTAAAACTTCGCTCCAAAAAATAGTTGATAAATCCATTCGTGAAATTGAAAAAAAGGGGTGGAAGTGAAGTAACTAACGATGGACACATCAATTCTTTAAAATATTTTTTATAACTTCTCCTCCATTTTAATCAAATGAAGCCTGCAGAAAAAGGATGGTTGAAAGATTATCTTGAGTTTAGAAGGGAACTATTAAAGGATCTGCCTTCCGGTAGAAAAAAATCCGCACACCCTGAACAATCGCTATACCATGTCTTGCAGCCTACCGGGCTAATGTATGGTCAACCTGTTGCTGCGCCATCTCTTGGAAGCTCAGACGCATGGGCTGCCAAAGATCAGATGAAAATCCTTTTAGCCGAAAGCCTTATCAGCAGTTCCTTATTATTTCACGATAAGCCCATTAAAACTCCGGATGAGCTGACGGGGGTAATCATGAAAACACTGGAAAACATCGGCAATTTCTACAATCATGTTTTTCCTGAGTTGGCAACACCTGCTAAAACATTGTTCGGAAGAAAAAAAACTCCGCTTGAATTAGTTGAAAAAATTCTGGACAAACGCATCGAATACTCTATTGAACAGAAGTCCAATTTTTGGGTACACTTTTTTCATAACAGTTTGCTTTTTCTCGACATCTTTATTTTTGGTCAATGGATTCACACCAATGCCGACCGTATTGTTGCTGATTTCTTTAAATACGAGAGAGAAGAGTTACGCTTCTCTGTGGTGAAGATAATGGCAGCCGCAGCTCATGCTAATTCTGTCATTGAGCCCGAAGAAAGAAAACTGCTTGAATTTTTCTTACAAACTGCCGGGCTCAATTCCGAACGCAGGAAAGAAGCCGTGGCCATTTTCGAATCAGGAATTAGCCTGGAAGAAATTAATCTTCCTACCAACAACTCGTGGATTTTAAAAAAATATTTTCTTGAAGTTGCCATCCTTACCATTTGGTCTGATAAGCGGGTGGAAACTCAAGAGCTCAATTTTTTAAAAAGTCTTTGTGAGTATATGGGCTTTAACGATGACGATTTAGAAAGCAGCATGATCGCCATTGAGGGATTTGTGTTAGAGCACTGGAGTGATTTAGACTATCTCCAAAGCAAAAAAGACTACCACCAGGTAAGTGAGCAATTTATCAAACGATTGTCTCGCATAACTGATAATAACAAAAGCCGGCTTGTCAAAGAAGTGCAGGATAGCCGGGAGTTAATGGCTCTATTGCAAAAATCAAAAGGAAAAGAACTGAACAATGAAGAGAAAGAGCACATGCAAAAACTGCTGATCACCATTCTCAAAACCATTCCTACTTTCGTCATTATCTCACTTCCTCAGCGGTTTCTCACCTTGCCAATGCTATTAAAAATATTGCCAAACAATTTTTTTAATGAAGTGAACGTAAAATAGCACTTACTCAGGAAGGCCTTGATCCGACTTACGCGGCACCAATACTGAAAAGATAATTGATAACGTTAGGGTTACAATAATCACAACAAATGAAAGCATTGGGGGGATCTCGTACGATATCATTTCCAATAACATCTTGGCACCGATAAAAAACAAAATGATCGAAAGTCCTTTTTGCAACAGGTAAAACTTATCGATAATGCCCGCCAGTAAGAAGAACATGGCTCGCAGGCCCATCACGGCAAAAATATTAGATGTATAAATGACAAATTCATTTTGGGTGATGGCAAATGCCGCAGGTATTGAATCAACAGCAAAAAGTAAATCGGTGGTTTCCACTAAAATGGCTACTAAAAAAAGTGGGGTAAACATGAGCTTACCGGCTTGGGTAACTAAAAACTGTCCACCCATCTCATCTTTTGTAATAGGCAAATATTTCCGACACAACCGGAGAATGGGATTTTTTTCGGGGTCAATTTTTTCATCGCTGTCTTCAAAATAAATTTTGATACCTGAATAGATCAGGAATACACCAAACATATATAGTATCCAATGAAACTGGGCTATTAGTAATGCTCCAACAAAAATAAATACGGCCCTGAATACAACAGCCCCCAAAATCCCCCAAAAAAGGATTTTGTGGTAGTACTCTTCTTTAACTGAAAAGTATTTTAGAATGAGCAGGATAACAAAAATATTATCTACCGACAGCGCATACTCCGTCAGGTAAGCTGAAAAATATTCGATGGATGTATCAAAGCTTGATGTCTTGCCATCCTTATCAAAGTAATAGATCAGATACCCAAAAATAGAACTGATAATTACCCAAAATACAGACTGCAGCAATGCTGATTGGGTCGAAATTTTATGGGCTTTGCGGTTTAAAAAACCCAGGTCTATAACCAAGAAAACTATAATAACAAGTCCAAAAACCCCAAAGAGTACAGTTTCTATCGTACTGTTATCTCTAAACAATGAAAAAAGGAAGAGTCCTTTCAATGGAGGTGGGTCAAGGGTGTGTGAAATTGTCTTTTAAGGAAGCAAATTAGAATCAAAACTACAAATAAATTCTATTTGCCCTACTTTACAAAGTTTTAATACTGTGGCATTATTAAAAAGAAACCACTTTTTTTAATTGGCTTTAATCCAATCGTATCCAATCGGTCAAAAAAAAACGAATTTTTAAAAAAATGTAAGATGGGGTGGTTATTGCTCTTTGTCCAGCATCCATCCTGTCAGGCTATATCGCTCACGGTTAGCCGGCAATACTTCATGCTCCAGCATATCGCTGCGAAAACAAATTAATCTTCCGGCCATCGGAAAAAAGTCTTTGGGTCCTTCTTTAAAATAAATCCTAAGCTGTCCTCCGTTTTCTTCTTTCCAATTTTCATTCAGGTAGCAAATTACGGTAAGCTTGCGGTGATCGTCTTTTTTAAATTGATCCAAATGCCGTTTGTAAAAACTGCCTATGGGGTAAATTGTTTGATGGATTTCGGCATCTTTCAGGCTGAGAAAAAGCGATCGGTTTAAATATGTCCTTAGCGCGTCCGCTCGGTTTAAATAGATTTGCAAAGCTGGTTGGGCTGTGGTTTTATCAATCCATTGAATATAGTCTCCTCGTATGCCCTCGTTGATCTGTTTGTCTTGTAGTTTTCCTATGCCGGCTTTTTTAAAGCGTAACAATCCCGTTCTAAAATCGTCAAGCGAAGTAATGGCATTGGCTTCACTGGCAGATATAAAATTATCTGTTACTGAAAACCCGGTATCTGCCAATCCATCGGCTATTGCTGCAAACTGCATATCAATTTTTTCTTCCACACTCAAATGTAAGATCATCTGTTAATTTTGCGAACGATGAAAAAAGTCATTTCTCTCTTTTTTACTTTATGTGCACTCCTGAGCGGTTGTGTGCCCAAAGAACAAGTAATTTTCAAAAATGTAAAAAACATTAGTGTAGACATTTCGGCTGCAGGCAAACCCATGCTAAAAGCCGATGCCTTGTTTTTTAACCCGAACCGCACCCAAATGAAACTCAAAGAAGTAAACATATCAGTATGGGTGGACGGCACAAAATCTGCCGAAGCCAAACAAAATCTAGATATAAACATTCCTGCTCAATCTGATTTTTCTGTTCCCATCAATGTGCAACTTGTATTGAAAGAAGAGAATTTATTGAATACCGTTCTGGGTTTTTTTGGCGGTAAAAAGTACGAGCTCTTGTTCAAGGGGTATATCCGGGTTCGCGTACATGGTCTGACCATCAAAGTTCCTGTTTCTCAAATGCAACAAATACAACTGAATCATTAGTTCAATATGTTAGTGGGTTCCATTATTGGTTTTGCATTTGCCCTGGTGGTGTTTCTTCTTTCGCGTGCTTTTCTGAAAACCAACCAACAATCCAAATTGATGAAAATACAGGGTCAGGAAATTGAAAAGCACTTGCTGGAATTACAAGAGCAAAACGAGGCTTTGTTGAAGTCAAACCATGAGAAACTACAACTGATCAGCTTGGTTTCGCATGACCTAAAGGGGCCGTTCAACCGAATTTTTGCACTCATTCAGTTGCTTCATCTCAGCACCGGAAATCTTTCAGATGAACAAAAAGAGTATTTGGGAAAAATCCATCAAATCGCTGCCGATGGGCTAAGCATGGTGCGCAACTTGCTTGATAACCGCAGGATTGAAGATACCGGAATTGAACTCCATCCGGCTGAAGTTGATTTGTCTGTCTTGGTTTCATCGTTAGTAAAAAATTACCGAACCATTGCTGAAAAAAAAAACATACGCATCGAATGGGAGCCCATGACCCAACTGATAGTGTGGGTTGACAAACTATACCTGAACCGGGTCATTGAAAACCTTTTGTCAAATGCCATAAAATTTTCACGCGATTATACAGTGATCTCCATCCGTCTTTTTGCAAAGCCTGACTGCATTGAATTATCTGTTGAAGATCAGGGGCCAGGAATCAGCCCCGAAGATCAAGCCAAACTATTTTTACGATTTCAACGATTAACTGCAAGGCCCACCGGTGGTGAAAGTTCTTCAGGACTTGGTCTGTTCATTGTAAAGTCAATCCTCAACAAAATGAACGGGCAGATCATTTGCGAAAGCGAGCTTGGACAGGGTACTAAGTTTATCATTCGATTACCCAAAAAAATTAATTGAACAGCAGGTAGTCTTCATCTTTACCTGAAAGGATGGCATTAAGCGATTCAATTACATTTTCATCTTTAATCACATAATCACGCACCCCTTTTTGAATGAAGCTTAAGACCATGTTGCCGTCATCGAGGGCGCTCAGCATCACAATCTTATTTTGGTCAGTGACCCTCGATTTAATTTTCTCATAAAATTCAATGCCCGACATTCCGGGAAGTTTATAGTCTATGATCAATACATCCGGTAATTTGCCGTTGATCGCATTACAGGCCTCTTCTGCCGAAGCAAACGAATGAATCGTGTAGTCGGTGTTTTGACTCAACGACTTTCGAATAAATTCGGAATAGATTTGATCGTCTTCTATTAAGAAAATAGTCATGGCCTAAAGTATCGTTTTACAAATATAACAAGCTTCGCATTTTAAAAAATAAACACTCCTGCTCGTAAATTTTTAATAATGAATGCCATTTTTTTAACCTACTTTTCACACAAAAATCATACTCTGTCTCCAAAGGATTAAACTTTTTTCTGTGGTGAGAATCCAACAAATTTTTTCAAAACAATTATTTCTCATTTGACCAAGCTATTTTTTTTATTTTTTATGCTTTGCTTTTCGCTGTCCGTTTTTTCACAGGCTGACAGCGCTTATTATTCAACACAAGAAGACCTGGTTGACCTTGCCGAAAGAGTTTTCAAAAAAAGCCTGGGCAATCGCAACAAAGAAAAAAAAGCAGGTAAACTCTATTTCTCTGGCGCACCCTCTTTAGGATATTCTTTAACCAGCGGGTGGTCAGCAGTGGTAGCGGCTAATGGTGCCTTTTACACCTGGGATGGAAATGATGCCAAAATATCAAATATATACTCAGATGCTGTTTATACGCAGAACCAGCAGTTCATTGCACACATTCAAAGCAACATCTGGACCTCTCAAAATAAATTTAACGTCATTACCGATTGGCGTTATTATGCCTACCCTCAAAAAACTTTTGGGTTAGGCGGAAATACAGACTTAAATAATTATGCCGACCAAACATACAATTACCTCAGGTTGTACCAATCTATATTAAAAAGCATTCGTCCTAATTTTTATGCCGGGGTGGGCTACGGATTAGATTATCATTACAACACGGACGAAACAGCGGGCGACTCAGCCGTTATTTCAACCACTCTGCAATACGGGCTCACAAGAAATTCCATGTCATCGGGCATAAATGCCATGCTGCTTTACGATAACCGAATAAACTCCATTAACCCTACTAAAGGAATTTATGCCAGTGCCACTTTTCGTCAAAACCTGACTTTTCTGGGCAGCAACAGTAACTGGCAATCGCTCATTGTTGACCTTCGGCACTATATACCTTTTCCACGTAACAGTGAAAATGTAATAGCCCTCTGGAGTTATAACTGGCTTACCCTCAACGGCACACCACCTTACCTGGATTTACCCAGCACCGGTTGGGATCCTTATGGAAACGTTGGTCGCGGATATATTCAAGGACGATTTCGCGGCAAAAATTTGATTTATCTAGAAACAGAATACCGTTTCAAAATTTTAAAAAATGGATTAGTTGGCGGTGTTGTTTTTGCTAATGCACAAAGTGTTTCAGATTGGCCATCTAATTCATTTAAAACCATAGCCCCGGCTGCAGGATTCGGCATCCGGCTAAAGTTCAATAAATATTCGCGCACTAATGTGGCTATTGATTACGGATTTGGTCAACAGGGCTCACAGGGTATTTTTGTAAACCTGGGCGAAGTTTTTTGATTTGAGCATGTAATGACGATGTACTAAATGATGGTTATTCATAAAAAATATTTCCGGAAAAGTTATTAAGTTGCCTGTCGGCTTTTTGCGTAATCCTTGAAAAACGGATTTTCAAGCATCGCTGAGGCCTTAATAGGTAATGAAAGTCTCTGCATCACAGCCATTTCAGATCATTTACTCGCTTTACCAGCACGAGTATCTAGGCTATGTTTTTGAGCCTTTCATCGTACATCTGGACGAAAAAGGGAAGCTGACCTATCAACACCAAAGCATCTCTCAAAAAAACATACGCGAGTTTAGTAAGGGGCTGGATAACAAAGACCTTGACCTGATCAAAATTATGGACAGCATGGGTCAGGATGCTGTAGCCAAACACTTTTCAAAAAAAGTGGTCAAACCCGAAGAGTTTTTCGGCAAAGTTTATCACAAACAAAAAGGTGATGAACTGGTGCAAAAAGAAATTGAGCGCTACATGGAAGAGCGCAGGGCGAAGATACTGGATGAATTAAAAGGAAAACAACTGTACGAAATGGGCAACGATGGCGAGCCCACCTGGCGTAAAGTAGAGGTATTGGAAAACCGTGCCGGCATTAAGTTTCATTTTTTGCGCGGTGGTGAATCAACTACGTATTACCCTACCATTACCTATAATGACAAGCCGGTTGAAATTCCTGATTCGGCTGCTTACCTGGTTTGTCGCCAGCCTGCGTGGATGGTATTGAAAGGAAAACTGTATGGATTTGAAAAATTAGTTGATGGAAAAAAACTTCAGCCTTTTCTTTCAAAAAAAAATGTGGTGATTCCAAAAAACTTAGAAGACAATTACTATCATCGGTTCATTGCCCCATTGATTGAAGGTTTTGATGATGTAGAGGCCTCTGGTTTTGAAATTACCAAACACCAATACGATCCTCACCCGCTGCTCACCATCTCAGAACTTCCGCAAGCCTCAGCAAGCGAGGTACCCACCTTGTTTGATGCCGACACCGGGGCCGCATCCGCTCATGATGAAGCCGGAAAAATAGTCTTTGATCTTTCATTCCGTTACGGCAAATATAAATTCAGAGGAGCCTCCAGCCAGGCCGCCCACGTTAGCGTTTCTGTAGAAAAAAAGGAAAACGATTACATCTTTCACCGCATCCTTCGCAATCCGGAAACTGAGAAAAAGTCAGAACAAACTTTAGTAAAACTAGGCTTACCCATGCGGTGGTCACGTGCTGCCATTGACAAATCTCAGGCCTTTTCATGGTTAAACGAAAACCGGGTAAACTTGCTCAACCTCGGCTTTGAAGTAAGCCAGCCCGAAAACAAAGACAAAAAATATTTTGTGGGCAAAGCGATGATTGAACTTGAGGTGCGTGAAAATATCGATTGGTTTGATATCCATGCCAAAATTCGTTTTGGAGAATTTGAAATTTCTTTTAAAGAATTGCGAAAACTGATTCTACGAAAGAAAGTAGAATTCAAATTGCCCAATGGTGAAATTGCGATCATCCCTGATGCCTGGCTGATTAAATATGGTGATCTTTTTGCCCTGAGTGAAACCCAGGGAAATAACGAAAAGCCCGTACTCAAAAAACACCACATTAATTTGTTACAAGAACTGGAAGCCGGCAAGCTGGCCAAAGTACACATGAGCGACCGGTTGAGAAACCTACAATCGTTTACAGGCATTCGAGACTATGAGTTGCCACAAGGGTTTGCAGGAACGCTCCGTCCTTACCAAAAGGCCGGCTATAATTGGTTGCGTTTCCTCAATGAGTTTCATTTGGGCGGTTGCTTAGCCGATGACATGGGCCTTGGCAAAACCGTGCAGACACTGGCACTCCTGCAATCTGAAAAAGAAAAGGGTAATGCGGGTACTTCGCTTCTCATCATGCCTACTTCGCTTATTTACAATTGGGAAATGGAGGCCTCTAAGTTTACACCCGGTCTCAAAATCTTCACCTACACCGGCACGTTACGCAAAAAAGACATTTCTCAATTCAGTCAATATGATGTAGTTCTTACTTCTTATGGCATTACCCGCTTAGACATTGGGAGCCTGTGTAACTTTTATTTTAATTACATCATCTTGGACGAATCGCAGGTAATCAAAAATCCGACTTCTAATATTGCCAAAGCTGTGATGCAACTTCAAAGCAGGTATCGCCTCACCCTTACCGGCACGCCTCTTGAAAATACTACACTCGACCTGTGGAGCCAAATGACTTTTTTGAACCCGGGATTGCTGGGCGGCCAGGTATTTTTCAAAAATGAATACCAGGTACCCATTGAAAAAAAGCGCGATGAAGACAAAACCAAAAAACTCAACGGCATCATTAAGCCTTTTGTGTTGCGCAGGTTAAAATCACAAGTGGCTACTGACTTACCAGAGAAAGTAGAGAATGTCTATTACACCAACATGACGGCCGATCAAGAGCAGAAATACGAAGAAGTAAAGTCACATTACCGTCATAAAATTTTAGATCAGATTGAAAAAGAAGGGCTGAACAATTCACGCATGACCATCCTGGAAGGGTTAACCAAACTGCGGCAAATCTCCAACCACCCAAAAATGATTGATGCAACATATGAAGGAGGATCGGGGAAGTTAGAAGACGTATCGCACATGATTGAAAACGCCCTGTTGGAAGGGCACAAACTTTTGATCTTTAGTCAGTTTGTGAAACACCTGGAAATTGTAAAAGAATTGTTGAAGTCGCGCAAAGTACCATTTGCCTATTTGGATGGATCCAGTACCGACCGCAAAGAGCAAGTGGAAAAATTCAATAAAGACCCTGACTTGAAAGTATTTTTAATTTCGATAAAAGCCGGAGGGCTGGGCCTTAATTTAACAGAAGCAGATTATGTATTTCTGCTCGACCCCTGGTGGAATCCGGCTGTGGAAGCACAGGCCACCGATCGCGCTCACCGCATTGGCCAAAAGAAAAAGGTATTCTCTTATAAATTCATTACCCGAAATACCGTAGAAGAAAAAATTCTTCAGCTGCAAAAGAGCAAGTTGAAGCTCTCTGAAAATTTAATTCAAAACGAAGAGAGCGTAATCAAATCGTTGACGATGGAAGATATTAAGATGTTGATGAATTAAAATACCCGGAACGGGAGAATTGGATAGTCATAAGTCAGAATTTAAAAGATACGGTTTGACGTGGCATACGTGCGTAGCCTGCCTCGTGAGGCACAAAACAAATAAGAATTAGAGAATGAAAGACAAAGTTGTAATTATAACGGGCGGGTCTTCTGGAATCGGTAAAGCATTGGCCGAAGTGTTTGGCAAAAACGGGTCGAAAATTTTGATCACCGGAAGAAACCCTGTTGAACTGGATAATACCATCTTTGAATTACGGGCTCATCAAATTAACGCATCGGGCATTCTTGCCGATGTGAGCCGGGAAGAGGACAATAAAAAAATGGCTAATGAAGCCATGAGGGTATTTGGGCAGATTGATGTACTAATCAACAATGCGGGTATTACCATGCGCGCACTTTTTGAAGACGTAGACCTGGCCGTAATAAAAAAAGTGATGGACATTAATTTTTTTGGTGCCCTGTATGCCACACAAAGCTGCCTGCCTGAAATTATTAAAAACAAAGGCAGCATTATCGGTATTTCATCTATAGCCGGGTTTCGCGGGCTTCCTGCGCGAACCGGATACTCAGCTTCCAAATTTGCACTTAATGGTTTTCTTGAAGTACTTCGAACTGAAATGCTGCACAAAGGTGTGCACGTACTGACGGCAGCACCTGGTTTTACTGCTTCTAATATCCGCAAGCGCGCCCTGACCAAAGACGGAAGTGCCCAGGGCGAATCACCCCGTGCAGAAGAAAAGATGATGACGGCCGAAGAATGCGCCCAACATATTTACAATGCTACTGTTTCAAGAAAAAATATCTTGATCCTGACTGGCCAAGGAAAACTGACTGTGTTGTTGAATAAATTCTTTCCTGTTTGGTTGGACAAACTGGTTTATAAAACGATGGCAAAAGAAGACAATGCTCCGATCAAATAGGTACAATCAGGTCTTGTTCAAAAAGACAAGTTTAATATTGTCGGCCTTGGTCACATTTTTATAAAAGTCAACAAATTCGTTATATGTTTCTTTTGGAAATCGACCCTTCCAGACTTTCATTCTGCGGATATAAATTAGTTTGCTTGCATCGAACATGAAACTTGCTTCATACTCGCCAAATTTTGAATTGATCTTAACCGGTTTGGGTAAAAATTCAGGATAGAGGTTTTCGGGAACAGAAAATTTGATTGTGTCAAGGTCGATGTAGTTTCTTCTGCGCACAACTTCTGTTTTTCTTTCGGCCATTTTTTCAGGAACATAAGAAATTTTGTTCATCAAATTAGGCGAGACAAAGATTCGTTTGCCGCTCACAGTTGCATAACGACTAAGAGTGAGATCTAACCTCACCAGAGCAGATGGAATCTTGTCCTTATTTTCTGTCATCGAAATAGAGCTGATGCTGAAATTGGGTATATCCGTATTGTTTTCTACCCACTTCTTTTGATCATCTGAGTTGTGTAAAACGCTGTTCAACCCACCAGATTCATATTGAATTCCTCTATATGTAGTTACTACTTTTGCTTTCGCATTACCGGTTACATCTAGAGAAACTTCAGCAGTTCTACTTTGAAGGTTTTGCTCTGGCAAATAATTTATTGTCTTCACCAATTTGCCTCCTTCTTCTGTTATCATTAATGCCCAACGATCTTCTGTAAATGACCCTTGATAGCCAAACGGGTTGGTTTGGCTGGTGCACTCTAACCAAAGGGTGTCTTTGCCATTTGGCACACTCACCACCACATGATTGAATTGATGGCTTGGAAAATCTTTTTTTATCTGTGTTTCATCTACACCTGCTTTGATTACCGAGTAATAACCTTTAATACCAACTGCCTTTAATAATGAAACAGTATAGTTTGAAAGAGCTTTGCAATCACCATAGCCAGTTTGATCCACCACGGATGCAGGGAAAGGTTGAAGTCCTCCAATTCCAAGTTGAATACTTACATAACGAGTTTTACTTTGAAGATAATTATAGATGGCCTTTACTTTCTGCTCAATTGTTGGTAGTGACTTTGTCAATTCAATTACTTTTTGTTTTGTCGCCTCCGGTAAGTCATCATGGTCTTTATTCAATAGCATATTCCATTTACCGTAATTCTGCCACGAACTCATGTCTCCAGCATAGCCATCATACTCAAATTGAGAGGGTGCTGTCATGATCTGCGAGACAATTTCCTCATGGGAAGGACCATTTGATTCAAAATTTATAGGTCTAATGTTTTCAAAAATCCAGGTGATTGATTGATTTCCATCTGAGAGTGTTTCCTTTTTTGAATTGTCAGGTATGTTGATCACTTTATAATTTGGACTTAGCTCTTTCGGAAAGATAAGTTGATAGTAGGCATACTGTGTTGAAGATTTTTCTGCACCAAAATAAGATGAAGGAATAGAATACAAGAATTTATACTCCACTTCATATTCAAATTCAACAGTATATGGATAGTTCGCTTGCTCAAGGCTGGCTGTCTTCACGCGGTTATCGCTATACAAACTAAATCCATCAAAGGCAGCGTGATCATATACGTCACTGTTTCTTAATTTTTTTAATTGTTTCCCATTCGCATCATAAGCATAACCATTAAAGTCAACAACTTTTGAAAGCTTGTCATATCCTACTGACTGTGTCGCGTATCGATTACCATTTTCGTTTAAAATGGTCACCACATAATGCACATAGTAAGAGGAATGGTTCTTTGCAAGAATCCTGCAAATCATTTTATCCTCCCTGATGACCACATTTACATTTTCTTTCAACTCAGCAGGGATCTCGCTGACAGGATATTTCATGTCTCCCGGTATTGCAAATGCGGTTGTCTTAACCACAAATGACAGAAGAAGTATAATTCTCAATTTCAATTTTATTTGAATTGTTCCTACTGGTTTTTCTTTAACACAATTTGCTCTGTCTGCTTTGCTATCACCTGAGTATAGAACTCACGCAAAAATGGATATTCCTCTGCTGTAAACATGCTTTTGCTAATAATAAACTGGCTTACGAAATTTATCGTGTTCCCCATTTGTGTTGCATTATAGACAAACTTTCCTCCATTTGCAGGAAGCATGATCACGCTTTGCTTCGGCAATTCTTCTACAGCAAAACCATCCGGGATTTGAATCTTTGCCATGTAAATCCGATCAAAAGGTGTGCTGTAGTCAACCGGATAGAGGCGTTTTTCTGATTTGAAAATATTTTCTTCCATTCTTGCGGAAATGTATGGGTTCAGATAAATGATATTGCCCGCCACTTGTGAATGATCATTGATTACAACTTCATGAATTTCCTTGACTGACTGATTAGGGTTTTCCAAGTTTTCAAAAACACTGTTGCTTATTTCCCAGCTTTTTCCTGCAACAAAATCTTTTAAGTACTTCTCTTTACCCAAGTCTTTGTATGAATCTCTCATGTCGCTGGCATCTATACCCTCGCGACTTATCGTAAGTTTACCAACGAGTTCTCCGTCTGGATTTAATTTGTAATCTGCACTGACAACCTTTCTTGATCGAATGGATTTAAGAGGGATCCATTCAATTTCATCTTTTAAAATCACAAGGCCATCTCCATTCAGACATCGCTCTGGCAAAGCATTCATTGGCAATCCGCGATCTGTACCATCAAGCAAAAGTTTTTTTGTTCCAAATTTTGCAACGCAAATAACATCATTGAAATCGCTGTAGCGGGGCCAGAATGGATTTATCATTCCATGCTTTCTCGTACTCAAAAGGACAGGATGAGCATTTATACCAGCTTTTTGCAACATGGTAACGATCAGTAGGTTAATCTCTGATGAGCTTCCTTTCTTATCCTCAAGAACTTTCTTGAGGGGATGGTCAGGTATGAAATCAACATATTTGTTCCATTCAACTTTCGATTTGACATATTCCAGAATGGCTTTTGTTTTTTGCTCATCATCCGTGATACCGGCCGTGACTTCGCTAACCACGCTTTTCAAAAAGCCAGATGATCTGATCTGTCCTCCAAAATCCTTATCTTCTAACAATTCATTAATAATTTTAGGCCATGTTTTGCCTAATTTAATTATTGGACTTCCCACAATAAATAATTCAGTGATTGTGAATTCTATTCTTGAAATATAATCATCTACATTTAATGTAAATGGCTCCTCTTTAAAGGCCGGAATGTCATTAATTATCCATGTTTCAGAGGCTCCCTTTGTTCCATGTTCAGACAACGGAAGAAAGCCTTTTAACTCATGACGAAAAGTAAAAGTCTTCGGAATATAAGTTTTGTACTCGCTATATTTGGTTGGAATAAGATGTTGAAATTGCCAGTTCGGTCCAAATGCGTCTGATGATCTAAGGATATAGCTAAACTCAACGACTGACCCTTCCTTCACATTTGGAATTGTGAATTTTATCTGGTCAGTAAATCGATCATACTTTGTTTTGAAAATGGATTTTTCATCTATTTTGGTTTCAACTATAGACCCATTTTCTAAATTGTAACACGAAGCTTTTAGTTTTGAAATACTCTCCTGATTTCGCGATAAGTTTACGGTACGTGAAGCCCAATTATCTATTGCTGCTTTGGTCAAAAACTTTATTCGCATATGCCGCTTGATTTCAACGGTGAGTTGATCCGTCAAGTTGTATTCACCCTTGTCAAACAAGATGACTGCGCTTGCAGTTGTGTCGGGTAAGTACTTGCTCATTTTCAATTCTTCCATCGTGACTTTACCGTAGTCTGATGTTTGAGCACAAAGATGGAGTGTTGCAAAAATGCTCCAAGTAAAAAATATCAGCGTCTTCATTTTTGTTGATCTGGGGTTATATTTGAGCTAATATATTGATTTTTCCCCCACTGATTTTGAGTCTCATTTTTTAATCGGATTTTATCACTTTTTTCGTCATTTTTTTTTAAACATTTGATCACGTCTTGGATAATTCACGCGCCATTGTGCCGGGTATTCGCTGATGCTGCTCCAGACATTTCACCCATACCATGCCAGTTGAAAATTTAAACACTCAACGCGATGGCAGAAACGAATAGAAATAATGGATCTAAAACAATTACCCACTGAAGGACAGGGGATAAGCAATCGCCCAGCTTCTTCAACTCAGCCATAACACAGTTAACGAATACACTCGTTTGCTGGAAGCCCAAGGGTTAAGTTATGAAGCCTTACTAGTACTTAGTGATGCGACCTTGCAGGAACTCTGTGCTCCCAAATCAGAAAAATCACAGAACCGCATGAAATTCAAGATAGCCGCAAAGATCAATCCCGGTCGCAGGATGGTACCAAATCATTGGCGAAGGAACTATTGCAGATGCAATCTTGGGACCGGATAGTGAACTCGTTCCACCGAATTAATCTCAATGGGCAATCCCTCAGAAAAAAATAGACTTGATCAATAATTAACAAACTTTTTTACCTTTGAACTACTTGTGGAAAGTAGCACGGTATCACCGTAATCACTGGCGCCATATCAGTGAAATATCAGCATGTCAAAAAACAAAACCGTTTTCTTCTGTCAATCGTGTGGATATGAATCGGCCAAGTGGTTGGGCAAATGCCCTTCTTGTAATTCATGGAATTCTTTTGTTGAAGAAGTCGTGACCAAAAACGAAACTACTCGTAATGAGTGGCGAACGGATTCTGCCAAATCAAAAATCATCAAACCCAAAAAATTAACTGAAATTGAATCTGCCCACGAGGTTAGAATCATTACTCCTGATCATGAACTAAACCGTGTGCTGGGCGGAGGCATTGTGCCGGGTTCGCTGGTGCTCATCGGGGGTGAGCCCGGCATTGGCAAATCAACATTGATGCTTCAGGCAGGCCTTGCCCTGAAGCTATTAAAAATTCTTTATGTATCCGGTGAAGAAAGCGAGCAGCAAATAAAAATGCGCGCTCAGCGATTATCACCCGAAACCCTTGCTGAAAATTTTTTCATCTTAACGGAAACCAACACAAAAAATATTTTCTCGGCTATTGAAGATGTGGGGCCTCAGTTGGTAGTCATTGATTCCATTCAAACGTTGTATTCTCCTGTCATGGATTCAGTAGCTGGAAGCATTGGGCAAGTACGGCAATGTACAGGCGAACTCATGAAGTTTGCGAAAGAAACCAACACTCCTGTTTTTTTAGTGGGCCACATCACCAAAGACGGCTCATTGGCCGGCCCCAAAGTGTTGGAGCACATGGTGGATACCGTTCTTCAGTTTGAAGGCGATCGGCATTTAGCTTACCGCATTTTACGCACGACAAAAAACCGGTTTGGTTCTACTTCCGAAATCGGCATTTATGAAATGCTGGGCAATGGTCTGCGCGAAGTTTCCAATCCTTCAGAGATTTTGATCTCTCAGAAAGCCGGGCAGCTTAGCGGAGCCACTATTGGCGCCACCATTGAAGGCAACCGGCCATTGTTAATCGAGATTCAATCGCTGGTGAGTACGGCTTCGTACGGCACTCCTCAACGAACACCCAATGGCTTTGATCAAAAAAGATTAAACATGCTCCTGGCTGTTTTAGAAAAACGGTGTGGGTTTCGTGTGGGCACGCAAGATGTGTTTGTCAACATGGCGGGAGGAATTTATGTGGAAGACCCGGCCATTGACCTGGCGCTTTGCGTTTCGGTCATTTCTTCAATGGAAGAAATCCCGGTAAACGACAAAATTTGTTTTGCCGCTGAAGTTGGTTTAGGGGGTGAACTTCGCGCGGTGAATAGAATTGATCAGCGTATTTCGGAGGCAGAAAAATTAGGCTTTGAAAAAATTTACGTGTCCAGGTTCAGCCAAAAATCAATCGACAGAAATAAAACAAAAATTGAAGTGAAGGCTTTCGCCAAACTTGACGAAGTTTTCAAAGATTTGTTTCGATGATTATTTCTTAATTGGTTTAATACCTCATAATAAATTTATTCCCTCCACCTTACTATCAATTTTTTCTGCTCCCTATTTTATAACCAACCACCAACGAAAACACGTTGCTCTTCACATGGTTGTCAATGTACCGAGTATAATTCCAATAGGAAAGTGACTTTGGTATATTAGTCAAGCCGATGTTATACCTCACATTGATGCTAAAGTTTTTCCAATCGTAGCCAACCACAGGCACAAACCCAATAACTGATTTACTGTGTTCGTTCATCACATTATATGGTGTGCCATCTTCATAAACGCTCTGTGCAGACAATAAGTAGGAAACCTGCGGGCCGGCCATGGCGTAAAGCTTTTTGTAAATGTTATACTTAAAAAATAAGGGCAAGCTCAAATAGCTAAGATTGATGTTAGCTGGCAGTTCAGTGCCAGGGTTGCTAAAGCTGGCGCCTTCTTCTGAATAAAATAACTCTGTCTGAATTGTCATTTTCTCATTTAATGAATATTGGCCGTAACCGCCAATATTAAAACTTGTTCTTGCCTTTTGTTGATTATCTGGAAGTCCAGTATGACTCATGGATAGATTCGACACATTCAAACCGCCCCGGATGCCAAATGAAAGATTTTGTGAAAGAGCGAGAAATGTAGTTGATAAAAATAGAATGCAAAGGAGAGATAATCTTTTCATAGTCGAGTTTATGTTTTAAATGTCTGATGTATGAAATCAAAAATATTAATTATTTCTTTTTTTAGGAACACAACAGGAGCATGGGCTAACATTCTATTCCACAAAACTCCGTGCCTGTCCAACCCAATTGTCGCGCACAATGCGGTGCGGAAAAAATTCGATGGCAGCACCAACCCGGTCAATTAACTCAGGTGTGAGATCGCCCAGTTGTTGAAAAGTATAAATGCCTATCATGTTGAGGCGTTTCTCAATAAATGGGCCAATGCCTTTTATTTTCGTCAGGTCATCCTTTTCATCGGGCTCGGTGGGCCTGACAAACGGATGATCAGAAAGGCTGCGCTCGTGTTTCGCAGACTGAAGAGAAGCAATCTCTGATTGAAGTTTTGTTTGGGTTTCTTCCAATTCTTGATTTTGAAACTCCAGCTGTTTGGTTTTGTAACGCAACGTTCCACTCTCATTCTCCAACTGCTGGTGTTGAGTTTTAACCAACAAAAATTCTTGTCGGGTTTGGGCCAGAGATACCTCTAATTCATTCAGCCGGGTTTGTAAATTCTCTTTTTCAGAATTGGCTTCGCTTAGCCTTTGGTGGCACGCGCTTATCTCTTGTTGGTGTTTATCGTGCCAAAGGGAAACCTGATTTTTTAGTTCTTCATTGTCCGATTGCAGTAAATTGTTTTGATGTATGACTTCTTCTGTGGTTTCACTTTGCCGGTCAAGTGCTTCTTGATTAAGCGCCCACGCTATTCCATAGCCCAGCAAACAAGCAATGAGCAACATCACTAAAATTTCTACTATGGCCAGTAGCCGTATGTGCGGATCAAAATAATGTGGGTCGGCATTGATGACTCCTTTCACGCCATACAAATACCACAAGCCGGAACCTATGCTCCAACCGATAAACAGGATTACAAACCAATAATATTTTTTCATAAGCCTTCGAATTTACGTTTTTTTCTTTTTTATGAAAAAAATATACTCTCGGCCTGCAACCTTGGTTTTAAATAAGCGTCTTATGCCTAACAGAATTAGGTATCATGACCCACTCTCCCGAACTACTGAAAGGAACTTTGCAAACCATCGTCTTGAAAATCCTTAAGGATCATGGAAGAACCTATGGTTATGAAATCACACAACGGGTAAAAGAACTTTCGGAAGGGAGTATTTTGCTCACAGAAGGTGCGCTTTATCCAACACTTCACCGATTAGAAGCCGAGGGACTTTTAAAAACCGAAAAGGTAATGATTGGCAAACGTGTAAGAAAATATTATGCTCTTACCCCTGATGGAAAAATTGAAGCTAAAGACCGGGTGGCAGAGTTTATAGGCTTCATCAAAACTATGGGCCATGTATTACAAGTGGAGCTCGCTTGAAACTGAATAACGAACATATTGATTACATCATCAAAGATTTGAATTATCGCGGCCTTGTCGCTGACGAAATTCAAGACGAGCTGATCGATCATATCTGTAGCTCGGTGGAAGAAGAAATGCATCGGGGCCTTCGCTTCATCGATGCTTACCACAAAGTTCTGCATCGGTTTGGGCACAACAGCGGACTTCGGCAAACTCAAAAAAAAATCATTGAAACTGAAACTAAAACAAACGCACACCTTATGCTACGAAATTATTTTACCATTGCTTTTCGCAACCTAAAAAAGCAAAGCTTCTACAGCCTGATCAACATCCTCGGGCTTGCTATCGGTATCGCCTCCTGTTTGATTATTGTCTTGTTTGTGACAAATGAACTGAGTTATGACCGACATCACAAAGATGCTGATCGAATCTATCGGGTAAACTGTGAAATTAAATTTGGGGCAAACCACCTGCATCTGGCGGTAGCCCCGGCACCAATGGCCGATGCGCTGCGCAGAGATTATCCGGAAGTTGAACACTCGGCAAGATTATGGAACAACGGATCGATGTTGATTAAGAGAACCGATCAGAATATCAAAGAAAATGAAGTGGTTTATGCCGATAGCTCTGTTTTCAATGTCTTCACGATTCCGTTTGTTCAAGGCAATGCTGCTCATGCATTACATGATCCCAATACAATGGTGATCAGCCAGCGTGCTGCTGAAAAATATTTTCCTGGCGAAAACCCGGTTGGTCAAACACTGATCATCGAAAACAAAGACAGTTATAAGATCACCGGGGTTTATCAAAATATTCCGGCCAATAGTCATTTTCATTTTGATATGATGCTGGCTTTAGTAAGCACCGAATATAACAAAGATGAAAACTGGCTCAGTAATAATTTTTCTACGTATGTCAAATTAAGGAAGGGAACAAGCTACAAAGAACTTGAGGCAAAATTCCCAAAAATGATAGACACCTATGCCGGGCCACAGGCGCGGTTGGCGCTGGGAAATGATTTTACCATGGAAAAATTCCGTGCCTCCGGCAACAAACTCGAGTGGACTTTGATCCCGCTAACCGATATTCACCTTCACTCGGATTTGACAGCCGAGCTGGGTGTAAACAACGACATAACGTACGTGTACCTATTCAGCGCGGTGGCCTTGTTTATATTGGGCATTGCCTGCATCAACTTTATGAATCTGAGCACGGCCCGCTCGGCCAACCGCGCCAAAGAGGTAGGTGTGAGAAAAGTGATGGGCTCGCTCCGCTCGCATTTGGTGAGGCAATTTTTAATGGAATCTGTTTTGTTGAGTTTACTTTCGCTTTTCATTGGGCTGCTGATGGCCTGGATTGCCCTGCCTTTGTTCAATACGTTGGCTAATAAAGAATTAACTCTTCCGTTTGGAAACGGGTTGTTTTGGGTGATTGCCTTAGCCGCCTCGGCTTTCATTGGAGTACTGGCTGGCGTTTATCCTTCGTTATTTCTTTCGGCATTTAAACCGGTTAACGTTTTAAAGGGCAACCTTTCGCTTGGAATGAAAAGCGGTGCCGTACGCAGCGCGTTGGTTGTTTTTCAGTTTTCTATTTCTATTGTGCTCATCATCGGAACAATTGCTGTAAAGTACCAACTGAATTACATCCAAAACAAAAAGATTGGATTCAATAAGGATCAGGTGATTGTAATCAAAGATGCATATGGATTGGGGAACCAAATACAATCATTTAAAAACGAAGTGGTAAAAGACAGCCGCATCACCAGTGGAACTATTTCAAGTTTTTTGCCGGTGACCGGCACCAGCCGTAACGACAACACCTTTTGGCCGTTTGGCTCTCAGCCTACGCAAGAAAACCTGGTCTCCTTACAATGCTGGCGCGTTGACTACGATTATGTGAAAACACTCGGCATGAAAATAAAACTGGGGCGCGATTTTTCTAAAGATTTTCAATCCGACTCAAGTGCGGTAATTGTCAATGAGGCCGCATTGAATTTATTTGGCTATAAGACCGATCCGCTCGCCAAAAAAATCAGCACATTTAAGGGTGATGAAAAAAACGATGTTACACCCGGAGTTACCAATGATTACTCTATTGTTGGCGTAGTGGAGGATTTCCATTTCGAATCACTAAAACAAAACATCACCCCGGTTGCTTTGTTCCTTAAAAAAAGTACAGGGCTTATCTCTTTTCGTTTTGAGGCAAAAGATACCAAAGAAGTTATTGCTTCAATCGAAAAAAGCTGGAAAAAAATTGCTGCCGACATGCCCTTCAGTTATTCTTTTCTCGATCAGGATTTTGGAAGGATGTATGCCTCTGAGCAACGCCTGGGAAAAATCTTTGTTGTATTTGCCGGGCTGGCAATCATCATTGCTTGTTTAGGCTTGTTTGCGCTTACCTCCTTTACTGCCGAACAACGAACCAAAGAAATAGGCATTCGAAAAGTATTGGGTGCTTCGGTGAGCAGCATCGTAATTTTGCTTTCCAAAGAATTCGGTAAGTTGATTTTTATCTCATTCATCATCGCTGCTCCACTGGCATGGTGGTGCATCAATTGGTGGCTGAAGAGTTATGCCTATAAAACGGAAATTGGTGTGCTTGTTTATTTACTGGCCGGCATTTCAGCCTTTTTAATTGCCTGGCTTACCATGAGTTTTCAATCAATCAGGGCTGCAACAACTAACCCGGTGAAATCATTGAAGAGTGAATAGTTTTTTCGGTATTTCTTTGATTGGCAACGGGTAGAAAGGAAGAGATATTTTTATCCTGTTTTAATAACGAGAATTGGTGCAAAATGCTGTCGTGCTACGGCTGAATGCTTCATGTAAAATTCTACCCTTTGCATTTAACTAAAGCGTATTTTTGTCATTCACGTTTTAGAACCATTAACTATGAACTACCGCATTGAAAAAGACACCATGGGCGAGGTACAAGTACCGGCCGACAAGTATTGGGGGGCACAGACTGAGCGCTCGCGTAACAATTTTAAAATTGGCCCAGAAGCCAGTATGCCAAAAGAGATCATTCACGCTTTTGGCTATTTAAAAAAAGCTGCGGCTCAGGCCAACCATGAGCTAGGTGTTTTGTCTGCTGAAAAAAAAGAGTTGATCTCCAGGGTCTGCGATGAAATTTTAGCTCATCAGTTAGATGATCAGTTTCCGTTGGTGATCTGGCAAACCGGATCAGGCACACAAAGCAACATGAATGCTAATGAAGTAATTGCCTACCGCGCCCATGTGCTGAGCGGAGGAAAGCTTACCGATGAAAAAAAAGTATTGCACCCTAATGATGATGTGAACAAATCACAAAGCAGCAATGACACCTACCCCACCGCCATGCACATTGCCAGCTATAAGCAGGTAATGGAGATAACACTGCCCGGCATGCAAAAACTGCGAGATACCCTGCACAAAAAAGCAACTGAATATAAAAGTATAGTAAAGACGGGCCGCACCCACTTTATGGACGCCACTCCGCTGACACTCGGCCAAGAGTTCAGCGGCTATGTACAGCAGATTGATAACAGCATGCGTGCGATTAAAAATGCCCTTGAAGCGGTGCGCGAGTTGGCGCTCGGTGGTACGGCCGTGGGCACCGGTCTTAATACTCCAAAAGGCTACGATGTGTTAGTCGCAAAAAAAATTGCGGAACTCACCGGCTTTCCTTTTGTATCGGCACCTAATAAGTTCGAAGCCCTTGCCGCACACGATGCCATGGTGGAACTTTCAGGAGCGCTGAAACGCACTGCGGTATCTTTTATGAAAATTGCTAATGACATCCGCATGTTAAGCTCCGGGCCGCGCAGCGGCATTGGCGAAATCATCATCCCCGACAACGAGCCGGGTTCCAGCATTATGCCTGGCAAAGTAAATCCTACTCAGCCTGAGGCCATGACTATGGTTTGTGCACAGGTCATCGGCAACGATGTGGCTGTAAGTGTGGGCGGCTGCACGGGGCATTTTGAACTCAATGTATTCAAACCTGTTATTGCGGCCAACGTGCTTCAAAGTGCCCGCCTGCTTGGTGATGCCTGTGTTTCATTTAACGATAAATGTGCCGTGGGCATAGTGCCAAACTTGCCCATCATTAAACAACACATGGAAAACTCGCTCATGCTCGTCACTTCGCTGAACACACACATCGGTTATGAGAATGCTGCTAAGATTGCCAAGAAAGCACACAAAGAAAATAAAACTTTGCGTGAAGCTGCGATAGAATTAGGATTGCTCACCTCTCAACAATTTGACGAGTGGGTGCGGCCTGAAAAGATGGTATAAATCGAATGAATTAAATTATTTGATTCGCTGTTGGTTTATTACATGTCTCCCGCTAACACTCTTTTTGTTTAATGTGCAATGATTTCTATTGTATAATTTCTCTACCTGTGTTTTTGAAAAATAAATCAAGATCATGTCTAAAGCCATTCGTCCGTTAGAGCCCGAAACAGATATTGCTCTCATTGGTGCCGGCATCATGAGTGCCACCCTGGGCATTATGCTCAAAGAATTAAACCCTGATTTTACCATCCAGATTTTTGAGCGGCTCGATAGGGCCGGGTTGGAAAGTTCTGATGCCTGGAATAACGCGGGCACGGGCCACTCTGCTTTTTGTGAGTTGAATTACACGCCTCAAAAATCGGGTGGTGCTGTTGATATATCTAAAGCCCTGAAAATTTGTGAGTCGTATGAACTGTCAAAAGAGTTTTGGTCTCACTTGGTTGAAAACAATTTTTTAAGTGACCCTGCCAAGTTCATCAGCCGTGTGCCACACATGAGTTTTGTGTGGGGCGAGGAAAATGTCAGCTTCCTTAACTCTCGTTACAATTTGTTAAAAGAAACGGATCTGTTCAGCGAGATGAAGTTTAGTTCTGATCGCGGTGAAATAGAAAAATGGGTTCCGTTAATTATGGAAGAGCGCAACGGCAAAGACGCGGTAGCGGCCACCCGGATGGAAATAGGAACGGATGTAAATTTTGGCGAGCTAACCCGAAATATTATCCGGCATCTGGAAAAAATGCCGGGGGTAACGGTTCACTACAACATTGAAACCCTGGATATTGACCCTCACAAAAAAGGGGGATGGGAAATAATCACCCGCAATCTTTTAAACGATGTGAAAAAAAGTTGCCGCGCTTCAAAATTCGTCTTTCTTGGTGCCGGTGGTGCCACGTTAAATTTACTGAAGAAGGCCGAGATTGACGAGCGCAAAGGATACGGTGGTTTTCCGGTAAGTGGGCTATGGCTAAAATGCAATAACGAAAAGCTTATTGAAAAACATTTTGCAAAAGTCTATGGAAAAGCCAGCGTAGGTTCACCACCCATGTCTGTGCCACATATCGACACACGGATGATTAACGGAAAAAAGGAATTGCTCTTTGGTCCTTTTGCAGGTTTTTCTACTAAGTTTTTAAAATCAGGCTCACGCTTGGATCTGGCCAAGTCGATTAAGTACGACAATATTTTGCCCATGATTTCTGCGGGCTTGCACAACCTGCCGCTCACCCGGTATTTGATTGACCAGTTAAAACTTTCTCACGAAGACCGGATGGCTGCCCTGCGCCAATATGTTCCTCAAGCAAAATCTGATGAATGGGAATTAAAGGAAGCCGGCCAGCGTGTGCAAGTGATTAAAAAAGACCATGGCATGCATGGGGTGCTGGAGTTTGGAACCGAAGCCGTAGTATCGGCAGACGGAAGTGTGGCCGCATTGCTGGGAGCATCGCCTGGCGCATCTACCGCTGCTGCAATCATGTTTGGTATTTTGCCACGGTGCTTCAAAAATGAATGCAAATCTGCCGCCTGGCAAAATAAAATGAAAGCCATGGCTCCTTCGTTTGGCCGTTCATTAGCAACTGACAAAAATGCGCTGGCGGCCTCACGCCAACGCACATCCAAAATCTTAAATCTTTGATATGCGTGCGCTCCTATTTCTTTCATTGGTAATTTTCTGTACTTCCTGTGGTGGCTCGCTCAGCCGTGAGCAACGAAAAAAAATAAAGGAAAATATGGAAGCCGGAAAAATCAGGAAAGTCTCTGATGCGGAGTTGACAGAAGCAGCTTTTGATTTCTCCAGGGGTGTGGTTCAAATCATTGAAAAAAATAATCAACGGGCCAACGAAAAAAAATTTCTTGATTCCCTGAGTCACGCGCTTGGAATAAAAATTGATTTTCTCGATCCGTCAAACGCTTCGCTCAAGGGCGTTGAAAAAGCATTGATCGAAGCCTATGCTTCTGATCCGTCATCTACTTCGCTTCCCGATAACATTCAAAAGTATGGAAGTGATTCTTTACTGTACACCAAGCCACTGATGAAAGAACGACCTGATGGTTCTCTTGAATTCAATCAAGCGTTAGCCTTGCACTTTTCAACAAAGCAAGTGATCCAAAGCATGAAATAGTTCGGTTTTACAAAGTCTCTTTTTTCTGAATTTTAGTGTCAGCCAATGAGGGAATGATCACGGTGAATGTACTCCCTTTTCCGTATTCAGATACTACCGAAATGGTACCTTTTATTTTCTCTACTGTTTCTTTTACAATGTACAATCCCAGGCCGGATCCACGGCTTTTTTCATCTGCTCTGTAAAACATTTTAAAAATATTGTTTACGTGCATCGGTGCAATGCCTATCCCATTGTCTTTCACGGTTATGATTGCTCTTTGTTTGTCTGCCACCACATCCACTTCTAAAAAAGGATTTTCGGCATACGGGTTAAAATACTTTGCTGAATTTGAAATGAGGTTGTTGAGAATAATGATTAATCTTTTTTTATCTGTACAAAACTCTCCTTCGCATTTAACTTTTACTATTCTGTTAATTTTATTTTTTTCATCGAGGTACATCAGGTTATCTATGAGTTCATGAATCATCTCCTCAAATGCTATGACTTCTATTTCAGCTTCCATCCTGGCATTGCGCGAAAAGTCGATGATGTCACGAATAAACCCATCTAATTTTTGCACACTCCCTTCTATTTTTTTCAGGTAGTCGGTTATTTTTTGAGGTTCGTCCAGCCGGGCCACATTGATAAGGCCAAGGATAGATGAAAGAGGAGCTCGTAAATCATGAGATGCGCTGTACACAAACCGATCCAGTTCTTCATTAACTTTTTTCAACTCTGCGTTTTTTTTCTCCACCACCGTAATTCTCCATTTGTAAATAAAATAAAGTGTTGATACAAACAATACAATTGCTACCCAGTAGAACCAGGTTGTTTGATAGAAAAACGGGTAAACTGTAAATTCTACTGCGGCTTCTTGTGTGCTTAAAATGCCATCGCTGTTGGTGGCCACCACGCTGAATTTATAATGACCGGGGTGTAAATTGGTATACTCGGCCTGCCGGGTCACGTCTGCATCAATCCAATTTTTATCTACGCCTTCGAGTTTGTATTGAAAATTAATTTTTGCTGGCGAAATAAAACTCAAGGCTGTGTACTGAAAAATGTATCTAAACTTGCCTGGTTCAATTTTAACTTGTCCGGTGCCTATCCGCTCTTGGTTATCAACCATCAATGATGTAATGTACACCGGCAATGGCGTGGTGTTGGTTTTAATTTTTTCAGGATAAAAAACAGAAATACCCCCAATGGTCGGAACCCAAATCCTTCCGGATGAAGACACAACGGAATGGGTGGCCCCGGTACACTCTTTTGTGCTCATGCCATCGTTGTTATCAAAAAGTTTGGTGCTGATAATTTTTATTTTGCCCTCTACTGCACTCAGCACGTCTGCCTTTTTCATCCGGAATACGCCAATGTTGGTTGTAATCCACACGTTTCCTATTTTATCTTCCTGCCAATCAAAGTAGGTTTCGCCCTTTTTGATTTTGGCAATACTAAGCGGAATGAATTTGTTTCCATCAAAGTGCATCAGGCCGATATTGGATACAATCCAAATTTTTCCTTGTTCATCAATATGAATATTAAAGATCAGAATACCGGCCTCATCCTTCTCGATGCTGTAATGCCTGATTTCTCCTGTTGGGCTTATAATTGAAAGCCCTCCGCTGTGTGTGCCCGCATATATATTTCCGTGGGCATCTTTCTCCAAGGCAAGAACATAGTTTGAAAAAAGGCCGCTTGTTTTGTTGTAGTGTCGGGTAACAACGTCATTGTTTATGCTGAATAAACCGGATGAGCGCGAGGCTATCCAGATGGTTCCGTTCTGGTCTTGTATTACTCGCCTAAGATCTGTGGCCGGCAGGCCGTCTTTTTCTGTGAATAAACGTTCTTTGTTATGATCTACTTTCAACAAGCCTTTATACGAAACGATCCAAAATATACCGGAGCGATCAATGAGAATATCGCGAATGCCGGCATCCGGTGAAATGTTTTTTATTGGCATTGGTTTTATGCGACCATGGGCATATACATCCACCTTGCCCCCATCGCTGCCAATATAAAACTGATGGTCAGGTCCTTCCAAGATTACGTTTACTTTGCTGTTTGAAAGGCCATCGCCTATTGTGAAGTTAACTATGCCTGACTCGCGAATTTGTATTAAGCCGTTTCGTTTGGTGCTTATCCACATGTTTCTCTCACGATCGAAATTGATTGAGTTAACCCTTGCTAATGGGTGGGCCTCTTGCTCTGTCACATTGATAAATTCTCTTTTATTGTAATCAATTCTTGCCAGGCTTATTTCCGTGCCAATCCAAATTTTATTTTCGCTGCCGATGGTGATGCAGTTGACTTCATAATTTTTTAGTGAATCATATTTGTAAATTTTCCCATCGCTTAGGTAGTTAAGCCCATTGGTTGTTCCCACCCAAATAGTATTATCTTTTGTTATGCCCAGAGCGTTGATTGTCTTGCTTAACAATCCCTCAATAAGGGTCAGCTCTTTTCCATTATATTTATAAAGCCCCTTACCATCTGTTGCTATCCACAAATTATTTTGTGTGTCTTTTGCCAAATCTAAAATACCAACCTGATTGAGCTGGGGCAAGTCAAGTTGTTTGGGTATTCCATTATGTATTAAAAAAATTCCATTGTTGTTGGATCCGGCCCAGATGATTCCATTGGGTTCAATTAAAAGTGTGCGCACGGATTTAGGGAGTACCTGTTCTGTTGAATCTATCTTAAAAAAATTTTTATTTTTATACACGACCAATCCATTTCCTTGAGATGCGAACCAAAGCGTGCCTTCCTGATCTTCATAAACTTTGTAAAAAGCATCTGTGGTTAAAAAGGGAATATTACCCCGGTCGAACACATCTACTTTTATTCCATCAAAGCGCATGATGCCATTATAGGTGGTGGCCCAAATAAAACCCGATTTATCCTGAATGGCACTGGTGATGTTGTTTGAAATCAGGCCGTTGTCGCCTGTATATTGGGTTACCAAATGACCTGAAAGCAGGGAGTTATGCTCTAGTCCTTGTGATTTTATTTGTAGTGGAAAACAAAAAGAACTTGAGACACAAATAACTAAAGCCAATACGATTTTGCTGTTCAAACCGATTTTAGGGTTACTCTTGTAAATTTAAAAAAATTAGCAAACCGGCTGTGGTGTCTTAGAGAAATAATTTCTGTTACTGGGCTATCTTCTCTTCAAAGTCACCTCTTAACAACCTGAATCTTTTCCGCGCTTCGGCAGCATACACGCTGCCCGGGTATTTGGTCAGAAAATCGCGGTAGATTTCCATTGCTTTATCTTTATTTTTCAATTGATGTTCATAAATATCGCCTTGTAAAAAATAAGCATCGTCAGCTAAAATGTCATTGCCAAATTCATTGATTATTTTTTGCAATTGTGCTATTGACTCATCAAATTTTCCACGTTTCATTAACAAATTCGCTTCAAGCCAATACACATCATCGGTTATTTGAGGTGATGTTTTGGCTGACTGAAAATGTTGCAGGTTGTCAAGGGCTTCATCCAGTTTGTTTTGATACACCAACAATTCAATGGAAGCAAACTCTTTCAACGCAGTACCGTTTGAATCAGCCGCTATATTTTCTTTAATGCGCATGCTTAACTCCATGGCATCGTTGGCAATCTCGCGCGAGGTTGCTTGTTTTAAAATGTCAAGATGTTCCTGGGCTAATTTAAAATCTCCATTAAAATACCACAGCTTGGCATTGCGCAATTTAGCTTCGTAGCCTAACGGTGATTCATGCTGTGTTTTCTCTACTTGTGAATACAACAAGGTAGATTCCCAGGGTTCTCCTTTCAATAAATAAATGTCTCCTAAATTTATTTTTGCCTGGGCTATGGTTTGAGCTGATGCGTTGGTTTTTTTGATTAATCGAGTAAGTAAGTTAGATGCTGAATCTTTTTGGTCTAAATAATAGGCATATAGTATTGCTTCACTAATCTGTGCTTCATCTGCCCCGGGTTGGTTAGTGTAGCGTTGCTGAAATGTGTTGTATTCATTAATCAAATATTTTACAGAATCTCTGTTTACCGGAAAGGTCTTTTTCACTTTTGACTCTTGTGCTTTAATGATACCCAATTGGGCGGGTAAAAAATTTTCTGTGTTGGCATATTCTTTAGTAACAAAACCAAAACATCTAATTGCATTTTCATAATCCTGATTATTCAATGCAATCTGTCCTATCTCCAGTGTTTTTGATTGTTCTTTTTTAAATCGTTTATCAAACGCACGGGCTTGAATAAAGGCACCGTAAAAATTCTTTTGTTGCAGGTTTGTCCATATCAGTAAGTCCGTATACGTTTCGGGTTGTTTGGTTTCTTGCAGCCTTTGGTAAAGTACTTCTTCCAGAGCCTTTAATTCATCGGGCTTGGTTAACAGTAGTTGCAGTACATTTTTTACATACGGTAAATTGCCTTGTGCCTGGCTGACATAATTGAGGTATTCGCTTACCATTTCTTTTTTCTGTCCTTGCAGCCGGTAAAGGTTAGCTAACTCAAGCGCAAACAGATTAGGGTTATCAGTTGTTTCGCGGGCTTGTAAAAGTGCACGGGTCGAGTATTCTAAAAGACTGAATGCTGAAAGATGGTCAGCCGCTGATTTCATTTTATATACATCTGCTGCATTCGCTTTAAATAATGCTGCAAAATATTTATTAGCTTTCTGTTGCTCACCTGACTTGACTAAAAGCACTCCTAAGTCAAGCCGATAGAGAAATTTATTTTCGCGCTTAATTAATTTTTCTAAATAAGCATCAGCTTCTTTGTACTTACCAAGATTAAACATCAGCCCAATATAGTTGGAATAGATAAGTGGTGTATTCAAAAAATTTTTTGCCAATGTTTGGTAGGCCTCGTGCGCTTTTTCTTTTTCTCCACGTAAATAATATTCATTAGCAATGGCAATTTCTTGAACCTCTTGAGCCATAACCTTTGTACACATCATGCTTAGCATGATTGTATTAATAAGTATATATTTAAATATTTTAATCAAAATCATAATACCTGTGGAATTGTTGACAGGTCATAAATTCTTGAATTTCTAATTGTATTGAAAGTTTTTTTGTCTGGGTTGTATGTGAGTGAATGTATCTTATTTGTTCATTCTTTCTTTATGCGTTGATTTATTTCTTATGTGTTGATTAAAAAAGGCTTTTGGTGTTATTATCAACAAGTTTTCAGAAAGTAATCAACAGAGGGCCAACCTCCCAATTAGCCCTGACCGGGAAAGAATATTTGTTTTCTATTGTTTTGTAGATCACCACTTTTTCTGGTGGTATTTTTTTATAGAAGTCACCAGCATCCCACCGTCCGTTATTATTTTCATCAACTGTTATTATTATTTTATATTCTGCAGGCTTCACATAAGTAAATGTATGTTTTTTTTCATCTCTGAATTTATACAAGATTTTATTGTCAACAGAAACCATATTTACTTCAAAATTTTTTGATTTGGTTGCGATTTCGACCGAGACTATTCCTGTTTCTTCTACATTGGGTATTTGTATTTTAACATCTTGAGATTTGGATGAATCCTGGTCAATCGATATGAATGCTGATTTTCCTACTAACAATACGGGCCGGGGTTTTTTTTCTTTTGGATCGAGGTTGAGTTTGGTTTTGAATGAAATTTGCCGGATTAACGTATCAAACGAAAATTCTTTTTGAGAAACGGATTGATAGCGTGAAGTATCGAGTTGAAAGTAAATGCTATCTAAATTCATTGTTTTCAAAATTTTAGACATAGTCATTTTTGCGTCAAACTGGTAGGTGACTGGGTTTATTGTTATGTTCCATTCACCGGTTTTGTATTTGGTATCTGGTAATTTTCCATCTGAATATTTAACATATACAGTTGTATCCACTACATTTCTCACACTATCAACAGCATGTACTAAAAGTTTCAAGGAATCTTCTTTAGGAAAATTTTTCACAACATTTATTTCTGAACTTTTATCGCCATGTGTGTATAAAAACTTTTGTTTCGAGCCCCATATTTTTATACTATCAAGAGGTTTGTTAAATCGAATGATTGAAATGGTTGACGTATTTCTAATGGACGTGAGTTTTAGTTTTCGCATGTCAATTCTTATCAAAGGAATGTGAACGGAGTCTTTTTTTTCAGGAATTTGTATCGGTTCAGTTAAATACCCAAAAGACTCTGTCTTGCTGTCTACTTTCGTATTTTTGTTTCGGTCTTCAAAGGCGTAGATATAATATTTTCCTTCTTTCAGGTTATTAATTGAAAACCTACCCTGTTTGTCTGTCTTTGTAAAATAAATAGGCCGGTGCTTAAATATGTCGAAAGTATCTTGTTGATACAGGGCTACTAAAAGTTTTTCAGGCGGTTTTTCTTTAAATGTTTCAGTTATATATCCTTTAATAGAGAGAGAATCAATCGTTGCTCCAGTGCTAAAAGCGAGATGCAGATCTTCGGCAGGATTTCCTTCGTTCAGGTCTTGTATTCCGTTTCTGAAAGCTATGCTGTAGGTAGTATTTAGATTCCAATTTTTTTCAGGAACGATCGTTACACTTTTTTTCTTTACTAAAAACTTTGTGTTAGGCCCGGGCGAAGGGGTGATAATAATTTCCTCTTTTGCATCTTTTAGTTTAACGTATTCATCGAATTGAAGAACTATGTTTTTTCCAGAAAAATTTTTTTGCCCGTTAGCCGGAACCGAGGTGAGCAAAACCGGAGGATCAATATCTTTTGGTCCACCTGCTGGCTGACTTTGGCGTGCACATTGCCAAAGTATGCATGCACAGAAAAGCATAAAGGTTAGTCGCATCGTTTGGCAATATAAATCAGACTGGAGTAGTTCGTTGATTTTTTAGCACGGAGGTTTGAAATCATACCGTTGAAAAATGCCTTTGCCGCTTGAAGTATTTTTATTCTGTTGGGATGAAGATACGATTCACTCAGCAGAGAAACATAATATGAATCGTAAACCATAGGAGTAGTGAGCAACAATTGAAAACCATTTTGATCTAAGATCCTTTTCATATTTGAATGACTAAAGTGCCATAAATGGCGAGGTACATCATACGCTGCCCAATGATCTTTATAAACAGAGGCATCGTATGACTCCGGGTTAGGGACGGCAACAACAAGTGTACCATTTTGCTTTAGCAACTGATGAAATTTTTCTAAATATTCATTAGGGTTATGCAGGTGTTCTAACACATGCCATAAGGATATTACATCAAATGAATTTTCTTTTAAAGAATCAAGACTCTCGGCAATTTCAAGTTTCTTTTCTTCAGCTCTTTGTCTGGCCACAGGCGATGGTTCTACACCTGACACAATCCAGCCGTGTGTTTTCATTTCATTTATAAACTCACCGGTACCACAGCCAAAATCCAATATTTTACACCCCGTACTACACTTTTGTATCAGGGTTCTTTTCTTTTTCAGCATCTGACCCCGAACGAATTTATAAAGCACGTCAAATAGGTTTCGTTTACCATCAGTATGCGATATGTAATTTTCTGACAAGTAATATTCTCCTATTTCAGATACAGGGGGCTGGGGTGTGGTAATCAAAAGATTACACGTGGTGCATTTTTGAAGTAAAAATTTTTTGTGCGATACCAATTGGTCCTCACACTCAAGAAATGGGTGGAAGCTATGGCTTGCACAGATTGGGCAAAGTTGATGTGGTGTGGTTGGCATCATCTACCCAAGTACACACTAAGAATGGAAACATCAGCAGGTGATACTCCGCTGATTCTACTCATCTGTCCAATCGTTTCAGGACGAATTTTTTTCAGTTTTTCTCTTCCTTCAGCCGAGAGAGCTTTCACTTTGTCATAATCAAAGTCTGTTCTGATTTTAAAATCTTCGAGGCTTTCTATTTTTTCGGCCAGTTTTTGTTCACGCTCAATGTAAGGTTCATACTTTACGGTAATTTCTACCTGTTCGGTAATTTCTTCTGAGTACTTCCCAATCAGGTCGGCAACATCTTTATTTATTTTTTTTAAATCATGGATATTGATTCCGGTCCTTTTTAGTAAACTAATTAAACTGGTTTTTTCGTTGATTGGCGCAGAGTTGGTTAACAAGTTAGAGTTTACTTCTTCGGGCAAAACTTTTACAGATTCAATTGTCTTAAGAAGTGATTTAATTTTTTCTTTCTTTCCTCTTATTTTTTCTAATCGCTCATTTGATGCCAGACCGATCTCGTTACTTTTTTCTGTTAGCCTGATGTCAGCATTATCTTGACGAAGAAGAATTCTAAACTCTGCGCGGCTGGTAAACATGCGATAAGGCTCTTGGGTACCCTTGTTTACCAGGTCATCAATCAATACACCAATGTAGGCTTCTGATCTTTTAAGCACGAACGGATCTTTGTTATTAATTTTGTTATGAGCGTTAATTCCGGCCACCAAACCTTGGCAAGCCGCTTCTTCGTATCCGGTTGTGCCATTTATTTGCCCTGCAAAATACAGATTATCAATTAGTTGTGTTTCTAGTGTGGTTTTAAGCTGAGTTGGAGGAAAGTAATCGTATTCTATGGCGTAGCCAGGTCTGAACATACGTACATTTTCAAAACCTGGGATTTTTTTAAGCGCTTGATACTGAATGTCTTCTGGAAGCGAAGTAGAAAAACCGTTTACATATACCTCTATTGTATTCCACCCTTCGGGCTCAACAAAAATTTGGTGGCGATCTCTTTCGGCAAAGCGATTAATTTTATCTTCAATAGATGGACAATACCTTGGACCAAGTCCTTTGATGCGACCCTGATACATGGGTGATTTGTCAAATCCTTTTTCTAGTATGTTATGAACTTCAGGATTAGTGTAAGTTACCCAACAGCTTTTTTGAACAGAAAGAGAAGTAGTTTCAGTAAAAGAAAACTTACCAGGATTTTCATCTCCCGGCTGCTCAGTCATTATTTCATAGTTTAGTGAGCGGCCATCCACACGAGGCGGAGTGCCTGTCTTCATTCTGCCCGATTCAAAACCAAGACTTATCAGTTGTTCTGTTATTCCTGTTGAAGCCTTTTCAGAAGTTCTTCCTCCTCCAAAGTTTTTTTCACCCACATGTATCTTACCATTCAAAAAGGTTCCATTGGTTAAGACAACAGATTTAGATTCTATATCTAATCCCAATGTTGTAGATACACCAACGACTTTATTACTTTTTATCAGAATACCTTTTACCGTGTCTTGCCAAAAATCAACATTAGGGGTTCTTTCTAAGGCCAGTCTCCACTCCTCTGCAAATTTGCCTCTGTCATTTTGAGTTCGTGGGCTCCACATGGCTGGGCCCTTAGAACGATTGAGCATTCTAAATTGAATCATAGACTTGTCGGAAACAATGCCTGAGTATCCGCCCAGAGCATCAATTTCCCTAACAATTTGACCCTTTGCTATACCGCCCATAGCCGGATTGCACGACATTTGTCCAATGGTCTGCATATTCATAGTAACCAAAAGGACTTTAGAGCCCATATTAGCAGCAGCAGCTGCAGCTTCGCAGCCGGCATGCCCGCCCCCCACAACAATTACATCGTATTTAGGAAACATATAAGTATTAGTGTTTCACGTGGAACAGTGCAGCCTGTGCAGGTTCAATACGTTTCACGTGGAACTTTAGCGCAAAGATAAATAAGCATCTTCCTTTTTGCGCATTTGTTGTTTTGCAGATTTGCTCTTGTCTTTATAGCCACACAGGTGTAATACTCCATGGATCATTACCCGATCAAGCTCTTCTTGAAAAGTACAGCCAAACTTTATCGAATTTTCTTTTACCCGGTCAATACTTATATGGATATCGCCAGAAATAGATTTTTCATGTGAATAGTCGAATGTAATGATATCGGTAAGGGTTTGATGGTTGAGGTATTCTGAATTAAGCCTGAGCAAAAGCTTGTCTGATGTAAAAATGAAGTTGATTTCAAAAACGGACTTGCCCTCATGGCGAGTCGCAGAATTAATCCATTGAATCCTTTTTCTTTGATTTATCAGTTTAAAATCAACACCCTCCGAAAAAAACCGAATGGGCATTATTGATTGATATAAAAATTTAACTCAACCACCTTCCCATTTTCTTTGAAAAAGACTTCGTCTGATAAATGCTTCATTAAAAAAATCCCTCTGCCTCCCGGTTTAGCTAAATTTTCAGGAGAAGTGGGGTCGGGCAGGTGATGGTAATCAAAGCCTTTACCCTCATCTTCTATTTTGAATTTTACCAAGCCTTGATCAAACGTAAGTGAAAGGGTTACATTTTTTGTTGAATCATTTTTGTTTCCGTGCTTGATTGCATTGTTTACGGCTTCTGTTACGGCAACCATGATGTTGCCATAGATGTCGTCATCTAATTTGTACTTCTCTTTAGCATTATCAATAAAACTTTCGATAATGCGAATGTTCTCAGTAAGAGACGGGATTTCAATGCTAATGTTTTTCACTCCAGACACGGGTCAATTGATTCGTTTAAAATATTCATCCACTTGTTTTTTATAATACGGCAAAAGCTTTGGTGGTACGTTTTTCAGCAATTCTACTTCTTTTTCTTTTAAGCGTAAATACTCTTCAAATGCAGGCGGTATTGTTTGACTATGTTCTTTAGCTGTCTCTCCTTTTCTTTCTTCATCTAAATTCTGCTCACGCATCGATTTCTCGGCTTGAAGTAAGCGTGTCATGATTTCTTTTTGCCTTCTGATGGTTTGGTCGGTGATTTGTTTATTGATTAGATCTAGTTCTGTTTGTTCCATTTTTTCAGTCAGCCCGTTACCAATGTCTTTGCTCTGTCCTTGTTGCTTCATTTTTTCCTGCAGTTGCTGAAGAGCTTTTCTGATTCGTTCTTGCTCTGCTGCCATGCGTGCAAGCTCTTCTGAAAATTGTTGACCGGTTTTCTGACCATTTTTTAGTTGCTCTATTTTATCATTCACAGATTGTTGCATTTTGCTTAGGCTTGGAAAACTTCCGCCTTTTTTTCCTTTTCCATTTTTTGATGGTTTTGCATTGGCCATCATTTTCATCATCATATCGAAGTGTTCATTGAGCATCAAGGCTAAATTATTAATACTTGTCATGCTGAATTGCATTTCTGAAGACGCAAGACCTTTTCTTCTTTCTTTAATAGCATACACAGATTTAGAGATGTGGTTATTCAACTCTCCCACCTCTCTGGTAACAATAGAAGCTAAAAACGGATCGCGTTTAGATAAAGATAACAGGCTGTCTTCCAGCACCTTAGAGTCGTTTTCAATTTTTATTTGATTCTGTGATACTTGAATCATTTTTGGATCAGCCTGTTGTAAGCTGTTAAATTCTTTCATTAAACCCTCTTGATCAAATGAAAGTTTGATCAGTCCATGTGCAATTTGGCGAATACTCTCCAGGTTTTGGGTGTCAATCTCCATCTCCATCGTGTTTTGCATACTTTGTAGTTGCTTTTGCATCTGCTTCATTTGGTTCGCGGCCTTTTTTTGTTGCCCGACAGATTTTTTCATTTCTCCCTGCTCCAACGATTTTTCACTTTCTTGTTGTGATTTATCCAATTCCTGCATGTCTTCTTTTGTAGGCATGTTCTGATTATTAGGATTTGCCTCTTTACCCAACTCCTTCAATTCCTCCATTGTTTTCTCAAAATTCTTGGTATCGTCTTTTATCTCCTTTTGTTCTTGCTGCAATTTTTCTTTTGTATTGCTGGTATTATCGGTCTTTGAACTAAGGCTATCTGTTTTTTTAATCAAGCCTTCTTGTTTCTCGGCTGTAGATTTTATTTCGTTTATGGCCTGATCCAGTTTGTAATCGAATTTCAGTTGCTTGAATAATGACAAGGTTCGTTCCAGTTCTTTTTCCAAATTGATTTCTTTGCGATCCATTTTGTCAAGCATCTTTTGAACCTGTTGCAGGTCGGCATTGTCTTTCAATAATTTTTCGAGTTCGTCAAATAATTTTTTTGTTTCAGGATCGAGCAAATCATTCATTAGTTTTTGTAGTTGTTCTGATCTTTCTTTGATGCGTTCGTTCTCTTCAGAAAACATATCCTTTTTTTGTTCCAGTAATTTGTTTTCCTTTTGCAACTCATCGATTACTTTGTTAAGCTTCTCTCTTTGATTGACTAAATCCTCAAGCATTTTTTTATCATCCCAGTTCAATGATTGCTTACCTTTTAGTTTTTGCTGAGCTTCATCAATTGAGTGCCGTAAACTTTTTGCTTTTTGCAGGCTTTTGTCAATCGTACTTTCGGCTGTTTGTTGTTGTTCAGAAATGGAGGTTTTAAATTCTTCTTTGGTCGGAAACGAGAATGAATAACTTGCTGATCGAGATGACTTTCTTCCATTTACTGCATCATTATCCCACACTTCAAAATAATAATTGATACGGTCGCCCGGTCTAAGATGAAGAGAATCGATGGCCCAGTTGTAATAAAAATTTTGTTGAGCCCTGCCAGGCGCAATCGGTATGAGAATGGAATTCTTTTTATTGCTCACCTCGTAGTGTAGAAATAGTTCAGTCAGGCCATAGTCGTCTTTTAGCGAACCACCGGTCAGAATTGATTTATATAGTACTGTGTCGCGAAGATTTTCAATAACGATTTCCGGGTATTGGTCTTTAATGGTTTCGATGGTATATGAAAACACATCTTTGCTCGAACTGAGCCCATTTTCAAGAAAAATAGAATATTGATCTGGGCTACGAATAACAGACTCGTACTGAAACAACTGATTGTCAACCTGTTGCATTTTTTCTTTCCCCTTTTTTGATGCAAATCCGATAAAAACTTTTGTGGTATTAATAGCCATGATTTTCCACCTCACCTTGGTACCTACCGGAACCTGAAGGTTTCCGGCATTATTGATTTGCTCAAATGGTTTGCCGGTGTATTTAGGATAAAACAGCAATACATTTAATAGCGAAACTTCTGGGCGTTTGATTAAAGTTAATTTGTGAACCGGTGAAAAAAATCCGGCCGATTGGAATTGAAAGTCAAATCCCTGTTGGAGTTTTTCAAACGTATAAGAAAATTTGCCCGCGCCCAGGTTTTCCATTTTCCATCGCTGAGAGCCCGAAAGAATGTAGCACGACTCGGGAATGGAATTTCCATCCAGCGAAAGCTGCAACACAAAATCTTCATTGAAGTAAGCACGAAGGTTTTCATTAATCACATGAAAAGAAAAGGGAGCTTCGGGAGAAAATTCTTGGTTGAATTTAATGATGCGCTCTGGGCTCTTAGTAAAAATTGTACTGTCAACAAATGTGAGCACAACAATAAAAGCAACCGGCACAAGCAAGTATCGCAAGTATTTTTTATTCCGTTTAAAGTCAACAGCTTGTTCAAAAGGAACAGAATTAATTTGTTCTGATTTTTTAATAACACCAGCCCTTGCCAGGTCGTTTTTGCTTGTTGAAAGTTGAATGATGTTAAGGAGCCGGTCGGCAACAGAGGGAAAAAATTTTCCGATCAGCCTGGCGCTCTCTTCTTCACTAAGCCCCTTTTTAAACAGCCACCATTTTAGAGGTACCCGCAAAAAAATAAAAAAACAACTTCCGCAAAGAACAATGAACACAAAAAGTAAAAAAAACCGCGACCATCGGTTGAGCCAAAAACTGTATTCCAAAACTGATGCTAAGAGAAAATAACTCAGCGAAAACACCAACAAAAGAAGGGTCCCTTTGAGAAAAAGGTTGAGGTAAAATTTTTTCTTGAACGAAGAGATCTTTTGATGAATGTCGCTCATATCCGGTCCACCATTAATCAAAGTTAGCCATTTGATAACGGCCTTATCGGCCAAAAGGTTTTGCTGACCAATGTAGCGATCAATTGGATTTCAAAAAAGAAAACAAGCTGATTATTCGGGATTGGGATGTTCTGACAGGTTCCACCCAAATTCTTTTTCAAAATATTCAAGGATATGCATTTTCAATAATCTCTCTTGTTCGAGTAAATCAAAGTGAGGAAGCTTTCTTACCAACTTCCAATGGGGCCAACCCTGCGGGTCAACACCTTCTAACTCATAATACCCCGAGAGGCTCAATACTTTACAAATGGCAATATGCAGCAGGTCTTGTTTTTCTTCTTTAGAAAAATGTTTTGCGCCCCTCCCCAATTCGTGTACACCAATCAGGAACAGAACCCCATTCAGATCCTTTGGTTTTTTTTGTATTATTTTTTCAAACTGCACAAGCAGGGACTGCCACTGTCTTTCTGCCGCTAAATCTTTTTTTAACATCAGTTTTTACTTAGCTCATCCCAATACTCAAAAGCCCTGCGCAGATGCGGAACTACGATAGTTCCTCCTACTAAAGTTGCTATACCCATTGCTTCGTGTACCTCTTCAGTTATCAGCCCCACCTCTTTGCACTTTCCCAAATGATATTTTACACAGTCATCGCAACGAAGCACAAGTGAGCAGGTAAGGCCGATTAACTCTTTTGATTTTATATCCAGAGCACCCGCCTGATAAGCATTGGTATCAAGATTAAAAATCCGCTTTATAATTAAGTTGTCAGAGGCAAGAATCTTTTCGTTCATCTTGCTTCGATATTCATTAAATTGCTTTACTAAACTCATGAGATCAAAAATTTATTGATGGGTTAACAAGTTATGCAAAGAATAGTTTCTTTTCAGTGAAAGCAAATATACGTTCTGTATTTAAAGACTTTTCAGCATTATTCTTTCCTAATCATTGCTTGGGTTGCTCAGGAGCACTAGTGAAAGGAGAAGAGATTTTATGTACAGGGTGCATCCTTAGTTTGCCAAGAACGAACTACCCGCTCAAAGAAGAAAATCCAATTAAGGATAAATTCACCGGCAGGCTTGCTATAAAGTACGCTTGGGCCTATTTAAAATTCAGAAAAACGGGTGTTGTGCAGCACTTGCTTCATCAATTGAAGTACAACAATCACCCAGAAGTTGGCATACGGTTAGGTAAGTTGATGGGTAAGGAGCTTTTTGTAAATGGACTTAATGAACAGTTTGATGAAATTGTGCCTATGCCGCTGCACCAGCAGCGCGAAAGAAAAAGAGGGTATAATCAGAGTGTAAAAATTGCTGAAGGAATTTCTGAGCAAATCGGTGTGAACGTCTCCTCAAATATGGTTTTTAGAAAGACCAACACAGCAACCCAAACAAAAAAATCAAGAGCAGAACGGTGGGAAAACGTAGCTGAAGTATTTGAAGTCAGAGACGAGCCAAGCGTAAGAGGAAAAAGAATTCTGTTGGTTGATGACGTTATTACTACCGGAGCCAGTTTGGAGGCTTGTGGCCAACAATTTTTGAATTGTGGCTGTGCCGAAATCAGTATAGTTTGTGTGGCGGAAGCACAATAAAAAAGGCCACAAGAAATTGTGGCCTTTCGTAATGAAAATTGTTTTTAAAAATTAGAACCGGCACGGATCATGGCACAACGGAAACCAATGGTTGCTGTTGCCGAGTCTTGCTCCAAAAACCTTCTGGTTCCAGGTGACATCCAGTAAGCCACATCTTTCCAAGAACCGCCCTTGTAAACACGAGCCTTATCTGAAATCAAAGAGATAAAGCCTTGCGGATTTTTAGTGTATACCTCAGTCTTAATTTTTTGAGGATCTTTTTCCGGAGCTGTTATAGTGGTGTCTTTCATCGTTTTGGTCCAGCGGTTGCGGTAGCTTCCGTGGCTGTCGAGGAAATCATCTCTGCGGATCGGATTCAAATCATCAAAGTCCTGATGTGAAAGAGGGCGATACATATCTTGCACCCACTCACTCACATTTCCGGCCATATTGTATAACCCATAATCATTAGGAGGATAATCATAAATATAAGCAGTGATCAAAGCGCCATCGTTTAAGTGGCCAGCAATACCGCCATAATCTCCGCGACCGCGCTTAAAGTTGGCTAAAAAATTACCCATTTGTTTTCCATAAGGATTTCTTAAAGCATGCCCGTCCCACGGATAAAGGCGTTGGTGAGTTTGCATTTCATCTAACCACTGCGTGGAGATCAATGCTGTAGCGGCATATTCCCATTCGGCTTCTGTGGGGAGGCGATAATCAGGAATTGTGTAACCATTTTCAATAGGCACACGACCACCACCACTCTTTTGTGAAGGAGCCTCTCCAGCTTTTTCGGCCAAATCACCATTTACAGCAGCAGTTCTCCACTTGGAATAAGCACTTGCCTGATTCCAGCTAACCCCGACAACAGGAAAATAGCGGAAGCCAGGATACCTCAAATAGTAATCCACGTACGGATCGTTGAAAGCCAATCGGGATCTCCAAACCAATGTGTCAGGAAGAGCCTTTTTGTAGGCCTTACCCCCATCTTCTTTAGTAGAATCGGTAGCCAAATGATACAAATACTCCAACCAGTGAATGTTGGCAATCTCGGTTTCATCCATATAAAAAGAAGCTACAGAAACAGTTCGCTCAATGTTGTCATGGTAGCCCAAAACGTCTTCTTCAAATGACCCCAATACTACACGGCCGCCCTCGATGTAGCGCATATTGGGCGCATCGGGCTGAGAATGATAAGGCATTACGGCAAATCCTTCAGCTTTATCGCGGTAGTATTTTAGCCCGGTGGCTGTACTAATAGCACCGGGGTCTTGAGCAGTGGGATTCCCCCCTTTCCTCAAAAAACATGAGGAGACCAAAACCGATACTCCGCATGCAATAAAAAATGTCTTTAAACGATTCATTTGCTTTAGTTATGAATGAAAGTAACCGCTAATATAAACAGATATATTTATGTTTTCCAAAATCAGAAAAGTTGACCCGGTTTATTTCTTATAATCCTACCAACGGACAAAGGCGGGAATTATTATTTTTAAAATCACATTGGGACAGGAATTCCACAAAATGAACAAGGTATTCGTACAACTAAGCCAATACGACTACCGGTTAGCGGTTGGCATGGTTTTGTACCGGGTTAAGTGAAAAGAGAGAATATGAATTCAAGGGAAGATTTTCAGCGGGCATCTTTTACAGAAAAATGCGACTGGGTATCGGTCAGTTCTAATTTTATTATGGCCCGCTCGCTGGGCAACGCAAAAATTTATCTGTACCATTCGGTAGATTTTTTTATTGAAGTGTATTATGCCCCAACGTATAAAAAGATTTTAACCATTAGTACATTTAGTTCAATAACTGGATTAACCCCGTACCTCGATCAGATTTTATTAACTGACTTGGGTTTTTGATGGACTTTCAATAGTTGAAAGAAAATTTATCCCGTCTTCTACAGAAGCGATATTTTCAACCGAGAGTTGAAGTTTGCCAGACGTATCTTTCATCTTACACACGTTAGAATGCCGCTGAATGTATACCAGGATTTTGCCAAATACCTCTGACTTGACATACTCTTCGTTTCCGGATAAAAACTGAATGCGCATTTTTCCGTTTTTCAAACTGATTTTTTCAAAGCCAAGTCTTTCGCCTAACCACCTTAAACGAACGGAATTGATTAATTGCTGAACAGGCTCCGGATAATTTCCAAACCGGTCAGACAGTTCATGACTGAATTTAGATAAATCATTTTCGTTTTTGAGATTATCAAGTGTAGAATAAAGCTTCAGTCGTTCGGTAGAGTTGTTGACATAATGATCAGGTATTAGGATTTCAAGATCTGTTTCGATTACACAATCGGGCACAATCAATTTGGCCCTGGCGGTAAGCTCTTCGGCAAACAAATCTTTGAATACCGTTTCCTTTAATTCCTGAATGGCATCATCCAGAATTTTATGGTAAGTGTCAAATCCCAAATCAGTAATGAATCCGCTTTGTTCAGCACCCAATAAATTGCCAGCTCCTCGAATATCCAGGTCGCGCATGGCTACTTTAAATCCATCACCTAAATCTGAAAATTCTTCGAGAGCCATTAGCCGTTTTCGCGAATCGGAAGAAAGAACTGAAGAGGGCGGAGTGAACAAATAACAATACGCTTTTTTATTGGATCGCCCCACGCGCCCCCTCATTTGATGAAGGTCGCTCAACCCAAACAAGTGAGCGTTATTGATGATAATGGTGTTGGCGTTGGGTATGTCTAACCCCGATTCGATAATATTCGTTGAGACGAGGATATCGTACTCGCCCTCAATAAATTTAATCATTACTTTTTCCAAACGGTCGCCATCCATTTGTCCATGTGCAATGCCAATTCGTGAATCGGGCACAAGCTTAAAAATCAGGTTAGCCACTTGTTCAATATCACTGATGCGATTGTGTACAAAAAAAACCTGACCACCCCGCCTTAACTCATAGCTTACCGCATCGCGTATTTTGGCCTCGTCAAAGGAGTATAATTCAGTAGTAACCGGTTGGCGATTGGGCGGAGGTGTGGAGATAATGCTCAAATCGCGTGCACCCATTAGTGAGAAGTGGAGTGTTCGAGGAATAGGGGTAGCCGTTAGTGTGAGCACATCAACATTCACTTTCAATTCCTTTAGACGGTCTTTGGTTTTCACACCAAACTTTTGTTCTTCGTCCACAATGAGCAAACCTAAATCGTGAAACTCTACATCTTTGCTCACGACACGATGAGTACCAATGATGATATTGACTTTTCCCGATTTTACTTCGTTTAATATTTTTTTGATTTCTTTATCGCTTTTAAACCGGGAGACATACTCAATCTTTACCGGAAAATTGGACAGTCGCTCAGAGAAAGTTCGCCAATGTTGCATAGCTAAAATGGTAGTAGGCACTAACACGGCTACTTGCTTTCCCTCGGTGGTGGCTTTAAAGGCAGCGCGTATAGCCACTTCGGTTTTGCCGAAACCCACATCTCCGCACACCAATCGATCCATTGGGTATGGCTGCTGCATATCTTTCTTCACGTCTTCGGTTGCCTTGGCCTGATCGGGCGTGTCTTCATATATGAATGAAGTTTCTAACTCAGCTTGCAAAAAGCTGTCTTGCGCAAAAGCAAAACCAGAAGTTTGTTTTCGTTTGGCGTATAAATCGATCAGTTCTTTGGCAATGTCTTTTACTTTTTTCTTGACTTTGGCTTTCTTACTATCCCACTCACCTGAGCCAAGTTTGCTGATGGAGGGGGGAGTTCCCTCTTTGCCAGAATATTTAGAAATTTTATGAAGAGCATGGATGCTGACGTAAAGTAAATCATCATCACGGAATACCAGCCGGATGGCTTCTTGTTCTTTGTTATTCACTTCTTTTTTTTCAAGCCCCGCAAACTTGCCTATTCCATAATCAATGTGTGTAATAAAATCGCCAGGCTGCAAGGCTTGCAACTCGCGCAGGGTAAGAGCTTTTGATTTTGAGAATTTTTCTTTTCCACGGTATCGGTGGAATCGCTCAAAAATTTGATGATCGGTGTAGCAAACAATTTTTTGTTGAGAATCAACAAAACCTTGACGCAAAGGAAAGTCAAGAGCCTGAAGGTTCAGATCAGGATGGATTTCCTCAAAAATACCCTGGAGCCTTTCGGCTTGCTTTGGTTGCTCGGCTGCCAGGAAGTTAGAAAATTCCTTTTGTTGATGGCTAAGCAGATCATTGGCCAGCAATTCAAAATTTTTATTAAAAGAAGGCTGAACAGAAGAAGAGAACTCAAAGGAACGGGCAGCAGTAAAATAAAATTGGTGGCCAAACTCAATGCAAAGAAACACCTTCAACCGATTTATAAAATCAGCGCCACCTTCAAACAACTGGTTAGGCTCAAGGGCAATTTTGGTATGGCCGCTTTCGCGAAGAATTTTGTCAAAATTATCTGAGGCTTTGTCAAAATATTTTTGAATTACATTTTTGGCATGTTCAATGTCCTTAATCCAAACCTTTGTGTTGGCCGGAATAAATTCAAATAAAGATTGTCTGTCTTCCTGTACCAGCCGGGTTTGCACATCGGGCATCAGGCTTACTTTTTCCAGGTTATCTACTGAAAGCTGAGAGCCCGGATCAAACGTACGGATGCTGTCAACGTCATTTCCAAAAAGTTCAATACGAAAAGGCAATTCATTGGCGTATGAAAAAACATCGACAATACCCCCACGTACGGCAAACTGCCCGGGCTCAGCTACAAAATCTGTTTTTTCAAAATGATAAAGGTTCAAAAAGTCTTCAAGAAAGCTACGATCCATTTTTTCGCCTTTAGTGACTAAAAATGTATTAGCTGTCAACGATTTTTTAGTGATCACCTTTTCTGAAAGCGCCTCGGGGTAGGTGACAATAATATTACCATCGGCATGATTGCTGATGCGGTTGAGTGTTTCGGCCCGCTGCAAAACATTTGCATTTTCAATCTCGTCATACTCATACGCCCGCTTGTATGACATCGGAAAAAACGAGATGTCATGCTTTAGTAAATTTTGCAGGTCATTTTGAAAATAGCCTGCTTCCTCCCGGTCATGCAAGACAATCAAATGGTTGCTGCGGCCCGAAAAGATAGCGGCAAAGACAACGGCATCTAAACTGCCATGAAGATTTTTAAAATGAACAGTTTCTGGTTTGGATGTACGAATCCCCTCGGAAACGGTTTGGATCAAACTGTCCGACTTGTAAAGAGCAACAAAATCCTGCGCCTTCAATTCAAAATAAAAAGAGCGCAAATATGGAACAGGATTTCAGAATTTTCAGAGATGAAGAGATTTATTTTTTTACCCAAGCCACAAAGTTGAATTTTGAATTTAGAATCTTGAATTTTGAAGCATGCAAAACCTTAGATTACTTTTTCTCTTTTTAACCCTGACCGGTCTTTTGTTCTTGTTGATCGGCATGGCAAAGCCTTGGCTCATGTTGTGGTGGGAGGTCACACAAAACCGAAAAAAAGTATTGAAAGTGTATGGCTTTTTAACCTTGTTTTTTTACCTGGCTTACCTTGCTCTAAGCCTTATCCTGCCACAGCAATACCAATAAGTTGATTGAGTTAGCTCTTGATTCTTTTGCGCTGTCATTTATTACTTTATAAAAAATGAGATTACTCCTGAAGCAATAATAGTTACGCCCGTGATGATGCCGGCATTATGCTCAAGCCGGTGCCAGTTAAACTTGCTTGTGCCATGGTAGGCAAAATAAATCCAAGCCACCATACCCAGTATTGTTACGGCCGAATAAACAATGGAAAGAATGATAGCAACGGAAATTGTTGAGGTGCCCGCAGCCAAAAAATAAGCCTCTACTTCTAAACAAGGCGAAAGAAACATGGCCAATGAAAGGCTGGCGATCATTTTCGTTTTTGAACTCTGGTGTACCTGCTCAGCAACATGAAAATGTTTGTGCCGATAGTGCCGGTAAATAAAAACCAATCCGATAAGGATGAGAATGCCGGGCGACAACCAACGAGTGGCCGATTGAAATTGTTGGGAAAATTTCCATCCGAAAAAAACCAGACCCCACCCGATGAGCAGGGTACTGAATACATGGCTTAATGCACACAATGCGGTGATCTCTAAAATTTCTCCCAGCGACCACTTTTCCTTTTTCCCAACAGCCAGTACGGGCAACCAGTGGTTAGGAATGACAGCGTGCAAAAGACTAAGCAAGACACTTCCGCTGATGAGAATGTACATGAAAATTTTTTTTCAAAGATGTTCAAAAAACTATCCAGGAACTACTGCTCCTCAACACGCACAATGAAATTATAATTCCGTATTCTTCAGCGCATTGAGCAATTCATACGCACCCTTCACCACAATTTTATTTTTTATGTCGCCCACCGGCTGTTTAAACGTAATGGGCATATAACCATTGTCGGAAATCGCTGGTTCAATTTCGCAAAGCTGGTACCGATGGTTGGCAGCATCCTTTTCTATGAAAATAAAATCTTTTGCTTCAAAATGAACGATCGCTGAAGCAGGTAATGCATCTACTTGGTTAGATCCGGTTTCTATCGTTGCACTAAAATAGGTTCCGGGAATCAGGTTGGCGTCTTCTCCATCAAAATGACAATGCACACGTACAGTACGCTCAGGCGTAATTTCTTTTCCGATCAAATAAACTTTGGCCAGGCGTTCTTTCGATTCATTAGTGAGCAACACATGAACGACCTGCCCAATCTGCAATTTAGGAATGTCTTTTTCAAACACCTGTGCTTCGGCATGAACGTGATCGGTATCTACAATTTTAAACATAACATCGGTGGGGTTTACATGCATGCCCAAGTTTACATTTACCTGTGAAATGAAGCCGGAAATGGGCGACACAATGCTTATAGAACTTTTGATTTCTCCATTTTCAATCTCTGAGGGGTTGATGTTCACCAATTTTAATTGGGCTCTTAATCCCTCCACTTTTGCTTTTGTTGAAAAATAATTGGCTTTCACCAGTTGTAAGGCTTTGAGTGCGTTTACGTTTTCTTTGGCAAGCTCCTCTTGCCGTTGGTATTCAGCCTCTTGATAATCGAGCGAACTTTTACTATCCAGATAATCTTGTTGCAGTTGAATGTAGTTAGGATGTTCAAGTACCACAATTACCTGCCCTTTTTTTACGTGCATCCCCTGAAGCAACTCGGTGGATTTAACAAAGCCGCCCAAAGGAGCAGAGATAGAGACCAGATTTTGGGGAGGCACATCGAGCATGCCATTGGCTTTGATCGTTCCGCTTAACGACCGCGATTCCAGGCTTCCTAGTTCTATAGAAATGGCTTTGAATTGTTCTTCGGTAAGAGAGACATCGTTGAGATCAGACGAATGCTCACCTGCTTTCTTCTCTTCGGAGTCTTTGGGAACTGAACAAGAGAGAAGAAGTAAAAAAATAATAGAAAGGTGTTTCATTTTTTTAAGGTTAAATTTTTCCGAGTAAAAATTCAATTTTGATAACGGCCTGATTGTATTGCAGTAAGGCTTGCAAGTAATTGCTTCGAATAGCATTTGAGTTTTTTAAAGCCTGTAAATATTCGATGTAGCCAATCTCTCCACCGCGAAAGGCTTTTCGGGCTTGCGCAATCAAAAGGTCTGCATTTTTAAGAGCGCTGTTTTCGTAGTAAGAAGTGTTAGCGTTGGCTTTATCCAGTTCGCGCAGGGCTTGTTGAAAATTTCCACTCAACATCACTTCGTAATGCTGGGCATTTTTTCTCGCCACTTCTTCTTGATAAGAAGCGGCTTTGGCTCGCGCAATGCTGGGTTTAATCCAAAGCGGAATGCCGAGGCCTATTTCCCAGCCGGTAAAGACTTTGCTTCGTGGATAGTACACATCAATTTTTTGATCGTTAGTGGTCCAGCCGGTCAGGCTCTGAGCAAACCCTCCGATCATTAGGTCGGGCATGATGCGGCTGCGCTCGGTTCGTTTAAACCGATTACTAATGACGATATCTTGCTGTAACAATTTCAAGGAAGGGTTGTTGTTCAGCCGGGCAGTATCCAGTTCTTGAGGTAAGAACCGTTTTACAAAAAGATCGCTTGCAAAGACCAGGCTTTCATTTTTTAATAAAGCCTGAAGGCGAGTTGCCTGTATTAATATATCAGCATCATTTTGCTGAATAAGATTACGCAGGTCCATCAATTGAGTTTCTGCGGTGGTTTTTTCCAACAAGTTGCTTTCACCCGTTTTAAAACGAAGCGATGAGGCTTTAGCAAAATCTGAGTATAAACTGTCTTGTGAAAGCAACAGTTTCTTCACGGCTGTTTGATAAAGCAATTGATAGTACCCCAATTTTACTTCGTAGGCCAAATTGTTTTTTTGTACCGCCAGATTTTGTTGCGCACCAACCACTTGTTCTTTTCCCAATTGCACCTGGTTCGACAGCGTAGTAGGAAAAGGAATGGTTTGAGTTACTGTTACGTTATTATCTTGATAAAAGGTGTTGTATTGTCCGTGCATCCAGGCAGCCGAGAGTTTGCCAATATCCGTTCCGGCTTTTTTCAGTTCCTTGTAATACTCAATTTGATATTCGGCAGATTTAATGCCGAGGTTATTTTTCAACGCAGTTTGAACAGCCTGATCAAGCGAAATACCTTGAGCTTTTAGCGAAATGGCAAAAGTGTACTGAAGGAGGAAGAACGCGACTGCCGGATAAATGAAATTTATTTTCATGATTTTTTCTTTTGAGGAGTTATTCGGCATTTGGTTTTTTATTTTCAAAGTAAGTGTAAAGAACAGGCAAGACTACCAATGTGAGCAACGTGGCGGAGATCAGCCCACCAATTACCACGGTAGCTAAAGGCCGCTGCACTTCTGCTCCGGATGTTTGAGACAAGGCCATTGGCAAAAAGCCAAGTGAAGCTACCAGGGCAGTCATTAACACCGGACGAAGCCGAACCGATGTGCCCAGTAATACAATGTCAAAAACATTTTTTGCCAGCCCTTCTTTTTGTATCCGGGTGAATTCAGAAATCAAAACAATTCCATTCAACACAGCCACGCCAAAAAGTGCAATAAAGCCCACACCTGCTGAAATACTGAAAGGCATACCCCGCAGCCATAACGCAAGAACCCCACCAATAGCAGACAATGGAATGGAGGAAAAAATAAGCAGCGTTTCGCGCAATGAATGAAACGTGAAGTACAGCAAAACGAAGATTAACAACAGCACAATAGGCACAGCTATCATCAGCCGCTGCTTGGCTTCTTGCAGGTTTTTGAAGTCACCTCCATATTTAATAAAGTAACCTGGCTCTATTTTCACCTGACTTTCAATTTTCCCCTGCAGCTCTTTTACAATACTTTCTACATCCCTTCCCCGCACATTAAATCCAATTGCAATCCTGCGTTTGGCATCATCGCGCTGAATCTGATTAATACCGGATTCAAGTGTAACGGCTGCCACCTGTTCCAACGGGATTTGCTGACCGGTAGCAGTTGTTACATACAACCTGCGCACGTCTTCTATTCCTTTTCGGTTTTGCTGATCAAGGCGTACCACCAAATCAAACCGCCTTTCTTTTTCATAAATCATTCCTGCCGACTCGCCCGCAAAAGCTGTACGTAAAGCACTATTAACTTCTGCTATACTCAAGCCGAACATGGCCAATTTGTTGCGGTCTACGTTCACTACAATTTGAGGAAGCCCGCTTACAGGCTCAACATACACATCTTCAGCACCCCCAATAGTTCGGGCAATTTTTCCAACTTCATTGGCATAGGTTACGAGCAAGTCCAGGTCTTCGCCATAAACTTTTACCACTACATCTTGCCGCGCACCCGTCATCAGTTCATTAAAACGCATTTGAATAGGTTGTTGAAAGCCAAATAATACACCCGGCATCTCTTGTTCTAGGGCGGCCGACATTTTATCGGCCAGTGATTCGCGCGAATGTGCGCTTACCCATTCGCTGCGGTCTTTCAGCACAATGATTAAGTCGCCATTTTCAATGGGCATCGGGTCTGTGGGGATTTCAGAGGTACCAATTTTTCCGATCACCTCTTTCACCTCAGGAAAACGACTCAATAGCACACGAGCTGCTTTTTGTGTTGTTTCGGTCATTTGCGATAGTGAGCTTCCGGTCAGTATTTTTGTTTCCACCGCAAAGTCACCTTCGTCTAATGTTGGAATGAATTCACCGCCCAGCGTTGAGAAAAGAATCAGGCTAGCAACAAGTAAAACAGCGGAGAACGAGATTATCCAAGTTCGTTTTCTTAATGCAAATGAAATGATAGGATCATATATCCGGTGGATGAAAGACATTATCTTATCAGAAATGTTCATTGATGCCAATGGTTTTTTATTCAGCCACAAGGATGAAATCATGGGCACGTAGGTAAGAGATAAAATCAATGCACCCAGAATAGCGAATGCGACAGTTTGTGCCATGGGACGGAACATTTTTCCTTCGATGCCGGCCAGAGTAAGAATGGGTAAGTAAACAATGAGAATAATGATTTGGCCGAATACGGCTGAGTTCATCATGGATGTGGCAGCCCGGTTTACTTCGCCATCCATTTCAGCCTGAGAAAATTTTGTAACTCGTTTTGCTAAGGCCAGGTGGTGAAGCGTAGCTTCAACAATTATAACGGCACCATCCACAATCAGACCAAAATCAATGGCGCCTAAACTCATCAAGTTGCCTGAGACACCAAAAAGGTTCATCATGCAAATGGCAAAAAGCATGGCTAATGGAATAACCGATGCTACCACTAACCCAGCACGAAGGTTGCCCAACATCAGAACCAGCACAAACACAACAATGAGAGCCCCCTCAGCAAGATTTTTTGTAACGGTACTGATGGCATTATTTACCAGTTTGGTACGATCCAGATAAGGTTCAATGACGACACCCTCGGGCAGAGTCTTTTTGATTTGCTCAATGCGCTCTTTCACGTTTTTGATTACAACCGAAGAATTTTCTCCCTTCAACATCAGCACGATTGCCCCTACTTTTTCTCCTTCATCGTTATAAGTCATAGCCCCATAGCGTATGGCGTTGCCATAACGAACCAGCGCCACATCGCGAATTAATACAGGCAGTCCTGATGCATTGTTTCGAATGACAATCTTTTCAATGTCTTCTATTGTTTGGGCAAGCCCTTCACTTCGAATAAAAAAGGCATAGGGCTTTTGATCGATGTAAGCACCACCCGTGTTTTGATTGTTTTTTTGCAGAGCAGTAAAAACCTCATTGATGCCCACGTTCATGCTTCGCAGTTTGTTGGTATTCACAGCTATTTCATACTGCTTCAACTTGCCGCCCCAACTGCTCACATCGGCAACACCGGCAGTACCGAGTAGTTGCCTGCGAACAATCCAATCCTGAATCGTTCGCAACGCCATCTCATCGTATTTATTTTCAAACCCTTTTTTGGTATGGATGATGTATTGATAAATTTCACTTAGCCCCGTAGAGATGGGCGCGAGTTCGGGGCTGCCGGCATCAGCCGGTATTTGCGACTTGGCTGCCGTGAGCCGTTCATTAACTTGTTGGCGAGCCCAGTAGATATCGGTTTCATCAGTAAAAACTATGGTAACAACAGACAAACCAAAACGTGAGAAAGACCTCATTTCGGTAATCCGGGGAATGGTGGCCATCGTTTGCTCCACCGGAAAAGTAACCAAGCGCTCAATTTCATTGGCTGATAGAGAAGGAGAAACCGTGAGCACCTGCACCTGATTGTTGGTGATGTCAGGCACGGCATCAATGGGTAACTGCGTGACGGAATAAGAGCCCCAGGCAATTAAAGCCAATGTGAGCATTGCAATGATTACTTTATTCCGAATGGAAAAAGAGATAATGCGGTTAAGCATAAAAAATAAAATAGATTATTTAAATAACAGGTCGAATGCACCTAGCGGCAAAAGAAAAATCTTTGCCGGAGGTGACGGATTGTATAGACCTAAACTTTTGGGGGCTGAAAAATTTCGCTCAGAGGCGAGGCAAAGAAGGCCTCCTGATAAAGGCTTCCGTGAATCACGTTGGTAACAAAATAATTTTCTTCGATTGAGAATTTTAATGTGGGCAAGGCTAAAACAGGAGCGGTAAAGGTATGTGCCGGATCTTTGAAAGGAAGTTTGTTGTCATCTGAATCGTGCGACACATTGGTGGTGTAGTGCATGACGATAAACTCCCAAAAAGAAATATTACCGGTTAAATTTTTGTGTTCCGAGAAATGTTCGAACAAAATTGGAAATTTCATCAACTCGTGTAACTCTGTATTGGAGTTGATGTATAAGAGTAAGAGCGATATGGCCAAAAAGCGCTTCACAGTAAAACAAAGGTATATTAAAAATTCAGAACAATGAATACGCCCCGCCTTTTCTAAACTTAGTCAGATCATATGCGGGCATACTCCTTTCGGCAAAATACTTTTTCTTGGAAGCCCTGAACAATTGATGAATGGCCTCTGCAATATTTCCTTCTCCGCGCATACGTCTGCCAAACTGAGAGTCATTAACAGAGCCCCCATGAAGAGAACAGATTTGGTTCCATACTTTATCAAAGCGATCAGAAAAATTTTTCTTCAGCCAATCTTCGAAAATTTTTCCGATGGATCCGTTCAGCCGAACAACAGACATACCGGCTGTAAGCGCTCCATAATCGGCAGCGGCCTTTAACACAAGAGGAATTTCATGATGGTTTAATCCCGGAATGATGGGTGCGTTCATGATTCCCACAGGGATTTTTGCTTTTGTCAACGCTTCAATCGTTTTTAATCTTTTAATAGAACTTACCGTGCGAGGTTCCATTTGCCTTCTGAGTTCTTCATTAAGGGTTGTTACGGAAATCATTACATGTACCAACTGATCTTTTGCCAAATCCTGGAGCAAATCAATATCGCGGGTGATTAAGCCATTTTTAGTAATCAGCCCAACCGGGTGGCGATACTTAACCAATGTTTTTAATATCTGCCGGGTAATCTCCAACTTTCTTTCTTGAGGTTGATAGCAATCGGTATTGCCACTTAACATGATGGGCGCTGCCTGCCAGTTTTTGTGAAGCAACTGTTGTTCTAAAACCTGAGGAGCATTTTTCTTTATAATGATTTTACTTTCAAAATCTAATCCAGCACTGAATCCATAATATTCGTGAGTATTTCTGGCATAGCAGTAGATGCACCCATGTTCACAACCTTGATACGGATTCATGGAATACATGCCGGGCAGATCTGGGCTATCTACTTTATTGATTATTTTTTTAGGGGTTTCAAAAAAAAATTGAGTACCGGTATTTTCTAGTAAAGGTTCGTCCAGCCCTTCAATGTGTTCGGTCACGTATTCGGCTTTCAAATATTTATTGCCAGTTTTAATTTGCGCACCCCGACCTTTGAAATAATTATCTTCGCTTTCCATTCCAACAAAAATACTAAATTATTTAGCTTTGTTAAAATACGCAGAAACCCAAATTATTAAATTAAAAAACGAATTATTAAAAGAATTCAAACTAAAAATATTAGTAAAGCGCGAAGATGAGAATCATCCGCTGGTGAGCGGAAACAAGTGGTGGAAATTAAAATACAATTTAGAAGAAGCGCAAAAGCATGGCCATCATACGTTACTTACTTTTGGGGGTGCATTTTCTAATCACATTTATGCCACGGCAGCAGCAGCAAAAGAACTTGGGTTAAAAACTATTGGTATCATTCGCGGGGAAAAAGTATTACCCTTAAACGACACCTTGTCATTTGCCGCAAAATGTGGAATGAATTTGCATTTTGTTTCGCGCGAAGAGTACCGAACAAAACATAGCGGTGAATATATTGATTGCTTACACAAGCAATTCGGAGATTTTTACTTAATCCCCGAAGGAGGAACAAATGAATTAGCCGTAAAGGGTTGTGCAGAGTTTGCACGCAAAAAACTTTCGAAGATTGATTTTGATTGTGTGTGTTTGCCCGTTGGCACAGGCGGAACACTGGCAGGAATTATTAGCGGCTTACCTACTGAGAAAAAAATTATCGGCTTTTCTGTTTTGAAAAACGGAGAGTTTTTAAATGAAGAAGTAAAAAACCTAGTGAAGAATTTTTCAGAGAAAGAATTTTCAAATTGGCACATCGAAACCGATTATCATTTTGGGGGCTATGCAAAAAAAACAAACGAATTAGACCAGTTCATTTTGCAAATGAAAGAACAAAATGATTTGCCCTTAGAATTTGTCTATTCTGGAAAAATGGTGGCAGGTGTTTTTGATTTGATTTCGAAAAATTATTTTTCTAGTGGAGCGAAAATTTTAATGTTGCATACGGGCGGGTTGAGGAACTTGGGTCAATAAAGAAGGCTTGACCAAAAGCAAAGTGCAAAACATTGCACGTTATGAATTTTACAAAACAGGATTGCCTCACCTCTGAGTAGAAAAGATACCAAGCTGCATGTGCTTATGTGGCAAGTGTATTTTTCATTAAAAATCTTTAATTCATTGGCGGTGTTCTTAGTGTGGGCGCTGCCAATAGCATGCTTTGTAAAAGTTCATATTCTAAGAACACAGTCCTTGGTACACTTAATAAAACAGAAATATTTTTTCCACAGCCATGATTGGATAGGCTCAGTTACAGCATCAAACAACTCATCGCCCGAAATGATAACAAGCTATTTTCTTCATCAGTAAGGACGGCTTCATAAGCAGCCAGGCGTTAATTTGCTGCCTTTACCCGTTCAATAGAAGAAGTCGTCTACATTTTATGGGTTTTTGTTTTTCCTTTTTTTACTTCTTCTAAGGTAATATCAATGGCATTGGGTTCTACTTTCCATAATTGTATCCATTGGTCGTTGCAAAATTAAAATTACCTGAATATTCTCCTGATAAGACCAAGAAAATCAAATACTCTCCGCTACAAATACCCGCTTCACTCTTGCGCTGGTGTTGGTCAAAATTTCGTATGGTATTGTATTAATGTTTTTGGCAACTTGTTGAATGGGTAGCCCTTCTCCAAATACAATTACCTCATCTCCTTCTTGTGCCTCAATCTGGGAGATGTCAACCATGGTCATATCCATGCACACATTACCTATAACCGGAGCTTTTTTTCCATTTATAAGAACAAATCCTTTTCCACGGCTGAAACTTCGGCTGAACCCATCGGCATAACCAATGGCAAGCGTAGCAATAGTTAAGTTGTTTTCTGCCTTACCCATTCTGCTGTATCCCACGGTTTCACCGCTCTTGATTTTTTTGATTTGAGAAATGATGGTTTTTAGAGTAGCCACAGGTTGTAAGACAGAAGAAGTATCTTCAGAGGGATCAATGCCATACAAGCCAATACCCAAACGCACCATATCCATTTGGTGTTGGCCAAGTCGGAGAATACCAGCAGAATTTAAGATGTGACGGATAGGATAAATTTTTAGTGCAGTAGAAATTTGGTTGTACGTGCGTTGAAACCGCTCTACTTGTTCATTAGAAAAACCATCGTGGGTTGCTTCATCTGAAGCGGAAAGATGAGAAAAGACAGAGGCAATTTTTATGTTTGGATTTTCTTTTAAAAGAGTAATGGCTTCTGTCAATGAGGCCTCATCAAACCCCAATCGGTGCATGCCGGTTTCTAATTCTAAATGGATTGTGGCATTTTGTCCGCTCAAAAATTTTATAAAAAGCTGTAATAATTTTAGTGAATAAACTGCCGGCTCAAGCTGATAGCTGAGCAAAGAATCAAAACTTTCCTCAGATACATTCATCACCAGGATGGGCAGGGAGATATTTTTTTTACGCAGATCCACGCCTTCGTCAGCGTAGGCAACCCCGAGGTAATCCGCCTTGTGATATTGTAATAGGTTGGCTACTTCTTCACTTCCGCTGCCATACGCAAAAGCTTTTACCATAGCCATAATTTTTGTGGAGGTATGCAGTTTTGATTTAAAAAAATTGAAGTTGTGAACCATTTTGCTTAAGTCAATTTGCATCACAGTGCCATGACTTTTACGCTGAAGCCGGTGGACTATTTTTTCAAATTGAAAAGTGCGTGCACCTTTGATCAGAATAATTTCATTGTCGAATAAACTAACCTTATGCAGCCTTAGAAAATCGTCAGTTGATGGATAAATAATAGCTGATGTGATTATATCTAAACTGCTACTGGCCTCAGGTCCGATCAAGATTAATTGATCGATCCGGTGTTTTGAAAACAAGGCTGAAATAGTTGTGAACAATTCAGTTCTAGACAATCCGGATTGCAGAATATCTGAAAGGATAACCGTTTTCTTTTTCTTTTGCTGGCTAACCAAAAAATCCAGACTGATTTGCAGCCCGGCCAAATCATTATTGTACGTGTCGTCAATTAATTGACAATTGTTGATGCCTTCTTTTAGTTCCAGCCGCATAGAAACCGGGCGCAGCTCTAGAATTTTCTTTTGAATGAGAGATGGGTCTAACCCCAAATAAAGCATGATAGAAACGCAATGAAAGCAGTTTTCAATAAAAGCCTTGTCAGAAAAAGGAAGAATTAAATCAAAAGATTGTTTTTGATACCTGACCCCGCACCGATCGCCCGATTGCCTGATTTCAACATCGGCAGATGAAACCATCGACCAGGTGAAAGTATTTATTTTCTTTTCATGAAGAGCGGAGACAATCTCAACATGATCTTTACAGCAGACTACAATTTTTGAGTTGATAAATAAGCCAATCTTCTCCTTAATTTTTTGCGCCAGATCTTCAAATCCTTCGTTATGTGCCGGGCCGATGTTGGTAAAAATACCAACAGTAGGTTGTATTACCCTTTCCAGTTTTTCCATCTCAAGTGGTTTTGAGATGCCAGCCTCAAAAATGCCAAGCGTATGGTGTTGGTTCATTGACCAAACTGAAAGGGGCACACCCACTTGTGAATTATAGCTTCCGGGGTTTTTGATGATATGATAATGGCCGGATAACAATTGGTATAACCACTCTTTCACAATTGTTTTACCGTTACTGCCGGTGATGCCGATTACCGGAATAGTATATTGCTCCCGGTGAGTTTGAGATACTTTTTGCAAAGCGCAAACAGAAGAATGAACTCGAAGAAAATTAGCATCACTAAAATTTTTTATTTCTACGTCTTTCTCAATCACAAACTGCCGAATTCCCAAAATGTACAGATCGGTAATGTAGTGGTGTCCATCGTTTCGAGTTCCGGAAATAGCAAAGAAAACTGATCCGGTACCCACTATTGCTTTACGGCTGTCGATCAATAAGTTTTCAATTTCCCAATTGTGGGTTAGTTGAATAGTTTTTCCTGAGGTAATGGTTTCGAGTTCGGAAAAATACATTTTTAAAAAAGTTTCGAGCCGTTAGGCACCCTCTTGTCTGTTACAGTTAAGATTACCCGGCCGTGTTCATCAGGAAACCCGGTAACCAATACGTCAGAGATAAAATTGGCAATTTGTTTAGGAGGAAAATTAACAATACCGACCACCTGCCGGCCTGGCAGTTCATTTAATTTATACAAGGCTGTAATCTGTGCGCTTGTTTTTTTGATGCCTAATTCTGGCCCAAAATCAATCCAGAGTTTGTAGGCAGGCTTATGAGCCCCCTCAAAAGACTCGGCTTTTATAATAGTGCCTGCGCGGATATCTACTTTTTGAAAATCTTCCCACGAAATCATTAGTTTTAATAGGTTTTTTGGTTAGCTTGCCTGTCCTTAGTTCAAGAAAATTTACCACCATCACGTGCGAATAAAATTAAGTGTTTTATCGGCAATTTTTGTTTTGATCATCTTTTGTGGAAAAAAAGTCTTTGCGCAAGAAGATATTCAAACACAAACTGAAATTCAGGAATTGAACTCACATCCTGAATTAAACCTTAATCGAGATAAGACCCTTTTGATGGAGGCGGATAAGCCCGTGAAAAATTCATATTCTGATCGCGACTATACATCACCGCCAGCCAACATTAAAAAGACAGAGACAACCAAAACAGCAACTGATAAAAACGAAAAAAACCCTCTTTCTTTTAACTTTCTCTATTTCATTATTGAGAAATTTAAAATTTCAGACATTGTTGACTGATAAGTAACCGTCTCGTTACTCCTTAACTAAAAATTGTTCCAAATCTTTTAGGTCTAACAATCCTTCGTAATAGGATTTGCCAAAAATCACGGCAAAGATGCCCATATCATTCAGGCGTTTAATGTCATCCACTCCGCGCACACCACCGCTTGCCAGAATTTTAAGTTCCGGAAATTTGTTGATGACTTCAAGATAGAAATCAAATGCGGGGCCTTCCAGTACACCATCGCGGGAAATGTCGGTGCATTTGGCATACTTTAACCCGAGGTCGTGAAAATGCTGGAGATGGTCATACAAATGCAGAGTGGATTTTTTCTGCCAGCCCCGGAAGGCAATAATTTTTGATTTAATGTCAGTGATGTCTGCCCCGAGTGTAATTTTTTCACGGCCATAAGATACAATCCATTGAGAAAATATCTCAGGGTGTGCAATGGCCACACTTGAGGCGGTAACGTAAGCAGCACCGTACTCAAAAGCTTTGCCGATATCGCCATCGGTAGAAATTCCACCGGTAAAATCTACTTTCAATTTAGTATGCCCGGCAATCGTTTCGAGCACATGGTAATTTTTTGGGCTTCCGCGTTCTGCTCCATCAAGATCAACTAAATGAACAACATCAATACCGTGATCTTCAAACCGTTTAGCCAAGTCAAGCGGGTTTTCATCATACACTTTTTCACTGCTGATGTCTCCTTTTCGCATTTTCACCACTTGGTTGTGACGGATGGCAATCGATGGAATCACTTGAATCATAATGAATACAAAAGAAGTTTAGTTTAAGGTAAAAGGGACAGCAACCAATGTTTTGTCCCAAATTATTATCAACTCAGCACCATCGCTTACGTTTTCAATTGAAATAGTAAGTTGTTCAAATATTTTGTTTTGCACAACAGCAGGCACTTCTTGAGCAAGTACATCATAGGTAGAGTCGCGGCTCGCCACACCATCAAAATTTACGCCCCATGATGGAATTTTTGAATTAAAAATCACTTGCCAGGTCTTTTCATTGGGAACGGTCCATAAACTGTACTTACCGGCTTTCAATATTTTATCGCCAAATTTTAAATCTTGTGTTGACTCAAATGTAGTGGTTTCGTTAGCGCCCGTGCGCCAGGTTTTACCAAAAGGAACAAGTTTTCCAAATATCTCCCGCCCACGTTTGCTCGGCCGATTATAGTGAATGGTAATTTTTAAATTTCCGTTTGAATAATCAAACCGGTCTTCGGGGCTTTTCGATTTTACTACGGTTTTAAAATAAACAGCGAGGCCAATTGCCAAGGTGACCACGGCAATACCGCTGATTATCAGTATCTTTTTCATTTGTCTTAGAATTTAAAACCGATTATCAATAATTTTATTAGCAAATTGCAAATATTTAAAAAGCGAAATCTATTTTTGACTATAAAATTTTAACACCATGCCAGTTTTCGGAATCGTAATAACCCTTTTCATTTTAGCAATTGTATCCATTTGGCTGTTTCCTAATAGCAAAGTGAGCGATAATGAGCACGATTTGAAGCACTAACAGGCTCAATGAATGTTTGTGTCTTTTGCGGATCCTCGTCTGGGGCTGATCCGCAGTATTTTAGTGCAGCTGTTAGTTTAGGTGCGCTGCTTGCAGAGAGCAATTCAACCCTGATTTATGGAGGAGCCAAGGTTGGTTTAATGGGCGCATTGGCAGATGAGGTGCTTTCTCATGGAGGTGAGGTGATTGGTGTGATTCCCGATTTTTTAATGAAAAAGGAAGTGAGTCATTCCGGCCTAACCCGACTTGAAATTGTACACACGATGCATGATCGTAAACGAAAAATGGCTGAAATGGCAGATGCGTTTATCGCCTTGCCAGGCGGGTGGGGTACGCTCGATGAATTGGCCGAGATACTAACCTGGAAACAATTAGGTTTGATTGACCAGCCAGTAGGCATCTTGAATACAAATTCTTTTTTTGATTCGCTGATTGCCCAAATGGAAAAAATGGTGAATGAAGGATTCTTAAACACCAAAGATTTTTCTGAAATAATCATATTTGAGCAACCCCGTCAACTGCTCACTACCCTGGGGATAACTCAATAATAAACAACCCGCTTTATTTTTTTTCGTTAACTTATAGTTGCTATGCTACCACGCAACTATCTGCTAGGTCTTATTTTTATTTTGCTAAGCACAACTGAGGGCGAAGCGCAACTTGGCTTTACCCTTGCTAATGGAGCCAAGCAAGTAGAGATACCGATCGAGATTTATAATAATCTGGTGGTAGTGCCGGTTATTATTAACAACCAGTTGCCATTAAAATTTATTATTGATACAGGGGTGCGCACCACCATCTTAACAGAAAAAATATACAGCGATGTTTTGCGCGTATCGTATTCAAAAAAATTTACGATTTCTGCCCCGGGAGGTAAAAATTCAGTGAATGCATTTATTACCAACAATGTAACGATTGATTTGCCCGGAGTGCAGGGGCGAGGCCTGGCTATGATGGTACTCGAAAATGATTTTTTAGAACTGAAGAGTTCGTTAGGAGCTGAGGTTCATGGCATATTAGGGTATGAGTTGTTTAGCCGATTTGTGATAAAAATTGACTATCAGGCAAAAAAACTCACGCTAATGATACCCCAAAAATTTAAACCAACTCGCAAATACGTGCGCATTCCTATAATAGTGGAAGATACCAAACCGTATTGTATAGCCGAGTTAAAAATAAATGATAGCAGCAGCATAAGTGCCAAACTCATGATTGATACAGGTGCTAGCCACGGGCTTTTTTTGGATACGGAATCAAACAGTAAAATTATGGTTCCCTTTAAAAATTTTGATTGCATCTTAGGAAAGGGATTGGGTGGAGTTATTGAAGGGCATTTGGCACGAATCAATCTTTTGCAACTGGGGAAACGCTCGATGTCAGGGGTAATCACAAGTTTTCCTAGTCGAAATAGTTATTATGACACCATAAAGTTTATGCGCTCAATATATCGTAACGGATCAATTGGCGGAGAAGTGTTAAGTCGGTTTGATGTGGTGTTTGATTTCCCTAATGAGAAAATGTACCTAAAACCCAACTCTTCATTTCGAAAGAAGTTTTACTATAACATGAGCGGGCTGTCAGTTAAAGCAACCGGACAGCGATTAAATGAGTTTGAAATTTCAGAAGTGAGAAAAGGTTCGCCAGGTTTTTTGGCAGGAATTGTGGCCGGTGATAAAATCCTGAAAATAAACGATAATTTAACCGAAGACATGAGGTTAGGAGAAGTAGAGGGGTACTTTAACAGCAAACCCGGCAAAAAAATAACATTAGAACTGAAAAGAGATTCTGAAATTTTGACCAAGGAGTTTAGGATAGTAAATGAGTTGTAAACAGGGACTCAGGTTGAAAAGAATTTTCCCATCTTGTTTAAATCTACATTTCCTCCTGATAAAATAATGCCTACCCGCTTTCCTTGAAATTTATCCTTTGATTTCAACACCGCAGCAAAAGGCACAGCACACGAAGGCTCAACGATAATTTTCATACGTTCCCAAATCATGCGCATGGCAAAAATGATTTCTTCATCAGTAACCGTAATCACCTCCTTTACAAATTGCTTGATGATTGGGAAGGCCTTGTCACCAAGTGAGGTAAGCAGGCCATCGGCAATGGACTGAGACTGAGCTTGCTCTATTTTGCCGCTTTTCAGTGAACGGTAAGCATCATCTGAGCCGGCCGGTTCGCCGGCTATTACATTGGTTTGTGGAGAAAAGTAATAAGCAGCCAATGCAGTTCCGCTCAACATCCCCCCTCCGCCTACAGGCACGAGCAGATAGTCCAGTTTTTCTACGTCTTCAAATAATTCTTTGGCTGCAGTAGCCTGACCGGTCATTACTTCGTAATTGTTGAACGGATGAATTTCACAGGCACCGGTTTTTTCTATTACAGCAGCCAGTGTTTTTTCACGGTCGGCCAGTGTGGGTTCACATTCAAAAATTTCACCCCCGTAGCTTTTAACACCACGCTTTTTTATTTCAGGAGCAGTGCGTGGCATTACGATATAAGTTTTCACGCCCAGAATTTTTCCGGCTCGAGCTAAGGCTTGTGCGTGGTTGCCCGAGGAGTGTGTTGCCAAGCCTTTTCTTAATTGATCTGGAGTGAGGGAAAGAGCAGCATTCATTGCACCCCGCGCTTTAAAGGCACCTACGTTTTGAAAGTTTTCACACTTAAAAAAAAGAGAACATCCCGCGTAGTCGTTAATACTTTGGCTTGTCATTACCGGGGTGCGGTGAATATAAGGACGTATGCGCTCATGTGCGGCCTCAATATCTTTTTTTGAGATTAACTGATCCATATCATTTTTTCTTCAACAGGTTTTCTTTTTCGATTGTGATGTAAATTTTTTTTAGGAACGCCCACGTGTATGAAGCCAAGCAACTGGTCTTCTTCACCTAAATCAAAAAATACTTTGGCCTCTTTAAATGGAACAATCCCACCTGTACTTAAATAACACCCCACACCATAGGCTGTAGCGGTAAGGTATATGTTTTCAATGGCACAAAATACGGCTCCCAGTTCTTCCCACTCAGGCAGACCTTTTTTTGCATCGCGTTTCATTCCGACAGCAATGATGTGTGAACTTTCCAACGGTTTTGTTTTCAGGCCTTCATATTTTTTTTCATCAAAATTACCGCTGGCCAAAGTTGCCCTTTTGTAGCACTCGCTTTGAAAGTCTGCTAACGTTTTCAATCCCTCTCCGCTAAAGACAATGAATCTCCAGGGTTCTGTAAGTTTGTGCGAGGGTGCCCAAGTGGCATTTTCCAGCATTTGCCGAACAATGGCATCATCCACTTTTTCGCCCGTGTAGTCTTTAGGAAAAATAGATTGGCGCGAGCGTATGATTTCGTTGAATTCAGCGGGCTTCATTTCTATCGGTATAAACTAACAACTGATCTTGCCTACTCTGCGGGCGTGCCGTCCGCCTTCGAACGAATTGTGTAAAAACTGATCAAGAATTTTTTCAGCCAATTCATTGCTTACAAACCGGGCCGGAACACAAAGCACATTGGCATCATTGTGCTGGCGAGCTAGCGCTGCCAGTTCTTCTGTCCAGCAGACGGCTGCGCGTATGCCCTGGTGTTTGTTGGCCGTGATAGCCACACCATTGGCGCTGCCACACACCAGTATTCCCAAGTCAAAATCTTTTTTTTCTACAGCCATAGAAACAGGATGTGCGAAGTCCGCATAATCTGCCGGCTCAGAACTATGCGTGCCAAAATCTTTGACAACGTATCCTTGCTTTTCAAGAACCCGCTTAAGTAATTCTTTTAGTTCATACCCCGCGTGGTCAGCACCAATTGCGATCTTATCCATTTTTGCTGTTTATTGATTTATTTTAAGTTCAGCCGCTTCTTCTTTTTCTTTCTGTTTCACGACCATAGCCGAGATGAAGATACTGATTTCAAACAAAAAATAGAGAGGTAAAGCAACCAACATCAGTGTGAAGGGATCAGATGATGGAGTGATAATGGCACTGCCAATAACGATGCCCACGATGGAGTGCTTGCGAAACTTGCGCATGAATTGTGGGGTGAGCATACCAATTTTGGTAAGGAAATAAACGGCTACCGGAAACTGAAACAATAGCCCGCAGCCCAGCACCATACTTACTACGGTAGAAACGTAGGAAGTGATATCAAATTGATTTACGATTTGTGCACTCACGGTATACGTTGATAAAAACCAGATGGTCATAGGTGATAAAATGTAATAACCAAAGGCCACACCCAGCAGAAATAAAAACGAAACAGCAAACACAGCCCCCTGTGTAGAAGATTTTTCTTTTTTGTATAATCCCGGCTTTATAAATCTCCAAATCTCCCAGAAAACATAAGGGAAGGCAAGTATCAGACCGATAACAAATGACGCAGTGATTGACATCATAAACTGGCCAGTCATGTTGCGGCTTTGCACTTTGAAGTCAAAGGCTTTCACACAAAGTTGGTCTTCGGCACCAACCAGCTTGCCCAACTCGCACAGCCATTTGAACGTAGGAAAATCAATCCGGCTGGGTGCGAATAGAATGTGGTCAAAAATCCATTCGACAAAAACAAATCCTAAGATTGAACAAATAACAATGGCACCAACGGACCGAACAACATGCCAGCGTAGCTCCTCAAGGTGTTCGAGGAACGACATTTCTTTTTCTTCTGACATTAGCTAAACAAGGGAAATTTTTTCATCAATACATTTACTTTTTTCTTCATGCTCTTAAGATGCTTTTCATCTTCGGGCTTTTGTAAGGCCTCATCAATCAAGTCAACCACGCGCACCACATCCTTTTCTTTCAGGCCACGAGTGGTAACAGCAGGTGAACCGATACGAATACCCGAAGTAATCATGGGCGATTGGTTATCAAATGGAACCATGTTTTTGTTAATGGTAATGTCAGCTTTGATCAGAGCTTGTTCGGCTAATTTGCCTGTTAGATTTTTAGAGCGCAGGTCGATCAACATGAGGTGATTATCAGTACCGCCTGAAATTATTTTATATCCGCGCGAAACAAACTCATTGGCCATGGCTTTTGCATTTTTAGCTACCTGCACGATATACTGCAGGTATTCATCTGAAAGGGCTTCAGCAAATGCTACGGCTTTAGCAGCAATTACATGCTCCAACGGCCCACCCTGGGTTCCGGGGAAAACCCCCGAATCCAATACCGATGACATTTTTCTCAGTTCACCTTTGGGCGTCTTCAATCCAAACGGATTGTCGAAATTTTTCCCCATCATAATCAAACCACCACGAGGCCCGCGAAGCGTTTTGTGTGTGGTGGTAGTAACGATGTGGCAATGCTCCATCGGGTCGTTCAGCAACCCCCGGGCAATTAACCCGGCAGGGTGCGAAATATCAGCTAACAACAGGGCACCTACATTATCAGCAGCCTCGCGCAATTTTTTGTAATCCCAGTCTCGGCTGTAGGCAGAGGCGCCACAAATAATCATTTTCGGTTTTTCGCGTTGTGCTATCTCTACCACTTTATTGAAGTCGATCAACCCGGTTTCTTGCTCTACGCCATAAAAGGAAGGTTGATATAACTTACCCGAAAAATTTACAGGCGAACCGTGCGTGAGGTGCCCGCCATGCGAAAGATCAAACCCTAAAATTTTATCGCCTGGTTTCAGGCAAGCCAACATTACAGAAGCATTGGCTTGTGCGCCTGAATGTGGTTGTACGTTTGCCCATTCCGCACCAAATAATTCTTTGATCCGATCGATGGCCAGTTGTTCAACCTCGTCCACCACCTCACAGCCTCCATAATACCTTTTGCCGGGGAGCCCTTCGGCATATTTGTTAGTGAGCACAGAGCCCTGCGCCTTCATCACCTGAGCAGAGGTAAAATTCTCAGAAGCAATTAATTCAATGCCATGCTCTTGGCGTTGCTTTTCTTTTTCAATAAGATCGAAAATGAGTTTATCTCTTTTCATAGCAGAGGGGTAATATTAATCCAGAAAAAACGAAGGACAAAAATAGGTAGGCCAGGAAGATTTTGCTAACGGAAGTAGTTATCAAAGATTATTTTTGTGAAAGGCAGCGTGAGCCAATACCCCCTCTCGTCAGAAACCTCAACGATCACCTTTTATCTGTAAATTGCCATACATGGTGGTTTTTTAAATTTTTATATCTTTGCTTTTTGGATAAATAGAATTCTATGAGGAAGTTGACTTTACTCTACTTGATAATTATTTTTTCAATGAGTTTAACGGATGGGTTTGCCCAGTTCAACCGGAAAACCATTAAGAAAAATAATAAGCGAATAGCTACATACACCGGTAAAAAACGTTTTGGAAGAGAGCAAGTGTACACCTCAGTGGGGATTTCGCTTAATGCCCTGAATTATTATGGAGACTTGTCGCCTCTTCCCTCGCGTTTCAGCACAGACATTTCTTTTACCAAACCGGCAATAGGCATTTCCTTAGTTCATCGCTTTGGCCCCCGATATACCTTGATAGGGCAGTTTATGTATGGAACACTGAAGGGTTCTGATGCAGAGTCGGCCAAGAAAGCATCGGGCGAGTCAGCAAATTTTAGAGAAGTAAGAAACCTATCCTTTAGAAATCAAATCAAAGAACTTTCAGTCGTGGCCGTGTTTGACCTTTTTGAAAACGAAGGCACGTATATCAGCCGGGTAAAATGGACTCCTTATGTATTTTTAGGCTTGGCTGCATTTTTACAAAACCCACAGGCTCAGGCTCCAAAATATTACTTGGATGGGGTAACCCCAACCGGGATGGAGGGCAAGTGGATAGACCTTCAACCATTGGGAACAGAAGGTCAGCAATCGAGCACCTCAACCCTGCAGCCGGGAGATGTTAATTTTGGTATTAAAACGTACAGTTTGTTGCAGGTTGCCATACCATTTGGATTGGGTGCGCGTTTTAGACTCAATGAAGTACTTGACCTGTGGGCAGACATTGGCTTTAGGTATACATTTACTGACTACTTAGATGATGTAAGCAAAAACTACGCTGATCTTTCAAGGTTTAAAAACCCGTTGGCAGCGGCCATGTCGTACCGAACCAATGAATTGCCGACAGCTACACTTCAGCAGTTTCAAAATCAGTTGGGCACAAACGTGATCAACAATGTACCCATAAATAATAGCGGAGGACTCGGCTCCGTAACAGTTGTGAAAGGATATGGCTCAGAGAACAAATGGAATAACCGAGGCAACTCAAAGAACAATGATATTTACATGGTCACTTCGGTTAAGCTTACATACATCTTGGGAGCAACATTTCATCGAGCCAAATTCAGATAATACTGTATGAGCCCCAGCCAATTAAACTGGTTGTGGTCTGTGGCCTTGTTCTTGCTCGTTTTCAGGGCAGAGGCGCAGCTTTCTCAAAAATCAGAAATAGGTTTTGGCTTGGGGGTATTTAACTATACCGGAGACATTGTACGCACATATAACATTACGACATCAAAACCAGCAGCTACAGTTTTCTATCGGGCAAACATCAGTCGGGTGATTAGTTTTCGAACATCATTGACCGGAGGACAACTGGCTGCCAGTGATCGGCACAACCCGATAGATTCGGCTGCAATAAAAAGAAACGCATCATTTAATATTTTTCTGATTGAAGCCTCAGCCGCTTTTGAATATCACTTTTTAGATTGGCGTGATGACCGCAAGAGGCTTCGGTTTACACCGTATCTTTTTGCGGGGATTGGTCTGTTCGGAATATCAGGAAACACCAATAAACCCGCTCCTTACAGCAATGTTCAGTTGTCTATCCCTTTTGGGGGCGGGGTAAAGTATGTGCTCAACCCAAAGTATTATATTTCTTTTGAATTTGGCGTGAGAAAAACTTTTTTTGATTACCTCGACAACATATCAGGGCCAATCAGCCGGGTAAAAAACTACCAATATGGAAACCCAAACGATTACGATAACTACTTTTTTACGGGTATAACCCTTACTTATACTTTTTACGACATCCCCTGCCCCTCAAGTCCATACGGCAGAAGATAAAACTTTTCTTGTTGTTTTTTCATCTCCTTTTGAGGCAATAAAGGTGGATGTTGAATTGCAAAATTTGGCTACTTTTGCAGCCTTGTGGCTACGGCAAAAGAAAATATTGACCTCGCAAACCTTCCTCAGCATGTTGCAGTAATCATGGATGGCAATGGACGGTGGGCAAAAAGAAAAGGGGCTGCCCGTATTTTTGGTCATCGCAATGCAATTCAGGCAGTAAAAGAAATCACAGAGGCATGTGGTGAAGTTGGTATAAGGTTTCTCACCCTCTATGCATTCAGCATGGAAAATTGGGGAAGACCAAAGGAAGAGGTGGAGGGGCTCATGGAATTATTAGTTAACACCCTTCAGAAGGAAATTGGCACATTAATGAAAAACAATATACAACTGCAGACCATTGGAGAAGTAAATCACCTCCCGTTGGCTTGTCAGGAAAATTTGAAAAAAGCCATTAATAAAACGGCAATGAACACTGGCCTGAAGTTGATCTTGGCCTTAAGTTATAGCGGCCGAAGAGAATTGACTGAAGCTATGAAAAAAATTGCCAACCAGGTAAAGAACGGATTGGTTGAACCAAGTGAAATAACAGAGAAACTAATTGAAGATAATTTGGAAACCCGGGGTATACCTGATCCTGAGCTATTAATACGAACCAGCGGAGAAATGCGGGTGAGTAATTTTTTATTATGGCAGATTGCCTATACAGAACTGTATATAACCCCCAAATTTTGGCCTGACTTCAGAAAAGAAGACCTATTCGAGGCCCTGACCGCTTACCAAAAAAGAGAGCGGAGATTTGGAAAAGTGATGACCCCAACTGTTTGAACCGAATGAAGAGGAGCCTGCTGATTTTTTTTCTCACCCTGATTTACATCGCTGTAGCCCAAGCACAATTCAGAAGGAAAAGTGTGCCCACAGTTACACCCGAAGTTAAAAATACGGAAGCACTCAACTACTCCGCACCGAATGAATATACCATTGGCGGTATAGAAATGGTAGGGCTTAACGTGCTCGACAAAAACGCGTTAATTTCACTTACCGGTTTGCGGATTGGAGACAAAATAAAAATACCCGGAACAGCCACCGCCACAGCTATACGAAAACTCTGGAAACACGGATTGGTAGGCGATGTTTCCATCACAGCCGACCGAATCGAAGATGGCAAAGTTTACATTCTAATTCAGTTGACAGAACGTCCCCGGTTAACAGATTTTTACTTTACAGGGTTGTCATCGTCTAAACAATCTTCGCTGAAAGAAGACATGCGGCTGATACGTGGTAAGATTGTTACCGATGCCATGATTCGAAATGCAGAGAGCTCCGTAAAAAGACACTTTGTAAAAAAAGGATTTCTCAACACACAAGTAAACATTGTAAAAGAACGCGATACACTAAATCGCGGAGGTGTGCGGCTACGAATCAACGTGGATGTGCAGGCAAAAGTGAAAATAAATAATATCGTTTTCACGGGCAATGACGAGGTGAGCGACCAACAATTGAAAAAAGTATTAAAAAAAACCCACGAACGTGCACGCTTCACATTACACCGAGTCTTCCTCTCAAGTTTGTTTGATTTTAAACCTCGTTATGTAAAAGAATATTTCGACTCAAGCCGGGCTATGAACTGGCGAGAAGTAAAAGGTTTTTTTAACGACAACGTTAAGCTGAATTTCTTACGAGGATCGAAATTTATCAGGGGAGAATACGAAGAAGATAAAAAGAAACTAGTAGCCTACCTCAACAATCAGGGTTACCGTGATGCCGAGATTGTCTCCGACTCCATTTCCAAACACGGATACTCCACCATTGATGTAAAATTGAATATTAGTGAAGGAAAAAAATACTACTTCAGAAATATCACCTGGACGGGTAATTTTTTATACACAGCCACCACTCTCAACAAAGTTTTAGATATCAGAAAAGGCGATGTGTATAGCCAAGAGCTGATTCAGAAAAAAACTACGTTCAACCCCAAAGGTGGAGCTGACATCAGCGGTCTTTACATGGATGATGGCTATTTGTTCTTCCGCGTAACACCGGTAGAAGTTGCAGTTGTCAACGACTCGATTGATGTAGAGATGCGAATTTTTGAAGGAGAGCAGGCGATTATTGACCAAGTACCGATAACCGGAAATGAGCGAACCAGCGAACACGTTATCAGAAGAGAGCTTTCGACTATTCCCGGCAGAAAATTCAGCCGCTCTGACCTGATCCGCACCCAGCAGCAACTATCTCAAATGGGCTACTTCAATGCACAAAAAATAGAACCGGAAGTACGCCCTAACCCGGCCAACGGAACAGTAAATATTGGCTGGAAGGTAGAGGAACAATCCAATGATCAGGTTCAACTCTCGGGCGGATGGGGAGGGTATTATGGCTTTGTGGGAACCGTAGGGTTGACGTTCAATAATTTCTCTATGAAAAATGTTCCTCACCTAAAGAAGTGGAGGCCGTTGCCCGTGGGTGATGGACAAAAACTTTCTTTGCAGGCACAAGCTAATGGCCGCTCTTTTCAGAGTTACAGTATTTCATTCTCAGAACCGTGGTTTGGCGGCAGAAAACCAAATTCCCTCACGGTAAGTTTAAACCACTCCATTTCAAGAATTCCTAGCGGCCGCAGCGGATTTTCATTAAATTTTGATGCTACCAGTGCCTTTCTTAAGCAAAGCGGTATTACGCTAGGCTTTGGCAGAAGGTTAGAATGGCCTGATAGTTATTTCAGTTTAACACACTCCATCTCTTTTTTGGTTTACCAGTACAACCGATATTTCAACTCGGCCACGCTGCCATCATACGGCACAACCAACAGCTTGATGTTTAACACCACGTTGTCGAGAAACAGCATAGACAACCCCATGTTCCCCAAGTCTGGATCAACCATTTCGTTAAGTGTAAGCTTTACTCCTCCATATTCTTTGTTCAGGTCAGCAAGTTATTATCTTGACAATAACACTCGCTATAACTGGATTGAATTGCATAAGTGGATGTTTGATTCAAAGTATTACTTAACACTGATTGGAAGCAAAAAGCCGGAAGGACGCAGCCTGGTGCTTGAAACAAAGGCACACCTAGGATACATCGGCACGTACAACAACAAAATTGGAGGAGTAGGACCTTTTGAGAGATTTTTAGTGGGAGGCTCGGGATTAACAGGAGGCTTCAATTCATTTGTTTTGGGTCAGGAGATCATCGGCTTGCGCGGATATCCTGACAACCAGGTAACACCACCTAATTACGCTTTGCGCGGCAGTGTAGCCGTAAATGGTATAGAAGGAGGTATTATTTATAACAAGTTTGGCATGGAAATGCGCTACCCGGTGGTTACCAGCCAGGCAGCTACGGTTTACTCGTTCATTTTTACTGAAGCCGGAAACAATTGGAATAATTATCGGGACTTTAATCCGTTTAACTTGTACCGCTCGGCTGGTTTTGGTGCTCGGATTTTTATGCCTGCGTTTGGGTTAATAGGTCTTAATTGGGCGTATGGATTTGATACTTTACCGGGTGCGAGCAATCGAAGCGGAACACAGTTCCACTTTACCATTGGTAATCAAATCCGCTAACTATGAAAAAAATTGTAGTTCTGTGCTGCCTGTATTTTTTCGGCCTGAATTTTGTTTTTGCTCAAAAATTCGGATACATCGATTCGGAATATATTTTGAGCAAGGTGCCTGAATACGCTAAAGCACAAAATGAAATAGAACAGTTTTCGGCCGCTTGGCAAAAGGAAATAGAAGAAATGCAGCGCAAAGTAGATGGGCTGTATTCCATGTATCAGGCCGAGCAGGTATTACTTACGGAAGAAATGAGGCAAGAGCGCCAGACAGAAATAAAAAAGAAAGAAACTGAATTAAAAGATTATCAAAAAAAGGTTTTTGGATTTGGTGGCTTATATTTTTTGAAAAAACAAGAATTGATTAAACCTTTGCAGGATAAAGTGTTTGATGCCGTAAGTAAAGTGGCAAAAGCTAACCGGTTGGCAATTGTCTTTGATAAAGCCGCTGAGTTAGTAATGATTTATACTGACCCGCGGCACGACTACACCGATTTTGTATTAGAAGAACTAGGACTTGGAGACCCCAATGATAAAGTAAAATAATAATTAACCAATTTATAAAATGAGAACCCTCTTATCTTTGATTTTGTGCTTGACACTGGTTGCAGTAAACGCACAAGAACACACCACACAAAAAATAGGCTATGCAGATACAGACTATATCATGAGCCAAATGCCTGCAGTAAAAACAATTGAAAGCGAGTTAAAAACACACAGTGCCCAACTCGACAATCAGTTGAAGGCCAAGTATGAAGACATTCAAACCAAATATAAGGCTTATCAGGGCATGCCAGCCACCACACCCGAGGCAATCAAAGCTGACAAGGAAAGAGAGTTGACATCTCTTCAAGAAAATTTTCAAAAATTTCAACAAGAAGCTCAGTCTTCGCTTCAGAAAAAACAAGCCGAACTGCTTGACCCAATCTATAAAAAAATAGGCGCAGCAACCGAAGAAGTAGCTAAAGAAAACGGGTACAGTTTTATCATTAATCCACACTTAACAAATGGTGGAGATGTGCTGCTTTACACCGATGAAAAATTTAATATCTCAGACTTGGTATTGAAAAAAATGGGAATAACCCCCACCGCTCAAACGCCAACCACCCCGGTAAAAAAGAATTGACCAACAAAATAATCTCACCCCAAAGCCGTCTTGTATAAAGTCGGCTTTTTTTTGCCTTGGCCAGGCAGGATTAAATTAAAAGGAAACTGATACCTTTGCTTTTTAGTGTATTGCCCATGTTCCGTTTAATCATTATACTCATCCTGATTGCTTACATCCTTTCAAAGATCAGTAATATTATTTTCAGAATAAGTTCACCCTCACAACAAAACCGAAATTTTCAGCAGCGCAGACCTGATGGTAAAATACGTGTAGACTCTGCTCCTAAAAAAGAAAAGCATGGAAACATTAAGGGTGGAGATTATGTAGATTACGAGGAAATAAAATAAATCTGGCAATTGACAGCCCAATGAAAAAATACCTGCCGATCTTATTTTTTTTGATTTTCAGTATTGATGGGTTTAGCCAGTCAAAACAAAAACGGCTGGCACTAGTCATTGGCAACAGCCATTATCAATTTGCCAACCCACTCAAAAATCCACTCAATGATGCCCGCGCCATTGCAAGTTCTTTGCGAAGTTTAGGTTTTGAGGTGATGGAGTACGAGGACATCAAACAACCTCAAATGAAACAGGCAATTAATGAATTTGGCCAAAAACTTAATGACTATGATGTAGGACTTTTCTATTATGCCGGCCACGGTATTCAGTCCAAAGGAGTCAACTACATTGTACCCATCGAGGCTGATTTGAAAAGTGAAGAAGAGGTAGAGTTTGATTGTGTGGCCGCTGACCGCGTACTCGCATTCATGGATGCTGCCAGCACAAAAGTGAATCTGATTATTTTAGACGCTTGCAGGAATAACCCATTTGCCAGAGGCTGGCAACGAAGTGCCGGTGGCGGAGGATTAGCTATGATGGATGCCCCCAAAGGTTCATTGATTGCCTATGCAACCTCACCGGGTCGTACTGCCTCCGATGGTGAATCTTCCAATGGACTTTACACCAGCGCTCTTTTAAAATTCATGCGCAGCCCATCACTCACCATTGAACAGGTATTTAAACAAGTTAGAAACGAAGTCAATGATAAATCCGGAGGAGCACAAATACCTTGGGAAACCACCTCACTGACCGGTGAAGATTTTTATCTTAGCCAGTCACAGGTTACTCCATCTGCTACAACAACAACCTCCTTAGAAAGCAAGGCAAATGAAAACGCAACAGCTAAAAGAATCATCAACCTAAAAGCAACGAAGGTATCAGATGATGATAAAGCCCAGGCAGAAGTTTTTTTTTCGCAGGGAAAAATATCATACGAGGAAAAAAAGTATGAAAAAGCTATAGGCGAGTTTGGTAAGGCTATTCAATTAAACCCGGTTTACTCCGATGCATATTTTCAGCGCGGATTAAGCTACTACACTTTGGCAGATTATGATAAAGCAATAGGCGATTTTAATATCGCCATTGAACTCAACCCCAAAAACAGCCAGGCCTATTATTGGCGAGCCAACTCTAACCGTATGGTACGCCAAGACGATTTGGCACTCAAAGACTTTACTTCCGCAATTTCATTGACCCCCAACTATTACCAGGCTTACTACTGGCAAGGCCGAACCTACTATGATTTGATGATGGATGAAAAAGCCACAGACAATTTTCGCAAAGCATTAGAACTGAATCCACAGTTTTCAGACGCCCTATTTTGGCTGGGACAGGCTTACTATGACCAGAAAAAATTTAATGAAGCCATTGTCAACTATAATGAAGCATTAAAAATTAAAAAAGCTGATCCTGAAATTTTATACTGGAGAGCTAACGCTAAATTTTCACTGAAGCAATGGCAACCAGCCATAGCTGATTTTGATTCAGCAATAATTGTTAAGCCCGGATATACCGAGGCGTATTTTTATCGCGGAAAAGTGAAATACAATACCAAGCAATACCCGCAGGCCCTAGCCGATTTTGCAAAAGCGTGTGAACTCAATGAAAAATATGCCGACAGCTATTATTGGATGGGAAAAACAGAATACATTCTTACAGACTACAACAAAGCCATTGAATATTGTAATAAAGCCATTGCAATCAATGAAAACCATGGCGATGCCTATTACTACCGCGCGATGAGCCTGTACACCCTCGGCAAATACGATGAAGCTATTTTAGATTTTGATAAAAGCATAGCCACCCAACCGTATGCAGACACCTATTATTGGCGCGGCAATGCCAAATATGCGCTTCAGGACTTTGCCGATGCCATACCTGATTTTTCCCAAGCGATACAAAAAGGAGCAAACGATGCATACTTAAACGAATACTATTACTACCGCGGAAATTCATACTATTCCCTGAAAATGTATTCAAACGCAGTAAAAGATTTTTCGGCAGCCATTACCCTGAAACAAAATGTTGCCAATCAATGGTATTACCGCGGACTTTCTTATTTTTATTTAGATCAAAAGGATTTGGCTTTGAATGACATCAACAAAGCCATCGAACTAGACCCCGGTAATTCTAAATTCACAAACTTTAAAAACGCGAATTTTAAATAACAACGAATGGTCTTGCCGTTTATCAAATACCAAGCCACAGGCAACGATTTTGTCATGGTTGATAATCGCGACAAGAAATATTCGTTGAACGAAAATCAAATTGTAAAAATCTGCGACCGCAGGTTGGGTGTAGGTGCCGATGGGTTGATGCTAATTGAGAAGCATCGTTCTGCTGATTTTGATTTGATTTATTACAATGCGGATGGCACAAAAAGTCTGTGCGGAAACGGCAGCCGTGCAGCCGTGAAAATGGCAGCTTCTCTGGGTATCATCCAGCACAAAACAACGTTCAATGCTTACGATGGACTGCATGAAGCGGAATTACAGGCCAATGGTATTGTGCGGTTGAAAATGAATGACGTAACCGAAGTAAGAAAAGAAGAAGATCATTATTTTATTAACACAGGCTCTCCACATGTCATTCAGTTTGTAAATGAAATAAATAATTTTCCGGTGTTTGAAGAAGGACGGAAAATACGTTATAGCAAAGCATTTAGACCCAGCGGCACCAATGCCAATTTTGTTGAGTTACAGGGCAACAATGCAATTTATGTCAGAACCTACGAACGTGGAGTAGAAAATGAAACCCTTTCGTGTGGCACCGGGGTGACAGCAGCGGCTTTAGCGGCATCATTTAAAAATTATCATTCACCGGTTAGTGTCAAAACAAAAGGCGGAGAACTTGGGGTTGAATTTAAACGAACCGAGGATCAATGCTTCACCGATATTTACCTGATAGGCCCAGCGGAAGAAGTTTTTGTGGGAGTTTGGAAATAGTTGAGGCAACCAGCGAATAACCTTCAAATCATTTTTATTTAGATAAGCCTAAACAAGCCCGGCTTCAACGGCTTTAATCTCATTAGCCGATGAATTGATTTCCAAAATGAAATAATCCGCAATTAACAATGCTTCAACCCAAGGCATGACATTTTGTTTTTGCCGTGTTCTTGTTTTTTCGATTGGTATTGAACTGGTGTTGCTGTTGAAAGACATTTTTGTAAGGAGAGTTGCCATGCCAGAAGGTATTGACTTATCTAGTTTAACAGTTATTGTAACTGACGGAAGTTGACATTAGCCAGGGATCAGCAAACAGCAAATTTCTTTTCTGAAGGTACAAGACAACGACATTGATATTTCTGAAGAGTTATCGGGAAGATTTTTAAAATGTTTTTTCGAGCTACAGAAAAATCGTTAGGCTCGAGGCCGGTATTATACATTGGAAAGGAAGTTATCGAGCGTATGCAGGGGCACATAACCGTAAAATCAAAACCAGGTGAAGGCTCAGAGATTATTTTGACTATTCCGGGTACTGAAAGGCTGCAGGAAGCGTCATCTTGAAACACAGGAGCCTTAGCTCGATAGCCTTGTCTTGTGGTTATTCTGTCATGCCCACTCCTTTGATTTATACCAGAAAACTGACATTTCGTTGACAAGCCCACCTTTGGAACTATAATTGCCCGCTCAAAATCCGTAACTTTCGCCCCCTTTGGGAATTATTTATTTTGATTGAATTTCTATGCTTAAACTAATCGCCAAGCTTTTCGGAACAAAATCGGAAAAAGACATCAAGCGGATGGCTCCTCTTGTAGAGGAAACTAAAAAAGAAGAAAAAAATCTTATTCCTCTTTCGCATGACGAGCTGCGCAACAAAACCATTGAAGTGCAGCATTATATTAACTCCAAGCTAAAATTAATTGACGAGCAAATCGCCAGTTTTTATCAACGTATAGCCGACCACCCCGAACTGGACCTCAACGAAAAGGAATTTGTTTTTTCTCAAATTGATAAAACCGAACTCGAAAGGAACAAAGAACTTGAAAAAGTATTGATGGAAGTGCTGCCCATGGCCTTTGCTATTGTGCGCGAAACCGCCAAACGGTTTAAAGAGAACGAGTACCTTGAAGTAACCGCTACCGAGTTTGACCGACAGTTGGCAGCCAAACACGACAACGTAAAAATAGTAGGAGACAAAGCTCATTGGTACAACCAATGGATGGCAGCCGGCAATCTGATTAAATGGGACATGGTACATTACGATGTGCAGATTATTGGCGGCATTGCCTTGCACGAAGGAAAAATTGCAGAAATGGCTACAGGCGAAGGGAAAACATTAGTGGCCACCTTCCCCGCATTTTTGAATGCATTGGCCAAACGTGGTGTTCATATTGTAACAGTCAATGATTACCTAGCCAAGCGCGACAGCGAGTGGATGGGGCCCATTTTCCAATTTCATGGACTGAGTGTTGACTGCATTGACAAACATGAATCCAATACACCCGCCAGAAGAAACGCATACCATGCAGACATTACCTACGGAACAAATAATGAATTTGGATTTGATTATTTGAGAGACAATGGAGTGTATAATCCTGATGAACTGGTACAACGGTCTCATCATTATGCAATGGTTGACGAAGTAGACTCCATTTTAATAGACGAAGCGCGCACACCGCTGATTATTTCCGGCCCGGTACCTCGCGGAGATGAACATGAGTTTTATGAGCTAAAACCCCGCATTAATAAAGTGGTGGAGGCTCAGAAAAAAATGGTAAACCAATACCTCAACGATGCCAAAAAGTTGCTCAACGATGGAGATGAAAAAGAAGGTGGATTGGCGTTATTCCGAGCCCATCGGGCAATGCCAAAGTATAAGCCACTGATTAAGATGCTAAGCGAAACAGGCAACAAGTCAATTCTACAAAAAACTGAAAATTTTTACTTACAAGACAATAAAAAAGAAATGCCCAAGGCTGATGAGCCATTATTTTTTGTAATCGATGAAAAAGACAACAGCGTTGAATTGACCGAAAAAGGAATAGACCTGATCACAGGCGAAGGTGAAGACCCCAAATTTTTCATCATGCCTGAAATCGGAACCGAACTCACTAAAATAGAAAAAGATCCAACCCTTACTGATGGAGAAAAACTGCAAAAGAAAGATGATCTGATTCGCGAATACAACACCAAATCACAACGCATCCACAGCATTAACCAGCTATTGAAAGCTTACACTCTTTTTGAAAAAGATACGGAATACATCATTGTTGAGGGCAAAATAAAAATTGTAGACGAACAAACCGGCCGTGTACTTGATGGCCGGAGGTACTCAGACGGGCTGCACCAGGCTATAGAAGCCAAAGAAAACGTGAAAGTGGAAGATGCCACACAAACGTATGCCACCATTACTTTGCAAAATTATTTCCGCATGTACCACAAGTTGGCCGGCATGACAGGAACGGCAGAAACCGAAGCAGGCGAATTGTGGGACATCTACAAATTAGATGTGGTGGTCATCCCCACCAACCGGCCTATTTCACGCAAAGACCATAATGACCTGGTATACAAAACCATTCGCGAAAAATTTACGGCTGTTATTGAAGAAATTGTTCGCCTTACTAAAGAAGGAAGGCCGGTGTTGGTGGGAACAACCTCGGTAGAAGTGTCTGAATTGGTAAGCCGCATGTTGCAGCTTAAAAAAATCAAACACAATGTATTGAATGCCAAACAACATCAGCGCGAAGCCGAAATAGTAGCCGAAGCGGGTAAACCCGGCACGGTAACCATTGCTACCAACATGGCCGGCCGCGGAACAGATATTAAACTCACCCCCGAATCGCGTGCTGCAGGTGGTCTTGCCATTATCGGCACAGAGCGGCACGAATCGCGAAGGGTAGATCGGCAGCTGCGTGGACGAAGCGGCCGTCAGGGTGACCCGGGCACCTCCAGTTTTTATGTATCGTTGGAAGATAACCTGATGAGGCTATTCATGCCCGAACGTATTGCCCGTATTATGGACAGGCTGGGATTAAAAGAAGGCGAAGTAATCCAACACTCAATGGTGACCAACTCCATCGAGCGGGCACAGAAAAAAGTAGAAGAAAATAACTTTGGAATACGCAAGAGATTGCTGGAGTATGATAACGTAATGAATTCACAACGGGAAGTAATTTATAAAAGAAGAAAAAATGCCCTCTTTGGTGAACGGTTACAACTGGATATTCTCACCATGCTTTTTGATACATGCGATGAATTGGTAGCCACCGGAAAAGCAAGCGAAAATGTGGAAACATTCAAATTGAATGTATTGAGCGTGTTAGGGATTGATGTAAACCTATCGGCAGATGAACTGGCTAAAACAGAACAACATACACTGACCGAAAAAATTTATGACGAAGCCCTGAAACACTACGAACAAAAAAATAAACTCATTACCCAAAAAGCGTTGCCCATTATCAACGACATATATAAAACACGAGGGGCAACCATTCAGGAAATATTAGTTCCGTTTACAGAAGGCACCAAGCAAATAGGTGTAGCAGCCAACCTGAAAAAGTGTGTTGCCACAAACAATGCTGAGCTGATCAAATCAATGGAGAAGATGATTACTTTGAGCATCATCGACTTAAATTGGAAAGAGCACCTGCGTGACATGGATGACTTAAAACAATCTGTGCAAAACGCAGTGTACGAACAAAAAGACCCACTGCTTATTTATAAATTTGAAGGCTTTGAGGCATTTAAACGATTTATCACTAAGGTGAATGAAGAAACGATTTCATTTCTGATGAAAGCGGAAATTCCCATTCAAGAAGCAGACGAGGTGCACGAGGCACACGCGCAAAAAAGACAACGGCTGCGCGAGCAAAAAGACGAGTCGCGCTCATTGCTACAAGGGGGCGGGCAAGACGAGCAACCCAACCCAACACAGGAAAAAGTAATGCCAGTAAAATCTGAAAAGATTGCTAACCGAAACGATAAAATTTCAGTGCAATATCCGGATGGCAGGCTGCTGAAAGATGTGAAGTACAAAAAAGTAGAAGACGATATTAAAAACGGAAGATGCATAGTGATTGAGGAATGAAAAAAATGAAGGCAGAGAAAAAAGATCAGAACACAAAAAGCAAATTTATTACATGCTTAATTCTCACTTCTTTATTCAGTATCCCGGTCTTATTGTTTGCACAAAAAAATAAACCCTATCACGAAGATTTGAGTAAATGGCGACCCAAGGTAGAGGTAGCGGCAGAGACAAAAAGCCATGACAGTATTGAAATCGCCAAACCAAATGTTGTTCCTACCCAAATGATCAATGCTAAAGTTGATGCGGTCTTGGATAGCATTGACCAGTTTAACCGGCTCAATAAATTTATTGACGGCTACACCATTCAAATCTATTCTGGCCAAAAAAGAGGAGAAGCCATGGATTTGAAAAAAAAACTGCAGGAAGAAATTCCTGATCTGACCGGAAACCTGTTGTACCAGCAACCCAAATTCAGAGTTACCGTTGGAAAATATTTTACTAAAGTAGAAGCACAACCTGATTTGCTCAGACTAAAACGAAAGTTTACTGCTGCGATAATTGTACCTGAAAAAATTCAGATAAGATAGTACCCTTACGGCCTCGAAGAAATCCCCCGATTCCACTCATAAACACTGTCAGAAATTTCAATCAGCAAATCGGGTGATTTTTCAAGGGCATTGCCAATTACAATCAAGTCAGCACCGGCCTCAAGCACGCGAACTGCTTTTTGAGCTGTATTAATCCCACCCCCCACAATCAAGGGAACATCTATTGACTTTCTAACCGTAGCTATCATTTTGGCATTCACTTCTCGTTCAGCACCGCTACCCGCATCAAGATAAATCAATTTCAGACCAAGCATTTCGCCCGCCAAAGCCGTACACGCAGCCAGCGAATATTTATCTTCCGGTATGGGCGTGGTATTGCTGATGTAAGCTACCGAAGTGGTCTTGCCTGAGTTAATGAGCATATAGCCAGTAGGCAATATTTCGAGTTGAGTATTTTTTAAGATGGGTGCGGCAATCACATGTTGGCCAATCAGCAAATCGGGGTTACGACCTGAAATCAACGACAAAAACAAAATAGCATCAGCCGATGAATCAATCTGCATGACACTGCCCGGAAAAAGAACCACCGGTATGGTTACATTTTCTTTGATATAATTCACTACTTCCGAAAGATTGGAAGTAGTTACCAAACTGCCCCCGGTAAAAATGTAATCGACACAATTTTCAGAAGCCAGTCGAAGCAACGGATCTAACTTACTCACATTATCAATCTTATCAGGATCAATCAAGACAGCAATGGATTTTTTCCCTTGCTTACTTCCTGCCTGTAGCGACTCCAGTATTGTCATTTGATTTTTTCTCTTTTAAATAATCTGAAAGTTTTTCTTTGGCCAGATCAACCAGAAACACTGTGGCCATACTCATTAACCGGTCGCCAACACCCGCAAGCAGCGATGGTTGCTCTTCCTGATCAGCTCCTTCAATTTCTTCAGGTGCTTCCTGAACAATTTTAGATGCTTTCTTTTTTTTCTTTTTAGAGCCCGAAAATTGAGTGATCACCAAATAGGTTGCGGCCAGTACTCCCCCGATGATCAGCGCATTTTTCAACATTTTTTCGCTGCGATCAGAGACATTTTTCAACTCGCGTTCAAGCTCTTGTTTGTGACGGGCTGAAGTCTCAATTAATTTTTTTTTCTCGGGGTCTTGGGTTTCGAGAAGTTCCATCAGTGTTTTCGTTTCGACTGCTCCAATAAATAACGTTCAAAATAGTGGCTTATCTTTTTTCGAAATAAGACCATGAGTATGCAGGGTAATCCGTAAACCGTGGCGATAATCCAATACCCTGAATAGCTGTCATTAAAATACTTATTGAAATAATTAGCCAGGCCAAAACTGAGAAAAACCAAAAACAGTAGTCCCAAAAAAAACACAATCACCAACATCAGTCCGCGCGAAACTATTTTGGTTACTTCTTCCCGCACTTCAAGTTTGATTAACTCGATGCGAGCCTCCACATATCCTGATAAATTATTGATCAATCCATCAAGGCGAAGAAACTTAAAAATACTCTCTTTGATGCTTTCCATAGTTACAACATGCAATATACAGATAGAACACGAAATGACCATGTAAAGACTCAACAGGCAACATTATTTGGATGGAAAAATCCTTAGAATTTTACATGGAAAAATGGTAGAGGTAAATCAACGAAAAAGGGATCAGAAAAAAAGTGAGCAATAAAAATAAAAATCCAGCTACCCGGTAGCGAAGGGTCAGTTTCCCCAACTGAGTAGCCATCTGATAAGGAACTTCTTTCAGGTATGGTGTGCGAAAGAAAATAATAACCCCTATAAAATTGAAAAGGAAGTGAGCCCAAGCAATGCTGATGGCCGCATAAGAATTAAATGCGCTAACCAGAAATGCAGTGATGGTGGTACCAATGTTTGCTCCCAAAATAAAGGCAGTACCGGTTCTCAACCGGATAATTTTTTTTGCTGTCAGTGGCACGATCAATGAAGTGGTAACTGTGCTGGAGCGGATAGCAGCTGTGATGAAAAGCCCCCAGCCAAAAGATTTATACGAATTATTAAAAATCAATTTGCGTAATTTTTCCTGAGCACTTACACCCAGGGCATTAGTAATCATCTTGCGGAAGAAAAGCATCGAACCGAGCAGCAGCACAACTGAAAGAGCCGCTAAAAAATAAGCATTACCGATTTTTGCTGAGATAAAATTCACAGGAGAGCTGATTTCAGCACCGAGCAATGAAAAAGTTTCAACGGCTGACCCGGCAGGCTCATGAAAAAAACGAACGGCAATAAACTGAGAAAGCCCCGATAAAAAATGGAAATAATACTCCAATGGAAATAAAATTAATGCGGTGAGAATATTAAAAAACGCGTGATACGTTCCTGAGGTTATCGCCCTGCGAAATTCTTTTTTATGACTGATGAAACTAAGCGATACAATCGTGCTGGTAATGGTGGTGCCAATGTTGGCACCCATGATGAGAGGCACAGCACTAGACAGCGAAAGCGAACCCGAGGCAACGAGCACTACCGTGATTGATGTTGTGGCCGAACTACTTTGAATCAATGCCGATAATAACAGCCCGATGAATAAACCGGTAAAAGGATTTGATGTGGCAAGCAGTAGGGTGTCTGTCACCACGCTGCCCATTCGCTGAAGAGCCGCCATCATTAAGTCGAGCGAAAAGAAAAATACCGCCAGGCCAATGATAAAATACATGAGCGATTGCAAGAAACCTCTCCAAGGAAAAGTATGTTTGGGTTCTAAGGTAATGTTGGGGGTTGTTTCCATCACACGGTAAAGATACGAGCCGGCCTTAAAACGCAGCCGCGCAAATTAAACCCTTCGATTATATTTCCATTAATTCTTTTATGGCAAGCCAAGCCATCAACCCAGGGCCAATTTGCAGGGCCGATTCGTCAATATCAAATGTGGGGGTGTGAACATAGGAAGTAATTCCGCGGGCTTCGTTACGGGTACCCAACCGATAAAATGATGCAGGAATTTGGTGCGAGTAATAAGCAAAATCTTCTGACCCCAAGGTAAGATCAAGATCTACTACATTTTCTTTTCCGAGGTATTCTTCAGCTGCGGTTCTGATTCTGCGAGTCAGCTCTGGATTATTTTCTAAGTAAGGATAACCATGCAGAATTTTTACCTCACACGTTGCCCCCATGCTCTCAGCCAAACCTTCGGCCATTTTTTTTATTTTTTCCAGTCCTTCTTTGCGCCACGTTTCATTGAGTGCACGAAATGTACCCGAGATTTTTACCTCATCGGGAATGATGTTGGTAGCACCATTGGCCACGATTTTACCAAACGTTAAAACGGTGGGTTGCTTGGGGCTTGCCTTACGGCTGATGATTTGTTGCAACGCAATGATGATGTGCGAAGCGATCACTACCGGGTCAACAGTTAGTTCAGGGGCAGCGCCATGCCCGCCTTTTCCAATAACGGTTAAATAAATTTCATCGCTGCTGGCCATATACATGCCTTCGCGAAAACCAACCTTGCCCACAGGGATGAGCGGCATGACATGCTGACCAAGAATAGAAGAAGGCCTGGGATTTTCCAGCACACCTTCACGGATCATCAGCGAAGCACCGCCCGGGTTTTTCTCTTCACCCGGCTGGAAGATCAACTTCACGGTTCCTTCAAAATGATTTTTTAGTTCGCTCAGAATTTTTGCGGTACCCAACAAAGACGCAGTGTGCACATCGTGGCCACAAGCGTGCATTACCCCAGGGTTTTGTGATTGGTATTCGGTTTCGTTGGCCTCCTGAATGGGCAACGCATCAATGTCGGCACGCAGGGCCACGGTTCTTCGGAACGGGTTTTTCCCTTCAATCAAAACAACAACCCCAGTTTTAGCCACACCTTCTGAGGGGGTTAACCCAAAACTTTTTAGTTTATCGGCAATGAATAGGGCTGTATTAAATTCGTTGTACGATAACTCGGGATGAGCGTGCAAGTGCCTGCGGTAAGAAATGATTTCTTGCGTGAAGTGTTCAGATAATTTTTTTATTTGATCGGGAAGATTCATCACATTTTTACCTGTGTCATCAACAAATCAATCAACTTATCTACGGTTTCACCTTCAGCCTCGGCTTTAAAGTTTCTGACCATGCGATGGCGCAGCACCGGCTTGGCCACGGCTTGCACATCTTCTATGTCGGGCGAGTATTTTTTGTTGAGCAGGGCATTGCATTTTGCGCCCAGTACCAGACTTTGTGAAGCGCGCGGTCCTGCGCCCCATTCCAAAAATTCTGTAGCCAGGGCAGAACCATTTCCGGGTCTTGTGGATGCCGTCAGCCGCACGGCATACTCAACGACATTATCGGCCACAGGTACGCGCCTGACCAGGTGCTGGTAAGCGATGATCTCCTCTGCAGTTAAAATCCGGTTTACGGAAACGGTCTCGTCAGAAGTGGTGCCTTTTACAATTTTCAGTTCCTGTTCGTATGAAGGATAATCCAAAAATATATTGAACATGAACCGATCCAGTTGTGCTTCGGGCAGCGGATAGGTTCCTTCTTGCTCAATGGGGTTTTGTGTGGCCATTACAAAAAAAGGCTGTGGCAAATTGTATTTTTTTCCGGCAATGGTAACGGCATTTTCTTGCATGGCCTCGAGCAGGGCCGCCTGAGTTTTGGGTGGGGTACGGTTAATTTCATCTGCTAAAATGATGTTGCCGAATACGGGGCCTTTTACAAAATGAAAATTACGCTCTTTGTCCATTGTTTCAGCCCCGATAATGTCGCTGGGCATTAAATCAGGAGTAAACTGGATGCGCTTGAAGTCAAGATCAAGTGAGTGCGCGAGTGTCTGCACCAACAAAGTCTTGGCCAGACCAGGTACACCGATGAGCAGCGCATGGCTGTGGCAGAAGATGGCGGTAAGTGCCAGACGCACTACATCATCTTGCCCCACAATGATTTTGGCTATTTCTGATTTTAGGTTTTTATACGATTGAGCCAGCGCATCAGCGGCTTCCACATCATCACGAAAAACAGTTGGCATGGCTAAAACTTTTGTGGTGAAAATACTTTTTTATGCCGGCTCAAACAAGGCAAAGCTATTCTATGATTTTGCAGCCTTTATAGTTGGGGTCAATGTTGATGAAGACATCTTGGCGTGATTTGATGAACCATTTGTTGATGGCTTTGTCTTTTTTCTCGGCCAAGGCAGCAGACTGAATGCGATGCCAGTCATCTTTCAGGTTGGCTTGGTGAGGCGGCAGTTTAGCTTTAAAGTAGATGATGCGCACGGCTTCTTGCTGCGTGTCTTTTGTGCGGTAGGGCAAGGGCCTAGAGATGCTGCCCAGTTTTAGGGTGTCAATGACGAAGTAAACAGCCGGATCTAATGTTTTGTCGATTGCTATTTTAGTTCCACCATCTGAGTCAGTAAAATAGCCTGTATGTCCTTTGGTTTCTTTGTCATCTGAATAAAGTTTGGCAGCTTGCTCAAAGGTGATGCTGTCTTTCTGGATTTTTCTGCGCAGTGAATCCAGATAAAATGTAGCCCGCTGAATATCGGCCTGACTGGGGATGGCCTTTAACAGGATGTGTCTCGAGTTGTATTCATTCCCTCTCCGGTCAATCAACTGCATAATATGGTATCCGTATTGTGACTCAAATGGATGAGATACTTCGCCTTTTGTCAGTTTAAAGGCCATGGCTTCGTATTCAGGTACCATTGAGCCTCTTCCGAAGTATCCCATCTCTCCTCCATTAGATTGTGCAGAGGGGTCTTCAGAATATTTTTTGGCTAATTCATTCCAATTTTCCCCATTCAAAAAACGAGAACGCAAATCTTCCAATTTACTTTTAGCTTCATTTTTTTGTTGGGCGCTTACTTTAGCCACCTTAACAATTTGGCCGATTACGGCATCGGCAGAATAAAACGGTAAACTGTCAGAGGGTATTTTGTTGTAGAATTTTTTTACTTCTGAAGGGGTAATAGTAATATCTTTGGTGATGCGCTCGGTCATTTCGCGCCCCAAAAGCTGTTCACGGATTTGGTCGTGCAGTTCGGCTTTGATCTGCTCAAAGGTTTTTCCGTAGTTACGTTCCAGTTCTTCTTGCGAGTTGCCGTAGTTTTGTAAAATGATCTGCATCCGCTGGGTAGTGTTTTGATCCACTTCCAGATCAGTCACAATGACTGAATCTATCTCAGCTTTGGCCACCATCACTTTGTTCATGACCATGCGGTTGAGCAGCCCACATTTGGCTTCTTCCGAGCCGGGGTTTCCATCGGTCAGAAAACTTTGATAGGCTGACTCCAGTTCTGATTTCAGAACAATGTAATTGTCAACCTTGGCAATGATTTTATCCAAGACAAATCCTCCCTCTTTTTTCTCGGTAGTTTGGCCGGTGGCCAATAAAGGGGTGAGTAAAATAGCAAAGCTACTGGCCCAAAATCTCAAATTCTTTTTGTTTAGCCGCATTTTCATAAATCTCGTCCTCCAATTTTTTTGCAAGTTCTACTTTTCTTTTGTTTAAAATAATGTTTTTGATGGCTTGCCGTACAAACTCCAGGGGCGACACATTATCACTTATTTTATACGCATCGACTTTAAGAAAGTACATGAAGTTGGCATCGCTGGTTTCATAGTAATTATAAGATTGCAAAAAATGGATTTTATCGGGTATATCCATCAGGGGTGAATTTACCGCAATCTTATCAAACTCAATCCACGATGAATCCGTCAGGTGAAAAGCCGATGAAAAACTAAGGCAATACGATTTTAATTCTGCCTTTTCTTTTTCTTTGGTTGAAAACATCAGTTCCTTGATTCGTTTGGTGCGAGGGGCATCCTTGGGTACTTTGATGTAAGTGCCTTGAATAATGTTTTGTTTCAGAATAAAATTATCTGTGTGTGCTCGATAATATTCTTCGATGGATGCATTTTCTACCGTGTCGTTTAGGTGTTGCCGGGTATAGTAGTTTAAGAATTCAAAAGTGATAAGGCTGTTGCGGTAGTCTTCCACCTGTCGTTCTATTTCGGCCTTGTCAATGGTTATGGTTTTCAGTGCTTCTTTGATGAGTAATTGTTTTCTAATCCAACTGTTGATATAGGCATTTACCCGTGTGGCACTGTCATCGGCAGTGGTTTTGTTGGGCACTATTCTCTTCAGTTCATCGGCATATAACCGGGCATCGTTTACCTGTGCCACCCATTTCCGGCTGGAGGCTGAATCTCCTTCATTTCTTTTCATTTTGATCAGGTCGCACGAACCAAAAATGAATAAACTGAATAAAGCGATCCAGATAAAGTTTCTGTTTTTCAATTTCATTTTTTTATCAGTTCAGACTCAACAATTTTTTTTCCGGAGCGATTGACCGAAACGGGGTATTTGTTTTTGAGTGAAATTACCCAATTCTTTTCTAATGAATCCTGATAATCTGAAATGACCCGTGAGCGAGCTTCGGCAAATGTTTTTGTTCCGGGGGCCACCAGCTGTTTGATATCAACAAAATAATAAGTGTTGTCCAGTTCTGTATCCTGCATGCCGGGCACCCAGTTTATTTTGTCTATCACTTTGCTTTCACCTTTTTCATAATTCCTGAAGTTTTGCACCGATTTAAATTTTTTCAGGTCAGTGGCTTTGAGGGTATCGCCTTTGTAAATTTTCTTTTTTATTTCTTCATAGAAAGTTTTATCAGAAGTAGAAAACAAACGCGCTTCCACACGTGCTCCGGCTGAGTAGTTGGACAGATGTTCTTCATAAAATTTTCTTAGACCAAGTGTATCGCTCGAAGCCTTGTTCCAAATTTCTTTTTCCATCACATCAAAAAGTAAAATCCCTTCGCGGTATTCTGATAGTAGATAGGTAAAATCGGGATTGTTCTTCACTATTTTTTCTTCTTCTAACAGATCAACGTTCTCATCTACAAAAGAAATATACAGGTGACGGAGATAATCGGAGGGAGAAAGTTTGTTTGTTTTTTGATGTCCTTCGGCCCACGCAATAAATGCACCGGCTTCGTATTTTTTTCCCTGCAATAAAAACAAAGTCAATTTTTTTGAATCTGCACTGCCCCTGTATTTCCACTTTCCTTTTTGCAAGGATGAATCGGCAGTTGTGAGGATGGCGTTTTTATTAGAAATGTTTTCAACAAAGCCAAACTCTTTTTTGCGCTGTAAGGCAACCGCTACTTCAGAAATTTTTACCCGCTCATCGCGGGCTACTTTTTTCTTTAAAGTCGGTTCAATCTGCACGTACGGTGCAAGCGGAATTTTCTTCTCCAGCCGGATGATGTGCCAGCCGATGGCTGACTGAAACGGATCGGAAATATCTCCTGGCTTTTGCAGAACAAAGGCAGTATTTTCAAATTCAGGTACAGAAGCATAAACCCCAATACCAAAAGGCTTTAACCGCCCCCCGTTGTTTTTGGTGTTGGTATCTTCCGAGTAGTGAGCGCATAGTTCATCCCAACTGCGGCCACTTTTCAGTTGATCATAAATTTCAAAAATAGTGTTCTTTGCTTTCGCATCATCTTTAGCCGCCCGCAACAGAATGTGTGATACTTCCACTTCCCCACGCGAAGGCCTCACGTCTTCTACACTGATGAGGTGATAACCAAAGCGTGTGCGAACAACAGGCGAAATTTTACCAACCGGAGTATTGTAGGCGGCTTCTTCAAACGGATAGACCATTTGCAGCGCAGTAAAATAATTTAAGTTGCCACCGTTGTATCGCGCAGAAGGGTCTTCGCTTAACTCACGAGCCAGCTTTTCAAAGGATTCGCCCGCTAAAATTCGTTTTCTAATTTCTTCTGTTCGGGTGTAGGCTTTGAGTGTATCTTCAGGTAAATCTTCGGGTTTCACCTGAATGAGAATGTGTGAGGCTTTTATTTCTTTAGAGAGGTGTTCGTAGGCTTCCCGGGTGAGTTTATCGAGCAAATCTTTGTTGGTACGATACGGTTTTTTCAATTCCTCACGATACGTGGCCAATTCTTTTTTATATTTTTCAGTGGTATCAAGCCCGAGTTCGTGTGCTTCTCTCACTTTCAATTTAAAATTAATGAAGAGGGTAAGGTAGTCGTCCACTTTTTCTTTGGTAAAATTCTGTCCATTAGGATGGTTCTTTTTGAACAGATAAATGAACTCATCCGTAGAAGTGGCCGAGCCAGCCAGAGTAAACAAAACTGCTGGCTTAGTTTTTTTAGGTTGCCCCCAGCCAATTCCCGTGAATCCACACAGAACAAATATGAAAAGATAACGCACCATAAAAACCCTATAATTTTTCAGGATGCAAATATAGTTTTCTTTAGGTGTAAATATTGACGGACTCTGTGCCCGAAGGCCGGTTTATAGTTACCGCTTTCAAATATTTACTATAGGCGCTGATGGGGTGCAAATAAAAGCTCGTCTTCTTTGAAAGATGATTTTGAAAACAAAAGACACTTGCAATCTTTTTAGGGGGAATGCTGACCAGAAGTTAGCTTAAACGTTTTTGGTCAACCGGCAAATTGATTTTCCGGCTTCGGTGCGATACTCGATTTTATCCATGATAGATTTTACCAAGCGTATTCCGAGACCGCCTTTGCGTTTTTCTTGTACCAGGCTGTTCATCTCGGGCTCAGAAAATTGGGTGATATCAAAAACCAATCCGTCATCTACAATTTCAAATACAAACTCGTGTGTTGAGGGATGATCAATGCGAAGTTCTAAATAATGATCGGGGTCGCAGTGGTGTGCATGAATCATCAGGTTAGAACACATTTCGTCCAGGGCCAGCACAATAGCGCTCACGTGCATTTCGGGCACGAGGTTTTCATTCAGTACGCTACGTACAAAATCGCGAATGCCCTTTAGGTTCGCTAAACTACACCCGATGTTATACTGATAACTCATTGGCCAGTTTCATTGCTTCACTTTTAGTTGGGCAGATGTGCAAGAGGGTTGCCAATCCAAGGATATCAAAAGTATTTATCACTTTTTCTTTTAATCCAAACAACACCATGGGAATGTTCTTATCGCGCAATTCTTCGATATACGACATAAAGACACCGAGGCCGGCCGAAGAGATGTATTCCAGGGCGGTGCAATCCACCAGAATTTTTTTAAACCCTTCGCCCACGCTTTTGGCTATAGCCAAATCCAGTTCAATAGACGAACTGGCATCTATTTCACCGATCACCGCAATAATATCGGCACCTGCTTCTTGTAGTCGTTTGATCTGGACCATATTTTTCTAAACGTTTTTTAACTCAGTTGGTTATATTTTAAATCGCACAGTCATGGATGTATAATCGTCATTGATATTTTTAGTTCCGGTAAAATCATAGAGTTTTTTTGTAAGATGATCTTCAATTTCTTTTGCACTCAGGCTGGCAACTTCGTTTAGCGCCTGGGCCAGTCGGTCATTTCCAAATTCTTCACCCTTTTCATTTTTGGCTTCGGTTATACCATCGGTGTAGAGCACCATAATATCACCGGCCTGGTAAGGTATTTCGTTTGTCTCAATGTGGTTGCGGTAATTGTGGTTGCGCACCATGCCCAGCGCTGCCCCTTTGTCTTTTAAGTAGAATGATTTTTTTTCACCGGCTTGTAAAAAAAGCACGGGGCAATGGCCGGCCCGCGAATAACGGATTTTTTTCTGCTCGGTATCGATTACAAAAAAAGAAGCTGAAATGAAGGAGTTTCTTTCCAGGCAAAATGTCAATGCGTTGTTGGCACGATGCATAAATTCTTTTGGGTCGAGGTGCTCTTGTGCCAGGCTATGAAAGATACCTTTCATCTGACTCATGTGGAAGGCGGCCGTAGTGCCTTTGCCTGAAACATCGGCAATGATGAGGGCTACTTTACTATTGTCAATGCGAAGAGTATCGTAATAGTCTCCACCCACCTCATCGGCCGAAGCAGAAAAAGCGGCTACTTCAAAATCGGGGTCTTGTTCTAGCTTAGCGGGCAATAAACTCTGCTGCACGGTTTTGGCAATTTTCAATTCCTCTTTATAGCGTGCATTTTGAAAAGCTTCTTCCATCAATCGGAAATTTTCGATGGAGATACCGGCTTGGTTGGCAAATGTTGAGACAATGCGCGTCATTTCTTTGTTGAAACCATCGGGCAGCTCTTTGAGCAGGGCGAGGGTTCCAATCGTTTCTTCTTTTACTATAATAGGGAAAGCAAGTATGGAGCGAAAGCGTGAACCTTTCAGCAGGGCCAGATGCTTAGAAAGGTTTTTTGTTTTTTCACTGCCGGTATCGAGCACCCCCCTGATGTTGTTTTTTTCTAAATGCTCACGAATGTTTTTGGCCTCTTGCTCAGATATTTTGTACGTATAGATCTTTTGATCATTATTTACCGCTGTGATTTCAAGCCAGGCGGCATCGGCAAAAACAGAACTCACTGAACTTTCCAGCAAAATATTATACACGCTCTCTTCGTCTTGCTCCGTTTGTATAGATTGACTGATGCGCTGAAAGTTGACCACTTCTTCCAGTTTCTGCTCAAACACAGATGACGTGGGCAAGTTGAACAAGATCACTAAAAAAGAAAAAATGCCATACAATGATATGAACAGAGCCAGGAGAATTATAAAAAGATGATTTCTGAAATCGAGAAACCCAGTTGATTCTTTGGTGATGGTTTCAGCCCCGCTTTCAACAGAGTAAAAAAAGTAAGCGAGGTAAAAAAACATCAGGAGCAATAACAAGAGACTAGTCCACTTCTGCCTAAAATTCAGGTAGGCCACCCAGCGCATATTGGCCGAGAGTGTAATCAGCATAATACCCAGGATCAAATTAATGAGAATACGCAGCGTGTCAGAAACTGAGATGCCGATGGTATCATAAATCAAAATAAAAAATAATATCGCATCAAATGCCAGCCAGGTGCGCAAGAGCCATTTTGATTTTTGATAAAGGATAAGCCGCTTCCAACTGATTAGCGCAGCCAATAAAAAATTGACCAACAAGGCCAAATTGATTTGATAGATGAAGTCGCTAAAAATAACATTGGTAGCCAAAGCGGTGCGCCCTAATAAAAATACCAGCAAGCGCAACACCAGCGAGATAACTGTGGTAATTAACCCGGTGGCAAAAACTTTCCACAGCAGGTCAGTAAAGTTGAGCGAATCATCTCGCTCAACGCGTAGTTTGTAGTAATAGAAAAGACAGATGACAAACGCCATCAACATCAGTCGGGGCATCCACTCGGGCACATCGGGCTGCAACCCTTGCATGCTGCTGAACAAAACCGTGACGTCAGAAAAAAGCAATATCAGCCAGGCTACCATAGAGCCCAAAAGTGCAAGGCGGATGAGTGCTTTATTTTTGAACATCTCTTACAAATGCGTTAATCAATCCAGTCGAAGCCTGTATACGGCCTCAACACTTCGGGTATTTTAATTCCTTTCTCTGTTTGATTATTTTCTAAAATCGCTGCCACTATACGCGGAAGAGCCAGTGCGCTTCCATTTAAAGTATGCAACAATTGTATCTTACCTTCTTTGTTTTTGTAGCGCAGCTTCAACCGGTTGGCCTGATAGGTTTCAAAGTTGCTTACAGAACTTACTTCAAGCCAGCGTTGCTGAGCTGCCGAAAAAACTTCCATGTCATAGGTCATGGCCGAGTTGAACCCCATATCACCTCCACACAGCAAAAGCTTGCGATAAGGTAATTGCAGTTTTTCCAACAGCCCTTGCACATGCCCGCACATTTCATCAAGTACCTGATACGAATTTTCCGGTTTTGTTACCTGTACAATTTCAACTTTATCAAATTGATGCAGGCGATTCAATCCACGCACGTGGGCACCCCAACTTCCGGCTTCTCTTCTAAAGCAGGGCGTGTATCCGGCATTTTTAATGGGTAGGTTTTCTTCGGGCACAATTACATCGCGGTACAAATTGGTGATGGGTACCTCAGCGGTGGGAATCAAATACAACCCGTCTTCGTTGATAAAATACATTTGCCCCTCTTTATCAGGAAGCTGCCCGGTGCCATACCCACTCGCTTCATTGATTACAATAGGAGGCTGAATTTCGGTATAGCCGGCTTTATCTGATTCATTTAAAAAGAAATTGATCAGCGCCCGCTGCAACTTTGCTCCCTTTCCTTTGTAAACCGGAAATCCTGCACCTGAAATTTTTACGCCTAAATCAAAATCAATGATGTCATATTTTTTGATTAGCTCCCAATGTGGTAACGCACCATTATGAAGTGTTGGGATCGCCCCGTGTATATAAACCTCTTTATTGTCTTCGGCACCTCTGCCTGCAGGTACATGAGTATGAGGTACATTTGGAATTTTGTACAACAGGTGTTGAAGTTGTTTTTCAACATCAGCTAATCCTTCTTCCTTTTTTTTAAGTAACTCTTTATCGGTTGCTAATTGTGACTTGAGTTGATTGGCGTCTTCAATTTTTCCGGTTTTCATCAACTCACCAATTTTTTTTGAGTTGGTATTGGAATTGGCCCGCAGGTCATCAGCTGATTGTTGGGTTTCTCTCCTGATTTTATCGAGTTCAATAACCTGCTGAACCAGCACGTCTGCTTCTTTAAAATGACGCTTGGCTAACCCCTCTAACACACGATTGGGTTGCTCACGCATGACTTGTACTTGTAACATAATCTGATTTAAGCCGTCAAAATTACCAATAATTATTTGCCGTTTGTTGCATCGTAATCGATTTTGCTCTATACTTGCATCATCATACAAGGCCAATTCGGGCCGCTGACGATATAACCCAGTTGATTTTATTAGTATTTGATCTTAGTTTCTTTTGTGCTTCTTGTTTTTTAATGCCCTTAATTAATTCAAAAATTTTCAACCCACCTTTTTGATGTACACCATCGATGAACTCAACCTTAAGCTTTTGAGCGAGCTGAAGGAAATAGCCGAAGGCATGAATGTAAAAAATGCCAAAAAGCTCAGCAAAGAAGAATTGGTTTATAAAATTCTCGATCAGCAAGCGGTTTCGGGAAACCCGGTGCCCAAGCCTGAAAACGCTGAGCGTAAAATACGCCCACGCAGGCGAGAAAATGTGGCCCCTGTTTCAGCCGCAGCTTCAAACGCAGCCAAAGAGTTGACCAGCGAAGAATTACTTCAAAGTCTGGATATTGAACTGAATCAACGAGTAACGCGCTTTGATGACAACCAGGAGCAAACAACAAAGCCCGCTGAAGTAATTGAAAAACAAAATCATCCGACCGAAACTAAAAATCAACAGCAGCCGCAAAACCAACAGCCGCCTCGTAAAGAAAATAACGTGCGCGATTTTGATGGCGTAGTGAGCAACGAAGGGGTATTAGAAATCATGCAAGACGGATACGGATTTCTCCGCTCGTCAGACTACAACTACCTCGCCAGCCCGGATGATATTTATGTGTCGCCTTCTCAAATTAAATTGTTTGGACTGAAAGTGGGTGATACCATAAAAGGTCAGATCCGCCCACCCAAAGAGGGCGAAAAATATTTTGCATTACTGAAAGTCGACAGCATCAATGGTAAAACCACAGAAGAAATTCGCGATCGTGTAGCTTTTGAATACCTGACTCCGCTCTTCCCGGAACAAAAACTAAAACTCAGTACAACTCCCGATAATTTTTCCACCCGCATACTCGATTTATTTTCTCCGATAGGAAAAGGTCAGCGCGGGATGATCGTGGCTCAACCCAAAACCGGCAAAACTGTTTTGCTGAAAAACATTGCCAATGCCATAGCCGAAAATCACCCGGAAGTATATTTGATCGTGTTGCTGATAGATGAACGCCCCGAAGAGGTAACAGATATGGCGCGAAGTGTGAAGGCGGAGGTAGTTGCTTCTACATTTGATGAGCAGGCCGAGCGTCACGTAAAAGTGGCGAGCATCGTACTCGAGAAAGCAAAACGTATGACAGAGTGCGGCCATGATGTAGTAATCTTACTCGACTCCATCACCCGGTTAGCCCGCGCCTACAACACGGTGGTTCCGTCATCAGGAAAAATTCTTTCCGGTGGTGTTGATGCCAACGCTTTGCATAAACCCAAACGATTCTTTGGAGCCGCACGCAAAATTGAAAATGGCGGATCGCTCACCATCATTGCCACAGCCTTAATTGACACGGGCTCAAAAATGGATGAGGTGATCTTTGAAGAATTTAAAGGAACCGGCAATATGGAATTGCAACTCGATCGTAAACTTTCTAATCGCAGAGTTTACCCTGCCATTGATGTACCAGCATCAGGCACCAGGCGTGAAGACTTGCTGATGAAGGAAGAAGAGTTGCAACGCGTTTGGATTTTACGCAAATTTATGGCTGATATGAATTCTATTGAGGCGATGGAGTTCCTCCTCTCTAAAATGAAAGGAACACGTAACAACGAAGAGTTTTTGATTTCAATGAACGGATAAATTAAATTATCCGACTGTTAATAATTCAATTAGCCAATGAGAGATCATTGGCTAACTTTTTATATCATTTTGTGAACCGTTAAGTTAAAAAAATGCTCCTCGCAATAGATATTGGCAACAGTGATGTAACGCTGGGTATTTACACAGATAACAACTGGAAACACATCTGGCGTATTACATCCAAACCAGATCACCCCGAGCTTTTTTTCGCGGTAAAAATTCGCGATTATTTTTTTGAGGCTCAACTTAAAACCAATCCGGACAAAATCGTATTAAGCAGTGTGGTGCCTTCATTGACCAATAAAATCAGAAACATAGCCGTAACACTGTTTGGACAGGAGCCGGTCATTCTCAGTCCCGCACTCTACAATAAACTGCCGATGAAAATCCTTAACCCATACGAAATTGGTTCTGACTTGGTAGCTAATGCCGTAGCAGCTTACTTCAAGTACGGGCAAACTTGTATCGTAGTAGATTTTGGTACCGCACTCACATTTACTACTGTTTCAGGAGACGGAACGATTCTGGGTGTATCCATCGTACCCGGACTAAAAACTGCCATTCGGTCGCTCTCGCAAAACACGGCCAAGCTTTTTGATGTACCCCTCGAAATGCCCGACTCTGCGCTTGGCCGCAATACTGTTTCCGCCATTCAGTCAGGCATTATTTTGGGTTATGAGGGACTGGTAAAAAATATCGTCACTAAAATTCGCGAAGAACAGAAAGAACCTTGCCCCGCTATAGCCACCGGTGGCCTTGCCTTTGTTATTACTTCACTAAAAGATTTTTTTTATGCCTTCGAGCCCACCCTCACGCTGGATGGATTGAGGATGGTGGCCGAAAAATGTGATGCTTGAGTTTATCCATGACGGACCTATTACACGACTCCCAACTGAACCTCTTTAGTTTATAATAGTATTCGAAGAGAATGACCTAAGCTAAAAATGGTCTTGGCCTGTTCGCTCCGTACTATTCACCCATCATTACAAAAGCCCCCCAATAATAAGGGTTTGCGTATTTTTTTTTGAGTGTTAATTGTGCGTGTTTAAATGCCTCGGATTTTGTTTTGCCGGATGTCCAGTTTTTATAAAACGCAGCCATGAGTTCTTGTGTTGCGGCATCATCTACTTTCCACAAACTCATGAGGATGGATTTTGCCCCGGCTGTTTGAAAGGCTCGTTGCAGTCCGTAAACGCCTTCGCCATTTTGCACTTCGCCTTTGCCGGTTTCGCAAGCACTTAGTATCACTAACTCAGTATTGTCAAGATTGAGGTTGGCTGCTTCGTAGGCTGTTAGTACTCCGTTATCTTCACCTACGCTGATCTTGTCAACCAAATAATTGGAAGCTCCTGACAGCAGCAAGCCTGCCCGCAACATTGGGTCAGTAGCCGTTTGGTCTTGGTCATCAGTGAAGTAACCATGCGTAGCTATGTGCAAAAGCCCGGGTTGACGTACTGACTTAAGAGCCTCTTCGGTTGCTTCTTCGAGAATGAGTTGTTTCACGTGCCATTGATGCGACACAAGGATGCTGCTCACCGTACTGATTTCTTCTTTTGTACCGGGCAGTTCGGCAATTCCACTTCGGTCTTCATCCGATAGTTTTGAAAAATCAAGTTCTCGTTGCTTGGAAATTTTTTGTTTAACCTTTTCTTTACCCAGAAAATATTTAGGAAAGCCGATAAGGTTGGCTGTGGTTTTAGTAAAGGCATTTTTTTTATTTTTCAGGTAAAGCAAATCTTTGGTGTTGGGCACAAATGTGATGTTCTTCTCTTCTACCAAATAATTACCACTTACTGATTTTAGTGTGTTGAGGTTAATAGAGTTATAAACACCATCGGCAGAAACATAAATGTGCTTTTTGTTTTTAATAAAGACATCAATTGGTGACCAATAATTGATATATGAAAGGGTATCATCCAATTGTGAAGTAATTGCATTTTTATAATACCTGTAGGCCCGGCCTTCTAACAGGTTGCCGTTGGGCAACACGGCCATTTGCGGACCGGTTTTGGTTTCATGTGTGAGGATCAGAGCCACATAAAAAACACTGTCTGTGGGGTGCAGGGTGTGGTGGCGCACGCGCACGATTTCAACAGCCGCTTCATTAGGCAAGAGTTGTTTTTGCACTTCGCGCCAGTTAGTTTCTTTACCTTTGTCTTTCTCCAGATCTTCGGCAGAAATGGCAAGCTCTTTTTCAGATGCACTTACTATTTTCTCTAACGAATCAACTGTTGATTTTTGTTTTTTCTGTTCTTCCGGTGCTTGCGCATAAAGTTGTGCCAATTCATTGCGTTGTTTTAACCATCGGTAATATATGTTTACCATTATGGAGTCTCCGCTGGAGAGAATACGTTTTTTAATTTTATTTGAGGTGCTGAGCAAGATGCCTTTGGTGGCCAATTGCAGGTTATAAAAATCCTGAAGAATGGCCGGGTTGGTTACGGCATGTTGTGTGGCAAAAGACTGGAAGTACTCCAGAAAAAACTTATTTGCTTTCCAGTATTGCGCCTTTTGATTATCGCTGAGAAAATAAAAATTGCGGATGATGTACGCCTTGCGGTTATTGGCAGAGGTTTTAAAAAGCCGTTCAGCCTGATCCGGCCTACCGGTTGCGGTATAGAGTTTTGCTTGATTCAAGCGAATATAGTCCATCCCCTCGGTATCGGTTGTTTGGGTACTTACGTTCCAGGCTTCATTAAACAGTTGTTCCGCTGCTGCAAATTCTTTTCTTTCCATGTGTGCTACCCCCAGGTTTTGCAGGTACGTTGCATACGTGCTTTCTTTTATCCTGCCAGAAATTCTTTGTTGCTCTACACAAAACTGAAAATGTTTTAGGGCTTCGTCATAATTTTTATTTTTTATGGCTGCCCTTCCTACCTCGGTGTGGGCCTTTAATACTAGCCAGTTTGTGGGGGCATATAGATCTTCGGCTATGGCCAATGCTTTATGGGCGTAAAAAGAAGTAGAATCAAAATTGCCGATGCCATAATACAAGCCTGATTTACTTAATAAATTTTGGGCATAGCGCCCTTCAATGCCCCAATGTTTGGCTATCAGTGGTAAGACAGTGTTTACTTGTTGCAGGGCTGCATTGTATTGACCAAAGCGTTCGTAAAATTTTTCAAGTTGCTCGATTGCCGCAATGTAGCTACCAAAACGGTTGTCGCTGTTCTTTTTATGAATACTCACGGACTCGAGTAAAAGCAACTCGGCATCTTTGAATTTTTCGTTGCTGCTTTTTGCTTTGGATAAGCTCACAAGAAAATTGGCATAGTCTGAAGTTTCCTTTCCTAAATAGTTTTTAGCCAGCCTCACGCTTTCTTCCAAGTAAGTTTCTGCTAGGGTGAAGTTGCCAATGTCAAGATAAAAATTGCCTACTGTTTTTAGCCGCCAGGCATAGTTCAGTTGCTTGTGGCCATATACCTGCACGGTAAGTTGCAGGGCTTCGGTATAAATTTTTTCGGCCTGCGCCTCATGCCCCATGTTGTAATGGATATCGGCTATGTAATCCATCGCGTTAACGTAATCGGCCGAACGTTTTCCTTTCAATGACTCAATCAATACCAAAAACGTTTGATAATGCTCTAATGCTTTTTTGTAATTGTTTGATTCGTTGTATAGATGGGCCAGGCCAAGAATGGAATATGCATATTTTAAATTATTTACACCCCGGATTTTTTTAATTATTTCTACAGCTTCTTTGTATAGCTTTTCAGCTTCTGAGAATTTACTTCGTTCCCTCAAAGCAAAGGCCACATTTTCGAGCGCATCAAGTGTGGTTATATTTTCATTTCCCAAAAAATGACGGGCAGCATTCAGGCTTTGGTAGGCATACTCTTCTGCTTTGTCATAGTTCAAAAGTTTGTTGTGGGTACGACTCAAGTTGCTCAGTTGCGTTATATAATTTGTCGGATTATAGGTTTTCAGACTATCGGCTAAGGGCAATGTTGTTTCATACACCTGTATGGCTTCTTTGTATTTACTTTGACTGTAAAGAATATCGCCCAGCAACTGCTGGTTTTCAAGGTATTTTTCTGAGTAGCCTTCTCGTGCCAGAAGTAAAGATGAATTTTGTTCTACAATTTTTTTTGCTTCTTCATAACGAGAATTATTTCTGTAAAACTCTGCCAATGAATAGAGCATGGCCCGGTGTTTGGCGTCAAGACCTAACTGTTTAGATAGCTCTACGGCTCTAAGCAAATACTCTTCGGCTAAAGGAATATCTTTTTTGTCAAGCAATGGCAAGACTATACTCAATGCCTGAAGAACATTTACATAGCTGGCTGTGTTAAGTTTGTTGGCATTTTCTAAAATGAGTTTAGATTGCATCCACAATTCTTTTGCTTTGACATTGTCATAGTTTTGGTAGTATGTTTCAGCCAGCCCGTTAAGTGCATTTGCGTGGTAGGAAGTGTTGCCCAGTCGCAATGACCTGATCGTTTCATTCATTTCTTCAAAAATCAAGCGTGCACTATCGGGCAGGCTAAGATTAAGGTAACTGTTGCCAATCAGTGCCAAATTTTCCAGGTAGTCAATGGCAAACCGATCGGTTTGTTTATTTAATATCTCATTGGCTTTCTTTGCCCACTTAATAGCGCTTCTTCGGTTATACTGATTTTTGTAAATACTTGCTATTTTTCCATACGCGAGGCCGCAGTAGTAGTCGCCCGAGAGATTGACCGAATCAGCGTAGTCAATCAATGATTGGTAAGCACGAATACCTTTGTCGGACTGCCCCATTTGGTCAGCATAAAGGTTGGCTAATTTCAATTTTAATGTCAGTGTATTTTTGGCAATTGCTTGTGTGGAGTATTGCCGGCTATGCAAAATGGAAGTCAAATAATTTTCTGCTTCTTCGTACCGGTTGGAATACAAGAGGATGTCGGCAATAATTTCTTGATGCCGGGTTTGCTTGGAGTCAGAAAACCTGGCAATTTTTTTGTCTAACGAATGCAGCAAGGTAAGCGCTTCGTCTATGTGGTTCATCTGTGAATTGATGACAGCTATGTTATTGATTGCATCGAGGTAATCAAGAACCGTGTCGCCTTGTTGTTTTTTTATTTTTGAGGCGTAAGTGTTGTACAAGTCTATGGCTTGTGCATGATTACCTTCGCTTGATGCCAAATAAGCATTCCAATAAAGCATCCGGGTTTTCTTGTCGGCTGCATTTCCAAAATCCCGTTTGCGCACATGATTAAGTTTGGCCAGGTACTGGCGTGCTTTTTTGTGTTGGCCCTGGTCAGCCAAGAGCTTTACACTGTCTTCTACATTATCAAATGTTTCTTGGTTGCCATCGAGGTAATATATGTAATGGGGTTTGGAATTATAAAAATTCCACTTTCCGTTTTCATGGCCGTTGAGGTAGTCACCTTCTGATTCTTTTTTCCCGGTAAGGGAGTCATAGAAAACCCAATGGCCATGCCGGTTGCCTAAGTGCATATTGCCCGTGCCTTTCAACTGACCGTTTCTATAATAGAATTTGCGATATCCTTCGTGCTTGTTGTTGGCGGCTAATCCTTCTGCACGCTTCACTCCGTTTTCATAATAACTCTCATACAAACCTTGCCATAAGCCATTATGGTTATACTCCCTTGATTCCAACTGGCCGTTAGCATGATAGTAAAGCCATTCTCCTTCGGGCTGGCCGTTTACTTTTATTCCTTTTACTTTTATTTTTCCGTTTGGGTGAAATAATTCATACTGTCCGTTCTCTTTTCCATCGGTATAATTTTTTTTCTCATGTATGGTTCCATCCGGAAAATAATTGACCGTGGGGCCTTCCAGGATTTTGAGTTTTAATGTTTCTTCGGTTTCTATACTGCCATTATTTCGATAGTATTTCCATACTCCGTTTTTTTTATTATCGATGTATTTTCCGATGGAAGAAATCTTGCCGTTGTCGAAATAATAAACCCACTCTCCGTCCAGGCTATCGGCAATGTAGTGACCGCGTTTTTCAAGTTGTTCGTTTTCATAGTATCGTTCTAGCAAGCCTTGCCACAAATCGTTTTGACAGGTGCCCTTTACCTTTAGTTTTCCGCTGGGGAAAAACTCGGTGTAAGAGCCTTCGAGCTTATCGTGTTTTCGATAGGCTGTAAATTTTAATCTTCCATTTTCATAATAGTATTTCCACGTGCCGGTTCGTAAGCCATCTTCGTCATAACTACCCGTGTGGCTTAAATTTCCGTTGCTGAAGTAATTAACCCAGGTGCCTGTTTTTTTATCGAGTCGGTAATTGCCTTTGCTTTCTACTTGCCCGTTGTCAAAATAAGTTTCGATAAGACCATCGTTTTTTCCATCTTTAAAATGTTCATGGCTTTTCAATTTTTCATTCTCATAGTATTCATCCCACCAACCTTCGGTAACATTTAGTTTCTTGTAGCCTTTGCGCATTACTTTGCCTGACGGATAAAATACTTGTACCAGCCCGTTTACTTGATTGGCTTGAAATTCTATCTCTACTTCTTTGACTCCTTGCTCATTATATTCTACCACTTTACCCTCGCGCTTATTGTCTTTATACCACGAGATGGCCTGTATGGCTCCGTTGTTCCAATAAGACGTCCACTTTCCTTCCATGCTATCGGTTTTAAATGTTCCCTCAGAAATTAAATTTCCACTGGGGTCGTATTGCCGGTATGGTCCGTCTTTTTTTCCTTGGCTCATCAACATGTGTTGTTGGATTTTTCCATTTTCAAAAAAATAGCGGACCTCCCCATCGGCTACATCGGGCAAGAGGCTTATCAAATGACCCTCCCATTGCTTGAACCCACTTCGGTAAAAATCTCTCACTTTGCCGATTGGTTTGCCGGCTTCAAATTTTACAAGCCGGTAGTAAAAGGCAGAGTCGGGGTCTTGTACTTCTTTTTTGAATAAACTGTCATACAAAATAGTCCAATGGCCGGTGCGTTTGCCTTGGGCATCGTACGCGTTGGGTGAAATGGGAAACCGCTGAGCGAAAGTGGTTGTGTGAAACAGCAAACAAAGTATAGTGACAATCCTAACCATCAGATTTTTTTTACTAAAATCATAAACTGACCAAAGCTTGTCAATCCGTACTGCTACGGATATAAAATACGTAAGTGAGGGTATGGGCTGTTTTGCCCCCTCTGTTTTAATTTGAAAAAATATTACCTATGAAAATACGCGTTCACCTGCTGATGTATATTATTCCACTATTTTCTTTTGGTCAGGTTAGCGAAACATTTGACGATAACCGAAACGCATGGAATCTTGACAAGGGTGATAACTTTAGTATAAAAATAGAATCGGGCAAATTAGTACTCACAACCTTGAGCGAAGGGTATGGGCGGTCTAGCATTATGCCGTGGTATTTCGATAAAGAAAAAAGTTTTGTACTCGAAGCCTCTTTTGTGCAACGAAGCGGCAGCATCAATAATGGGTTTGGGTTGTATTTTGGAATGAGCGGAAAAGAAACCAATGAATTTGTTATCGCTTCTGATGGTCATTATAAGGTCGGTAACCGAAGTACGAATAAATGGAAACAAACAAAGTGGGTGAAGCCGGTAGGTGAGGTAAATGTGTTGCGTATAGAAAAAAAGGGAGAGGAGGTTAAATACATCCTAAATGGAAAAAAAATTGATTCCAACGAAGTTTCCATGTTTGGTGATGCCGTAGGTTATTTAAACTACACCAACATGGTGCTTGAGCTTGATGATTTCAAGTTTATACAAGATAACCGTTTCAAAATAGTAGAAAATATTCCTCAGGGATTAATCAAAGAAAATCTGGGTTCTGCTGTAAATACCACTGCCGCTGAAGTGGGGCCCATCATCACAACCGATGGTCGGTCACTCTATTTTGGCAGGGAGCACTATGAAAACAATACCGGTGGTAAAGAAGATGGTGAAGATATCTGGATAGCTACCCGCAACGGAGACCGGTGGGAAAATGCCGTGAACCCCGGAAGACCCGTTAATTCAGATAAAGCGGATAATCTTTCCTCAGTCAGTGCTGATAACAACACCTTAATTTTTTCAGTAGGCAGAAATAAATTTATTTACCGTAACAGAACCGCCACCGGCTGGTCTGACCCGGTTGACCTGGGGCCAACGTATGTTAATGAAGCCGAACATTTTGAGTCACAGTTGGCCGCTGACGGGAAAGCAATTTTGTTTACCGCAAAAAGTTCAGATAATATTTACTACCGTAAAGAGGTGGATGAGCGCGACATCTATGTTTGCGTTCAAGACAAAGAAGGGAAATGGAGTAATCCTATTAATTTAGGTAAAACCATCAACACCAGGCGTGATGAGGCAAGCCCTTTCTTGGCTGCCGATGGGCGCACACTTTACTTTGCCTCCAACGGCTGGCCCGGCTACGGCAGCTCAGATATTTTTGTAGCCAAACGTATCGGCAAGGGGTGGACAAAATGGACTGAGCCCTTAAACCTGGGACCTCAAATCAATTCTGCTGCCTGGGAAGCTTACTATACCATTCCCGCTTCAGGTGAATATGCCTACATGGTGAGCCACCAAAATACCATAGGCAAAACAGACATCTTCCGCGTAAAATTACCCCAGCAAATAAAGCCAGATCCGGTTATACTCATCCTCGGCAAAGTGCTCAACTCTAAAACAAAACAACCCGTGGCAGCAGAAATAATTCTTGAAAACCTCACCGCCAATGAAAAAGTAGTAGAGGCAATTTCAAATCCAAAGTCGGGCGAATTCAGAATGGTGTTGCCCGTAGGTGCCAATTATGGTCTGCGCGCTGCGGCCAAAGGTTTCTTATCTGTAAATGAAAATATGGAATTGGCTTCTATTACAGAATACACCGAAGTACAAAAAAATTTATTTCTTGTACCCATTGAAGTAGGTGAGACTTTGCAGCTAAACAATGTATTCTTTGAGCAAGGCAAAGCCGTGCTTCGCCCCGAGTCTTTTCCAGAACTGGATCGCTTAGCAGCCATATTGAAAGATAACCCCACCCTACAGATAGAACTTGCTGGCCACACTGACAACCTGGGAAATGCTCAAGCACTGATAAAACTTTCGCAAGAACGCGTTGATGCCGTAAAAAAATATTTGGAAGGACAAGGAACTGATGGCAAACGAATAACAGGCAAGGGCTATGGTTCATCTCAACCCATCGAAAAAAACGATACCGAAGAGCATAAGAAGAGAAACCGCAGGGTAGAATTTAAGATTACGAAAAGCTAAGACGCAAGGTTTTTTTCATAAAAAAGTGTGCCAGCCTTAACCGGCTGACTGGCACTTGTACTATTTTCTACATGATTGTTGAGTTGGCTTCTGGTTTTCTTCGGGCATGAAACCACTAAAAAAAGAAGTAGCCTCGCTCAGTTAGGGTGCTTTGCATACCGCTCAAAAAACTCAATCACCCTTAGCATATGATCCATCATTCTCCCCGGGTTGCCGCTGCGGGTAAGTTCATGTCCTTCTTTGGGGTAACGAATATATTCAACGGGTTTGTTTAAGATTTTCAAACTTTTGTAAAGCATCTCAGATTGAATCGGCCCTGTGCGCAAATCCTGATCACCGTGGATGATAAGCAGGGGTGTGTTAATGTTGTTTACATATGTTAATGGAGAATTGAAGTCGAGCAGTTGCTTGGTTTCTTTTTCCCACGGATACCCCCCAAAATGTTCGGGCACTAATCGCCACGCATTGCCTTCGCCCATGAAAGTGCCCAACTCATATACTCCGCGCTGAGCATTGGCTGCCTTAAACCGGTTGTCATGTCCCACAATCCAGGCCACCATGTAGCCGGCATAACTTCCGCCCTCGACAAACAGTTGATCTTTGTCTATCCACGAATTATTTTTCATTGCCTCATCGAGCGATGCCAGAATGTCAGCGGCCGGGCCGGTTCCCCAGTCTTTAAAATTGGCTCGCTTAAATTTATCGCCATAGCCCCCACTGCCGCGCGGATTACAATACACCACACCGTAGCCCCAGCTATTTTCTAACTGGTATTCATGCCACATCGAAAATGCTCCGGGTCCCCACATGGCTGATGGGCCACCATGTATATTGAGAATAGTGGGATATTTTACGCCTTCCTTTTTCCCGATGGGCTCCATTACCCAATACTGAACTTTGGTTCCGTCAGGGCGGGTAAGCCAATATTCTTTGGGTGTGATGATTTGTCGCTCGCTTACCCAACCCTCATTTAGCTTAGTGAGTTGTTTGCTGGATTTTTCTTTCAGTGAATACGAATAGATTTCCCATGGATTTTTCGTTTCGGTCAGTGCATAAACAATTTTGTCGCCTTTTACATCAAAGTCATTTACCCCATTGTCGTTGCCAATGATCTTGGTAATTGTTCCGCCTTTGGCCGGAATACTGTACAACGGAATATCACCATCGGCTTGAGCGGTAAAATAAATAGTTTTGGAATCGCCCGACCAAGTTGCCCCGCCCGCATCGCGATCGAGGGCAGAGGTGAGTAAACCAGGCTTCTCTCCGGTTGCTGTTGCAGTGGCAATGATTGACTGAGAGTAAAACCGTCCGTTGGTGGTGTTGGCATGAAATGAAATAGAAAGACCATCGGGTGAAAACTGACCCCGGCTAACGGAGTAGCCATCCCAGTGCAATAACAGGTTAGCTTGTTTTGCATCAGTATCGATGACCCATAGATCAGAGTCATGTTCCCGGTCAGGGTGCATGGTATAAATCTTAGAAGTGCAAATAATTTTTTTGCCATTGGGCGACCACTCGGCATTGGTAAAATTTTGAAAGCCGCTAGTCAGTTGAATGGCTTTGTCTTCACCGGTGGCATAGATCAGAAACAAGTGGCTAAAACTTTCGTTGGGTTGAAGATTCAATTCACCCTGCAGGTTTAGTCGGGTTAATACACGCGGATTACCCTCACTTGCATTTTTTGCCAACCATGCCCGCACATCTGTTAAGGGTCCGTCAGGCGAAGAGGACACTTTCTTTTTTTCATCGGCTTTCAGATGTTTGAAGTTTGGTTCATCGCCTTGTGTGCGGCCAGGCCGTTCATAACTCCAGGGAAACTTTGCATCAATAGCATAATACGGAATGTAAGAAGAGAATAAAATCCTTTTTCCATCGGGTGACCAGCGCGGGTTGCTGGCACCAAATTCGGCATGGGTAAGCACGTGGGCTTCGCCTCCTGTTAAGGGCAGCAACCATACCTGTGATTTTTCTTCATCCGCACGAACAAAGGCGATTTGTTTTCCGTCAGGACTCCATTGTGGCTGGCCATCGCCTTTATCACTGAAGGTTAATTGAACCGGCTGGTCTTTGCCCGTCAGGTCAAGTAAATACAAGTGATGGGTGTAGTAATACTCGTTTTCATTTTTTACCGCTTTGCGTGTAACCACGGTTATCGCTTTGGTGCCATCGGGCGAGATTTGAATTCCACCGGTTGTGACAATCTTCATCAGGTCAGAAGCAACAATTGGTTTTTTGGTTTGGGCATAACCCCATGTGACCATGAAAAATACCAAAATGGGTGCGAGCAGTTTTTTCATATTCCTTGGTTTATCGTTTGAAAAGTATATAAAAAAAATAAAGGGCACCGCTTGTATTCTATAAGCGGTACTCCATAAAAACAGAGTTAAAATCAGATTACTGAAACCTAAAATCTTTGTACCTTGAAAACTCACTTAATATCAACGTATGAAAAGAGTTTTTCTCATTCTTTTGATTTTGCCCGCTACCATCTGCTCCATTGCTCAGAATCTCGACAGTATTTTTAAATATGTAAAATATCGGAGCATCGGCCCCTTTCGTGGAGGCCGATCGGTTTGTGCTACGGGCGTAGTTGGTAACCCTACTACCTATTATATGGGCACCACGGGTGGAGGATTGTGGAAGACTGAAGATGCGGGGGTATCGTGGAATAATGTTTCCGATGGATTTTTTAAGACCGGATCGGTTGGAGCCGTAGCCGTTTCAGAAAGTGATCCAAACATCGTATACGTGGGCATGGGTGAACATGCACCACGCGGAGTGATGACCAGCTATGGCGATGGTGTGTACAAATCATACGATGCCGGTAAAACCTGGAAAAAAATGGGCTTGGAAAAAACCTTGCAGATCGCACGCATTGTTATTCATCCAAAAAATTCTGATATCGTTTATGTAGCGGCTCAAGGTGCAATCAATGGCCCCACCCAAGACCGGGGAATTTATAAATCAACCAATGGCGGCCTGACCTGGACACGGGTGTTATTTGTAAACGACCTGACCGGTTGTTCTGAACTTTCGATGGACATGAGCAACCCTAAAGTCTTGTATGCGGCCATGTGGCACCACCAACGTTTACCCTGGAAAGTAATCAGTGGTGGCGAGGGCAGCGGGTTGTACAAATCAACCGATGGAGGTGACACCTGGGAAAAAATGCAAAACGGATTACCAAAGGAAATGGGAAAAATGGCAATTGCCGTAAGCCGTGCCAACCCCGAAAAAGTTTATGCTGTTATCGAAAGTGATACCGAAAAAGAAAAAGGAGGATTGTTTGCTTCGAATGATGCCGGAAAAACCTGGAGCCGTGTGAGCGACAGCCATGAATTAGTACAACGAGCCTGGTATTACATCGAAGTCTTTCCCGATCCGCAAGATGAAAATGTAGTGTATGTTTTGAGTTCTCCAGCCTTGCGCTCGATAGACGGAGGAAAAACCTGGGAGAACTTATCGGTATGGCATGGTGATACGCATGATTTATGGATTAATCCGACTAACTCTAAAAATATGATTCTGGCCGATGACGGTGGTGCTAGCGTGAGTTTTAACCGGGGTAAAACATGGTCGCTGGTTGCCAACAATATGCCCACCGCACAGTTTTACCGAATCAATACCGATAACACATTTCCTTACCGCATATACAGCGGCCAACAAGACAATACCACCGTTCGCATTAAAAGTTTATCGCTGGGTAATTCTGACATTTCAGAACGAGACTGGGATATTTCTGCAGGTGGCGAGAGCGCTTTCCTTGCCTTCGATCCGGATGATCCAAAGTTGGTATTGGGCGGAAGTTACCTCGGGGTAATAGAATCGTTAGATGTAGAGGCAAATGCCAGAACCAGCATCATGGCTGCACCTATTCAATACCTGGGTAGGGCAAGTAAAGACATGAAATACCGCTTCAACTGGAATGCACCGGTTATTCGGTCGAAACATGAGCCCAACACCTATTACCATGGTTCACAGATTTTGCTGCGCACCCGCGATAATGGCACAACCTGGGAAGAAGCCTCACCCGATCTGACTCGAAATGAAAAGGACAAACAAGGCAAAGGCGGGGGACCGTACACAGTAGAAGCCGTTGGTGCAGAAAATTATGGCACACTGAGCGATGTCGTTGAATCTCCAACTGAAAAAGGCGTGATCTGGACCGGCAGTGATGACGGATTAGTACAACTCACGCGCGATGGAGGAAAAACCTGGACAAACGTTACACCCAAAGACCTGAAAGAATGTTTAATCAATTCCATCGAACTTTCACCACACGATCCTGCAACAGTGTATATTGCTACCACCCGGTATAAATTCAACGACTTTACTCCCGGATTATACAAAACCACCGACTACGGTAAAACCTGGACGAACATTAGCAACGGCATTCCTCAAGGTGCTTACACAAGAGTAATCCGCGAAGACAACAAAAGAAAAAATCTTCTCTTTGCCGGAACAGAAACAGGAATGTATATCAGCTGGAATGGTGGCACAAGCTGGCAGCCCTTTCAACTCAATTTGCCGATTACCCCCATCACCGATTTAAAAATTCATCAGGGCGATTTGATAGTAGCCACCATGGGCCGCGCCTTTTGGATATTGGATGACGTAAGCTTGATTCGCCAATACAACGGATCGGATGAAACAATAAAAATTTTTCAGCCAGAAGATGCCGTGATTGGGAATTGGGGAAGCGCTCTGAACAAAACATCAGCCGATTTCAAAGGCACCGATACGTTTCAAGGCATCAACCCAGCCAATGGAGTAGTCATCTACTACAACCTACCCAAGATACCCGATTCGCTGAACATCAGCTTGGAGATTAAAGACGCATCAGGTAAACTTGTCCGGTCATTCAGTTCTAAGAAAGATGATTCATTCAAATCCTATACAGGTGGCCCTTCGGCAGAACCCTTGTTATTGAAAAAGAAAGGCATCAATCGGTTTGTGTGGAACATGCGCTATGCCACGATGAAAGGAGTTCCCGAAGTGTATATCGAAAGCAGTTTTCTCGGGCACAAAGCACCACCCGGCACCTATTTACTCACATTGAAATACGGAAAAACAGAAAGCAAAACAGAATGTAAAATTTTGCCTAACCCGTTGTATAAAATCTCACCTGAAACCTATGCGGAGCACAATCAGTTCATGATAACGATGGAAGATGCCCTCAACGATATGCACAAAAAAGTAAATGACCTATTAAAAATGCGGCAACAACTCGAAGCAGTGCTCAAAGATTTTCCTGAGGGAGACAACTACAAGGCGCTGAAAAAATCAGGAAATGACTTGGTGAAGAAAATGAAAGCATGGGATGATGACATGGTGCAGCGTAAAGCAAAGGCCTATGACGATGTGGATAACTATGAAAACAAATTTACCGCCAACTATCTCTTTTTACTCAACCACTCTGAAAGCGACCTCCCTAAAGTAACCCAACCCAACCGCGATCGCTACAATGAGTTGACAAAAGAATGGAACAAGCTCAATGCCCGTGCCACCGATATCATAGAGAAAGATATTCCGGCCTATACCAAACAGTTGTGGGACGCAGGAATAGGAGCCGTGAGAGTACCCGTGAAATAAAAAAAGAAGTAGAACATTTCAATCAGCTCAGCATTTAGAATACGAATTGCTTGCATTACCTTTACTTTCAATAAAAAACGAGCACCATGTCACTTCACAATCGATTTTCGGCACAAGACCTTGAGCGAATCAAGTCGGCAGTGCGACAGGCCGAGAGCAAAATCTCAGGCGAAATTGTTCCGGTGTTTGTAGAAAAAAGCGGGTTCTATGGAGTAGCCAATTACCGCGCAGCCATGGTGGCAAGTTCCTTACTTTTTTTATTAATTGTATTGTTTGACCGATACGCACCATCGTATGCCGTATATGATCCGCTGAAAATATTTTTATTGGTGGTCATCGCGGGGCTTTTGGGCGGCTTGGGTTGCAACTACCTCGACTCCATCAAACGGATTTTTGTTCCTCAACAACATTTAGACCGGGCTACCCGCCAGCGGGCCGAGACCGCCTTTCTCAGCGAAGAAGTTTTTAACACTCGCCATCGCACAGGCATTATGATTTTTATTTCTTTTTTTGAACGTGAAGTAATGGTCATTGCCGACCGCGGCATCAGCAAGGTTGTGGATCAAAAAGAATGGGATAAAATGGTACAAAGCATTATTCAAAATATCCGCATGGGCAAAGTTGTGGATGGAATAGAGACCGCCATCCTGCGTTGTGGTGAAATTCTTTTTGAAAAGGGTTTTCTCAAAACAGCAGATGATGTAAATGAACTGAAAGATGACCTGAGAATGGAATGATTCACACGTATAGTTTAGCCACACAAATTCTTTTTAACCCGCTCCGCCCCCGGTGGTGGGTTAGCAATTACCGCTATGGACTGATTGCCCTCAGCCTGTTTTTTTCATCCATCGCGTTTGCTCAACTCAAAGTTCCTGACCACAACGGTATTTGGGTGCATGATGAAGCCGGAGTGCTGTCTGCACAAACTAAAAATCAACTGGAAGGTTTTTTAAAAGCCGAGAGAGATTCTACCTCTAACCAGATTGCCGTACTTATTGTTCCGTCATTGGAAGGAGAGGATATTAGTGCGTATGGAATCCGCGTTGCCGATGCCTGGAAAATAGGCACCAAAAAAAATGATAATGGAGTTTTACTTTTAGTAGCCATTAACGACAGGCGTGTGCGGATAGAAGTAGGGCAGGGATTGGAGGGTGTGTTGACCGATGCGCTCTCAAGCCGGATCAATCGGAATGAAATAGCTCCTCATTTCCGCAAAGGTGATTATGAAGGAGGAGTAATAGCCGGTGTGATAGCCATAAAAAAAGCGATCAAAGGAGAATACGTAAACACCGATCCGCCCCAGCGCAAAAAAGGCACCCGCTCACCCTGGATGACTGTGATCATTATCATCATTATTTTAATTCTGGCCTCGCGCAGAGGAGGAGGCGGCTTAGGCGGCTATTGGGCTGCGGGCATGCTCATGGGCGGACTCGGAGGGGGAAGAAATTCTGACTATGGATCAGGACGCGATTATGGAGGTGGTGGTAGTTTTGGTGGAGGCGGCTCGAGCGATTCATGGTGACAAAATTTATAACAACAATTCTCCATAGATACTCAACTTTAGAATAACCACACGGTATGAAATTCTTTTTCCGCTACCTCCTCTTTTTTGCTTTCAGTTTTTTACTCGTAAAAATTTCGTTGGCACAAAAACCGGTGCCCGAGTTGTGGGGTCAGCGCATTCACGATGAGGCACACGCCCTGAAGACGACAACCATTGACCAACTCGAAAATGAATTAAAAAGATACGAGGATACTACATCTAATCAGATTGCTGTCCTCATCGTGCAGTCACTGGATGGTGAAGTGCTTGAAAATTATTCTCTAAAAGTAGCTGAAAAATGGAAACTTGGCCAAAAAAATAAAGACAATGGGGTGTTGTTACTCATAGCTATTGATGATCATAAAATACGCATTGAAGTGGGGCAAGGTCTGGAAGGTGTGCTCACCGATGCACAAAGCAACAGACTCATTCGCAATGAAATGGCTCCGGAGTTTCGAAGAGGTGATTATGATGCAGGAGTAAAAGCGGGAGTGGCCGGTATCATCAAAGCTATAGCCGGTGAATATGCAGCGGATGACCTCAACCCTCCTTCTGGTGAACTAGGCCTGGGAGGGCGCATTATGGTTGGCCTGTTTTTGTTTGTGGTGTTGGGTATCTTCACCACTCTTGCTGTTTTTGTACAAGGGTGTGCGGGCTGGGGGCTGTATGCTTTTCTCATCCCATTTTATGCCGTGTTTCCGTGGGTAGCAATTGGTAAAATCCCATCCATTGTGCTGTTTGTTATATATGTTATCGGGCTGCCAATATTAAAAGTTTTTATGGCGCGCAGTAAATGGGGCAAAGCCCGTTTGTTAAAATTTCAAAGTTCTAGCTCAGGTTGGGGGTCATCTTCATCAAGCTCAAGTAGTTGGGGAAGCAGCTCAAGTTGGAGCAGTGGCGGAAGTTCTTTTTCAGGCGGGGGAGGAAGTTTTGGCGGAGGAGGCAGCAGTGGAAGTTGGTAACTTAATTGCGGATGTCCAACCCCCAATTTAATTTTTGTCGGAGTGTTTGAAAATAATGTTGCCCTTCAAGTTGTACCAACTTCACACGAAAGTGCTCTTTTTTGATTTTTAGTTTTACACTTTCATCGACCGTTTCAAACCGCGAGTCAAGCGAGATCAAATATTTTTTACTTCGTCCTTCAATGTGAAATGTAATTTCCGATTTATCGGAAAGTACAATCGGCCGGGTGCCCAGGTTATGCGGACTTACCGGGGTGATAATGAAACTCTCTGATTCTGGATAAACCAAGGGGCCTCCACAACTCAATGAATACCCGGTAGAGCCTGTAGGGGTTGATACAATCACCCCGTCTGCCCAGTATGAGTTGAGCAACTGCCCGTCTACATGCACGTGCACCGTAATCATTGATGACGTGTCTTTTTTCATAATGGTAAAATCATTCAGCCCAAAATTCATTCCCTCGAATAATTTGGGCGATGAAATTAACCTCAGAAGGGTGCGGGTATCAATTTTATATTTTCCATTAAGCAGAGATTGCAGGGCTGCCTCTGAGTCTTCGCGATTATTGATTGCTAAAAATCCTAACCGGCCGGTATTGATAGCCAGTATTGGAACTTCTGCCTGACGGATGTATGTAACCGATTCGAGCATGGTGCCATCGCCTCCGAGTGAGAGAAAAAAATCAAGGTGCTTTAGGGAAGATCCATGATCAAATATTTTGATCTTATATTCATTCAGCCGTGAGGTTTTAACTGATCTGGCAAATTTATCTGATGCCCAGGTTTCTATTTCGTGTTCGCGAAGTTCATCCAGTATTTTAAGCAAAAACCGGGAGGATTTATTTTGAAAGTCTTTGCCGTGTATGCCAATGCGCATGGGTGGACTTTTAGATATCGAGGTACTTCAGAAGCAAGTCGAGCCGTTCTTGCTCACCTGTATTGGCCGTAACCGTTTCTTGGTAACGGCCGATGACGCGATAGTTAAACCGCTCGAGTGTGGCAACAATTCTCGACAAATCCATCTGATTAATTTTCAGGGTAATCTTCACCTTCCCTTTATCCATGGGGTCCTCTACCATGAGGCTGCTGATCACTTTAGCATTGTTCTCTTCTACATAGCGGCAAATCTCGGCCAGCGAATAATCAATGAGGTCCATCGACAAAACCAAAATCCCTCCGGGCATTTGCACGGCAGCAGTTTGGGCAAAAGAAGCCATGATGTCTTGCACGGTAATTACTCCTGCATATTTCCCCTCTTCATCCAAAACACTAACCATTTGTAGACGGTGGTGCGAGGCTGTTTTTAAAATATCATAAAAGTGTGAATCAAGGTTAACGGTGCAGTCTTTGCCGACCAACTCAAATTGACTTAGGTCTTTGTCGATATCGTTGGATTCCAAAATGATTTCTTCCGAAATGAACCCCATCAGTTTGCCACCATCCACTACGGGCAAATAATTGCAACGAAACTCCTCCATCCACACAATTGCTTTGTGAGCATCGTCTGTCACTTTCAATGGCGGAATCATGTGGTTGATGAGCTCTTCGGCAATCATATTAATTCTTGCGCATTAAAAAACCTTGTACCAGATGGTTGAATTTTTCGGGATGCTCCATCATCGGAGCGTGGCAACATTTATCGATAAACTTCAGTTCAGAATTTGGAATTAGTCGGTTGAACTCAAACCCCACCATAGGCGGAGTAATGGTATCGTTCAACCCCCATACCAACAGTGTGGGCACTTTAATAGATGGTAACTCCAGTGCCAGGTTATTTCGTTGAGCTGACTTGGCTATGGCTACTATGCGCATACACTTGGGAATACTTTTGGTGGTTTCAAAAACTTCGTCCACCAAATCTTTAGAGGCTACATGGGGGTCATAAAAAGTATAAGCCACACGCTCACGGATATAATCGTAACTTCCTCTGCGTGGATAAGAACCACCCATGGTGTTTTCAAATAATCCTGAACTTCCGGTCAGTACCAGTTTTGAAACTTTGGTTGGGTTAGCCAAAGTGTATAAAATACCGACATGGCCGCCCAGCGAATTGCCCATGATGATCATGTTATCGAGTGCCATGGTTTCTACAAATTTCTCCGTGAATTCGCGCAGCCCTACCAGGCCTGCTTCTTTAATGGGCATTTCATAAATAGGAAGCATGGGGATAACCACACGCAAATCTTTGGAGTAATGGCTGACCACGCCTTCCCAGTTACTGAGTGCACCAAACAGTCCATGCAACAGCATGAGCACCTGCCCGCTGCCCTCATCTACGTATTTGAATCCTGCTTTTTCTTTTACGATCAGCGACATGCTCCGGAATTTTTCCGATAAGTAAGCAAAAAAAATCGGAAGTTAGAATTGCCTGAATGTTTCTTTGAAAAAAGGGATGAATCCGGCAAACCAATCTGAAACATGTTTAGCAAAGCCAAGCGTTTTTGGGTAAAGCCAGGAGCCGGCTGTCCACGATGCCGGGAAATCATAATTTACTTTGTGAGCCAGCCAAAAAATGATGCTTGCGCTAAAGGCATATTTAATGATCCCCAAAATAGCTCCGGCCACAGCATCCACTTTTCCCAGAAACGTTTCGTCCATCAAGTGTTTAATTCGGTGGCCCAAAAAAATCACCCCGATCATCACTAAAATAAAAATGATAAAAAATGATAGGTAAGGCAAAAAGACATTGTCGGCATTGAATTCGCGGTGCAGGTAGTTCATGCCCCAGCCCATAAACTTAAAAGCAACTAAGACACCCAATACCAGAGCGATGAGAAAAAACAGTTCTGCCAAAAATCCGCGCTTGTAGCCGAAGTACGCTCCAAGCCCATAAAGTACTAGCAGGACAATATCGATTTTACTCAAAGTGCCAGAAGTTTTTTCACCAGTTCTGAAATTACCTTTCCATCGGCTTGTCCGGCTAAAGTTTTGGTGGCTGTGCCCATGACCTTGCCCATGTCTTGTGGTCCTTTAGCGCCCACCTGCGCCATGATCTCTTTTAGTTTTGATTCTATCTCTTCGACAGATAGTTGTTTAGGCAAATAGCGGCTAATGACTTCTAACTGAAACTGTTCGCGTTGAGCCAGGTCGGTGCGGTTTTCTTTCTGAAAAATTTCGGCCGATTCTTTTCGTTGCTTGGCCGCCTTCATCAGCAATTTGTTTTCTGCTTCGGCAGTAACTTCTCCGCTCCCCCCTTTGGTTTCTTCCAGCAAGATCATGGACTTGATGCTGCGCAAGGCTTCAAGTTCTTCTTTATTTTTGGCCAGCATAGCGGTTTTGATGTCGCTGTCGATTTTTGTTTTGAGGCTCATACTATTTGTAAATTTGTTCCGCTAAATTAATTATAAAATCAATGACCCGCCTTTCTGTTAATATCAACAAAATTGCCACGCTGCGCAATGCGCGTGGAGGAAACAATCCCAACGTTATTCGGGTGGCGATGGATTGCGAGCGGTTTGGCGCACAGGGCATCACCGTGCACCCACGACCTGATGAGCGGCATATCCGCTGGAGTGATGTAATCGAATTAAAAAAAATAGTCACGACTGAATTTAACATTGAAGGCTACCCTGATGAGCGCTATTTAAAATTGGTGAAAGAAACGAAACCCGATCAGGCCACGTTGGTTCCCGACAAGCCCGATGCCCTTACCTCCAATGCCGGATGGGATACAATGAAGCATGAAAATTTTTTGAAAGAGGTAATTGCCGAGTTGAAGAAATCCGCAAAACGCGTTTCTGTTTTTGTTGACCCAAATTCGAAAATAGTAGAAGGCGCAAAAAAAGCAGGAGCTGACCGGATAGAACTTTACACCGAGCCTTATGCGGCTAACTTTCATATAAATAAAACGGCAGCCGTTGCTCCGTATATCGAAGCCGCAAAAACGGCTCACGAATTTGGCTTGGGTATCAATGCCGGCCATGATCTGGATCTGCACAACCTGAAATTTTTCAAGCAATCACTTCTCCAGTTGGAGGAAGTATCCATCGGTCATGCACTGATCTGCGATGCAATTTATTTGGGATTGGAAAATACGATTCAACTTTATTTGAGGGAGTTGAGTTGAGGGGCTGCCTCCCGACAACCCGTTGCTCAGAATTGAGTTTTACGCTTAGGAGTTGATTTTTAATGTACCAGACTTGTTATAAAAACACCGCCAGCAAGTCTCTACGCGATGCAAAGGGTAGTCAAAATGTTTTGAGGTAGACGTATTGAATTTTCACTAAAACTATTTTTATCATCGCTTCGTTAACTTAGCACTTTAATTCATCGATCAGTTATGGCAAAAAAGATTGTAGGACTCGTCAGTTTTCTAACGCTTGGGTTCTTCGTAACCACTTTTTCACAAGTTTTAAAACCGGCAAAATGGACAACTACGGTTTCTTCTAAAGAAGCAAAAACGGGTGATGTCATTACGCTGTTCTTCCGCGCCACCATTGATGCCAACTGGTATTTATATTCTTCGGAGTTCCCCTGCGAAGATGGCCCGATCAAAACTTCCTTCAATTTTGTAGCTGATAAAAGCTATGAACGAGTGGGTGAAATAGTAGCAATTAATCCACACGATAAGCATGACAAGATATTTGATTGTGATGTAAAATTTTTTAAGGGATCGGCTGAGTTTCAGCAAAAAATTAAAGTACTGGGTTCGCCATTAAAAATTCAGGGCAACTATGAATATCAGGTGTGTACAGAATTGACAGGGCAATGTGTACCGGGCGATGGTGAATTTGAATTCAATGATATAAATGTTACAGGCTCCAAGTTGGAGAGTTCAAATGCTAAACCGCAAGAAATAAGCACCCAACAACCCTCAAACCACAAATCTCAAAATCCAAATTCAACAATCACAAATCGTGAGCCCAACACCCTTGATTCTGCCAAACAGAGAATAGCAACCAGCAATCAGCAACCAGCAATTATTAAAGGCCCGCAACTTGATCCTTCTTTTGCTCAACAAAAACCAAATCAAACATGGCTTGGATTTTTTCTGCTTGCCTTTTTAGCGGGCCTTGCGGCATTGTTTACACCATGTGTGTTTCCGATGATACCGATGACGGTAAGTTTTTTTACCGGGCGAGGAAATAAATTTCAAGCCATGTTATATGGCATCTCAATCATTGTGATCTATACCCTTATCGGTGCGCTGCTTGCACCGCTCATGGGGCCTGAAACTGCCAACCATCTTTCTACCGAATGGATTCCTAACTTAATTTTCTTTTTAGTCTTCATTGTGTTTGGTCTATCTTTTTTAGGATTGTTTGAGATCACTTTGCCCGGCAACTTTATTAACAAAGTAGATCAACAGGCCGAGAAGGGCGGCATGCTGGGTGTGTTCTTCATGGCTTTTACGTTGGTGCTTGTTTCGTTTTCCTGCACGGGCCCGTTAGTGGGCAGCATATTGGTTTCGTCTGCGGGAGGAGAATTTTTAAAACCAATCATTGGCATGTTTGCGTTTTCGCTGGCATTTGCCATTCCGTTTACCCTGTTTGCTTTTTTTCCGAACTGGCTAAAGTCACTTCCTAAATCGGGTGGATGGCTCAATACCGTAAAAGTAGTTTTAGGATTTATTGAGATTGCCCTGGCATTCAAATTTTTAAGCATAGCCGATCAGGCTTTTCACTGGCGAATTCTGGATCGAGAAGTTAATCTGGCAATTTGGATTGTGATCGCTTCGCTAATCGGCATTTACCTGATGAAGGGATTTCGGTTACCGGGCGATCAGGGTAAAGATGCCGAAGATAAAACGGTGAGTGTGCTGCGTGTATCGTTGGCTATCTTAACATTTACGTTTGTGGTTTACCTTGTGCCGGGCATGTGGGGTGCACCGCTCAAAGCATTGGCCGGTTATCTGCCGCCCATGTCCACCCACGATTTTGATTTGCTTGCGGCAAACCGAAAAGATGCACCCAATCAAATTTGTGATGTTCCAAACTATTCGGATTTCCTTCATTTGCCCCATGGCCTCAACGGATACTTTGATTACAAACAGGCACTGGCTTGTGCCCGTCAACAGCACAAACCTTTGTTCATTGACTTTACCGGGCACGGCTGTACCAACTGCCGCGAAATGGAAGCACGTGTGTGGAGCGACCCGCAAGTGCTGAAGCGGCTGAAAGAAGACTATGTGGTGGTGGCGTTATATGTAGATGACAAAACCGAGTTGCCTGAAAGTGAATGGTACACCTCTACCTATGATCAGAAAATAAAAAAAACCATTGGCAAACAAAATGCCGATTTGCAGATTACTAATTTGAACAACAACGCTCAACCCTTTTATGTGCTGGTGGATAATAACGAGAGAGTGCTTGTTCAACCCAAACCATACGACCTGAACATTGATCACTTCGTAAAATTTTTGGACGAAGGAAAAACGAAGTTCAAATCGGCTAACTGATTTTTTTCAGTTAACATTGTAGTTGATTTGACCAAGTTGGCTTCTAAGAAAATTTTCCTTTTCATAGCAGGCGGTATTTTGCTGCTCGGCAGTTTATCTTTTCTTTTGATCAATTATACCGGCCTGTTTACACGCTCGGGCGATTACGAAGTTGGCATAGACTCATCGCAGTTTGTGTTAGTAGAAAGGCCCATTTTTAAATTCGGAATTCAGGTAAACGGCCTGGACATCAAAGAAAGTCGCGTAAAAAAAAATCAGCGGTTTGCCGATCTCCTGGACGGTGCCTTTGTTCCGGCAACTATCCGAAGACAACTCGCGCTTCTTCCGAAAGCCAGTTTTGACTTTCGTAAAATCAACGAATCAAAAAAATACACAGTCATCACTAAAAATGATTCAGTCAAAACGGCTGTTGCTTTAGTTTACGAAACAAGCCCTATCGAATACTTTATTTTCCATTTAAAAGATTCATTAACAGTAGAAGCACATCAACGCGAAGTGAAGACCGAAGAGAAATCGGTCAGTGGTGTGATTCGTTCCTCGTTGTATGAAACAATTGGTGAAATGAAAATATCAGACGAGCTCACCAATAAATTTGTAGATGTGTTTGGATGGCAAATTGATTTTCAACATTTGCAAAAAGGCGATCGTTTTAAATTGATTTACGAAGAGAGTAGCGTAGAGGGAGAGCCTATAGGAATCGGCAAAATTCTGGGAATTTATTTTGAGCATGCCAATCACCCATATTATGCTTTCCCGTTTAATCAGGGAGACGGGCTGGATTACTTTGATGAACGAGGCAGCAGTTTACGCAAAGCCTTATTAAAGTACCCGATTGAGTTTACGCGCATCAGCTCGCGCTATTCGTTAAGCCGGTTTCATCCGGTGATAAAAACATTTAGCCCGCATCTCGGTACTGATTTCGCTGCCCCAACCGGCACGCCCATCCGCAGTGTGGGTGACGGAATGGTGCTGGAAGCACAGTATGCCGTAAACAACGGAAACTATGTGAAGATTCATCACAACGGCACCTATTCAACCGGCTACCTGCACATGTCTAAAATTGCCGCAGGCATAACGGCCGGGGTGCGTGTTCGTCAGGGGCAAATCATCGGCTATGTGGGCAGTACCGGCTTGGCTACCGGGCCGCACTTATGCTACCGGTTTTGGAAAAACGGAGTGCAGGTTGATGCCTTGCGGGTAGCGTTGCCGCCTTCTAAGCCGGTAGAAAAAAATCAATGGAAAAAATACGATGAAGTGATGGTGCTGACGATGTTAAAACTGCAGACCATTTCGTTTGAAAACGACTCTTCTGTGATCGTAGCGGCACACTGATTTTTTTTAAATTATTCGCCCGGTTAATTTGGTAGTATCCGTAAATCCTGCTCAATGCCTCCGGGCAGATTCGGTACTTCGGATAAACCCAGACCGCTGGCCTTGTATATTTTCAGCAATCAAAAACAGTTCCAAGAGAAAATTCTTCGAGAAACATCATCGGGTGCGGTTTGCATCAACGACACGGTCCTTCAATTCACTCATCCTGATTTGCCCTTTGGCGGAGTAAACCACAGCGGCATAGGCAAGGCACATGGCAAATACGGGTTCATGGCTTTTTCTAATGAAAAGCCGATATTAAAACAGAAGAGCGGTTTTGCTATTTCCTATGTGCTCCATCCTCCCTATTCGGTTTTGAAAAAGAAAATACTGGATTGGATGATTCAGTGGTTTTGATTTCACAGGTAGTTTACCGAAAGTCCACTCCTTGCTTGCATTCATTTGTTATTTTTGTACTTCCTAAAATCCATTATTCATGCGCATTGTAAAAAAAATCATCATTGGCTTTTCTGTTTTAGGCGCCAGTCAGATCTTCCGGCTTGACTTCTAAAAGCTAGCTCGTCAGATATCAAAACCTGACTGTCACTAAACGTGTGATTTGAAGCCAATGGTCAACAGGCTTTCGGTTCAGCGGGTTTTTGTTCCCTTTGGCGAAAAGGGAATACAATATTGAATCTAATAGCTATCTTTTACTTTGGGTTAATCAATCATGAAAACAAAATTGCTTATCTCATTTTTGTGTTTTGCAACTTACGGTTTGCACGCCCAAAACTCGCTCACTGTTTCAACACCGTTCATTTTCAGCAGCGTGAAAGTGAAAGATAATTGGACGCCACCCACTTCGCCAGTGTATAAAGAATTTTTGAGTGGTTCAACGTTGGGGTATGGATTACAGGCCACCTATTCATTTCACCCTTCGTTGATTCTGCAAAACAAGAACCTTACTATGGATGTTGGGTTGGGCTACTTCAACCAACGTTTTAATATTCAACGACCGTTTAATTATAACTCATTCATTTATATAATTTATTATACGAAACACTATACTTACAATAATGTTGATCTGTCTTTAGGTTTAACTTACAAAACATCCTTCGATAATAAATATTTTATCAGGGCGAACATCTCATATCACTCTTTGCACACTTTTAGGCAAGTCTATACTCCCACCTACACTTCCCCTAATCGGGGTTTTGATGGGTATTCACAGATCAATCATAAATCGATCGATTTTGGCACAAAGATCAATTGCACAGTTGAACTAGATAGGATAACCAACGAAAAATTTAGTATTGGGATAGGCCTGTTAGCTCCGCTCTATATCCGATGGCGCAATGATGCCATTTTTGATGATAATCCCAATACATTTTATAACCCTCTTTTTAGTTTAGGTTTTAATCTATCTGTTACCTATTGTTTATCCAAACCAATTAAAAAATAACAGCTATGAAAAACTTACTATCATTTTATGTTATGCTCCTGATCATTGAGTCAACATTAGGGCAAGTAAAAACAAATTTTAACAATCATGAAGAGGTCACAGTCAAAGGGAAATTTCAAAAAAATTTCAGTGCAAAAATCCATCGCAATATTCCGCCAAAAGATATCCCATCTCTTTTAGCTAAGGAAGCCAGTGAAAGCAGGCCGGGGGAAGCCAAACCTTTTAGGATTGCTCAAGCTGAAAAGGTAGATATTGATGTAGTCAAAGAAGCTGATTGGGTTAATGAAGGAAGTTTTGCTTTTGGGAAGTTTACTTTAGTTGCCACTGGAGCAAAATCAATAAGTGCGAATTTCGATCAATTTTACTTGCCTAAAGGATCAGAACTTTGGGTGTACAACGAAAAAGGTGAAATGATAACGGGCCCAGTAACGGAATCTGAAAATAACACCAATAACTTTTGGGGAACTTGGGTTTACAAAGGTGAGAAATTGACGATCGACTTAAAAATACCAATAGCAAGCAAATCATCATTAATGCTTCATATTTCAAACGTAGCATATGGATATAAAGAAATTTATGTGACAAACTTTGGTGAATCAGCAAGTTGCAATGTAAATGTAATGTGTCCGGCTGAAGCTGCATGGCAAAATGAAGCTAATTCTGTATCGTTAATTTTGGATGCTAATAGCATTGCATTATGCAGTGGCGCGTTGATAAATAATTCTTGCAACATTAATATACCTTACCTTCTTACGGCTAATCATTGCTTCAATACCAGTCCTCAACAAGATGTTTCAAAATGGAAGTTCACTTTTCAAGCTTACAGCCCAACTTGTGCCCCTTCTCAAAATGTAAATGGAGTTACCTTCAATGGCTCTACGCTTAAAGCAAATAATGCTGGGAGCGATTTTTGTTTAGTTCAGTTGAATCAAGATCCACCTGTAAATTCAGGGATCACTTTCTCGGGTTGGTCGAGATCAGGTAATGCACCCCCATCGGGAGTCAGCATTACCCATCCTGAAGGAGATGTTATGAAAATTGCAACATACAACACAGCACCAACCCAGCAAATGTTTTTAGGATCAAACGATTGGAATGTGGTTTGGGCAGCGGGCACTGTGCAACCAGGCTCATCAGGTGGCCCTTTGTATGACAACAATCATCGGATCATCGGTCAAGTGCACGGTGGCAATCCGCAAACAATATGCAACCCGGGCGACAATGCTTTCTTCGGAAGATTCGATCTTTCTTGGACGGGCGGAGGAACCAACTCTACACGCCTCAGCAATTGGCTTGATCCTTTCAACTCAGGGGCAATGACTACAAATACAATAAATATAGCTAACACTGTGGCAGATTATAAAAACGTTGGTATCAGTGGGCCTTCTCTCGTTTGCACCACTGGCCAGTATTCACCCACCAACTTGCCAGCGGGCATAGGCCTTACCTTTTCCTCCTCTAACCCTTCTGGCCTTTCTATTAACTCCTCTACAGGCGCAGCCACACGTGTGAATAATTTCAATGGCCAAGTTACCGTTACCGCCACGGTGAGCGGAGGCGGTTGTGTAACGTCTGTTTCAAAAATGGTCAGTGTTGGCAATTATTTCCCAACAGGGTCGAGCAGTTATAACTCTAATTGTTCGGGGAATATATTCACCGTTTTAAACACGAGTTTATCGGCTGCATGCAGTGCTAATACCCCAATCAATTTTAGCTATCACATTACAGACCCCAACTACTCGAATTTTGTTTTCACACCTGTATCTGTGCCTGCCGGAGCAACATGGAGTTTTAGCGGGGGCAGTTTACATGTGACCGTAACCACACCTTCATCTCAAGGCTCGCGTTCGGCAACAATCGCGTTGAATGCCACAGGCCCATGTGGTCCTTACAGCGTAAATTTTACTTCCACAGCGGTCAATTACTCTTCCCCGTTTTTCTCAATTTCACCCAATCCTTCAGCGGAAACCGTTACCGTCACTATGGATGAAAATTCAGCGGATGAACTTTCTCAAAATTTAATGTATGCAATAAAAATAACCGACCAAGTCGGAACAGTTGGGCGTTCATTTGAATATAAAGCCGGAGTTAACTCAGTAAAAATTTCTTTACAAGATTTCAACCCGGGTTTATACCTGCTATCTGTGTTTGATGGTAAAATGTGGAGTAGCGAACGATTAATAGTTCAAAAATAAATTTCGTGAGTAGGGCGAATAGTTAACCGCCCTATTTTTTTTCATCCCTCACTGGGCAGTTTACTAAAATCCACTTTGGACTTTAGGGTATTCACGTAACAGCACAAGCTTACACAATATTTTTCTGTATCAAGGCTAACCAGTAATTTTAACCCATCAAATTTATTTTGAATGAGTGTGGTGAAGTTTGGGTTGGTCTTTTTATGGGTCTGTATTTCGGTTAATCTTTTTGGGCAGCAACAAAAAGTTGGATTGGTATTGAGTGGGGGCGCGGCCAAAGGCATTGCGCATGTAGGCGTGCTCAAAGCACTCGAAGAAAATGAAATTCCCATCGATTACATTGTGGGCACTTCGATGGGCGGCATTGTGGGCGGATGTTATGCGGCTGGGATGAGCCCCGCACAAATTGAAGAGATCGTAACCTCAAAAGCATTTCTCAATTGGGTAAACGGAACTATTGAAGAGAGCAACAGATATTATTATTACCGAAAAGATGACGATCCGTCTTTTTTAAAGCTGAACCTCTCGCTTGACTCCACGCTCAACGTACTTTTCAACTCCAGCATTGCCAGTGACTTGGCCCTCAATTTTGCCATTGCCGAAAAACTGGCACAATCGTCTTCGGCTTCTAAAAACAACTTTGATAGTTTGTTTGTGCCCATGCGCGTGATGGCCTCTGACATTTTTACGCAAAACCAGGTTGAGCTTTCAAAGGGAAGCTTAGGAGACGCCATTAGGGCTACGCAGACGGCTCCGTTTTTTTACACACCCATCCGGGTAGATGGAAAATATTTGTTTGACGGTGGGGTGTACAACAACTTTCCGGTGGACGTAATGCAAAAAAATTTTAATCCCGATGTGCTGATCGGAGCCAATGTTTCATCCAAAGTGTATGACCAATATCCGTACGGAGAAGATGAAAAACTTATTTCGCGTTCGCTGCTGTACATGCTGCTCGACAAATCAGATCCTTCGCGCATTCCTCCCAGCGGAATATACATACAACCCAACCTGAAAAAATTTTCCAGTTTTGATTTTGGCCGCGCACGGGCATTGATAGACAGCGGCTATGCCCAAACCATGCGGCAAATGCCTGAAATAAAATTGAAGATCAGAACAAGGATTACGTGCGAGGAGGTAGCCATTAAAAGAAACCACTTCAACAACAAACTAAAGCCGCTCATCGTCAATAAAATTGTCTTTGATGGGTTTGATACCAGCCAGAAAAAATACCTGAACCGGTTTCTTAAAAACGGAAAACGTCCGCTTTATTTTAGTGATATACAAAAGGGTTATTTTCAGTTGGTTTCTGATGATTATTTCAACAGCGTTTATCCAAGTTTTGCATTTGATCCCCGATCTCGTGATTATAGTTTTAAGTTGACAAAACGACCAGTCAATAATTTTCAAGTCAATTTTGGAGGGGTTATTGCCACCCGCGACATCAACAACATTTACCTCGGATTGAATTATTATTCCTTTGAACGGTTTTTAACACACGCCCAGTTGAATCTCTCCACGGGAGATTTCTACAAATCCGGCCAGCTCAAGGTGCGTTTTGATTTTCCTTTCTTCGGCCAGTTTTATGTTGAGCCCGAAGCCACCATTAACAACTGGAATTTTTTGCAGGGCAATGATATTATTGCAAAAAGATTTTCGCCAACCGTATTGATCCGGGCCGACCGGAAATATGGAATGAACATTGGCTTTCCCGTGGCGCGCCAACTGAAGACATTCATAAACGGAGCGTACATTGCCAACAACGATCAATACATCAACACAAAAGTTATATCCTCTACTGACACCCTTGATCAATTGGAACTGAGCGGTATGCGTTTTGGATTTGGCCTTTCCTTCAGTTCACTGAACCGGAAACAATATGCCTCTGAGGGAAAGGCCCTTTCCATTTCAGGCAATTTTTTTTCCTTGCAGGAAGAACTCAAGCCGGGGTCAACCTCCATCAACAAAGCACAGACACAAGCCAACCGGAGTTGGCTGCAAGCCAAAGCTTCCATTGAACAATACTTTAAAAAAGGAATTTACAGTTCGGGGTATTTGCTGGAGGGTGTGTTATCCAATCAGCCCACCTTCACCAACTATTTTGGCACGATCATCAATGCCCCGGCATTTAATCCCCTGCAAGACAGCCGCACCCTGCTGCTTCAAAACTTCAGGGCATTCAACTACGTGGCCGGAGGCTGGCGCAATGTATTTTCTATCCGTAAAAACCTTGACTTCAGGGTGGAAGCTTACGCATTCAAGCCACTTCAAATCATTGATCAGGGGAGTGACCAAAAAGCAAAAATAGAACAACGAATTGAGCAGATTTATTTTGCCGGTATGGCCAACGTAGTAATGCACTCTACAGTGGGCCCTATCAGCCTGAGCGTAAATTATTATGACGACCCCGAAAGGCAATTGGCAGTTTTGCTGCATGTAGGTTTCTTGTTATTCAACAAAACATCGCTTGAGTAATAATATCAGAAAACAGCTTTTTAAACCTTTGTTAACTCAATCATCTAACATGGGCAGAATTGAAGCATGTACTTTTTACTGCTTTTTTTAATTTTTTAGTTATGTTTACCGCTTATTTACACGACCTAAATCCATGAAGAGATTATTACTTGTATCCTTCGCATTCCTGACATTTTGCGGGTTGTCTGTTGGCCAATCTGTTCAATGGGCATCTAAAGTCTTAGAGTTTTCCACGGAGTTGACTTCAGTACAATATTCAGCTTCGCAGGCATTGGGAAAACCCAACGTATTGCCTGCAGGAGGACAGAACCCCAACGCCTGGACGCCCGATAAACCCAAGAGAACAGAATTTATCAAACTGGGATACACTAACCCCATGTCTATCCAGCAAGTAGCCATTGCCGAATCTTATAATCCGGGCGCCCTTTACAAAGTATATGTGTACGATGAAGCGGGAGGCGAACATTTAGTGAATACTTTTAATCCTCAAGCCGTGCCCTTGCAAGGTCGGATGCTCAACGTATTTATGGAGAAAACTTCTTACAAAGTAACAGCCGTAAAACTTGAATTTGACGGAAAAGCTTTGCCGGACTATTTTTCAATAGATGCAGTAGCCATCTCTGATTCCAATTACCCGATCATCGCCAATATTGATAAACCAGAATTGCTGGAGAAAGGGCTTATTGTAGAGCATCTCGATAAGAATGTAAACAGTGAGTATAACGATCTTAATGCCATGCTTTCGCCCGATGGCAAAACACTTTATTTCAGCAGGCAAAACCATCCTGAAAACACGGGCGGTGTAAAAGACAAAGAAGACATTTGGTATTCTGAACTTGGCCCCGATGGCAAATGGACTTTGGCAAAGAACGCAGGCCCCGCGTTAAACAATGCCTATCCTAACTTCGTCAACTCAGTAACCACAGCCACACCCGATGGCAAAGCCGTGTTATTGGTTTTGGGCAACCAATACAAAGACAATGGCAAGATGGTTTCAGGCGTTTCGATCAGCAACAACATCGGAGGTAAATGGACAAAACCTAAAACCCTGCAGATCAAAAATGATTATAACTACAGTGACCGGGCACACTATTTTTTATCAACTACACAAAAAACTTTGTTGATGTCGGTCGATCGCGAAGACACCCATGGAGGTCGCGATTTGTATGTTAGCTTTGAACAGCCCGACAGCTCATGGTCTGAGCCCCTGAATTTAGGTGACGTTATCAACACAGCCGGAGATGAAATAACACCTTTTCTTGCTTCAGATGACAAGACTTTGTATTTCTCTTCAAACGGATTTAGCGGGTATGGCGGCAGTGATATTTATGTATCCAAACGTTTAGACGATACATGGACAAAATGGTCAGATCCCCAGAACATGGGCTCAGAGATTAACTCTAAGTTAGATGATATGTTTTTTAATATTCCATCAACGAGTGAGTATGCCTATTTTTCCAGAGCGGTAACCCCCGACAATTTTGATATTTACCGGGTAAAACAACCACTCTTTAAAAATCCTGAACCGATTATCATCGTAAAAGGGAAACTCATTGATGCTAAAACAGGCCAGCCACTTGGTGCAAAAATTATTTACGAACGACTGCGTGATGGCAAAGAAGTAGGCGTAACCTATTCCGATCCGAAAACCGGAGAATATGAAATTCATTTGCCGGGAGGAGAAAAATACGGATTCAGAGCAGAAGCAAAAGATTACATTTCAGAGAACCAAAACTTAGACCTGACAAACTATAAACAACCCGGTACTATCGTTGATAATGTAAAACTGGAGCCAATTCAGGTAGCAGCCATTGAAGAGAATGCCGTGATCACACTCAACAACATTTTCTTTGACTTTGACCGCTCAGTTTTAAAGCAAGAATCTTTTCCCGAGTTGAACCGCATCGTTGCGTTGATGAACGAACGCACCTCTATGCAAGTAGAAATTGCGGGTCATGCGGATCCGATTGGTACGGCCGAGTATAACCTGTCTTTGTCTGAACGAAGGGCAAAAGCCGTGGCAAAATATTTAATTGAAAAAGGCATTGCTAAAGACAGAATATCTGTGGTGTTTTTTGGAGCCACAAAGCCTGTGGTTACTAACAGTAAAACCATTGCCGGAAATGCCAAAAACAGACGCGTAGAATTTAAAATCGTTAAGATGTAACCTATGAAGCATCTCATCTGCTCTGTCTTTTTATTGATTTTCTATGCGGCACACAGCCAGCAAGACACCGTGATTATGGCCACGGGTAATATCACCAGTGCAGAAACAAAAGAACCCGTGTCAGCAAAGATTTCATATAAGAGTTTGCCATACGGAAGCAAAGTGGGATTTCTTTCAGGCAGTTCATTCAACTTCCCGATGTTTGATAACGATAAGTATTCCATAATGGTGGAAGCAACCGGGTATGCCCCGGTGAAATACATTCTCGATCCGGCTGAAGCAACGGCAGAAAAAAAAGTTGTTAAAAATATAGAACTGGGGCTGCCGGTTGTGCCAACCAATATTGCGCAAGAACCTCCTTCTGTAAAAAAAGTAATGCGGTTGCATACCCTCATTTTTGCAGTAGGTACATCACAAATTCAGGCTACTTCTTACCCCGAACTGGATTCAATCAGCCGGATGTTGAAAAAAAATCCGCGCATGATCATTCAGTTAGAAGGCCACACGGATGTGATCGGTGTGCCGGCAGCCAACATGAAATTATCACAAGAACGTGTGGATGCGGTAAAATCCTACTTGGTGAGCAAGGGAGCTAAAAAAGATAATATTAAAACCAAAGCTTTCGGGGGCACACAGCCTATTTCTACCGAAAACACTGAAGCCGCGCGTAAACTGAACAGGCGTGTAGAACTCCGCGTGTTGGATAATTAAAAAGCGCAAAACACAAATTAAGAAATTACCCCATTTCGTTTTTTTGTGAGGCTAATCGCACCACTTTTTATAATGTCTTGCCTCACGTAAAAAAGCAGGCAAAAACTTGATTAAACCGTGCGCTACAATCTGGCCGAAATGCCCACATTCATTTTGAAGCGACTTAAATTCTAAAAGTAAAATTCTTACGCTATTCTGGCACCGACAAATTAAAAAATGAACTACCTTTCTTGAAAGAATTCATGACTGCCGTAACAAAAAATAACACCCAGCATTTCATAGACCTCTTTGAGAAATTGAAGGAACGCAGTTCCCGTCTTAGAAATGAATCGTTGAAGGAACGAAAAAAAAGATTGAAGGATTTTGGCGAATTTCTTTTAAAAAAAAGAGAAGCCATTGCCGATGCCCTCTATGCCGATTTTAAAAAGCCTAAAACAGAATCAGACCTGTCTGAACTTTACCCGGTTTTAACAGAAATACGCCATACGCTCGCTCATTTAGATGAATGGGCTGCCCCACAAAAGATTGATGCCCCCCTTACCTACCTGGGCACACGTGCAGAAATTAGGTATGAACCCAAAGGAGTTTGTTTAATTATAGCCCCGTGGAACTTCCCCATCAACCTCAGTTTGGGGCCGTTGATTTCGTGTTTGGCAGCCGGCAATACAGCCGTTATCAAACCTTCTGAGATGACCCCGCACACCTCCAGGTTAATTGCTGAACTGGCAAATGAATTTTTTGACGAGAGCCTCGTAAAAGTGATTGAAGGTGATCGGTACATTTCAGAGCAATTGCTCCGCTTACCTTTTGATCATATTTTTTTTACCGGCAGCCCGGCCATAGGAAAAATTGTGATGAAGGCGGCTGCCGAAAACCTGACCTCAGTTACTTTAGAACTGGGAGGCAAATCGCCAGTTATCATAGATGCTTCAGCAAATATTGCCGATGCCGCCAGGCGAATTGCCTTCGGAAAATTTTTGAACAACGGCCAAACCTGCATTGCTCCCGATTATGTGTTGATAGAAGAATCGGTACAGCAAAAATTTACCCATGAGCTGAAAAGTGAAATCTGCAAAATTTTTGGTGAAGACGGAACGGTCAATCAATCTTCGCCTAACTACGGCCGGATAGTGAACCACAACCATTTTGACCGACTTAGCCGGATTCTGCAAAATGCCATTGATCATGGCGCCAATGTTGAGTTATCTGGTGAAATAAATAGAGATACAAATTTTTTTCACCCGGTTATTTTAAGCAATGTAGATGCAGACAGCCAGGTTATGCAAGAGGAAATTTTTGGGCCTATCCTCCCCTTGGTTCCGTTTAAAACAATTGATCAGGTAACGCGCATCATCAATGACAAGCCCAAGCCTTTGGCCTTGTATATTTTTACTAACCAAAAATCAGTATCGGAAAAAATCCTCACCGAAACCTCGGCCGGAACAGCCTGCATTAATGACGCGGTGTTGCAATTCACGCATCCAAACTTGCCATTTGGCGGAGTGAACCACAGCGGCATAGGCAAGGCACATGGCAAATATGGCTTCATGGCTTTTTCCAATGAAAAACCGGTATTAAAACAGAAGCAAGGCTTTGCCATTTCATACGTGCTCCATCCTCCGTATTCAGTCTTGAAAAAGAAGATACTGGATTGGATGATTAAGTGGTTTTGATTTTACACAGTTCATCGAAAATTCCTCCCCTGCTTGTATTCATTTGTTACTTTTGTAATTCCTAAAATTCATTACTCATGCGCATGGTAAAAAAAATCCTCATTGGCTTTTCAATTTTAATTGGTTTGGTAGTGGTGGCGGCCATTGTACTGCCCATCCTGTTCAAAGGAAAAATAAAAGAAATGGTGGACAAGGAAATAGCCAAAAATGTAAATGCCGATGTGGTGTTTGATGTTAACAATTTCAGCCTTTCGTTTTTCCGTCACTTTCCTAATGTAAGCGTAGAAGTGAAAGGACTAGGTGTTTTTAATCATGAGCCTTTTGCCGGAGAATATTTATTTGTAGTCGATCGTTTTGATGTGGAAGTAAACCTGAAAGATGTGTTGTTTGGGAATCAACTGCGGGTGAAAGGAATCACGCTGGTACACCCGCAAATTAATGTAAAGGTATTGAAAGACGGGCGTGCCAACTACAACATAACGTATCCGTCAGCCGACACAGCAAAAAAATCAGCCGAGCCCTCTACGTTTTCGTTTGGCATAGACCGGTGGACAATTGAAGGAGGCAGCGTGAAGTATGACGATGCCACCATGCCATTTTATTTGTCGCTCACCGGGCTGAATCACTCGGGCAGCGGCAACTTCAACGAAAAAGAATTTGACCTCACCACAAATACTACGGCCGATTCGGTAACGGTAAAATATGGAGGCGTTGAATACATCACCAACAAACGCGCATTCGTAGCTATGGTAATTAACATTAGTGAAAACTATACGAAGTACACCTTCAAAGAAAATCAGGCCAAACTCAACGACTTTGCGTTAGGCTTTGACGGGTGGTTTAAAATGAATGAAAAAGATTATGGCATGGACATCAGCTTTAAGAGCCCTGAGAATTCATTCAAAAGCATTTTGTCGCTCGTACCCGGCATGTATTCTAAGGACTTTGATAAAGTAGAAACCAAAGGTGATCTCGCCTTCAGCGGTTTTGTGAAAGGTACCTACAGCGACCAACAACTGCCGGCCTTTAATTTAAGCGCGCAAGTAAAAGAGGCCATGTTCAAATACCCCTCGCTACCCACGCCTGTCAACAATATTAATATGGATTTACTCATCGACAACAAAACGGGGGTGATACAAAATACATTGGTGGATTTGAAAAAATTGCATTTGGATTTGGGCTCAAACCCGGTAGACGCTCGCGCTACTATTCAGAACCTGAAAGACTACCGGATGGAAGCCAACCTGAAAGCCACCGTAAACCTGAGCGAAGTCAATAAAATGTTTCCTATGGAAGGCCTGGAAGTGAAAGGAATGTTTTCGGCTAATGCCAGCATCAATGGAATTTATGACAGCATTAAAAAAATTATTCCGTCCATTGATGCGGCCATGACACTGAAAGATGGATTTGTCAAGACATCAAAATTTCCGCTGCCGCTTCAGAATCTGCAATTTAACTCAACCGTAAAAAATACCTCTGGCAAAATGGCGGAAACTACTCTTGCTGTAAAAGATTTTTCCATGGTACTTGACGGTGAAAAATTAACAGCCGACTTGTTGTTGCAAAACCTGGCCGACTACACCTGGTCATTAAAAGCCAACGGGGGAATTGATCTGGAGAAGATGACTAAAATTTTTCCGCTGGAAGGAATGAGCGTAGCCGGCAAAGTAAAAGCCAACATCGACACGAAAGGAAAATATTCTGATGTAACCGCCAAGCACTACGACAAACTCCCCACCAGTGGAGCGGCATCACTCAGCAATTTTAAATTTACTTCCAAGACTTTGCCTTATGCGGTAACCATTACCCAGGCTGAGGCCGTGTTTAACCCACAGAAAATTGAATTAAAAAATACATCGGGTACAATTGGCAAAAGCGATTTTGCCGTGAACGGATCGGTCAGCAATTACATCAGTTATGTTTTTGGTAAAGAGACCATCAGCGGCAACCTTAACTTTAACGCAACATTGCTTGACCTCAATGAATTCATGACCGATAGCCAAACGACCGATACAAAAGACACATCCAAACTCAGTGTTATTCCCGTTCCCAAAAACATAGACTTTTTGCTGCACTCCAACCTGAAGACAGTAAAAATGATGGACTATACCATGACTAATGCCGTGGGCGATGTGCTGGTAAAAGACGGAGTAGCCAAGATGAACAATGTTAAGTTCAGCCTGCTGGGCGGGGCCTTTGCAGTATCGGGCACGTATGACACACGCGATATGCAACATCCTAAATATGACTTTGGGCTGAACGTGCAAGATCTGTCCATCCAACAAGCAGCTAGTTCATTCTCCATCATTAAAACGTATGCGCCTATTGCCGGATTGGCACAAGGAAAATTTGGCACCGATTTCAAAATCAACGGTGAGTTGCAACAAAACATGATGCCTAAAATGAATACAGTAAACGGAGCCGGCTTAGTCAAGATTGCCGAGGCGGCCGTTACGCAGTCTAAATTGATATCGGGAATAACTTCACTCACCAACCTGAAAGATGCCGATCAGGTAACGTTAAAAGACGTGCTGATGTCGGCTGAAATTAAAAACGGAAAACTGGAAGTAAAACCCTTTAACATAAAACTGGGAAGCTACGTGGCCTCAGTTTCCGGTGCCACCTCGCTGGACGGAGGAATCAATTATGCGCTGAAGATGAATGTGCCAGCTGGAAAATTAGGCTCGCAGTTTCAAAGTTTAATAGGAGGAAATGCCGCTAACACTGAAATACCACTGAACATTGGTATGGGGGGTACATTCTTAAATCCCCAATTCCAATTAGTATCGCAAGAACAAAAGCAGCAAGTAAAAGAAGCCGTAACCAATGTGGCTAAAGAAAAAGCACAGGACGCCCTGCAGCAAGCCGTAAAGGGAACACAAGCACAAGATGTGGTAAACAACATTCTGGGTGCAAAAAAAGATACCACCAAAGCCAAGAAAGACAGCACAAAAGCAAACCCACTGCAAGATGCCTTGCAAAACAAACTGCAGAACTTATTGAAGCGGAAGAAAAATTAAATATCCGCTCACGGGTAGAAATGATGGATTATACTCTTTCAAAGGTGGTTATTAACCATAACTAAAAATTTTAAATTTTTATTGGGATAAAGCTAAACCAGCAATAAAGATTGACGAGCACCGCACGAAACATCTCAACAAAGGGAATGCAACCTGATGAGAACTCAATATTTTGAAGAGTCTGGTATTAAGGCCATTTGATTTTCAAATGATAAAGTACTAAAAAATATAAGTTCAGTTATGGATAAGACCAGACAGTTTTCGCAAGAAAAAAAAATATTCAAATTCAACGCCCTCCTTCAAAACTCCGGTTGGCTCTCTCCTGCCTTTGTTGAAGTGGATGACCAAGGAACCATTCAAAAAATTTCTACACAGCAACCAGAAGGCAAAATAGAAAATGTTGAAGGCCTTGCCCTGCCAGGGTTTCAAAATACCCACTCACACGCTTTTCAATATGCCATGGCAGGCCTGGCTGAAAATCATCCAACCGGTAACGATGACGACTTCTGGACCTGGCGTGAGGAAATGTATAAGTGTGCGCTGTCAGTTGATCCTGATCAGGTTGAAGCAATTGCAGCCATTTTATATGCCGAAATGCTTCGGGTAGGTTATACCAGCGTGGCAGAATTCCATTATTTACATCACGACAAAAATGGTAAGCCCTACTCCAATCTTGCCGAAATGGGCGAGCGTCTGGTAGCCGCTGCCAAAACTGCCGGAATAAAAATTACACTCGTACCGGTTTTTTATCAAAAAGGAAATTTTGGACAAGAACCCCAGCCACGACAACGGAGATTTATTTCAACAACAGTAGAAGATTATTTTAAATTACTTGATGCATCAAAAACTGTTTTAAAAAATTATGAAAACGCATCGCTTGGGTTCAGTGTTCATTCCTTACGGGCAGTAGATTTGCCTGATATCCAAATAACCTTCGACAAAGGGCCTAGAAATTTACCCTTTCACCTTCACGTATCTGAACAAAAAAAAGAAGTGAATGATTGCCTGGCGCATTGTGGCAAACGCCCGATGCAGTGGTTGCTGGAAAATTTACCGGTCGATGATCGCTTTCATCTGGTTCACTCAACCCATTTGAATGACGATGAATTAAAAAAATTAGCAAAATCAAGAGCCAACGTTGTTTTATGTCCGAGCACCGAAGGAAATCTGGGAGATGGAATTTTCAGAATGAAGGAGTATGTAAAACTGGGTGGGCATTGGAGCATCGGCACAGATAGTCATATTGGATTAAACCCGTTAGAAGAATTCAGAATGATTGATTACCGGCAGCGGTTAATCACCAACAAGCGCAACACGTTTCAAGGCGATGCCGCTTCATACCTTGTGAATGAATCAGTTTCTTCAGGAAGAAAAGCAATGGGAATTTTTACGCAACATTTTTTTGAAACGGGAAAACCTTTTGATGCCGTAGTTTACAAATCCAATTCGCACCTATTGGCCGATACTATCGATAAAAACAGACTGGCCACCATTGTTTATACATGCGATTCGAGCCGGGTGCTGGGCACAATTGTAAATGGTCAGTGGATTGTGAAAGAAGGGCATCATCAAAACGGCCATGCCATAAAGAATCATTTTCAAAAAGCCATCCGGAACCTACAAAACCGATAGAGATTTCTCTTTTTAGTTCTTGGCATTTTTTTTACATTAGGCTAAAACCTTTAGCCATGAACAGAATACTCATCTTCATGCTCGGATTACTCATTTGCTTCAGTTCATCCGCCCAAAAATCAAAACAAAAAACAGAACCCGCTAACTTGTTCAATGCCGATAATTACAAAGGCTTGAAGTGGCGCAACATCGGCCCGGGGCGAGGAGGCCGCGCTAATGCTATTGCTGGTCATCCGCTGAACCGGAACATTTATTACGCGGGCTATACTGGTGGCGGTGTTTGGATGACCGAAAACGGAGGCCTTTCATGGAAAAATATTTCGGATGGTTTTTTTAAAGTAGGTTCAATCGGAGACATTGCTGTCAGCCCTTCTGATCCCAACGTAATTTATGTAGGCACAGGCGAGCACGCTGTGCGCGGGGTAATGACCAGCTATGGAGACGGAGTTTATAAATCTAATGATGGTGGTAAAACCTGGAAAAATATTGGCCTGGAAAAAACCAGACATATCAGTGATATTGTAATTCACCCAAACAACCCGGATATCATCTGGGTAGCCGCGCAAGGCCCTGTACACGGAGCAAGTGCAGATCGCGGAATTTATCAATCAATGGACGGAGGGCAGACTTGGAAAAAAACTTTGTATGTAGATGAAAACACCGGAGCAAGTTCATTGAGTTTAGATGTAACCAACCCGCGTGTGCTTTACGCTGCGATGTGGCAACATAGGCGACTTCCCTGGAAAGTGGAAAGCGGGCCTCACTCCTCTGTTTGGAAATCAATCGATGGAGGTGAGTCGTGGAACAAAATTATTGAAGGACTTCCCAAAGAAATGGGAAAAATCGGGTTGAGTGTTTCGCGGGCTAATCCCAATAAAGTGTATGCCATTGTGGAAGCAGAGAAGACAAAAGCCGGATTGTACCGCTCGGATGATGGCGGAAAAAAATGGACACAGCAAACCAATGATCAAAACATTACCTCGCGTAGTTGGTATTATATGGAAGTTTTTGCCGATCCGCAAAATGAAAACACACTGTATGTACTGAATTCTCCAGCGATGAAATCCATTGACGGAGGCAAAACTTTTCATAACGTGCCCATTGCGCATGGAGATACACACGATTATTGGATTAATCCGAATGACAACACCAACCAGGCCATTGCCGATGACGGTGGTGTTGAAATTTCGTTTGACAATGGCAAATCATGGTCTAGTTTAGACAACCAACCCACCGCTCAGTTCTATCGGGTAAATGTTGATAATCGGTTTCCTTATTGGGTGTACGGAGGGCAGCAAGACAATACTTCGGTCATGATTGCCAGCCGCACCAACGGCATGGGCATCACCATCAAAGATTGGCTGATTGGCCCGGGCTGCGAAAGCGCATGGATTGCGTTTGATAATCCCAACAACCCGCAATTATTTTATGGCGGGTGCTACCAGGGCTTAATTGATGTACTTGATTTGCGCACCAATGAATTAAAAAATATTCAAGAGTACCCGGCTACCAACTTAGCCTATGCCCCCAAAGACATGAAGTATCGTTTCAATTGGAACGCACCACTGATCAACTCTCCTCATGATCCAAAAACTTTATATCACGCAGGAAATGTTTTGTTCAAATCAGTAGATGGCGGCATTCGCTGGGATGTAATCAGCCCTGACTTAACACGCAACGATACCTCTAAACAAAATATATCGGGTGGCCCCATTACCAACGAAGGTGCTGGCGGAGAAAACTACAATACGATATATTATGTCATCGAATCGCCTTTAGAAAAAGGAGTGATTTACACTGGCAGCGATTGTGGGTTGGTTTATCTTACCAAAGATGACGGCAAAACATGGAGTAACATTACTCCGGCAGGATTGCCCGAGTGCATGATCCACTCCATTGAAGTTTCACCACACGATAAAGCAACAGTTTACATCTCCGCATCGCGGTATAAATTCAATGATTACGGCAACATGGTTTACAAGTCAACTGACTATGGAAAGTCATGGACAAAATCTGGCGTTGGCATAGATGCCGATGATTTCATCAAAGTAGTGCGCGAAGACAAAAAAATAAAAGGGTTGTTGTATGCTGGAGCTGAGCGGGGATTTTACGTTTCATACAATAATGGGATGAGCTGGAACAAATTGCAACTGAATTTGCCCGTAGTGCCAGTTACTGACCTGATCATTCACGACAACGACTTGGTAGCCGCAACAGCCGGACGCGCCTTTTGGATTTTAGATGATCTGGCCCTCATTCAACAATCCAAAGGTAACTTCTCTGATGCTTTAAAAATTTATCAGCCTAAGCCTACCGTTCGCCTCACCAGTTTTTCTCCGTCATGGATGGAAGTGCCCCCCGGCACCGGACAAAACCCGATGAATGGTGTGATTATCACCTATTACCTAAAAGAAAAAGCTGATACCAATAAACTATCACTTGAAATTTTTGATACGGATGGCAAAATCATTCGTAAGTACACCAATAAGAAAGATGAAAATGCCAAGCCTGGAAATGTGCCCCCTCCCTCATTGTTGCCGGCTGATGCCGGGATGAATCGCTTTGCATGGGATTTTCGCACCGAAGCATTACCTGATTTGCCAGGCTCATTTATTTATGGTGACTTGAGTGGGTACCGCGTTGCTCCCGGCCACTATAAAGCAGTGATGAAATTCAAAAATGAAATCTCAGAAACACAACTCGATCTCATAGCTGACCCTCGATTACAAATAAAACCCGAAGACTGGAAGATACAGCAGCAGTTACTTTCGCAAATGGATGATGCCGTGAAAGAAATGCACAATTCAATCAATAGTATGCGTAAAGTGAAAAAACAGATTGAGAATTACAACGAACTGTTAAAAAATGAACCGAGTGCAAAAGAACTGATCCAATCAGGCAAAGAGATTGTCAAAAAAATTGACCAATGGGAATCTAATTTGATCGAAACGCGGTCCAAAAGTTTTCAAGATGTAATCAATTACAGAAATAAACTCAATGCCGAATTCTTACAAGTACGCGGAGCTGTGGATGCCCACGACCCGCGTATCACACAAGGCGTGAAAGCCCGGTTGAACGATGTACAGATCGATTGGAGTAAATACAAAAAAGAAATGCAGACCATTCTTGTCAACGATGTAGGCAACTATAACAAAATATTTAAGGATAAAAACGTACCAGCCGTTATTACCGAATTGAAAGAAATAATTATCAATAACTAACCAAGAGGCATACCGTCATTTATAAAAGCGGCTAATCACTCTCAAAAAATATGCTTACCGAACTGCGCGACATTCTTTTTCTTGACATTGAAACCGTTGGTGTGGTAGAGAACTATCATCAACTCAGCGAACGTTTTAAGACTCAATGGGCACGCAAGGCCAGTTTCTTTAAGCGGGAAGAAGGCCAAACGGATGAAGAATTGTTTCATCAGCGGGCGGGTATTTATGCCGAATTTGGCAAAATCATAGTCATTGCCATTGCAAAATTTTCTCACAATGAAAAAAATGAAATGGTTCTGAAAACAAAAGCCTTTTCTGGCCATGATGAAAATAGGTTGTTGAGCGATTTTAAAACACTGGTAGAAAAAGCAGACCCCAACAAAACTAAATTGTGCGCACACAACGGAAAAGAATTTGATTTCCCTTATCTATGTCGCAGAATGCTGGTAAATGAAATATCTCTTCCGCCTGTGCTCAATATTTCCGGATTAGAAAAATGGAAAGTACCCCACCTTGACACCATGGAGCTGTGGAAGTTTGGCGACTACAAACACTACACATCCTTGGATTTATTGCTTGCATTGTTTGGCATACCCAGCAGCAAAGGAACGATGGATGGCTCGATGGTAAGCCAAGTGTATTACAAAGAAAAAAACCTGCCGAAGATCACCGAGTATTGTGTGGCCGATGTAGTGGCAATAGCCCAATTGTATTTGAAGATGAAAAACCTACCAATCATTAGCGAAGAAAATATAATTCATTCAACCTGAGGTAAAAAGCCGAATGAATTTCAGTTACCTTTATCACCCTGAATGCTGACTGAATATTAAAAAAACAGCAGGTACCGCTTCGCAAGGTAATGCTCACATAAAAAATTACGGCAATTACTCAAACAACAAAACAATAATAAAACATTGACTCGTTGTTCACTAAAGCAGGAGATGGTCACAATTTGTTAATCATGTCAAAGAAAAAATTTAAAGAAAAAAAATCAAGGAAAGAAAAAGAACAAAAAAGCTCTTTTTACAAATCCGTTGTTAAGTTGTTAAATGAAGCGCCCGGAAAAGCATTTGACTTCAAACAAATTGCCCGTAAGACCGGTGCAAAAAACAAATTTGCTGTAAACGAAGTTTCTGATGTGCTCGAATCTTTGCTGGATGAGGGCACCATCAGGCAACTCTCCAATGGCAGTTTCACCACTGCGCAAAAATCAAAAACCCTTACTGGCATCATCGATCATGTCAACCCGCGCTTTGCCTACGCAGTTACTGGCACCGAAGGGGTAAAAGACATTTATATCCACACGCGCGACCTGAACGGAGCCATTCACGGAGATAAAGTAGCGGTGGAGGTACTTCACAAAAAATCGAACGGCCATACCGAAGGAAGAGTAACCGAAATTTTGGAACGAACCCGAAACCGGTTTGTAGGCCGCGTAGAACTCTCTAAAAATTATGCCTTCATCATTCCTGACTTCAAAAAAATTCATACTGATTTTTTTGTTTATCCCGAAAACATTCGTGGAGCAAAACACAATGACAAAGTTCTGTTTGAAGTAACCCGTTGGCCCGAAGGTGATAAAAACCCGGAAGCAAAAATTATTGAGATTCTGGGCAAAGCTGGCGAAAATGAAGCCGAGATTCATTCCATCATGGCTGAGTTTAACTTACCGTTTTGTTTTCCTGACAATGTATTACGAGAATCAGAAAAAATCAGCGAAGAAATATTAAAAGAAGAAATCAATAAACGCAGAGATTTTCGCGATGTATTAACTTTTACCATCGACCCGGAAGATGCCAAAGATTTTGATGATGCCATTTCATTCAAAAAATTAGAGAATGGCAACTACGAAATTGGGGTGCACATTGCTGATGTTACACACTATGTAAAATCAGGAACAGTACTTGATGACGATGCCTATGATCGCGCCACCTCCGTTTATCTGGTTGACCGCACCGTGCCTATGTTGCCAGAAAAATTGAGCAATGGTCTTTGCTCACTGCGCCCAAATGAAGATAAGTTCACATTTGCAGCCGTTTTTGAAATGGACAACCGGGCCAGAATTATCAACGAATGGTTTGGCCGTACAGTCATCCACTCCGACCACCGGTTTACCTATGAGCAAGCCCAGGAAGTTATTGAAACAGGCAGCGGAAAGTTTGCCGGGGAAATGAAGACACTTAACTCGCTGGCGCTTTTGTTGCGCAAAGAACGCTTTGCAAAAGGCGCAGTAAATTTTGAAACGGCCGAGGTAAAATTCAAACTCGATGCAAAAGGTAAACCACTGGCAGTCATCCCTAAAATCAGAAAAGATGCGCATAAACTGATTGAAGATTTTATGCTGCTCGCCAACCGGGCAGTGGCCACGTATATTTATAAAATGAAAAAAAGCGAGGGCAAAAATACGTTCGTATACCGCATCCACGAATCACCCGACCCCGAAAAGGTGCGAGACTTCTCTTTGTTTGCCAAACAGTTTGGGCACAAAATAAATACAGAAGATCACAACATTTCAAAATCATTAAACAAATTGATGGACGAAATTGAAGGCAAGCCTGAACAAAATGTGTTGCAGTCGTTGGCCGTTCGGGCAATGGCCAAAGCGAAATACACCACCGACCCCAAAGGACACTTTGGATTAGCCTTTGACCACTATACTCATTTTACTTCACCCATCAGAAGATATCCGGACATGATGGTACACCGCTTGCTGCAACACTATTTGGATGGAGGAAAATCTGTGGACAAAAGCGAATACGAAGAGAAATGCATTCACAGCAGCGAGCGTGAAAAAAGAGCAGCGGATGCTGAGCGGGCATCTATCAAATACAAACAAGTGGAGTTCATGAGCCTGGCCGATGATAAAATGTATGAGGGCATTATTACAGGAGTAACTGATTTTGGAATTTTCATAGAAATAGTGGAAACGAAATGCGAAGGCATGGTGCGCCTGGCTGACATGAAAGACGATTTTTATGAATACGATGAACGCAACTACCGTGTTATTGGCCGGAGACGGAATAAAATTTATCGCCTGGGCGATGCAGTGCAAGTGCGAATTAAAAAAACAGACATCGACAGACGAACTATTGATTTGACTTTTGAGCAACAAGAAGAATGGTAGAACATTACCTTGCACTGATTGAAAAAGAAATCAGCAAACAAAAATTTGGCAACGAACCAGATTCGTTGTATGAACCCATTCGCTACATCATGAACATTGGCGGCAAGCGGTTGCGACCATTGCTGACCCTGCTGTCGTACTCTCTTTATAAAGAAGACGCTGAAAAAATTGTTTCGTATGCGGTAGGGGTAGAGGCGTTTCACAATTTTACACTCATGCACGATGACATCATGGATAACGCCACTTTGCGCAGAGGCAAAGCCACGGTGCATGAAAAATGGAACACCAATACAGCCATTCTTTCGGGCGATGTGATGTTAGTGAGCGTGTATGACTTGTTCTTAGGCATAGAAGATTCTATGCTGAAGCAGGTGCTGAAAACATTCAATCGTTGTGCGGCTCAAGTATGCGAAGGCCAGCAGTGGGATATGGAGTTTGAAACACGGGAAGATGTAACCCAAGACGAATACATTGAAATGACCAGACGTAAAACTGCCGTGCTGTTGGGCTTCAGCCTTGAGCTGGGAGCTATCCTGGCCGGGGCGCCCCAGGAGGATCAACGCTTGTTGCGGAATTTTGGCATCAATGCGGGTATCGGATTTCAACTGAAAGATGACTGGCTCGATGTTTTTGCCGACAAGGATAAATTAGGCAAACAAATTGGCGGAGACATTGTGGCCAATAAAAAAACATTTTTATTATTGAAGGCATTGGAACTGGCCGAGGGGAATCAAAAAATCAAATTAAAAAACTGCATCAAAGAAAAAAATATGAACCCTCTCGAAAAAATCAGCTCGGTAACAGAAATTTATAACGAACTGAGCGTGCCTGAAATTGTCAGGCGCGAGATCGATCACTATTTTAATGAAGGGCTTAACCAGTTGGATCTGATTTCAAAAAAAGAAAAAACGAACTCCTTGCGTAAGTTCACTGAGAGCTTGATCAACAGACAGTTTTGACTGCCTAAGAATTTTTAAGTTTTACCGAGCAACCAATGGCCTTGGTTTTAGGAGTAGTCACTTCACGGCCGGCCAGCAAATCATTTACTGCATCTTCTACAAAATGGCTGGATGCTTTCGATGCATTGCGCGTGTTATCATCAATAGCACCGATGTAAGCCACCCTCAGGCCTTCGCTGGTTTTGTTCAGCACAAACACATGCGGGGTGTTAGTGGCCCCAAACTGTCGAATGGTCTCTTGCGACTCATCGTACAAATACGGAAAAGGGTATTTTTTTTCTTTGGCATATTTCACCATGGCCGGGTAAGAGTCACCCTCAGAAAGCTCAGGCGAGTTAGGGTTGATAAGAATTACAGGGAACCCCAACTCTGGATATTTTTTACCCAAGGCAAGGATGCGTGCATTGTAAGCTTTGGAAACCGGGCACGTATTGCAATCGAAAATGATGATAAATCCTTTTGCATTTTGGTAATCGGCCAACGACACCAGTTTACCGTCCACATTTTTTAGTTTAAAATCCGTGACAAGATCCCCCACGTCATATCCTTTTTTGAATGTAAATGACAAACTGATCAAGCCTATGACCAACCATGAAAATAGCAGTTTCATCTTATTATATTTTAGTTTTCAACCTTGATTTCGAACGACACTTTTTGATAAGGTTTCTCAGAATATGTTCTGACTACAGCAATCCGGTCAACCACATCCAGCCCCTCGGTTACTTCGCCAAACACTGTGTATTGGCTATCCAACGACATTTCGCCTCCCAGGGTTGTATAAATTTGTTTTTGCTCGGGCAGCAAATGCAGCCCTAACTCTTTTTCTTCTTCGGCATATTCCCAATCGGCATATTTATTTCCGTGCACGATATAAAATTCAGTTGACGATGATTCTTTCTCCGGATTGTTTTCATCCAACCGTGCCATGGCTACCGCTCCTTTTTTATGATAGTATTTAGGATTAATCTCAGCCGGAATGGTGTAATCTAATTTTTTCATAGGCACACCGCCCTGTACCACAAATTTTTCTACTACCCGGTAAAATTCGGCACGGTCATTATAATACCCGTCTTTAATTAGTTTAATGAAATTAGCCCGGTGAAGGGGAGCTTCGTCATACAACCTGATTTTGATGACACCAAAATCAGTTTTAATCACTACCTTTTTTTCAGTGTTTTCTTTTCCGTACTTCTCCAGCACCTCACGTTTGTTTTCATTGGTAATCAGAATAGTCTCTTTTTTTCCGCAGCCCGACAGGCTCAAGAGGAGAGTGAATAAAAACAGAATGGATTTTTGCTTCATGCTATTGACTGGCTTCGTTGATGTATTTTTCAAGTTCGTCTTTTTTGAGCTCACCCTGTATCAGTTTTCTTTTTCCGGATGCCCCGATGATTATTGTTGCCGGCAAGGCCCCGCTCCAATTTTTATCTATTTTATCGATCCAGCCGCTCGGGTTTTCTTCAGTCAGGATAACCACAGGCGACAGTATTTTTTTTCGTGCGATGAATCGCTTTACTTTTTCAGGGTTAGGATCTAAATCATAATCCATGCTGACCAACAGTATGCTTACATTTTTGTTTTTACGATGTATTTCATCGAAGTAAGGCAATTCTTTGATACAGGGTCCACACCAGGTAGCCCAAAAATTAATTACTTTGATACGCCCGGGTTCATCCATGATTTTTTGAAGGTCTTTTAAGGAGGCCATCTGTTGAGCCGATGCCGAAAGGAGTATAAATGAGAAAATAGAGGCCAGTATATATTTCATAGAAGGAGTCTGTGAAGTTGCAGAACTGAGCTCAAATCTACAGGTAAGATTGGCGAAATAAAATGTTTAAATAGGTAGAATCCAAAGAGTTATAATTTTGCAAATAAGAATTCCACAAAATCTCACACTTATCAACATTAAGTCAAAATTTAATTTTAAATATTTGATAATCAATGTATTAGATGCATTTTTTTCAATTCAAGGTTTGTGGACAACTCCAAACTATACTTTTCGGGCCTGAGTAGCAGCACATTTTACAAGGATCAGAAAACCAAGCCGATAAACCGTTATTTCCTTTATTTTTAGGGGTGGCATTTTCTATTCAAAAACTTTTTAACATTCAATACCCCATCGTACAGGCGGGCATGGTATGGTGCAGCGGGTGGAGGCTCGCTTCGGCTGTTAGTAATGCAGGCGGCCTGGGGTTAATTGGCTCCGGTTCAATGCACCCCGATGTGTTGCGCGAGCATATTCAAAAATGCAAACAAGCAACTGCGAATCCGTTTGGCGTGAATGTGCCGTTGCTCTACCCTGAAATTGATCGCCTGATGGAAGTGATCGTAGATGAAAAAGTAAAAATCGTTTTTACCTCGGCTGGTAATCCTAAAACCTGGACTGCGTTTCTAAAAAATAGAGGCATAACCGTAGCACATGTGGTATCGAGTGCTTCCTTTGCTCAAAAAAGTGAAGAAGCAGGTGTAGACGCCATAGTGGCCGAAGGTTTTGAAGCCGGTGGCCACAACGGGCGCGAAGAAACAACAACATTGTGTTTAGTACCGCTGGTGTGCGATGCGGTAAAAATCCCGGTGATTGCTGCAGGAGGAATTGCCTCTGGCCGTGCTGTGTTGGCGGCTGAAGCATTGGGCGCAAGCGGTGTGCAGGTAGGTACTCGCTTTGCGGCCAGTGCAGAATCATCTGCCCATGACAACTACAAAAACAGGGTGGCAAATTCAACCGAGGGAGAAACCAGGCTTACACTCAAACAACTTACCCCGGTGAGGCTGATCAAGAATAATTTTTATCAAAAAATTGTTGAAGCGGAAAAGTCCGGAGCTTCGGCCGAAGAATTGAAAAAGCTACTGGGCAAAGGGCGCGCAAAGCACGGAATTTTTGAAGGCAATCTGGAAGAAGGCGAATTAGAAATCGGTCAGGGGGCAGTATTTGTAAAGAAGATTAAACCAGCCTCAGAAATTTTGCACGAGTTATGGAGCGACTACCTTTTAGCTAAGAAAAAATTATCCAACTGAGTAACTAAGCAGCCACAAGGTCTTGATTTTTCAACTCCCCCACTTTGGCTTTGTAAACATTTTCATACCAGAAAAGATAATGCTGGTATTGCAGGCAGTCGTTGATCAGTTCTTTTTCTTTGAGGATAATGATGATTGATTTGTATGAAATGGATTTCCAAATCAACTTTTCTTGCTCTTTGGGTAAAGAAGAAATTTGAACATACTCAATCCCCTTAAAATTTTGAGCGGGCACTTTCATGACAATCTCTTTTCAGGTTAATTGCATAAGTCAATGTTATTGTAACCACTTGCCAAATAAAGAATTTACAAATCTGGGCTATAAAACCACGGTCATAAATTTTTAATATGCTAATCAATCAACGAAAAAAATTCAGCCTTCCGGCAAAATCAACGTATCTTAACTGCGCCTACATGTCTCCACTTTTAAAATCGGTGGAGAAGGCCGGTATCGTAGGCATAGCTTCCAAAAAAAATCCGGCCATGATTAAACCGGCAGATTTTTTTATTGGAGCAGATCAGTTGCGTTCAGAGTTTGCTAAACTAATTAATGTAAAAGACAAAAAACAAATAGCCATCATTCCCTCGGCATCGTACGGACTGGCCAATGCTGCTAAGAACTTGAAAATGAACAGGGGTGAGAATCTGATCATCGCAGCCGAACAATTCCCCAGCAATGTTTACACGTGGATGAACTTGGCCACTGAAACCGGTGCCACGATCAAAACAATTTCCCCGCCTTCGTCTTTTGCCGACCGTGGAAAAATATGGAACGAGCGGATATTAGAAGCCATCGATACAAACACCAGGTTGGTTGCACTTGGCCATGTGCACTGGGCTGACGGAACCAAGTTTGATTTAGCACAAATCAGAAAACGCAGCCGCGAGGTGGGTGCGCTTTTAATCATTGATGGCACACAAAGCGTGGGGGCATTGCCTTTTGATGTTCAAGCGATTCAGCCCGATGTGCTTGTGTGCGGTGGATATAAGTGGCTGCTCGGGCCATATTCCATGGGCTTAGCTTATTACGGAAATTATTTTGATCAGGGACAACCCATTGAAGAAAACTGGATCACCCGCAAAAACAGTGAAGATTTTTCGGGCTTAGTCAATTACGAAGAAAACTACCAACCGGGAGCTTTGCGCTATGATGTAGGCGAACGCAGCAATTTTATTTTAGTGCCAATGATGACGGCCGCGCTGAAACAAATTAATCAATGGAAGCCGGAACGTATTCAACAATACTGCCGGAAAATTTCAGCGTTGTCAATTAACAAATTGCGTGAAGCCGGTTATTGGGTTGAAGATGAAAAACACCGGGGGCATCATTTATTTGGTGTACGGTTACCCCAACACAAAGTCATTCAAGAGGTGCGGGCGAAGTTGAAAAAAAATAACATCTCGGTTTCGGTGCGTGGCAATGCCCTGCGCGTGGCCCCATACCTTTATAATTCTGAAAGCGATTTGATAAAGATGGTGAAAGTATTAACCACCTGATCAATCAATTAATTTTCCGATGAGGGCAAGCCGCTCAAAGACTTTTTCGGTATGCGGGGCATCTTTTAACTCATCAGTCAGATCCTGACCGGCCCAATGCTCATAGTGTTTGCCTTGCCGCCACAGGCGTGATTCAGTTGCGTCATATACATTTCCCAGGTAAGCAATCCACACTTCGGGTTTGTCCTGGCCATTTCGCAAGGCTAACTGTGCCCGGGTAATTAATTTTCCGCTCATCAAAAGATTCAAAAATACCGATCAGTATATAGCTTTTGCTATTACCTTCACAAAAAAATATTTCTATGAAATACGTTATCTCCTTGCTGTTAATGACTTTAGGGTTGTTCAGTTGTTCTGAAAAAAAGCAAAACGAAACCGCCAGTGATGAGCAATTGCAAAAACATGCCGATGAACTGGCCCACCGATTCATCATTACAGATGGCCATGTAGATTTGCCCGAACGTCTGAAGTCCATCCACTGGACAACCGACAGCATTAACCTGATCGTAAAAACCAACCGGGGAGAATTTGATTATGAACGCGCTATGAAAGGAGGACTCACAGCCCCATTCATGTCCATTTATATTCCTTCTGAATATCAAAAAAAGCCAGATTACGGCAAGGGATTGGCCGATTCGCTGATGAGCTATGTATTTGATATTGCACGACTGCTGCCCGATAAATTTGCTTTGGCTAAAACTCCCGCAGATGTAGAGGCCAACTTCAAGGCCGGGAAAATTTCATTGCCCATGGGCATGGAAAATGGAGCGCCAATCGGCAATGACATTAAAAATGTAAAATACTTTTACGACAAAGGAGTTCGCTACATTACGCTTACACACAGCAAAAACAACCATATCTGCGATTCGTCAGGTGACTCAGCTAAATGGAACGGACTGAGTCCGTTTGGAAAAGAAGTAGTACAAGAAATGAACCGCGTGGGCATCATGGTTGACATTTCGCACGTGGACGACAGTACGTTTTATCAGGTGATGAAGTTGAGCAAGGCACCGTGCATTGCCTCGCACTCATCGTGCCGGTATTTTGCACCTACCGTCCGCAGAGACATGACCGATGACATGATAAAAAAGCTGGGCGAAAATGACGGAGTAATGTCTATCAATTTTTATACGGCCTTTGTAGATTCAGCTACAGCTAATTACCAAGCCCGGTCATTCAAGACAATCGGAGCGATATTGAAAGAAAAAAATTTGAAATTCTTTGACCCGGCTGCCCGGCAGATTATGGCTCAATACAAAAAAGAACATCCTGCTCCCGAAGTAGATATTGAAGTAATTGCCAACCACATTGACCACGTTGTAAAATTGATAGGCATAGACCATGTGGCTTTTGGGTCTGATTTTGATGGCGTGGACGGTATGTTGCCCACAGGTCTTGAAAACCCTTCAAAATACCCTAACCTGATTTATCGTTTGCTCAAGCGTGGTTATTCCGATGATGACATTGAGAAAATCTGTTATAAAAATATGTTTAGGGTTTGGAATAAAGTAGAAGAGGTAGCAAAATCTTCGCGTTGATTTTTATTTTCAGAAGGAGTTGATATTAAAAAAACAATAAGGCTGAGCCTAATCATTTGCTGTGATTGGGTGGCTTTTATTTTTTGCAGATTTCCCCACCTTTTACCCAACAAAATTAATTCAGTATTTTGCATTCTTACTGAAGTAAGAATGGATATGAAAAATTTTTTTACTCTTCTGCTTGCGGTTTGGGCGTTATCGGCCAGCGCACAAAACAAAATACAAAAACAGTTTAAGATGCCCGCAGGGGCAAAGTATATGAGCGGCAGGGTGCTGGTAAAAGTAAAAAATGAATATAAAAATCAACTGACCTCGCTTTCTTCAAATACATCGGCTCAGATCAAAGAGGTGGCAGTTCTTCAGGTGAATCAAATAGCCACACAAGCGATGATTCAACGCGCGTCAGCTCGCTCCAGTGCACCGGTCGTAGATATTTCTAAATACTTTGTCGTTGCATTTGACCCTTCTCAAAATATGGAAGAGTATATCAACAAACTGTATGCAACGGGGTACTTTGAAATCGTAGAGCCTGAATACAAAATGCAAACCAATGATTTTACACCCAATGATCCGTTGTTGGCCAACCAATATTACCTGCCGTTAATCAATGCATATAAAGCTTGGGACATTACACAAGGAGACACAACAGTGGTCATAGCCATTGTTGATACCGGTGGAAATTTGGGTCATCCGGATTTGGCTCCTAATCTTTTTAAAAATAAATGGGATCCGGTGAATGGAATAGATGATGACGGCAATGGCTTTATCGATGATTACCAAGGCTGGGATTTTATTGGGGCGGATACGGCAAATATCTATCAGCCAGACTATACGCCTCAAAAATACGGAGATAACAATCCCTCAATGAATCCAACGCCTGCCCAAACCAATATAGGTGATTTAGGTCATGGCACGTGGGTGGCGGGTTGTGCCAGTGCCAGCACCAATAATTCAACCGGTATTGCCGGGGTTGGGTTTAAAACAAAACTTCTGTTTACCAAGCAGACAGGCGATAATCAAAAAGTAACGAGCGGATCTGAGTACGCCACACTGCTGGGTATGATGTATGCAGCCGATCTTTTTCATCGGCACAATATCCGGGGGATTATCAATTGCTCGTTTGGTGGATCGGGTCAAAGCCAGATCGTTCAGGAAATTATCAACTCAATGGTACTGGATCAAAATTGTTTGATTATTGCTTCTGCGGGAAACTCCGGAAAAAGCACACCGAGTTATCCTGCGGCTTATGACAATGTTATCTCCGTATCGGCCACAGACCAAAATGATGTGGCTGCGTATTTTACAAACTACGGAACTACCGTAGATATTGCCGCACCAGGCGTAGGTATTTTTACTACCCAATACAATAACACCTACACAACCTCTACCAATGGTGGCACCGTAAGCGGAACCTCCTTTTCGGCACCCATCACTTCGGGGGCAGCGGCTTTGGTGTGGGCTCAAAATCCGACTTTCACGGCCTCACAAGTAGGTGAACAGATTCGCGTTTCGGCCAATGCATCGGCTTTGTATGCGGCTAACTCTTCAAGAACCAACCAATTAGGGTTAGGTCGGTTGGATGTGTACCGTGCATTGACTTTGAGTTTACCATCTATCCGTGCGAGTAATCCAAAATTAGTGAATGCAACCGGTTCAGCTCCCGCACCCGGAGACAAAGCTTTCTTAGTGATGGATTTCAAAAATTTTTTACAAAGCACCTCACCCGGAGCACAGATTTCAGTAAGTACCAACTCGCTGTATGTAAAGGTTACCAAAAGCACTATCTCGCCAGGAACCATTGCCGGTGGGGCTACCTTTACCAATAGCCTTGCCCCATTTGAAATAACCGTAAGCGCCTATACACCTCAGGATGTGCAGGCCACTTTTTTAATTACTTATTCAGACGGAAGTTACTCCGATTATCAATATGTTACATTGGTGATCAACCCTTCATACATAGATGTAAACGCTAACAAGATCACTACTACAATGACCTCAATTGGACGGGTAGGCTTTGGCGATACACAAAACCAGGCAAAAGGTTCAGGTTTTGTGTTTGAACAAAATTCCATGCTTTATGAAATGGGGCTGATCATGGGCACTTCAGCCACTAACTTGCTTAATAATGTGAGGGGGTTGAACGGAACGTTTGATCAGGATTTTTCTTCTACAGCTTCAATCAAACAAATTCAGCCCGGCACACGATCCTATTCTGAAATTTTTGGAGAGTTTTCAAATTCCATAACCCCATCGGCACAGCAAGTAAAAATAGATTATCGCAGCCTGGTGTGGCAAGACTCTTCGTACAACAAATTTGTGATACTGGAATATCAACTCAACAACCCCACAACCAGCACATTGAATCAATTTTACTTTGGCATTTTTGCTGATTGGGATATCAGCGCTAACGGGCAGCATGATCAAGCCAGTTGGGATAATAACAATAACATGGGTTATGCGTTTGCCGCACAGCCATCTACCTTGCCGTATGCAGGCATTCAACTGCTTACCGGTTCTACCGCTTCGCCCGGTTATTATGCCATTGATAATGATGCTACGTTAGCCAATAATCCCTGGGGGCTATACAATGCAACATCAAGCAATTTTACAAAAGCACAAAAATTCACAACCATTTCAGCAACGATAGGAAGTGGCCGAGAACGTATTCAAGCCGGTCTTTTAAAAACCGGTGGTGATGATATCAGCCATGTGGTTTCAACCGGCCCACTCACCATTCCGGCCGGGCAAACAATAACTGTGGCTTTTGCTTTACATGCCGCCAACAATTTATCAGACTTGCAAAAGTCGGCACGATATGCCGATACGGTTTATAACTATATGCTGAAGGCCGCCCGGCCCACGGCTGACTCGGTGGCTACTTGTTATAACTCAACAGCAACCCTGAATGCCACGGGCGCAACTAAAATTAATTGGTACAAATCGTTTACAGGTGGCTCGCCTTTTTTTACAGGAACACAATACACTACCGGCAATTTAATTAATGATACCACTTTCTTTGTTTCTAATGCCGACCATTCATACGGAAGCGTTCGCTCATCTATGAAAGCAACGGTAAAAGCTAACCCTCGTATTTTTAGTTCGCGCTCGCCCATACTTTGTCAGGGAGATTCGGTCTTACTTTCAGTGGCAAAAGATGATTCTACGATTTGGAATACGGGGAGCAAGAACAACACCATCACCGTAACAACAGCCGGCAAGTATGCCGTAAAAGTGAAAAACAATACCCTCAGTTGCTCGTCACTTTCTGATACAGTTACGGTAAGCGTAAAACCCAAGCCTACGGCTAATTTTTCTACCGTAGGCGATTTAAAAATCTATACACCCATTTCCTTTAACGACCAAAGCACCAATGCAACAAGCTGGAACTGGAGTTTTGGCGACAACCAAAGCAGTACTATTCAAAATCCCACGCATCAATACACCTCTATTCAAAATTATACCGTTAAACTGACGGTAGTGGCAGCCAATGGCTGCTCGGATACAAAATCAAATTCTATTTCCGTTGTTACAGCCATTGAAAATCAGGCTGCCGGTATCACCGTTTTTCCCAATCCGGTCAGTAATTCTTTTCTTCAGATTGTGATAGACGAACAAGACTTATCTGAGGCCAGGCTTTTATTGGTTAACTCACTCGGCCAAGTGGTACACGATCAGGATATTTCTACAGCAAGCAATCACCTGGAAATCAGTTTACCGGTTTCTGCCCTTACAGGCGGTGTGTACATCGTTCGAATCGTAGTTCCCAATAAAGTCTTTGCACAAAAGCTGATCAAGGGCAATTGAGAGCAACTTTCAGCTACATGGGTGAATAGGGCAACAAGCCGGAAAGAAAAAACTATCGCGTTTGCGCCCGTTCATTCATGCTGTTCTGTTTATTGGTAAAAAATTAATCCGCGAAATTCTGAAAATCCTCCTTTTCAGATTTTATTTTTGCTGGATTTTATCCAACCACTATGCCCCGCGACAGAAGTATACGCTCCGTACTCATCATAGGTAGTGGCCCGATCATCATCGGCCAGGCC
>JAFEAL010000002.1 GCA_018266435.1 Bacteroidota bacterium | reverse complement strand
GTCATAGTTGCTGCCGTGCCACACTAAGTTTTGCCAGCGGTCGAAGACCTGAACTGAATTAATTTTTGTATCAGGTAGGATATTGATGTACTCCAGCAGCAACAACGGATTATTGCCATTAGGCGAGATGCCGTTGAAGATGACCACATCGCCAGCCACCTCGATAGAAAACTGTTGTGTGCTGCAGTTGCCGTTTACATCGCACGCTTTGATGGAGAGCGTTTCGGTTCCAGAAAAATTGATACCCGCATAGTTGATGGTGAGCACACCGGCCGGGCTGATGCTGGCACTCGCCCCGCTGCTGGGCGGCACAGTGATTTGCAGCGAGGCAAGGTCAAGCGAGCTGCCGGGGGTTGAAATGAGTGGCACTAAATTGAGCGTTACCGTTCCGCCAATTTGGGTGGCCAACGGTTGAGCAGTGATGACAGGAGCGGAGCAACCACTGGATGAAACCGTTGCGGTAACAGCGGTTAATAAACTGGTGCAAGTGCCATTGGTGATGGCCACAAAATAATTGGTAGTTGTACTGAGAAGAGGTGTAGCGTATGTTGCATTGCTTTGCCCGGCAATAACAGTTTGAGTGGCATCATACCAAATATAATTTCCATTACTTCCGCCCGATGCGTTTAGCGTTACGGAAGAATTGGGACAGCCCGATGCGCCTGTAGCCGTGGGGGCAGCAGGCAAGGAATTAACACCAAGCGTAGCCACATTGCTGATCACTTGCGGGGCAAAATCACCGGTAATACGACATCGGTAGAAGCCGGCACCAAAATTTCCTGTGGTGTTTACCGACAAGGTTGAGGTGCCTACGTTGGAGTATCCGCCAGAGTTGGTAATGTCAGCATAAGCAGCAACCCCATCTGCGGAGTATTGCCATTGGTAGGAGATATTGGTGGTGCCGGATGCTGCCACTGTAAACTGAGCAGTCAATCCATTACAAACAGAGGTATTGCCAGGTTGTGTGTTGACGGTGATCATCGGTACGCCAATGTTGTTCTGGAAAACCATCAGGGCATTGGCCGGAGCAGATGCCCCACCTGTTCCTACAATGAGGATGTCAGGCTTTTGATCGCTGTTGATGTCGGCAATGTTTACGGCTTGAACATATCGTGCAACCGCAAAATTGGTAGCAGTGAAGTTTACTGAGCCAACAGAACATTTGTTTTGGAGAACTGTAAATGAACCATATCCTACACCAGGTCGATGGATGATGACAATTTCTGCTTTGCCATCGCCATCCAGATCTTGTGAAGTGATCTTATAGCCATTGTTGGCCACCGGCACATCGGTATTTGCAAAACTGATGTTGCCCGTAGTGGAAGTGTTCAACAGGATTGAAACAAAGGAGGAATTAAAATAGGTGATGGCAAGGTCTATTTTTCCATCACCGTCAAAGTCATTGGCGGTAATGTCGTAAGGTTGTGACCCAGTAGTGGCTGAAGGCGTAAGAGCGGTAAAGCTTGACGTAGTTATAGGCCCCAGTTTTTGCGTATTCAAAAAGTAGGCAACATTATTGGTTGTTGGCTGAACGGAGATGACATCATCAAACCCATCTCCATCAAAGTCGGAAGCAATTATTCCGTAAGCCGTAGCGGGAAGGGCAAGATAGATGCTGCCTCCTCCAAAATTTTCAAAAACCCCGGTGGGAGTAAAAGCTCCGGTGCGGCTGAGGTTTTCGTACACCCCACCGGAATTCAAAACCAAATCAATTTTTCCGTCACGGTTGAAATCTCCTTTTGATGCAAAACTAAAACCAATGACAGAGGTCGACACTTGATTAAAAGAAATAGAGCCAGCTGAGGTATTTTGTAATAAAGCCCCCGTGTTCAGGTCAACTTTACCATCGCCATTAATGTCAAACGCAATCATGTTATAGGCGGCTCCATACGTGGTTGGCAACTGTGTGAGTGATGAAGAGGAAATAGGCTGACCAATAATTGCGGTGTTTTGAAAAATCTTTCCGGTAGAATAGCCATCAATGACTGATACATCGGTTTTGCCATCGTCATCAAAATCGGCTACTTCCAGTGCATCGCGCAAACCTATGTTCAGTGCAAAATCTACACTTGGCCCGAACGAGGAAGAGTTGATGATTCGATTCGTATTGAAAAGAAGATTGAATGGTTTTGATGTTGTGAGTCCATGCTCGGTAATAGAGAGCGCTCCGCTTTTTGCACCCAAAGGCATTGTAGCCGTAACGGTGGTGTTGGTAAGCGTGTTGGAGGAAGCCAGCGTTTTGCTGAGCCGCACACTGGCGGTATTCATCACATTGCCGGTGTTCATCAGATTGCCGGTAATGGTTACGGAGCTCCCTACATTGCCAGCCGTTGGGGTTAGAGAGGTAACCTGTGGACTGGGGAAACTTTCATTATGATATACCCAAAAGGCAGCTCCCGCCTGCGGGCGGATCAAAATCTCAGGCTTGTTATCGCCATCAATGTCGGCACTGAAGATGTATTGATTAGAATTGTTGCCGCCCTCAAAAGTAGTACCTGCATAAAATGAATTAGCGGAGATCAGCCCGGAAGTATAATTGTTTTGATAGACGGCAATATTGGTACCATCGCCTATGAGTATATCCGGTTTGTTATCTCCATTGACATCGGCAAGTGTAGAGTAAGCGTAGGGACTGCCGATGCCGCCAGCTAACTGTTGAGTCAGCACAATGTCTGCTGCAAAATCTGCTGCCGTGAGTGGTCCTGTTGTGTGGTTGTTTTTTTTGATACGAACTGGGCCACCTATATTATAGTCTTTGAAGAAGATATCGTTTTTCCCGTCATTATCCATGTCAACCACTTTAATGTTAGCCGTAGTGTTTGAGCTTAGTATGAAAGGAACCCCCAAAGAAATATTTCCAGGGGTTGAGGTGTTTTCATACGCATAAATGGCTCCGCTCAGGTAGGCTTCAATTAGCACCTCGGGTTTATAGTCACCGTTCAAATCACCCAATGATATGTCAATACCAAATGTGGCTCCTTGCGAAACGTCTATCGGATAGGCAAAATCCAAATTTCCGGGCGTGCTCAGGTTTTGCATAATACCTAACCGGGACGCACTATTTTGCAGTGATAGAAATAGTTCAGGGCGGCCATCACCATCCATATCGGCCACGGCTATCGCTTGATTATTATTGACCGCAACAGGAACCTGAAAAAGATAGCCGCTGGCAAAAGAAAGACTACCCGGAGTACTTTGATTTAAAAAAATAATAAAACTATTGTCGTTATTGCCGCCCAAATTATAACCAACACTTACAATCACATCCAATTTGCCATCGCTGTCCATATCGGCAATAGCTGTTTGTGCTACCCGCACCACAGCCCCGGATGTTGGACTGTTGGGCAAACTCAAGGTTAAGGGTGCAGCAAAGGAAGAAGAACTGATGCCACCGGTTTGTTGTGCATTGCGGTAAACTTGTGCATACTTACTGCCGGTGTCGTTACTTGAGGTAACCACATCTTGCCACCCATCGCCATCTAAATCACCCAGACTAAAACCGGTTGAACCTACACCATAAGTAGGTGCTATACCGAAGGCTACATACTTGTTAAAAGATGAAGCAATCACGCGCCCGCCAAAGTCTTTGTTGTTGTCAAACAGAGGATTGAAGTTGCTGCGGCTCACCCCTTGTGTACCGTTGGCAAGGTTAATGACCGTGATGGAGCCGTTGGAAATTCGGGAAGGAGAGGTAACCGTAAGCTGAGTAGCCGAAGCATTGACGATGGTTGCTTGGGTGCCATTGAAATACACCACATTTTGTGCGGGCGTTGCTCCGAAGTTTGTGCCATTGATGGTAACGGTTGTGCCGGGTAACCCAGAGGAGGGCGTGAACGAAGCGATCGTAGGAGCAGCCGGTGGTAGCGCGGCTAAGTTTAACTGGACATTGTCCAACTGGCCGGTATAGCTAAAGGTATTGCCCGTTAAGTATTTTAAGCGAATCTGCACAGAAGAAATATTCAAAAGCAGTTGCTTCATTTGAGTTTTGGTAGGTGCGCTCCCTACATAACTACTCACATGCCAGTTGGCAAATGATTCGTTCATCGTTATAGAGTACGTGTTCCATTTATTGTTGACAGGCTTGGCAGGCAACTGATAAACCAGCGTGACGCCCATCGAGGAATTGACGAAAACCACATCATTGTTCGTATTATCGGCACCTGCCGATGACACGTAGATATCAAAACTGAATGTTTGATTGTAGGCCAAACTCTGATTGCCCAAAAATTTTGTAGGAGCCTGAAAATAAATGCTGGTATATCCTGCCATGGTGCTGTAAGAAATATTTCCGCCCGGGTTTCCGCCTATGCTGTTATAAGAGGGAGTAGAAGACATTCCTGTTTGGGCATCAAACACCTTCCATCCTTCATCAGTAGAAGAAAAATTACTGACGATCTGCGCCTGTGCAACGGTGAGTACACACCAAAAGCAAAAAAGTAAGCTGGCTACTTTTTTTTCAACAAGTTGAAATTGAAACGATCTCATTGGGTTTAGGATAAGGATAAACGAAAGTATTCAACAGAAAAGGTAACAACAGTAAAGTTCGCTAAAACGAGACCACGCTACATCACACAGGTATGTGATGTAGCTAAAAAGAACTACACCAATCGTTCGTGGATGGCTTTGGCTATGGCTTCGGCCTGTGAGTGCACCTGCAGTTTTTCGTACACATTTTTGATATGCGTGCGCACCGTGTCAATGCTGATCTCCAGATCGTTTGCAACTAATTTGTAACTGTTTCCTTTGGAAAGTGACGTGAGAATTTCTGTTTCGCGGGTGGTTAGACTATATTTATTCTGAGCCGGTTTCTTATACATGGATTGGATTACCATGCTTGCAATGCTGGGCGACATGGGCGCACCTCCGCTTTGCAATTCTTCAATGGCACTGAAAAGCCGGGATGATAAATGTTTTTTCAACAAATACCCCGAAGCTCCCGCACAGATGGCATCAAATACGTGACGGGTGTCGTCAAATACTGTAAGCATGAGGACGGGCGTTTTCCATCCGGCCTGGCGTATTTTGCTTACGGCATCTATACCGTTTAAGCCGGGCATATCAATATCCATCAATATGATACCGGGGTTAAATTCTTTCATTAACTCCAGCACATTACGACCAGTACCAAAAGCACCGGCCATTTCAAACCGGTTGTCTAACGACAACATACTGCAGATGCTTTCGCGCAGCAGGTCATTGTCTTCAAAAATCAATACCGGTGTTTTCATGTATGAGTCAAATGAAATAAAATTTGTACTTTTTTGAAATACCCTGTTCATGTGAGGGCCACCCGAACCTCAACAGCTACTCCTTCTCCCGGAGAGGAAATGATATTTACGCGACCATTCATTGAAGAGGCTCGTTCTTTCATATTGCCCAGCCCGTTACCCATTGATTTTTTGACCGGATCAAAACCTTTTCCATTATCCCGTACAGACAAGAACAGTTCATTTTCTTTTCGTTGAAAATTGATATGAATAAAATTTCCCCCGCTGTATTTGGCAGCATTATTCACTGCTTCTTTGAATATGAGATAAAGGTTTTTTCGCTTAACCGAATGAAGCAAAATGTTGTGAAGCGATTCTTCTACCTCAAACTGATAGCCAATGTTTTTGGGTTCTAAAATTTCAGAAGAAAATTCTTTCATTTTGGCTACGGTCTTTTGAAACGAATCGTTGTCAGGGTTGATTGACCACACCATGTCGGCCATATTTTCCATCATCTTTGACGAGTGTTCGCTAATGCGCTGAAAGTACTTGATCAGTGTGGGGTTGTTTTCTTCTTTAGCACCAAGCTGACTGAAAATAGTAATGCTAGAGAGTGTGGACCCCATATCGTCATGCAAATCACGGGCAATTTGATTTCTGATTTTTTCAATTTCCATTTGACGCTTGGACCGATTGATCATTTTTTGTTGGTTGAACATCAGCACCCCAATAACAACAAGCAAGACAAAAAGCAAACCCAAGGCAATCTCTAATGTGCGGCTTTGTTTTAATGAAATATTTTTGAGCAACTGATCTTTTTGCAACAATTCTATTTCATTTTGTTTTTTAGAGTTGGCATATTTTGCTTCAAGCTCTTGTGTGGCTGTTTTGTTTTCAGCCTGAGTGATGCTGTCTTTGATCGTAGAAAACTTTTGGAGAAAATACAGGGCTTGCTCATATTTTTTTTGACTTTCATACACCCCGCTCATCAATTCATAAGCATCCATTTCCAGGTAAGGGCTTTTGCTGAGCCTGGAAAAGACGAGTGATGAATCAATGTAGGCGAGGGAACGTGCATAGTTTTTTAGCGAATAGAAAGTATTTCCCAATGCCGAATAGCTATGCGCAATCATGCGAGAGTTATTGATTCTTTTGCTTAAGCGAAGCGAGAGATAATAATAAGTGCTCGCCTCTTTATACCCACCCCGGTCAAAATAAATATTGCCGATAGAATGAGCAATCTCTGATTCATTTCGAACATCAGCCATTTGCCGGTATAGCGAGATGGCTTGTTGGTATTCAGTAAGGGCTTCGTTTTGTTTTTTTAGTTTTCTGAAAACACGACCGCGCAAGCCATGCGCATAAGCCACGATGGCCTGACTATTATTTTTGAGTGCCAGCTTGAGCGCACGTTGCGAATACTCGAGTGCTTTTTCTTGTTCATCTAAAATATTTTCTATGTTGGCAATATTAACGTAGGCCCGCGCCAGCCCCACCGGGTCTGAATGTTCCAAGAAGTTGGCTGCTTTGATAAATAAGCTCAATGATTGGGGATAATCGTTTTCATTCAGGCTCACGTTTCCCAGCAAAATATAAGTTTGTCCTTCCAATATCGGCTCTTTTAATTCGATAAAGAGGGGCAATGCCTGGTTAAAATAAAACCGTGCTGAGTCAGCATTCTGCAAACGCAAAAACCCGAGCCCGATACCTTGAAGTGCCAAGCCCATTTCTTTTTTGTACTGAAATTTCTGAGCTAAAAAAAAGGCATTTCGGTGCATTAATACCGAAGAGTCGTAGAGACCAAATGTATGGTAGAGATCGCCAAGTGATTGATAGCATTGGGTAAATTCTTTTGAATACCCCGAGCGCAGGGGTAACGAAAGTGCTTTTAGAAAATAGACCGTAGCCTGATGGGGATTAACGGATGTGCTCAGCTCGCCAAGCTTTTGGTATGCGGCAAAAGCAATATCTTCTTGTGGATTTGTTTTTAAAATAGAAAGAAGACTGTCTTGTACAAAGGTCTGAGCGAAGGCACACGGTGCCAGAACAATGAAAACAACGGTAAAGATTTTTCCGATCATGATACAATCTAATAAAAACAAACAGCAGAGAATTGATTATTCAAGTAAAAAACAACTCCCGGCTGCCTTCATTTTTTGGCAACTTGGATAATCTCAAAATTGAGAATAACTTTCATTATGTAAACTTACCCATCGTATGGAAAACAGATGCTTGATTTTGTTGCCGCAGACAGAGCCTGCCGCCTACCCGCAAGGACACTTTAAAAGAGTGTATGATTATGTGATGGTTCCAGCCTGCCGGCTGGCCGGATATTGGCCCTCAACATGGGATGATCTCAATGCTCAACCGTTAGATATAATAAAAAGTATCGTTGATTGTGAGATTGTCATTTGTGATGTAAGTGCAACCTATACCGATGCGCTATATGTAGTAGCAGTTCGTCAGGCACTCAATCTGCCGGTTGTGCTGACCAAAGATTTAAAATCATTGATTTCGTTTGATGCTGGAGAATCTGCCCTGATGGAGTATGATGAATCGCTGCGGATAGATACTGTACAAAAAGCTACAGAAGAATTAAGTAAAGCCATTCAGAAAGCAGTTGAAAATAAACAAGCGCGCAATGCTGTGCTCAACCGATTGGCAATCGGACTTCCTAAGCTAGTGGTAACAACAGAAACACCGCCCGAGCCACAACACAACGAGGCAATTCAAGAAATACCTCAAGAAACACACCTGCCCATCATTTCACCGTTACCCGATTATGTGGCAGAACCCTATACCCAAGAGCAGTTGCTCAAACTTAAAACGGGCAGTGAACTATTTCACCTGCACCACGGCAAAGGCAAAGTGAATTTTGTAAAAAAAATGGGAAAAGACACCGTGGCTAATATTCAGTTTGGTTCAGGCTCTAAACTATTAGTGCTTGAAGCCTCAGACTTGTTTAGAAAAATCAGCGGATAGGATTTTTTAATTCCTTTTTGGTCAATTGAAATTCTGCATTACCTTTGCAGTCCTTAAAAAAGGGAGCTTAGCTCAGCTGGTTCAGAGCATCTGCCTTACAAGCAGAGGGTCGGGGGTTCGAACCCCTCAGCTCCCACTCAAACCTCAGATAACCTCTGAGGTTTTTTGCGTATAAGGGCATACTGTTTATTCTATTTCAGAAGCCAGCAAACAAGTACTATACCGGTTGTACTACCAGGCTTATTAACGAAAGACTCCGGAGCATAATTTTAACCACCCCGGTTCATACGGGCGGCTTAAGATTTGATATGATGATTATTTTTCAACGGTTATACCTGATCAGTTTGTATGGAAATGGTGTGCCACCCGCCTTCTTCTACATAGGTAACATAAAATGAATACGTGTTGCAAATGGCTTTTATAATCGAAAGCCCCAGGCCCAATGATTGAGATTTAACATTCGATTTAACAAACCGCTGAAATAATTTTTCAGAAGCGATTTTCAGGGGCTCACCCGTGTTACTTACTGTTAATGTCTGGTCTGTAATGGCAATATGGATATTACCTCCGGTAATATTGTGCTTAATTGAGTTAGTGATAATATTTTCAAGCAAGACACCCAGCAAATGAGTGTTCATTTTTATAACCATCGGTTGCGCATAGTTTTTCTCTATTTGCAGCCCTTTCATTTTGATCAATTCATCCAAATTGGCGTAAAGGCGGTCTATTTCATCATTGACGCACAAATTGGTGGTTTCATGAAACTGCCGGTTTTCAATCTTTGAAAGGATGATTAGTGCTTCGTTGAGTTTTGATAATCGGTTGGCCGCAAGAGAAGCAGAGTTGATCAGGTTCATTTGTTCACTGGAAAGATCAGGAGATTGAAGCAGAATTTCGAGTTTGTTTTTTACAATTGCTAAAGGAGTTTGAATTTCATGAGAGGCGTTTTCTGTAAACTCTTTGAGAATATTAAACTCGCGGTTGATCTTGTCGGTCATGGTTTCAATTGTCTTGGCCAGTTCGTTAAACTCATCAATCGCGCTTTTGGGCAAGACCATACTTTGAGCCAGGTCTACCTGATACCGCCCAATTTTATCAAGGATGAGATAAAACGGTTGCCAGATACGCTTGGAGACTTTGTTATTCACCAAGGTAAGCACGGTTACAAAAGCCAGGAAGAGCAAGCCCTCCAGCAGAATGACACCCTCGAGCAAAGATTTATGTTCTATCGCTGCCCTTCTTACTTGAATAAAATAATTTTTACCATCAATCTTTTTAACAAACGAAAGTTGCCGGTACATGATGGGTTCTTCCAGCACATCATCATAAATGGTGGTGTCTGAAAAAGTTTCGGGAGTAGTTTCAGGTTGAGAAGTGAGCCTGAGGTGAAGTATGTTGGCCGAGTATTTTTGATACAGCAACAAGCTGTCTGTTTTTTCTAGTTGTTTCAGGCTGTAGATTTTCCGTTCGTTAAGTTTATGGGCAATGTCACGGTCAATGATCAGATCAAAAAATGTGTAGAAGAGAATGCCTCCTAAACAAAAAATAACCAATGAAACGCTGATAAAATAAAGAGTTGTTTTATTGAGCAACTTCATGTGTCGGCAAATTTGTACCCCACCCCATACACGGTGTGAAGATAATCGCGGGCACCGTGCTCCACCAGTTTTTTTCGTAAATTACTGATGTGCACATAAATAAAATCGAAATTATCGGCCGAGTCAATGTAATCACCCCAAAGGTGCTCGGCAATGGATTCTTTAGTGAGCACTTTCTTTTGATTTGAGAGAAAAAAAAGAAGCAAATCAAATTCTTTTTTAGTTAATGAAACCGGCTTTCCCAACACGTGCGCCTGAAGGATTTCCGGGTTGACACGAATCTCGTTGAACTCAATTTCTTTCTGGCCTTCAAATTTTCTTCTACGCAACACAGAACGGATGCGGGCGTTAAGCTCAGAAAGATTGAAGGGTTTGGTTAAGTAATCATCGGCTCCGATATCAAGCCCGCTGATTTTGTCTTCGAGTGAGTTTTTTGCTGTGATGATGATGACTCCCGAATTTTTTAATTTTTTTTTCAGCATCTCTACCAGTTGCAGGCCGCTGCCATCGGGCAGCCCAATGTCAACCAGTACACAGTCATAAACGTAGATATCAATTTTTTCAGAAGCTTCTTTGAATGAAATGGCTTGTTCACAGATGTAGCCTTCAGATTTTAGGTAACCGGTAATAGCCGATTGTAACTCATGTTCGTCTTCGATGATCAGAATTTTCATTTCTCTTTAGAAAAAATGGCCAGCCGTAAAAACGGCTGACCAAGTTACCTAAACCTAACAAACAAATTACCCACATACATATTTTCATTTATCAGTTGTGCGCGATAAAGGCCTTACCTGATATGCATTGGTTCTCCCTAACAACGACCGAAAGATACCGGGCAATTCTTCAGTGATTCTTAAGAACCAACGCCAAATAAAAATTATTTTTGGTCAGCACAGAAAAACAGTTTTTTCATGTCAATTCCGTTTTTGGTGTGTGGCGAAGATGACTTCAGCAGTTGAATAATTCTTCGTTTCACGGCATTATTGCTCCATAGCGAGCAGATGTCTTCGCTTCTTTGTAGTTGTGCTTTTGTTAATTTTTCGCTGAGGCCTGACTTCAGCCTGTAAAAAGTGGTTTGATCGATGGTTGTTAATAAAGAAGCACGAAATGCCGATTCACTTTCCTGAAGCTGGTCAATCCGGCCTTTAGAGTTGGCAATTTTGTCGGTGAGCTCAGAAAGGGTCTTTTCGGTCAGGCTGGGCAGGTTGGTTACAGTAATAGAGGCCAGCGAGATTACCGCAGCAATTGCACTGATTGATTTGTTTTGTTCCTGACTTTGCACGAGCCCAATCACACCCGAAAGGGCTCCGGTTATTACTGCGGCCTTTTTCCACCACGGCCTGTTTATTTGTCCCTGCATTTTATCCAGCATGCTTTTATAAATTGTTTCGGTTTTTAGAAAAGTATCAACCACAAATAATAACGAGTCTTTTTGCTTACCGATATGAGTTGGGTCGGGTCGGTCTTTAACCGAAAGTTCAACTACTTTATAATAATGTTTGCGTGTATCGTTTTTGTCTGTTGCGGTGAAGGCAAGGTTAAAAATATAATCCTTGTCCACTAAGGTATAAGGCAATACACCAGTTGATTTTACTTTGATGAAAGAACTATTTTTCTGCAGCACCAATTTTTTTGCCAGGCTTTCGGTGCCGGGAGGCAGCGCCAGGTCATTCAGGTTAAAATCATATTTATCGAGGTCATCTCCTGATACGTTGAGGTAAGTAATGAGCGAGTCGCCTTCTTCAAAATCTTTCCGGGTAAAATCGCCCAATACTATTGAGCGGTTTTTCTTTTGCAGGATTATCCAGATTTTTTTTGTAATCGGGTGGGTGCCGTCACTTACCGTAACGGTCAGTGGAATAGGGGCAACCGTGCCGGGCGAATCATCCAGGCCTGCAGCCGAAAAAATTATTTTGCTGCCGCTCATGCGGTAAAGGCTGCGCTTAGGATGATAGTCGTAGCTCAGTTTTTTTTGTTCGTCATCGTCTGCAGTAAAATCCAGCACCGTTTCTTTGCTCCGCTCCAATATTACTGTGTCGGGAATCGGATATCGGAATGAGGGCGGAGAATCTATATTTTTTATTTTGAATGTAAGTACACGGCTGGCTACTGAACTGTCAGAACCAAGTAACGTAATTCTAAGCCGCGCATATTTTCTCTCGGCTTCTGCATTTGAAGGAACCCACCGAAACAACAACTGGTCGCCCATTTGTTCAATGCGGCAACTGTCAAACGAACGAAGGCCAGTGTTTTCGTTAAAAATAAAATAGGGGGTTATAGGCTGGTTTGCACGCGAGCCGTTTATCAACCGGGCCGATAAATAAAAAGGTTTGCTTTCTTCTACGGGTATTGTATCGCTCAGCTGTCGGTCAAATTCTATGGAGGGAGATTGCTTGCGTGGGCGCACAAATAACTCAAGGCTAATTTCATTTTTTCTGTTGCCGAGCGAGTCGAGCAAACTAAACGTGACTAAATAATATCGTTTGTCAGAAGGCTGGGGAGTCCATACAAAATGGCTATCGGTAAATGTAGAACCCGATGGCTGCCCCTGAAGAGTAACTGTGTATTTTTTAATACCGTTGACTTCAATCCTTACAGAAACTGGCTGAAATAGTGAGGCTTCAACCCGGTATGGAGTATGGAGAATTAACTGCTGGCCAAACCCCTCGGTCAGGCTTACCAGTAAACATACTGAAACAATGAATCCCCTCATTTTTTAGCTCGGTAAATTTGCCGGAAGATTCTTAAGACATTCTTAAGAAACATTAGATAAAGAACGGATGGTTTAACTTAATGTTCACGGGTATGTTTCTTCACTGATTTTCAATGGGTTGCATATTTTTTATTAATAAACAATGTTAAAATACTGAACACTGTTCATTTTTTTATCGTTATTTGCACCATGGGACTGAAAGAAAGGAAAGAACGCGAGCGTCAGGAAATGCGCGGCACGATTTTAAAATCAGCTTATCGTTTATTTGTGGATAAAGGCTTTGATGACGTGAGCATACGCAATGTAGCCGAAGCCATTGAGTATAGTCCGGCTACAATCTACCTCTATTTTAAAGACAAAAACGAAATCATTCATGCCTTGCATCGTCAAGGCTTTAGTTTGTTGAACAAACTGTTTCAGCCTCTTTTTAAAATTAATAATCCCTTTGACCGCCTGTGCGAAATGGGCAGAGCGTACATCAAGTTTGCCATCAAAAATTCAGAGATGTACAAGTTGTTGTTCATACGCTCCGAGCCGATGGAGCACTTGGCCAGTTGTCAAAACCAAGATTGGGATGAAGGCGACCGGGCATTTGATGCTCTGGTTCAAACCGTAGCTCAATGCCAGCAACTAGGATATTTTAAAAACCTGGATACCCATCAATTTTCTATGACAATCTGGAGTTTTATCCACGGCCTGTGTGCATTACGCCTCAGTGGCCACCTGGGGCGCGTAAAAGAAGAGCGGGAGAGTAATAAAAAACTAGACCAGATTATGGATGAAACCCTAAAGACATTCACCCTGGCCATAGAGAAACTAAAAAAATAAAATTTTTTGTCACTAAAATAAACACTGTTAATTTATTTAACGATGAAAATAAAAGCACTTTGTCTTCTTCTCTTTTTTTTCGCAAGTGTGCGGGCTAAAACTCAGTCGGTGCTGGAGAGTTACATTCAACTGGCACTGAAAAGTAATCTGCAATTACAGCAAGAACAACTCAACTATGAGCGAAGCGTAGAGAACTTAGCCCAGGCCCGGGCATTGTTTCTTCCGTATGCGGGCATCAATGCCTCTTACCAGTTTGCCGATGGTGGCCGTAAAATCTTAGTACCGGTAGGGGACTTGGTCAACCCGGTTTATCAAAACCTCAATGCCATCAATGCAGCTTTGCATAATGGTGCTCCTCAGTATCCGCTCATTGCCAATCAATCAACCAATTTTTTGGCCACCAATTTTCACGACACTAAAGTGCGTGTAATTCAACCCCTGTTTAACCCGGAAATATATTTCAACTACAAAGCACAAAAAGAATTGATTACGGTGCAGCAAGCACAAAAGAAAGCCTACGAAAACCAACTTAAATACGAAATTACTTCGGCCTATTTTCAATTTTTGCAAAGCCAGGATGCCGTTCAGGTTTTAAAAAATACACACGAAATTCTCCTTCAACTGCTCAAGGTTAACCAGTCATGGGTAGCCAATTCAAAAGCTACTAAAGATGTAGTGCTTAGTACAGAATACGAATTGAACAAAACCGAGCAACAACTTGCTGAGAATGAAAAAAATGTAGAAGTAACTCAGTCTTATTTCAATTTTCTACTCAACCGTGAATTGAACTCTACGATTATTAAAGACTCTACTCTTTCAGAACCCTCACTCGAACAACAAGACTTGACATCTATAACACAAACTGCTTTACGCCAACGCCAGGAATTGGCACAACTTCAAAATGGAATGCGTGCCAGCGAACAAATAATTTACTTGAATAAAGGCAATGCGCTGCTTCCTAAAATTAATGTCGTAGGCGATGTGGGCTACCAGGGGTATTACTACACTTTTGGCAGTGATCAGCAATATTGGCTCGTACAGTTTGGGTTGACGTGGGACCTTTTTAAAGGCGGAGAAAAACGAACACGCGTGCAGCAAGCCCGTATCGATTACCAGGTGATGGAAAATAAAATGGAGCAAACAAAAAAGCAGATTGAACTTCAGGTAATCCAATCGCACTATGAATTAAAATCGGCCAGGCTAGCCTACCAGGCTTCGCAAAGCGGAATGCGAAGCGCAGAAAAATCATTTCAAATCATCCAATCCAAATACAACGAAGGTGCTGCCCTGCTAATCGAATTTTTAGATGCCGAAAACAAATACACTACTGCGCGGTTAACCCACTCCATTAACCGATATGAACTGCTGCGCAAAGCTGCGGCCTTACAAAAAACCATCAGTAACTTATAATCCCCCATCCATGAAAAAAAATTTAGCTGTTTTCATCGGACTTTTCACAATAGAAATTCTATTAAACGCGTGTGGCAAAAAAGAAAAACAAACCGGCCACTCTGTACTTGATGAATCGGCCATTGCCGTGCAAGTGGCACCCGTCAAGTATGTGGAATATAGTTTGCCGGTAATCAGTTCGGGGTTGATCAGTACCGAGACAGAATCAAAACTCTCTTTCAAAGTGAGCGGTATCATCTCCAGAATTTTTGTAAAAGAAGGCGAATCCGTCAGCAAAGGACAACTTCTTGCGTCACTTGATTTAACAGAAGTAAACGCGCAAGTATCGCAAGCAAAAAACAATCTCATCAAAGCTCAGCGCGACCTTGATCGGGGCAAGCGCTTGCTGAAAGACTCTGCCGCTACGCAAGAACAAATCCAGAATTTACAAACCGCATACCAGGTAGCTAACGATAGCTATCGCATAGCGGTGTTCAATCAGCAATTTTCAACCATCCATGCCAACCAGTCGGGGAAAATTATACGAAAATTTTTGAATGCAGGTGAATTGGTTATGGCCGGAAGCCCCGTGTTAATACTCAACTCCGCGGCACAAAATGAATGGATCGTAAAAATCGGTTTGCCTGATGTGGACTGGGTGCGTGTAAAAAAAGAAGACCGCGCCACCATCACCACAGATGCTTACCCCAACGAGCCCATTGAAGGAGAGTTGAATGTTATTAACGAGGGAGCAGACCCGGTAACCGGTCTCTACCAGGCCGAAGTGAAAATAATTCCTGGAAACAAAAAACTGGCTTCCGGTTTATTTGCTAAAGTGGAGATTATGCCGTCAGCCAAGAAAAAACTAATGACGATTCCGGTTGAAGCCGTTGTAGAAGGCCAGGGTCAACATGCATTTGTATTTGTAGTAAACGATGATCAAACATCCGTGCGAAAAGTTCCCATTGTAATTGCACACCTGGAAAACAAACTGGCTTATATTTCACAAGGGTTAGACTCCATTCACGAAGTAGTTGCGGGAGGTTCCGGTTTTCTCACTGAAAACAGTTCAGTAAAAATCAACCAACACTAAAAAACTAACCCATGAAAATCGCAGCGTTCTCGGTCAAGAATTGGCAGTTCATGCTCATCCTGTTTGTGCTGATGGTTGCCCTGGGGTTGAACTCCTTACTCAATATGCCCCGTGGCGAAGACCCTGAAACCACCGCTCCTTCATTTGCCATTGTGGTAGTCTATCCGGGTACCAGCCCGATTGATATGGAAAAACTGGTGGTTGACCCGATGGAAAAAAGAATCAACGGACTGGAGAACATCAAACGAATTACTTCTGACGTGTACGATGGACTGGCCTCCATTCGCGTGGACTACAAACATGAAATGAACCCTGAAGAAAAACATCAGGAAATCATTCGTGAAGTGAATTCGCTTCGCAGCGAATTGCCCCAGGATATTTTTGACATACGCATCATCAAATTTTCTTCTACCGATGTAAATATTCTTCAGCTTGCACTGGTGTCTGAAACGGCACCGTACTACGAACTGGAAAAGCAGGTAAAGCTGCTGGAGAACCGGCTGGAAAAAGTTAAAAGCCTGAAAAAAATTGAAACCCACGGATACCCCGAACAAAACGTGCGCGTGTCAGTGAACCTTGAGAAGCTGGCACAGCAACACATTGCGCTACCCTACATCATCGGTGCCTTGCAAAGTGAGAATGTAAACATACCCGGTGGAAACATTGAAATGGGCACACGCAGATTCAATGTCAAAACAAGTGGGGAATACAAAAACATTAACGAAATCAAAAACACGATCGTTTATTCGGGCAACGGAAAAATAGTTTACCTCAAAGACATTGCTGAAGTAGAAAACGGATACCAAGACGAAACATACCTCACGCGTCTTAATGGTTATAGAAGCGTGTTGCTCACAGCCGCTCAAAAAGATCAGCAAAACATATTTGCCGTGGATGAAGCCGTCTCTCCAGTTCTTTCACAATTCGAAAAAGAGTTGCCGACCAATATTAAAATGATTAAAAATTTTGAGCAGGCTAAAAGTGTGCAAAAAAGATTATCGCGGTTTGCCAAAGATTTTGTGATTGCCATTTTGCTGGTGTCGGTCACTCTGCTGCCGTTAGGCAACCGGGCGGCTCTGGTTGTGATGATCTCTATTCCCCTTTCTATTTTCACAGGTTTGTTTATGCTCGATACGTTGGGCTATTCCATTAATCAATTAAGTATTGTCGGCTTAATTGTAGCGTTGGGTATTCTTGTAGATGACTCCATCGTAGTCATCGAAAATATTGAGCGTTACTTGCGCGCGGGTAAATCAAAAAAAGAAGCGGCCATTGAAGCGACCCAGCAAATTGGCTTGGCGGTGCTTGGTTGCACCACTACATTGATCCTTGCATTTTTGCCTTTGGCTTTTCTTCCTGAGCAGGCCGGAGATTTTATCCGTAGTTTGCCAATGGCTGTAATTACCACGGTGCTGGCTTCGCTGGTGGTATCGCTCACCATTGTGCCTTTTTTGTCAAGCCGCTTATTGAAAACACATACTTCCAAAGAGGGAAATATTTTTCTGCGGGCATTAAAAAAAATAATCAGTGGAACTTACACACGGGTATTACATTGGTCACTTCGCCATCCGTGGTCAACGCTGGCCATTGCATTGGTGTTGTTTGTTTTCAGTCTCTCGTTATTCCCCATTGTGGGATTCAGTTTATTTCCAAAATCGGAGAAACCCCAGTTTCTCATCAACATTGAAATGCCGGTTAGCACCAGCTTACGTGAAACTGATCGTGTGGCACGCTATGTGGAAAGTGAATTAAAAAAAGAAAAAGACATCACCTACTTCACCACTAACGTAGGCAAAGGCAATCCACGCATTTATTACAACGTGATCGCCCGAAGTGAATCACCCAACTTTGCCCAGCTTTTTGTTCAACTGAATAACCTTACTCCTGAAGAAAAAACCAAGTTGATTGATAACCTTCGGGAGAAGTTCTTTTACTATGCCAACGCTAAAATTGAAGTGAAAGATTTTGAACAAGGCCCGCCCCTGGAAGCACCCATTGCCCTGCGTTTGTTTGGCGAAAACCTGGACACCCTCAGAAAAATTTCAATGGACGTGGAAGACATTTTAAAAAAAACAGAGGGAACGATATATGTTAATAACCCGATTGCCAACCAGCAAACCAATCTTCAGGTAAAGATCAACAAAGAAAAAGCCGGTTTGCTGGGTGTAGCCGTCAGTGACATTGACAAAGCAGTTCGGTTGGGGGTAGCCGGCTTAAATGTGGGCAAGTTTACGCCTGCAGAAGGGGAAGATGCGATCAACATTAACGTTACGCTGCCTAAAGAAAAATTTGCCTCCTTTGAGGTGTTTGATAAACTTTTTATCAACTCAGCGTTAGGTCAGGCCATTCCACTGAAACAATTAGCTACAATAGAATTTGAAACCTCAACCAATTTAGTACGGCACTATGATAAAGACCGTTTCTCTACAGTAACGGCTTTTGTAAAAAACGGATATTTGTACGAAGACGTAACTAACGAAGTACTGAAAAAACTGGATAAGTACTCTTTTCCGAATGGCTACCGCTATACGGCAGCCGGTGAGGTGGAGAACAAACAAGAATCGTTTGGAGGACTTGGCACAATCATCATGATTACCGCCTTTGGATTTATTGCAGTGCTGGTTCTGGAGTTTGGCAATTTTAAAAGTACGCTGATTGTGTTGTCAGTCATTCCGCTGGGGGTAATCGGTGCGGTAACAATGCTGTTTATCACAGGCAACCCACTCTCGTTTGTTGCTGTGGTTGGGTTAATTGCTTTAGCAGGAATAGAAGTGAAAAATTCTATTTTGCTCGTTGATTTTACGCACCAGCTTCGTGAGCGGGGAGTGCCGCTGGATGAGGCCATTGAACATGCCGGAGAAATCCGTTTCGTGCCCATTGTGCTCACTTCGCTCACCGCCATTGGCGGGTTGATTCCATTGGCCATCGAAGGCAATCCGCTGTACTCCCCGCTGGCTTTAGTAATTATCGGTGGGTTAATCAGTTCTACCTTACTCTCGCGATTAGTTACTCCGGTAATGTATAAACTGCTTCCGCCAAAAGTAGTAGTAATAGGTGAGCAGCCGGGAGATATTCCTTTGGAATAACTGAATTACACATTACAATGGAAAACCGGATTCAGTTTGCTTACGCATTGATTCTGATCTTGTACTCTTCATAGCGCTGCAATACCTGTTTAACATAAATTACCGGGCCATCGCACCGGCAGTAACCCGCTGAAACAACTGCATCGCGATAGTATTTAGGATTGGATTTTTGGGTGAGATAAAATCCTACGTTGTCTTCCCACGCATCGGTCTTTTTTCCATATTTTTTAGCCAGTTTTTGTGCATCGATCACATGAGTCAGGCCAACGTTGTAAGAAGCAAGAATAAATTTTATGCGCACGCGGTCATCCATTACAGTCTTCTTCCAGTAGTCATCAAGAAATTTTAAAAAACGCACCCCCACTAAAATGTTTTGGTTGGGGTCCCACAAATTGGTGATGCCAAAGTGTTGGCCGGTTTCGGGCATTACTTGCATCAGACCGATGGCCCCGGCCCAGGATTCGACTCGCGGATTAAAATTTGATTCCTGAAAAACAAGGGAAGCCAGCAGCCGCCAATCCCACCCCAACTGGGTGGCCCCTTTTTTGAGTTGCTCATCGTAAGGAGAAAGATGGTTGGATTTCAATGACGTAAAATCAGGAGACATCATGGTTACCAAAAAGCGTGGACTATTAAAATACCGGTCATAGATCACCTGAAAGATGCCTTGCTTTTTTACTTCAGCGAGCCATTGGTTAACTGTGGCCAGCAACTCGGGAGAGTTTTTTCGCATAGCCCATCCGATTTGCTGAGGCAAACTGATCAGGGTATTGATATCAAGGTTAGGGAAATATAATTCGTTAACGTGCGCAATCATCTGGTCTGCTACTGTGTATTGGATTTCGCCCAGAGCAACTTTTTGTATCAACGATTCAGTTTCAGCATCGGCACTGTCTTCGTGGATGATAATTTCTCCACCAGTTTCAGCTGAAAGATTTTCGAGCCGATCGATAAAGGCCGATCCGTTTTTTACATGTACTTCTTTGCCGATCAGATCCACGGGGTTTCGCAATAATTTTTTTTCTACGATGTCTGACGGAAGCATGCGCCAATGCGGGGGCTTTTTTTGCACCAGCACTTGTTGTGTTTGAAACAATGCATTGCTGAACGAAAGGTATTGTTCGCGTTCTTGTGTAAGGGTGAGCGGAAAGGCCACAATGTCTCCCTCGCCCTTATTCAGTTTATCAAGGGCTTCGTCAATACCTGCGATGACTTGTATCTTTAAATCGACATGCATTGCGCTGGCCAGCCGCTGAAGCAATTCGTATTCAAAACCCATGGTACGACCTTTGTAAATGAAGTAGCTGACAGAGTTGTTGTCGATGATGGCTTCGAGGTAGCCGCGTTTCTGAATGTCTTTTAGGTCGCGCTGCAATAGAGGTTGGGGAGAGAAAGTAATTTCTCTTGTTTTTTTATGGCAACTGATGCAGCTAACCAAGAAAAGAATGCAAAGAATCCTTCCGGCCATTGGGGAAGGTAAAAATTTGCGGGAAAATAAAAAAGGCTGCCTCAAAAGGGCAGCCTTTTTTAGTAAGAACAAAAAATCAATCAAAAATATACCTTACACCAAGTTGCATTTGCCAGCGTGAAAGCAAGCCCAGGTCATTTCTAAAGGTGCTGGTAAGCGGAGTTTTGGTTGAGGAGTTAAGATAGGGATATTGGAATGTAGGCGTGCCAGTGGCATCATACCCTTTGAACGTAAGCAGCGAGGAACGATTAGGTACTTGGTATAGACCCCAATTATTATTGATCAAGTTGCCCACGTTAAATATATCCAGGCTCAACTGCAGCGTATTGCGTTTCTTTTTTTCTTTACCCACGTACACATAAAAATCCTGCAGGATGCGCAAATCCAATTGACCTCTCCACGGCTGGATGCCACCATTGCGTTCGGCATACATACCCCTGCGGCCGCTCAGGTATTTGTCTTGGCTGATGTATTTATCCAGGTCGGCCCATTGTTGAGCGGCAGTATAAGTATAGGGGTTACCACTGCCGTCCATACCAGTAATGTCGACTAATTTGATTTCGCTTGGGTTACGGGGTATATAAATAAGATCATTGGTGCCACCGCTGTTATCTCCATTCATGTCTCCCGAATAGGAGTAAGAGAAGCGACCGGATTGAGCCAGTGAATAAAACATACCCACCGAAGTGGCAAAATGACCCGCATATTCCTTGCGATAGTTTAACGAAGCAATAATTCTGTTTTGCAACAAGTAGCTGGAGTAACTCAACACGTTGGCGTTGGGGTTACCGGATACATACCGATCGCGCCATACCGATTGTGCAATCGAGCCTCCATCATTCACAGACTGTGCTTGTGTATACGTATAAGCTACCATAGCATCCAGTCCATTGTTAAATGCTTTTTTGAATTGAATCGTACCAAAGTAGCTATATCCTTTGCTGGTGTTGCTCATCAACTCTGCATCGGTTACGTTTGGATTGATACGTGTGTTGGTTGTGCTATTGGAAGTGCCAGACGGGAACGCCTTATAGTAGATTGGTCGGTTGTCGGCACCATTTGCTGTCAATGTAGGATCAGGCAAATTAATGTTGCGCACGTAAACCGCATTGAGGTCTTTGGTGAAAACCAAATCCAGGGAGCCAATCACACCCCACGGTAATTTTTGGTCAATGGCAATGCTTGTACGCCATACCTGAGGAAACTTAAAGTTACGGTCAGTAACAGCCAGATTATACGAGGGACTTGCTGAGGGCGGAGGGTTTGATCCTTTGCCCGGACGGTAAGCGTCTACATTTGGGCTAAACACTAAGCCTGCGGCTGTGGCATTGGTTTGCGAGTATTGTTTAGAGTTAAACAACAATCCGTTGTTACTGGCCTGGTTAGATATCCATACGTAAGGAACACGACCGGTGAATATACCGGTTCCACCACGGATTTGTGTTGACCGGTCGCCTTTCAGATCGTAATTAAACCCTATGCGAGGAGACCATAGCACCTGAGCTTTTTGAACCTGGCTGGTGTTAATGGTTGATCCTCCGGAAAAGGTGTACCCTGCCGCTTGAGTATTTTGAGCAATTTTCGAATCAATCACCGGCATATCAGCACGCAATCCAAGCGTGATGTTCAGGCGACTGTTGACTTCATATTTATCTTGACCGTAAAGGCCTAATTGAAAAGCATCTACTTTGACCATGGGAAATGAGCCATCAGCAGCGGTTGAGTACCCCAATTGGTATTGTTTGATAGAGCCCACTGTTCCAGCCGCGCTTGCATAAAAATCAGACAAACTATTAAAGGAATAAGCTCCATAATAATTTGGATCAAAGCCATTTTCAAAATGATAAAACTCATTGTATGTTCCCAGTGTGAAAGTGTGTTTGCCTTTGTAGATATCAAAGTTGTCGGAGAACTGGAACACGTTCGTGTTGAGAATATTATTGGCCGAGAAAGGTTCATAGCCAAACGAAGTCAGGTTTTGCCCTGAACCATTTCCGATATCAACCAACGGAAATGGGCCACCGCCATTGGGGGTGCCCCTGAAATCGCGGAAAGCGGTATACCCAATCTGGAATTTGTTGGTAAACCCACTGCCAAATGTGCTGTTCAACTCAGCAATAACAGAGTTCAGGTTATTGTTAATACGATAGTAAGCTCCCAAAAAAGGAAGGCCAAATTGGCTTGCACTTCGGCTGCCACCAAACATGTTGCCACTTCCGCTGGGCACTTGGTCTTTGTACGATTTTAAGTAATTGTATTTGATGGAAAACTTATGATTGGAGCTGATGTTCCAGTCAAGCTTAACAGTAGCCTTGTCACTGTTTTGCAACAGGTTGTAATTTTGATACGGGCCGGTATTGTAGCCGTAATTTGATTTTAGAAAATTGGATAACGAATCTAATGTTGATGCCCGCACCTGAGAAACTGTGCCGCCTGAAACAAAGGGGTCACTGGCTGTTGCGGCTGAGTACGTAGTACCGGGTAGCGTTTGGCGTTCGCGCTCGTAGCTACCAAAAATGAACAATTTGTTTTTGATGATTGGTGCGCCCAAACGCACACCCATATTATTGAAAGAAAAGTTACTGTAGGGATTTGAGTTGCCACCAACATTACTACCCACCAAATTTTGGTTGCGGGTAAAATAATAGACTGAACCCGTTACATCGTTGGTACCGCTTCGGGTAACCACGTTAACGCCCGCGCCCGTAAAACTTCCTTGCGTTACATCGTAGGGAGCTATTGAGGTAGTGATCTGATCTACCGCATCCAGGCTTATAGGTTGGGCACTGGTTTGGCCGCCCACGGTACCCGATAAACCAAAAGCATTATTAAAGAGAGCGCCATCAATGGTAATGTTGTTATAGCCATCGCTACGCCCGGCAAAGCCATTGCCATTGGCTTGCGGTGTCATGCGCACATAGTCATTGAAGCTACGGCTGATGGTGGGCAGACGAGTGATAACTTTATTAGAAATGTTTGTAGATGCTCCTGTTCTTCCTGAATTAAGCACAGGATCAACAGCACCGCTAACAACAACTTCGGCCAGTTGTGAAGCGTCTTCAACCATAGCAAAATCGGCATTGGTTGTATTGCCGAGTTCGAGAAACAGGTTGTTTTGCTCTAAAGTTTTATAACCCAGAAAAGAAACGGTGAGTTTGTAAGGGCCGCCTACACGGGCGTTAGGAATTACATAGCGTCCGTCCGTGCGGGAAATCGTACCGTATTGTGTGCCGGAGGGGGTATGAACCGCCACAACGTTAGCTCCTGGCAATGCGTCTCCTTTAGCATCTTTCACGAAGCCAATGAAAGTAGCGGTTGTTACCCCTTGTGCGCGCAACCCAGCGACCGTTGCGAACGCCAAGGTAAATAGCATGAGTAATTTTTTAATCATAGAGTTAGTTTTAGGTTGTGATTTTCTCCGGCAAAAATATCTTAATTGTCTGCTACTATTCATCTTTTTTGAATTAAATGTTTCACACATTTTGCTAACAATTTGGTCACACTGAACGGTGCTAATTATCAGATAATTAAGTATAACCGGTTGTTTTTTCATTTTTCTGAACCTTATCTTAAAAATGCAGTTATTTACAGTTTATGGAAAAAGAAAGCGTAAGCAGCGGCAACATCATTGATTTAAAAGTGCTGCGGCAACTGATGAAATTTGTGAAGCCTTACCGGGGTCGCTTTTATTTCGTCATTTTTTTAACACTCGTCCTGGGCCTTTTATCTCCCCTGCGTCCCTTGCTCATTCAATATACCATTGATCATCATGTGCAGTATGGCGATTATCACGGAATGGTGAAGATTATGATTTGGATCACCGTGTTGCTGGTGGTTCAAACTATTTTTCAATATGCCCACACCTATGTTTCGGGTTTGGTGGCTCAATTTGTTTTGCGAGACATTCGTGTGAAATTATATAATCACCTGGTGCGGCTACGGCTTCGGTTCTTTGATAAGACCCCTATCGGCCGGTTGGTTACGCGTATCATTTCAGATGTAGAGACCCTGGCCGATGTATTTAGCGAAGGGTTGGCCGCCATGGCCAGCGACTTGCTTCAGATCGTTTTCATTTTGGCATTCATGTTTTATGTCGACTGGCGGTTGGCCTTGGTAAGCCTGTCCACTATTCCGCTGATGCTATTGGCCACCTATATTTTCAAAGAAAAAATTAAAGTGGCATTTAATGATGTGCGAAATGCAGTTTCCAACCTGAATGCCTTTGTACAGGAACATATTACAGGCATGCGCATTGTACAACTTTTTGGAAGTGAAAAAAGAGAGTTTGAAAAATTTAAAGAAATCAACCGCGAGCACCGGCATGCTCATCTCAAATCTGTGCTATACTATTCGGTTTATTTTCCGGTAGCTGAAATCATTGCCGCTATGGGCACGGGTTTACTGGTGTGGTGGGGAGCAAAGGGAGCCATCAACGAAGTAATAACCGGAGTTACACTTGGCAAACTGATTTCATTCATCATGTTTATTCAACTTTTTTTCCGCCCTATCCGGATGATTGCCGACCGGTACAACACTTTGCAAATGGGCATAGTCAGCTCCTCGCGTATCATGAACCTATTGAATGACCCCGAATTTATTTCCGACAACGGGAAGTACAAGCCTGACCAAATCAAAGGCCGGGTAGATTTTGACCATGTTTGGTTTGCTTACAACGATGCCAATTATGTGCTGCGCAATTTTCAGTTGAGCATTCAGCCCGGTGAAACCATTGCGTTGGTTGGGGCAACCGGTGCCGGAAAATCCTCGGTCATCAATTTGCTGAATCGGTTTTATGAAATTAACCGGGGATCTATTTTGGTGGACGGAGTTAATATCAAAGAATTTGACCTGGCTGTTTTGCGTAGAAATATTGGAGTGGTGCTGCAAGACGTTTTTTTGTTTTCCGATACCATTCGCAACAACATTACGCTGGGTAGCCCGGATGTAACCGATGAACGCATTTGGCAAGCGGCTGAGCTAGTTGATGCAAAAAAATTCATCGAACGTCTTCCCGGTCAGCTTGATTTTAATGTGATGGAGCGGGGAGCTACACTTTCATTAGGTCAGCGCCAATTGCTTTCCTTTATCCGGGCCATGGTGTACGACCCCAAAATTTTAGTACTGGATGAAGCCACTTCATCCATCGATTCAGAAACGGAGCAACTGGTGCAAAATGCCATGACTAAAATGATGGCGGGCAGAACCTCCATTGTTATTGCTCATCGGCTGTCAACGATTCAGCATGCCAACAAAATTATAGTGCTTGACAAAGGAGAGATTAAAGAAATGGGCAACCACAACGAATTGCTGGAGAAGAATGGGTTTTATACTCAACTCTACCAAATGCAGTACAAAGAAGCAGTTTAGCGATTGATGTGAAGGTTAAGCGGGCAGTATATATCCGTTTGTGCAAAAGGGTTATATTTGCTTTAATGCACTTATTAAAAACACATTTTTTATTGGTTATTTCTTTCTTATGGTTGGGTCATACTTCTTGGGCTCAGGTAAAGAAGAGCATTAAAAGCAGCAGGTACTCTGTTCCCCATGTGTCTCACAGCAAAGCCAAGGTAGTATGCCCGGTTTTTGAGCAGAGCCAATATCCTTACCAGGGAATTGGCTTTAAAGTAGGAGATCCGTTTGCACTAACTTACAAATTTTATCCATCAAAAAACTGGTCGTTTGCTGTAGATGCCGGCAAAGCAGCCAGCGGGTTATACAACAATTATTACCGGGGGCTATTTAATAACCTGGTAAATAAGGACACCCTAAGCGTTGACAATATTTCGGGAGAAAAATCGACCCTGAGTTACTACACGCATAAAGTTTTAAGCGACTGGTTTTTAGAAGCCAAGTTTTTGTATCAATGGGATGCATCAAAAATTTCAAAAGGACTGATGCTCTACGGAGGAGCCGGGTGGCAATGGCGCAACACGGTGTTACGGTATGAGTATAACTACCAACAAGCGGGCTCATTTGGAGATAACCGGTTTGGTGGGTTTACTAAAAACAGGTTTACGTATGGGCCGGTAGTTTTAGTTGGGTTTGAGTATTCTTATTTTTCATTGCCGGTTTCGGCATTCATTGAAGTGGAGATGTTTACGGATGCACTCGTTGATCCGGGTTACCGAAGATTTCAGGGCGGAGTAGGCTTACGGTATGTCTTCTGATTTGGTTTCAACCTCTTCTGCCAGCATCTGCTTTTCAAACAACCCTTTGTAGGTACCCCCTTTGGCCAACAGGCTTTCATGTGTTCCCTCCTCCACAATCATCCCCTCATCAATTACCAGAATCTGACTGGCTAGTTTTGCCGATGAAACACGATGCGAAATAATGATTGTCGTGCGGCCGGTCATTATTTTTTTCAGACTGTTAAGAATGTTGTTTTCTGTTTTAGTGTCAACGGCTGAGAGGGAGTCATCCAGAATCAAAATTTTTGGTTCGCGTGCAATAGCCCGCGCGATGGACACACGTTGTTTCTGCCCGCCTGACAATGTGATGCCACGCTCGCCCACCCGAGTGGCGAAGCCTTGCGGAAATGCTTGTATGGTATCATATACATCGGCATTTTTAGCCGCCAGATTAATTTGAGCTTCGTTTGGTTCCGTCAGACCAAACCCAATGTTGTTGAAGATGGTGTCGCTGAAGAGAAAAACATCTTGCGGCACCACGCCCACTTGTCTGCGCAACGAAACTAAATTGTAATCTTGTATGGGTATGGAATCGATGCAAATCTCGCCCGAGTTGGCATCGTATAAACGCGAAATTAAACTGGCCAACGTGCTCTTGCCTGAACCCGTTGTGCCAATGATGCCCAACGATTCGCCCGGGTTAAGCGCAAACGAAATATTTTTCAGCGCCTGAATGCCCGTATCGGGGTAAGTGAAGCAAACATCGGCAAAAGTGATTGCCCCGGCAATTTCATGCTCCTTGTTTTTTTGTGAAACAATGTTGGTCTTTTGTTTTAAAAATTCATTGATTCTTTTTTGAGAGGCCTCTGCCCGCTTTACCTGGCTGGTGGTCCATCCGAGCAGAGTTACCGGCCAGGTTAATATGTTTACGTAAATGATGAACTCAGCAATATTTCCAATGGAAAGACTTCCGTTGATGACCTCTACACTTCCCACATAGACGGTGAGCACAATGCTCATACCGACTAGGGACAGCACAATGGGGTAAAACAGTGCATCCACTTTTGTAAGCCGGATGGATTGGTGCTTGTAGGCTTCACTTTCTTTAGCAAAACTGGCGGCTGACTCAGATTCACGGGCAAACGACTTCAACACACGGATTCCTGAAAAAGCCTCTTGCACAAATGTGCTCAGCCGAGATTGGCTCTGCTGAATTTCTTCACTTCTTTTTTCAATGATGGTGTTCACATAAAAAATTCCGACTGATAAAAACGGTAAGGGCAACAACGCATAAATAGTTAACGTAGGGCTAACACCATACATTACCGGCACCAGCATGGCAAACAGACTGACCAATTGTAACCCGTACATGATGGATGGCCCCACGTACATGCGCACCCGCCCCACATCTTCGCTGATGCGGTTCATCAGATCTCCGGTGTTGTTTCTGCGATAAAAACTGAGTGGAAGAGATTGGTAATGTTCGAAGATTTCGTTTTTTAAATCATACTCTACCAGGCGGCTCATCACAATCAGTGTCTGCCGCACAAAATAAAGAAACACCCCACGAAGCAAAGCCATCATCAGAATCAGCAGGGCATACACTAAAATGCCATGAGAAAAAATACCAAAGTAATCGGTCTGAAGGAGGCTTCCGTCAAGTGACCGGTATACCTTGATGTTATCCACCACCAAATCAATTGAGTGCCGCACCAATTGTGCGGGCCAAATCTGAAAGACGTTGGAGATAAGCACAAACACGGTTCCCCAGATCAGACGCCATTTGTATTTGATGAGGTATTTATTGAGGTAAAGAAGTTCTTTCATGATTGAGCCGAAACGATTGACGTGTTGTAACGAGTAGTTGAGCCGGCAAGTTCGCCATTACATCCTTATCCATCAAAGACTTTTGCATTTCATAACAAGAATGTAATTTCGCACCGCACCAACGTTCTTACCCCATGCTCAACAGGCGCACCATTCGCATCAAAATCATGCAAAGTTTATTTGCCTACCAGCAATGTAAAGAAGCTGATTTATTGTTAGCACATGATTACTTAGAGCAACACTTCAGTCCTGACCTTAACTCGATGGAGGTACAAGACAAAGAAAAACTTCGCGCACAAAAGAAGTCGGCACTTCAGTTTTTCGATAAGAAAATGAAAAAATCAGATGCTGAATCAGTGGATCCGGTCATCGCTAAACGAGTAGAAGAAGCCATCGCCCTCTACCACCAGGCCATAAAAAAAGATCAGATTTTTTTAGGTAAAAATATTTTAATCGATGCTGAGAAATTAGCCTCGCTTTACCATAGTGTAATTGCCCTAATGGTAGCTCTGGCAGACCAAGCTGCAACAGATAAAAAAACAGACAATAAAAATTTTTTACAACATCCGTGGATCATTTCATGGCGTGAAAACGAAACCTTGAATAAATCCATCCGTGCCGAGCACAGTGGCTGGGAAACCCGCACAGACAAGGTGCGCGCCTGGTTTCGAGAGGTAGTGAAAGAAGACGAAATGTATCAATCGTTCATTGCCGAAAAAACCCCATCCGAAGAATCACAAAAGGAATTTATCAAACACCTGAGCCGAAAAATCATTCTGGGAAAAACGGTGATCAATGATTATTTCGATGAACAAAACATTCGCTGGACAGAGGATAAAGACATCATCAAAAGTATGGTGGACAAGACCATCAAATCTTATGATCATGGCAAAACCACGCTGCAGAAGCTATCGTTGAACTGGGACGAAGACAAAGAGTTTATAAACAAACTTTTTAATGCTGCCATAGAGTTAGACCCGCAATACAGAGAACTGATTGCCAAGAACACACGTAATTGGGAAGTTGACCGCCTTGCCCTGACTGACCGGGTGATTATTGAAATGGCCATTGCTGAAATGATCCATTTTCCCAACATACCAGTAAAGGTCACCATTAACGAGTACATTGAGTTGTCTAAAGACTACAGTACGCCCAAAAGCCGAACATTCATCAATGGTATATTGGATGTGATTTCAAAATCAATGAAAGAGTCGGGCGCGTTGAAAAAGAGCGGCCGAGGGTTATTGGACAATAAATAAAACAGTTGCCAATAGGCCGGCCGGCCGTTATCTTTGTTACCTTAAATTATTGAAGCTATGGGAAAAAAAAGCAGCAATGCCTTGATGGCCTTTTTAGCGGGCGCAGCCGCAGGCGCAATTTTAGGAATCTTGTATGCACCCGATAAAGGATCGAACACACGTGAGAAACTTTCTTTCCAGTTATCGAAATACAAAAAAATGCTTCAGGACTATGTGGACGACCTGGTGAGCGGAAAAGAGACACCCCTAACCTCTGAAGCACATGCAAAAGGACAAAAGGTGGTATCTGAAGCCAAAGGAAAAGCACAGCAACTGTTGGATGATGTAGATGAATTGCTGGAGCAAATACGAGGAAAGAATAGTTAACAAATTGTTAAAGTAGTAAAGCCCCGCTGAGTTGAATCAACCGGGCAGTAATTTTGAAAAAATTAGCCGAAAGACTATGAAAAACACAGTATCGATTGTTCTGATTTTAACACTTGCACTTGCTGCCTGCCGCGATCGGGCCGCAGAAAAAAGAATTGCAGAATTAGAAAGCCGCATCTCCCAACTGGAGGGCACCAAAGCCAACCAGCCGACACAGAACCCAGCGGCTCCATCTCCAACATCACCTGCCGAGCCAGAAAAAATGCCTGAAGGACCGCTGCCCGTTATTTCATTCAATACTACCGATCATGATTTTGGTACAATAAACGAGGGCCAAAAAGTTGTGTTCACTTACCAAGTAACGAACACCGGCAAGGCTCCTCTGATTATTCAAAACGCTCAGCCCAGTTGCGGGTGCACCGTGCCCGATTGGACTAAGACACCTATTGCGGTAGGAGGAACAGGTTTTGTAAAGGCCGAATTTGATTCACACGGAAAAACAGGCGTACAAAATAAAACCATTACCGTTACCGCTAACACGTGGCCCAAAACCTCAACCTTAAAATTTAAAGCCATGGTGGTGGCTAAAGCAACCGGTGCCAATGGGCCGGCCGCAAACTGATTTGAAAAAAACTCTCCGTTTCGTCATCCTTTTGTGAGTTAGTAGTAAAGAGATAACTTTGCGGCCTTAAAAAAAAATTAACCATGCATTCAATACTGCTCCAAGCCCAACAACAAGGTCAAGGATGGGCATTTCCAATTATGATGATACTCATGTTTGGTGTGCTCTATTTTTTCATGATCCGCCCACAACAGAAAAAAGCAAAAGACCAAAAGAAGTTTGCCGAAGAAATTAAAAAAGGTGACTATGTGGTAACCATAGGCGGAGCTCATGGCCGGGTAGCAGAGTTAGAAGGTGACACGTTTATTTTAGAAGCCGAACGGGGCGTGCGCATACGTTTTTCAAAGTCAGCCATCTCAATGGATTCAACCAAAGCGGCAGCCGGTAAAAAGCTTGCTGAATAGGTTGTTGATCAGAAGGCTTCGTTTGGGTATTTTTAAAGTCCTCAAGAAGCTGTGAGAATACTGAATTTTTTTTTAAACCTTTTCCGCTTTGACCGCACGAACTGGAGGGCGGTAAGCCTCTGTGTGCTGGTGGCAGGTGTGTTTTGGGTTTTTAATGCTCTCAATAAACAATACTCCACCAACATCCGCTTTCCTTTATTGTTTGAATTTGACGGGGAGAAATACGCCATTGCTAAGCCGCTTCCGAAATCCATTAACCTGAATGTAACCGGAAACGGCTGGGATTTGTTTCGCAAGCATTTTGGAATGAACGTCTCACCGGTAATAGTTCCGTTGGAACACCCCAATGAAACACCCAAAATAGTGGGCAGCACAGTATTACCCTTGTTGGCCAGCCAAGTTGGCAACCTTACCATCAATTTTGTAATGACGGACACGCTTCATATAAAAATTGATAAAAAAGATTTTCACCGGTATAAGCTGACAACCGATATCTCCGGCCTCCGCTTCCGCGAGGGGTATGGCCGCACTAGCCGACTGGTGGTGCTTCCTGATTCTGTGCGGATAGAAGGTCCCGAAAGTATTTTGCACGCACTGGCAGACTCCATCACACTAAAAGTGAGTAGCCAACCCATTGACGAAGACTTTAGGCAAGAAATAGAAATCACTTTTCCGGGCAGCGAAATGGTGAGGCGCAACCCGCCAATAGCACAGGTGATGTTTGAAGTGGCCGAAATAAAAACAGTAGAAATGAAACTGAAGATAACGAATACCGGCCAGGCACACCTCCTGCACGACAGCGTAAAGGCTGTCTTTCAGATTCCGGCTGCCCAGCTTTCTGAATTTAGCGAAGAGTCAAAAAAAATCTCTGCTCAGGTTGATTTAAAGAAAACAAAAAACATGAACCCGGTACCACAAGTACTGAGTGTTCCTGTGTATGCACGTTTGCTGAGCATTGATTCTCTACATTGGGTAAATCAGAAATAATTCTAAAATCAGGCATGGGTTCAACTGATCCGATTCGGGTAGGTGTTACGGGAGGCATCGGAGCCGGCAAAAGCATCGTGTGCCGGATTTTTGCCGGGTTGGGGGTTCCGGTTTATGATGCCGACACCCAGGCAAAAAAATTAATGAACAAAGACCCTTACTTAACCCATGAAATAAAAAAATATTTTGGCGAGAAATCATACAAGAATGGTCAACTGAATCGTGAATATTTAAGTAACGAAGTTTTTAACGATCCCGAAAAATTAGAACAACTCAACCAACTGGTACACCCGAGGGTAGGTGAAGACAGCAACGAATGGATGAGGCAGCATAATAATTTTGCTTACCTCATAAAAGAAGCAGCTTTGTTATTTGAATCAGGTGCGTATAAAGAGTTAGATAAAATAATTGTAGTCACCGCACCGGAAGAAACACGCGTGAAACGGGTTATGCAGCGCGACCCTTTTCGATCGAGAGAAGAGGTGATAAAAATTATACGGAACCAACTATCCGAAGAAGAGAAGATGAGACGGGCAGACTACCTGATCTTCAATGATGAAAGAACGTTAGTCATCCCTCAAGTATTGAAATTACATGAGCGGTTCATTCATCATTTCAAAAAATGAACTTCTCCTGTTCTATTGCGTTATTTTAAATTCTTAAACTGTTATGATTGATGTGTAAGCGAATTCCTTTGATCTCATTGATAATACTAATGGCGGCAGCTTCCTGTAAAAAGAAAGTAGTTGTGTTGCCAACGACTAACAGGCAAAATCTAGTACTGGCCGATGGGTTTATTGTAGAGCCACGCAGCGAAAGCGAAAATGTAGAGGTGCCTGGCTCCCTTTTGCCGGTGGAAGAAACTCAAATCCGTGCCGAGGTTACCGGTCGCATAGTGCAACTCAATATCGAGGAGGGCAAGGTGATAAAAAAGGGAGCATTGTTGGCCAAACTTTTTGATCAAGATTTACTGGCCCAGTTAAAGAAACTGGAAGTGCAGTTAAACATTTCTCAACGGCAAGCCGCACGTCAAAAAGAATTGCTCGCCATCAACGGCATCAGCCAGCAAGATTATGATTTAAGTGAACTGGCCGTTGATAATTTGAAAGCCGATATACAAACCACAAAAATCTCGATATCAAAGACCGAGATACGCGCACCTTACGATGGAAAATTAGGACTTCGGTTTGTTAGCCTGGGTGCATACGTATCACCCTCTGATATTCTCACAACCGTCAGGCAAGTGGATCAATTGAAACTGGATTTTTCAATACCCGAAAAGTATGCAAAAGAAATTTCGCCCGGGTACCTAGTAAAATTTGTAGTGGATGGAGGAAAAAAAGATCATGTGGCCACGGTGATTGCCACGGAAGGCAACGTGGATCAGGTAACCCGAACCTTGCGGATTAAGGCAATTGTGAAAGAATCATCACCTGAATTATTGCCAGGTGTATTTGCAAAAATCAGGCTGCAACTCGGCCATTTAGATAATGCCATGATGATACCTACGCAGGCCGTTATCCCTCAAGCCCGGAGTAAACAAATCCTTTTGCTCAGAAAAGATTCCGTTCAGTTTTTGCAAGTAGAAACCGGCATACGAGATTCTGTTTATGTACAAATTATGAAAGGACTGAAGGCGGGCGATACGGTTGTAACGACAGGATTGATGTCAATCCGAAAACAATCAAAAGTGAAAATTACCAAACTCAATCGATACGGTAAGTAAAGTAATAAAGCCATGAACATTTCCGAATTAAGTTTAAGAAGGCCGGTGCTCTCGTTTGTTATGAGCATTATCCTGGTGCTTTTTGGGGTGATCGGTTTTACTTTTTTAGGTGTGCGAGATTACCCCGCCATTGATCCGCCTAATGTAAACGTGTTTACCACCTACTCAGGAGCCAATGCCGATATTATTGAGTCACAAATTACAGAGCCTCTTGAAAAATCCATTAACGGCATTGCGGGTATCCGAAATATTTCCTCTACCTCGAGCATAGGTGTGAGCCGCATTAATGTTGAGTTTGAACTGGGTGTAGACCTCGAAGCAGCCGCCAACGATGTGCGCGATAAGGTTTCGCAGGCACGCAGTTCTTTGCCGCTCGATCTTACATTGCCACCCGTGGTGTCTAAAGCCGATGCTAACTCCGATGCCATCATCAGCATGACGGTGCAAAGCAGTACAAAAAATCCGTATCAACTTACCGAGTATGCCACCAATGTTTTGGTGGAGCGCTTGCAAACGATTAAGGGTGTAAGCAGCATACAAATTTGGGGCGAAAAAAAATTTGCTATGCGCATTTGGCTTGACCCATCAAAACTGAGTGCCTATAACCTCACAGCGCTGGATGTGCAAAACGCACTAATCCGTGAAAACGTTGAATTGCCCTCAGGAAAAATTGCAGGCAATGCCACAGAACTTACTGTGCGTACGTTTGGAAGACTGTACACCGAAGAAGATTTTAATAATGCCATTGTAAAGGCGGCTTCTACCGGCAATATCAGGCTAAGAGATGTAGGGCAGGCTGTATTAGGCCCGGAAAACGAAGAATCAATTTTAAAAGACCGGGGTGTGCCCATGGTAGGACTGGCACTGGTGCCGCTTCCGGGGGCCAACTATGTGTCCATAGCCGATGAATTTTATAAGCGGATGGATCAACTCAAGAATGAAGTTCCCAGCGACATCAAATTAAATATTGCCCTTGACCAAACGGTATTTATCAAACGAGCGATTACAGAAGTGCAGGAGACTTTGATTATTTCTTTTTTGTTGGTGGTATTGATCATCTATTTGTTCTTCCGCGATTTTCTTATCGCCATGCGCCCGCTTATTGATATTCCGGTTTCTCTAACGGCCACATTTTTTATTATGTATCTCTGCGGCTTTTCAGTCAATGTGCTGACTATGCTTGGGATTGTGTTGGCAACAGGCCTGGTGGTGGACGATGGCATTGTTGTAACTGAAAATATTTATAAAAAATTAGAGGGCGGCATGAATAAATACCGGGCCGCTAAAGAAGGATCAAGAGAAATTTTCTTTGCGGTAATTTCCACATCCATTACCCTGGCAGTTGTATTCTTACCCATTGTGTTTTTGCAGGGATTTGTAGGCCGGTTGTTCCGAGAGTTTGGAATAGTAGTGGCTGGTGCGGTGCTCATCTCAGCGTTTGTTTCACTCACCTTAACACCCGTGCTGAGTGTAAAGTTGACACGAGAAAAACACGGTCATTCAAGATTTTATAGGTGGTCTGAACCTTTTTTTGAAGGAATGGAAAACGGCTATCGGAAATTTTTAGGAAAATTTATGAACGTGCGGTGGATGGCCTTCTTCATTATCGCGCTGTGCATGGTGACAATTTATATTTTAAGCCAAAACATAAAGTCGGAGTTGGCCCCAATGGAAGACCGCAATCAATTCAGGCTTTCGGTTTCCGCTCCCGAGGGAACATCGTATGATCTGATGGATGCCTATACTGACAATCTGGTGGGTTTTTTGGAAGACTCCATTCCCGAGGCACGTATTTTACTTTCGGTTACCGCCCCCTCATTTTCTGGGGCCGGCAGTGTAAACACAGCCTTTGTGCGTACTACGCTGGTTGACCCAAAATATCGAAACCGCTCACAGCAGGAGATTGTTGATATGGTATCAAAAAACCTGCCTCGCTTTCCGCAAGGCAAAGCATTTGCCGTGCAAGAGCAAACCATTTCAGTAAACAGACGCGGAGGAATGCCCGTGCAATTTGTAATACAAAATAACAACTTTGACAAAATTCAAGCCGTGCTCCCTAAAATTTTAGAAGAGGCTAATGCCAGCCATGTTCTTCAAGGGGTAGACGTGGACCTGAAATTCAACAAACCGGAATTGCGCGTGAAAATTAATCGATTAAAAGCAACCCAGTTGGGCATTAGCGTGCAAGATATTTCTCAAACTCTGCAACTTGCCTACAGTAATCTTCGCTTTGGGTATTTTACGCGCGAAGGTAAACAGTACCAAGTGATTGGTCAGGTGCTGCGCATTGACCGCGATGATCCTGAAGATTTGAAAAAATTATACGTGCGTACCGGCTCTAATCAATTAGTGTCCATTGACAATGTGGTAACAATTGAAGAGTCGGCTACACCCCCAGCGTTATATCATTTTAACCGATACAAGTCAGCCACTATTTCGGCCGGCCTTGCTCCGGGCAAAACCATAGGCGATGGTATAGCAGCTATGCAAGAAATTGTAAAGCCACTGCTGGATGAATCATTTACCACGTCATTATCGGGGTCATCGCGAGATTTTGTGGAGAGTTCGGGTAACACGATGTTCGCGTTTTTACTGGCATTGGCTCTGATTTATTTAGTGTTGGCGGCCCAGTTTGAAAGTTTTATTGACCCCATCACCATCATGGTTACGGTACCGCTTGCCATTTGTGGAGCGTTTCTCTCGTTGTGGATATTTCATCAAACAATTAATATTTTTTCACAGATCGGCATGATCATGCTCATTGGGTTGGTAACAAAAAACGGAATTTTGATTGTAGAATTTGCTAACCAAAAAAGGGAAGAAGGGCTCAATAAATTTGATGCCGTGTTGGAGTCAGCCCGCTTGCGCCTCCGCCCAATTTTAATGACGAGTTTGGCCATGGCGCTGGGTTCGTTGCCCATAGCCCTGTCACTGGGCGATGCCAGCACCAGTCGTGTTCCGCTGGGGATAGTAATTGTAGGCGGGATTTTGTTTTCACTGATTCTTACGCTGTTCATTATACCGGCTATGTATACTTACTTATCTCGTCCCCGCAAGCACATTGATAAAGAACTGACAGAGGCGATCTTACCACAACCACACGATGAATTAGTTAACACATAAACTGTGGGGTTGCCTGGTATTTTTCATCGCACACATTTTAGTACAATAATAATTTCATAAAGACAGAAGGAGTAAACATATATGATCAAAGCTCTAAAAAAAATAATATCTCGTACCCACAAGTACACCCTTGTTTTTATTCCAGTTTTTTTACTAGCCTTATCTGGCAAAGGACAGGATTTGCTCTCGGTTGAAGATGTGATTCGGATAACACTGGAGAATAATTTTGATGTTGAAATAGCCAAGAATAATATACAGGTGGCAAAAAATAATAATAACATAGGCTTGGTGGGGGGCGGCCAATCTACGGGAGGCACAGTAGTGGGAGGAACCACCGGTATGCTGCCACAAATTTCCATTGCGGCCGGCAGCCCCCAAGGCCCGTTGGGTCTTGGCCGAACAACCAGTACACTTAAGTATTCCAATCCGGCTTCAAACGTAACAGATCAAACCCTTAATTCAATAAGTTATGCCCCCTCGGTTGTAGTCACCTGGTATTTTTTTGACGGACTAAAAATGTTTGCCACAAAAAAGAAATTAAACCGGGCAGAAGAACTAAGCAATCTGCAATACCGGCTAACGGTAGAAAATACATTACTTACTGCACTTACCGCGTATTATCAGATGATTAGCATTCAACAGTTTATTAAATCGCTAAGAACCTCTTTAGCGTTAGGCGAAGACCAGAAAAAACTGGCAGACGAAAAATTGCGTGCTGGCATCGGCTCTAAAGTAGATGTGCTTCAAACACAAATTGATTACAACAGCATTCTGGTGCAAATTACCCAGCAACAAAACCTGCTCAATGAACAACGGATCAGCCTGAACACTACACTAAAGCGATCGCCCGATACAGAGTTTACTGTTCCTGATACGATCATTATCCAAACAAAACCAGAATATACAAGCGCTTTAGACAATACCGATAAAAACAACAATTCTATTTTGATCGGAAGAAAAACGATGGAAATGGATCAGTTAACCATTAAAGAATTCAGGGCAAATGCTTACCCGAAAATTGGCCTCACCGGAAACTACAACTACCAGTATTTTTCTAATGACATCGGGTTTCAGCGACTGAACCGAAATTATGGGTACAATGCAGGATTTATTTTTTCATGGACAGTATTGAATAACCTGACTACACGCACAGCCATTAAAAATTCTAAAATTCAGTTGGCTTCTGACCATGCGCGCATGCAGGCATCCGAGTTTCAGGAGAAATCAAATTTGTACAAAGCCTATTTAAGTTTTCAAAACAACCTGAAAATTATTGATCTGGGAAAACAAAGTGTGGATCTTTCCAATGAAAACCTGCGTATAGCAGCCCAACGGTTTAAACAAGGATTGTCTAACTACATTGAATACCGAACCGTACAGCAGGCTTATGAAAATGCGCAATATCAATTGTCGCAAGCGGCCTACAGTACTAAACTGAGTGAACTCAATTTTCTGAAGGCCCAGGGATTGCTGGTGTATTGAGCCTGATGGAGCTGCCTTATTCTTGAGGCTGGGCAATCTGTTGTTCGGGCACAGACACCCAAAAATTATTAAAACCCTCACCTACTTGAATATTTAATAAACCGGCTGCCAACATTTCAAGAATAGCCAGAAAATTAAAAATTAACGCAATGCGGGTAGGGGCTTTTTCAAAGAGCTCAGTAAAGGCTACGCGCGGTTTTGTAGTGACCTCATTCAGTATAAATTCTTTTTGCCCTTCAATGGTGTAGGGGTATTGAATGACCTGATGGACAGGCCTGTTTTTTTCTTCTTCCTGGCGTTTCAATACTTTTTCAAATACAGTCAGTAATTTGAACAGGTCAACATCCTGAAGTTCAGCTTCCACATTGGTGCTTTCGGCCAACTGGCGAAGTTCTTTCATCAGGTTACCTCGCTTTTCTTTCATCAATTCCGTTTCTTCCATTTTATGGAATTGATCGATTACTGACTTGTACTTTTTGTATTCCATCAAATGCTTCACCAATTCTTCGCGCGGATCAATCTCATTTCCCAATTCATCCACTTGAGGCCGTGGAAGCAACATTTTAGATTTGATGCGCATAAGGGTGGCAGCTACCAAAATAAACTCACTGGCCACCTCAATGTTCAGCGTTTCGAGCCGGTGGATGTATTCTAGAAAATCGTTAGTAATTTTTGAGATGGGAATATCATTGATGTCCAGTTCATCGCGCTCGATAAAGAACAGCAACAGATCAAAAGGCCCTTCAAACAAGGGCAAACGTACTTCAAAGCTTTCCTGTACCATACACGTTTTTTAAGGCTGCAAAAATATCTAAATACATTGATAAAACTGAGATCCGTTGAAATAAGTAAATTTGTCGCTCAGAAATTCGGCTAAACCAATATCTTTAATAATAGTTTGTACCCATTGTGCTAATCAACTATGCTGATAACTCCCGGAAAACTATTGGCTCAAATTAACAGCCCATCTGACTTAAAAAAATTAGACCAGGCTCAACTTGTACAACTTTGTGAAGAACTCCGGCATTTTATTATTGATAATGTTTCAGTGTATGGCGGGCATTTTGGAGCTAGTTTGGGTGTAGTTGAATTGACCGTGGCTCTTCACTATGTCTTTAATTCGCCCTATGATCAATTGGTGTGGGATGTGGGGCACCAGGCATACGGTCATAAAATTCTTACGGGGAGGCGAGAGGCATTTCATACCAACCGTGTTTACAAAGGCATTTCGGGATTTCCTAAACGGAAAGAAAGTGAATACGATGCGTTTGGCGTAGGGCATTCGTCCACTTCTGTATCGGCAGCATTAGGCATGGCCTATGCATCAAAGTACCTTGGGTTATCTGATAAACAACACGTGGCCATTATTGGAGATGGTGCACTCACGGGAGGCATGGCATTTGAGGGACTAAACCACGCGGGCGTATCAGGTACTAATCTGCTTATTATCCTCAATGACAATTGCATGTCAATAGATCCCAACGTGGGCGCATTGAAGGATTACCTCACTGACATCACTACTTCTAAAACGTATAACCAACTAAAAGATGATGTGTGGAAACTTCTGGGCAAACTTTCTAAGTTTGGAAGAAACGCTCAAGAGATTGTTTCAAAAATTGAAAATGGAATTAAGTCAACGTTGCTCAGCCAAAGCAATTTATTTGAGTCACTCAACTTGCGCTACTTTGGCCCCGTAGATGGCCATGATGTGGCTCACCTCACGGCAGTACTTGAGGATTTGAAAAAAATCAAAGGCCCCAAAATTCTTCATTGCATCACTGTAAAGGGCAAAGGTTATGCCCCGGCAGAAAAGGGGAACGCCACAACGTGGCACTCGCCCGGCTTGTTTGATAAAATTACAGGCGAGATTTACAAAAAGACCCCAGCCCAGCCACAGGCACCCAAATACCAGGATGTATTTGGGCATACGTTGGTAGAACTGGCCAAACAAAACGACAAGATTTTCGGTATTACACCCGCCATGCCCTCGGGTTCTTCATTAAACATCATGATGAAAGAAATGCCTGACCGCGCAATTGATGTGGGCATAGCCGAGCAGCATGCGGTTACGTTTTCGGCCGGGCTTGCCACACAAGGGCTTGTTCCATTCTGTAACATCTACAGTTCGTTTATGCAGCGGGCTTACGACCAGGTGATTCATGATGTGTGCATTCAGAATTTGCCAGTGAATTTTTGTTTAGATCGTGCGGGCTTTGCTGGTTCCGATGGGCCAACACATCATGGAGCGTATGATTTAGCTTACTTCCGTTGCTTGCCCAACCTGATTGTATCGGCACCTATGAATGAACAGGAACTTCGAAACCTGATGTACACAGCTCAGTTACCCCGCAAAGAGAGAGCTTTCTCCATTCGTTACCCACGAGGGCAAGGCGTAATGCCAAACTGGAGAACACCGTTTGAAAAAATTGCAATTGGTACAGGCAGAAAAATAAAAGAAGGTGATGAACTGGCCCTTTTAACCCTCGGCCATATCGGAAATTACGCGGTTGAGGTTTGCAATCGGATGGAAAAACAAGGAGTGAGCATTGCTCATTATGATCTCCGGTTTGTCAAACCATTGGATGAAGTTTTACTTCACGAGGTGTTTGCTAAATTCAAAAAAATAATCACCCTTGAAGATGGTTGCATTCAGGGAGGTTTTGGAAGCGCCATCCTCGAGTTCATGGCCGAATGTAATTACCAAGCCGATGTGAAAAGGCTCGGGATACCCGACTTCGTGATTGAACATGGCGAACAGATTGAACTTCATCGAGAATGTGGCATAGATCCGGACGGTATTCAACAAGCTGTAATGGCCATGCTTGAAACAGCAAAAGCATGATTTTTGAAAAATCTTTTTACTCAACAATTCGGCACAGGTAATCCGGTTGTTTTAATCCATGGATTTTGTGAGACCCACGAAATATGGAATGAAATAGCCAAGGCATTGTCGTTACAGTATAAAGTCTTTATCATTGATTTGCCGGCGTTTGGCCAAAGCTCACTTCCTATCACTCCATTTTCACTTAACACTATTGGCCAGATTGTTTTAGATTGGATTAAACAAAACAATATTGTGCGGCCAACGGTAATTGGTCATTCTTTGGGGGGCTATGTGGCACTGGAAATGGCTTTGCAATCAAAAGATATTTTTTCGGCCATTGGATTGTTTCACTCCACCGCATTTCCTGACTCGGAAGAAAAGAAAGCCAATCGAAACCGTGTTATTGAATTTGTAAAAAAGAACGGAGCACATCCATTTATTGAAACGTTTGTTCCGGGGTTATTCTATTCAAAAGAAGATCCGGCCATTCCTATGGTCTATGGTATTGCCCACAAAACCCATAGCGAGGCGATTACGGCATACTCGGCTGCTATGCGCGACAGGCCATCGTATGTTGAGGTTTTGAAAAACTTTAATGCACCGGTACTGTTGCTTGGGGGTGATAATGACCCCATCATCCCCCAAGAAGTGATGCTGCAGATGAGCCAATTGGCTAAGCATCCGGTTTACAAAATCTTAAAAACAACAGGCCACATGGCCATGTATGAACAATTTGATCAGGCAAAAGAGGTATTATTTGATTTTTTGCAACAGCCAATTTTTAGGGGGAAATAAACCGCAAACCTATATCAGGCAAGCGATAGGGCCCTTTTTTTTGGTTTAATCTTATTATTTTTGTCCTCACCCTAAAGAAAATGAACTTTCTTTAGCTTATATTTGATGTCTTTATAGAAAACCGCAAACAAACCTCTATGAACAAAGAATTTCTCAAGAAAACTTCCATGTTTCTCTTACTAATACTGCCCACCTTGGTATTTGCCCAAGTTGAGGAAGAGGAGAAACCCGAGGACTATAGTTCTTGGAATCACATGGCGCTAAATATTGGCTTGGTCTGTGCAGCTATAGGCATACTTATCGCCTTGGGTTATTTCATTAAGCTCTACACCACTAAGGGAAGCAAAGACAAATATGATTTCATTAACAAATACGAAATTAGTTCGCTGTGGGTGGCCATTATTATTATTATTTTGGGTGGTTGCTTTTTTGCTAATTCGTCTATTACGCACCTCACCACCATGCTCATTGGTGTGAGAATTTTTGTCAGCGTAGCAATGGCCCTGATCGTTGCAGTTATCGTTCAAAACCTTTTGAAATTTTACTATCCGTTTTACATAGAAAAAAGATTAAAGGTGCTTCGTTATCAGCCCAGAATTTCTCCAAAAACAGGAAAGCCGATGAAACTTTTAAGTGAGGAGGAAGAAGATGTGTACTTGGATGAAGGGATGCAGGCAGAGGAAAATGTATTCTCCGTAGACTACGATGTGTGGATAGATCAGGAAACCGGGTACACTCAGATTGAAAAATATGCCGGTCACTTGCATGCATTGCAATGTCCTGAGTGTAATTATCAAACCTTTAAGATTGTAAAAGAAGAAATAGTGAAACAGCCTACTGAAACTGAAGAAGGCGAAATAATGAAACACTATCAATGCGGTTACTGCGGATATAAAGCCAGAAAATCAGGTGTGTTAAAGCGCCAGACTAAAGTAGAACAGTCAACGGCAACGGCATAGATAAAAATAATTTTACTTGATAAAAAATTTAAGCCCCGGTAACGGGGCTTTTGTTTGGGTTACAAACTCATCATTTCTTTAAATTTTGATGCTTGCCTGCGGCTCACCTCTACCTTATCACCTCCGCGCAGTTTTACCATCAGGCCTCCATTAAACCATGTTTCAATACCCTCTACCCACCCTAAATTAATAATGTGTTTACGGCTGGCCCTGAAAAAGGCCCGCTCATCCAGTTTTTCATCCAACGCGTTAAGCGATTTGTGGATCATGGGTTTGTAGTTTTCAAAATACACCTTGATATAGTTTCCGTCTGACTCGAACATGCGCACGTTAGCTAAGCTTACAAACCAGCAACGTTCCCCATCTTTTACAAATACCTGATCGTCTAGTCCCAATTTTTTTTCATGACTTCTGCCTGTTTTACTTTTTTCTTTTTCAAGAACTTTATGCACGGCTTCGCTTAGCCGTTCGGGCTGTATGGGCTTGAGCAAGTAATCTAAGGCATTCACTTCAAAGGCTTTTAATGCAAACTCATCGAAGGCAGTGGTAAACACTACGAAGGGAACAGTATCGAGCGATTCAAGCAATTGAAACCCATTTTTCCCCGGCATTTGAATGTCAAGAAAAAGCAACTCAGGATTCAACTCTTCGATCATTTTTTCAGCCTCGTCAGCATTCATGGCTTCCCCCACTACTTCAATCGAAGGATGTTCCTCCAACAACTTTACCAATTCTTTGCGGGCCAAACGTTCATCATCAATTATTAATGCTTTCATGGTTAATATTATATATTGTATAGATGAGGAATTTTTACTTCTGTTAAAACAGAATTATTTTTTTCATTGCCAATTTTGAGATAAGCGGTATCACCATAGAGCAATTTTAATCGATGAATAGTATTGGTCAACCCCAACCCGCCCTTTTTGCCATTCATATAGCGGCCGCTGTTAACAATTTGTATTGTAAGCTCATCATCTATTATCATGGTTTTGATGGAGATGGTACCTCCCTCGGTAAGGTGAGCAATGCCATGTTTGATCCCGTTTTCCACCAAGGTTTGAATCATGAATGGAGGTACCCAAAAATCACTTGAGCCTCCGGCAATATCATAAACAATTTTCAAGCGCTCTTCAAACCGAATGCTTTCCAGGCTCAAATAATCCTGTACGATTTTCAATTCATCATTGAATTTAGTCAACCCCTTTTTTTCGGTAACGAGTGAATTGCGCAGAATATTGGAAAGCTTTGTAATTGCCTCTTTTGATTTAACGGGGTTTTCATCAACCAAGGCACGAATGCTGTTCATGGCATTGAAGATGAAGTGCGGATTTAATTGAGCCTTGAGGTTATTTAATTCAATATCCTTAACGGTAGCTTCGAGTTTTAGCGATTTGTTATAGCGCTCGAAATAATTGTATATAAAATAAATAGTTGACCACAAGAAAAAGATAACCGTGTATGTAGCAATAAGGCCGACAACGTTCTGGATAGTTTGTGGCTTATACAAGCCCAAGGGTATGGACACCGGAATGCGCAAGAATACAATTATCGTGGCCATTAAGAGTACACTAGCAACTATATAAACAGTGAGTTTTATCATTCCTAAATTCATCCATCGCCACCGATTGATACAATAACGATAGGTATGCGTAATAAGTAAGCACAGCAGGGCTTCATAAAAAAAGAAAATAGCCCGTGGAGACCGGATTCCGTCTGAGCCAGACACCCAAATAATTGCTAGCTCTTGCACAAAGGCATACAGAAACCACCCGCCTCCTTGCAGAATCCAATACAATCGCTCTTTGTTATTGATCACGTGTTGAAATTACACAATTAGAGGTTTCATGCTTTTTTGATTTACACGAAATATATTCTCAGTACATGCGAAGTTATATTTCCAAATATCCTTCGGGCAAATTTAATTTTATCCTCTGCTGAGATTTGTTTATACTTTTGATGAGCGGAGAATGAATGGGCACCAAAATTTCTCCTTTTTCGGTAAGGATAACCAATAATTTATTCATCCCCTGTCTCTGCACTCCCAATACTTTTCCCAGCGGGCCAACGATTTCGTCTTCTGCGTAAAACCCGAGTACTTCATCATCATAGAATAAGCCTCGTTTTAGTTTTGGTCGATTGGCCTTAGCAACGTAAACTCCATGCCCTTTAAGGACAGATGCCTGATCTAGTGTATCAATGCCATCAAGTTTTAAAAATGTTTTATCTCCCCGATCAGATGCGTGTTCAATGCAATACGGAACGAGGCCGCCATCCAATTCAATAAAAATTAAATCGGCTTTATGCAGTTCAAAGTTATTTTCAAAAACAGAAGTTACTTCGCCCCGGAGGCCGTGAGTTTTGGCGATATAACCTATTTTATAATAGCCGGGGATATCCATACTAATAAAAAATGCCAGCACAATGTACTGGCATTTATGAATTTCACTATAAAAATTATGCCTGGGGCTCAGCTGCAGTTTCTTCGGTTGAAGGTGCAGGGGCTGGCTCGGCAACAACAACTTCTGCTTTTTTGCGAATAGCCTCGGCCCGAGCTTCGCGTATTTTAGTTTCTGCTTCTTTGCGAGATTTGGCCTGATCAGCTTTTGATTTTGCTACATGGTTAATTTTTTCCTGAATTTTTTCCTGCTTAGCTTTTAACCAATCATTCAGTTTTGTATCGGCTTGTTCCTGAGTCAAGGCTCCTTTGTTTACGCCTACCTGCAAATGCTTTTTGTACATAACACCGCGATAAGAAAGAATGGCGCGAATGGTGTCTGTAGGCTGTGCACCTACCATTAACCAGTGAAATGCGCGATCGTCTTGCAGTACAATAGAAGCAGGAACAGTTAGCGGATTGTAGGTGCCAATTTTTTCGATGAACTTACCATCGCGTGGGGATCTCGCATCGGCCACCACTACATCATACATTGCGAGTTTTTTGCGGCCTCTTCGGGCCAATCTGATTTTTACCATTTGTTTTTAGTTTTGGATCTCGTCCTGATTTAAAAAAAGTCTGCAAAAATAAATGTTTTTGAACTTTGGACAACCCCAAACAAGAATTATATCCGACTAAATTTTAATGATTTGAGCAAAAGGGCATAAAATCAACTATTTTAAAGATTTATACAGCTTATTTGTATAAACGATTATTAAATTTTAATAATTAAAAGAAACATATTAGGTTTGATTACATTCTCAAATAATATGGATACCTATTCGTACATCTCCAATGCTGACGCAGGATATATCGATCAGCTTTATCGAAGTTATAAACAGAATCCCAGCGGGGTAGATATTTCCTGGCAAAAATTCTTTGAGGGGTATGATTTTTCCACTCAACGTTTTGGCGACAACGGCCAAAGTTCTCCCGTTGCTGATAGTCAAAACATTAAAGAAACATATGTACGCACACTAATTTTTGCTTATCGTTCATTTGGTCACTTAAAAGCAAACACCAACCCAATTCGTGAGCGCAGAGATCACGGAGTAAAGTTAGACCACACCAATTTTGGACTGACCGATGCAGATCTTGATGTAGAATTTGATGTGGCAGCCGAAGTGGGGATGCCCAAATCCTCTCTGAGAAAAATCATTGAGCGTTTAAAGGTACTGTACCTCGGTACAATCGGTTTTGAATATAATTTTATCCGCAACGATGAGATTAGGGCTTGGTTCTATTCAAAAATTCAAAAAGAGTTTATCAATTATAATCCCAGTTTAGATGAGAAGAAAAAAATACTCAATAAACTGAACGAAGCGGTAGTATTTGAAAATTTTCTACACACCAAGTTTCTTGGGCAAAAGAGATTTTCACTGGAAGGCGGAGAGAACACCATCCCCGCACTTCAAACCATTATCAATAAGGCAGCTGAATTGGGAGTAAAAGAAGCAGTGATCGGTATGGCACACCGTGGCCGGTTGAATGTGCTTACCAATATTCTCGGAAAAGTATATGAACAAATCTTCACCGAATTTGAAGGCAACATCAACCCTGACCTTACCATGGGCGATGGTGATGTGAAGTATCACTTGGGATATTCAAGCCATATTGATACCCCTTCAGGAAATAAAATTTACGTGAAACTTACCCCAAATCCCTCACACCTTGAGGCAGTAAATCCTTTGGTAATTGGCTACACCCGCGGGCAAATTGATGATGAATACCAGGGTGACTTAAACAAAGCAATGTCTATTCTGATTCATGGCGATGCAGCTATAGCCGGGCAGGGCATCGGCTATGAAGTAATTCAAATGTCGGGCTTGCCGGGCTACACCACAGGGGGTACCATACACTTCGTTATCAACAACCAGATTGGCTTTACCACTGACTATGACGATGCCCGTACGAGCATTTATTGTACGGATATTTCCAAAATTGTTGACGCCCCTATTCTTCATGTAAATGGCGATGATGCAGAAGCCGTTACGTTCTGCGCCAACTTAGCTGTTGAATACCGTCAGCAATTTGGCAAAGACATTTTCATTGACATGCTTTGCTACCGAAGACATGGCCACAATGAAAGCGATGAACCCAAATTCACGCAACCGAAACTTTATAATCTGATTGCAAAACACCCCAACCCCCGTGAGGTTTATGTAAAGAAATTGATAGAGCGAGGGGATGTAGACGCAACGTTGGCTGATGAGATGGATAAAAGTTTCCGCAATCTTCTGCAAGACCGCCTCAACGAAGTAAAACAAAAACCCCTTCCATACAAAACACAGAAAATAGAGAGTGAATGGGAAAAGCTAAGTAAATCTAAGCCCGAAGATTTTGATCAATCTCCTGAAACCGGAATCAAACAAGCCACGGTTGATAAAGTAGCCAAAGCACTAACCACAATACCTGAGGGATTTAAACCACTCAAGCAAATTGAAAAATTATTGAAAGACCGCAAACAAGCCTATTTTGAAACTAAAATTTTAGGGTGGGCAGAAGCTGAATTGCTGGCCTACGGTTCTCTTTTGTATGAAAAAGTACCCATTCGCATGACTGGTCAGGATGTAAAACGGGGTACGTTCAGCCACCGTCATGCTTATTTTTTCGATGCCAATACCAACGAGCCTTATTGTGGCCTCGATCATATTGAAGAAGGACAACAGCGATTTAAAATCTACAACTCACTATTATCTGAACTAGGCGTGTTGGGTTTTGAGTACGGATATGCTATGTCATCGCCCTATGCATTGGTGATTTGGGAAGCACAGTTTGGAGATTTTGCCAATGGCGCGCAAGTAATGATTGATCAGTTCATTTCCAGTGCCGAATCAAAATGGCAAAGAATGAATGGGATTGTGTTGTTGCTTCCTCATGGGTACGAGGGGCAAGGTCCTGAGCATTCTAATGCACGCCCCGAACGCTTCTTACAACTGTGTGCCGAGTATAATATGGTGATTTGTAACCCAACCACACCGGCCAACCTATTCCATTTAATGCGCAGGCAAGTAACTTGGGATTTCAGAAAACCTTGTGTGGTGTTTTCGCCCAAATCATTGTTGCGGCATCCATTAGTCGTTTCTCCTTTGAAAGATTTTACAAAAGGATCTTTTCAAGAAGTGATCGATGACCCCAACGCAGATGCTAAGGCAGTGAAAAAAGTAATACTTTGCACAGGCAAAGTATATTACGATTTGCTCGATGGCCAACAGAAAAAGAAAACCAAAGAAGTAGCTATCGTGCGAATGGAACAGATGCACCCGTTCCCCGAAAAACAACTCAATGTAGTTTTGAAAAAATACAAAGGCGCAAAATTAATCTGGGTACAAGAAGAGCCCGCCAATATGGGCTATTGGTCGTTTATCTTGCGCAATATGCAAGGACTTGAATTGATTTCGCGCAAAGCCAGTGCTTCACCTGCTACGGGTTTTAAAAAAGTACATGATGCCGAGCAACAAAAAATTATTAATCAAGCGCTCGACTAATCACAATGAAAGATTTTTTGATTCTTTTTCGGGAGCCTGACGGAAGAACAGACCAACATTCGGATGAAGACAATTTCACTCATCAATCGAAAGTAAAAGGCTGGATGGAGTCCCTTGTTAAGAATGGAAATCTTACGGGTGGTCGTGCACTGTCGCTCAATGGCAAAGTGATAGATACTAAAGGCCAGACTCAAAACAATATTTATAAAGTAGGGACAGAAATTGTGGGAGGTTATATTTTATTAAAATCTAATAATCTTGATCAAGCAACAGAAATTATCAAAACCTGCCCGATTCTTGAGCGAGGCGGATTTGCAGAAATAAGGGAAGTCATTTAAACCATTTTCATTAATAAAAATTATTATGGGGCAACAAGTAAAAGTTCCAACGGTGGGTGAATCGATTTCAGAAGTAACCCTTGCCAACTGGCTGAAAAAAGATGGCGAAGTGGTAAAGATGGACGAAGTGATTGCTGAACTAGAATCAGATAAAGCGACCTTTGAGCTTACTGCGCCACAAGCCGGAATTCTAAAAATTATAAAACAAAAAGGAGATGTAGTTCCAATTGGAACCGTGATTTGTGAAATCGCAGACAGTTCAATAACAAGCGCGGCTGCTTCACAACCCAAAACCACAACATCAATAGCAACCCCAACTAATCCCTCAAAACCTATGCAAACCGGAACAATCAAAGAAATGAAAGTGCCAGCCGTGGGTGAATCTATCACAGAAGTAACAATTTCTACCTGGCTCAAAAAAGATGGTGACTTTGTAAAGCTGGATGAAATCATAGCCGAAGTAGAATCAGATAAAGCCACATTTGAACTGCCGGCAGAAGCAAACGGCACGCTTCGCATTGTTGCTAAGGAAAAAACCACATTACCCATTGGTGGGCTGATCTGTAAAATTGAGGTGACCGAAGGCGGAGCCCCGACCGTAACACCCACGCCCACCGCGCAAGCTACTACTGTGCAGCCCAGTACCACCACTTCGTACGCCTCAGGCACACCGTCACCGGCTGCCGCAAAAATTTTGGATGAGAAAAATATACCGGCCACTCAGGTTTCAGGATCTGGTGTAGGCGGAAGGATAACTAAAGAAGATGCCATAAAAGCACAACCCTCAACAAAAGAAAGCAAGCCTGCCCCCGTGTTGGCTCCGCCTGTGATTACGTCAGGGGGAACTCGCAACGAACGCAGGGAAAAAATGACATCACTGCGCAAAACCATCGCCCGCAGGCTGGTAGCCGTGAAAAATGAAACGGCCATGCTCACCACATTCAATGAAGTGGACATGAAGCCCGTGATGGACTTGCGTAGCAAATACAAAGATCAATTCAAAGAAAAGTATGGAGTAGGGCTGGGGTTCATGTCCTTTTTCACTAAAGCAATTTGTGCAGCACTAAAAGATTTTCCGGCAGTAAATGCCTCTATCGATAAAGATGAAATTATTTACCACGACTACTGCGATATTTCAATAGCCGTTTCTACACCTCGCGGGTTGGTTGTGCCGGTGATTCGCAATGCCGAATCATTGACCATGGCACAAATTGAAAGTGAAGTTGTGCGCCTGGCTACCAAAGGCCGCGATGGTAAACTTTCTATTGAAGAAATGACCGGAGGTACTTTTTCCATTACCAATGGTGGCGTGTTTGGGTCCATGCTTTCAACGCCTATAATTAATCCGCCTCAGGCAGCTATTCTTGGAATGCACAACATAGTTGAGCGACCCATTGCCATTAAAGGTGAGGTGGTAGTAAGACCAATCATGTACCTGGCACTTTCGTATGACCATCGCATTATTGACGGTCGCGAGTCTGTGAGTTTCTTGGTGCGCGTGAAGGAAATGCTTGAAGACCCCGGAAGACTAATTCTGGGAGTGTAATTTTTAAAAACCGAGTTGTGAAACTTATATTATTTCTGCTACCGGTTTTTTCTTTTTCACAAAACTCAATCGACAAAAATTATCTGCTTGGCCGGTTTGATCCGGCAACCGATACCCGTTTTGTACAACTTAATTCTAAAGTGGCAAAGGGCAGCGCGCTGAATGGATTCCTTCGTAAAGAAACACATCAGGCATTTCAAAAAATGGCAGCTGCCGCAGAGAAGGAGGGCATTCATCTCGTAATTATTTCGGCTACCCGAAATTTTTACAGCCAAAAAGATATATGGGAAAATAAGTGGACTGGAAAAAGAATGGTAGAGGGAAAAAATTTAACCACGGTTACAGATTTGAAAGAACGAGCCAGACTTATCATGTTGTACAGCAGTATGCCGGGCACCTCGCGTCATCATTGGGGAACCGACATGGATTTGAATTCATTGGATAATAATTATTTCGAAAAAGATGAAGGGTTGAAAATCTATCAATGGTTAACAGCACACGCCCCGGAGTATGGATTCTGCCAACCCTACACAAATAAATCACACGGACGAACCGGCTACGAAGAAGAGAAATGGCATTGGTCATATTTACCATTGTCGAAGATTTTTTTAGACGAATACCAAAAACAAATTACCTATACCGATATCATAGGCTTTGAAGGAAGTGAGCAAGCGCAGGCCGTTTCTTCAATTGAAAACTATGTGAACGGTGTAGCGTGTCACTAAATTGATTAGATTCGTTCATGCGTATCCTTTTACTGATCTCGCTTCTGCTATTTTCTTCTTTTAATCCTGAAAGAAAAAAATTTGATATTGTTCTTCGTCACGGATTGATATATGACGGACTAGGCGGGAAGCCCTATCACGCAGATATCGGTATCAATGCCGACACCATTGCTTTCATTGGCGACCTATCGAGGGCAACAGGCAAAACAGAAATTGATGTAATCGGATTAGCCGTTGCTCCAGGGTTTATCAACATGCTCAGTTGGGCTGATCAGTCGCTGATTCAGGATGGCCGCTCAATGAGTGACCTCAAGCAAGGAGTTACCCTCGAGGTATTTGGTGAGGGATGGAGCCCCGGCCCTCGCAAAAAAAGAAACTCCAAAGATTCAACATGGGAAACGCTGGGCGAGTATTTCAACTACCTTCAAAAAAAAGGAGTATCAACCAATTTTACTTCGTTTGTTGGTGCCACTACCGTTAGAAATTATGTACTGGGAAATGAGAACAGAAAACCCAACGCTCAAGAGCAGAGCCAAATGAAATCGTTGGTTGAAACTGCCATGAAAGAAGGAGCCATGGGCATAGGTTCATCTTTGATTTATGCCCCAGCCGATTATGCGTCAACTGAAGAATTGATTGAACTGTGTAAAGTTGCTTCCGCTTACGGAGGCATGTACATTACCCACATGCGCAACGAAAGCGACCATATCTTTGCGGCACTGAAAGAAACGTTTCGCATTTCACAAGAAGCTGAAATCCCCACGGAGATCTATCATTTAAAAATCAGCAACCCCTGGAATTGGGATAAAATAGACAAAGTCATTTATAAAATTGACAGCGCTCAAAAATCAGGATTGAAAATTACGGCAGACATGTACACCTACAACGCCAGCGGCACCAGCTTGACGGCTCGCTTACCTACATGGGTGCAAGAAGGAGGAATGAACGAGCTATGCAAGCGATTGAAAGATACCGTGGTTAGAAAAAAAGTACTACGCGATTTGGAGTTGGGTATTCCCTCGCGCAATTCTGATCCCAAAGATGTCATGGTGCTGGGGTTTAGAAAAGATTCACTCAACAAACTGTACCGTAACAAGCGGCTCAGCGAAATAGCTCGTCACCACAAAAAAAATGCAAACGAAACCATGCTTGACCTGATCACGTCTGATCGCTCGTCTATACCTTGTATCTTTTTTTTGATCTCGGAAGAAAATGTAAAGCGAATGTTGCGATTACCATACGTTAGCATTTGTTCTGATGCGGCCTCTATTCCAGCGGTGAAGCCATTTACCGATGGGGGGGCACATCCGCGGGCATATGGAAGTTTTGCACGCCTGCTCGGGAAATATGTTCGTGAGCAAAAATTGATGACTGTAGAAGAAGCCGTGAGGCGTCTTACTTCGTTACCTGCACAGAACTTAAAAATTAAAAAGCGCGGAAGCCTGAAAGTTGGTAATTATGCCGATGTGGTGGCGTTTGATCCAACTCAAATTGCAGATCACGCCACATTTGAAAACCCACACCAGTATGCCACGGGAGTTCATCATGTGTTAGTGAATGGAATTCTGGTGTTGAAGAATGGCAACCACACCGGAGCAATGCCGGGGCGCTGTGTAAGAGGGCCGGGGTATAAAAAATAAGTCAAACTACTCTTTTCCTGATCTGTTTGGCATACGTTCGGCTTACCGGAAAACTCTTGCCGTTTTGCATTTTTACCACCATGCTTCCGTTAAAGTGGCGTTCAATCTCTTTGAGAAAATGAATGTTCACTATGGTTGAGCGGTGCACCCGGATGAACTTATCGGGATTCATAATTTCTTCCAGTTTACCAATACCCGATGAACTCACAAACTGATCGCTCTTGGTTGTGATGATTGTATAGTCGCCCGAAGCTTCCAGGTGTACAATCTCATCTACTGGGAGGCTGAATAATTTTTCTGATTTCTGCACGAAAACGTGTGACTCAAAATTTCCCGGAGTTTGTTGAGGGCGTAAGCCTCCCAACAGGTTTTCGATGTTGGCTGTTTCTGTTTTTTTCCGTTTCAGAGCTCGCTGCACAGCCTGGTTGAAACGATCGTGATCAAGTGGCTTAAGCAGGTAGTCAACTGCATTTTTTTCAAAGGCCTGTATAGCGTATTGATCGTAGGCAGTAACGAAAATAACATACGGTTCGTGGGTGATGTCATCCAGCACATCAAAACCGGTCATGCCGGGCATTTGTACATCTAAAAAAATCAGGGTGGGGTTGAGCTTGTCAATCAAGGCTACGGCATCGTTTCCATTGGAAGCTTCTCCGACTAACTCAATTTCAGGAAATGCTTCAAGATACTCGCGCAATAATTCACGCGCCAGCTTTTCATCGTCCACAATTACGCAAGTTGTTTTTTCGTTATTCATAAGTAGTCAATTCTTTTGCTGATAGTTTGCTGGTTATTGTATAGTCTTTGTCTTGAATATAAAAACTGACAACGTATCCATTTTCATTGGCCCGCACCCGCAGTTTAGACTGTGATCCAAAATGACTTTTCAACCTCATGTCAGTGTTGGCCATACCAATGCCGCTCGAACTTCCGTCCATTACTTTGTTAGCACCTGTGCCAAGCCCATTGTCTTTCACTTCAAAAAAAATGATGCTGCCCGATCGCCTTACCGTCAGCGAAATAGTGCCGCCTTCCGGTTTGGGGCCAATGCCGTACTTAATAGAATTTTCAACCAGTGGTTGCAAGATCATAGGAGGTACTTGTATATTGAGGCATGTGGGGTCAATATCGCGTTCAAAACGCAGCCGGTCGTCAAAGCGCACTTGCTGAATGCGCACATAATTTTCAAGGAACTCTATTTCTTTTGATAGACCCACCATTTGCTCGCTGTGGGCATCCAGCGCATAACGAAATACATCAGATAGTTGCGTGATCAATTTGCGGGCTTGCTCCTTGCTTGAATGTACTAATGTGCTGATGGAGTTGAGGGTATTAAAAAGGAAATGTGGGTTGATCTGAGATTTTAATAATGAAATTTGCATCTCCCGGTTTCTGATGGTGAGTTCGCTCTTTTCCTGTTCTTGTTTTTGCAATCCTTGAAAATAGCGGATGACATAATACACACCTACCGTTATGATGTACTGGTCATGAAAACGCAGCGCGTCCCAACTGAGCAGCCCCAGCATATATTCTTTCCAATGATCGAAGTAAATAAGTCCGTCCATGTAGTCGGTAAAAAAATAAGAAAGCGTACCCATGGTTAGAAAAAAAAACACCAGCCCAAAAGCGTGGCCAATAACCTGCACAACTATTTTAAAATCGGATAGCCAGTGTGACCACAGAAAAATCAAAACGATGTACACGCACAATGCCTCGTAAAGAAAAAGGGCATTCCACAAAACATAAGCAGCCGGGTTTACAAAATTCCACTCAACCAAAGCACTTAATGTGAAGTTGATAAAATACCAAAGGCAGATCAGCCCGTAGGCTTGTTTCCATATTTTAGGTATCCTGTCTAAGGCCTTCATTCTTCAAAATTGCTTTCTAAAGTTAATGAATTGATTGGGATGCCGCCCAATGGCGTTTAGTGGTGATGAAATGCACTTTTTAAAGGTTCAATAAAATACGATAACCTGACAAAATCGTAACTTTCGTAGCTGATGAAGGGTTTTTTATTTTGTGGGTTAGTATTGATGGTCAATCTTTTGTTGGCTCAAAAGATTACGATCTCCGGAAAAGTAATTGACCACGACACCAAAGAAGTTTTACCTTTTGCCACCGTGAGCATCATTGGCAAGCCCATTGGGCTGATAGCCAATGAACAGGGTGAATTTGATTTTCACATACCTGTTGATTACCGAAACGATTTAATTTCGGTAAATATGCTGGGGTACCTGCCCTATGAAGTGCCGGTGTGGTCAGTTACAACTAACCAACCAGTACTCATTGAAATGCAAGCTGCCGCCACACTGCTGAAAGAGGTGGTTATTTCTGATACGCTGAAAGCAGGTGAGGTACTTCGTCTGGCCTTGTCAAAAATAGAAGATAATTATCCGATGCATCCTTTTCAGTTAGATGGGTTTTATCGCGATGTAAAAAAACTGGGAGGCACTTATATTTCACTGTTAGAAGCAGCGGTAAAAATTTATGATGAAAATTATCAAGCTCCACGCAATAAGTTTAAACTCCGCGAACGGGTAGCGCTTCAGGAGGTGCGAAGAAGCCTGGGCTACGACAATAAGTTCACTTCGTTTTTTGATAAAGACAACCTGTTGGAAGATTTATTGCTGAACAACAATATCCGCTACAGGCAATTTCCGGAAGAAGATGTTTTCTTTAAAAGTCTAGAATTGAATAACAACACTTCCTTTGAAGGACGTGAAGTTTTTGTGATTACATTAAACAAAGATTTTAAACTACGTGTATTTGTTGATAAAGAAACGTATGGAATCGTGCGGTTGGAATATGAAAACGATCATCAGGAAAAATTAGAAAAAAAACGCGGGCTGGAAAGCCGGTTTGTTAAAATTAAACGAACGATTGAGTTTAAGTTATTTGAGGGAAAATTCTATTTGAAGTACCTCGCGGTTGAGTCGCAGGTAAACTGGTATGACCATAAAACAGGAAAATTAAAATTTGAAGCTGAACTTAACCGGCAACTGCTGATCAACCATATTTACCCTAACCCGGTCAGGCGTATCGGTCTGTGGCAAAAGATGCGTAATTATGGCTTGCAATACCAAGACCAATCGTATAACAAAGAGTTTTGGGAGAATTATAATGTAATCAAAGAAAGTCCGCTCGATAAAAAAGTCATTGACGATTTAGAACGGAAAATTCCGCTGGAAAAGCAATTCAAAGATTATTAGGCTGGTTCAATTCAACCCCAGGCGTACGGCTTCACGTTTCAGTTCCTCTTTATCAATGGGCACTACCCCCACGTGCTGGCATACCAGCCCCCCGGCCAGGTTGCTCAATTCGGCAATGATTTTTGTTTCTAACTTCAGAGCTACACATAAGGTAGCCACACTTACCACAGTATCTCCAGCACCTGACACATCGGCAATTTCGCGGGCATGGGCAGGGATTTTTATTTGTTGGTTGTAATCAATATACACACCATGTTCAGAAAGAGTGACCATCACACCCCTCACATTCAGTTTGTTTTTCAGTAAGCTCACAGCTTGCTGAACCTGATTCAGGTTAGCGGCATTTACTTCTACTTTCAACCCCTCGCGAAGTTCTTTCAGGTTAGGCTTGAAAAGTGTTATGTTTTTGTAAAAAAGAAAATTTCTTTTTTTAGGATCGACAATCGTGGGGATTGAGTGTTGGGCAGCTAACTCGGTTGTGCGGTTAATGATTTTTTCATTTAACACGCCTTTGTCATAGTCTTCAAAGATTACCGCCTGGCATTGAGGCAAAAGTTTTTCAATACGTTGCAATAATTCATTTTCTTCGGAGGCATTTGCTTCACGATCTGATTCCTCATCTACACGTACCACGTGTTGATGTCCGGCTATCACTCTCGTCTTCACGGTAGTGGGCCGGTCTTTGCTGACAACTAGTCCGGATTGGCTCATTCCGTTTTCCTGCATCAGCCGCATCACGCGCTGGCCATCGTCATCATGTCCAACCAAAGCACACAAAACGGGCGATGCACCGAGCGCATGAATATTCACCGCCACATTTCCGGCTCCGCCCAATCGAAAATCTTTTTTCTTTACCTGAATAACCGGCACAGGAGCTTCGGGTGAGATGCGCTCAACATTACCCCAGATGTGGCTGTCGAGCATGACATCTCCGATGATGAGTATATTCAGTTTAGAAAATGAATTAAAAATTTGATCGGCTGACATGAGTAATGCAATTATTTCAGCGTAGCCAGTATTTCTCTCATTCTTCGCAAGGCCTCCAATAAATCTTTTTCAGAAGCTGCGTACGAAAGCCGCACACATTTATCTTCACCAAATGCCCCACCCGGTACCAACGATACATGGCCCTTTTCCAACATCCACAAACAAAAATCGTCTCCGTCTTTTATTGTAGTGGCTCCATCTGATTTTCCAAAGTAGAAACTCACATCGGGGAAAAAGTAAAATGCACCATGCGGGTAGTTAGCTTTGACACCCGGTATTTCTTTCAATAAATTATAAACTAACTCTCTGCGTTTGCGATATTCTTCTACCATTTTTTTTGTAGGCGAAAGGTCGCCTGTGATGGCGGCCAGCGCACCCCGTTGGGAAATAGAGCAGTTGGCTGAAGTGATTTGACCTTGTACTTTGTTGCTGCCGTCAGCAATCCATTTTGGTGCGGCAATGTAGCCTACGCGCCAGCCCGTCATGGCAAAACCTTTGGCAAAACCATTCACCGTAATGGTTCGATCAAACATACCGGGCAAAGAAGCAATACTCGTTTGGTCGCCCACGAAGTTGATGTGTTCGTAAATTTCATCGGCAATTACCAACAGGTTGGGATGTTTCAGTACCACTGTACTAATATCTTCAAGTTCTTTTTTTGAAAAGACAGAGCCGGTAGGGTTGCAAGGTGAAGAAAAAATGATGGCCTTGGTTTTTGGAGTAATAGCTTTTTCAACCTGTGCCGCTGTGACTTTGAAATCATTTTCTAAAGTACCTTTCACCAACACCGGTCTGGCTTCAGCTAATCTCACCAGCGCATCGTAGCTTACCCAAAATGGAGAAAAAATAATTACCTCATCCTCCGGGTTAAGTAAAGCCATCATCACATTGGCAATGGATTGTTTGGCTCCGTTGCTCACCACGATATTTTCTGCTTTGTAAGGAACGTTGTTTTCTTTTTGGTACTTGGCAGCAATGGCCTCGCGCAAATCCTGATAGCCCGGCACAGGCGGGTAAGAAAAATATTTCCCTTCATCAATCGCCCTTTTGGCAGCATCGCAAATGTGCTGGGGAGTTTTAAAATCAGGCTCGCCTAAGCTCAGGCTGATCACATCGATTCCTTTGTTTTTAAACTCACGGGCTTTAGCCGCCATGGCCAATGTGGCCGATTCTTCAATAGCATTAATGCGATTAGAAAGTAACATGCAGGTAAATTTTGAGAGTCAAAAATAGGAAATGATTTGGGTAACCCGTAAATCCATTTTATTTCTTTTGTTTTTTCACAGAATAGAATCGTAATTTGAGTCTGCCCTACCCTTAATATAAACCGTATGAAAATTCCAAGCTCCACGGCTGAGTATTTACGCGCCTACCAAGAAAGCATTTCCGCCCCCGAAAAATTTTGGTCTGAAGTAGCCGAAGATTTTCAGTGGAAAAAGAAATGGGATAAGGTGCTGGAGTGGGATTTTTATAAGCCCGAAGTAAAATGGTTTATCGGGGGTAAACTGAATATTACTGAAAACTGTATTGACAGGCATTTGCCCACACTATCCAATAAAACCGCCATTCTTTGGGAACCCAATAATCCCAATGAGCCTTCGTTGAAAATCACGTACCGGGAGCTATCTGAACAAGTAGGCCGTGTGGCCAATATGCTTAAGGCTCACGGTATAAAAAAAGGAGATCGCGTGTGCATCTATATGCCCATGGTTCCTGAAGTGGCTTATGCCATGTTAGGCTGCGCGCGAATTGGGGCAATTCATTCAACAGTGTTTGCCGGCTTTTCATCTGGTTCGCTGGTTGACCGTATTAACGACTCTGCGTGCAGGTTGGTACTCACAGCCGATGGTGCTTTTCGCGGAGACAAAACAATAGGGCTGAAAGCTATCGTTGACGAAGCGTTAATTCATTGCCCAAGTGTTGAAAAAGTAATTGTGCTGGAGCGCACTCAAACGCACCCCAATATGAAACCGGCTCGTGACTTATGGTGGCATGATGAAATAAAAAAAGCTTCACCGGTTAGCGAAGCTGAAGAAATGGATGCGGAAGATGTGCTTTTTATTTTATACACTTCGGGGTCTACCGGAAAACCCAAGGGCATGGTGCACACGTGCGGGGGTTACATGGTTTGCATGAACTATACTTTCCGAACAGTGTTTCAATACCGGCCTGATCAGATTTATTGGTGTACAGCCGATGTTGGTTGGATCACCGGGCATTCCTACATTATTTATGGTCCGCTCTCTGCCGGGGCAACCACCGTGATGTTTGAGGGCATCCCCAGTTGGCCAGACATGGGAAGGTTTTGGCATGTGATTGAAAAACATCGCATAAATATTTTTTATACTGCGCCCACGGCCATACGCTCTTTGCAAACTGCACCACTGGAATTTGTTGAGAAATATGATTTGTCTTCGCTGCACGTGTTGGGCAGTGTGGGTGAGCCAATCAATGAAGAAGCCTGGCTGTGGTACAATAAAAATATAGGCAAAGACAAATGCCCCATTGTAGATACGTGGTGGCAAACCGAAACGGGCGGAATAATGATCTCGCCCATTGCAGGCGTAACCCAACTCAAACCGGCTTTTGCCACGCTGCCATTGCCCGGAGTACAGCCGGCTCTGATGGATGAACATGGAAATGAACTTACTGAAAACGCCATTGAAGGAAGGTTGGCGATAAAATTTCCTTGGCCGTCAATGGCACGAACTATTTACGGAAACCATCAACGGTTTAAAGACACCTATTTTTCAACTTTTTCCGGAAAGTATTTTACCGGTGATGGATGCAAACGTGATGAAGACGGCTATTACCGCATTACGGGCAGGGTAGATGATATCATCATTGTGTCAGGTCATAACATGGGTACCGCAGAGATTGAAAGTGCAATTGACGAGCACTCAGCCGTGGCCGAGTCGGCCGTGGTAGGGTATCCTCACGACATCAAAGGGCAAGGCATTTATGCCTTTGTAATCTGTTATGAAAAACCGCATGAAGAAGAAAAATTGCGCAACGAAATTCGCGATACGGTGTCCAAAATTATCGGTCCTATCGCCAAGCCCGACAAGATTCAGTTTGTGAGCGGCTTGCCCAAAACCCGATCAGGAAAAATCATGCGAAGGATTTTGCGGAAAGTAGCCGAGCGGGATACCTCCAATCTGGGTGATACCACTACTTTGTTAGACCCCAGCGTGGTAGAGGAAATTAAAAACGGAGCTTTGAAATAATGGAAATTGTACAAGCAACACCGGCTGATGTTCCGTCATTAAACAAACTCGTCAACTCCGCTTACCGGGGCGAAACGTCACGCAAAGGTTGGACCACCGAAGCCGATCTGTTGGATGGCACACGAACAGATGAATCTGCTATTCACGAATTTTTTAATGAACCCGGGGCTACCATTTTAAAAGCCAGTGCAAACGGAAAAATCATTGGATGTGTGCGCCTGGTGAAACACGAAAGCAAACTTTATCTCGGTATGTTTGCCGTTGACCCTGACGTACAAAGCCAGGGAGTTGGAAAAAAAATTTTGTTGGCCGCAGAAGAACACGCACTAAAACAAAATTGCCGGACGATCTACATGACCGTTATTTCAGTCCGAACAGAATTGATTGCCTGGTACAACCGAAACGGATATATGCAAACAGGCGATAAAGTACCTATGAAGATAGATAATCTGAGTGGAGGCATTCCCAAAACCGATTTATATTTTATTACTTTGGAAAAAAAATTGAACTGAAAATGGATATCAACGGAATAGTAGTGAGCCTGCTGCCCCTGCAAAGTGGTCAGGGAAAAAACGGAACATGGAAAAAACAGGAGTTTATATTGGAAACACCGGGTCAATATCCAAAAAAAGTTTGCCTTTCACTGTGGGGTGATAAAGTGGACGAAAATAAAATTTCTATTGGTGATAATATTACCGCATCCATCAATATTGAAAGCAGAGAATACAATGGCCGATGGTATACCGAAGTGCGGGCTTGGAAAATCCGAAAAGAGGGTAGTTCTAAAGGCAACAGCAACGAACCACCACCTCCCGATGACCGGTTTGTGACAGAACCCGGCACAACCGATGACTTGCCCTTCTGATTAATTTTTGATAACGGAGGCCGGGTTTCCAAAAACTGTTTCACCCGCCTTTATGGAGGCAATTACCACCGAACCCGCACCAATGCGTGCACCTTTGCCGATGGTAACCCCACTTACAATGGTTACTCCCGAGCCGACAAATACATCGTCTTCGATGGTAGCCCCCGCGTTAATGAGAGCCCCCGCGCCAATTTGTACATAATCTCCTACGTTCGTTTCCACGCCTACAAATGATTTAGCGTGAATCATACAATGACTTCCTATTTTTGCACCTACCGAAACCCGGGCATCGGCATCAATGAAATTTCCATGGCCTATCTCCGCTTTTGAAGATACCGTTGCCTGCGGATGGATGGCATTGACCGGCTGCACATGCCTGATTTCTTGAAGCATTTTCACCAGGCTCTTTCTCAATTTATTATCGTCTGTAGCCACAAACGCTTCGCATTTTTTTCCGATCAGTTTCAAAAAGCCACCATCATCAGTGGCTCCGAGCACTACGGCCTCGTCAATTTCTTGTTGATGAAGTTTTTTGTCATCATCTAAAAAGCCATAAACTACCACTTCGTTTTTTTCAAACAACTCTTTGGCTGCACGCCCGATGGAGTTCGCCCCAAAAATGATTACAGGATTTTTCATCCGGCAAAGATAATTCAGAATAAGATATAGAAGGCCAACTACAAAAACTCAGTTTGAGCCCTTCCATTTTTTTGCAACCCAATCCACCAATGGATTTTCATGAGCTATGATAAAGACCAAAAAAGGTAAAAACCCAACCCGGTAGCGCGACAGCGTTCCTAAATTAGGTGTTGACAGGGCCAAACACACACACAGCACCACACAATAGCTGCCCACGGCCAAAAATAAAACTGAAACTCTCGTAGAAATATTTTTTCGCAAACTCATCAACTTTGAAAGAAACAGAAGAAGAAGAAGAAAATTTTCAATCGAAGCGATAAACCCAAGCCAACCCTGTCCTTCTCCAATCAGTGGGCGAAAAATGCCTGAGACCAAAGCAAATGGCGAATTGATCACAACACTTACAATTGTTGGTTTCAATTCATAAAAATGAATCAGGTTGTTATCGCGAGAGATGCTTACGAAAGTGTTATGATTACTAACCAACACTTCTAAAAAGCGGTTTATATAAAAATTTGGATGAAGCGTGCTTACGCCTGCACCAATGACAATAAAAAGGATGACATAGGTTGAAACGAATCGGGTTTTTAATTGAGGCAGGCGCTGAGCAAGAAACAGCAAGATTAACGCTGAAAAAACACTAATAAAAAAAACACCTGCCCAATAATACTTTAAGGCCCAAAGTACAAAGCTTGCCATAATGGTGGGCAGCCAAAACCATTTTTTAATTTTTTGTTCTGAAACCCACTCTAAAAAAATACCCGACAAAAAATATAATGAAGCAAGGGTAAGTGTTTCTTTTTCTATACCACTGCTCCAAAACACAATAGAAGGAAAAAATAAAATTGCCAATGCAGCCGCACGCTCTGACCGAGGTACATAGCATATCATTTTATGATACAGAAACCATGAGGCAGCAAAAGCAATGAATGAAAAATAAACAGATGAAATCCAATAACTGTCTCTGCTGATCAAACAAAAAACGCTGAGCATTTTTACAAAAATCAAAGAACGGAAATCACCCGTAATAACGCCCGGGTATAACTGATCATCGCTGAGGTCAACCATAAGCTTGACATAACTCATAAAATCCGTTTTGGCTATGGAGGTGAGTTTTGTAGCATCGTTAAAAAACTGCCACGTGTCATTGGCCGAATAATAGTGAGAGTAGATAAGCCCAACGGCTACCCCTCCACCTAAATGAACAAAAAGTGAGCCCCAAAAAAGTTTGCTTGTTGTGGTACGCCATCTTTTTGAAAGCAGATAAGCTGAACAAAAAACAATGAAACAATGAATAATGTACACCAGGATTTTCACTTGTCTGGCTTTAATATAGAAATGCCGATGTTGCAATTAAGGCATTGCCGCCTTTGACAAAAATGGTTGTACAACTCAAGTATGGCCTGCGAATCAAATGCGTTTTTTACCTTCAGGCCAAGGCTGTGCCATTTTCGGGTGATCGAATTATTTTCAGCGGGTAAACTCAGCAGTACGTCAACAGCACGGTCAATGTATCGCTGTTCATCTTTGTGTTTTCCGTAAGCCACCAGTAACGGAACGACCGTGTTGATAAGTAGGTTTTCTACACCGGACCGGCCTAATTCAGGGACGTTCCGGTTGGCCTTTACTCCAAAACGATAATGGGTTTGCCAGTATTCGGAGGTCTGCCTGTGAAATATTTTTTGAAAGGCCTGGTATGAGCCAGCAGAAAGGATGGTTGAAAAAATTGACTTCACATTAAACAACAACGAAGCAAACTGAGCCATACGCAGGGTGGGAAAATTAGCAGGCCTCAAACGTAAAAATTTCCACTGTCCTATATTCAGCTGAGTTTTTTTTAATGAAAATTTTTCAGCTAAAAAACTGTATTCATTACACAAGGAGGTAAGGTACGGGTCTTTGGTTCGGGTTGAAAGCAAACCGGCCTGACCAAAAAATAAAGCTTCCACCTGCACTAGCTTACTTTGCTTTTGTATAATCTTATAGGGCAAGGATTTGCTCAATAAAAAAAACGGATCGGCATTCACTTTAAACCCAAAATTTTTGGCAAGCAACTGATACACCGTTTCTTCCCAATCGCCTTTGTTGAGTTTCAACAGAGAGAATACGGTTTCTGCTTTTATTTCCAGTCGTTGCATCAACGATTTGTCGAGCATGGAAATTTTTATCAATTCATTAACTGAGGCAAACATTTTTTCGCACGCAACAGAAGCAGAACTGTTGATTATTTTTTTGTACTCTTTCAACAACGATTCGCTCACACGGCTTTTTAGTTCCAGTGTGGGAAGTATTTCCTTACCATTGACTACGGGTCTGTCGTTATCCCACACCACATGCAAGATCACATTTTTATACGCCTGATCGGTTTGGTGATGATGGGCATACCAATCCGAACTCTTAATATGAATTTCGATGTTACCGACCCATTCTAATTTTCCTATCGTAATTTTAGCATTGAAAAAATCAGGGCCGGCATGAGCATTTAGGGTACCAGTCTTTAATATAACGAGTGGTTCACCAGCGGTTGTCAACAAATTTTCTTTATTGAAGTATTGAAATTGCCACAGGTAATGCAGGAATGATTCGTTCATACAAGACCATTTATTAAGATCGAAATATACGATGACCTTATTTACAGTATTCCTGCAACAGGTTACTCATACTTTGTTGAAGCTTGTTGGCTTCCTTACGTGCCGCTTCGGCAAAATCCTCTTTAGGTGAAGCATAAATAATTGACCGGGCAGAATTGATGATCAACCCACACTGTTGATTCATACCTTCTTTTGACACCACTTCCAGATTTGCCCCTTGCGCACCCACACCAGGAAGCAGAAAAAAATGTTCGGGTGCCAATCTTCGGATGGAATCTATTTTTTCTTCGTGTGTAGCCCCTACCACAAACATCATTTGGTCAGCCGTAGCCCAGCGCTGGCCGGCAAAGATCACTTCTTCATAAACAAATTTTCCATCACGTGTCTGGAGAAGTTGAAAATCTTCACTGCCTCGATTAGATGTGTGAGCCAAAAGAATCACCCACTTGTCTTTGAATTCCAAAAATGGTTTTACCGAATCTTCGCCCATGTAGGGGGCCACAGTGATGGCATCAAAATTCATGTTCTTAAAAAAAGTACGTGCGTACAGTGCCGAGGTGTTGCCAATGTCTCCGCGCTTGGCATCGGCAATACTAAAACATTCGCTGGGAATATAATCGAGTGTTTTTTTTAAACTAATCCAGCCACCGGCCCCGAGTGATTCATAAAACGCAATGTTGGGTTTATACGCAATGGCAAAATCGCGGGTAGCATCAATGATCTGTTTGTTAAACTCGAAGATTGGATCATCGCTTTTTAATAAGTGTGTTGGAATTTTTTCAATATCGGCATCCAGGCCCACGCAGAGGTAGGAATGTTTTTTTTTGATTTGCTCGAAGAGTTGGGCGCGGTTCATAAGGTAAAAATAAAAAAAGCCGCATAAAGCGGCCTATCAATGGTTGATAAAATCTTACCGCAAGTCATTGGGGCTTACTCCCGGATGTTTCTTCAGGTCAAATTCAAAGAACGAATCATCTACTTTGATGTGTGGCGTAAACTTGGTGATGGTGTATTTGTAGCGGTTACCTCCGCGATCGAACATGATCCAGCTTTGCACGCTTTTGTCTTTTTTTGAAATAAACATTTTTACTTTGAAATACTGGGCATCTTTTTTTTCAGGGATCAGGTCAATTTCATCGCAAAGTACCCCGCCCTGAGTATCCTGCCCGTATAAAAGGTATTTGAAGCCCTTTTTAAACATATCAAAAATTTTGGATGGGTTGAGGTCGTCCGATTTCGGATCGAAGTCATCAATGTTTACTTCTTTTTGTTCGGGCAAATAGGTCCACACGGTTTTGCCGTTGTTGTAAACTTCCTGTTCGGGTAGTGCCAACACGTATTTATTGCCTTTTACAGTGATCTTCCCTTTGAATTCGTCTTTCACTCCAGCCGATTCGTTGGTTAATGTAGAAGAGAGCAGGGCCTCAAATGAAGTGATGGATTTGTATTTTTTGCTCATGGCTTCCAGTACCTCCAGAGCTTTGGGGTCATACTGCGAAAAAACAACGTGCGACAAAATAACAGAGAGTACAGAAAATACGGTTCGTTTCATAATTTGTTTAAGATTCAAAATTCAATAATTAGGGTTGATTGTGTTTTTCTTTCAAAGCTTTCAATAATTGTTCCAAACTCATTTCATCACGAATGAGTACTTCTCGGGCTTTACTTCCTTCAAAGGGCCCTACAATGCCGGCTGCCTCTAATTGGTCAATTAATCTGCCGGCACGGTTATATCCTAATTTTAATTTGCGTTGAATCAGCGAGGTGCTTCCCTGCTGATGGGCAACAATTAATCGAGCGGCTTCTTCAAACAACACATCGCGATCGGATAAATCCACGGCCGCGGCTCCGCCCTCATCTTCACCCTCAAACTCAGGCAACTGATAGGCCGATTCAAACCCGCGCTGTGAGCCGATGAAATCTACAACTTTGTCTAACTCGGGGGTATCAACAAACGGACACTGCAACCGGATGATTTCAGAGCCGGCCGAGAGCAACATATCTCCTTGGCCTACCAATTGATCAGCCCCGCCTGTATCAAGTATGGTGCGCGAATCAATTTTAGAAGTTACACGGAAGGAAAGCCGTGCCGGGAAATTGGCTTTGATCACACCCGTGATTACGTTTACCGAAGGACGCTGAGTGGCTACCACTAAGTGAATGCCAATAGCGCGGGCTAATTGGGCCAGCCGGGCTATGGGTGTTTCAACTTCTTTACCTGCGGTCATCATCAGGTCAGCCAATTCATCAATCACTAAAATAATGTACGGCAAAAACCGATGGCCGTCATTGGGGTTTAGTTTTCTTCCTATAATCTTGGCGTTGTACTCTTTTAAATTTTTTGCTCCCGCATCTTTCAGCATCTCGTAGCGGTTTTCCATTTCGATGCAAAGTGAATTGAGCGTGTACACCACTTTTTTAGTGTCGGTGATGATAGCCTCTTCACTGTTAGGAAGTTTAGCCAAATAATGCCGCTCGATTTTGCTGAATAAGCTCATCTCCACTTTTTTTGGATCGACCAACACAAATTTTAATTGACTGGGATGACGCTTGTATAAGAGTGAGGTAAGGATAACATTTAACCCTACTGATTTTCCCTGGCCTGTTGCGCCTGCCACGAGCAAGTGGGGCATTTTAGTAAGATCGATGATGTACAACTCGTTGGAAATGGTTTTGCCCAAGGCAATCGGCAACTCCCGGTCTGACTTGATAAATGCCTGGCTGGAAAGCACAGAACGAATGCTTACCATCTCGCGGTTTTTGTTAGGTACTTCAATGCCAATCGTTCCTTTTCCGGGAATGGGCGCAATGATGCGAATGCCAAGTGCTGCAAGGCTTAATGCAATATCATCTTCCAGGTTTTTAATACGCGAAATCTTGATGCCCGCTTCAGGTACGATTTCATACAGTGTTACCGTTGGGCCAATGGTGGCTTTGATGCTGCTGATGCCGATCTTGAAGTTGGTGAGCGTGGCTACGATCTTGTCTTTGTTGGCATTAAGCTCTTCTTGCGTTACCTGCACCTTGCCGGTTTCATACTCGTTCAGTAACTCAAGCGGGGGGAAACGATAGCTGCTCAAATCCAGGGTAGGGTCATACGCCCCTTTTTCCTCAACCAATTTTTCAGCCAGCTTTTCTGTATCGGATTTTGATTCTTCTACAATCAAGGCCAGCTCTGGTTTTTTAGGCTCGGTTTTTTCAGATTCTATCTCTAGTTTAATGTTTGGCTTAGGTTTTTCTTCAACCAGTTTATTTGTCAACAATTCAGGTTCAGGGGTTTCTTCCTGTTTGGGCCAGTTATCACGATCATCGGTATAGGTTGTCGGTACTGATTCATCTTCGGGAATCAGCGCATCGTTGCCCATAGGCTTTGGGTTGCGCACAAACGTAGGGATAGCCGTAACATTGAAATAATAAATAATGAATACAAAAAGGGTAAGAACCAAGATCAAAAACGTTCCCCACCCGAAGAGCCCATCTGATATTTTGGCCAACTCATAACCTAGTCCGCCACTTAAAAAACTGATTTCAGTTGCACCGGCCAAACTGTGTGTAATGTAACCCAGCAGCAAACTCAGCCACAGCCCGGCAAACACAGATAAAATAAAGGAAGAAAATAAATTGACCAGATCGCGCTTATACACAAGCCGGAAGCCAAGAAAAAAGATTAACGGGGGAATAAAAAAAGCAGAGATACCCAGCCACCGGAAGATCATAAAATGAGAAGTGATGGCTCCATAAAGACCCAGCCAGTTGCCGACTTCTTTTCCCGAATCGGCCAGGCTTGTATCACTTAAGGCTTCAATGACACTTTGGTCAGCTTTGCCGGTAAATAAATAAGAGACAAAAGAAGTGAACAGAAAAAGCGATAATACAATCAGAAAAAAACCAAAGGCTAAAACAAAGCGAGGATCTTTGAAAAAATCAAAACTGAAACGTGATTTAGATTTGCCTGCCTTGGGCTTTTTTTCTTTTTCAGGTTTCTTGAAAGAGTTGGTTTTAATGGTATTCTCGGCCATTGAAGTTTAAAAAATAACGTAAAACTAAGTAAAAACAACAGAAGATTTATTTATGCGGTACTTTTCCGGTAACGGGTTTCACCTATCTTCGTCCTCTAAATTCTTAGTTTATGAAGTCATTCGCTTCCCTTCTCATTCTTTTTGCGTTAGTTATTTCGTGCACACCTAAGAAAGTCGAAACAGCACAGTGGCCGAATGTAAACCCTCCGGTGGCTGCGGTTAAACCTTTTGAAATAGTTTCTAAGCACGGCCACAAACGTGTGGATAACTACTATTGGCTGAAGAACCGTGAAGACTCGTCCGTAATCAATTACCTGAAGGCAGAAAACAATTACCTCGACACGATGACTGCTCATACCCGGACGCTCCGCGAAAAACTGTACGAGGAGATGAAAGGACGTATCAAAGAAAAAGATGAGTCTGTACCGTATAGAGACGGAGGCTTTTATTACTACACACGCTTTGAAGAAGGATACGACTACCCGGTATATTGCCGCAAAAAAGGATCGATGAATGCGCCCGAAGAAATCATTGCCAATGGAAATGAGTTGGGCAAAAACCAAAAATACTTCAGTTTCTTTGTGGTGAACAGCCCCAAGCATGACCTGGTAGCGCTGTGTATGGATACCGTTGGCAGGCGTTTTTATACCATCAAGTTTAAAGACATGGCTACGGGAAAAATAGTATCTGATAAAATTGGAGGTACTACAGGAAACCTGACCTGGGCCAATGATAACAAAACAGTTGTTTACTCCACACAAGATCCCAATACCCTTCGCTCCGACAAAGTATTTCGTCACACACTTGGTTCGAAAGAAAAAGACCCTCTGATTTATGAAGAGAAAGACCAAACACTTTCGTGCTACGTCAATAAATCAAAATCAAAAAAATATATCTTCATCAGCTCAGGCCGAACCGATGCAGGCTACAGCCAATACCTTGATGCCGATAATATATACAGCAAGCCGGTGATGATCGAGCCAATGCAGAATGATGTAGAATATGATGTAGATCACCTGGGCGATAAATTTTACATCCGCACCAATTTGAATGCCGTGAACTACCGGTTAGTGGAAGCCCCTGTTTCCAAACCCGGAAAAGAAAACTGGAAAGATTTAATGGCTCACCGAGACAATGTCTTTCTTCGAGGCTTTGAACTTTTTAAAGATTACCTTGCTGTAGAAGAAGAGAGTGAAGGATTGACGAAAATAAAATTGATAAAATGGTCAGATAAATCAGAAAGCTCGATTGACTTTGGCGAGCCGGCCTATGTAGCCGGTATCGATAATAACCCCGAGTTGGAGACCGGTGTAATCCGGTACAATTATCAATCCATGACCACTCCGCCTTCCACTTTCGATTACGACATCGTAACAAAAGAAAAAAAATTGCTCAAGCAACGCGAAGTATTGGGCGGATTTAAACCCGAAGATTATGCCACTGAGCGCGTGATGGCCAAAGCCCGCGATGGTGCGATGGTGCCTGTCTCGATTGTTTACCGCAAAGACCAATTCAAAAAAGATGGAACCAATCCGTGCCTGCAATATGCGTACGGATCGTATGGGGCTACCTCGTATGCTTCATTCAGCTCTAACCGCCTGAGTTTATTGAACCGCGGGTTTGTATATGCGCTGGCACACATTCGCGGTGGCCAGGAGATGGGCGGCAAATGGTATGAAGACGGTAAGATGATGAACAAAAAAAACACATTTACCGATTTCATTGATTGTTCTGAATACCTAATTGCCAATAAGTATGCAGCTCAAGATAAGCTGTTTGCCTACGGTGGCAGTGCGGGTGGCTTGTTAATGGGTGCCATTACCAACATGCGCCCGGATTTATATAAGGGCGTAATTGCAGCCGTGCCCTTTGTGGATGTAATCACCACTATGATGGACGAGAGCATACCACTCACCACCTTTGAGTGGCGCGAGTGGGGTAACCCCAACATCAAAGAGCAGTACGAGTACATGCTTTCTTACTCACCGTATGATCAGGTAGAAAAGAAAAACTATCCTAACCTGTTGGTGACTACCGGTCTGCACGATAGCCAGGTGCAGTATTGGGAACCGGCCAAATGGGTGGCCAAACTCCGTACCATGAAAACCGATCACAATGTGCTGCTGCTCTACACCAACATGGATGCCGGCCATGGCGGAGCCTCAGGCCGTTTCCGTGCTATTAAAGAAGAAGCCATGCGCCAAGCATTTATGCTGGACCTGGTGGGAATTAAGGAATGAAATGTGAATTAATTCGAGATCGTTTCTTAATGTGGGTAATGCCGGGCTAAAAGAATAAATTGATACCGTTGTGCTTAAGAGGCAGGCAAGGTTTTTATTTCTTTAAAATTTTAACAGACTGGCTGGGTGTTTTGATGAGGTACAGACCTTCAGTGAGTTGAGTGAAATTCAATCTAACCCCACCATTGGTTTCTTCCATCGGAACTCCGCTGATCAATGATCCAATAGAATTAAAAACCAAAACCGTTGAACTTGACGAAAGCCCATCAATAGTCAGCCAATTTGTTGTGGGGTTTGGATAAAAACTAATTGATACATTTTTGACTTCTACCGCTCGTATTTCTGAAAGCGTACTTTTCCCATCAAAGTCTACCTGTTTCAATTGATAGTAATTGACTCCCCGCTGAGGATGATCGTCTTGAGCCGAATAATTGATTAACGATTTTGAATTGCCTGCGCCATTTAGACGGATTATCGCATCCCAATTTTTTCCATCAACAGATCGAAGGATTTCAAAGTAATCGTTATTAATTTCTGAGGCGGTTGCCCAATCGATTAACACAGCACCACTTTCAGAAGCTACAGCATTGAAACTTAATAACTCGATAGGAAGAACTGAAGTTGAGGTGCGGAAAGTTGCCAGATCAGCTACAAATGTTCCCCCTCCCGCTGATGGATTAAAGTCGGCATTATAGGTGCCTGCTGGTGTTACATTTTTATATTCAATCCGGTTGCTATTGTTGTTGTTGATGGAAGTAAAAGTAGCACCTTTATTGATGGGTGACATACTACCACCAATGGCGGCACCGTAAATCAATTCGTTAGAATAATTAACTATTGCTGACCCGCTGTTGAAGTTAGATGAGGCTGACCCAATGTTGGTTGATTTTTGATCCAAGGGATTGGACGATCCGATTCCTGAAAATTCGCTTGCGTACACCTGAATAAATTGAAGTCCATCCGTGGAGACTGGTGGCGTTCCCGTCATGGTCACGGTTATGGATAACTTGGGGGTGGTTGCCCCGGTAATGTTGTAAGCATACCACAACTCAGAGCGATAATAGTTTATACCCCCCCAGTTGGTTGGACCATTGACCCTGCTATAGGAATTGGATTTACTGTCGGTTATGGTAGAAACACTTGCTGTTTGACCTGAGTAACTGACGTGCACAACTACAAGATTCCCCGTTCCGCTATTCGAGAGAAGTGTTAACGATAAAGATGAAGCAGTGCTGTTAGGGCCATTCCATTGCCATAAGGTTTGCACATGTGTTGCCTGTGAAAACAAATCAACCACACAGAAAGTCAAAACGAAACAAATAATCCAATTTTTCATCAAAAAACTTCTATCAAGTTTCAAAAATAGCCTGAAAATGTATGTTTGACAAAACCGTCCTCTCAAGCCTAAAGATCCTGCGTGAGTATGAGTAGGGTTTTGGTAAGAGATGCCACAAGAAAAATAATGTATGTCAGCGAGCAACAACTACTGTAGGGCTCTGCGTTGCTCACCAAAGAATGGAGAATACGGTGAGAGAAATAAGCATTTGAGAACCTCGGCTGCAAGTAGTAGCAATCTCATTTTTATTTCGAATTGGAGATTGGTTTACTTCGATCATAAGGATAGAGCGTTTTTGAGATGGCTTCTCGTAATCTTTATTGAATGGAAAACAGGTGAAAGCCTTCAGGTTTTATTGCGTAGTGCAATAACAACCGTCATTTCGCTCACGGCACATGTACTTAAGATAAAAATCAAATAACACAGGTAGCTGAGATCGAATCAACTCGTTTTACTTTGAGTAACACAAAGCAGCATTGAAAGAAGGGATAGAAGCAGCCCCACTGCAGCACCCGGTGTGCAAATGCCGAATCCGGTAGATGAAAAGAAAAAAACCTACTCAAGCACCCATTGTTATGCACCATTGCTACAAAGACAGTTTCAAAACAGACATTTCGCCATCATTGATACAAATAAATTGACCACACGTTCCAATAGTATCAATCAAAACTATTTTTTTGTCAATTACTTTTAATTGTTTTTGGCTCGTATGTCCAACTACTTGAATGAAGTTATCTAAACAATCTGCATTCAAACTTTGTGGACGAACCCAAATTGGACTTTGACAAACATCATCACCATAAGGAGAATGATTAACACCACTTGTAAACTTAAATGCTGATGGTTGATATTTGAATAAATCATTTATAAATAATTCCAAAGGGCCTTCGCCTGTATAACCTGTGTTTTTTAACCAAGTTTTTGTTACACCTGCATGGCTGAAAATATAGTCATCTTCAATTAAGCACATTTGCATTAAATCAGCATCTAACGCTTTATGTAACATTTCTGATATATCTGTTTTGTGCCATTCTTGAAAACCACTATAAGTTTCATTTACAGTTCTTAAATAATGGTAGTCGTGGTTACCAAAAAGCAAAACAACTTTATCCATATTATTTTTTTTATACTCAATCAAATCTTCAAAATTTGATTTCTGTTGTTCAGGCGTAATATCTTCGTGACTATCAAAGTAATCGCCAATAAAAACTACTTTATCAAATTCCGTATTAGAAACTATTTGTTTCCAATCTGTTCTACCGTGAGTGTCGCCAAGTGCTATTAATTTCATTTTTTTTAATTTAAACTTCCATCCTAAAAAAGCAACGGGGCATAACATTGTATTGCTGCAAGTGGGGCAGACATTCCACGTTGAGTAATTGTACCTACTTTCACTTTTTCAACTTTGTTGGTGGGGCAAGGCACTTACTCCCCACCTGCAAAGCAATACTATATCCGTTGAAATCTATACGTACGGTGCAGCCTGTCAATTTTATCTGCAACTTATATTTTAATAAACGCAAAGAGACAGCTAAGGAGATGGTAAAATTACTGGAGTTAACGGATATGCTGTTGATAGCGAGATAAATGAAAAAGATAGAAACATAGATTAGCCAGAATAAAAAAAGCTCCATTCACATATGAACGGAGCTTGAGCAGAGGAGGAGGGATTCGAACCCCCGGACCCGTGAAGGTCTCCGGTTTTCAAGACCGGTGTATTAAACCGCTCTACCACTCCTCTGGATACGGTTTCTTGTAAAGGACTGCAAAACTAATCGGAAAATTTATTCCTGCAAAAAAGTACTCATCTAAAGAGTGTATTTCAAATCATCGCGGGAGTAGTCAAATTTAAGAAAATGCTAAAACAATGAACTAGAAGGAATTTTGGGCACAGGCAGAAAAATGCTGCGCTTTGCTTCAAAACCTAAACAAGGCGAATGAAAATTGCAGTCTTTGCTGAAACATCTAAACAAAAGACACCAGTGCTAACTTTTAATCATGAAAATAATCAAAAAAGATACAACCAGCAGTTTAAGATCAAGGCTGTTTAACGGGCACTCCGGGCAGGCAAGGAGATGAAACAAGTGGTCGCAAATCTGGATTTTTTCTTTGGCAACCTGAGGGGCGGAAAAAGAATGTGAACGGAGCCGCTTCAGCAAGATCGAATTTCAAAGGCTAAAAATTCAATAAATAAAAAAATGCGATTAATGTTCTTACAAGAGTTGGCTCACGTTTGGCTACACGTCCACTGCTAAACCGCGGCAATTTGAAATACATCCGTGCTAACTTAAGATTTAAAAATAAGGTTGTTGTAAAACTCCCACATCACAATTCCTAAACACACTGAAATATTCAACGAATGTTTTGTTCCGCCTTGTGGTATTTCAAGAGCAAGGTTGCCCAGCGCAATGGATTCTTCACTCACTCCGTTCACCTCATTACCAAAGACAACACAATATTTTTTTTCAGGAGATATTGCCAGTTCTTGAAGGGGAACACTTTCGGTGGTTTGCTCCACAATAACAATCTGGTAGCCTAGCGATTTTAATTTTTCTAAAATCACCCCGGGTTTTTCGGCATATTCCCAGGCTACCGATTCAGTTGAGCCGAGTGCAGTTTTGTGGATTTCGCGATTGGGCGGAGTGCCGGTAATTCCACATAAATAAATTTTTTCTATGCAAAAGGCATCGGCTGTGCGAAAGGCCGAGCCTACGTTGTGCAAGCTGCGAACATTGTCGAGCAGTATAGAAACAGGGATTTTTTTTGAATTCTTGAATTCATTTACCGACATCCGGCCAAGTTCTCCGAGAGTTAATTTTTTCATGTCAATCTTCTCCTACCGCGCCAAGGCACGTTACTTTATCGGCACTCCACGATTCAATTCTGATCTTATCCAGATTAAAATTCCAAGCCTGTATGGCTTTATACCGTTTGGCCGAAGAAGGCTGAACAAGTGCAACCAGTCCGGGCATTTCGTTTTCGCCATCGGTACACACCCCCATGGCCAACTCCTGGTTTTTTTGCACATTTTTGATTTCCAGCACGTCAATAACCGTTATTTCTTTTGTGCTATTCTCCCGGCTTTCGTACAAGGCCACGATTAAATTGCCTTTACTGTACCAGCTAACGGAAAGATCGGCTTCACCACCGGGATTACCAAGGACTGATCCACCTCTCGAGGTAAAATTGTTGAGGGGTGTGAGTTGCTTTTCATCAAAAAATTTTTTGCCAATCAGCGATCTGTAGCTTCCGGCAAACCGGCCTTGGGCACTACAAACTAATATTGAAAAGCAGAGACAAACAGCAAATAAATTTCTCATGCGGGCAGGCGGTTTAGTAGTTCAATGATTTCTTTTGCTTCGCGCACATCGTGCACCCGCAGAATGGATACCCCTTTCAGCAACGCAAAGGTGTTGAGTGCGGTGGTTCCATTCAGCGCTTGCTCAGGGTTTATTTTCAACGTTTTCCAGATCATGGATTTGCGCGAAAGCCCCACTAAAACAGGTTTTTCAAAAATATGAAACCGATCAAGTTGACTGAGTAATTCAAAATTTTGTCCGCCTGCTTTTGCAAACCCAAACCCCGGATCAATAATGATATCCTTTACGCCCGCTTGTTGCAGGTTGTAAATTTTAGGATGAAAGTAATCAATGATTTCTCTAACCAGGTTTTCGTACTGTGTTTGTTGCATCATCGTTTGTGGGGTGCCGCGGGTATGCATCATGATGTAGGGCACACCCAATGAAGCTACGGTTTCAACCATTCTTTCATCACGCTCGCCAGCGGAAATGTCATTGATAATCGCAGCACCAACTTCACAAGACTTTTGGGCAACGGAAGCACGAAAAGTATCAACAGAAATTACTGCTTCTGGAAATTTTTTTGAAATAGATCGAACAGCGGGCACCACACGCCTCATTTCCTCCTCTTCTGAAATATCTTCAGCACCGGGCCGTGTTGAGTTTCCGCCTACGTCAATAAAATCAGCTCCTTCGGTTAGCATTTTTTCTACCTGAGCTAATTGATGGACCTCATCTGTGTATCGTTGGCCATCAAAAAAACTATCTGGCGTTACGTTTAAAATGCCCATTACCCGGGGTGTGGAGAGGTTCATCAACCTTCCATTTACCAGAAGCGTTTTGTTGAGCGAAAAAGGTTTATTTTGCACCAGCATGAATTCACAAACAGTTCACGAATATAAACAGGTCATGGCTCGCTGCAAAGCCCTGTTCTTAAAGAAAACCCATGACTATGGCACGGCCTGGCGAGTGCTGCGGTTACCTTCCATCACCGATCAGATTTTTATCAAAGCGCAGCGCATACGCAGCATTCAGCAGAAAGGTGTGCAAAAAGTAGAAGATGACGTGAGAGACGAATTCATCGGTATCATCAATTACTGCTTGATTGCGATGATCCAAATGGAACTGACCGATGCCGACAAAGCCGAGTTGACCGAACAAGAGATTGAACCACTCTATGATCAATTTGCAGAAGAAACATTTTTGTTGCTGCAGAACAAGAATCACGACTATGACGAGGCCTGGCGCGATATGCGGGTTAGCTCGATGACTGATATTATTTTAATGAAACTCCATCGTGTCAAGCAGATAGAAGATAACCAGGGCAAAACACTGGTGAGCGAAGGGGTAAAAGCCAATTACCAGGACATGATTAATTACGCAGTATTTTGTTTAATCAGATTACCGCGTACGACAGCCGATAGTCGATGAGAATAGGCCAAACGATAAAATCTATCGACCAATGACCATTAACCAACCATGCAAAAATTCTTAGACCAATTTTCCCGCTACTTTGTTGGCTGCCTTTTTATTTTTTCCGGGCTGATCAAGCTTAATGACCCGATAGGCACAGAAATAAAAATGGAAGAATACTTTGATGTATTCACCACTGATTTTGGAAGTTTCTTTCACTACTTCACCCCCTGGTCATTGGAGATCGGCCTGGTGATGATTGTGTTAGAAGTAGCGCTGGGTGTGGCGGTACTGGTTTTCTGGCGCATGAAATGGACAGGCTGGATTTTACTTTTACTCATAGTGTTTTTCACCTTCCTCACGTTTTACTCTGCCTACTTTAACAAGGTGACCGACTGCGGCTGCTTTGGCGATGCCATTAAACTTACGCCCTGGCAGTCGTTTGCAAAAGATGTGGTACTCATGGTTTTTGTGGCGCATTTGTTTTGGTACAAACATCGTTACATACCGGTGCTACGCACGCGCGAAGGTGATTTTTTGATTGGCGGAATAATTCTTATCTGTGTATGGCTGGGCATGCACGCCATCAACCATTTGCCGTATATTGATTTCAGGGCCTATAAAGTGGGCAACAACATTCCACAAGAGATGAAGCCCGAAGAGCAGCCTGTTATTGAATACACATTTGAAAAAACCGGGCAAAAAATTAAGTCAGAAAAATACTTGCCGGCTGAAGAAGGGTATAACTACATTTCTTCCCGCGTTCTTAACGAAGACAAAATCAAACCGAAGATCACCGACTATAACGTAAGCTCACCCGAGGGCGAAGATAAGACAGCATACACTTTTGAAGGGAACAAGTTGTTAATTGTGATGTTTAATGTGACCAAAGCTTCAGTAAAAAATATTTCAGCTATACGAACACTCACCCAACAATTGGACGGTAAAGTGGATTGTTTCATACTCACCTCATCAGGCGAAGAAGAAATTGAAAAATTCAGGCACGAAAACCAATTGGCTGTTCCCTACTATTATGCCGATGCTACGGTGCTGAAAACAATCATCCGCTCCAATCCAGGTATCGCACTCTGGAAAAACGGAACAGTGCTGGGCAACTGGCATTACCAGGATACACCATTGGCCGAAGAAGTTTTGAGACTTATTTCCCATCAATGAAATTTTTCCTCATTGGCCTTCCCGGCTCGGGCAAAACTACCCTAGGCCAACAACTGGCCGAAAAACTACACCTGCCTTTTATAGACTTAGATGCAGAAATTGAAAAAAAAGAAGGAGAATCTGTTCAAACCATTTTTGCTCAAAAAGGCGAAGAGTATTTTCGCAAGCGCGAAACGGAAGTACTAAAACCACTCATCCAAAACCAGGTCTCTTTTGTCATGGCAACAGGCGGAGGCACGCCTTGCTTTTTTAACAACATGGAGTTGATGAACCAATCGGGTAAAACTATTTTTTTGGATATGCCGGCCTCAGAAATCACCTTGCGACTTCAACAAACCAACCTGAATGAGCGGCCGTTGTTTGCCCGGCTAAGTACTGAACAACTGAAAGATAAAATTGAATTTCTTCGCACCCACCGGTTTCCATTTTATAAACAGGCTCAATTTGTTTTTTCAACTAAAGAGATTTCACCCGAAGAAATCATCGAAAAAATTAAAGTGTAAATCCAAACGTAACCAACACAGTAGGGTTAGAATGGTTGAGGTTGACAATCGGGCTATTCGGGTCTAACGCGGTGGCTGACTGGTAAATGGAATAGGGCAGATACGTAGATTTCCATTGGGTCAATACAAAGCCAAGGTCTACAAAATATTTGCCGGTGCGGTAGCCCAATCCACCGGTGTAGCCGGTTACAGCATTGCTTACTCCGTTTTGTATTTGCGAATACGGATCGGGCATATAACTGTACCCCGCGCGAAGATGGTATTTCTGATAGCGGTATTCACCCCCTGCATGAAAATTAAAAACATTTCGTAAGCCCGTGGCTATACTATGGTTGTCTTGCGAGAAATCATAAGGCGTGTTGGCGTTGGAGGAGAAACTCGACTTCTGATAATTGACTTTCTCAACATCGGCCGTAATGAAACCGTGCTTCTCAATAAAAACAGTAACCCCTCCGCGCAACCGCCAGGGGGTGGCTAATCCATATAAAAAGGGAGTGGAATAGCTCATGGATGCTGATTGCGAATTTAACACTGTGTTTTTGCTGGGGTAGGTAACATCTTGATACAAGTAGTTGTTCCAACTGGAGCTAAGGGTGGCTGAATAATTTTCGGTAAGAGTAGGATAAGCAGTGGGTGAACTTGCCGATAACCCAAACTGAATGAAATCTTTTGGCTTTACTATTACCCCCAGAGTGGCATTGATGCCTGTGCCGGTTACGCTCAGGTTTTCATCTAACTCAAACCTATTTAATGGTCCGGAAGAAAACGACTCAGTATATTTTTTTGCAGATTGGTAATTTAAACTGACAATACCCAAAGAGCCACCTACATAAAAAAAATCATTGAAGTTTAATCCATAAGCAATGTTCCATTGGTTTTGAGCCCCTGAGGTTTGTACTTTTTCTTTCTGTAAAGGTATGCCCGAAACGTACGTGTGGTATAATGTAGAGTCACCGTTGGGGTTAATTTCACTTGAAGGGCCAAAGAGATAATTCTGATAGCCCAGCCAGGGAAGAGTATAATACAACGCACCCGGTGATGTAGAATTATTTCCGGCAGAAAATTGACTGGGGTCAGCCCCATCAGATTGCTGGATGAATGAATCAATCATCGAGTTGTTTGTATTGGTTCCCGTGTAATTGAAAGTTTTGTTGAAGTTGTTAATCCGGTTGAAGGAGATGGCAAAATTTCCACTGATCAACTTACCGTTGTTTTTATCGCTGTGCAACACAATACTAAAACCTGGCACATGAAAATTAGAGTTTGCTCCTGACGTATTTTGACCTAAATAATTTGAAGACGAATTGTAAAAACTGTTGCCCAGCGACAAAGTTGCTTCTGATTTGTTGTAGAAGCCTAGCCCAGCAGGGTTTGAGTAAGCTGAGCTATAATCTCCGCCCAAGGCCGTCTGAGCTCCGCCCAATGCTTGTATGCGGGCGCTTCCACCCGGAACAATGCGACTGAAAATTAAAGACTCCTCGGCATAGCTTTGAGCAACTGACGTATGACATGTGAACACACAAAACCCGATCAGCGCAAGGCTAAAAAATTTATTCATAGCGTATAATAAAAAGTGAGAAGGAGGAGCTTGACTCAGTTATCGTCTTCCACCACCGTGTCCTCCGCTAAAGCCGCCACCACCACCGCCACCACCCGAAAATCCACCCCTGGCTCCACCAAATCCACCGGAGAAACCAGTGTTGCGCATGTTACCAAACGAAGAATTTGGTCTTGCCCATGAATTGCCACCCATGTTGTTCGGGTTGTTAAACCAACTGGAGCGAGTGCCAGAGTTGCCCGTTGACCATGAACTTCTTGTGGCGCCACTGTTGTTGCCCCAGGCTGAAGAGCGGCTGACTGTGCTTGAAGCATTTTGTTTCCAGGAATTAGAATAGTAAGAAGAAGAATTGCTTCGAGAAGCAACGGCATTAGAAAAACCACTGCGATTGAAATAAGATGAATTGGTTCTGCTGCCGGAGTTTGTATAATAACCGTTTGCCATACCCGTGCGAGTAGGGCGAGCGCCATACATGATCCGGTTTTCAGATGAAGCTGCACCGGCTACTGCCTGATAACCGTACCCATAGCTGCCATAGGTGCCATATCCATAATACGGATATCCATAACCACCTAAGCCATAGCCTAAACCAAGATTTAATGAGGAGTATCCAAGTCCATAGCCCATACCGTAGCCCATGCCATATCCCATTCCGTACCCAAAAGGGCTATAGCCCATTCCGTACATTCCATAGCCCATCCCCATTCCATAGCCCATTCCCATTCCATAGCCGAAAGGACTGTATCCATAACCCATACTATAGGGAGAGTAGAAAGAATTATACCCATAGCCCATACCATACGGAGAAGAGTAAGGGCTGTACCCTCCGTAGTAGCTGTTGCCATACCCATACCCATTACTGTAAGAGTTGCCTGAATTATAATTGGATGAGTAGGCAGAAGGCTGGTAATTATAATTCGATGAGTAGTAAGAGCTGTTCGAATTAGTTTTTTGACCATCTACATATTCGGGGTTTTCGTTTCGAGCCGAATACGAATCAGAAGCCATGATTGCAGCGACCGATTTATCCTCTTTAGCGGTAGCCGATACGGCATCTTCCCGTGCACTTAAATTTACCTTTGCCCGATCCTTCGAAGAGAAGTACATATCGTCATTCTCATCTTGGGCAAATGCAGAAATCCCCGTTACCACAGCGAGCAGGGATATCAAAAAAATTTTAGTTTTCATAAACAGGAGGATTGACTCCTCGGTTAATAACGTAAATCTACTCAATCGGGATATTTTTTCTTAGACTTTCTTCAAAATTCAGACCAAGCATCTGCATTGCTGAATATATTTGCCATTCTTTCAAAAGAAAATTAAAAACGTATTAAAAAAATGGGAAAAGAAATAACCAGCAGGGCTCAGGATTATTCGCAATGGTACATTGATTTGGTAAAAAAAGCAGATTTGGCTGAAAACTCGGATGTGCGCGGATGTATGGTCATCAAACCGTATGGATTCAGCATTTGGGAAAAAATGCAGCAAGCACTCGACAAAATGTTTAAAGATACTGGCCACACCAATGCCTATTTTCCGTTGTTTGTTCCAAAATCTTTTCTCGCCAAAGAAGCAAGCCATGTAGAGGGCTTTGCCAAGGAGTGTGCCATTGTAACACATTATCGATTAAAAAATGCGAGTGATGGCAGCGGAGTAGTGGTAGATCCGGATGCAAAACTGGAAGAAGAATTAATTGTTAGGCCAACCTCTGAAACCGTCATTTGGAACAGCTATAAAAAATGGATTCAGTCGTACCGTGATTTGCCGATACTAATCAATCAATGGTGCAATGTGGTGCGCTGGGAAATGCGTACGCGTTTGTTTTTGCGCACTGCAGAGTTTCTCTGGCAGGAAGGCCACACCGCACATGCTACAGCAGATGAAGCCGTAAAAGAAACCCGGCAAATGCTGGATGTTTATGCCGAATTCGCAGAAAATTTTATGGCCGTGCCGGTGATTAAGGGAAAAAAATCAGAAGGCGAAAAATTTCCGGGAGCAATTGATACTTATTGTATTGAAGCCTTGATGCAAGACGGTAAAGCTTTGCAGGCAGGCACCTCTCATTTTCTGGGGCAAAATTTTGCCAAAGCCTTTGACGTAACCTTTACCAGTAAAGAAGGCAAGCAAGAATTGGTTTGGGGCACATCGTGGGGCGTGAGCACACGATTGATGGGTGCGCTCATCATGGCGCACAGCGATGATGATGGATTGATTCTACCGCCAAAGTTGGCACCGATCCACGTGGTGATCGTTCCGATTTTTAAAAATGAAGATGAATTGAATAAAATTTCTGCTAAGGTAGAATTGATGGCAACTTCCCTGCGCAAGTTAGGATACGCTGTAAAGTTTGATAACCGCGATACCCACAAGCCGGGTTTTAAGTTTGCCGAATATGAAATGCGTGGTGTACCGGTGCGCATTGCCATTGGCCCGCGAGATTTGGAATACGGAACGGTGGAAGTAGCCCGAAGAGATACCAAGGAAAAGCAAGTGATGAAAATGGATGAGGTGGTGAATGAAATTCCGAAGTTGCTGGATTCCATTCAACAAAATATTTATCAGAAAGCTCTTAAGTTCAGAAGCAGCAACACACGCATAATTGATTCGTACGATGAGTTCAAAAAAGCATTAGACGAAACACCCGGATTTATTTTAGCGCATTGGGACGGTACGAAAGAAACCGAAGCTGCTATAAAAGAAGAGACCAAAGCAACCATTCGATGCATTCCATTGGATTCTCCTGAAGAAAATGGAAAATGTATTTATTCCGGAAAGCCTTCAAACAGAAGAGTTTTGTTTGCAAGGGCGTATTAAGAGTTCCAATTTTAGCCAGACGAGGTACAATGTTAGTTTGTACCTCGTCAGTCGTGTGTTACCGGTTATTTCATTGCTTTTATAATATCCACAAACTCCCTCGACTTCAGTGAAGCACCACCCACCAATCCGCCATCTACATCGGGGCAGGAAAAAAGTTCTTGGGCATTTTTAGAGTTAACACTCCCCCCATAAAGAATGGAGATTTCTTGTGCAATAGTGTCTCCATATTTTGAAGCAAGTTGTTTTCTGATCACTGCGTGCATTTCCTGTGCTTGTTGTGAGGTAGCCGTTTTGCCTGTGCCGATGGCCCACACGGGTTCGTAGGCGATCACTACTTTTTTTAAACTCTCTGCACTGAGGTGAAATAATGCTTCTTCTACTTGTTGCCTTACTAAGGTATCATGAGTGCCTTTCTCGCGGACTTCCAAAGGCTCTCCGCAGCAGAAAATGGGTGTGAGCGCTGCGGCCAGTGCCTTGTCTATTTTTTTAACAAGCAATTTCCCGTCTTCACCAAAATACTGCCTGCGCTCGCTGTGGCCAAGAATAACATAAGGAATGTCCATTGACTTAAGCATCAAAGCAGACACCTCACCGGTATAGGCTCCCCAGTCGTGCTCGCTGCAATTTTGTGCACCCACGGCTACAGAAGATTTTCCCAACAGATATTTGATGACAGGCAAAAAAGGAAAAGGTACGCACAACACCACTTTGGTATTTGTAGTTACCTCGCTTGAAACCATGCCCATCACTTCCGAAGACAGGGCCTGCGCTTCTGGCATAGTCTTGTTCATTTTCCAGTTACCGGCTACAATTTTTTGTCGCATGAATAAATTAGTTAATGGTTGAGAGTAAATGAGGTGTATTATTTTTTTATATCGAATGAAAAAATCTCTGACGTATTGCCACGGGTCAAGCGTACGCTTTTAACCGGGCTTTTATAGGTAACGTGCACCAGGTTGGATTGATCATCACGAATTTCGGTAACGATGTCGTTAAATACTTCAATCGTTCTTAATTTTTTTACATTTTCAATTTCGATGTACGACACAATGGAGATATCTTCTTTTTCGTAGGCGAGGTAATTTAACTTCACCGGCTTACCGTCAATTTTGATTTTTATGTGCGCCTCTAAATAAGCTTTAACCAGTTCTTTGGTGGTTAATCCTTTGGGCGGTTCCAGCAAATCCAGTTCGGCATTTTTGCGCTGGTTGCGCACCCCCAACTCCAGTTCATCGGTAAAAATGCGTGAAATAATTTCCAACGTCTTGTTTTTTTCATTGTAGTTAATTTCTGTCACAGAGATGTGAATGGGATGTAGCGCAGTAAAAATTGAAAGAATGAGTGCGTAAATCATTGAACTTCAAAAATAGCTTTATCTTAGAGAAAAAAGCAACAATGCTTTTGTGTTCTCGTTGTATCAAAATTGATGATATGAGGTTTTTAGCTTTAGTGATATTCTGGTCATTTTTACTGTACTCCTGCAAAGAAGTGTCTTTTAAAACGGCCCAGCCCGCTGGTATAGAGCCCCTTAAAGAAGTACCGGCTTCTCTTCGAGGAGTTTATCAAATGGTTGATCAGACTACGGGCGAATTTGCCGATTCGCTGATCATTGAATCGTGGGGCTACCACATGAAAGACAAAAAAGATTTAGACTGGCTTAATCGGGGCACACTCAGCGACTCACTCGTACTGAAATTTTATGAAAACTATTATTTTGTAAATTTTAAAACAGGCGACCAATGGGTGCTGCGGCTGATCAGGCAAAATCCGGATAAATCCATCGACTACATGTCAATTGATTTGCAGGATGAAAAATCCACACAGGAAAAACTGAAAAAAATTTCAAAAAAAATAAAAATTAAGGAGATCAAACGAAAAGAAGATACGTTTTACCAAATCAATCCTTCGCCCAAACAACTGATGGAATTAGTTAAAATGGGTGTGTTTAGCAAAGCGAAGATGAACAAAGTGAAGTAACACCGGCAATACTTTTACTGAGCAGAGCGCTAGTTAAATTAAATGCTCAGCCAGTTTGCCAAAAGTTTTTTTAAGCAACTCCTGCATTTTTCCAGCTCGAACGTTGTCATATTTTGTTTCGCTGTCATCCAGATAATTCACTTTGCTCATTTCCAGCTGCAAGGCATGAATATTATTCTGTGGTTTGCCAAAGTGACGCGTGAGGTATCCTCCCTTGAACGGATGATTGTGGCTTACTGAATAGGAGTCGTGATCTAACACGCTTAATGCGGACTCGATCAATCCGGGCGAAGCAGAGGTGCCATCGGCATCACCCAAAATCAGATCTGGAAATTTTTCTTTTTGGATAGTAGGCACCATCTGCCGGATGGAGTGGCAATCCCACAACAGTACCTTGCCAAATTTATTTTTCAATCGTGTTAAATGTTCTTCTACTTTTTGATGGTAAGAATAAAAGTAGTGATTGAGCCTGCGGCTTATTTCTTCCTGTGCCACTTCTTTGCGGTGGTCGAGGTAAAGCGGTTCGCCTAAAAAAGTAGTGGTTGGGCAAAGTGCGGTAATGATTCTTCCATCGGTATAAAGTGGTTTGCTTTGTGGATCGCGGTTGAGGTCAATCACCCACCTGCTGTATTGGGCATGAATCATCGTCATGCCCATAGCCGGAGCAAAACCATAGAGTTGATGTACGAACCAGTCCGTATCATCTGGGGCCGCAATCAATTGGGGGTTGTACTGATCTTTCAGTTCACCCGGAAAATCAGTGCCACAATGCGGAACACTGATTAGAATAGGTATCTCTTTTTCGTAGGCAGGGATAATTTTGAAATTCATTTTTTCAAATATTTTTTGCCATTTCTTACCTGATCATCTGCTAATTTTTGTTGACGTTTCGCTTCATTTGCATTATACTCAGCTATCTTCTGTTGCCGCATGGCTTCTTGCTCACACTGCTGCAGTTTTGTTTCCAATTCGTTTGCACGTTTTAGGCGCTCATCGGCAACACCTTTTTGAACGTAAGCATAAACAAGGCAAATGAGAGCAACCGATGTAATCATTCCGAATACAACAGCGGTGATCCTTGCTTTTTTTACCGCGTCCTTTTCTGGGTATGCTTTGTCTTGGGCAATTTTTTCCGGATTACCTGGTTTGGTGGTTTCCATATTATTATTTTTTAGACTTCTTTTTCTTCTTCCATTTCTTTTTGCCGTCAACCCATTGCTGCAGTTCTTCGTTGGTTTTTTTCAGCACCAAGTTTTGTTGGTTTATTTCTTTGGTCAATTCTTCGCGATATTTTTTCAACACATCCAATTCGGTTCCACTGAATCGTTTCTTTAAATCCATGATCCGGTGAAAAGATTCATCAATTCTTGTTTTAGAAATTTGTCCGCTGGCTACAAACCCTTTGATCACACGCTGCACCTTGTCAACCGTTCGCTCTTCCACCCCGGGAATATTATTGGAGAAACATAAAATATCCACTCCGGCATTGATTGAAAGTTTGATTGCTTCTTCTAATCCATAGTTACTGGCAATGGCTTTCATCTGCATATCGTCTGAAAAAGTCACTCCGTGATAGTTTAATTTTTTCCTGAGCAGGCTGTCGAGTATGGATTTAGATAATGTGCCCGGTAAGGCAAGCCGGTCTAATTTTTTATTTACAATGTGGCTGGTCATAATGCCATCGACATAGCCCGAGTCAATCAGTTCGCGGTATGGTTTCAATTCTCTCTCCTGCCAGGTTTGGGTAACATCGGCCAGGCCGAGGTGGGTATCTTCCAGCGAACTGCCGTGCCCCGGAAAATGTTTGAGGGTAGTAACTACCCCGTACTTACGATGTGCTTTCACGACTTCTTTAGCAAATAAAATCACCGAGTCTTCGTTGGCTGAGTATGACCTGCCGTTTTTTACGATGACGGGATTGGCCGGGTTGACCGCCACATCTACGCACGGAGCAAAATTGACGTTGATGCCCAGCCCGGCAAGCGTGGCGGCCGTGGCATCGGCATAAAATCGCACCGAATCAAGCGATTTAGATTTGCCAATCTCTTGTGCTGTGATTGACCGGGTGAAGCCGTATTTTTCTTTGAGCCGGTTTACTTTTCCACCCTCCTGGTCAATGCAGATGAACAGGGGAATGGGTGCAGCTTTCTGGTATGTCCAGCTCATTTTTTTGAAGGCGGCAAAGGCACTGGATGATTTAGGAATATTTTTTTCAAAATAAATGAGTGAGCCAACCTTTCCTGCTTTCACTTCGGCCAGCACGGCCGAATCTACCTCGGCTTTGGGCATACCGATTAAAATCATTTGCCCTATTTTAATATCGAGGCTGTCAACCTGTGCGGAGGTGTGCAATGAGAAAAAAATTAAGCCGATCAAAAGAATTTTATTCATGGAAAAGAATTTGAACGGGCAAGATACGATTTACCTCATTTCCATTAACAAAACTAAACTCCCCTTTCCTGGTTTAGAAACGGATATTTCTGAATTTCTTGGTTAGCGCTCTTGAGAGCTATTGGTCTGGTAATTTTTTGCTGTTAGCCTGTGAATGATAGACAGAGCCCCCTCAAGATCACCAACGGGAGACACCTAAGGGGATCAACTCTTTTCAAAATAGAAGTACTCTTCCGGATTTTTTATTCTACAATCTGATAATTGTTGCCGGGATCACCTGCAGGGTAGCCATAAAAAAAGTGAACACGTTCGTGTTCACTTTTTATAAAATTATGCGTGGTATTTAAGTACAGGGCTAAGCCTCTGCTACTACTGAAACGAAAGACCGGTTTTCACGGCCTTTCTTAAATTGTACCGTTCCGTCAATGAGGGCAAACAATGTGTGATCTTTACCCATGCCTACGTTTCTTCCGGGGTGGTGTTTCGTTCCACGCTGACGTACAATAATATTTCCGGCAATGGCTTTTTGACCGCCATAAATTTTTACACCCAATCGCTTGCTCTCTGACTCGCGACCGTTCTTTACTTTACCTTCACCTTTTTTGTGTGCCATAATTGATTCAAAATTTCAAATTCCTAATTCAAGATTAGATTAACCGATGCTTTCGATCTGGACTTTTGTGAATTGCTGACGATGACCATTTTTCTTAGCATAACCTTTGCGTCTCTTCTTTTTAAAGACAATTAGCTTATCACCTTTTACGTGTTCAACAATTTTTCCGGAAACTTTTACACCCGATAACGTAGGCTCACCTACCTGAACCCCCGCTCCACTGTCAAACAAAAGCACTTTATCAAAGCTCACAGCCTTGCCTGCTTCGCCCTCCATTTTTGGGGCATATATATATTGGTCTTTGGCTACTTTTAGCTGCTGACCGGCAATATCCACAATAGCGTACATAATAATCTTCTTTTTAAAATGGGAGCGCAAAGATAGAGCAAAGCGTTTGAAATACAAGGCTTGGGCTGAAAATTGGTTAAAACTTGCTAAAACAAACGTTTTTCGATCCAAGCCTCTATCTGCCCGATTCTGGATATTTGTCAAGCTTGGTCATGCCACCTCACCCAGCATCCGCATCGGGTAATAAAGTAACCAAATAAAATAGGCCAGAATCAGTGCAAAAACTCTTTTCCAATCTTCCAAAATTTCTGATCAAAAAATCTGAAAAATATTTTCCCTTGAGCAGGTACTTAAAATATTTTCGATAAGTAAATGACAATGAACTGTTTTCTGATTTTTGTGCTGTTGACAACACCCCCAGCCAATCGTTTGCATAAATTTCCTGCTTTGAAATGGTGAGTGGGTTTAGAATCTTTGTTCGTTGTATTTTGGGAGTCTATCCTCTTAAAAAAATCAACCCAAAAAAGTTAACTGAATACGTGCGGTAATTTTTAAGAATTACAGCATTAACCTATAACCCTGTTAAAGCCATGAGTACACTTCCACAAGAACCCATTTTAATCGAAAACAAAGACCGGTTTGTCTTGTTCCCGATCCGTCACCACGATATTTGGAAATTTTACAAGCAGGCCGAAGCCAGTTTTTGGACAGCCGAAGAAATCGACCTGAGCCACGACCTGAAAGACTGGGCCAATCTCAACGATGGCGAACGCCACTTCATTACTCATGTACTGGCATTCTTTGCGGCCAGCGATGGCATCGTTAACGAAAACCTGGCTGAACACTTTGTTTCGGAAGTTCAATACACCGAAGCCAAGTTCTTTTATGGCTTCCAGATTGCCATTGAAAATATCCACTCCGAAACCTATTCGTTGCTGATCGATACTTACGTCAAAGATGCCCAGGAGAAGGACAAACTTTTTCATGCAATCGAAACCATGCCGTGTGTGAAGAAGAAAGCCGACTGGGCACTGCGCTGGATTGACCAGGGAAATTTTCAGGAGCGCCTGGTGGCTTTTGCTGCCGTGGAAGGTATTTTCTTTTCGGGTTCGTTCTGTTCTATTTTCTGGCTGAAAAAACGCGGACTCATGCCGGGGTTGAGTTTTTCCAATGAACTCATTTCGCGCGATGAGGGCCTGCACTGTGATTTTGCCTGTCACCTGTACACGCAGCACGTTATCCATAAACTGCCCGAAGCGCGCGTAATCGAGATCATCCGGGATGCCGTGGAAATTGAAAAAGAATTTGTGACCGATTCCCTGCCCGTAAACCTGATCGGCATGAATGCCCCGGCCATGTGTCAGTACATTGAATTTGTGGCCGACCGGCTGATCCATGAACTAACCGGCAAAAAAGTGTACGGTGCCACTAACCCGTTTGATTTTATGGACATGATTTCGCTGCGCGGAAAAACCAATTTCTTTGAAAAGCGAGTGGCTGAATACCAGAAAGCTGGTGTGCTGAAGAGTACCGAAAAAGAAAGTACTCCTAAATTTTCGCTCAACGAAGATTTTTAATATATTCGTTTACATTTTTTAAACTTTCACCTAACAACCCCATTTAAGCAATGCTCGTACTTAAGCGCGATGGACACAGGGAGTCCGTCAAGTTCGACAAAATCACCGCCCGTATTGAAAAACTCTGCTATGGTTTAGATCCCAAATTTGTCAACCCGGTAGAAGTGGCGATGAAAGTGATCAATGGCCTGTACGATGGTGTGTCTACTTCTGAGTTGGACAACCTCGCAGCAGAAATTGCCGCAGCGATGACCACGCGTCATCCGGATTTTGCAAAACTCGCAGCCCGCATAGCGGTGAGCAACCTACACAAAGTGACCAGCAAGTCGTTCAGCAACACCATGAAGCGGCTCTACACCTACGTAGATTCGAAGAGCGGTCAAAATGCTCCGCTCATTTCCAAAGAAACCTGGAAAGTAATTCATGAAAATGCAGCCGAGTTAGATGATGCCATCATCTACGATCGCGACTTCAGCTACGACTATTTCGGTTTTAAAACACTGGAAAAATCGTATTTGATGAAAATTGATGGCAAAGTGGTAGAGCGCCCTCAGCATTTGCTCATGCGCGTAGCGGTGGGCATTCACGGAGAAGATATTGCAGCAGCCATCGAGACCTATAATTTGTTATCAGAAAAGTGGTTTACACATGCCACACCCACGCTGTTCAATGCCGGCACACCCAAGCCTCAACTTTCGTCTTGTTTTTTATTGACAATGAAAGACGACAGCATCGATGGCATTTATGATACGTTGAAACAAACCGCAAAAATTTCTCAGTCAGCCGGAGGAATTGGGCTGAGCATTCACAATGTGCGGGCTAAAGGTTCATACATCAAAGGAACAGGCGGAACTTCGAACGGCATCGTGCCAATGCTTCGCAATTTTGATATGACTGCCCGCTACGTTGACCAGGGCGGAGGCAAACGCAAAGGAAGTTTTGCCATTTACCTGGAGCCCTGGCATGCCGATGTTTTTGATTTTCTCGACCTGAAGAAAAATCACGGCAAAGAAGAAATGCGCGCACGCGATTTGTTCTACGCCATGTGGATTCCGGATTTATTCATGAAGCGCATTGAGAACAACGAAATGTGGTCACTCTTCTGCCCGAACGAAGCACCGGGTTTGGCCGATTGCTGGGGCGAAGAATTCGAAAGGCTCTATGAAAAATACGAAAAGGAGGGCAAAGCTCGCAGACAAGTGAAAGCTCAGGATTTGTGGTTTGAAATCTTGGAAGCACAAATCGAAACAGGCACTCCGTACATGCTGTACAAGGATGCCGCCAATCGCAAATCCAACCAAAAACATTTGGGTACCATCAAGTCGAGCAATCTATGTACTGAAATTATTGAGTACACCTCGCCCGATGAAGTAGCAGTTTGCAACCTTGCTTCGATTGCCTTACCCAAGTTCGTTACTGAAGAAGGGAAATTTGATCACCAAAAACTATATGAGATTACCAAGGTTGTAACACGCAACCTTAATAAAGTAATCAATATCAATTATTACCCCGTTGAGGAAGCGCGCAAAAGCAACATGCGCCACCGCCCCATCGGTATAGGCGTGCAGGGCTTAGCCGATGCATTCATTATGCTGCGCATGCCTTTTGATTCTCCCGAAGCACGAGGACTCAACAAAGACATTCACGAAACCATTTACTTCGCGGCCATGGAAGCCTCGATGGAGTTGGCTAAGCAGCATGGCCCGTATGAAACGTACAAAGGATCTCCTGTATCAAAAGGAATTTTTCAATTTGATATGTGGGGCGTAACACCCGACAGCGGCCGATGGGATTGGGAAAACCTGAAGCGCGAAGTAAAGCAGCACGGTGTGCGCAACTCGTTGTTACTGGCCCCTATGCCAACGGCCTCTACTTCACAAATTCTTGGTAACAACGAATGCTTCGAGCCCTATACCTCTAACATTTATACACGCAGAACTTTGTCAGGCGAATTTATCATTGCCAATAAATACCTGATGAAAGATTTGATCGGCTTGGGCTTGTGGAGCGAAACCATGCGCCAAAAATTGATTGCTGCCAACGGATCTATTCAATCCATTGTCGAGATCCCTCAAAACATCAAAGACATTTATAAAACCGTTTGGGAAATTCCGCAAAAGGCAATTATTGACATGAGTGCCGATCGCGGGGCTTATATCTGTCAATCACAAAGCCTGAACATTCACCTGACAAACCCCAACTTTGGGAAACTTACTTCCATGCACTTTTATGCGTGGAAAAAGGGATTGAAAACCGGAATGTATTACCTGCGCTCAACGGCTGCCGCTGATGCAATCAAGTTCACACTTGACAAAACAGCCATCCAGCAGCCAACGACTGAAATACTTGCGACCGAAACGGTGATTGCAGCACAGCCAGAAGCCCAGCAGGCATTACAGTATGAACAGCGCTCTGCAACTAACTATGAGCAAAAGATGTCTGACATGGTCTGCTCGCTCGGTAACCCCGATGCGTGCGATGCGTGCGGTTCGTAAAATAATTTTATCTTGAAAAATCAAAACCCGGCTATTTAAAGCCGGGTTTTTTGTGATACAGGCCGCACTCATGAGCACAGTCAGCCCTGACTTACGATAGCAGAAATTCTTTTACTAAAATCCATATACCCACTACCAGGGTAAACCACCCAAATGCTTTGCGCAAGTACAGCGCGGCTATTCTCCGGGAAAAAAAATTACCAATCAAAATACCCACCACCGCCAAAAGAGTAACTGTGAGCAAAAATGACCACTGAATAGAATGGTTGAGCAGGTCGCCCAAAAAACCAATCAATGAATTGACAGCAATAATAAAAAGTGATGTGCCCACGGCTGTTTTGAATGGAAGGCCGGTAAGAAAAACTAAAGCCGGAATAATCAAGAATCCACCGCCCGCCCCTACTAAGCCGGTCAGGTAGCCAATCAGGGTTCCTTCTACAATTACTAAAAACACCCTGAACTTCCGGTTGTCAGAACTCATTTCACGTTTAGACCGGATCAACTGAAAAGAGGCCAGCACCATGAGCAATGCAAACAGCCCGAGTAAAAGCCCACGCTTGGTCAGTTCAAACGAATCAATTTGAAAAATAACGGGAGGAATGGCCGGTACAATCCAGTGCCTAGTTACAAAAATGGACAGGATGGATGGAATACCGAAAAGGATTCCTGTTTTAAGGTTGACCAGGTGCTCGCGGTATTTTGGCACAGCTCCTACCAAACTGGTTGTGCCTACAATAAATAAAGAATAAGCCGAAGCAATGACAGGTTCAATACCAAACAAGTAAACTAAAATAGGGATCGACAAAATAGAACCACCCCCGCCCAGCAACCCAAGCACCACACCAATCAATACCGAAAAACAGTAACCTAAAAATTCAAGCATCAGTTTTTAGAATAATCAAACACAAACGAATCGGGGAACTGTTTTTTCAAATCGTCCACCAAAGTTTCTGCTTTAGAACGGCTGGAAAAAGGGCCAAGAATCAGGCTGTAGTATTTTACTCCATTCACCACCTTCACCTGCACCACTATTTTCTTTTTGTATTTGCTTTTTAGTGTTTCAGAGATATGAAACACATTGACCAGTTCCTGGTATGTACCCACTTGCGCACCAAAACCTTTAGGTTCGATTTTATTGATTTTAAAATCATAAAATTCTTTTTCATCAACGGTTACCCGATCTACCATTACGGGCTGTGATTTTCCTTTGCCGTTGCCGGGATCAACCACTTCTATTTTTACATCGGCTACTCCTTTATTGAGCATACCTATTTTTTCAGCAGCCGCTTTAGAGAGATCAATCACACGTCCTTCTACAAACGGGCCCCGGTCGTTAATGGTTACCTCTACACTCTGCTTGTTGGTCAGGTTGGTCACGCGCACGATTGTACCAAATGGTAAAATTTTATGAGCCGCAGTAAACTGGTTAGCGTGATATTTTTCTCCGCTTGCCGTGGGGCTCCCTTCAAACGAATCGGCATAAAAAGAAGCTTTGCCGGTTTGTATTTGTGCATAGGCTGATTGAATGAATACAATCAGTAAAAGAGACAAAAATTTCATAGCAAGTTATTTATCCGAAAGGTAAGGTTCTTTTTGCTTTTGATCGAATTCTCTTTGATCATTTACGGACAGCAGGTGTACTCCTGGCGGACACTTTCTTAAAGACCAACGTTAAAATTTTATCAATTACGACACTCTCCCGGTTGGTACGATTATTACTACATTTAGGAAATTATTATCCGTCATGAAAAAATATCAGCTCGGTGAGTTTGAAGAGGTGGTGATGTTAACCGTAGGTGTATTGTACGACAACGCCTACGGAGTGTCAATAAAAAAAGAAATTGAAGAGCGGCTCGAACGCAAGGTGAGCGTGGGTGCACTTCAGTCAGCGTTGATCCGCCTGGAAGATAAGGGCTATTTAAAGTCACGCGAAGGCGAAACTACCGAAGAGCGTGCCGGCCGGCCAAAAAAATGTTTTCAGATCACGGCATTGGGTAAACGGGCCATTGAACACAGCAGAAAACAACGCGAAGAACTTTGGAAAGCAATACCAAAAGTTGCTTTGAATTTGACATTAAAGACTTAAGTAGTAAAACTGATTTGTTTAATGTCTCATGCCTTAATAGGGATATCAAAAAAATAAAAAATGAATTACAATCCTCCACGTATAGCTCTCAACCTCTTCCGCAGCTTTTGCCACCCCAAGTTGCGCGATAGCATTGAGGGAGATTTGATGGAGCTGTATAATGAACGCGTGAAAGAATTTGGCAAACGAAAAGCAGATAGAAAATTTATTGTTGATGTACTCATATTATTCAGACCAAGCATCATTAGGCCAATAAAAGGGAGTCAAAACTTAACAACTTACAGCATGATAAAAAGTTATTATACAGTTGCATTTCGAAGTTTAAAAAGAAACAAGCTTCATTCATCAATCAACATCGTGGGTCTTGCCATTGGCATGGCTTGTTGCATTTTTATTGCACTCTTTGTTCAATTTGAACTTGGATACGATCGACAAAACAAAGATGCCGATAAGATTTTCCGAATGGGGATAGACCTAGAGGCTAACAGATGGGCAATCTCTGCTTTTCCAATTGGCGCATTACTCAAAAATAACTTCCCTGAAGTAGAAAAATTTACCCGGATAAAACCGACAGAGGTTCTTGTACGAAACTCAACCAATAATGTAAAGTATAAAGAGAAAATTTTTTATGCAGACTCATCGGTATTTGACGTACTCGATATAAAGCTACTAAAGGGCAACCCCGCCACGGCTCTATCGGAAATAAATTCAATGGTGATTACAGAAGATAAAGCCAAAATCTATTTTGGTGACGAAGATCCTATTGGTAAAACATTAACACTCCCAGATAATAAAAGTGAATACAAAATCACGGGAGTATTTCGCCCTCTTCCTTCTAACTCGCATGTGCACACGCAAATTATGGTTTCGTCTGACAATTTTGAGCCGATGAGACCCGACTCTAAACAAAGTTGGAACTATTTAACCAATCACTACACCTACCTCGTGCTTCCAAAAAATATCGATTACGAAGCATTTGCCAAAAAAATATCTGCCTTTATGGATAAGTACCAAAACATCTCTGCAGATCAACCCCCTAACAGAATTACACTTCAACCCTTGACCTCTATCCACCTACATTCAAATCTTGGTCTCGAAGTAGAACCCAATGGCGATATTAACACGGTATATATTTTATCAGCAATCGCATTCTTTATTCTCGTGATTGCGTGCATCAATTTTATGAATCTATCCACGGCACAATCCCTTAAACGGGCACGGGAAGTAGGCATAAGAAAAGTAATTGGAAGTAGAAAGTCACAGCTTATCACTCAGTTTCTGAGTGAATCGGTTGTGGTCAGTTGTATTGCCTTGGTGTTATCGGTCGTAATTCTAACTTTAATCACACCTGCGTTTAATTCTTTCTCCGGCAAGGAAATAGTTCTTGATCCCATTACCAATGGATACCTTATTGTTTTCTTTTTTGGAATCACTTTTTTCGTGGGAATAGTTGGGGGTATTTACCCTGCTTTTTTTCTCTCGGGGTTTCAACCAACCTCAGTATTGAAAGGAAGCTTTGCTAGAAATTTCAAAGGTCAATTTCTACGCAAAGGGCTGGTGGTATTTCAATTTGCAATTGCATTTGTGATTATGGTTGGCACCTATGTGGTTTACAGCCAACTTGATTTCATGCAAAGTAAAAATCTTGGCTTCGACCGAGAGCAAACATTAATTCTTCAATTACCAAAGGACAGTGTGGGCGATGATGCTCTTAAAAATGAAATGGCAAAGTTGACCGCTGTGAGAAATGTAACGCGTATGTTGGAAGTGCCCGGAAATATGGTGCGAACAACGGGCATTTGGTATGAGGGCAGCCCCGAAAACAAAGACGTCAACATGTATATTTTCAGTGGTGACCCTGATTTAGTAAAGACAATGGGCATGACGATGTTAACAGGCAATTTTTTCAGACCAGAAACCAAACAATTTTACAAAGAGTTTGTGATCAACGAGACGGCACTCAAGCGCTTTGGCTGGAAAATGGATGAAGCTGTTGGCAAGCTAATGAATTTTGGAGAGCGCGGTAAAGAGCCCGGCAGAGTAATAGGGGTAATCAAAGATTTTCATTTTAAGCACCTGCAAGATGCCATTGACCCACTCGTGATTTATTTAGAGCCCAACTTCGAAAGTCATTTTATGGCTTTAAAGTTAAAACCTGGTAACTTAAAAGAGAGCATAGCTGACATTGAAAAAACTTGGAGAAGAGTAGTACCTCAACATGACTTTGAATATCAGTTTTTAGATGAACGCTTCGGCAGATTATTCGAGCAAGAGCGGAGGCTCGGGCAACTATTCAGCATTTTCTCAAGTTTGGCTTTATTCATCTCATGCCTTGGTCTTTTTGGCCTCGCCTCTTTCACCTTAGAACAAGGCCGCAAGTCCGTGGCGGTACGCAAAGTAATGGGTGCTTCAGTCTCAGAAATCGTAATGATGATGTCGAAAGATTTTCTGAAGTTGGTTCTCATGGGCATGTTACTGGCTGCACCAGTAGCTTACTTTGCTATGAATCGCTGGCTACAAGGGTTTGTTTATAATGTTGGGTTTGGATGGATTGTCTTTTTCTATGCCGCGGTTGTTGGACTCGTAGTCGCATTCACTACTGTGAGCTATCATTCATTGAAAGCTGCACTTTCAAACCCCGTGGAAAGTTTGAAAAGTGAATAAATGAAAAACAATATCCCACCAAAACTCTTTCTCAAATTCTTCCGATGGTATTGCCACCCGAAGTTAAGAGGCCACATTGAGGGAGATTTGATGGAGCTGTATAATGAACGCGTGAAAGAATTTGGCAAACGAAAAGCAGATAGAAAATTTATTGTTGATGTACTGCTTTTGTTCAGACCAGGAATTATAAGACCTGAAAGAAATCAAAACATAAACACTTACGCTATGTATAAAAATTATTTTAAAATCGGCTGGAGAAACCTGATTAAGAACAAAGGGTACTCACTCATAAACATTGGCGGGCTTGCGTTGGGCATGGCGGTGGCAATGGTTATTGGTTTATGGGTGTTTGACGAATTGTCGTTCAACACCTATCACCAAAACTATGAGCGCATCGCGCAGGTGATGAAGGGCGCGCAGTTTGAAGGAAAACATTACGAGGGGCAAAAGTCTTTGCCCTATCCTTTAATCAGCGAACTGAAAAATAATTATGGAGCCAACTTCAAACACATCGTTCCTGCCAGCTGGGGGGGTGATGCCGCGCTTTCAATTCATGATAAAAAAATTTCAAAAGTGGGAATGTTTATCGGTGAAGATGCTCCTGAAATGCTCACGTTTAGAATGACCTGTGGAACGTGGAAGGGATTGAAAGACATTAACTCAATTATGATCTCTCAATCAACGGCTGAAGCACTCTTTGGCAGTACAGATCCGATCAACCAAATGGTGAAAATCAATGACGAAAAAGAGGCTACGGTGACTGGTGTATATGAAGACTTTCCAAAGAATACCGAATTTCATGGCATTCAGTTTTTCCGCCCGTGGGAGTTTTTAGTCAATGACAGTAATTGGATGAGGCAACAAGGGTGGGACAATCATTTTCTTCAAATTTATATCGAGATACAACCTTATTCAACTTTTGAAAGTACTACTGCCAACATTATCAATGCCGAGACAAAGGCAATCCAAGACCTCGCGTACATGAAAGATGAATTAAAATACAACAACGAAATTCTCCTTCTTCCCATGAGTAATTGGCACTTGCGCGCTGATTTTAAAGAGGGTGTTCTTCAAAGTGGGCCGGTGCAGTTGGTTTGGTTCATTGGATTAATCGGAGTATTTGTATTGTTACTGGCCTGTATCAATTTCATGAATTTAAGTACGGCACGGTCAGAAAAGCGTGCAAAAGAAGTTGGTATTCGCAAAACGTTTGGTTCGATAAGAAGACAATTGATTGGGCAGTTTTTTAGTGAATCATTTTTAGTAGTCATGTTCGCATTCCTGCTTTCCTTTGCTTTTGTCTATTTCTCTCTTCCGTGGTTCAATGATTTATCGGGTAAAGAAATGAGCATGCCCTGGACCCAATTGTGGTTTTGGTTCAGTTGCTTTGTTTTTTTACTTACAACCGGTTTGCTGGCAGGAAGTTATCCGGCATTATATTTATCATCTTTCAAACCTGTAAGTGTTTTAAAAGGAGTCTTCCGGGTGGGGCGATTTGCTTCTGTTCCACGCAGAGTTTTGGTTACAGTCCAATTTACTGTGTCCGTGATGTTGATTATTTGCACAGGCGTAATTTACCATCAGCTCATGTTTGTGAAAAACCGTCCGGTTGGTTATGAACGAAAAGGTCTGTTGATGATTCCAAAAAAATCGGATGCATTCAACAAGAAAGCAGAGGCATTGAAAGCGGAATTAAAAAACTCCGGAGCGGTTACAGAAATTGCCGAGTCAGGGGGAACGGTAACCACCGTGTGGTCAAACAATGGTGGGTTTTCTTCCAACGGAAAGGACCTCGACAATGAACGCAACTATGCAACACTTGGTGTATCTCATGATTTCGGAAAAGTTGTGGGCTGGCAGTTTGTGGAGGGTCGAGATTTCTCAAAAGAGATAGCCAGTGATTCATCCGGCTTTGTAATTAACGAAGCTGCAGCGAAATTTATGAGAATAAATAACCCCGTAGGCCAGATCATTCATTGGAAAAATGGACCGTGGCGGGTAGACAGGGATTTTGTAATTCTCGGAGTGATCAAAGATATGGTAATGGGCTCGCCTTTCGAACCGGTAAAACCAACCATCTATTTCACGATGGGCCGTAAAAATTGGTTGATGCTTCGTGTTACTGCAGGAATGCCCCTGCAAGAAGCCCTTTCAAAAATTGAAAAGGTTTTTGCGAACGTGATACCCAATCTACCGTTCGACTATAAATTTGCTAATGCGGAGTATGCGGCAAAATTTTCAACCGAAGATCGCATAGGCAAATTAGCTTCTGTATTTTCTATACTCGCCATTGTAATCAGTTGTCTGGGGTTGTTTGGCCTGGCCTCATTCGTAGCGGAGCAACGCACCAAAGAAATTGGCGTAAGAAAAGTATTGGGAGCATCGGTCGCTAATCTGTGGCTAATGTTGTCAAAAGAATTTGTGATTCTCGTGATTTTGGCTTGCTTGATTGCAATACCGCTTTCTTACTATCTTTTGTATAATGGCATCAAACAGTACGAATACAAAACCGAAATCGGTTGGTGGATTTTTGCTGCCTCTGCCGTTGGGGCGTTGATCATCACATTACTCACCGTGAGTTATCAATCCATTAAAACGGCATTGACCAACCCCGTTAAGAGTTTAAGAAGTGAATAGTAAACATAAGCAGTGAGCTACAAGTAGCATGGCAAATGCTATTTATCATCTGATATCCCGATCCGCACGTCAAAAAAACTTTATTTGTTGCAACCTTTTCGTTTCAGCGGAGTATTTGTACTAAATTCCGCGGCTATGTTTAAAAATTACTTCAAGATTGCTTTTCGCAACCTGTTAAAAAGCAAGGGTTTTTCATTTATCAACATTGCCGGGTTGGCCATTGGCATGGCCGTAGCACTACTCATTGGCCTGTGGATGTGGGACGAGCTGACCTACGATCGCTACCATGAAAATTATGACCGTATTGCACAGGTGTGGCAGCATAATTTATACAACGGCATCAAGCAATCGCAAGTATCTAATCCGCACCTGATGGCCGAGGAAATACGGAATACGTTTGGCAGCGATTTTAAATACGTACTTCAGGCTTCCTGGAACAGCACGCACATCCTCACCCACAACGACAAGATCTTCAACAAAAATGGCTATTACTTTGAGCCTGAAGTTACCGAAATGCTATCGTTGCGTATGCTTAAAGGCACACGCGATGGTTTGAAAGATCCGCACAGTATTTTATTATCAGCATCCGTAGCCAACGCATTTTTTGGCGATACCGACCCAATGGGGCAACTCATACGCATCGATAACAAAGAAGACGTGAAAGTAACGGGCGTGTACGAAGACTTGCCCCGCAACACATTCTTCCGCAATATGAGCTACTTGCTGCCGTGGCAACTTTACCTCATCAGCAACCCGTGGATCAAAACCATGGAAAATCCGTGGGGAAGCAATTTCACACAGACTTTTGTACAACTGACTGAGGGTGCCGACCTGAAAAAAGTTTCAGCTAAAATCATCAATGTAAAACTGAACAAAACAAAAGACGAAGACGACCGCAAATACAAGCCCGAAGTTTTTCTTCACCCGATGAGCAAATGGCATTTGTATTCCGATTTTAAAAACGGAAAAAACGTGGGCGGACGCATTGAGTTTGTCTGGCTCTTTGGCATCATTGGAGTTTTTGTGTTGTTGCTGGCCTGCATCAATTTCATGAACCTGAGTACAGCCCGTTCAGAAAAAAGAGCTAAGGAAGTGGGCATACGAAAATCCATCGGCTCTAAGCGCTGGCAGTTGATCGGCCAGTTTTTCAGCGAATCGCTGCTGGTGTCATTACTCTCATTGTTGATAGCCATTCTGTTCGTGCAATTGATGTTGCCTTTTTTCAACCAGGTGGCTGATAAAACGCTGGTTCTTCCGTGGAGCAGCCTCATGTTTTGGGTTATTGGGGTAACGTTCAGCATCCTTACGGGAGTAATTGCCGGAAGCTACCCTGCGTTATACTTATCCTCATTTCAACCGGTGAAGGTATTGAAAGGTACTTTTCGTGCCGGAAGATATGCTTCTTTACCTCGGCAGGTACTGGTGGTGCTGCAATTCACGGTATCGGTTACGTTGATCATTGGTACCATTGTGGTTTTCAGGCAAATTGAATACGCCAAAGACCGGCCGGTAGGTTATGACCGAAGCGGACTGATCCAGGTTTTTCAGTACACACCCGATATTCATAAAAAGTTTGAAACCGTGCGCACAGAATTAAAAGCCATTGGAGCTATTGAAGAGATGGCCGAATCGGGAAGCCCCCCCACGCAAGTTTGGAACTCAAATGGCGGCTTCACCTGGAATGGCAAAGACCCCAGCCTGGCCATTGATTTCCCCAACAACGGGGTCACACACGAGTATGGCAAAACCGTGAACTGGCAGTTTAAGTCGGGGCGCGATTTTTCGAGAGACCATGCCACTGATTCGCTGGCTTTTGTGATCAACGAATCGATGGAAAAATTTTTAGGTTTTAAAAATCCGGTTGGCGAAATATTGACGTGGGATAAGCGGCCGTTCACAATTATTGGCGTAATCAAAGACATGATAGTGGAGTCGCCCTATGAGCCGGTGCGCCCTTCATTGTTTCATGTTTCCAAAGATGCAGACAATCTCATTTTACTAAAGCTCAATCCGCACATTGGATCACACGAGGCCATCAGTAAAATTGAGGCAACATTTAAAAAATTCAACCCTGCTTCTCCTTTTGAATATCATTTTGTAGATGAAGACTATGCGCGAAAATTTGGTGACGAGGTGCGCGTAGGCAAACTCGCTAGTTTTTTTGCAGCCCTTGCTATTTTCATCAGTTGTCTGGGAATTTTTGGATTAGCCAGTTTTGTTGCCGAGCAACGCACCAAGGAAATTGGTGTACGCAAAGTAATGGGCGCATCGGTTTTTAACCTTTGGCAAATGCTATCAAAAGATTTTTTAATGCTGGTGTTTGTTTCGTTGCTGATTGCCATACCGTTGTCGTTTTACTTTATGAAAAACTGGCTTAGCAAATACGATTACCGCACCGACATTGCCTGGTGGATTTTTGTTATCTCGGGTGTGGGGGCCTTGTTAATCACCTTGGGCACGGTTAGCTACCAATCCATCAAGGCTGCATTGACCAACCCGGTGAAAAGCTTGCGAACGGAGTAGCACTCATAACTCAAATCCACTCTAAGTGTGTTACTGTTTTCTCAGTAACCACGTCTCCGGTATGCTTGGTTTCTTTGGGCTCGATCAACATCAGCCACACTTCTTCGCCCTGAGTGCGCGGACGATGCTCCACACCTTTGGGTACTACTAATACCTCACCGGCTTTTACTTCCACCGTCTTGTCGCGAAAATCCATGAATAACGTTCCGCGTTGTATTACAAACAACTCGTCTTCCTGGTCGTGCTGGTGCCATACAAAATCACCTTTTACTTTTGCCAGCTTCACATAATTTTCATTCAGTTCTTCAATGATGTAAGGATGCCAATACTCGTTGATCAGCGAAAACTTTTGTTGAAGGTCAATGTTTTTCATAGAAATTATTTATAACAAATGAAGTTACTAGTAAGCGGGTGAAAACCAAACACAGATATTGTATAATATAAAAAGTATATTTTTTTGCACATAATACTGGTAATGAAAACCGCTATACCAGACAATTTGTTTACTTGTACCTGCCGGTTAGGTTATTACATCTTTGCATACGCAGAGCTATGAAAATGAGATGAATAATTAGTTAACAGCCAATCCATGATCTTCCGCTTTTTAATTGAATCAAAAACAAGCAAAATCTTTTTTATACACAGGCACACAAACCAACCGCAACAACGGATCATGGAACCGCTGGCCTGTCTTCGCATCGATGGCTCATTACTGGTTGTGGTGGTTAGCACGGTAAAAATGAAGAGCAATACTTTTTACATTACTGTTAGCACCGGCAGTAAGCGTTTTTGGAAGGAGCCGGCCACATCTTAAATACGTGCCGGTTGGTTTTCTGAAACAGCTCAGTACTGTTTTCATGTACTTACTAAAATTGTTGTTTTTCTTTCGTTCAGAATAGAATACCTACCTTAGAGGTTATATCTAATTTTTTAAAAGTAATTCACAAATAAACCACGATACCATGAAACCATACTATTTTCTTATTATGCTTTTCCTGATTGCTTCGTGTACCAATCGCAAAAGCGAAATTGAAAGTGCTCTTAAAAATTATGATCGAATCACATTCCTGATTAACGGGGATTCGTCTGCCAATTTATATGCTGCCCAGGCAACATTGGGAGGAAAGGGAATGAAGCAGTATACAAGCAGAGATTCTATTCGCAAATTTTTGAATTCATTTAAACCCATGGATATCCACATGATATCCAATGTCACCCGCGCCACCGCCATCACATTTAAAGAAGATACAGCAGCCGTAGAAGGAGCCTATGAGCAGAAGGTTAAAGTGGCAGGCGATACGGGCGTTTATACCGGTACCTTTTCATCTAAATGGATAAAAGAAAATGGCCGGTGGCTTATTGCTAAAATGTACACCGTGCCCACGCTGCCAGTACCCACTATTAGATCTGTTTTACTCAAGCAATTAAAAACCACGCACACTCAAAAGGATTGGTTTGTACCGGTGAATGTAGCCATAGAAGGAGTTACCGCGCAGCAAGCAAAATGGAAAGATGGCAGTGGCAACCACAGCATAGGTCAGTTGGTGTATCATCTTCTCTTTTGGAATCAACGCCTGTTGAAAAATTTTAAAGGAGAAAGTGCGGATAAATTCAGTGGTAACAACGAAGAAACATTTGATTCATTTGATGAAAAAACCTGGAATGAAACGGTACAAAAACTAAATGATGTGCTTACTCAATGGGAACAAGAGATCAACAAAGCCGATGAAAAAAAACTCAACGACTGGTATGAAAACATTGCCAACATGAACACGCACAATGCCTACCACACGGGTCAAATTGTTTTTGTGCGAAAACTTCAAAAAACGTGGGACCCGGCCAAGGGAGTGAAATAAATTTTCCCTGAGTGAATTGTTCATTTATGAACTAAACTTGTTCACTTTTTTACCAGCAAAGAATTGTGGCCTTAATAACTATTCATTTTACAGCAATCTAAGTGTGGCGTGATCTTTGAGTCAACTATCGTAAAAAATAGTTCAATGAAAACGTTGTTGACGCTCATTCTTTGGTGTATGTTGTTTGTATTGTGCTGGCCTTTGGCTATTGCGCTGATATTTTTATTTCCGCTGATTTGGTTGTTGCTTTTGCCTTTTCGAATTGTTGGCTTTACCATTGAAGCGGTATTCAAATTAATCGGAGCATTATTTATGCTCCCCTTTAAGATTTTAGGAATCAATTAGCTGAGGGCTATTTTGAAAAAATTTCTTTTCCCCGTTCGTCCCATTCTTTGCGTATGTACGGGGTGAAATCTTTGGTAAAGGGTTCTTTCTGGTAGGCAATGATGCGCTTGCGTTTTCCGTTAGGGTAGTTTTCAATCCAATCGCCTACTTTTTCATTCCATTGGTATTCTCCGATCACAGCTACCTGTCCGTTTTCAAAGAGTCTGTAATAGTATCCGTCTTTTTCATCGTACTCTACGGGCATCACTTCTTTTAAGTGCTTGCGTTCAACCGGGTCATAATAGGTAACGTACGAATCTTTCGGCCAGCCCTTGTAATACTTGGATTTATCTTCCACCAGGTCTTGTCCGTTGTATTTCATCCACCGACCATGTTTTGCTCCTTTGTAAAAAATTCCTTCTTCCACCACCTTGAACCCAATCATTTTTTTATATGGACCATGGATCAGAACTCCCCGTTTGGGGTCGAAGGTTGTTGTTCTTCTGATTTCTCTTCGGGTGTAATCGTACCAATAGATATCGCGGGCAAAACCGGTAAATTTTTCTTTTTTATTTTTCAATATATAAAAAAGCTCGATGGTACCTTTATCGCCAAATCCCTTGCGGGTGAAAGCTTTTTTTGTTTTAATGCCGTAAAAGACTTTGGGTTTGGGTTTCTTTTTTTTGTTGGCTACCGGCTCATCTATTTTTTCATCGAGGGTGAGCAACTTGAAAGGCTTATCCGTATCAAACGTAAACTGACCTTCTTGCGTGCGGGGCTGATTGCCTTGAGCCCAGGCCAGTGCAGGAAAAAACCCGATTAGCAATAGTTTGCGCATACCTTCGTTAACGCTAATGCCTGGTTGGTATTTTATGGCCAGCCGAGAAAATTAAACCGGGTATTTCAGCCATCCTTCAATGGATAAATTGACTGCATGACTGAAAATCATTTTTTGACGACTGGTTATCCGGTAGTGAACCAGGCGTGGCTTGCCCCGACAGTCATCAAACTCAATAGTCAGCGCCCGGTGTGAGTCAATCATGATGTTTGTTTCATTCACTTGTGTTTCAATTCGCTTCAGCTCGTTGATGTTTTCTTTTAAAAAGAGTTTGACAAAGGGGACGGGGCTTTTTCCGGTAGTGGAAAAAATTTTGGTCATCAGGTTGCTGTTAAAATCTTCGTTGGTTTCGATTGTGTAAAGCCCCTTGTACATAGGCTTATTGATTACGTCAGGCAGCCTGAAAATTTCCAATTCATTTTTTAGCCGGGTGGTATCAAAATTAAGTTGAAGCGAATCGACCTTAGAGTTGAGTATGGTTTTTTTAATGAGTACGGGTCTGCTCTGCCGCATCAAATCAAGCTGGGATGACACGAGGCTGTCAAAGTCAAAATAGGTTTTGAAATGTTCTTTCTCTTCGGAGATACACGATGAAAGGAAGAGAAGAATTGGTGAAAATAAGAGTACCAATTTCATGCTTTGCTGATCAACACACTTCCGGTCATTTCTTTTGGAACAGAAACTCCCATCAGGGTAAGTATGGTAGGAGCCAGGTCTCCTAGTTTTCCATTATTAATCTTTCCTTTGAAGTCATCGTCCACCAAAATGCAAGGCACCAAGGCTGTGGTGTGGGCAGTATTGGGGGTGCCGTCTTCATTGATCATGTACTCGGCATTGCCATGGTCGGCAATGATAATCGTTGCATAGCCATTCTTTCTGGCTGTTTCGGTTACGGCTTCGTTGCATTGATCTACCGTTTCGCACGCTTTTACTACGGCCGGAAAAACTCCGGTGTGGCCTACCATATCAGGGTTGGCAAAATTCAGGCAAATAAAATCAGCTTCTCTTTTTTCAAGCTCGGGAATGATTTTATCGCGAATATCTCGTGCGCTCATTTCGGGTTGTAAATCATAGGTGGCTACTTTGGGCGATGGGCATAAAATTCTCGATTCGCCCGGAAAGGCTTCTTCACGACCGCCTGAAAAGAAAAAAGTAACGTGTGGGTATTTTTCAGTTTCGGCTATCCGTATTTGTTTTTTCCCTGCTTTTGATACAATTTCTCCGAGTGTATTAGTCAGGTTATCTTTATCAAAAATTACATTTACGTTTTTGAAGGTGTCATCGTAATTGGCGAGTGTAACATAATGCAGGTTCATTTTCTTCATAGCCTGCTCAGGGAAATCTTGCTGGGTGAGTGCAAGGGTGATTTCGCGCCCTCGGTCAGTTCTGAAATTGAAGCAGATCACCACATCTCCTTCGTTAATAGTGGCCACAGGATTTTGATGGGGATCAACCAATGAAACGGGTTTGATAAATTCATCGGTCACTCCGGCATCGTATGATTTTTGAATAGCTGCTTTGGCATCGCTGAATTTTTCGCCAGTTCCGTGTACGAGTAAATCATAAGCAAGCTTGACACGTTCCCAGCGTTTGTCGCGGTCCATGGCATAATACCGGCCTACAATGCTGGCAAGTTTTCCGGTTGTTTTAGATAAATGATTTTGCAAATCGGTAATGAAACCCAGTCCACTTTTGGGGTCGGTATCGCGGCCATCGGTAAAGGCATGAACAAAAACATTTTTTAGTCCGTGGTTGTTGGCGATGGTGCAAATCCCTTTCAGGTGATTGATGTGTGAGTGAACTCCGCCATTTGAAACCAGTCCGATCAAATGAAATGATTTGTTGTTTGTTTTGGCATAGTTGATTGCCTGCAGCAGCACTTCGTTTTTGTCCAGTTCTTTTTCTGCTACGGCCTTGTTGATTCTCACCAGGTCTTGGTAGACTACCCGGCCGGCCCCTAAATTCATGTGCCCCACTTCGCTGTTGCCCATTTGTCCTTCGGGCAAGCCCACGGCCAAGCCTGAAGCTTGCAAGGTGCTGTGTGGATATTTTTTATAGAGCGAGTTGATATACGGGGTTTTTGCTGCATCTACTGCCGAAACCGATGCTTTGGTTGCTATTCCCCAGCCATCTAAAATCATCAATAATACTTTTTTATTCATCGTGGGTTGTAAATTTAAAATCCGTCATCTTCTTTTTTGTCGTCTTTTTTCTTGTCTTTCTTTTTGGCTGAATTGGTGCCGCTGTTCAGATCATAGGGGGCTTCCAATCCATAATACTGTAACCGGAATTTATTAACCCAGGCCAGTGTCTCTTCATTGCTTCCGGGTATGAAAACCAGTTCGCCAACCTTGGCTTTGCTGGCATTGGTTTTTTTGGCAATCAAATCATTAAATAACTGATTGGACGACTGCACCATCAGCCGGTTGTCTTCGTAGCCAAAATAATACCAGGCATCGGGTGAAGCCTTAAAAAAAACATGAAACACGGGTGAGCCGTCTTCATTTTTGCGTATTTCCATAAATCCTTCGAACGCACCGTTGATATCGTTCTTGCCAATGTGGCTTATGCCAATTTGACCTTCGTTATAAAATGCTTTGTTTCCCTGCGACCATTTGAAGTTGACATTGGAGAAACCCATATCAGCTGCGAGGCGCGGCACGGTGGCCAATGAGGTATAGGCTTGTTGTGATTTTTGCTCATAATCGCGGGCTGCTTTTTCTCCGATCAGGTTGGCAATCTTGTACAGCAATTCTGTTTGGTCGCCCAGCCCCTCGTTGGCGCCTTCGTTTTTAATGACTTCTTGTAGGTTAAAGGCCATCATCTGATACGCGGCAAGAGGAAGCTTGATGTTAGCCAGCAAGAGTGAGTTCATTTTTATCTCATTGTTTTCCATATTTCCCGAACCGATGGAGCTGGCCGCCAGGTTAAAATCAGTAGTCCCTTTAAAAAAAGTAACGGGGCCTTCAAACTTCACTTCTTGCTTATCTTCATTGTAGTTGAATACTTTTCCTTCCAGGTTTTCACCCGAAGCTTTTTTTCGGTTTTCGATTTTAAACTCGCCACTTTCTTTATCGAAGTAAAGAGAGCCGCTGGGCAAAAAGAAATCGTCATCGCCTTCATCCTTTTTATCGGATACAAATGTGATGTACAAACTATTGTCAGCAGCAAAGTGTAAGCCGGCCTCTACCTTGTGCCCCGATTCAGTTACCGAATGGTCAAAGTCCAGAAAAATTTCTTTCTCATCACCGCTTTGGTCATAGGCTATCCAGGTGTCGTAGTTTTTTATTTTCCTGAGGTCGAGTTTAATAAAACCTTTCAACTGCAGGGCGGGCCGTGTGGCATACATCACCATATCTCCTTTGTAAAAAATACGAGGAGCTACCAGAATTTTGTCTTTGTCGATCACCGCTCCGTTGGCCACGGTTTGCTGGGTGGCGTTTCCTCTCCGTTTTCTTTTGCCATTGTCGGCAATGGGCTCCAGGTGAAAATCTGTCATTTTGATAGCAAACGTATCGTTGGCGGCATTGACATATTGGTAAGTGGCATACCCCGAAAATTCTTTTCGCGAAATGATGTCCACCACACCTTGTGTCAGGCGGTGGTATCCGTTGAGGGTATCCAGCACGATGGTGGTATTTTTCAACTGGCCTATTTTGGCATTCTCTAAAATGAGTACTTCATTATTTTGCGGAGTGATTTTGGCATCAGCTACTACGATGTAGGGGATGCCGCTTACTTTTAATTGTTGCAATTGAATATCATATTCTGCTTTTTCGGCATTGAAGCGCAGTGAATCCAACTCTTTCCGGGTAGTGTAGAAATAGGAATTTTCTAAGGGCACATTGGCTGCTTTGGTCATGACAATTTTTTGTGTGGTCAAATCCCAATTAGCCTGAGGTATAGATGTTTTAAATTGCGCATAAGGAAAGTCAATAGCGGCTACACCTTCCTGTTCAGGATTGATGGTAGCTACATTTTTGGTCAGGTCAAATTTCAGGCGTACATCTTTTCCGGTCAATGCGGGTTTGTCGGGGTTTCCTGTTTTTACTTCAAAGCGTGCATGACGGGCACCAAAGTCTTTGGATGAAAAACTCAGGTCGCGCGAAATCACTTCAGACCCGCGCGTACTCAACCTTCCGCTGCCGGTTACTCCTTTTTTTGATACGGTAATATTGCCTTTGAGTGAAGCTGTTTTTTGGTACAGTGAAAATGGCTCCCTCAGGTTTTTCACTTTAAACTTATCCTGTTTGGGGTACCATTTCATTTGATAGTCAGTAAAGGTTACTTGTGGAAAATTGATACTCCCGATTTGCTTCTCTTTTATTTCTCCCACATTTCCTTTAGCCAAAACCGAATCGGGATAAAGCGTAAAATCTCCTGACTCAACGGTAGCTGCCAGGTACTCAATTTTTCCGGCTGCGCGAAGACCCGCATTGTCCATGTTCAAGCCACCAAAAAATTTAGAATCGGTATTGTACATTTTATATCCCGATTTGGGTACCGCATGAGTAAAGCCGAGCGATTTGTCGGGCATGGTATGGAGTTTCTCTTTGAAGTTGGGAAACATGCCGCTGGAAACGAAGGTGCCATCAAAATTGATAGAAGCCGGGTCGGCATCATTCAGACTGTCGAGTTTAAATGGTGGTACTACAAAAAATACTGAGCGGTCATAGGCTCCATCCAACACTTCTTTGCGGTCAAAATAAATTACACCACCTGCCGAGGCATCGAGCCTGGGAAAATTAGGATACTTAATTTTACCTGCCTTGTTGTTGGGCATATTAATGAACAACGTGCCTGAAGTTTTATTAGCCGAGGCTTGTAGCCCTCCGGCTGCTGCAGCCGTGGAGTCAGCTCCCACCATTGAGTTGTTTACCCGTCTGCGCACGCCATTTTTTTCGGTCACATAAAACCGGATGGAATCTATGTGGTTGAGGTTGACAAAAAAACTGTCGTACTTCAGCATGAAATCTTTGCCAGTGATTTCAAAATTTCCCGCATTGATGGTTCCTTTGAATTTTACATCGCGGTTGTGTAAAAACGTAATGCTGCTGCTGTCGGGCTTTACTACTACGTTTAGTGAATCGCTGATCTTAAATTCATCTACGCCATGCACCACCATATTATTTTTTTTAAGATTGATGGTGGCGTTGACTACTGTGTCGGCCAAAGAATGAATTTTCATGTTATCATAATCCGCTTTGCCCCTTGCAGATTCTAAAAAGTGAATAGCCTTTTCTTTGACATGAATTTTGCCGGTTCGCGGGTCATAATCGATCATTCCTTTTTGTGAAAGAAAATCAGCCGCCATCTTGGCTGAGCCTGCCGTTATACTTTTTGAGGCCAGTTCATACACTGAAAAATCGCGCACATTATTGGTCTGTGCATAATTTACGACCACAATCAGCGGATTAAAATCAAATCCCGGGTTGCGCAGTTGCCTAAAATCATCTGGGTCATAATAATCCTGCGATTCGATGACCATCGGAGCTACTTTACCGCTGCCGTAAATAGAAAAATTAATACTGTCAGATTTTAAATCCCAATCAGCTTCATCGGCCGTAAAATCTATTCCGAAATAGGAGGAAGAAAACGGAGCCCTGCGCAAAGCTGTTTTATTTTTATTGAGCGACAATTGCTGGCGGGCATAATGGTATCGCAAACTCATAGACGGATGAACGATTGAATCATTCCCCTGAAAAATCACAATCCGCGCATCGTTTGACATGATGCTTGAGTCACGGAAGAAAAATAACTGGCTTTCGGCTTTAAATTTTTTGTCAGACACACCCATTACCTCAATGGTTGCCGGTTTATTGTCGGCCGAGTTGCTTGTAACAGCAGAACCTTCCAGCCCGAATCCTCCTGTGTACTTCAGGTTTTTGTCACTAAATCCTAACAAGGAAATGTTGCTTTCATACGATTTGAAGCGGGGAAAGACAGCTTCCTTTTTGGTTTTGTGTTTGATACTTCGAAACTCAAACAGCCCGGGCACTTTGCCGGCAATTTTACCAACATACATCAGCTTGCCCTGAGCTGCAGAAAATGAAGGTTCGTTTGTTTTGAAATTGTACTTATTAAATTCATAGTAGACCGAATCGGCACTCAGCCCGGCAGGTGCCCAGCTAAACGAACCCCCTTCGCCTACAAACAGACGGTTGCGCAACGAAAAAATGCCTTTGGTATTTTTTAGCAAGGCTGAGTCAAACGAAGTAATAAAAATTAAACTTGCTTTGTTAAACACGATTGCTGGGCCAACTACTTCCGGTTGTTTGACCGGCTTTTGCCATTGTGGAAGGGTATTTAAAATGGAATCGGCTTTGGGGTCATACGCTGCAGCGGTAGTGTCTGCCGGTTTGGGTTCAAGAAATTCAAATGAATAATCATCGTCTGAAATGCGCAACCTGAAAAATTTTTCGTAGCGCAAGGCATGATGTTCAAAAAAATCGCGGGTGAGTTGGAAAAAATAATTGGCTTGTATGTTGTTGTCGCGCTGAATGACTTTGCCGGCTATTGTTAAAAATTCTGTCATCCGGGTCAAATCCATCTTCTCCACATTTACGCCTGCCACCAGGGCGCCATAATAGTTAATAAAATGTGGCTGAGTGCGGTAGCCTTTTTTCTTCATCAACTTCACTTGCTTGCGAACGGTCATCTGCTGGTCAGGGCTTAGGCTCATCCAAACGGTGCCAAACGCATCGCCTATTGTTGAGGCTTCAATACTTTTAGTGTTTTCCAGCGACACCCGCACGCTGTCTTGAAAAGCCAGTAGGGTGTTATCGGTTTGAGCCTGTAAACTGAAAAAGCCAATGCAAAGAAAAATATGTAACGCGCTCTTTTTCACAAGAATAAAGGCGTGAAAGTTCGGAAATTATTGGCGAAAGTTCTAATATGAAATGGAGTAGGGTAGCGAAAATAAAACGAGGGTTGAAGCTGTTTATTTCTTCTCCAGCAAAACGGTTGCCCATTCTTCACGTTCATCGCGAAAGATTTCGGCCAGATTAAATTTTCCGGCTTCACTTATCAATGCCGGTATATCCTTTTGGTAAAACCCACTTAGTAATAATTTGCCCAGCGGGTTTAAAACCTGCGCGTACTGTTGCATTTCATCCAATAAAATATTCCGGTTGATGTTGGCCAGCACAATATCAAAACTGGATTTAAAATTTAATTCAGCAATTTTTCCTTGCCGGATGGTAATGTTGGGGCAGGCATTTATTTCTGCATTTTCTTTTCCGTTGATGACGCTCCACTCATCAATATCAAAAGCTTCGATTGTTTTAGCACCAAGTTTTGAAGCCATAATTGACAAAATAGCCGTGCCGCAACCGGCATCCATCACGGTTTTGTTTTTATGATCGAAATGCATCATGGTTTTCAGCATCAAGTGAGTGGTTTGGTGATGGCCGGTGCCAAACGACATTTTGGGTGTGATGATGATTTCGTAAGGATATTTTTTTTCGATTTGATGAAACTCAGCCCGTACCAAACAGGTATCTTCTACAATGATCGGGTCTACATTTTTTTCCCAGGCTTCATTCCAGTTTTGCCTGGCAACCCGATCTTGAAAAAAGCTAAGCGGTGAAACATGACTGTACTTTTTTTTAATCTCAGAAAACCGGTGAACATCAAATTGTTCATTTTCTACATACGCTTCAAACCCTTCGTCCGTTTCAAGGAAGGAATCAAATCCGGCTTCAGCCAGTTCGGCAATCAAAATTTCTGAAAAAGCAGAATGGCAAGTTACTTTTAAGCGGGTGTAGTGCATGGGGTTACATTCAAGATTCAAAATTCAAGATTTCAAATTGAAGATGAAACTTTGAATCAAATTTCTTTTCTTGTAGCGTATTTAAGTTATGAACAAAACCATTTCTCTTTCAACGACAATCAAAGCATCATCCTACTGGCTGAAGTGGGTGGGTGTTCGCTGGCAATTCATTTTTGCCCTGATCGTGATTTGGGTCATAAGCCGCTGGCTGAAGAATGAGTACGGTCAGGATGATTCTAACCTGTGGCTGGTTATGCGTGAATTTTTGTGGCTGGCGCAATGGACCATTTTTGGATTGTTTACGTTTAGCGTGATTACCACTTTTTCAGTTTGGATTTATTTTCAAACAGCTCTGAAAAAAAAAGCAAACCTGCAGGTAAAATTTGGCGATGGGCAAAAAGCTGAAGCCGGCTGGGTTTTGGTTTCGGTCATGTTGAGTGGCTCGGTATTGAGGCCTTTGCTTGGCACCATTCGTGCGAGGCTGGTATTTGCCGGGCAGCAAATTTCAGACGCAATCATTCTGGATTCTAACATTACTAAGCCAAGGCACCTTTGGCGCGATACAATCAAAGGCGCAGGACAAACGTTGCTCCACGATCGTGGTATTTACGATGTACAATTTATACTGCTTTCATTTTGTGATATGTTTGGGTTGATCTCGCTTCCTGTTACCATTCCTTTTACTCAGCAACTTTATACACTCCCGCTTTCGCTCGACCCTCAGGCGATCAAATCCAATCCACACAGCACCGAAGAACAAAAGTACAGGATTGATGTGCCCAAGCGGGTAGAGGGCGAATACATGAATTACAAGGAATATGAATCAGGTGATAATATCCAGCGTATCGTTTGGAAAATTTACGCCAAAAGCGGTGAGCTGGTGGTGCGTATTCCTGAAATTAAAGATCCCTATGCTTCGCATTTGTATTTTTATGTGAGTTTCTTTCATGGCCTGGAGATGAAGGAAGGAGCTTTTGAAAAAGAGTTGCTCAACATTTATAAAGACCGGGTAAGAAACCTGCTCGAGGCATTGCAGCAAAACGAATTTCAAGTACGCCTTCCGCATGATCAGGAAATCCCCAAATTGGCAGGAGTGGGAGACAAAAAAATGGAGTTATTTCAAATTACCGCCTCATCTTGGCAAAACAAAATTACATCAACAGCATTTGTCAATTATAACAAGGCCGCCTTTGTATGTGTGTCTTCGTTAGTTCTGGCTGAAGAAATTGAAACACTGGTGCGCAACTTGCCTGCCGCTATTCCGTTAGTCATCGTAAAACTTTCATCTGCAATTGCATCACCTTTTAAAATTTCGATGAAAAATATTTTTTTCCGTCCTGAAAAAAGCCCAACTGACAACCTGCGTCAGTCGTGGCTGATTTCATCATTGAGAAAAAATTTAATTAAAAATGAAGAGGCTATTCAAGAAGCCATTCGGCAACGCGACAACACCTGGCTAACCGATCGGATTGAATGGAAGAGATGAAAGATTTTTTTACAAGCGACAAGTTTAAACAGTTGCTCATCCGGCAGGTACTGGTGGTCATTCCCACCATTGTGATCGGGTACATCACCCTTCGGTTTGTCAACTTTTCATACACGGCACTCAATACGGGCATTGTCAACCAAAGTATTTATTTTTCAGTAGGTATTATTCTCGCTTACGCACTTTATTATTACGGTGCGCGATGGGTTATTTCACTCATCATTTTATGGTTGTTTTATTGGTTTGTAGAGCGCATCATCAGTCGGCTTCCGGGAGAATTTGATGTGTTCTATGCTTCGGCACGGTTTCAATTATATTCAACATTATTTGTCATAGGCTGGTTATTCGGTCTTCTGTTAGCAAAAATCCGGTGGGCTCACTTTATCCTTTTTGGATTGATAGCAGTGGTTACGCTTGTCTCTGTTTCAGATACGATCGATCTGAGTCTCTCCTACATTCTGATTCATGTTGCACCCGTGGTGGTCTATGGATTATATATGCTTTTTCTTTCACCGGTTTTAACCGAGCGGATTGAAATTGATTTTAAAAAATCAAAAAAATTTTTAATTCGGGTCAGCTTATTTGCGTTGCTCATTTTGTTGGCTCTGATCATCACTGAAAATTTATTCAGCGGCAATTTAAAAGCCGCAGAAAAAGAGCTGGCAGCCCGTGGAGCTAAAGGAAAAGACGGCAGCGGAAATAATAACAAGAACAATTATGATGACCGCAACGGGTTGATGGAAAAAACAGATGATGGCTATCGCCTGAAAGATACCATGCGGGTAAATTCCAAAATGAGTTCGTCAGACAAACTCATGTTTTGCAGTAAACTCGAAAATTATTTCCCTGATGGCTCGCCTGCCCCGCTGTATTTTGTTTACCATTACCTCACGCGCTACGACCCGGTGAAAGAAAGTTTCACCCGCGATGTTAACATTCCTTCGTTTGACGAGATGGAAGTAGACCCAGCCCGGCTGCCGATGTATTACTCGTTTACCGATACTTCCATCATTCGTAAATCACAGGCTGACAAATTTCGCAAGATCACCGAAGCCAGTATTTACCTTTCTGAAAACACGTGGAAACATGCGGTACTCAGCCCGTCCAGTGCTTTTCACATTCAAACTATTCCGGTCGAAAAGGATTTTCAAAAAACATTTCTGTCGGCTTATAAAACGTTTTCGTTCACTTCTGAACTGAACAATGCCTATTTTGTTTACAACATTTCGGCCAGCCCCATGCTGGAAAAAATTCAAGAACAACGCTATGAAGAGTTGAGAAAAATTAAAAATTATAAGAAAGTAGATTCTGAATTTCTAACGTACTATACCGAATATCCTTCTGGAAAAATTTATGATTCCATTTCAAAGCTGGCATTCAGTATATCTTCAAAAGAGGCGAGGCCGGTAGATAAAGTGCTGGCTGTGCGTGATTTCTTTTTGAAGCGTAACGAAAACGGCAAACGTATATTCCGTTACTCGCTGCGGGCCGGCTCCATCGATGATCCCAACATTCCCAGCTCAAAGATGTTGTACGATTTCTTGTTCAAAACACACACAGGCTATTGCACCTATTATGCGGGGGCATCACTGTTTATGTTGCGTGCACTGGGCGTGCCCACACGCTTTACCACTGGCTTTGCAACCATCAACCGCAGCGACAAAAATAAAGGCTGGTATTGGTTTTATGCCAGCCAGGCACACGCCTGGACCCAGGTATATTTTCCTGAATACGGGTGGATGGATTTTGACATGACCATTGGCAACGAAGATCAGCAAAGCGCACCGAAGCCTGATGGCACTCCTCCGCTTCCTCCGCCCGAGCCCTGGCTGGTGCTCAGTGCAAAAGCGGAATCTGTAGACCTGACCAAAAAACAACTGGTGGCGTCATTCAAGAATTTAATTTTTCAAAACACACCGTACAGCCTGAATAAAACATTTACCCGCCCGGTAGATGCTTCATTGTGCCGCGTGCTGTATAACAAACGCGATACAACACTTGCTGCCATCAAGCCGGGCGATTCACTCATTATTGTTTCGTACAAAGACGAAGCCAAAACTATTCCGCAACCTCATCAAGGTGTAACCATCGAAACTCAGGTGGAAGGATTTCCTTCACCTGTTATTGCAGACGAAATTCATATTCGTGGAAAAGAAAATGGCACGAAGAAAAATGACACCGCTAAAAAGAAAAACAAAGAGACCGGAAAGAATATCACGCTGAAAGATATTGCTTGGGTGGGGAGTATAACACTTGGTTCTGCCCTGTTGCTTTTGTTATTATTTCCACTAATATATCTGCTCTATCGGTTTACCCGGTTGGCATTTGCTAAACAAGGAACAACCAAAGCCGATCAGGTTTACCAATTGGCCCTGTACCGTTTTCACATGTCGGGGATAGAACGAGAAACAGAAACCCCGTTAGAATATGCCGGGAAGAAAATTGACCCGGCATTATCCATTCATTTTGCCGGCTTTATGCAGATGTATTTGCGATTAAAGTATTCTTCCAAAAACTGGAGCGATGAAGATCAAACACACTTGAACCGCTTTGCCAAAGAAGTTGGCCCAGCCATTCACAAAAAAAATGGATTCTTAAAAACACTGCTGAATTACTTTAATGTAGCCAGAGCAATTAGGTATTTTCAACCGCCTGCAGCAGAGCTCAATGATACTTTGAATTGAAAAATAAATTTTATGTCAACCGAAAAACTAAAAACCCTTACCGACAACATTGAAACCATCATCCGCGGCAAACCGCAGGAAGTGAAATATGTGGTTGCGGCACTTTTGGCACGAGGCCACATTTTGCTGGAAGACAACCCCGGTGCCGGAAAAACCGTGCTGGCCAAAACACTGGCCCAATCCATCTCTGAAGGAACCATCGACTTTCATTCAGCCAATGGGGGCGTAGCTTTTAAACGTATTCAATTTACGCCCGATTTACTTCCGATGGATTTGATTGGTACGCATATTTATGACGAAGCCAAAAAAGATTTTGTATTCAAGAAAGGCCCGCTCTTCACTCACGTACTGCTGGCCGATGAAATCAACCGCGCTTCACCCAAGGTGCAGAGCGCGCTGCTTGAGTGCATGGCCGAAAACCAAATCTCGGCAGGCGACACCACCTTTCAACTCGACCCATTTTTTTTCACCATCGCCACACAAAACCCGATTGAGATGGAAGGCACATATCCCTTGCCGGCCGCTCAACTTGATCGCTTTTTTATGAAAATATCTTTTGGTTATGTGAGCGAAGAAGTAGAGACAGACATTTACAACAATTACCTCAGCATAAACAATGGAAAAAATACGGTGAAGCAAGTGCTGTCATACCGTGATATTATTCATTTGCAACAAGAAGCAGAGAAAGTGTACATCCATCCAGAGTTGATTAAAGGCATTGTACACATAGTGCAAGGCACACGCAAACATCAGGAGATTGCACTGGGCTGCTCAACCCGCGGAGGTATTACTTTTATTAAGTGTTTGAAAGCGTGGGCACTGGTTAACCAGCGCGATTATGTGATTGAAGATGATGTGCGCACGCTGGCCCACCCTGTTCTTCATCACCGGATGATTTTCAGAAACCGTGAAGCTTCGCGCACGGCATTGATGCAAATTGTTGATCAGGAAGTGAACAAACTGGCAAAGATGGGTATTCAGGCAAAGAAATAGTATGCGAATCTGTTTGGTTTATTATCTGTTGATCGTTCTCTCCTTCGGATTGAGGGCTCAATCCTCCGTTCGTCAGCAAATTGACCGCGAGCGAAATGAACTGCGCACATCCTACCTCGATTCAAAAACCTACGACAAAGCCCGGAGCTTCATACGCAAAGACAGTTCCTACTATGTGGGGTATTTATTGGAAGGTGCTTTTTATTTTTTTCGTGCCAACGATGAGCTTGGTTTTAACAAAGCGAGCGTTCCGCTGAAGAAGGCGCTTGAGAAAATAGAAAACGAGTATGACGCCTTGCTACGCATGCGCACCAACAATTTTGCCGATTATAGCGCCAACTATCGGTTTCAAACGGATTATGGATTGATCACCTATTTTCTAAACCGGTGCTACCAAAACGTAGAAGATCAAGATAATGCTATGGAAGTGGTAAAGCACGTGCGCGACCGGAATTTTCAACTGGAGTTCAACCTGGATTCTTACAACACCATGGCCTGGATGTATCACCGCAACCGCATGTACACCTCCAAACGATTTTCATTTTTGAAAAACTCCGTCATGGAAAATGTGCAGGCAGCTAACAAGTGTCTTGATTCGGCTTTGCGGAAAATCCAGATTGATATGCCCCTCAACAACGGGCTGTTCGACCCGCGTTACCTCAACCAGCAATACTTAGGAACTTACCACTACAAGGCAATGATTCATGATTACCTGCTCAACATTGACTCGGCTAATTATTACTACGATGTACTCATTCAAAACAATCGCTATTCTGCCAATAACTACGCCAATTTCAAACTGGCCATGGGCGAGTTAGAAAATGCCGATCTGTATTTTAAAGAAGCCTCTGATCGGGATAATGAAATGGAAAAAAATACCAAAGAATATTTTTACATGCGGGGCACATTGAATATTTACCGCGGACATCCTGAACAAGCCGATACACTTTTGACTAAAGTCATCCAACAGCAAGGCAGCACACCCGGCTTTGGCTGGCATAGCATCGGGCTTGCCCGTGCTCTGCATTACGAAGGACTCACAGCCGAAAGCCAGGAGCGTATCAACAAAGCTGCACGATTTCAGGAGTTGCACATCGGTACTACGTGGGGGCAAGAACAATACAACCTGGCGGTTGCCTCCCTGCATTACCTCAATCAACTTTATTTTAAAAAAGAATATTGGTTTGAACACAACGAATGGTACTTCTGGTTTAACCCAATGAACTGGTACCGCTGGATAAAATACACATTGGAAATCCGTCATCAGAAAATGCTGTTGGCTTCATTGGTGGCAGAAAACCCCGAGCGCGACCAGGTCATCTATTCTCTGTTCTCACCCGAAAACCTGATGTCATTTGATGAGGTGTGGTCGGTGATGGAAGGCTTTGGCAACGAGTACTTCATCGATATGTATAAAAAGAAACTGGCAACCGATAAACGGCCACACTTAAAAAAATATTTTAGGTATGCGCTTGGTAAATTGTTTTTAGCCGAGGGAAAAGAAGACCAGGCCATTCGATATTTTGAGCAAGTAATTAATGATCCTGATGTAAACGATACATACGAAACATTACTTCGGGCACGTACCTACGAAGGGTTGGCACAGGCTTATACAGGATCAAAAAGTAAAAACTTTGTTCAAAGTCTTTACACGGTTTATCCGCAATTAATTCCATTCTCGGGTCTAAAAATGCAACTGCAACTGAATACACCAGAAGGGTTAACGCAAGAATATCAAGACGTGATTGATCAGTTAAAAAACACAAGCATCGATTTTATATCCAATGGCAATGTTCCGCAAGTGAGCCTTTCGTTTACACCCCGTGGCGAAGCGGTTGATATCTCTTATGCTGTTCAGGTATCCGGTGAAACCCAGCAACAAGGTACAGTTCGTGTCGAGAAAAATGAAATGAATACAGCGGGTCTGTTGATTGCTTATCATCTTTTTGGGGTTCAGAAAACGAAGATTGGAGAAATTGTGCCTGTGGCTACGCAGCCGGCTGATCTAAAAGACAAGACACAGAAACCGGTTTGATATGTTGACTTAACGAAGGAGGTTACCGGATAAGGCTAAACAATCTTTCCCAACGGATTTTATGAAGCCAGCCAGTCTCCTGATCAATCGACATCCAAATAAGTAAAGGTTTACCTACGATATGATTTTCGGGAACAAACCCCCAGTATCTTGAGTCAATTGAGTTGTGTCGGTTATCGCCCATCATAAAATAGTAATCCTGTGTGAATACATACTGTGTTATTTCTTTTCCATCAATCAACAAGGAATGATTGTGGATTTTTACATTTTCGTGGCCTTCATATTTTTTAATAATCTCTCCATACGCACTCAGGGTTAAGTCATTCACGTTAATTGACAGGCCTTTTTGCGGAATCATCAATGGTCCGTAATTATCACGGCTCCATGTACCATTCATCAGAGAAGGGAACAAAGGGATACCCCCGTGTTCATGGCGATCATCTTCTTCGTCAATTGACAACACGTAAGCAAGAGACTTCACTTGATTGAATTGGTTTACTGTAAGCAGCATCCGATAGACAGCCTTGCCATCCTCATTCCGTCCCAGGTAAGTATAATCTTCATTGTCTAAATGAAGTTTGGCTAAGTTGCGTTTGTTTATTACTTCTGATGAGGTAACCCAATAACTGTATTTTGCATTTGCAGGATCAGGAACAGGTGTTCCGTTTACAATAAGTTGTTTGTTTTTTATCTCCAGTTTATCTCCGGCTACGGCCACACACCGTTTAATCAAATAGGTTTTTAAATCAATCGGTCGGTCGGTCGGGTCAAGCAAGTCTTGGGGCACATTGAAAACAACCGGTTCTCCGCGTTCTACTTTTCGCAGACCCGGTAGCCGATAAGATGGAAGTTGAATCCAGTCGAGGTAAGAGGGAATTTCAGTTCCCCAAATTTTTTGATGAGTCAACGGAATTTGCAGAGGGGTGCGAGGGGTACGGCTTCCATAATGGATTTTGCTAACCAAAAGATAGTCGCCTACTAACAATGAATTTTCCATTGAAGACGTAGGGATGACAAAAGCCTCAGCCAATGACCATCGAAACAACGTAGCTACGACTACAGCAAATACAACGCTATCGCGCCACTCACGTAGTTTTGATTTCGGTTTGGGGCTGTCCGTTTTCATGTTCAAAATTGATTTGGATTACAATATGTTATTAAAATAAACCCAGTTGCACGTGCTCTTCTACTCCGATTTTAAAAAGAGCGGTTTCCTTATTCCGCGAAGCAATAATGATTTGGGTATCCTTGCCCCACGGTTCGAATAACGATTGTACGATTTCTTCCCGGTTATTGTTTCGAGAAAGATGCGATAGGAACAAATGACGCATAAACGGTGGCCGGTGGTTTAAAAATAAATTCAGTGCTTGCTGGTTCGACAAATGCCCGTAGTCTCCCCGTACCCTGTTTTTTAAGGATATGGAATACGGTCCTTCTTCCAGCATCGCTTCATCATAGTTGCTTTCTAGAAAAGCGGCATGGCATTGCTTAAAATGCCTGATGGTATCGGCACAGGCTTTTCCTAAATCAGTAAACACACCAATTTTGGTTGTACCGTTCTGCACCAGAACACTGTGCGCATCTACCGCATCATGAAACCGCGGAGCAAATGAGATCGTGAGTTGGCCTAACTTTATTTCTTCGTGTGTATGAAAAATACGAATCAGGCTTTCGTCTACTCCAAAATTAAATTGTTGATTGGTTTTGGCAGACACATAAACCGGAATGTGGTGTTTGCGCGTAACTTTAGCAACGCCCACTACGTGGTCGTTGTGCTCGTGTGTAATTATGATGGCAATGATTGAATCAATTGAAATGGCCAATCGTTGCAGCCTTCGTTTTACTTCGCGATACGAAATGCCGCAATCCACCAATACTGCTTCTTTGGGGTTGCCAATGAAATAACAGTTGCCGTTGCTTCCGGAATTTAATGATGCTGCAAATAGCGACATGTCTGATGAAATTTTTTTTAAAGGTACGGGAATAAAAAAAACCTGAGCTGTGTCTAATGTGCAAAATGAAAATTATGAAAACAAAAAGAAGTTGGGGGTTGCTGCTGGGTTTTATATTCGCAGCAATTGCAATGTCAGGCGCAATGGCACAAGGTCATGGCCATGACCGGGGCAACGGGCACACAAAACGTGGACAGGGTAAACAAGAGTACAGCCATTCAGGCAAAAGTTCATTGGCTAACCGGGTGTATCACATAACGGGTGCTGACAGTGTGCAAAAGATAAAAATGAAACCCGTGTTGGATAAAGCAACCAAGCGGCTGGAGGCTCTCCGCACAAGCTATCGGAAACAACAAAAACGAGTGATGGATTCATTGAGTGTTCAACTCAAGCCTGTGCTGAAAGAAGATCAGCTAAAAAAGCTGAACGATTGGCATGACCGAAACAAGGAGAGCAGCAACTAAAATTAAAAAGCCGCATTGTGCGGCTTTTTTCTTAAAAAAAATACTTACTAAATGCATACAGCCCAAGGCACAAGAGTACCAGTCCTGGAATGATCTTGGTAAACAGATTGCCCTGAAGGTACGATGCCATTTTTTGTGCAAAGAAGATTAATAATAAAAAGAAGGTGAGTACACCAGCCGCAGCGCCCAGCACATAACACTGCTGCATACCGATGCTTGACAGGCTGATCCATCCTGCTGTTTTAAGATAAGCAGTGAAACCCATCCAATAGATAATTGTCATCGGGCTAAGAATACTCAACACAAGCCCTCGCCTAAAGCCACTCTCGCTGAATTTTTTAGCCAGGCCGGTAGGTGGCTTAGACGGAAGTAAATTAACAATTCCGAGCGAGGTCATCACCAGGGCAGCAATCAATTGAAAATTATCCATCACCACCGGAGACGACAACAGCCAATGTTCAAACTGAACACCGGCCCACGCATACGGGTATTCTACAAGAGCAACGGCAAGTGCAAAACGTTCAGCTGCGGGTATTTTTCCCTGAAGAGACAACTGCAACGTTGTTACATTGAGTGTGCCGGGAGGGATGGAACCCAAAAAACTGAAAGTAAACCCAAGAAAAAAAAAAATGAGGTAGTCCATCGGCTAATACTGGAGAAATCGGGTTTTTGTGAATCGTGTTCCCTTCTTGAAACGAAAGATAAGAAACTCAGAATAGATTTTTTTGCAATTAGCGCAAGTCCACGGCTTTAACAAACGATCAATCCGGACTAGCCCCTACGGATGTTGTATAAGGTAAGAAAGGTTTTTTCAATCAAACACTTCCCGAATCATTTCCCAAACCAACTCCGGCTCGTAACCTTTGCTGATGGCATAGCGGGCAATCTTATTTTTTTTTTGGAAGGGATTGCTTTCGCTGACTGCTTTTGATTTTTTTACGAGCAGCTCGCGCAATGTTTTGGAGTAATCGGAGTGATCAATTTCGGTCATTCCCCGGGCAATGCAGCGCGGGGTGAGCCCGCGCATTTCCAGTTCTTTTTCAATTTTAAGCTTGCCCCATTTCATCAGGCGGAATTTTCCACCGGCAAAGGCTTTGGCAAAACGTTCTTCGTTTAGAAATCCTTCGGTAATCAGCCGGGAAAGAAGTGCATCTACTTCGGAAGCATAAAGGCCGTACTCAAACAATTTGTTTTTTACTTCGCGGTGCGAGCGTTCCTGATAGGCGCAATAACGGTAAATTTTTGAAAGGGCTTCTTGATTTGAAAAATTCTTGATTTGAGGATTTGAAGATGAAGTTGTTTTCGACTTATTATTTTTTTTCATTTTCAAATTGATGCGTTCTCAAATTTTCAAATCATTTGATCAACCCCTTTGTTTTTAAAATGCTCGTTACAAATTTTCGCTCGTTATCCGTGTTAAAAATCTTGTACGGCCAATAGATCAGTTGTGCCTTGTTTAAAAAAAGTGCGAAATAATCTTTACCTGCATGGGCGCGTTTAATCTGGTCCCATTTCATGGGCATACCTTCGCGTGCATTGATTTTCATCAATATCTGTTGGCTGTTGATTTCGTATGAAAAGCGCTCGAACAGCATTTTGCCTTGTTCCAATTGGGTTACTCCGTAAAACTGCACCCACCAAAAAAGAAGATACAGCGAAGCGCCTAAGAGTGCAGCAAAAAACCACCACCAGCTGGCTATCCACAAGTAGCCCAGGCCGATAGCTACCACAATTAATGAAACCCACCACTGCTGTTTCAAGATGTTGGTAAAAGCAGTGCGGATGTAAATCTTTTTTTCGAGCCGGTAATTTTTTGTTTTAACAATCATAGTCTGATGAATAGGATTGCAAAAGTAATAATCCGCGCCAAATCATCAGGCATAAAAATGATTCGTTTGAATGAAAAAGTCTTACTTTGGAATTTAATTTAACAGATGAAGCCCAAATTGAAAATAGGCATACAAAACCTGCACCACGATGAAGTCACGGCTTTAAAAGAATTATTCGATGATATTGCTTCAGAATTTTATATTTGGCCCAAACACGATTACGATAAAGTTCAGTTAAAATCGTGTGACGTGCTGATTATGTTTGCCCGCAGGCATTGGCGATACCTGAAGTTTAACAAACCATACCTGCTCATTTTAGCTGATTATGTAACCAATGAAAAAGCCATAGCCTTAACCAAAAGCAGAAGCATCAACTTTCTCACGTTGAGGTATGCCTACCATTCCAATTCCCTCTTCCGAGGATTCCTCTGCGGGTCTTCTGAACTTTTTGAAACCGTTCGGCAGGCCCACATTCCCGGTTTTTTTTACCACAAAAAATATCCTTTTGCCGGAATTTATTCAGTACTGAAAACCCAACTTTCGGCTGACCCAAAAGATATTGTTACATTGATTAACTCGTATCAACGTACAGCAGGCGAGCGCAAATGGCGTAGGCCGGAAGATTCCTATCAGGCCTTTCAGTATGTTGTAAAAAATGTTCCACAATTTCATTTTGCCCATTATGGAGCACCTGAAAACCAAAAGACATTTGAAGAATCAAACGAATTACAGGCCAAAGCCCGTTATACCATTCACATCAAATATTGGGGGCATGTGTGCAATGCAGTAGTTAAGTCATTGGCGCTGGGGGTTCCGGTTTTGATGGATGAGCCTACATTTTTAAAAGGCCGCTACCAGGCTTACCTTCATCACGGAAAAAATGCCATGATCTTCAAAAGCAAAAACGAAATCATTACTTACCTCAACAACCCGGGTGAGAACGAGCAGTGGCAAAAGCTAAAAAAGTATTGTACTGAAAATGTTTCGTTCTGGCATTTTCCGTATAGCGATGAGGAAAAAGAGCAATTAAGTCAGTGGTTAGAAGCCTTAGCCATCGGCCCGGTAGGCCACCAATGAAGTTTCTTTGATGTGTACCAATTTCTTGCTTTTGGCCAGTACGTTCAGCGCTTTGAAAACATCTTCGGTGTCTTGAGGGCCGCGGTAGTCGTGCCACAAAATAATTCCGTTAGGAGCAATCATGTTGAGTGCTTTTTGACTGTCGCTTAGTACATAGGAATAGGCATGTGAGCCATCCACAAAAATCAAATCCATTTTTTTTACAAAGGGCTTTTCATTAAAATGTTTGCTGTCACCAAACAATTGCACAATTTTTTTTTCTTCGGGTGTACCCGAATACAAAAAACGGGTAAATGCCGACTCGGCCACTGCATCGTCAGTTGATTTTTTGCTGTCGTCAGCCTCGCGCTCGTATGTGCTGAGCTGATCGGGAGCCAGTGTAATGGTTGTGATTTGAGCGTTTGCAGGAGAGTTTCTGGCTACCAAATAAGTAGTTTTGCCTGTGCAGGTTCCAAACTCAAAAATGTGAGTGGATTTCTTTGCCAATACTGCGAGTACCCAGGCTTCGGTATCAGACGTACCACCCGGCACATTGATATCTCCACGCCCGATGAAGCATACTTCTGCAGCCTGCGTAGGGCCAAATTCATTGGACTTAAACACCGGGTCTAGATCTTCCAGAGAAATTCCTTTGATCGGCCACCTGCCAAACAATCCTCGCTGTTTATACTTATGCTTGTAGTGGTTATATTTGACCAGCAGCCATACATTGGCCGCCAACAAGGCTGTAATCAAAATCACGGATAAATACATAGGCATTAATTCACATCAAAAGTAAGAAAGGATTTTATTTACTTTCGCTGACAATTGATCTACTTTCGGTTTTTGCATGAAAAATTTTTTGTTTGATTGTGAGCGGATGAAGTATCCCAACACGGGGCCTTACCAGGTTTGCCAGCAAGTGGGCCGTCAATTGCTACTGCACAAAGAAACCGATGAGCATATTTCATTTTTAGTGCCGCCTCATGTAACGGGATATTTTGGAAACAACGCATCGTATTATACCCTGTCTCCACTAAATAAAATTTATTTGCCTTGGCGCGGATCACGGTTGCTTCTCAATACGGGCCGTTATGATGTGTGGCACATTACGTACCAGTCGTCTATGTATGTTCCCTTATCTTCAACGACCAAAGTGGTATTAACTATTTTGGATTTGAATTTTTTGCACGAACATCCGGGCGATCCGAAAAATAAAAAACGACTTCAACTCATTCAGGAACGAGTTGACCGGGCCGATCACATTACCAGCATTTCAGATTTTGCCTTAGACGAAGCTAAAAACTATCTTGATTTTAGAGGGAAGCCCGCCACCACAAATTACATTGGTTGTGATTTTGACAAGCCTGTGCAGGCAAAAGAACCTCAGCAGAAACCGGTTCGCCCATTTTTATTTGCGTTAGGCACGATTCTGCCGAAAAAGAATTTTCATGTACTGCCCTGTTTGCTGAAAGAAAATGATTTTGATTTGTTGATTGCCGGAATTTCAAAAACAGACTATAAAGAAAAAATTATAAGTGAGGCAAAAAAATACGGTGTGTCGGGCAGGGTAAAATTTCCGGGCCCGGTTTCAGAAGAAGAGAAAACCTGGTATTATAAAAACTGTGAGGCCTTTCTTTTCCCCTCCATAGCCGAAGGCTTTGGGCTGCCCGCAGTGGAGGCAATGGGTTGGGGCAAGCCGGTGTTTCTTTCAACACACACTTCGTTGCCCGAAGTAGGCGGCCGGATGGCGTACTATTTTTCTGATTTTGATCCCGAGCAAATGCAATATATTTTTGCCGAAGGCATGAATCATTATCACCGTGAGCACCCGCAGGAAAAAATTAAACAATGGGCGCTTCAGTTCAATTGGGCTAACACTGCGAAAGGATACCTTCAAATCTACCGATCACTGAGTCAATGAAAACAGCCGTTATTACAGGGATCACCGGCCAAGATGGGGCTTACTTAGCTCACTTGTTGTTGCAAAAAAATTATCGAGTCATCGGCATCATTCGCAGCTACAACAATTCCAATTTATCAAAACTGAAACATCTTCAGATAGAAGATCAATTAAAACTAGAGGAGTGTGATCTGACGGACATCCCCAGCATCATCAACATTTTAAAAAAATATCAACCGCAAGAGTTGTATAATTTAGCAGCACAAAGTTCAGTAGGATTATCATTTGAGCAACCGATTGGCACCATTACTTTCAATTCCATATCGGTACTCAATCTATTAGAGAGTATCAAAATCGTTGATAAGAGCATTCGCTTTTACCAGGCCTCGAGCAGTGAAATGTACGGAAGAGTGGCGCGCCTGCCCATTACTGAAGAAACCCCCATGCACCCGCTCAGTCCGTATGCTATCTCTAAAGCAACGGCCTGTTGGTCGGTGGTGAACTACCGCGAGTCGTATGGATTATACGCTTGTAATGGTGTGCTGTTTAACCACGAATCGTATTTGCGAACAGAAAATTTTTTCGTAAAAAAAATCATCAAAAACGCACTGGCCATTAAGCGGGGGCAACAGACTGAACTTCGTGTGGGCAATATTGATATCAAACGTGATTTTGGTTATGCGCCAGAATATGTAAAAGCCATGTGGCTGATGTTGCAACAACCTCACCCCGAAGACTACATCATCTGTTCGGGCAAATCGGTTTCGCTTAGGGAAATTATTGAGTATGTGTTCAATAAGTTAGAAATCCCTCTCAATGTAGTCATCTCTGACCCCACGTTATTCAGACCTACTGACATCAAAGATATTTATGGTGACAACGGTAAAGCCAAAAGACAACTGGGATGGAATTATACCCTTTCGTTTTTTGATGTGCTGAATTTATTGATTGAGGAGGAAGTAAAAAGAACCAAAAACTAAAAGGGCTTTTTTGTTTCAATTTTTTGCCAACTGCCGATAAAGCACTAAATATTTTTTGGCAGCTTCTTGCCAAGAAAATTTTTTAGCCCAGTTTTGAAGTTCTATTCTTTTGCCCGGGGTGGCCGTGTAGTCAGCTAATCCTTCGCTTAACACCGCTTCCATGCTGTCAGGGTGAAAATCGGTAAAGTAGTAAGCGTGTGGTCCGCCCACTTCAGGAAGGGCGGTGTGGTTAGAGCAAAAAACAGGTTTTCCTTCATTCATCGCCTCCAACACGGGCAACCCAAACCCTTCCTGCAAAGACGGAAATAAAAAGGCCTCACAGTTTTGATAAAGCCAAAGTTTTTCGCCTTCTGAAATTTCGCCAGGCATGATCAGGCGATTGCTCACCCCTAACTGTTTTGCTTCTTCCATTAAACGCTGAGCATATTTGCCGTTTTTGTTTCCGGCAATGACCAACGAAAAATCGTCCTTCTGTTTAAGTAAGGGCAGCAGCACATGAAAATTTTTTTTCTCTGAAATAATGCCCAACGAAAAAAAGAATTTATTGAAAAGAATAAACTTGGGCTTTTGTGCCGGTGCCATAGAAATATTTAACCCATTATAAATTACGGCTATTTTCTTTTTACCTACGTCAATATACCGCAGAATTTCTTGGCGGGTAAAATTAGAAATGGCCACCACGGCATCGGCCTGCTTTATCTCCAGCTTCAGTTTATGCAGTTCCCGGTTTCGCTTCCATCCGCGGTATTTCAGCATAAAGTTTAAATCGTGAACGGTAACAATGCGCTTGGTTTTCTTATTCGTTGTGTGGTACGGTGAACCGTGATGAAAACTGTGCCATATATCTGCGGTATTAGAAATACCCCAAAAGCGGTTCCACAGGGTTGCCACGATGTACTTCATTGAGTCGCCAAAAACCTGATCGGTCGGTGAAGCAATTAAACAGGATAAATCAAAATTCTGATTGTGTTTTTGTATAGCCTGACCGAGGTGCAGACAAAATTGCCCGAGCCCGCTGTTGAGATTTTTCAGCTTCACGGTATCCAGCACCAATCCTTTTTTTACTGACATGCTTTCAAAGGTCACATAATCGGTTGTTTGTTGCAAGCCGCTTATAGAAAAGAAGCAGCCCTTTTGAGACTGCCTCTTTTTTTTATTTAACTTATTTAGCCGCTACGGTGCGGTCGGCCTTAACTAAACTGATGAACTCTCCGCGATAGCCTTCTTTATCTTCGCCTTTAGCTCCCTGAGCCAGACGCAGAACGCCTTCTTCTGTAAATCCGTTCAGGTACTCTGAATTTCTCAGCAACATACCAAACGCTGCCACCGAACTTGCCCACCGGAAATTGCCTGAAGTTTTTTCCAGAGAAATGCCTTTATCAATTAGTGGGTGCTCGAGTAGTTGGCTCACCTCACCATCGGGTTTTTTGTACCGGAATTTTATGGTCATCAACTCGTTTGCATTGGCATACTTGGGATCCATGCTCAGTTTTTGATACTTCAGGTCATCCACTTTAAAAAATTTACTTTCCACCCCAACCGGTATGATTTCATAGAGTGCCGTAACAGTGTGGCCTGAGCCCAGCTCACCCGCGTCTTTTTTGTCATTGTTAAAATCTTCGTTTTTCAACATGCGATTTTCATACCCAATCAGCCGGTAGGCTTGTATTTTAGCGGGATTAAATTCAATCTGTAACTTCACATCTTTAGCAATGGTAAACAATGTACCTCCAAATTCATTCACCAGTGCTTTTTGAGCTTCGAGGATAGAGTCGATGTACAGGTAATTTCCGTTTCCTTTGTCGGCCAGTGTTTCCATTTTAGAGTCCTTGTAGTTGCCCATGCCAAAACCCATCACGGTAAGAAAAACACCAAGCTGTCTTTTCTGTTCGATCAGTTTCTCCATGGCGCCATCGCTCGACTCGCCAATGTTGAAGTCACCATCAGTAGCCAGAATGATACGATTGTTTCCTTCTTTGTTAAAATTCTGGTTGGCTACATCATAAGCCAGGCGAATACCTGCCCCACCGGCTGTAGAGCCACCTGCCTCCCGTTTATCAAGCGCTTCAATGATCTTTGATTTTTCGGCACCGGAAGTTGAGGGCAACACCAAGCCTGCCGCACCGGCATAGACTACCATGGCCACGTGATCCTGCTCGCGCAATTGTTGCACCAATAATTTAAACGATGACTTTAGCAAAGGCAATTTGTTGGGGTCACTCATAGAGCCGGATACGTCAATCAAAAAAACCAAATTGGAAGGCGGTAGTTTTTCAGTCGGAATTTTTTTGCCTTGCAGTCCAATCAGCACCAACTTGTGCTTTTCATTCCAAGGGGCAGTTGAAATTTCAGTGTTGATGGAAAAAGGATCTTCCCCGGCTGGCTGCGGATAATCGTATTTAAAATAATTGACCATCTCTTCTATCCGCACGGCATCTACGGGTGGGCGCTGACCGCTTTGAATAAACCTGCGAATGTTAGAATATGAAGCGTTATCCACATCAATTGAAAATGTAGAACGCGGACTGTTTCTGGCATCGTGAAAAATATTTTCAGTAATGCCTTTGTACTCTTCAGTATTAAATTGTTCCTGGGCTTCATAGCGCGGTTGACTAAACAACTCATCTTGGGCTATACCATAGGTTGACCCTTGCGATGACTTTACGGCCGAGGGCGCATGATTTTTATGCTTATTGTATTTGTCTGTGATGACGGTTTCGCTCAATATTTTTGCACGGGGAGACATCACAACATCTATCCGGTCAGTCTTACCAATTTTTACTTCTTTGGGTTGAAAACCCAGAAAAGAAAAGATCAATACTCCGCTCTGATCTGGCACTGAGATAAGGTAGTGGCCTTGCGCGTCTGTTACGGTGCTATGGGCTGTACCTTTTACCACCACATTGACACCAGGCAGGGCTGAGCCATCATCTACCGAAGTAACCTTGCCCGAAATTGTGCGCACCGGCATCAACCGAAAGCTGGCTAAGATCAATGCAATCATGGCCAACGAAGAGATTTTTGTTTTCATACATATTTTGTTTTTTGGTATCAGGATGCACCCGGCCTCAGGTTTCCATAAAAGCCATGAAAAAATTTTTATCTTGAACCGGATGACGAATCAGAAAATCGATATCGAACTGTTGCTTGGATATAAAATGACCGGTGACCTTAAGATCATTGGTGAATTATTCAGGCGATACACTACATTGGTTTATGGTGTTTGTCTGAAATATTTAAGAGACCGCGATGAAGCCAAAGATGCAGTAATGCAGATTTTTGAAAAATTAATACACACTTTAAAAACCCACGAAGTTGAAACTTTCAAAAGTTGGCTCTATGTTTCTGCCCGCAATCATTGCCTGATGCAGTTGCGCAGCAAAAAAGGTAAATTCAGGGATGAAATAGCTGCTGATATGGAAAATCAGCTCCTTCTGCATCTTGAACCCGATGAAGAACTGGAAGAAAATCTGGAAAAGCTGGAAAAGTGTATGGAGCAACTGGTAGCCGAACAAAAAAAATGTATTCGCCTGTTTTATATAGAGGAGAAATGCTACAAAGAGATTGAAACATATACGGGCTACGATTTTAATCAGGTTAAAAGTTTTATTCAAAATGGAAAGCGGAATTTAAAAATCTGCCTGGAAGCCAATGGATGAGTTGACCAACGATATCATCAAATACAAAAAAGGGGAACTGACACCCAAAGAAATGCATGCACTTGAAAAGCGGGCATTGAGCGACCCATTTCTGGCCGAAGCACTGGAGGGCATTGAAAAGGTTTCGGCCGATGAGTTAAATGCAGACATTCACCATCTTAATGAAAAAACCATTCGGCAAAAAAAATCAGACTGGTTTGTGCCGTTACGCATTGCCGCAGCGATAGCGTTAATTGCGACTGTAACATTTATCATTTACCAATTCATCCCTCGGCCCGAAAACCTTGCGTTGCAGAACGAAAAGACTCTACCCAAAATCCAAATTCCAGCCCAGCCTGATTCGGTTATTAATCAAAAAAATGAAACAGAAAATAAACCATCGGCTGTTACTCAACTCAAGCCTGAAAAAAAACAACGACAACAGACAGTAGAAAAACCAGGTAAACAGAAAAGAGAAAGCACAACTACAATTGCTCCCGCAACTGCGGTAACGCAACCGGCACCCGATCAAATAAAAAATGAATTAGCAAAAGAGATTGACCCCCAACCGACAGAAGAAATGGCATCATCAGATGATCTAGCACAGAACAAAATTATTGATCAAAATAAAAAAGATAAATCGTACGCAACAGGCCGGGCAATGCCCCAAGTTAGGGAAAGCAAAACCGGGTCACCTCCGGCAATGGCTATACCTGTGGGAGGACAAAAAGCGTATGACACATATTTGAAAAAAAGCCTGCACTATCCGCAAGAAGCGCTGAACAAAAACATTACAGGATATGTGACCATTGAGTTTACGGTATTTGCCAATGGGCAACGCGACAACTATAAGGTAGTCTCCGGGCTGGGTTATGGATGCGAGGAGGAGGCGATTCGCCTGATTAAAGAAGGGCCTCAATGGAGTCCTGCAATTTACAACAACCAACCCATCGACTCGCACGCATTAGTTAAGGTGAAGTTCGACCCCACTGAAAAATGATTGATCGCCATTCTTATAATTTTCAGGGTATCGTATTTTCAAATTAAAGATTATTTCTACTTTTAGGGCTAACAACCGCATAACATTAGTTGCATGAGTTTATTTATCAAAAAGCCGTTGAATCAACTTTTGGCACAAGCCACTGATTCGGAAACTGGATTGAAGCGTACTTTGGGTGCAGGCAATTTGATTGCCTTGGGTATTGGTGCAATTATTGGTGCGGGTCTTTTTGTTCGCACGGCTGCTGCCGCAGGCGAACATGCCGGGCCGGCTGTAACCCTTTCATTTATTTTTGCAGCCATCGGTTGTGCCTTTGCCGGGTTGTGTTATGCTGAATTTGCTTCTATGATTCCCGTAGCCGGCAGTGCCTATACTTATGCGTATGTAACCATGGGCGAATTTGTTGCCTGGATTATCGGCTGGGCATTGGTGCTTGAATATGCGCTCGGAGCGGCTACCGTTTCCATTGCGTGGAGTGAATTTCTAAACAAGTTATTAGGGGGGGCGATTCCCTACGAGTGGTGCCACTCTCCATTTCAAAAAGCACTGATCGGAGGTGAGATGCACCATGGCATTATGAATGCACCGGCCTTGATTGTTTTGTTGGCACTCTCTCTATTGTTGATAAAAGGAACCCAAGAATCGGCCATTGTCAACTCGGTCATTGTGGTCATCAAGGTTGCAATTGTATTAGTCTTTATTTGGGTAGGCTGGCAGTTTATTAAACCAGAAAATCATACTCCTTATCTAATTCCGGCTGATGCCAAACCCGCCCTGCGTCCGGATGGCACCACGTATTCGTATGAGTCGGTGTGGGATCATGGTTGGCTGGGTGTAGTAGCCGGTGCCGGAGTTGTGTTTTTTGCATTCATAGGATTTGATGCCATTTCAACAGCCGCTCAAGAAACCAAAAACCCTAAAAAGGATATGCCCATCGGCATTCTCGGTTCGCTGGTTATTTGTACCATTCTTTACATTTTGTTTTCCTATGTTCTTACAGGGGTTGCACCGTATACAGATTTTATGCTGAAGGGTAAAGAGGCATCGGTGGCGTATGCCATTGAAGAATACATGGTGGGTTATGGGTGGCTTGCCAACCTGGTGTCGATTGCGATTTTGGCCGGCTTTTCATCGGTTATTCTGGTTATGCTCATGGGTCAATCGCGTGTGTTTTACTCCATGTCTGTTGATGGGCTTCTGCCGAAAGTATTTGCCGAACTTCACCCCAAATTCAGAACTCCGTACAAATCCAATTTGCTTTTGTTTGTTTTTGTAGGGTTAATTGCTACACTTTTGCCGGGAGACATCACGGGCGATTTAACCAGCATCGGAACGTTGTTTGCATTCGTTCTTGTGTGTGTAGGCATATTGGTGATGAGAAAATCCAACCCGGATGTACCGCGTGGATTCAAGACGCCTTGGGTTCCTTTTGTTCCCATCATGGGTATATTAGTTTGCTCCACCATGATCATCGGCTTGGATTCCATCACACAGTTGGTGGCCGGTATTTGGTTAGTGATTGGCTTAGTTGTTTATTTCTTTTACAGTCAAAAGAACAGCCAACTCCGCAAGAAAACTTAGTTGATAATTTCGTCCGAAATTTTTAAGGTATTGCCCGATAGCTCTACTCGGTATTGGATCAGCGGCCGCTGAGCCGGGCCACCGGTGGGCTGCCCATCAGGGAAACTAAAACTGGAATTGCAACAACGGTCAATCATGAACAAGGTGGAGCCATCTACTTGCACGGAACAGTTTGCTGTAAAATCATGCGCGCACGCCCGGTCGTACGCATTAAATGAGTTTTCGCCTGAGCGGTAGAGGATAATTCCTTTTAGTCCGCCATCGAGGTACACAAATCCACCATCAGTTTTCAGCCGCTGAAATTGCGGATAAGTTAAGTTCACAGTAATTTCCGGAAATACAGCCTGCGCCTGTGCTTGAGTTGCTCCCACCAACAGAGCCAACCCGAAAATCCAACGAATTTTATTTAGGGTCATATGCGTAATATCCTTTTCCTGTTTTTTTGCCCAACTGATTTAGCCTCACTTTTTCTTCTTGAATTCTATTTGGTTTAAACCGTGGTGTCCGGTCAAACGACTCGTACATGAGCCGGCTCACTTCCAGGTTCACATCATTGCCAATTAAGTCCATCAGTTCAAAGGGACCTAGTTTAAAACCGGCAGACTTGGTCAATGCATCAATCGTGCCGATATCTGCCACATCTTCTTCCAGCAATTTCAATGACTCTAAATAATAATGCCTGGCCACCCGGTTAACGATGAAGCCGGGCGAATCTTTTACGACAACCGGAATTTTTCCGATGGATTTACAAAAATCAATCATCAGAAAATTGAGTGACAAATCGGTTTGGCCTCCCGCCACCACTTCTACCAGTTTCATCAGGTGAGCCGGATTAAAAAAATGTAGGCCAATGAATCGGCCTGGCCGTTCTAAAACAGATGCCATTTTTGAAATGGAAAGCGAAGAAGTATTGCTTGCCAAAATAGTTTCAGCCCGATTGATTTTTTCCAGCCTTGAAAAAAGATTTTGTTTGACTTCCAGTTGTTCAACAACGGCTTCAATAATCAGGTCGGCCTGCAGATTTTCAAAAGCAACAGGATAAATAATGCTCAGCGTTGATTTTTTTTGATCTTCGGAGAGTTTTCCTTTGGCTACAGCCTGATCAAGACTTTTTGTGATTGCGGCAATCCCCCTTTCAATGGCCAGCGAGTTGACATCATAGAACAAAACCGAGTACCCTGCGGCAGCGCACACTTGCGCGATACCCTGCCCCATGGAGCCAGCACCGACCACTCCTATTTTTTTAATGAGTCTCACATTACAGGTTTGAACTGCCTGAGGAAGCGAATGTCATTTTCAGAATACAATCTCAAGTCATTGACCTGAAATAGTAATTGCGTGACTCGCTCTATGCCCATACCAAAAGCAAAGCCCGTATACTCCTCGGGGTCTATGTTGCAGTTGCGCAAAACATTGGGGTGCACCATGCCTGAGCCGGCAATCTCTACCCATCCACTGTGCTTGCAAATGTTGCAGCCTTTGCCTTTGCAGATCAGGCAAGAAATGTCAATTTCAGCACTGGGTTCGGTAAACGGAAAAAACGAAGGTCTGTACCTGATCTTAATATCTTTGCCATACATCTGTTGGGCAAATGAATAGAGCGTTTGCTTTAAATCGGCAAACCCAACATTTTTATCAACATATAATCCTTCTACCTGGTGAAAAAAGCAATGCGCTCTTGCTGAGATCGCTTCGTTGCGATAGACACGGCCGGGCATGATTGAGCGGATAGGTGGCTTTTGCTTTTTCATGAGCCGGATCTGCACATTAGAGGTGTGCGTTCGCAATAAGACATCCGGGTTTTTTTCGATAAAAAACGTGTCCTGCATTTCGCGTGCCGGATGATTGGGCGGAAAATTCAATGCCGTAAAGTTGTGCCAGTCATCTTCTATTTCGGGGCCGTCAGCTAAATTAAATCCGAGACGCTCAAATATTTCGATAATGCGGTAGCGGGTCAGGCTTAGTGGGTGTTGGTTGCCCAGTTTGTTGGGAACAACCGGTAAGGAGAGATCAATGGCATCGGTTGATTCATCCATCGAGTTTTCCAAAGCTTCTTGAGCGGATTTGAATTTTCCTTCGGCTAACTGCTTTAATTCGTTCAGCCATTTTCCTATTTTCTTTTTTTCATCGGATGAAGCCTTTTTCAGGTCTTCAAAAAGTGAAGGAATGATTCCTTTCTTGCTGATGAATTTAAGCCGAAAGTTTTCCAGGTCATCCTTGGATAAAATAGAGAAAGTATTTACTTCTTGCTCAATGGTTTTGATCTGCTGCTCCATGGGTAATTGACTTTGCTTGCTGCGCTTTTTTCAATACAAAATTGATGATTAAACAAATCGCAATCACAATAGGCAAAATTAGCAGATCATTTTGTTTTCGTAGAAGCCAGGCTAAAAGAATCATGATTAAATTGATGGAGGCCATGAACAAGACCGAAACTGCATGGCTGAACCCCAATTTTAAAAACTGATGATGCAAATGGTTTTTATCGGCATGAAAAGGAGACAAGCCTTGCCGGAGGCGGAGAATGATAACCCGGAGCGTATCAAACACCGGAATGATGGCCACACAAACTGAACTGGCAATAGAAGCTTTCATTTTGTAGTCGCTTGATTCGGGCAACCGGTAATTTACATTCACAAACGTAATGGCCAGGTAAGAGATCAAAAAACCAATGGTAAGCGCACCGGTGTCTCCCATAAATATTTTAGAAGGTTGCCAGTTAAAAAAAAGAAATGCTAAAAGAGCCCCTGCAAAAGTCAATGCAATTAAACTGGTAGAAAAATTACCAACCAGATAAAACCAAACACCAAAGGCAGTAAGCGAAACGATGCCAATGGTGCCGGCCAATCCATCCAGCCCATCAATTAAATTGTAGGCATTAGTGAGAATGATCAGTGTAAAAATACTCAATAACCAAATGAGCGGGGTTGGAATTGCCGGCAAATCAAAAAGCCCATAAGAAGAATTGATTGTGGTCTGGTTCAGCACAACCAGCAAGATCACCGGTAAAAACTGACTGACTAATTTCTGGCGGGGTGTAAGGGCAAGTACATCATCGCGCAGGCCGATTAAAAACATCAGAAGCAACGAGATAAAAAAATACTTTTGGGTAAGCCATTCGCTCAGCGGCAAAGCAAGGAGCAATGAAAAACCAACGCCTAACAAAACCGCTACACCTCCCAACGAGGGTTTGAATTGGGAATGTATTTTATGTTTGCCTGGCGAATCGAGCAGCTTCCATTGCGTGAGCAGCTTGATCAGTACAGGCAGTGTAAGGAAGGAGATCAGGAATGAGATAGCAGTATAAAGCAAAAGCCGTATGATAGGAATGAAGTTTAGGGTTGTGCAAAAATAATTCTTTGAATAGAAAGTTTGAAATGCACCCGGTAAGGGGAAACACAAAGAGGCCTACAGGCCTCTTTGTGTTGAGCAACAAGAGATTCCTGTTAATTCTTTTTCAGCAGGTCAAATTTATTTTCGGCCTGAACCTTCGGAAATTTATTATTTGAAAAATCAGTATCGCCCGTGTTGTTATTGGGGTCAATCACCACGTGGGTAACTTCCTTATTTTTTATAAATACTTTTTTTACTTCGTTTTCATTGACCCGCCATATCTCGGCCGGAATTTTCTCTGTTTCCCTGCTACCGTCTTTATAAGTCCATTCAATGATAACTGGCGTAACCAGGCCTCCCTTATTTTTCAGGGTAAGTTCATACATATTTTTGCCGGCCAGTTTAGCCCGGATGGCTTTATCATCAACGGTATTTTTAAATTCTCCACTAAACCGTTCGGGAGTATCGAGCACGGTTATTTGCTGTGGGCCCTGGCTGAAGTCTGTGGGCTTATCTTTGGCGGCTAAATCGCCCGTTTGTGTTTTTACATTTTTCTTTTCGGGATCAGCCGTTTGTTCTTTCAGTTTAAACCATTTGACATCGCTAAGTTCCACATCTACATTATCTACAGTATAAAACCATCCTCGCCAAAACCAATCGAGGTCAACGGCTGAGGCGTCTTCCATGGTGCGGAAAAAATCAGCCGGCTTCGGTTGTTTAAATGCCCAGCGCTGGGCGTATTCTTTAAAAGCTTTATCAAACAATTCAGGACCCATCACAGTTTCGCGTAAGAGCGTAAGAGCGGCAGCCGGTTTACCGTAGGCATTAGGGCCAAAATCGCGTCCTGGCACATTATCTGAATTCCACATAATGGGTCGCATCAAGTTTTTGTCTCCTTTCATGTAGCTGGCCATACCCCTGGGTGAACCCCAACCAATATCCACGGTGGGATAACGTTCCCGTTTGGTTTCTCTCTCTAAAAATGAATTCAATCCTTCGTCCATCCAACTCCATTTGCGTTCGTCTGAATTAACGATCATGGGAAAAAAGTTATGCCCAACTTCGTGAATGATCACTCCCACCATTCCTTCATAGACGCGTTGCGAATAGGTGCCATCGCTCTTGGGGCGACCGCCATTGAAACAAATCATGGGGTATTCCATGCCTTGGTTGGCTGTGTGAACCGAATACGCTGTAGGGTACGGAAAGTCAAACGTGCGCGAAGAATAAATTTCTAAGGTGTTTTTAATGGCCAGGGTTGATTCTTTTTCCCAAAGCGGGTTGCCTTCTTTTGGGTAGAGCGATTGGGCCAGGGGTGTCTTCCCGTTTATGTTTACTGCCATGGCATCCCAAATGAACTTGCGCGAAGTGGCAAAGGCAAAGTCTCGCACATTTTCAGCATAAAACTCCCAGGTTTTTTTATTTTTTGAATGTTCTTTTTCTTTGACCCGGGCTTCTTCTTCGGTAACAATCATTACGGGCTTGTCAAATGTTTTTTTTGCTTTTTCAAATCGTTCAAACTGGGTGGGGGTCAATACTGCTTTCGGATTTTGTAATACTCCGCTGGCTCCTACAATGTGATCAGACGGAACGGTAATGCGCACACGGTAATTACCAAATGTGAGAGCAAACTCGCCTTGGCCAAGAAATTGTTTATTCTGCCAACCTTCGTAATCATCAAATACGCACATGCGTGGAAACCACTGTGCCACGGTGTAGAGGTAATTTCCATCTTGCGGAAAATACTCGTATCCGCCCCGTTCGCTAAACTGCATGCGGTCTTTTTCGTGGTAGCTCCATTCAATTTTAAAAGCATATTTATCGCCAGTTTTTAAAGCTGCAGGCAGATCAATACGCAACATAGTGTAGTTGACAAGATATGGCAGATCGGCACCGGTGGCCGCATCTTTTACGGATTTGATAGTAAAGCCGCCCTGGTAATCATACGTGTCTTGTGCAAGCGGAAAAAACCGGGCGGGAACGGAATCGCGGATGCGGTTGGTTTCGGTCTTGTCGGTCATGTTGCCGCTGGCCAAATTATTTTGATCCAGTTGAAGCCATACATAGTTCATAGCCTCTGGTGCATGGTTAAAATAAGTTATGGTCTCTTGGCCGGTGATGATCTGTGTTTCGTCATGGAGTTCTACATCAATTTCATAATTGGCACGTTGTTGCCAATAATCCGGGCCGGGTGCGCCTGAAGCTGACCGATACGAGTTGGGGGTGGGTAGCATTTGGTCGAGTTGTTCAAACTTACCCTGCCATTTTTTATCCTGGCTAAACAGAATTAACGTACCGAGTAAAAAAAATGAAGTGAGAATAGATTTCATTGGATTTGGAGGTTAAAATCAATCGCGGAGTCGCAAGTAAAATATTCTTTTCTAATCTTGCGACTCCGCGATTGATTGATTTTATAATTCTTAGTTTGTTTTTTTCTTTAACTCATCAAATTTAGAAGGTTGAGCCACTCGTGGAAACACATTGTCATCGGTATGAATGTCAGACGTTTCTTTCAGCGGATCGATGGTCACGCTGGCTACTTCTTTTTCTTTGGCAAATACTTTGGTCACTTTGTTTTCATTTACGCGCCAGATTTCGGCCGGAATCCGATCAGTTTCTTTTGATCCGTCTTTGTACGTCCACTCGATAATCACGGGCATAACCAGCCCGCCTTTGTTAGACAAGGTGACTTCATAAAGATTTTTATTTTCTAATTTGCTGATCACGGCTTTGTCATCAATTTTATTTTGAAACTCACCGTACATTCGGTCATTGGTAGGTAACACAGCAATGTATTGCGGGCCATTGTCAAAGTTTTCATTTTTTTTGTCTCGGCTTTTGGCAGAAGCCAAGTCACCTTTGACCACATTTTTTTCCCGGCCCTCCAGGTTATTTTTTTCGGTATGCAGCTTATACCACTTCACCTGGTCGAGTGATTGATCGACATTGTCGGTGGTATAAAACCATCCTTTCCAAAACCAATCCAGATCAACGGCCGAGGCATCTTCCATGGTGCGGAAAAAATCGGCAGGTTTTGGATGTTTGAAAGACCAGCGCTGGGCATATTCTTTAAATGACCGATCGAACAAATCATGACCCATTACGGTTTCGCGCAAGATGAAAAGGGCGGTGGCTGCTTTTTGATATTGCTCGGACCCAAACTGAATCACTTGCTCAGAGTTGGTCATTAGCGGGCGCATGGTAGATTTATCGCCTTTCATGTAGGGCACAAGGCTTGCGGGTTTGCCCCGGGTGAAATCCAGTTGAGGATACCGCTCCAGTTCGGTGAGTAATTGTACAAAACTGTTGATGCCTTCATCCATCCAGGTGGTCTGACGTTCATCGTTATTGATAATCATCGGGAAAAAATTATGCCCTACTTCGTGGATCACTACACCAAGCATTCCTTTTAACTTGTCGGTGTCATACGTGCCGTCTTTTTTGGGTCGGCCAAAGTTGAAGCAGATCATTGGGTACTCCATGCCGATGCTTGCCGCATGAACAGAGGTAGCTTGCGGGTAGGGATAATCAATGGTGTGTTTTGAATATACTTCCAATGTGTTTTTCACGGCATTGGTTGATTCTTTTTCCCACAACGGATTGCCCTCTTTGGGGTAAAATGACTGGGCTAACGGTGAGTTGTTTCCGATTTTTACAGCCATGGCATCCCAAATGAATTTTCGCGAGCAAGCAAAAGCGAAGTCGCGCACATTGGTGGCTTCAAACTGCCATATTTTTTTTTCTTTTGATTTTGTTTTTTCCTTTTCAACCGCTTCGGCTTGAGTTACAATAATCACGGGTTTATCGTACGTGGTTTTTGCTTTTTCAAATCGCGAGATCTGGGCAGGCGTAAGAACTTGTGCGGGGTTTTTGATCATGCCGGTAGCTGCCACGATATGGTCGGCCGGAACAGTAAGCGTTACTTTATAATTTCCGAATGGCAAGGTAAATTCGCCACGGCCTAAAAACTGTTTGTTTTGCCAGCCCACTACATCGTCATACACGCACATGCGCGGAAACCACTGGGCAATGGTATACACGTAGTTGCCGTCTTCAGGAAAAAACTCATACCCGCTGCGTGCAAAAGTCTGGTTGCGGTCAAGCACATTAAACGACCATTCTATTTTAAATGCATACTTAGCGCCTGCCTTAATAGGGGTGGGTAAGTCAACGCGCATCATGGTTTTATTAATGGTGTACGAAAGGTCTTTGCCAGCGGCATCTTTCACTGATTTTATTTTGTAGCCTCCATCGTAATCCCACAGGTTAAGTTGCATGGCCATCATTTTTGCGGCTGAGCTGTCTTTCACCGAATTGGTTGCCGTCTTGGCAGTGTTGCTTTCTTTTTCAAAAAGGTTTTGATCGAGTTGCACCCACAGGTATTTCAGTACATCGGGTGAGTTGTTGGTATAGGTGATTGTTTCAATGCCCGTGATGCTTTGATTCTCATCATTCAATTCTGCGGTAATGTCGTAGTCGGCTTGCTGCTGCCAGTACTTAGGGCCGGGTGCGCCCGAGCCTGTGCGGTACTCGTTGGGGGTGGGTAGCATTTGGTCGAGTTGTTCAAACTTACCTTTCCACTGGGGTTCGTTGGGTTTGGGTTGCTCTTGCGCGAATGATCCCATTGCGGCTAGCAGAAACATACTTGCAGTTAGTAGCTTCATAAAATTTATTTTAACTGGTACCATTTAAAAAAGAAACCGGTCTTTCATCAGAATAAACGCAATGCCAGCAATGGCCGAGGAAATTATCAGCTTCCAATCCCTGCGACTCACGTTCAGCCAATTGACCAAAAGATAACTGATTGTAAGAAATAAGGTTACAACTATTATTTGTCCGAATTCAAGTCCTAAATTAAAGGCTAATAAGGGTGATGCTATGGAATTGTTTTTACCCAGCATGGCTCGCAGGTAATTGGAAAAACCCATACCGTGGATAAGCCCAAAGAAAAGGGCAAACAAGTAATTTAACTGGATTTTTGCCTGGCCAAATTGTTCTTCTTTTTTAAACAAGTTAGAAACGGCTGTGATGAAAATGGTAAGGGGAATTAAAAACTCAACCAGGTTGCTGTTGATGGAAATGATTTGCAGGGTAGCCAAAGCCAGTGTGATGGAGTGGCCAATGGTAAAAGCGGTGACAAGCACCAGCACCCTTTTCCAATCAGCCCAGGCGTAGAGTGCACAAAGCGCCACCACAAACAAAATGTGGTCGTATCCATTGACATAGTCTAAAATATGTTCGCGGCCTAAGACGAAATAAAGAGGAAACTGGTTCATGTATCTGAATAATTGCACTACAAGTATAGCGCAATTATTCAGTTGGTAATATTGTTTTTATTCGCTCTTCAGGTTTTTTACCGGGTTTATGTAGATGGCTCGCCAGGCTTGTGAGCCAATGGTGAGGATTCCAAAAAACAACAAGGCAAGCACCCCTGAAAAAAGGGTTAAGAAACTGACTGAAACATGATAAGCCAGCAACTCAAGCCACAGGTTATTGATAAAATAAGAAAGAGGTACGGCAATTGCGACTGCCACCAGCAAGACTACGACAAAACCCTTCGATAATAAATAAATCAAGGCGCGGTCGGTACTTCCTAAAATTTTTCGAATAGAAATTTCTTTGATGCGGGTTTCGGTGGCATAGGTAGCCATGCCCAGCAGACCCAGGCAAGAGATCAGGATTGCCAAAACTGAAATGACACTGAGAATACTTACGATGTCACCAAAAAAGATATCGTATATTTTATGCACTTCGTTATAAAAATCTTTGTAATCTACTTTTAGCTGAGGATTTATTTTTGCCCAGGCAGTCTCGATGGATGCTCCTGCTTTTTCGAACGTATCGGTGTATTCTACCTGCAGCAGATTAAACTCGGCCGGGTTATACACCAGTGCCATGGCTTCCATTTTTTCCATCAGCATCTGATGGTTGTAATTTTTCACCACCCCGATAACGATAAATTTAGATGAGTCTTTTTGAGCGATAAGTTCCTGCCCAATGGCATCGGCTGCATTTTTGAAATGAAATTTTTCTACTGCTTTTTCATTGATTACAATCCATTTTTTATTTGCTTGCCCGGCAGCGGGTGAATAAAACTTACCGGCCACCAGCGGTACTTTTATATTATTGAGGTAGTCTTCATCTACGGAAAAATAATTCATGTTGGTCCACGCTTTTTCATCGAGTGATCGTTTGTAGTCTTCGCCATACGAAGTGCCCGCAGCCGGCAGGTGTGACACGGCCGTTACGCTCTCAATGTTGTTGTATTTGAGCAACTCTGTCTTCAGGGTTTCAGGCGAGGTATGGCTCAGGGCCACCACTATTTTTTTATTCATACTAAATCCGTGGTCAGCCTTTAAAAACAACTGAAGCTGATTGAATACTACCAGTACGGAAATAATGAAGATCAGGGAAAAAGTAAACTGTGCTACTAATAAAGCCTTGCGCAACCCGATGTGCGAAAACAACTTTGCGTTGATGATCCCTTTCAACACTTTAACCGGCTGAAAGCCGCTCATCACCAAGGCCGGAAACAACCCGGCCATTATGCCAACACCTGCAGCAAAGACTATAAAAATACCAAACACAAAATAATTTGCTTCCAAGTCCCATTTCATCAGACGGGCAAAACTCAATTCCTGCATCAACGGCCGCAGGCAAACCAAAAGTATCATGGCTACCAAAAGTGAAAAGAGCGATACAATAATTGACTCTGACAAGAACTGCAAAAAGATTTGCCACCGTTTTGCACCCGTTACTTTCCGCACACCAATTTCACGCGCGCGGGTGAGCGACCGTGCAATGGAGAGATTGGTAAAATTAAAACATGAAGTGAGCATCACTACCGCGGCCAAGCCAATGAAAAAATAAACAAAAATCCAAGGTAAAAACGGCCCGATGGGATTATTGATAAATGGACCCGGTGTGATGTCCATTAATCGTTGCAGCGAGTAGCGAACCCGTTGCTGCGACTCGGGCTTGGGAAGTGTGGTAAAATACTCCTTCTGAATTTTCTCCAGATGAGGTTGGATATCGGCCTGGTTTTTTTCTTTTTGAAGCAGTAGATAAACCCATCCACCTGTGTATTGATACCAGTCGGTTAAGTCTTTAAACCGATTGTGTTTGGCTTCTCCTGTTTTTTTTATTGACGAGATGCTGGCCAGTGCATCAAACACGATGTGCGATTTGTGATCTGTTTCTTTTAAGACACCCGTTACTTTGTAAGGTCCTTCATCGCCTACTTTAAAACTTTCGCCAACGGGGTTTTCTTTACTAAATAATTTTTTGGCCGTTTTCTTTGTGAGCACCACTGAAAAGGGCTCGGTTAGTGCTGTGCGTTGATCACCATACTCCAGTTCGTATTCAAACAAGTCGAGCACTTCTGGGTCAACATAAAAACCTGCAACCGGAATATTTACGTTCTGTTCAATCTCCAGCCACATGTTTCCAAAACCACGTACAACGCGCACGGCTTTTTCTATGCCGGTGTATTTTTCCAGGAGTTCATCCCGCAAAGGAAGGGTGGTGGTGGCAGTTTCGCTAAAAGTTGTACCATTCTCGTTTATCGGAATGCTGTTGACACGATATATGCGGTCGCGTTTTGAATTATATCGGTCGTACATCATCTGGTCGGCCACCAGCATGATAATCACCATCGATAATGCCATTGCCACCGACAATCCGAAAATATTGATCATCGAAAAAAAACGGTGTCTGAGTAGGCTGCGGATGGCAGTTTTCCAATAGTTCTGCAACATGTGTTTAGAATTTAAGTGTGATGATTTACTTCAAAGCAGTCCACGTGAGTTTGTACACGGCTGTCAACGTTGTGTTTTCAATCTGAAAGTGAGTATCCGAAAGTTCAGAAATGCGAAAATCTTTTAGTACTTCCGGGTTAAATGAGATACTCAGTGTACGGTTGTTATTTTTCAAACTCCATTTCCCTTGTGTTGTTCCTTCCCATGAGGCGGAAGATTTCCAGGTGCCATCATTCAAAAACTCAATTTGCATTTCGTTGGGTAATGAATGGTGTATTCCTATTCCCGTCATGGTATGTGATTTCAGCTTCCAGGCTTTTATCAAAAGCTTCTCCTGATCTTGAGAATAGCCCGTCATTGATACAATGAGTAAAGCAAAAGTTAAAAAGCTTTTCATCTGTTGTTTGGGTTGATTTAAAAACTCAAATTCATTTCAGGTCTTTCTTCACCAGGTAATAATAGACCAGAAAGCCCAATGACACCGACACGGCAAACAAGCCGTATGGAAGTGGTGATTGTGGTTGTACGGGAATAAACTCCATGATAATTAATGAAAGCCCGCCAAAAAATACGATCAGCCCCCATTTTAAAGACGTGTGTTTATTTTCTGACACATGTTGTTTAAAGATGGCCTGGGTATCGTCATTGACAAATCCTTTTTCAATCATTTTCTTTTTTAAGATGTAGTTGGTCATTACACTTACGAAAAAATACAAGCCAACACTGAAGCTGCCCATAATGGCAATCGGCATTAATACCTCCATTAAATTATGATCCATAGTTGTAAGATTTTTAAGGTTTCAAATTGATTTACACCGAGTGAGACACCGTTTTTCAGGCAATGTTGCAGAGGGCGCCATAAATTTTTTGTTACTCAACCAAAAATTATTTTAAAAGGATTGCAACATTTTATCTTCGTTGTGTGTCTCACCTCAAAATGATAGACGATCGGGCGCTGGCCGCGCGCGTGGCCGAAGGCAACAAACATGCTTTTGAACTGCTCATACGCAAGTACGAGCGGCTGGTGGCCCACATGGTGGGCAGGGTGATCAATAATGCCGAAGATCTCGAAGAAATCTGTCAGGATGTTTTTTTAAAAGTGTATGAAAAAATTTCTGAATTTAACTTTCAATCAAAATTGAGTACGTGGATTGCCACCATTGCTTACCGGCAAGCCATCAACCATTTAAGAAAAAAGAAAATTGAACTGGCTGATCTTCCGGATGATGAGAAACTCGAAGAACGATTTATTGCCGATACAAATACGGTTGAGTTAATTGAGGAGGACGAAATGGAAAGCGTAGTTATAAAACTGATCGAAAAACTTCCTACGCACTATCGCGTGGTGCTAACGCTTTATCATTTGGAAAACATGAACTATGCAGAGATTGGTGAAGCGACAGGTATGCCCGAAGGCACTGTAAAAAATTATTTATTTCGTGCCCGACAGCTCTTAAAAGAAAAAATAAAAACATATCTTGGAAAAGAAGTATGAAAGACGAATGGATTCAAAAACAGGTAGAAGCGGGTCAGGCTCCTGAAGGACAGGAAGGTGAGTTATATAAAATTGTTTTCAGCGCCCTGAAACAAGAAGCCGGGTTTAAACTGCCTTCAGACTTTGCCGGGCGCGTGGCCGCTGCGGCCACACGCCCGGCAAAATCTTTTAACTGGGATTTATTCTTTTTGGTCTTTGGCTGTACTTTGTGCGTAACTACTTCGCTTTACGTCATCATCACATCGCATGCTACACTTTCTGTTGGGGTGTTTTCCTTTTTTTCCGGTTACCGCTGGTTGATAGGATTTGCTTTATTATTTATCGGCCTGTTAAATTGGGTAGATAAGAAATGGATTTCAAAAGCAGCCATACATTAACGGGCTGTTAGCTGGCATGGTTTTTTGTTAGTGGCCGTCAACTCATTTCATTAAACACGACACATCGCTATACTTTACAATTTGTCACAATTGTATATTTTTGATTACTTATAACCCCACGCCATGAAAAAACTACTCACCCCGCTACTCGTTATTTCACTTTGCTCTTTTACTTTTCCGGGCAAAGAAATACAGTTTCAATATATCTTCAAGAAAGGAGATACCTACGAGATGACGCAAACAGCCACAACGCACCAACACATTGTAGTAGCCGGAATGGATCAAACCATTGAGATGGTAATCAAAGGAGGAATGAAAATTAAAACCATAGAACTAACGGGCACCTCGGCCAAATTTGAAATCGAATACACGGCACTTTCCCTAAAAATGAAAACGGCTCAAGGAGAAATGGATTCGGATGGAGACACGACTAACCAGGCAAATAAAATGATGGGCAAGGCCATTCGATTGATGATCGGCAAGAAATTCAATTTTACTCTTACAAAAAACGGTACGGTTGAATCGGTGGACAACCTTGAAAACTTGTGGTCAGCGTTTACCGGCTCAGATGCCGGAATGACCCAGATGAAAAGCTCATTGGAACTATCCTTCGGAAAAAATTCTGTTAAAAGAAGTTTAGAAAATGTGTTTGTTTATTACCCGGATAACAAGATACAAGTAGGGGCAGTTTGGAAAAGCACCAGTTCGGCCGGTATGAATATGCCCTTGCAAATAGCTAACGACTGGAGTTTGCAATCGGTAACCGGGCCAACCTCTGTGATTATTAGTGATGGCCAGATCAGCACAACCGATTCGACCAAAGTGATTAACCCACAACCCGGGCTAAGAGCTACAACCAATTTAAAAGGAAGACAGGTAGTAAAATCGGTAGTATCAACCACTCACGGTTGGCCAGAATCGGCAAAATCATATTCTGAAATAAAAGGCCAGATGATTTTGTTGGCCGGTGGGCAAATTCCTGAAGACATGCCCATGCAAATGGAAATTAAAGCAGACACTGAATACACGTTAACCAAAAAATGAGGCCTGACCTTTAATTGTATTTCACATAGTGCTCCCATTTCTCCATCGCCTCTTTAAAGTCATGCGGAAGGTCAGAATCAAATTGAATGTATTTTTGTGAGGCCGGGTGAATGAACCCAAGTGTTTTGGCGTGGAGAGCCTGCCGGGGGATAATTTTAAAACAATTATCAACGAATTGCTTGTATTTTGTAAACATCGTTCCTTTCACTAGTTGATTGCCTCCATACATTTCATCATTAAAAATCGGGTGACCAAGGTATTTCATGTGTGCCCGGATCTGGTGCGTACGTCCGGTTTCCAGTTGGCATTCGATCAAAGAAACATAACGAAAGTCTTTTACCAATTTGAAATGCGTGATGGCTGTTCGTCCAAAATCTCCTTTAGGAAAAGCCACAGTCACCCGCCTGTCTTTTAAACTTCGGCCAACGTTGACATTGATAGTTCCTTCGTTCGGTTCCGGCACCCCCCATACAATCGCTTGATATGTTCGCTCAATGCTATGATCAAAAAATTGTTTGGCGAGCGAAGTCATCGCTAATTCTGTTTTCGCAATCACCAATAATCCTGAAGTGTCTTTATCGATGCGGTGCACTAATCCCGGGCGGCCTTCGTTGCCTTTCATCTCAGGCAAGTTTTGAAAATGATAGGTGAGTGCATTTACCAATGTGCCACTCCAGTTTTGATAGGCCGGGTGCACCACCATGCCTGCTGGTTTGTTTACCACCAGCAGATGGTTGTCTTCATAGACGATGTTGAGTGGAATATTTTCGGGGTTTATATCCGTATCGCGCGGTGGTTCTGGCAGTGAAACTGTAATCACATCGTTGGGATGAATTTTATAATTCGGTTTGATGTTTTTGTCGTTAACCTTTACAAAACCTTCGTGAATTCCGACCTGGATTTTGGTACGGGTTACATTCGGCAGGCGATCGATCAGAAATTTGTCGATGCGAATCAGGCTCTGGCCGGGGTCGGCAAGGATCCGATGGTGTTCAAACAGATCGTCATCAGGTTCGTTGTCTTCGTCTTGAATCATGGCGCAAAAATACGGATTGCCTTTTTATCGCCTGTAATAACACAGAATACAAAATTTTAAATTATTCCTACAAAAATGAAACATATCGATTATTTTCACGTTTGTAGGAATAATTCAATACTAAAATGAAAGGAACAAATCTCGGAGAATTGGAAGAGTTGGTATTGCTGATGGTGGGTGTACTATACCCGCAAGCGTATGGGGTAGCGGTGATGGACGAACTCGAAGCTCAGGTAGGGCGCAGCCTCAACATCAGTGCGGTTCATGCCGTACTTATTCGCCTGGAGGAGAAGGGGTTGTTGAAATCCAAAATGAGCGAGCCCACCGAAGAAAGGGGCGGACGCAGAAAACGTATCTTTTTGCTTACGGCATCCGGCAAAAGGGCACTGGAAGAAGCAAATGAAATGCGCAACCAATTGTATCACCAGATTCCAAAAGTTGCATGGCAATTTAAGATGATATGAAATGGCTCAAACCTCCCCAGTGGCCGAACCGGTTTTTGCAGTGGTATTGTCACCCTGATTTGCTGGAAGAAATACAAGGCGATGCCTTTGAGTTGTTTTATCGCACAGCTAAGAAGAACAAGTGGAAGGCCAACTTGCAGTTTGTATGGAACGTCATTCGCTTCTTTCGTTGGAAAAATATCCGGAAAATTAAATCAACACAAACGCATCAACTATCTATTGCTATGTTAAAAAATGTATTCCTCGTTGCTTTTCGCAACTTCTTTCGTCAGCCGGCTCACTCACTCCTGAACGTGATCGGGTTATCCGTTGCATTTGCCTGCGCTTTTCTGATTTTACTGTGGGTATCTTTTGAGTTTAGTTTTGATAAATTTCACAGTTCTAACAACCGACTGTATTCAATTGTATCACACGTAGAAGCTGACGGGATGGTGCAGAGCTATCCATTGGCTTCTGCATCAATCAATACTTCTTCCGTGCCCGAAGTAGAAAAAGCAGTGTCCATATCAACGGGTTCGCGCTGGCCGCATATCTTATGTTTTAAGCCCGAGAGTATCAACAGTGAATGTGTTTACCTGGAGGGCGTGTACACCAACCAAAATCTGTTTTCTGTTTTTAGTTTTGAAATAGTAGAAGGTGATCCGCATCCGCTCAACAGACCCGATCATCTTGTGATTTCACAGAAAATGGCAAAACTTCTTTTTAAAGACGGACAAGCCATAGGCAAAACATTAAAAGTAGATAGCCGGGAGGAGATGATGGTTGTTTCTATAATGAAAGACATTCCTTCCAACTCATCATTACAATTTGACTTTGCCATGCCCTTCGCTTTTCTTCAAAAAGAGTGGGGCATAAATGAACAACAACTGTCGGGTCAATTTTTCAATACCTATATTAAAACCACAGTGCCGGTGAGTGCTGAAGTTCTTTCTGCTAAACTGAATGACGAGCGTGTGCTGACCAAAGAACTGAAGGAACAGAACGTGCGTTACCAGGCATTGCCATTAAAAGACTGGCGACTGAAAAATCACTTTGAAGGGGGACAACAACTTAGCGGCCGAATGGAATACGTAGTGTTGTTTACCATTGTTGGTTCTCTGCTGGTGCTCATCGCTGTAATCAATTTTATTAACATGACCACCGCGCGGGCAACTACCCGTGCAAAAGAAATCGGGGTTCGCAAAGTAACGGGCGCATTCCGTTCCAGCATCGTTTTGCAATTTGTGGGTGAGTCATTTCTTATTGTGTTGGTTTCCGTTTTATTGGCTGCACTCATTACACAACTTACTCTCCCGCTTTTCAATAGTTTACTGGGTGAGCAAATCAACCTTTCGTTGGTTAGTGGCTTTCTGCCATTTATTTTGTTGGCGTTTCTTCTCATCATCTCAGTACTGGCAGGGTTATATCCTGCGTTTGTGCTGTCATCCTTTCAGCCGGCCCGGGTGTTGAAAAATCAATTGTCGGCCCGGATGACGGGCTCGCACCGGCTTCGTCAATCGCTGTTAGTTGTGCAACTCAGTGTGGCTATCGGCATTATTATTTTCAGTGGCGTGCTTTATCGTCAACTGAGTTTTATTATTGAAAAAAATCTGGGCTTTGACAGAAGTAATATGATCCGCGTAGAGCCTACCGCCAAACTCTTCAACAACTTCGGAGTATTTAAGAATGAACTTTTTAAAGACCCTGCAATTCAAAGTGTGGCCGCTTCAAATACCAACCCACTGCAGGCTGTGGGCGGAAACACTGATGTAGAGTGGCCCGGCAAACCCAAAGATCAGCGCATCGTGTTTAAGACCATTGGGTGCAGTTATGAATTTGCTGAAACCTTTGGTCTGAAAATTCTGGAGGGAAGAAATTTTCAGCCTCGACCGCTGGATTCATTGAACAATGAAGTACTGATAAGCGAGGAGGCGGCAAAGGTAATGAACCTAAAACAGCCCGTAGGTCAGGTCATCCGCATGGGAAGTTCACCTTGTGTGATTATTGGAGTCATTCCGGATTTTCATACCGAGTCACTGCATGCTTTACGGCTACCGGTAATCTTACACCGGGTTAATTACATGCATACTTCGGCCATTTATGTGAAGTACCGGCCGGGCACCACCCAGTCATCACTGGCCGCAGTATCAAAAGCATACAAAACAATTGAACCCGACTACACGATGAAGTATTGGTTTCAGGATGATACGTTTAATGAAATTTATAAAACTGAAATTATCGCTTCACGATTGGTACTGGTGTTTACCCTGGTCACGCTCGTGATATCAGGATTGGGCATAGCCGGCCTGGCCACGTACAATGTGTTGCGCAGAAGAAAAGAAATCGGCATCCGCAGGGTATTTGGCGCATCGGTATCACAGGTGATGTACACACTCACTCATGAGTTTTCAGGAATACTGCTTGTTGCCATGCTAATTGCCGCACCGTTTGCCTGGTATGGGGCTGAGCGTTGGCTCACCGGCTTTGCCTACCGCATTGATATGCCGTGGTGGATCTTTGTGGTTACCTTGTTGGGCATTGGTTCGGCTATTTTGCTAATCATTCTCATTCAAGGATTCAAAACGGTTAATGTCAATCCATCGAAGACATTGAGAAATGAATGAGACTTACTCTGTGCGGTAAGGTGTTGATTATTTATTTTGCAATGTATGGATGTTCGGTATAAAATTTAGTTAGCTCCGGTGAGTACAAACGGAGCCCAATAATACGGGTGGTTGTATTTTGAGTTTTTCAATAAATTTAATTTTGCCTTTTGCAGTGCAGAGGCTTTATTTTTGCCCGATAAGAGTTGGTTGTAAAAATCAATCATCAGTTGCGAAGTGCTTTCATCAGCCACTTTCCACAACGAAGAAATGACACTGTGCGCACCAGCAAATAAAAATGCTGTAGTCAGCCCGCGCACCCCTTCGCCTTCTATTTTTTTGCCCAGGGCTGTTTCGCAGGCCGAAAGCGTTACAAGTTCGGCTCGCAAAGTTAATCCAAGGATTTCGCCTGTGTACAAAATTCCATCTTCGTCTGAATTTTTATTTTGCGCCAGCAGCAAGCCTGACAATTCAGGGTATTGGGTATTGACAAACCCGTGCGTGGCCAAATGAATATAATCGTAAGTTTGAAGTTCGCCTCTTTTTATCAGCTCTTCATTTGCCTCTTTTTTAAGGAATGTCTTTGAAAGCAATCCTTTGTCAATGTTCTGTTGATTAATGGAGGTCACCTCAACTGCGGTAGCCGGAAGAGGAGAAATGTACTGCCCGGTTAAACTAAACGCCCGGCTGGTGGTGTCTGTTTTTTTCAACAGTGTGGCGAAACGTTCGCACGACTTATTTACAAAGTTGGTTTCTTCATCTTCAAACACCGGGGCTAAAGCAATAAATGCCGGCTTAGCATTTACCTGGCTTAAATCTTGATTTGCAATAAGCGCTCCTGACAATTGGTAGGAGATGGTGTATTTTTCAAGCAGGTAAGTATCTGTGCCAAGTGCCTCGAAAGGAAGAAAACTCAAAGGCCCCTGCGGAAGAATGATTACGTTTTCAATGGGCCCTAATTCTTTCAATGCTTGCTCTACGGGTTCCCATAAAATTTTTGTCAGGTTGGTTCGCAAAGGTTCTATTTCCGGAATCTGTAATTTCAACTGGGTAACAAATCCACGCACCAGCCTTTCAATATCTGTTTTTGCTGGAATCGTTTTGAGGATGAGCCCGGATGAATTGCCGATAAGAATAACCTTGGCCGAGTCGGTGATCACATACGATACCAGTGCAGTTTTTGCATCCAGTTTCTTTTTCACATCATCCCAGAAAGGCAAACTGCGTTGGCTTAATGCCGATTTGAATTTAGGCGATGCGTTTGCCATGACAGTTTGAATCTGCTCCAACTCTTTTGACAAATCCAGTTCCTGAGATTTTAATTTTGTAATAAGCGGTTGATTTTGGGCTCCGTATGCATCGGCCACTTGCTGTTGGAGGGTACTCATTCTGCGGCTTAATTCTTCTTTCCGTGCTTTCACACTTTTTGAAATCCGCGATAAGTTTATGGCTCGGCTCAGCTGAATATCAGCCAGCAATTCATTGGCTTTGCTTCGCTCTGAAAAATAAAATGCCTTGTTGAGATAAGCCGGGTCATGCGTAGCATTGAATAGTTTACTCGCCAGCAACATTCCTGATTCGGTAAAAAATGAATTTAAGGTTGCCAATTCAAGCCGGTCTTTTGCACTTGAAAAAGTAATTGCTTTCTCCTTTAAAATCGTATCAGCTTCATTCAGAATTTGTAATCCTCTAACCCAGCCGGACGGGTCATTTTTTATCCGATATATGTCGGCTTTTGCGATGTATGCAATTACAGATTCATAATAACTAAGCATGTCTGCTTGGTTAGGGAACGAATCAAAATCAGATTTTTCAAAGTTTAATGTGTTGGCCAGAATTGCCTGTTGGTTACAAGCCATTGCTTTTGGCAGATCATGAAGCATCAGGTACCCTATTGAAAGCCGGTTGTAAATTCTCGCTTTGTTTATATTCTTGTCGTACTTATCATAAATCAGTTTGGCTTTTTCTAAAAACGATACACCGTCTTTTACCTCATTCATTTTTAAGAACATCAACCCGATATTCAAATAATCACGCCCCACGTCATCGTCATCAGCCGGTTGACTTTTTAATCTTATTTCAACTGACTTTTTGAGGTACTCAATGGCCATGACGTAGTCACCTTTTACTTCGTAAGTTAAGCCGATATTGCCGGTGGCCATGCCCACGGTATGGTGGTCTGAACCACGCAGTTTTGCATAGAGGTCACGCGCCTGGTTTTTATATTTTAGAGCCAGGTCTGTATCTTTCAATCCATCGTAAGCCAGACCGATGTTATTATAAACCTGGGCATAGTAAGCGTTTTGCGGATAATTATTCTGTTGCATAACATCCAATGCCTTGAAATTATAGTTCAGCGACTGATCAAACTGATCGTGGTTAAAGGCAATAATAGCTTGTTGAATATACACATCGGCTTCTTGAAGGCTGTTTGCCCCAAATGCGGTTATTGCAAGGTTCTGTGCCTGGCTCAGCACTTCTTGTTGTTGTTGATACATACCTAACTCATCGAGCAAGCTGCTGATTTCAGTCATGGCATCAATCACATTAGAGATATCTTCCGGTGGTTTTTTTTGATAGATCAACAGCACTTGTTGATATTCTTTTAGCGCCTGATCTAAATCACCAGTTTTTTTATTTAATGTGGCGATGTTGAGCAGAGTCATGGCATAGTGGGATGCATCTTTTCCAAATACCTTTTCATTCAATGTCAGTGCTTCGTTATATTTTTTCAGAGCTAAGGTGAGTTGGTTCAGTTTCATGTAGGCACCGCCCATATCGTTGAGCAACATGGCCTCAAGTGTTTGGTCATCTGAATCGGTTATTGTTACTCGTGCTTTTTGGTACCATTCGAGTGCTTGCGCATCACGCGAGAGTTCTGAATACATTCGCCCCAGGTCGCGGTATTTTCTGGCCAAGTCGCTGGGTGTTGTTTCCTTGTCTTTTTCATAAATAGGAATGGCCCGGAGCATATCTTCTGAGGCAGATTGAAAATTATTTAAAGAAAAGTATGTGGTAGCCCGGTTGACTAATTCAAACGCATAAGGTGTGGTATTGGCCTGATTTATTAATTCATAAAGACGGATTGATTCTGTATAGCATGTCAATGCTTTTTCAGGATGGTTCAATACATTGGCATACGTATACCCCAAGTTATCTTGAAGCGATGCGTGTGTTGAGAGTTGTTCTGTTGTTTTTTGTGGAATAGCTGCGATTGTTTCGAGCAGGATTTTTTCTGCCGCTTCTCCGTTGTTGGTGTCTTGGTAATACATCACCACATTTTGCGTACAAGTCAGTGCCCGATGAAAATTTTCTTCTTTTACGTACTCATTGCGTGCATTTAAAAAACTTTGAAGCGCCTTTTTGGTTTCTTTTTTTTGCAGATAGTCTTTGCCCTGATTGTAAAGCTTATCGCCTTTGGAGGTTTGTGCAAAGCCCAAAAGGGATGCCAGCAACAGGCCAAGCAAAATACAATTACGCAACATGGAATAATCTGTTTTTTTTCATTCAGCAAAAGTCATTCAAAAAAGAATGGGAGCATTGGCTCCCATTCTTTCAAAACTTAACCTATACGTTCTAATTAAAAATCAACTGGGCGAGCCAAAGGTTTTCATGGTCTTCATCGCGGCCGACAAAAGTAATGGTGTTGGTAGCTGCATTAAAAATCATTCCATCGCGGTATACAAAGAATTTTTTGTTGCCGATGTATTTGAATTCGCCTAGCGTTGCTGCCTGCAAATCGATTTTAGTCACCCGAGGAAAAAACCTTGGCCGGTATGTTTTTCTTCCGTTGTAAGCATCTGACCAACTGTTATAACCCGAAAAGCCTTTTACTTCACTGATTTCCCAATACGCATATTTTCCATCGGGGCTGATATAAAACCGTTGTGGCATATCAAAAATTTCACTCTTTTTATCTTCAAAGACTTTATCCACGGCATAGTTTGCCTTCAGTTTTCCGTTTGAATCAAATTGCAAACAAACCAAGTCTCCATAGCCTTCTACAAAATTGGGATCTTTCAGTGAGCCAATATTTACTTTGAATATCAATTGGCCGGCCACTAAATATTCTTTTGCAGGGGTAACTTCAAAATTTGAGATACCAAATTTTTTGCCTTTGTAAACCTTTCCCTTTTTTTCATTAGGAGCAAATTTTGCTACTTTATCCAAGTCATCAGTAGATGTGGTGGTGGCAAAGGCCAGTTCGTTACCACTGAATTTCAACATGTGAAAGTTATCCATACTTTGATTGGCCGACCGGTTGTACTTATCATCTTGGTAGTTATTTCCGCCCGAGCTATATCCCGGGTTGTAGATAGGAGCATACTCTTCAAAAACTTTATTGTATGCGTTAGTTCCTTTTTTTGACATAGCGAATAAATAAATGTCTCCGTCTTTTTCATCCACACTATTCACCAACAGAGCCGAAGCGGGACTGGTGAACTCTACTTTATTTTTAAGATTGCCTGTGCCATCATAACTCAAGTACACGTACTTTGTCAGATCGCCTTTGTTGGGTGCAAGAATTACCACAATCTGGCTGGCTGAGTTATTCGAGTTATCATCCGAACCGATATTAAACTCTTTGCAGAAAACCATGGAATACGATCCGGGTACATCAATATTTTTTTCTTTCACATCACCGTCAAAATTAATAGTGAGCCATACGTATTGCCGGGGGTTATCTTTATTTTTTGTTTCATAGTAAGCTAAAACCAGTATATCGTTTTTCCCTCCGGCAAATTGCTCCACGCCATAATAAGCGTGACCGGTTTCGGTCTTCAGCTTTACGGTTTCATTACTTAATGTTTTTTCGCGTACATAGCGTTGTCGTTTATAACTCCAGGATTCCAATTGGTTTCTGAGGTTTACTTTAAGTTTCATACTCAATACATCAAAAGAGGTGGAGCCGCCCACCCATGCCGACAGGTATTTGCGTTCACGATCCGGCTTGCTCTCTATTTTTGGTTCATTGGCCGCTGCGGTCTCAATGAATTTTAATTCTTTGTCAAAGACATATTTTTCATAGAACAATTCATCTTTCTTTTTGTCTCCACTGATTTTATAGAACACGTTGATGTTGCCGTTGTCAGTAGTGACATCATCCAAAAAACCTTTGGTTGCTTTTTTAGATAGCGGTTGCACAGTTTCTTTTACATTTTGAGCCAATGCCTGTATTGCAAATAGCGCAAGAGCCAGACTCAATGAAGAGATCAGCCATTTCTTTTTCATAGGGGGTTGTTTTTTTATGAAAATTGGGCAGAATCTATCCGGTTGACAATCGCATTAAAGTGTGATTTTTTTTTCTTGCCCTGTTTTTAGCTTTGATCACTAAACCATTAGCTTATGAACTTAAAAATAATTGTTGGGTTATGCTTGACTCTGTTTTCTAGTTACAGCTACTCACAAAATCACATACTCAAAAGCCCGGCTCAACTGGCGCTTGCCAAAGCTCAAGAACTTCTGAATGCCGAGAAATACGAAGAGGCGGTGACTAAATTAAATGAAGTAATTGCCCAAGAACCCAATAATGAAACAGCGCTCTACTTACTCGGCACCGCCTATCAGGGTCTTGATCAACCCGAAAAGGCCGGATCGTATTTCACCCAAGCCAAAGAGTTAATTGATGTTTTGATCAAGTCAAATAAATTTAATACCCGGAAACAACTTGAGTATCACATCATGCTTTACCAGCAGCGCTATTCAGCTGAGCAAGCCAGTTTACTGAAAATGCCCAATACCATGAAAGAACCAGTAAAGATGCCCGAGCCAATCAACTCAAAATACGGAGACTACGCACCCACGCTCGACCCCACCGGCACACGTCTCTATTTCACATCAACCAGGCCAAACAGCGAGGTGAGGTCTTTTCTTAAATCGAAGAAAAAAAATTCAGAACTAAATAAAACCGAAGAAGAAACTATTACCGAAAGTGATGAAGACAACTACTATGTGGAAAAAATAGCGAACCAGTGGGGCCAGCCGGTAAAACTTCCTGAACCACTTAACTCAGATAACAACGATGGTGCCGCACGTTTTACAGGCGATAATCAGATGATGATTTTTACCGGATGTGGTCTGCCAGATGGAATAGGAAGCTGTGATTTGTATTACAGCACACTAGAAGGCAACCAATGGATGCCACCAAAAAATTTAGGAGAAATTGTAAACTCTTCAAATTGGGAAGCCCAGTCGTCCATCTCAAACGATGGAACAAAGATATTTTTTGCCTCTGACCGATGCGGTGGTTATGGCAGTGCCGATATTTATATGGTTGAGAAAAATATTTTTGGCGAGTGGGCGCCCCCGGTAAACCTTGGCGGAATAGTAAATACTCCCTTCACTGAATACTCCCCGTTTTTTAGCCAAGACGGCAAAACACTTTATTTCTCTTCTGATGGTCATCCCGGATACGGTGGATTAGATATTTTTAAAACCGTGTATGAAGATGGAAAATGGAGTGTGCCCGTCAATCTGGGCAAACCGCTGAACACGAGTAAAAACGATCGTTACTTTACCATAGGCGGCTCGGGCGAGGTAGGATATTTTGCATCAGACCAGGGAGGAAAAGGGTTAGACCTCTATGAAATTGAAATACCCGAAGACATGAGGCCGCAACCTACCATTGTGGTTACGGGAACGGTGACTAATGCTAAGACCAACGCCAATGTTGGTGCGTATGTGATGGTTGAAGACTTAAACACCAACGAGTTGATTGCGGTGCGCAAAAGCAACTCGGCTACCGGAAAATATTTGGTGGTGCTGCCGGCCGGAAGAATGTATAGCGTATCGACCAACAAAGAAGGGTTCTTTTTTTACTCACAAAGCTTTGATGTGCCCAAGCAAACTAAATACCGAGAGGTGATTCAGAACATACAGTTAAAGCCAATCGAGAAGGGAACCAAAGTGGTGATCAACAATATTTTCTTTGAAACCGGTAAAGCAGTGCTTACCCCTCAAAGTCATCTTGAACTTGAAAAAGCTTTTGATTTGTTGCGAGCCAACTCCACCATGGTTATAGAAGTAGGAGGCCATACCGACAATGTGGGCGATGAAAATTCAAACATGAAACTTTCTCACGATCGCGCCAAAGCTGTGCGCGAGTACCTGGTCAATCGCGGAATTCCGTCAGAACGGATTCAGGCAAAAGGATATGGTGAATTGAATCCGATTGCCACCAACGATACCGATGACGGACGTAAAGCAAACCGCAGAACAGAGTTTGTGATTTTAGATTTTTAAAATGGCTTACATAAAACCAGTTTTTTTCAAAGCCTCTACCCGGCTGTTCACGTGCAGTTTTTCGTAGATGTTGCGGGCGTGTGAGCGCACGGTGTCAATGCTTAAAAAAAGTTTGTCGGCAATTTCTTTATACCGATATCCTTTGCTTAACTGCTCGAGTATTTCCTGCTCTCTGCGGCTCAGGTCTTGAAAATATTTGTTGGTTTTTCCTCTAAGGGCAAAGGCATCAATTACTTTGCGAGCAATTTGGCTGCTGATGGGCGAGCCTCCCAAGTTTACTTCTTCAATGGCTTCCACAATTTTTTGCGGGGCCGTACTTTTTAACAAGTAGCTTGTGGCACCGGCTTTCAGTGCATCGAAAATAGTATCGGCATTGTCATAAACAGTGAGCACCATCATCTGCATTTTAGGATGAACAATTTTTAACCGCTGAATGCAGTCAATACCATTCATGCCCGGCAGGTTGATGTCAAACAAACCGATGTCTACCGGGTTAGCCGTTAATTCGGGCAGTGCTGTTTCTGCGTCTTTAAACACACGCAAGTCAGTCACTTCAATGTGGCGATGAATTTCTTCTGCGAGGTAACTCCTCACTTTGTCGTCATCTTCAATTATGGCAATAGAATTGATTTTCATCGCTTAACAAAGATTGCTTGGCTCAGGGTGATTTGCAATGTGATTTTAGTGGTAAGGTTTTTCGTTGATCGGTATCTTAAAAATGATTTTTGTGCCTGCGCCTATCACCGAATCAATTGTCAATTCACCATGAATTTCTTTAGCTCTTATTTTGGCATTCTTCAGTCCGTTTCCGGCCTGCCCGTTATTATGATTAAATCCGCAGCCATCATCTGTTATACCTATTTCAAAAAAACTCCCTTGAAGTTGTCCGGTAATTTCTATCCGCGATGCGCCCGAATGCCTCACGGCATTGTTTGCGGCTTCTTTGACCAATAAAATCAGGTTCCGTTTTACGGTGTTCGAAATTTTATATTCACCGCATTCAGGAAGATCAATTCGGTAATCAATTCCTGATGACTCCAGTAAATTATGCAACTGATCGCGCAGGTAGCTCATTAATTGCTCGAATGTTTTGTTGTCGGGGTTCAGGCTCCAGATGATTTCACCCATTGAACTGACTACCTGGCGGCTGGTGCGTGCAATCTGATCCAGTGCTTTTTCTTTTTCGGAGTGGTGTTTAGCTGCTTCGCTGATCAGCGAGATGTGTGTAAGGTTTGCCCCAACGTCATCGTGTATTTCCATGCTGATGCGCCTGCGTTCCCGCTCAATGGCATTTTGTTTTTCAAGTTCGGCAATACGCATTTTATACCGCTGCCTTACAAAGAACCAAATGGCTAAGCCCAAGATGGCAACCAATAAAAAAACCACCAAACTATAAAACCACCAGCGCTGCCAAAAAGGAGGGTCGATGATAACCGCTATTTTTTTTTCTTTACTCCAATAATTATTGCCTGTGCTAGCCTCGTAAATAAGAGTATAGTTGCCAGGCAAAATATTGTTGTAGGCAATTTGCAAAGAATGGCTGACAACCGGTTTTTTATCCCACCCTGATAATCGGCACCTGATTTTATTACTTTGGGGTTTGGAAAAATCAAATACAGAAAAGCGCAGCGAAAGATCGTTTTGAAAATACGAGAGAAAAATTTTCTCCGATCTCAAAACGGAGTCACTCAGACGAAAATCATTGACGAGTACCTCACTCAAAGATGCCGATGTCTCGGTTGAATCAACATCAATAGCTTCTGGTACAAACCAATTCAAACCCTTTATGCCGCCAAAGTAAAAATTACCAGAACGCCCTTTAAAAAAAGCTCTCGAGTTAAATTCATTGTTTTGAAGCCCATCCGTTACTGTGTAATTCGAAAACTGTTGAGTGATTTTGTTAAACCTGACAATGCCCCCCAGGGTGCCACACCACAAATAGTTTTTTGAATCTTCCAGGATATTGTAAACATGTGCATTGCTCATGCCGTCTTTTTCAGAATACAACCGGTAATTGTAAGTGATACGGTTGAACCGGATTAACCCTTTGTCGCTGGCCAACCACAACAACTCCCGGTTCAGGGGATCTTGATGGATGAGGTAGATGTACAAGTTGGGGAAGAAATTTTTTTGCTGAATATATTCTCCATTTTTATTGTGCACATTTTTAAATATTCCATTGCTGTTAGTGGCTACCCAAAGCGACTCGTCATCGGTTTCAGCAAAGTCTATTCCGTGAAGTGAACTTTGCTGGGTTGAAAAATGCCCTTGGTCGGGCATTTTTCCGTTTAAAAAAACCAAACCAAAATTGGTTGCTATAACGGTTTGGCTATTTAGTAGTCTCTTGATTTTAAAAATTCGTGTTGTCTTGTCGAATTTGTGAAGAAAATTAGGATAAGATTTTACTTTCCCCAGTGAGTCAATTATATAAATGAAATCGTTACCTCCAACCCAGGTGTTCCCATCTTCATCCTGATTGACCGATAGCGGATGATCTGCATTTATCCGGTTTACCCATTCATTTTCTAGTGCCTTATATTTTTTTGGGTCAAAAAGGTGTATCCGGTTGTTAAGAGATAAAACCCAAACTTGACCTTTAGCGTCTTCGACCACTGACTTTACATACAGGGTTGAGGTTTTAAGGGTATGAGCGGTAAGCAAATGAAATGATGGCGACTTTAAATTAATTCTGTTGATGCCGGCATCGTTAGTGCCAATCCACAAATTTTGAGTTCGATCAATAAAAAACAGAGTAGGACTGAGAAGTGATCCTGAAAAGTTTTCAGTAATAAACTCTGACAGACTATTTTTTTGCAGATCGTACACCCAAAGCCGGTGATTGATGGTTGCCACCCACAGGCGGCCAAACTTGTCTTCAATCACATCACGTACAGCGGATAAGTCAAACGGAAATTTAGCTAACAAACGCACTTGTGCGGTTGCCGAATCAAAATACTGAATGGATTGAGGGCCTACTAAATAGTGCCCTTTGCGACCAAATCGGATAAACCGCAAATCTTCTTTAGCCAAGTGATGCGCTATTTTTTGGGTTTGTGTATCAAACGAATAAATGCCATCGTTTCGATGAAGAACAAACCATACACGTCCATTTTCAACTTCATAATTTCCACTTACCAAGCGCGTGTTTCTCAATGGATATTGTCGTGGTACCGCTTCAAACTTTGCTGAACTGATCGTGTAGGAAGCAAAACCATTAGCTAATGAATAGAGCCACACAATTTGTTTTGAATTAATGAAAACCAAATGATAATCTGAGCCGTCTAATTTGTTTCTGACGAAGTCGTATTTTTTTTCGACCCTGAATTTATTTCGGTTGAACATATACAACCCGTTCTCGGAAGAGTACCAGATGTTTCCGTTTATATCTTCTGCTATTCTTCCTCTGATTAAGTTGGCATTTGATGGTTCGTTGATATTTACAGGAATTTTGAATACGTTGATTTGTTTCCCATCATACCGGTTCAGCCCATTAGCTGTGCCGATCCAAAGAAAGCCTTGTTGATCCTGAAAGATTGAATTTACACTGCTTTGCGAAAGACCTTCGTCTACGCTAATCGTTTGAATAAAATGCGAAATATCTTGCGCAGAAACTGACGCAGCTAAAAATAATGTGAGTAAAACCCAACCTGCCTTCATGGTTCTAAGTTCGGCATTTACCCAAAATAAAATAAATGACCGAAGACTATACACGATAGCCTTGTTGTGTTTTTTACAGAGGCAAGTTTACTTTTGGTAAAAACGCCACGAAGTTTTGAAGTCGCGGGTGAGCGGCTGGTTGGTTAAAATGGCGCGTACCATTTCCACAGGCATGGAGTTTTCGTGCAGCACGGCATCGTGGTATTGTTTGTAGGTCATCTTGCCGCTATCAACCAATTCTTTTTTTAACGCGTAAAACTGAAAGGCACCCGTCATGTAAGCCAGTTGATACAAGGGGCCATAGTTGGCGGTGAACGATCGTCTTACTTCGCCTTCGGCATTGGCCCGTTCATGCCCCACGCGATCTACTAAAAAATCAATGCACTGCTGGGGAGTCCATTTGCCCAAATGGTAATTGAGCGAAAAGATAATGCGTGCACACCGGTGCATGCGCCAAAACAACATACCAATTTTGTCTTCGGGTGACTGGGGAAATTTTTTGTCCCATAAAATAAATTCCCAGTACAGCGCCCATCCCTCAATCCAAAATGGTGTGTACGAACTGCGGTAGGGTTTGTAACGGTTATTCATAAATCCTTGCAGGTGATGGCCTGCTATGAGTTCGTGATGCACCGTGGCGCGTGAGAAGTGCGGGTTGTTGCCACGCATACTCATGAGTTTGTCGGCTTGATCCATTTCACTGGTTGGGTATGAAATCTGTAACACCTCACCACCGAGAAAAAACGGACTGATCAATTGTTGTTTAGGTGGAATCATGCGCATGCGCCAGGTTTCTTCGGCAATGGGCGGAATGGTGATCAAATCGTTTTTTTTCAGAAAATCAACTGACTCATTGTAAAGTTTAAGCATGGCTTCGGGCTGGTAACCTTCGGGCACGTACGATTGCTTTACTTTTTCCTGTGCCTGTTTCCAGTTGTCACCAAAGCCCATTTCGTGCGAAGCCTTTAACAATTCAGCATCACACCAGGCAAATTCTTTGTTGGCAATATCAATCAATTCTTCGGGTGAATAAGGAATCATTTCGTATTGCAACAAACGAATTAATTCATCGCGACCAATTTGTACACCTATAATTCCGCTGCCATCATCTTTTGGCAAAAGGGAGTTGTCAATTTTATGTTTGAGATGGTTAGCATACTTCATCAGTGCCGTGTCAAGTTTTTGGTAGGGTTTGGTTACCCACCAGGTAAACTGCGGATCATACCCGTTATAAAAATCAAAGACACTCTTTAGCGCAGCTTGTTGTCCTTTCACAATTTCCTCAGCCCGTCTGACGAGTGTGGGGGGCAGGTTGGGTTCTTGTTTAAGTTTGCCGGTCATGTCAATTACCGCTTTGCGTATATCGGTCAGTTGTTGGGCTATTTCTTGACTTTTTAAGTGAATGCCACGGGTGCGCAGTTTTTCAATGTCATACAACGGAGCGGCCAGCGAAACATACTTTGTTAATTTGTTGTATTCAGTTTCTTCATTGTTTAGTTGAAAAAGTTTATCCTCCAGTTCACGTTTCAATAGCAGCCAATCTACTTTTCCGCCCACGCTCATTTGTTCGAACGGAAGTTTTTCTAACCGCGTTTTGTAATCAGAGTAGAATTGTTTGAAACGTTCTCTCCGTGCCGGAGAACCGACTATGGTATAAAATCGCCTGAGGCTGGCTTCGTCTTCATCATAGCCTACTTGGAAAGAGTACATTTCGGTAACGCCCTTGTCTTGTGAGCGGAGTGCTGACATGAAGAGGGTGAAGGTGGTAAGAAGAATAAGTATCTTTTTCATCAGTTAATGGTTTTTAATTAAGGCCGATGGAATGATTAGTGTATTTATTGCCGGTTGGGGAGGTGTACCTGATCGTTGCCTCTACGTTCATCTGTTTTTTTATTTCTTCAAATTATCTTCAAACAATTTCAAGATACGCTTGTACTCATCTGTCCAACTACTGGGCTCTACAAAACCATGGTCTTCCATTGGGTAGGCAGCGAGCTCCCAGTTGTCTTTGCCCAATTCAATCAATCGTTGTGAAAGACGAACAGCTTCTTGAAAATGAACATTGGTATCAACCATGCCGTGGCAAATTAACAAATGACCTTTCAGTCCGGCTGCATGGTAAATAGGAGAACTTTTTTCATACGCCAGGCTGTCGGTAAATGGTTCGTTTAAAATATTTGATGTGTACCCATGATTATAGTGAGCCCAATCGGTTACCGGCCGTAACGCAGCGCCTGCAGCAAATACATCGGGTGTGGTAAACATGGCCATCAATGTGATGAAGCCGCCATACGACCCACCATAAATACCAATGCGTTTCGGGTCTATGCCGTGATGATCTGCCAGCCATTTGGCACCATCTACCTGATCAGTCAAATCTTTGCCTCCCATGAACCGGTAGATTCCTGTGCGCCAGTCGCGGCCATAGCCTGCACTTGCACGGTAGTCCATGTCGAGTACGGTATAGCCTTTGTCGGCCAATAAATTATGAAACATGTATTCACGAAAATAGCTGCTCCACCACTTATGTGCGTTTTGCAAATAGCCCGCTCCGTGTACAAACACTACGGCTGCACCATTAGGCTTTGCCGGTTTGTAAAGGCGAGTGTACACATCAGCCCCATCGCGTGCTTTGAAGGTTGTTACGATCGGATCGCGCCAGGCATACGAATTAAATTCATTGGATAGCGAATGGGTTACCTGCTGAGGTTTAGCATTCGGTTTGTTTTCTTGCAGAAACAGTTCCCACGGTTTGTTGCTGTACGAGTAGCGGTAAGCAATCCACTTTTCATCGGGAGAAATAGAAACTTCGTGGCTGCCGGTAAGCGAAGTGATTTTTTCGGCTTTGCCTCCGGTTGCTGGCAGTTTATAGAAATGTTTTTCTCCGGGATGTACTTCGTTGGTCGTCAAATAGAAATACTTTTTATCGTTAGAAAGATGGGCTTGCTGCACTTCGTATTTTCCCGAAGTGAGTGCTGTCTTTTTTCCAGAGGCGATATCAACAGTATAAAGATGGGAGTAGCCGCTTTCTTCCGAATGAAACCACACGGTAGTATTGTTCACCCAGCCGATGTTGGTGCCTTGAAAGAACCCCCCAGTACCGGGCCCACCTATCCACGCATCGTCATGTTGCCGGTCAATGAGTTTTAATTTTTGAGTAGCCACATCCAGCGACATGATCCAACGATCCTTGTTATCAAGCGAGCGGATAGAGAGTAAATTATTTTTGCCGTCAGCACTCCACATTAACTGTTGAAAGAACACGGCACGTACCTGCGTTTTGTCTTTCTTCTCTTTGGCTGGGTAATCTTTTTTAAATTCGGGGGTATCGGTAATACCAGGAATCTGATCGGTCTTTACTTGCAATACCGTGTCTTTGACAATGTCATACACGTAAAGGTCTTGCATGGTTTGGGCTGCGCCTACTTTGGTACGTGAAGGAATGTCTTCGGTAAACCCTGACTCGGTAACATAGTTTGGAACAACAGTAGATTTGGGGTGAGGATTTTTGCCGGTGCGAAAAGTAATGAATTTTTCATCCGGGCTGAGTTGAATGATTTCTGCGGATTTATCGTCCAGGTAAATTTCTTTGGGTCGCTTGGGGCGGTCGGCCTTAGTCATTTTCTCAACTAATTTTTTGTGGGCGTTTCTTTCTTTCAGCACTTGCAAGTAAGCCAGTTGATCGGCCTTCAGCCACTTTTCTTGTTCAGAGTTTTTTGCTTCTGTTTTTTTCCCTTTTCTGAAATCGGTCAGTTGTGAAATTGATCCGGTTGCAATTTCCCATTTGAACAAGTTGCCATTGCCCAGGAATAAAATTTTACGCTCGTCAAATGAAAATACCGGGTTGGACTCACGCTCAACGGAGTTAGTAACCTGCGTTGTTTTTTGTGAAGGAATATCCAGCAAAAAAATATCTCCGTTTTTTTCATACACTTTTTTTGTTTTGGCTTGGTTATAATTCCCAAAGAATGAGGGGAGTAGCCTGCGTGCAGCCGGGCTTACCCGGGTGGGGTTTAAGTTAGTTATTGAAACCGCGTACAACGAATCGCCTTCATTTTTTTCAGGGTTCCACTCAAAATATACCTGCTTGCTGTCTTCCGCCCAGAAAGCGGCAGAAGGTGAAACACCCATCCACTTGGGGTCGCGCATAATTTTTTCTACGGTCAGTTCAGTAAGTTGCTGGGCATTTGCTGAAACACCTACAAGCAACAGGAAGAATATTTTTTTCATAACCTACAAAAGAAAGAAAGTTTTTACAGGTACAGGTATTTTTTTGATAAATGGAATTATTGTTTTTTAAAAAGTCATTGGTAAGAATTATTTTGGTCGCCCGATGTATGCCATTGTTGATATTGAGACGACCGGGGGCTATGCCGCCCATCACCGCATTACCGAAATTGCTATTTACCACCACGATGGAAACCAAGTTACAGACCATTACAAAACACTGATTAACCCCGGGCGTTCGATTCCGCACTTCATCACCGGCCTTACCGGTATCAATGTAGAAATGGTGAAAGAAGCCCCGTCTTTTGAAAGTGTGGCCAAAGAAATTTACAGCTGGCTGGAAGGAAGAATTTTTGTAGCGCATAATGCACACTTTGACTATAGTTTTCTGAAAAAGGAATTTGAAGAAGTAGGCATTGTATGGAGTGTCAAAAAACTTGATACCGTGCGCTTATCGCGCAAAATAATTCCGGGGCTTCATTCGTATGGCTTGGGTAGGCTGGCCGAGAGTTTAGGAATAAAGATTCCCGACCGCCACCGTGCGGGAGGTGATGCGTTGGCCACTGTAAAAATTTTTGAAATATTGCTCAGGCGCGATCAGGCCGGAGTGATTGAAAAAGCACTGAAAAGAAACTCAGGTGAGACGATTCTCCCTCCCAATTTACCCCAAGAAGAATTTGAATTATTGCCTGCCAAGCCGGGCGTATATTATTTTTTGGATGCCCACGGCCAGGTAATTTATGTGGGCAAGGCTATCAACTTAAAAAAAAGGATGACTGGTCATTTTTCTGGCGAAGCACGCGAGTGGAATCGTTCCAATATCCGCAATGAAATCCACCACATCACGTACGAACTTACCGGCAATGAACTGATTGCTTTGATTTTTGAGTCGCAAGAAATCAGGCGACTCTGGCCCAAATATAATCTTGCCCAAAAGTATAAACCGGATGAGTGGGGCATTTATGAGTACGAAGACCGCAACGGGTACCTGCGCTTTTGCGTGAATAGCGTAACCAAAGGTTCGCGTCCGTTAATTACGTTTGGCAGCAAAGGTGACGTGTGGAATTTTTGGTGGGAGAAAGTGAAAGAGTTTGACCTTTGCCCCAAACTCAGCGGCTTGCAAATTACCAAAGGGTTGTGTTACAGCTATCAATCAGGTTCGTGCCGGGGAGCTTGCCAGGAAGTAGAGTCAGCAAAAAAGTATAACAAACGCGCACAGAAAGCCATTGAGTCATTTCATGAGCAAGGCTATTCACTGGCCATCATCGGAAAAGGAAGAACGGTGGGAGAAAACTCACTTATACTTTTGGAAAATGGAAATTACCTGGGCTTCGGTTTTGTTGACAGGCAAGAATCAATCACCGATTTTGAATCGGCCCGCAATTTCATTAAACCTGGCAAGGAAAACCGTACGGTGCAAAACTTAGTCAATTCATTTTTGGTTAACCCCAAAGGGGCAGAGATTGTGGTATTTGGGTAGCCATTACAATAAATCTATGCTCATTCGCTTTCTGATTTTTAGTATTATTGCGCTTTGATTTTTACGAACTATGGCATTTACATCAACAACTGAGCAACACGAAGCACACCGGCAAAAAATAAAACAAGTTTACACCGAAGTAGGCAAAGTGGTGGTGGGTCAGGAATACATGGTGAGCCGCCTGTTGGCCGGCCTTTTTACCAACGGACATATTTTGTTGGAAGGCGTACCGGGCCTGGCAAAAACCCTGACCATCAGCATGCTTGCCAAAGTATTGCACTTGGATTTTCAACGCATTCAGTTTACTCCTGACTTACTGCCCTCAGACTTGATCGGTACCATGATCTATAATCAAAAAGAAGGAAAATTTGAAGTGAAAAAAGGGCCGATTTTTGCCAACATCATTTTGGCGGATGAGATTAACCGCTCACCCGCCAAAGTACAATCGGCCTTGCTCGAATCGATGCAAGAGAAACAAGTAACGATTGGCGAAACCACGTTCCATCTCGACAAACCGTTCTTAGTATTGGCCACGCAAAACCCGGTGGAGCAAGAAGGAACCTATCCGCTGCCCGAAGCACAAGTAGATCGCTTCATGATGAAAGTGTTTGTGGATTATCCCACCAAAGAGCAGGAGTTGGAAATTATGCGCAGGATTTCGAACATGCAATTTTCACATGAAGTAAATACGGTACTTACCAAAGAAGATATTTTTTCTATCCGCGCGGGAGTGAACAATGTGAAAATATCCGAATCGCTGGAGCGGTACATCATCGAACTGGTTACCGCTACACGCAAACCCAAAGAATACAAACTCGATAAAGAAGCACAATACATTCAGTTTGGTGCGTCACCACGCGCCAGCATCAACCTTAACCTTTCGGCTAAAGCCGTGGCCTACATGGAAGGACGCGATTATGTATTACCCGAAGATATTAAAGAGGTGGCGTTGGATGTGATGAACCACCGCATCTTACTTAACTATGAAGCCGAAGCTGATAATGTAAAAACTGCCGACATCATCAAGACCCTGCTCAGCAAAGTGCCGATCAACAAATAGTAACAGGTGTGGGGACCACACACGTTTGTAGTTAAACTAACTCATTTTTCTCTTTTCTATAAAAAGAAGACTCTCTTCTTTTTTACCTTTTCTTTATTAACATTTTCATAATACACCCGATATAGTGAAGTAATCCAGCCTGTTCACTTTTGCGGTAAATATTATAACCGCATGAAAAAATATGTACTCTTTGCACTTGCCGTATTAGCTGGGACAAGTTTGCTTTTTGCACAAACTACAACCAGTGCAGTAAGCGGAAAAATTACCGATGCAAAAGGCGAGACCTTGCCAGGCGCAACCGTGTTGGTAACTTACAAACCCACCAATACTCCTTATGGAGTAAATACCAATGCCGAAGGCCGGTATACACTGGTAAACTTAACTCCGGGCGGCCCGTATGAGGTTTCAATCACTTTTGTGGGATACAAACCTGAAAAATACGATGACATCTATTTTAAACTGGGCGAAACGCTGAGGCTGGATGTTTCACTAAACGAAGAGTCACACCAACTTAATGAAGTAGTCGTTACCGGGGTGAATCAAGAGGCTACCGAAAAAACAGGCACAGGCACCAACGTGGGTAAGCAACAGTTGCAATCGCTGCCTACGTTGAGCAGAAGCTTTTCTGACTTTACCCGGTTAACTCCTCAAAGTAGTAATAACTCATTTGCCGGTACCAACTTCCGATACAACAACATCACGCTTGATGGTGCGATTAACAACGATGCCATCGGGTTTAGCCCTTCGCTGGGCGGCATCAGTGGCACAGCCAACCAGCCCGGCAGCAGCACAAGAACTAACTCGTTCAGCCTGGACGCTGTGCAAGCCGTACAAGTTCAAATTGCTCCATACGATGTGTCGTTGGGTAATTTTACGGGAGGCAGCATCAACGCGGTTTCTCGCAGTGGCACAAACAATGTGGAGGGCTCAGTCTATGCCTTTGGCCGGAACGCAACCATCACCGGAAAATACAGAAACTCAGACAAGGTAGGTGACGGAAGCATCAACAGTTCTTACTTCGATTATCAAACCGGGTTTCGTATAGGCTTGCCGGTTATCAAAGACAAATTATTTTGGTTTACCAACGAAGAGGTCACTAATAATTCAGTTCCTCAGTTTTACCCGGCTAATGCTCCCAATTATTTTATGAACCAAACACTCTCACAATTAAATGGTGGCAGCGTACCGGCTGCATTGGCAGCATATGCCAACATGCCGTTGGCCGAGGCAATTGCCCAAAAGCTCTCCAATTTGCCAACCCAGTATGGCTCGATGACTTCATACAACCCAGGAGCCACTATGAACTATAACATTTACGCCAGAAGCACCAAGTTCTTTAACCGTGTAGATTGGGTTATTAACAAAAACCACTCACTTGCTCTGCGCAACAACTCCATCATTTCTGAGGCCTCTAACCTTGAGCGTTCATCTACTGAATTTCAATTTGGCAATTATGATTTCATTCAAAAAAATACCAACATCAGTACCGTGGCAGAATTAAAAAGCCGGTTTAATAACAACGCCAGCAACAGCCTGATCATCGGCTATACCGATATTAAAGACAGACGCGACCCGACCGGAACGATCTTTCCTCAAATTCAAATCAACGGCATCACCGGTGGACACGTGTTACTCGGTACCAATCGTGAAGCCGGTGTTTTCAATATGCGGCAGCGCACGTTTGAGTTTACTGACAACTTTAAGTTCTTTGCAGGCAATCACTCGTTTACTGTAGGCACACACAATGAGTTTTATAAAATTGATTACGTATTTATCAATTCATGGAACGGCCGCTTCGATTACAGCAGCCTGAACAATTTCTTGTTGGACAAGCCTTCGCGTTTGCGTGCCTTGTATAGCACTACGGATAATACCCGCAATACGCTTTTGAATAGTTCACCGGCTAAGTTCAATGTTTTTCTCACCAGTCTGTATGCTCAAGATGAAATTGTAAAAGGCAAACTCACCTTTACTTATGGAGTACGTGCCGATATGCCGATTCTTCCTGCCGGGCCGAATGGAAGTGCTCGCAGTAAGTTTCCTTCTGCGGTTCCATTTAATAACTATGGCACCACGTTTACGTATGACAATCCTTCTTCTGTTGGCACCAACTACTTCGGCCAGGTATATGTTTCGCCAAGGATTGGGTTCAACTATGATTGGAGAGGCGACAAGAGCATCATCATCCGGGGTGGATCGGGCTTGTTTACCGGCCGAATCCCCTTCGCCTGGATTGGGTATGCGTTTCTTAATAACGGATCGGCCTTCAATGCCATGGACTTAAATCCGCCTGTAGCCATTGCCCCGGCTACTTCGGTGCCTCTACCTACTGACCAAACTCAGTTTGGCAGCTATGCTACCGCGTATGGTTCTAAAAACAGAACAGAAATTGACTTGATGGATAAGAATTTTTCGCTTCCCCGCATGTGGCGCAGCAATGTTGCAATGGATATACAATTGGGTAATGGTTACAAACTAACGCTGGAGGCGCTGTACACTAAAACCATTAAAGACTTGTACATCAAACAAGTGAACCTGAAAGACTCAGTGGCGTATGCCAACTATGATGTGAACCAACAGCAACCACTTTATCTTTCGTCAACTACTGCAACCGGCACCGCCAACCGGGTGAGCAACAATTTCTCGAGTGTGTACCTGATCACCAACACAGATAAAGGATACCGTTATCAACTAACAGCACAACTTTCAAAGTCGTATAATTTTGGGTTGAGCTTTATGGTAGCGTACACGTATGGTCAATCGAAAGATATTTTGAATGGCATCCGCAATTCGCCTGAGTCTGGCTGGCAAGTGAATCAGGCATTGAACCCGAACAACCCGGGATTAACATACTCAAACTTTGATATCCGCCACCGCATTGTGTCAACAATTCAGTACAAGAAGACCTGGCAGCGCGGTGGAATTTCATACATCTCGTTGATTCCTACGTTCCAATCCGGCTCACCGTTTACCTACGCCATCACCTCAAGCAACAACTTGACAAAAAACGGACAGCAGGTTGATCTGTTTTATGTTCCTAATGTTACTACCGGAGAAAACCCATACAATCTCAGTGCGGCTAATCAACAAGCCTTCAACCAGTTTATTCAGGGAGATACTTACCTGAATGCACACCAAGGTCAATATACCACACGCAACGGTGCGCGCACCCCGTGGAACAACCAGATGGATTTGCGGTTGATGCACGACTTTCCTATTAACACAGGCAAGAAGATAAACACACTGCAAATCAGTTTTGATATCATCAACTTCAGCAACCTGATCAGCAAAAACTGGGGGGTTTATTATTTCTCGCCCAATACACTTAATTCCTCAGTTGACCCGGGCCTTTCAATTGGTGGACGCACCATCTCAAACGGAGTGGCCACAGTTACCGGGGCAGGATATAAAACTCCGTTGGCCAAGTGGTCAGTTGATCAATTCAGTTCACGCTGGCAAGCGCAGGTGGGCGTAAGGTACAGCTTCTAAGAACAGAGAGATCAACTTAGGTTTTAAAGCCGCTTGTTAACAGGCGGCTTTTTAATTGACCTTCCTCAATCGCTCTTTATGACCTTCTGTTACTTTTTTTATTTGAGTGGCTGTGCGTACCAGGGAGTCTTGTGCCTTTTTGTTTTTTTCGATTTTGATTTTTAGAGCTTCGTTTTCGAGTTTATTGGCATCCATCGATTTTTGAAGTTGTGCTTTTTCTTGCTCGTTGTTGCTTAGCTGAATGGCCAGCTCTTTGCTTTGATTAATTAGTCTCTGTTGTTGTTTTTCTACCGCCTGAGAAGCTTGGATGGATTCATCAATTTGAATTTGTACCAAACTCCGGTTGTATTGAACCCCGAAGCGATACACCAGTTTTTCCAGTTGCTTGTTTGCAAATTCAATCTCTTTTTCTTCCCAGTCTTTTTTCAGAATACCTAACCATACCCGGGTTTGTTTGCCTTCTTCAAAGATATGAGCATAAATAATTCCTTTTGGATAGACCGTGCCATTAAAATTAGGTTCGGTGATTACTACCGGTTCAGATGAAAATAATTTAACGCGTCCTATTTCTTTTAAAAATTTACTCCACTGCGCATTCACATCGTCTCGCTTACCGTCAAGCGCAACAGCAAAGCCTTCGGTGGATTCTCCCTTCACCTTTTCGTTTTGCTTTTTTATGGTCACGGGTTGAGCAAGCGTGTACCCGCTGGCTAAAACTAAAATCAACAGGGCAGTAAACTTATTTGACATAGAAATGTTAATTTAATTCAAAGCTATAAATAATGGCAAACAAAATACTGATCACGGGGGCCAGCGGCCTGATAGGCACAAGATTAACAGAACTATTGCAAAAAGAGAACCCGGAAGTAGCTCATTTGGTAAGGTCGGTAAAAAAATCTTTGGTGCAGACTTTTTTATGGAATCCCGAAGCAAACCGGATTGACCCGCAAGCTTTAAAAAATGTAAATACCATTATTCATTTGGCCGGTAGCGGCATAGCTGAAAAAAGATGGAGTGCAAAACGCAAAAAAGAAATTCTCAACAGCCGGGTACTGTCCACCCGGTTGCTGGCGGATGTTCTTCAAAAAGAAAATCACTCGGTAGAAACAATTGTATCAGCTTCTGCCATCGGTTATTATGGGCCCGGAGATGACCAAAAAATTTTTACAGAAGATGATAGCCCCGGATCAGATTTTTTGGCGCAAGTTACCCGGCAATGGGAGCAGGAGGTAGAGCAGTTTCAATCATTGAATATCCGGGTGGTAAAGATCCGCATTGGCAAAGTGTTGAGTACAAAGGGTGGTGCGCTGAAAGAAATGGCCAGGCCCGTTCGCCTGGGCTTGGGCGCTCCCCTCGGTTCTGGCCAACAATATATGTCGTGGATTCATATTGATGATCTATGCCATATTTTTAAACAAGCCCTCAACGACAAAAACATGCAAGGCATTTACAATGGTGTAACCGATTGGTGCACCAATGCAGAATTGACAAAAGCCCTTGCTAAAATTTTGCACAAGCCGTTGTGGCTTCCTTCCGTACCTTCTTTTGTTTTAAAAATCGCTTTAGGCGAAATGGCCGATCTGGTATTGAAAGGAAATAAAGTTTCATCAGAAAAAATCAGGAATGAAGGTTTTGTTTTTCGTTATCCGCAACTAAACGATGCTCTTACAGAATTGTTGGGGAGCAAACAATAAAGAGATCAATTCATTTCCTTAATTTCAAACCGCGAATTGAAAGATCAAAAAATGAAAACAACAACAAAGAACAATAAAGTAACAAAAATTCAGAATGTGCTCGAAGAAGAGCACCGTATCCGCCAGGCATTTAAAGACAAAGACTGGTCAGAAATAAAAAGTGCTAACTCGTGGGTAGTATTCAAAGTAATGAGCGAGTTTGTAGAAGGGCTAGAAAAACTAGCCAAAATTGGTCCTTGTGTTACGATCTTCGGATCAGCCCGTATCAAGCCCAACCATCCGTATTATAAGATGGCAGAAGAAATAGCTTCACAGTTGGTACAACAAGGGTATGGCGTGATTACGGGAGGCGGCCCGGGCATTATGGAAGCCGGAAACAAGGGCGCACATAAAGCCGGAGGAAAATCAGTGGGCTTGAATATTTTTCTGCCGCATGAACAAAAAGGAAATATCTACATCGACCCCGATAAACTCATCACATTTGATTATTTTTTTGTTCGCAAAGTGATGTTTGTAAAATATTCACAAGGATTTATTGTTATGCCGGGAGGGTTTGGTACGCTCGATGAAATCTCAGAAGCTTTGACATTGATCCAAACCAAAAAAATTGGCCGCTTCCCGATTGTAATGGTTGGTAAAAAATTTTGGAGCGGAATCATTGATTGGTTTAAAAAAACATTGGTCACCGAAAAAATGATCAGCCCCGAAGACCTGGAGTTGTTTAATGTAGTAGATACTCCCGAAGAAGCCGTGGCCGTGATCGATGAGTTTTACGGCAAGTATATGTTATCTCCTAATTTTTGATTTTGATGCGTCCGTATATTTTAACTGAAACCAACTGGAAGGCGGTAAAAAAAACCCAAGTTGATGTAGCCGTACTTCCGTGGGGTGCGTGCGAAGCACACAACTATCATTTGCCGTATGGAACCGACATCATCGAAGCCGAGCAAATAGCAGCCGAAGCCGCTCGCCAGGCATACGAGCAGGAAGCTAAAATAATTGTGTTGCCGCCTGTTCCGTTTGGCGTGAATACCGGCCAGCACGATGTGCTGCTTGATATGAACATGAACCCCAGCACCCAGTTTGTTGTACTGCGCGATGTGATTGAAACCTTGCACCGACAAGCTATTTACAAACTCATTATTTTAAACAGCCATGGCGGCAATGATTTTAAATGGATGATCCGCGAACTGGGGCTGAAGTTTCCAAAAATGTTTTTGGCTTCATGCGATTGGTTCAAAATGAGCGATCAAAAAGATTTTTTTGAAAACAAAGACGACCATGCTGGCGAAATGGAAACCAGTTTGATGATGTACTTACGGCCTGATTTGGTGTTGCCGTTAAGCGAAGCCGGAGACGGGGCTGCCAAAAAATTTAAGTACCCGGCCATACGCGAAGGCTGGGCCTGGGCCGAGCGGCAATGGACAAAAGTAACTGAAAGCACCGGGGTGGGCGATCCGCGCAAAGCATCGGCTGAAAAAGGAGAAAAGTATTTTAGATCGGTCACAAAAAAAGTTTCTCAGTTTTTTATTGAAGTGGCTCAGACAAAAAATAGTGAGCATTATGTGTAAACATTAAACTAAAAATTGATTTACACCTCCTATTGGTCCCTACGCTATGAGTTTGATGTTGCCCCTCTCTGAATTATACACACAGGTTCATTCGCAAATCGAAAGACAACAAAAGCAACAAAAAAATTTTGATGTCATCGTACTCGGTGTGGGCAGCATGGGCTCAGCCACCTGCTACTACCTTGCCAAACAAGGGCACCGCGTTTTAGGCCTTGAACAATTTGATATCCCCCATGAGTTAGGCTCACACGCAGGACAGAGCCGCATCATTCGCAAAGCGTATTTCGAACACCCGGATTATGTGCCGTTACTGGAAGCCGCCTACAACAACTGGCGTGACTTAGAAAACGAAACAGGTACACAACTTTATTTCAAAACCGGATTACTCTATTTTGGTAAACCAGACAGTCAACTAATCAAAGGATTGAAACTTTCGGCCGAGAAATACAAGGTGCCTGTTTATCACCTGTCATCCAATGAAATGGCTTCGCAGTTTTCTCAATTTCAAATTCCGGATGACTATGAACGGATGATCGAACCCGATGCCGGATTTGTTACACCCGAGCGGGCTATTTTAACATACACCGGGCGAGCATGCCAACTGGGGGCCTCCGTCCATGTCAACGAAAAAACAATTGCATGGAAAAAAGTGGGCAGATCCATCACGGTGAAAACCGATCGTGATACATATTATTGCAGTAAGCTGGTAATCACAGCCGGAGCGTGGGCAGGAAAAATAATACCCACTCTTTCAAAACAACTGAGCGTAACACGCCAAACCCTTGCGTGGATGCAACCCCGTAACACCTCAAAATTTGAATCAGGTAACTTCCCTTGCTGGACAATTGCCGATCAGGAGAAGCCGGGCATTTATTATGGATTCCCCATGTTATCCGCGTCAACATTTGGTGGACCGATCGGGCTGAAACTAGGACATCACACACCCGGTCTTCCCTCAGATGCAGATGCTGTTGATCGTATTCCGGCAAAAGCAGACGAAGACAATCTCATTTCGATGTTGAATAAATTTATCCCTGAGGGATATGCTTCAATACGATCTATAAAAACGTGCCTGTACACGTACACTCCGGATGAAAATTTTATTTTAGATTTTGTTCCCGGCTTTGAAAAAGAGGTGGTAATGGCTGCCGGCTTCAGCGGACACGGTTTCAAATTTGCCAGTGCAGTGGGAGAAGTCATGGCTGACCTGGCAACCAAAGGCAGCACAGAGCACCCGATCGGATTTTTAAATGCCGCGCGGTTTTAAATGAAGGAGTTGAATTTCCCTTCTATTTTATTCAACTTTAGATTTTTACACTATGCTCAATCAAATCAACGAAGCCGTTAGCTTCATTCAAAAACACGGCATCACTCAGCCGGAAGTGGGTGTCATTCTCGGTACAGGCCTGGGAAACAAGTTTGTGAAAGAAATAAAAAATCCACTCGTTATCAATTACAACTCCATCCCGCATTTTCCCATCTCCACCGTAGAATCACACAAAGGCAAATTGATCTATGGCGAAATGAAAGGCAAGCGTGTGCTGGCCATGCAAGGACGCTTTCACTACTACGAAGGGTATGACTTGCAGCGGATTACGCTGCCCGTGCGCATGATGAAGTTTCTGGGTATAGACTACCTGCTCATCTCCAATGCAGCCGGCTGCTTAAATTCCAAATGGAAAAAAGGAGAGTTGATGCTGATTGATGACCATATCAACTTGCAGCCCGACAACCCGTTGCGCGGAGAGAATTTTGAAATACTCGGCCCGCGGTTTCCTGACATGAGCCGCCCGTATTCAAAAAAACTGAGTGATCATTTAACAGCTATCGCCAAAAAGAAAAAAATAAAATTGAACAAAGGGGTGTATGTGGCAGTGCAGGGGCCTAACCTGGAGACGCGTGCAGAATACCGGTATCTGCGGCAAATCGGTGCAGATGCCGTAGGCATGAGTACCGTGCCCGAAGTATTGGTAGCAAACCACATGGGCTTGCCTTGTTGTGCTATTTCAGTGCTGACAGATGAGTGTGACCCCGACAACCTGAAACCGGTTGATCTTCCACAAATTATTGCCACAGCTAATAAAGCCGAAGGTAAACTTACTGAGCTGTACATAGAATTAATCGGAAAACTATAATCTCTTCATTCACTTTACCCTTAACATTATGTTGCTCAACCTCGACTCCGTACCGGCCGCCTATAAGAACTATGTAAAACATATTGATGAGCCCGATTTGCTCCAGGCTTTGCGCATCTCCGGGCACCGCATGCAAGAACTGGTGCACAGCATTCCGGCAGCAAAAACCGATTGGGCGTATGCTCCTGGCAAGTGGACCATCCGTGAAGTGCTTTGCCACATCATGGATGCCGAATGGATTTTTGCCTACCGTGCCTTGCGGTTCGCCCGCAATGATAAAACTGCTTTATCCGGTTTTGAAGAAAACGACTATGCCCCTCAGGCCAATGCCTCGGGTCGGTCGTTGCAAAAAATTGCAAGCGAAATGGCACACCTGCGCGCCAGCACCATCGACTTATTCGAAAGTTTTACTCCGGAGATGCTCTCGCGAAAAGGAACGGCCAGCGGAAAAGAAATTTCAGTAGTAACATTGGGCTTTGTCATACCCGGCCATGAAACACACCACCGCAAAATTTTGCAAGAGCGTTACCTGATCGCAAAATGATACGGCTCATTGTTGTCGGTTTGTTGATTGTGTCGGGCTGCTCTCCGGCTCTTCAAATCAAAAAGCAAGTCTTGAAATCAGAAGAATCTCTTCACGATCACATCGGATTTTATGTGACCCTCCTTCATTCAGACAAACCGTTGATCAATATCAACGGAGCCAAGTATTTTATCCCCGCCTCCAATACCAAGATCGTTACACTTTATACATCAGCGCGCCTGCTGGGCGATTCAGTTTCGGCATTGAAATACACTCAACGAAATGACTCGTTGTTTTTTCAGGGAATGGGCGATCCTTCATTTTTATATTCAGCTGCTTTTAATAATAATCGGGCCTATTATTTTTTGAAAAACTTTCCCGGCAAACTTTTTTTCAATGCCTCCAATTTTGATACTGAGCCACTGGGCCCAGGTTGGGCGTGGGACGATTACAACGATGATTACTCGGCCGAACGTTCTTCTTTACCGGTTTATGGAAATTTGATTTCGATAAAAAAGAAGCCCGGTAACGTTTTTGATTTTCAACCCAAACGGTTTGCTTCTGATTTTCAACTTAGCAGCGAAAGTCACGACAAGGAAGAAATCATACGCAGTGTTGATTCAAATCAACTCATCCACTATGATTCGAAAAAGAAAAATAATTTATGGTCAATTCCCTTTCGAAGCAGCAGAGACTTAACAGCCGATTTACTTAGTGATACCCTGCACCGAAGCGTAGAAGAAATAGATTTTTTCCCTGCGGGAAAATATAACGTACTGAAAAGCGTACCGGTTGATTCAGTTTATAAAGTGATGATGGTAGAGAGCGATAACTTCATTGCCGAACAATTACTACTGCAATGTGCCTTGACTCTCAGCGATACCTTAAACCCCGAGATTGCCATTCGCTATGCGGTCAAAAATTTTTTGACTGATTTACCTGATCAGCTGCAATGGGTAGACGGTTCGGGCCTATCGCGTTTTAACTTATTTACTCCCCGGTCAATCGTTGCACTTTGGAAAAAATTAATGACGGTTGTTCCACAGGAGAGACTGTTTCAGTTGTTGCCCGTGGGCGGGAAAAGAGGCACGTTGAAAAACGGGTACAAAGCTGAAGTACCTTACCTCTACGGCAAAACAGGTTCGCTGTCGAACAACCATTGCGTCAGCGGGTTTTTGATTACTAAGAAAAAAAGGGTGCTTGTGTTCAGCCTGATGCACAATAACTTCATAGTACCGGGCAATGCCGTGCGAAAACAGATGCAAGTCATTTTAGAAAAGATGCGAGATCGGTACTAAAGCAAAGCCAGAATAAAGCCTGGCCAAATCAATTTTTACAGGCCACTAATAACTGTGCTATTTCAGAGGCAAAACAATGCCTACCGTACAGTACACTTACATGTTTTTTTATTATAAATTGAGATATCTTACTACACTGAAATCTCAGAAATCAGAAAAAGTATTCACTACCTGGAATTTTAGAATTTCAATCGATTTCTGTCTGTAAACCAGCTATTTACACAAATTTATTACGATGATTGGATTTGGGTGCAGAACGTTCGTTCGTAAAAATTCACATAAATGTTTTACAATTAAAAACATAAGCCCTACTTTTAGCTTCTTAATTTTTTAACCAAAACTTAAACATATGAAGAAGATTTTACTAATGTGCTTCTCATTCGGTTTTGCGATCAATGTATGGGCGCAAGACCGGATGGTGACGGGTAAGGTTACTGCAGATGATGGGTCATCTTTACCTGGTGTGAATGTAGTTATTAAAGGAACTACAAATGGTACGGTAACTGATTCAGACGGGGGATATAAAATCTCAGTCTCGGGGTCAGATGCTGTATTGGTTTTCTCTTTCATTGGAATGGCCTCTCAAGAGGAGTCAGTAGGAGCCAGGTCAGTGGTTGATGTCCAAATGAAAAGTGACATAAAACAACTTCAAGAAGTAGTTGTGAATGCTATTGGTGAGACACGCTCTAAAGATAAATTAGGGATAGCCTCACCTGTCATAGGCGGCAGTTCTGTAGTTCAGTCTGGTGAAGCAACGATGATCAATGGTTTAGCCGGCAAAGCTGAAGGGTTAACCATTACCAGAAATGGAGGCGACCCGGGTTCTGGGTCATACATCCAATTAAGGGGACAAAGCACCGTTACCGGAAACCTTCAACCTCTTATTGTAGTTGACGGTATGCCGATCAACAACGATACATTTGGCGCTGATAATGGAGCCAATAACACTGGAGGAACTCAGCAACAATCAAGATTGAATGACCTCAATCCGGCTGATATTGCCAACGTAGAGATACTTAAGAGTGCCGCGGCAGCCGCCTTGTGGGGAAGCCGTGCCGCTAATGGAGTGATTGTAATCACTACAAAAAGAGCACAAAACAGCCAAGGTAAAATCAGTGTAACCTACTCAGGTACAGTTTCTTTTGATGAAGTTAATAAAATGCCTGACCTGCAAAGATCCTTTGGCCAGGGTTCTAATGGAAGATTTAGTACAGGTACAAGTTCAAGTTATGGTGATTTAATTTCAGCCCGTTCCGGAGGTGCCGATGCCCAAGCAGGAACTGCTTACGTACAGTTTCCTGATGGATCAAAAAGATATGCCATAGCCGCAGGCAATTCAGCCAATCCACATGGAGGAAAGAATTCTAAAAATACTTACGATCATACAAAAGATGTTTTTCAAACAGGTCATTTTATTGACCACAACATCGCTTTGCAGTCAGGAAATGACCGAACACAAGTTTACCTCAGTTATGAAAATCTTCAGCAACAGGGTATAGTAAAAGTACGCAGCGATTACGATAAAAATGTAGCAAAATTGAACTTGGTCAGCCAGTTAACCCCTAAATTGAATGTGCGGGTAGGCGCCCAATTCAATAATATCCGTTCAAATCGTGCACAGCAGGGAAGTAATACATCAGGTATTTTGCTGGGGATGCTCAGAACCTCCCCTGATTTTGATAATACTAATTATATCGGTACGGCATACAATGCGGCCGGATTAGCTACTTTGGGCAAGCAGATTACATACCGCAACCCCATTGGAGCAAATGCAAATCCGGGTTATGATAACCCTTTCTGGACAATTAATAAAAACACAAGTTTGTCGGTTGTTAATCGTTTTATTGGCAATGTAGAAATGAACTATGACGTAACAGATTGGCTTTCCCTTAAAGGCAATACCGGTCTTGATACCTACGTTGACAGAAGAACAGATTATGGAAACCCACAGTCTCAGGGGTATCTCACAGGTTCATACACTGAACAGTACCTTCAAAACTCTCAGTTTAATACTAACTTATATGCCAATGCCAAAAAGAAGTTCTCAGACTTTTTCAGGGGGTCAATATTGTTAGGATTCAACTACAATAATTTACAGTTTAATAACGTAGGAGCAACGGCTACTAATTTTATTATACCGAATGCCCCCCCCAACTTGCTAAACTCGCCACCATCTAACCGCACGGCATTTAATACTGCAGCAACACAACGAACAACCGCAGGTTTTACTGAGATTAATGGTGAGTTTGCTGATCAGGTATTTGTTACATTAACCGGCCGGGCTGAATCGGCTTCTACTTTTGGCCCTCAGGCAAAAAGTTTATTTTTCTACCCTTCAGCAACGGCAGCTTGGCAATTTTCTAAAATGACAGGTACCAGTGAATTTTTTAGTTTTGGTAAGTTGCGGGCATCAGCAGGGGTGGTTGGAAAGCAACCCGGCCCGTATCTTAACCTGACCCAATTTGGTCCCCAAACCTTTACTGAGGCCTATGGCGGTACTCTTACTGCAGCAAGCTATGGCGTAGGAGGATATGCTATTTCAACTCAGTCTGGAAATCAAAAGATTCGTCCGGAGAGGAAAAAAGAAATTGAAGGAGGATTTGATTTAGCGTTTTGGAATAACCGGATCACATTGTCGGCAACAGCATATTATAACAGAACCACTGATGCTATTCTTCCTGTTCAGGTGGCTCCTTCCAGTGGGTTTAGCACGACTGTTGGCAATGCGGGAGTAATTGACAACAAGGGTCTTGAACTTAACTTAGGGGTTAACTGGGTTAAAACACAAAAATTCTCCTGGAAATCAAATTTAATTTGGTTTGCTAACCGAAATAATGTGGTTGATTTAGCGGGTGCGCAATACGTGTTCTTAGCCGGCTTTACCGATGGGGCCTCAGTAGCCACCAAAGGTATGCCATTAGGTACCCTCTGGGGAACTTATTGGGCTACTAACCCCAACGGTTCATATAGCCTTGATGCTAACAAATTCCCTCAAGTATCAGGCTCTACCGGTGCCATTGGTATTACCCAACCCAATTACAAAATAAGTCTAGGCAATACGTTTACTTATAAAAATTTGAGCCTCTATGTATTAATGGATGCACAAGTAGGCGGGCAGATGTGGAATGGTACTCAGGGAGCGTTGGTCAATTTTGGAACATCAAAGTATAGCGCGAGCACAACAACAATAAGCGCAACTGATGCCTCCACTTTAATGACTCATGATGGCACCACACTTGCTGCTTTAGTAGCAGGCGGATCAAACCGGGCAACTGTTAATTCAGATGGAACATACACCTTCAGGGGCACTGTTGAGAACTATGGTGGGGGTAAAGTAATAGCAGACCAAGCTTTTTACACTACAGTAGGAAGTGGCTTTAATGTCAATGCTCCATTTGTTCAGGATGCATCTTGGACTAGGCTGCGTGAACTTACGCTTTCCTATTCACTTAATTCTGCCGGGTTTAGAAATTCTACAAAACTTAAATCCGTTACATTTGGGTTAACAGGAAGAAATTTATTTTTGTGGACGCCCTATAAAGGGATTGACCCTGATACGAACCTGACGGGATCTTCTAATGGTCGAGGTATTGATTATTTCCAGAATCCCAACACGCGATCCTTCTTATTTAAGTTAACAATTACTTACTAAGTTTAACGATTGAAATACTATGAAAAATATAATTAATAAAGGCACACTGGCAATCCTTTTGGCAACCGGAGTCTTTTTGCTGAATAGCAATTGCACTAACCTAACCAACGGATTATCAACTGATCCGGTAAATCTTACGAATCCTAGCGTAATCGATCCGAGCAAGTACATGTCTGGAGCGCAAGTTGTTCTGATAGGAATTTTTGAAGGAGATCAGGCAAGGCAAGCAGGTATGTGGTCCGGATATTTCAGTGGAGAAGACAGGCAGTACCTTGGCTTGTCTAACTACGTTACCTCAGGCCAAGATTATGATGTTGAATGGGTATCCATCTACACCAGTTTGTTTAAAAACACCCAATTGCTTAAACAAAATGCCGCTCCTTCTAATAATTTTGTATCAGTAGGAATTGCGCAGGTAATGGAGGCAATGAGTATTGGTTTAGCTGCTGATATGTGGGGGGATGTTCCGTATTCTCAAATAACGAGGTACCCCGCAGTAAGTACTCCTAAGTTTGATAACCAAGCCACTGTCTATGCTTCTGCGCAAGCATTATTGGATTCAGCTATCGCTAATTTGGCCTCTACGGGCAGTGCTCCCGGTGATTTTATGCTCGGGGGAAGTAAATCAGCATGGACTGCCGTTGCTCATACGGTAAAGGCCAGGCTTTATTTGCATGTTCGTGATTATGCCAATGCAATTACCCAAGCTGGGTTAGGAATAGCCTCAGTATCAGGCAACCTGATGGCTACTCACGGGAATGCTTATTTGCAGACCTTTAACCTTTATTATTCATTCACAACGTATGACAGAAGCGGGTATATGTCAGCGAATTCATTTGCCCCCAAACTTTTGGATGCTTCTCAACCAGGCAGTAGAAATAATGCTAAAACTGATGAGACTGCAAGGCTTAATTACATTTACTACCCAGGTAGTGGATTAAATTTTGCACCTCAGGCCGGTACTTATGAACCGAATGTGTTGGTTGATTTTGATTGGGCAAACCCAGCAAACCTGAATGGTTTTTTTGGTGCCACCACTTCATTTCCGCTCGTAACCTTTCAGGAAAATCAGTTGATCTTAGCTGAGAGCTACATGAAACAGGCAGCTCCTGATCCGACCAGCGCGTTGAATGCACTTAACACCCTTCGTGCTTATTATGCAACAGGGGCACACGTTAATTCTGGATATGCTGCAGCCTATTCATATAATTATCAGCCTTATGTACCAGCAGATTTTGCCCCAGCAGGAATTGACAATAATGGAACGGATACGCAAAATCAAGCATTACTTAGAGAAATCTTAGAGGAAAGGTATGTAACCTTGATTGGACAAATTGAAGGTTGGACGGACATGAGAAGAACGGGTAACTTTATCAATATCCCACTTCCAACAGGTAAAACCGATTATCCGCGCAGAGGGCTGTATTCGCAGATTGAACAAAATACTAACCCTAATTGTGCTGCTCTTGTAAATGCATCTGGTTATGGTCTTTTTGAGCCAGTGCCCGCATTTTCAAGTGCTTATTAATATTTCTTAAACTTAACGAAAAAAAAGGCTGCCTAATGGCAGCCTTTTTTTATCATAACATTTACATTTTAATCCAAATCACAATGCAAATTGCAACTACCTATTAAAAATATTCCAAGAAATACTCTGGTTTGGCAGCAATTAAAGTATGAAGACTCAGTTGACAATTGAAAATATTGAATCTAGATTAAAAGAACTAACGGTGACGGGTGATCCAAAAATAATGGGGACACCGTTTTACGTGACGGCCATAAACAATTCTTCAAAACCATTCTTCGGGGAATTTGACTCAACGACTTTTGAACTTATAAAAAACACTTCTCTACTGCCGACACCTCATATAATCGAGGGGACTTACAATTCGACAGCGAGTGTGGCTGAATTAAATTACAAGATTAAACCAATTTGGTTCGGACATCTTTGGCTAACATTTTTTCCAATCATAGTTGTTTTTATAATCAACTGGACAATTCTTAAAAATCCGACATTTTTCCCGACAGTGGAGAGAATAATTTTTAATGCATTAGGACTTTTAATGTTCAGCCCGTTATTAATTGTTAACTTTTTAAAAAAGAAAATGGGACGGGACTTTGTTCACGAATTTAAAATCGGGGAACATTAACTGCTGCCAACAAAGTGTTTATGTTAGCTTGGGGTGCGCAGTAAATCGTAGTTTAGTTTTCTTTATTACATTCGTCACGGTGGACAACTTCGGTGCGGTCGCACTTGGCATTCCTAACGTCATTAGCCAAGCGCTCCTAATCCCAAGCCGCCATAAACACAGGTCGAGTTATTTAGGAAAAACTATGCGTGACTAAGGTATAATCTAATCTACCGTAACATCCTCAACAGCGTATTCAGCCGGCTTTTTAAATTGCGTCTGTCTACAATAAAATCCAGAAACCCATGCTCGAGTACAAACTCAGCACTCTGAAACCCCTTGGGCAAATCCTTGCCGATGGTTTCGCGAATTACCCTTGGTCCGGCAAATCCGATCAGCGCATTGGGCTCTGAAATATTGAAATCGCCCAACATGGCATAAGAAGCGGTAACGCCACCGGTAGTAGGATCAGTCAGTAAAGAGATAAAAGGAATTTTTTCTTTGTGAAGTAGGGCTATCTTGGCCGAGGTTTTGGCCATTTGCATCAGTGACAACCCGGCCTCCATCATGCGCGCACCACCTGAGCGTGAGATCATCAAGAATGGCGTTTTTGTTTTGAGAGAATGATCCATACCGCGGGCAATTTTTTCACCCACCACTGAGCCCATCGAGCCACCAATGAAGGTAAAGTCCATGCAGGCAATTACAATATCTAACCCATCCATTTTGCCATACGCGGTGCGTACGGCATCTTTTAGCTGGGCTTTGGCCTGTGATTCTTTGATGCGCTTGGGGTAAGGGCGCGTGTCAACAAATTTCAAGGGATCTGCTGATTCCATGTTGGTATCCAACTCGGTAAACTCGTTGTTGTCAAAGAGTATTTCGAAATATTCCTTTGAGCCAATTTTTACATGGTAGTCTTCTTCTGGAACCACGTAAGCATTGTTTTTCAGTTCTCGGGTATGGATGATTTTTCCGCTTGGCGATTTAAACCAAAGCCCGTCAGGAACTTCGCGTTTAGCTTCAGTAGGAGTTAAAATTCCTTTGTCGGTTCGCTTAAACCAAGGCATCTTGATTTACGATTTAAGATTTTAGAATTACGATTTGAAATAACATCAGTTTAGTTCTTCAGTTCACTTGTACTAAAGCCTATTCCTAAAATTCACTAAGCCACATCAATGGTTTTATCCAGGTACACACTCTGGATCATGTTCAAAATTTCAACACCTTCTTTCATCGGGCGCTGAAATGCTTTTCTTCCGGAAATCAGGCCCATACCACCGGCACGTTTATTAATTACGGCTGTGCGCACGGCATCGGCCATATCGCTGGCACCTTTGCTGTCTCCACCCGAATTGATCAAGCCGGCACGTCCCATGTAGCAGTTGGCCACTTGATAGCGACAAAGGTCGATCGGATGGTCAGTTGTTAACTCGGTATAGATACGCTCATCCAGTTTTCCGTAGCTGCTTCCACCGGTGTTTAGAGCTTTGTATCCGCCATTGTTTTCAGCTAGTTTTTGTTTGATGATATCAGCCTGAATGGTTACGCCCAGGTGATTGGCCTGGCCTGTTAAGTCTGCTGAAACATGGTAATCTTTTCCATCTTTTTTAAAGGCATTGTTGCGGATATAGCACCATAAAATGGTGGCCATGCCTAAACTGCGAGCTTCTTCAAACGCTTTGGATACTTCTTGTATTTGCCGTGTGGAATTATCAGACCCAAAATAGATGGTGGCACCAACAGCTACTGAACCCAGGTTCCACGCATCGCGCACGGAGCCAAACATGATTTGATCTGCTTTGTTGGGGTAGGTTAATAATTCGTTGTGATTGATTTTTACAATGAAAGGAATTTTGTGGGCGTATTTTCTAGACATGAGCGCCAACCCCCCAAAAGTAGTGGCAACCGCATTGCACCCGCCTTCGATGGCGAGTTTTACAATATTTTCCGGATCAAAATAAATCGGGTTTTTGGCAAATGAAGCTCCCGCGCTATGTTCAATGCCTTGGTCAATTGGTAAAATTGAGAGAAAGCCAGTATTGGCCAACCTGCCTGTGCCAAAAAGTGTTTGTAAACTGCGCAAGGTTTGTGTGTTGCGATTAGATTGACCGAAAACCCGGTCAACAAAATCGGGAGAGGGTAAATGCAATTGATCTTTTGAAATAGTTTTGCTCTTGTGAGTTAATAGGGATTCTGCATCTTTTCCGAGTAGTTCAGTGATTTTACTGGTTGCCATTTTTTTATATTAAGAATAGAAAACAAAGATAAGGGTAAACAAGGGTTTGCCAAAAACGGGTTTGACAAGGGAAATAGATTGAAATAACAACTGCCATATAAAAAAATAAAACCCATTTCGTAAATGAAATGGGTTTATAAATTCTTTGATAAACGGAGGGTTAAGCTACGGCCACACCGGGTGCGTTAGACAATTTTTCTTTGATCCGGGCGCTCTTACCTTGACGGCCACGGAGGTAATACAACTTGGCTCTGCGCACTTTTCCGGATTTTACCAATTCAATTTTATCGATGCTGGGGCTTAACAAGGGGAAAACCCTTTCTACACCCACTCCATTGGAAACTTTTCTTACCGAAAAACTTTCACCATTGGTGCCTTTGCCTCTGCGGTAAATAACCGTACCCTGAAATTGCTGGATACGCTCTTTATTGCCTTCACTGATTTTTACGTGCACGCTGATGGTATCGCCAGGGTTGAATGCAGTAATAGAAGCTCTTTTTGAGTTTAATTCCTGCTCTGCGATCTTCATTAAATCTGCCATAACCTCGATTTTTTTAAAATGGACTGCAAATGTATTAGAAGAAACCCGAATAATAAAAGTAGATTATAATTATTTTGCTGAAAAAAGAGCCAATAATGAGTTTTTAAAGCAGTTTAGGCCTTCTTTTTTTGGTACGATTCACAGATTCTTCGTGTCGCCATTCACTGATTTTGGCTTCGTGGCCTGAGAGTAGAATATCGGGCACTTTCCAACCCTTGTATTCAGCCGGCCTCGTATAAACGGGAGGGGCAACCAATCCATCTTGAAATGAATCGGTAAGTGCAGACGTTTCATCGTTCAGTACTCCGGGTATCAACCGAATAACGGCATCGCTTAAAACGGCTGCAGCCAATTCACCACCCGACAACACATAATCACCGATACTGATTTCCCGGGTAATCAAATGTTCGCGTACCCGTTCGTCCACTCCTTTATAGTGCCCGCAAAGAATGATTAGGTTTTTTTTGAGACTGAGTTGGTTGGCCAATGACTGAGTTAATAGCTCGCCATCCGGACTCATGTAAATGATTTCATCGTATAAGAGTTGTTCTTTCAATGATGAGATGCAACGGTCAACCGGTTCAATGCTCATCACCATGCCCGCTCCACCACCAAAGGCATAGTCATCAGTGGATTTGTGTTTGTCTAGAGAATAGATTCTGAGATCGTGCACAACTACCTCAACTATTTTTTTGTCTTGTGCGCGTTTCAAAATAGAATCTGAAAAGGGGCTCTCTAACAGCTTAGGAAGGCAAGTGATAATATCGATGCGCATGACAAGATTTCAAATTCCAAATTTAAAATTACACATTACAGAATTAAAGCGCTTTTAAAATCTGGAATTTGAAATCGGTAGTCATTTATTATTTTTTATCAACAGTAATTCGCTTATCCCGGTTGGCTAATTCCCAAGCTGTATAGAAAACAATTTTTCCGCGCTTAGCTAACAAATCAAAATCAATTTTACTTACTTCATCGCTGGGTTTGTGGTAGTCTTCATGGATGCCATCAAAATAAAAAATAATGGGCACATTGTTTTTGGCAAAGTTCCAGTGATCGCTGCGCTTGTATAAATTAGAGGGGTGGTTTTCATCGTTGTATGTATAATCAAAGTCAAGCTGGGTGTAGGTTTTATTGTTGCGCTCATTGATTTCATGAAGCTCACTGGATAGTTTATCGGAGCCAATCACATAGACATAGTCGGGCTTGCCTGCGTGTTCGGGGTCTTTTCTGCCTACCATGTCTATGTTCAGGTTAGCCACGGTGTTGGCCAATGGATAAATGGGGTGCTCTACATAATACTGCGATCCAAACAGCCCTTCTTCTTCACCGGTTACGGTCATAAACAAGATACTTCTGCGCGGGCCGTGTCCATCCTTTTTGGCTTGAGCAAAGACTTTTGCCAACTGCAGAATAGTTACCGTTCCTGAGCCATCATCATCGGCACCATTGTTTACCTTGTCGTCTCCATCGTGCAGGCCAATGTGATCAAAGTGGGCCGAGAGTACCAGTACTTCATCTTTCTTATCAGTGCCCTCTATGAATCCCACCATGTTTTCTGACTTGATGGTTTTGGATTCTACCGAAACATGGTAAACAATACGGCTGGGTTTGATTTTGGAAAGTGGTTTTTTTGAAGCCGGATCTTTAGCAGCCTTTTCTATTTTTTCAAATGGTGAATTGAAAATTTTTGAAGCCACGGATTGATTGACGAGAAAAGCACCTTTGTTGGCTGCATTGTGGTCGGGTTTGTTAAGCGACAGGGAGCCTGTTCCAAAATAAGATTTCAGTTGGGCGGCAAATGGGGCATAGTCTTCGGGTTTGCCCGAGCCAACGGCTAAAATCATTCTGGCGCCTTTGTTGCGTAGGGTGGTAGATAGTTTTCGCATGGTTCCAAAGGCACCGAAATTCAGTCCATCGAGAAGCAGTACGGCAGCTTTGTCTTTTACATCAAGGTAGGCCAGATCGGCATCGCTTGCTTTACCAACGAAGACAGCTTCTAACGAAATCTCGCCCTCGGTGGGAGATTGCCCCAGGTAAATCACTTCATCGTAGTTGGTATATTTTGTTGCACCTAACTTGATGTAGGCATCTGAGGTGCGTGAGGACGACAACTCAACCGGCATGTAGTAGGAACCATTGGCCGGAACAGTCAATCCTGCGTTTTCAAACTGATAGGCAATAAAAGCGGCTGCCATTTTCTGCCCGCGCGAACCAGTGTAGCGGCCTTCGAGTGCATCCGAAGCAATGATTGATAGATTCTCTTTCAGATCACCCGGTGTAATCATTTGGGCATACTGTGTGGCCACCGGGTCTTGAGCAAAGGCTGAAACAGAAATGATAACAAGAAATAAGAACAGAAGTTTTTTCATATAATGGTAGTTAAGATGGAGTCAAAGATAAAAATTTTAACCTACTGAGGGTTGAATCAACTCCAACAGCCGAAGTTGGTTTTTTGCACGTACCAGGTTTTGTTCGGTATAGGTAATGTGGTAGTAGGTATTGCCCCGTAAGTAGTCAGCCAGAAAACGCAAAGCAATAATGTAGGTCATCATTTTTCCGGCAAACGGTATGGATTTTTTTTCAGCCTCGGTAAGCAACTCATTCATTTCTGAGAGGTAACCTTTCAACAGGGCATCGTATATGTTTTTTCTAAATTGAATTTTGTCCAAATCTTTTTCATCTTCACTCACCGGGCTGACAAATGTGCGCACCATATCGCCCAGGTCATAAATAAAATAGCCGGGCATGAGTGTATCCAGATCAATAGCGCAGAGGGCTTTGCGCGAGATGGAATTGAACAGGATGTTGTTGACCTTGGTGTCATTGTGTGTGATGCGTGTAATGAGCGAGCCGTTTTTGATCAGCTGAGTGTATTCCGAAACCAAAAACTGAAATGATTGTGCCTGTTGTATGACGGTATCTGCTGATGTAATTATTTCAGGCTTCGCTTTTCGCAAGGCCTCTTCAAATTGCTCGTATCGCCAGGTTAGGTCATGAAACCGATCTATGGTAGGCTTGAGCAATAAAACATCCAGTCCGTGCAGATTTTTGGTAAGCGAAGCAAACCCCTTGGCCGCCTGGTAGGCATCTTCTTCGTGCAACACTCCATCCAGGGTGAACGAATTTTCAATCATTTCATAGATCCGCCAGGGAAACCCTTGGTGATCATAAAAAAGGTCGTTCCCGTTTTTATCCGGAATGGTTTTGGGAAAAAGAAAGCCGGGATGATTTTTTTTCAAAAACTCAAAAGCAATACGGTTGTTGTGTGCGATGATTTCGGGTTGGGTGAAAACATTTTTGTTCACACGTTGGAGTACAAAATTTTTTTGACCTGAAACTTTGAATGTGTGGTGAATATGACCTGAGCCGATGGGAGTTATTTCAAAAGGCTCATCAATATTAAAATAAGGGATGATTTTGTCGGGCGCAATCACTACCAAAGTTTCTTGGGGTATTTTCCTTGATTAACCAATTCGTTGATCTTGGCCGATACAATTTCTTTATCTTCTTTATACGTTACGCCAAACCAGGTATTGCCGCCTGAAATTACTTTGACTTTTCCTTTTCCTGTTTTAATCATTTCATTGACCGTTAACGGGATGAAAAATTCAGATTTTATATTCTGATGATTATTTTTTAAAAACTCATGAAAATAATTTTCAGTAAGCGGCATGATGCTTGGGTGAAAGCCCCAGAAGTTCATGGAAGTAGGAGTTTCCGGATCCATGATTAAGTCGCCTGTTTTTTCTTTCGCAATGATTTTTCCGTTTTCTTTTACAATAGTTGTTCGCTCCACCACGCTTTTTAAAAAGCCTTGTTCATCACGCTCGCCACATCCGCGCGAAACGCTGCCGTGATCAGACAGAACATTTTTCAGAGTATAGCCCACCATGGCATGAGCTGAGGGTTCATGTTTGAAAAATTCGGCTGTGGCCGCAAAGGCATCCAGTCCGTAAAAATCATCGGCATTGATTACGGCAAAAGGTTCGTTAATCACATCTTGGGCACAGAGCATGGCATGACTGGTGCCCCACGGCTTGGTGCGCTGCGGGTTTTGAAAGGGCTGGGGCACAAATGAATTCAACTCTTGGTTGACAAAGACTACATCGGCTTTGCCTTGCAATTTGGGTAAAAACATTTCCTCTACGGTGCTACGTATCTCTTCGCGCACAATAAAAACTATTTTGTTGAACCCGGCACGAAGCGCATCAAAAAGCGAATAGTCCATAATTGTTTCGCCCGATGGACCAAAGCCGTCAATCTGCTTGATCCCTCCGTAGCGGCTGCCCATGCCTGCCGCGAGAACCAATAAGCTAAGTCTTTTATCTGCAGCCATTGTAGTTTGGTTTTTTTGAATTAAATCGTACGAGATTGTAGTTTTCAAATTTAAGATTTTAATTATTTAAAACTGAACAAAATGAGGGATTCAAAAAACTATGCTGTTTCTATAGTCATTATCGGGGCGCTTTTTTTTATTTTCGGTTTTATTACCTGGCTCAATGGCACACTGATTCCTTTCTTAAAACTTTCATGCGACCTGCAATCTGATTCGCAGGCACTGCTGGTGACATTTGCCTTTTACATGGCATACTTTTTTTTAGCTATCCCTTCTTCTTTTATTTTAGGAAAGACCGGTTATAAAAAAGGCATGTCGCTGGGGTTGATGATCATGGCCGTGGGTGCATTTCTGTTTATTCCGGCTGCACGTGAGCGGAATTTTGGATTGTTTTTAACCGGCTTGTTTATTCAGGGTATGGGTCTGGCCTTGTTACAAACGGCCTCTAATCCATACATTGCCGTAATCGGCCCGATGGAGTCGGCAGCTAAGCGTATCAGCATCATGGGCATTTGCAACAAAGTAGCAGGAGCCCTAAGCCCTTTGATTTTGGGAGCTGTAGTATTAAAAGGAGCGGCTGATATTGAGAACCAAATTAAAACGGCAACAGATCCCGCCCAACGCATTCAACTGTTGCAGGAACTCTCACACCGGGTGATTAATCCGTACCTGGTTATGGGTATTGTGTTGGTAGCGTTAGCCCTGCTGATTTGGGTATCGCCTTTGCCCGAAATTGAAACTGCATCTTCTGAAGACGGGAAGTTCGGGTCAACACCCAAAACCAGCGTGTTTCAGTTTCCGCATTTGCTGCTCGGTGTGATTTGCCTTTTTCTTTATGTAGGTGTGGAGGTGATGGCAGGCGATGTTATAGGACAGTATGGTCGCTCAATGGGCCTGAGCCTGGATGAAACAAAAATTTTTACTTCTTATACATTGGTTTCAATGGTGATCGGCTACATCATCGGTGTGGCCACTATCCCCAAGTATTTAAAGCAAGATGTGGCGTTAAGAATTTGTGCTATTGTTGGCGTAGCCTTTTCCTTGTTGGCTTTCTTGACAAAGGGTTATACTTCAATTTTTTTTATCGCCATTATGGGCCTGGCCAATTCGCTCATGTGGCCTGCCATTTTTCCGTTGGCCATTGAAGGATTGGGAAAGTTTACCAAGATCGGCTCAGCACTTCTCATCATGGGCATAGCAGGAGGAGCGGTGATTCCGCAAGTGTACGGCCACTTGGCAGGTATTTTGTCGGCTCAAACCGCATTTTTTATCTGCACGGCAGGCTGCTATTTGTATATTCTTTTCTATTCTGTAAAAGGACACAACGTGGGCAAAACATTGATCAAATGAAATGGTATAATACAATCATTACACTTCTGCTACTTTCTCCTGCCTGGGCTCAGGATTTTTATCAGGCACGTGACCTCACCAAAGAAAATCTTTTTACCACCAACTGCGAAGGCCCGGCTGTTGACCAAAAAGGAAATTTATTTGTTGTCAATTTTCAAAAAGACGGAACGATCGGTCAGGTCTCAGCCAATGGAAACGTAAAATTATTTGTTGCCTTGCCCACAGGCAGCATTGGCAACGCCATTCAATTTGACCGGCAAGGAAATATGCTGGTGGCTGATTTTAGCGGCCACAACATCCTGAAAGTAAACACCCAAACCAAAAATATTTCGGTATGGGTACACAACGAATCGTTTAATCAGCCCAACGATCTCTGCATCAACAAAAAGGGGCAAGTGTTTGCCTCTGACCCTAACTGGAAGAACAGCACCGGAAAAATCTGGCGCATTGAACCTGATGGAAATTCTTTTCTGCTTCAGGATGACATGGGCACAACCAACGGTATTGAGTTGAGCCCCGAAGAGAAAATACTTTATGTCAACGAAAGTGTGCAGCGAACAATTTGGGCATTTGATGTGGATGAGCAAGGCAACCTGAGCAACAAACGAAAATTTGTTGAGTTTCCTGATTTCGGCCTCGATGGAATGAAGTGTGATAAGGCAGGCAATCTTTTAGTGACACGGTATGACAAAGGAGCGGTTGCCGTTTTTTCACCCAAAGGTCAATTGATTCGCGAGGTAAATACCAAAGGAAAAAAAACCAGTAATATTTGTTTTGGCGGTAAAGATGGCAAAACCTGTTATGTTACCCTGCAAGACCGCAAATGTGTTGAAACGTTCCGCCATGAAACGGCAGGTAAATTTTATTGAAGGCCAAGTCTTGTAAAACCTTTAATTTTGCTTTTCTATTTTTAGCTTTTTCATGAAAATCTCTTACAACTGGCTTAAACAATATATTGATCTTCCCGAAACGCCTGAAGAAATCGGGCAAACGCTTACTTCTACCGGTTTGGAAGTAGAAAGCATTGAATCCATCGAAACCATCAAAGGCGGATTGAAAGGCTTGGTGATTGGCGAAGTGCTGACGTGCACCAAACATCCCAATGCCGATAAACTTTCTGTCACTACGGTGAATGTGGGAAAGGACAATCCCTCGCAGATTGTATGCGGTGCACCCAACGTGGCGGCCGGGCAAAAAGTAGTGGTGGCACTGCCAGGCACTACCATTTACCCTACACAAGGAGAACCCTTCACGATCAAGTCGGCTAAGATTCGCGGAGAACTAAGCGAAGGAATGATCTGTGCCGAAGATGAAATAGGCTTGGGCAAAAGCCACGCAGGAATTATGGTGCTGAACACTTCAGTAAAAAACGGAACACCGGCAGCAACATATTTTAATGTTGAATCGGATTCTGTTTTTGAAATTGGCCTGACACCCAACCGTGCGGATGCGGCCTCGCACATCGGGGTAGCGCGCGACATCAAGGCGGTGAAAAACCGGAACGTAACTTTTCCATCAGTTGATGCAGTAAAAATTTCCAATACCCAACTACCCATTCCGGTTTCAGTAGAAGAGCCTGCGCTATGCCCCCGTTTTTCCGGGGTGACACTCTCCAACGTAAAAGTGGCCGAATCACCCGACTGGTTGAAAAACCGATTAAAAGCCATTGGCTTAACGCCAATCAATAATGTGGTAGACATCACCAATTTTGTTTGCCACGAAATCGGCCAGCCGCTTCATGCGTATGACGTAAATGAAATTAGCGGAAAAAAAATCATAGTGAAAACCCTGCCGGCCGGAACAAAATTTAAAACACTTGATGGCAAAGAACGATTGCTGACGAATGCCGATCTGATGGTATGCGATGGTGAGGAGAAAGGAATGTGCATGGCAGGTGTTTTTGGCGGCATGAATTCCGGCATTACCGAAAAAACAACAAACGTATTTTTGGAAGGAGCCTACTGGACACCCGATGGCATTCGCAAAACCTCGATGCATCATGGACTCAAAACCGATGCTTCATTCCGGTTTGAACGCGGAACAGATGTAAACCAAACCCTTTATGCCGTAAAACGTGCAGCCGGGTTGATTGTTGAAATAGCCGGTGGTGAGATAGCTTCTGAGTGGGTAGATAATTACCCCAAAAAAATTGAGCATCAGCCCATCGCAGTCAAATTTAAAAACGTGGATCGGCTGATCGGAAAAAAAATCAACCACGAGGAGATGTACACCATCCTTGAGCGATTGGATATTAAAATTTTAGACAAGACGGAAGAAGGATTTACGGCTTCCGTTCCGCCTTACCGTGTGGACGTTGCTCAAGAGGTTGATATCATTGAAGAAATTCTGCGCATCTATGGATTGAACAATATAGAACTAGCTACCGATGCAAGCTCAGATTACCTGGCACATTTCCCCGAGAAGGATCTGACCCTGTACAAAAAAACAATCGGTGCACTGTTAGCAGCCAATGGATTTTACGAAATCCTGACTAACTCATTAACCAATATTGCGTACCACAATCGCATAAAAACTTCGGGCGAAGCAGTCGAGATTTTAAATAAGCTGAGCGAAGAACAGGGGATATTGCGGCAGACCATGCTTTTCAGTGGTTTAGAGGTTTGTGGTCACAACATCAACCGTAAACAGAAGGATTTGAAGCTATTCGAGTTTGGAAAAATTTATGGAAAGCAGACCGGTCACGAAGGATTAAAAAAATACGTTGAAGAAGAACGGCTCGCCATTTTCCTCACCGGCAATTACGAAACTGAAAACTGGCAAAACAAAACCCGGCTGGTTAATTATTATGACCTGGCCCAAGCTGTAAAACAAATTACCGAGCGGTCATCGCTATTCAAAATAAAAGAAGAACCACTTTCGGATGATGTGTTTCAATATGGAATCAAAATTTATACAGGCAAAACCGAATTGGGCAAACTGGGAAAAGTGAGAAGTGCGCTGCTTAAACAGGCGGGCATTAAACAAGAAATTTTTTATGCAGACCTGTCAGTTGATTTGCTTTTCAAGTCGGCAAACCCTAAGTTCGTTGTGCAGGAAGTTCCCAAGTTCCCCGAAGTGCGCAGGGATTTATCATTGGTGCTTGACAATCGGGTAAAGTTTGCTGAAATTGAAGCGGTGGCCAGGGCTACGGAGCAGCGACTGATTAAAGAAATCATCGCATTTGATGTGTACGAAGGAGACAAAATTGAATCAGGAAAAAAAGCGTATGCACTCGGCTTTACCCTGCAAGATGAAAACAAAACCCTGACCGATGAGCAGATTGACAGCGTGATGAATAAACTAATGAGCGCATTTGAAGGAAAGATGGGAGCGGTAATCAGAAAGTAAGATTATGACAAGTAATAAAAAAGTAAGCAGTTGACAGAATTCAGGATATAAATTAGCCAGTGGCAAACGTCAACACACACACATAAGCACATCAAATGGATCAAGAAGCAATAAAAACCAACCTCAACGGCCTCGAGCGCAAGATCATGCTGTTGATCAATGAACAGAAATCACTGAAAGACGAAATCCGCACCATCAAACTGGAGAACCACGAATTGCGCACCGACTTGCGCAAACGCGAGGAACAGCTGACCAATTTTAAAAATCAGATTAAAATCACTAAAATTGTAGATTATATAAACCCGGAAGATGAAAGTATTTCGGATTTGAGAGCAAAAGTGGATGAGTATATCCGCGAAATAGATAAATGTATCGCTAACGTAAGCCGATAAGGTAAACTTTGATGGACGAACTATCTGTTAAAATAAAAATTGCAGACCGCGAGTATCCGATGAAGGTAAAGCGCTCCGAAGAAGAGCGCGTGCGGATGGCGGGAAAGACCATCAATGAAAAAATAAAAATTTACCGCGAAAAATTCGGCATTGATGATAAACAAGACCTGCTGGCAATGGTAGCTTTTGATTGCCTGGTAGATAAAATAGCGGACGAAGAAAACCTGAACAGCATAGACCAAACCGTGCTGGAAAAGCTGGATAACCTTAACCGGCTGGTTTCGCAGGCAATCTGATTTATCCCCTCTCATTCCATTCCTTTCAACTTCGAGTTATCAGCTCAAACGGGTGATTGTTTAACACCTAATACCTTTTTATGGAATCCATGGAAATCATCACGATCGCATCGATTGCCCTCGCTGCGACTATTATTTTGGCATTGCTTTTCGGAAATTTTATCTACAAAAGAAGACTGCGCAGAAACAAAATTGAACTCGAAGAAAAATCAAAGCTAATCATCAAAGAAGCCGAACTTCAGGCCGAAAACATTAAGAAAGACCGCATCATCGAAGCTAAAGAAAAACTCATCAAGATGAAGCAGGAGTTTGAAGACGAGGCCAACCGTAAAAAAAGCCAGATCATTGCCAACGAACAAAAAGTTAAACAACGGGAAGCACAACTCAACAAAGAACTGGAACAACTCAAACGCAAAGAAGCAGATGTAGATGAAGAGCGCCAGAGCCTGGCTCAACAACATGAATTAGTAAAAAAACGAAAAGAAGAACTGGACCGATTCAATGCTCAAAAAGTAGCCGTGCTGGAGGGCATCTCAAAACTCACGGCCGATCAGGCGCGCGATCAGTTGGTTGAGTCAATGAAAGAAGAAGCACAGACCAAGGCGAGCAGCTACATCAAAGACATCATGGAACAAGCCAAACTGAGCGCCACCAAAGAAGCTAAAAAAATTATTGTACAAACCATTCAACGCACAGCATCTGAGCAGGCCGTAGAAAACTGTGTTTCTATTTTCAACATCGAGAGCGATGACATCAAAGGAAAAATCATTGGCCGGGAAGGGCGCAACATCAGAACTTTAGAAGCCGCCACGGGTGTTGAATTTATTGTAGACGATACACCCGAAGCCATTATCATTTCAGGATTTGACCCGGTACGGAGAGAAGTAGCTCGCCTCTCATTACACCGCCTGGTGCAAGACGGTCGTATTCACCCGGCACGAATTGAAGAAATTGTAGCCAAGACCGCTAAAAATATTGAAGACGAAATAAATGAGATTGGCGAGCGCACCGTCATTGACTTGGGTATCCACGGGCTGCACCCTGACTTGGTGCGGATGATTGGACGCATGCGCTTCCGCTCATCGTATGGACAAAATTTATTGCAACACTCGCGCGAAGTGGCCAACCTCTGTGCCATCATGGCTTCAGAATTGGGGCTGAATGTAAAGCAAGCCAAACGGGCAGGCCTCTTGCACGACATCGGCAAAGTGTGGCCCGAAGAACTGGAAAAACCCCACGCCATTGTGGGCATGGAACTCGCCCAGAAATACAAAGAACACCCGGTGATTTGCAATGCCATCGGGGCGCACCACGATGAAATTGAAATGACCAGCATCATATCACCCATAATACAAGCGTGCGATGCCATCTCTGGGGCCCGGCCCGGTGCAAGACGTGAAGTGATGGAGCAATACATGAAACGACTAAAAGAACTGGAGCAGGTAGGGTTGAGTTTTGAAGGAGTTGAAAAATGTTATGCCATCCAGGCAGGCCGCGAACTGCGCGTGATTGTAGATGCTGAAAAAGCCACCGATGAGCGCGCCAGCAAACTCAGTTTTGATATCTCGCAAAAAATAGAACGCGATATGCAATACCCCGGCCAGATCAAAGTGACCGTCATCCGCGAAATGCGCAGTGTGGCGTATGCGAAGTAGTTATTTCAAAACAACAAGTTGGTATTATTGCCTGGTTTTTTTGATTTTTACCGCATAAAATGCCGCATGACAAGCATACGGCAGGCGACCCTAAACAATGAAAATTAAACATGAATAAATTGATTTTCGCTCTGCTCAGCCTTGGCTTCTCTGCCCATGCGCAAATTGTAACCAATGTGAGGGCTTTTGATGAAAACGGAACGGTCATTGTGCTGTATGATTTGTTCACCAATAAGCAATTGAGTAGAGAATTTTATATTAGATTATTTGTCTCATCAGATGATGGAAAAACGTATAGCCAAATTTTAGATGCCGATGGTGATGTTGACAAGTATATTAAAGCGGGATCCAATAAACAGATTAATTGGCCAGGAAAAAATATGGAAGGAAAGGGGATGAGTTTCAAAGTAGTGGTAGCTCAGAGTTTTATTTTGAGTGATAAGTCAAATTTTGAAATGATCAGCCTAACCCGACAGGGTAATGATATATTGATGGTTTTTGAAATTGATAGTCAATCTGACCGAAATTTTTTAGCTGTTAATTTTATATTGACCAACCTAAAAAATGAAAGCAATAAGATAGCTACTATTAAAAATAACGTTTTAGAAGGAAGTAAAAACAAACGTACACGGCATCAGATAATTCTCAAAAATGTGCCGCCAGAGTTTGATAGCTTAGCATCTATTGAGTTTACATTGTCAGAAAATCATTTGGTGTTTTATAACATCAACATAGAAAAATGAAAATATTCTTTTTTATTTTTTTTATTTATTGTGTTACCACAGATGGGTTTTCTCAAACATTTTCAATAAACAATACACTTAGCCGCAGTTCATCTGAGGGCTCAGCACCGCTGAAAAAATCTATGCCTTTTGGGATTTCAAATAAAATCATCATTGGGCTGTCCACTGTAGCTGAGCAATCATTGCATACTGAAGGTTCAACAGTTCAGCATCACAAGCAAGATCAAAAAATATCTGAAGTAAAAGATTATTCCAAACAACGAACAGATGAAACACAACTTCAGGCCAATAAGACAGTTAAAGATCCCTCGAAAAACCAAAGTGAAAATCAGATTGATAAGAATGCATTAAGTCAACAAGCAGTCGGAATAACATCACCCACAACAAAAAAAGCAACAGACACGATCAAGGTTGTGGCCAACCAACCTGTACCACAAAGACAAAAACAAAGTGAGCCGGTTGTTACGGCCACACCCCAACCAGAAGCCACTAAAACTGAAACTCCCAAACCAACCATTCAGGATAATACCGGCAAACTTGCCGATAAAACAGGCGAAGCTACTGACCGCCTGTTGAAGGATAACCTGGGGCAAGAGTACACAGGCGCCATACCCACTTACTATGCGCTAATTATAGGTGAGAGCGAGTACAAATACGAGAGCCCCAATATACCGGGCTTAGCTTTTCCGGTTAAAGACGCCAACCGAATTAAAAAATTGTTGGTGGAGCGATATGCGTTTGATGCAAAAAATGTCAGGTTGCTCGAAAACCCACCACGCTCGGCTGTGATCGATGCGTTTGAACAACTTTCGGCTGAGGTTACACCCAAAGACAACGTGTTGATATTTTATGCGGGCCATGGTTTTTATGACAAAGAAAAAGGATTTGGGTATTGGCTTCCTTCCGATGCCCGGTCCACATCCAAAAGCGATTGGATCCCCAACACCATTGTGCGCGATTACCTGGGCGCTATTTCGGCCAAACACACTTTGCTGATCAGCGATGCGTGTTTCAGCGGCAGCATTTTCAGGACGCGCGGGGTGATGGAGTTTATGGCTACCAAGATCAGCGAGATGTACAAATACCCGAGCAGACGGGCCATGACCAGCGGCAGTTTATCACAAGTGCCCGACAAAAGTATTTTTGCCGATTACCTCATCAAACGGTTGGAAGATAACAACGATCCATTTCTGCCGGCACAAACTCTTTTCTACCGCATCTACGAACCCGTTACCAATAACTCTCCGGCTACACCGCAGTTTGGTGTGGTGCAAAGCACAGGCGATGAGGGTGGAGATTTTATTTTCATCAAGCGCACGAAGAAACAATGATGTTTTGAATTTTCAACTCATTGATTTTTTTACTTATTGCGGGATACTTTTCAATAGGATGACTGACAACCAATCGTGTTTGAAAAGGCTACAGCACGACTCCCAAAATTAATCCGCCTGCAATCACCGCCCAGGAAGGCACACGGGTGAACAGGGTAAGTGCAAGAGTTGCCAGTGTTATGCCAGTATTGAGTAGAATATTTTTCAGCGGCTCGTCTTTCACTAAAGGAAGAAATAAGATCACTGCGGCTGTGGCTACCAGCCCGGCATTGGCCGCTAAGATTCCTTCCAGTGAGGCGCGGATGGCGCGAAACGATTTCAGCCGATCCCACACGCGAATCATAAAGAATATCAAAAAGGTGCCGGGCAAAAAAATCCCGGCCGCAGCCGAAACAGCACCCAGCATTTCTCCGCTTTTGCCAAACGGGCTCATGGATATAGCACCAATGTATGAACTGAACGAATACACCGGGCCTGGCAATGCCTGCACCAGTGCATAGCCTGAGAGAAAATCTTCTGACGACAAATATTTTTTAAACTGCACAAACTCGGTGTATAACATCGGTGTAAGTACGGACCCTCCGCCAAATACCAGACTTCCGTTACGGTAAAAATTTTCAAACAGACGAATGGGCAATAGCTCCGGTGTGGCTTTAGTCAAACTTCCAAGCAGAGCCGCAAAGATCAACACACCGATCCACAAAAACAGATTCGACCAATATACTTCCACCTTGCGTTTAGGCTCACGTGGGTGTGCTTTGTAATTGAAGGCCGTAACACAGCCCGCAATCAACAGAATGGTGGGGAATATGTAAGGAGACTGAATGATGAATGAAAGGATACCGGCCAGCAACATAATGATAAAAGTGCGTTTGTGTTTTACTGTTTTGTTAATGATAACAAACGCGCTGTAAGCAATAAACCCCACAGCCATTGGCTGGATGAACCGCGTAAACTGCAGGGAAATTTGTTTGGCCTGAAAACTGGCAATCAACATACCGGCAGCCGTCATGATTATCACAGACGGTAACATCCAGATCAGCAAGGTGAGGTAAGCTAAATTCGGCCCACCTAAACGATAAGCAATGGCCGTTAATGTTTGAGTGGAAGTAGGCCCCGGCAATACCTGGCCCAATGCATTCACTTCAATCAGTTCTTCTTCGGTCAGGTATTTTCTTTTTTCTACCAGCAGGTGTTCAAAATGAGCAAAGTGTGCCTGGGGTCCGCCAAAGCAGGAAACCGATAACACCAAAACATCTTTGAGAAAATCGGTATAACGAACCTTCTCTTTCAAGGCTGTTATTTTTTTAAACCGATTTCTTTCAATCGCTGGTTGAGAAACTCACCAGCCGTGGTATCGTCCCACAGTTTGGGATGTTCAATGTCCACACACGAGGGCAAAGCAGTTAGGTCCATTTCTGAGCGTGGGTGCATGAAAAAAGGAATAGAATAGCGCGGGTGGTTCATCAAATGACGTGGAGGGTTAACCACGCGGTGAATGGTGGACTTTAATTTTTTATTGGTGAGCCGCTCAAGCATATCGCCCACGTTTACCACCAACTGATCGGGTAGCGCAGTAATGGGTATCCATTTTCCGTCACGCCTCAGCACTTGCAAGCCATCGGCACTGGCGCCCATCAAAAGTGTGATCAAATTAATATCGCCATGTTCGGCAGCGCGTACGGCATCAGGCGGAACAGCATCGGGATTTTCGATGGGGAAGTAATGAATTGGACGTAAGATGCTGTTGCCGTGTTTTACTTTGGCATCGAAATAATTTTCGGGCAAGCCTAAATACAACGCAATGGCACGTAGCATTTGCACACCGGTTTTTTCCAACTGTGTGTATACCTCCAGCGAAATTTCTTTGAACTCGGGTAGTTCGTTTGGCCACACATTATCGGGGTATTCTTTTTTGATCGGATCGTTATCTTCCACCGTTTGGCCTACGTGATAAAATTCTTTCAGGTCACCGGTGTTGCGACCTTTGGCGTGTTCTTTCCCCTTGCCGATGTAGCCACGCTGACCGGCCAACCCTGCTATTTCATAGTTTTGCTTAACGGCATCAGGCTGAGCAAAAAACTTTTTGATCACGGCATATAATTTTGCACTCAATTCATCGGAAAGATAATGGTTGCGAACCGCCACAAATCCAATGTTATTGTATGCAGCTCCGAGGTCAGCCACAAATTTTTTCTTTTTGACCGGATCGTTTCCGGTAAAATCGGCTAAGTCGAGTGAGGGTATTTCATTGTAGAGTGTATCATTCATAGTTCTTTATTTTTTCAGCCTCTAAATTTTTTTCCTTTAGGAAAAGGTTTCTTGAGAATCAGCGTAAATGCAAGCTAAAAAAAATTGAGTAAATTTATTCTTTCTCTGACCTCCTTTAAATTAAAATAACATGAAAAACATTAGTCGAAGAAAATTTGTAAAAGACTCTGTCAAAACTGTTGCAGTTGCTTCTATCGTTACTCCACTTTTGAGTTCTGAAGGTTATGCTTGGCCGGTTGCTTTTCAGTTTTCGCAAGTAACCTTGCCCTATCCGTATGCCGCCTTAGAGCCTCACATTGATGCACTAACCATGGAAATTCACTACACCAAGCACCATGCTGCGTATGTCAAGAATGTAAATGAAGCGATTGTCACAGAAAAAATTTCGTATGAAAACGAAAAAGAATTTTTTGATCACGCTTCCAAACTATCTTCCAAAGTGAAGAATAATATGGGAGGTGCGTGGAACCATAATTTTTTCTGGCAAGTGATGAAACCAAACGGAGGAGGAATGCCCTCCGGAAAAATTGGTGAAGCGATCAGCGGGTCATTTGGCTCGTTCGATAAATTCAAAGAAGAGTTTACCAAAGCAGCAATGACCCGCTTTGGCTCAGGTTGGGCTTGGCTGGTCAAGCACGAAGGAAAACTGAAAATAGGAAGCACCCCCAATCAAGATAACCCAATGATGGATCATTCAGAACTGAAAGGCACCCCATTGCTTGGCCTTGATGTGTGGGAGCATGCCTACTACCTCAAGTACCAAAACAAGCGAAACGAGTATGTTGCTAATTGGTGGAGCTTGGTCAACTGGGAGGAGGCTGCCAAACGGCTAGGTTGACCAGCAAGTTTCTTTCAATAGCATTTTCTCAATTTTAATATTCTTAAAAATTTATTATGCACCAACCTCATCATTTCATTCGTCAACTTGTGTTCGTGTCTTTTATTGCAATGACTATCAGCAGTTGCAATGTAAAAAAAGATGAACAGGCAACGGGCACATTCAAAGTTCCTGTTGAATACTATAAATTAAAGAATGGCCTTAAGGTAGCGTTGTCGCAAGACAAAACTTCGCCCACGGTGGCCATCGCGGTGTATTACAACATCGGCTTTCGCATCGAGCCGAAAGACCGCACCGGCTTTGCACATTTGTTTGAACACATGATGTTTCAGGGCTCACAAAATCTGGGTAAGATGGAGTTTATCAAGTTGGTACAATCCAATGGCGGAATACTTAATGGTTCAACTCGCTTCGATTTTACGAATTATTTTGAAGTGATGCCGGCACACAAGTTAGAAACTGCACTTTGGGCTGAGGCAGACCGGATGAAAGGCCTGGCTATTACACAAGATAATTTGACCAACCAACAAGGTGTAGTAAAAAATGAAGTGAGAGTAAATGTGCTCAACCAGCCTTATGGCGGATTCCCCTGGCTGGATATGCCCCAGTATGCCAATGAAAACTGGTTTAATGCCCACAACTTTTATGGCGACCTGAAAGATCTGGATTCGGCCAAGCTTGAAGATGTGAATAGTTTTTTTAAAACATTTTACGCTCCTAACAACGCATCGATTGCTGTAGTGGGAGATTTTGAAATGGAGGAGGCAAAGAACTGGATTGAAAAATATTTTGGAGGGATAGCTTCATCGAACCTTCCGGCTAAGCCTGATATCTCTGAACCAAAACAAGAAAAAGAAAAACGTTTTACCAAAGAAGATAAGCTGGCCGAAAAACCCGCTATTGCCGTAGCCTACAAAATGCCAGAACGCAACACACCCGAGTATTATGCCATGGGGTTGATTGACCAAATGCTGGTGCAAGGCCAGGACAGCAAATTGTATTTGTCATTGGTACAAGGAAAAGGATATACGGGGAGTATAAGCGGGGGTATCAATTACCTGGGCAATATGTATAATTATCAGGGGCCGATGGTGTGGATGGCCGACCTGATTTATGATTCAAAAGTTTCACCCGATTCAATTTTATACCAGGTGGATAAAGCGGTGAGTGAACTGCAGACCAATGTGACCCAAGAAGATTTGGATTTGGCCGTAGTAAAGATCCGCTCAAAACTTTATGATGATCTTGGAGGGTTCTTTGGTATTGGCCGTGCCGATATGCTGGCTTGTTTTGCATTATTTGATGACGACCCGGGCAGAATCAATTCACTGGAAGATGAATTTAGAAAAGTAACACCTGCGTTGATTCAACAAACAGCACAAGAATATTTGCGTCAAACCAACCGTACGATAATAATAGTTGACCCCAAAGCAAAAGCAAAATGAAAACGATAACCAAAAATATATTAACCGCACTGCTTATTTCCGTTTTTGCGATTCAATTGTTTGCACAAAAGGAAACGCCTCCTGCCGGTGGAACCCCGAAAGATTTTCATCTCCCTGCAAAAACAGGGAAAACATTGGCTAACGGCCTGCGCTCAACATTAGTGCAATATGGCGTATTGCCAAAAGTGAATGTGAACCTGATCATCAAAACCGGAAATGTGCATGAAGCCGCTAACGAAGTTTGGCTGGCTGACTTAACAAGCGCACTGATGAAAGAAGGAACAGCCACTATGAACTTTAAAACCATTTCGAAAAAAGTAGCCGGCATGGGTGGGGAGGTGAACATCAATACCGGGGCCGATAACGTAACCATTTCAGGCGCGGTACTTTCAGAATTTGCACCTGATCTGATCAAAGTGATTGCCGACATTGTAATGAACCCCGCATTCCCGGCCAGTGAAGTGGAACGGTTGAAATCGGATTTGAAAAGACAACTGGTAGTCCAAAAATCGGTACCTCAATCGCAAGCCTCAGAAAAATTCTTTCAGATGATTTATAAAGACCATCCGTATGGAAGAACATTCCCAACCGAAGAAATGCTCAGCAGCTACACGCTCGATATGGCGAAAGGTTTTTACAATAAAAACTTTGGCGCAAAGCGCTCGGTGGTCTATGTGGTTGGAAAATTTGATGAGCAAGCCGTAACAAAGGCGATTGAAGAAGCATTTACAAAATGGACTGCCGGCCCTGAAGTGAGTTATCCGCCTGCAACTCCGGTGTACACCAATGAGATCGCCATGATCGATCGCAAAGATGCTCCACAGACAACTGTGATTTTAGGAACACCAACGCTGACCCCTAAAGACAAAGATGTAGTTGCGCTTCAAGTCACCAACTCACTTTTGGGCGGATCGTTTGGCTCACGCATCACCAGTAACATTCGCGAAGACAAAGGCTACACGTACTCACCCTTCAGCACAATTCAAAACAGAAAAGGAGTATCCGTTTGGTATGAGGAAGCAGACGTAACCAGTAAAGATACAGGCGCCTCGTTGCAAGAGATTGCGAAAGAAATCAAACGCCTGCAATCAGAAGCACCACCCAAAGCAGAGTTGGAAGGAATACAACGCTACATGGCCGGCACGTTTGTGTTGCAAAACTCAAACCCCAATGGAATTATCAACCAACTGAATTTTCTTGACCTACACGGGATGGACGACAGCTACCTTACTGATCGGGTAAAAAACATTTATGCCGTGACTCCGGAAAAAGTGTCGCAGATGACTAAAGATTATTTTAAGTACGAAGACATGACCCTCGTTTTAGTAGGCGATAAAAAACTTTTGGAGAGACAGATTAAAATGCACGAGGCTGCAAAAAAACTAAAGTAGTAACGCAATACTCTTACTTTAAAAGAAGCCGGAGTAATCCGGCTTCTTTTTTTGATTCATGACATAATCGGCCGAATGTTTATTTTTACATAATGAATAAGTTAAGAATTCTATTTTTTGCGGGCATTGCCCTGGTTGGATTAAAAACGCAGGCCCAAAAAAAACTCACGATGTACAAAACTTTTGGAAGCGTGATTTATATGTTGAGCGACTCGCTCGAAATCAGCCCCAAACAAACGGCCACAATTTTATTTACCCATCCACAGGCATATTCCGAATTTAAAAAAGCAAGACGATGGTCAACAACATCAGCGGTAACCGGATTTGCAGGAGCGGCTATGGTCGCTATTCCGCTGGCCACACTCGCGTTTGGCGAGCGGGCAGATTGGGGCTATGCCATTGGTGGCTCTGCTTTAATTGCGGTTGGGCTGATCTGTAACCAGGTGTACAAAGCCCGCGCACTTTATTCGTTAGATTTATACAACGCAGATCTTCCTCAGAAAATATCGCAGATCAAACCACAGTTACGATTTTATGGAACCGGTGCCTGTCTGGTGATTAAATTTTGAAATGCCAATAAAATAGAAAATAGCTTTTAACCAATGGAGCGATTAAAGACAATAACGGTTTCTGGCAAGAAAATTATCTCCATCGATTATTCGGGCCTTAAGCCGGATGCTATGATTGAGTTGTTTAATGAAACTAAAAAATTAGTAGTGAGCAATAACAAAGAATGTTTGTTGCTGGCCAACTTTGGAAAAACATTTATCACGCCACAATTTGTGCGTCATGCTGAGCGGGAGATGACCCCCCTAAAACATCTTATTAAAAAAAATGCTTTCATCAACTTAAGCTCCCCACAGCGAATGATCCTAAAAGGTTTCCGGCTTTTTATCGGCAGTGAAAACTATGTAGCTTTTGACCACTATGATGAAGCGATAGCTTATTTAATAAGCGAACACGATTAAACCGGTTATCTGCCAAACGGATTTAATGCACCCAAAGCTCGTTTCCCTCCGCCCATTTTGTTCATCGTCTTCATCATCTTGCGCATGTCTTCAAATTGTTTGAGCAATTGGTTCACTTGCTGAATGCTGGTGCCGCTACCTTTGGCCAGCCGGCTTTTGCGGCTGCTGTTTAGCAGGTCCGGATTCTGACGTTCTTTTAATGTCATTGATTTGATGATTGCTTCTACCGGCTTAAAGGCATTTTCGTCAAAGTCAACATTCTTCATTGCTTTGCCCATGCCGGGTATCATGCTGAGCATGTCTTTCATGTTGCCCATCTTTTTTATCTGCTCCAGTTGCGACAAGAAATCATTGAAGTCGAATTGGTTTTTGCGCATCTTGGCATTGAGTCTGCGGGCTTCTTCCTGATCGAAAGATTGCTGAGCTTTTTCAACTAAACTTACCACATCACCCATGCCGAGAATGCGGCTGGCCATACGGTCAGGATAAAAACGGTCGATGGCTTCCATCTTCTCTCCAGAAGAAATAAACTTGATGGGCTTCTCCACCACCCTGCGAATGGAAAGTGCGGCACCTCCGCGCGTATCGCCATCCAGTTTGGTTAATACTACGCCATCAAAATTCAAGCGGTCGTTAAATGTTTTAGCGGTGTTAACGGCATCTTGGCCGGTCATGGAGTCTACCACAAACAAAGTTTCTGAAGGTTTCAGTGTTTCTTTCAGCTTTGCAATCTCGCTCATCATCTCTTCATCTACTGCCAGCCGCCCGGCTGTATCAACAATGACAATGCGGTGGTTATTTTTCTTAGCATGCTCAATGGCTGCCTGGGCTATTTTTACTGCGTCTTTATTTTCTGGTTCGGCATACACCTCTACGTCAATTTGTGTACCCAATACTTTTAGCTGGTCAATCGCAGCCGGCCGGTAAATATCACAGGCGGTTAGCAGCACACTTCGGCCTTGTCGTTTTAAGTAATTAGCCAGCTTACCGCTGAATGTTGTTTTACCCGAGCCCTGCAAACCCGCAATCAAAATCACAGCGGGGTTGCCTTCTATTTTTATTTCTTCGCCCAGGCCGCCCATGAGTTGCGTCAGCTCATCGTTGGTTATTTTAGTCAACAATTGCCCCGGGCTAATGGCTGTGAGCACATTCATACCCATGGCTTTAGCCTTGATGTCGTCAGTTACTTCTTTGGCTACTTTGTAGTTTACATCAGCATCCATCAGGGCCTTGCGGATTTCCTTGATGGTGCCGGCCACATTAATTTCTGAAATACGCCCCTGACCACGCAGGTTTTGAAAGGCTTTTTCGAGTTTGAGACTTAGATTATCGAACATGGAACGAAATTTTTCTTAATGAACTGGAAGAAATAAATAGGGCGACAAAGGTAAAGTAAATTCTCTTTTTGAAGAACGGCTATACTTTTACTTCCGTTTTGTTCATCACTTTCTCTTGCACCTGAATGGATTCGTGGTGTACCAATCGCAGCAAATCGCGAGTAAAGCCTTCGTCAAGGCCCATGGCTTTACACAGGGCTACGCGGGTTTTAATGATTTCTTCCCACCGGTTTACCTGAAGAATTGTTACGTTATTTTCTTTTTTGTATTGGCCTATTTTTTCTGAGATTTTCATACGGGCGGCCATTTTCTGCATGATCTCGTCATCGAGGTGATCAATCTGTTCACGCAACAGGCCCAGGGTATCTTTAAATGTTTTGTTTTCACTATCGGGTTTGCGCACCACCAGTTCGCTCACAATTTTTCCGAGTACGGAAGGTGTTACTTGCTGCTTGGCATCGCTCCACGCAGCATCGGGGTTGATGTGGCTTTCAATCATCAGGCCTGCCATGTCGAGGTCGAGCGCTTTTTGTGAGATGAATGCAATCAGGTCGCGGTTGCCGCTGATGTGGCTGGGGTCACAGATAATTTCAAGTTCGGGAAAACGTGTTTTTAATTCGATGGCAATGTCCCACATGGGCAAATTTCGGAAGGGTCCTTTTTCAGAAGATGAAAACCCACGATGAATAGCAGCCATCGTAGTGATGCCTGCTTTACTCAGGCGTTCTAACGCACCGATCCATAATTCTAAATCAGGGTTAACGGGGTTCTTTACCATCACGGGTATGTCAACTCCTTTTAGCGAGTCAGCCACTTCCTGCACAGAAAATGGATTGACGGTAGTGCGTGCACCGATCCAAAGAATGTCCACACCGGCTTTTAGTGCAGCTTCAACATGCGCGGCATTAGCCACTTCGGTGGTGATAGGAAGACCGGTTTCTTTTTTGGCAGACACTAACCATTGCAAGCCTACATCGCCTGCACCTTCATACTGACCGGGCCGTGTGCGGGGTTTCCAGATGCCCGCACGCAGGGCGTGTACTTTTCCGGTGGCGGCAATTTGTTTGGCTGTGGCTATGGTTTGTTCTTCTGTTTCAGCGCTGCAAGGTCCGCTGATGAGGATCGGCTTTTGTACGTTTAAAAATTGAGAGATCGATTTTAGTTTCATGGTGGGTGAATTTATTGTTCTACGATTTATTTTCTTTATTGAGTACATGCTTTATGGCATTGGCCTTGGTCATGATCTTGTGCAACTCCAGGCCATCTTTTTTCATTAAATGGTATTGAAATTTTTGCAGGTGCATGATGTATTCGGCCAGTGCCTGGCTGAGGTATTCTGAGTTTTGTTCGAAGATGGGGGCCCACATATCGGGCGAACTTTTGGCTAACCGCACGGTGGAGGCAAACCCGCTGCCGGCCAGGTCAAAAATATTTTTTTCATCCTTTTCAATATCCAGCACGGTTTGTCCCAGCAAGAACGAGCTTACGTGCGAAAGGTGCGAAACATAAGCCACGTGTTTGTCGTGCTCTACAGGATCCATAAAAATGGTTTTCATTTTCAGAGCCTCAAAAATATTGAGTGCTTTGGATAGGGCTGCGGGTGATGATTTTTCACGCTCGCAGATAATATTGGTTTTATTTTCAAACAATCCGTCAAAGGCAGCAGATGGCCCTGAAAATTCCGTTCCGGCAATTGGGTGAGCGGCTACAAATTGTTTCCGCCTGGGGTGGTGGCTCACGGATTTACAGATCAGGTTTTTGGTGGAACCCACATCAATCACTACGGCTTGTTCATTTACATTTTCTAATACCGAAGGCAACAAGGCTGCGGTGGCATTTACCGGAATGGAGATGAGCACCAGATCGCTTTGTGGCAAAACATCATGCACCGGCAGCACGTGGTCAATGAGGTTAAGGTCAATGGCTTTTTTAGCATTGGCTTCGTTTTGGTCGACACCAAACAACTCAGTGGCCAGGCCTGACTTGCGCAGTGTAATGGCCATTGAGCCGCCAATTAATCCTAAACCAATAACTGTTACTTTCATACCCTAATTGCAGATTTAAAAACTTTAGATGTCATATTGAAACTGTTGATCCATCCGGCATTACCGTTTTAGAATTTGAAGTTTTAAACTTGTAATCTGAAATTCTTGATAGGGCTTCATTCAATTTTTCTTCTGTAGCGCAAAGCGAAATGCGGATGAATCGTTTTCCGGCATCACCAAAGATGAAGCCGGGAGTGATGAAGACTTTTGTGCCGTATAAAATTTCATCAATCCATTTTTCAACATCGGCAACAGCATCGGGGGCCTTTGCCCAAACAAACAGACCGGATTGTTTGGTTGAAAAAGTACAGCCGAGTTTTTGGAGGATGGCACAGGCCGCCTGTTGCCGCTTGCGGTAGATTTCATTTTGTTTCTGAAACCATTCGTTGCCGCTCTTCAAAGCTTCTACGGCTGCGTGTTGCAGGCCGAGAAACATGCCCGAGTCCATGTTGCTCTTTACTTTCAATACGGCATCAATTAATTCTTTTTTGCCGGCCAGCCAACCAATGCGCCAGCCGGCCATGTTGTGGCTTTTGCTGAGTGAGTTCAATTCAAGGGCCACATCGCATGCCCCCTCTATCGATAAAATACTTTGCGGGCTCTCATTCAAGATCAAACTGTACGGGTTGTCGTTCACAATAAGAAAATTGTTTTGACGTGCCAGGTCAACGAGTATTTTCAATTCTTCTCTCGAAGCAATTCTACCGGTGGGCATGTGCGGAAAGTTTACCCACATTACTTTTACCTGAGATAAATCTTTTTTCTTAAGTACCTCGAGGTCTATTCCCCAATTCAGTTCTTCTTTCATTTCATAGGAAATCAGTTTTGCTCCAACCAGGTTGGAAACCGATGAGTAGGTTGGGTAGCCGGGGTTAGGAATGAGTACTTGCTCGCCTTCGTTCACAAATGCCATGCTGATATGCATGATACCCTCCTTCGAGCCCATTAGCGGAAGAATCTCTGTTTCAGGATTGAGGTTGACTGAATAGGTTTTTGAATAGAAGTCGGCAATGGCTTGCCGCAACGGTAGAATGCCTTTGTAGTTTTGATACCCGTGGTTAGCCGGGTTTTTTGCCGATGTGCTGAGCGCATTGATAGTTTCGGCACTTGGTGCAAGATCAGGGCTGCCGATGCCGAGGTTAATTACGCGCAGATCACCTGTATCAAGGGTGCGTACTTCAGCTAATTTTTTGCTGAAATAATATTCTTCAACTCCTTTTATTCTATTTGCCGTTGCAATCATGTTGTTTTGCTACTTATGTATTGTGTCAGACTACTAAATACCTATTTATATTCTATTTTTCCTTTTTTGTATTCTCCTAAAATGTTCAGGTTTCTCACTTGCCTCAATACCTGGTTTATGGCATTGTCATAATTTTTTCTGCTTTTCCACTCTACATCAATGTGGATGGAGTATTCGTTAGGTTTGCCAATGATTGGGATGGACTGAATTTTAGTAAGGTTGATGGCGTTGGTTTTAAAAGTCATCAATGCTTCGGCCAGGCTTCCCACTTCGTTGGCCACTTCAAAACACAATGAAGCTTTGTTGCTGGCCAGCTGGCCAGGCTGAGCTTCGCCCGAAGCAGTGGTTTTGCGTGACAATACGAGGAACCGTGTGAAATTTTTCTTGTGTGTTTCGATGCGTTTTTCCAAAATCGCCAATCCAAATTTTTTAGCGGCATACTCGTTGGCAATGGCCGCAGTGTCTTTTAGTTTTTTGTCAGCCACTTTTTTTGCCGAGTAAGCTGTGTCATCGCTTTCTCGAATATCGACTCCGTTCAACCGGTGCAGGTAATCCGAACATTGGCGTATGGCCATTGGGTGGCTTTCAATGTTTTTAATGTCTTTCATCGTCACGCCAGGCAAGGCCAGCAAGTGCATGTGGATGGGCAGGTACACTTCTCCGATGATAGAGAAATGATATTCTTGTAAGAGAAAGTAGTTGGGCAGGATGCTGCCGGCAATGGAATTTTCAATGGCCATCATGGCGAAATCACTTTCGTCTTTTTTTAGTGATTCACACAGTGCATGAAATGTGAGGCATTCTACTGACACAAAAGGCTCAGTAAAATAGGTGAGAGCTGCTACTTCGTGAAAGCTGGTGGCAATACCTTGTATGGCTATTTTTAGTTTTTTGTTTTTATTCATAGGGTACAAATGAAAAGCCCCGATAGGGTCGGGGCTTTTGTTGTTATTTTCGTTTGTCTTTTTCTAACTATGACTAAGCGATTTTACCTCAAGCCCCGGTGGAGTTGATAAAAGTAAAACCAAAAATAAAATCGCTGGGTGTTGTTCATGGGCGTAAAGAAAAAGGAAAAAAAAACTTCATGCAACTAATGACTTACTGTTTTTTAAGTTTTTTTAACTAACGAGTGTTTGATTATTCTTTTTGACGAAGTTCAGGCATTACTTTCTATAAAACTCTTCTGGTAATTCGGGCAAGAATTTTCTGCACTCTGCCCGTGTAAAATCAACTAATTCCTTTGAGTTATTTCTAGTTAAAGACGCGCTTTTTATCGGGTCACCTAATCAAACACTTTCAGGCTATTAGGAAACTGTGTAAAAACAAAGTTTATTAGCTTTTATCGACACTTTTGCTTGTTGTTGAAAAATGAAGCCTCAAATTTCTACAATCAATTACCTTTGCACTCCCAAAATTTTCTTTCATGAGCAGTAAAAAAATTACCCGAGCACTGATTTCAGTCTTCTATAAAGATGGCCTTGAGCCCATCGTTCATCAACTGGCTAAGCACAACGTAGAATTTATTTCCACCGGAGGTACACAAGAGTTTATTGAGAAGCTCGGTTACAAAGTAACGCCCGTAGAGCACCTGACAGGCTATCCTTCTATTTTTGGCGGTCGCGTGAAAACGTTGCACCCCGCAGTTTTTGGTGGCATTCTTTATCGCAGAGCAGATGCGGGTGATGTGAAACAAGCGGCAGAATTTAAAATCGCTCCCCTTGATTTGGTGATCGTTGATCTTTATCCATTTGAAGAAACCGTAGCCAAGGGCGGAAGCGAAGAAGATATTGTTGAGAAAATTGATATCGGGGGTATTTCACTCATTCGGGGTGCAGCAAAAAACTTCAACGATGTGCTCATTGTTTCATCGCGCAATCAGTATGCAGAAGTCCTTGAATTGCTGAAAAACAAAAACTCATCAACCGATCTTTCTGATCGCAAACGATTTGCCGCGCTGGCTTTTAATGTCACCTCACATTACGATACAGCCATCTTTGGGTATTTTAACCAGGAACAAAATATCCCAAGCTTTAAGTCGAGCTACTCTAATGGAAAAGCCCTTCGCTATGGTGAGAACCCGCACCAAAAAGGAATTTACTTTGGCAATCTGGATGGACTTTTCGATCAGCTAAACGGCAAAGAACTTTCATATAATAATTTAGTTGATGTTGATGCGGCCGTTAACCTGGTGAGGGAGTTTGAAGGTGAAACCGCGTTTGTCATTATCAAACATACTAATGCGTGCGGAGTGGCAACCGGCTCATCTGTTAAAGAAGCTTACCTCAAAGCATTTCAGGCCGACACCGTTTCAGCCTTTGGTGGTGTGCTGGCCTCCAACCAAAAAGTTAATCTTGCCGCGGCTGAAGAGATGAATAAATTATTCTTTGAGATATTAATTGCCCCGGACTATGAACTCTCAGCTCTTGAACTTTTGAAATCGAAAAAAAACCGAATTATTTTAAAACAAAAGCAAAGACTTTCCGCCACCAAACAATTCAAGAGTTTATTAAACGGAGTGATAGAACAGGATTTGGATTTGCATACCGACACAAAGAATGATTTAAAAACGATGACGAAGCGAACGCCTTCATCGGCCGAGGTGAACGCACTTTTGTTTGCCAGTAAAATTTGCAAACATACCAAGTCCAATACAATCATATTGGCTGTAGAAGGACAAATGCTATCGAGCGGAGTGGGGCAAACCAGCCGGGTAGATGCACTCAGGCAAGCGATTGAAAAAGCAAAGTCGTTTGGGTTTAGCCTGAAGGGCGCAGTGATGGCATCCGATGCGTTTTTTCCTTTTCCGGATTGTGTGGAGATTGCCCATCAGCAAGGCATTGAAGCCGTCATCCAGCCCGGAGGTTCCATCAAAGACCAAGACTCCATCAATTTTTGTGATGCGCATAACATGGCCATGGTCTTTACCGGGTTCAGGCATTTTAAACATTGAGTTCTATTCATAACTAAAAAATAACCCTGCAAGCGGCAGTTATCAAAAAAGAGGTGTGATTCAGAAATATTAATTGACGAAAAATTAAGTTGCTTGCCAAGAAAAGCCATGGCTGCTTTCGTACCCAAAATATTCACCTCCAAAAGAACAACCGGCTTTTTAGGCGGGTGTTAAACACAAAAAACTTATCGAAGAATTTTTGGACGATTGCCAAATCATTCAAAGCAGTACAAAAATCAATAGACAAACAGCTAAACTCAGGCATTTGTGCAGTATTGACTGACTGATGCAAAGATGGTGGCAATAACCTTCACCGAAAACATCTCCCTCCTAACAGCCGATAAGGGGTTGATGAATGTCGATTTTAGATAGATTATCAAATATTCACCCGAAACAAGTTTGCCTTAATTATTTCTTTTAATTTCACGCTAAAATTAGCAGGAGGGATATTTAATACATGGGACTTTTTGACTTTTTCACCAGCGACATTGCCATAGATCTGGGCACCGCCAATACACTCATCATCCACAAAGACAAAGTAGTGGTGGATGAGCCGAGCATTATTGCGATTGATAAAATCAACAACAAGGTACTGGCCATCGGGCGCGAGGCCATGCAGATGCACGAAAAAACACACGACAACATCAAGACCATCCGTCCGCTGAAAGAAGGCGTGATTGCCGATTTTCACGCAGCCGAGATGATGATTCGCGGATTGATCAAAATGATTGACACAGGCCGCAGATTTTTTCCACCCTCGTTGCGCATGGTGATCTGTATTCCTGCGGCCATTACTGAGGTGGAGAAACGTGCCGTGCGCGATTCGGCCGAGCACGCCAATGCCAAAGAAGTGTATATGATCTACGAGCCCATTGCGGCAGCCATCGGCTCGGGTATTGATATTGAACAACCGATCGGAAACATGGTAGTGGACATCGGTGGAGGAACGACTGATATTGCCGTGATTGCCCTTTCAGGAATTGTATGCGATCAATCCATCCGCATCGCGGGCGATACCTTTAACCGCGACATTTTGGATTACATGCGCAGGCAGCATAACCTATTGATCGGTGAGCGCTCAGCCGAACGTGTAAAAATTGAAGCCGGCTCTGCTATGACAGAGTTGGATGACGGCCCCGATGATTATGAAATCCGCGGCCGCGATTTGATGACAGGCATCCCGAAAACAATCAAAATTTCATACTCGGAAATAGCCTTTGCCTTGGATAAATCCATTTCCAAATTGGAAGAGGCGGTGTTGAAGGCCTTGGAGCTTTCACCCCCCGAACTCTCGGCCGATATTTATGAACGAGGTATTTACTTGACTGGCGGAGGTGCTCTGTTGCGCGGGTTAGACAAACGCCTGGCTTTGAAAACCAAACTACCCATTCACGTAGCCGAAGATCCACTCAGGGCAGTGGTGCGCGGCACGGGCGTAACCTTGAAAAACCTTAACCATTACCGCAAAGTGCTTATGACCTGACAGCATGGAACGGCTGCTCAATTTTGTTTATACCTACCGGGCCTTTTTCACCTTTTTGCTGCTGGAATTATTTTGCATTTGGCTGGTCGTAAAAAACAATCAGTACCAAAGTGCAGCTTATTTCAATACCTCCAATGCTTTTTTTGCCCGGATACATACCACCTCGCAAAACATTCGCGATTATTTTGCTTTAACAAGTATTAACGCGTTGTTGGCACAAGAGAATAACCAACTCCGCAAAAAAGTAGAAAGACAAAATCAGGCACTTCACTTCAGCCCAACAAAAGCTAATACAGATTCAGCACTCATCAACCAATATGATTTTATCAGTGCGCGGGTAATCAACAATTCAACGAAGTACTATAAAAATTTTATCACGATTGACCGGGGCGAAAACTCAGGAATAAAACCCGGCATGGCCGTAATCAGTGCAAACAATGTAGTGGGCAAAGTAAAATCAGTTTCTCCTCATTATGCCGTATTGATTTCCATCCTGAATTTAGATGAACAGGTTTCGTGCCTGATCAAACGCACGGGCCACTTTGGCACCGTTCAGTGGGACGGTACCAACCCGCAGCTCACAAATCTTAAATACATCCCCCGACACGTAAAGCCCGTGGTGGGCGATTCTATTGTAACCTCAGAATACAATGCCATTTTTCCCCGGGGTATTTTTGTTGGTAAGATTAAAGAAATTGAACTGAAAGAAGAATCACTCTTTTATGATATTAAAGTAGAGTTGGGTCTTGATTTCAGCAAACTTTCATTTGTGGAAGTGATAAAAAACAATCTGAAAAAAGAACGTGATTCATTGGAAACAAAAACTATTGGCGAACCAAAATGAACCGATCCATCCTTATTCAATTCTTTTCATTCTTTGTCTATATTTTGGTGCAGGTAGTACTGTTTAAAAACCTTGTGCTGTTCAATACTGGTTTTTGTTTTTTTTACATCGCATTTATTTTGCTATTACCCATCGAGACCAATAGCCTGGTGCTGATGCTTCTGGGTTTTACCATGGGTTTCTTCATCGATATTTTTTATAACAGTTTGGGCCTGCATGCATTTACGCTCGTACTGATTGGGTATATCCGTAATTATTGGCTGGCCGTGATCACTCCACAAGGCGGATATGACGCGGGAGCCTCACCATCGATGGCCGAACATGGCCTGCAGTGGTTTTTAGTTTATACCGTGCCGCTCGTGTTTCTACATCACTTAACTTTGTTTCTGGTAGAGTCAGCTGGCTTTTCTTTGTTTTGGTATTCCATGCTCAAAACAATTGGAAGTTTACTGTTTACCCTGACAATACTGGTGGTGCTTCAATATTTGTCGCCCAGACGCAGAAGAATATGAACGAGGGCAGAAAAGAAATATTTCAAGTTGTATTTGTGCTGGTAGGTTTTGTCTTCCTCACCAAGTTATTTTTTGTTCAGGTGGTGGATAACCGATATGCCGATTTAGCTAACAGTAATTCAATTTTGCGGGTTATTGAATATCCGTTTCGTGGATTGATAACCGACCGCAATGGAAAGCTGATTGTATTCAATACACCCGAGTACGATTTGCAAGTGATTGTTAAAGACATAAAAAATTTTGATTCGGCAAAATTCTGCCAGGTATTTAACCTGACACGTCAGGAGTTGAGAAAACATTTCAAAGACCTTAGGGCAAAAAAGAAAGAATACTCGGCTGTAAAACCCATGCGATTTTTGAGTCAGTTATCTTCTGAAGAATGGGCACGAGTTCAAGATCGGATAGAAGAATTTCCCGGTTTTTATATCCAAGCTCGTACCACCAGAGCTTATTCTACTCCGGCATTGGCCAATGCGCTAGGTTATGTGAGCGAGATCAGTAAGGAACAACTGAAAAATGACGAATCAAAAATTTACAAGCAAGGCGACTATATCGGACAGAGTGGTATAGAAGCCTTTTACGAAAAACAATTGCGCGGGCAACGGGGTGTGCGCTTCAAACTACGCGATGTACAAGGAATTGAAAAAGGCTCATTTAAAAACGGAGAATATGACACCATTTCTGTGCCCGGTCAAGATTTGACTTCGAGCATTGACTTGAATTTACAACGGTATGGTGAAAAATTAATGAAAGGAAAAGCCGGAAGCATTGTTGCCATTGAGCCGGCTACCGGAGAAGTTCTAGCGCTGGTGTCGGGTCCTTCGTATGACCCGAATTTGCTAACCGGAAAAAAATACAGTTCTAACTATAAACTCATCAGTACTGATACGATGAAGCCGTTGTTCAACCGGCCACTCATGGCGCAGTACCGCCCTGGCTCTATATTTAAAATTGCCCAGGCCATGACAGCCCTTCAGGAAAAAGTGATCACCCCTGAAACACGAATTGTGTGCGACCGAACCATCATTGGCTGCCACGGCCCCCACACCAACGAAGATTTACGTGGCGCCATTGCTAACTCGTGCAACGTTTATTTTTATACGGTGCTTCGCAGGATGCTCAATCAAGGCAAGGCCAACGATCCGTTCAGCGATGCGCGCATCGGTCTGAAAGAGTGGGACTCGCACATCACCAGCTTTGGTTTTGGTAACCGGCTTGGCATTGATCTGCCTAACGAAAAAGACGGGCTGATTCCCACACCTGCTTACTATGACAAAGCCTACAACAACCGGCCGTGGAAATTTTCTAACATTTATTCGATAGCGATTGGTGAGGGTGAAAATCTGGTGGTGCCACTGCAGATGGCCAATTTTGCCGCCACGGTAGCCAACCGTGGGTTTTATTATACACCACATCTAATCAAAGGAATTGGTAAAGAGAATAAGCCCTTGCCGCAATACACCGAGCGGCACTACACCACGATCGATTCGTCTTATTTTAAGATAGCCGTAGATGCCATGCAGCAAGTAGTTGATGCAGGCACAGGCCAATGGTATGCCAAACTGCCCGATGTGGTGGTGTGCGGAAAAACCGGCACCGTGCAAAATGATCCGTTTCCTGCGCATTCCGTTTTTATCGCTTTTGCGCCACGAGTAAATCCTAAAATTGCTATTTCAGTTTATGTAGAACACGGTGGGCAAGGTGCCGGTGCAGCAGCGAGCATCGCCAGCCTGATGATAGAACAGTATTTGTTTAAGAAAACACGCAGGCAATACATTGAAGATTATGTCATGGCCGGAATTTTTGCGAAATGAGAAGAGGCGATGACATATCGGGTTCGATTGATTGGGTTACCGTAATGCTTTACCTGGTGTTGGTAACGTTTGGCTGGATGAATGTGTTTGCAGCCGTGTACGATGAAAATGCCAACCAATCTATTTTTGATTTATCGCTCAACTCAGGCAGGCAATTATTATTTATTGTTGCATCGGCATTGATTGCACTGGTCATCACTATTATCGACATGCGGTTTTATGAAACATTTGCTTACATTTTATATGGCATTTTATTATTGGTTTTATTGAGTGTTCCGATCATCGGCAAAGAGGTGGGCGGCAACAAAGCGTGGATCGGCATCGGTTCGTTTGGTGTGCAACCCTCAGAGTTTGCCAAGTTTGTTACAGCACTGGCTGTAGCCAAGTACATGGGCTCGGTGGGGTTTAGGATGGATAACCTGAGAAACCAAGCCATGTTATTTATTTTGATTGGCGTGCCGATGGGACTGATTCTTCTGCAAAAAGATACCGGTACAGCTTTGGTTTTCACTTCGTTCATTTTGGTTTTTTTTCGCGAAGGTATGTCGCCCTTTCTCCTGATTGTTGGGATATGCGCTGCCGTGATTTTTATTTTGACTTTGTTAATTCCTCACCCAATTTATTTACACATAGCCATAGGGGTGGTGCTGCTTGGGTTGATTGTTATGGGAAAAAAGAGACTCAGGCGAATCGTACTGCTGACAGTGGGCGCTTTGCTGATCAGCGGGGTGATAGAAAGTGTGGACTATGTGGTGCATCACGTTTTAAAACCACATCAGCAAAACCGAGTTAAAGCCCTGATTAATCCGGATGCTGACCCGCTTGGTTTTGGCTGGAATGTAACGCAATCTAAAATTGCTATCGGAAGCGGAGGTTTTTTTGGTAAAGGATTTTTAAAAGGCACCCAAACAAAATTTGATTTTGTGCCCGCTCAAAGCACTGATTTTATTTTTTGCACGATTGGTGAAGAGCATGGATGGATTGGAAGCTTTATTGTGATTACCCTTTTTGTAGCCCTGCTGTTAAGAATTATTTTTTTGGCTGAGCGACAAAAGAACCGTTTTAACCGGGTATATGCTTACAGTGTGGCGAGTATTTTCTTTTTTCATTTTGCCGTGAACATCGGAATGACCATTGGTTTGTTTCCGGTGATCGGAATTCCGCTTCCGTTTTTCAGTTACGGGGGGTCAGCCTTGTGGGGCTTTACCATATTGCTTTTTATTCTGTTAAAATTAGACGCACACCGGGGCGAAGTGCTGCAACGGATATGAAACTAATTCCGGCTTCCGTAGAAAATAGTTAAGAAGACAGTAGGGTAGAGGGAATAATTTTCAACCGGAGTTGTACCCGGGCCAAAGCCCATCAGCGGAACTTTTTTGAAATAGGCATCCAGTAAAAATCCGGCTTCAAATCCGGTTACTTGACTTTTCACTACACCTAATTCAAAATTTAAGGCAACTTTAAAATTACCACCCATTTGAATTTTCGACTGGCCGATTCCTTCAAATAAATTTCCTGTTCCCTGAATGTAGGTGTAAGGCTGACCATTATAAGGTGTGTTGTAGGTGTAAATGCCCTGGCCGGTAGGATCCACTTGTACATAGTAAGGGGTAACCACTCCTATTGTAGGGCCAACGGCAAAAACGGCTTTGACTTCCACACCTTGCTGAGGTCCTTTCTTAAACAGAATTCGGTCTCTGCCATATTGCAGCCGGATGGCATACAGGTAATTGGTTTTCCCCCAGATAAAAAAGCTGCCGCTGTTATAGGCCGACATCCGTACTTCGTGCGGATTTTTTACGTTCATCAACTCAAGGCCGAACGTCTCAAAAATTTTATCGTTCAGCCTACGGGCCTTTTTAAGTGTAAACCCACCAATCAGGCCTCCGTACGAATTCTTGTTGATCCCCCAGTTAAATTCAGAAGTATAATCATAGCTGTCATTTGTCTGCGCATGCAGCGCACAACTTATCCCCCAAAATATTATCAACGCCAACTTTTTCATTCTAAACTTGGGATCATTAAATTATTTCGAAATTTAAGAGGATATTGGCAAACGAAAAAAAACAAAACCAAGGCATTATGGATACAATCATGGCATCGGTAGAGTACCTGGGCGATTTACGCACCCAAGCTACTCATTTAAAATCAGGGCAAAAATTAACAACAGATGCCCCCACAGACAATATGGGCAAAGGCGAAGCGTTCAGTCCTACTGATTTGGCGAGCACTTCTTTGTGCAGTTGCATGATGACAATTATGGGGCAGGTAGCTCAACGCGAAGGCATAGAGTTGAAAGGGTTAAAGGCGGATATTGTAAAAATTATGGCACAGACTCCCCGCAGAATTGCCGAAATCAAAATCAGTTTTTCTCATCCCACACTGGTGGCCACTGATGTACAGAAACAAAAACTGAAAAACGGAGCGATGACTTGCCCGGTTGCGTACAGTCTCAATGAAAATTTGAAGCAGACTGTAGTTTTTAATTTTTAGTTTCTATAACAGCAGAGAGCAGTTCTTCCGGTTGAATATCAAAATGTGAGCGCACCAGCACCAGTTTCCCTTTGTTAAACAGCAATGCCTGGGGCGATTCGTGATGCACCTGAAAATACTCGGCTACCCGGTTTGATAAGGGGCGGTGAGCCAGAAGGTCCAGGTAATATGTTTTGATATGATCGTTTTTCCAGTTTCGCTCTAACCGATTAAGTACGGTTTTGCTGATGGAGCAGCGGGTGCTGTGCTTAAATATCAACACCGGGTGTTTCTGCGATTCTTCCGGAATGGATTCAACCTGTTCGTCAGAAGTGAGTTCGGTCCATTGTAGTTCAGTCATATAAATCTTTCCAAAGTTCCCGTTCTTTTTTGTCGTACCGCGGCCTGCGTACTTTTTCTTTTACCACAGCCGGCTGTGTGGCATTTTTTCGAAAGAGTTTTGACCACATCAACTTGATATTGATTAAAATAGTTCGGTCTTTTTTTACATTATTTCGGAACCCATGGGCAAACTCTGAATCCGGATGCAAGCCGCTGCCATGGGCTTTGTTCATTTTAACATTTCCCTGATAATCGCGGATGCGAGCCACTACCCGGGCCGGAGCCAAAACTTTCAATGCATACTTGTTGCTGGCTGGATTGTGAACATATCGCTTCATTTTCTGTCTGCCGGCAAAGTCATTCCCCTTCATAAACGAAGTCGTTGGTTTAATTGACTTGAGTGCCTCTCGATAACCGCTCGGGTTTCTGACATACGCCCATGTCATTTTCATTTTGCCTACATACTCGATGGCTCTCACCGAATTTTTGGAAGGCGCCAATCCATTTATTGCAGCCTTTGCACTCAACGGATTTTTGCCCGATTTGGGTTGCTTCACTTTTACCTGTAGCTCACCCACTGTCTCTACATATTTTGAAGGCCTGACGGTTTTCAATCCTTCTTTCACTGCATTGGGGTTGCGCACATATTTCTTTTTGAAGAAAGGCAATTTTATTTTGCCTGAGTACCCAATTTCTTTTGCTTCGGCAAGACCGGGTGCTTTCGTCAGGATTGGCTTGCCATCGTTGTTCCATAACTTTCCGCTGATGCTGCCTCCTCCTTTTTTAGGTCCGTGGGCTTTCATGGATCCTTTGTAAAGCTCGCCCTGATAACCAAACCCTGGTGACAACTCGCGCAGTTTATAACTACCTTGGTAACTGCCCTGAAGCCTTGCCCCTGAAGCAATGCCCCGAACAATGATTGGCTTGCCGTCATTGTTCCACGAGCGGCTGTTGCTTCCACCGCCTTTCAGCGGGCGTCTTGCTTTGATGTTTCCGGCAAAACCATACCCAGATTGACTGAACATTTTTTCGCCACCCCTCATGTTGCCGGTATAACTGTAGCCATCCCGGCTAAATGATTTTATTCCACCCTTCATATTGCCACTGAAATTGCCCATGTTGGCCCCAATGCCGGGCGTTCTTACCTGGATAGCGTGACCGTTGTTATTAAACAGTTGCCCACTGTTGCTTCCACCGCCTTTCAGCGGGCGTCTTGCTTTGATGTTTCCGGCAAAACCATACCCAGATTGACTGAACGTTTTTTCGCCACCCCTCATATTGCCGGTATAACTGTAGCCGTCTCGATTAAATGATTTTATTCCACCTCTCATGTTGCCACTGAAATTGCCCATGTTGGCCCCAATGCCGGGTGTTCTTACCTGGATAGCGTGACCGTTGTTATTAAACAGTTGCCCACTGTTGCTTCCACCGCCCTTCAATGGCCTTCTCCCTTTGATGTTACCCGAAAAACTATAGCCGGTTTGATTGAATGATTTTTGGCCACCGCGTATGTTGCCACTGAAATTGCCCATGTTGGCTCCGATGCCGGGTGTTCTTACCTGGATAGCGTGACCGTTGTTGTTGAACGACTTGCTGTTACTGCCTCCCCCTTTGAGTGGCCGGCCTGCACGCAGGTCTCCCGAATAACTCAAGCCGCTTTGGCTAAACAACTTGCCTTGACTTTTAATTTTCCCTGAAAAGTTGCCCATGTTGGCCCCGATGCCGGGTGTTCTTACCTGAATGGGCCTGCCGTTGTTGTTGTATCGTTTACTGTTGCTGCCTCCGCCTTTCATTGTTCTTAGCCCGGTAACTTTATTTAAGAATTTTTGGAAGACAGATATACCTTGCCCCGGGTAGCGTGTAGGCACGGGCGAGGTGAAGTTCCGTGCCTTACCTGAATTAGAAAGTCTTCGCGGATAGGCCGAAACATCAACCCCTGATGATTCAGTTGGCCGCGGTTGAATTTTGCGGAGCGGATGCCCCGAGATGTCTCCTTTCCATGCCCGCTGTGTGCGGGTTGGTGAGGCCACTACAAAATGGTTGATAAACGATCCGCGATAGGGCCGATCGCCCCGCTGTGTTTTTTTAGGAATGATTCTTTTTTCGAGTACCAATCCCGGATTAGCCGAATGAAAATCTCGTGTTCTCAAGGGTCTTCCGGCAATATCAGTTGTAACTGATTTTTCAACGCCCCGCCTGATTTTGCCCCAATACACATTGGCATTTGTTTTTCTTCTGGTTCTGAAAGGACTTGAGTTTGATTTGGGCACGATGCGCCTGCCCTGCGGTGGTTCTCTGCGGGTAACCATCGAGTTTATTTTGGCAAGTTGTTCCCGGTTAGAAAAACCACGGTAATTATCTTTCGGTGCGTTAGGTGTGGGGTTGAAATTCCACCGGTAGTTTTTTGGATAAATATTATTACGGGCTACTTCTGCCGAAGAAGAACGCACGCGTACCTGTCGGCCACCGATAGGTTTACCCGAACGGCTGCGGTCAGGCACATTTTTACGGGCATAAGGCATGGGCTTGTTGTAGGCAATGCGCGCGGCTCTTGATTCGCTATGAACATTTACTCTTCTGCTGAAAATTTTTTTAAGAGTAATGGTTGATTTTGATCTTGACTTGGTTTTGATTTTTTTACCTCTCGCAGTTTGCGGGGATGTCGGTTTATCACCTTTTGTATTTTGGGCAAAAACAGAAGAACCGATGACCAGGGCGGTCATTAGTATAATAAAGCGATATGCTTTCTGGTGGTTCAAAAAAAGGTTAGTCTCTTAATTAAACAGGCTAAGTTAATAAAAATTGTTTCGCCCCATTTATTCTGATTACTTTGAACACGTGATTGAAAATGAACCTCGAAGAATTTAAGTCATCCATTAAAGGCAATGAACCCCCCGATCAGGTGTCTGTGCTCCTAAAAGCATTGTGGCACGAGGCGAAAGAGAACTGGGAACATGCCCACGCCCTGGCGCAGGAAATTGAAAGTAAAGACGGCTCATGGGTGCACGCGTACTTGCACCGCAGGGAAGGAGACCCATCAAATGCACGCTACTGGTATACTCGTGCCGGCAAACAATTTCCAACGATCAGGTTGGGCAAAGAATGGGAAGAAATTGTGACAGAACTTCTCAGCCGCGAATAGCACAGCCGAAGCGCAATGTATTGCCGCTTGGGTCATCTACATAAAACTCCCTCATGCCCCACGTTTGATCGGTTGGTTCGTGATGCACGGGCGAATCTTTTTTGTGAGATTTTGGTAATCCATTCCTGACAAACCGCTTGAAAAGCTCATCCACTTCATCCACGCGTACATAAGCTACACTGCCAAATACCCCATCACCACGGTGTTCTGATAGATGCAGTTCACAACCATTTTTGTCTAATCCTGCAAAGTGAACAATTCGGTCTGGCGTAGGGGTTTCATGAATAAAGTCAATGTTGAACTCCAATATTTTGGTATAAAAATCCAAGGACTCTTGAAAGTTGAGACAACGAAATGTTGGAACGAGTTTCACCGTCTTAGATTTGTTAATTGCAATGTTAATTTACCGTTGACGGATCAATATTTTATCAACTCTTCAATCTTCCCCTTTAGCCGCCCTTTCGGCAAAAAATTATTTTCCAGGGTAGGAGCAAATGGAATGGCTGTATCCAAACCGGCAACACGCATCACGGGTGCATCGAGGTGGTTAAAACAATGCTCGGTAATCCACGCGGATAGCTCTGCCCCGATTCCTCCGGTTAGGGTATCTTCATGCAAAATCAACACGCGGTTGGTTTTTTTCACGGTTTGCTCCACGGCTTCTTTGTCCCACGGCAACAAGGTGCGCAAGTCGAGCACATCGGCTTTTACATCGGGCATCGAGGTGAGTATTTCGTTTGCCCAGTGCACACCCATACCGTAAGTGATGATGGAGAGATCATTTCCTTCGCTCACTAATTTTGCTTTGCCGATTTCAATTGTATAATAATCATCGGGCACGAATTCTTTTACTGAGCGGTATAGCAGTTTATGCTCAAAATACATATACGGGTTGGGGTCTTCGATGGCCGCACACAACAATCCTTTGGCATCGTAAGGATTGGACGGATAAACAATTTTCAACCCGGGCGTGTGGAAGAACCAGGCTTCGTTGCTCTGTGAATGGTATGGTCCTGCGGCCGTACCTGCTCCCGTAGGCATGCGCACCACTACATCGGCATTTTGCCCCCAGCGCCAATGTGCTTTGGCCAGGTTGTTTATGATCTGGTTAAATCCTTCGGTAACAAAATCGGCAAACTGCATTTCCACCATGGCCTTCATGCCTTTAATGGAAAGCCCCAACCCCGCCCCAACAATGGCCGACTCGCAAAGTGGTGTATTGCGCACGCGGTCTTTGCCAAATTGTTTTACAAAACCTTCGGTGATTTTAAACACACCGCCATAGTCGGCAATATCTTGCCCCATCAACACCAGATTGGTGTATTTCTCCATGCTCTGCCGCAGTCCGTCACTGATGGCATCAATGAAACGTTTTTCTGATTTTTTTTCTGATGACGGATTAATGGTTACTGGGATGAACGGGGCGTACACATCGTTCATTTCTTTTTCTGTACTGGCCTCAGGAAGTTTTTCTGCGAAGGCAATAGCCAGTCCATCTTCAATTTCTTTTTTTGTTTTTTTACGAATGCTGTCAATTGTCTTTTGATCGATGATTTTTTTATTCAGCAAATATTTTTCGTAGTTATCAACCGGATCTTTTTTAGCCCACGCTTCCATCAATTCCTTAGGCACATATTTGGTGCCGCTGGCTTCTTCATGGCCACGCATACGAAAGGTGAGGCACTCCAGCAAAACAGGCCGCGGTTTTTTACGAATATTTTCTGCTAAGTTTTTCACTGTGTCGTACACTTCTAAAATATTGTTGCCATCTATTTGCACGCCCTCGATGCCGTAGCCGATGGCTTTATCAATAAATTGTTTGCAACGAAATTGCTCGTTGCTTGGTGTACTTAATCCGTAGCCGTTATTTTCAATGACAAAAATTACAGGGAGGTCCCACACGGCTGCCACGTTTATGCCTTCATGAAAATCGCCTTCGCTGGTACCACCATCGCCATTAAACACCACGGTAACTTTGCCCGCTTGCCCGGCAGGCAGGTTGTCTTTTTTTAGTTTGGTGGCCAGGGCTATGCCATCAGCCACACCGTTTTGCGGACCGAGGTGAGAAATCATACCCACGATGTGGTGCTCGTTGGTGCCAAAGTGAAACGAGCGGTCGCGGCCCTGGGTGTAGCCGCTTAAAGTGCCTTGCCATTGGGCAAATAATTTTTCGAAGGGCATATCACGACCCGTAAACACGCCCAGGTTACGGTGCATGGGCAAAATGTATTCGTCTTTGTCCAATGCCGCACAGATGCCCACTGAGATGGCCTCCTGCCCGATACCGCTAAACCATTTACTGATTTTGTTTTGGCGAAGCAGGATCAGCATTTTTTCTTCGATCAACCGGGGTTTGAGTAATCGCTCATATAGCTCAATGAGCGTTTCGTCTGAATATTTATTGCGTGAGAATTTCATAGTTCCTAGGAAAGGCGTAAAGTTAAAACGAGATCGTTAACGTACGAAGTACTTTACCTAAATCACTTTTTCTGCAATGAACTCAGCGTCAGGTTTGCTTTCATCGCTCAGTTTTACTTTGCCACGCTCGTTGCGGGTAATGCGCGAGTAGAGTGAAATATTTTTATCGAACAAAAAGCGAAAAAAAAGCCTTGTCCAAGACCGGTGAGCGAGCAATGAATCATAAAATGCAGGGGCCGTTTGCTTTAGCTTAGGTAATTTATTCCACGGGATGGAAGGAAAATCGTGGTGCTCGTTGTGGTAGCCTACATTAAATGCTACGGCATTCAATCCTCCATAATAACTGTATGTTTCCTGTGTTTCACTCAGTGTCAGGTAATGTTCTTGAATCCACCGGGCACCCAACGGGTGCAGGCCTACCGAAAAAAAGAAACTCAGTAACATAAACAGCAGTGCTTTTGGTCCGAAGAAAACCCAGAGTGCTACATTGAAGGCAATTTGAATAATCCAATTGGTAACTATCCATCCATCCACCGGTTTGATTTCTTTCAAACGAAACGTGCGGATCACCTGAAATACCGGGAAGAGCAACAGCCAAAATGCTTTTCCGATCACTGTATTGTTGAACAATTTGGCTTCCCAAAAATCAGGCAGGTCGGCATCCAGTTCATGCACACCCTGAAACGAATGGTGTTTGATATGGTAGCGTTCAAATGAAATGGCTGATGGAAAAACATGAGGCAGGTTGGCCACAATAGCGGCCAGCCGGTTCATTGATTTATTTTTAAAAAGCAAATGATGCGAACATTCGTGAATCATCACAAACAGCGCGTGATTGAAAAACGCCCCCACACAATAGGCTACCAGAAAAACAACCCACCAGGCACTGTCTTTTACCCAGTACGAAAGACCGATCATGCCTCCAACCAGCCCTGCTATGGCAAAAATGGTCGCAGGGTTTTTGCCCATCAGTTTTTTTACATCGGGATATTGTTTTAAAATCAGGAGCGTGCGAATGCGATGGGGTTCCGGGCTTTCAGAAAATCGGAAGGTGGTTTCTCTCATAAGTAGGTCAAGGTTGTTATTTATTATGGAAAGACAAAATCTTTTACTGTACGATTTACAAAAACAAAGGTAATTTTGGGCAGCTATGATTTTGTTTAACGAATTTACCCTCGACAACGGCCTGCGGGTGATTGTACACGAAGATCATTCCGTACAAATTGCCGTGATGAATATTTTATACGATGTGGGCTCACGCGATGAAGACCCAAATAAAACAGGCTTCGCTCATTTATTTGAACACCTGATGTTTGGCGGCTCAAAAAATATTCCCAGCTATGATGAACCGTTACAATTGGTAGGCGGTGAAAACAATGCCTTTACCAACACCGACATTACCAATTATTATCTGACAGTACCCGCATCGAATCTTGAAACCGGGTTTTGGCTGGAAAGCGACCGCATGCTGAGTTTGTCGTTTGACCCCAAGGTGCTGGAAGTGCAACGCAAAGTGGTGATTGAAGAGTTTAAACAACGATACTTGAATCAACCGTACGGAGACGTGTGGCTCAAACTTCGACCGTTGGCCTACCAGGCACATCCGTATCAATGGGCAACCATTGGCAAAGAAATTTCTCACATCGAAAATGCTACGATGGATGATGTAAAAAAATTTTTCTTCACCCACTATACTCCTAACAATGCCGTGCTGGTTGTGGCAGGCAATGTAACGGTAGATCAGGTGAAGAAATTATCAGAGAAATGGTTTGCACCCATTCCGGCCGGAAAAAAGAAAACGAGAAATTTGGCACACGAGCCCCGACACACACACAAACGCGCAGAACATGTGTACGCAAAAGTTCCGGCTAACGCCTTGTACAAAACCTTTCACATGGCTGGCCGGTTTCACCCCGATTACTATGCTTCAGATTTATTGAGCGATGTGCTAAGCCGGGGCGAATCCAGCCGGTTGTATCGCACACTGGTAAAAGAAAAAGAAATCTTTGCATCCATCTCCTCTTTTGTAACGGGCACAATTGACCCGGGATTGTTAGTGGTAAGCGGGCGAGTGTGCGAAGGAATTGATTTACTCGATGCAGAAAAGGAGGTGGATAAAATTCTTCAGACCATTGTGAGCGAAGGAGTGGCTAAACACGAACTTCAAAAAGTAAAAAATCAGGCACTCTCCACACATATCTTTGGAGAAGTGGAAATTTTGAACCGTGCCATGAACCTGGCCTTCGCCTCGTTGTGCGGAGACATTAACCGGGTAAACCAGGAAATAGAATTAACAGAAAATGTATCGGAAGAGGATATTTACCGTACAGCACAAGAAATCTTTACTGAAAATAACTCCTGCACCATGTATTATCACGCCACCCAATGAAACTGCGCGTAGGCCTTGGTTTTGATGTGCACCCACTGGAAACCGGAAAAGATTTCTGGCTGGGCGGAATCAAACTACCATCTGATAAAGGAGCCGTTGGCCACAGCGATGCCGATGTGCTCATTCACGCCATTTGCGATGCCTTGCTGGGTGCCGCTAACCTGGGAGATATTGGGTTTCATTTCTCCAACAAAGATCCACGCTGGAAAGGGAAGGATTCAAAATTCTTTTTGCAAGAGATAACAAGCATGCTCTCAGAAAGGGGATGGCAAATTGAAAACGTAGACTGCACGCTTACACTCGAAAAACCAAAAGTGAATCCGTTTATCCCCGCAATGAAAAAAACACTGGCACCGTTGATGAATATTTCTGAAGACGATGTCTCGATCAAAGCCACCACCAACGAAGGACTGGGTTATGTGGGGCGCGAAGAAGGTGTGAACGCCTATGCCGTTGCATTGATTTCGAAAAAATGAATTCAATAAAAATCATCGAAACAAAAGATGGTTCTCATTCTTTACTGAATGAAATATTAAACGAAACCTATCATTCTACCCACGGAGCCATTCAAGAGTCGAGATATGTTTTTATAAAAAACGGACTTGAATATTTTTTGAATGAAAATAAAACGCAAAGTGTAAATATTTTTGAAGTGGGATTGGGCACCGGATTAAATGTGCTGCTGGCATTAGAGTTTGCAACAAAAAATAAAATAAAAATTAAGTATACCTCCATCGAAGCATTTCCGGTTAAAAAAGAAATAGCCGGCCAATTGAACTATGCAGACTTGATTTTCTTTAGTAACGGAAAAACTCTTTTTCAAGAGATTCATGCAAGCCCGTGGGAAGAATCAATTCAAATCAATGATTTTTTTTGTTTAAAAAAAACAGAACAATCTATTTACGAAATTGAATTACCGAACGAAACTTTTGAAATCATTTTTTTTGATGCCTTTGCACCGGCCAAGCAACCCGACATGTGGAAACTTTCTGTTTTAGAAAAAACAGTTAATGCATTAAAACCGCGTGGTGTATTTGTTACCTATTGTGCCAAAGGCCAGCTTAAAAGAGATTTGAAAACATTAAGACTTACCGTTGAAACACTGCCCGGCCCTCCGGGTAAAAGAGAAATGGTGAGGGCAGTAAAATGATTTTAGATTTCTCAATTACGATTGTAGTTTTGTGAAAATATAACAGCGTGTCAAAACTTGTGAAAATCGGAACCGTGCAGATGAGCTGCACCGCCAACAAAGAAGAAAACCTTGCGAAAGCAATAATTAAAATTCGTGAAGCCGCGCAAAAAGGTGCACAGATTGTTTGCCTGCAAGAACTATTCACGTCACTTTATTTTTGCGATGTGGAAGATTATGAAAATTTTAAATTGGCCGAATCAATTCCCGGTCCGTCATCCGATAAACTGTCGACAGTTGCAAAAGAACTTGGCGTAGTCATCATTGCTTCGTTGTTTGAAAAACGGGCACAAGGCATTTATCACAACACCACGGCTGTGTTAGATGCCGATGGAACATACCTTGGCAAGTATCGTAAAATGCACATCCCTGATGACCCGGCTTACTACGAAAAATTTTATTTCACCCCGGGCGATCTTGGGTATAAAATCTTCAAAACAAAATTTGCCACCATCGGAGTTTTGATTTGCTGGGATCAATGGTACCCGGAAGGGGCACGCATCACATCTTTAATGGGCGCGGAGATTTTATTTTACCCAACCGCCATTGGATGGGCCACTTCGCAAGATGAAGCTACTAATAGTGAGCAGTACAACGCTTGGCAAACCATTCAACGCAGTCATGCAGTAGCCAATGGTGTGCATGTGGTAAGTGTGAACAGGGTTGGGCTTGAACAAAACGGAGCGATGAAATTTTGGGGAGGTTCATTTGTGGCCAATCCGCTTGGCAGATTGTTGTATCTCGCTTCGCACGACCAAGAAGAAGTTACAGTCACAGAAATAGATCTTGATCGTACCGACAGCGTGCGTGTGCATTGGCCATTTATGCGCGATAGAAGAATTGATTCGTATCAACCGATCACGAAGCGGTTTATAGACGAGAATTAAGAATATGCGCTGATAATTTCTTGCGCAGTCATCTCCGTAAAATCTTTAATTACCACTTTTGTTCCAAGTTCTGCAGCCGTGTGTGTAGTAGCAACACCTACTACCGGGCAGCCGGCAGCTTTGCCCGAAGCAATGCCTGAAAGAGAATCTTCAAACACAATGCAGTGCGAAGTGGGCATGTTCAAAACTTTTGCACAGTTGATATAAATTTCAGGATTGGGCTTGCCATGTGTAACATGTGATTCGTCCAGAATGGAGGAAAAGAATTTTTCAATGCCTGTATGCTTCAATACAAAATCCACGTTGCTGCGCGGAGCGGATGTGCCGATGGCCATAGTAATTCCCAATCGGAATGCTTCTTTCAAAAATGAAGTCAGCCCTTTTACCTCTACAATATCTTTTTCATAAATAGCCCTGAACAGGGCTTCTTTCTCTTCGCCATAGTGTGAGAGTTCAGCCGGTGACATGGAGCGCTGAAATAAATTGGCAATCCATTCTTTGTTGGTGCGGCCATAGATTTTTTTTACTAACTCTTCTTCTGAAAGCGTGTAGCCGTATTTTTCGGCAAATTGTTTAAGGGCTATTTTATGAAAGGGGTTGGTGTCAACAATCACACCGTCCATATCAAATACAAAAGCAAAAGAATTCATTAAAAAAAATTAAGCGACAAAAATAATGAGCACGGGTGAATGGTGGCGAGGTCATTTTTTAAATTCATTCCACGAACCGATGGTTTTTCGCATCAGAATTTCATGAAATCCTTTTTCAACAAAATCGTTGATTTCACCAATGCGCACATACCCCAACTCTTCGTACAGTCTTATCGCTTCGGTATTAAAATCAGAAACACACAGAAAAAAATTGGGGGAACATTTAAAAACCCGTTCTTCAGCAAATTGAATCATTTTTTTCCCCAACCCCAACCCGCGCATGTTGGCAGAAACACAAATACTTTGCAAATATCCCGAGAAGCTGCCTTGCATCTGCAGCACCATCACGCCAAGCAGCTCGGTGTTTTGGCGGGTTATATATACCTCTCTGAAATTTCCTTCAAGAGATTTCAAGCAGTCGCTATACGTCCGCTTTAAAGTGAGCCAGGGGTCAGATGAGGCCATTAATTTGGCACACCTGGCCAGCTCGACAGCATCAGAGGTACGAGCAATTTCTATTTTCATTGAAACTTTGACTAAACGGCACAAACGTTTGCATAACCAAAAATACACTTCGTTGTTTGCATATTCGCATCTTGTATTAGCTTCGCGGCTTAACCAAAAACTCAAATTAATTAATGGCTCAGCTTTTCAATCTCTTCCCGTACAAATTTGACAAAAAATATTCCAAACCGGTGGCTTATTTTTCAATGGAGTTTGCCATCGAGCAGCCGCTGAAAATTTACAGCGGTGGACTCGGTTTCCTGGCCGGCTCGCACATGCGCAGTGCCTATGAGCTAAAGCAAAATATGATTGGCATCGGCATTTTGTGGAAGTACGGATACTATGACCAAAAGCCAAACAAAGACGGAACCCTGGCGGTTGATTATGTTCAGAAAGATTATTCGTTTTTAACTGACACCGGAATTCTCTTTACGATTTCCATTCACAATCATCCCGTGCATGTAAAAGTGTGGTTGTTAAAGCCCGAGGTATTTCAGTCGGCTCCTGTTTTTTTACTGAGCACCGATGTAGCCGAAAACGATTATCTCGCTCAAACCATTTGCCACCGGTTGTATGATTCACACGAGTCGGCACGCATTGCCCAGTCCATTTTATTGGGAGTGGGAGGGGCAAAACTTATGGATGAGCTGGAACGCGAAACTGAAGTGTACCACATGAACGAAGGCCATGCGTTACCACTGTGTTTTTACTTACTCAAAAAATACAATGATCTAAATGAAGTAAAAAAGCGGGTAGTGTTTACTACCCACACACCTGAGAAAGCAGGCAACGAAGAACACTCCGTACGCACCCTGGAAGTGCTGGGCTTTTTTCAAGAGGCAGATGAAAAGACCATGCATAAAATTACGGCACCGGATGAGCACACACTAAACTACACACTCGCAGCATTGCGCATGGCACGAAAGGCCAATGGCGTATCTCAACTGCATGGAAAGGTATCTCAAAAAATGTGGAAGGAGTTTGACGGAATTTGTGAGATTACCGCCATCACCAATGCTCAAAATCACAAGTACTGGGCTGATCAGGATTTAAAAAAAGCGATTGATTCAGACCATGATAAAATGCTGCAGAAACGGAAGAAAGAACTTAAACAAAAGTTGTTTAGCATCGTTGCCAACCAGACCGGCAAACTACTCGACCCCAATGTACTCACCATTGTGTGGGCCAGGCGATTTGCGGCTTACAAACGAGCCAACTTACTGCTCAGCGACTTTGCCCGATTTGAGAAGATGGTAACCAACAAAGAGTACCCCGTGCAAGTGATTTGGGCGGGCAAGCCTTACCCGGAAGACGATGGTGCCATTGCCATTTTTAATGACATTTACTGGAAGACCAAGAGCTTACCCAGCTGTGCAATATTGACGGGCTACGAGCTTTGGCTATCTGGCTATTTGAAAAGAGGATCGGATGTGTGGCTCAATAACCCGAGGCTTTACCATGAAGCATCAGGAACTTCGGGCATGACTGCCGCCATGAACGGGAGCGTGAATGTCTCCATCCCCGATGGCTGGGTGCCCGAGTTTGCCAGGCATGGGAAAAATTGTTTTATCATTCAAACAGCCAATGATCAACTGCCGGTTGATGAGCGAGACCGGATCGAAGCAAATAATTTATATGACCTTTTAGAAAAGGAAGTAATACCCACGTATTACAAGTCGCCAGCCAAATGGGTCAAGTTGGTAAAAACAGCAGCGAAAGAAGTGGTGCCTCAATTCGATTCCGGAAGAATGGCAGATGAATACTATGAAAAGATGTACTCAGACTAAAAAAACAGGACTTAAAAAAAATAAAAATTGATTGGCCTGCGTCTATCAATTATAAAATAAAATAAGTTGGTATGTATTTATTCCTTGTGATTCTTACGCTAGGCGCTGTGGGGGTCATAGCTTTTTTTCAGCGTAACACGTTTGGTAAAAATCCTACGGGCAGACGAAAGCAACGGATTATCAATTTATCCCATTACAAAAACGGATCCTTTCAAAACCTTGAAGAAACATCAGTGATGCGTCCGGAAGCATCCTATATAAACATGATTGTCAATTCGTTTAATAAGCCTGCTTCGGTAAAACCCCCTCAGATTCTTCCTTCTGATAAAACAGATTTAAATACTCTGAAAGCTGAAATGCCGACCATCGTTTGGTTTGGACACTCTTCGTATTTTATTCAATCAAAAAATAGTACTATACTGGTTGACCCGGTTATGAGGGGCAATGCATCGCCCGTTTCATTTTTGGTAAAGCCGTTTAAGGGAACAGATATTTATTCAATAGAAGATTTGCCAGCTATAGATGTGGTGCTGCTCACACACGATCACTATGACCACCTGCATTACGAAAGCATAAAAAAACTCGCCCACACGGCCAGGCAATTTTGTGTGTCGTTGGGGGTAGGCGAGCATTTAGAATACTGGGGTGTACCTCCGGAAAAAATAACCGAACTCGATTGGTGGGAAACAAAAACGTATGCTGGTGAAATAAAATTCACCGCAGTGCCGGCACGTCATTTTTCAGGACGCAGTTTTAAACGAGGCCAAACGTTATGGAGTGGGTTTGCATTGAACATACATGGCCACCGGTTGTTGCTTGGAGGAGATTCAGGATATGGCGATCATTTTAAAAAGATTGGGGATAAACTAGGCCCGTTTGAGGTGGCGATACTTGAATGCGGACAGTACGGAAAGGATTGGCCATTGATCCACATGTTGCCCGAAGAAACCGTGCAGGCAGCAAAAGATGTAAACGCAAAAATGCTGATGCCCGTACATTGGGCTAAGTTTGATCTGGCCTTTCATGACTGGGACGATCCGATTAAGCGCGTAGTGATCAAAGCCAATGAACTCGGTCAGCCGATCACCACTCCGATGATTGGAGAACCAGTAATTGTAGGTTCGTCTTACCCGAATAAAACCTGGTGGAAGTTAGACGCCTGATGCTGGCTATTGCTCTTCGCTAAAATCAGCAAACGTCCTTTTGATTTCTTTGTCGGTGTAGTTAGCGTTTAACGAATGAGAAGCATCCAGCTCAAGCGTAGCCAGTTTTTGATGGTTGATAATGGGTAAAAACTTATCGCGATCGTTGTCAAATTCACCTGATCTTCGGTTTGATTTCAGCGCATATTTTCGGGCAAAGAGTTCCCCCTCCAGCTGAAGTTGGTTTCGTATTTCTGTTTCTGTTTTGATCAACTCCAGAATGTCGTTTTTAGATTTACCCAGTACTTCGGCCGCTTCAAGTGTGCCAATGGTGGCAGTGGTTGATCCACCAATTACCGTAACCGGTTTGATCGCTGACGGATTGGTAATCAAAGCAGAAGAAACAGCTGTGCCTGCACCGATAGAGGCCCCGAATATTGAACGATTCTTTTTTCCTTTTTTGGCTTGATGATAAGCACGCTCCAGCGATTTGTGTTTTTCATTTAGTTGTGCAATCAAGGCTTTGGCCTGCACCAAGGTAGCCCTGTATTTTTGATAGAGAAACTTGTCTTTCTCTTCCAAGTTTTCGGTATCCGATACTTTTACTTTTACTTTTCGTTGAATGCGGTTGTTGGATTTGTCCAGCGCAAAAAATATCAGTTCAACGGTTTTTTCTTTTTCAGCATCATCAGTAAATGAATATCCGGGCGACCAGGTAAATTCGTATTGAACTTTGGTATTTTCTTTCAATGAATTTTTTGCCACGCGTTCGTCTGACGAAAGAAAGCCGGCACTACCCACATCATCATCTCCGTTAGGATCTGACACATAAATTTTAAAATTAACCCGTTCGTTTTCTTTGATTGAAATAACTGAGTCGCTGGGCACGAGCAATAACTCAGGGGGTAGATCTTGCTGGGTTTGCATTACTTTCACTTTGCCAATGGCCTCGGCTTTTTCCGGTTGGTCTTGTACAGTAAACTCTACCGTGAGCGGATTATTTTTTAAGTCGATGAATTGCTTGCGTGAGGGTGTCCACGAGATCATTCCGGTTGAGTTCAAGGTCATCCCTTCAGGCAGTTGGGCAGGAGAAATCTTAAAGACAAGAGGATCGTCATCCGGGTCATGTACATAGTCTGACGGAACTTGATATTTATTAAGTGTGGCTTGCTTCACATAAAAAATAGGAAGCTCACTCACCTCTGGCGGGCGATTTTGGTGCAGCACCGTGAAGGTGATGGGAGCATTAATTTTTCGCCCGTCTTTCCATTCAGCCTGGAAAATCAAATTAATTTCTTTTTGTTTTTCGAGCCGATCTACCAAATCGTAAGAAGGAGTCCACGAAAAATTTCCCAGTGTATCAAACTGTATCGTATACCCATTTATGCCCTGAAGTGAAAACTTCGGGTTTATGGTTTCGCCTGACTTTACCTGAAAGGTAAGGGTCTGTCCTTCTTTAAGGGTGTTCCAATTTGCAGTTGAAGGAAAAATCAATTGCTGCGAGAACCCCCATTGAATAATGAGAATAAAAAAAACAAGTGTGAGACGAACATTCATTTTGCTGACTAAATTTGAGTCAGCAAAGGTAAGGGTTTAGAATCTTTATAAAACCATTTTATGGCCGGGCGAAACTCATTGAAAGAAAAAAAAGCAGATTCAACGAAAAAATACGACCGGACAAATTTCTTCGAAGAAGTGCACCAGGTAGTCAGGCTTATCCCCAAAGGCCGCGTTACAAGTTATGGGGCAATTGCCCAATACCTTGGTACAAAAATGAGCGCACGAATGGTGGGCTGGGCAATGAACGCCACCCTTACGGATAAAAACATCCCGGCTCACCGGGTAATTAATAGCCAGGGACTCCTCACGGGTAAGCACCACTTTAAAACACCTGTCACCATGCAGCGGTTGTTGGAAAAGGAAGGGGTGAAAGTTAAAAATGATCAGGTTGTTGACTTTGAAAAAAAGTTTTGGAATCCTTCTCAAGAATTGATTTGAGGGAAACTCGTTCCCAAAAAGGGATTCGCAGGCAAAGCAAATCGTATAAATTAAACTAAAATCAATGCTTTTTTGAATGGTATAGAATTAGCATTTCGTGATTTCGAAAAAAACGAAAACCCATGAAAGCCGCTATTGCTATTATTATTTGCTTAAGCTTGTTTACCACCTCTGTTACGGTGTTTGCCACCCATAAGGAAAAGCCGGTACAACTTATTACTCAGAAAGGAAATAACCTGTTTGCATTTAAAGTGAGCAAACCCTGGCAGTATGCGCATGTGGAGGTATTGGCTGTTAACGGTGACTGTGTGAGTTGCCAAACACTGATGAGAAGAAAAATGGTGATCAACTTTCAGGATGTGAAGGCGGGTACCTACACCATTAAAATATCAAAAGGAGAATACGTTCAGGAGTTTGAATACGTCAAAAAATAACAGAGCAAAATTGATTAGTGTTGTTGGTTGGTTTTGATCGAAAAGCCGTTTCCGCAAGGGGCGGCTTTTTTTAGATCAGACTTTCTTTTTTTTTGGCATTGTGCCAAACACATAATCCCATAAGGGAGAAGACACACCAAAAATCACCTCTTCATCCGTTTTATAATGATGGATGCTGTGATTGACCCAAAGCAGTTTAAAAAAATTTTTAGGAGGTTGAAAAGCATGAATCATATAATGAATAAGCAGGTAAAGCGCGTAGCCCACGATAAAGCCCGGCAAAAAAGAAAATACCAAGTCTCCCAGGATCAGGCGAAAAATAAAAAGTAAAAGAGTAGCAATTGTTAGGCTAAGTACGGGAGGCATGGCCAGCCGGCTTTTGTCTTTCGGATATTCGTGGTGTACCCCATGTATGATGTATTGCATTTCAGCTCGTTTCTCAGTTTGCGTTGACATGTGAAAAACATACCGGTGCACCACGTATTCTACCCATGTGAAGAAGAGCAGCCCGAAAAAAAACATAACCAGGGTAATACCCACTGAAAGGCTGGTGTGGGTGATGCTCCAATACAAAAGACCCGAAGAGTACAAAAAGAAAATGACCAGTGGCACGGAAATGTGGGTATGCGTCATTTTTTCTAAAATGGGATTTTTAAAAAGTCGTTTTGTTCCCTTGGCTTGTGGCTTGATCGTTTCCATAATTCTCAACTGCTGCAAATTTAATTCAACATCATAAAACCTGTACCGTGCGGTATCACCTTTTTATTTTTCTAAACAGCTTCTTGTTGTTTGGCTAACTCCAAAATTTGCTGATAATAATTTTCGTATTGCGGAAGGATATTTGAGATGTCAAACTCCTGGGCACGTTTTAGTGCGCTGGCTTTGAACGAAGGCAAATTGTTTTTATCGAGAATGAACAAAGCCTTTCGGGTCATGTCTTCTATGTCGCCTACGTTGCTCATAAAACCAGTAACGCCCTGCACTTGCAACTCAGGCAACCCACCTGAGTTGGAGCTGATCACAGGTACTTCGCACGCCATGGCTTCCAAAGCGGCCAGGCCAAAACTTTCTTTTTCGGAGGGCATCAAAAATAAATCGGCCACCGAAAGAACTTCTTCCACCGCCTCCAGTTTGCCCAAGAAACGGATGTCATCACAAATACCTATTTCGCGGCACAGTTGCTCGGCTCCGCTCCGCTCGGGCCCATCGCCAATCATTAAAAGTTTGGACGGAATTTCTTTGTGAATGTTGCTGAAAATACTGATCACATCGCCCACCCGTTTTACCTTGCGAAAATTAGACGTGTGTACAATTAACATTTCACCGTGTGGACAAATGGCTTTTTTAAAGTGATCTTTCTTTTGCTTTTTAAATTTTTCTAAATCAATGAAGTTGGGAATGACTTCAATATGTTTTTGAATATCAAAAAATTCGTAGGTTTCTTTTTTTAAGTCGTGCGAAACAGAAGTAACGCCATCTGATTGGTTAATGCTGAAAGTAACCACCGGCTCGTACGAAGCATCGCGGCCCACCAGGGTAATGTCAGTACCGTGCAGGGTGGTGACTACCGGAATGTAAATTCCCTGGCTCTTTAAAATTTGTTTGGCCATGTATGCGGCTGACGCATGAGGAATGGCATAGTGTACGTGCAACAAATCCAGCTTTTCGTTTTTTACCACGCTTACCATTTTGCTGGCCAATGCCAACTCGTACGGAGGATATTCAAACAAAGGGTACGACCGAAACTCCACTTCGTGATAAAACAGATTTTCATTCAAAAAATCTAACCGGCTGGGTTGGTTGTAGGTAATGAAATGAACTTTGTGTCCTTCTTTAGCTAAGGCTTTGCCCAGTTCGGTGGCCACTACACCGCTACCGCCAAAGGTGGGGTAGCAAACAATACCTATATTAATGTGTTTCAAAAATTGAATTTTACGTTTTATTAACCTTTTTACGTTCTATTTAGTTTCACGGCCGCTTATTCTTTTATTTTATTTTAATAGTCGATTAAACTTTTTATTGCAACTTTAGTCTATTGAGTTTAAAATTCAAAAGATGACTTCTATGAAAAAATACTTTTTGCTCATTGCCATCATAGGTTTGGCGTACAGTTCAATTGCTCAGGGCGGGCGCACCCGGCCAAGGGCTACACCAGAACAACGTGCCCAGCGCCTGACCAACTGGGTTGATCAAACCGTAAAATTATCGCCTGACCAAAAAACAAAAGTGTATGCGATAAACCTGAAATACATTAACCTGATGCACGAAACAAAAGACTCAGTGCAAAACGACCGCAAAGCTTTATGGAAAGATATCCAGGCAGAAAATCAGCAAAAAGATGCCGAGCTTAAAAGTGTTTTAACGGCCGATCAATACACCGCTTATGCAGCAGCAAAAAAACAACGCATAGAAGACATGCGTGAAAGGCGCAAAGCAAAACGATAATTTATTAAACAACGAACTCACCGAAGGCGTCTATTTGCAATAATTAAAGATGGATTGATAAACTACGTCTTGAATGCGCGGACGAATGTTGGCACGGATGAGTTTTGCATTGTTCATATCAGGATTGACCCGGTTAGAAAGAAAAACATAAATCAAATCAAACTCAGGGTCTACCCAAATGCACGTGCCAGTGAAGCCGGTGTGACCAAATGTTTTGGATGAAGCAAATAACGAAGTGGGGCTGCTCCAGTCGTTGAGCACGGGTTTGTCCCAACCAAGTCCGCGCCTGCTGCCTTCATACTGCTTGGCCGTAAAGAAATCAACCGTTTCGGGTTTAAAAATTTGCACACCTCCATAACTGCCCTTGTTCAGCCAGAGCTGACCAAGTTTGGCAAGGTCGTTGGCCGAACTGAATAGCCCGGCATGACCGGCAATGCCTCCGTGCATGGCCGCACCCTGATCATGAACATAGCCCACCAACAAACTTTTTCTAAAGAGCGTGTCATTTTCGGTGGGTGCAATTCGATCGGGTTGAAACTTTTGCAACGGCAAGTAGCCAGTAGTATATGCCCCGATGGGCTGGTAAATTATTTTTTGCAGAAAAATTTCTAACGGCATATTCAGCATTTTTTCGGCCAGGTGCTGCATGATGTAAAACCCCATGTCGCTGTATCGGTAATCATAAACCGATCGGGCAGACTTATCACGAATCTTGGATTTAATGATCCATTGCCACAACGAGTCTTTCATTGACTTGGCGGCAAACAAATGATCAGCAACCGGGAAGGGAAAATCAGGGCTTGCTTTGTGGCCGTAATAGATATTGTGTACTACTGAGTCTTTTACAGTCTTTTCCCAAAAAGGCAGGTACGGCCAAAGCCCGGCTTGGTGAGTAAGAATGTCTTTGATGATCATGTCTTCTTTGTTTGAGCCTTTCAATTCGGGCAAATACACCGAAGCTTTTTTGTTGAGGTCAATCATCCCTTTGTCGTAGAGGTACATGATGGCCTGTAGGGTTGCCGAAACTTTTGTAACCGAGGCGAGGTCGTAAATTGTTTCATCAGTAACCGGATTTTTTTTGTTATAGGAGAGCGAGCCAAATGATCTTTCGTACACCACTTTTTCGTGGCGGGCAATGAGTACATGGCAGCCCGGAGTAGCGCCCATGGCAATGGCTTCGTTGGCTATTGATTCAATCTTATCCAAGGTGTGGCTATCCATGCCACCATCCTCAGGTATGGCATAAGAGAAACGATTCCATTGGCTTCCGCCAAAAATTTTTTCAACGGCTGCTTTGGGAATTCCCTCTGCACGATCATGACATAGTATTACGAGCAAATTTTTTGTATAAACAGAATCGGCCGTATAGAACTGACAAATACTGATTTGGTGTTGCTTGCTCAACCGGCCAATCAGGTTTTTGACAGCGGGTTGTTCAGCCAGCACTTTAGAAAACAAACCAATGACTAAAAAATCAGATGCTTTTACTTGTGAATGAATGATTGATGTGTCGGCCAAGGCTTTTATGGATAAAGGATTAAACGCTGCATATTTTTGCAGATACCGGGTAAATTCATTTTCGTCAGGCTCACCAATGTTAATTACTGAAAATGTTTTGTCATCCAGTCTTTTGACTGGAATTACTCCTGCTGCATTGCCGGCAATTTTTATTGAAGCAGCCGCTATTTGTTCTTTCAACAAGAGGGCTGAGGGCTGGTGAAGTTTTTCAATTAAATTATCCGTTGATAGTTTTTCAAAATGATCAACATGAGCTTCGTACTTCTTTGTCAGGATTTTTTTCGCAGCGCTATCAAGAAGGAAAACAGGAAAATTCTTTTTCTTCGTTGTCTTTAAAACCAATTTGATAAACGGATCAACAGATGAAGGAGACAAAAAAATAAATTCAGAGTTGGCTATCAGCCTCTGCAATTCTAAGTCACCATTTTTTTTATCTTGAAACGGGGTTAAGTCAGTCAGGGGTTCTGCTCTTTTTTTTATGACTTGATTAATACCCAATAATTTTATTTGTCGGGCAATCTCTGCATTCAGTTCACTTACCAGGGTGTCATTGGTAAGCGCGTTTACTACAGCCGGATTATAGAAACTCATGGTGCTGTCCATCACCGATGGCAACCCGTCAGAAAGTTGGGCACCGATCAGCACCGGTATTTTGGCTAATGATTGAATGGTGTTGACAAATTTTACCTGAAAAACCGGACTGCCGTGTGCCAGGGTTAACGCTCCGATTTTATTTTCATGTACCAGTTCGGTTAGCAACTTTGCCTCTTCAGTAGAAGAGTTTGAAGCGTAGGAAACAGAAATGAGTTGTCCGATTTTTTCAGTTTTTGAAAGTTTGTTAAAAATACTATCGACCCACTTTGCCCGCCTATCTTGTGCGTGGCCCGTTTGGAAAAACAGAAATAAAAATAAGACCAAATAAATCCTGCTCATCGTATTTCAATAAATTGCTACCTTGTTTTTCAAAGATAATTGAAAGAACGAATCTTATACATGAAAAAAATTATAGCAGCAGCAGTAGTGGGGTGGGCGGTTACTTCGTGTACTCCACGGTTGACTGAAAACCAGGCACTGGTGGAAAACATGATGAAGCAACACCCGCACCAATTTAAACGCATATTAAAAGACCGCGACACGCTGCAGGTACAAATCATTTATACGCAGATCAACCGTGACTCTCTGAATCGCGCCCATTTCAAATCATTTTATTTTAATGTTGACTCAACTAATTATTTTTATCCGGCCAGCACAGTGAAGTTACCTCAGGTTTTGCTGGCTTTTGAAAAATTGAACCAGCTGCAGATACGCGGACTGAATGAATTTACACCCATGTTTAATGACAGTGTTTATGCCGGGCAGTTTTCGGTCAAAAAAGACTCCACTTCAGAAAACGGGTTACCGTCTGTGGCTCATTATGCTAAAAAAATCTTAATTGTGAGTGACAATGATGCGTTTAACCGACTGTATGAGTTTGTTGGGCAAAAAGAAACGAATGAACGACTTAAAGCCAAAGGATACAATATGCGTGTACTCCACCGGCTTGAGCGGCCACTTACACCTGACCAAAACCGGCACACCGAAGCCGTTCGTTTTGTTCGCCACGATTCATTGATTTATTCTCAGCCCATGCTCATTAATCCTGATTCCATCAAACCCACCCGCAAGGTCTTCAAAGGCATAGGGTATGAAAAAGACGGTAAGATTATTCATCGGCCTTTCAATTTTACTTACAAAAATTTTTACCCGCTGCAAGAACAACAGGAAATTTTGAAAGCAGTGTTATTCCCAGAAATGATCAATCCTAAAAAACGATTTAACCTCACTGAAAGCCAACACCAGTTTGTTATGAAATACATGTCGCAGTTGCCACGCGAAACAAAGTACCCGGCTTATCAAAATGACAAAAACTATATTGATGCTTACTGCAAATTCTTGATGCATGGCGATGGTCATGGTAAAATTCCTGACCACATCCGCATTTTCAATAAAGTAGGAGATGCCTACGGGTATTTGCTGGATAATGCCTATATCGTTGATTTTAAAAACAATATTGAATTTATGCTTTCGGCCGTAATCAATACCAATACCGATGGTATCTACAACGACAGCACGTATGAATACAAAGAACTCGGCTACCCGTTTATGAAAAACCTGGGAAAGATGGTTTATAAATATGAGTTGAAACGAAAACGCAAGCAAACCCCTGATCTTTCCAATTTTCGGTTACATTACGATCACTAACCACTTGCGCAACAACAAACTTTCAACGTATTTTCGCACGCTAAAATCTACCCTATGCCAAAAAGCAATGCTCTCATCATCACGGCCGGTTACTTAAATACAGAACACGGTAAAACGGCTCATGGTCTGATCCGCGGAACCGAGCGGTTCAACATTCTTGGTGTCATCGACAAAAAACATCCCGGCCAAGATGCCGGTGAGGTGCTGGATGGAAAAAAAAGAAATATACCGGTGTATGCCTCACTGAAAGAGTTTGCCAAACAATCAAAAAAGAAAGTCAAGTTTTGCATTATCGGAGTAGCCACCAAAGGCGGTGTGCTGCCCAAAGAATTTCAGGCCATGTTGCGCGAGGCCATAAGCATGGGCTATGGTATTGTGAACGGGCTGCACGATTATGTTTCAGACCATCCGGATTTGGTTGCACTGGCTAAAAAGAAAAAAGTGCAGATCGTAGATGTGCGCAAGCCTAAAAAGTTTAAAGACCTTCATTTCTGGTCAGGCGATATCAGCAAAGTAAAATGCCCGAAGATTGCCGTTCTTGGCACCGACTGTGCCTTAGGTAAACGCACGACCACCCGCTTTTTGATGCAAGCCATGCGCGCAGCAGGCTACAAAGCAGAAATGATTTACACCGGCCAAACCGGATGGATGCAAGGAGCGAAGTATGGTTTTATTTTCGACAGCACACTCAACGATTTTATTTCAGGTGAGATGGAACACGCCATTGTAAAATGCTGGCGCGAAGCTAAACCCGATATTATTTTCATAGAAGGTCAATCCAGTTTAAGAAACCCGAGCGGACCAGCCGGGTCAGAATGGATCGTGAGTGCCGATGCCGATGCAGCCATACTACAGCATAACCCACCACGTAAAAAATACAAAGGCCTTGAAAATTACAAAGCCACTATTCCGGATGTGAAAGATGAAATTGACCTCATCAAAATCTATGGCGCACCAACAGTAGCCGTAACAGTAAATTCATTAAAGATGAAAGAAGCAGAAGCCCGCGAATGGGCAACAACAAAAGAAAATGAACTGGGTATACCGGTGATTCTTCCATTGGAAGATGGTGTTGAAAAACTCGTGCCGTTATTTGAAAAGATGATTAAGAAGAGATAATAAACTATTATATTACATTTTTCAATTTTTTGTACTAACCCTTTATACCTACTGCACATTCATGAAAATCAAATCCATCAAATCCTGGTCAGCTGACCTGGGCAACACCAAACCCTACACCATCGCCTTCAAAACTGTTGACGAAGTGAATAACGCTTTTGTTGAGATCACCCTGGACAATGGGGTGACGGGTATCGGAGCCGGAAACCCCAGTGAATACGTAACGGGAGAAAGTTTTGAACAGTGTGCTGCTGCATTGACTGAAAACAATATTTCATTTTTAGTTGGGCGCGATATTCGCGAGCTCAATCAACTCACGTTTGAGGTTTGGCAGAAGTTTCCTAAAAACCCGGCTGCCCGTGCTGCCCTGGATATTGCCTTATACGATGCGTTTACAAAATTTTTAGGAATCCCCCTGGTTAAATACTTGGGACAAAAAATACAGTCGCTCCCCACTTCTAATACCATCGGAATTAAAAATGTAGAAGAAACACTTAAAGAAGCACAAGAATATGGCGAACGCGGGTTTAAAGTATTGAAAGTAAAATTGGGCATTGACCTGCACGAAGACATTGAGCGCATGGTGAAGTTGCGCGAGAAGTTTGGTAAAAAATTTGTTATCCGTATTGATGCCAACCAAGGGTACACACCTGAAAAAACCATTGAGTTTTACAATAAAACCAAGCACCTGGACATTGAACTGATTGAGCAACCACTTCCGGCCAAAGAAGTGGAGGCAACCAGAAAATTGCCGGATGAGATCAGGAAAATTATTGCAGCCGATGAATCGTTATTAACCCCAAAGAGCGCGCTTGAGTTGGTGAAACCTCCGCGTGCTACAGGCATTTTCAATATCAAACTGATGAAGTGCGGGGGTGTGAGTCAGGCCCTGAAGATTGCTGACATTGGAGCACAAGAGGGGGTTGAACTTTTCTGGGGCTGCAATGACGAGAGCATTGTAAGTATCACGGCTGCACTGCATGTGGCGTTCTCATGTGCCAACACCAAGTACATTGATCTTGATGGAAGTCTTGACCTGGCCCGTGATGCTGTGAAGGGTGGATTTATTTTGAAAGACGGAATCATGAGCTGCTCAGACAAACCGGGACTGGGCGTAGAAAAAATTTGATTATCAGAGGTAGAGTCCGGGCAAATTCTTTGCTTACCATTCTACCTCTTTTTGAATTTTATTGGATATTTTTTTCTCCTTCACGTTCATTTGCAGCTCTAACTGCCGACAGTTTACGATCATTTTATTGATGGTATTCAAGCGGTGGCTCGTCCATAATCTTTGCCACCCCGGGGCTTTTATTTCTTGTAAGGATTTGACCTTGCCAGTGGCCACCATGTTATAATACCGGTCTTGTTTATAATAATGAAAAAGAAAATGATTGAATTGATAGCGGTATTTTTTATCCTTCACATCTATGGAAAGATCATAGCTGACCGTTCCTGAAATTTTTTTGAGAATCCCGTTTTGTGAATACACAAAAAATGAACACAGGCCGTTCATTTTACCATCGATGGAATCTTTTAGTTTCAGGTCAAAATGCTCATCGTTTTGGTCCAGCTTTCTAATCCATGCCATCGCGTTTTTGAACAACTGACTTTTTGTTAGCGAGTCAGCCAGTACCACATTTTCAAATTTTACCTCTTGAGAAACGGAAGATCCGGCAACTAATTGAGCCTCAACATTAATTCGTGTGACGCTAAAAATCAATATGAAAATAAAAGAAGGCTTTATCACTAACCATTTTTTTATAATCGCATAAAATTCAATACTTATAAATGAATGCAGCACCAAAGGTTTGTTGTCCGTTTACACCATTGCCTTTGCTGTTTTCATAGTAAGAATATTCTCCATTTCTCGTATTTGCAGCAACATCTATTCGCAATTCGGGTTTTACCGTGAGGTGACCATCCGCCAACGTGATTGGCGCAGTAATCGTGAGCGACCGATTGATGGTTCCCAAATAGCGCACACCATTTTGATCATTAAAATATTCACAACGAGCCCCAATGCCAATGACATCAGTGATGGCATAATTGGAGTATAAGGCTACTCCACCCCAACCGGGTTGGGTGCTTCCGTAAGCAGCCCGAATTGCATTGGCATCTGAGCCAGTTGCGTGAAAATGATAGACTCCGTAGGCAGCATTGAGCCCCACATAAAACGAAGAGGTGATTTGATAGCCCGCAACCACATCAAACAACTGGCGCACATAGTTATTCAGATAAGCATGACCGGTAGCGGTTGCTACCGAGGCCAGATGGGTGTCATCTCCGTAACCGCCAATATAGTTTACATAAATATTTAACCCCTTCATGGGTGTGAGGTAGAGTTGGCCGATCGCAGATTTTTGAGAATTGTTGTCGAATAAGTTATCCCAGTTATTAACTAAGCCGGCCATAAGAGCCACCTGGTCAGTCAGCACATAATTGGCCTTTACCCCGACATGATAGAACGGTCCGTTATTAAATAGATTGGAGAGCGAGTAGTTGTAATTGATGGGTGCATCAATCACTTCGTAGCCGATGTGCGTTCCAAATTGGCCGGCAGTAAAACTTAACCGGTCAGTAGGTTTATATGTAAAATAGGCCTGCTTAATGGCTGCTGATGTTCCATATAATTGATTGACATAACCGCTGTTAGCACCGCTGGCATACCAAAGGTTGGTGTTGTAATTGCTGTTGTTGGTAACAGGCGGGGTGTTGCCAAAGTTGCCCAACTGTGCATTGGGGCCAAACGTAAGATCAATTACTAAATCTGATTGCTTATCAGAATATGTAAACTTGGTTTGCACCAATCCAAGCGAGAACTGATCGGTTAACCGATCAAATGCACGGCCTGCCGGAGATCCGTCATTTACTTGCGGGTTGCCCATCAACGTGCCTGACTTGGGATTATTGAAGGCATGAAGGATGTATGAATCGATATACCCCGACAAAGTTACTTTTGGCTTTTCTTCTTTCTCTTTCGCTTCGGTTACAGCCTGAGCGCAAACAGGAACAGCTACTGTGGTGGTTGATGAATACAACAAAATGGCGCGTAGGTATTTTTTCATATAGGTTTGGGGTTAGGGGTTGCCAGTAAGGCAAGGTGGTGTTCACGGATTCACTTCATGCCGCTTTTTCATTGAGTTTCCTTATTTCAACCGGGTAAAGATTTTCTCCATGCTGGCTCAAATCGTTTCCTACCAATTTTTCTTCCGAGCTGACCTGTAACGAAGAAAACAGATCAGTAATCTTAAGGATGATGAATGATCCGATAGTCACATAAGCAATAACCACCACCAGGCCGATCAGGTGTACTTTAAATAAGGCAGTCTCTCCAAAAAATAATCCGTTGCCCGTTGTGTTTGCTCCGTTAACAGCCGTGTTGGCAAACAGGGCAGTCATGATCATACCCACCAATCCGCCCACACCGTGACAGGGAAAAACATCCAGTGTGTCTTCCAATGAAGTTTTGGATTTCCAGTGAACCACCACATTGCTGATCAACGCAGCCACTGTACCAATAAATAAACTGGAAGGAATGGTAACAAAACCTGCTGCCGGAGTGATGGCCACCAGTCCTACCACGGCACCAATGCAAAATCCTAAAGCCGAAGGTTTTTTTCCGCGCACGACATCAAACAATACCCAGCACAGCCCCGCAGCAGCCGAAGCCGTGTTGGTAGTGGCAAAAGCCGAAGTCGCTAATGTGCCTGCACTCATTGCACTTCCGGCATTGAAACCAAACCACCCGAACCACAATAAGCCAGTACCCAACAACACAAAGGGAATATTGGCTGGGGCGATGGCCTCTTTCCCTGCTGACTTGTCTCGCAAGTAGATGGATGCGATGAGCGCAGCAAACCCGGCCGACATGTGTACTACTGTGCCACCGGCAAAATCCAACACGCCCAGTTTAAACAAGAACCCTTTTGGGTGCCATGTCCAGTGAGCCAAGGGAGCATAAATAAACAGGCAGAACAAAACCAGAAAAACAATGTACGATTTGAATTTAACCCGCTCAGCAAACGTACCCGTAATCAATGCAGGAGCAATGATGGCGAACTTCAATTGAAAGAAAGCAAAAAGTACCAGTGGAATCGTAGGTGCCAATGACCACGGCTTTCCATCCAATACATGTTGAAACATAAAAAACGTTGCCGGGTTGCCGATGTATCCACCAATTGAGTCGCCAAAAGCCAAACTAAATCCCACCACAATCCACAACACACTCACCACGCCCATGGCAATAAAACTTTGCAGCATGGTAGAGATGATGTTTTTGGTATCGATCATGCCTCCATAAAAAAAAGCCAGGCCGGGTGTCATTAACAAAACGAGGGCTGAAGCGGCAAGCATCCAGCCTACATCGCCTGAGTTAATGCCTTCGGTGTGAATAGACCCGGGCACGGCCGGAATAAAGAGTGCCAGCGTGCTGATAGCCAGTAAGAGTGTAAAGTAGATAAATGATTTTTTCATAGCGTATGAAGGGTTGGTGATTAACAATAGCTATGTAAAAATTTTACTTATTAGTTAAAATTTAAAGCACATTGTCAAAAAAATTAACGAATTCGTTTGAAATAGGTTAAATTTTGATGCTATAATTAAATATTTCATACAATATTTTAAATATCATGGTAAAATATTAACCAAATGTTGATAAAACCATTGTTTTGCTTAGAACGCTGATATGATTTATTTTTTCGAATCAAAATCAGGTCATGATGAGTACGAGCCGCGTGCTTTTTGTTGGATTGTTTTGGCTATTGGCTTTCGGTACACACGCCCAAGCACTTACTCAATACGATAAGTTTGAGATAAAAGAGGGAGAGTTGGTTTGGCAGAATACTTACGAGTGCTCCGGCCGCGCTGACAGCATTCGGGCTGCCATAGTGCAAATGCTTAAATCAAAGTATTATACTTTCAATGTGATTCGAAATGAGTTGGGCTACAATGGCGAACTGAAGCATTACCGGGTGAATTGCAAGAAATATGGAAAATCGTATTTCAATACACCCCGCATCTATTGCGATGGCGACTGGACGGGCAAGTTTATACTCGAAATCAAAGACCACGCTTACCGGGTAGTGGTGTATGCTCTTTATTTTGAATCGGTGAGAATGGGTACAGACTACCTTCGTACCGAACGGGAGGTAAAAGGACGGTACGTTGAGGTGGTAACTACAAAATCGGGTTCTGAATTTCGCAAAAAAGAACTTCAACACCTTTCGTTGATGAGCCTGAGCTTGCGCGATGAGTTTAACCTGGCCAGCACGGTGTATGTCAATGAGTGATTGGGTATAAAAATGCCCGGACCAAGTAAGATCCGGGCGTATTAATTTTGAGCAAGTTGATTTGACCTTGCTGTAATTACATATTTTTCACCACTTCCTTTCCAAATTCAGAACACTTGAGCAGTGTGGCACCTTCCATCTGGCGGTGGAAATCATAGGTAACACGCTTGGCCGATATGGCTCCTTCCAACCCTTTCACAATCATATCAGCCGCTTCTTGCCAGCCCATGTATTCCAGCATCATCACGCCTGAAAGAATGACTGAACCCGGATTTACTTTGTCTTGCCCTGCATACTTGGGCGCGGTGCCGTGGGTAGCTTCAAAGATGGCGTGGCCAGTGAGGTAGTTAATGTTGCCTCCGGGGGCAATTCCGATTCCGCCCACGATGGCTGCCAGCGCATCTGAAATATAATCACCATTCAGATTTAATGTAGCAACTACCGAATATTCATCGGGCCGCAATAAAATTTGTTGTAAGAAGGCATCGGCAATGGAATCTTTCACCACGATTTTATGGCCGTTTTTGGTAAATTCCATCCATGGGCCTCCGTCAATTTCTTTTCCGCCATATTCATTTTTTACCAACGCGTAGCCCCAATCACGGAATCCCCCCTCGGTAAACTTCATAATGTTGCCTTTATGTACCAGCGTAACATTTGGTTTTTTATGAGTTATGGCAAATTCAATGGCCGACCTTACTAACCGTTCGGTTCCTTCTTTTGAAACGGGTTTGATGCCGATGCCCGAGGTCTCGGGGAAACGGATTTTTTTAAACCCTTTCGGAAAATTCTCTTGAAACAGGCTCAGAAATTTTTTGTTCTCATCACTGCCTTGCTGAAATTCTATGCCGGCATAAATGTCTTCCGTGTTTTCACGAAAAATGACCATGTTGGTTTTTTGCGGTTCTTTTACCGGAGAGGGTACTCCTTTAAACCACTGTACGGGGCGTACGCAGGCATACAAATCCAAATCTTGACGCAAGGCCACATTCAATGAACGAATGCCTCCTCCTACGGGAGTAGTCAGCGGCCCCTTGATGCCAACCAGGTATTCGCGAAAAGCGGCCATTGTTTCATCGGGCATCCAACTGCCTATTTTGTTGAAGGCCTTTTCACCGGCTAACACTTCTTTCCAGTTGATTTTGCGTTTGCCTGAATATGCTTTTTCAATCGCAGAATCGAAGACATATTTTGCAGCTGGCCAAATATCCACACCTGTTCCATCACCTTCAATGAAAGGAATAGTAGGCCTGTCGGGCACATTCAGTTTGCCGTTACTGATACTGATTTTTTGATCGCTCATGGTTGTGTACGTTATGTAAATAAATTTGGGATCGAAAAGTACTACACTTTCTTCAACAATACCACATTCTCTACGTGATTGGTTTGCGGAAACATATCTACCGGCTGAATGTGTATAACCTGATATTTTTCTGAAAGTATTTTCAGGTCACGTGCCTGGGTGGCCGGATTACAACTGACATACACTATTTTTTCAGCTTCGGTTTTTAACAACATCCGGGTAACCCCTTCGTGCATGCCTGACCGGGGTGGGTCGGTAATGACCACGTGCGGCCGGCCGTGTTCGGTCAAAAATGATTCGCTGAGCAAATCTTTGATATCTCCGGCAAAAAAACTGGTATTGGTTATTCCGTTCAGCCTAGAGTTTACCTTGGCATCTTCAATTGCATCGGGCACATACTCCAGGCCAATTACTTTTTTGGCATGCCCGGCCACAAAGTTGGCAATGGTTCCTGTTCCGGTATAAAGATCAAAGACTAATTCATTCTCCGAAAGTGAAGCAAACCGAAAGGCTGTTTTGTAAAGTTCAAAAGCCTGGGCTGAATTGGTTTGGTAAAAAGATTTGGGGCCAATTCGAAATTGCAGTTCACCCGTGCCAATTGGTTTCTTCATGGTTTCGGTAATGAAGGGGTTTCCTCTCCAGCAAACGATGTTCAAATCGTGGAACGTGTCGTTTCGTTTGCCGTTGATGATGTAATTGATAGAAGTAAGTTGTGGAAATTGGCTGGCCAATCCGTTTAGAATTTTTTCTATCCACTCCATTTTTTCGTATGTCACCTGCAGGATAACCATTGTTTCACCTGCACTGGTCGTGCGTATGGTAAGCGTGCGGAGGAACCCGGTTTGTTTTCGTAAATCAAAAAACGGGATGTTATTATCGATAGCAATTTTTCGGGCCAGCAATCGGATGGAGTTGGATGGTTCGGGCTGCAGAAAACATTCGCTCACATCAAACACACGGTCATACATACGCGGAATGTGGTACCCCAAGCCAACTTCTCCTCCAGGTCTATCCAAAGGAGTAGAAACTTCATGGGAGGATGATATTTTGCTTTGAAGTTCTTCTTTAGTCAGCCATCGGTGCGAAGTAAAGGTGAAATCCAGTTTATTGCGGTAGTGAGTTTGGCGTGCCGAGCCGATGATGGGGTAAATTTCGGGCAGGGTTAATCCACCGATCCGTTCTAAATTATCAATGACCTGCTGCTGTTTATATTTCAGCTGGGTTTCATAGTTAATATGTTGCCAGGAGCAACCTCCGCACTGTCCGAAATGAGAGCAGAATGGCTGCACACGTGCCGGTGAAAAATTTTTGATTTTCACGGTCTTTCCTTCTAAAAAGCCGGATTTGATTTTTGTCAGTTCAAGATCTACGGTATCACCCGGAGCGCATCCTGACACAAACACTACCTGACCATTATGGTGGGCAATACACTTGCCTTCGGCCGCCATAGTTTCAATTAAAATATCGTGCAGTTGGTCGCCTTTCTTTAATTGCATGGTATCAACAATTCAATATCACAAATTAGTATTGAGAACGGCTTCCTTTTTAACATACACAGGTTGGTTCGTCCATTTCAGTTTCAGCCACACATCTTCTTGCCCGATAGATTGCAACTGGCTTCCTTCCGGAAGGATAGCTACCACAGACGAAGCAGCAGAAGGGCCGCTCATCAGGTAGGTGTTGTCGCGTTTAATAATGATTGATTGAGGTACTTCATAGTTGTTGACAACCAACAGACACACTGAGATTATTCCCATAGCCCATGTTGGCGCAGTTGTTTTTTGATTTTTTCTTAGCGTGTAGAACAGCAAGAGGGCAGTAACCAAAAAAAGCGCAATCAGTATTGATATGATTAATGTTTTGTGTTGTTCAAACCAATGGCCGGGGAGATTTACTTCTTTCAGAGAATACCCGCTGATATTATATTTGGTCGCCAACTCATCCATCTTAATAAGAGCCTGGTTATCATCTGATGCCCGGTAATAAAGTTTTAAATAATAGAGAGTCATGCCGATTTTGCCTAAGCCTTCTTCAATGAAAGCCAGTTTTAACAGCATGGCCGGGCTGTAGCTTTTTTCTTGAATAGCAGACTGATATAATTCAGCGGATTGGGTGTATTGCCTGGCTTTAAATAAGGAGTCGGCTTGTGTTATTTTAGCGGGTAGCGCTGAACAATAAATGGTTGAAAGGGAGAATAAAAAAGTAATGAGAGATTTTAAAAGCAGGGTTTGTAAATTTTTCATATTCGGTTACCTTTGCGTCCTCAATTTCAAAAAAGGCCATAAAAAGGCAAATGTAATTGATCTCGTAGCTCAGTCGGTAGAGCATTACACTTTTAATGTAAGGGTCCTGGGTTCGAATCCCAGCGGGATCACA
>JAFEAL010000024.1 GCA_018266435.1 Bacteroidota bacterium | reverse complement strand
TTTATTTGTTTGCAAATGACCAATCAGATGCCATTGAATATCAGGTGGAAGCAGCGGCTGCTTGGCACACAGTTCCTGCACTTTATTTTCACCAAAAATCCGTTGACCGGCATCGTAGGCTTCTTTTATTTTTTCTACCGGCTGGGTCTTACTTACGGCTACCAGTTGACAGTTTTTTCCGGCCAGATGATTTTTGACTGAGGTTATATTTTTTCTGATGTCCATTGGTTAACTTGGGCAAAATTTTTTTGGCAAAGTTATGGCGATCATCGGTACGTTGTTAAAAAAAGGAATTAAACTTCGCGAAAACCTGCAGCAAGAATATTCCTCTCCGTTGGATTTGCAAAAGGAAGAATTAAAAGAACTGCTGATTACAGCCAGCCAGACTGAGTTTGGTAAATTTTACGATTTTAATGAAATTTTAAAGAAGTTCAGAAAAGGCGGCAACGTGTTTTATCAGGCTTATAAAACCGCTATTCCTATTCATGATTATAATAAGATTTATAAAGATTGGTGGCAACTGACACTCAAAGGAGCAAAAAATATTTGCTGGCCCGGAAGGATAAAATATTTTGCCCTGAGTTCGGGCACTTCTGAGTCGGCCTCAAAGCATATTCCTGTTACCAAGGAAATGACTAAAGCCATTCAGCGAACCAGTATTCGCCAAATAATATCCTTGTCGAAATACGATTTACCCTCGTCTTTTTTTGAAGCCGGTATTTTGATGATTGGAGGGAGTACGCACCTTCACAAAAAGGGCAGTTATTTCGAAGGCGACCTGAGCGGTATACAAGCTGCGCGGTTGCCGTTTTGGTTTCAGCATTTTTATAAGCCCGGAAAAAAAATTGCCAAGAGCCGCAACTGGGATAATAAACTCAATCAAATTGTTCGTAAGTCAGCCGATTGGAACATCGGCATCATTGTGGGTGTGCCCGCGTGGATTCAAATATTAATTGAGAAAATTTTAGCATACCATAAAGTAAAAAACATTCATGAGGTATGGCCCAATCTGCATGTGTACGTACACGGTGGAGTGTCGATGGATCCGTATCGTAAGAGTTTTGAAAAATTGCTGGGGCGCCCGATTCATTACATCGAAACGTATCTGGCTTCCGAAGGATTCATTGCTTATCAGGCCATACCCAAAAATAAGTCGATGCGGCTGGTGTTGAACAATGGATTGTTTTATGAATTTGTTCCCTTTGAAGACAAAAATTTTCTTCCCTCCGGTGAGATCAAACCCGATGCCGAAGCCCTGATGATTGATGAAGTAGAGGAGGGAAAAGAATATGCTTTGCTGCTCTCAACCTGTGCGGGCGCGTGGCGTTACCTGATTGGCGATGTGATCAAATTTGTTTCATTGGAGGATGCCGAGATTCAAATCACCGGGCGCACCAAACATTTTCTGAGTTTGTGCGGAGAACATTTGTCGGTGGATAACATGAACAAAGCCATCGAACTTACTTCTGATGAATTGAATATTTCCATTCAGGAATTTACCGTTTCAGGCATTCCTCACCAAACCCTTTTCGCTCACCACTGGTACATTGGTACCAATGATAAAGTGGATGCCAAAATTCTAAAAGAAAAAATTGACAATCATTTAAAAGAACTGAACGATGACTACGCGGTGGAGCGTAGCGCAGCTCTGAAGGAAGTTATTGTGGACGTATTGCCGTTACAAAAATTTCACGATTATTTAAGTCTGAAAGGAAAAGTGGGAGGGCAGAATAAATTTCCGCGTGTGATGAAGAATGCACAACTCGAAGAGTGGGTTAAATTCATCAACAGTTAAAAAGTAACATCACCTGAATTCAATAACCCCCTCCCAATGTCAATCGTAATTAACGGAGTGCAGTTTGGAATCGTATTAGCATTTTTAGTAGGCCCGGTTTTTTTTACCATTATTCAAACCAGTGTGGAAAAAGGATTTTTTAACGGTGCTTTGGTGGCAATAGGCGTTTCGATCAGCGATATTTTGTATGTGACCATTTGCTACTTTGGGTTATTTCAGTTCTTGAGTGACCCCTCATCTAAAAAAAACATGGCCTACATAGGCGGAATTATTCTTGTTGTATTCGGGCTGTACCACCTGGTTATTAAATCACGAAGAGGCTCGGTATCTTTTCATGCTGCAGTAGAAACCAAGCCGGTAAAATATATTTTGAAAGGATTCATCATTAACGGAGTAACACCCATGGTGCTGATTTTCTGGATTGGCACAATCAGTTATGCTACCGTTAATTTTGAATACACGAAAGGAATCCAGTTTTTTATTTTTTTTATGGCTCTTCTTTTAACTGTGCTGGCCACCGATATTACCAAAGCTTTTTTGGCTGACAAGTTAAGAAGACTGGTTACTCACCGGTTTCTTACCATTATGAATATCATCGTAGGAGTTTGCCTCATTGGCTTTGGCATCCGTTTGCTGGTAATGGGATCCAATGGTTTCCAATTGTGATGGCTGCCCTTCTGGCGACACACCACTCTGGCTATTCTGAAACAATCAATTTAGTTACATAAAATTTTGAATGGCTGCGGATGCGCACAATGTAAAGCCCCGAAGCCAGCCCCGGCTGATTGATTGTTACCACCTGATTGCTGACAGGCAAGGCTGACCAGTTTTGGCTGAAAACAATTTGGCCAAATGAATCAAGCATTTCAACCACAGCAGTTGATTCCATTGGTTCAGAGGTCTGTATTTTGAAACCCTGCCCGTGGGTTGGGTTAGGATAAATCTGAATTGAAGTTACGTCAGCATAAACTGAAATTACTTCTGAGGTGGTTGATTTGCCGTCAAAATCAGTTTGGCGCAATCGGTAATAGCTTAACCCATTGTAAGGCTGATAATCCACCGCATGGTAGTCGGTAGATGTATGTTTAGTACCGGCACCCATTACCTTAGCTACGGCTATAAAATCTTTGCCGTTGATGGATTTTTCAACAGTAAAGAAATTGTTATTCAGTTCAGAAGCAGTAGTCCAGTCAAGCTGAACGGTTCCATCCATGAATTTACCAGTAAAGTTCAGCAGTTCAATTGGCAAAGGATTGTGCCCACCGATCAGGTTGGCGAGGGTAAAAGTAGAAAATGAATTAAATGAACCCGAAACAATATAACCGGGCTCGGCAGTATCGGACACCATGCCAACATCAACCCAGGTAGTGCCAGCGCCTATGGTTTTCACCACGGTAAGGTTAGGAAGATCGGTTACGCCATCGGTAGTTCCGTATCCATAGTAGAGTGTAACATAAGCACTCGACAAATTGGATTGGTTAGAACTATTGATGGTCCAGTACCGTGCTCCGGAAACACGTTCTATCGTTGGGGCCAGGGTATAGCCTAACGCACCGGCAGATGAAGAAAAATGCTGCGCTGTATAGATCACAGAACTTGAACTGGTGTGTGTTACTGTGAGGATTGCAGGCCGGTAAGCCCCGTTGTTTCCGAGCGGAAAATTTCTGACTGTGTTGGCAACACTGGTAGCCACTTCGTAAGTCATAGGTCCATCGATATAGCAGTTGGTATTGCCAATGGAGGTAGCACTTCCGTTCAGCAAAGCAATGTAATTGGCGGCCGTAGCCTGAACAATGCCCCGAGTCATGGTCAGCGTTCCATTAACAGTAGCCACTCCGCCCATCAGAAACGCATAAGGGAAACCGCTCGTGTTGTTGAATGTTACGTTGTTGAAGTAAATGGCGTCACCTCCCGCTCCGGCCGAAGCAGGTATGGTCTGTTGATTGCCGGTTCCGTTAAAGGTTAGCGAGGAGTTATTGTTAAAAGTTAAGTTTCCGTAGGGAGTTCCTCCCCGCACAATGTTTCGGGTAATACCCATCGTGGAAGAATTATTGAAAATAAGTTCTGTAGCTGCAGCAGCCGATGATGTATAATTCAAATCGCGACCAATGGTTATGCCCGAAGTGTTATTGAAGTTAAGGCTCAGTTTCATTCCTCCTGAGTAATTCAAGCTCACATCTCTGGCCACTGAAAGAGTTGATGCATTGCTGAGGGTTAGTGTGTTGGGGGTTACCGTTCCGGCTGAACTCACCCAACTCATATCCTGACCGATGGATATTGTTCCCGAAGGAACATTGACCTGAATGCCCGAATTTCCTCCGCTTGTTGTTGACGTGAAATTGTTGGCAACGGATAAGACGCCATTGGTCTGAACGGTCGTGGTGTTTGAATTATTGGCCGAGTTGGTAACGACAAATTGACCATTTACAGTAAGTGTTGAGTTGGTAATGGTCAATGACGTATTAGCGGCACTTGTGCTAAGGTTAACCTGAGCCGCTTGCGCAGCAGAGGTAATGGTAATGTTGTTGTCTTGTATGTTTACTACATTGCCCGGACCGGGTACCGTACCTGAACTGGATCCGCCAAATCCAATATTTGACCACGTGCCTGGTGTGTTCCAATCTCCATCTTGTCGGGAATAAAAAATAGTTGGGCTTACATTGGTCACGCATAATGAAAATGTTCCACGGTAGCCAGTACCAGCGTAATTATCAACAGAAATATAATAGGTATTTCCAACCACTAGTGAGGCTACCGTTATCGAAGGAATGGTATGAGTTCCCGTATAGGTGCTGCAAGCAACTTGTGTTGTGCCATCGGCTTGCCAAAGAGCCATGCGTGGGTATTGCAGCGAACCCATAGCACCGCCCGTTTTAAGTTGAATGGTTGCATTAGGTGTAATAGCTGTAAACTTAAACCAGACATTGTTGTTTGGGCCGGTAGTCCAACATGAGCCTTTATTTTTATCCGGTGATGCCCCGATGGTTGAATAGGCAGCGTTGGCTGAACACCAATTGTTCAGGTCAGTGATAGCTTGTGCTCCCTGATAATAGTCGTAGCCCACCACATCGCTGAGGCAGAGAGAG
>JAFEAL010000023.1 GCA_018266435.1 Bacteroidota bacterium | reverse complement strand
CTATCAAACTCCCATGGCCTATGCAGCGTAAGGTTTTCTTAGGCATACAAACTCTTGGAATGATCCAAAAGAAAAGCCCCGCACAAAAGGCAGGGCTTGACCATTCCAGTCGGTTGAACTTAACCCTGGCAGGTTGCTCCTCAGCAGAGCCTGTTTCCGTTTCAGTTCAACAATGCAAAATTCAATTCAGTAATCTATATTTACAACCTGTCAAAATTTCCAGCCATTTACCCAGAGTACCATGAGTATGAGCTTTACCTCACTATTGAGAACGTTGAGCACTCCAAAACAAAAGTAAAGAGCCATCAGAGTAATGGTATTTGCGAGCGTTTCCGCCGCACCATTCAAAACGAGTTTTATGCCATCGCCTTCCGAAAGAAGCTCTATGAATCATTAGAGTCGTTGCAAGCGGACCTTGATGTATGGATCAAAGAGTACAACGAGCAGCGGACGCATATCGGAAAATACTGCTATAGCGGAACCCCGTGGGAAACTTTTACTGCTTCAAAAGAACTTGCACTTGCTAAAATGGTGGATCAAAACTATCAACCGGAATGAGCACACCTTTTCATTTCTTCCTCTCAGGCCACAAACAGCCGCGAGCGAAAAAAAAGTCAAGGGTGGCTTTGGACGTGCGGCTGATCTTGCGCTGCCACTCGCGCAGCCCTTGACTTTTTTGGAGCGGTGGCTACCTTTGCCTGTGAAGAAGGAATGGCAACTAAAAAGCTCAACTGTCAGATCAAGTCTTAACTATTACACTTGCCTGTGTTGGGATTTTTTCAACTTCAGGTAAGAGAATCGGCGAATTGGATTTCTATCTCTAGACATTAAGTGGCATTGTCTTAAAATACGACCGGTCAATTGCTCGCTGGGCGTACACCAGAGTATTCTCCATTGTCGCATGCCGAAGCGTTTTTTGAATGAATTCAAGCTTGACGCCCTTGTCGTACATCACTTGCCCGGACGTATGCCGAAGGCTATGCGGAGAATATTTCAGGTGACGACTACCCAACCGCAGTTTTTCAAAACTTCGTTTGATCATGGCATCAATGGCCTGACGTGAGAAGCCATCAAACAATCTTCCCTTGGTTAGCCCTGTCTCACGGACATACTTGGTGACTTCGGCCTTGGGCACCTTGAAGAGTCGGATAGCCTCACGGGACTTGGCTGACCGACCTTTACCCCACACTTCGATTTTATTTTCCTGAGGGCGCAAGTTGTGAATGGAAAGACGCGTGACTTCGATCGTGCGCAAACCGTTCCATGCCATCAGCGAGATGATCGCACGGTCGCGCTGACACTCACACGAAGCAAGCAGCTGGCGCCGTTGTGGCATGGTTAAACATTCTTTGTGGTAACTTTTTAACTGATTTTGGTGTGATCGAACCTTAAGCTCAATGATTTCTTTGAGCGATCGTACACTGATCAGCAGCAAAACCTTTTTCAATTTCTGTTGATCACCGTTCAGATTTTTATTAGGAACCGTTTGGTACTCGGCAACCCATCGACAAAATGCTTTCAGCACGGCTTTGTACAATCTAACGGTGTAGTCTGATAGATCACGGGAAAATATGAAGTATTCAGCGGTTTGTTTATTAATGTTTCGCGGGTTTTCACGAACAGTCACAAAGTAATGATTGAGCACCGTCGCATATGTGGACAACGATAGATCACCCCTGAGCCGGTCTCGGGCGTGCAAAAGAAACAGCTTGACGTAGGGGTTGGAGCGGGGGAGAGGCTTTTTATCGAGATCGTTGATCACCAGATCGACACCACGCTCATCCAGGAACTCAATGAACCGTTTGAGGAACGATCGAAGAGTGTGACTTTTTAGCCGGCCGAAGGTTGCTATTTGTGCACGCAAGGACCCCGCTTTGTAAGTCTTCAGGAAGGACTTCGCGTTGGTGAGATAGGTGCCTGGTTTCTTGCTGTATTTACGTTCAAACCAATAGGTGTAGTCTGCCAACAGCTGTGTTGCCAGTGGGGTGGTGCGTGCTAGGGCGCCGGGTCGCCTGATCAATTTATTCATTTTATACGAATACCAGACTACATGTCGAAATATAACAATAGGACTAAAAATAGCGTTATCTATTATTATAAACAAGTGTTTATTTAATAATAAAACTTTGTACATTTATATATCTTTTAGTAGATATGAAAACTATATCGTCAGCGACTAAGATGCTAAGAAAAAATATCGACTTGGATAACCAAACTGTGTTGGTGCTGCAGATGGAGGCCACACGTGCCGGCTACGGCACCCTGAAACCCTTCCTGGAACAGATACTAAAAGATAGAGCTGCCAGGGTTGAGAAGGAATATGTTAAGTTCCTAAACAACGTGTCGATGCAAGGCAAGAAGCTAAAAGGTAAAAAACTATTTAAAGGTTGAGCAAGTGGAACACGCGGGTTCCAAAAAATACTATTGACAGGAACCGGTTAAGGTTGTATAATGGTTAGTGCAAGGAGCCATTTTACAATTGTCAGCACCTAACTTTTCAGCAGGTCATTTATCTAATCGGGCTGATGATCGAGTTGGGGGACGCGCGCAATTCATTTTCTTGATAGGGGAGACGTCGTTAGATAAATGGAAAAAGAAACTCAATTCGACTGACTTGCGAGCGCAATTCTTTTTACGGCAAATCAATCAGAAACACAAGCATTCTGTAATAAGGAGAGATATCCATTTCAATGATCATGAAATTTGCCAGAGAATTTAATACAGATCCTTTGTATTGGATCGAAATGCAAAACCGATACTCTGCACGCCAAATCCAGAAGTCTGCGTCACAGGAACGGCTGCCTACGTTAGGCCCATTAAAAAGAAAACCCTTGCGGTCTGATTTTCTTTGGTTAATGAATTGGATTTAGCCTGATTTTGCCAAACATATCCTAGTGAACAGAAATCATTTGTACAAGGTTGCCTCTGGCGAGCTTGGCCTTGGCTTTGACTTGGCAGGCGGATCGGCATTTCATTATGGCGTTTTTCATGCTTTTTTAGAGAAAAAATTAATGCCCTTTTTCGATCAACTCATTGACTGCTTACACTTAGACAATTCTACAGGACAATTCTACTTGCGCATTACGGGAGAGGTTTTAATAGAATAGATATATTTAACATAATATAAATTATATAACTTATTGTTTACGCTTCTGCCTGATGCTTGCCTTAAAGCAAATCCAGCACTTTAATCAGTCCTAGTGCTTAACAAATCTTTCTTTTGAAATTGATATAACTCGAAAGCAATCCGCAACACTTTCTTTTGAAAGACCATTGCTCTTTGATGGATTTAGCTGCACATGCCAATCACAAATTGACCGGATTGCATCTGTAATAGGAACTACAATTTTTAATTGAAGAGCTCCCATGCTATCATGATTCACAATTACTGCAGGCCTTACTTTATAGATTTCTTGCCCAACTTTTGGAGCAAAATCAACTAACCATACTTCGCCATGCTTCATTCTTCAAGAATGTCAAGATCAACATCTGAGAAATTGTTAGCATTCTTAGCGTAGTACTTTATAGTTTCAGGATCGTTAGCCTGAGATTTTATTCTCTTGTAGAGAGCTGCTTTGTTTTTCCTCAATTTTTCGATGGCTTTTTGAAAATTCGTGTTCTGGACTGCTGAGCGTATCAATATTCCATCGTCTGTTTCTTCAATTACGACTTTTTCTAGTTTGTATTTTTTAACCATTTCAGAAGGTAAAATAACAGCCTTGCTATTTCCTACTGATGTTAATGTTTTAACCATATTCAAATATACGAGTAAGGTTATAACAATGTTGAGGAAAATTTGGCCTATCCCATCGCACAGCACACATTGTCAGGCCGAGCGTCCCTCCCACTTCCGAAGCTTGCCAAAGCGTGTCTCTGCTAGCCCGGAGTGAAGGAAGAAGTTTGGGCAATGAATGCCCTCGCTCTATAACTCTATCAATCTTAATCAACACCTTCCTTTTTTGATCTATATCACATCCTCGATATTTTCCTTGACATCTTTCTTACTTATCAAAAGTCCAACTGTCATAATCAAACTTGTTAGACCAATCACGATAAAAAGTACTCCCTCACTTAATTGCTCCATTCGTTGGCTTTCCGGAATAGAGTAAAATAACAGAATAGTAATTAATCCTCTGGGCGCTATCAGCGATAAAGGTGTTGACCTGATTTTTAAGAAATAGTTTATAAAAGCAAACCTTAATAAAATCGTAAGCGCAATAATACCCAAACCAGTGAGTATTACTTCCTGTGTTTGCAACAACTCGAGGTTTATTGAGTATCCAAACAAGAGGAAGAAAAAGGTTCTGACAATAAAAGCTGTCTCAGCTGTCATTAATTTAAGCTCTTGAGCAGTTGCACTTAATTTCTGAAAGTTGACAAAACGATGAACAATTGTAGAACTGAACAGGTTGAAGTTATTGAGTACCAAACCAAAACAAAGAACTAAAATTAACGATGGCAAATGAAAATATTTTGCAAGTGAGTAAACAAGTACAATAACTGCAAAAGTGAGAAAGAACCTGACGTGCGAGGTGGTATGATTCAGTAAAAAAACTAAGGCTATGGTGCTGATTACTGAAATCACCAGAATAAGTATCAAATCCCAAGTAAATCCGGTTATGGCACTTAGGCCTGTATTGTGATCAGCCAGAAAGAAATTGAACGCCATAATTCCGATAATATCTGAGAAAGTGCTTTCATAAACTACAAACTCTCTCTTATCAGCCGATAGTGAACTTACGCTTGGAATGGCGATGGCACTGCTGATGACTGACAGAGGGATAGCATGCAGCATAGCCTGATTGAACCTGGCGCCATAATACACAGCAAATATTAAAGCAATAGCTAACGATGTTATGGTAAGAAGCGCGATAGCAGAAATTAATGCTCTGCCAATTAATTTGAATTTATCTTTATTAATTTCAAGTTCCAATGATGCTTCCAGTACAATAAAAATTAAGCCTGCCACACCAAGAATTTCCAGAAGCGTTTTAGTTTGAGGAATATTAATTTGAAATTTATCAGCCAGCAGTTTGAGGCCGATTCCGGAAATTATCAGCAACAACACCGATGGTACCTTCAGCTTACCCGCCAGATAATTATATACGTAAGAGAGTACGACCAATACACTGAACAGCGTCAGTATTCCATAGGCATCAATTTTCATAAACTTTGTTAGATGATTAAACGAACGTCCCCAAGTTCGGAAACTTTAAATTGAAATTTATCATCAGGCGAAGCGATAAACACGAAGTTTATAGGTGCATCTCACCTCACTCCTTTACTCAGGCTCTTAATACTTTCAGGATTAATAGACCTCTGGCGTTGAGTAATTTCAATTTTTATTTTGGGGTAACCGGACGAAAACATCCAGGTCTATTAACTCTTACTGAGCTAAATTGACGGCTTACGAAGATTATGACTTTGGCTGTCTTATCCCAAAAATTAATAAGTACGCAATCATCCAAAACTCACCAACTGTGGCGGGAATTATTAACAGATTGACCCAGCTCCCGTTTACATTCATATAACTAATGAAGGTGCTCGCGATGTAGCCAGTACCTCCAAGAATCAGCACGCGGCCAAGCCATACGGGCATACACTGCGTACTCACCACAATGTGCCCCATTGGTATGAGCCAAAGACCAAAGAAGATGCTTCCTACACCCCATGCATTGTTTATGAATTGATGAAAAATCTGAATCAAAATTATCTTTTCATTTAAAGCCTGTGTGCCGTTTGCTACTTCGAGCGCTCCTGCCATAGCCATGGCGCTGATCATTATAGCAGCAGCATTCATCATACCCCAGGCAGCCAATGCCCAGGCGGCAACATGTCGTATATCTTTAAAGAGTTTATAAAACCATATCGCGGCCAATGCTTGCGACAACACGATCAGGAGTTCGAGTGCAAGCCGAACCCGCGCAAGTGTTTCATGCTCAGTTAGATTAGAAAGAGTTTTTAGGATATCCCCTGACGCATAGATTCTCGAATGCAACAAAAGAAATCCTACCATTCCTGTAACTGCCAGAATCAAGTACCAAATCCCAGTGACACGTGCCGTTCTAATCAATTCACCTTGCTGCTGGTTTTTTTTCATAACTCAAATTTAATTTGCACCTGAGGGCAGTTACGAGTTGACTTTCGTAACAAATACCATGACGGATAATCCAACCTTTTGTTACGTGGCCCGGTTACGGTGAAAATGAAGGCAAAGTTTTAAAAAATTCATATTTCTCCTTACCTCAGAACGGACTCATTTGAAACCAACTGCTTTTGGTTAAGCATGGAAACTTCTGCATATTGTTTTTTGTAGTTTTTGAACCGTACCTCACGCGGGTAATGCGTTACTTAAACATAGTTTTAAGGTCAATAACTGCGCACTAAAACCTTTTCATAAAATAATAGCCAACTTCAACAATACCATTTGCTATATTGATCGCTTAATCACCAAACGTTATGAAATTATCTATCCATTTTTTTCTTGTTTTTGTTTTTGGAATAAGTGCAAACTTATTCGCCATCGATACGAAGGATACCCGCCTGTTGCGCCTGCCCGCAGTAAGCGCTTCGCACATTGCTTTTATTTATGCCGAAGATCTGTGGATAGCTAACCTGGATGGTACACAGCCCAGAAGACTAACCGTTGATGAAGGCATTGAATCCAATCCACATTTTTCACCCGATGGAAAGTGGATTGCTTTCAATGCTGAGTACGATGGCAACACCGATGTGTTTATAATTCCGGCAGAAGGTGGTGTGCCCACCAGACTCACGTGGCATCCGGGGGCCGACCTGGTACGGGGTTTCACGCCCGATGGAAAGAATGTTTTGTTCGCCTCACAAAGAACAGTATTCACCAACCGCTACCATCAACTCTTTACGGTTCCGGTTAGCGGTGGTTTTCCCACGCAAATTGAAATACCAAACGCGTGGAACGGTACGCTTTCACCTGATGGGAAAAAATTGGCCTACTCCCCTCTTTCACCGGCACATAACCAATGGAAGCATTATCGGGGAGGAAACATTTCTACCATTTGGATTTTTTCATTCGATGATAAATCGGCCATCAAAATACCACAACCGAATACCGGTTGCAATGACTCCGACCCCATGTGGGTGGGCAATACCATCTACTTCAGAAGTGATCGTGATGGTGAATTTAATTTGTATGCTTATGATGTAACCAGCAACACGATTACCGCAATCACAAAGTTCACCGACTTTCCGGTGCTGAGTGCCGGAAGTGGTGGTGGTAATATAGTAATAGAACAGGCCGGTTATCTTCACCTGATAACAGCCGGTGGTTCTCCAAAAAAGTTAACCATTGGTCTTGCTGCTGATCTGCAAGACCTGCGACCGCGATTTGTGAAGGGCGCTGGCTACATCCGCAGTGCTGCCATTTCTCCAACAGGCGCTCGAGCAGTCTTTGATTTCAGAGGTGAAATTATAACCGTTCCTGCCGAAAAGGGAGATGCCCGTAATATCACACAAAGCACAGGTGCACATGAAAAATATCCGGCCTGGTCGCCCGATGGAAAATCGATTGCTTATTTTTCTGATGCCTCCGGTGAATACGAACTCTATATTAAACCACAAGATGGAAATGGAGATGCAAGAAAGATTAAATTAACAGGTGCTGGATTTTATGCCTACCCTCAATGGTCGCCAGACGGTAAGAAAATCGCCTATGTAGATAACAGCAGGAGTCTTTTTGTGCTGGATGTAGTCACCGGAGTTTCAAAGAAGATTGATTCTGATGAGGTGTACACTCCGGGTGTTTTTCGCGACTTGTTGGGTAGCTGGAGCAACGACTCGAAATGGATTGCCTACGATAAACTAACCGAGACTAATTTTAAGCGAATCTACCTTTATTCCGTTGATCAGAACAAATCGTTTGCAGTAACGGATGGGCTAAGTGATGCCAGCGAGCCAAAACTTGACCCCAGCGGAAAGTATTTGTATTTCTTTGCATCTACTGATGCGGGCCCTGTGGTAAACTGGTTTGACCAGTCGAACAACGACATGCGTGCAACCAGCGCCATCTACCTGGTAACGCTACAAAAAAGTACACTCTCGCCTTTGGCAAAAGAAAGCGATGAAGAATCTGCAAAGAACGAGAAGCCGGAAGCAGCAGCAGGTAATACCAAATCGAAATCTCCCAAAGCAGATGCTGAAGAGCCCAAGCAATCTGAGGCACTGCGTATGGATTGGGACGGCATTGACAGACGGATTATTGACCTGCCCATCAAGGCCGGAAACTTTGCGTTGTTAAGTGTTGGCATGGAAGGAGAAATTTTTTATGTAGAGTTTCCAACAGATGGTTCCGGTTTTGGCAAACTTCATAAATACGATCTTGGCAAACGGAAGGATACGGAAGTTACCGATGTAGACGAATATGTAATTTCAAGCGACAAGAAAAAAATGCTTTACCGGAGAGGCAATTCATATACTATTTCAACTGCTGGAGAAAATCCGGAAGGCGGCAAAGGCATGTTGAATACCGGTGGCATTCAGGTAAAAATAGATCCACAAGCTGAGTGGCTACAAACCTTTAATGAAGCCTGGCGCATTAATCGCGATTACTTCTATGACCCCGGCATGCACGGTGCCGATTGGGTTGCAATGAAAAAGAAATACGAGCAATTCCTCCCTCACCTCTCCTGCCGCAGCGACCTCAATGCGGTAATTCAATGGATGTGCAGCGAACTGGCGGTTGGTCATCACCGTTTGTCGGGCTCGGGTGATCGCGTGAGTTCAGCCGAACAAGTTGCGGGCGGATTGCTTGGCGCAGATTACACCCTAGTGAACAACCGCTACCAGATCAAAAAAATATATGGTGGTTTGAATTGGAACCCGGAACTGCGCTCACCGTTAACTGAACCCGGCATTAATGCGCAGGTGGGCGAGTATATTCTGGCAGTAAATGGAAAAGAGGTATCTGCCCCTCAAAGCATCTATAGTTTTTTTGAGAACACCTCCGGAAAAATTGTTGAGCTCACCATTGGGCCCAACCCTGCAATGACGGGCTCTCGCGTAGTGAAAGTTGTTCCTGTGGCCAATGAGAATGCTCTTCGTAACCGCGACTGGGTGGAAGGTAACCTGAAAAAAGTTACCGAGGCCACCAATGCGCAAGTAGCCTACGTGTACGTTCCTAACACGGCTGACGCTGGTCATGAATATTTCAAACGCTACTTTTATCCGCAAGCCAACCGCAAGGCGATTATTGTGGATGAGCGTTTTAACGGAGGTGGCCAAATTGCCAACTATTACATTGAGTTGTTGCAACAACCCTATCAATCTCATTGGGCAACCCGGTACGGGAAGGATTTTAAAACACCCAGTGCGTCCATTCAGGGACCAAAGGTAATGATCATCAATGAGACTGCCGGTTCGGGCGGTGATATGCTGCCCTGGATGTTTAGAAAATTTAAGGTAGGAACATTAGTGGGCAAGCGTACCTGGGGTGGGCTGGTGGGTATATTGGGTTTCCCTGAATTTATTGATGGAGCCACGGTAACAGCACCCAATGTGGGCATCTGGACGAAAGACGGATTTATTGTTGAGAACGTGGGTGTGCCTCCCGATATTGAAGTTGAGCAAACACCAAGTGAAGTAATAAAAGGCAATGATCCGCAGTTGCAAAAAGCTATTGAAGTGGCACTGGATGAGTTAAAGAAAAACCCTCCTGAAGAATATAAGCGCCCCCCCTTCCCGATAAGGGTTAAGAATTAAAGCGAAAGCCAGAAAGAACCTGTCAGTTATTTGGCAGGTTCTTTTTTTGGTGAGTTGTAGGTATAATCATTTTCTGGTGAGAACCGCGCTTACCGGCACTTTCACAAAAAATAAGTCTTTAATGCCTTCGTATAAAATTCCAATGGTGTGATCATCAATTTTAGTCAGGCACGAGTATCCAAAACTATCGCGTTCATCAATCAAAAGTTGATGGGCAGGTAGCCACGTTTGTCCGAGGTCAAGGCTGGCTTTGATGGTTATGTTATACCTGTCGTGCGAGGTATTGGGGTTACTGAAAAATAACACCTCCTGTACCGATCCGCTGACGTTCACAGTTGCCTTTAGCAAGCTGCCCATGCAAACAGGATCTGGCAATGCTGAGAATGAAGTTGAATGTTCGGTCCAACGGCTGCCCATGTTTTTTGTGGTGGCAATGCTTCTGTAGCCGCCACGGTTGTCGCGCATATTAAGCATCAACATGCCCGGTGAGATTTCTGCCACCTGGCTTTCGGTGGTGTTGGCTTTGGGGCCGGCAATATTTCCTTTCCATGTTTTGCCATGGTCTTCGCTGTAAATAATTGTTGCGAATGGCATTTTGTTTTCGTCCCAGTATTGCGCTGCAAAAACCAACTTGCCATCGCTCATGGCAATGCCCATACCGGGCCCATTGAAGAATAAGTTCCATGCCGGCCTTTTAACCTGTTTTGTAATTGATCGGGGTGCTGACCAGGTGAGCCCGTCATCAGTACTGCTTACCAGCATAAATTGCCCCGTGCTATCGGGTGCTAAGCCCGGCCCGGAGCCGGCAATAGAACGGTTGCCTTTGCTCCACAACGCGGCTACTAATATTTCTTTTGTTGCCGGATCGAAAAGGATGGCGGGGTCACCAACACCGTTATTAGCATGGGGCGTACCCATATCCATAATTACTTTCATGGGTTGCCAGCTTCGACCACTGTCAATGCTTCGGCTCATGCCAATATCAATGTCTTCAGGTAAGTCACGGCTGTTGTTATACCGGTTATCGTACACGGCAATCAGAGTGCCTTTGTCAGTTTGCACAATACCGGGTATGCGATAGGTGTTAACCTTGTCATCTCCTGCTTTTCTTACAACGACACCACACCGTTTTGTATAATTGCCTTTCTGTTCATTGACCCGAAGTTGCTCGCCATTATGAAATACAATTTTTTCACAATGCAGTTCTATGAGATGATTTATGTCTGCTTCAGGTGTTAGCACTATGCTGATCCACAAAAAAAATAGACTTGATTGCGAGGTTGTTGCTACCGGTATGTCAAAGCCAGGTGAAGAGGGTTTAGTTCGTGCTAACAATGTGTTGGATGAAAAGGGTTCTGCACCAGTTTGATAAACATCTAATGTTTGAATGTCTTTTAAGGAAGAAGGGTTTAGTGAAACGCGCAAGGTCTGTATTTGAAGTCCATCATTTTTTAATGGTAATGAAATAGTAATCCTCAATATGGGATTTGCGACTAATCCCTTTAGTACAGGTATGTCAACCGGATAAGCTGTGGCCCGTGCCTCAGGTAGTTCTTTTGTAAAAGACAGATTACAATGCCACGTACCAAACACAGTGAGTGTTAGCATTACAAGCCATCTACCTAATCTGGATTTAATGAACATCAAATATTTATAACAAGTATTGAATACCCGTAATGACCGGGTGCTATGACGGAATTTTGTTAAAACCCATCATCTTCTTTTTTGGCATCAGGTTTCTTATCCGTTTTTTTAGTTTTGTCAGGCTGAGCAGTACCTGGCTTATTTTCAGGGATTTCTTTTGGTTTATCTTTTTTCTTGAACAATCCTCTTAATCCCGTTTTCTTTTTCACTACAGACTGTTGTGTCTTAACCGGCTGAACGTTGCCTGTAGAGTCTGGCAGGTCGCGGAGATCTTCAAATGAAGTAGTTCTGACAGAATCCTGTTTGGGTACTTCTTTTGCCTTCCCTTTTGGTTTTTTCTTAAACAGGTTTTTCAGTTTAGTAAAAAACCCGGTTTTCTTCGCGTTGCTTAATCCTTTGGCATTTACTTCTTCTTGACTTTGATTCAAGGCTAACCGAACATCGGGTAAAACTAAAACATCGCGAAGCGCCCACATGTAATAATCCTGATCAACATTAAATTTCTCTTTGGCGGTGGAAATAACGTAAACTTCATCCGCTGGTTGTTGTTTATTTTGTTTAGAGGGTGCTTTAGCAGTTAGGGTATCCGTTATACTTCTTGCGGCACTGTCTAATGCCTTTTTTATAGCGCCCGAGTCAACTTCTTCCTTTTTAGGGTAAACAGGTTTCATAGGCACAGTCTGCAGAGCTTTCATCGCTTGTAGATAGGTTTTTCGCGGGAGCAGAAGATACCGGTCTTTTTTTACTCTTCGTTCGATGGGGAGCGATGGTGCCTGGACAACGTAACTTCTATCCCATACCGAATCGCGTACAGGAAGTGTGATAGTTTTATTGTTATCCTTACCGTTGCTGTTGCTGGCCAAGACTTCAAGAGGTTTGTCTTTGCTTTCATTATAAAGCATGAAATCCTTTTTAGTCTGTGACGGGTCAAAAACAAACGCACTTTGATAGGCAGGGCAAATTTTCCGTTGTGTATTACAACAGAAAAGTACAGTGGCAAGGATGCCTACACAGAAAAAAGCCCTAATCATTTCTTTAATAGACTGGCAAACTTGTAAAAATAAATAATTAACTCATGTAATGCTAAAAATGTAAGAAAAGTAACCAAAGTGTAATTTTTTCATTATCAGGTTATTTATTCGTTCTTATTATCCTTTTACTTGAAGTAACTTTAGCAACTAAGTTATACGAATGGTCTATCCACTCTTTCAACAAGTGTGAAGGAACTCCCTGCCGCAGGTGTACGGTGTTCCAGTGTTTTTTATTCATGTGATAGCCGGGAGTTACGGCCGGATATTGCTCACGCAATTCAACGGCTTTTTCAGGATCGCATTTCAGGTTAATACTTTCAAACGATTCGATATCAGCCAGCGCAAAGATTTTACCATTTGTTTTAAACACCATCACAGTTTCGCCAAATGGAAATTCTTCGGTTACGCCAGGCTTAGCTAAACAATGGTTGCGAAAGAATTCTATGTCCACAAATACCGCTTGAGCAGGAGGTAAATTATTCCAGCTAAAAAAATAACAATCGAAATTTTATTTACACCGTGCATCATCTTGATGTTGATGTTGGTGGGGCGGCTTGGATCTTTCCCTCTGAAAAAATATCCTCCCACCTCGCCTAATGAAAAAAACTCTTTTAATGATAGTTTCTTCTTGCCTTCTTCCTGGTTTTCCATATTATTCCATTTTTACGGATTCTGTTATCTCAATCCAATTATTATCTTCTTTGATTAAATCAATAAGTTGATCTACCGCTTGTGCAGCAGGTACGTTTTTTTTCACTACTTCTTTTCCTCGATACAGCGTTATTCTTCCGGGCCCTGATCCTACATAACCATAGTCGGCATCGGCCATTTCACCCGGCCCATTTACAATGCAGCCCATAATACCAATTTTCACTCCTTTCAGATGACTGGTGCGCAATCTTATTTTCGCAGTAGTTTCCTGCAAATCAAATAACGTTCTTCCACACGAAGGGCACGAGATGTACTCTGTTTTTGAAATTCTGGTACGAGTGGCCTGCAACACATTAAACGCAGTTTCATTCACCTTCTTATGCGAGGTGCCTTCTGTTTTTAAAAAAATCCCATCCCCCAATCCATCAATCAGCAGGCCACCTACATCGGTGGCCGCATACAACTGAAGTTGTTCCATCGTAACGGACGCATAGTTTCTTTCCACAACAACAGGAACCTGACACTGATAATTCATTAACATTATAAAAAGTCTGCGCAACTCAGGCATGGCGTGCTCATTTTCTGTTGATATAATAAGCACAACTGTTGGGTCGTCTTTCAATCGGGTAAGAAGCGGCTGATTTATACCCGGCAATGTAACGGTTACAAAATTCAATGATGACGATTGGCCTGTTACCCACAGGTATTCAGAAGCTGAGAGTAACGGGTAACTTCTCGGTTTGCACCCCTCCTGTTTCCATTTGGCAAACGGATAAACGATGCCAAGCGTGCCGGGCACTTCAAAATCAAGCGTGTTGTCACCAGCAAAAACAAAATCGCACGCCATGTCAGCAATATTCCATTTATCTAGCGGTACAGAATATTGGTAGCCTAATGAAAATAACGAAGCTGGAGTAATCTTTTCTTTCTTTGATAAGTCAGCTATTACCCGTGGCACCTGATGCGCTCCAAAGTTTACCACTTCGCGTGTTTGCCTTCGGGTGTAGCTGAATGGATCAATCGGATAGCTTGTGATTTCAGGAATGAGATGGGTCGATTTCCGGTGTACATACCGGTCGGCTAATTCTTCAGCAACGGGTACTTCAGCCTCTGGCTCTTCGGTGAGTGAAACCCGAATGGTATCGCCCAATCCATCTTCTAATAATGTTCCTATTCCCACCGATGATTTTATGCGGCCGTCTTCTCCGTCACCGGCCTCGGTCACTCCGAGGTGCAACGGGTATGGTTTAAACTTTTCTTCTTCCAGTTTGTGCACCAGCAAACGATAAGCCTGTACCATTACCTGTGGATTGCTGGCCTTCATTGACAACACAATGTTGTAGAAATTCATGTCTTCGCAGATGCGAAGAAACTCCAGCGCACTCTCAACCATACCGAGCGGAGTATCTCCATAGCGGCTCATGATGCGGTCA
>JAFEAL010000022.1 GCA_018266435.1 Bacteroidota bacterium | reverse complement strand
CGCAGGTGTAATGGTTAATTGATTTCCGCTTACAGTATAAGTACCTGTTTCGTATAAGAAAGTTATATCCGCAGCTTTTGTGAGCCATTGCTTGTTGCGAAACGTATAAGAGCCATCTGCATTAAACTGATATTCTTTTCTAAGATAACCGGCGGTGTATTGTGGCATTCCACCAACATTATAACCGGTAGTTTCAAGAATATAATTTGTCCATAAACCTACAATAGAAGTATGGTTTGTATTTGCATTGGCATTTGTTTGGGTTTCATTATTTGTGGAAGCATTTGTATTATTTACCGAAGTGGCATCTAAATCTAATGAGCTTATCAGGTCTTTATAATTTTTAAGGTAAGGTTGTGCAGTAGCATTGCATAATACAGCAACACAAATGGTATTGTTTGAATAAATGGTAAGAATAGTAGCAACATTGGAACCATTGTATTGCCACACACCACTTCCGCTCATCACTGTCCAGCCTTCTGCTGTTTTTGGTTCTGTTTTTTCGGGAGAAGAAATGGTTTTATTGGATGCAACCAATTCATTCCAGTCTTTATCAAAATCGGTTTGTATATCGCCTTCGCAGTTGCGGTGCTGATAAATGGCGATTTGTGCCCACGAAGCGCCATCAATCCGGGAATAGGAAACATTATCATTGCCCTGCTTTAATGTCCAGTTTTTAGGGGCTTGATAGGAAACAATATCAAAACTTTGCTTTTGGGCAAAGCAGTATGAGGTGAACAGAAGTGTGGTGAAAAAAAGACTTAGTGACTTCATATCATAAGAATAAGATTAAGTAAAAATAAAAATCAAATGAATACGTGGCAACCAACAAACAAAAAAGCAACCTTGAGCCTGCCTTTCTGTAGTGAAAAACTTTTACTACATACGATTGAAAAACCATCTGGATTCTCACACAAATTGATTGTGCTGTTCATCCGTTGTGTGCTGTGACTATGCAAATGGAGCGTTTTTTTAATCTTTTACCCGATGCAGTTCTGGTTAATTGCTTAACTTATCAAGTGAAGAAAAATAGGTTGATCTGCCAGACGAGTTACCTCGCCCGCAGACCAGGCAGAAAAAAATATTAAACCACACCGTGTATGGCTGTAAACAGACGAAATTTTATTCGGGTATCTATAGGTAGTGCAGCCAGCGCAGCACTGGTGGCTGGCATGACATCGTGCGAAAAAAAATCCGGTGCATCATCCGGCTCGCCAGTAGATGCTCTACAATCTATGACCCAGGACATTGTTCCTATTTCTGTCAAAGAGCGGGAGTCGCGCGTAGAAAAGGCCCAGCGGCTAATGGCAGAAAATAAGATAGAGGCGCTGGTTATTGATGCAGGAACTACACTTACCTATTTTACTGGAGTGCAATGGTGGCCCAGTGAGCGCACCATGGTGGCAATCATACCGGCTAAAGGAGACGTGAAATACGTTTGCCCGGCATTTGAAGAAGAACGCCTGCGCCAATTGATTACGCTGGGAAAGGAAGTGCGGGTTTGGCAAGAGCACGAAAGTCCATATGCAGAAATAGCCAAAGGATTTAAAGACTGGGGCATACGAAGTGGCAGCATAGGGATGGAGGAACGATTGCGCTTTTTTATTTTTGATGGTGTGAGAAAAGAAGCTTCGCATCTCAACTATGTCAGCGGAGACCCGGTAAGTGTGCCGTGTCGACTTATAAAATCTCCAGCCGAACTGGCGCTGATGCAGCGTGCCAACGATATCACCATTGAGGCGCACCGGTTTGTAACTTCACAACTTCATGAAGGAATGACCCCTCATGAGTTTTCTGATTTGGCCCAGAAAGCTCATGCTCAGTTGGGCGCCTCGGGTGGCACCATGGTAAATTTTGGTGAAGATTCGGCCTACCCGCATGGCAGCATTAAACCACAGGTACTGAAAAAAGGAGACATTGTGTTGATGGACGGTGGCGGCAGCGTAGGAGGTTATGCTTCAGACATTAGTCGCACGGTGGTGTTTGGTGCAGAGCCAACTTTGCGCCAGCGTGAAATCTGGGACTTAGAAAAGAAGGCACAAGCCGCAGGATTTAAGGCAGCAAAAATTGGTGCCCCTTGCGAGAATGTGGATACCGCAGCCCGTAAGACTTTGGTAGATGCAGGCTTTGGCCCCGGTTATAAAGTACCCGGACTACCGCACCGCACAGGTCATGGCATTGGCATGGACGTACACGAGTGGGGCAATATGGTGCTGGGTAATAAGTTGCCCCTGCAGGCAGGCATGTGCTTCAGCATTGAACCCAACATTTCTATCTACGGTGAGTTTGGCGTGAGGCTGGAAGATTGTGTGTACATGACCGAAGAAGGTCCAAAATGGTTTTCTAACCCAAGTTTATCGATTGATCAGCCATTTGGATAAAATTAAGAAACAATCGGGGGTATTAGTTGTGCTTATAAACCTGATAAGCCAATGCAATCCATCCGGCCAGCATCAATACTCCACCCACCGGAGTGAAGAAATTTAAAAAACGGATTCCGGTCAACGCATAGAGGTATAAACTTCCGCTGAATAATATCACTCCGAAAAATATCAGCAGAGCAGATATAGATAAATTGTAGTTTTCGGCCCGCATCAGTATGCCGATGAGTAGCAAAGCCAGCGCATGATAAAAATGATAGCGCACAGCCAGTTCATATATTTCGGTACGTCCGTTCTGTGTCAATAAATTTTTTAGTGCATGTGCGCCAAACGCCCCGAGGGCTACGGCCAGCGTGCCAAATAATGCTCCTGCCAATAGTGTTTGTTGGTTATTCATCGTCATAGGTTTTAACTTACTACTGTGCGCAAAAGTACAAAACCATGATAATGTAGAGTAAGCCGTTTGCATATTTATCGCGCACTAATTTTTAATACTATTTTAATTCAGGCGTTAATTGAGCGTGTTCTTTTCATCAACAAAGCCAGCACACCTTCCCTCAATGAAAAAGATGAAACCCTGATCTTTTCAAAATGAAATTTATCGATCAGAAATTTAATCAGGCAGCAGGCTACCACAATCATATCTACGCGCAGTTCAATCATGCCATTTATTTTCATTCGCTCGTTTCGGTTTTTCGAAATGATTTCATGGTAAATTTTTTCAAAAGAGTGAATGTCGAACGGGGTTTCGGGAGTTTCTTTTTGTCTGATGTTTTGCTGCGAGCAGTAGATATCGCTAAGCGTATCAAATGTACCAGATGAGCCCGCCAGTATGACGGGGAGATGTATTTTTAATTGTTCGAACAAAGGAGTCAACGAGTTTTCAAAGTGTGAGTTCAGCGATTCTATTTCCGAAGAAAGAATGGGGTCGTGTGGTTGAAATTGCTCCAACAGCCGTTGGCCTCCAATTTCAAAACTCTGTTTCCAAAAAATTTCTTTGCCGTTACCAATGATAAACTCTACGCTGCCTCCGCCAATGTCAACAATGAGCGATTTTTCTGAGCCAAGGTTGAGGGCAAGGTTCACGCCTTCGTATATCAGCCTTGCCTCTTCGTTACCGGAAATTAGTTGAGTGTGAATTCCGGTAGTTTGCTGAATTTGACTAACGATCTCAGGACCATTAACGGCATTGCGCAAGGCGCTCGTTCCAAAAGCAAAAATTTTGTCCACCCTCAGGTCATCTGCTCTCTTTTTAAAGAACCGAAGGGCATCAAGTACCCGCCCTATGGCTTCAGGTGAGATATAATTTTTATTAATACTACCTACACCGATGCGGGTGGGTATCCAATCGTGGCAAACCAACTGATAATTGTAATTATCCCATTGTGCCACCAGCAAGTGAAACGTGTTGGTGCCCATATCGATGATGGCAACTTGGTTCATCCGATCGAAATGTAGTGATTCAGCCGGCAGGATTGGGAGATTTTAAAAAACATATATCCATCGATTGCATGGTTATTTTGAAACATCAAAATCAAATAAAACCATAAAAAAATAAAAAATAGGGTAAAAAATATACGCATCTATAAAAAAATACATCTACTTTTCGGGCAAAAACGATAAAAACACAACCACTATGGCTACACTTCGTTTCGAAGCATTAAAAAAACTAAGCGAGCGGCATAAGATTCATGTTGAATTGCCCACTCCCAACATTTCACATTTTTTTGGTGAAAATGTATTTGGCATGAACCAAATGCGCGCCACCCTGGCTCCGGCAGTTTTTAAAAAAGTGAGCCGTGCCATTAAGAACCATGAAAAAATTGATGAAGACACAGCTGATGCAGTGGCCTCAGCCGCCAAAAGTTGGGCCATAGCTAAGGGTGCTACACACTTTACGCACTGGTTTCAGCCCCTGACGGGTGGTACAGCCGAAAAGCACGATTCATTTTTTGATGCCCTTTCGGGGATTGAAAAATTTAAAGGCAGCGAGTTGGTGCAACAAGAGCCCGATGCTTCGTCTTTTCCAAGTGGTGGAATTCGCAGCACGTTTGAGGCACGGGGTTACACCGCCTGGGATCCTACCTCGCCCATGTTTTTGTATGGACGAACGCTGAGCATCCCCACTGTTTTTGTTTCCTACACGGGTGAGTCACTCGATACCAAATCTCCTTTGCTTAAAGCACTCAAGGTGGTAGACATGGCAGCTACACAGGTTTGTCAGTTGTTTGACAAAGACATTCAGCACGTGGTGGCTTCACTTGGCTCAGAACAAGAATATTTTGTGGTGGATGAAGCCCTGTACACGGCACGCCCGGATCTGGTAATGGCCGGCCGCACGGTATTTGGTCATGCACCCGCCCGCGGGCAGCAATTAGAAGATCATTATTTTGGAACAATCCCCTCGCGCGTGTATGACTTTATGCGTGAGTTTGAAATTGAATGTTGGAAACTGGGCATTCCGGTACGTACCCGTCACAATGAAGTAGCACCCAGCCAATTTGAAGTAGCACCGTTGTTTGAAGAAGTGAATGTGGCCAATGACCACAATCAATTGTTGATAGATGTGATGAATCGCGTAGGAGAGAAACATAAACTGAAAATTCTCTTTCACGAAAAACCTTTTGCTGGGGTAAACGGAAGTGGAAAACATAACAACTGGTCGCTCATTACCGATACAGGTGTAAACCTGTTTGCACCCTCCAGTTCGGCACGCGATAATTTACTTTTTCTTACTTTTTTCATCACCACCATCAAAGCTGTGCACAAACATGCCGATTTGTTGAGGGCAAGCATTGCCACCCCGGGCAATGACTTTCGGTTAGGAGCCAATGAGGCACCTCCGGCCATTGTCTCGGCATTCATTGGCACGCAGATGTCGGCTGTGTTAGATGAGTTGGAAAAGAAAGGCGATGTAAAAATTGAGAAGGGCGACAACATGTACATGAAACTGGGCATCGACCAGATTCCTGAAATTATTTTGGATGCCACCGACCGCAACCGCACCTCACCGTTTGCTTTTACGGGAAATAAATTTGAATTCCGTGCCGTAGGCAGCAGCGATAACTGCGCCACAGCCATGACTACGCTCAATTTAATCGTGGCCGATCAACTGGATCATTTCTTTGCTGAAGTAAGCAAACTGATTGACAAAGGCGAAGAAAAACGAATTGCCATTGTTGGGGTCTTGAGAAAATACATCAAAGAATCAAAAGACATTCGCTTTGAGGGCGATGGGTATTCTGACGAATGGGTGAAAGAAGCGGCCAAGCGCAAACTGAGCAACATAAGAGATATGCCGCGCGCGCTGGATGCCAGCCTGACGCCAGAGTCAATTTCTCTTTTTGAAAAACACAGCGTGCTTTCGCACAAAGAAATAGAAGCCCGCAATGAAATCCGCCTGGAGGCATACATTAAAAGGGTACAGATTGAAGCGCGAGTGATAGGCGACCTGGCTATGAACCACATTGTTCCCACGGCCATCAATTACCAGAGCAAGCTAATCGAAAATGCCAACGGCCTGAAAAGCCTGGGCATTGACAACCACACCGTGATCCAGACCATCAAAGAAATTTCTGAGCACATTGATACCATCAAGAAAAATGTTCGCACCATGATTGAAGAACGTAAACGGCTAAACAAAGTAACCGATACGCGCCAACGTGCCATAGGTTACTGCGATGATATCAAAGAAAAATACTTTGATATCATACGCAAAGCTGTTGATAAACTGGAATTACTGATTGACAATGAAGACTGGCCATTGGTAAAATACCGCGAGATGTTGTTTCTGAGATAATTTTCTTTTAGCACCAGAAAAACGAAGGCAGGCAGGCAAAGCCTGCTTTTGTTTTTATATCCACTTAAGAAAAAGAAATGCATCCTGAGTAAGTTGGTTTTCGTTCTTCATTTGGTTTATCTTTCGTGCTTCTTGACCCAGTCAATCTATGGATAAAAAACTTCAGGAAAAATTTGATGAACTGACCCGCAAAAACAAAGAAGCGCTGCAGGGTGGAGGAGAAAAACGAATTGCACAACAACACACCAAAGGCAAACTAACTGCCCGTGAGCGCGTTGTGTTGCTGCTGGACGAAGGTTCGTTTGAAGAACTCGGCAAATTTGTGATGCACCGCAGCAAAGACTTTGGCCTCGACAAAGAATACTACCTGGGTGATGGGGTGATTACCGGTTATGGTACCATTTATGGAAGATTGGTTTATGTTTTTTCACAAGACTTCACCGTGTTTGGAGGATCACTCTCAGAAACCCATGCCGAAAAAATTGTGAAGGTGATGGAACTGGCCATGAAAAATGGAGCTCCGGTAATCGGGCTAAACGATAGTGGGGGCGCGCGCATTCAGGAGGGCGTGGTTTCGTTGGGCGGCTATGCCGATATATTTTATAGAAATGTAATGGCTTCGGGTGTGGTGCCGCAGATATCAGCTATCATGGGGCCGTGTGCGGGTGGAGCCGTCTATTCGCCTGCCATGACCGATTTTATTTTTATGGTAGAAAATACTTCGTTCATGTTTGTAACAGGCCCGAATGTGGTAAAGACTGTTACGCATGAAAATGTAACAGCCGAAGAACTGGGCGGAGCTTCTGCACACAGTGCTAAAAGTGGGGTAACTCATTTTGCGTGTGCCAACGAAGCCGAGTGCATTAACCAGATTAAAACATTGTTTAGCTACATTCCTCAAAACTGTGAAGAAGATGCCCCGCGGTTGCCTTACTCGTTGGGCGATGAGCGAAGAACTCAGTTAAATGATATCGTGCCGCCTAACCCTAATCAGCCTTACGATATGCGCGAAGTAGTCAACGGCATTGTTGATGAAAATTCTTTTTTTGAAGTGCATAAAAATTTTGCTGAAAACATCATAGTTGGATTTGCTCGTTTGGCAGGAAGAAGCATCGGTATTGTGGGTAATCAACCCGCTTCGCTGGCCGGAGTACTGGATATTCACTCGAGTGTGAAGGGTGCACGCTTTGTTCGATTTTGCGATTCGTTTAATATCCCGTTGCTGGTGTTGGAAGATGTGCCCGGATTTTTGCCCGGCACCGATCAGGAATGGAATGGCATCATAACCAACGGAGCCAAGTTACTGTATGCATTCAGTGAAGCAACCGTTCCGCGGGTTACGGTCATCACCCGCAAAGCATACGGTGGTGCGTATGATGTGATGAACAGCAAACACATTGGTGCTGATCTTAATTATGCCTGGCCTACGGCCGAGATTGCCGTGATGGGGGCAAAAGGTGCAGCCGAGATCATTTTCAAAAAAGAAATTTCAGAAGCAGAAAACCCCGAAGCCAAACTTGCGGAAAAAGTGGAAGAGTACACCCAAAAATTTGCCAACCCTTACCGGGCTGCACACCGTGGATACATTGATGAGGTGATTTTCCCTGAAAAAACCCGGGCCAAACTGATCAAAGCATTTCAGATGTTGGAAAACAAAGTTGCTGCGTTGCCCAGAAAAAAACATGGAAACATTCCATTGTAATTGCGAGCCTAAAAATACTGGTTAGGCTCATCAGTCAGTTATTTTTTCGAAACGCCAACACCTCTTGCCTGTAAAAATGGGTAGTTGCCTCATTGGCAAAAAACAGTTGACACTCTGCTCTATTACCGAGGTCAAAAGTCATGCGTACACACTTCGGTGGAATAATCCTTCGACTTTATAAAAAAGAAACTGATGGCAATCGTGCTTGCTGTCAGTACAAAAACGTGAAATACCCTTCGCTTTGACATGTGGGCATCATCTGCAACATGTGCCGAACATCATTCTTGTAAAACAATAACAACTGGTGAGTTTGATGTGCATAGCTGGTAATAAAATCAATCAAAAAATAAAAAAAACAGGGCAACAGAAATTTGTATATATTTTTTTATTCTTTTTATAATTCAGTTTTATACAAATTATTTTATCAATATAAAATTTTGAACAAGCACATTATTTAAAAATTTTATAATAAAAATTCTTTTAAAACATTTTCATTTAATCAATTAAAATCTATTTTTAAGAAATTTTATACCTAACCTAAATTTTAATCTATTTAACCCTATGAAGAAGTTTTTACTCATGTGCTTCTCATTCGGTTTTGCAATCAGCCTGATGGCGCAAGACCGGGTGGTGACAGGTAAACTGACATCCAAAGATGATGCTTCAGTTTTACCTGGTGTAAACATTGTTCTCAAAGGAACAACTACCGGAACGGTATCTGATGCGGAGGGGAATTATCAACTCTCTGTACCTGCTTCTGGCGGAACGCTTATGTTCTCATTTATTGGGTATACAACCCAAGAAGTTGTGATCGGAGAACGAAAAATTATTGACCTGCAAATGGAAAGCGATACCAAGACCTTGTCTGAGGTAGTCGTTACCGGTGCCGGTGTTGCCACAGACAAAAAGAAACTGGGAATTTCGGTTGAGTCAATTACCTCCGATAAGTTGCCAGCCACGCCAACGGCTTCAATTGACCAGGCGTTGGTTGGTAAAGTAGCGGGTGCCCAGATTTCATCGATCAGTGGAAACCCAGGCGACCCGGTTAATATCTTGTTGCGCGGTATCAATACCGTTCAAGGTGGTACCCTTCCTCTTATTATGGTTGATGGCGTTCAGGCAGGTGCTACTGATTTAAACTCACTTGACTTGAACAATGTTGAGCGGATCGAGGTGGTGCAGGGAGCAGCTTCAGCATCTATTTATGGAGCACAAGGTGCAAAAGGCGTTATTCAGATTTTTACTAAAAAAGGCAGAGCAGGAAAGATGGCAATCAATTTTTCTTCGAGTTATGCTCAAAATGAATTTTTAAATGTGGGCAATGTGCACAAGTCCATGTTTCACCCCTACCAGGTAGATGCCAACAATAACATCGTTTCACAATCAGACGGAGTTACCCCATTGCAGTACACTGACTATGGCAATTGAAGATATTGCATATCAGTTTGGCGGAGGCCCACCGGTTAGTGCCGGAACCCCCCAAGGAACAGTAGGCGGATCTAATTTCCGTTATGCGGCATTGGACCCGAGAAACACAAACCACACTCCGTACAATGGTAATTTGAAATATTATGACCACTTTAAGCAAGTATTCAAGACAGGTTACACCACCAACAATAGTTTAAATTTTTCAGGAGGTGGTGATAAAAATGATTTCTCGGTTACTATCTCTGACAACAAAACGTTGAGCCCCGTGCTACAGAACGGTACTCTGGAGCGGACTAACCTTAGTGTTAACCTTGGATTTGAGTTGTTTAAAGGGTTTAAAATACGGTCGATCACCCAGGCTATTTATACATCTAACAACATGGTGCCCGGTTTAGGTGGTGCTGGCGGATTTGATTTTGGCCGGGGCCAATCCATCGGATCAATAGGTGCCGTATATGGATTTTTAAACACTTCTCCTTTTTTTGATTTAACCCGCAAAGATGCCGATGGCAATTATCCGCTATACCAGACGGCTGATTTTCTAAGTGTGAACTCGGCAAACCCGTATTACTACAAGCAATATGCTTCGGGTAAGGATGATAAAATTGATGTGTTGCAAAATTTTGAAGCCGACTATACAATTAATAAATTTTTTGAATTGAATGCCAAGTACGGCCTCAACTACAGAAACGAGACGGCCCGGCAAACGTATGCCAACCAGTCTCAGAATTTGAATTCAAATGTGTACGCACCTAACTACATCGGTGTATACGCCAGCGAAAATACCGGTGAAATTGTTAACTACCAGTATAATAATACATTTCATAACCTATTGGCAAATGGCTACTTCCGGTCAGACCTGAAAGAGGATTTCAACTTTAGTTTGCCCATTTCAGTAAGCACCCAGGTAGGATTTGACTACAGAAAAAGGATATATAAAGAATACGATTCGTATGGAGCAGGCCTTGGGTTATATCCTCCGGTCAGGGTAACCAATACAGCAACTCAAGCAGTGGTACGTGATTATGTAGAGCCTTTTATTACCTACGGCTACCTGGTAAATCAAAAAATAAATTATGGTGACTATGGTGGGTTAACGGCCGGATTCAGGAGCGACTGGTCTTCTGCTTTTGGTAGAGGATCTACTCCATTTACGTTCCCTCATGCTGATGTGTTCTTGTCACTATCTACATTTTGGAAAGACGGAAAACTGGGTGAAACCCTGCCTTATTTTAAAATCAGGGCTGCCTATGGTCAGGCCGGTATTCAACCAAATGCGTTTGACCGGTTCTCTACATTGGATCCTGGAAATCTGGGTAATCGGGCTATTTATTCTATTCCTACTACGTTTTCCAGTCCGCTCCAAAATCCCAACTTAAAGGTTGAGGTTTCTACTGAAAAAGAAGGAGGTTTTGATTTCACAATTAATGCTTTGAAAGGAGATTGGCTGAGATCGATCAACGGTAGCTTTACATATTGGACACGCCACAGCGACAATGTAATCTATACCGTGAATCTTCCCCTTTCAACCGGAACTCCTAATCAGTTGACGAATGCCATGGGTATGGGGTCAGACGGGTTTCAATTCTCATTAAATATGCCGGTCTATACCAGTAACACACTTAAGTGGGATTTCACCACGAACTTTGGTCATCAGTACTCGAAGATTACAACCATTTCGGGTGGAGCTGACATTATACTAACTTCATCGGCAGGCAGCACCTCTTTGGTATTGACCCCCGGAAGAGCCATTGGGCAAGTGTATGGGTATAAAACACTGAGGAGTGTGACCGATACTGACCAGAACGGAAACCGGTACGTTACCCCCGGAAATGAAAGCAATTATGCCATTGTAGAAGGCAGGCTGACAGATTTAACAACCTATCAAATGCAGTTTGCCAATCAACAGGTGCCGGTTATGCAACCCAACCCTGATTTCAACATGGCCTTTATCAACTCATTAGGCTTTAAGGATTACCTGACATTTACCTTTCAATTTGACTGGATAAAAGGAAGTCATTTGTACAATCAGACCAAAGAGTGGATGTACCGGGATGGTATCTCGGGCGATTTTGATAAGAAGGTTACTATAAACGGAACTACGGCAGCTTACACAGCTTATCGGATAAGTGCGTACTACAATTTGTTTGGTACTCTGTTTGGGCCGGGAAACAACTCTACAAAAGATTATTTTGTAGAGGATGCTTCGTTTGTTCGCTTGAGAAACGTGACCGTAGGGTTTGATTTTGCCAAAGTATTCAAGATAAACTCTCTGAAAAAACTGCAGATCGTGTTTACCGGACGCAACCTCTGGACAAAAACCAAATACTCAGGTTATGATCCGGAAGTTAGCTCGGGTACAGTAAACTCGTCTTTTGACAGAGGAGTTGATCACAGTACTTTGCCGAATATAAAATCTTATCAAGTGGGTTTAAACATAGGATTCTAATAAGATAAAAATATTGACGATATGAAAAAAGGAAATATAAAATTGTATGGGTTAATAGCAGCGGTTATGCTGCTAGGCCCAATGGGCTGCAAGGAAGAGTTAAACTTGGATAACCCTAATGCACCTACTCTTGCCGGCAGCGTTGTAGATGAATCAGGATTTGTTTCATTTATTCAGGGAGGGATTTATAATGTAGGATTTAGCCGAGGTGCTGATTGGTTGGGAGACAGCTATTTCTCTTTGCCCTGGGGATACCATGAATTGATGGCGGATAATATAGGGGCTAGTGCATCAAACAATCAGATTACAAATATTGCCCAACCGTTGTCCATCACGTTAGATGATGCTTCCGTATTGAACAACCCTGCGAAGCAAGTGGATATTATCCGGGTATATAACAGCCGGGCTGCATCTGGTGCGGGTAACAATTTGTTGTACTATCAATGGGGCAATATGTATGCACTGAATAATGCTTGCAATCAGATTTTAGCAAATACTGATCATATTCAATACAACATGGATAAAGCAACCAGCATAGCTACTATTCAGGCCTTCTGCTATTGGTGGAAAGGATATGCCTATGCAGGGATTGGGTCATTATATGTTTCGGGTATTATAGCTGATGATGCTAGCCCATCGGTTACAGCGAGCACAAAAATAACTAATGACTATGTGGATAAAAGTGCAATCATTGCCAGATCTAATTATTATTTTAATCTGGCGATTACCACATTGCAGACAATTAAGGCCAGTATGGATTTACCTACGTACAACTCAGTATTGGGTGAACTCATTCCAAGCATTTGCCAGGTGGGTAACGGTGGCGTAATGGATCCGGATATGTTTATACGAAACATCAACACCATGTTAGCCCGCAACATATTGGTTAATAAACTCTCTACGTTTGTAAATGGGGTTCCCGGATCACCGATCACTAAGTCATTGATGACTCCGATGCAATCAGCAGACTGGGCGAGCATTCTCACACTCACCACAAATGGAGTGCAGCAAGGCGATAAGATATTTACAGCACGTAGCACAGCCATATCGTCAAATACTATTTTTACGGCTACCTCTGGTAATGTAGCTGCACAAACCGCAGCCAAAGCCAGCTCTTCGACCTTTAAAATAAGCGAACGGTTTCTCAGTTATCTATCCAGCCGGGGTGATGCACGTTTTGTAAATAATTTTAATACAAGTTCAGCCTATACTGATAACTATGCATACACTACCCGCTATACTATGGTGAATGGTGGAACGGGAGCTAACAGCTCGTATGTTTATGGCAACCGCACACCCGGTGCTTACGAGGTGGTGATTGCAAGCAGCTATGAAGAGAATGAGTTGATGAAGGCCGAGGCAAACATCCAGTCTGGCAATATCGATTTGGGTGTAGCATCCATCGATGCCGTTAGAACTTATATGGGAGCAGGTCTTGCGCCTATTGGCAACGGAAAAACACTGGCTCAAGCCTTAACTGAATTGGTTTCAGAGCGCAGGGTTTCTTTAGCATTTCGCGGGCTTTCATTTTATGATAACCGCAGGTATGGATGGAGTTATGATGTTTCGTTAGGCGGTGGCAATTATAAACAAGTGGTTATCCATGCCGGTACGGTGAATACCAATGCAACCATTAATTATAATTTCTTAGATTATTGGGATATTCCGGCAGATGAAACGGTGTTGAATCCGCCATCAGCCAGCAGTGCACCAATTACTAACCCCAATTATTGATACCCTTTCAAGGGTAAACAAAAGTAAGGCTGCCTCAAAAGGGCAGCCTTTTTTGTTGAATCATTTCTGAGGGCAACACAAAGGTTAAAGAAAAGGAGGTTTTCGTTCTTTCAGTTGGCAGTGCAAGTTAAATGTGTAGCAAGGCTTGTGCGACTAACGGTGTCACTAGCAGAGATATGCAATGCTTATCCTTATTTGAACACTTCTGTATCCGGGTAAAACGTTTTCCAACTGTGCCAAAATTCTTGCGAAGCTTTGAGCCGCTTCAGGTGTTGGGCCGGGTGGGTAATCCCCCGGCCTGAAAAATCAAACACGTTATCGGCAGAGAAAATTGAATCATTTTTTAGCGTATAGGCTTCATTCGTTTTGCGGGCGAATGCAAAATAACTTTGGTTGTCAGATGCCAACACCAATGCAATGGGCTGGTTGCCCACCATATCATTGATGATCCGCATTTTTTTCAGTTGGTTCCAATCGTAGGCTTTGGTTTTTCCGGTTACTTCCACTCCAACAACCCACGATTTATCTTGCCACGATACACTGTCGGTGCGGGTAAGGTTGCCTTTGCTCTTTCCTTTTTCAAACCTCCCCAATGTATCGTAGTGTGATTTTGAGGTTATGTCTTCCTGCATGACCCGGGCATTGGGAAAAAGCTCAAATAATTTTTTAATGGTCATCTGCATGGATTCCATTTCAGGCAGTACTTCACCTTTCAGTTTGCCGGTTACGGCTTCGCCATTTACTTGACGCCACCAACTTTGGGTGCTCATATCTTCAAGCATGGCATTGAAGTGATCCATGCCTACTAAACGGAATTTTTCGAATTTACCTTTTACGATCGGCTCATACACTCTTCCCGTGCGGCAAACGTTGCAATAGGTAGCGATAATGTGTTTACCCCCAATGGTGTCTTGCACCTGGTGATGATATAAAATGAGCCGCACCGGATAGGCCTTAACCTGGCCGTTATTCACAACACCCACCACCACACTACTGTCGTTCAATGTGTTTCCTTCTTTTGATTGAAACACCAGTTGCTTGGGTTGAAGAAACATTTGGTCGGCCGACATGATAAAATTGAAAACATAAGTAATACCCGCACTGGTAATCAACAACAAAACGGGTACCCATTTTCTCTTCCCCTTAAAAGCAGGAGCTAATCCGCTGATTATACCAAGTCCAAAAATAATTCGGAACACCCATCGGTAGGAATACAGAAAATAGGCAAAGCCTAAACTGTTCATTCGTTGGCTGCCCGGCATGGGCATAATAAAATACACATTAGCTATTTCAAACAAGGCCAATCCAGCCACACCGATGTAAAATAATTTTTTCATAATACTGTTTATTGATCAATGTTTGGATTCTACTTTAAACGGAGCGGTATAACACCTTTCTTCAGCTCGTTGTTTACCTATGCGGTCATAAGTTGCCGGATCATCAAGAGGCCAGGCAGCTAAACCATCGACATGCCGGTTAAACATGCAGAAGACTGCAGCAATCATCACGGTATTGTGTATTTCAATATCGGTGGCTCCTGCGTGGCACGCCTGCTGAACTTGTTTGGCTTGTGCCGCTTTACCACTCTGTTGTACTATGTAAACGATAAATTCGCTCCGCTCATGGCTGCGAATGCCCGGATATTCTTTGGGTAGATCAATGTGCGGCATGTGGTAATGAATTAAAATAATGTTTCGGATCAGAAAAGGTCATAAAGTAAATTAAATTTTTAGTCCAAGTGAAAAATAAAAAGTCCGCCCATCGGCCGGAAGAATACCCGGACCCGGATACATATTTATTCTGCGAGTGAAATACAAAAGATTGGTCAGGTTATTCACTCCACAAGAAATTTTATAGGATTGGAGAAACTGGTATGAAAACGCCCAATCCCATACCTGGTAGCTGGGCACCACACCTGTAGCACCGGTGGCATCAAATACTGTATTGTTGGCATCGCTGAAATTTTTGCTTACATAACTGGACTGAAGGGTAGATGTTACTTTTTTAAATCGCAATTCAAGTCCTGTGCGGTTGATCCAATCGGGTACACCCTCCAGGTGGTTTCCTGTCAGTGTCTTGTTCACGCCACTGTAATTCATTTCTCCGGTAACATAGCGGGCGTGATTGTAAGTCATTGAATTAAAAATACGCATATCGAACGTAGATACATGACTCGCTATCAAACTAACCAGTGAAACGCTGAGGTACGCCTCAATTCCTTGAGAAACGGCATTGCCAATGTTGGTAGTCAGTAAATATGTGGTGTTGGTGCTGGGGTTAACCATGTTCAGTTGCCCGATGCGATCACCATAATATAGGTAATAGGCATTGATATCGAACCGGACAACATTGCTATACGAGCCGCGGTAGCCGATATCGATATTATACCCTTTGCTGTCTTTTAAATTAGGATTGATCACCCCCAGTTGTGTGGCCGGGGTGATGTTGGCATATAAAAATGGACGATAGGCCTGCGAAATATTTCCATAGAATTCACTTGACCGGGTGACTTCATATTGAAAGCCTAATCCGAAAAGAGGAAAATTTCGGGTGGCTTGGTACGAAACGGGAACCGTGGCGTGATTGATTACACCGGTCATGGATGAATGAATTACTTCATAGCGAAATCCGGGAATTACCAAAAGACGAGGCGACAGTTGAACTAAATTTTCGGCAAACAAGGCATAGTTCTGTGTGTGTAAATTCAAACGGATACCGTAAGGATTAACCAAACTCAGATCAAAGTCTGAGCCGGTAGTTCCTACTCCTTTTTGCATGCGGTTAGTCATCTCAGTAAAATAGCGAATCCCTCCGGCCAGGCTGCTGCTTATGTTGCCGAGGGTGTAGTGGTGTAGCAACCGGGCTTCGGTGGTAAATCCGTTGTAGTAGTCGCGGTCAACTTGCCGGGGGTTAAGCGAATTCATAGACGTATTGAAGGTATCAGCCACCAGGGGTGTGTTGATGAATTGTACACTGTTACGTTCGCCAAACAATACATGAGAAGTAATCTGCATTTTGGTTCTTTTTGAAAGAAAATAATCTAAAGTAATAGCAGGAATGTTGATGATCGGGTTGAAATAATTTCTTGCTCGGTTGGATTGGCGTGGGTTTATTTGAAACTGTGAATCGGTTAGTCCCCCTGCTATTTGTTGTACATAATCCATTCTTGAAAATTGAAACGAGAGATTTAGTTTACGATTTACTTTCCAGTTGATGTTGGAATAATAAGCGTGGTAATTGAATGCGGCATTAGGTCGCCAGCCATCTCCGTGGCGGTTGTCATAATAGGCGTAGTAATTGATTTTATTTACGGTGCCGCCTATGGCATTGTATGAATTAAAAAAATTGTAGGCACCTGCCGTTTGTTCACTTTCCAACGAAAACTGTTTTGTACTGTCACCCTGTTTCATTTTGTAGTTGACCATTCCACCAAATTGGCTACCAAACTGAAGAGCGGACGAACCACGCACCACTTCAATTTTGCCGATGCCTTGCATGGGTGGGGTGTAGTGGTCTTCGGGATAGCCGAACATATCTGAGTTGGTATTGTATCCATTTTGGCGCATATTCATTTCAATGGAGCGATGCATATCGGTGGCCCGGGTTCCAATGTTGATCTGGGTACCCGCACCATCCATGTCCCAAACGTTGATGCCCGGCACTTGTGCGAAGGCCATTCGCCCAATGTTCTGGGCAAGGTTAGCATTGCCCGGGTCAGGAGTAACTATGTTGGTTTTTTTTCCGGCATAGATAAAAAGATTTTCTACACTCGATAAATGTTGTTGCTGTTTATCTTCCACGATAACAGGAGACAATTTTTTTATCTGAAGTGTATCTTGAGTTGCTTGACTGAAAACAAAGGATGCTGTAGTTAAAAGTAAAAGGAATATTAAAGTAACTTTTGAGGAGAGGACTATTAATACATGCGATGAGTACCTGGTCATAATTTTTTTTTATAAGTTGATGCGATTGGTAATGATGTATAAGGGTTACAACTCATACGCATAAGCGTACACCGATTTATTCGCGGCAGACTTAGATAAACCGAATTATGCGTGATTGCCAGTTTAAGCTATCAAGTTGACGAAAACCCTGGTGCCGGGCTAACAATTAGGTGGGGGAGTGGGCACCGATTGTGCAAGGGAAGTGTAAAGGAGTGTGGGTTCAATAATACCGTTTGAAACAGCAACCCAGTGTAGAAGAGGAATATCCGTAAAAAAAGATGAATTAAAATCTTTGAGAATAACTGAGTTTAATTTGATGTTTGGGCCTGACGAAGTGCGCGAATCGGTGGAATAGTTTACCGCTTGACTTAACAGATCAGCAGCCTTTTTGCGATCAATACTTTTCAGGCAGACAATGTACAGCGTATCGTTTTCATACCGCTGCTCCACCAGTTTGAAAAACTCACCCGACATTTCAAACTCACCGGTTACCCGCTCTACCCCATTTTGTATGGGGTAGGGCATGGTAAGGGGAAATTTGAACGTGATCGTGCAGGCCTTGTCATAGGAGTTGTCATCGATGGACTGTTCGGCTTGGGCATCTGCATGCTGTACCAGGGTGACATAGATGGCGTAATAACCGACTATGTTATATATAAAAACCGTGGCCAGGAATAAAGCAGTAACGCGTTTCATAATTCCATGGCGCGATGATGCCTATTACTTAGGTAATTTATCCAGTACATCCATCACTTCCTTCACGTGCTTGCGGCTTGTTTCAAGCAATGCTTTTTCCTGATGGTTGAGTTGCAGCTCAATCACTTGCTCCACTCCGTTTTTACCAAGAATTACGGGTACACCCAAATAACAGTCTTTTATTCCATACTCACCATCCAGACGTATGCACACAGGCAATACCCTGCGTTGGTCTTTTACTATGGCTTCCACCATTTGCGCTGCGGCAGAGCCCGGAGCATACCATGCTGAAGTGCCCATCAACTTTACTAACTCACCACCGCCTACTTTGGTACGTTCAATGATGGCATTCAGTTTGTCTTGGGCAATCAGTTCTGTTACCGGAATTCCACCCAAGGTGGTATAACGGGGAAGCGGCACCATGGTATCGCCATGCCCGCCTAAAATCATGGCTTGAATATCCTTTGGTGAAACATTTAAGGCTTCTGCTAAAAATGCGCGGTAGCGGGCCGTGTCTAAAATGCCGGCCATACCCATCACACGAGTGCGCGGAAATTTTGAAATCAAATGTGCCTGGTAAGTCATCACATCGAGCGGATTGCTCACCACAATGATGATGGCGTTGGGCGAGTGTTTCACCACGTTTTCAGTAACCGTTTTTACAATGCCCGCATTGGTGCTGATCAGGTCATCGCGTGTCATGCCAGGTTTTCGCGGCAGGCCTGAGGTGATCACGACTACATCTGAGTTAGCACTCTTGGAGTAATCATTGGTTGAGCCGGTGGTGCGGCTGTCGTACAAGTTGATGGGGGCCTTCTGCCAGATATCAAGCGCTTTGCCTTCGGCCAGACCCTCTTTGATATCAACTAAAACGATTTCGTTGGCTATTTCGCGGTAAGCCAGCACATCGGCACATGTAGCACCTACATTACCTGCACCAACAACGGTTATTTTCATGGGATTATAATTTTAAAGTGTATAAGGGCGGCAATTTATCATTCAAGAGTTTTAAAAAGAAAGACATTTCTCAATAAAATATAAAAGGTAACCTTTCATTTTAGTCGGTGGCCAATATCTTTGTCGCCTTAATTGACAGACTATGCTGGTGGTAAAATTTGGCGGGACTTCCGTGGGTAAGCCCGAAAGAATGAAAAAAATAGCCCATCTGGTAACTGAGATGCAAGGGCGAAAAATTGTGGTGCTCTCTGCACTGAGTGGTACTACCAATGTATTGGTAAAAATTGGTGATGCACTGTTGGCAGGCCAGACCGTAACAGCCGAGTCTGAAATCAGTTCTTTAGAAAAACATTACCAGGTATTCATCAAAGAATTGTTTACATCGTCTGCCTATCAGGCCGTTGGTGAAGAAATTGTGAGCCGGTATTTCAGTTTATTACGGTTGCTGGCAGCCGGCAAATTTGACGATCGCGGCTATCGTGAGTTGCTGGCACAAGGCGAGTTGATTTCTACCGAATTGTTTTATCACCATTGCCAGGAACAAAAAATCAATGCCCGGTTGTTGCCGGCTTTGCATTTTATGTCGATTGATGAAAACCAGGAACCCGAACTGGAAAAAATAGCCGATCGGCTAAAACCGATCTTGGAAACCATGGCTTCGGCCAATTTATTGATTACACAAGGATACATTTGCCGCAACCATCAGAATGAAATTGATAATTTAAAAAGAGGAGGGAGTGATTATACGGCATCGTTGATTGGGGCAGCTATCCGTGCAGAAGAAATCCAAATCTGGACTGACATTGATGGTATGCACAACAACGATCCTCGCATAGTAAAAAAGACCATACCTATTGCGGAACTCACTTTTGATGAAGCCTCTGAATTGGCTTATTTCGGTGCCAAGATTTTACACCCGTCTACCATTGTGCCGGCACAAAAATACAACGTTCCCGTACGCCTGAAAAACACAATGGACGAAAAGGCCTTTGGCACACTGATCAGCGAGAAAGGAACAAGCGGTCAGTTTAAAGCAGTAGCTGCCAAAGATGGGATTACGGCTATCAACATCAAGTCATCGCGCATGCTGCTGGCGTATGGTTTTTTGAGACGTGTATTTGAGGTATTTGAAAAATACAAAACCTCGATCGACATGATCTCTACTTCTGAGGTGGCGGTTTCCATTACCATTGATGACAGCAAGTATTTAGAGGCAATCCTCAATGACCTGAAATCATTTGGCACCATTGAAGTGGACAGAAACCAAACGATTATCTGTATTGTAGGAAATAAACTGGAAGAAAAAGATGGCGTGTTGAAAGAAGTATTTCAAGCACTTGCCCGTGTACCTGTTCGTATGGTCAGTTACGGAGGAAGCAGCAATAACATTTCTTTATTGGTAGATACTTCGCAAAAAGACAAAGCACTCAACCTTCTTAATGAAGGACTGTTTGGTTTGTAACCTTTGTTTTGCGGGTAATGGTTACCTGTCAGAATTATTATGTTCGAGAGCATTCATCAGCAAGTATTGCCCGCGCCACAGAGATGACGCGACTTTAGACTGTGCTCTGTTTTCGAAACAGAGAAACCCTACTGTTGGTGTTAGCCAAAAAGGATTACGCACAGCATGGTTGTGGCTACAATTTCAAAAGATTACAAGTATCTGTTTTTGATGTGACGACATGTTTTTACTCCGTGATCTTGATCAGTCTGCATGTAATCCTCACACGCTGCTTCCTGAATTAAACTCAAACATTCCTCAGATGTAAATGATCATTTTTTTTTACCATACTTGCCTTAGTTAACTGTTATAAATCTGTTTTCAGATTTATGTACAGTCTTATGAAGGAGTTAGTACAGTCAAAGATCGTTTGTTGAAAGCAAATCATCCCCGATATCTATCGAGGTTTACACTAAAACTATATGAACTGCTTATAGTATTACAAGTAAAAAACCGACATAATGCCGAGTGCTTTTGAAATACGAAAATTATTCATTCGGTTGAAGCGGGCCATAAAAATATGAAGCGGTGGCGCCACCATCAATCAAAATATCTGAACCGGTGATAAACGAGCCTCTTTCCGACAATAATAATTCGGCCACATTAGCCACCTCATCCGCCATCCCCGGGCGACCTGCCGGACATTTGGCAAACATATTCTTGTAGAAATCGCCCCGAGGGCCATTGATTTCGTCTAATGCTAAGGGAGTGATGATGATGCCCGGAGAAATGGAATTTACCCGGGCGCCTTTCTCTCCCCACTTCACGGCTTCGGCCATTACACGTTTTACATTGCAGCGCTTCGCCATTTGATAAGCGTGTAGCGTGTCTTTGATATTCTCGGGTTGCAGTATTTCAAGGTTCAATAAATCCTCGGTAGGTGTGGTGGCCAGCAGCCGATCTTCTTCCGGTGCTAGGGCAGGCATTCTATGACCCGACTGACTTGAAATGGTTACTGCTGTTCCACCTGGTTTGATGACTTTCCTAAATTCTTCCAACAGAACGGCCGTGCCATAGAGATCAACCGCCAGAATATGTTCTTTGGTGCTCTGACTTGGCGATAGCCCGGCAGCATTGATGAGCATCGCGATTTCGCCTTCTTTTTGTGCGGCCCTGATCAGCTCCAAAATGGAATTTCTATCCGAGATATCGGTTTTAAAAGGAACGGCATCAAAGCCCGCTTCTACTAATGTTTGGGTAATGGCTTGTGCATTTTCCATCTTCCAATCGGCAACAAAAATCTTTTTTCCGTAGGCCATTCTTCTTACAATGGCTATTCCCAGTTGACCTGCACCGGTCAATACGATGATGTCTTTATGATTCATACTCATAATCTATACTTTTAAATTGACGATACAAAGTTGCAGTACTTAAGCCGTGCAATGGGTGATGGATTACTGTTTTGCTTACCATTATTACTGAATGTGGTATTTGCTTGTAATAGGTGGCGAATTATTCAAGTAAATTTGAGAGGTAAAACTTTTTGCAAAATGGAAATCATAAAAATAAAATCGGTAGGGGAGTACAGCGCATTAAGGGGTGCAGAAACTTTGCATCCATTGATTAATGTGCTGGATTATTCCAATCTGAAACTATTGAAACCGGGGTCGTACAATTTTGGATTCTTCTGCATTTTTCTGAAAGAAACAAAGTGTGGCGATTTGCGCTATGGCAAAGAAACGTACGATTACCAGGAAGAAAGCTTAATATTTGTAGCTCCGGGACAAATCCTTACGGTAGAAAAATATTTACCGGGCGTACACCCCAAAGGTAGGGTGTTGCTATTTCATCCCGATTTTCTGAAGGGAACAGCGCTGAGTAATATTCTGAATGATTACAGTTTCTTTTCATACACTTCCAATGAAGCATTGCATTTGTCTAAAAAAGAAAAAAAACAAATTTTGCGCGTCTTTGCGACTATTGAAGAAGAACTTCAACAAAATATAGACAAGCACAGCAAAACATTGGTGATTTCGAATATGCTTTTGTTACTGAACTATGCTACCCGTTTTTACGATCGACAATTCATTACCCGTGAACATGTAAACAAGGGAATTTTAGAAAGGTTTGAATCCATCACCAACAATTATTTCTCTTCCGGCAAACCTGCCAGTCTTGGTCTGCCATCGGTGGCATGGTGTGCCGGTGAGTTGAATCTTTCGGCCAACTATTTTGGCGACCTTATAAAAAAAGAAACCGGAAGCTCGGCACAGGAATACATCCAGACCAAAGTGATGGATATTGCCAAGGAGAGGATTTTTGATTTGGATAAATCAATCAGCGAAATCGCTTACGATCTGGGCTTTAAATACCCACAGCATTTTACAAGGTTATTCAAACAAAAAACAGGGGTAACGCCCGGTGAGTATCGGCAGTTGAACTAAAAAAGTATTTTATGGCAGAACAACTTTCGTTTTATATTATTCTGGTAGTGGCTATGCTGTTGCTGATTATGCTGGCCAACAAAATCAAAGTGGCTTACCCCATACTGCTTGTAGTAGCGGGTTTGTTGATTAGCTTTATTCCCGGCATACCGGTGTTGCGCATCAACCCGGAACTTATCTTAATTATTTTTTTGCCGCCAATATTGTATGAAGCCGCCTGGGCTATTTCATGGAAAGAACTGTGGCATTGGCGCAGGATTATCACAAGCTTTGCTTTTATCGTGGTGTTTATTACTGCACTGTCAGTGGCCCTGGTATCTTATGCTTTTATTCCCGGGTTTACCTTGGCATTAGGGTTTCTATTAGGAGGAATCGTTTCGCCACCGGATGCAGTAAGTGCCAATGCCATCCTCAGATTTGTAAAATTACCTAAAGCACTATCTTCCATATTAGAAGGCGAAAGTCTGCTCAACGATGCGTCTTCATTGATTATTTTTCAGTTTGCCGTAATAGCCATAGCTACCGGACAGTTTGAGTGGTATCATGCTGCAAGTAGTTTTCTCTGGATGGTGATTGGAGGTGTGGGTATCGGTTTATTGGTTGGGTGGTTATTTATGAAAGGACATCAATTTCTTCCTACCGATTCCAGAATGGATATAGTACTGACTTTTGTTGCACCCTATGTTATGTATTTGGCTGCGGAAGAAGCGCATAGTTCAGGAATATTGGCTGTAGTCAGTGGCGGATTATTGCTTTCTGCTAAAAGACATGTTTTTTTAAGCAGTACCTCCAGGCTTCAGGGTATAGGAGTTTGGGAAAGTCTGATATTTGTTTTGAATGGTTTGATATTTTTAATGATTGGTCTTGACCTTCCTGAAATTACCTCAGGTCTTCAGGGCATGAGTCTTTCTGCCGCTGTTGGTTACGGCTTGTTGATTTCAGCAGTACTGATTGTGGGTAGAATAATTATTGCTTACGGTGCGGTGGCTTTCACCATGATTGCAAAACATTTCATCACAGTAGCCGATACCCGAAACCCCGGATTAAAAACTCCTTTTATATTGGGCTGGGCCGGAATGCGTGGAGTAGTATCGCTGGCAGCAGCACTTTCTATTCCTTTGTACCTGAGTGATGGAAGCATTTTTCCGCAACGCAACCTAATTTTATTCATCACTTTTGTTGTGATCCTCACCACGCTAATTGTGCAGGGGTTGACATTGCCTTTTATTATCAGAGCTTTTAAACTTGAAAACAGGTACAACCCGTTAAGTGATGAAGAAACAGAAAAGCAAATTAAAAAAGAATTGGCAGCATATACATTTGACTATGTAAACAACCAATATCCCGAAGTATTACAAAACAGTAGTTTTTTACAACAGCTGGCCGACAGGTGGAAAAGTAAAGTAGAATCCACTGATAAAGTGATAATTCCTGAAAAAGTTAAACCCATTTATTTGGATATCCTCAATCGCCAACGGCAATGGTTGTTAGAAAAAAATCATTCTGACGTACACTTGGACGAAAACATTATCAGAAGGCACTTGTATCAGATAGATGTGGAAGAAACCCGTTTGCAGTCTTTGTTAAAATAAGTGAGGATCGGGTGGGGGAGCGTATGATTGTACCAATGCCCAACTGAAATTTTGGTATTTATTCCATTGTGTTTTTGTCCATCAAACAATACCTGTAATCACAAATAATCAGTGAATGAATTAATGCGATAACCATACATTAATTTATTACGACAACTCCTTTAACAGAGCACGATATCTTTTTAAAAAGCGGTACCGGCTAACAAAGCCTTTGTATTTATGATTGGCATCAACTAATGGAAGATACCAGGTGTCAGACTCTTCAAATTTACGCACCACACTTTGCATCAAGTCGCCCTCAAATACCAAATCGTTAGGATGCACCGATAGTTCAGCCGCTGTACATGATTTTGATTTTTCTTCTTGTTGAGGCAAATGGTTCATTTGTTCCTTGTTAATCATTCCCCAGAAATGCCCATCATCTCCTACCACGGCTATCACTGATTTATCAGAGTTTTTGAAACCATTGATGATTTCATCTATTGTTGCAAGATTGCTCACCTGAATACTTTGCACATCCATACATTCCTGCAACGTTATCTGTGTAATCGTATTTCTATCTAATTGAGAGGTGAATATTTTTCCTTCGTCAGCCAGGTGCTTCATGTCAGGATTAACCGGAGAATAGTATTTATTCATCAAAAAAGAAGTAACCGATACAATCATCAGCGGAATAAACAGATCGTACCCCGAGCTTACTTCTGCAATCAAAAATATTGCCGTGAGCGGTGCATACATCACGGCCGAAAGTACGCCAGCCATACCCACCAGCATCAGGTTGGTAACAGGAGCATGGTCAAATCCTAACAATGTAAGTCCGTAACCGAACGTATAACCCATTAATCCGCCTGCAATCAGTGATGGTGCAAAGTTTCCACCCACACCACCGGAATTTAAAGTAGCACTGGTAGCTACGGCTTTGGCCAGGGTACTCAATAAAAGCATGAGAAAGATGGCCGCCTGAGGATTGCGGAAAAAATTGATTATATCTTGATATACTAAATAATGAATATTGCCGTGGTCAAGCATTTTGATATTGATATAACCATCGCCATACACAGCCGGAAAAAGTACACATACAACTCCCATTATAATGCCTCCGAGTAGTGCTCTGCGAATACTGCCGTATTGAAAATTTTCTAATAGCTTTTTTATTCTGTGCCCGATTACGATATAGTAACGGGAGTAGAGACCCGATACGATGCCGAGTACTACGTAATACAAAATATTGGTGTAATCAAACGGATCTCGTTTTCCCAAACTAAATAACATATCGTCATTCAGCACAACAGTGGTGAGCAAACTGCCGCACATTGAAGCGATGACCAGAGGAATAAAATCGGAAAAAACGATACCAACGAGTAATACTTCAAAGGAAAACATGATGCCAGCAATAGGTGCGTTAAAGGCAGAAGCAATACCCGCGGCTGCACCTCCTGCCAGCAATAATGTTTTTTCCTTGTAACCCAGTCTGTAGCGTTGGGCGAAATTGGAACCAATGGCGGCACCCGTAATTACCATTGGAGTTTCCAGGCCTGCGGAACCTCCCAACCCAACGGTGATGGCGCTTTGTACCATCTGCGAGTGTGTTTCGCGCTTATTTATATTGCTTTCGTGCTGCGCAATGTCTATTAATACCGTACTTAGTTTAATATCTTCTCTGCACTTATACAGGTAACGCGCAACTAACGTGGTTATTAAAATGCCAATAACCGGGAGTGCGCCATACGCTATCATCCTTTGGCCATCAGAGAGTTTGCCCAACGAATTTATCTGGATATAATGCACCACCGTTTTCAGGCAAATTCCGGCCACACCTCCTAAGGCACCAACGATAACACCTGACAGCACTAAAAATTGGAATCGGGTTAATTGCCGCTTTAACCAGATAATCAATAGATCCAATAGGTTGTACTTCCGAAAAGCGTAAGTTTTTATTATTCTGCTGAAGTGCCTGAAGCTATTGTAAAATTTTTGAATTTCACTTCTGGTCATAACATGGGCATGTTGTTTCTAAAGGCACTAAATTAATGAATCTTGGTTCGGAAAAAGTAAGCCTGCAGCTAACCCAAAAAGCGAAAAATTTTTTACAATTCATCTTTATTGAATGCTTACTTTTGAATGCGTATTGATTATTAGCTATAAAACCTAACACGTATCACAATGATAACAAAAATCTTAAATTCAGGATTTATCCTCTTAGCAGTATTTATGGGACTTAAGCACGGTTGGAATATGCTTACGGCAAAACCCGAAATGCTGGAAATGTTTGACAAGTGGAATCTCAACAAAAATTTTGTAATGGCAAACGGTGCTGTAACACTTCTGGCCGCTGTGCTTATTTTGTTTCCTAAAACCTTTGTGTGGGGAAATTTTCTGATGGCAGCCGGTATTTTGCTTATTATCTGCATGCAACTTCTGCACAAAGATTTAAAAGGCGCGGCCATCGAAATCCCTTTCTTTCTGCTGAACCTGGTAATTATTTATTTGCAATATCCCTTAAAAACCAGTTAATGTTAGAGTACACAACTTAGGCCAGATCAAATAAATCACGTTGGTTTTAATTCTAACCTATTGAATAAATACAACCAATTACTTCAACCTATCTCTATTCAATTTAATATGCTTAGGCCTGTGCATTGGGCAGATTTGGGTTGCGGCTCCGGTGTATTTACAGAAGCATTGGCGGCATATTTACCGAATGGAAGCACGATTACCGCAATAGATAAAGCTGCTCAGCAAGTACCAAAAAAAATGGGGGATTCAGTAAATGTGGATTTTAAAATCTACGATTTTGAAAAAGACAGGTTGCCGCTTCGTCAACTGGACGGAATCCTCCTGGCAAATTCTTTTCATTTTATACGCGATAAGGAGGCACTCATTCTGAAATTAGAACCATGCTTTACGCATCATCCAACTTTTTTACTTGTTGAATACGACCGTGATCAGGCGAATCCGTGGGTGCCATATCCTATTCCATTTGAAAAATTAAAAACACTTTTTACTAAACTTAATTATCATCAAATAGAAAAAATCGGAACTCAAAAATCGGCATACGGTGGTGCGATGTACGCTTCTCTTATTTCAAAAAACTAATCGTGTACAGGAGTGACCTTAGAAAATCAATCCCTAACTTGATTGTTCTTCATAGTACGGTCGTTGAGTAGAGACCCTTTTTTTCTGTGAGATAAAGTAATGAAAAAGGCTAATGGCAAAAATGTTGTCAGCCTTTCTTCTAATAAAATTCAATGCGCATTTATTTTTCTTTTACACTTTCCCAAATACGGCAAATTTGCTGTACTCACCATAACTGTCTATCGGCTGAATATTTTCCAAAACATTCATATCGGCTTCGCTGATAATGAAATCCACTTCTGCATTGGTCTTCATGTGCTGCGGATTGGCAGTCTTGGGTAGCGGAAGTAAACCAAGCTGTAAACAGTAGCGGATAGCCAATTGCGAAATGGTTACGTTGTATTTTTTTGCAATTGTCTGTACTTGCTGGTTTTTAAACAACTCTCCGTGCCCAAAGGGAGAATAGGCTTCTACCAAAATTTGTTTATCCTGACAATATTGAATCAACGCTTTGGGCGTATTACTGATATGTGCCAGAATTTGGTTCACCATCGGTTTTACCGCACAGTTGTTGAGGATATTATCTAAGTCTGTTTGTTCAAAATTAGAAACACCAATCGTTTTGATTTTCCCTGTCTGATACGCTTCTTCCAAAGCCCGCCAGGCTTCACGGTTGCCTTCAAAGTAAGGTTCGCTTTCTAAGAATTTAACCCAGGGTTTCGGACTGTGGATAA
>JAFEAL010000021.1 GCA_018266435.1 Bacteroidota bacterium | reverse complement strand
TGGCGGGGGGACTGTTAACGGTTATCAAAGCATTGGAAGTTGCCGCAATTCCATTCCCGTCCTTTACTGTAATTGTGTAGGTGGTGGTTGTAGCCGGGTTGGCTGTAGGATTTGAAATTGTAGTGGAACTCAATCCTGTCGCTGGTGACCATGAGTACACAAAGGTTGCATCTCCTACCGGATTGGCTGTGATGGTTACGCCCGCGCCTCCACTGCAAATTGGGGCAGCTCCGGATATGGAAACCGTTGGGTCAGCACCTGTTATACCTGTAAAGGCCGACACCTGTCCTGCTGTAATTGTTGCGCCTGAAGTGGTGAATGTATTCCCTCCGAGCGCAACAAATTTTATCCATGGGTTAGTGTTCTGGTTAAACACACCATTTAGTTGAGCGCTTTTAATACTTGTTTCTGTTCCATTAATGTCGCCCGGCACATAGTTGGCCGAGATGGTTGCCACGCAACCTGTAATTCCGGACTGGTTGATGTTCCAATACCGTTTTAAAAAATTAGTGGTGCTTGAATTATTAGGATGTTTTGTATTCACCACCGAAGCTCCGACATACGCGGCAGCAAAACCGGATGCTGAAGTAACGTTGACTGTGACCGGAGAATAGTTAGGGGTGGCATCCCCGATAGGGAAAGTAAATGAACCGGTTGATGTATAAGTTTTTCTCACTTCTCCTGTGCCGGATGCTACAATCATTTTGGTAGCCGATGGTGCAGAAATGGAAATGGAAGCAGATGCTCCGAGAATAAGGTTGTTAGCACCGAGCACAAGATTTCCTGTGTTGATGGTCAACGTTCCGTTTATAGTGGTGGCGGCATTCAATGAGGCATTGCCAGATGATTGAGTGATAGTTAATCCATTGTATGTACCCGATGTGATACTCTGGGAAGATCCATAATACTCTATCGTTCCTGAAGGAATGGCTAGCCCATTGGCAGCACCAGAAAAACGAATCGTTCCTCCTGTATTATTTACCGAACCAAATGACAGGGTATTTCCGGCCATATCCAGTACGGTAGAGTTGGTCAGGGCATTGCTCACTGTAATATTGCTGCCTGTACCTTTAGAACCTGCTCCTGAACAGGTTAAATTATAGTAGGTAACCGATGCGATGGATTGCGGTGAACTTCCATTGTAGTTTACTGTTCCATTGTTGTTATTGAACGTACCCGAATTGCTGAAATTACCCGCGATGTTAAGGTTACCCGTAGGAGCCGTGAGTGTTCCGGCATTGATGCCTAAATTATTGACTGTCACATCGCCTGCTGCAAATGCCAACGTTCCGGCACCCGACTTAGTCAAGCTATAAGGGGCGGCAGAAACTACTCCGCCAACCGTTAGCGTGTTGGAATTGACCGATACGACCCGATCTGATCCGAGTGTAACGTTTCCGTTTCCTAAGTTTAAATTCCGTGTTCCATTGAAAGTAAAATCACCATTCCATTGTTGTGGATAATTCACCAACGTAATTGCTCCACCTGTGGTATTGTCTATGCTTCCACCATTAATAGTGAATGTACCTGATGCATTGCCCAATGCATTAGCGTTGTTGATGTTAACAGTACCTGAATTGAGCGTGAGACCACCGGTAAATGTATTGGCCCCTGAAAGTGTCCACGCCCCGGTTCCTGATTTTGTAACACTTCCGGCCCCCGTTGCAATGATGCTGGCAATACTACCTCCGCCATTGCCATCCAATGTCAAATTATTACCTGAGCCGATGATGTTCCCAACATTGGTAATGTTAATAGCTCCTGAGTTGGCTACAATACTGGCATTTCCGGCAAGTGAAAGCAATCCGCTGTACGCAGCCGCTGCCCCACTGTTTTTTAATGCCCCGCCCGAGGCAACTCCGGTACCGTTGATAGATAAATTATTGCTAAGGTTACGACCATTCAAATCCAATGTAGCCCCAGAATTTACTGTAACCGAGCCTGAACCTACCGGATTTGCTGCCCCCAACACCAACGTTCCCGCAGAAACCGTGGTGCCTCCGGAATATGTACTTGCGCCTGATAAACTCAACACACCGGGCCCGGCCATGTTCATGACATTTGCCCCACTGATCACGCTGGTGATGGACAAATCAGGGTTGAGACCACCGCTACCTACGTTGAGTGTGCGTGTTGCGCCATTGAGATTAATCGGGGCAGAAATAACTGAAGTAGTTGCGCTGGCATTGGTGGTGATATTCCCATTTAACGAGATAGTGCCTGAACCGGAAATAGATGTACCGGTCATGTTTATCGACCCTACCGTGTTAACATTATTTGACCCCAAGGCAAAGGCACCGCTGCTTACTGTGAGTGAGTTAGTAATATTAATACTTGAGGCAAGGGTTACCGTGTTATTCCCCCCTCCACCTGTATTGGCTATGGTCAGGCTCGCTACCGTAGCCGGCAAACCACTACCTACTGCCTGATTTGCAGCACCGTTGTAAACGTAGTTAGCCCCGGTTGAATACGATCTTGTTCCTAGTACTTGTACACTTCCTATCGCTCCGAAAGATGTTATCCCTGCATTAGAGCCAATTCTCAGTGTGGCTGAAGAACTTAGTGTAAATGTACTACCTGCTCCTCCAGTCAGTAATCCCCCTGCGGGTATAGATACATCTCCATTATTTTGAAACGTACGTGCAAGCCCCCCTGCATCAATTGTAAAAGTTCCGGCAATAGATGCCGTTGCCCCTGAGGCAATAATAAATGTATTAAATCTTGTTCCCGCTCCATTTCCTAATTGAAATGATATTCCTGATGAAAGAGCAAAAGCACCACTTATGGTTATGACATCGTTTCCATTTAAAGATGAAAAAACACAATTAGAGTTAATTGTAAGGCTATTAAGATTTATGGTTGAAACATTGATTAACGGAGAACCTGTATTACCATTAATGATCACTGAGGATCCTGTTCCAGGAAGCCCATTGGACCAGTTAGCCGCATTCGACCAATCGAAATCTGCATTCCCGTTTGTCCAAGTGGTAGTCTGCCCGTAGCTTGCTGCGCAAAAAACAAAAAAAGAAAACAAAAAGAACAACCCCGGTCGAAAAACCTGCCTCACCAAATTCATGGGTTTTTGGGGTAGAGATAACTGCATAGGCTCAGTAAAAACTTCGGGTTATTTAAATTATCCTTAACTTTCAAAAGTAACCAATTCGACTAATTTTTTAATGCTTTCTTTATTCTTGCAACTGCCCTTTTGAATTCAGTTTCATCAGCACAATCTTGTATTGATTCACCGGGTTGCCTAATTGAAAAGTACCCAAAACGATGATATGTCCATCGGGCAGTTCGGCTACCGCGGCTGCGGTATCATCGCCCACGCCACCAAACGTAACCGGAAAGCCAGGTTGAGGAGTTAGTGTTAAATTAGTTTTGAGCAGCATAATGTCGCTATTATTGGAAACCGAAAAACTATTAGCTACAAAATGGTAGCCTGTAGAAGAGGTAGCACCTGTAACAAATGGATTAGCCGAACTGGTACCGGGTATTTTACCGAGAGGTAGCGAGTAAGAATTGTTTGCTCCGCTGCCACCCAATGAAAATTCAGAGCCCAAATCAGATCCTGAAAGATCATACGTCAGGGCAATAGTTCTCATTTTAAGTAATTTAAAATACAACGTTCCCAGTGAGTCTGTCACACCAGTAATGACTGCGCCCGGGTTTGCGAGAAAAACGTCTGTCAGTAAATTATAATATCCTTTTAAATAAAACGGGGGATAATTATCTGATGCATTGTTGGGCACCCCATTCGTACCCACCTGGTAGGAGTAGTACTTTATTCCAGCCTTACCCTGAAAAGCTGCTCGGCTGCTGCCGTACATATAAAAAAAGCCATCACCACCGTCAAATGTTTTAACTCCACTGCCAAAGTGTATCCCTGATGTATTATAGACTGATCCGCTGGTCCACCGGCTGTCCAGGGCAAGGGTGCTTGGATCAACCAGATACACCCACACTGATGTATCATTTCCCGCAGAAGGCTTAGGCGTATTACCTGACAGTAAATATTCATTACTATTTGTAAGGGTTATAGAATTTGAATATGTGTACGATGAAGAAGGGATGGAAACAACATTGGTCTTTGCTCCTGAGTTTACATCAAAAAAGTACAGGGAAACATACGAAGTAGAGGTGCTGGGGTAGCGGTTGGCCACCACGGCCAGGTTACTTTGGTCACCTGTAAGTACAAAGCCCCTAGCTTCGGTCTCCACATTTTCATTGAAAGTCTTTTGCCAGATTACCTCACCGGTAGCTTTTGCTTTAGCTAAATATATTTTTTGCAGTGAATCATCGGCTGCGCGCGAGTTGCCCAAAATAAAAAAAGTACCGTCTGTGTTTACAATCAAACCTACCGCACGCTGGCTACCGTTTCCTCCAAAGTATTTTACAAAATAGTTTTTACTGGGGTCTTTAATATTGGAAGTTGTATCGCAGGCCCAAAGTGTAACCAAAAACACAATGACCAAAAATATGCTGCTTCTCATTTCGAAGTCTTTTTAATTTTGATATTGAGTTTATCGAGCAATCCGGCAACGGCCTTTTTCCTTTTTCGTGGGTCGTACAGCGGGCTTACAAAGCCAATTGAAATAGCCAGGTTATCCAATCGATAAAAAGGCGAAGCATATCCATACTGCACAACAGCCGGGGCCATTTGTCCATTTACCGCATATACGCTTTTGGTTACGTTAGAAAGTCCCGCCATATAACGAACTTCGCCAATGATAAAATACTTACCTACTTTATATTTTACACCCCCCCCTAAAACCAGTGATCGGTTGAAGCGGTTGCGCATGGAAGTGATTACTATATCGGGGCCTTGAGATGTTTTCTGGCTACCAAACAAGGGCGAGTTAAAATCAATTTGATCAGGGCCGAAGCGGGCACCTACCAAATAATTAACTGCAAAACCAGCAAAGAAAAATGGTCTGATTTTTCCACTGTCGTACGAATACTTCAGGTAAATGGGCACATCCAACCAATCTTGTTTTTCTAAGCCTGTCAACTGTAGTTGGGCATAATTATCGTGATTGATTGTTTTAAAATTTTTTCTGGAATACGTCAGCCCAACACCCAGACTCCATCGCTCATTGATGTTCCAATCTACCCCCCCACCAAATGAGAATCCTACCTTTAATATTTTATTAGTGGAGAGGTAGGATGAGTTGCTTGATGTAGAAACCTCATGAATATAGCGCGGAAGTGAGGTATTCAGGCCTATGTTTGCATAGGGTGTAAAGACTGGTGTAGACGTAAATTTTTTACTTAAGTAGTACACATCAATCGGATCACGATAGGGATTGGCTACATACTCAGGGTCTGCTTTGAGCAATTCTAAGTAACTTTTTTCAGCCGAAGCGTGATCATCCAATACCAAATAGGCTTGTGTCAGCAACAAATAAGCGCGCACTTTCTGCTCTTGTGAAAACCCATTGTCCAAACATGATTTGAGAAGGGCGGGAAGTCCATAAAACCGACCTGCGTCAAACTCGGCTGTGGCTTGGGTTAATGTTTGCTCACAGTCTTTTTCCTGTGCCTCCAGACGTTGGCAATAAAAAATCGATGATAGAAAAAGAAGGCATACAATACTCCTCATCAGAAACTTTTTATCAGCAAACTTTTGCACGTGGGTTCATAGAGTACTCCGTTACCCACATAAATATTCCACTCTTCGGGTGTCATATTACGTGAGAGTTTGGGGCAAACTTTTTCGGCCAGCATTTTCGGATCAGTAGGCCAGATACGAACTTCTCCATCATTACATGACGCTACCAAATATTCTGATCCTTTAGTAAAGGCAAGATTCCAAACATAGCCGTTGTTGTTATCCATCACAATGGGCAGGTCTTCTACGTGATCAACTACCCACATCTGCAACTTGCGATCGAGTCCGGCACTGGCCAACAGCAATCCATCGGGGCTGAATTCCAGATCAGAAATGCCGGCTTTGTGCCCCGTGAGTTCTTTTTCAATTTTTTGAGAATTAATGTTAATCAATTTTACAGTTCCTTTCTTGGCTTCCAGGTTCTCTACTCCATAAGCCACTATCGGCCGGGTGGGGTGAAATGCCACCGACAGAATACGATTGGGCGATTCATCTTTCAGTTCTTTAATTGAGTAGTCTCTCAAATCAACCAGTACCAGTTTCCCTGCAGGCGAGGCGGCCACCAAAGTCTTTCCATCGCGGCTTATATCAATGGATTTTATTTCATACGAAAATGAAACAATTTTTTTTGAATCACCCGTAGCGGCATTGGTCAGACGCAAAGTTCCATCAACCGATGAGGAAATGAAGCGTGAAGAATTGTCGGGCAAAAATTTCAGGGCGGTAATTAATCCGTTGTGACCGGCAATCGTTCTCTTTTTTAACGAGACGAGGTTGAACACTTCCAAATAGCTGGAGTCGCTGCCGTTAACCAAAAACTGTTCATCATTGCTCAGCGCCAGTACTTTGTTTGGGTGTTGTTTTTTGTCTATCTGCTTAATAATTTTTTGTTCTTGAAAATCTCCCTGAAAGATGCGGCCATCATTGCCGGTAACAAAAAAATTAGCCGATGATTGTGAAACCGCCAGAGCAAACATTTTGCTTTTGAATGTGCCCGGCATTTTTACAGCATTGTAGTTGGATGTGTATAATTTTGTGAGTGCATAATACAAGCCGCGAAAAACATAGGGGTCATATTTTTTTCCGCCAAACTGGGTATTGTACAAATATCCCTGCATGGCCATGGCTCCGGCCAAGTCTTTGTCATCAATACCCTCTGATTTTGCTTCGAGTGACTGCGCAATGGAGAGCATTAACCTTGCATTATTTTCTTTGTAATTGGCTTCAGCTCGTATGTACTCACGTTTAGCAATATCGCGTGCATCGCGTGCGCTATCTCGCTGCACCTTAGCTAATTTAAAATTTGTTTCTGCTTCTTTTTGCAATACATCTTTTTCGTACAAGAGTTGGCGCAATTGTTCATTGCGTTTAGCTAACTCATTATTCTTTGCTTCAATTTCGTTATTCTTTGCTTTTATTTCGCTGGTTTGCCGTTGGGCAATGTCTCTTTGCTTTTGAGCTTCTTTCGTGGCCTGCTCAGCCAGTTTTTGTTGTGCCTGTGCTTTGGTCAAGTTTTTCTCGGCTTCAATGCTGTTGATCAACCCGTAAAAGAAAAATAAGATAGCCACAATCAAGAGAATGCCTAACACAATATTTGTGACGCGCGCTCTGCGCAGCATCCTGTGCTGCAACATTTCCTGACTTTTTAAATCAGCTTCATAGCTGATGCGGCTGTTATCAAGAAATACAATAGCCCTTTCAAACCTGTCATTATAGCGCATCGCCCAACTTTGTGTAGGGCGGTTTTTTTTCTGCCAACTCAACGCCAAGTGTAAATCAGGTGGGCGCCACAAACTGGTTTTTCCTTCTTGATATATTTCAGCTGAATTGGACAGACGCTTATACATCTTGGCCGATTCAAACTCCTCATCTACCCACGTAGAGAGTCTTGTCCAAATGCGCATCAAACTCTCATGTGAAAGTTCGATAACCGAATCCGAATGAAGTACTACGTTTACACCGGGCACAATAAACGAACGGCCCGGCTTTCGAAAATTATTAATAACATCAATTACTTCTTTCTCTTGTGCATTGGCCAGTTCAACAATCAACCCTACTTTGGCGGGTCTGCGCATGCTTTGGTTTTCCTGGTTTTTTTCAGTGATTGCTTTGAAAAGTATGGATGCTATTTCTTTTTGGCGTGTATTCAATTCATCATAAGCTTCGTTGGCATGAAGTGATAATGCCTGGCTTATTTTACCAATGGCGTTATAATGCCTGATATCAATGGGTTCTCCGGGCTCATGATTGTCCACCCAATAATCCCATGTGCGCATCATGGCATGTTGCAAAATGGGCAGTTGGTCTTGATTGTCACCGAGTTCATTTAACAAACGCTTGAGCAAACGTGGGGTAATTTTACCACCACTTACAGAAACCGGTCCCTCGATGGCTATGCGCTTCTGCTCCCTCGTCATTTGAGGAATCAGGTAATTGCTTGTGTTGATCATCTCGCTCAGGCCATGAAATGCAGCGCTGTGGCCGATAAAATCAGACCGCATGGTCATGGCCACATAAACCGGAACTTGTTTTTGTTGAACAGCCGTTGTGACCAGGTTTATGTATGCGGTTGCCTCATTTCGCGCTTCGTTGCTTCTATCAGAATGCCTGAAAACCTCCTCGAACTGATCCACTAAAAAAAGTACATTCTCGCGTTCGTCTTTCTGAATGTACTTAGCAATTTCTACCAAGCCATTGGGGCCACTGCGTAAAACGGAACTGATAATTGCTTTATGAATAGGTATGTCCTCTTCTTCAATTCTCTTTGATTCCAGTAAAGTATCAACGATTGACTGAGTTAGGTTGGCAATGGGTGAACTACCCGGGCGCGACCTACTAACACTCCAAAATGGCCCTGACCGGGTCATAAACCCTCCATAAAGCACGGGTAGAAGGCCGCAGTACATCAAACTTGATTTACCACTGCCTGAGTAGCCCATCACCGTTACCGAGCGGTGTTCGGTTAATTTGAGAAGGATTTCATCCACCTGGGTTTCCCGGCCAAAAAAGAGGTAGCACTCTTCCATCGTAAATGGACGGAGACCTGGAAATGGATTTACCCCGATCTTTTTAAAGGAGTATTCTTCCTCCTGATCGGATTCATCCATCACGCCAACCCTGATAGGTGAATTGAGCATTTCTCTATAATTCCTAATCTAAATGTAGTACTAATTTTATGAAGACTGACAAATCTTCCTATATCTTAAAAAATACGAAACCAAATAATTAGTCAAAAAACCGTGAAAATTAGACAAATTCAGATAAACTGCAAAACCTTGTCAGCCAGCTTTACATGGTCAGACAATAGTTCATAAAACTGATCCTTGTTTATTTTCAGGAGAATGGTCTCTTCTTTGGCAATGAGCAAATTGGTATTTACAAATCCGGGCAATGAAAGCATCTCACCAACAAATTGACCTTTTTCAAAGTCTGCCACATATTTGCCGTTTTCATAATACTGCAACGAGCCTTTGTGCACAATAAAAAATTCGTTGTTGAGCCGTTCATCAACTGATAAAAAGGCTTCTGGTTTTAAATGATGTTCACGTGCAATATCTGCCAGGTAAGAAAGCACGAGTCCCGGAATGCCTTCCAGCACATTTATGGTTTGAAAAAACACCGTACGTTCATACAGCATCAATTTATTATCGTCTGATTTTTTTAAAATGGCCCGGTCGAGCCAACGTTTGTGGTCAGAGTCCAGCCGGCTTGAGTTTTTATGGTAAAGGTTTGGATCAATTTGATAAAGTGCCCAGCCGGCTACTTCGCGAATTAGCCGATCAGAATTAAATAATTGTGCAATGAGGTCAAGCGTGAAGTCTTTGATGCGCTGAAGTCCGATTTGGTGAATTACCGTGGCGCGGGTCCATCGGTTAGTTTGTGTAAAATCACGATTGACCAGAAATTTTAAAACTAATTTTTGATCGAGGCCGACTCTTGGATAAAACACTTCCAGGCGGCTGATCTTTTCGTTGTCGCTAATTTCATCCAAGACCGGAATTACACGCATTTTGAGTTGCTCTGACAAAAAGATATCGAGCAATTCTATGGCATAGGTTACTCCGTCTGATGTACCACTTTCAATGTTTTCTTTTACCAGTTGAATTGATTGCGTATCGTACAGCATGGCTAACAGCATGTAGATATGCTCAATATCGTAGTTTATTTCCTGGCGCAGTGAAAATTTTACCTGATCGCTCTGTTCGTCATCGCCCAGTTCTTTAATTGCATTGAGGTTCCAGGCCAGGTCGGCCACGTCTGTTTCTATTGCATATTTAATTCGGGTTACCTGGGCCATGCCAGCTTTAAACCCACACTCGCCCAGGGCCACCAACACCGATGAAACAATTACTTTGTCGGGGTAATCGATCTTGTTCCAAAGCAATTCTTTTGCGCGCTGCCCTCCAATGCGCCCCATCACCTGCACAATACGAATCATGGTTTGTGTACTTTGACCTGAGCGGTAAAAACTGCTTTCCAAATAACTCAAGGCCATGCCTCCCATTAGTGTGAGTGAATTCATGGACAGATTAAAGTACTGCGAGCTACCCAGATTCTCAATTACTGCATTGATCACCTCTCCATTAAATCTCTTTGAAGCAGTTGATAAGGCGATTTTTTTTACGCTCGGTTCGTTATCGCTGAGAAGCTCTGTTAATAAAATAAAATTTTCATCTGAAGGTGAGTGAAGTATGAGTTCTGCAGCATATTGCCGGTCTACCACTGAAGAGGAGCGGCTCAGTTTTTGAATTCGGACGCGTGTTATTTCGCCACCGCTCTTTAACATCTGGTCAACCTCCAATGCCGAGAGAATTTTTTTGGTATCGGCATTAACCTTGCCCCGGTCATACCGGATCACATAATTTTCAGAAACCGAAAGACCTTTTATTTCATTTACCCTGCGCTGGGCATATTCTTTTACTTCCTCTCTTTCATTTTTGATCAGCATATTTACCCAGCCGGCTACCTTTGAAGGGTTTAGCTTTTCAAGTAACTTAAATGAAAACACGGCTTTGGATGTTTGGGGGTCAGTTAATTGTGCCTCAAGATTGGCTGTGATTTGAGCGAACCCAACTTCCAATTTATCCTGATGTAATTCAGAACTTTCCAGTTTAGTCCTGATTTTATTTCTGTACCCGGCATATAGGCTTTTTGCCATGAGCACATAGATAAGACACAGCACAATTACCAAGGGGGGTATCCACCAAACTTTAAAAAAAACAATTAGGCCTAAACCAAAAACTATCAACCCAGCAATAAACCTTCCTGATTCATTGACTACTCCTTCTATTTTGGATTGGATACCAAACCGATAGCGGTTGTCCAACGGGATAAACAGCAGTTTATATACTGGGTTTTCTAATGAGTCTCGCAAGGTGGTGTTAAACAATTTGGTCAATGCGATGAAGAGGAAAAATAAAATGTATGCCTGAGGACTTTGTCCTAATGAGAAACCAAAAAAGGCTGACGCAACTGTTGCACCTACTGAGAATACAAGTGTAACGACCGGAACAATTAATAGGGAGACACGTATTCCGTATGTTCCTAATATCCGGTCATTAATGAAAGTTTGCATGATCAGACTTAACAGGTAAATCGTTCCGTTAAAATACCCTAAGAAATCAGTTAAGTCGCGCTGAACCGGATATTGCTGGTTTAGTAATGTTTGAAAACTAAACTGGTTAAATATGTACGTCATCATTGAAGTGACTAAGAATATGGCCAACAATACATTGTACCGATCTTTGAATATTTGGTTGAAGCGGGTTTCTTTTTTTACCGTTTCATCAAATTCACGCGGGTCATTTTTTGTCATTTTAAACCGTGAAATAATAATCACAATAAAACCCAACGAGGTAATTATGCTCACGTCACTGATCAATAAGTAATCTGATGGGTTGGTAAAAAACGAAGAGGTGAGCGGAATAAAAAAATTAGCCAGGATAATGGCTACCAATTGTCCGGTATCAATCCAGCCAATGATTCTTTTGGATTGTCTGAAATTAAAAATCCTTCCAAAAATTCCCCAGTAACACAGCAACAAAATGGCTGTGGTCGGTCCGGTTAAGCTGAACATGATGAAAAGAACGTACTGGTGAATTTCGTGGCTTCCAAACCGGTACAAATAATAAACCAATGAAGTGGTCAGCACAATAGCAGAAATACTGGCAATGGTAAGCGTGCCAAACCGTATTCGGTTTTGAAAAAAAGAAAAGACCAGTGTTGATAATATTCCTAAAGCACCGGTGGCTAAATAAGCCATGTTAATCTTGCTGCTCATTTGATTGAGAAACAATGATTCGGCCGTTACCTGATATGTGGCAATATATATCCCAAAGAAAAAACCTGTTATCAGCATCAACAAAACCTGCATTTGCTCGGTTGACTGGGGTTTCCCTATTCTCAGTGCGTTAGCGTTCACAAGATGGATTTTGAGTAAAAATAATTCTTTTCAGGAAAATTAAGCGAATAGTGTTTTCATGAAAATAATTCCGTCAAACGGTTGCGTAAATTTTGTTCTTCAATAAAACTTTTTGTCGTGATTGAACCTTTACCTTTGCCAAAAAAAGAAAGATATATGGCTACAACTATTGCAAAACCTGTAAAACCTGCAACCTCGGCAAAAAAGAAATCCCCTGCAGCTACCATTGTTTCGGTATCCGAAATAATCCTCAATAAACTCAAAGACCTTAAGTTGGAGCCTGGCCTTCAATCAGAAATCACCTGGTGTCTGGGCAGCTATCATCACGACCAAAATCCGATCGGTCTTTTTGAAAAAGCCACGCTGGCTCTGGAAGTATTCAAATCTGCACAAGCTAAAAAAACAAAAGGAGTTACGGCCAAGCTCATTGCCGATATTGAAAAAGTTCTGGCTACAAAATAACCGGTATCAGATCATGTGCGTAACGTTGGTTAGCGCACCGGAGTATTGTGTGCAGGCCACACCAAATTTATTCAAAAACTCTACCCCTTCATCTGAGGGTATGCCTTTATGCAAGGCATACGAGTTTAAATAAATTACCCGTTGAATACCGACACTATAAATGATCCGCGCACAAGCCAGGCATGGAGAAAGAGTAACATACAGCGTAGCCCCCTCTACCAAAGTCTTGTTTTTTACAGCATACAAAATGGCATTCTGCTCGGCATGAATGGCCAGCGAGCATCCGCCTTTTGAATCGCGTGGACAGCCCGTTTCGGGCCACTCTTCATCACAGTTGTGTGTGCCACTGGGAGGACCGTTGTAACCAATAGAAATGATGCGGGTATCTTTAGCCAATACGGCTCCTACATGCCGCTTGATGCAATGCGACCGTTTGGCCAGGTTCACGGCTAACTCCATGTAGATATCATCAAATGCAGGACGACTCATCAGCTAATTATTTTTTTAGATAAAATAGGTTTTGCCCGCAAGGCAATTATTAATTTTACCCGATTTTTTTTGCAACTTACTACCCTGCTCCATTCAAAACATTATCTTAGAGAGATTTTTTTCAGATGAAATTTTTTGTTATCAGTTTAGCTTTATTCAGTACGGTTAGTTTACCTGCCCAAAAGTTGAGCCCGCGATTAAGCCCATTAGCTGTTGTTTCTGCCCGGTATAAAAACGCGTATTTAAAAATTGTTTATTCTCAACCCCAAAAAAATGGAAGAGAGATATTTGGAAAATTAGTTCCTTACGGCCAAGTGTGGCGGTTGGGCGCAAATGAAGCTACTGAAATGACCTGCACCCATGATATTTCTGTCTCAGGAAATACATTAAAGGCTGGAACCTATTCGCTTTTTGCCATTCCCGAAAAAGAAAAGTGGACGCTGATCATCAATGGCGACCAGGGTTTGTGGGGTTCGTATAATTACAATCCAAAAACAGATGTTGTGCGGATTGACCTGCCTGTTTCAACTTTGCCCAATGGCACCGTATGCGAACCGTTTACCATAAAAATCAATCAAAAAACTGATACCGCTGAAATCGTTATTATGTGGGATCAGACGCAGGTCAATCTTCCGGTACACTTCATTGACCCCAAGCCATGAACTATTATTTTGTCTTCTTTTTTTGCCTGATCTTATTTGCATCTCAAGCACAGGATACTTCTGAATTAGAAAAACGAAATGGCTTTAAAGACATTAAACTGGGCAGCCCGGCAGACAGCGTAAAAGGAATTCTTTTTAAAAAGAATATCACAGAACTGAAAGAGTTTGAAGCCAAACTTTATGAAGTGAATGACCCCGCTTATGAAAAAGTAGGCGATGCCGACATTAGGCAAGTAAAATTAAAAGTGTACAAAGGATTAATTTATGAAATAATTTTAACCACACGGGTGGATCCGCGCATTATGATGGGCTTAGAAAAACTCTATGGCAAAGCCAAGTTCAATTTGCGCCACGAAACGTACAGTTGGTCAGTGCCCGGCAAAATCACGTTGGTGTACAAGGGCAGCCCAAAAGAGGTGACGCTCACTTATCGCTCACCACCGGTTATCAAAATGATGTACCTCGACAAAAACAAAAAAATCGAGGCCGTAGCGGAAGATTTTTGATTGTCTCTACTTACCCCCCACTATTTCTAGTATCGGCTGGCCTGCACAGGCACTCGGAAATTTTATAGAAAGTAGCACCGAAACTGTTGGAGCTATATCCACTATCGGGTGATATTGCGCACTGCTTCCGTGTCTGATTCCCTTTCCAAAAAAAAGCACCGGTATGTGGGTATCGTAAGAGTACGGTGAACCGTGAGTGGTTCCGTATTTTTTATCGCTGCTGATCCAGCCGGGCTCAAGCACAAAAGTTACATCACCGCTCCGCTTGAAGTTATACCCTCTGATAATGGCTCCCTTAATTCCGGCTTCGGCATAATCGCCTAACTTAATGGTGTTTTTAGAAAACACCTGAGCCACTCCATCTTTTGCCTGAAGGTAGTTTACAATAAGTTCCGTAGCAATCATGTAATCTATCCCTGAAGTCCTAGTATCACTTGAAAATAATGTTGTGTTAAAAAACACTTGATCATTTGAAACCGATTCAACCAATGTTTTGCCAGGAAAATGAGTGTTTAGTAAATTGTTCAGTTCATTTTTTATTGCATTGTCATCCACAAAATACCCTGACGGCATGCGGTTGTCTTTCAGCAACTGGGGCACTTCCACTACGGCATGGTCTGCAGTTAAAAACAATAAATAATTTCCATTACCTACCTCGCTGTCTAATTTTTTTAACAAGTCAGCGATATTTCTATCCAAACGTAAATAGGTGTCCTCCACCTCTACCGAGTTGGGGCCCATGGCATGGGCAATGTAGTCGGTAGCAGAAAAAGAAACGGTCAGAAAATCGGGATACGTATTTTTTCCTAGTTCCTCTCCTTTTACAGCTGCTTCGGCAAAAGCTTCGAGCAGGTCATTTCCCATAGGGGTATTGAAAATAAAATTGAAGTTGCCGTTTTCTTGCCGTAATTTTTTTACATCGTAAGGAAACGTGGGTTTTTCTTTTCCTTTCATCACCCATTCGTAGGGTGAATCATCGTTACTACTTTCAGTATATTGTTCTATCGGCAGCAGGGTTTTCCATTCTTTGTTGAGAAGCTCATCGCTTAGTTTTTGAGTATTAAAGTTATCGACCCAGGCCGGCAGGGCTTGCAGATAATAGGTGCTTGAAATAAATTTTCCGGTTTTGCTGTCATACCAATACGCTGCATTGGCCATGTGCCCTGAGGGCAGTACAGCTCCCCTATCTTTCAGTGAAATACCGATCACTTTCGATTTTTTTTGTGAAAACAACTTCAATTCATCTGTAACGGTCGTAGCGAGCAGTCGCGCGGGGCTTACGCTTCCGTGCCCTTCAGCGTTGCCTATGGGCCTTTGAGTATCATCGCCCACGCAATTAACTTTTTTCTTCAGGGTTTTATCCCACCAGTCGTTGGCAATGATACCATGATAGGCCGGGGTTGTTCCTGTAAAAACCGAAGCGTGTCCTGGGCCGGTGTACGTGGGCACATAATTATAGTGTGCGTTAGTCAGCATAAACCCATCGTTCATCAGGCGTTTAAATCCTCCCTCACCAAATTTGCTCTGAAAGCGGTACAAGTATTCCTGCCGCATTTGATCTACCACAATTCCCACCACCAGTTTGGGTCTGTCTTGTGAAAAACCTGCCGTTGAAAAAATAATAACTAAACCTATGGACAGAATGCCTTTTTTCATTTTACCATATTTTTTAATAACACATTTTACGCGAAGTATCAGCGCACTTTACGTTGCCAAGTTTTAAAAAAAATATGAAAATATTTAGCCGTTCAAATAAACTTATGAAAAAAAATCAATCAGTTAGAGCAGGCGATTTTTGCAAACTCTTCATCTTCGTACACTTGCTTGCGCAAAAATTTTCCTTTGCGGTCGTAATAAATCACTACCACAATACCGGCTTCTTCCACTTCTTTAGCGGTAAAATAAACCGGCTCTTCATCGCTGCCATGGTTTTCAATTTCGGTAAACGATGCCGGAATAATCAATCCGTTTTCACTGCTAAACAGACCAAAATAATTTTCCTGTAATACAATAGCCAATTGTTCAGCCGGGGTATCTTTTATAATGCTGTAATTTTTAATATGACGCAGTATCGTAGTGTTTTTTTGTAAGTCATACAACTGCCATTCAAAACCTGCACGCACCCAGATTTTTTTTTCTGACAAGGGTTGTATTTCATCAAACTGAAACGGAATGACCGACTTGGCATTCCAATCAATCAGTCCGTATTTCCCTTCTTTGTAAGCAATCAACTGCTCTTCGTTTAGCGGCACCACATTTCTTTCAAAGAGAGGTTTTATCATTCTTCGTTTGTTTAGATCATAGAGACCAAATTTTTTATCTTTCAATAACGATACCCGTGATTTTTGGGTCAGGATCAAGGCATCGTAAATTACCGGTAAAACAATTTTGTTGGCTTTATCTACAATTCCTTTTTTATTTTTTTTTGTGAGCACAAAAAAATGAGAACCAAATGTTTCAATTTTGTCTGCTTCAATCGTTAGAACTTTTTCACCTGTAGTCAGGTCAAAAATATTTTTTTTATTTTTTGTCTGAGCGTAGAAAAAATGAACTGAATCAGAAGAAGGAATAAAATGGATTTTTTCTTTGCGATGTGTACTCACTCGTTTCATTGAGTTCACGTAAATGCGGATGGAGTCACCTGATTTTGAAAAAGCCAGACCTTTGGCAAACCCGATGCTGTCGCTGGATTGTTCGATTATTTTTTTTTGAAGCACATCAAACAACTGGAGCGAACTCTCATCACGCAACTCGAGCCACTGTTTATAGTAGCGGTACCCCGCAAACGTTTTGTTTTTCAAATCGGGGCCGAGGTTTTCAAATGCAAACCGGTCATTAACTTGACGCACTAACCCAAAGGGTTTCAGCTGAAGCGATTGGCGGGCCAACGGCACCTCATACTCCAACGCAGCGTTCAGTACACCTTCCAATGCACCATTGCTCACCAGCAAATGGCGGCCAACCCACCTCACCTGATCAAAAACAAAATCATCGGAAAGCGAACCTCCATCAGCCAACTGAATTATCTGGTCAACCCGATAAAGATTTTTTTTCCCTCCCCGATCTACCACAATGACCCCTCCCGTCAGCGCGATGGAGTCATACTCGGCTGCCAGTAACATACGTCCATTCAGTGCCCACAACCCAACATGATTTTCTTTTTTCATTGCCAAAAACCTTCCGCCCACTACATACGCATCCTGAATGCAGGCAGCCACTACCCAACCGCATTTATGGATAATCTGAAAACAAGTATCGCCCGCCATCATAAATCCAAATCCTAAATTCTTTACCCGTGCAGATGTGGGCATCAATTGTTTTCCATTTCGGCCAACCAAGCCTGATGAGGCGATTAACACATCGTCATGGGTAGCCCGGCATTTGTAGTCTTCGGCTATGTTTTCAAACCGGGGGGCCAATGTTTCCTGACCGTGCGAATTCATAAATCCAAACTTTCCGTTTTTATAAAATGGAACCCACAGAGATCCGTTCAGGGAAATGATGTTTTCGAGTGAGTCAGTTAAAAATTGTCTTGGAATTTTTTCATCAACTTCTTCCAGCAAATGAAAAAGTAAGTTCCTTGCCAAATGAACATACCCGTTATCAGGATTTTCGGTAATGAATTTTTCATAATCAGCAGCCAGGCCTGATGCGGTCAGTACTTCATAAATATTTTGGTCGGCAATTTTCCGGTAAGGGCTTTTCGGGTGCTGTGCCACAAACCTTTGAAAGTTCTTTATTTTTTTATCTTTGGTTTCAGTATCGAATAAAAGTTTTTCATAACGCTGCGAAGCTTCCATAGCCCGGTGCGACTTGGGATATTTTTTTAGAAAATTTTCAAAAGCCGGGTACGTATTTTGACGCAAGGCATTTAAAAAGGCTACCTCATCGCGCAGTTCTACAGCAGAAGCAAGCTGAAAAGCTGTGCGGTGTGTATGAATGAAGTCACTATACGATTTTTCGGTATTGTTTTTTTTTGCTTCTTCAAAAGCCAAACTGTCAATCTTCATCCGAAGAAGAATAATTGAAGAACTGTCAATTTGTTTTCTTTTCCATTTTTCTTTAGTACTCGATTGGGCAAACTTTTTCCATGCCGAAGAATTATGCCGGTAAGCCGAGTCCAATTGATAAGACGGATTTTCTACATTCAAAAACCAGCGGGCAAGCAGTATTTCAGCTTCTATATTCAGCGAATCCTTCTTCAGCACGTTGGCTAACAATTGACGAGAAGAAGCCCAGCTGTGTTGGTTCATTTTTTTTTCCGCCTTCCTAACCGGGTTAATTTGGCACCACAGCGGCCGGCTAAAGGCCAAAAGAGTGAGGGTGAGAAAGTAGACTATTCTGGTATTTTTTTTTGCGCGGCCCATCTTCGTTCTATTGCGCTAAAATTACTAATATTGCGCCCTGATTTAAAGTTCGGGGTGTAGCGCAGCCCGGTTAGCGCATCACGTTAGGGACGTGGAGGTCGGATGTTCGAATCATCTCACCCCGACCAGAAAGGGCTACTAACCGTAGCCTTTTCTTTTATTGGGTCCCGTAGTTCAACGGATAGAATAGAAGTTTCCTAAACTTTTGATCCCAGTTCGATTCTGGGCGGGACTACTTTACATCCATCTACTGTTGGTTTACACACGTGCCAGAGGCTTGAATGGCGCCTATGCGTTGGCCTAACGAAAGAAGTGGAAAATCTTAGCGGTCAGCAAAAGATTAATCCATGCACATCTTTTTCATAAACCGGTAAACTCAACCAGTTTAACGGGTAGAATACCAGCCGGTACGAAAGTTTCCTAAATTTTTGATCCTGGTTCTCTGACTAAAGCGATCAGCAGGGGTTCTGGGTGGCTACTTAGCCAAAAAACCTTCAAACAAAGATTACTTGAGGGTTTTTATTGTTAGGTTATCCCTTCAAATGGTTGTATCTTGCAGCGTTTTTAGCAGAATCATTCCGCAATAAGTAGGATTCATCTCTATCTGGAGTCCCTTTCTACTCCAACAATTTTAGCTGAGAAAACCGGGCTTGCTTCTCCTGTGTTGCTTTTTTCAGTTTGCACTAAAGAAACGAGTAATCAGTATCACGCACACATTGTGTTTTAAAATTTAAGAACAACCTATGAATTTCGTAAACCAGACCACCAAGAAAAGAAGAGAAAACAATAAGCGAATAAAAACAAACCAGCCATCCAGAGGAAGGGGGCAGCAACTAACCAGCACCATTGACCCGCTCTTATTTGTAAAAAAAGCCGTGCCCATAACCGAGGTACGTTATGAGTCAGCTAGAATGATCAACGATTTACCCATCGATGAAAAAATCAAGACCAACCTGATCAGCAAAGGATATATAAAACCAACTGAAATTCAGGACAAAACACTGGAATCAATTTTGAGTGGAGCCGACCTGATGGGTATAGCCCAAACAGGCACCGGAAAAACGGGAGCTTATTTGATACCCGTCATTCATAAACTGATAAGTACTAATCCGGCATTTCAGATTCTGGTTGTGGTGCCAACGCGCGAACTTGCTGTGCAGGTGGAGCACGAGTTCAAAAGCATAACAAAAGGATTTTCGATGCACAGTGCTTGTTTCATTGGAGGCACCAGTGTAAGAAAAGATATTGAAAGATTGCGTATGCCTGCGCACGTTGTGATTGGCACCCCGGGCCGGCTAACCGATTTGGCCCGCCAAGGTGCATTGAATTTCAGTCGCTTTACTACATTGATATTAGACGAATTTGATCGGTTGTTAGATATGGGTTTTTCCAAAGATATTCAGTTCATCGTGCAAGCGATGAGAACCCGTAAGCAAACCATATTATTCTCTGCCACAGAAGAAAAAAACCAGCGCAAATTGATTGACAAACTCTTGCACCGCCCTGTTGAGGTGCGGGTGAGCAACGGCAAAGTAACAGGCGATCACATCGAACAGGAAATTGTACGAGTGGGAGCCGGAGAAAGCAAAATGCAGATTCTTTTAAAAATGATACGCGACAGTTCTTTTAAAAAAGTAATTGTCTTTGCCGAAACCAAACGAGGGGTAAGCAATGTGAAGAAGTCACTTCATCAGTCGGGGATTAAGGTGGATGAGATCCATGGCAATAAGTCTCAGAACTACAGGTTAAAAGCCCTGAATGATTTCAAATCAGGAAGAATTCAAGTGTTAATAGCTACCGATGTGGCCGCACGAGGGCTTGATATTTCAGAGGTAACACACGTTATCAACTACCAGCAGCCTCGTGATTTTGACAGTTACATTCACCGTATCGGCCGCACCGGAAGAGCCGGAAAAGGAGGAAAAGCTTTTACGTTCATCAATTAAATAACCTACGTATGGCCAAATCGAACAATGCATTTATCAAAAAGCAAAAAGAGCAGAATCGTAAGAAAAAACAGCAGGAGAAATTAGAAAAAAAGATGGAGCGTAAAAAAAACTCACTTGGCGGTAGCTTGGAAAACATGATGGCCTACGTTGATGAAAATGGAAACATCACATCCACTCCACCTGAAAAACGAAAAACAGAACTCAGATAAAATTTTCAGATAATCACTCAACTAATTAATTTATGAAAGAAGGAAAAGTAAAATTTTTTAACTCAACCAAAGGTTTTGGATTCATTACACCCGATGACGGCAGCGGAGATATTTTTGTTCACGAGTCAGGCTTGTCGAGCAAGATCAAAGACAATGACCGCGTGCAGTTCGAAACCGAACAAGGAAAAAAAGGCATCAATGCCGTGCGCGTGCAGGTAATCCGGTAACAAATTTTAACTGCAGAGAAAAATGATCACTGAAGACAAGTATTTTTTCAGCGTGCTAAAAGAAAGAGTAGATCGCTATTTTCTTGAAAACCGACTGTTTCATACTGGCGAACACAGGCTCTACCTAAAAAGCATTGTTCAGATTCTCTCTGCCTTGTTGTTATACATCATTTTGGTATTCTATACGCCAGCCTGGTGGGTGGGTGGTTGTCTTTCGGTTATTTTAGGCTTTAATCTGGCCGCCCTAGGCTTCAATATTATGCACGAAGGCGGCCATCAAAGTTTTTCCAAATACAAATGGCTGAACTCACTAGCGGGTTATTTTTTGAACGTGCTGGGTGGCAACATCTATTTCTGGAAAGTTAAGCACAATGTAAACCACCATACCTTCACCAATATTGAAGGAATTGATTCAGATATTGATGTAAAGCCATTCATGAGACTTCACCCAAGTCAGCCGCACACGGGTATTCATCGGTATCAGCACATCTATTGGGCACTGCTCTATGGCATTTCGTATATGGCTTGGGTTTTTTATGAAGATTTTCTAAAATACTTCAGTGGCAAGATTGCTTCTCACATGAAACCAATGTCTATGTCAGTAAAGGAGCATATTATTTTTTGGTTCACAAAAATTTCCTACGTCACGGTGGCTGTGGTTATACCCGTGATTTTTGTGGGGTGGGCTAAGGCCATGCTGGGATTCCTTCTCGTAACCTTTGTCTGTGGCCTTTTTATCAGCATTGTGTTTCAACTTGCCCATGTAGTAGAGAAGGCAAAGTTTCCGTTGGAAAAGAAAATTGCTGGAGATTGGGCCGTGCATCAATTAAGTACTACCTCAAATTTTGCCACGTCAAACAAAATCATGTTTTGGCTGTTGGGAGGATTGAACTTTCAGATTGAGCACCATCTGTTCCCAATGGTCAGCCACATTCACTATCCCCAAATAAGCAAGCTTGTGAAAGAGACTTGTAAAGAATTCAACGTAACCTATCATGAGTACGCAACCATGTTTGATGCAGTGATCTCTCATATCATGTATCTCCGTAAAATGGGAGCCTCTTAAAATAAATCAGCATGAGCATGAGGCAACTTAAGATCAGCAAACAAATAACCAACCGCGAAAACCAATCACTCGATAAATACCTGAGCGAGATTGCCAAAGTGGATTTGATCACTGCCGATCAGGAAGTAGAGCTTGCCAAAAGAATAAAAGATGGTGATCAGGTTGCCTTGCAAAAGTTAGCCAAAGCTAACCTTCGCTTTGTGGTTTCGGTTGCCAAACAATATCAAAACCATGGCATGACTTTGGGCGACCTCATCAATGAAGGAAACGTTGGATTAATCAGAGCCGCTTCTCGTTTTGATGAAACCCGGGGTTTTAAATTTATATCCTATGCGGTGTGGTGGATACGACAGGCTATCATGCAGGCATTGGCCGAGCAATCTCGAATGGTGCGGTTGCCGCTCAACCGCGTTTCTTCTCTTAACAAAATAGCCCGAGCATCGGCCGAGCTGGAACAGAAATTCGAACGAGAGCCTACGGCAGAAGAACTGGCAGGCGTATTGGAAATGAACGCAAAGGAGATTGACGACAATAGACTCTTGTCAGCCCGATCTGTATCAGTAGACGCGCCTTTTGTAAACGGAGAAGATAACTCGCTGCTGGATGTACTTTATGACGACACGGAAGAAAAGCCCGATCAGGATTTGATGTACCGCTCGCTTAAAGAGGAAATAACCCGTTCATTAGCCACACTCACCCAACGCGAAGCAGAAGTTATAGTTTACTATTTCGGTTTAAATGGATCGCAGGCCATGACCTTGGAAGAGATCGGTGATAAATTCTCACTAACGAGAGAGCGTGTTAGGCAAATTAAAGAAAAAGCCACTCGAAGACTACGGCACAATTCACGCAGTAAACTTTTGAGGTCATACTTATAAGTTAGGAACTCTTCCGACAGTTTTACAAACTGTAACCCTTTTGGAGGCATGGCCGTTCAGGCTGTGAACCCTAAGGCATGATTTCAAAAAGAAAATTGACGACCTCATTAAAAGATACTATTATTGCCGAACCTTCGTTTAAAATGAACGTGTATCTAATCCTATTTTAATTTTTTTTATAACATAATTTAATTGACTTTATCAATTGTTGAATCAAAATGCCTTGTAATGCACTTTAGGTTTTTAGTGTTTGTTAGTTTAGTCCATTATTTATCTGGGGCAACTGCCCAAGTGAGCAACAATACCACCAAGCCAGACACACTTACGCTTACTCTTGCCGATGCTGAAAAAATCATGATCAGCCAAAACCTGACTTTGCTGGCCCGCAAGTACGATATCTCAGCGGCCCGTGCACAGGTTGTGCAAGCCAAGTTATGGGATAACCCAACCATGTACTTTGAAACCAATCCCTACAATGGCCAGACTAGAAGGTTTTTTGCATACTACCCAAGTAACGAAGTTACTGCCAACGGAAATTATGCCGGAAATGAAACCATCGGATCAATCGATCAGGTCATTAAAACGGCCGGCAAGCGCAGCAACCTGGTAAAGCTTAACCGAATCAATGCCGAAATTGCCGAGTTTGTTTTTTACGATGCCTTGCGCAGCCTGAAATTTGCCTTGCGCAGTGATTTTTCTTTGCTTATCCAATTTCAGCAATCCGTGCAACTGCTCAACGATGAAATCATGGCTGCCGAGCGCCTGATTAATATTACACAAGAACAATTGCTGAAAGGAAATTTTGCTGAAAAGGATCTGATCCGTCTGCAAGCCCTTGAGTTTTCATTGCAAATGATGAAGCGTGATTTTTTAAAACAATCGACCGATACGCAGGCCGAGGTAAAAAATTTACTCGGGGTGAAACCCAATGTTTACCTGGTGGCCATTCGCGATACCTCAATTTACTCGCGGCAAATACCACAACTGGTGGATCCACTGCTGGAAATGGCCCAGGAAAAACGCTCAGACCTGAAAGCGATGGAGGGCCAGTTTCGCGCAGCCGAAATGAACGTGCGGTTGCAAAAATCCATGGCCGTGCCCGATGCCGATGTTACCATCAATTACACCCGGTACTCTAATTACATTATTGACTACATCGGGTTGGGGCTGCGCATGGAATTACCGTTGCTCAACCGCAACCAAGGGAACATTCGCAGTGCCAAAGAAGCGCTTAATTCACAACAATCTTCTTACAATAATTTTCAAAACCAGGTAAGCAACGAAGTGGTGGCAGCTTTTAACGAACTGCATAACAGCAAAAATGCATACGAAAGTTTTGACCGCCCCTTCATCGGCAAGTTTGACATCTACTTCAAAAAACTGCTCATCAACTTTCAGCGCAGGGTGATTGGGTTAATCGAGTTCATTGATTTTTTCGAGACCTATCGCGATACTAAACTGTCCTCATTCAACCTAGAGCAAGATTATTTTGAAGCCATGGAGCTATTAAATTTTAAAGTAGGGACAGAAGTTATAAATACGAAATAAAAATATGATACGGTTTTCATCGGCAGTTGTTTTATGGATTGCCCTGCTCGGCACAGGCTGCAACAAAAACGGGAAAGAGGACACACAGTCAATCAAAAAATTCTGTATCTCTGACTCGCTAATCAAAATCATTCAATTTGATACAGTGAAAATAAAACCCCTCTTTCGCGAAGTGCGAATGACTGGAAAAATTTCATTTGATGAAGACAAAGTAGTACATGTATTCCCACCCGTATCAGGTATTGTACAAGACGTAACCGTGTCGTTGGGAGATTATGTACAACCCGGACAAGTGCTGGCCAAGATCAAAAGCTCTGACATTGCCTCCTACAATTCGCAATACACCACGGCACTGGCCAACTTGTCCATTGCCAAACGAACACAGGATTTTACCGAAGAACTTTTTAAATCGGGTGCCGCATCTGAAAAAGACTTATCCGTAGCCCGCGATAACACCAAAGTGGCGGAATCTGAAGTAAACCGGATCAAGCAAGTGCTCGCACTATATGGCGGTGGCGGAGCCGAGTTTTATTATTTAAAATCTCCGATACACGGTTTCATTGTGGAGAAAAAAATTACCGAAGGCACGATCATCCGGCCCGATGCCTCAGACTATGCTCTGACCATCTCCGACCTGAAAGAAATATGGGTGCTGGGCAATGCCTTTGAACGTGATCTGGAAGGCATTGAAGTGGGTGACCCGGTGGATGTAAAAACACTGGCCTACGAAAAAATATACAAGGGCAAAGTGAATAAAATCTCGCGCACCATTGACCCCACCACCAAAACCAACCGGCTGCGTGTGGTGATTGATAATCCTGACTTCAAACTACAGCCTGAAATGTATGCCAGCGTAACTGTACACGCACCGGTAGAAAAAGATATGTCGGCTATACCGGCAGAAGCATCCATCTTTAACGAAAACCGTTACTTCGTAGTGGCCTATCAAGACAAGTGTCAACTAGAGATTTTGCCCATCACTCCCAACTCAATTGTGGGCAATGTTATGTACCTCAATGATAAAATAAAACCCGGTACAGTAATCATTTCCAAATATCAACTACTGGTGTACGCCCAACTTAGCGCAGTTAATTAGATATTATGCTTCGATTACTCAAAGGGATTATTACTTTTTCGCTTGCCAATAGGGCATATGTGCTTTTTTTTGCTGCTGCCTTAATTATTTCAGGATACATTTCTTACCGAAACACACCCATTGTAGCTTTTCCTGACCTGACCAACACCCGCATTACCATCATCACCCAATGGCCCGGCCGCAGTGCGCAGGAAATTGAGCGTTTCATCACCATACCTATTGAAATTGAAATGAACACCGTGCCCAAGCGCACCCAGGTTCGTTCTATATCATTATTCGGATTATCGGTGGTGTATATCATTTTCGATGACAATGTGCAAGACTTTGAAGGACGCCAGTATGTGATCAACCGACTGGCCAATGTAGATTTTCCGGATGGAATTAGCCCTTCGCTCACTCCTCCACAAGGGCCCACAGACGAAATTTTCCGTTTCACGCTCGAGTCTAAGCAGTTTAATGCCCGCGACATGAAAACCATTATGGATTGGGTCATTGACCGGGGTATCAAATCGGTGCCTGGCGTAGCTGACCTGGTGAGTTTTGGCGGGCAAGTAAAAACCTACGAAATCTCTATTGACCCGGCTCTGCTCGGCCGCTACGACATCACCATATCTGATGTGTTCAATGCTATTTCTAAAAGTAACATCAACGTGGGCGGAGATGTGATTACACACAGTCAGCAAGCGTATGTGGTGCGCGGCATCGGGTTACTCACCGATATCAAAAGCATTCGCAACGTAATCATTGATACCTACGGAGGCTCACCTGTGTTTTTAAAAGATGTGGGCAAAGTACAAGAATCCAATTTGCCCCCACTGGGCTATGTCGGGCGCGACACTACCAAAAATACAGTGGAAGGAATTGTCATCTTACGCAAAGGCGAAAACCCCAGCCCCGTAATCGATGCCTTGAAAGAAAAAATCAAAGACCTGAACGAAAATGTGTTGCCGGGAGATATGAAGATCATACCCTTTTATGATCGCTCTAACCTGATCAACTACACCATCGAAACCGTAACCCATAATTTATTGGAAGGCATGTTCTTAGTGTGCCTGGTGGTGATGCTATTTTTGGGCGACTGGCGTGCTACGCTGGTAGCTTCGTTCACCATTCCTTTTGCCTTACTTTTTGCTTTTTTCTGCTTACGCATGATGGGCATGTCGGCCAACCTGTTGTCGTTGGGGGCCATTGATTTTGGAATTATTGTGGATGGTACCGTGGTCATGACCGAGGGATTATTTATCGTACTCGATAAAAAAGCTCACCATCTTGGCATGGAGCGCTTCAATAAAACAATAAAGTTAGGTGACATACGCAAAGCGGGGCAGAACTTATCGCGTTCTGTTTTCTTTGCCGCACTCATCATCCTCACCGCGTTGCTTCCGATTTTTGCCTTTCAACGGGTAGAAGGAAAAATGTTTTCCCCGCTCGCTTTTACACTGGGGTTTGCATTAATCGGAGCCTTAATTTCTGCCCTGACCATTGTACCGGTACTGGTAAGTTACCTGCTCAGTAAAAATGTAGTTGAGAAGCACACGTTTATGACACGCGGCTTATCCTGGATATTTGAGCGATCGCTCACATGGGTGGATAAAAACAGAAAAATAAGTTATGGCATAGCGGCTGCCTCCTGGCTCATCGCCATTTTTTCTGCCTTTTCGCTGGGTACCGAGTTTTTGCCTCACCTCAATGAGGGAGCAATCTATATCCGCGCCCAGATGCCCTACAGCACCAGTTTGCAGCAAAGCATTGACATCAGCGAAAAACTGAGAACGATTATGGCTTCGTACCCCGAAGTAAAGCGGGTGCTTTCACAAACGGGCCGGCCCAATGACGGAACAGATGCTACCGGATTTTTTAACATTGAGTTGCATGCCGAACTCTTGCCCAAAAAAGAATGGAAACGTCACATCACGAAAGACGAGCTAATCAGCGAAATGCGAACCAACCTCGAAGAATATCCGGGCATTGTATTCAATTTTTCACAGCCTATCATGGATAACGTAGAAGAGGCTGTATCCGGGGTGAAAGGTTCTCTCGCAGTAAAAATATTTGGCTATGAACCTGAGCAATTAGAAAGCTACGCAGCCATTGTAAACAATGAACTGCACAAAGTACCCGGTGTAGCCGACTTGGGAATCATTCATCTGAAGGGCCAGCCTGAAATTCAAATTTTACTCGACCAGGATAAAATGGCAGCCTACGGAGTAACTACCGTTGATGCCAGCGCAGTCATTGAAATGGCCGTAGGCGGAAAAACAGTAACCGAAAAATTTGAAGGCGAACGCAAGTTCGACATCCGGGTAAGGTATTTGCCCGAATACAGAAACTCACCCACAGCTTTAGGAAACCTGTTGGTACCTACGGTAAATAAAAATCAGGTAAAACTGAGCAGCATTGCCGACATTAAGGCCGTATCTGGCAACGCATTTTTATACCGCGAAAACAATCGAAGATTCATTGCCGTCAAGTTTTCAGTAAGTGGTCGCGATTTGGGCAGTACCATTGCTGAAGCTCAAAAAAGAATAAGCAAAGTACTCCCCTCCTTACCCAAAGGAATGAGTATAGAATGGAAAGGTGAGTTTGAAAATCAGGTGCGTGCCACCGCCCGGTTAAAACAAGTGATACCCATTAGCTTGGGAATCATCTTTATCTTACTCTTCACCGCCTTTGGCAATGTGCGCGATGCCGCATTAATATTTTTAAATGTGCCTTTTTCGCTGATGGGTGGAATTCTGGCCCTGCACATCACCGGTACTAACTTCAGTATTGCTGCCGGAATCGGGTTCATTTGTCTTTTTGGTATTGCCGTCCAGGCAGGGGTAATCTTGATTTCATTTTTTAAATTGAACCTGCAAGAAGGAATGCCTCTGCGACAAGCAGTTTTTTACGGAACCCTGCGCAGGGTGAGACCTGTATTTATGACTGCACTAATGTCTATTTGCGGATTAAGCCCGGCTGCTTTAAGTACGGGTATTGGCTCAGAAACGCAAAAACCACTGGCTATTGTGGTAATCGGTGGTTTATTTACCGATATGATATTAGCTTTACATGTGTTTCCTTTAATTGTTGAGTGGGTGTATAGTCGTTCTAAAAACATAGCTAAATAATAATCAATATGAGAATCCTAGTTGTAGAAGATGAAGACAAAATGGCGCAAGTAATCAAGCGCATTCTATCCGAGCATGGATACATTGTTGACCTCGCCCACGATGGCGTTTCAGGACAGCAGCATGTTTCACAAGTACAATATGATTTATTGATCATAGATGTCATGCTTCCCCGCGAAGACGGCCTGACTTTATGCAAAAAAATCAGGGAAACCGATTCTTCCGTTCCTATTTTAATTCTCTCTGCCCTTGACGCCACCGATGACACCGTGCGTGGCCTGGAAGCCGGGGCCGATGACTACATGTCAAAACCATTTGAATCTACCGAGCTGATTGCACGCATCCGTGCGCTCCTGCGCAGAGGTAGTGACCTGAAACAAAACTCCGTACTGACCTGCAATGATTTGGAATTGGACCTCACGGGCAGGCTCGCCAAACGCGGAGGCAAGATAATCCAACTCACCCTGAAAGAATTCACCCTGCTGGAATACCTCATGCGCAACCAGGGCCGTGTGCTCTCCCGCTCACAAATTTCTGAGCGTGCCTGGGAAAGACCTTACGACCTCAACGATAATAATGTGGATGTGTACATCAACATGCTGCGCAAAAAAGTAGACAAAGGCTATGAAACACCGCTGATCCAAACTGTGGTGGGTGTTGGCTACGTGATACGCGAACCGCATGTTTAAAGAGCTAAGCCTCAAGCTAAGAATAACGATCGTATTTTCACTCATCGTTACATTCTTGCTGGGGCTGTTTGCCTGGGCTATTTATTTTTTCTCTCAAGCAACCCAGCAAAATCTTTTTTTCGAACACTTGCACGAACGTGCCCAGACTACGGCCAACCTTATCCTCGAAAAAAATGAACTGAGCTCGTTGGCTTTTAAAAAAGCCGAAGAAATTTTTGCCAATGGATTGCCTGAAGAGCACATCGAAGTTTACAACGCTGCTAACCAGTTGGTTTTTTCTGAGCCGGCTCATCTCACCAAACAACGAACCGCAGATCAACTCAATGATATACGCCAAAAAAAATTGGTAGAATCCGTAACCGATGACTATCAGTCATTGGGCTTACTCTACCACGACAACCAGGGCGGCCACGTCATCATCATTGAAGCACCCGATACAGCGGGTGTACAAAAAATAATCAGTCTCAAATACCTGTTGTTGGTAGCCATGTTTGCAGGTGAGATTATCACCTTGCTGATCGGGCACCTGTTTGCTAAACGTCTTGTTGTTCCGTTTAAACGTATCATTACTGAAACCCGTGAAATATCTGAACACAACTTAAGCCAACGGCTAACCAGCAAAGTGGAAGCTCAAGAAATTACTCAGTTAGTTCAATCCTTCAACGGGCTCTTATCCCGGCTTGAGCAATCATTTCAGGCACAAAAAATATTTATTGCCAACGTATCACACGAAATCCGCACACCTCTTTCCATCATTCTGGGAGAGTTGGAAATCACAATGATGCAAAAAGATGAAACGGCATTAAAATCACAACTCGAATCCTTCCGCGAAGAAGTCAAACGATTGGTCAGGCTGAGCGAACAATTGCTGTGGTTAGCCCAAACTGCCCGCGACAAACACGATATCTATTTTTCAAAAGTACGGATCGATGAAATTATTTTCGAGTCGGTTCACTCCATTCCCCGCATTCCCATAGAAAACCGAAACGTAAACATTGAGTACAGCAAAACTCCGCTGGACGACAGTGTGCTGCTGGTTAACGGCAATACCGATTTACTTCACGCACTACTCATCAACCTGATTGAAAACGCACTGAAATACAGTCCGGCCAACCAGCCGATTTACGTATCGATCAACTATACCGACAGTGAAGTGATTGTAACGATCAAAGACAGCGGGCAAGGAATTGAATCTTCAGAGATACAAAAAATACTCAAACCATTTTACCGCAGCGATAAATCAAAAACTCAGGTAGCCGGCAGTGGCATCGGTCTTTATTTATGCAAACAAATATTGGCCGTTCATAATGCCCAAATGAAAATAGATTCTAAACCAGGAGAAGGAACTACCATCAGTCTTTATTTCCCCCAGGCATAGCTTTTATTATCTTTATTAAGTTAGCTTTACCAAAAAAAATTAATATGCACATCTCCAAACACAAAGTGGCCGCTATTCACTATACGCTTACCGATAATTCAGGTAAAGTTATTGACTCCAGCAAAGGAAACGAACCGCTGCACTATATCCATGGCACCGGAAACCTCATTGTGGGTATGGAAGAAGGACTGGAAGGAAAAAAGGCTGGCGACAAATTCAACCTGAAAGTAAGCCCTGAAAAAGGATACGGCACAAAAGATTCTAAAATGATTCAGCGTGTGCCTCGTTCAGCATTTGGAAAAGAAGAAGTAAAAAAGGGGATGCAATTCCATACCAACCACGGACAGGTAGTGACTGTCACTGACGTAGGTCTAAACGAAGTTACCGTAGATGCCAACCATCCGTTGGCCGGTATAGACTTAAATTTTGAAGTGGAAGTGATAAACGTGCGCGAAGCCACTGCAGAAGAACTTGACCACGGACACGTGCATGGCCCGGGCGGCCATCATCACCATCAGTGATCTATCGGGTAAACACCAACTTGCCCGTTTGGGTGGCTGTCTTACCATTGACTGTAACCGTCATCCGAAATACCAACAACCCCGCAGAAATATTTGCCTGACCAGCACTCCACGGCAATATGTTATTGCCAATAATAAAGCGGCCAATGTCTTTTATTCCAAACTGCTCAAGAAGCTTTCCTTCATCCGAAAAAATTTGCAACGAAAAATCATCGGGCAGAACATTTCCGGAAAGTAAAAAATTGAAATTAAAAAGGTCGCCTGAAGGGTTTGGGTACACTGAATTAAGAATCAGCGCAGTCGCATCTTTTATCTGAAAAGATACTGAGTAGGGTTGTGCTCCGCTCATGTTCCCGCTTGCGTTAGAGCCGGTTGCCTGCAATATGTATTGACCCTCCGGTAAATTCGTTGGGTGAAATGAAACGGTAAAATATGAATTAGGCGATGCGGGAGTCCAGGAAACATCTGCCCGGCTAAAATTTATTCGCTTAGGGTTACAACTGGTATCCGCACACGGGTAGCTTAAAAATAAATTCATGTGCAGGGTATCTTGTACCATCAAAAAAGGATTGTTATCAATCAGCATGGCTCTGATCACCGGGTTAGGCGAAACAAAATCTCCGTTTTGTAAATACCTTCCATCCACCGTTACATCCAAGGCGGGCGAAGTTTTATCCACCAGCACATTAAGGTAGTTGTCGAGAGCTATCACGTTATTCTCGTAATATTGCTCGGGCAGTATTTTAGGATTGACATATACCGTTACATCGTTAAGCCCACCTTTACCGACAGTATTTATGGCCACAGTAAATTTTGTTGTATCGCCTGGCGAGGGAGGTGCTATTTTGAATGACTGGGTTTCAGTCACTGCCGTGGCTTGCGTCTTTACGGTACGCAGTACCAAAAGTGAATCAGAAAAAGATTGAGATGAAATATTGACAAACCCGTATTGCCCGTTAAACACTTGGCCCTGCTGAACAGTTTGTGCCACCGCGGGCCCCCGGTAAAACAACAACCCATCGGCCACCGGGTCATACAATATAAACCAATTGCGAAGCTGTGGTGCCGTAAGGTTGACGGTATCCATTACTGAGGTTTGAATTTTAAGCTGAGGGTATTGAACAGGGTCAATGAACGATAAATCCATTCCCGGTTGGGCATTGGCTGAAAGTAAAGTTTCCTGGCCGGAAAGAGTCTCACCAAAAATAGAATAAACCACATGATCAGATGCCTCCGCTGATTTGGCGTGTGCTACAAACTGATTCCATTTTTTTGCCGGACCAATCAATGGAGACTTGATATACCCTGAAGAAAATCCTCCGGTAACCGTGCCGGCTACTGCTACATTGGCTGATGTGGACGGTGCTGAGGGTGAGCGGGTAATTTGTGCCGTGCCTACCGGTGCATTTTTCTTAGCTCGGATAATCACCGGCTCACCATCTTGCAAAGAAGTAATTTGTGAGTTGGCAATGCCCAACTCATTCAATTTAGAAAGCACATTGGATGACCACGTAGAGAATGCCGCATTGCCAACGGAAAATAAAATAACAGAATCTCCCGCACCAACATTGCTAACGTAGTTGATCAGATTAATACCATCAGGAGCCTCAAGTTCCGTAGGTAAAAAACTATTGATCACTGACGGAAACAGGCCGCATCCACGCGGATCGTTATTGTATAATACAACACCGGCATAGGGCAATGCTGTTTGTCTGTTAAATGCCACTAAGTTGATGGTGTTGGGTCGGCATACCACCTGCACCCCTACATCATACTCTACTCCGTTGATTTGAATGGACGCATCTGAAAATGGAGAAGGACTGGTTGAGCCGATTGATTTTACGCTCACCTGAGTTACGTTTTTAGTAAAATTAATTTTACGGGCAGAAAAATCAGGACTGACCTGGCTCATGGTATTTTCAATCAGTTGTGAAAATTGAGTTTGGGCCCATCCACCATTACTTCCGTGAATAACAATGAATGATGAGGTTGTCCAGTTAGTGCTGTCCGAAGCATTTAATTTAGCTGGCTTCGTGCGCCAATAATAAACCACCGAGTCGGACGGTAGCAGTGAAATTGGCATTTTGGTCAACACCTTACCTGAAACCGTTTGGTTATGAAGAAAGGAACTATTGAACGTGCTTACCGTATCAACCTGAACAATAAAATTTCGTTGTTGACCAAGCAAGTTGGCATCTTGAAAAAGCAAATTAACCGAACCGGTTCCTACAATTCCGAAATCTGGCGGATATAAATTCAACGTGCCGTTGGAAGGCATAAAATAACTAAGGGTAGCCGTGTTGTTAGCCTTCGAAATTTCTTTGATCGCGTTCAACGGGTCGAGCACCACGGTAAAAAGGTTGTTGCCAAAGCCATTGATAACCGGATCTTTTTTTAGAATAAACGTAAGTGTGTCGGTATTGCTGACCGGTGAAAACAGTGAGTCATACGTTTTAGTTGAGTTATCGTTGAATGTGCGAATTACCCGCACCCGCAATGGTTTAGCGTTGGTAGCTCCTAAATTTTTTACAATTATTTTCAGCGCAAAAGATGGGCTCAGTGAAGTAACCGGGGTGCCGCTCAACGAAGTAACGGAGAGCGATCCGTTGTCAACGGCATAATCGGGCAAACCTGTTCCAAAAAGTTTAATGGCCGGGTCGCCCGATAATACCATTTGGTGAATCTGACAAACGTTGATCATGTTCACGCCATACTGTGTCAAAAAACGAATGCACAATTCTTTTTGAATGTCGCCTATCCCCTTTTGAATAAAAGTAGAATCACCAAAGCCCACCGAGTAAAATAAATCTGAGTAATACTGCAACTCATTGGAATAACCGAATGAAGTACTACCAATAAAATTTCGTGAGCCCAGGTTTGCTGCCAGCAGCCAATCTTCGCCAAACGTTACTTCGTTGGCAAACACAGTTCCGGCATTACATCCATTGATCAGAAAGACCGGGTATTTTCCTTTGTTACTATAACCTAAAGCCGCATTATCTACGTTACCAATATCAATATCAATTGTGCTTGAAGAAGAGTGGCCAAAGAAGGTGACTAAATTCACGCCCTGGTTCACGCTGGTGGATACATTTATCTTCTGTACATCCGTAGTGGTCTTGGAGATGGTTGATACCTGCCCTCCTAAATAGGGCCCGCGTGCAATGGCTGCAAATCCATCCATGATCTGCCGAAAGGCTGCTAACTCAGGTTGACCACCATCGTAGCCTCCTCCGCTCAAATGCAAAATATTTTTCATCCACGGCTGAAGCGGCTTTGATTCATGCTCGATGATCTTATTCAAATACGCGGCAACTTGTGTTGCATTTGTGGCTGTCAGCCTTCCTGTGGCTACTGCCGGATTATCTCCCGCAGTGCCCAGGTGTGCTGTAAAAGCTGCATCACCCCCGGGGTATCCGGCCGAAGGTACAAGGTCTCGGTATTCGGTGGGCGGTACAGGAAGCCGCTGGTAGGCTGAATACAAAATGTCTCTCCCTTTCCCGATCAGAAATAAATAGTTGACATTCCCTTGCCGCACCATAAAATTCATAAAACTATAAATGGCAGCCGGAGAAGTTTCGCCATAATTAAATTGATTGTACAACTGGTCGATGTTTACCACCAACGTATCATAACCGCCACCGGCAACTGAGGCACGATAGCCCGCATACGCTTGCACCGGATTGGAATAACCCAGTGCCGGTTGTTGTAAAACTTTATTCGTAATGATCATGTAATTACTATTAGCCGGATTGATTACCCGGAACGAAACCGGAATGATGGCCGGAGTAAAAAATCCACTTGAAACAAATATGGTTTTGGGTGCTGACGTGCCCGCCACTACGGCATTAAACGTGGGCGATGAGGATGTGGGCAGAACCTGAACTATATTTTGAATATCTGTAATATCAAACATCCGCAGTCCTGCCGAAGGATTGGTTGCTGACAAATACGATTGCCCGCCCGGATTGACGGCTAAAGTAAACTTCTTGTTGGTGGCTCCTAAAAAATTATACGACTGAGGAAACGTAACTTTAATATACGACACACTGGCCTGATACCGGTTGGTAGAAGCCGCAGAGGCTACTACCTGTACTACCAGCTTGCCATCTGCACCAATGTCCGTCCAGTTGAGATCGGCTGTGACTAAATAGGTTTGAAAGCCCGAAAAAGAAGGAGAAGCAATGGAACGAAGCGAACCTCCGGTAGTGCCCACATTCACTTGCAACGAGTGCTGCACATAATCGCGACCAACTAAAAGCAATTCCAATTTCGGGTTTCCGGCCGTTGAAACTCCATTAAATAAGGAATCAATGATGTAATTGACCGATTGAGTCTGCTGCAGAGCCACACCGGTCCATCCTTCGCCCTGATCAAAATAGGTGGACTGTGTAACATCATTTAATGTCAGCCCGGCTGAGTACTGATCGTGATTAACAATCAGTCGCTGCGAATACTGATACGTTTCAGCCGGAAGGTTATTAACATTCACCATCAGGTTGGCATCCATGCGCAATCCCCGTGGTGGTGCCAAGCTGTACGTTAAAAAATAAGCGGTGGTGTCAGAATAAAGGTTGTAATACTTATGCGGCTGCAGTGAGGATGGCCGGTAGAGCAGGCTATCCAATGTTCCATCATTTTTTTGTCCGTAAAATTCGATGTAGTCTCCAGGGCTAAAGACAGAACTAAGTTGCGATTTTACGTTGATGGCTTGCTCCTGCCCCCGGTGGTATAGTTTAACAAAGCGCGGGTCTGCTGAGCCCACCGGAAAACCAACTGCCTGAAGGTTAGCGTACGTTAGCCGGTAAATACCTTCTTTGGCTACCGGAATTTTATAATAGGACTGATTGAAATTGATCCAACTGTTGCTGTATTGAGCCGACAAGACGAGCGGAGAAACAATCTCTGCCAACCAAAAGAAAAACATTACCCTGCGCATCATGCTTATTGTATCAATACAATTGGCAAAGATAGGGTAACTCTGAATTTTATTTGCCTGATTTTATTATCCGCTTATGCGCAAACATCCATTTTAAAAAGTCAGGCTCGGCAAAGGCATTGGTCCAACTGTCGTGATTTACTCCTGGATATTCGGTGTATCGGGTTTCTATTTTCAGCGATTTCAGTTTGGCTGCCATGGCTTGCGAAAGTTTAGGGTCTACAACCACATCGGCTGATCCGTGAAAAATCCAGAATGCTGTTTTATTTATCCGCTTGTCGTAGCGTTCGGTGTCGCCCCCTCCGCAGATGGGCATGGCAGCCGCATATACATTGGGGTAGCGGTACACTGATTCAAATGTACCAAATCCTCCCATCGAAAGACCGGAGATATATACCCTTGATTGATCTACTGATTCTTCGGTCATGATTTTTTTTACCAGTTCATTTGCAGCAACCAATGGCCATTTAGGTTCTGCTGAATAATCAAATTCTCGTTTGGCAGGTGTCTGGGTACGGTCTGTTTTAAGTGAAGCCCATGAGTCATCCTCCGGACATTGAGGAAACACAACAATGGCCGGAAATGATTTTCGGTTTTCTTCTTTCAAAAAAAGAGTGGCTCCGTGAGTCAGCTGTTTTTCGTTGTCGTAACCTCGCTCGCCTGAGCCGTGTAAAAATAAAATCAATGGATATTTTTTTGTCTTGTCATAGTTTTTGGGGTATAGAATCCGGTACGGCAGTGTGTGCCCGCTCCATTGATAGTATTTTTTTAGATAGGGTTTCAATGCCGGATCAACCGGATTGAGTAATCCTTGCACATCGAGCCAATCGCCAAAACGCTCAATCCATTGGTCGGTCGGAATATTTTGCTTGCGCATACCAAAGCCGTGATTACCTCGGGCATATAGGTGTAACTCAGCATCTTTTTTTTCTTTTAGCCATGCCGAGTAAAGATCAACACTATGTGGAGCCAGGTTCAGGCCATCGTCAGTTGCCGCCACAACAAACAGAGGCGGAGCATCGTGGGCTATTTTTCCGATCATGGCAGAAGGAAAATAAGGATAGACAGGTGCAGCAAAGTCAGGTCGGTTTTCAGGAGTATAATTAAAAAGTGCAGAGGCGGCCACGGTTCCTCCGGCCGAAAAGCCCATGATGCCTATGCGGTTAACTTCCACGTTGTATTCATCGGCATGTTTGCGCACATAACTAATGGCTGCGCGTCCGTCTGCAATGCACAAGGGGATTACTTTATTGACATCATTTTGCCATTCTATCTTTTCCATCTTTGCATTCATTTCACCCACCGGGTCATTGGTTTTGCTATGCACCAGACGATATTTTAACACAAAGCACGTTACACCTTTTTGCACCAGCCACTTGGCCACATCAACTCCCTCGCTGTTGATGGATAGCGCGTGAAACCCACCGCCCGGACAAATAACCACAGCTGTGCCGTTTGCCTTTCCGGCCTCGGGCTGAAATACCATGAGTGTGGGTTTACTCACATTGTAAACAATTTTAGTGTTCCACGCATTTTGCTCTAATTCTTCTTCGCCCCACGTCCAAGACTCAGAGCCGGGGGCAGCGCCTTCATAGAGAGCAACTATTTTTTGTTGTGCGTGTAGGGTTACCATAACAATTAAAGCAAGAAAGAATAATGCTGTTTTTTTCATTTTGAAATATTTTTTGTGTCAAATTGAATATACTACTATGGTGTCAAACTTGTTTTAAAATTATTTTCAATAATTCTACCTTACGCGATGAAGTCTGCACCGTTACAGTTTTACTACCTTCTCATTGAGCACAATCTCCAGTGGCTCGCCAGATTCTAACAACACATCAGTTTTTCCTTTCGAGACGATTACTTTCAGTACCCGATTTTTGAATTCAAGCCTAAAAGAATAAGATTGCCATTGATCAGGAATAAATGGGCTGAGTTGTAATACACCATCGCGCACACGCATTCCGCCAAATCCTTTTACTACACTCATCCACGTGCCTGCCATGCTGGTAATGTGACAACCGTCTTCGGTGTCGTTGTTATAGTCATCCAGGTCGAGGCGTGAGGTGCGCAAATACATTTCGTAGGCTTTCTCGTTGTAACCCAATTTAGAAGCAAGGATAGCGTGAACACAAGGCGATAAGGAAGATTCGTGCACCGTCATCGGTTCGTAGAAATCAAAATTGCGCTTGATCTGGTCAAGCGTAAAGTCATCTTCAAACAAATACATACACTGCAGCACATCAGCCTGCTTGATAAAGCATGAGCGGAGAATCCTGTCCCACGACCATTTTTGGTTGAGCGGCCGGTCTTCGGGTTTCAGGTCTTTAGCATGAATCAATTCCTTGTCTAAGAAACCATCTTGTTGAAGATAAACGCCACGTGTTTGATCTTGTGGGTAATACATCTTGGCCGAAATGTCTTTCCATTGTTCGGTTTCTGTATTTTCATTGAAGCGGAGCTTGGCCACCAGTGACTTATATTTTTCGGGCGAATTATTTTTTACAAAATCAATGGCTTGCATGGTAAAGCGCAGAGTCCAGGCCCCGAGGTAATTGGTGTACCAATTATTGTTTACATTGTTTTCGTATTCGTTTGGGCCGGTTACACCGAGAATGACATATTGGTTTTTATCCTTCGACCAGTTTACGCGCTGTGCCCAGAAACGGGCAATACCAATCAGCACTTCAAGACCATGTTCGGTCCAGTAATTTTTATCACCTGTGTAGTCAATGTAATCGCGCATGGCATACGCCATGGCGCTGGTGCGGTGAATCTCTTCAAATGTAATTTCCCATTCGTTGTGGCATTCTTCGCCATTCATGGTAACGAAAGGATAAAATGCAGCCCCGTCTTTAAAGCCCAGCTTCCTGGCATTTTCTATGGCTTTGGGTAAATGTTTGTAACGATATACCAGAAGATTGCGTGCTACTCTTGGGTTGGTTGTGCCGAGGTAAAAGGGCAGGCAATAGGCTTCAGTGTCCCAATACGTGCTGCCGCCATATTTTTCTCCGGTAAATCCTTTTGGGCCGATGTTCAGTCGTTCGTCATCACCGGTGTAGGTTTGCATCAACTGAAAGATATTGAAACGGATTCCTTGCTGTGCTGCACTATCACCTTCAATGGTGATGTCGCATTTTTTCCAGATATCACTCCATACGGAGATGTGCTCATTCGCTAACTTCTCGTAACCTTTTGTTGTGATGTTTTTTAATTTTTTCTTTGCCTGATCTTGTATTTTTTTCTTCGAATGATTTTCTGACGAAAGAACTGCGGCATATTTATAGATGACCGTCTCCACTCCTTTTTTTAATCCGATCGTCACAGTATTGTCGGCATATTTTTCTTTTTTTGAAGCCTTCACTTTTCCTTTTACAGTCTTGCCTGCGGTTTCGATGGAATAGCTCATTGCGGTAGTTACCTGAAAAAAAGTCTTTTTGGTTTCGGCTGTGACCAAGGCAATGCCAGCCTTTGCTTCCTGGCTCACTTCGTTCCAGAATTTTTCATCGTAGTTAGAATCTTTGTTTACCACATCGGCATTTACCGGAAGTGTGATAGTTGCCTGAGCCGAAAAATTAACAGGGGTTATACTATACCGGATTGCCCCAATTTCACCATCGGCCATGCTGCAAAACCGTTGGGTATTTACAACTACCTTTTTTCCGTCAGGCAACGTAGCGGTGAATGACCGGTAGAGAATTCCTTTCTTCATGTCAAGTGTGCGTTTAAAGCCCGTTACCTTGCATCGGTTCAAGTCCACCTCGTGTTTTCCTATTTTGATTTTTATACCGATCCAATCCGGTGCATTCAGTACTTTAGCAAAATACTCGGGGTATCCGTTCTTCCACCAGCCTACGCGGGTTTTATCCGGGTAATAAATTCCGGCTACATACGTACCTTGATGTGAATCGCCCGAATAAGTCTCTTCAAAATTAGCGCGCTGGCCCATGCGGCCATTGCCCAAACTGAAAATGCTTTCTGAAATCCGGTGGTGATGTGCATCAAATCCTTCTTCTACAATCAGCCACTCGTGGGGTTTCAAATAGTGCTTCATACTAAGAATAGTTTTTAAACAATGCTTTTAATTTTTTCCAGGGTAAACTCAGGAGTAGCGGCTACAACAAAGTGAGCTGACCGCAAGGTGTTGGGTGAACCTACCCCTACACATTTCATTCCGGCCGCAAGGGCGGCATCCACACCCGCCTCGGCATCTTCATAAACCAAACACTGCGAGGGAAGCACATTCAGTTTTTTGGCAGCTAATAAAAATATTTCAGGATCGGGCTTGGTGTGGGTAATCATGGTGCCATCTACCAAGGCATCAAAAATATTTTTGATGTGCAATAAATCTAAGACTGTGTTCGCATTTTTACTGCTCGATGCCAGGGCTACTTTTATTTTGCTTTCGCGAATGCGTTGAATCAATTCTTTTACTCCGGGAAAAATTTCATCAGGTTTGATCTTATTGATGTACTGCACAAACCATTTATTTTTTTTTTCGGCCAGTTTATTCATTTCATCGAGGCTCAGTTGCAGGTTGCCCATTTCGAGGATGATCTCCAGTGAGCGCATCCGGCTCACGCCTTTCAACTGCTCGTTTTCTTGTTCTGTAAAATGGATACCTAATTCTTTAGCTAACCGCTGCCACGCCAAAAAATGATAATGGGCCGTATCCACCAATACGCCATCCAGATCAAATATTACCGCTTGAATCATAGCATTATAAAAAATTATAAAATCTGGATTGAGTATTTGAGTTTATATGTGGCCATTTTTAATAATCAGGTTTGTTTCGTTCAGTGGCTTGAACACATCAAATGTTTTTCCCTGAGTACGCAGCGCTCCCAATGCATTACCATATTTTGCCGCTCCGATGTAATCAGTTGGTTTTTGCAATAACCCAAAACCAAGGCCACCGGCAAATGAATCGCCACAACCTGTGGTATCAATGACTTGCTGCACTTTTATGGCCGGCACCATTTCTTCTACTGTTTTTTTTCGTTGACGAAAGTACACCAGGCATCCGCGCGAATCTACGGTAATGTAAACGGCCTTCACACCGTGGTTCAGGCAATGGTCGGCAAATGCCCGGAGCGAATCACGATCGGGTTCTTCTGAAATGGAAAAGTCAGAAGATTCATATTCTTTTTTAAACCAGGAAGACTGGGCCTCTTCCAGGTTCATCTTCAATACATCAATATAGGGCAACCATAAGTCGCGGTCGATCCAGAACTTGCGTTGTCGCTCTCCGTTTACCAAGCAAGCCGTGGTAGGGCCGTGTGCATCAAATACAATGATGCCCTTACTTTTTTTCTTTAAAAACTTTAAGGTATCGAGTGCGATTTCATAATCGCTGATGGGGATGAAGACAAACACCTGGCAGGTGAGTAGTTTTTTAAAATCGTCTGGCACGATGGGATCCATAAAGCCCGTCTGCCGCTCTAAGCGGTTGTTGACATCTACAAATTTCAGGCTGATGATATCTCCCTGATCATTTTTTATAGTAAGGTGACTGAGGTTAATCCCTGAGTATCCGTGAAATACTTCTTTTACATTATCCAGGTCAACTTTGCGCAGGTGCGAAACCGGAATCACTTCCATTTTATTTCCAGCCATCACAGACAATGCAATGACCGGGTGGGTAACACATCCCCATTTTTGAATCAATTCACCCTGGTAAGTGATGATGTGGTCACGCGGAATGGGGCCAACAATGGCGATCCGTTTCATGTTAATTTGGCGTTTCAACTAAAAATAATCTCTAATTCTTTTTTGTTTTCAATCTGCTCCAGACCCATTCCCCTACCCCTATCCCTTCTACCTTTCCGTTTTCACAAGCCGGCATATAATGAATTCCTCCATACACCCGGCTGATGGCTGCCTCTTCAGACGCTTGTTTGAAGGAGGTAAAACTTCTGGGCGGCATGCCGTATTCAACCTCAGTGGAATCTGTGTAGGCATACTGATTTCCAAAAAGATTAGTGAGTTGTACTTGTGCTGCAGCCGAAACCACACTATGTCCGCTGGAGTACTCAGGGAAGGGAGGTGTTTGTAACAAAGGCGCCCAGTTGGGGTCAATGTTCTCATGAATATATGTTTCAGGACGCACCAGTTTCGATCGGTATTTTTCTTCCCAACAACTGATGAAGGCATCAGCTATGGCCAGCGAGGTGCGCATGTATGCTTCAGCCGATTTCACGGCATCCCAATGACTTTGGGTGCAGGCTACGCGCGTAATATTAATCCAATGCCCGCCCGGTGAAATTTTTTTGGTGGCAAACATCACGTGTCCTTTCACATTCATCACAAATGGATTACAATCCCAAAAACTGGCAATGGCCCGTTGTTCGGTGGTTAAGTTCACACCGGTTTGATAAACATAATTTGCAATTTTATAAAACTCACTGTTCTTTTCTTTTGAGTACGTGACTACCGGCAGCGGTTTGAATTGTGAAGCTGAGTCCATCACAAACGTTCTGATTTTATCCCAGTGTGGCTCAACGGCATCCATGTATGCGGGCGGTGTGGGTTGCCAGGTGGCCGGATTTCTTTCAATGGTGTACTTAGGAAACGTGCGGGTCTGCTTGTAGTTATCTTTGTCAGCCCAGGCCATCACGTGTTTGGCTACGCTGTCGCCAAATGCTACCGAGCGATCGAACACATCGCTTGGCACACCTGCTTCTTTAAAGCGGGCCAACTCCTGTTCGTAAAATTTATCGAGGTCTTCTTCTGAAAAAATTAAAGCACGGCCCACCTTCAACATTGCTTCCGTTGCGGCCAGTGGGTAGCAATATTCTTTAGTTGAATCGGGCTGAGGAAATTTTTTCAACCCATGAAGTTGGCCGGCCATGCTCAGGTAATTTTTATCCTGATGGATAATTGCTTCATACCCGGCCACTGAGGCATACGCATAAATTCTGCTCGCCACAGGTGGTGAAAAAATATCGTGCACAATGCGATCCGTAACTTCCTTCATCGACCGGTGTAAAAATTCGGGGTCATTAACTTTAGTTTTGTATTCCGATGACGTTGAATTGCACGCAAAAACAACAGCCGCTATCACACCAACTGATAAATATTTTTTCATTTATTTTTTAATTTTAATTATTTCAACTTCATTTTACCCGGTACTCGGCATGCTCCGCACCTATGCCTTTTAGGGTCAGGCTCTTCCAGTTTTTGGGTAACTTCGTTCGATTCTGAATAATCCCCTGGTCGGTGATCTGCAACCCGCCAAATCCAAAAATCACAGCCTGTAAAAAGCCTCCTGCTCCGGTTGCAAAATAAGGATTGGTTCCTCCCGGTGTTTCGGCCAGCACGCCAAAAGGAGGCACTTGATTAGGCTTATAGCTTTTGTTAAAAAGCTCGTACGCTTTTTCTACTTTACCCAATTTGGAGTACAGGGTAGATAAGGCCGAGTTGCCCATGGCGGGGCCATTCGGTGAAATGCGCGGCTCATAATAGTTTAAGTCTTTTTCAACCTGAGCCGGATCAGTGATAACATCTAAAGGGTAGGCCAGCAAATTCACATCGGCTTGCTTGATCATTTCACCGGTATAGGTTGAATTCTCTTTTGTTGTTCCATCAGGAAATTTTAAGATCGGTATATTTTGAGCCACTACTTCCCAATCGGGATCAGGAATTATGCTAAGTTCCTTAGCTGCCTGTGTGGCATAGCGCAATACTGTGATAACAATTCCATTAGTAAATGCATTGTTATCGATGTTCTCTTGCCACTCGTTCGCTCCAATTACATTGTTGATTTCAAATTTTCCGGAGCCTTTACGCTCTACCCGGCTTGCCCAAAAATCGGCTGCTTCTTTCAATACCGGATAGCCGCGGTCGCGCAGCCAAATTTTATCTTTGGTTACCTGGTAGTATTTCCAAAAAGCCCAGCCCACGCAAGCGGTAATGTGTTGTTGAAACGGCCCGGTCAAGGCCCACACCGGTGTGTCTTCCGTTCCTTCAGCCGAAGATTCCCACGGGAACATAGCTCCTTTATAGCCGTGAGAAAAAGCGTTCTTTTTAGCGGCTTCTAACTTTTGAAAGCGGTACTCTAAAATTGATTTTGCTATTTCGGGTTGCAGCATTAACAGCGGGGGGTACATCCACAACTCGGTATCCCAAAACACATGACCATTATATCCCAGCCCTGAAAGCCCCATAGGCGACAAGCTGTGGGCGGTGCCAGCTCTCGCGAACGAATACAAATGGTATAAAGCAAATCGCACATCGCGCTGTGCCTGATCATCTCCTTCAATGACTAAATCACTTTTCCATAGTTCATTCCATGCTTCCAAGTGATGCTGAAGTAGCCGCTGTGTGCCTTCTAACTTAGCAAAGATGGTGAGCCGCTCGGCTTCATTCATCGGGTCATTGTATTGCGAAGAACAAGTGACCGTTGACACCACGGCAAACCGGTATGTTTCACCGGCTTTGAGTTGTTTGGTAAACTTTGCCAAGTGCATATTATAATCCCAATCTTCGTGAATCAATTTGGGTTCTTGTCCCTTGGGTTCATCAAAAATAAAACTGTTACTGGCAGCCACTGTCAATTTTCCGGATGGGCTTTTGGCCACCGAGGTCATCAATGGGATTAAAACATGGGGCCGGTCAATTTCGCTGTATAGGTTTCTTACATCGGTTAAATGATCAGGAGCTTCAATCACACTCATGGGTGTAATCATTGCATTTTTTTTGGCTTTAATTTCTACAATTAACAGTGCTGAATAGGGCAAATGGCGCAAGGCCATCAACGTATGTGAAACCGAAATTTTATCAGTCACCTCAAACGTGGTGGTTAGCGAAGCCTGTTTCATGTTCAAGATTTGGGCATAGTTTGAAATAGATGCGCGATTGATGCGTTGTCCATCTACTTCCAGATTCATGTTGGCCGCATTGAATGTTTTCAAAATATTAGAAACACGGCCTCGCTGGTAGTAGTCGTACGCACCGTTTAGCACTACGTCTTTCACTTTCATTGGTTCAGGCGAAGACACCAATCCGATCATGCCATTGGCAACGGTTACACCGTAATAATTTTTGGGGTCAATAACTCCCGAAAAGACCTTCCACGTATCCGAAGTCTGCGCATAGTTCACTGTTCGGAACACAATAAACAGCAGCAACAAGATGTATTTCTCTTTCATTTTATTCTTGGTTAAAATTAAATGACAGAGCGGTATATTCCGCTTCAAAAATTCAAAAAAAATAATTTATTTTTCGGTATTGAGCGGGGATAATATGCAATCAACTCGAAAGAAAATCTGGATTTTTTTGTGCGCTATCTTGGTCATTCTGTTAGCCATAGCGGTTTTACTGCCATTGCAATCGAATGTGTACCAACAGACCCGGTTTCATGCTACGGGCAATGCCCTAAGCAGGCAACTGCTGAAAGACACCGTATGGCATAACTGGTGGCCCGGAAAAGTGATTCGAACTGGAGATTCTATGATTTTGTCTGCAGGCAAATTTACTTTTCTCAAACGGCAAACACTCTTGAATAATTTTATATTCACTGCATCATCGGGTTCGTGGAGTTTTCAAACTACATTAACTCTTATACCTCAGTCCAATGATGAGGTAATCGTCAGCCTTTCTTCGGTTATCTTATTGCCGACCAATCCAGTCGAAAGAATAAAGGGCCTGTTTTTGTCTTCCCAACTGAAAGAAATTTTTAATGATATTCTAAACCACCTGACAGGGCATTTTAGTCTAATACGAAATTTATACGGAGTGGACATCAGTGAGTCGAGCGTGTTATTTGAGTACGTAGCCACCACCTCAAAGACTTTGGATCACCGGGCACGTGTTTCTGAGGTCTATGAGGTAGTGGATGAACTGAAAGATTATATCCGGCAAAACCACGCAGAAGAAAAAGGGTTTCCTATGCTTCACGAAAATTCATTTAAACCAAACGAACACTACATACAGGTAGCCATACCCATCGATCGGCAACTGCCCGACAAAGGGATGATCAAATCAAAATGGCTCTTGAAAGGGGGGCAAATTTTAAAAACCGAAGTGAAGGGCAATCGTAAAAAAATTGCGAAAGCCATGACTCAGGTTGAGTATTACATCCAAGATCACAACCATGCGCGCGTTGCCATACCTTACCAATACCTGATTACTAACCGGCTGGAGCAACCCGACAGTGCACAATGGGTAACCGGCATTTATTATCCGGTGATTCTCCATTAAGAAATTTTATTCATAACGGATACCTATGGCTTGGCTGTAATCACCCGTAAGCTGTCGTGGTTCATAGCCAGGATAAAACAAGGTTTATTATTAATCATGATCTTACCGGTGTGGCGCACCTGGCCTTTGACCACAATTCCCTTCAAGTCTTTGCTGATTAATTCACCTTGCTTATTGATTGAAAGAACTGAGCCAAAATCAGCATCGTTGCGTCCTAACTGAATATTGTTTTGATAAAAATTTCCAAAAAGCAAAACCTGTGGTTGGTCTGCCCCCAACAGCACACCACACTTCAATGGCGAGAACTGGTTTTCAGCCGGAAGTTCTTGCTCGTGAAAGTTCCCCTTTCCATCGTTTATCAAAATGACATTGGCAAAAAAATCAACAGAAAGAATTTTTGAGTTCTCTAATGTGCTGCCCGGAAAAATTTTTTTCAATGGAGTTTCGGCATACTTCTCGGCATATAGAAATTTCTTTTTTAGAGAAGGTAATATTTTTTGCAAATCGCCTTTACCCATAAACGGTATTTCCTGTCCTTCCAAATAATAAGTAATGATTTGTTCCTTGCGTCCGTTACCGTCAAAATCATTGAGGTAAAGGCGCACAGGCTCAGCGGCTGTGGGCCTCAGCCGGTTATTCAGTCCTTGGTTTCCTGCAACAAAATCAATATCACCATCGTGATCGATATCTACCGGAAGAATAAAATTCCACCAGCCTTTCTTTTCAGTCAATTTTTTTAAATGAAATTTACCCTTTTCATTGATGTACGCATTGATGGTTCCCCAATCTTCTGAGGTGAGTAAGTCTTTGTCGCCATCATGATCGAGGTCATACCACTGCCCGCTAGTGATCATTCCTGCCTCGGATAAATCAGGCGCTACTATTTTTGTTACATCGGTAAATTTTCCGTGACCATCATTTTTCAGCAAATACGAACGTGGAGATTCGCCATACACCCACGGCACCGAGCGCCCCCCAATGAAAAGGTCTGTATTTGCATCTCCGTCAAAATCATACGCACAGACGGACGATGCATTGACAAAGAGCGTATCAAATGCATCTTCTTTCTTCTTCAGTTTTCCTTTCCCATCATTGAGGTAAACACAAGGGGTGAGGTGTTTATTCTTGCCAAAAAATTCATTACCCCCATTGGCCACAACCAAATCAAGGAAGTGGTCGTTATTCACATCTACCCAGCAGGCATCTACTTCTTCATTGGTTTCGTCATCTGCAAAAGCTGGCTGGTCAGTTTTACTAAACCGGCCATCGGCATTTTGAATCATTATCACGGGTGATGAGGTTTTCGATGAGCCTAAAAAAAAGTCTGTTCTTCCATCGTTATTGATATCGCCCAAAGCCAAGGCAGGCCCCTCAGTTGACATCATGCGCGGAATGAGCAATTCCCTTGTGAACTCAGGAAAAAAATTCTCTTCGTGTGTTGTGGCAATGTTGAGTTTCCGGGTGATATCCAAAAACTCCTGTTCCGGTCTTTTCATCCGGTTTAAAAACTGCTCCGGGTTAAATGCTTTTTTGTTTTTTGCGTGCCGAATGTGAAGTGTGGTATCCGGGCGCACATCCGTTGTCGTTTGGTATGAGTTATCCGGCCAAACTACTGTCAATGAATCTAACCGAAGGGTTCCCAATCCAATATGAACTGGTGTTTGCATACTCGACTGAAACCCCCTGGCCGGGTTATTTTCAAAAAACTGAATATTGTTTTGAGCAAAAGCATAGATTTTGGCGCCTACGGCAAACGGGTTAGCCTCATCACCGGTTAGTTTCACACGAACATAATGACTTGGTTCTTTGCGCTGTCGCGAAAGATTTTCATACACCAAAACAGGATCATCTATGTTGTTGCAAACTATATCCAGGTCTCCATCATTATCTAAATCGGCATAAATTGTTCCGTTGGAGAAAGAATTGATTGTACCCGTAACTGATTTTGTAACATCTGTAAATTTTAAGTGATGATCATTGAGAAAAAAACGGTTAGGAAGTTTTATCTCCGGAAATTTATTGACTAACGCAAGGTCTTTCTCTTCAATTTTATCAATCCTCAGTTTTTCCTGAATTTCCCCATTTGAAATAAAGTTGACGTAATCAATGTCATTCATCCGTTTAGGAATACCGTTTGACACAAACAAGTCTTTCCATCCGTCATTGTCAAAGTCCAGCCACAGGGCACTCCAACTCCAATCGGTTGAGTGGATGCCGGCAAAGGTGCCAATCTCACTAAACATTCCATTACCCCGGTTGAGTTGCAGGTTGTTGCGTGTGTATTGATAATCGTACCCCGAACGTATCTTCTGGTAATAAATATCATAGTCATCTTCACCGAGTGACCTGCGGATCATGTATGGGTCGGACGGAAGCATATCCATCGATACCAGATCTATCAGTCCGTCATTGTTAAAATCTCCGGCATCTACACCCATGGTATACATACTGGTGTGCATTAACTGAGTCGAAGTCTCGTCCTTAAACGTGCCATTTTTCTGGTTAATGTAGAGGTAATCATTTTCATGAAAATCATTGCCTACGTACAGGTCAGGCCAGCCATCCATGTTGATATCGGTTACTACAAGGCCCAGTCCAAAACTGATGGCTGAACTGTTGATACCGGATTTGTGAGTTACGTCTGTAAACGTGTTGCCATCATTGCGGTACAGCCGGTCGCCCGATTTTTCATGATACGTGCCGGCAAATCTAAACCGCGGGGCAAAAGTTCCATTTTGGTCAATGGCATGGTTCAACAGAAACATGTCTAAGTCTCCATCTAAGTCATAGTCAAAAAATGCCGCCTGAGTGCTGTTGCCTGAAAAATTGAGTCCGTATTTTTCTGCTTCATCCACAAAATGAGGGGTTCCATTTTGTAGTCCCTGGTTTACCCATAATTGATTGGCTCCGCCCAACGACTCCACACCGCTTACCCGACAAACGTATATGTCGAGCCAGCCGTCATGATTGATGTCTACCACCGATACGCCTGTAGTCCACCCTTTGCCTGAATCAATGCCGCTCAGATTGGTGATGTCTTCAAATTGAAATTTTCCTTTATTGCGATATAATTTATTGGGGCTTTGATTAGCCGAAAAATACAAGTCTATCAATCCATCGTTATCAAAGTCTCCTGCCCCCACTCCTGCCCCGTTGTAAAAATACATGTACTTAAACATGTTAAAGGTGGGGGTTGGCTTTAATCGGTTTTCAAACGTCAGGCCCGTATGGGCAGCCGGCAACACGTTGAAAAAAGGATTTTCTATTTCCGGTTCATGGCATGCCGAAAGAAAGAGAGCGATCAGAAAAAAAAAACTAAAAAAATTCTTTCGCATGGTTTTACTTTATTGAGTTTTTCCTGAACAGAACAGGGTAGTCGTTGTTGCGCAAAAAAAGTACTGAATTTTCTTTCTTGCCACGAATCGTTTTGATGTCACGCACAGCCCCGGTTATTTGTACGCCCGATTCTTGAGTCGGTAATAGTTTAAATTTTCTTTTCCCTTCATTGACCAGCACACTTCCAAAGTTGCTGTCTAACCTTCCTAACTGTGGAACAAAATCGTATGTATTTCCGCCTGTTATGATGTCGGGTTTGCCATCCAGATTTACATCCTCCAGCATAATGGCATTTACGGAAGAGAACTGAATAGCTGCGGGCAATTTTTCAATTGTAAATTTTCCGTCTCCTTCATTCCAGGCGATAACCGATGGACAAAAATTAAATGTGTATTTCACCGCCTGATTGATCAATTCCTTGTCAAAAAGTTCTTCAATGGATTTGGACGCAAATGTTGCGTACTTTAAATTCTTTTTTTTGAGGTAAGTAAATTGTTCTTCCATCTGCCGTTTCATAAAGACAGGAACATTTTTACCATTTACTGTTCGTGTAATGATTTGTTGTATGCTGCCATCTACTCCAAAATAATTTACCCAAAGCCGCGAAGGATTGAGGCTATCAGGCTTGAGGTAAAAATTTTCGCCAATGTTTCCCAACACGATGTCATTTCTTCCGTCACCGTCTAAATCTGCAACGGCCACCGACTGCCACCATCCATTTAATTTAGCAAGCGATGACGGTACTTCTTTGATACCTTGTTTTGTAAATTCAAAAATTTTTGGATTCATCCACTCGCCCACCGCTACCAACTCCTTTTTATTATCGCCCGTTACATCAACAGCAACGCCCCCGGTTACCATGCCTAACTTGTTCCAGTCTTTTGTGCTGCTCAGTTGCATTTCTGTGAAATGACCACTGCCATCATTTTTATAAAACGTACTCCCCGGCATCAGTCCGTAAACAAACGAAGTATTGTAAGCACCTACGAACAAATCGAGGACTCCGTCATCATCCAGGTCAATAGCCGCAGCAGCACCTACGTTAGAGTTATTTTCAGGAAAAGCATTTTTCTCAAGTGTAAAATTTCCATGCCCGTCATTTTTGTATAACCGGTGGCTCAACTGAGGCGTGCGGGGCGGTTGGTTATTCCCGCCTGAACCAACAAATAAATCAAGATCACCGTCTTTATCACAATCAAAGAAAAGGCTGACTACTTCTTCATGATTTTTGTTCAACTGAAAATCTTTTTGAAATCTCTCGGCAAACTTTCCGTCTCTGTTTTGCATATATAACTGTCCGCCCTGATCAAAGCCACCGCAGATATAAACATCGTCAAGACCATCGCCATCTACATCACCCACGGCTGACCTCGGGCCTTCTTTGGAAAGCATTCTGGGAATATTTCGTTGCGTATAAAAATCAACGTACTCATCCTCCTGGTGCTTAATAAAATTATTGCCAATCAATGAAAAAAGACCGGATGTTTTATTACTTAACTCAACACTTTTGCCGGCAGCTTCAAGTTGGTCAACTGAATAAATTTTATTCTGTTCCACCGACATCAATTTTGATTGGGTGTGATCGGGCCAAATGATAATGGCTGAGTCGATTTTAGTTTGGCCGGCACCCAACCCCATGATTAACTTATAATCCATGGATGATTGAAATCCCCGGGCAGGAACCAGTTCCCGGTAATAAATCTGTCCATTTGAAAATACCTGTACTTTACTGCCCACAGCAAATGTATTCTTGTCTTTTCCTTTCAGAATAAAACCGATGTAGTTGTTTTTAGTTAATTCAACACTGTTGTTTTGATACACAAAGGCCTCGTTGTTTACATTATTCACCACCAGGTCTAAGTCGCCATCGTTGTCCAAATCGCCATAACTTGCACCGTTTGAAAAAGAAGGTTGGGTAATCCCGTTTTGCTCACCTGCATCCGAGAAAGTGAGGTTGCCGTTGTTGTGAAAAAATTTATTACGCAAAGGAGCTGAAGACATTTTGCTAATGATGGAGCTCACTTCTTCGCGCTTACCCGAAATGACCATTTCCTGAATGATCGAGTTTGAAAAGAAATTAATAAAATCCTGGTCTGTCAGGTCGTAGCGAATACCATTACAGACATAGATATCATTATACCCGTCATTGTCTGCATCCAGCAACAGGGCACCCCAACTCCAGTCGCTGGCATGCACTCCGCTGTAATACCCGATCTCCATAAATTTTCCATTTTGATTATTCAGTTGAAGGGCATTTTGCATAAACTGATGATAAAACCCGGAAGATTCTTTGAGGTGGTAGGTATCATAATTATCAAACGATGCTGTGGCTCTTAGGCGGTAATCATCATCGGGAAGCATATCAGTGGTAAATATGTCGGGGTAGCCATCGTTGTTGATATCCTGCATGTCTGCGCCCATTGAGGCCAGGCTCATGTGCTGTACCCAATTTTCAATTTCATCTTTAAATGTTCCGTTTTTTTGGTTAATGTACAGGTAGTCACGTTCAAAAAAATCATTTGACACATAGATATCCGGGTATCCGTCACGGTTCACATCTCCTACGGTAACGCCCAACCCCAAACCAATCAGGCTGCCATAAATGCCCGCCTCTTGAGTTACTTCCTTAAATTTTCCGTTGTCATTTCTGAATAGGTGGTCGCCACCCCACCGGAGAAAAGGAGCTACTCTCCATTGATGAGCGGGCACATCACGGGTGTTGGCAATGTTTAGGGTATTGACCGGGATGGGTGAATTATCCACGATAAAACAATCTAAGTCTCCATCTGCATCGTAATCAAAAAAAGAAGCGTGGGTGGTGTAGCCCATTTCATCTAGCCCATACTCAGCTGCTTTTTCAGAAAAGGTGAGGTCGTGATTGTTGATGAACAACTGGTTTTTGCGAAGCAGGCTGTCAAACATATTTCCGGCATTGCACACGTAGATGTCGAGCCAGCCGTCATGGTTAATGTCAACCATTGTTACACCGGTGCTCCATTGTTTTTTTTCTGCAAAACCAGCCGGAGCGGAGATGTCTTTAAATTTCATGCCTCCCAGGTTGAGGTACAACCGGTTGGCCACCTGGCTGCCGGTGAAGAAAACATCTGCCAACCCATCATTATTAATATCGCCAATGGCTACCCCTCCTCCGTTATAAAAATTGCGATAGGCAAAAACGTTGTTATTTTTTTCTTCTTTAAGGTCGTTCCGAAACTGGATACCTGTGTTATTCAATAAAGTGAAGAGAGTTTTTTTACCGCTGGGTTGACAGGCAAAAAATACAAATGAAATAATAAGGAGTAAACTGAACTTCATGCTGTTTTTGTAAAAAAGAAAAGGCCATCAAATTTAATGGCCTTTTCTGGATTAGTTATTTTAATTTTTCTTAATACCCAACGTTTTGCTTCAGGTTAGGGTTAGAGGAAAGAGCTATAAGCGGAATAGGGAAAACACAACGCGAGGGATCAGATGGTGTGGGACGCTCCATCACGGGGTTATTGAAAACTCCAAACCTGATCATGTCATTCCTCCTCCAGCCTTCGCACCACAATTCTTTTCCTCGTTCAGTTAGTAAGCCGGGCAGATCAATGGAGGCTAACGGGGTTAAGGAAGGACCCACCGTTGCAGGTGACGCAATATTACTACCTTTAATATAGGCCCCGCCACGATTAGCAATTATTCCATTAACAATACCCAAAGCAGTTTCACCATGTGGATCTGTACCTCCTCTTAAAATTGCTTCTGCTTTCATTAACCTGACATCAGCAAAACGAAAAAACACAAAATCATTAGGGCTTGACGAACCACTTGAAGTAACAAATGTGTAGGGATGTATCGGGTATTTATTGGTTCTGATGCCCTTGGTTTCAGTTGAGAAATAAAGACTGGCATCTGAAGTGAAAACTAACGGGTTACCGCTCCGATCAGTAAGCGGCACCAACTGTTTATTTGTTCCAACTGGTCCTGCACTTCCAGGGCTTCCACCGGCTGGTCCATAAATCTGACCTATCAGAAAGCCCGCATTGTACCCAACACTATCCGAATAATTGGGTAACCAAGAATTTCTCCTGGCATCATTGGGATCAAATGCGTTATAAAAATCCGAAAGCGTGACAAAACCATTCCAACCACTTGGCACCATGTGGTAGTGTGATCCCATATAGATGGGAAACTGAACATTAATCCCTGCTGCCTTAGGTCTTACAAAAATATTCTCCGTGCTTGTTGTAGAATTTGTCCAGGTAAAGTTATCCCAATAACTGGTGGAAATTGCAAGGTTAGGATTAGATGCAATTTGATTGCACAAAGTAATTACCTGAGTCATATCAGCAGGGTCGAAGGTAAACGGACCTGCAGCATGGTTGGGATCTTGCTTAAAGACAGCCTTATTTAAGAGCGTTTTTGCCAACAGAAATTCGGCAGCTTCTTGGTTAGCTACTGTGCGGGTTGCGGCTGTTCCATCAAAAGAAGGAAGGAGATTTGATGCTATCACAGCTTGTAGTTCGCTGATGATAAAATCGCACGCTTGAGACCTGGTGTACACATCAGGAATAACATTTACGGCTGCAGTAGCAGGCCGATGCTGAACCACTCCAAAAAGGTCACACGCTAAATACGAAAAGTAAGCCCTCAAAAATTTTCCTTCCATCTGCTCCTTACCGGTAGTTGCCTCTGCGATTAAGGTAGTTTGGAACAGGCCGCCATTCAAGAAATTCCAAGTGTCATTAACCTGATTGTGAGATGCGTCCCAAGTGTGCAGATGCAGTTTGCGCCACGTTCCGAAATCATCCCAGTCCGTCCCCCTCGTGGGTCCCATCATTTCATCGGTAGTATGTTCTTCAAAGGCAAACCAGTTACTTTGGGTAATCATCCCGTTTAACTGATTATAGACTGATGCCAAGTCAGGCGGAGTAGGAGCCCCTGATTCATTTAATACAGGAATTGTATTGGGACTCTTCACTACCACATCCAACGAGCAAGACACAGAAAGAAACATGGTCAACAATACCATGACCTTCATCAATCGATTTCTGCTATGCTTTTTCATGCTTTTTATAATTATTATTTTATGTTAAAACGTCATATTTAAGCCCAGTGTAAACGTTCTCGGCCTAGGATACCCCACATAGTCAAACCCACGAGACGGAACACCATTTAAGCTATGGTCAACATTAACTTGTGGATCTAGCCCGCTGTACTTAGTCCACAACGCCAAATTTTGCCCGGAGACATTTATGGCTAATGAGTGGATTACTTTTGAGTTCAAGTCAAACCTATAATTAAGTTGTACATTTTGAAGACGAAGGAAATCACCCTTCTCCAAAAAGCGTGTAGAAACACTTCCTGGGTTGATGCCGCTTTCGGGGCTATTGTAGGTGGCATAGCTAACGTTATGTGCAGTCTTTAAGCTACCTTTAAGAAAAAGGGCATTGGCCGTGTTGTTATACACGTAAAATCCGGTCTGTGCCTGAAGAAATATTTGTAGGCTCCAATTTCCATAAGTGAAGTTATTGGTTAAACCTGCTGCAAATTTAGGAAGTGCACTGCCCACCAGTTGATTGGCACCTCCGTCTGCATATTTCGCGTATCCATTGGTATCAAATCCCTGGAATACAGGCATATTAAACGTATAAAGAGAATATCCATTGGTAATGGTTTGAGCATACGCCCCAGACAGGCCCTGTCCATTAACCTGTCCAGTATTGATGGTGTAAGGAAAGTCCTTTGTTGTATTGTGATAGAATGTCTGGTTATAATCAATATTCCAATTAAACTTCCCTTTGATAATTGCCTCGTAGTGGAAGTTAAACTCAACGCCAGAGTTCACCACAATACCTTTCAAATTAGAATAGTAGTTACTGGTAGCGCTAAACCCTCCCGGGGTTGGGCCAAAGAAGATCATATTCTTACGCTGGGTATTAAAGTAATCAATCGTACCCGATAACCGGCTGCTCTTGATTGCCCAATCTAACCCTACACCGGTTGTAGTGGCAACCTCCCATTTTAAATTGGGGTTCCCTTGGTGATCAAGTGCTGTTCTAGGATTTCCGGTAGATGGATCAACCATGGTTTGATTTAAGTTCACAGCACTATAAGGAGTCAACGGGTCTTGGTTACCAATCTGACCGTAATTTGTCCGGAAACTTAAATCGGAGAATAGTCTCCCCAAGCTATTTTCAGCAAAAGATTCTTTTAACATTTTCCATTTAATGGCACCTGCCGGGAATACCCCATATCTATTGGCCGCGCCAAACTTAGAAGAACCGTCAACACGGACAGTTCCCGTAATAAGATACTTATCCATAAACCCATAATTGACACGGGCAAAATAAGACTGAATTGAATACTGTGTGTTTTGAGGAATATACGCTTGAGCAACATTTTTAAACCCACTCTTATCCTTAATGAAGTTATCGCTTGCATTAACCACTGGCGTGTACAATCCCCAATAGACATTGCCATAGCTATTAGTTTGGTACGTTTGATACGAATAACCGCCTAATGCATTGATGGTGCTATTTCCTATGGTCTTATCATACGTTAGAGTTTCCTCAGCCAAATATGATACGGTGTTTAAATATTGATAGGTGCCCCGGCCATTTCCAGTAATTGGGTTTTGATAATTAATCCCAAAGGATTGCCCAGAACTGGTGGCTGGTTGTGTATTACCCAAGCCCCACGCGGTGGGGATACGGGGATCAGCAAATGCTTTGCGCACGCTTTGAGAAGTATTAAGTCCAAATGTAGATTTGAATACCAAGCCTTTTACAATCTCATAGCTTGCGTTGAGGTTTGAAAGAGTCCTGTTAATGTTGTCGTTATCTGTGAATTCATTTAACATAGCCACAGGATTGCGGTTTCCATCGAGAAGATCAAAATATCCATTGGGGCCGGTTGAACTATAAATAGGATTCGTTGGATTATACGAGATCATCGAACCCACTAAACTGCCTTGGTAGCCTGCATTATTTGTATTTGGAGCATACGAGTCCTTGACGTTTGAAAAAGTGGAAGATACATTTATTACCAATTTGTCATTTAATAATTTGGTAGTGTAGTTAACTCTTCCCGTCATGCGTTGCAAATCGCTATGTTTTAATATACCCTGTTGGTTTTCAATGTTGCCACTTAACCGTAGTGATGATTTACCGGTAGACATGCCCCACCCTAAGTTATATCCACTCGAAATGGCCGTGCGGTAAATCTGGTCTTGCCAGTTGGTATTAGCGCCATTATTTACAGGAGGCCCTGCTATAGCGGCAGCGGCAGCGGCTGGGCTAACGCCTGCCGATATATTAGCCGCTTCTACTCCCTTCAGAAAGTCTGAAGCATTTAATAAGTTATAGCGGCTACGAGGTGTAGCCACCGCTTGATATGTACTGAACGAAAACTGACCTTTTTTGCCTATTCCTTTTCCACTCTTTGTAGTAACAATGATTACACCGTTGGCCCCGCGAGAACCATATATTGCAGCTGCCGATGCGTCTTTTAAAACAGTCATTGATTCAATATCTGCCGGATTAAGGAAAATCAGGGGGTTCTTTGGAGTGGATGTACCTTCTATACCACTCGTAGTGCTCGAAGTACCCGTACTATTATCTAATGGAACACCATCCACTACATAAAGGGGTGTGTTGTTACCTGTAATTGAGGAGGTACCCCGTATGTTTACGGTGCTTGCCGCGCCAGGCTCACCACTTGAGGGTGTTATTACAAGACCAGGGGTTCTGCCTTGTAGCAATTGGTCAGGTGAAGAGATTACCCCTTTGGTAAAATTTTCAGTTGTTACTGTTGCTACTGATCCGGTAAGATCTTTTGCTTTCACAGTACCGTATCCTACCACAACTACTTCAGACAATGACTTGGTGTCAGCTTGCAGATCTACATTAACTGAAGTCTGGTTACCAACAACTATTTCCTGAGTGGCATATCCCAGAAAAGAAACAACAAGGGTAGCGTTATTGCCCACCGAAATGGAGAATTTTCCATCGGCATCGGTAACGGAACCATTTCCAGTGCCTTTCTCTAACACATTCGCTCCGGGAACGGGTGATCCATCCTCGGCCGAAGTCACTTTACCTGTTACTGTCTTTTGGGCAAAGGCGCTAAACGCCAAAAGCACCATCAGCACTGACAGATACCTGCGCACATTCAGATACAATCTGTTCATAGGGTTTAAAATTAGGGTTAACAAAAGAACGACTTAGGGTTAATAATGACTGAAACCAAATTGTTTAGTCTATGGTAACAGAACATCGTTCTAAAATTGATGATTCTCTCAGAATTAAACAAGGATACAAACATTTTAATCCTATTCTTTTTTGTGCAATCGATTTCGTTAATTTTCGTAAACGATTGCGGTATCTTCTTTAACACTTATAGCGGGCTATTTTAAATATCATAAAATAAATTATTACTCAACCCAAAGAGCCAAACCCTGTATCTTCTATTGCAAAAATGACAGTTGCTCTTTGTGTGTATGAATCCTTTTGTTCTAAAATTTTCTATAATCTGTTTCATGTTCAATCTCCTAAATCACTTTTTACAGTTTATTGTTTTGCGCACATCAGTTTGTACTTTGCAAAAAAGTTAATCTCTATACATCCCCTACTATGCCTGAGTCGCTAAGCCCCGAAACCATCATTCACCTTGGCGGGGTAACCCTGCTCCTCATCGTTGTCTTTGCTGAGACCGGGCTTTTCTTTGGTTTTTTTTTACCCGGGGATTCTCTTCTTTTTACTGCCGGGCTGTTTTGCCATACGAATTTCATTAAACTGCCCATAGCCACCCTGATTGTATTGTTGATTATTGCCGCTACCCTGGGTACTGCCACTGGCTATCTTTTCGGAAAATGGTTCGGAAATTATTTCAGCCACCGCAAGGAGAACTTTTTTTACCGGAAAAAATACGTTGACCTCACCCAGGAATACTTTCAGAAGTATGGAATGATGGCCTTTGTTTTTGGCCGGTTCATTCCCATCGTTCGCACCTTTTTACCGATTCTGGCCGGAATAGCCCAAATAGATATCAAAAAATTTTGGCTCTATAATACATTGGGAGCCACATTCTGGGTTTTTTCTGTAGTAATGGCGGGCTATTGGCTCAGCTACCTGTTTCCTAACCTTACTGACCACTTGGGGCTAATCATAATTGTAATGATTCTGGTTTCTACCACACCCGTAATCCTCTCGGTTATCAGCAAGCGCATTGCACAACGTAAAGGTTAAAAAAATATCAAAAAGGTGTGACTTTCTTAAGTTGCCCGACTTAAGGGAGCAAGTACAAGGTAATTTGGGTCAAGGCATACAGCCATTCGTAAAACTATTTTAAGAATTTTAATTGCTTGCTGTTGTGGATTTCAGTTCTGGCTTGCATATTTAAACTTTTTAAATTCTGAAATAATTAAGAATCATTAAATTTAAACCCTTAACCTTTACTTAAAATTTATGAAAACTCAGTCCAAGTCATCTTCGTCATCGTTAAGTGGAAGTTTGAAATCCACATTTACCATCGCGGCAATTGTGATTGAAATCGCACTTGCTTTTGCAATCTATTATCTTGTCCTTGGGGATGGGTCACATTTCCAAGGCGGTGACAACCACAATCACCCGGTGCCTGGGGATTACCTGGGTATTATATATAAGGGGGGTGTGTTAGTGCCCGTTTTGATTGCACTTTTGATGATGGTCATTACTTTTGGTATTGAGCGTTTCATCACCATCAGCATGGCCTCCGGCAAAGGAAGCACTCAAAATTTCGTACACAAAATCAAAGGCCTTGTTGAGACCAATAACGTAGAGCAAGCATTGAGCGAATGCGACAAGCAAAAAGGATCGGTAGCCAACGTAGTGAAGGCCGGCCTTCATAAATACAATGAACTATCCAAAAACACTTCTATTGAAGTGGATAAGAGAATCCAATTAATCCAAAAGGATATAGAAGAAACTACTCAATTAGAAATGCCCATGTTGCAAAAGAACCTGGTAATTATCGCTACCATTGCTTCCATTGCCACACTGATGGGTCTACTCGGAACGGTATTAGGTATGATCAAATCATTTGCGGCCTTGGCTACTGCCGGTGCGCCTGACTCTGTGGCGTTGGCCAACGGTATCTCTGAGGCATTGATCAATACAGCGTTAGGTATCGGAACTTCTGCATTGGCTATTATTCTTTACAATACTTTCACCAGCAAAATTGATGCACTCACCTATGGCATTGATGAAGCCGGCTTCAGCATTGTTCAGAATTTTACCGCCCAGGCAAAGGTTTAATGAATAAATAGTAGTATTAAATCTGACTATTAACTATGTCAAAAGTAAAAATGCACCGGGCATCCCCCTCCATCGACATGACACCGATGGTTGACTTGGCGTTCTTGCTCGTTACCTTTTTTATGCTTACGGCAACGGCACGGCCTGATGAGCCGGTGGAGGTTTCAACTCCCACCTCCGTATCAGAAATGCCCATTCCCGAAAGAGATGTGATCACCATTACTATTTCGAAAGACAATACTGTCTTTTTTAATGTGGATGGTCAGCCTACGCGAGAAAGACTATTGGCCGAAATGGGCAAACTTTACAATATATCGTTCACTCAGGAACAAACCGATGTGTTTAAAGTTTTGACAACCTTTGGCTTGCCTATACAAACGTTGCCGCAGTTTCTTGAATTGAGCCGCGAAGAACGCAAGGAAGTGAAACAACCCGGCATTCCGGTGGATTCGCTGAACAATCAATTAAAAGATTGGGTACTTCAAACACGCCTGGCCAACCCGCGCGTACGCATTGCCATCAAAGGCGATGGCGATGCCGGCTATCCGGTGCTGAAAAAAGTGATCAATACATTGGTTGACCGTAAAGTAAACCGGTTCAACCTGATCACCGGCACTGAAGAAATGCCAGCCGAAATGAAAGCAGCCCATACCCCTGCAAAGAAACCATCTTAATGTTTAACCTGTAAATAAAACCCTATGGCAGAAGTACAAGGCGGTGGTGGCGAAGGCGGCAAGAAAGGTGGCAAAGTAAGAAGTAAAAAAACCTCCACACGGATCGACATGACCCCGATGGTGGATTTGGCCTTCTTGTTGCTCACATTCTTCGTGCTTACATCCACCCTATCAAAGCCTAAGACGATGGAAATTACCTTGCCCGAAAAACCTAAAGAAGGCGACAAACAACCGGAGGTAAACGAGAAGAAAGTATTAACTCTGGTACTCGGCTCTAATGATAAAGTGTACTGGTATGTTGGTATTACCGAACCGGAAGCAAAACGGGAGGATTTTTCTAAAAATGGAATACGCAAAGTGTTGTTAGAAAAAAAAGGCGAAATCAGAGATATGATTGTACTCATCAAAGCCATGGACAACTCAAAATACAAGAACTTTGTAGAGATTCTTGATGAAATGTCTATCTGCAACATTCAGCGATACGCCATTGTTGACATCACTCCGGCCGACAAAGAAATTGTAAAACAAGCAAAACTATGAGTACGCAAAGTGAAAGCCCCATCAGTTGGGATGACATTATCTTTGAAAACAGGAATAAGTCATACGGTGCTTATTTTATCCGTAAGGTGTATTCTAAAAATGTATTGATTGCTTGTGCGCTTGCTTTTATCACCATTAGCCTGGCTTTGGCCTACCCAAAAATTGCCGAGTTCTTTAAAAGCGAAGAAGAGGTGGTAAAAAAACCCAAGTTGAGCAAAGTGGTTTCGCTTGAACAGCCACCGCCTATCAACCCCGATCAGCCACCGCCACCCAGCGTTCCTCCTCCACCGGTAAAAACAATCATCAAGTTTTTACCACCCAAAGTAACCGACAAAGAAGTGGTGGAAGAAGAAAAGATGCCGACCATTGAAGAGATCAAAAAAAATGAAACGGGATCTGAAAACGTAGTGGGCGATGCCGAAGTAAAATTCGAAGAGCCTGTTCAGGAAGTCGTTAAAAATGACGATGATGCTAACAAAGTTTTCTTAGCCGTAGAGCAATCAGCCGAACCCATTGGCGGCATGGCCGCATTTTATGCCTGGGTAGGTAAAAATTTGCGGTACCCGGCCTCTGCCAGACGCATGGGCTTAGAAGGAAAAGTTTTCTTGAAATTTATTATCGAACCTAACGGTGTCATTTCTAATGTTGAAGTAATAAGGGGCTTCAACGCAGAGTGTGACCGTGAGGCCGTGCGGGTGCTTTCCATGGCGCCCAAGTGGAAACCCGGTAAGCAAAGCGGGCGGGCCGTAAGGCAGGCCTACAACTTACCGATCATTTATAAAATTGCAGACCAATAAATCAAAAGCCCCTTACGAGGGGCTTTTTTAATTACCATGAATTCATCTATCAAATACTTTGCCGTGCTGATGAGCCTCCTCTACATTCTTATCGGAGCAATGTTGGTATGGGGCAAAGAAAAGTTATCCATTTCATCTACGTATTCGCTTCCCATCGGGCTAACACTGATCATCTATGGCCTCTTCAGATCGTACCGCATTTATCAAAAATATTTTAGCTGAGATGAAAAGAATACTATTTACCCTCGCCTTGTGTGCCGGTCTATTTTCTTGTACTGAAAAAGACAAAAAAGGATTACCGCTAGACACCCCTACCTCAGGTACGATAAAAATAGCAGTAGATGAATCGCTCAAACCGTTAATCCAGGCCGAAGTAGAGGGCTTTGAGGGCATTTATCCACTGGCTCACTTCCAACCCAATTACACATCTGAACAGCAAGCTATCAGCGACTTGCTAAAAGATAGTGTACGGTTGGCCATCGTTACCCGCAAACTCTATTCTACTGAGCGTAGCAAGTTGGATTCATTAAAAATTCAAGGTGCCGAAATAGTCATGGCCAAAGAAGGAATTGCCCTGATCACCAACAAGCAAAACCCCGACAGCCTTTTGACCTGGAAACAGATTGAAGAAATTTTTACCGGTTCGGCTAAAACATGGAATCAATTATTTCCCTCGTCATCCCTGGGCGATATGCAAGTTATTTTTGATCATCCGCAATCAGGCATTATCCGGTACCTGACTGATACTCTGAAAATTAACAATCTTCCACCCTATTGCTTTGCCGTATCAACCAATGAGGCGGTGATTGACCGTGTTTCTAAAACCAAAAATGCCATCGGCCTGATCGGCCTGAGTTGGATCAGCGACAATGATGATCCTAAGGCAAACAGTTTTTTAAGCTCAATCAAAGTGGTAAGCATCAAAACGGATGATGACTATTTAAAACCGTACAAGGCTTACATTTTCATGAAAAAATACCCCCTTTCGCGCGAGGTTATCATCATTAGCCGCGAGGCTCGCTCCGGGCTGGGGAGTGGGTTTATTGCTTATGCGGTAAGTGACAAGGGCCAACTCATTGTTCTTAAAGCCGGGCTTGTTCCTGCCAAAGCACCCATACGGCTGGTAGAAGTGCAACGAAAGCCGCTGGAAAAGATCACAACAAATCAGTAATCATAAAAAACATACTCACAACTGTAAGGGAACTGGCAAGATAATTGCGTTAGTTAAGTTGAGATTTAAGAATTTTTTAAGGTTTTGAATGTATCTTTTACGCCCGGCAAAAAAAACCATTTTTGGAAAATCGCCAGCCGTGTATTTTCTTTAAAACTTTATTTTATAAAAATTCTTTAGTTAATCAGTTAAACCGTATGAAAAAGTATCTCTTCTCGTTGGGTTGGATGGTTGTGATGAGCCTGCATTGCTATTCACAGGATGCCGAAATAAAAAATGCACAGCTATTAATTGACCATGGAAAAATAAAAAGCGGCATTGACATGCTTCAAAAAGCCACTGCCACCTACCCGGAAGCCGCGCAACTATATTATTATTTAGGACAAGCTCAACTATTGGCCGGAAACCAACAAGCTGCCAGCGCCTCATTTGACAAAGGTTTTGGCATCAACCCCAAAGAAGCTTTAAATATTGCCGGGCAAGGACAAATCCTTTTGCTGGCCAAAAAAAATGCAGAGGCCAAAGTTCATTTTGACCAAGCCTTAAAAATGGGTAAAAAAAATATAGCTGTGTTGCAAGCCATTGCAAGAGCTGAACTGTCTGATAAACTCATGCGCAAAGATGCCTTTACCTTACTGGAAAAAGCCAAGGGAATCAATGCTGATAATGCCCACACACACCAGCTATTAGGCGAATACTATGCGCTTGAAAACAACGGAGGCTCAGCAGTCAGTGCGTATGAGCGGGCAGGTGAAATCGATCCAAAAAACGGAACTCCGTGGTATAATATAGGCCTCATTTACCAACGGGCTAAGCTCATCCCGATGTCAGAAGAAAACTTGAAAAAAGCCATTAAAGCAGACCCGGAGTATGCACTGGCTCATAAAGAACTGGGCGAACTGTATTACCTGAAAAAAGATGGTGCCAATGCAGTGAAGCATCATAAAATCTATCTTGATCTGACTGACAGCCCCGAGAAAGATGATATGTTTAAGTATGCTTTTTATTTGTTTTTGGCCAAAGACTATACACAAGCCAATGCCGAATTCAAAAAATTATCAGACCAACCCGATGTTACCTCTACCACGCTCAAGTTTTATGCCCAGTCTCTTTTAAAGTCGGGCGACTTAGCTGAAAGCGAGAAAATTTTTGAGCGATACCTGAACCATTCCGACACCAAACCCACGGCCGATGACTACCAGAATCTTGGTCAACTCAAAGAAAAACAAGGTAAACTTGCCGAAGCTGCCGTTGACTATGAAAAGAGCCTTTCATTAGATCCAACTCAAAATGATGTTTTCAATACACTCATCGACTATTATTTTCAAAAAGAAAGAAATTATTCCAAAGCTGCGCAAACCTGCCGGTGGGCAATCAAATCGCGCAAAAGACCTTTCTCTAATGATTTCTTCACACTCGGACGTTCAAATTATTTCCTGCACAAGTATCCACAGGCCGACAGTGCCTTCGCTAAGTTTATTGAACATCAGCCCAATATCGCTATCGGTTACACATGGGCGGCCCGCTCAAAATCAGTGCAAGACTCTTTACTGACCGAAGGCTTGGCCAAACCATATTATGAAAAAGTAATACAAATTGCCGAGCCTGATCCTGACAAATACAAGCATGATCTGATTTCGGCCTACCAGTACATGGGTTCTTATTTCCTGATCAAACAAGATAACAAAACCGCCAAGGGATATTTTGAAAAAGTCTTGGCTCTGAACCCCGAAGATGAGAAAGCCAAAGAAGCCATTAAATTGATCAACACCCCTACGGGCGTGCCCCATAAGCCGAAGAAAAAATAATTTCCAATTTGGATCAGCGAAGGCGGGAAATTTCCCGCCTTCTTGTTTTATTGCCATTTACAATCCTTTTCCGATTTTTGCGTTAGCTTACTAAAAACAACCTATGATTTTACAAATTGCCACACCACCTCACGATGAATTAACCTTTATTGAATTATTGTTAAAGGGCGGGATCGTGATGATCCCTATTTTGTTGCTGTCTGTAGCAGCAATCTATGTGGCCATTGAACGGTTTCTGTACTTACGCTCAACGCTCAGTAAAGATGCCAACTTCCTTTCCAAAATTACCCGTGCCCTCTCTTCAGGAAACATGGCCGATGCCAAGCGTTATGCCGAAAGTGAAAACTCATCTACCGGAAGAATCATCGGCACTGGGCTAGACAGTGTGGGCCGCCCCATGCGTGAAATTGAGTCGCTGATGGAGTCAGCTACTAATATTGAAGTATCGCTCATGGAACGAAACACCGGCTACCTGGGCATCATTGCCGGAGTAGCTCCCATGGTAGGTTTTATCGGAACGATCGTGGGCATTATTCATATTTTTTATAACATCTCTCTTTCTGACAATATCAGCATTGGCATCATTGCCGGAGGACTTTACGAAAAAATGATTACCAGCGGTTCGGGGTTGGCTGTAGGCATCATGGCTTATTTGTGTTACCACCTGCTGCAACTTCGCATCGATCGGTTTACCCTACAAATTCAAAAAGATGTATTTGATTTCATGCGCGCCATACAAGCCCCCGCGAAATGAAAATTAGACGCAGACATAAATTCGCTGCTGAAGTAGCGACATCATCGCTGAACGACATTATGTTTTTTCTGCTGTTGTTCTTTTTGATTATTTCAACAGTAGCCAACCCTAATATCATTAAAGTATTAGTGCCCAAAGCCAGTGAAACTCAATCTTTGAATAAAAAAACCATTACACTTACCGTAACCAAAGACAAAGACTACTACATCAACAATAAGCCCGTGGGCAAAGGGAACCTGGAGAAAGACTTAATAGCCGCCACGCACGGCTTAGACGAACCAACCGTTGTTCTGTACATACCGCGTGATCTGGAAATACAAGATTTGGTGGATGTACTTAAAGTAGGTGTAAAAAATAAAATCAAGATTGTACTTGCCACCGATCGCAAATAAATTTTGGCCTAACTGCTCTGTTAAGTCCACTTTTTAGAGTACACGAACGGAAAACCTACCGTTCTTATAAAAAACTTACCCGTATTTATATTTCTTTTCGAAATCGCCAACCTTTTGGATGAAAAGACGGTTTGAGGTTGTCAAAGCACCGAACATCAAAAAAATTAAAACAAGAAAGTACGATCATTATTAACTGCGAAAATGAAACAATTTAAACCTCTTTTACTGTTTTTTGTAGCGATGGCTGCCAGCACCCTACTGCTGGCTAAACCAGAAGAAGCCAATTCAGGGAAAATAACCGGCATAGTGATTGACTCTGCCACCAACAAAGGAGTAGAGTTTGCCAACGTAGCCTTGCTCGATGCCGCCACTAAAAAACCAGTAAATGGCGAAATGTGCGATGGCGATGGAAAATTTACCATTTCAAAAATTCCTTTTGGCAACTATATTGTTTCCATTACATTCATCGGTTATTCTACCAAACAAATCCCAATTCAACTGACATCCAGCCGAAGCAGCATCAATCTGGGCAACATCATACTCGGGTCTGAAGCCAAATTACTCAAAGCCATTGAAGTTGTAGGACAAAAGCCGCTCATTGAGGAAAAAGTAGACCGCCTGGTTTACAATGCCGAAAGTGATGCCACCGCCAAAGGCGGAGACGCTACCGATGTGCTCAGGCGTGTGCCCCTGCTGACCGTGGATATGGATGGAAACCCCTCTTTACGGGGAAGTACTAATATAAAAGTACTGATCAACAACAAGCCTTCGACTATTACAGCCAGTAGTATTTCTGATGCTCTCAAACAAATACCTGCCGACCAGATCAAGACCGTTGAGGTGATCACTTCGCCCTCTGCCAAGTACGATGCCGAAGGTTCGGCCGGGATCATCAACATCGTCTTAAAAAAGAACACGCTGGAAGGATTAACGCTGAACATTAACAGCAGCGCGGGCTATCGCGGCAGCAACCTGGGTTTACACGGAGGGTATCGTAAGGGCAAACTAGGAATTTCATTGGGTGGGTTTGGTCGTTCCCAATACAATACCCCGGGAAATTTTTATAACAACCAGAGAACGTTCCCGAATGATACTACCACCATCCAAAACATTCAAAATGCCAATACACGCGTTCAAAATCTTTTCGGAAACTATACCTTAGGTTTTGACTACGACATTGACAAAAAAAATTCCCTAACCGGCTCAGTTCGTTTCGGTATCCGCAACGGGCATAACTACCAGGATAACCTCACTACTAATTCATCATCAATTATCAATAATGTTGAGACCCAAACGGGTAGTTTGGTAAAGAATGTGAACCAATTGAACTTGAATAATTCAGTAGATGGAAACCTCAACTACACACACTATTTTGAAAAGCAAAACCGTGAATTTAGTTTACTCACCATGTATAGCCAGAGCGATGGCAATAACAACTTTATCACGCAAACCACACAGGTAAATGGTGCCAGCGCAGTTTCCTACATCAAAAACATTAACCCTACTAAAAACTCGGAGGCCACCGTTCAACTTGACTATCAGACTCCCATCAATGATATGCAATTGATCGAGGTGGGTGCCAAATCCATTACGCGCAAGGCAACCAGTAATTTTAATTATTACTCGGCAGGAAGTGATGGCGTTTACACATCGCTCACAGGCTCTCCTATTTATCAATCCAACCTGCTGGATTATACTCAAAACATAACGGCCGGATATTTATCCTACACACTAACTACTGCCAGCAAGTTTTCATTAAAAGCGGGAACCCGGTATGAATACACCAGCATTCAGGCCAACACCCAGGGCGGTTCGCTTTCTATTCCTTCTTATCAAGTGCTGGTACCGAGTGTGAACCTATCTAAACGGCTTGATAACGGCAACATGATTAAGATGTCGTTTAACCGCAGAATTCAACGGCCATCGATACAAAATCTGAATCCTAACACGGTAGCCTCAAATCCGTTGAGTATTTCATCAGGAAATCCGAACCTGAGTCCTGAGTACACCAATAATTATGAACTGGGTTACAGTGCATACATCAAATCAACATCATTGAATTTCTCAGCCTTTATGCGCAATACCGACAATGCCATTCAGCAAGTGAGAAGTTCAGTTCCAAACGATCCGGGCGTTGTATTAACCAGCTACCGTAACATAGGCATTCAAGATGCCTATGGTGGAAGTGTGTTTGGCAACATTTCTTTTTCTAATAAATTTTCATTGAGTGGTGGATCAGATTTTTATTATGCCTACCTGAAAAATCCGGGGGCATCACCTACCGATCCCTTGCGTACGCGCAACAGCGGTTGGGTATTTAATGTGCGTGGATTTGGTAACTATACCATAGGCAATGGTTGGGGCCTTCAGTTCTTTGGATTCTTCCGTGGGCGTCAAGTACAGTTGCAAGGATATCAAACCAGTTTCCGTGTGTACAGCCTGAGTTTGCAAAAAGAATTTAATGAGAAGCGAGGCAGCATAGGTTTAGGGGCTGAAAATTTCTTTACTCCAACCCTAACAATCAGAACCTCATCGGTATCGCCTTTGCTGAATCAGGAAGGGTACAATACCATGCACTACTTTAATTTCAAGGTTACCTTTAATTACCGCATTGGTAAGCTGACAACCAAACAACCGAAGAAAAAGAAATCCATCAGCAACGATGACTTAATGGACGGAGGCGACCAAAATGACGCAGGCGGAGGCATGGGCGGAGGGCAACAAGGCGGTGGTGGTAATGGCCAGCGCAATGGCATGGGCGGAGGTTCTCAGCCCAATTTAAAAATGACTAAAGCCGATGCCAGCGCGCAAGTAAACGCCACGGGAACCTGGAATTATACTGTGGAGTCTCCCCAAGGCGGAGCCGGCAAAATAACGATTGTCAAAGCCGGAGAAGATTACTCAGGCACCATTACCAACTCACGCAATAACAAAGAAACCGCGTTGAAATCGGTAGTGGTAAAGGGCAATGAAATAACCATTACTTATGAAGTTTCCTTTAACGGAAACACCATGGCTTTGACTATCGTGGGAACAATTAAGGAGAATGAATTGAACGGCAACATGAGCATAGGTCAGTTTGGCTCATTCCCCATTAACGCAAAAAAAGAAAAATAGAATAGGAGTTTAGTTTGTTTACCGCAGGCAGAAAAACCTTAGATGTTTAGGTTTGGATGCCTGCGGTTTTTTATTGATAGTCAGCAACCAGGTAATTAGGATAAATCATCAAATGCTTTTTCTTTACCTTCTCAAAAATCAATTGACGGAGTTCTTCAATATTTTCTTTTTGAGTAGCTGAAATAAATACAACCTGATCAAACCCCTGCTCACGATAATAGCCTTTCAATTGATCTAGTTTTACCCCATCCTTTATACTTCTCAGTTGGTCAATTTTATTAAGCACCAGTATTACCGGGATATTTCCAGCACCCAGTTCGGCCAATGTTTTTTTTACTATTTCAATTTGGTTGTCGTGAAAAGGATGGGCGGCATCTACCACGTGAAGCAATAAATCTGCCTCACGCACTTCATCCAGCGTTGACTTAAATGATTCAATCAGGTGATGAGGAAGCTTGCGAATGAACCCTACCGTATCAGAAAGCAGAAAAGGCAAATTTCCGATCACCACTTTACGCACGGTAGCATCTACTGTAGCAAATAATTTATTTTCGGCTTTTACATCTGCTTTTGAAAGTAAGTTCATCAGAGTGCTTTTGCCTACGTTGGTATATCCTACTAAAGCTACCCGCACAATACCTTCGCGCGATTTGCGTTGGGTCTGACGCTGTCGTTCAATTTTTTTTAGTTCTTCTTTTAGTTTTGAAATCTGATCCCGTATCACCCTGCGGTCGGTTTCAATTTCTTTTTCCCCGGCTCCGCCCCTTGTTCCGGTGCCGCCCCGCTGGCGCTCCAAGTGTGTCCACATCCGGGTGAGGCGGGGAAGCAGGTATTGGTTCATCGCCAGTTCTACTTGTGTGCGTGCCTGAGCGGTTTGTGCCCGCATTAGAAATATATCAAGAATAAGTAGCGAGCGGTCATAGATGCGAACTTTATATTCTTTTTCACCGGCATTGAATTCTTTCTCTAAGTTTCGCAACTGCGAGGCACTCAGGTCATCATCCACCAGCACATATTTTATTTGATGGGCCAGGGCAAAGGCTTTTATTTCCTCCAGCTTGCCTTTACCTACAAATGACCGCACATCGGGGTGTGGAAGTTTTTGGGTAAACCGTTGAACTGACCTGATGCCAATGGTTTCAGCCAAAAAAGACAGTTCATCCAGATGTTCGGTAGTTTCATCGGGGCGTTGCGAATTGATTAGCGCAATCAATACCGCATTTTTATCGTCATTTTTCATATTTTTTAGAGAAACAAAAGTACTTTCCAGATTTCAAATCACAACGGTTACTTTTTTGTAGCTTTGTAGAATTGAATAATCAAAAAAAGAGAATTTCCGGTCTTCAAGCACTCTTTTAATTGATTACCTAAACCGTTTAGTTGGCGCTGAACATGAAAATTGCGATTGTATTAAATACTTCCTGGAATATTTACAATTTCAGGATGAATTTTGTTAAAACATTATTGGATCAGGGTCACGAAGTACACACCATTGCTCCACACGATGATTTTACTCCACTTTTGGTAAATGCCGGTTGCCACCACCATGACGTAAAGATGGATAGCCGCGGGGCCAACCCGGTTAAAGATTTTCTGCTGATTTTTGAACTGCGCTCTATTTACAAAGCCGTCAAGCCCGATATCATTTTGCATTATACCATCAAACCCAATGTATATGGTACGTTGGCGGCTGCTTCACTGCGCATTCCCTCCATCAATAATGTGTGCGGGCTGGGTACTATTTTCTTGAAAAAAAATATAGTATCGCAAGTTGCCATTTCGCTATACCGGTTGGCTTTTCGTTTTCCTAAAAAAATATTTTTTCAAAATCCTGACGATCTCCAATTATTTGTCACTAAAAAATTAGTGAGCGTAACCAAGACTGACTTGTTGCCCGGTTCTGGTGTTGATTTAACCCGGTTCCTCCCGGTTGAATTTTCCCGAAACAAACCGTTTACATTTTTATTAGTCTCTCGGTTGATTACCGATAAGGGAATTCTGGAGTATGTGGAGGCCATCAAGAAATTAAAATCAAAAGGCATTCAGGCAAAATTCCAAATATTAGGAGCCAAAGATCCTGTTCACTCACGAGGGATAAAATTAGAGGTTATTGATGAGTGGATTCAATCGGGAACATTTGAATATTTGGGAACGGCTAAAGATGTGCGCCCGTATATTCAGCAAGCCGATTGTATTGTTTTGCCCTCGTATCGCGAAGGAACCCCGCGCACCTTGCTGGAAGCGGCCAGCAGTGCCAAGCCCATTATTACAACCGATGTGCCCGGTTGCCATCATGTGGTGAAAGACGGATTTAACGGGTTGCTTTGCCAAATGAAAGATGCCGATGACTTGGCCGAAAAAATGGAGATCATGGCAGCCTGCGATGATCATACACTTCAACAAATGGGAAAGAACGGCCGTCACAAAATTGAAACTGAATTTGATGAGAAAATCGTGATCAGCAAATACCTTTCAGCCATCAACCATATTGGTGCCTAATCGCTTCTGTCTTTAGGTATTAAAACGGAAGCCGAAAAAGTCGTAATTTCACGGCAATTGTTACCCTGCGAATGTACAAAGCAATTCTACTTAGTGGCATCAGTTTGTTGAGCGCTTGCTCTTCGTACAAGAAAAACATCATGTTTAAGCCTACCGAAGGCAATCCGGTTGAAGTTTTTGAACGACAAGCACAGGCTACACAGAAAGACTATATCATTCAAAAAAACGATCTACTCAAACTCGCTGTTTACTCAAACAAGGGTGAGCGGTTCATAGACCCTAACCCGGATTTATCCAACACGGGCAAAGCCGCACCTTCGGCTAATGCTTCTAACGAGGTCATCAGCTATTTAGTCGATCAATCGGGCATCGTAAAACTTCCTCTCATCGGTGAATTAAAACTCGAAGGCCTTACCTTAAGGCAGGCCGAAGAAATTGCCCAAAAAGAATACTCCAAATACTTTACTGACTCCTTTGTGCAATTCACTTTTGTAAACAAACGGGTAATTGTTTTGGGGGCGCCCGGAGGGCACGTCATTCCGCTAACCAATCAAAGTATGACGGTAGCCGAAGTACTAGCCTTATCCAAAGGAGTGGCTAACGATGCACGGGCCGATAAAATCAAACTGATCCGCAACAACCATGTGTATTCTATTGACTTCAGTACCATTCAGGGTTTTCAGCAGGGTAACCTTATTGTAGAAGCCGGTGATATTGTGTATGTGGAGCCCATACGCAGACCTTTCTCTGAGGGGCTGCGCGATAATTATTTTATCGGCTCGCTTTTACTTTCGTTGATCTCACTCATTTTTATTTACCGGGTGAAATAGTTTGAATAACAGGTATGGCTAAATCAATGATTATTCAAAAACAAGCAGATGATTTCGATTTCGAAAAACTAAAAGCTGTTTTTAAAAAAAGATTATGGTGGATTATCATAATTTTTCTGGTCTGTAACCTGGCCGCTTATTTAGCAACCCGGTGGACTAAAGATATTTTTGAAGCTGAGTCTGAGTTGAAGTTGGATATCAAACAAGATGCCACAGAGCTGGGCATCAATAAAGTCGTTCAAGATCAAAACCTTGATATCGTATCAGGAGAAATTGAACAAATCAAATCCAAGTTGTTTTTGAGCCGAGTTATTGACTCGCTCAACCTGAGCGTAGGGTATTTTAGTGAAGGTAATGTGCTCAACAATGAAATTTATAAAGCCTCACCCTTCCGGGTAAAAGTTGTTAGAACTTCACAGAAGACTCAGAATTTTCCCATTTATTTTACTCCCACTTCTCCGGCTTCGTTTCAACTTAGTTATGGAAAAGGTGGTAACCCGATAAATGGAAAATACCACGAGCCTGTAGAAATTGAAGGCGCTGTGTTAATGGTCTCCAACCTCACGACCATCACCGAAAAAGATCCAAATGAATATTATTTCATCATCAACAGTAAAGACCATCTGATGAATTACATCATTGGAAGCCTTTCCGTTGAGCCCCTCAACTTTAATGCGCATACCATTCGTATTTCATTCAAAGACCATAATAGCAGCAAAGCAAGGGATATTGTAAACAAAGTTGACTCCTTGTACATTCTATACAGCGGTGAACAACAACGATTGGCTAACAAACAAAAAATAGAATGGCTGAACAAAGAACTTGCGCAGGTAGAAAAAAGAATGGAAGAATATGAAAATTATTTTGAATCCTTTACGCTCCAAAACAAAAGCAGTGATATAAACCAAGACATGAAGCGAACCATTACGCAAATCAACCGCATTGACTCACAGCGGTATTCATTAAACAAAAAAATAATTGAGATCAATACCTTAGTCGAGGGCCTGGTATCCGGAAAAAATCAACTGAGCAGCACGCCCTACCCTTTCCTTCCCGATTATCTGAATAAAAAAATGGAAGCGTTGGTGCTTTTAACCAACGCGAGAAACCGACTTTCATTATCCTATAACGAAAATACTTTTGCCTTTCGCCAAAAAGAAAAAGAAATGAGCACGCTGAAAGATGAAGTCTTCGCTAACCTGAGTGCGCTAAAAGATAACTGGCTTAAATCACTGGCCGACCTGAACAGTTCAAAGCAAAAACTGGAAAAAGAATTTACATCCATGCCTGATAAAAATACCCGCTTCACCAAAAACCAGCGTTTTTATAATCTCTATTCCGACTTTTATTTGTCCATGATGCAGTCAAAGGCGCAGTTTGAAATTGCCCAGGCAGGCACTACGCCCGATTTTAAAATTCTTTCTTCAGCCAGTTTTCCTGCAGCACCGGCCTGGCCCCGAAAAATTATTTTTCTCACGATTGGCCTGATGGCCGGCATCGTGATCAACCTCTTCTTTATCGGCCTGGTCTATTTGCTGGATAATACTGTGACAAGTTCAAAAGAAGTTGAACAACTAACTGATGCACCTCTGCTCGGCATCATTCCCGCCTCGCGAAGTTCCAGTGTTTCTGCGCTTCACATTATAGACCATCCAAAATCAATGATCAGTGAAGCCATTCGCTCTCTACGCACCAATCTTGATTTTTTTACCTCAGGCGGAAATAAAAAAATTATCACCATTACTTCAACTGTTTCGGGTGAAGGAAAATCTTTTTTGGCAGCCAACCTTGGCGGAATACTGGCCATGTCTAAGAAAAAAGTAGTGCTGATCGACTTGGATATGCGAAAACTAAAAAAACCTTTTTTTACTTCAGAAGAAGATGCTGTTAAAGGAGTAAGTACGGTGCTGATCAAAAAACACACCTTACAAGATTGCCTCCGGCCTACGGAAGTTGAAAACCTGACTTTCCTTCCTTCGGGTCCACATCCACCCAATCCTTCTGAACTTCTTTTAAACGGAGAATTTTCGTTGCTGATAGATGAGTTGAAACAAGAATACGACTACCTCATTCTGGATACGCCTCCGGCAGGGTTAGTAACAGACGGAATCATAGCCATGAATAAATCTGACATTTCCATTTACGTGGTGCGGGCAAATTATTCTAAAAAAGAATACTTGAAAAATATTGAACGGATTAAGTCCGTTAACAAAATTAATCATGTAGCCGTAGTGCTGAACGCATTACCCCCGCTGGGTAAAGCGTATGGTTACGGGTATTATGTTGATGCGCCAAATAAGAAATCTTAACCTCCTTGGCTAAACGCAGTGTTCTCATTTTTAAAAAAAAATACAACTCAAAATCCGTTACGGGTTGACCTCCACTCGCACCTTTTGCCCGGGTTAGACGATGGCGTAGCCGACTTTGACGAAGCCATACGGGTGATCCGCCAGTTGCACGACCTGGGCTATCAAAAATTTATTACTACCCCGCATATTAAAAGCGACAGGTATCACAATACACCCGAAGGCATCGAAAAAAAATGGACTGAACTGAAAACTGTTTTAGATCAGCACCACCTGCCCGTACAAATTGAAATAGCTGCAGAGTATTACCTCGACACCTGGTTAATCAATCATGTAAACGATCATAAACCCGTAATGACTTTTGGTAATAATTACTTTCTGTTTGAAATGAATTATATGTCTGAACCGTACCAACTCAATGATTTTATTTTTAAACTTTTTACGTTGGGTTATAAACCCGTATTGGCCCACCCGGAACGCTACTTGTTTATGACATTACAGAAAGCAGAAGATTTATTTTCACGCGGTGTTTTGCTTCAGGTCAACACCATGTCATTTACAGATTATTATAATAAAACTGTTAGAAGATTAGCTCAACAAATAGTGGACAATCGGTGGATAAGTTTTTTAGGATCGGATTGCCATTCAGAAAAACATATCGAGCCAATTGCCGATGCTATGAAAACAAGACATTTTAAAAAGGCATTGGAGCTGCCATTGCTTAATTACCAACTTTAATTTATGATCGCCATTACCGGTGCCAACGGTTTGCTTGGAAATTATATCACTCGGGAATTTATTTCTTCGGGCGAATCGGTGCTTGCAATCCACCGTAGCAATAGCAACCTGCAGTTGCTTCAGGATATTGCAACAAACATAACATGGCGCGAAGCTGATGTTACCGATAGCTTATCCCTGCTTGAATCGCTTAAAGGTGCGCACACCGTCATCCATGCAGCCGCACTTGTGTCGTTTGATCCGCAACTCAAAAGAAAAATTTTTTCCATTAATGTAGAAGGAACCCGAAATGTGGTAAATGCTTGCGTGAAACTTCAAATTCCACGCTTAATTTTTATCAGTTCAGTAGCTGCTCTGGGTCGAAAAAAAGGAGTGACTGAAATTGATGAAGAGAGTAAGTGGTCTGAGAGTGACATCAATTCAGATTATGCCCAATCAAAATATTTGGCCGAGTTGGAAGTTTACCGGGGGCAGGAAGAAGGGTTGTCGGTCAGCATTATTTGTCCGTCAGTTATTTTGGCTCCGGCTAACCGCTATAAAAGCAGCGCTCAGCTCTTCAATTATGTATTGAATGAACGAAAATTTTATAGCGAGGCCACCATCAACTATGTGGATGCGCGCGATGTGGCCCAATTGGTCTTTGCAGTTTATAAAAAAAATCTTGGCGAAAAATTCATAGCCTGTGCAGGATCTATTGAAATGAAAACTTTGATGGATAAAATTGCCGGTCGCCTCAATAAAAAAGGACCATCAATCAAGGTGCCGCTAAAAATTATTGGCCTGATAGCCTGGCTGGAAGAACTGAGATGCCGGCTTACGGCCCGTGAGCCGCTGATCAGCCGGCAATCGGCAAAAATGGCGCGCGAAGTATTTTTTTATAAAAATAAAAAATCGGTTGACCAACTCGGACAACATTACCGGTCATTGGACGAAACTCTGGATTGGTGCTGCCCCTACTACCGTCATTTACAATAAACATTTGGTAATGTCAACTTGCAGTTGATTATTTTAACGTACAACTTTGCGTGTACAGACAGCCTATTTTTTGTACTTCAATTTTTAATTAATTTAGGCAAACGATTGGCCCGATGCCTCAGGAATCCAGAAAACGAGAAGAAGAAGACGAGTTGGTCAGGCGCTACGAAGAGAGTCTCCGTAAAAATACGAATGTCTATTTCGATATTGACTCTTACGAAATCATCATTGATCATTACCTCGCCAATTCTAAATTTAAAAAAGCATTAACCGCGGTAGATGCAGCCATTAATCTTTTTCCTTTTTCCTCAGATCTCTTATCGGTAAAAGCACAGGTGCTGTCTCACCTCAAGCAATACGATGAAGCTCTTGAGTTGCTCGAAGAAGCCAGGCAGTTACACCCTTATGACCTGGAAATATATTTAACCATGGGCTCGGTACGTTCGCTGCAAGGCAAACATCACGAGGCCATTGCCTTGTATGAAGAAGCTCTTTCCTTTGCAGACGAAGGCCATGATGATTTGTATTATAACATTGGTCTCTCTTACCAAAGCCTGGAAGACTATGACCACGCCATCGCTTATTATAAAAAATCGATTGAGCTGAACATTTCTCACGAAGGATCATTGTATGAATTGGCCTTTTGCCTGGACATCGTAGGGCAATTAGAAAACAGCCTCACCTACTACAAAAAATTTATTGACGAAGATCCCTACTCAACGGCTGCCTGGTACAACTTAGGCATCATTCACAATAAATTGGGACAGTTTGAAGAAGCCATTGAAGCTTACGAATACGCGTTGGCCATTGATGACAATTTTGCATCGGCCCGGTTTAATATGGGCAACTCGCTGATGAACTTAGAAAAATTCAGCGAAGCACTTAGTGAATTTAAAAAAACCAAAGAGATAGAAGGACCAAGCCCTGAAGTGTATTGCTGCATCGGTGCCGCTTATGAAGGCATGGGTCAATATGATCTGGGGTTAAAATACTTTCAAAAATCATGTAAGCTCGACCCCATGTACGATGAGGCCATTTTTGGTGCGGGCAATTGCCTGGAGAAACAGGAAAAGTGGTATCAGGCCTTACACTTTTTTAACAAAGCAATTAAACTCAATAACGATAACGCAGAATACTGGAAAGCCGCTGCTCATGCCGAATACAAAATTGGTAATATCATTTCGAGTATCAGCGCGTACGAAGAAGCTGCCCACCTTGACCCGGGCGATAAAGAAACCTGGCTAAACTGGTCATTTATTTATTTTGAACAAGGCGAACCTCTCAAAGCCATTGACGTGCTGCAACAAGGCATGCAAGAACTGCCCAACGATGCTGACTTTCTTTACCGCATGACTGCGTACCTGATTGAAGCCGGAAAATTTAAAGAGGCTATTACCCATTTGGAACTGGGCCTGAACCTAAATTTTAACGCACACCAAACCCTCTTTGAGTTCTTTCCAAAACTGGCTACTCAAAAAGCACTTTTCACCATCATTGATCAATACCGAAAAGAAAACCTGCAATGAACTACCATTTAACCAAACTACCCGAGCGCACAATAAAGCCCAGGCAATCGGGCTATACGATGGCCATGGACAAAGGCCTGAGCGTGCGCGAAGCCGAAGATTTTATGAGCATTGCGTCAGAGCATGTTGACATTGTCAAACTAGGATGGGCTACCTCATACGTTACTCCTAAGCTCAAAGACAAAATAAAAATCTATCACGAGGCAGGTGTACCTTGTTATTTTGGCGGAACATTGTTTGAAGCATTTGTCATCCGTAATCAGTTTGATGACTACCAAAAAGTATTGGATCAATTTGGCCTTCAGTATGCCGAAGTATCTGATGGTTCAATTGATTTGGACCACGACAAAAAACTAGAATACATTTCTAAACTGTCAAAGCAAGTTACGGTTCTCAGCGAAGTGGGCTCAAAAGATGCTGACAAAATTATTCCACCGTACAAATGGATTGAGTTGATGCAGCAAGAACTGCAAGCCGGTGCGTGGAAAGTGATAGGCGAAGCACGCGAAGGCGGAAACGTGGGCTTGTTCCGTTCAACCGGAGAAGTAAGATCGGGTTTAGTGCAAGAAATCCTGACCAAAATTCCGTTTGAGAAAATCATTTGGGAGGCCCCTCAAAAAGCTCAGCAGGTTTGGTTCATTCAACTGCTGGGGGCTAATGTAAACCTGGGCAATATTGCACCCAATGAGATCATCCCGTTAGAAACGATCCGGTTGGGCTTGCGCGGAGATACCTTTTTGCATTTTTTAGGTATTACACGCAAAAAAGATGACACCGCACCCCCGTTTCACGCAGATTGAGTTCTGGTAATGCACTGTTTTTTAGGCAGTTGATCAAATTGCCCGAATAAACATTACTCCAAAAAAATCAATGACTAAAGACTTGTTAGATTTGCCTTCTATTAAAAAAAGAGACTGCCCTAAACAGTAACGGTCTCATTATTCTTAACCCAAAAACATGGAAAAAAAATTTGGCTTAATCGGTTCTACCATCAGTCATTCCTTTTCGAAATCATACTTCGATGAAAAATTCTTTCGCGAAGGTCTGCGCGATTACCACTATGACCTTTACCCGTTAAAAAACGTAGACGAATTAAAAAAACTGTTAGCCGAAAACCCCGAGTTATCCGGTTTGAACGTAACCATTCCCTATAAAGAACAAGTTTTAAAATTTTTAAATGACATTGACCCTTCTGCCAAAAACATCGGGGCAGTGAATGTGATCAAAATACAAGACGGAAAATTAAAAGGCTTTAATACCGATAGTGATGCGTTTTATGAAACCGTTGAAAAATGGTTCCCTAAAAAAATCAAAAATGCAAAAGCGCTGATCTTAGGTACCGGTGGCTCATCTAAAGCCGTGCAGCAGGCACTGAAAAAACTTTCCATGCCTTTTGAGTTGGTATCACGCGAAAAGAGCAAAGGGCAGCACACCTATGAATCACTGCAGAAAAATAAATCAGTAATAGCCGAAGCCAGTTTAATCATCAACACTACACCGCTCGGCATGACGCCCGACACCAACAGCTTCCCTCCCATTGACTATGAGGCCATTTCATCAAAACATTATGTTTATGACCTCATCTACAATCCGGCCCGAACCCTGTTCATACAAAAAGCGGAAATGCATGGAGCTACCATAAAAAATGGATTAGAAATGCTGCAGATTCAGGCCGAAAAAGCATGGGCTATTTGGAATAATTAATTGGCAAACCGGTCGATTCGGTCAGGTGATGATTTGATTGATTATTTTTGGGTAATGTACTTCATTATCTAATCACGAATTAACACTTCACCGCACCAACTAATGGATTTTCAACTCTCGAGCGAATATACTCCAACGGGCGATCAGCCAAACGCCATCAAGCAGTTGGTCAGCGGTGTGGAATCAGGTGAACCTCATCAAACGCTGCTGGGCGTAACCGGCTCAGGAAAAACATTTACCATTGCCAACGTAGTTTCAAAAATTAATCGTCCGACATTGGTTTTGAGTCATAACAAAACCCTTGCGGCACAATTGTATGGCGAATTCAAACAATTCTTTCCTGACAACGCCATAGAGTATTTCATTTCCTATTATGACTACTACCAACCTGAAGCGTTCATCCCCTCATCCAACCTGTACATTGAAAAAGATTTATCGATCAATGAAGAAATAGAAAAACTGCGCCTGAGTGCTACCTCGTCTTTGCTTACAGGCAGGCGCGATGTGCTGGTGGTGGCATCAGTCAGTTGTATTTACGGCATTGGTAACCCCGAAGAGTTTGGCAAAAACAGAATCGAGTTAAGTGTTGGTGAAAAAATACCTCGCAACAAATTATTATTTGCACTGGTTGATATTTTGTACAGCCGCACCGAAGCGGAATTCAAGCGGGGCACTTTTCGTGTAAAAGGCGACACCGTAGATGTTTACCTGGCGTATGCCGATTATGCCCTGCGTTTTTATTTTTTTGGCGATGAGGTTGAAGCCATTCAGGCCATTGAGCCGGCCAGCGGAAAAAAAATTTCAGACGAGCGGAGAATAACTATTTTTCCGGCCAACCTGTTTGTAACCGGAAAAGAACTGTTGAACCAGGCCATACGCGAAATTCAGGATGACCTGGTGCTGCAAGTGGATATGTTTGAGCAGGAAAAAAAACATTTGGAAGCTAAACGACTAAAAGAGCGCACGGAGTTTGATCTGGAAATGATGCGCGAATTGGGCTACTGCAGCGGCATCGAAAATTATTCACGCTACTTCGACCACAGAAAAACCGGGGCTCGCCCCTTCTGCCTGCTCGATTATTTTCCAGATGACTACCTGATGGTGATTGACGAAAGTCACGTTACCCTTCCGCAAGTCAGGGCCATGTGGGGCGGAGACCGTTCTCGCAAAGTTAATCTGGTGGATTACGGATTTCGGCTGCCCTCTGCTATGGATAACCGCCCGCTTACCTTCAATGAATTTGAGTCCATGCTCAACCAGGTCATTTATGTCAGCGCCACCCCCTCGGAGTATGAATTGAGAAAATCGGAAGGCGTAGTAGTCGAGCAACTGATTCGCCCCACGGGGCTGCTCGATCCGCAGATTGATGTTCGTCCCAGCAAAAATCAAATCGATGATTTGTTGGAAGAAATTGATGAACGGGTAAAGAAGAAAGAGCGGGTATTAGTGACTACGCTTACCAAACGCATGGCCGAAGAACTTACCAAGTTTCTGGAACGTGCGGCTGTAAAATGCCGCTACATTCACAGCGAAGTTCAGACCTTAGACCGCGTGGAAATTTTACGTGAATTGCGCTTGGGTGTCTTTGATGTGCTGGTGGGCGTTAATCTGCTTCGCGAAGGACTCGACCTACCCGAAGTATCGTTAGTGGCCATCATGGATGCCGACAAAGAAGGTTTTTTGCGCAACCAGCGATCGTTGGTACAAACCATTGGCCGTGCGGCACGAAATGAAAACGGGCGCGTGATCATGTATGCCGACACTATAACAGAATCAATGCAAGTAGCCATAGACGAAACCAACCGCAGACGCAAGGTGCAAATGGATTATAACCTGGCGCATGGCATTACTCCCCGCACGGTATTAAAATCAAAAGAATCAATTTTAGGTCAAACAAAAGTAGCCGACTCTAAAAAATCGATTAAAAAATATTATATCGAAGAGGAAGAAAAATCGTTGGCGGCTGACCCCGTCACCGCTTACCTGAGCAAAGAAGAACTGTTAAAGATGATTGAGCGTACCAAAAAGGCTATGGAAAAAGCTGCCAAAGAACTGGAGTTCATGGAGGCGGCCCGCTTACGCGATGAGTACCTGGCCTTGCAAAAATTAGTAGAGAAAAAATAATCATTACCATGAAATCCTATTTTCTTTTTTTTATCCTCTTGTTTTTATTTTCAATGACGCTGCCGGCACAAGACTTCGTTTGGAAAGATTGTGCGGTTGAAATCAAAGCCTCATTCCGGGCTGTGTCGGTAGTTAATGACTACGTGGCCTGGGTAAGTGGAAGTAACGGGTGGATCGGCCGCACTCGTGATGGCGGAGAGAGCTGGGCATTTCATCAAATAAAAAATTTTGAAAAATTAGATTATCGTTCATTGTATGCGTTTGATTCGCTGCACTGCGTAGTGGCCAATGCCGGCTCACCGGCTTACATTTTCATCACGGCAGATGGAGGAAAAAACTGGAAGACTGTTTATCAAAACGAGAGCAAAGAGGCGTTTATTGATGGCCTCGATTTTTGGGATGAGCAAAAAGGTGTGGCTTATGGCGATCCGGTAAATGGCAGAATGCTGGTTATCTCTTCGCCTGATGGCGGAGCCACCTGGCAGGAATTGGCCGAAAATAACCGGCCACAACTTAAACCCGGTGAAGCCTCTTTTGCTGCCAGCGGTACCGGCCTGCGTTGCTACGGCAAAAAAGAAATCATAATCACTACGGGCGGAAAAATTTCGCGGTTGTGGAAATCAAAAAATAGCGGAGAGACCTGGACTGTCTCTGATCTTCCCATCTTACAAAACGTAGAAACCGGTGGTGCCTTTTCAGCCGTTTTCTGGAAAAAAAATGCAGTAGTGGTAGGCGGAGATTTTAAAAACGATACACAAACCGGAAAACATGTTTTTTGCTCACAAGACAATGGCAAAACCTGGATATTACCCATGCGGCCTACCCGTGGTTTGCGCGAGTGTGTAGAAGTATTGTGGAATGACAATGTGGTGGCCATTGGCCCACAAGGTTGCGATCTCTCCAATGACGGAGGCTTCAACTGGCTTGCACTTTCTGACGAAAAAAATTTTCATGTGGTGCGCAAAGCACGTAACGGAAAACTGGTTGTTGCTGCGGGTAATGGAAAAATTGCTCTCATCACACAAAAGTAAAATAGCAAAGTAGTATTTTGCGCACTTAATATTCACTCATGAGTAAATCGCTCCGTTTAATTCTTATTTTATCTTTTCTATCCTTCTTAGTAAAGGCACAAAGCATGCATGATTTTATGATCGGGGGAGGATTAGACCTGCTAAAAACAGATAACCATGCTTTGTTGAAAAAAGCACAGATCGGCCTGGAAGCCAATTATTTTGTAGTGAGGCATTTTTCCGTAGGCCTTGGCACTGAAATCTGGACCACTAACCAAAAAAGTTCGTTTGTAATGGGTGCCCGTTGGTATGCCAACGACAAAGTTTTCTTTCGTTTTCGCGGCCTGATTGGTGCCAACGATGCATCACTGGGTTTGGGCTTTGCCCACCCCATCAATAAAGACTTACGGCTGGAGGGATTGGGTGATTATTATTTTGGTGGCAATGCCTTTGCCCTGCGACTGGGGCTGGGGTACATTCTCCGTTAGCGGTAAAAATGGAGCACGCAACCCGCAATTTTCACAAAAACAATTCTACGTTTGTTAAGTGCACCCTGCTGACACCGGCAGTGTGGCAAAACTTACTGCCAGCGTTAAAAATTATTCCCGGCTACTTTTCAAAATAAACAAGCCAATCGAATAACCGGTTTACGTAGCCCCACTCATTATCAAACCAAGTCATCAACCGCAGGTGGGTATCAGTTACTTTAGTGAGCTGTCCATCAATGGTACTTGAATGTGGATTGTTGAGAATATCAGTAGAAACAATCGGTTCAAATGTGATTCCTACAACATTCTTCCACTCCTGGCGCGAAGCATGATCAAATATTGAATTGACTTCAGAAATACTGGTCGGTTTTTTCAGCACCATGGAAACATCCGCAATGGCGCCACAAGGCACAGGTACGCGCGTAGACATGGCTTCGATCTTGCCCTGCAACGAGGGAAAGATATTTTCCAACACCGGTTTAATATTCACCTCAAACGGAATGATGGAGTGTGCCGCAGCCCGGCCCCTGCGCAATCCTTTGTACGGCTTATCGAGCAACTCCTGGCGAGTGGTGTAACCCTGAATGACGTTTATATGAACAGACTGCACACCTAAAATTTTGTCCATTAAATAAATCAGCGGAGCCACACTATTGATTGTGCAATCAGCCGGAGATACAACCGCTGCCTGTACCTGTGAGTGCACCCCCCAAACCGTAGAGGAAATATCTTTACTAAACGTGGTAAGCAGCACCCGCCTCACCCCTAGGCCAAGATGAAGCGAGGCCTCGCTAGAGTGTGTGAATAGCCCGGTAGCTTCCACAACTGTATCGATTGATTTTTTTTTCCAGGGAAGTAAGCGAATGTCGGCTAGTTGCGAATAAAGAATTTCATGACCATCAATACTAAACCCATCGGGAGTTGAAATTATTTCGGAAGGAAAAACTCCCCGAACGGAGTCGTACTTCAGCAAGTAGATCAAATTTTCTTTGGGCATGATGTCGTTCACGGCAACCAAATTTTTAATTTTTCTTTTCTGGTAAAGCAGGCGCAAGAGTGTGCGGCCTATACGCCCCATTCCGTTAATGGCCAATCGCGATGCAGGATATTGAACGTTCATATTTTAAGTCTAAAGAAAAAAGGCTGTCGGAGAAGGCAGCCTTTGGTATGAAACTCTGTTATAAAACTATTTTGCAGCAAACCGCCTGGCTACTTCGCTCCAGTTTATCACATTCCAAAATGCCGTGCAGTAGTCTGGCCTGCGGTTTTGGTAGTGCAGGTAGTAGGCATGCTCCCACACATCAAGCCCCAGTATGGGTGTGCCCTTCACTTCGGCAGTGGGCACATCCATTAACGGGTTGTCTTGATTAGGAGTAGAAGTAATGGCCAGTTTACCATCGGCACCTTTTACCAGCCAGGCCCACCCCGAACCAAAACGGCTAGCTGCCGCTGAATTAAATTTCGTTTTCATTTCTTCAAAACTTCCAAAGGCCGAGAGGATCGCATCGGCCAATGCACCCGCTGGCGCACCACCGGCATGAGGTGCCATAATCGTCCAGAACAAGCTGTGGTTGTAATGCCCACCGCCATTGTTGCGCACCGCCATAGGGTATTTTGAAATATTCTTGCAAAGTTCTTCAATGCTCAACTGCTCTTCGGGCTTGCCGGCAATGGCATTATTCAAGTTGGTAACATAGGCGTTGTGATGTTTGCCATGGTGTATTTCCATCGTGCGCGCATCAATGTGAGGCTCCAGAGCATTGAATGCATACGGGAGTGCAGGAAGTGTAAAGGCCATACGGATTTATGATTTTAGATTTACGATTGATAATTTTTCAACAGTAAATATACCAACAAAAATACAGTCAAAAAGTTTCCGGCTACTTGGTTTTTGGCGGCATCCCTCGCTCCTACGCTAAAGCTGACACCCGCTCGGGCCGGGCTGTCGGCAGTCGCCACCCGGCACACATTCTACTTCGGGCTTCAACAAATGCCTCCATCCCTTGCCGGAATTTTGTTTACATTTAATATGAAATGATTACCCCGCCCTATGAGAATACCCTTACCGTGCAGGTGAAAGATCTTTTTCACCGCAACCAAGATTGCCTTGCCCTGTATTTTAAATATAACAACGAGTTGAATACACAGGTAAAAAAAATTCCCGGAGCTACGTTTTCAAAAACCAACCAATGCTGGTACATACCCAAACGAAAAGGACTGCTGAATGAACTGCTCGCTGCGCTTTCAGGCAAAGCCCAAATAGATTACAGCGAGCTAAAACCCGCTCCTCAACAAGCGGTGCCACCGGCACCCACTTTTCACGAAGAAGCCGCTACCATTCTTCGCCTGATGGAGCAAAAACTTCATTTGAAAGGTTACGCCAAATCTACAGCCAAAACATACCTCGAGCAGTTTAAACTGTTTTTGCATTTTTACCAAACACATGCCCCATCTGATTTGAGCGAAGCTGAGATTAGAAATTACCTGCTGTACCTGGTTGAGAAGAAAAAGATGAGCCGCTCCACACAAAACCAGGCCATCAATGCTATCAAGTTTTTTTATGAAATAGTACTGAAGCAAGAACGCAAAGTGTATTACCTGGAGCGCCCCATGAAAGAATACCGGTTGCCCTCGGTACTCAGTCAGCAAGAAATTATTCAGCTTTTTGAGGTTACCCAAAACCTAAAACACAAAAGCATGCTCATGCTCATTTACTCAGCCGGGCTGCGCAGGGGCGAGATGCTGCGCATGCGCGTGAGCGATGTTGACTTTCATCGCGGCACGGTAATGATCAGGGGCGGTAAGGGGCGCAAAGACCGGCAAAGTATTTTGGCGCAGTCGCTCATTCCTTTTCTTAAAAAGTACTTAACTGAGTACAAGCCCTCGTACTGGCTATTTGAAGGCGAGCAGGGCGGGCAATACAGTGAGCGCAGCATCCAGCAGGTGCTTATTCAAGCCAAGAAAAAAGCGGGTATAAAAAAAGAAGCTACCCTGCACACGTTGCGACACTCATTTGCCACACACTTGCTGGAGGGTGGCACATCTACGCGCTACATACAGGTATTGCTGGGGCATGAATCGCCCAAAACCACGGAGATTTACACCCATGTTTCGCGTTTTGCGCTGGATAAAATCAAAAGCCCGCTAGACGACCTGGCGGGCAAGAAATTTCTAGAAAACCAGGGAGACCAATAACGCGATGCTCAAAAAATATATCTGCGAAATTGGATTGGGATCAAAGCAAAATTGGGTTAACTTGGCCTTTATGCCAAAATAAATATACTGGCAATTGTGCGCAAGCACAGACGTTACCTGCAAGCATAAAACAA
>JAFEAL010000020.1:81564-81692 GCA_018266435.1 Bacteroidota bacterium | reverse complement strand
GCAGTGCTCGTGGCCAAATTGATCTGTCCTGTGGAAGAGTTGATTGATAACCCGGCTGTAGAACTATACGTGCCTCCACCCTGACCTGTTTGGGTAACATTCACTGTGCCCGTAGCACAAAACGGACT
>JAFEAL010000020.1:0-81518 GCA_018266435.1 Bacteroidota bacterium | reverse complement strand
ACGGACTGCCCGCATAACTGATTGCAGCAACCGGCAATGGATTAACTGTAAGCACCATGCTTGCAGATGTTGGGGCGCATGCCCCGCCAGAGGTTGTCAAAGTGAGGGTAGCATTGGTTTCTCCTAATCCTGGAGTATAGGTGGCATTCAGCGTTGTCGTGCTCGGAGAAAAAGTTCCGGTTCCGCTTGTGCTCCAGGTTCCTCCTGTGGCTGAACCTCCTATGGTTCCTGATAATGAGGCTGTTTGCCCGGTGCAAATACTTTGGTTAGGACCGGCACTAACGGTGGGCGGAGAAGGTACGATAATGTTGTTAACTGCAAGCGTACATCCTATGCCATCCAGTACAAAATTGTTGTCAACCACGCTAGCTGAGTATGTACCCCCCAGTAAGTTATTGGCTGAGATTTGAGTATAAGGACTGGAACTCAAATTGCCTTGAGGGATAGCCGTGGGGTTACCTGCATTCCAGTTGACGGTATATCCTGGAGTGCCGTTGCTCACGGTAATCGACAACTGCCCATTGGGGGAAACAATGTTGCAATCCGGACTTAATATGCTGGTAGTGGCTGCGAGTGCATTGGATGAGTTAACTGTAATTCCTGCACCACCATAGACTTGAAATCCCCCCGTACAGCTTGAATTATTTGCCCTCAAAACGTAGGTACTGTTCGGAATAAAGTCCAGTTCAATACCTGCCACCGCACCGGGCGGCAGTGTAGTTAGGGTGGTAACTGTAACGGGGCCTAATGGACTGGTAACGTATTTACTATTTACAATATCAAACAACAAATAAGTTGTTCCTCCGGACACAGAACCTGCGTAAAAATAAAATCTCATCACCCCATTGCCACCCGAGTCATCGCAAACATAAAACTGTGCAGTCGGACATTGGGCAAGGGCTGATTTCATCCCAAAGCATGACGAGACAAAAAGGATAATAGCTGCTATCTTATTCATTTTTAGCAGCTTTAATGATTAGACCCTCCAGTCCACCTACATTGGTAGAGCACCCGTTCTCCCACTCTACTTTTACAACATACGTTCCGGGAGCTAAAGACGTAAGCGTATATGAGTTTTTGGCACCCTCAACACTTAATTCACTAACTTTTTCAACTTTTGCCTGAATTGTGAATACGGATAAATTAATCTTGCCAACCACACTACTCCATGTTATATTAATTTTTTGTCCATCCGATGTGGCCTTGAAGTCATGACGGCATTGGGCGTGAGATGATCTAAATGAAAAGAATAGTAGAACTATCCCAAGAAGAGAAAATAAAGAGGTTTGTGTGGGTTTCATAGGTTTAAATCAAACAAAAACGGGGCATGGTAACCCTATTTTATTTCGTAAAATTCATTCAAAATAAAAAAAGACATAATCAGAATGTCCAAATTACCCCATTTAAGTAATATTTAGTTCAAAAAGTGAAGTTTTCTAAAACCGTCTATTTAATATTTCGCCTAAAATCAGTGCTTTTTTAAAATTTGCTGGGTCGCGCAGGTCCTGGGCATATTGTGCGGCCAATCCGTGATGCTCCTCAATCAAATAATTTTTGAATTGACCATACCGCACAATCGTATTTTCCAGTTTCAGTGTTTCTTCCATTGATGGACGCAAAAAGGCATCTTGTTTCGCTTTTTCATAGGTTTCATAAATCTTGTCCTGGTTGCGGTAAGTATAATCAGCTTGCTCGAGCGGTTTTTCATCCACTGATTCTTCCTCCTCTTCGTAATTTATGACAGGGGCAGGCCGAATAGGCGGTGCCGGACTTTTGGAGCCTTGAATTTCGCGCAGCAATTCTTCAAAAGTCATTCCCTTTTCAGGCTCAGGGGCCTGTTCTTTGGGTGCTGAAGGATGCTCTGGTTTCTTGCCCTTTAGCTTAGAGACTATATAGATCACGGCCACAATAACCCAAAATATGATTCTTAAATCATCCATCATTCAAAGGTAGGAATAAAAACAAAAAGAATTCAGGGGGCAGACCATAGAATTTAGAACATTTGGCCGCCAAAATAAAAGTCTGATAAGCTTGGTTGTACTACTGCCTGTGAATGCCGAGGATAAAATGTGTATGGATTGGGAATGATCAGTTTTCCAAATGTCATTCCGACTTTTATCTTTGCCGACTTTCTTTGGCCGAAACGTGTTTACACCAAAGAAGAGCAACCACTTTTATTTACAGCTCATGCAACTATCGAAATTAGAGATTAAAGGATTCAAAAGTTTTGCCGACAAAATTGTGATCAATTTTGACGAGGGGATTACCGGCATAGTGGGGCCTAATGGCTGCGGCAAATCCAACGTGGTAGATTCCATCCGCTGGGTGTTGGGCGAGCAAAAAACCAGCGCCCTCCGCTCAGAAAAAATGGAAAACGTAATCTTTAACGGTACAAGCCAGCGTCAGGCTCAGCAAATGGCCGAGGTGTCACTTACAATCAACAACACCAAAAATATTTTACCCACCGAGTATTCGCAGATCACCATCACACGCAGGTTGTATCGCTCAGGCGAATCAGAATATTTGCTGAACGGGGTAGCTTGCCGCCTAAAGGACATCACCAATTTATTTTTAGATACAGGCGTTGCCTCCAACAGCTATGCCATCATCGAACTGGGCATGGTAGATGACCTGCTCAACGACCGCGATAACTCGCGCAGATCACTATTTGAGGAAGCCGCTGGTATTTCAAAATTTAAAAAACGCAAAAAAGAGACCCTCAAGAAACTCGAAGACACTGATGCCGATCTGGAGCGTGTGGAAGATTTGCTTTTCGAAATTGAAAAAAATATGAAAAGCCTGGAAAAACAGGCTAAACAAACCGAACAGTACTACAAAATCAAAGAAGATTACAAAGAAAAAAGCATCTACCTGGCCAAAGTGGTGGTGAGTAAACAAAAAGAAAAATTCTCCGTCATTCAAAAACAATCAGAAAGCGAAAACGACCGAAAAGCAAAACTCACTTCTGAAATTGCCGAGAAAGAAGCACAGATCGAAAAATCAAAAGCGGAGTTACTATTAAAAGAAAAGACTCTTTCATCTCGGCAAAAATCAATCAACGAATTTGTTTCAAAAATCAGGCAGTACGAAAGTGAGAAGCAAATCAGAAATGAGCGGCTCCGTTTCCTGAACGATCGCATTGCCAACCTGAAAGAACAAATCGACCAGGACAAGAAAAGCAATGAGCGAGCCCGGTTTAGCATTCAGAGTTTAGAAACTGAACAAGGTACAGCAACAGCTACCCTGAATGAAATCCAAGCCAAAGTAGAGTCACTCAAAACCGAATACGAAAACCAGAAAGCAAGTACCTATACGTTACAAGGCGAGTCGGATGCCTTGCGCCAGGTGCATCGTTCGCTGCAAGAAGAATCGTTTCAGCACAACAAAGCTCTCGACATTCGCAACATTCAAATCAATTCTTTCAAGCAAGAACTGGAGCGCACCACCAGCGACAGTTCTCAGCAAAGCGCCAGCTTAGCCGAGTTTGAAAAGAAACTTGTTGTGCTACAAGAGGACATCGGGCAGAAAAATAATTATCTCGAAAAACTAAAAACAGAAGAAACAGAAGTAAGCACCCGCATCACTTCGCTGGAAAAAACAATTGACCTGATCCGCGAAGAGATGAACGAAACCGGTCGCAAACTCGATGCGCATCAGTACGATTATCAACTGACCAAATCACTGGTCGAAAATCTGGAAGGGTTTCCTGAAGCCATCAAGTTTCTGAAAAAAAATGTAGGCCGTACCAAAAATGCTCCACTGCTGTCAGATATTATTTCAACCTCGGAAGAATACCGCGTGGCCATTGAAAATTACCTGGAGCCCTACCTCAATTACTACGTGGTGGATCATGCCGATGAAGCCTACGAAGCCATCAACATTCTGAGCGATGCCAGCAAAGGCCGCGCTAACTTTTTTGTACTCGATGCTTTTGATAATTACTCAGGCTCGCCCATTCAGCTTTACCCAAATGCTTTTCCGGCCACACAGATTATTGAGTTTGACCCGAAGTATACCAAGCTGATGACGTTTATCCTCGACCGGGTGTACCTGGCCGAAGGTGATGTGCGCGCCATGCCAACAGACGGAAACACCTTCATTTCAAAAAGTGGAAAAGTAACCAAGCGCAGATTCAGCCTGAGCGGTGGATCAGTGGGATTGTTTGAAGGAAAGAAAATTGGCCGTGCCAAAAACCTGGAAAAACTCGAACGCGAGATCAAAGAGTTTACCAAAAAAATGGAAGACATACGGCACAGCCTCGTGGACAAACAACGCGAACTGGAACGGTTGCGCAACAATACCTTAAAGCAACAGATTGAAGAAGCACAAAATGCCGTAAAACTGGTGAACGATGAGTTTATCTCAGTCAAAACCAAACAAGAACAGTTTCACAGCCTGCTCAGCAGTGCCGACTTGCGCAGGGAAGACATTCTTGAAAAAATTGAGACCCTGGGCAAAGAAATTGAAGAACTTCAACCCAAAGCACACCAGGCACATCAGGATTTACTGCGCCACGATGAAAAATTAAAATCAATCGTGGTGGAATTGACTGCCCAAAACGAATTGCTCAGTCAAAAATCAGCCACCTACAACGAGCAAAATATTTTCTTTCACCAACAGGAAAATCGTGTAAAAAGTGTAGAACAAGAAATCCGCTTCAAACAAGAAAGCCTGGAACAAAGCACCGCGCGCATTGCACATAACTCAGAAGAGCTGCAGAAAAACGAAGAAGAATCCAATACCATTAATAACACTACTGTTACCAGCGATGAAGAACTCATCGGCATGTATACTCAGAAAGAAGAAATGGAAAAAGGATTGAGCGAAGCTGAAAAAGAATACTACACCGGCCGCGGAGAGATTGATCAGTTTGACAAAGACCTGAGAGAAACCCAACACTTGCGTCAAAACATTGACACGGTTTTGATGGAGTTGCAAAACCAACTGAACGAAAGCAAGCTGCAACTCAATTCGGTAAAAGAAAGATTGTCGGTTGAATTTAATGTAGACTTAGATTCAGTAGTGGGTGAATCAACCCCCGAAGAAACTGAAACGTATTTGAAAGCCGATGAAGAACAACTGCGCAACGGTGTTACAAAAATTCGTGAGAAACTCGACAATATGGGACCGATTAACCCCATGGCAATGGAGGCCTACACCGAAATAAAACAACGCGATGAATTTATCAAAGCACAAAAAGATGATTTGTTAAAGGCCAAAGAATCTCTGTTCAGCACCATCAGCGAAATTGAAGGCGTGGCCAGCGAAACATTCATGAAGGCTTTTGGTGAAATCAAAGATCATTTCATCAAAGTATTCCGCTCACTCTTCAACGAAGGAGATGACTGCGACTTGAAATTGGTTGACCCGAGCAAGCCACTGGAATCAGAGATTGATATCATCGCCAAGCCCAAAGGCAAGCGGCCGCTCACCATCAATCAGCTTTCGGGTGGCGAAAAAACATTGACAGCCACTGCGCTTCTTTTCTCGATGTATTTATTGAAGCCGGCACCGTTCTGTATCTTCGATGAGGTAGATGCCCCGCTCGATGATGCCAACATAGACAAATTCAACAACATCATTCGCAGTTTCAGCAAAGACAGCCAGTTTGTGATTGTTACCCACAATAAGCGCACCATGACCACCACCGATGTAATTTATGGAATCACCATGGTAGAAAAAGGAATCTCACGTGTGGTGCCGGTAGATTTACGTGAGTTGGCGTAACACATCGTTAAGTTTAGGCTTTTAAAATATGGAGCAAAACTACTTGTTCCATATTTTTTTTTATACACTTACTCACCCGGCTTATAACTCCGCGTTGCATTTTTCATCACATCCTCTTTGTAAAAAAGAACTTCTTTAAATTTCCCTTCGCAATACATTTGTGCCTGATCGGTAAAATGTTTTGAAGATATGTCTCCCGAAGAGCCTCCTGTGGTAACTGATTTGGCCCGTACCTTTTCTCCAAACTCCACCACTGCAATAAAACTATTGCCTACCGTGCCATACATTTTTTTGGTGTTCGGATACCTCCTGGCTCCATAAGCGGCTAACGAGCCCCAAAAGGCAGAGGTAAATGGCACAGCAATACTGGGCTGGTTATCGTCAAATACCGGGTTGATATTAGCTGTAATGCGTTGGTAACGGTTCACTTCGCCCCACGGCATCTTCCATGTGCCGAAATCTTTTGTCAGAGCGGTGATGCTCTCTTTAAATGCCTTAATTTTTTCCTCCGCAGTCGTTTGATCTGTTAAAAAACGGATGACACTCAACTGATCCGTTCGTGCGGGAATTCTGGAAGATACATTTTGGTTAAGCCGGTTAGCCCAATAAATAGCTAACGTAGTCTGCAATGAACCTGCCGACCATTTTAAATCCCACCCACGCAAAATCAGCATCGGTTCTATCAATGCCATCCGAAGCGAGTCGTTAGCCGGTGCTATATCATCATAAGCCTTGAACAAGGATGGCAATAGTTTTTCAAAGCCGGGCAAATACGGGTCGCGTGATAGCGCAATCAGTCTATCAAGCGTAAGGCTGCGCTGGTTTTGCAATACCCTCACGGCATGCAGGCCTCTCGCGTTTTCAGGATCAGGAGCCATGTAAGAAGGGAAGTCAGCGGGTTTTGGGCTTTCGCTACCAGCTACGGTAAACGGTGTGGCATTACAATTTTGCAGCCATCCGTTTTTGGGGTTGAATACGTGAATCATCTCACTTGTTTCATGAAGGCCCTTCCATTCCGTAGCTGGATTACTCCCGTCCACGGGTTCGTTCCAGTTAAATTTAGGATCACGCTTTGGCATAAAGTTGCCATGCCAATAGGCAATGTTGCCCTGGTCATCGGCATACACGGTATTGTTGGACGAGTTAGTACGCAACTCCATTACTTTTTTAAAATCTTCCAGTGAATGAGATTGGGTGCGCGTAAATGATTGCGTAAGTGCTTTCATAGGTTCTACCATCAATTTGACTGCAATCCACTTTCCGTTTCGCTGGGCTACTACCGGGCCGTGGTGTGTGCGCAAAGCTTGAAATTCTTTTCGTTCAATCTTGTTTCCTTTTTTATACGCGATAGAAATTTTTTTCCATTGTAGGGGCCGCTTCTCATTTCCATATTTATAATAATATGAGTTGCCTTTGCGTGAAATGGTTTCGGCATATTCGTCAATCACATCGGCAGCACTCGAGGTGTGCATCCATCCGCAGTGTTCGTTAAATCCCTGGTAAATAAAAAACTGCCCCCAGGTGGCAGCTCCATATACGTTTAGTCCTTCTTCACTCACTACATGCTGCTCAGATCGAAAGTAGAAAGACGTGTGTGGGTTGATGAGGAGCAGCGCATGGCCGCTCGCGCTGAGCTGGGGGGCGATCGAAATTCCGTTGCTACCGCGCGGTTCAGATTCTCCGTCATCATTTATTTCTTCTTTGATATCGCCCCGTTGTTTTCCGTAAAACTCTTTGAGCTCATTGAGCGAAACCGATTCAATGTCTCCGCCTATGCTTCCTTCGCTGAATAACAATGGCATCCATGGCTTAAAACGGGTGAGTAACTTAGGCTTGGTTTGCGGGTGAGTATAGAGGTAGTAGTTAATTCCGTCTGCAAAAGAATTGCACAGTTTTTTCAGCCAGTCAGGTGTTTGGGCATAGAGGGCAATAGCTTGTGTGGTATCAATGAACAGTCGCTGCCGCAAATCATGATAAATGAATTCCTCTCCGTTAGCTTCGGCCATCCGGGCGGTAGCCGTCAGGTAATTTTTTTCTACCCGTGGAAAATCATCTTCACATTGGGCATACACCATTCCGAACACCGCCTCGGCAGTAGTCTTTCCGTAAATATGTGGCACCCCATAATTATCGCGAATGATGGTTATGTTTTGGGCCTGCGTTTTCCAGACCGAAATTTCTTCGGATGAAAAATGCTGGGCCGATGCAGACGTAGTGATGAGGAGAAAAACAATAATTTTTTTCATGGACTGTATCGTATGTACCCGACCAATATAAGAAAAAGACTATTTTTATAAATTCCTTTTTTAGATGGTAAAAAAAATTCTGGCTGCGCTGTTGCTCCTCTTGGTGGTTTTGATCATCTGGCAATGGCCGTTAGTAACCTATGGCATGCGCATGGGTTGGGGGCAATTGAAAATCATTTGGAATGCCCGGCCGGTAGAGACTTTTTTAAAAGACCCCGCCTTTCCTGATTCGCTGAAAACAAAACTGCAACTCATTGGCGAAGTGCGCAAGTTTGGTATTGATTCGCTGGGGTTGAAAGACACGGAAAATTATAAAACATTATACGACCAGCGCGGAGAAGAATTGATGTGGGTAGTGCAAGCATGCGGCCCGTTTGAACTGAAACCCAAACTTTGGCATTTTCCCATCGTAGGCGATCTGCCTTACAAAGGGTTTTTTGAGAAAGAAAAAGCATTGGCCGAGCGAAAAAAACTGATGGGAGAAAATTATGATGTGAGCATCCGCAATCCGGGCGGGTGGAGCACACTTGGCTGGTTTACCGATCCTATCCTGAGCGGAATGTTGGCCCGCAGTGAAGGAGACCTGGCCAGTTTAATTCTCCATGAAATGGTTCACTCCACCATTTTCATCAAAGACAATTCTGACTTTAATGAAAACCTTGCCTCATTCATTGGCGACACTGCAGCTTATGATTTTTTATCTTACAAATACGGAAAACTCTCAAAAGAATATACTCACTACAAAAATGAAGACCAGGATTACCGCAACTACAGCCGCCATATATTACGCGGTACAAAGAAACTCGACAGCCTGTATCAATCCATGAGTTTGTCCCAGTCTTATGAGTGGCGAAAGACTCAAAAGAAAAAAATGATCAAAAAAATTGTGAAGGCTATTGATACTCTTACGCTGGCCGAGAAACGAAAATCAGATACCACCTGGCTACCCAACAACACTTATTTTATGTCGTTTCATTTATACCAATCCAAGCAACAGGATTTTGCCCGAGAACTGAATAGTCAGTTTCACGGCAACTTAAAAGCCTATATTCAGTTTTTAAGCGCCCGGCATCCCTTTTTGTAATCTGTTTTTTGCTGACGTTAACCAGCCATTATCAAATTGTTAAGTCCGTAACTCGCACTTTCCCGGCCGTTTGATTTCTGCCTACCTTTGCCTAAAAATAATTATGGCCAACAAGCCCGCACTTAAAATTTTAGTGGTTGATGACGAAGAGTCGATTCTTGAATTGTTAACATACAACCTCGAGAAGCAAGGCTACGATGTGCGCACCGCCAGCAATGGTCAGGCCGGTGTTGACCTGGCAAAAAAATTTCACCCTGACTTGGTGTTGTTGGATATTATGATGCCTAAAATGGATGGTGTGGAAGCCTGCCGTCAGTTGAGGGCAGTACCTGAATTGTCCAAAACGTATATTGTCTTCCTAACTGCACGGGCCGAAGAATATTCTGAAGTAGCCGCATTTGATGTGGGGGCCGATGACTATATTTTAAAACCCATTAAGCCCCGGGCATTGATCAGCCGCATCGCTGCCTTGTTTCGCAGGGACTCAGCAAAGAAAAACATATCCAATCAAATTAAGATAGATGATTTGCTGATCGACCGAACCAGCTACACTGTTCGCACGGGGAGCCACGAAATAGGTTTGCCTAAAAAAGAATTTGAGCTACTCTACTTCCTGGCACAAAACCCTAACAAAGTCTTCAGCCGTGATGACTTGTTGCAAAATATCTGGGGCACCGATGTGTATGTACTCTCACGCACTGTGGATGTGCACATCCGTAAACTGAGAGAAAAAATTGGAGAAGACACCATTGTTACTGTAAAAGGTGTGGGTTATAAGTTTAAAGCGAACACTCAAAAGCAGTTCGTTTCTTAGTACTCCGGGTATCCTCAAAACCATTGCTTTTATCGCATCTGTTTTTTCTCTTTCACTGAATGATCTGAAAAAGAACTTTTAGAGAGAAAGCCAAACTGATCATGACTACATTAAATATGTGGAGTATGCTTTCCTCCATGGCTTTATTTTTAGCACCAGCACCGCAGATTACGTAATCATACTTATTCTCAATGGCAATCTCAGTTGCTGTTTTTTCAAAATCGTTGATGGATTTTGCGGCTTGCTTAACCGTATCTTTTACCCGCTCAGAAAGTGAAATTTTTCTTTCGCCTAACAACTTTAAGATAAAATTGACCAACGAGTTGAGCAAAAATCAATGTGTCATAACCGATTGCCCCAAGTTTGGCAGCCATTTAAAATCAGGTATTTGGGCTTTGTGGTTTTCAGATACCTCAGTAACTCTTCGGCATGACATCCGTACGTGCCCAAATAACATCTGAACTAATGACGATCTCAGTTTCGCGTTTATTTTTTTACCCAATCTCAAAATTTTATACTAAGTGCACACGTAATCAAGTAAAGAATGTAACCGGTGTGTTATTAGAATGTTATTCTCTTGGTTATTTAAGTACGTTACACCTATTTGCTCTGCACATTGAAAATTGTATTCGTATTTTAGCACAGTTTTTTTTGAAAATGATTTACAATGCCCGTGTTTTAGCCTTGCTTTTAGCTCTCTCTATTGCCACCGTGACAGGGCTATTTCTTTCGTTAGTAGATGGCGTTGGCCTGCGTGCACTGGTGGTGGCCTGCCTGATCAGTTTTTCGGTTTCTTATCTTACCATCTTTGTCGTGCTCGAGTTTTTGATTTTTCGTGGCGTGAACAAGATCAATAAAATGATGAGCAAGCTGATGAAGCGTGAATTAAAAACCGTGGCAAAAGAAAAACCAGATATGGCACTCAATCCGTTTAAAAAACTCAACCAGGAAATCACTGCCTTTGCCCTGCTTCAACAAAAAGAAATTGAAGAACTAAAGAAGCTGGAGGCTTTTCGTAAAGAATTTGTGGCCGATGTATCACATGAATTGAAGACTCCTATTTTTGCTGCGCAAGGATTTATTCACACCCTGCTGGACGGAGCCGTAAACGACAAGAATGTACGCGATAAGTTTTTGAAAAAGGCGGCCAAAAGTCTGGATGGCCTCGATTTACTGGTACACGACTTGCTCACTCTTTCACAAATTGAAACGGGTGACATTAAAATGAAATTCGATACCGTTAACATGGTGAAACTTTGCGAAGAAGTGGTGGATCAATTTGAAAAGAAAGCCGAGGTAAAAAAAATCAATTTGAAACTCAAACCTGCAAAACAATCAAAGATTTTAGTTTACGCTGACAACCAGCGTATCGGCCAGGTACTGACCAACCTTATATCCAACGCCATCAACTACACGCCCGAAGGCGGAGAAGTAACCATCAGTTTTGAAATTGGCAAAAAAAGTGTAACCACATATGTGACCGACACAGGCGAAGGCATTCCACCGGATCACCTTCACCGCATCTTCGAACGGTTTTACCGGGTTGATAAAAGCCGCAGCCGCGAAAAAGGGGGCACGGGTTTGGGGTTGGCCATAGTAAAACATATTTTAGAAGGCCATGGCACAAAAGCCGAAGTAAAAAGCCAGGTAGGCAAAGGCTCTGAGTTTAGTTTTAAAATTCAAAAATCAACAGAAGAAGATTGACCGTATGACGCGTTCCAAACTTAGCTTGCCTAACCTCGTTCTTTTTCAAGACAATGACTTCATCCTCGTCAACAAACCTCCGTTCATTTCTACCCTGGAAGACCGGAATGACCCCTCAAATATTTTAGCCTTGGCCCGGCAAGTTGAACCCGACCCCCAAGTGTGCCACCGGCTAGACAAAGATACTTCTGGAGTGCTGGCCATCGCCCGAAACCCAGAGGCTTATCGGCATTTGAGTATGCAGTTTGAAAACCGTGAGGTGGTTAAAACCTACCATGCCATAGTGGATGGGGCGCATTTTTTTGAAAATAAGTTGGTGGATCGTGCCATTTTGAAACTTAACGATGGCACAGTTAAAATCGCACGCGAGGGAAAACCCGCTCAAACCTACTTTAATACAGAACAAGTCTTTAAAAATCATACATTAATTAAGTGTAACCCCATTACGGGGCGTATGCATCAAATCCGCATCCATTTAACCACACTCAATGCCCCCATTACAGGCGATGATATGTATGGCGGCAAACCTTTCATGGTTTCATCCGTCAAGCGCAATTTCCAATTAAAAAAATGGACCGAAGAGCAGCCCCTCATTAAACGGATGGCCTTACATGCTTTTTCCATCGAATTTGCACTGATTAGTGGAAAAAAAATTAGGGTAGAAGCCCCTTATCCCAAGGATTTCAAAGCATTACTTAACCAACTGCAGACCCACGCACGGTAAATAATTGACTACACTTGCATAATCTGCTTTTTGAGCCTACTTTTGTGTCCCTTTTTAAAAAGGTTTCAATTTTAAACAGAAGAAAAAGTGGATCATTTAAGTTATAAGACAACCTTCGCCAACAATGCCACAGCTGAAAAGGGCTGGGTGTTAGTTGACGCTAAAGATCAGGTATTAGGCCGCTTAGCTAGCCAGGTAGCCAAAGTACTTCGTGGCAAAAACAAGCCTACTTATACCCCTCTTACCGACATGGGCGATCATGTAATTGTGATTAATGCTGATAAAGTAAAAATGACCGGTAAAAAATGGACTAACCGCAGGTTGTTTTTCTACTCTGGTTATCCGGGTGGCCAAAAACAATTAACTCCCAAACAGATCAGCGAGAAAAACCCGGCTCGTTTAGTAGAACTTTCTGTTCGCAGAATGTTGCCTAAAAATACCATGGGTCGTCAGTTGTTTCGCAGCTTGCACGTGTATGCAGGTGCTAACCACGAACATCAGGCTCAACAACCTAAAGAAATCAAGTTTTAATACATGGAAATCATCAATACCATCGGCAGAAGAAAGACCTCGGTAGCACGGGTTTATGTAAAACCCGGAAAAGGTCAAATCGTAGTAAACGAAAGAGAACTGAAAGATTACTTTCCTTCTGAAATTCTTCAAACTACTGTAAAGCAAGCGTTGGCTCTGACAAAAGCAGAAGCCAACTATGACGTAAATGTAAATGTAGAGGGTGGCGGCTCAAAAGGCCAAGCCGAAGCCATTCGCCTAGGTATTGCACGTGCATTGGTTACCATTAATACCGAAAACAGACCTGCCTTAAAAAAAGAAGGCCTCCTGACCCGCGACTCAAGAATGGTTGAGCGCAAAAAGCCAGGCAGAAGAAAAGCAAGAAGAAGATTCCAGTTCAGCAAGCGTTAATCGAATACACATGGCAGAGCAATTGACCGTACAAAATTTAATGGATGCAGGTGTGCACTTTGGCCACCTTACCCGCAAATGGAACCCCCGGATGGCCGAGTACATTTATATGGAAAACAACGGCATCCATTTGATTGATTTGAACAAGACCATGAAGTGTCTTGACGAAGCCGTTTATTCAATAAAAAACATCGTTCGTTCAGGTCGCAAAATCATGTTCGTGGCTACTAAAAAACAAGCCAAGGACATTGTAGAACAAGAGGCTACTCGTTTGAACATGCCCTACGTTACTGAGCGTTGGCTCGGTGGTATGCTCACCAACTTTGCCACCATACGCAAGTCATTGAAGAAACTCTCGCAGATTGAAAAAATGATGAAGGACGAGTCGTTCGAAAACATCACCAAAAAAGAAAAATTGATGCTTTCGCGCGAAAAAGCCAAACTGCAAAAACAGTTAGGTGGTATTTCTGACCTTAACCGTTTGCCGGCTGCTTTGTTTGTCATTGATGTAAAACGCGAGCACATAGCTGTAGCCGAAGCACAGAAACTGAATATTCCGGTGTTTGCCATGGTAGACACCAACTCTGATCCTTCTGATATCGACTTCCCCATACCGGCCAATGACGATGCCTTTAAGTCCATCTCCATGATTACCGGTTATATCGGCAAAAACATTGAAGAAGCTTTGATGGAACGCAAAAAAGATAAAGAAGAAGCCGGCCAGAAAAAGGAAGAAGAAGAGAAACGGAAAATTGACGAAGAAGTAGAAGAAACAAGATAATTGTTTACCTAATAATAGCCGATTAGCCGATGTTCGGCCTCGGCCAAAAAACATCGGCTCAATTAAGCCGATGTTTTTTTTTAAATACATTAACTAGTAAATTTTTAAAATAATATGATTACTGCACAAGATGTAAATAAGCTCCGCACCATGACCGGTGCCGGTATGATGGATTGCAAAAAAGCTTTAACTGAATCCAACGGTGACTTCGAAAAAGCCATTGAAATTTTAAGAAAGAAAGGCCAAAAAGTTTCAGCAAGCCGCTCTGATAAAGATGCCAAAGAAGGATCGGTGTTTATCAAAATAGCTGATGATAAAAAGGAAGGTGTGTTAATTGCCTTGAATTGCGAAACCGACTTTGTGGCAAAAAATGAAGAATTTCAAAGCCTGGGTAAGCTGATCGCAGAAACAGCCTTCACTAAAAAACCGGCCAGTAAAGAAGCCTTGTTAAATGAAAAAGCAGGTAATCTCACCATTGCAGAGAAGATCAGCGAGTTGGTTGGAAAAATCGGAGAAAAATTAGAAGTTTCATCATTCATCCACATGACCGGAGAGGCCATTGTGCCTTACATCCATGCCGGAAGCAAACTGGGCGTACTGGTTTCATTAAAGGGCGTAAACGGAAAAGATGTAACCGAAGCCGGAAAAGATGTAGGCATGCAGATTGCCGCCATGAACCCGGTAGCCGTTGACGAAACTGCGGTTGATAAGACGGTGATTGAAAAAGAACTGGAAATTGCCAAAGCACAAATTATAGCAGAAGGCAAACCGGCTAACATGGTAGAAAAAATTGCCCAAGGAAAACTCCAAAAGTTTTTCAAAGACAATACATTAGTACATCAGGCTTTTGTTAAAGATAACTCAAAAACAGTTGCCCAATACCTTGATAGCTTTTCAAAAGGACTGGCCGTTGCAGAGTTTAAACGAGTAAGCATCGGATAAATGTCAACCTCTCGTTAAAAAAAAAATGGTGTGGCTTACAGCTACACCATTTTTTTTGATAAAAATATAACCATAGTATGAACAGGATTAAGTCACAATTAAAATAAAATAAAAATAAAATTTCATTACCTGAATTTTAAACTTGGTCTGTTGCAATACGTACATTCGTAGCAAACAAAAACACTATGAAAACATTTGCAAGATTTTTATCGATCGTATTGATCTGCTGCCTGGCCGGATCAGTAGTTGTTGCCCAAGCTGCTCCTCAAAAAGAAAAAGAAAAGAAAGAGGAGAAGAAAAAAGAAAAAAAAGAGAAAAAAGAGGAAAAGAAAGCAGAGAAGAAAGAAGAAAAACCCAAGAAAAAAGACTAATCCGGTCGTAAAAAAAACCGCTTCAAAAGCGGTTTTTTTGTATCTATCAAAAAGTACGTCCTTCTAAAATATTATTATCTTGCAACCGTTTTCGGTCAGGAAATGACGAGATAACAACTCCCAATTGATCTTCGCATAACAATCAAAAAAATCTAATTTCATAACAAGATGGCATACATAGAACCTGCACCTCTGGTAACAAAAGAAAATCCATTTGAGGCAATGATGTCCCGTTTCCAAACAGCATCTCAGATTTTAGGTTTGGAAGAAGAAGTGTACAATGTTTTAAAGAATCCGGCCAAGCAAGTGATCGTATCTCTTCCGGTAACCATGGATGATGGTAGCATAAAGGTATTTGAAGGATACCGGGTTATTCACTCCACTATATTAGGCCCGTCAAAAGGCGGAATTCGCTTTGATCCTCATGTAAACATAGATGAGGTAAAGGCGCTGGCTGCCTGGATGACTTGGAAATGCGCAGTAGTAGATATCCCTTACGGTGGAGCTAAAGGTGGCGTTACTTGCAACCCCCGCGAAATGTCTGCCGGAGAAATTGAGCGATTGATGAGAGCCTACACACAGGCCATGATGGATGTGTTTGGACCTGACCTTGACATACCTGCACCCGATATGGGTACCGGCCCAAGAGAAATGGCCTGGTTAATGGATCAATACTCGCGAAACAAAGGAATGACTGTTTCTGCCGTAGTTACTGGCAAACCTATTGTGATGGGAGGATCTTTGGGTAGAACCGAAGCCACCGGGCGCGGAGTAATGGTTTCGGCCTTGGCTGCCATGGAAAAATTGAAAATCAATCCTTACAAAGCTACTTGTGCAGTACAAGGTTTTGGAAACGTAGGTTCGTGGGCAGCCCGTCTGTTGCACGAACGTGGGTTAAAAGTTCAAGCCATAAGCGATTTGGGTGGGGCGTATTTCAATGAAAATGGAATTGACATTGAAGCAGCCGTAAAATACCGCGATAACAATAAAGGATCATTGGATGGTTTCTCACAAGCCGAAAAAATCGGTAGCGGTGATATTCTTACCCTGCCCGTAGATGTGCTGGTTCCGGCAGCCACCGAAGATGTAATCACAGCCGGAAATGCCAGTAAAATTCAGGCTAAACTGATTGTAGAGGGTGCCAATGGCCCCACATCATCTAAAGCAGATTCTGCCATCTATGAAAAAGGCATCAGCGTAGTACCTGATATTTTGGCCAATGCAGGTGGAGTAACTGTTTCTTATTTTGAGTGGGTGCAAAACCGCCTGGGGTATAAATGGACTGCCGAGCGCGTAAACCGCAGGAGCGACCGCATTATGAAAGATGCCTTCGGCACGGTTTATAAAACGGCAACAGAATACAAGGTTTCGCTGCGCATTGCTGCCTACATGGTGGCTATTGATAAGGTGGCAAAAACCTACAAATTCAGAGGTGGATACTAAAAACTCAATGTTCAGGATTTAACATTCAAGATTTAACCTTAATGACTAATTTTGAATTTTAATTTTTGAATGATGACAATCCATAAAGAAGGCCGCACGTTATTATTTATTTTATTGATCGTTTTGGTTGGACTCATTTGGGCGGCCGATTATTTTTTTGCCGGATCCATTATCAGAATTGTAATCATTGCTACAGGAATAATTTTTTATTTAATATTCCTTCAGTTTTTCAGAAGCCCCGTCTTTACAATTCCTGTTCATAAAAAACAGGTTCTTGCCCCGGCCGATGGCAAAGTAGTAGTTATTGAAGAAACCGAAGAACCTGAATACCTGAAATCCAGGCGTAAGCAGGTTTCCATTTTTATGTCTCCTGTAAATGTGCACGTAAACCGGATGCCTGTAGCCGGAATGATTACTTATTGCCAATATCATCCGGGAAAATACCTGGTGGCCTGGCACCCTAAATCAAGTACTGAAAACGAACGCACAACCATTGTTGCTAAAATGGAAAACGGAACAGAGATTCTCTTCCGTCAGATTGCTGGCGCGTTAGCTCGGAGAATAAAATGGTACGTAAAAGAAGGCCAACCCATGCAGCAGGGTGAAGAATTTGGATTCATCAAGTTTGGTTCACGGGTGGATATTTTTCTTCCGGTTGATGCCACCGTGTTGGTAAAAATCGGAGACATAACCAAGGGCGGCCGAACACCTATTGCCGAGCTCGCTTAGTTTCAGGTGGAAGAACTATTTTTTCTGTTCTGAAAATAAGTTCATACAGCATCCCCAGGTAAATTGCAATTGGTGCAATGGCCTTCACTGAAAACACATCGAAATAATTATCCTGAATAAAATTAGGAAATAGATCAGTAGTGGATAGTGATGTGAAGATCAGCGCAAAGGCAGCTAATATTCTTTTCGGCTTTTCCGGCAGAGATGAGACCCAGTACCACAATCCAATTCCTGTTATGGCTATTATAAAAGTGGGCGATTCGGCCTTATGATTGAAGGCAATCATCCAGACCAAAATCGTGGAAAAGACAATCAGGCGATAATTTAAAAAAGCAAATTGCTTTATACGGATGAAGGGAACCGCAAACAGCAAAAGGCCTAAAAGCAATACAGCATTTTTTGAAACATCAACCTTAAACCAGGCTCTAATGGCACCCGTCAGAGAAAGCGAGTTGGGAACATAGTCACTTTGCAAAAGCCGCCACCAACTGTGATAGCAGCTAATCAGTGAGTGAAATTCAATTAAACACAAAGGCAGCAACGCCAACATGATGATGATTCCAATAGAATACCCGACCATTCTCCAACGCTGCGGATACATCAGGCAAAGTGCAAAAGCAAAAATTCCAAACAACTTGATAAACACCGTTAAGGAGATGCAAACGCAAGCCAAAAAAAATCTTTTTTCCTCCATTAATGCAAATGCAAAAACAAGAAGTCCGGCTATCAGCGCATTGCTCTGAGCATTTTGTAAACTGGTTAGCATCTCGACAAGGGCGAATAGAAGCACCCCATTTTTTTGCTGAATCGTAAGCGGCAACATGCGCACTCCAAAAAAAAGGGCAAACGCATTTAATACGTTCCATAATAAAAGCCCCAACCCATCTGGCAAGTAGGCAAAGAACGAGAAAAGCAAGGCAAACGTGGGGCTGTATTTATATAGGTCGTATTGCTCAGCCGTATATGGCGCATACAAATCAGCGGCTTGCTTTAAATGAAAAAACGACTGTTTGAAAATAATATAATTATTGTAGTGGGTATAGGCCGGCAATTGATCATTGAGCTTCTTTTCGCCACCAAAATATTGCTGTATCGAAGCAATAAGGGCTGCCAAAAAATAAATAATCAGCAGGGTGTGCCTGCCCTCAAGAAAAAAATCTTTGATCTTTTTATTCATCGTTGTGCCACAAAAATGATATTTTTAAGAATTAAAATCTACTGTGAGCAACGCATTGGTTATCATACCCACCTACAATGAAAAAGAAAACATTGTAGCCATCATCCGGGCAGTGATGGAGCAACCAAAGGATTTTCATCTACTCATTATAGATGATAATTCACCCGATGGTACAGCAAACCTGATTAAAGAACAACAAAAGCTGTTAAACAGCCACGCCCTGACAAAATTGCATCTGATTGAGCGGGCCGGCAAACTTGGTTTGGGCACCGCTTACATTGAAGGGTTTAAGTTTGCACTCAAAAACGGATACGATTATGTTCTTGAAATGGATGCCGATTTTTCGCATGATCCACGTGACCTGAACCGGCTCTACCTGGCTTGTGCCGAAAACGGATTTGATCTGGCCGTAGGTTCACGCTACTCTTCGGGTGTAAACGTGGTAAACTGGCCCATGAAACGCGTACTGTTATCTTATTTTGCCAGCCGGTATGTTCGCCTCATTACGGGCGTTCCCATTCATGACACCACGGCCGGGTTTGTTTGTTACCGCAGGACCGTGCTTGAAAAGATCCCATTAGAAAAAATCAAATTTGTAGGCTATGCTTTCCAAATTGAGATGAAGTTTCTGGCGTGGAAGTATGGCTTTCGGATTACCGAAGTGCCCATCATCTTTACTGACCGCACCCTGGGACAATCAAAAATGTCAGTTGGTATTTTTAAAGAAGGATTTATGGGAGTACTTCAGATGGCCGTGCGCAGTTGGTTTAAGAAATACAAATAACCTCAATCAAACCGTATTGCCTGCACCGGCTGTATCCGCGAAATAAACCGAGCCGGCAGAAGCAGCACAACTGACACCACGGCAAAAACAATCAGGTTCAGAGCAATCACTGTAAACCAACTCCACTCAACCGGCACATAACTCATGTAATAATCATGCGGGTTGAGTTTAACCCAATGAAATTGGCTCTGCATCAAACAAAAGCCTACTCCAATAATATTTCCTATCATCAAACCTTTGGCTACTAAACTCATTCCGTTATAAACAAAGACTGATCGAACCAGTTTATTCGATGCGCCCATCGCTTTGAGCAGCCCAACCATGGGTGTTCGCTCCATCACTAAAATTAAAATTACGGAAATCATATTCACACTCACCACAATCAAAATGATGGTGAGTAAAATGTGCACCTGACGTTTTACTAAATCCAGCCACTCAAATACCTGCACGTACTTATCGCGCACAGTTTCAATATTCAAATCATAATCCATCGATTCGCCAATCTGCTGTTGGGCATCATCCAGCGCGGCACGATCATGATCAAAACTAAAATTCCAAATAGCCGAAAGTGTTCGGGCAAATTTATTTGGTTCTTCGGGGTTATTGATAATTCGTTCGCTAATGGCGTTAGAGTAGCCGGCTATTTCTTTTTTCCACAGTTCAAAACCTGAATAATAATTCAAATCAATCTGTACTTCCAGCCCCCCCGCCTGATTAGCCGACCAACCGTTCAGTTGCTGCACCAGCCTGAGGTCTCCAATCACCACACGGCTGTCAAAGTAATCTGATAGGTTCGTTTCATAAATGCCAACAATTTTTAGTTTGCGATAGCGTGGAGGATTTTGAAAAAAATGAAGAATAATCGCATCGCCCACATTTGCCCTGATTTTATTTGCAATAATGCGGCTAATCACAATTTCATGCGAATACCCCGAGTCAGAAAAAGCAATAAATTTTCCTTCAACTATATTTTCATTAAAAGCCAGGCGATCAAAACTTTTTGCAACGCCTTTAAAAACAATACCCAGCACCTCGTTATCGGTCTTGATCAATCCCGGCTTATGGCCGTACTCTTGTATGTGCTTGATGAAAGGAAGTTTTCCGGGATTTTTATACAAATCAATATCGTAATTAAACGGTTGCTCAGCCACTGCATTATTCATGGTAAATTTTGTAATAAGCAAATGATGGCTGAAGCCGTACATCTTTTCTTTTACCCCGGATTGAAACCCGAGCATAATCAAAAAGGAAACAATAGCTGCCGATAATCCGATAGCAATGGTAACTACGGCCACTTTATGAATGGTAGATGAAAAACTACCAGACTCTGACTTGCGTATTCTTTTAGATATGAAATAAGAAATGTTCAAAATGATGCGTTACCTTGCAAAATAACGAAAATGTAGTGACATGACCCTCAAAAAAATCTTTCTACTCATAACATGGATGTGTGGACCAATTCTTTTTTCGTCTGCACAAAAAATAACTACCGGTGCCGAACAACTCGATGTGCTCTTGCCCATGATTAAGGGGCAAGCTGTAGCGCTCATGGTCAATCAAACTTCGCTGATCGGCAAAGTTCACTTAGTTGATTCTTTACAACACTTGAATATCAATATCAAAAAAATATTTTCAGCCGAACATGGTTTTCGCGGAGTAGCCGATGCGGGTGAAACTGTGGGTAATTCCATTGACCCGGCAACCGGAGTACCCATCACTTCCTTATATGGGAAAAATAAAAAACCAACTGCAGAAGATTTAAAAGATGTGGACATTGTCATCTTTGATATACAAGACGTGGGCACTCGTTTTTTTACTTACATCAGTTCTATGCACTACCTGATGGAAGGATGTGCCGAGAACGGAAAAAAATTAATCATCCTCGACCGGCCTAATCCCAATGGGCATTTTGTTGATGGGCCCGTGCTTGATCTTACCCTGAAATCTTTTGTGGGCATGCATCCTATACCGATTGTTCACGGGCTCACCGTTGGCGAGTTGGCACAAATGATCAACGGAGAAAATTGGCTGGCCAACAAAATAAAATGCAACCTGTTTGTAGTAAAAATGAAAAATTACGATCACCAAAAAAAATACTCGTTGCCTATAAAACCTTCACCTAATTTGCCCAATGATCATGCGGTTGCCCTGTATCCGTCACTTTGTTTATTCGAAGGAACCGTTTTGAGTGTGGGCCGCGGAACGAAGATGCCTTTTGAAATTTTGGGAAGCCCGGATTTTAAAAACCAGCCTTTTCAATTCACACCTCAGGATACTCCGGGCATGGACAAAAACCCGTTGTACAAAAACAAAGTCTGTTATGGAGTGGATTTGCGAAACGAACATCCCGGCAACCGTATTGAACTGAAATACCTGCTTCAACTTTACAAGGATTCTCCTGATAAAGAAAAATTTTTTAATAATTATTTTAATACCCTTGCCGGAACCCGGTTATTAAAAGAACAAATCAAGCAGGGCATCCGTGAAGACACAATCCGAAAAAGCTGGAAGAAAGACTTGACTGCTTACAAAAAAATGAGAGAAAAGTATTTGTTATATCCATGACCAAATCAGAAAAAGTAAACGATATTTTAAAAATACTTGATCATTATTTTCCTAATCCGGAAGTACCCCTCCATCACAAGGATGCTTTCACACTTCTCATTTCAGTTTTGCTTTCGGCTCAATGCACCGATGAGCGTGTGAATAAAACCACACCACACCTTTTCAAGCTGGCCAATAATCCATTAGACATGATGAAATTAACCGTTGACGAAATACGAGACATCATCAAGCCCTGCGGGTTATCACCCATGAAATCAAAAGGCATTGCCGGCCTCTCAAAAATATTGGTAGAAAAATACAATGGAGAAGTTCCCTCCACTTTTGAAGAACTGGAAGCTCTTCCTTCTGTTGGTCATAAAACAGCTTCGGTGGTGATGACACAATGGTTCGGTATCCCGGCCTTCCCGGTTGATACACACATTCACCGACTTGCTTATCGGTGGGGATTATCCAACGGCAAACGTGTAGAGCAAACCGAAAAAGACCTGAAGCGATTGATTCCGCAAGAAAAATGGAATAACGTACATCTTCAAATGATTTATTTTGGAAGAAGCTATTGCCCGGCCCGCGCCCACCTATGGACAGGGTGCCCGATCTGTAAAAAATACATGCGAAAAGAATTGAGAGACTGATGAATTCATTGAAAATTATTTTTATGGGTACGCCAGAATTTGCTGTACCCAGCTTAGAAGTGTTAGTCAAAAATAAATTCAGTGTAGTTGCCGTAGTTACCGCACCTGACAAACCACAAGGACGCGGACAAAAGCTAACGGCCTCACCGGTTAAAGAGTGTGCTGTAAAACACGGTATACCGGTTCTTCAGCCAACCAATTTAAAATCACCCGAATTCATTAATCAATTGAAAAGCTACCAAGCCAATTTGCAAATAGTAGTGGCCTTCCGGATGTTGCCCCAAGTAGTGTGGACCATGCCTGCATTGGGCACGTTTAATCTTCACGCTTCGCTACTTCCACAATACCGCGGAGCTGCTCCGATTAACTGGGCCATCATCAACGGAGAAAAGGAAACTGGAATAACTACTTTTTTTCTAAAGCATGAGATTGACACCGGCAGTATTCTGTTTCAGGAGAAAGAGACTATTCTTCGTGATGACGATGCCGGCAGCTTGTATCACCGGCTTATGAACAAAGGTGCGTGGTTGGTATTAAAAACTGTAAAAGCAATTGAAGCCGGAACAATTCAACCACAACCGCAAGACGAATCACATGTGCTGACGCACGCACCAAAAATTTTCAAAGAGACTTGTGAAATAAACTGGAACCAACCTGCTGAAGCCATTCACAATTTTGTGAGAGGATTAAGTCCTTATCCGGCAGCGTGGGCAAAGTTAAATGAGAAAAATTTTAAGCTATACAAAGTTGAGCCAGCCGTTGGCAATCGGCAATCAAGTGTAGACCACGGGCAGATTGAAACCGACAATAAAACTTTTCTAAAAATTAAAGTTCAGGACGGATGGGTTTCCATTCTCGAGTTTCAGCCCGAAGGAAAAAAACGAATGACCATTGAAGAGTTTTTTAGAGGAAATAAAATCTAACCGATCAATTTTCAATCAGTCAATCTTTCTACGATGATCGGTTGCTACAACGGCATGGAGACACCGGCTATCATACTTTCACGGTTTTCCATTTTCCTTTTCTGAATAAAATTATTCCAGCTACGGCTATGGCCGACTCGGCAATGGCGATGGCCGCATATACTCCATTCGGTCCCCAGTCAAGGTAAATTGCCAACGCATACGCCAATGGAATTTGAAAGCACCAAAAACCAAACAAGTTCAACAGTGTAGGAGTCTTGGTATCACCGGCTCCATTAAATGATTGTGTAATAACCATGCCGTATCCATAGAACAAATATCCTAAAGCTACAATTTGCAAACACTGAGTTCCATAGTTAACTACCTGAGTATCGGAAGTAAAAAAGCGAAGTATGGGTGATGAGAAAAATAAAAAAACGATCATGATTAAAGCAAGGAAAACCATGTTGTAAAATCCAGTTTTCCAAACCGATTTTTCAGCACGTTCAGGCTGGTTGGCACCTAAGTTTTGTCCCACCAGCGTGGCGGCCGCATTGGCCATGCCCCACGAAGGCAAGATCGTAAACACAATAACCCGAAGGGCAATGGTGTAGCCGGCAATGGCAGTGCTGCCAAATTGAGCGATGATGCGTGATAGAAATACCCAACTTGCTGACGAAATCAAAAATTGCCCGGTGCCTCCGGCCGAGACTTCAACTACCTGCCAGATGATTTTCCAATCTATTTTAAAATTCTGTGCCGATAACTTGACAATACTTTTACCTGAAAACAAATAATACAATTGTATGATCACACCAATGCCTCGACCTATGTTTGTTGATATGGCTGCACCCTCCACACCAAATGCGGGAATCGGCCCTAAGCCGAAAATCAAAATAGGGTCAAGCACTATGTTGAACAGGTTGGCAACCCACAACACCCGCATGGCGATGGCTGCATTTCCGGCTCCGCGAAAAATACCATTGATCAAAAATAACATCATGATGGTCATATTGCCGGTCAACATCCATTGAGTAAACCCAGATCCGCTGGCAATCACTGCATCAGAAGCGCCCATCAACCGCAGTAAATCTTCATAGAAAAAAATTCCTGCACCTGAAATCAAAACCGAAAACGCAGCACCTGTCCAAATGGCCTGCACACCTGCTACAGCCGCACCCGCATTATCTTTCTCGCCTACTCGTCTTGCCACCAATGCCGTTGCCCCCATACTGATTCCCCAGGCAACTGAATATACAATGGCCAGTAATGACTCAGTCAGTCCAATCACGGCCACGGCATCGCTGTTGTTCAGCCGGCTTACAAAAAAAATATCGACCACCGCAAATACCGACTCCATGGCCATTTCCAAAATCATAGGAACAGATAAAAGAAAGATGGCACGATTGATACTGCCCTCTGTAAAATTCTGCTCATCGCCTTTTATAGCTTTGATAAACAGACGAAAAAATGATTGAATACGTGAAAAAAAATTCATAGTTGAAACTGATTTAAAAAAATAACCTCGACAGTAGTAACTAAACCTTTTGGGTTGGCCAAAGGCAATGCCGAACGGTCTCTAAGACATGCCGGAATTAAAACATCAGTTTCATAGGCGAAAAAATCGGAAGCCAAAAGTACTGTTTTTTGCTTCATTGCCCAACCATTACTTTTGCAGTTAACTCAAATTATCACCTGCTTGTTTTATTCATTCATTATTCCCGCTTTCAATCGCCCCGATGAAATCAACGAGCTGCTGGCTAGTTTTACAGAGTTAAATCTTCCGGTTTCTTCTTTCGATGGGTTTGAGGTGATTATTGCCGATGGCAGTCCAAGTGATATTTTGGCCAACATCATTGCCGGGTTTAAAAATCATCTACGCGTTGAGCATCTGCATCGGCCCAAACTGGCAATCAGCCCTTCGCGAAATTTAGGGGCCGCACATGCTAAAGGCGGCTATTTAATCTTTCTTGACTCGGATGTAATTCTTCCAAAAGATTATTTAAACCATCTTCATTCGTTTCTGTTACAAAATAAGACCGATGCCTTTGGCGGACCCGATGCTGCACATGAATCATTTTCTGACACACAAAAAGCCATCAGCTTTGCCATGACCTCTTACCTGACCACAGGCGGAATACGCGGGGGTAAAAAGCAACTGCATACCTACAACCCTCGGGGATTTAACATGGGAGTGAAAAAAGAAATTTTTCAGCAGATGAATGGATTTTCTTCGATGACTTGTGGTGAAGACATTGAGTTGAGCATTCGCATTTTAGAAGCCGGATACTCCGTTCTGCTAATTCCCGATGCTTTTGTTTACCACAAGCGCAGGTCAACATTCAAGAGTTTTTTCAGACAAGTATTTCGGTTTGGTGCCGCCCGTATTAATATTTTTTGTCATCACCGAAAGGAATTGAAACTTACCCATTTTTTTCCAAGCGCTTTTTTAATTTTCCTGATTGTAGGAATTATTGGTTCAATAATCAGCCCGATCATTTTTAAAATTTTTATTTCAGTGATTGCACTGTATTATGGAATGATATTAATTTTTTCCTCCTTTCAGGAAAAAAGCCTGAAGGTGGGGTTGCTCAGTATCATTGGGGCTACGTGTCAGTTGTGTGGTTATGGTTCAGGTTTTTTGGCTAATGGGTTTGAGGTATTTGTGAAGGGAAACAAAGATGGATTGAATTTAGGAGCGAGCAAATAAAACGAACCGTTGCAAAATGGATTTGTTCTCATTATCTTTTTCAAAAAAAAATTAAGAATATGAAAACCCGTCTACTTGTTGCCGCTATGTTGCTGAATTTATCTGTTTATGCCCAGAAATTTGACGGCATCCATACTGGCATAGGAAATCTCTTCCGTCTTTCAGATGCCAAGACACGGTCGATCTCACCTGAAAATTTTACCGGTGAAAAAGGAAAAGGTGGAATGGCCACCGATGGCACCGGCTCACAAGCGGCACGCGATTTGGGTCAAGGTTGGAAATTAAGTCCAAGTGTGAAGATCAAATCAAAAACAATTTTCACGCTGGCTGAAGTAGCCGGGCCGGGTGCCCTTCAACACATTTGGATGACACCCACAGGAAACTGGCGTTACTCTATTCTCCGTTTTTATTGGGACGATGAAGCATCTCCATCCATTGAAGTGCCCGTGGGAGATTTTTTTGGTATGGCCTGGCAAAAGTATGCCCAGCTTACTTCACTAGCTGTAACGGTAAATCCCGGCAGCGCTTTTAATTGTTATTGGCCAATGCCCTTTCGCAAGAAATGTAAGATCACCATGGAAAATACAGACGACAAAGACATGATCTTGTATTATCAAATCGATTATGCCCTCACCGAAGTGCCGTCAGATGCCGCGTACCTTCATGCTCAGTTCCGCAGGGTTGACCGTGTTCCCTACAAACAAGACTATACCATTCTTGATCAGGTAAAAGGCAAAGGTCATTACGTAGGAACATTCATGGCTTATGAATCGCACGACAACGGCTGGTGGGGCGAGGGAGAAATCAAGTTTTTTATGGATGGCGATGATAAATTCCCGACCATTTGCGGCACAGGCACGGAAGATTATTTCTGTGGTTCGTATGATTTTGATTCACGGCAAAAAGACGAGCGCGGAAATGAATCGGTAGAATACACGGTATTTAATACGCCCTACGCAGGACTGCACCAAGTCATTCGTGGCGATGGGCATTATAACAATATGCAGCGCTTTGGAATGTACCGTTGGCACATTACCGATCCCATCCGTTTTGAAAAAGACCTGAGGGTGACTATTCAAGATCTTGGCTGGCGCAACGATGGCCGTTACCTTCCGTTACAAGATGATATTGCAACGGTGGCATTTTGGTATCAAACAGAACCACACAATCCTTTTCCCAAGCTTCCTTCTAAAGATGAACTTGAGGTAAAGTGAAAGTGGAGAAAACAGGGTAAGGTAATACAAATTACCTCAGTCGCTCATCATAGGTTGTGCCCATGGATGTGTTGCTGCCACGCAGTCTGCGCATTACTTCTTTTTTGATCACGTTGAAAACGATCATGTGAATATCTTCGGCCACTTCCATATCCATCGCCACAGAGTGGATTGAAATATCAGCCAGTGATTTTATTTTTCCTCCAGTATAGCCACAAAATGCGATTGTCTGCACGCCCTTGTCTTTGGCATATTGCATGGCCTTCACTACGTTAGTCGAATTGCCTGAACCAGAAATACCCACGACCACATCGCCCGGTTTGATGAAATTTTTCAATTGCTCAATGAAAATATCATCGTATGAAATATCGTTGGCAATGGCCATGAGTGCCGGAAGATTATCAACCAAACTCATCACGCGAAATCTTTTCTCCATTCCAAACGAAGCTCCTTTTACCAAATCGCCCGTGGCATGGGTGGCCGAAGCTGCACTGCCTCCATTACCAAAAATATAAATAGTGTTTCCGGAGTGATATGCGCGCAAGAATGACTCTATCACTTTCTCTATCTGTTCGCGATTGAGCTGATCAATAGTATCTTTTACCAGCGAAAGATAATTTTCTATGGTGAGACGGGTGTCATTCATCTGAGATATGAATTAATTTGGTTCCTTCTTCATCAAATTTAAAATCAAACTTACGAAACGGTTTCAATGCAGCAATTAATTTTTCCTGTTGATGCAGCGGGCAATAAAATAAAAGAAAACCACCACCGCCAGCGCCCAGCAATTTTCCGCCTAATGCGCCATTCTTCATTGCTGTTTGGTATGCCTCATCAATCGCCAAGTTGGTGATGCCCGATGCCAATGTTTTCTTCAGCATCCAGTTTTCATGAAGTATTTTTCCAAAGTCATCGAAGCCATTTGTTGTCAGAGCATTTTTCATTTCATACACCAGCCCCACCATCTGCTTTAGTGATTTGAATTTATCTTCTTTGGTATTGTTTTTATTTTGTTCTGAGAGAATTACAGAAGCGCTGCGCTGATCTCCTGTATAAAACATTAATAAGTTTTTTTGTAGCTGATCTTGTGCTTCGGGGTTGAGTTTAATCGGATCAACTACCACCGTGCCATTGGGGCGAAACTCAATCACGTTTAGACCTCCCATGGCTGCAGCATATTGATCTTGCTTACCAATCGGTTCATTGAGTAATTCAATCTCCACCCGACAAGCTTCCCTGGCCAACTGTTCTTTTGAAAATGATTTATGAAAAAGTACATGAAGATTATGCAGCAGCCCAACAGTAAATGACGATGACGACCCCAGGCCGGTACCGGCCGGTACATCTGCAATTGAACTGAATTCTAAGCCTCCTTTTACATTAAATTCATCCAACACCGCACGAAGAATAGGATGCTGAAGTTCGCGCGTACCGGTTACCGTTTCAGTTTTGGAATATTTCACACGGATTTTGTCTTCTTCAAAAAACTTGTGTGACGAGATATACATGTACTTGTTGATGGACGTACTCAGTACTGCTCCGGCATGCTGCTCATAGAAACTGCGAAGGTCTGAGCCCCCGCCTACAAAACTGATTCGAAAGGGCGTTCGTGTAATGATCATGAAAACAAATTAAATGACAAGGTCAGCAAATTGTTCGTGCTTCTCAACAATATCATACTCACCTGCTTTTCTATTGAGATAAAGTGTTTCGATGGATTCTGAGTCCATTCCCTTCCATCGGTAAAATTCAACAAACCGTTTTTTTTGTTCGCTTGGTTTTATTTGTTTGAACAGGCGAAGGTCTGAAAAGGCTCTCAGTTTTTCATCAGCTAACGCCACCACGCCTTCGATCAAAACAATGGATTCATTTTTAAGACGATACGTAGCCGGTATCGCTTCCCAACTGGGATGGGGCGAATACCCCGGCAACTCTACAGTTTTTCCATGCAGTATTTTTTCTACATCTGCTATCAGTTTGGGCAGTTGAAAACTATCTGCTACAGAAAAAGTTTTTCGTTCTTTACGGTGTAGAATCCAATCGTCTAAGTTAATCCGCAGCACCGATTGATTTTCTTTGACAAATCGTTTTAACAAATAAGTAGCCAGCGATGATTTGCCTGACCGCGTGTTACCTGCCAACGAAATAACAAAAGGTTTTTTACCTGATTTCTGCACTATTTTTTTTACCTGATCGAAAATCGACCGATAAGGCTCATCAATAATGAAGTCAACCGCATCGGCCAGGTTTCTGAAAAAATAATCCGGGCGAAGTTTACTGCCAATCATTCCTTTGCCTGTCATTACCCCTACAGTAGTAACCCCTGCTCGAAATCCGGCTTCAATATCGCGATCGGCATCTCCAATAAAAAAAGACTCATTCAAACCGATATTAAAATCGTTGGCAGCATCAAGCAACATGCCTGGTTTGGGTTTGCGACACTGACAGTCGATTTTATATTTTGAGTTTTCTCCTGCAAATCCTTTGTCAGGATGGTGCGGACAATAATAAATTGCATCGAGTTTGGCATGATCGTGGCCGAGTACGGTATCGAGCTTGTTGTGGATCACCCGCAGATCTTCTTCTGATATTTTGCCACGAGCTATTACCGATTGGTTGGTGACTACAATGGTAAGGTAATTGGAGTCATTAATTTTTTTTACCGCGCTTCCCGAGTAAGGATAGATTGCAAGTTCGCCAACACTTGACACCAGGTGGCTGTCTTCGTTGAGTACACCATCGCGGTCTAAAAAAATAGCTTTCTGTTTCCTGATTAAATTCTTTGCTGCAATTCTTCCGGAAAGAAAATCTTCATTTACTTTTTTCAGTCTTTCGGGGGTACCCATGTCTTTCAGGTACTCGGTGGTGTTATAGCCAACCATTTTCAGCTGATTAATAATTTTCGGAAAAATGTCTTTACCAAAGTCGGCTTTTATATCCTTCTTCAGAAAATTAAAAATGGATGGTGCAAAAAGGTAAACTCCCGCATTCACTAAATTTCGGTAATACCTGGCCGGATTGTGTGGCTTTGGATGAAACGCCACAATTTTCATCTCCTCATCTATTTCGACCAAATCACTGTCATGCGGGTGATCATTGGGGTGAACTACTAACGTACACTCACTTGTTTTTTGGGTATGGAATCTTTGCAGGCGATGAAGGTCTATATCCACCATGACATCTCCATACAGCAAAATAAAATCGTCTTTGATTTTATTTTCAATTGCTTTCACACCACCTACGGTGCCAAGGGGAATCTTTTCTTCATAATAGCTGATCGGAATGCCAAACTTCTCACCATCGGCAAAGAAAGAAATGATCGCCTCTTTTTGATGATTTACCAACAAGATAATTTCTGATATTCCAAAATTTTTCAGCCACTCCACTTGATGCTGAAGTAACGGCTTGCCGCCAACCGGCAACATCGGTTTGGGGAGGTCGGCATTTAAAGAATGCATCCGGGTACCTTGTCCGCCTGCTAAGATTACAGCCTGCACTTGAATTTTTTCAGCAAAAATAGAAAGTATAAAGAGGAAAGCATCATCTCAACTATATCCGCCAATGGGCTAATAATTTCGGTCATCTTGGGTTTTAGCGCCAAATAAAATTTTTATAAAAGCCTAATTACACCTGTTTATTTTGCTTATCAGATTAAAAATTGGAATAATCGCTTTTTCTTAAATAAATTTGACCAAACCAAACGCAAACCTTACATGAAGTGGTCTCTCGGATTATTTATACCCGACAAGGTAGCCCGGCCACATCTCTTAACCTTCAATTTCAAAACAACAGACCGATGAAAAAAATCTACAGTTGTGCTTTATCCTTATTTTTCATTTTGCTCACGATTGCTGCAAAATCACAAGAAAACACCCTGCCCAAAGGAAACTACATTGTAGTAGCGGCCTTCTTTTCCAACCAAAAAGATTATGCCGAGCGGTATTCTACCAAGTTAAATGAGAGCGGACTTCATACCTCATATGGTCTGGATGAAGCTCGCAAATTCTATTACGTGTATTTAGATCAGTATCCTGATTTCAAAGAATCTGTAGAGCAAATGCTGAAAATCAGGGAAGAAGGAAAATTTGTAGAAGCTTGGGTAAGGGTGATCAAAGTTGGCGCTCAGCATACCGACCCAATTTTTTCTGAAAAAGAGCCAACCCAAACTGTAACCGCCAAACAAAATCCAGTGGTCACGCCTAAAACGGCCGAGCCGGTAAAGGTTGAACCTGTTAAAACTGAAGAACCTAAAGAAGAAGAGGTGAAACCGGCACCACAGATTGTTACTGAAGTGGTGGAAAACCCAAAAGCAAAACCCGTTTATATTCCTCAGACATTAAACAATACACAAGTTTTTTTAAGCCTCTATAATGCTCAAAACAATCAAGTGCTGGATGGCGAAGTGGAAGTAATTGATACCGAACGGAGCCGACTCATCACCAAAGTGAAAGGTAACACCTACCTCAGTTTACCTAACCCGGGAACAAAGAGTGGGCAACTTACTTTAATCTCAACTGTTTTCGGATTCAGAAAAGAACAGTTAGATATCAATTATAAAAATACGGAAGCTGACACGCTAAAGCCTCACGTTGCATTGGTAGGGAATTATTACATGATTAATTTCGGATTGTCAAGAATACACAAAGGAGACATATCCACCCTGTACAACGTGTATTTTTACAACGATGCAGCCATTATGCTACCCGATTCGAAGTATCAACTCAACAGTTTGCTGCAGTTGATGAATGAGAAACCAACCATGAAAATAACTTTACATGGGCACACCAATGGAAATGGCCGGGGAAAAATCATTTATATGGGGCCGAGTCATGATTTCTTTGCGCTCACCAAAGATGTAAAAACAGAAACCGGGTCAGCCAAAGAATTATCTGAGGCTAGAGCCGAGGTAATCCGAGAGTGGTTATTGGCACAGGGTATCTCCGACTCAAGGGTTAGTGTGAAAGGATGGGGCGGCAGCCGCATGATTCACGACAAAAACAGCGTTCATGCCCGCAAAAACATAAGGGTGGATGTGGAAGTTGTTGACGAATGAGTATTGCTGGATTATAAAATCAAAAACAGTATATAGAAGTAATTCATTAATCCGAATTAAGCCAACTCGTGCGGCTTGTGAGGGTAGCGGGCTATAAAAAACAGTTCAGGTTAGCTTATCGCCTACCCGATCAAACCGGCTCACCTGCACCACACCCTCTACTTTCTCGAGCTTGCTGATGAGCATCTCTAAATGCCGTGTATCATTTACATAAAGCATGATCTCTCCATTGAAAATGCCGTGATCTGTATTAAAGGCAAGCGAACTCATATTAACCTTCAGTTCTTCGGAAATTACTTTGCTCACATCGTTGATAAGCCCCACGCGGTCAGTGCCTATTACTCTGAGCCCGGTAAGGAAGGATAACTCATGCTGGCTGGTCCACTTGGCTTTAATAACTCGGTTGCCGTGGTTAGCCAAGAGTTCCGGAGCATTGGGGCAATTGGCGCGGTGGATTTTTATTCCTTCGCTTACCGTCACAAAGCCAAAAACATCATCGCCCGGTATAGGTGAGCAGCACTTGGCCAGTTTATAATCTACCACATCCATGTCTTCACCAATCAGCAATGTATCTTCTTCGTGTTTCTTTTTTATTTCCTGTTCCACGGCTTTGGCATCGGCCAATTCTGATGCCGTTTGTTTTTTAATAGGAGCCGTAGGTTTGTACTCCTGAAATTTTTTCAGGTCAGTAGCAGTGATGATGCCTTTGCCAATCTTATACAGTAGTTCCAATTGCGAGCTCACTTTAAAGAAGTCGCGCAGGCGCTCGTACAATCGGCTGTTTATTTCTGTTTTATTCTGCCGCATTTTGCGGGTCAAAATTTCTTTGCCTTCTTCGGCTACTTTGCGCCTGTCTTCTTTCAGCAAATCTTTAATCTTTGTCTTAGCCTTGGTACTGGTAACAAACCTCAGCCAATCTTCATTGGGTTTTTGTTTTGATGAGGTAAGGATTTCAATCTGATCACCATTTTTTAATACGTGATTGATTGGTACTAACTTTTGATTGATTTTGGCACCGATGCATTTCGCGCCAATATCGGTGTGAATTTCAAAGGCAAAGTCAAGGGCGGTGGCCCCGGTGGGCATGGTTTTCAATTCTCCTCTCGGAGTAAAGACAAAGATTTCATCGCTAAACAGGTTACCTCTAAAATCATCTACAAACTCAAGGGCTGACAGGTCTTGCTTCTCCAGTGTTTCGCGCACGCGCACCACCCACTTCTCCAGATTCGATTCATACTTGGCTGTATTGTCTTTGTATTTCCAGTGGGCGGCATATCCTTTTTCAGCAATCTCATCCATGCGTTTGGTGCGGATCTGCACCTCTACCCAGTGACCATTTTTGGCCATTACCGTGGTGTGCAGTGATTCATACCCGTTGCCTTTGGGTGTACTGATCCAGTCACGCAGCCGGTCAGGATTGGGCGTGTAATGATCGGTTACGATGGAGTACACCTGCCAACAATACGATTTTTCCTGCTCGAGCGGTGCATCCAGTATAATCCGTATGGCAAACAAATCATACACCTCTTCAAAGGGTATGTTTTGCTTTTTCATCTTATTAAAAATGGAATAGATTGACTTAGGCCGGCTTTTGATCTCGTATCCGATTTTTAACCCATCAATTTCTTCTTTGACCGGCAGTACAAATTGTTTGATGAAACGGCTGCGTGATGCTCGGGTTTCGTCAATTTTATTGGCAATATCGCGGTAGGAGTTAAAGTCGGTGAAGCGCAGGTATAAGTCTTCCAACTCAGTTTTGATGGCATTCAGGCCAAGGCGGTGAGCCAGCGGGGCATAGAGGTAAATTGTTTCGTTTGATACGCGCAACTGCTTGTTGCGTGGCATGCTTTCGAGGGTGCGCATGTTGTGCAGGCGGTCGGCCAGTTTGATCAAGATCACCCGCACGTCTTCGCTGAGCGTGAAGAGCATTTTGCGAAAATTTTCTGCCTGAGCAGAGGTGCCGTATTCAAACACGCCTCTGATTTTAGTGAGGCCGTCTACTATCTTGGATACTTTTTTTCCAAAAATGCGCTCAATATCAATCAACTGGATGTCGGTATCTTCCACCACATCGTGCAGCAAGGCTGCAATAATGGAGGTAGTGCCCAGTCCTATTTCATCCACACAAATTTCAGCCACGCTCAATGGATGGAAAATGTAGGGCTCGCCCGATTTTCTACGCATGTTTTTATGCGCCTCAAGGGCTATGGTAAAGGCTCGTTTGATCAGCTTGGCATCGTCATCTTTCAGCATCGGCTTGGCCAGCCTCAGCAACCTGCGGTAACGGGCAATGATCTCCTTTTTCTCAATAGCTTCGTCTATGACCATTTTTCTGGTTTATATGCCAGGTCCGATTTAGCAATTTAGCTTTAATAATAACGAATAATCCCTAAATTTGCGCTCCCTTTTTGAAAAAAGGAGGTTTAAGCGCATGTGGCGTAATTGGTAGCCGTGCCAGACTTAGGATCTGGTGCCGAAAGGCGTGGGGGTTCGAGTCCCTCCATGCGCACAACTTAAAACCCGGGTTCTGGCCTCTGGCCATTGGTTGGCAAAATTTTTCGCCAAGTACCCGATAGCAATTAGTCAGTAAACTAAATACAAACAAGTGAACATTACATTAGACAAAAAAAGCGCAACGGATGGGTTAATCAAAATTCAACTGACTGAAAGCGATTACCAGAAGAAAGTTGAAGAAAAAGTAAGAGACTACTCGCGTAAAGCCAATATCAATGGCTTTCGTCAAGGCAAAGTGCCTTTGGGTGTTATCAAAAAAATGTTTGGCAAAGGCATTTTAGTAGATGAGGTCAACCACCTCATTTCACACTCGGTCTCCGATTATATCCGCGACAATAAATTACGTGTGTTGGGCGATCCGCTTCCCAATGAAGAAAAAGCACGAACCATTGACTGGGACATTCAAAAAGATTTTGAATTTGAATTTCAGATAGGCATGGTAGAGGATTTTGCAATTGACCTTTCTAAAAAAGTAAAGATTACCTCCCACCAGATTGACGTGGATCAAAAAACCATAGACGAAACGTTGGAAGATATTAAAAGAAGATTTGGCAAACGCTCTAACCCTGATGTAAGCAAAGCCGGAGACAATCTGTTTGGTGAGGTTTCCAAAAAAGGAAGTGACGAAAAACAAGGCTCGTACATCCGCATCAGCCTGGTAGAAAAATCACAACAGAAAAAATTCATTGGTTTGAAGAAAGATGATACCGTTGAATTTGACGTGGAAAAAACCCTGACCGATGCATCGGCCCTTTCTCAACTTTTAAACGTAGATGAATCAGAAGCCAAAAAAGCAACCGGCACTTATGTTTTTAAAGTAACCAATGTGAGCCGCGTTGAGCCGGCCGAAATCAACCAGGAATTATTTGATCAGGTTTTCGGAAAAGATATCGTGAAAAGCGAAGAAGAGTTTTTGAATAAAATCAAAGAAACTATTTCTGGCAACTATGCCCGCGAAACCCAACACTTGTTGGAACATGAAATCCAACACTACTACGTTGATCACACAAAAATCAATATGCCCGAAGGTTTTTTGAAAACCTGGCTGAAGACAACCAGCAGCGGAGAGGTAACAGATGAAGTATTGGAAAAAGAATTTAACAGCTACCGCGATGGATTAAAATGGGATCTGGTAAAGAATAAAATTACTGAAGATCATGCCATCAAAGTAGAAGAAATTGAAGTGCGTGAAAAAGCCAAACAACTGATTGCAGAGCAGTTTGGCGGGCCGGCCATTGCCGAGCAACTGGGCGATAAGTTTGATGGGCTTGTAATGAATTACCTGGCCGGAAAAGATGGAAAAGGTGAAAACTATCTGCGCACCTACGACCAACTGCGTCATGAAAAAATCATGAACCTGATCAAAGAAAATATTACGATAACTGAGAAAAAGGTAAGCTTGGACGAGTTTAAAAAACTAGCTGAGTCACACCGTCATTAATACTTATCTTGCCGGTTAGTCAACTCTTCCGGAAAGGAAAAGCAATTTTTTTAAACACTTCAAACATTTATTCATCAATTTTTTGTTCTTGACTTCAATACTTAGCCTATTGAAGTCAATACTAATTTGAATGAATTTTAAGTTTTTAACTCCTTCTGCTACTTTTTCTCATCTAAATTTTGCAATTAGATGATTCACCTGATGAATTAATCAACCGTTTTTTTGAATACCTCCGATCAGTAACTTGATTATTTTATCTGCGTTGGTCATACTTGCACCTGTATCTCGAAAAAAAACATTATCTCGTCCGGTCATCAACGAACTTTTCATCAATATAATCCATTATACGAAATGGTTTTTTATTCTCATTTTTCTTCGATAAACTTGAAATAAATTAATTCGTAAAAGCGACTACTGAACTATAATACTATACAACATGAACACTCACGAATTCAGAAAATATGCCGTACATCACATGGGCATGAGCGGCAACAGCCTTGACAGCTACACCAAATTTGTAAATGAAAACGCCCACACCGTTTTGGGCATGACCCCCAATATTGTGGAAGAACGCCAGATGCGTGCCACGGTAATTGATGTATTCTCGCGCTTAATGGCCGACCGCATCATTTTCTTTGGCACAGCGGTAGACGACTATGTGGCCAACGTAATCACCGCCCAACTCTTGTTTCTGGAGTCATCTGATCCTAAAAAAGACATCATTATGTACATTAACAGCCCTGGCGGTTCTGTGCACGCTGGTCTTGGCATTTATGACACCATGCAATATGTAAACCCTGATGTGGCCACCATTTGCACAGGATTGGCCGCTTCTATGGGAGCCGTGTTGCTGGCTGCGGGTTCTGTCAAGAAACGTTCGGGTTTACCTCATTCGCGCATCATGATCCATCAGCCCTCGGCTGGCATGCAAGGAACTTCTTCAGACATGGAAATTTCAATGAGGCAGACTCTTGAACTGAAAAAAGACTTGTACAACATCCTCTCCAAACACAGCGGCCAAACATACGAGAAGATCGAAAAAGATTCTGACCGCGATTATTGGATGCGGGCAGCCGAAGCCAAAGAATATGGTTTAATTGACGAGGTATTGGAACGAAATAAGAAATAATTCATTGATTCAGCAATGAGGTAATTCGTTGATACTCATGATTTATCATTACCTTTGGCATCTATCAACTCAATACCAATACCAGAATCAATGTAAATTAGAATGGCAGAAGTAACGTGTTCATTTTGCGGCAGAAACAAAAAAGATGTGGATCTGATGATTTCAGGTATTCACGCGCATATTTGTGACAAATGCGTAACTCAAGCTAACCAAATTTTAAGCGAAGAGAAAAAAAATAAAGTAGAGGCTGGTTCCCTGCCCAATTTTAAGTTGATCAAACCACGTGAGATCAAAAAATTTCTTGATGAATACGTAGTCGGTCAGGATGACGCCAAGCGTGTAATGAGCGTAGCCGTTTATAATCACTACAAGCGCCTCACACAACGCAAAGCGGATAACGATGTTCAAATTGAAAAATCGAACATCATCATGGTGGGCGAAACCGGTACAGGCAAAACATACCTGGCCCGCACCCTGGCAAAAATTTTACAAGTTCCCTTTTGCATTGCCGATGCTACGGTATTGACCGAAGCCGGCTATGTGGGTGAAGACGTAGAAAGTATTTTAACCCGCTTACTGCAAGCAGCTGACTATAATACGGAAGCAGCTGAACGTGGTATTGTGTACATAGATGAGATTGATAAGATTGCCCGTAAGTCAGACAACCCGTCCATCACGCGTGATGTAAGCGGTGAAGGGGTGCAGCAGGCCTTATTGAAATTGCTGGAAGGAACAGCCGTAAATGTTCCACCACAAGGCGGCCGCAAACATCCCGACCAAAAGATGATCACGGTAAATACTGAAAATATTTTGTTCATCTGCGGAGGTGCTTTCGAAGGAATGTCAAAAGTAATTGCCCGGAGGTTGAATACACGTCCGTTGGGTTTTGCTGCCTCATCCGATAGCTTGCATCCGGGTGATTTAGACAAAGACAATCTCCTGCAATTTGTTTCATCGCAAGACTTAAAAACATTCGGCCTCATACCTGAGTTAATTGGCCGATTGCCGGTGGTTTCATTTTTAAATCCGCTGGATCATGCCGCTTTGCGAAAAATCCTGACTGAGCCAAAAAATGCACTCATCAAACAATACAAGAAATTGTTTGAAATGGAAAATATCGAAGTGGAGTTCAAAGAGGGAGCATTGGATTTTATCGTTGAAAAAGCCGTTGAGTACAAACTCGGGGCGCGCGGGCTTCGTTCCGTTTGTGAAGCCATCATCAACGATGCCATGTTTGAGTTACCCTCTGAAAAATCATTGGAGAAACTGGTCATCAACCGGGCTTACGCAGAAAACAAATTTGGCAAGAGCCATTACAGCAAACTAAAAGTAGCTTAGGATAACTCAGCTTATCTTCATTTTAGTTTTTTATAAAAATTGCTGTACCTCCACATCTTAATTACTTTGCCTGAGGCATCTCTTTCAAAACGAATTTCATCGGCCAGCGTTTTATCTTTCCTTACCACCCGGAAACTATCCGCGGATACTTGCTGAAGAATTATCATTGATTCATCGGGGTTTTCATTAGGAAAGCTAACAAGAGCCAAATCTCCATACCAGAAAGTAATCAGCGTTTCTGAGCCCCAGGGTTGAGCTGAGTAAGTTCCTACATAGTCCTCAAGTTTTGCTGTCTCAACTGTCTTACCTGATTTTTCCTTGGGTGCCTTCATCAGAATATCCCTGATTTCTTTAATAAAAAAATCAGGACTTTCCCCGCCTGCATTGATCATCACTGTATAGCCCATTTTTTCTTTCGGGTCAATGCTCACCGCTGTTCGATAGCCCGGACATGAGCCTCCGTGCCCCACCAGTGTGACATTCTCTTGATGACTCACCTTAAAACCCAGTCCCCAAAATGTTTTCCAATCAGGATCTACCCACTGTACACGCTGCATTTCTTTTAAGGAAGAAGTTTTAAGAACCTCAGCACCGGGAGTACTTAGCACCCGCATTTGCCAAGCAGCAAATTTTGCCAAGTCTTCCACATTTGAAGAAAAACCAGCGGCTGCCTTAATTCCTTTAGCATCAAATAAATTCATTCGATCACGTGAGCCGTCTCGCTTGATGGCTCCATAGCCAATGGCCATTTCTTTTCCCCATGCTTCATTAGGAAGGTATGAGTGTGTTGCGTCTAACTTCAATGGCTTTAATATGTTCTCTTCCACATAGGTGCTGTACGGCACACCCGATACTTTTTCAACAACCTGGCCCAATAACGTCATGCCTAAATTGCTGTATTGAAAATAGGTTGATGCCGGATACATCGTTTGTTGTTTCCCCAGTTTTATATTTACCTGATCTTGTGTGGGAAAAGTAAAATCAGGTTCTGTCCAGTAAGGATAATCTGACTCACGAGGCAAGCCGGAAGAATGTGTGAGTAACGAACGGATGGTGATGGGCCCGCTTTCGGGAAATTGTTGCTTCAAATTAAACCCCGGAAGAACCGACTCAATTTTATCATCCAAATGAAGTTTCCCTTTTTCATAAAGTTGCATAATGGCAACAGAGGTGAAGAGTTTTGAGATGGAACAAATACTGTAAATGGTTTTGGGTGAGGCCGCTACCTTGTTTTCGATATTTGACAGACCATAGCCTTTGCTCCAGATTACTTCCTGATCTTTGACGATCGCGGCAGTGATGGAAGGAAGGTGAGCATAATCTTTTTGAGCATCGATCCATGAGTCAATCAAGCGCAATGCATCTGAATAATTCGTTTTTACCTGATCTTGACCGTGTACCTTAAAAAGACCAACCACTACTACGCTAAAACATATCAATGTATTTTTCATGAGTCAATTTTTAAATCAATGAAGTAAGATAACATGTACAGGAATTATTTCAAATATTCTAACATGAGCCCGGCTGTATTTTCTGAAGCTGACCCGGTATCAAGGGTTTTGTAAATAAGGTTGTAAGCTGTCATCATTTCCTTTCGGTAGGATTCATCGTACACCAGCCTGCTTAGTTCTTCTCCTACAGAGTTTAGCCTTGCCTCTCTTTGAATCAACTCCTTCACTACTTTTTTCCCGGCAATCAGGTTAACTAAAGAAATATACTCAACCTTTACTACACTGGCCGCAATCAAATATTCTAATCTGCCGGTTTTATATACCACTACCTGAGGCACATTGAAAATGGCTGTTTCTAATGTGGCTGTACCCGAAGTAACCATGGCCGCCTGGGCAACATGAAGCAACTCGTAAGAGGCATCAAATACCAGTTTTACATTTGAATAGTTCTCAATCTCTTTATATAGTTCTCCGGGTAAATTTTTTACTGCAGCCACTACGAACTGTAACTCGGGGTATTTTCGCACTACTTCGGCCATCAAAGGGATGATTCGCTTTAATTCCATTTTTCTGCTGCCGGGAAGCAGTGCCACAATTTTTTTAGATTGATCAATACCCTCTTTTATCAAAAAGTCAGGATTGGGTTTAAACGATTTAATGGCATCCAGCACCGGGTTACCAACATAATCCACATCCCAGTTGCATTTTTCTTTGAAAAATTTTTTTTCAAATGGGAGAATGACAAACAATTTATCCACGTTTTGTTTTAATTCAAACGCACGCTTCTGGTACCAAGCCCACACTTTAGGAGGTATATAATAGAAAATTTTTATGCCTTGTTGCTTGCCGAATTTGGCAATCTTACGGTTAAACCCACCGTAATCAATTAAAATAATTGCCTCGGGTTTTACCTGCAGAATATCTTGTTTGCAAAGTTTTATGTACCTGAAAATAGTGCGGGCATTGGTGAGCAAGGCTACAAAACCCATGAACGCCAACCGATCATAATGCACAAAAATATCTACGCCTGCTTTTTTCATCTCATCTCCGCCAAACCCACGAATGGAGAGGTTGCGATCACGGGACAAAAGCGATTTTACCAAATTGCTTCCGTGCAAATCTCCTGAGCGCTCACCGGCTATAATGTAAAGCTTTTTCATTCGCCCAAATATTCAACAAAATTGCGCGGTGTTTCGTAAAGTTTTATGGAATAAAGCCGCCCAAATTTTGTGATTGCTGAAATTTTTGGTTCCAGTATTTTCCATATACCCATGGCCAAGTTTTCCGTACTCGCAAATTGCCCTCTTAAAAAGTCCACATCCATATTCAAATTTTTATGGTCCACTTTATCAGTCACTTCAGTTCTGATAAGCATACTTAGTTTTTTTAAATCAATAACAAAACCGGTATCCGGATCAGGAGAGCCCTTTACCGTTACAATTAAATTATAATTATGTCCATGCCAGTTTTCATTGGCACAAGGACCAAATACTTCTGTATTTTTCTCTTTGGTCCAGTGCGGGTTGTAGAGTTTATGGGCAGCATTAAAGTGTTCTTGACGGCTTACGTAGATCATAGCATTTATAAATCAAATGTAAATATAACCCTTCAGGCATGAAGGAATCTCTTATTTTTGCTTTTGGAAAAATCAAAAATATATGATTGTAGTTACGGGCGCTGCAGGCTTCATTGGAAGTTTCCTGATAAAACGGCTTAACCAAAATAACCATACCGACATCATAGCAGTTGATCAGTTTGGCCATGCTGCTAAAGAAAAAAATTTAATTGGTACAAAAATCAGTGAACGTGTCGATCGCGAGCACTTCATGTCCTGGCTCGATAAAAACTACAACCGGGTTCGTTTTATTTTTCACATCGGTGCCAAAACTGATACGGCCGAGTTTGATACTGTACTGCTAAACCGTATGAATACGCAATACACCAAAGATATTTGGCTAAGATGTGTTCAGTATAACATTCCGTTGGTTTATGCCTCCTCGGCAGCAACCTATGGATTGGGAGAAAATGGCTATGATGATGATGAATCAAAAATCCATTTGTTAAAGCCGCTCAATCCGTATGGGCAGTCAAAACAGGATTTAGATATGTGGGCCATGCAGCAAAAAGAAAAACCTCGCTTTTGGGTAGGGTTGAAATTTTTTAACGTGTATGGCCCGAACGAATACCACAAAGGCCGCATGGCATCGGTAATTTGGCACGCGTTTAATCAGATCGGCAAAACCGGGAAAATGAAATTATTTCGATCACACAATCCTCAATTCAAAGACGGTGAACAAATGCGTGATTTTGTGTATGTAAAGGATGTGGTTGACGTTTGTCTGTTTTGGATGAGCCACCAAAAAAATTCAGGAATATACAATCTCGGTTCCGGCAAAGCCCGCACATTTTTAGACTTGGTAAAATCAGTTTTCAAAGCGATGAATAAAAAAGAAAATATTGAATTCGTTGATACACCGGCTGACATCCGGGATAAATATCAGTACTTCACCGAAGCCAATATGCAAAAATTGAAAAGCATTGGCTACTCAACACCATTTCATACTCTCGAGGAGGGAACTCAAGATTATGTAAGGAATTATTTGATGACGAAGTAAAATTAAAACGCCCCGGTTTAGACCGGGGCGTTTTTTTCAGAGTGATTTTTAAATCACGCTAAAACTTTCACAGAAAATACTCGCATCGTAGAAATCGAACCACTATCATTTGAAGCAATAAACTCGAGTACCACCGTACTGTTTGTAGCCGGAGCAGTATTGCCAAACCCAAGGGTGTTAACCGGGTAGGTGTTCCATTCTACCGTACCTGAAACACCCGTTAATATTGCCTTTTGTTCTCTCACACCAGTACTGGCATTTACAATATTAATGGTTATGGTGGTGAACTTGGATGGAACAGTAACCGTTATATCCAAATTACCTGCCGCCTTTGAAAAATTGGCGCCAACTAAATAGTAGGACGGTTGTGCCAATTGCGGCTGACCTGTTGGTACCGCAGGCAATGCCGATGTGGGAACTTGAAAGAGTATATCCCCATCAGGTGCTTGTTTACTTGCCAGTTTTTCATCCATCTGGAAGCATGATGCCAGGCTGATCGAAAAAACCAGCATGATAAATATTTTGAAATTGATGTTATTCATAATTTCTTCTTTTAGTTGTTTAACTAGTTATCCCAAAACACACCTTTTACAAATATGGATGCTCTGGAAGGAATATTTTTTGAATTTGTCTGCTGCTCGCTTAATGGGTAAACCAATATTCGGGGAATGGTATTATTACCCACCAATGCAGCTGAAGGACTTACTGTTATAGAAGGGAAGCTTGTCCTTCTCCAGTCAGACCAAGGCTCTACAGGTACGCCATATAGCGCTACATACTTCTCTTCAATTAATGTTTGCAGCACAACTGGAGCTAATGCTCCAATATAGGTACTAATGTTCGCTGCACTAACGCCTGCATCCTGCATTGAGGCTGTAACACCTGCTTGATAGTATTGGTCCGCAGTTTGCGGAGCTGTTACGCCATACACCAAAACAGCTTCAGCCATAATAAAGTTAAATTCAGCAAAAGTGAGCATGCGCTGGGGTGCCATACCCGTATAAGTTAATGACGTGGCATTTAACCCTGATCCGGTTCTCGTACCATTATCAGAAAGCATATTTCCACGCATATATGTGTGCATCCTTGAATATTGTACTCCGGTTGCATCCGTTGATACAGCACCTTTATAAGTGCCTGTTGTTGTGTACGGTGCAGAGCCTGCCGGGTATGACGTGAAATAGAATGGCCTTCTCGGATCATTTTTGGTATTCATCATGTTCACCAGGAAGTTACCCGGAAAATCATAATTGGCCCGGTACAACTCAAACTGGTGAATAGGGTTTTGGCGGTTAGTAACGTTATCAAACGTCAACTGAAAGTTGTCGGTGTTGGCTGCCATAAATGGTCCACCCGCACTAATCACGGTATTAAGCATTGTTCCGTTATCCACTTTTGCATAGTGAAGTGCCAACCGGAGTTTTAGGGTATTTCCAAACTTAACCCATTTGGAAATATTTCCTGAATAGATCAGGTCTTCTGCAGCGATTGTACGTGTATTTGTTTTATTCAAATCAGCTATCCCTTTATCAATCAACACAAAAAGAGAATCATAAATGGTCTTGCTCGAATCGTATTGAGGTTGCGGGTTAGCTACTCCTTTCATGGCTGATACATAGGGAAGTGCTCCCCACATATCCACTAATATTCCATACGTGTAGGCCTGCAACAATTTTGCAATTCCACCATATTGCGGATTACCCTGACTGTATGTATTCTTTTTGATATAATCCAAATCGGCCAACGTACCGGCATAGTAGCTAGTAAAGGCATTATTCACATCAGCGTTAGTCAGTATATATTGGTCATAGAATCTTGTTTGAGTAGATGACCCTTGTCCACACGACTGCTGAGTAAAAATTGAAGAATAAAGGTAGAAATCACTACCCACGTAGAATGCTAAGCTTCCCTGACTAGCCGTAAGCACTAAAGGAATACTTGCGTTCTTTTGAGCTGTGGGGTTAGTATTTACGTTTAGAAAATCGCTGCACGAAGTTAGTGTGCCGGCAATCACTAAACTGAGAATACTAAGATGAAATATATTTTTTCGAATCTTCTTTTTCATAAGATGAAAGGTTTAATAAATTAAAAAGTAAGTCTCAACACAGCACCATACGTTCTGGTCTGGGGCAATGTATTGAATTCAAACCCTTGTGAATTGCTAACACCCTGGGTATTAACCTCGGGATCGAAGTGCGGATAATTGGGGGCATACAACCAAAGGTTTCTACCCGTCAATACAATAGATGCTGCACCAAAAGGTGATTTAGAGAGCCATTTTTTGGGTAATGAATACGATACTGAAAGCTCTCTCAACCTAATCCAAGAACCATCAAATACTATTCCTTCGCCTTGCGTATTGTAAAGGCTTGTCCAGTATTGTTGAGCATTAAGCGCTATGTTATTGGGAATGGGGTTGCCATTAGCATCCATTAAAGCGCGGGCGGATCCATCCGGATTATTTACCGGATCACGCAAAACTCCTTTAACAATGTAGGTTCGGTCTCTGTCGCCTGTTTCTGCGGCTACTCCCCTAAACCTCACATCTCGGATATTTCTCGATATAATATCCCCTCCTTTTCTGAAATCCAACAAAAAGCTTAGAGAGAAGTCTCTATACCTCAATGTATTTGTCAACCCTGCAAACCATTTGGGGTTGGGGTTTCCTATCACACTCACCGTGGCGGTGTTAGTAGATACTTGACCGGCTGCTGCCCCTGCTGATGTAATCAACAAGTTTCCTTTAGCATCCCTATTAAATGGATTTCCAACAATGACTCCGTAAGGCTTCCCTGCCTGAAGTTGAGTTTGTGGTACTGTAAATCCACCCAGGAATATAGATGTTACCAACGGGTCAATTTTTACTACATTATTATCAATATGCGTCCAGTTAGCGCTGATATTCCATGAAAACCCACTTGATGTCTTTATTGGAGTATAATTAAAAGTTACTTCCCATCCGTCAGTTTTTAACTCACCGGCATTTCGTATTTGGTTGGAATAACCTGTGGCGGCTGACACGGGGGCGTTACTCGACAAAATTATGTCTGTACTTCTTGTGCTGAAATAGCCTACATCCAATACCAGGCGATCATTTAAGAAATGAAGTTCAGTTCCAACCTCACGGGTTGTTGTAAACTCTGGTTTTAGATTTGGATTACCTGCATTGTTGCTTAGTGTATAGCCCTGCTGTCCTCTGAAGGGGTATTGCAGTTGAGGCCCAAAACCGTTACTTGGGTTTGATTGAACAAAGTAGGTATCGGTTGCATAGAGAGGCGCCTCCCGGCCAACTGTTGCAATATTTCCTCTTAGTTTACCAAACGAAAGTATTCCGTTGCTTTTTATTGCCGGGAAAAGATCAGTAAATATCAAACTTCCGGCAATGGAAGGATAGAAATAAGAATTGTTATTGGTTGGGAACGTGGACGACCAGTCATTTCTTCCCGTTACTGTCAAATAAGCAAACTCCTTATACCCAACAGTTGCCTGAGCATACACTCCAACTAATCTTCTCTTAGAAAGGCTGTTAAAGGGCTGATACGTGCTATAGCTGGTAACTTGCCCAAACCCGCTTATGGCTGCTTGAGTAGCAACCGTTCCCTGATCACGCGCGTAGCTCTGGTTAATTTCATTTCCCAAAAGAAATGATCCGTTAAAATCTCCAAAAGTCTTTTTTGCTGTGATATTTAAGTATGAACTAGTTTGTTGACTGTAATAGTTCTCGTCTTGCGTACCTCCGGTACCTCCGGATGCTGTATACCCATTTCCTGTTCCCCCCACAGCGTCAACAGCTTTTACATTCATCAGGTATGCGTCTGTTCCTAATTTATAGTTGATATTAAGCCAGTGCGTGATATCATAACCGACATTAAAGTTTGCCAACATTCTATCAACCCTGTCGTTGTATGTATTGTTTTGAATAGTCCACAGCGGATTGTCCGTTGATGGGTCGAAGTACGTTTGTGTACCGTTAGGATTTTGATAAGGATAGTTAGCAAGATTATAAGAGCGTGGCAAGAAATAACCTCTGAAGAGCGGGTTGGCCTGCTGGTTTCCAATGGGTGTACGTTGTGAAATAGTATTAAAGTAAGTAAATGATGCCCCTGCACTTAATTTTTCTGTTAAGTTCGTATTGGCCGCAACTTTAAAAGTATTTCTGGTCAGCGTATTGTTTTTCAATATACCATCTTCCCTTAGGTTAGAGTAAGAGAAAATGTAGTTCGATTTCTCGTTTCCACCTTTAAAATTTATTGAGTTCTGTACGTTGCTACCCTGACGGAAAATATCTTTTACATTATTGGGGTAAGCTTTGAGCAATTCTCTCTTGCCCAGGTAGTTAGTAACCGAATCTTGCCCGGTGATTTTAGGTCCCCATGAGTTCAATGAAAGGGGATTATATATTCCGTTATCACCTTGCGCATACGTGTTTTGTAATGATGGCAAACGGTTCACTTGAGTTACGTTGTAGTTTGAAGTATATTCAATGATATTCTTCTTGTTTTTACTCATTGAACCTTTTTTGGTTGTAATAATAACTGCTCCGGCAGCGGCCCGTGATCCGTACAACACAGCGGCTGCAGGACCTTTCAGGATTGTCTGCGACTCAATGTCATCAGGGTTTATATCAATCCCTCGGTTTGAATTTGAAACCCCTGTCTGTAGGGAGTTTGTACCACCTGAGTTATCAATAGGAATACCATCAACTACAAAAAGTGGTTGGTTACTGCTATTAAAACTTGTAAAACCTCGGATAAACATCGAGGTTGATGACCCCACCATACCATTAGAACTTTGCACCCTAACACCGGCTACCTTGCCAGTAAATGCGTTAAGAAAATTTGTTTGGCGTGTATTCTCAATGTCTTCTGCCTTAACCACAGCAACTGATGTTCCTAGACTTCTTTTTTCAGATTGTAACCCAAGAGCTGTGACAACTACCTCTGAAAGCTGTGTGGCATCTGGCGCAAGAGAGACATCAATCACTGTTCTCGCACCTATTTCTTGTTCCTGGTTGGCATAACCAATGAAGGAAAAGACTATAGTGCCTCCTTCATCAGGAATTGACAACTTATAATTGCCATCAGAATCACTTGTTGTTCCAGTAGTTGTGCCTTTAATGAGCACATTTACACCGGGCATCTGTGAACCATCTTCTGCAGATGTTACTCTTCCCGTTACCGTTCGCGTTTGCGCTATTGCGATGCTCGTTAAAAACATCAGAATAGTCGCAATCTTAATCTGTAGATTTTTAACCATACTAAATCAGGTTTATTTATAAATAATTTAAAAAACAAATAAAGATTAAATAATTATAATATAAAAATTATATTAAAATATACTTATAGAGGTGGTATTGAATAAGTGGAAACCCTAAAAAAAAAAGCCCAATAGGTGTATCTACTGGGCGATTTTCTTAAACAAAAACCTATTACTTGAAGTTGAAGTTACCAGGTAACTACTCAATTAATGGTTAGCAAATATAAAAAATTAATTAAAATGATGTTAAAAAAATTATTTTTTTATAATATTCTAAACTCTATCCTTCTGTTTAGTTGGCGGTTTTCTTCTGTGTCGTTTGGTCGGATGGGCTTTTTAGAGCCAATACCAGCACGGGTTAAACGCTTGGATTCTATGCCTTTAGAAATCAGGTAATCAACTACCGATTGTGCTCGTTTTTGAGAAAGTACTTGGTTATAGTTTTCATTACCCACATCATCCGTATGCCCGCTAATCTCGACTTTGATTGACGGGTTTTCAGTTAAAAATTTGACTACTTCACCTAATTCTGTAAGAGATTTTGGGTTGATCGCATATTTATCGAACTCAAAAAAGATATTATTTAAAACGGTTACCGCGTTTTTTATTATTGGTTGCAGAACGATATTAATTTGTACCGGCCTGTCTTGATCTTTTTCTTCATAATTAAAATGTAAACTGTAAAATAAGTAGCCCGTCTCAGCTACATGTAGGGCATATTCTGATTTACCGGGAATCACTATTAAATAGTTTCCGGTTAATGAATCAGAAGTAAATGTTGATGTTTTTTGATTAAGTCTCAGGTCAAATAATTCAACGCGTGCTTTCATCGGCTTTTGGGTTTGGCTGTTGGAAACCACACCTTTTACTACATTTCCTCGGTAGTGCACACGCAAATCCTCCGGAATAAATGCCTGGTATATTTTACTCTGGTTTACTCCCTCTTCCCTCGAGTAATAAGCGGTTGCCCCATCACTGGTTACTACAAAAGAATACTGATCTTCAAAATCATTAAGCGGGGCTCCCAGGTTTTTTGGTTCCTGCCACTGGTTATTCATTTTTTCAGAGGAATAAATGTCGTAACCGCCAAATCCTGGCAATCCATTGGATGCAAAAAATAAATTGTGGTTGTTTACATGAATGTACGGAGCAATCTCATCAAAACTTGTATTGATAGGTTTCCCTGCGTTTTTTGCTTTCATCCACTTCCCGGCAGAATCTTTTTGAGAGTACCAAATATCATATCCGCCCAGACCACCTTTTCTATCGCTTACAAAGTAAAGTTCACTTCCATCGGCTGAAAGAGAAGGCTGTGCTTCCCAGCCCATCGTATTAATGTTCGGCCCTAAATTCGTAGGCTTGCTCCACGCATCTCCGTTTTTTTTACTCTCGTATAAATCACATCCACGCGGTCCGCAAATGGTAAACACCAAATGGCGACCATCGGCTGAGATGCTACAGGCTCCTTCGCGGTAGTCGCTGTTTATGCTTGAAGAAATCGAAACCGGAGCCATCCATTTGTCATTTTCTTTGGCTGATATGAAAATATCTTCGTTGTCATCATGAGCCCGGCCGTAGCGCACGGTAAAGATCATCGACTGTCCGTCAGCGGTGATGGTTGGAAAATACTGCATAGGATAGGCATTTACTGTATCATTGAGTGGCCAAACCCTATAGCCTAAATTTTCACGGTGATGTGCCCACCCATATTCGGCCTGCGATTTCCAACAAGCAGCCTGAGCAGTCTTTTGTTTATCGGCTTTTTCAATAGAAAGAAATTTATCTGCGTTGGTCTTGGCCTGTTCGTATTTCCCTGAGCGCAAATAATTTTCAGTCAGTGCGTAGTAATAAATTTTTTGCCTGGTGGGGTACGGTGTAAGTACTAATCCTTTCTCATAATAGTCTGTTGAATTAGGTAAATCGCCCCTGTTTTTATACGTGAGAGCCATTCGAAAATATGCTTCTTCAAATTTTTTATCCTTGTCAATAGCTTGTTTTAACAACCGAACGGCTTGATCGAACTGGCCACGTACCCGGAAATTATCGGCCTCGTTATAAAGCGCAATTGCTTTTTTGTTTTTTGTCGTGAGCGTTTGGGCACACGAAAAAAAAGGAAAAAAAATAATGATCCAATACTTCATCCTTTGTTAAACAATTTGATTAATGCTGATTTCAGGAGCATCAAATTTAAGCATAGCGTTGATCAGTTTTACTTTTTCATAACGATGGAGGTCGTTGATTGTGATTTTTTCTTCTTCAATTATTTTTTGATCCAATAGAAATTGGCGTTGTGTGCCGTTGAGCAAATACGTGAAGGGTGTCAGCCACTTATCTTTTCGTTTAAAAACCAAGTTGGCTACTGACGAGTCGGTTATGAATCCGTCTTTTGTAATAATCACCTCATCGCACAATTGCCGCTGATCAAAAAGAGTTTTCAATTTGCCGCGATCTTCGTACTTGTATTCATACTTCACCGTGTCATCGTTAACCAGTTTCAAACTGGAAATTGTCTTACTTGAATATGAACTAATTAATATGGATTGAATTGCCCGATCATACACCAATCGGATTTTGTGAAGGCCAACTGAAGGAAACGGGCAGGTTAGTAAATACTGGTTTAGATCAATGGGGTTGCTTCCATCAAAATACTTTAGAAAAGTACGCTCTACCCGGGCCTGATGGTAAATCAAGTTTTCAATCTCTCCTTCGTTCAGCCGGATGGATTCAATAAACCGGTACATAAATTTTTTCTTGTACTTCCTGGTATTCTTTTGCTATATCACTTTGTGCGGTAATTCCTCCGCCACTTCGGTAATAATACCGGTTTCCCTGCTGTTCGATGAAACGGATCATCACGGCACTGTCTAAGGTTGCGCCATCAAAGTATCCAAAAACTCCGGTGTAGTAGCCTCGTTTTTCTTGTTCGGTTTCTTTAATAATCTCAATGGTTTCTTTCTTAGGCGCTCCACTAATACTTCCTGCGGGCAGAAGGGAAATTAAAATAGACCCTAGCCTGGATAAATAATTATCGGGAAGAGTACCCACAATTTCTGAACTTACCTGCAGTAGACTATTGTGATTGGTTATTATTTTCTCAACATAACGAAATCTCTTCACCTCAACGTGCGATGATACCAAGCTTAAATCATTGCGAAGCAAATCTACAATGGTAACGTGCTCAGAAAATTCTTTACCATCGTTCAGCAACATTTTCTCGGCATCCGGCTGAGCCGCATCAGTGGTTCCTTTCATAGGAAATGTAAAAATTTTCCCTTCTTTGATCTGAACAAAAGTTTCGGGCGAAAAAACCAAAAACTGATCTTTCCAAAAAAGTTTGTGTTTGGCTTTTACCCGGTAAAAAATTTCTTCCAGGGAACAATTCAACTCAACCGGTGTTTTAATAGTCAGGTTGACGAGATAAGAATCTCCGTGCAGAATTCTTTTATTAATGTAATCAAATTTGCGGGTATACGCATCATAGGAAATAGCTTGCGGGCTCAAGTTTATTGTATCCGAAAATATCTTATTCTCATTAAGATGTGTGTTTGAAAAATCATTGATTGAAACCAAAATACTGTCAGGTATTTCATGGATTGTCCACGCGCAAGGTCGTTCCATTTCATAATCGATCAGAAACAAAAAAGGGGTTTGTGTCTGGCCCCAGTGATTTAGTTTCGATTCAAATTCTGAGAGAGTCATTTTGATGTGTTGATGACTAACCTGTTGTTGTGACCCCGGCCAAGCATTTAAGCGTAACGCATTCAGGGTATATTCATGTACTTATGAATCTGCAACGAAACTTTCCACTTCGGGTGGGTTTTAACATACTCAATAATCAGCGGAATCATCTCCTTTTCTTTAGACCACTCGGGTTGCAGAAATAATTCACAAGCAGGACCGGTCTTAGCGGCATGCGCTTCTGCCCAATCGAAATCGTTTTTGTTGTAGATTATTATTTTCAATTCATTTGCCTGATTAAAAACGGAAGAATGAGGAGGCTTAAATTTTTTTGGCGAAACACAAATCCAATTCCAGGTTCCTGTCAACGGGTAGGCTCCTGAAGTTTCGATGTTGGTTTTTAACCCAGCGGCTTGCAGTTCTTTTGTCAGTTCACTCAAATTATACATGGCCGGTTCGCCTCCGGTTATCACGGCTATTTTGCTTCCCGAGTTTTTTGCTCTTCTCACAATTTCTTCCGTTTCTATTTTTGGATGAGCTGTAGCATCCCACGATTCTTTCACATCGCACCACACGCACCCTACGTCACATCCGGCCAGACGAATAAAGTACGCGGCATGGCCCTGATAAAACCCTTCACCCTGAATGGTGTAGAATGATTCCATTACGGGCAGGGTCATGTATTGAGAAGTTGGGGTGTTCATATTATCCCATTCAACATTTCAAGTTCAAGATTCAACCTTTAGCCTGTTTTCTATATTGAATTTAAAATAGATTTCTAAGGATGCCTGAGTTCTGTGGCTTTCAATGTATTCAGTAGCAACGAAGCAATGGTCATTGGACCAACACCTCCGGGAACAGGTGTAATAAATGAGGTCTTGGGTGCTACATTTTTAAAATCAACATCACCGGTTATGTAGAAACCATTTTTATGCGAAGGATCGTCTACTTTAGTGGTACCAATATCTATTACCACTGCCCCTTCTTTTACCATGTCTGCTGTTACTAACTTTGGTTTGCCCACGGCTACCAGCAATATATCAGCCTGTCGTGTATAGCTTGTAATGTCTTGGGTGTATTTATGACAGATCGTAACTGTGGCGCGGCCTTGCTCGGTGAGCATCATGCTGAGGGGGGCACCGGCAATCCGGCTGGCTCCTACCACCACACAATGTTTCCCTTCTGTGTCTATATTATATCGTCTCAATAATTCCATTACACCATACGGAGTGGCCGGCATGAGCAATGGATTTTTTGAAAAAATACTTCCAAAGTTACGGTTGGTAAATCCGTCCACATCTTTATCCGGGCGGATTTTTTCGGTGATACGCTCCACGCTGATGTGAGCGGGCAACGGCAACTGCACAATGAACCCATCCACGTCTTCATCGCGGTTGACCTGGTCTATGTGTTTCATCAGTTTGTCTTCACTGATGGTATCGGCAAAGCGCATCATGGTATAGTGAAATCCTGCTGCTTTGCAGGCTTTCACTTTGTTGTCAACATACGTTTGGCTGGCACCGTCATCGCCCACTAAAATGATGGCGAGATGTGGCACTTTTTTGTTCTGGTTTTTGCGCTCGGCTACTTTCGCGGCAATTTCTGCTTTGATGTCGTTAGAGACTTTGCGGCCATCGATTAATGTGTAGGTAGTTGTTGTCGTCATTTTTTAATTACAGATTACCGATTTCAAATTTCAACTCGCAGAGGTCATAATTTGTGACCTGAGATTTGTAATTCTTAATTGATTTTAAGCACTGCCATAAACGCTTCTTGCGGCACTTCTACCGTTCCAATCTGACGCATGCGTTTCTTTCCCTTTTTTTGTTTCTCTAATAATTTACGTTTTCGCGAAATATCGCCACCGTAACATTTTGCTATCACATTTTTTCGCATGGCGCTCACGGTCTCGCGGGAGATAATTTTTTGCCCGATTGCGGCTTGAATCGCAATTTCAAACATCTGACGAGGGATCAGTTCTTTGAGTTTCTCGCACAATTTTTTTCCCCATTCGTAGGATTTATTTCGATGCACAATTGCTGAGAGTGCATCAACCTTATCGCCATTTAACATCACATCTAACTTCACCATGTCGCTTTCGCGGAAGCCAATCAGGTGATAATCGAGCGAAGCGTATCCTTTTGAAATGGTCTTGAGTTTATCAAAAAAATCAAATACAATTTCTGAAAGTGGCATATCAAAAGTCAACTCTACACGGTCGCTGGTGAGGTAAACCTGGTTTTTGATCACTCCGCGTTTGTCCATACATAAGGTAATAATCGGGCCGATGAACTCGGCCTTAGAGATAATCTGTGCTGCGATGAATGGCTCCTCAATCATTTCCATCATTGTTGGATCAGGCATTTCGGATGGTGCATTGATCTCAATTACTTTTCCATTGGTCAGCAACGCCCTGAACTCTACGGAAGGGACTGTCGTAATAACAGTCATGTTAAATTCACGTTCCAGTCGTTCTTGCACAATTTCCATGTGTAACATGCCCAGAAACCCGCAGCGGAAACCAAAGCCAAGGGCAGCCGAAGTTTCGGGTTCCCAAACCAAGGCGGCATCGTTGAGTTGCAGTTTTTCCATGGAGGCGCGAAGCTCTTCAAACTCCGAAGTTTCAACCGGGTAAATTCCTGCGAACACCATCGGTTTCACATTTTCAAATCCTTTGATCGCTTCGCCCGGGCGGTTGGCGTGAGTAATGGTGTCTCCCACTTTCACTTCCTTGGCTACTTTAATCCCTGAAATTAAGTAGCCTACGTTGCCGGTGCTGATTTCTTCGCGGGCGTGTTTATCCAACTTCAATACACCAATTTCATCGGCATTGTATTCTTGGCCGGTGTTGACAAATTTTACTTTGTCATTTTTTTTAATCACTCCATTAAATACTCGAAAATAAACTTCAATACCCCTGAACGAATTAAATACTGAGTCAAAAATCATGGCTTGCAGCGGGGCGTTGGGGTCGCCCTTAGGTGCGGGAATGCGCTGCACAGCTGCTTGTAAAATTTCTTCAATACCAATTCCTTCTTTGGCGCTGGCGCGGATCACCTCTTCTCTGTTGCAGCCAATCAAGTCCACCACCTGATCGGTTACTTCTTCGGGCATGGCGGCAGGTAAATCAATTTTGTTTAAGACAGGAATAATGGTGAGGTTGTGTTCCAGTGCCAGGTATAAGTTAGAGATGGTCTGAGCTTGTATGCCCTGTGCCGCGTCCACAATCAGCAGGGCACCTTCGCAAGCGGCAATGGAGCGGCTCACTTCATACGAAAAATCAACATGGCCGGGGGTATCGATTAAATTCAGGGTATATTCTTTTCCTTCGAATTTGTAGTTCATTTGGATAGCGTGTGCCTTAATTGTGATTCCTTTTTCGCGCTCCAAATCCATGTTATCAAGTACTTGCGCCTGCATTTGGCGGTCTGTAAGCGTACCGGTAGCCTCCAAAAGCCGGTCGGCCAACGTGCTTTTGCCGTGGTCGATATGGGCTATGATGCAAAAATTGCGAATGTGGTCCATTCCCTTCATTCAGTCCTTAGATTTAGGCCGCAAAGGTAGGAATAAAGGATGTTATTAGTTAATGGTTATTATCCATTGTATAGGAACTGTAACGGTTTTCTTTCCAATTTTTTATATTCTACCAGATCTTCCGACCTGACTTGGCGCTTCTTTCGTCAGGTTACAAAACTGCTCCTGGTTGGTGTTATCACCAACCACACGGTCATCAACTAGCATGCTCTCAGTTTACCTCTTTGGTAAATGCTCAGTTTGTTTAGGATCCCTCCGGTCAATTTGCACTGAACTGAGGTGGTCAATTTCATTGGGTTCTTTAATAAGGCATGGTGATGTCATCAATACTAGACGTCTGTGTGGTAAGCCTGTCTTATGCTCTGGTAGAGATAAGCGAAGGGTGTTGCTTGTCAGTAGTTGTTACTGTTTTGTTATCCTGCCCATCCTTCTCTATCCAAACTTCTGTACTGTATTGCCTCGGCCAAATGTTCAATTTTTATTTCTTCACTCGCGGCCAGGTCGGCAATGGTGCGCGAGACTTTTAGAATTCTGTCATACGCACGTGCAGAAAGGCCAAGCCGCTCCATTGCAGTTTTGAGTAGTGTGCGCCCCGCATCATTGATCTCGCAAATATCTTTCACGGTATTGCTTGGCATCATGGCATTGCAGTAAATGTCTTTCTGATTTTTAAAACGCAGTGATTGTGTTTCGCGTGCTTTCACTACGCGTTCACGTATCTCACTGCTTGTTTCATTTTTTCGTTGTGCCGTCATTTCATCAAAACTCACAGGCACTACTTCTACATGCAGATCAATGCGGTCGAGCAAGGGACCACTCACTTTGCTCAGGTAACGCTGCACTACACCCGGTGCGCAGACACATTCTTTTTCAGGATGATTGTAATAACCGCAGGGGCACGGATTCATGCTGGCGATGAGCATAAAGTTGGCCGGGTACTCAATGGAAATTTTCGCCCGCGAAATGGTTACCCGTCTTTCTTCCATAGGCTGACGCATGACTTCCAGCACGGTGCGCTTAAACTCGGGCAGTTCATCTAAAAACAACACGCCATTGTGTGAAAGGGAAATTTCTCCGGGCTGGGGATTTACACCCCCTCCCACTAAGGCTACATCTGAAATGGTATGATGAGGGCTTCTGAAAGGCCGTGTGGTGATGAGTGTTCCGTCTGCCCCAACTCGGCCGGCTACGGAATGAATCTTGGTTGTTTCGAGTGCTTCATTCAGGGTAAGCGGTGGAAGAATGGTAGGTAAGCGTTTTGCCAGCATGGTCTTACCCGCACCGGGCGGGCCGATCATGATGGCATTGTGACCACCGGCAGCTGCAATCTCTAATGCACGTTTGATATTTTCCTGCCCTTGTACATCTTTAAAATCTGTTTCGTAGTTGTTGAGTTTACTCTGAAACACTTCACGCGTATCTACGATTAAGGGTGCAATTTTCTTTTTGCACGTAATAAAATCAACTGCCTCAGCCAATGTTTCAGCCCCAATAATTTCAAGGTTATTCACAATGGCTGCTTCGCGTGCATTTGACTTTGGCAGAATAAACCCTTTGAATTGTTCTGTGCGTGCCTGAATGGCAATGGGCAGCGCTCCTTTGATGGGACGCAGTACGCCATCAAGCGAGAGCTCTCCCATGATCACATATTTTTCTAATAATTCAGTTGTGATTTGTGCCGAGGCAGCCAACACACACAGTGCTATTGGAAGGTCATAGGCAGAGCCCTCCTTCCGTATGTCGGCCGGAGCAAGATTGACCACTACTTTATTTCGTGGCATAAAATAACCCAGGCTTTTCAGTGCCGACTCTACCCGGTGTTCGCTTTCTTTCACGGCTGTGTCGGGTAGGCCGCTCATGTGAAAGTGTTTGCCTTGCGTTACGTTCACTTCAACAGTAATTGTGCGTGCATCCACACCATGTACCGCGCTGCCAAAAGTTTTTACAACCATTTTATTATGAAGTGATTAGTTGGGAAGATAGCCACAATGAGTTTAAATCACAAGGTGTGGCTGCTTTGTGTTTGGCCGCTTACCGTGTTTTAATAAAAAATATTTCTTAGGGTCAGGAATATTTTTCTATTGTTCATTGTCTAACCCCAAGCAATCTATTGTCTATGAAAAAGCAAACTTATTTAGTCTTTCTAGTTATTCTTTCTTGTATCCAGTTTGTATTTGGACAACAGGAGGGTGTTATTACCTACGAGATTACGGTCAATAACCACCGGACAATACCGGCCGACCGGGAAGGTATGAAAGCGATGATTCCGCAATACCGCACATTCAAGCAGCAACTATTCTTCAAAGCCAATGAATCTATTTACAAACCGCTGATTGAAGAGGAAGACGAAGAGAACAATGATCGCGGCAGGAGGTTCCGGATGAACGCCATCAATTATACGGATGCCTCCGCCTTACTTTACCTTACGCAGACTACTGTATTTGGAAAAAAATATTTGATCTCCGATACTCTTAAAACTGACCCGTGGAAATTTGGCAAGGGAACAAAAAATATTCTGGGACATGAATGTATGCAAGCCTACTATACCACCACAGTTGATGAACGGCAGCAATCCATCACCGCCTGGTATGCTCCCGACCTTCCGCCTAACCTTGGTCCCGAAAAATATAATACACTGCCCGGTGCGGTGCTGGCGGTAGATGTAAATAATGCTGAACGTGTGATCGTTGCCAGAAAAATAGAATTACGAATACTCGGAAAGAACGAAACCGTGAGGATGCCTGCCGATGGGCAAAAAATAACGGGCGAAGAATTTAAGAAAATTATGAAAGAGCAACGTAATCAGCGGATGGGACGATTTAAAAATTAATTAAGTGAAATTTATTTTGGGCGTTGGGTTGTTATTCGTTGCACAAGTAGCAGCTGGTCAACGGGCAGTCATCAAAGGTCAGCTTACTGATTCCGTCAATACCCTGCCGGGAGCAACAGTTCTTTTACTTTCACAAAAAGATTCTTCGCTTGTACAATTCGCGGCTTCTAATGCCCAGGGGTTTTTTCAACTGAAAAATATTCCACGCGGAGAATATATTTTTAAGGTCACGTATGTGGGCTTTGCCACCTACATAAAAAAAATTTCGACTCATCCTGAAACAGAAACTGAAATTGATTTAGGTAAAATCCGGCTAACGTCTAAATCAAAAATACTTAACGAACTGATTGTAAAAACTGAAAAAGAACCCGTCACCATCAAGCGGGATACGATTGAGTTCAATGCCTCTTCTTTCAAAACCAAAGCCAATGCCAACGTAGAGGATTTGTTAAAAAAAATGCCGAGCATTGAAGTAGGTAACGATGGTACCATTACCGCTCAAGGCGAGCAGGTGCAACAAGTATTGGTGGATGGCAAAGAGTTTTTTGGGCAAGACCCGACATTGGCCACACGCAATCTTCCTGCCGATGTCGTTGACAAAGTGCAGGTGTATGATAAAAAATCTGATCAGACTGTATTCTCAGGAGTTGACGATGGTCAGCGTACCAAGACCATTAACCTGGCACTGAAAGAAGGGAAAAAACATGCCTATTTTGGTAACGATATGGCCGGGGCAGGAACCAACGATCGCTTCTCTGCTAAAGCCAGCATTAACCGGTTTGATCAAGGCAATCAGCTTTCTTTTTTGGGCATGGGTAACAACGTAAATCAACAAGGGTTTTCATTTGGCGACTATGCCAATTTTACCGGAAACACCGGAGGTGGAGGTGGTGGCGGAGGTGGTGGCAACAACACGGGCGCTACGTTAAACACTGGCTTGCAAAGCGGTATCGTTACCAACTATGCAGGCGGACTAAATACTAACCGCACAATCAATAACGGTAAAACCAAAATCAATGCAAGTTATTTTTACAATTACTTAGACCAAAATTTGACTACTACCACCCATCGGATCAATTACCTGCCGAATGATTCAACCAAAAGCAGCACTTACAATTTTGATCAATACTCTTCTCAAAACTCAGCAACGAACAACCACCGCGGCAACATAACCATTGATCATAAAATAGATTCTGCCAACTCGATAAAATTTAACGCCAACATAGCCTACACACTTTCGAGCCAGCCCCTCAGCAGTTATGGAAAGACGATGAACATTGGCAATACAGGGTTGCAAAATGAAAACACGCGCACCACCACAAGTAATGGAAACAACGGTGCCCTTAACTCAAATTTATTGTGGCGCCATCGTTTTCATAAAAAGGGAAGAACTATTTCCTCGAACTTTACTTTTGCCTACACAAACAATACAACCAACGGTACTTTGTTGTCTTCAACCATTGAATACCAGAGTTCATCAAGCACCACTGTTCCTGCCAATCAACTCAACACCCAATTGCTGACTAGTCCCACGTATGGAGCGGTGATTTCTTATACCGAACCGTTGGGCGGAAGAAAATACTTAGAGTTTAATTACAACTTTAGTTCTGATATTAACCACATTGATAAAGAAGTGCTGAATGTAAATGATGTAGGACAAACCAGTTTGAATACTCAACTCAGCAACAAATACCGAAGCAATTATTTGTACAACCGCCCGGGTTTTAATTTTCGGATTAATCGCGATAAGTATAATTTTTCAGTGGGGGCTGGGCTGCAAGAAACTCACTTAAACGGGTACCTGATTCTGCAAAATTTTCCAATCGACCGGCAATTTCAGATGGTTCAGCCGGCACTTCATTTTAATTATGATTTTACAGAGTTCAAACGCCTGCGTTTCGATTACACCAGCAACATGCAAGAGCCCACCGTGTCACAATTGCAACCCATTATCAACAACAGCGATCCATTAAACCTGACCGTGGGCAATCCGCACCTCAGCCCGGCTTATACTCACAACATACGGTCTAACTTTACTTTTTTTGATCCTTCGCGTTTTTTAAATGTGTTTGCACTATTCACGGCCAATTATACCGCCAACGCAATTTCAAATTCTCAATCAGTTGACAAAAATTTAGTTCGCACGACTAAACCCGTAAATGTGAAAAACAGTACTTCATGGTCAGGAAATTTCTCAATGGGTATCCCGGTAAAAAAGTGGGACAGCCGTTTTAATATCGGCCCCAATTATTCTGGCTCAACAAGCGCCAGCCTGCTCAACGATATCAGTAACACGGTAACACAACAGACACTGGGAGGAACCGCACGGTATAATTACACGCTTGGTACTGTTTTGATTATTGATTTAAGTGCCAACCTGAGTCATCAGCAAACCAACTACAGTTTTAATCCGCAACAAAATCAGGTGTACTTTAATAAAACTTATACTGCAGAAGTGAATGTTAATTTTTTAAAAAACTATTCATTCAATACAGAAATGGATTATTTCGTGTATAACAGCATAACCACTAATTTTCATCAGACGATACCGTTATGGAGCATGTCTTTTTCAAGGTTTGTATTCAACAACAAAGCTGGTGAATTAAAAATTTCAGGAATTAATTTGCTGAACTATGGCGTGAGCATTACCCAAACTGCCACCTCTAATTATCTTCAACAACAAACCAATAACAACTTGGGGCGTTACCTGATGGTGAGTTTTACATACGCATTAAACAAGCAACTTAACCCGATGGATGGTCGCGATCGCGGCAGAATGGGTGGCGGGCGAGGTATGAGGATGAGATAGGCTTTGCTATCTTTGATCATGCCCAAAGACCGTTTTTCTCAACACGCTAATCAGTACGCGGCTTTTCGCCCCACTTACCCCAACCTACTGTACGATTTCATTTTTTCTCAGGTAAAAAATTTCGATTACGCCTGGGATGCCGGCACAGGCAACGGCCAGGTAGCGCGTGACCTTTGCAGGCACTTTAAAAAAGTTTATGCCACTGACATCAGCAAAAAACAACTTGAAAATGCACATGTTTCAGAAAATATAGTTTATTCAACAGCTGGTGAAACCACTCCTTTCCCTGAAAAGTATTTTGACCTGGTCACTGTGGCGCAGGCTATCCATTGGTTCGATCGTGAAAAATTTTACGCTGAAGTAAAGCGGGTAGCAAAGCCAAATGCAGTCGTTGCTATCTGGGGCTATGGATTGCTTTCCATTACTAACGAAATTGACCCGATGTTGAATGATTTTTATGTCAACATCATTGGCCAGTATTGGGACAAAGAACGTAAGTTGATTGATGAAGAATTTAAAACCATCGACTTTCCTTTTCGGGAAATAGGTTGCCCCAAATTTTCATTTTCGGCCGAATGGACGATCGATCAATTTCACGGTTACCTGACTACGTGGTCATCGGTGCAAAAATTTATACACGAGAAGCAATTCAATCCCGCTGATGAGTTAATCAGTCGCATCAACTCACTTTGGAGATCAGAGAAATTGAATGTTCAATTTCCTTTATTTATGAGAATAGGGTTGGCATAACGTTTCTCAACGCTTGCGGATCAGCGCCATATAAAATCCGTCAAACCCCTCGGATGGCATAATCGATTTTTCTTTTACCAACTCAAACCCTGAGTGAGCCTTCAGAAATTTTTTTACTTGCAAGTTGTTTTCCGAAGGCAGTATGCTGCACGTAGAGTACACCATTAACCCGTTGGGTTTAAGCATGGCTGAGTATTCATCCAGAATTTTTTCTTGAGTAATTTTTACTTGTGCCATAAAATCCAGCGATAGTTTCCATTTAGCATCGGGGTTTCTCTTCAGCACCCCCAATCCTGAGCAGGGAACATCAAGCAGCAACCGATCGGCTGAGTTCTCTAATCGTTTAATGGTTTTAGAGGAGTCGATTATTCGTATTTCAATATTGTTGGCTCCTGCTCTTCGCGCCCGCTTTTTCAGTTCTTCCAACTTCCAAGCTTCCGTGTCCAGCGCTATGATGCGGCCTTTGTTTTGCATGAGTGAAGCCAGGTGCAAAGTTTTTCCACCTCCACCCGCGCACGCATCAATCACACGCTGCCCCGGCTGAACTTCCAGAAATGGAGCGATCAGTTGTGAGCCGGCATCTTGCACTTCAAACAACCCTTCTTTGAATTGCAGTTGGTTAAAAATATTTTGTCGTTCTTCCAGCAAAAGTGCTTCCGGAATACCCGAAACAGTTTTGGTGAATACCTCTTCATCGGCCAGCTGACGTTGCAATTCTTGTTTGGATACTTTCAAAGAGTTTGCTCTCAGAAACACATGAGCTTCTTCATTCAGGGCACGAAGTTCTTTTGGCCATTTATCACTCAATTCTCTTTCGCCCAGTTCATCCAGCCAATCGGGTATTGATTGAACAATTTTTCGATTGTTCTGAATTTTGGCAAACCGATCGTGCAAAAGATTATCGTTCAATTTCATTTCAGGCCAATCGGGCAAGCGCACTCCGTTCCATACGCACCACACGGCCAGCAGTTTCCAGTAATCAGATTCGTTTGCCTCGCTTACTTCTTTAAAGAGCCTGTACCACCGCACAATGTCGTATGTGGTTTCGGCTATAAACCGCCTGTCGCGCGCACCCCATTTTGAATTTTGCTTCAGTTTTTTTTCAATGGCCTTATCGGCATATCTTTTTTCGGTAAAAATTTCATGAAGTGTGGCCACTACGGCCTCGCACAAATTCCGGTAGAGTCGCATGTCAATTTTTTTGCTGAAATTAGGGAGTTTATTTTTCACACAAACACATCTCAAAAAACATTTATGAGAATTATTGCTGCCTTCTTCCTCTGTGTGGCCATGGCTACTTCAGCCTACTGCCAATTTGATATGCTCAAGAAAAAAATTATTGACAAGGGTAAAAAAGTGATTACCCAAAGCGCAGACAGAAGCCGTGATAAACTTGACTCGGTAGATTTTAATTACGCCATTTCTGTAATCGATAATGCGGGCATGATGAACATTCAATCGGAGGGAGAAACAAGTACAAAAATTTTTGAGGAATCGTCTAATTTTTTTTTGAAGGGCTCATCCAACATGACCCAGGCACAAAAGTGTCGCAAAATACTTGATTGGGCCCAGCGCCTGTATCAGATCCGGTCGTACAAACTTGCTGAATTAAAATTTTTAGAAGCCAAAACAGCCTATGAAACAAACTCCCTCACCAGCGATATTAATTACGGCAAAGTCATTGCCGACATGGGGCTGCTCTATGCTACCATGGGCCGGATGAATCTGGCTTCACAGTTTACCACCGAAGCGTTATTCATCCGGGAAAAATCACCGGGAAAAGAAAGCAAGGCCTACGCTTCGTCACTTAACAACAATGCCGTGCTGGCTAAAGACCTGGGGCATTATAATGAGGCTGAGCAATATTTTCAAGAAGCACTTGCGTCTGTCAAAAAAGCATTGGGCGAATCAAGCGAAGAGTACGCGATTGTTTTAAATAATGAAGCTATGTTTTTTGCAAAGGTAGGTCGCTTTGACCATGCCATTGAAAAACTAACCGCGGCTATTTCCATTATGGAATCAAAGGGTGTGGGTTCACAAAATTCTGTGGGCTTTCAATCCAACCTGGCCTGGCTCTATCAGAAAACCGGGAAACTTTCGGAGGCCGAAACGATCTATTTGAAACTGGAAAAAAACCTCCGCTCACAACCCAAAAATCCTTATTACGCGGGAGTGCTTGATAACTTGGCCCTGCTCTATATACAAATGAACAAGCTTGATAAGGTAGAAGAGTATTTTAACCAATCGGCCGGTGTGTATAAGACAAGGTTTGGAAATCAAAACCCCAACTACGCCAAAGTGCTGAACGATCTGGGCAATTTTTACCGGATGCAGGGAAAGTTTGTTGAGGCCGAACAAAAACTGAGTGAGTCGATGGCTATTCGCAAAAGTATATTAGATACTAATCATCCCGATTATGTAAAATCAGAAGAAGACTTGGGAATTTTAAATTGGAAAAAAGGAGACCTGCCTAACGCACTACCCTATTTTCAATCAGCCATGAATAAATCTTTGGATTTTGTGAACCGTTTCTTTCCGCCCATGAGCGAAGCAGAAAAAACAAAATATTGGGATGTGCTGCAGCCCCGCTTCCAACGATTTTTCAATTATTGTTTAAGTGCCCAAGCCACCAATCCGGACATTGCCAAAGAAATGTACAATTACCAGATTGCCACCAAAGCACTGCTGCTTAACTCGACCAATAGAATCAAGCAAGCAATATTATCAAGCGGAAACAACGAATTAATAGCGGAGTACACCGCCTGGTTGGATAAGAAAGAAACACTGGCGCGATATTATTCACTCTCTAAACAAGAGTTGCAAGATCAAAAAATAGATTTGGCTGCACTGGAGCAGGAAGCCAACAGCATGGAGCGCTCACTCTCTCAGAAGTCAAGCGATTTTTCTCAAGGATACACAGCAGAAAAAATTGGGTTTGAAAAAATTGTTTCCCTGCTGAACGACACCGAGGCCGTAGTTGAACTAATCCGCATCAGCACGTTTGATAAAGATTTTACTAACGACTCCAGGTATGCCGCATTGGTTCTTGTCAAAAATGCCCAGCCCAAATTAATTGTTTTGGATAACGGCAATCAACTTGAAACCCGCTACTTAAAATTTTACCGCAATGCCATCCAACAAAAAATAGATGACCAGTATTCTTACAATCAGTTTTGGGGAAGAATTGAACCTGCCCTTGCCGCAAAAAAAACAATTTTTGTTTCACCGGATGGTGTTTATAATGAAATCAACCTCAACACGTTGAAAAAATCAACGGGTGAATATGTAATCAGCAAATATGACCTGGCCTTTGTAGGAAACTCAAAAGATTTAATTGGCATAAAAAGCACTCAGACAATTGCGCAGAAAAAAGATGCCTTCTTGCTCGGCTTTCCAGACTACGGTGGAAACACCATCAACGCATTGCCAGGAACAAAAATTGAGGTAGAGGGAATTTCAAAAATTTTAAAAACAAACGGGTATCAGATTTCAATGGCTGAACAAAACGAAGCCACCGAGGCGAAGATTAAATCCATCAAAGGAACATCGTTGATTCACATAGCAACACACGGCTATTTTATGCAAGATGGCCAAGCCGTTGGGGTTGACCTTGAAAACGCAAAAAACAATCCGCTGCTACGTTCTGGGCTGTTGTTGGCCGGTGCCGCCAAAACCACCTCCGGTGAAATGCTCCCCAACTTAGAAAGCAACGACAACGGAGTGCTTACCGCCTATGAAGCCATGAACCTAAACCTAACCGGTACCGGGTTGATCGTACTCAGTGCTTGCGAAACCGGCCTGGGTGATATACGGGCGGGCGAAGGTGTTTATGGCTTACAGCGGGCTTTCATAGTAGCGGGGGCAAAAACATTGGTAATGAGTTTGTGGAAAGTAGATGATGCCGCCACTCAAAATTTAATGACTAATTTCTATACCAACCTGGCAAAAGGTGGAAATAAGATGAAAGCATTTAAACAAGCACAACAACAACTGATGCTCAAATACAAAGAGCCTTACTACTGGGGAGCTTTTGTAATGATTGGAATCTAACCCAAGAAAGTCACAATAATTTTTTGTGTTTCATACTGCCTGTTCAGAACAATGCATTTTTTTTCTGGTCGCTGAAGTATTCTCATTTGTCAGGGCTAACCTTACAAGGCTTTCAATATCTCTTCAATCGTTGTTTCTCCTTTAAAGGATTTTACCAATTGCCTGCCTGCTGAGTAAATAAAAAACGATGGCGTGGGCAAGTTTCCAAAATTGCGATAAATATCGCCCGCATCGGTTCGCACGAAATGAAAATTTTTATGTTGAGCCAGTTGATAATCTTTAGCGAAGCGGGCATTGTCTTGATGCGAGGCGATAGAAATAAACCATACCTGATAGTAAGTAAATGCCTTGATGTGTTTGCCAATTTCAGCGGCTTCGCGCTGGCAATGATCGCAGTCAGGAAAATAGAGAATTAATATATTTTTTCCGGTAAGCAGTTTGGCTGAGTGAACAAAACCTGTGGGTTCAATCAGTTTCATAGCGGGGTAATCATTGAGGTTCAGTTGGCCATAGGCATAACCAAAAGCGGTCATACCGATTAGTGTTAGTGCTTTAGTTAGGTTTGTATTCATGATGTACTTATTACTCGTCATTTGATCTTGTGTTTCTGTGGCAGAAAAAATTCAGGCTAAGAATTAATTAAAAAAATTCATACACTTGGGCTGCAATTCATGGGCTGAAATATTACCGGCCATAGCACACACGTTTTCTTTTGATACAAGCTGAATCCGTTACTCCAACTCGCGGTTGATTTGTTTTACTACTTCATCTATTTCTTTGGCTTGCACTTCAATGAGATTGAAAAAACGAGGGTAATCAATCTCATTGTCTATTTTTGTGAGATGCACAAGTCCGAGCAATCGGGCCACAGGGCCACGTACATGGTGTGCGTTTGTAAAAGCATATTTAATTAACCGGTCGTTTTGTTTTTCCAGTTCGCATGTTCGTTCTTGCACCTTTTGTTCTAAATGACTGTTGAGTTGTGCCAGGTTATCTTGGCTTAGAATCAATTCTTCATTTTGAGTTTCAATTTCATTAGTCTTTTCAATCAATTCCAGGTTTTGCTCAGCCAGTACTTCCAGGTATTGATCGTACCGCTTTTTTAATATCCAGGTAGAATACGATATAAAGAAAAACAAGATGCAATACGTAATGCCTGCCACCACAATGTCACTTGCATTGGGTTTACCGTAACGAGCCGGGTGTGCAATAAGCCACGCAAAAACAACCACCATACCCAACAGAGTTAATAGTTGCATAGCGGCCAGCAGTTTTCCTTTTAGTAAAACAGAAAATCCAAAACCCACCACCATCACTACGGCCATAGATGACGTAGTAATACTGTCGGATGCAATGCTTTGATAAAACATGGCCGTGAGAATAATCAGGCCTATCAATAACACAGAAGTTTTATACTGCCCAAGACGGTACACCACCGCAGCCGAAAGAATGGCAAACAAAATAGAACCGTTTACAATCACTGACCGCTGCTCGGTCAATCGGGTAAATGCAAAGTCGGTAGCAATAACCACCAGAATACTTAAGAAGCCTAATTTCAGAAGTGACTCCAAAAATACCTCTTCAATGGGCTTGTCCCGGAGCGGTGATAGATGCCCTTTTATGGTTTCCATAAGAATACTTTAAGGCGATTTTTTTAGCGTGTGATAATAAAATAATTCTAAGACTTCGCCTTGATGAAATATAAGAGTAATTTTTCTTATACCACCAAGGTGCATTTTAAATTGTTGGGGCCTTACTAGTTAGTCCGCTATCCTTCGGCCATTTCTCAATTGCCTATCTCACCCGCATGCTGCTTCAATGAGTTAGTGTAAGGGTACCGGGTAAAGGCTGTTGGGTACGGATTGGAGATACTCCTACCATCAATACTCCTGAAGCCGGGGCTGCATGTTCAGTCGGATACTGACTGATGTGATGTTGTTTTTTAAATCATAAAGCCCTGAAGAACTTGTCTGATTTCTGAGCGTTTGCTTCAAGTCGATAAACAGGTTTTGTTTGAGCATGTACGAAGCCGTGAAATCAATAAAAGAAGTATGGCTTAAATCGCCTTGCCCGATAAAATTTCCGTAGTCACTCACTCGCGAAGTATAAGGCAGCAACGGGTTAGATCCGTAGTCTTTGCCCGCTGGGTCAAGGCCTTGTTTGACAAAGAAAGCTTTGCCAATCAAGGTCAGCCGGTTGGTGGGTTGGTACCTCGCAATAAAAATATATTCATCAAAGTTGGCTCCCAGCGGGTGCCCCAACGACATATTGGTGTTGGTATAAGCAGAAGCCGATGAATCCATGGCCGAATAAACATAGGGCCGCACAATGTTGGCTTCAACCTGCAGGTCTAGATTGTGAATGTTAAATGCGTTGATGTACTTAGCTCCGAGTTGCACGGCTTGTTTGTTTCCCCACCAGCCACGCCCTCCGGTTACTTCACGCAAAACAAACTCGTTAATAAGCACTTGGCTGTATATCGAAAAGTGATTGGCAAAATTGTATTTGGCATCGAAGCCAATGACGGCTTTATCCGATGCCCCGGCCTGGTTGACGATTGCCTTATAAAAAATAACCGGGTTGAAGTACGCGAGGTCTAAATTTCGTGAAGACATCACGGCTTCAAAAAAACCGATGTTCAAATGCTTGTTCAGGTTTAGACTCAGGTGATGGATGGCTAAGTTTTTTTTGGGAAAAAGTGTGTTGGGTACGTTGGATGTATTGTACATCATCTGAGCAAACAACAAGGTGTAATTCAGTTTCCAGATTTTGGTTGTGATGCGGGCAAACGGATAAGGTGCTGAGTAATCTGACAAAAGCAGCGAGCGGTAACCGTTGCCGAGAAACAACCGATCCTGTCCCAACTGAATATTGATGTATTTTTTATACAGATTGAATGAAACCGCTCCTCGGGCTGTAAAAAAATCAACGCCATTTCCTTTAAAGAAATATTTGTAGAGTTTGGTCGTTGAGCCGGGAAGGGTTTTATAAAAAGACTCACCCGGCACGGCATTGTATTCCTGGATGCGATCCATGGTGTAGGTGGGGAAGAGCGCCTGGTTATCAGTCAACACGGTATAAAACCCGAGGTTTTTCCCAATGGAGCCTCGCAATTCTGCGCCTCGTGTGTTGGTAATCAGCATGTCAGGGTTAGTTGATCCGTTTACCGATTCTTTTCCGGCTGTCCAATAAATAATGGGCAATACCTGTATGTCAAATTCTTTGTCGTGGTGATTCCACAGTGCGTTTTTTTTGGTGTACAGGTTTTTGAGAAATGGTTTTTTACTTTGGCCAAAAGAAGAATCAACGTATTCCCAGTTATCAATCAGCAGGTAATTGAGGTTAAAGTGGTCTTGCCCTGATAGCAAGGTAGAATCCTTTAATCTTTGCAAGGCAAACTCGGCAATGTCTTTTCGTTGATACGGATGAAACGAACTGTGGAAACTATTAACCAACTGGTTTGACATAATTTCATAGCGATCAATTAAGTGGTAATAGTCTTTTCCGTAAGCCGGAAATGCCGATTGAGCCTTGCCGGTGAGGCCGGCCGTTACTAAAAAGATAAGGTAAATGTAAAAATGAATTGGTTTCACAAGGCAAATAAAACGGTTTATGACGGCATCTTAAAGTTGAAGCAAATAATTGAACCCTGTGCAGTTGTTCGTGGCAAATGCAGGGGTCAGCTTCCTCCCGTTTTAAAACCCAGGGTTGGTTTTTTAGAAACTTCTTTGATCTCAAATTCTTTTACGTCATCAATCAATATGCTTTCCATCAACTCCTTGGTTCGGTCTTCTTTTTTCATAGAGGCTAAACGCAAATTTTGATTGCGCACGGATTCGGCTACAATCTGCCGCACGGTGCGCGCGTTGCCAAAATATTTGTCGCGTGTTTCGTGTAGAAAAGAAAAATATTTTTTCAGGTGCTCGATAGCTGCCATATCAGGGGTTACACTTTCTTTATGGTACAGGCTTTGTGCTATGGTAAACATATCGTCAGGCAAGTAATCTTCAAACCTGAAAAACTTGTCGAAGCGTGAGCGCAACCCCGGGTTAGAGTTGATAAAGTCGCTCATGTTTTCGGTATAGCCGGCTACAATCACGCCAAATTTTCCACGCATATCTTCCATGCGTTTTAAAATGATGGAGATGGCCTCACCGCCAAAGTCATGTTGGGCACCGTGTTCTTGTGCCAATGAGTAAGCTTCATCAATGAACAAAATACCGCCCATGGCTTCTTTAATTTTATCTCCAGTTTTAATAGCGGTTTGCCCCACATATCCGGCTACTAGCCCTTCGCGATCAACTTCTACCAAGTGACCTTTTTCTAAAATGCCGAGGCCTTTATAGATGCGCGCGAGGATTCGGGCTACGGTAGTTTTTCCTGTGCCCGGGTTTCCTGTAAATACTGTGTGAAGGGAAAATTTATTGAGTATGTCTTTTCCGGTTTCCTGATAAAACCGAACCAACTTCACCATTTCATTCACTTCGGTTTTTACGCTGTCTAATCCGGTGAGTGAATTCAATTCAGCCAGGCTTTCGTTCAGTAAGTCTTCCAAACTTTTATTAGGTACCTGCGGGGCTGAGTAGCCTCCGGTAGGTTTAAGAAGTTGGGTTGCATCGGTAATCATTTCGGCTTGCCCTTCGTCAGAAGTATCGCCTACTTTAAAGGGCACGGTGGCAAGAAGGTTATCCATAAAAACAACTTCCATGGTGTAGGAATCGCTCTTCCATCGCCCGGGAGTGTCACCGCCCCAGCCCGGAAAAAGGGTGTATATTTTGTCAGCCGTGTTAGCCGGTACATAAAGCATATTGGAAGTGGTGCCTTTGTGCTGGCCGGCTTTATCGTAGAAATTAAAAAAGACTTCGGTGTAATAATCTTTGGGCGATTTGTTTTTGAAGTTAAACTCGGCCCACACAAAGCGGGTGTCTTTTTGGCTGAAGTTTTTCAGGTATTTTTTTTGAGGCAGCAGGCTGGCTTGCCCGTCTCCTTCAAAGAGTTTGATGGAGTCAATATCAAAGTAAAGATTTTCGCCCGGTTGGCTTGGCCCCATATCCTCGATGTAAAATTTTGTATCTCCCACTTTTACACCATCAATGTAGCCTTCCCATTGATAGTCGCCTTTAAGCCAATAGGTACCCAGCGTGGCCTGGCCCCACGAATCGCGGATGTACACAATGTTTTCGTCTTTACCGATTTTGCGTTTTTGATCCAGGCTGCACAATTCATTTTTTTGACTTCCATTGATAAAGAAGCATTTGGTGGTGATGGTGCCTTCCCATTCTTCTTCATCAAAGAGTTTGTTAAAAAAAGAAAACTCCACACGCATATATGTTGTTTCGTACCGATCAAAAACCCTACGGTATTTTTTAGTGGCATCGGCCATCCATTCATCAGAAGAGTGTACTTTTATATCTCTGAATTTGTATTTGATAAGCATGGATTTGTTTTTGTTTTCGTTGGGGTCCATAAGGCTTTAGTTAAACGTACTAAACTATGTGCAAGAAACAAAATTAGTCAACGGGCGATAACCGATGAAACCAGTTACAGCAGAAAATATAAAAAAAGAACTACGATTTACGGCTTCGCGAGCCAGCGGCCCGGGCGGCCAAAACGTAAACAAAGTAAATACAAAAATAACTTTACGCTGGGATATTCAACAATCGGCTTCTCTTTCTGTTGATCAAAAAGAATTGTTGTTGCAGAAACTTTCGCGTTGGCTTACTTCAGAGGGCGAATTGATTTTATCAGCACAAGAAAGCCGGTCTCAGGGTGCTAACAAAGAAGAAGTAATCCAAAAACTGGAACGCTTGCTTCAGCAGGCTTTTTTTAAAAAGAAAAAAAGAAAACCTACGAAACCCTCGCTTGCCTCTACCAAAAGGCGCGTGGACAAAAAGAAAAAGCACAGCGAAAAGAAGCAGTGGCGAAGAAAACTACTGGGGTGACTCAATCCCAACCGCCACCCAGCGCACGGTACATGTTTACCTTGGCATTCAGTTGCATCCGTTTGGTTTCGATGAGTTCAAATTTTGAATCGAGTGCATCGCGCTGTGTGAAGAGAACTTCCATATAATCGGCACGGGCTGATTTGAAAAGCTTACTTGAGATATCAATCGACTCAGTAAGTTTTTGCACTTGCTTCGACCGCTTCTCATAACTTTTTTTCAGGTTATCAATGTTAGACAGCTGATTAGACACTTCAATGTATGCTGTCAGGATGGCGCGTTCGTAATTAAAGGCGGCCTGAATCTGTCTTGCATTAGCCGAGTAGTAGGTTGCTTTAATCGCGTTGCGGTTAATGAGTGGCCCAAAGAAACCGGCTCCCATATTATACATCATTGACTCGGGCTTACTCACCAAATAAGCCGGGTTGAATGCCTCAAACCCGATGGCTCCTATAATGTTGAGGCTGGGGTAAAAATATTTTTTAGCAACATTTACATCCAGTTTAGCGGCTACCAACTCCAACTCAGCCTGCTTAATATCCGGGCGATTTTGTAAGAGTTGCGAGGGAATGCCGGCCTTAATGGAATCAGGTTCGATATCAATGAAAGTCCAGGAGTTTCTCTGCACGGGTCTGGGAAAACGACCCACCAGAAAATTAATCCGGTTTTCTGTTTCTATAATACTTTGCTGAATGCGCGGAATACGGCTTTGATTTTTGAGTACTTCGGCTTCAAACCTGCGCACGGCCAACTCCGTTACCCGGGCTGCCTTCTTTTGGATCTTCACAACCTCGAGTGCGTCTTGCTGGATTTTGATGTTCTGTTTTAGAATGAACAACTGATTATCTAATGCCATCAATTCATAAAACGAATTAGCAATCTCAGAGATGAGGTGGGTAACCATAAAGTTTTTTCCGGCCGTGGTGGCGAGATAGCCGTAAACAGCCGACTTTCGTGCATTGCGAAGTTTTCTCCAAATGTCCACTTCCCACGAAAGGTTAGCCGCCAGCAGGTAGTCGGGCAAAACCTCGGGGATTTGAGTTCCCGGTTCGATGTACGTGGTAGCATCTACAGCTCCCAGGCGTGTGTAGCGTCCCATTTTGTCAATGCCCACACCTCCGCCTGCATTGACAAACGGAAGGTAAGCTCCCTTTCTGGCTCGTACTTCGCTTTTGGCAACAGTAATTTCTTGTATCATGATGTTCAACTCCTGATTGTTTTTCAGAGCCGTATCAATCAAAGCGGTAAGATCAGGATCTGAAAAAAATTTTTTCCACTTAACGGTTTGCACCGTGTTGAGCGAATCCGTTGAACCGCGAAAAGTTTGCGGAACATTTTTGTTTTCATTTCGCTGAACCAACGGGGGCACACTACAAGCCGCTGCCAACATAGTGAGGCAGCCTGCTGCTATGAGTTTATAATTGGTGTTACGCATGATGGGTATCGCTTTCATCAGGTTTAGGAAAACTGTCGATTTTGTGGGCGAGATCTTCCGACAAAGAGTCATGATCTTCGTCTCTAATTAACTTACGGCCCTCGGCTATTTTGCCAAAAATGTAATACAGTCCGGGCACGATGATCACACCGAATACTGTACCGAACAACATACCACCCAGTGCTGAAGAACCAATGGTGCGGTTGCCAATGGCACCGGCTCCGTGAGAATTAACCAGTGGAATCAATCCTGCAATAAAGGCAAATGAAGTCATCAAAATTGGGCGAAAGCGAACTTTGGCACCCTCTACCGCAGCCTCAAGTATAGAAGCCCCTTGATGATTTTTCTGAACCGCAAACTCAACAATTAACACCGCATTTTTACCCAGCAAACCAACTAACATTACCAATCCAACTTGAGCATAAATATCATTGGCCAGCCCCAATGCTTTGACCAACAGAAAAGAACCAAATACCCCGGCAGGTAGTGAGAGAACAACCGCCAGCGGTATGATAAAACTTTCATACTGTGCCGCAAGCACCAGGTACACAAAAGCCAAAACAATAATGAAAATGTAAATGGCTTCATTTCCGCGCCTGACTTCATCATACGAAAGAGCCGCCCAGTCAATATCAAATCCGCGAGGTAATGTTTTAGCCACTTCTTTTACCGCAGCGATGGCCTCACCGCTGCTGAATCCTTTGGCGGGGCCACCCCGTATAGCTGCTGTGTTGTACATGTTATACCGATTGATCTCATTGGGGCCTTGCTTCTTTTTTATTTTCATGAATGCGGAAAAGGGAACCATGTCTCCCCGATCGTTCTTTACCCACAGGTTCATCACATCTGAAGGAAGTTTTCTGAATTCGGGAGCTGCCTGCACAAACACTTTGAAGAAACGTTGGTATTTGATGAAGCCCAACTCATACGTGCTGCCTACGAAAATAGAGAGTGTGTTCATGGCATTACCGATGGATACCCCCTTTTGCATGGCCAGTTGGTTGTCAATCTCAATTTCGTATTGCGGATAATTAGAACTGAAAAACGTAAACAAGCCGGTAATCTCTTTGCGTTTTGCCAAGGCGTCCATAAATTCATTTTTTACCCGTTCCAGGTCTTCGTAGGTACCATCGGGGTTTTTGTCGAGGAGCTGCAAGGCAAAACCGCCTGCTGCACCAAAGCCCGGCACAGCCGGGGGCTCAAAAAATTCAATGTTAGCTCCGGGTAATGCTTTTGCTTTCTCTTCCAGTTCATAAATAATTTCCTCCATGGTGTGCTCACGCTCTGACCAGTTTTTCAGGTTAACCAAACAGGTAGCAGCATTTGATCCGCGTCCTTCGGTTAGTACTTCGTATCCGGCTATGGAAGAAACGGACTGTACGCCCTCTACTTTCATAATGATGTCCTGCAACTGGCGCGAGATGTCGTTGGTGCGCTCGAGGGTAGAACCAGGAGGTGTCTGTACGATGGCGTAAATCATGCCCTGGTCTTCGCTGGGAATAAAGCCCGAAGGCAATTTGCTACTGATGATCACAATGCCGGCACTAAACACAATCCATAGGCCTACGGTTACCAGCCTGCGTTTCGCTATACGTTGCAGGAGCCACACATACTTATCGGTCAGTTTTTCAAAGCCCGTGTTAAAGCCATCAATGAACCGATTAAAAAGATTTTTTTTTCGCGGCATGGCATGTGTGTTTTTCAAAATCATTGCACATAGCACCGGGGTGAGAGTAAGTGCAACAAGGCCCGAAAGAATAATGGAACTTGCCATGGTAATGGAAAACTGCCGGTAGAATACACCCACCGGACCCGACATGAATGAAATCGGTACAAACACAGCAGTCATTAACAGGGTAATGGCAATAACCGCCCCGCTAATTTCGCCCAACACCAACTTCACAGCTTTGTAAGGAGATACATGTGTTTCTGCCATCTTGGCGTGCACTGCCTCTACCACTACAATAGCATCGTCCACCACAATACCTATAGCCAACACCACGGCAAACAGCGTGACCATATTTATAGTCAAACCGAATACTTGCATGAAGATGAATGCACCAATCAGTGATATAGGAACAGCCAGTGTGGGAATCAGGGTAGATCGCCAATCGCCCAAAAAGATAAACACCACCAAGGCCACCAAAATGAAGGCATCTCTCAGCGTATGGATCACATTTTCAGTTGAAGCATCCAAGAATTTGGAAACGTCATAACTGATTTCGTAATCCATTCCGGGAGGAAAATCCTTCTTCAGCTGTTCTAGTTTATTTTTCACATTGGTAATTACAGCACTGGCATTACTGCCGTAGGTTTGTTTCAACACAATGGCAGCAGAGGGGTAACCATTAATGTTGGAGTAAATATCATAGTACTCACTGCCCAACTTTACGGTAGCAATGTCTTTTAAGCGCAGCAGTTCTCCTTTCGGGTTGGCCCGAATAATTACATTTTCATATTGCTTGGGTTCATTAAATCGATCAGAGTAAGCCAACACATATTCAAGTGCTTCAGCTCGTTTGCTGTCTCCGCGGCCAATGCGGCCGGGCTTACCAATAATACTCTGGTCGCCCAGTGCTTCCATTACATCATCGGGCGATACGCGGTAGGCACGCATCCTCTCGGGGTTCAGCCATACACGCATGGCGTACTGGCGGCTGCCAAGAATCCTTGCCTGACCAATGCCGTTGATGCGCTGGATCTCAGGGATCATGGTTACCCCGGCATAGTTGAACAAGAATTTCATGTTGGCATTCTTGTCGGTGCTGTACAAGTTAATGTACATAAGCATGCTGGGTATTACAGGGGTGATGATCACACCTTCGCGCTGCACAAGTACCGGCAACCGGTTTCTCACTTGCTCAACGCGATTGGATACTTGCACGAGAGCCTGATTGATGTCACTGCCGGGTTGGAATATTACCTGAATGTTTGCTTCGCCTGCACTCGTGGCATCTGAAGTCATGTAGCGCATACCCCAGGCTCCGTTGATGGCTTGCTCCAATGGGATAATAACCGACTCGGTCAGGGTCTTGGCACTCGCCCCAGGGTAAGAGGCCGAAACCATTACCACAGGAGGGGCAACCGATGGAAGCTGTGAGGTCGGCAGTGTTTCTATGGCCAACACTCCCAGAAAAATAATGACGAGGGATAATACAATGGCAAGTACCGGCCTCTTGATAAACGTGGTGAACATCTTGTTGTTTTCTAATGGATTGAATTATTCAACATATACTTTCAGGCGGCTCAATACTTCCTTTGGCTCCTCGTATTTGTATTCCTTTATTTTTTGGCCATCCCTCACTTTGCGTATCCCTTCAAGCATTATTTTTTCCTGCCCGGTCAGCCCCGATGAGATAACGTACAGGTCAGGCATCTCTGAAGCGATGACCACTTCACGTTGTTTGATCACGTTGTCTTTGGTGACCACGTACACATATTTTTTTTCAAGTACTTCGAAAGTGCACTTTTGCGGAATGATCAGTGCGTTTTTAAGTTCAGAAGTAATTAACACATTGCCCGTTTCACCATGCCTCAATAACCCTTTAGGGTTGGGGAACGTAGCCCGGAAAGCGATATTACCCGTTTCGTTGTTAAAATCGGCTTCAATGGTTTTTACAACACCGGGGTATTCGAATATTTCATTGTTAGCCATCTGCAACTTCACGCGCATGAGGCTGTCTTTTTTCAGATGAGTTTTATAATTCAGGTATTCGGCTTCAGGCACATTGAAATAGACCCACATCTCGCTGTTGTCTGAGAGCGTTGACAACAGATCGCCTTCATTTACCAAACTTCCCAACCGCACATAGAAGCGATCCATGATGCCATCAAACGGAGCTTTAATTTCAGTAAATCCCAAATGCACTTGTGCCAACGACATCTGTGCTTTGGCTTTATCAAACTTAGCCTTGGCCAGCGCCAATTCATTAGGCGATACAATGTTGCTGTCGGCCAGTTGTTTGGTGTTGAGGTATTCAATTTCAGCAAACTTAGTTTCGGCCTCTGCTTTTTGAAGTTCGGCTCTGTACAGCAATGGCAAAATCTGAAACATCACATGTCCTTTTTTCACAAACTTTCCTTCGTCAACATAAATACTTTGCAGGTAGCCTTGCTCCAGTGCCCGTAGTTCAATGTGCTGAATGGCGCGAATCTGGCACACATAAGCACGCGAAACCGTAGTATCTTTTTTTAGCGGGCTGGTCACTAAAAAATTGAACTCCTCTTCTTCGCCTTCTTTTTTTGAACTGCAGCCTGAAAAACACAACGAAGCGCACAAGCCGACAAGAACGATCAGTCTATTCATAAGATATTTTACTTTTTAACACGAAACAGATTTAGTATTTTTTATGTACCAGGTTATAGTCAACTACCACTCAATAAAACCGCAGCTAGGCCAGAGGCAAACGAATGACTCAGACAAGCCTCATTTCATATCATAACCTGAATACCCCCAACCTAATGCAGCACTGTGTATAAAGACTAAATGAGCCACCGGGGCTAAACCGGGAATTAAGATTTCCATAAAAAATGAAATCAAAAAAATTTGTTGTCCTAAAGAAAAAATTAGGTGAGGTGCTGTTTCTTTTCTCAGCTCCCCTCTTCAGATGAGTTACTTCAGTTTCACTCTCTTCGTAGGTGTTTACTTCCGGTTCTGAATGATATTTTTCATCGGTCGTTTTTACTAAACATAATTTTATGGCTGCCAATGACCGGTACGTCTGACATGCCTCGAAAGGATGGCTAAAGGGTTGATCAGCCCGGGCATACAAACTGAATATACCAGAGGTAAAAACAAGATGTAAGAATAAGAATTGAATCAGCCGTCTTTTCATTAAGGGCGCAAATATAATAGAAAGTTGATTTTATAAGCACCCTCTAGTACGGATATGGCGCTTGATGTGTTTAATGAAGGTAATATTTATATGAAAAAAAATCCATAATCATTTTTAAAAAAAACAGAATGATTTTAACTGATTATTTTAATTTCATTTTAAACTATTAATAATGTTTTTTTTATCTTCTGAACAATTGTTAGTGAGTCTTAAACCGCTGTAGTACACAGCAAATAAATTGAGTAGTGATTTCAGCAGTACATCTCCAGTAGTGAGTGATAATTTATTTTAGCTTTACAATTAAACTCTTACATCTGTAGGTGGTCTTATACCAATTAAACAAAATCATCAAACCATGAAAACAACTTTGAAAATCACGGCCGTAATTGCACTGGTAGCCGGTGCGTTTTTTGCGGGCGTAGCAGCAGTAGAGTTCCCCGAAATGACAGCTGCAAAAAATCACATGATTCAAGCCAAAAATAATTTGTCGAAAGCAGCCACTCAGTTTGGAGGGCACAAGGCCAAAGCTCTTGAATATTTAGACAAGGCGATCAAAGAGGTTGACGAGGCTGTGCTTTATGGAGACAAGCACTGATCGTTGATACATCGATTTTAAGTAAGGCTCAATTTTTTGAGCCTTACTTTTTTAAAGTCAAAGCAATTATTTCGTAGCTGTACATAGCCGGCTGCAAGAAAAAATCATTATCACTATCTTACCTAACCGGGCACGAGTTAATTATAGATATTGTTTTTTGGTTTGTGTCTTTGTACAAAATAGAAAAGAACTGTGTAATATTATGTACATAAATACTCAGACCATGAAAAAGACACAGCTCATCGTGTTGATTAGTATAGTTGTATCTTTCCTTTCCGGTTTTACTATCAAGGCAATAACGGCACATTCAACCTCAACAACAATGAAAAAAGTAACAGGTATCGGAGGGTTTTTTTTTAAATGCAAAGATCCCAAAAAAGTGACTGCGTGGTATCAAAAACACCTTGGACTAACGACTAATCCTTACGGGGCAACTTTTGAGTGGTACCAAGGCACGGAAAGTAAAACAAAAGCTCAAACGCAATGGACACCATTTGCCGAAACCACAAAATATTTTGAGCCATCTACAAAAGATTTTATGATCAACTACCGTGTCGAAAATTTAGAAGCACTTGTTGAAGAACTAAAAAAAGAAGGTGTAACCATTGTTGATAAAATTGAAACCTACGACTACGGCAAGTTTGTGCACATTCTTGATATCGAAGGAAATAAAATTGAATTATGGGAACCAAAAGAGTAAGTAGCAGAAAAAACGAAAGGCAAGGAAGCGTAATTAACTGACTGTGCGTTACGTTTTTTTCTCTTTTAGTTTCATCAACACTTTCTGCATATTCATCACTTCGTCTAACTCCAGATTTAAATCAGCCTTGTAAAGTTTGTAAATAAACTGCCATTCGGTTTTATCCATAAATCCATCGGCATTGGCAATAAGACATAGCCAGGCTACACAGCGAATCTGTACTTCGCGAGAATGTTTTTTTAATTCTTCAATCGATTCAGAATAGATAACCGATGGTTTTCTTTTTTTTAAATTTTCGGTAAGCACTATAAACTCCTGTTCGGCAACACCCTCTGATTTGGCTAGAAATGCCCCCGACTGTATTTCCTTTTCATTGATCGATCCGTCAGCATTCACCAACAAATAAAACAATTTAACTAACGAAGATTTGTACCCAATGATCATTTGAGTTGAGTTATCAAAAAAAGATGCCAATAATAAAACACTCAAATGCAATACAATACAGGATAAATCAGTCTCTTTACTGATCCAAAATGAGAATACTTTTCCAGAATTGAATTTTATTTAGCCGGAGTGATCACAATATTCTTGAATTCGATCACTTCATGGTCGCCCTGCAATAAAATGGGGCCGGGTTCATGTTCGAGGCTGTTAATTGCCCCTCCGGTAATTCCCGGTATCACCTGGTTGCAGATAACGGTCACCCCATTGGCAACAACCGTTACGATTCGGCCAATAAGTGTGATGTCATAGCTTTGCCATTCGCCTGCATCTTTAGCCATCATTTGGTTAGGTTCCAGAAACCCATAGATGCCGCTGAATTGGTCATCCCACGGAGTGTGGCCTTTGCTATCGGTAATTTGTACTTCGTATCTTCCGCGCAAATACACTCCACTGTTGCCGTTTTTGGCATATTTAAATTCAATGTGCAGTTTAAAATCGTTAAACACCTGATCGGTGATCAGGTTGGCGCCCGGTTTAGGGCTTTTTAAAATTCCGTTTTCAGCAATCCATTGGTTGGGGCCGGATGCATGCCAACCAGATAAATTTTTGCCATTGAACAATGTGATTGGCTGGCCCCACTCGGGTTGCTTCTCACGAATCAGGGACGGAGAGCGCCATCCTTTAAAGGGATAGGATTTTCCATCTACAAAAATCATTGCACCTTTGAGGCTGTCACCCTTGAGTTCGCCTTCAAAATCCATCGTGCGGTTGCCCACTTCCCATTGCAGCGGCAGAGAGAAACTGAATTTTTCATTTTGAAATTTTACTTCAGAAATAGGCCGCGCACTACCAAAGGCATACACAAATCTTCCAATTAGTGTTTTGCGGCCAGAGTGCCGCACCTCCAGCCAGGAAGGAAGTTGCTTGCCGTCTTTGTTAATGGCCAAATCCCACCGGCCTTCAAGCGAGGTTTGTAGTTGAGCAAAAGCCGTGGCAGAAAAAATAAAAAACAAGAGAGGCAAATAAATTTTCATGATAAGAAATTAATTTGTTGGAAAAGGTAATTGGTTTTTTAAAAATAGAAAAGGAAACCCACGGTGACAGTCAGGTTTTTTTTGAAGACTGTCTCGTCCTGAAATAGGTTTACTCTTTCTAAAGTGTAAACAAGATGAAAAAATCAGCTAAAACCATTCAAGAACAAGAGTCTATCATAGCTGAATACTTGTTGGGCGATACCACCTATCGTAAATTGGGGGCCAAGCATGGAGTTGACTTCAGAGCCATCCATCATTGGGTATCAAGATTTCAAGGAAAACCAGTGAAGAAAGTAAAACCCAAAATCAAACCAGTCGATAATCTTCCCAAAAAAGAGTTGCCCTCCGATGTAAAGCAGTTACGGGAAGAACTTCGTAAAGCTAAACTGCACAATAAGTTGCTCAATGCCATGATTGACATTGCCGAGGAGCAACTTAAAATTGACATCCGAAAAAAGTCTGGCACCAAGCAGTAATACAGGTTGAACAAAATACATTTCGTAATTATAAACCCCAGTTATGCATTAGGCCTTATTGATAATTTTTTGGTGATTATCAGTGAGATAATTTATAGTGAATAATCTAGCATAAAAAAAAGGTTATCTCAGAACTGAG
>JAFEAL010000001.1 GCA_018266435.1 Bacteroidota bacterium | reverse complement strand
GCATCTTTGGTGGGCATTCGCTTTGGGTAATACTTTTTCGTTCGCGAGCACCCCACCACCTTACACGCCTGAGCATGGCTCATCTGGTGGTGCTCTGCCAGATACTCCAAGCCGTGTTCTTTTTGATCAGGCGTTAGAATTTTTTTGTGAGCAAATCCTTTATGGCATCGATCTCCAAACTCTGGTTGGCCACGATCTTTTTCAGCCTTGCGTTCTCGTACTCCAGTTCCTTGAGGCGCTTAAGCTCATCCACTTTCATGCCTGCGTATTTGCTACGCCAGTTGTAAAAAGTAGCTTCGCTGATCCCATGCTTGCGGCATAGTTCGGGCACTTTCTGACCTTGCTGTGATTGTTCGTTGAGAATCCCAATAATCTGGGCCTCCGTAAAGCGAATCTTTTTCATTTGCTGTTTTTGTTAGGTTAAAGTTAAAAAACTCTATTTTTAACCTGTTCAAAAAAAGCAGCCTAGTACCGATCCACTTCCTACCACTCACTACTGATTCACACTCTTGTTTGCTGGTGCACTTATCCATCATTTATCAAGTTCACCGATTAGTTCGCTGTCAGGTATGCAGCTCCAAAAACTCCGGCACTATCGCCCAGCTTAGGTTTAACAATGGGTGTTTCGCACCGGTCGTTAAAAATAAAGTTAGTCAGTGATTTGGCCCCCTCCGTATAGATCAAATCAATGTTGCCAACTCCCCCGCCAATGACCACCACATCAGGGTCAACAATGTTAATCACCACACTCAAAGCTAACCCGAAAAAGTGAATCAAGCGATTAATTGTTTTTTGTGAATACTCATCCCTAAGTAAATTATAGTCGGCATAAATTTCTTTCATCGGCTTTTTTGTACCGTTGAGTGAGGTATAAAATTTTTCCAAGGCTGGGCCAGACAACACATTTTCAACACAACCCATTTTGCCGCAATAGCATGGACCTCCGCCACTTTCATCTAAAAAATTGTGCCCCCATTCTCCTCCAATACCGTGAAGCCCATTAATTATTTTTCCATTTACCACTAACCCTCCACCTACACCGGTACCCAGGATTACACCAAAAACTACTTGAGCTTCAGGAAATTTTTCTTTCACCACACCCATAGTTGCTTCGGCTAACGCAAAACAATTGGCATCATTGGCCATGGATAATTTTGTACCGAGCAGTTGTTCCAGGTCTTCTTTTAATGGCCGGCCGTTCAGGCAGGTTGAATTGCTGTTGTGCATTAAATGAGTTTTAGGGTCACGCACACCGGGTGTAGCTATACCGATGTGGGGTTTACGGTAACCCATAGCCTGTTCCATTTTATCAGTCACGCCTTTAATTTGATGCAGCACATGATCATAGCCTTTAAAGGCTTCCGTAGGAAGCCGGTCTCTGAATAAAACTTTCGGATCATCAGCCGACTGTAATACTATACCCTCAGCTTTAGTCCCTCCCAAGTCAATGCCCCATAAGTGTTCTGTGTTTTTCATGATGTATGCAGTTAGATTTTTATGCTCTCATTTTTATTTCATGTCCATTAAATGTACCTCACTGGTGTTTATTTTTTCTTATTTCTATTTCCAGATTGTTACAGACTTGACTTCGGCCTGAAAATATCGTATGCCCGTCTTTTTAAAATACCTACTTCTTTAAATCGATAGCCCGTAGCAAATTTGAATGATCCATTCGAACTGCTAAAGAGAATACCCTCGTACAAGATATCACGGGTTTGTATGCTGTAAGCTATGCCGATAAAAAAATGCTCTGAATTGTAGCCCGTAGAAAGTCGCAAATCTAAATATGAATTGATACCTGCTATTGATTTCCAGACTTCATTGGAAGAACTGTATCTCAACCAGTTGAATGCGGGGCCGACTGCTGCTGCCATTCCAATAAAATACGATTTCCTGATCACAAACGTATAGGCATATCCGGGTGCCACACTAACGGTAGTATAATCCATTTTATTTACATTGGCTGCATAGCCTAACACAGGCTGATACGAAGATGAAAACAACAGCGAATCAGCCCGCATACTAAAAATATTAAAGTTACCACTGATGATAAAAGAACCTGCACTGCGTAACTGCCGCTCATAATAATTGTAGGTTGACCTCATGGAATATCTTCTTTTGTTAAAAAAATAAATTCCGTTGACACCGTTATTCCATGTAGTGATGTCTGGCCGTTGAATACGGGGGATATCTTTGCCAAGCGGCTTGTTGTTGTCTTCCAGGTAATAGCCACGGTAGTTTTGGGTAAAAAGATCAACTCCCCAGTTTTTTCCCAATACGTTAGCTTGAATATCTACCGCGGAGGAGTGCCCATAAATTTTTTCGCTTTGTGATGAAGGAGATAGTGGAAAAACTATCTGCACGCCTAACCCGAATACAAAAAATCCGGCACCCAGATGATAATTTACATTTGGTGCGTAGCTAAGCTTTGTATTCCCATTTTTAAAAAAAAAAGATGTGTTGCGCTGCTTCAGTACCGGCCAAACAAAAAAATAACTTTTAAACTGCTCCACGTACATCGTTCGTGACAGGCTGTCTAATTCTCTTTTACCTTTTTGTGCCAATGTGTGTTGAGACAACAATGAAAAGAAAGCAAAGCAACCAATTACTAGCCGGTGAGCACCAGGTTTAGATTCCATTTGTAATGTAAAATACCCGAATCATTTTTTATTGTAAACAATTTCAAGGTAGGAAATTTGGTTTTCCATAATAAATCCTTTCGTAAAATATTTACATCAATTATTTATTTTTGAACCATGCAAGCCATCGCTTTTTATATTGTCTACCCTTTTCTCTACCTCATTGCTTCTCTTCCGTTTTGGGCGTTGTACCGGTTGTCAGATGTGGCCTACTATTTTTTCCGTCTGTCGGGCTACCGCAGAGAGGTAGTTTACACCAACTTAAAAAATTCTTTTCCTGATAAAACTGAAAAAGAAATTAACCAACTGTGCAATGAATACTTTAAATACCTCTGCGACCTGATTCTTGAAACGCTAAAGACGCTTCGCATGACTGAAGATGAAGCCAAGGCGCGATGCATTTTTCATAAGAAAGAATGGCTCGATAAGCTATACAGCACTAACAAAAGCATCGTCCTGGTTTTGGGGCATTATGGAAACTGGGAGTGGGCAGGGCCAAGTTTTACGCTTAACACTCCGTACCAACTCATTGTTATCTACCGCCCGCTTACAAATCCTTACTTCGATAAAATGATGTTTCGAATGAGGACTAAGTTTGGAACTAAAATCACTCCGGTAAATCAAACCCTTCGCGATATGGTAGCCAACCGTAACAAAATTACAGCAACGGCTTTCATAGCCGACCAATCGGCAACTACAGCCAATTCATACTGGACTACTTTTCTGCACCAAGACACCTCCGTTTTCAATGGCCCCGAAAAGCTTGCCGTAAAATTTGACTACCCGGTAGTTTACATAAACATCCAGCGAAAAAGAAGAGGATATTATGAAATTGAACCTGAAATGCTCTTTGAAAAACCATCACTAACCCGGGAGAATGAAATTTTGGAAGCGTTCACCCGGAGATTAGAAAAAGAAATCCTAATAGACCCCGTACCCTGGCTTTGGTCGCACAAGCGATGGAAACATAAACGACCATCGGTTGAATGATGGATATTTTAGCCTACCTTTGCCCAAAGTTTCAAAAAAAAACCATGCGAACCGGCAAAGAACTGATTACTTACAGTAAACTCTTCAGCAATGAAAACAGAAGCCGTAGTTGGTTTGAGTTTCTTATTACTGTAGCCTTAGCCATCATTTGCATTATTATATCCTTCTCAACCAGTTTGCCTTTAATTATCCGAATTGGCTCTAGCATTTTGTGCGGACTTACGTATGTACGGCTTTTTGTTATTTACCATGACTACGAACACCGGGCCATTCTTCAAAACTCGGCATTGGCTCATGCCAGTATGATCTTAGTTGGCATTTATTTGTTAGCACCTGAAACAATATGGAGCCGCACTCATGAACATCACCATAACAACAACTCTAAACTGACCATGAGCGGAATAGGCTCCTACCCTACTGTAAGCAAAACGTATTATTTACGGTTGAGTAAAAAGCAAAAAACGCTTTACCTTATTAACCGTCATCCGCTTACCATATTGCTGGGCTACTTCACCTTATTCATTTTTTGGTTGAACCTTAAATCATTTTTTCAAAGTCCGGCTAAGCACATTGATTCACTGATTGCCTTGGTTCTTCACGCTACCCTCTCATCGGCAACGGTATATTTTTTCGGATGGCCAACCTATTTCATCGCCTGCTTTTTTCCTTTTTTTCTCGCCTACGCTATTGGGGCCTATTTATTCTATTGCCGGCACAATTTTCCCGGGGCAAAATTTAAAGAAAACCATGACTGGACTTACAGCAATGCTGCACTCACCTCCACCAGCCACATGTTAATGAGCCCGGTAATGAATTGGTTTACCGGAAACATTGGCTATCATCATGTGCACCATTTGAACTCACGTATTCCGTTTTACCGGCTAAAAGAGGCCTTGGCTACCATGCCTGAGCTGCACCAAGTAGCCACTACATCCTGGCATCCAGCAGATGTTTACCGCTGTTTGCGTCTTAAACTTTGGGATGATGAGCACCAAAACATGATTACACTGAATCAACTCTCAACTGCCTATTAATAATACTTTAGAAAAAATACGAAAGGTTCTTACCAACCTCGCCTTTCAAGTACTTCTGGCCATTGTAGCCGGTATAGCCGTTGGGCATTTCGTCCCTGATCTGGGAGTGAAAAGTGAAATCATCGGCAAGATGTTTGTCAACGTTCTCAAATTATTTATAGGCCCGATTATTTTTCTCACCATTACACTGGGTATTGCCGGCATGGGTAACCTGAAAAAAGTGGGGCGCATAGGTGTAAAGGCATTGGTCTATTTTGAAGTGGTTACCACACTCGCCCTGATCATTGGCATATCCGTAGCTCTGATCATTAAGCCCGGAGAGATTGACAAAACCGGACTGTCAATTCAAGATGTTTCTACCATCAAAAAAAATGCTGACGAAGGGTTTAATTGGCTCAAATTCTTTATGGCCAATTTCACATTGCAGGTATTGGTGGCTGCAATCCTTTCAGGAATAGTTATCAGTTACTCAGCTCAACGTGAAACAATTTTGGGCTGGCTTGAGAAATCATCACAAATCGTGTATAAGTCACTTCGCCTGGTGATGTACCTCGCTCCTCTTGGAGCATTTGGTGGCATTGCCTTTGCCGTTGGAAAATTTGGCCTGCATTCGCTCTTGCCCTTAGCCAAGCTGATGATTTGTGTGTATATCACCATGGCATTGTTTGTATTTTTAGTGCTTGGCACCATACTCCGTTTCTACCGTGTGCGGGTGCTTACATTCTTAAAATATATTAAAGAAGAAATTCTGATTGTACTGGCTACTTCTTCTTCTGAAGCTGCGCTACCATCACTTATGAAAAAACTGGAGAACATGGGGTGCAGCAAACCCGTGGTGGGGTTGGTAGTACCCACTGGCTATTCATTCAACCTTGATGGCACCTCCATATATCTATCCATGGCGGTTTTATTTATTGCTCAACTGTATAATGTAAGTCTATCATTTACTGAGTTGGCTACCATTATCGGCATATTAATGATTACTTCAAAAGGAGCCGCTGGAGTAACCGGAAGCGGATTCATTGTACTGGCTTCTACACTTACAGCTATTCATAAAATACCGGTTGAGGGGCTGGCCTTTTTACTGGGCATCGATAAATTTATGAGTGAAGCGCGCGCCATTACTAACATCATCGGCAACGGAGTAGCTACGCTGGTCATTTCAAAAAGTGAAAAAGAACTTGAATCCCCGGTAAACGCCCGGTAAACGATTAGCTCACCTTCACGCCCAGGTTCATACCCAACAACGCAAACTGATCGTGCCACTCCTGCGTAGGCTGGTGGTGTCTTTCCTTCGACATTTCAAAATAAAGGTTCTGACTTTTGTGAAGGTTCGGATCGAGATTAAATTTTTCTAGCAACGGAAACAGACGGTTCAAGCGGCTCAACCTTTTGATGTTGTCATGCTCGCTGTTGATGCGTTTTAATTCGCGCCAAATACTTTCACCCGCTAACCGCGATAACTTATCAGGGTCTTCAATTTTAAGATTCCAATGCTCTAATTCTGACGAAATACGTTCGAGTTCTTTGATGTTGATTTTTTCTGAAGTAAAGTTTTTAATTAAATCAGCATTCAGTACATATTCAAACGTAGTGCGGTATGTGTTGGGAATCGGCAGCCCGTTGTTTGCCAATGCCGTGATCAATGGGTAATCGCTGTTGTAACTTTTGCGCAGCGAACTTTCCAACTCGGCCATTCGCTCTTGTGAAATAAACTCAAGAATTTTTCTTTTCTCATCGCTAAACAATTGCCAGATCGTATATTTTTCAGGCCCAAAATACATTTGCATGGTGCCGATCACATCACCCAGGCGGCTTTCTTCAAATGCCTTCACCATTCGAAACTGCATACCGGCAAAATCATCAGACTCCATGTTAATGGAAATATTGCCGATAAGGTTATGCTTGCCCAGGTAAATAACCGCAAAGGCAAATTTTCTTTCTGATAAAGTTACCTGCGACCGGACGGTGATCATTCCCACAGCCAGTTTTTGTTCTCCGGCTGCTTTTTTTATAATGGATTCGCTCGCCACGGCATAGTTAAAAATGGTGAGTGTTTCAGGTTCTTCTTCAAAAATAGAAGACATGGCAAAATGCATCCCTACTCTTTTCAAATTTACAAGCGAAGGCATTACACTCTTTTCATAGACTTTGGCGGCATTTCCAAATTGAGACAAGTTGCTCGGTACCGCCTCCAGCCTTTTCAAAAATTCTTCTTCCCAGTTGGACTTATGCAGTTGATTGGCCAGTTGAATAACCCGGCAAGCGTATTGCAAGATCTGGGTGGTTTCAATGCCCGACACTTCATCAAAAAACCAGCCACAACTGGTGTACATCAGCATGGCATTGCGCTCCATTTCCATCAAATACAAAACCTTGGTAGGCTGCACATTTTCAAGTGCATGAGTGCGGAGAAAATTTTTTACTGTATGATCATTTCGTTTAAGCACAACACTCACATAATCCAACCGGGCGCGCCACGGGTCATTTAAAATCTGAACGGCTTCTTTCTCAAAAACCTCAAGAGTGGCATCGCGAAGCCAATCTAGTGCTTCGCGCAAGGGTTTTCTCCATTTCTGGTTCCAGTCTGTGTGCCCACCGGTATGGCAGCCGCAATCATTGCGCCACCGCTCAACGCCATGTACACAACTCCACGAACTATTTTCAATGATTTGTACTTCTTCAGTGGGGGGAAATAAATACAAAAACTGCCCATAGTTGGTGAGGGTTACGCTTTCTTTTTTTTCAATAAAGTCAAGACAGTAAGCCAATGCCATATCGCCATATTTGTGGTGATGGCCATACGTTTCACCATCGGTGGCCACGTGCACTAACTGCTCGCCCGTATGTTGGGTATCAATCGCTCCCAGCAATGTTTCGGCAAACCTTCGGCCATCGTTCAATAATCCATTGAACGCTATGGATTGAGAAATATCGCCATCATAAAAAAACAAATCAATTGAATTACCCGAAGGCAAATGACACCGGTAAGGGTGCCGCGTATTGAGGGTGCGCTCATTCACTTCCTGCCACTCCGTATCACCTGCTTTTCGTATGGCTTTGGCTTGCCGTGGGGCAAGCAGGGTAAACTTGATGTTATGCTTAGCCAACACTTCAAGCGAATCAGTATCTACGGCTGTTTCGGCCAGCCACATCCCTTCGGGCTTGCGGCCAAAACGCATTTCAAAATCGCGGATGCCCCAAACTATTTGCGTTTCCTTGTCACGTGCATTGGCCAGCGGCATAATCATGTGGTTAAACACCTGGGCAATAGCCGACCCGTGCCCGCCAAAGCGTTTAATGCTAGTCTTATCTGCTTCCAGAATGGCATCGTAAGTTTCTTTGGCATTTACTTCCATCCACGAAAGCAATGTAGGTCCAAAATTGAAACTGATCTTCGAATAATTGTTGGTAATGTTTCGTATCACCTGTTGTTCGTCAAGAATCCGCGAGGTGGCATTGGGTTCGTAACATTCTGAAGTGATGCGCTCGTTCCAGTCGTGGTACGGATGAGCTGAATCCTGCACTTCAATTACTTCCATCCAGGCATTTTCGCGAGGAGGTTGATAAAAATGACCGTGGATGCAAACAAAATGATTGATGGAATTGGACATGGAACTACGGAAGTAAACTCAGTAAACGTTAATGAATAACCTAAAAAAATGAGATGGAAAGGTAATAAAATCGGGGCGACTTTTAGTACGCATTCTGTGAAATACCGACTTCATTTTATAACCAGGACAATAAAATTACAATCCCCTGCATCATCAACTCTCCAGTTCAAACTCACTCTGCTCTTCATTTAGTTTCAATACTGTAACTGCGAGCGGTGGCAAAATAACCGACAGCGAATAATCTTTGTTGTGGTATTTTACCGGAGAGGTATGCAGCAATCCGGGGTTGAGCACTCCGCTACCCGCGTATGCAAGATTGTCTGAGTTAAACACTTCTTTCCAGGTGCCGCGCGTGGGTACTCCAATGCGGTATTGGTGACGAACTTCAGGAGTGAAATTACAAATCACAAGTAATGAATCATTGGGGGTATCGCTCTTGCGCATATACACCATCACACTATTCTCACGGTCAGAATAATCAATCCACTCAAAACCCTTATCTGAAAACGAGTAATGATGCAATGCCTTTTCGGATTTATAAAGGTTATTCAATTCTTGAATGAGTTTAAATATGCCTTTATGCGGATCGTACTCCAGCAAATGCCAACTGATGCTTGAGTCATGATTCCATTCGCTGGTCTGTCCAAATTCACCGCCCATAAAAAGTAGCTTGGTGCCGGGATGGGTAAACATGTACGCATACATTAACCGAAGGTTGGCAAATTTTTTCCAGTCATCGCCCGGCATGCGCCCGATCAGTGAACCTTTACCATGCACCACTTCATCGTGCGAAAGTGGCAGCATAAAATTTTCGGTAAAGGCATACATGATGCTAAAGGTGATCTCGTTTTGATGGTACTTGCGGTAAACCGGATCCTCTTTAAAATACCGGAGTGTATCGTGCATCCAGCCCATCATCCACTTTTGACCAAAGCCTAATCCACCCAAATACGTTGGTCTGGACACCCCCGGCCAGGCCGTTGATTCTTCAGCTATCGTAATTACATCGGGGTAATTAGCATAAACAGTTTCGTTAAATTCTTTTATAAACTGAATTGCTTCCAGATTTTCATTGCCTCCATATTGGTTAGCAATCCACTCACCTTCTTTACGCGAATAATCCAGGTACAGCATGGAAGCCACCGCATCTACCCGTAGCCCGTCAATGTGAAACTGATCAAGCCAAAACAATGCATTGCTGATCAGAAATGAGCGTACTTCATTGCGCCCATAGTTGTAAATGTAGCTGCTCCAGTCGGGATGAAATCCTTTGCGTGGGTCGGCATGTTCGTACAAATGTGTGCCATCAAATTTAAAAAGACCGTGTGCATCGCCCGGAAAATGCGAAGGCACCCAATCGAGAATAACTCCAATGCCGGCCTGATGAAAGGCATCTACCAAAGCCATGAAATCTTGTGGAGAACCAAAACGACTGGTTGGGGCAAAATAACCCGTTAACTGGTACCCCCATGATCCAAAAAATGGATGCTCCATCACGGGCAAAAATTCTACATGGGTAAAGCCTGCTTCTTTTACATAAGGAACTAATTCGTGAATCAGTTCACAATAGCTGAGTGACCGGTTGCCTTCTTCGGGTTTTCTCTTCCAACTGCCTAAGTGAACTTCATACACGGAGTACGGTTGCGATTTACCGGTTATTTTTTTTCGTTGCTCTAGCCAGGCATGATCATTCCATTCATACGGTTGCTGCCAGATTATTGAAGCCGTGCGTGGAGGAACTTCAGCATAACGTGCAAACGGGTCGGCTTTTTCCAGGTACTCGCCCGTGTTAGAGGTAATAGCATACTTGTATGCTTCGCCACTGGGCAAGTTGGCAAAAAATCCTTCCCAAATACCAGACTCATCCCACCGGGCACTTAGTTTATGCTCGCTGTTTTGCCAATGGTTGAAATTACCGATTACCGAAACAGCCGTAGCATTTGGTGCCCAAACTGAAAAATAAATTCCACGTATTCCGTTATGTGTTATCTCATGCGAACCCAGTTTTTCGTACAGTTGATAATGTTTACCTGAGCGGAAAAGGTGTATATCGAAATCGGTAAGCAGACTGTACGAGTCTTTTGTTACTTCAACCTGTTTTTTCTTTTTCATCAGTTACTATTTTTGGTCAGCTATGCTGATGGGTAGTTTACCCTTCAACATTATCCTTTATCATTTTTTACTCATCTCTTTTGCCAGCAAGTATCTGTCTACCTGATACAAGATTCCGCGCAAAGGGATGATTACCCAATCGGGTCTTCCATTCAGTTCGTAGCCCAGTTCATAAACAGCCTTCTCCAACAAATAAACACGCATCAATATTTCATCTTGTGCCGAAAGGTTTTTACCCATTCCCATTTTTTCCATATAGGCTCCCATGTAAAACCGGCTCGCATAATGCTGCCATTGATCTGCCCATTGGCTGAGCAAAGCCAGGTCCTGCTCGCGGTAATTTTCGTTTAACAGAATTTTTCCGAATGCGGCATAATGAAAGGAGCGCATCATGCCGGCTACATCTTTCAATGGGTTTTTTTTCAACCTGCGTTCACTGAAGCTAAACCCGGGTTCACCTTCAAAATCGATAATGACAAAATCCTTACCGGTAAACAGCACCTGCCCCAGGTGATAATCGCCATGGATTCGGGTTTTAATGGAATCGAGTTTCACTTTATAAATCTCACCGAAACACTCCAGAATTGTTTCTTCAGAGGCTAATACATTTTTGGCCAATGCTTGTGATTCAAAACCTAATTTATTAAGCGACTGTTGCAAAAGTTTTAACCTGTCGCGCACCAGTTTGCGCAGCGATGAGTACAGTGACCGCTGGTAATTGGGGGTGAAATATTCAGGAGAAAAAGCCGGATTGGTTTTATCAGAAGCCAGCGCCAGGTGCATTTCGGCTGTGCGTTGGCCTAACCGGACTACGCGCTCGTAAAAGCCTGTTCCGATAAATTCCTGGATCAATTCCGGAGCTTCGTCAAACGTGATTGAAGATTTATTTACCAGCTTGGGCAGTTTTTCTTTTTTTGCCTTAGCCATGACTCGCTCATAAAAACGCCCTACCGAATCGGTGGTCATTACCCAACTGTCTCCCTGGTTTTCTACTTTCTCCTGCAATAACCCAAATACCATGACTTGCCCATTGTTGTCGTGGTACTCAATGCTACCGGCATATTTGGGTGAGTTACGAAAATTGGTGTTCTCTGAAAGGAACCGGATAATCTCCAGATCAGGGTTAATTTCTCTTTCTATTTTACGATAAAATTTAAAGAAATATTTATCATTATATATTATTGACGTATTGCTCTGCTCTGCTTTTAGTATCTTGGAATCAACCTGTTCAGAATTCAGTTTAACAAACACGCTTGAGTTAAACTCCAGCGTACCTTCGTCAACTTTCATGCGTACTTTTCGATCCATGGCCTGAAACAGAAAATCGCGGAAACCCTTATCATAACTACTGTCGACAAGGAAGCCGGTTTTTCCCTGAAAATCAGCCCGGCATATCACGCTTTGTGCCGTGTACTCCACTTTTTCGAACAGCGAATCAGACGAAGCAAAATAAATCGGCAGAAAATACAACTCGGGCAATCGCTGCACATAATGCACTTCAATAATGGAAAGGTAATGCATTTCGCCATCCGCTTTTACGGGGATCAATTGATTGATACTTACTTTACTAATGGTTTTGGCCTTGCCGCCAAACCACCGGCATTTGCGTATAAAGTTTTGCAAAACTTTACGCTCCAGAAATCGCACATTTTCATAATCAGAAAATGTACGCTCCCACGATAAATCAGATTGAAACAAGGGCAACTCGCCCGAAGCGGAAGAAGATTCTTTTTTTTCGACCGTATCAATCTGAAACCAGAAATAGCCGTATGGCCCAATCGTGATGGGGTACTCTCTATCTACACTATTTTTAAATCGGTTTTGACTGAATACTTCTGTTACATCACAATTTTTATAGGCTGAAAAATCCAGTGTGGTGGCTTGAGAAAATTGTGAAAGGTTGGCTACTACCACTACCCGCTGGTTTTTATAACTCCGTGCAAAACAAAGAACTTTAGCATTGCTGCTTTCAATAAAAGAAAGATCTCCGCGCCCAAAAATGCCGAGCCGTTTACGCATAGCTACTACGTGCTTGATCCACCAGATCAGCGAAGAGGGGTTTTCGTCCTGGGTAGTAACATTGACTGACTCGTACCGGTAGGCCGGGTCGGTGATCACGGGCAAATAAAGTTTTTGCGGGTTAGCCGAAGAGAATCCCGCATTCAAATTCATGTTCCATTGCATTGGGGTGCGTACGCCATAGCGATCGCCTAAGTAAATATTATCACCCATGCCTATTTCATCGCCATAGTAAATAACCGGAGTGCCCGGCAGCGAAAACAACAGTGTATAAAGCAGCTCAATTTTTCTGCGGTCATTATTGAGCAAGGGAGCCAGCCTTCTGCGAATACCAAGGTTGTGTTTAGTGTTTGGATCTGTAGCATACGCTTTGAAGAGGTAATCTTTCTCTTCCTCAGTTACCATTTCTAAACCGATCTCATCATGGTTGCGCAAAAAAAGTGCCCACTGGTTTACATCAGATGTGACGGGAGTCTGATCAAAAATATCGATGATGGGGTAATTGTCTTCCGTGCGTAAACTCAAGTATAACCGTGGCATCAACGGATAATTAAAGCACATGTGGCATTCATTGCCTTTGCCAAAATACTCGGCTGCATCTTCCGGCCACAGGTTGGCTTCGGCTAGTAGAATTTTATTTTCATAATGGTTATCGATGTAGGTTCTGAGTTTTTTTAAGAACTGGTGTGTCTCGGGCAGGTTTTCACTGCTGGTTCCCTCTTTTTCAAATAGAAACGGAACCGATGACAGGCGAAATCCATCCACACCCATTTTAAGCCAATAATCAATCACCTTAATCATCTCCAGTTGCACTTCGGGGTTCTCATAATTCAACTCAGGCATGTGCCGGTAGAAGCGGTGCCAGTAGTAGGCTTTGGCTTCATTGTCCCACGTCCAGTTAGAAGGCTCTATGTCAGGAAACAACAGGCGCGCATCTTTGTATCTTTCAGAGGTGTCGCTCCACACGTAATAATTTTTGTAGCGTGAACCCGCCCGTGCTTTTCTTGATTTTTGAAACCAGATATGCTGGTCGCTGGTGTGGTTGAGAATCAATTCGGTAATCACGCGCATACCGCGGGCATGGGCCTCTTTTAGAAACTGCCTGAAGTCGGTCTGCGTTCCATAATCCGGATGGATTGAGGTGTGATCAGAAATATCATACCCGTCATCTTTTAAAGGCGAATCAAAAAAAGGCAACAACCAAATGGTGTTGATGCCAAGGTCTTCCAGGTAATCCAGTTTGGAAGTCAGCCCAGCGAAATCGCCAATGCCATCGGCATTGCTGTCGCTAAAAGCCCTGACGCTTACTTCGTAAATGATAGCGTCTTTAAACCAAAGGGGGTCATTTTTGATTAGGCCAGGCATTAGAGGTGCGATTCGTGAAGTTGTAATTTAAACAAATGGAATGGCATTTTATTGGGGTTGATGTCCACATAATTCCATTCCTGTGTCCAGGTGTAATGTTCGTCAGTCATGCAATCGTGCAACTTCACATTAATTTTATCACCCAACTTCAACCGGTCTTTCGGCAACTGCACATATCCTGATTTAGAATGATGGGGATCGAGATTGACAACGACTAAGATAATGTTTGACAAATCATCGGTGGCTTTGAGGTAAGCTACCAGTTGATCGTTGCCCACATCGCAGAAGTGGGTATTCCAGGTGGACTGCAGGGCTTCATTTTCTTTGCGTGCCTGATTGATCATGGTCATAATGTCGGTCATGCGATTGGTTTTTTTCCAATCGTAATGCCTCACTTCATATTTTTCTGAATTGTAATATTCTTCTTTGCCTTCGGCTATGGGCGTGTTTTCATAAAACTCATAGGCCGGACCGTACACCCCGAAATTAGATGATAAGGTAGAAGCCAACGCATAACGTATAATGAAACTGTTTTCTCCCTGATGTTGCAAATGAAACGGAAGAATGTCAGGAGTATTCGGCCAGAAATTAGGTCTGAAATAATTTCTTGAGGGGCCATGCACCAACTCTTTTACGTAATCAATGATTTCATTTTTACTCACACGCCAGGTGAAGTAAGTATATCCTTGTGTAAATCCTACTTTGGCCAGCGAGGCCATGATCTTGGGCCGGGTAAATGCCTCGGATAAAAAAATTATATCCGGATTAACTTTGTGGACTTCGGTAATGACCCACTGCCAGAAAGGAATGGGCTTGGTGTGCGGGTTATCCACACGAAAAATAGAAATTCCCTGATCCATCCAAAAGATAAATACCGATAGCAATTCTTCCCATAATGCCTTCCAGTCATCCGTTTCAAAATTGAAAGGAAAAATGTCTTGGTATTTTTTTGGGGGGTTTTCGGCATATTGAATGGAGCCATCCGGTCGTTGCTTAAACCACTGCGGATGTTCTTTTACGTACGGATGATCAGGCGCACATTGAAAGGCAATATCCATGGCCACATCCATGTTTAGTTTTTTTGCTTCGGCTATCAATTTTTTAAAATCTTCAAGGGCTCCAAGAGCCGGTAACACAGTTTTGTGTCCACCTTCATCGCTGCCAATGGCCCAAGGCGAACCGGGCTCACTCTTTTCTGATCGCACATTGTTATTCTTTCCTTTGCGGTTAATCTTTCCGATGGGATGTATGGGTGGAAAATAAATAACATCAAAGCCCATGGCGGCAATGCGCGGCAACAACCTGATGCAATCCTGAAAGGTGCCGTGCTTTCCGGTCAATGAAGCCGACCGTGGAAAAAATTCATACCACGCACTGAAGTTGGCTTTGCGGTTTTCGACTAATACCTCAAATTCTTTTTCGGTAGAAGTATAAATTTCTTTCAATGGATTTTCGTGAACGATATTTTCAAACTCAGGTGAGAGTACTTTTTCGAGGGCGACAGCATAGTGTGTTTTGTCTTCTAACACGGCAGCCACGGAAACTAATTTCGGATTTATTAGGCTTAGTTTTCGCAGCATCTCTGCACCTTCCATAAGTTCTGTCTTCACATCTACTTTGGCCGATGCTTTCTTTTTAAAGCCATCGTACCATGTCTCAAAATGATCAACCCACGCATGGATGGAGAAATAATAGGTTCCCTTTTCTTTGGCTTGGAATGAGGCCGTCCACTCATCGTTGTATGCTAAGCACATTGCTGTCTCATTGAGTACACCGTCCTTTCCATGTTTGTAGTAAACTGATGCCCTGATGTGGTCGTGGCCGTCACCAAAAATTGAAGCTGAAATATCTACGCGCTCACCCACGGTACGCTTGGCGGGGTATAGGCCATTGTCCACCTGGGGTTGCACGTTTTCTATGATCACTCGTAGTTTGCCGTTTTGCATAAAATCAGAATTGCCTTAAAAGTGGTTATCTTTTAAAAATAAAAAAAATGAAGTTGTACCTGTACCGTATTGTGCAAAAAAAAATTATTGCAAGCGGGGTTGATATAAACCCGGTAAATGCTGATGAGTAGACTCTTTAGGAGAACTTAAGTGCCCCTGAATTAACCCAGCTAAGCGGGTGTTGAGTTCACGATTTAATCTTAAAGATAAAGGCACTGTGGGGTGGCAATTCAATTTCGGTCATGAAATTATGATCAAAGCCAATATCCGTTCCGCTTCGCAGCAGATCACGACCAATGTATTTTATTTCTTTTTTCAGTTGCATGGCTGCAATTGCCTCTTCGCTCAACTGTAATTTTATTTTCTCCAGGCTTATGTTGAAGTTAGTTACAATCAATAAGTTATCTTCATCCCTGCTTCGTATAAATGCATGAACCAGTTGAGACATATTCTTTTTTTCTATATTGAGTTGAGTCAGATCAAAATAGCTTCCTTCAACAATGGCGCGGTCTGTGGAAGCAAAATTTAACATATCACCATAAAATTGTCGTAATTGTTTTTGGTCATCGGTGAGTTTTTCTTCATTAAATTTTCCACCGTTCATCCAAGCCTGATGAGCCGGCACACCCCAATAGTCAAAGATTGTGGTACGCCCGTCTTCACCTGAAAATCCTTCTGTACCTGCACCGGCCTCTCCTACCTCCTGACCAAAGTAAATCATGACGGGGCTTTGATCGATTAAGGCACTCACCGTCATGGCCGGAATTGCTTTCCAGGCATCTCCGGCAAAAAAAGAAGACGCAATCCGTTGTTCATCATGGTTTTCTAAAAAATGAACCATCTTATGGTTAATGCCTTTTAAACTTTCCTGAATTTTAGGCAATTCAGTCGTCTGGCCCTTTTGATTGATCAGCAAACGCAATTGGTCATATAACTGAACCTTATCGTACAAGAAATCAAACTTTCCTATATCAATATAATTTCGGTATTGCTGCGGGTTGTAAATCTCAGCTATAAAAATAAGTTGAGAGTTAATTTGTTTAACCTGCGGAATGGCCCAATTCCAAAATTCAACCGGCACCATCTCGGCCATATCGCAACGAAAGCCATCTATCTTTTTATTCGCCCAAAAAATGAGAATGTCTTTCATCTTTATCCAGGTATCGGGCACCGGATCAAAATAGGTTTTTCTTCCATTCAATACATCTACACCGTAATTAATCTTTACTGTCTCAAACCAATCATTGATGCCCGGGGTGGCTGTAAACAGATCGTTGCCCGATGCTTTGGCGGGTGTTTCGGTAAACTTACCGTCTTTGGTCAGAAAAGAATTTTGGTTACCCAGTGCTACATAGTTTTGAGGCGAGTGAAAACTTTGCCCTGGCAAGTAATAAAAATTATTACTCGGTTTAAACCCTACTGATTTGTCATCGTTCTCGCCCAAATCTTTTACTTCAATTGGTTTTGCATCGCTGTGGTAGGCCCTGGCTACGTGGTTAGGCACAAAATCAATAATGACTTTTAATCCGTTATGGTGCGTACGGTCAACTAACTGTTCAAACTCGGTCATACGTTGCGGCACATTTACGGCCAGGTCGGGGTTTACATCGTAATAGTCTTTGATGGCATAAGGCGAGCCGGCACGGCCTTTTACTACATCGGCATCATCGAGCAGAATTCCGTACTTCGTATAGTCTGTAAGTACAGCATGTTCAATCACACCCGTGTACCACACATGCGAAGCTCCGAGTTCTTTGATTCCCTTCAGGGCCTGATCCGTGATGTCGTTAAACTTACCAACTCCGTTTTCTTCAATTGTACCGTATTGTTTGTTGGTGGAGTTTGTATTTCCAAACAAACGTGTCATCATTTGATAGATAATTATTTTTTTGGATTGGGTTTGCATGGCCGGGGTGTCGAGAATTTTGTCTTTGGGTGCTGAGCAGTCTAATACTAAAACTGCAATGACCGTAATTAATAAAGGACGCATGGGTATTTAATATTTTCCCAATATAGAACCCAGAAATAATGGATGCAATGATTTAGACAGGTAGCGTAAAAAAAATTGGAAGAACCCAATAATAGCTAATGCAAGTATGTAGCGAGGAGCAGATTTGAACTGCCGACCTTCGGGTTATGAATCCGATGCTCTAACCAACTGAGCTACCTCGCCATTTTATTTTATATTTTTTTATGCAATTCCGTTTGAATTGCTGTCTGCCAATTGGCAGATATGAATCCAATGCCCCACTACGGATGCTTAGGTTAGCATCCTCGCAAAATACGCTTCGTCAGAATCAACCGAGTTACCCGCTATATGCCTGTCTGCCCTACTGTCAGTCACCCAGTAATCTGGATATCTTAAAAAAGAGGCGCAAACATACAAACTTTTGAGCTATCCAACCACACCATCGCCCTGGCATGAAAGAAATTATTTGTGAGTGAACGAAAATACTTTTAATTTGAAATCATAAATACCTGGAGGTATGGCAACCACGACAAAAAATCTCTTTACGGCAGATTATGAAATTCATGCCTCCATTAAAATGTTATATCCCTACATACAAACAGCAGGCGGGCTGGCTGAATGGTTTGCCGAAAATGTAACCATCAGCCCCGAAAAAGTTTTTACGTTTACTTGGGATAATGAACAGCACAGGGCCGTTCTTGCCGCACACCGCACCAACCACTTTGCCCGGTTTGAATACTTGCCCGAAACAAAAGAAGACCAGAAAAATCCCTCCTATTTTGAATTGCGTCTGGAAGTAAACGAACTCACCCAAACCACTTTTCTCAAAGTCAGTGACTACTCTGACTTTGATGATATGGATGAACTGCAAGACCTTTGGGATAGCTTGGTGGAAAAATTAAGAGAAGTAGTAGGCGGTTGATCTTGTTCCTTATTTTTTCTCATTCTAATTTTCCGCCTTAATCAAACTCAGTATGCTTCCGACTATTAACCCCACCGAGACCATTGCCTGGCATCGGCTCACCTCGTTATTCATGCACATGCAGGCCACACACATGCGCCAATTATTTGAAGAAGATCCTGATCGTTTCAGCAAGTTTCATCTTCAGTTTGAAGATATTTTGGTTGATTACTCTAAAAACCTGATTAACCAGGAAGCCATTGAAGCACTCGTGCAATTAGCCAATGAAACAGAACTGACCGAGTGCATCGCCATGATGTTTGACGGGCACAGCATCAATGAAACCGAACACCGCCCTGTATTACACATAGCCTTGCGCAATCGTGCTAACACTCCCATTTTTGTAAACGGCAAGGATGTGATGCCTGAGGTAAACAAAGTATTAGATCAAATGAAATCATTCTCTGACCGATTGATCTCAGGAAACTGGAAAGGATATACCGGCAAAGCCATTACTGACGTTGTAAATATTGGTATTGGTGGTTCTGACTTGGGACCACTGATGGTAACCGAAGCCTTGAAGCCGTATCGCCAAAACATTACCCCACACTTTGTTTCAAACGTAGATGGCACACACTTGGCAGAAACCGTTAAATCTCTAAACCCTGAAACCACCCTATTCATCATTGCCTCCAAAACATTTACTACTCAGGAGACCATGACCAATGCCGAATCGGCCAAGAAATGGTTTTTAGATAAAACGGCTAATGGTGGCGATGTTGCTAAACATTTTGTAGCGGTATCAACCAATGCCAAGGCTGTTACGGCTTTTGGCATTGCCGAAGAAAATATGTTCATATTTTGGGATTGGGTGGGCGGAAGATATTCGCTGTGGTCATCCATCGGGTTATCAATTGCCTGTACCATTGGCTTCGAAAATTTTACCCATTTACTCGAAGGTGCTCATGCCATGGATAATCATTTTAAAAGCCAGCCTTTTGATAAAAACATTCCGGTGCTGCTAGCCCTGATTGGTATTTGGTATGTTAATTTTTTTGATACCTCGAGCGAAGCCATTCTGCCCTATGATCAATACCTGCACCGGTTTGCAGCCTACTTTCAGCAAGGCAACATGGAGAGCAACGGCAAATCAGTTGACCGCAACGGCCAACATACACTCCATCACACAGGCCCGGTAATCTGGGGCGAGCCCGGCACCAATGGTCAACATGCTTTTTATCAATTAATCCATCAGGGAACAAAAATTATTCCTTGTGATTTTATCGCTCCGGCCATCAGTCACAATCCAATAGGTGATCATCATCAAAAACTGTTATCTAATTATTTTGCACAATCCGAAGCGCTGATGGCAGGCAAGACACTTGAAGAAGTGCACCTGGAATTAAAAGCAGCCGGAATGAATGAAGATGAAATTGAGCGTCAGGCACCCTTTCGCGTTTTCTCCGGCAACCGCCCCACTAATTCCATATTATTTAAACAACTTACACCCCGTACGCTTGGCAGCCTCATCGCTATGTACGAACATAAAATTTTTGTTCAGGGTGTGATCTGGAACATTTTCAGCTTCGATCAATGGGGGGTAGAATTGGGCAAAGTGCTGGCTAAAAAAATATTGCCCGAACTGTCATCTTCCGAACCAATTACCTCGCACGATTCATCTACGAACGCACTCATCAACTATTTCAAACGTTTGAATAACAAATAAGAAAATTCACTCTTGTCATATAGCCCTGATGCTTTACTTTTGGGGCTTCTAAACTGTTTAATGAACAATACTATTTCCAAAATTGGTGTGTTCACTTCCGGTGGTGATGCCCCGGGAATGAATGCCGCCATTCGCGCGGTTGTACGAACCTCCATCTATTATAAAAAAGAAGTTTTTGGAATCATGCAAGGATACGATGGCATGATTGCCGGTGAGATTGTAAAACTCGGAGTACGCTCGGTAGGAAATATCATTCAGCGAGGCGGAACCATTTTAAAATGTGCACGCAGCAAAGAGTTTCGCACACCCGAAGGCCGAAAAAAAGCATTTGACAACCTTAAGAAAAACGGGATCGATGCACTGGTAGCGATCGGTGGCGATGGAACATTTGCCGGACTTAAAGTTTTTTATGAAGAGTATGGAATCCCCTCCATTTGTCTGCCCGGAACAATTGATAATGATATTGCCGGAACCGACTATACCATTGGCTTTGATACCGCCACCAATACAGCCGTAGATGCCATTGACAAAATACGCGACACGGCCATTTCGCACAACCGGTTGTTTTTTATTGAAGTCATGGGACGACACTCCGGATACATTGGCATCAACTGCGGCATTGCAGGAGGTGCCGTGGTTACCATCATTCCCGAAGAAGACATGACGCTGGAGCAGCTTTTTAATAAACTTGATGAAGGAGGCAAGACCAATAAAAAATCAAGTTTGGTAGTGGTTGCCGAAGGTTCTAAAATTGGCCGGGCCATGGACTTGGCTCAAAAATTTGCCGAGCGCAATAATTACTTTGATATTAAAGTGACCATACTGGGGCACCTTCAACGGGGCGGTAACCCCACCTATTTCGACCGCGTGCTGGCCAGCAAAATGGGTGTGGCTGCGGTAGAGGGCTTGCTCAATAACAAAAGTGGTACGATGGTAGGCATTCTCAATAACCAGATCGTATATAATTCATTTGACACCATCATCAATAACAAACACCTGATTGACGAAGAGGCAATCCGTATTTCAAAGATACTTTCCATATAAAACATGATGAAAGAACTTACCGTTGGCATCGACATTGGAGGAACAAACACCAAATTTGGAATGGTGGACCGTGAAGGAAACGTACTCTACCAGGGAAATCTACAAACAACTGCCTACACCGAGTTTCAGGATTTTTTTGACGCATTGGTTCACGCTTTACGCAATGGGCTCAAAACAATACCTTCCGATTTTCAAAATGTTGGAATTGGTATTGGAGCAGCCAACGGAAATTACTACACGGGAAACATTGAACACGCCACAAATTTGAGATGGAAGGGAATACTTCCCCTATCCCACATGTTTCAAAATGAATTTAACGTGCCTTGCATCTTAACCAACGATGCCAATGCTGCAGCCGTAGGTGAAATGATTTACGGCAATGCCAAACAAATGAAAGACTTTGTGGTAATCACCTTAGGCACAGGGTTAGGCAGCGGATTTGTTTGCGGAGGAGTTTTACTAAATGGCCACCACGGCATAGCCGGAGAAGTAGGCCACACATCAGTAAACCCTACCGGCAGGTATTGCAACTGCGGCAAACGCGGCTGCCTGGAAACGTATGTCTCAGCCACAGGCATCAAACGTACCGTGTACAAATTATTGGCCGACCACCTGGAACCAAGCGAATTACGCGGCATCAGCTTTGACAACCTGAACACAAAAATGATAACTGACGCAGCTAACCGCGGAGACATTGTAGCCAAAGAAGCATTTGAATACACCGGCCGTATTTTAGGAATGAAACTGGCCGAAACCGTAGTGCACACCGACCCCGAAGCTATCTTCTTATTTGGTGGACTTTCCTTAGCCGGTGACTTAATTTTCAAGCCCACCATCCGGCACATGGAAGCTAACCTCATGCCCTTGTTTCGTGGAAAAATAAAAATCCTTCCCTCAGCTCTACAAAATCAAGCGGCACCAATTCTTGGAGCAAGCAGTTTAGTATGGGATTATTTTGAAAAAAAGAAACTGGAGGTAGCTTAGTACTGTTGCCGGATTTCCTTGCCTGCTTCTTTTTGCCGATTTTTACCGCTTCAATAGTTTTATCATGTCGAGAAAAAAGAAAACTCCAAAAGAATCATTTGTTAGCATGACTGAACTGGTACTCCCCAACGACACCAACACACTTAACAATTTAATGGGTGGCCGGTTAATGCACTGGATGGACGTAGTGTCAGCCATTGCCGGGCAGAAGCATTGTAATAGCATAGTGGTCACCGCTTCCGTTGATAACATCTCTTTTCGCGCACCCATTCAACTGGGCAGCGTAGTAACCCTGCGGGCCCGCGCCACACGTTCATTCAATTCATCGGTAGAAATACGAATTGATGTAGATGCCGAAAATATTCCGGAAGGGGCAAAAGTAGAGAGCAACTCGGCTTACTTTACATTTGTAGCCGTTGATAAAAATGGAAAACCCGTAGAAGTACCCGAGGTAGTACCTGAAACCCCAGAAGAAATTGAACTGTACAACGGTGCGTTGCGCAGGAGGCAATTGCGGCTAATCTTATCCGGACGTATGAAACCACAAGAAGCCAATGAACTAAAATCTCTTTTTGATATTAAAAAAGAGTGATCATGGATTTTGACCTGATCAATTCAACATACACTGAAGAGTTGTATTCAATTCCTGCAAAGCCTGCCGTTATCATTGATAAAGAGTGGCATGAAATGAGTGTGGCTGAGGCTGAATTACTACCCAATATCCTACAAGCTATCCACCAAAAGCCAGATGCAGTAACAATCATCTGCCAGGCAACTCTTGACTTAAATTTGCTGCCCGGCAACCCATCGCACGTGATTTACTTTGGTAAGCCCGTAACCGGCATTGCTTCCTACGAAGTAATTGAAACCCAAAAAATAAAATTAGTTGCCTCTGACCGGCTGGAGGATTTGGTGAAGGACTATGAAGCAAAAAATAAACTTTGGCGAGCACTCAAAAAACAATTCTGTGTCGCCTAATAACCTCATAGTCCGGTTTATTATTTTAACAAGATTTGGTTCTTTAATTCAACAGCAATTTGTTTAACCCACAGCGCATACATTTTTCCTGAAGGATGGAGACCATCTGGGGCAACCAGTTCGGGCTGGCTTAGCCCCTGCCGGCTGATGGCCGTAATGTCCACATAAGCTACACCATATTTTTCAGATATCTTTTCATTCATAGAATTGAAATGATCAATGTCCGCTGAAATTCTATCTTTCTTTTTTTCTCCGAACGGAGTGTAGCCATAATCAGGGATGGAGACCACAAATACATTTTTACGGTTCCCTTTGGCCAGCCGGATCGATGTTTTCAGCAACTCTTCAAATTCAATGGAATACTGATCAATCGATTTGCCTTGGTATTGATTGTTTACTCCGATTAACAATGAAACCAAACTATACTCTGGTTTTAGTTGGGCAATATCAATAGCGTTGGCAAGGTTATCGGTGCGCCAACCGGTGGTTGCTATTATTGTTGTTACAAAGTGCCTTTTGTTGGTTGACAATAGTTTAGCTAACTGATTGGGCCAGCGTTCGTCCTCTGTTACACGTTCACCAATGGTGTATGAATCGCCAAGGGCAAGAAACTTCAACGGTGTGTCTTGACTCATTACAGAAAATGTAATAAAAAAAAGAGCAATGAAAAACTGATTGCTAATTCTTGGCAAAGTTTAAGGTGTAAACAATTGTTCCTTGTGAGTTGGTAACAGTAAATGATAACGAAAGATTTGTACTGGTCAGCTGAACTATTTTCACTGCCTGGCCCAGTGTTGTAAATAGAGAACCATCAGAATTATAATAATTGCCATCGATCAAAAGAGATTTTGCATCTGCGGTAAACGCCCAACTCCCCTCTTCCACGATCGTAGAATCTGACGGGTTGCATTTGGTTGCTCCTTCAGTAGCTTGATATACCTGTGCAGAATTATTGCTGAAGGTATAAAGATTGTCTAAGAAACAAGCATCAAGGGTTACGGGCTGTGTGGCGCCCCCATTTAACGAACCAGTTGCATTAACTAATTTCCAGCTTTTACTCGAACCCTTTGCTCCGGCCAGGTTCACACCGTTGGCATCAATCGGAGATGTGGCTGTTTCTTTCGAGCATGAAAAAATCATTCCTACGAAAAAAGAACAGACTAAACCGGCAAAAATAGTTTTCATGGGTTAAATAATTTATTCAAAAATAAAGTAAAAAATAAAATGTAAACTATACAGGTCATTACCTTTGTAAATAAAATTCCGGAGAGGTGCCAGAGTGGCCGAATGGGACGGTCTCGAAAACCGTTGTACGGGCAACTGTACCGAGGGTTCGAATCCCTCCCTCTCCGCTCCCCGGCAAACAAGTCATTAGGGTGTACGTGTGTGTTAGCTTCATCAGCTGTTCTTCATAGCTAAGTACACGCCATTAGTCCAACCAAACCCATCTTGATTAGGATACTCACCTCCTCCTGCTTTGCCTTCGTGGCTCCATACATTGTATTTTTCTGTCATCTTTCCGGTGGATGAAAATACTTTATCAATAATCGAGAGCCAATTTTTTCGAATTTGAGCCGCTGTCTCTTCAAAGCCGTAGTTGCGCAGCCCCTTAAAGCCGATCCATTGCAGCGGAGCCCAGCCGTTGGGTGCGTCCCACTGCTGACCACTGTGGTTGAGGGTAGTGGTTAGGCCATTTGCTTTTAAAAAATCACGTTTTAAAATTACCTCTACCGCTAGTGCCTGATCGGGCGTGGCTATCTCAACAAATAAAGGAAATGCTGCAGCTGCGGTGTACGGTTGTTTTTGTCTTTGAAGAATGAAATCAAAATCGAAGAAAAATTTTCTTTCCTCATCCCAACAAAATTTTTTTATAGATGCTTTGCGTTGATTAGCCAACAAAAGAAACTGTCCCGCCCTGGCATTGTTACCTACGTATTGATAAATTTCTGAAAGTGTTTTTTCCAGATAAAATAGTAAACAGTTTAAATCTACCGGAATAATTTCTGTTGTGTGGATACTCTCAAAAGATTTTTCATCTTTAAACCAGCGGCTGCTAAAGTCCCAGCCTGATTCTGCTGCCGCACGCAAATGACGGAACAACACATCAGGTTTTTGACTCGATTGGTGAGAAAGTGCTATGTCTTCCTTATAAGCCTCAGGACGAGGCGAGTCAAACTCATCCCAATAACGGTTTAAGATTGAGCCATCGGGCATTCTTACCACCCGGTGAACAGCCGGATTATTTTCGTTCAGTTCACTCGTTCCCCTCATCCAAAAATGATATTCTTTTTCAAGATGGGGTAAATATTTGGCCAATGGGTCAAGTTCATCGTCATCTATCTCCTCCTTTATTTCTTCGTGAAGGAGTTTAACCATTAACGAAAAAAAAGGTGGCTGCGACCGTCCTAAAAAATACGTCCGGTTTCCGTTGGGAATGTAGCCAAACCTATCCATGAGGAAAGCAAAATTATCAACCATATTTTGAGTCAGATCTGCTCTGCCCGACTCGCGGAGGCCCAACATAGTAAAGTAGCTGTCCCAATAATATATTTCGCGAAAGCGGCCACCCGGCACTAAGTATGGGTGAGGCAACGGAATCAGTGAACCGGCCTGTTTATCGGGCTGGCGGGTGAGTACATCCCACAGGGTTGAGATGTGGTATTCGATGGATTTTGAAAGATCACTTTTATAACCGGTTGAAATTGCTTCGGGTAATAAAAAATTTTCTAGTATAAATTTTTTAAGATCAAACTCCGGATAATCTTTCTGAGTAAGATAATCTGTACTGATTTCGTCCAGCTTTCGTTTCGGTAAACAATCGGGAAATGTTTTTCCATCGCCCAATACATTTTTCAACTGCACTTCTTCAAACAATATTCCCAACTCGTGAATCTGATTCATGTCTTTACAAAGGGTTAGCTATTTGTCGGGTTATCTTATTTAATGAGTTGCTGAAGCGTTGAACGTGAGCACCGAGTCAGTCTTTTTTTGTATGCGGTTGAAAAAGTAAAGGCATACAATTAAAATAGTAATCGGCACAAGAGAAAAATAAAAAGCCGTTTGCCCACCAAACACCTGAAACATATTTCCGGTAATGATAGAGCCGGTGGTTCCGCCTAATGCAGAAAAAATAACAATCAACCCAGACATAGGGCCATGTTGCCGGGCCGGTAATGAACTCAATATAACCGAGTTGATAGCCGGATAAATTGGCGCGATGAATAGCCCGATCAACGGAAAAACAAATGCCGCAAGGGGTGCATCGTGCCAGCCAGATACGGTATGCCCGCCAGAAGCCTGGGCTAACGGGATCGCAATTAACACCAGAGCCGCAGCGGCAATCAAACAGATTACCAGTACATAAAACCAATTGACTTTTCGCAAAGCAAAACCTGCACTGAATCTGCCTAATGCTGTAGAGGCGGCAAGAATACTAGCCATTTGTATGCTAAGCGTAGCCGGCAATTGCAACACTTTACTGTTGAATGTGGGCAGCCAACTCATGATGCTCTGCTCGATCAGCACATAAATAAAAGCACTAACTATAAATATCAACACCAAAGGTTTGGCCGCGAGTTTTACCATGTCTGCAAAATCTTCTAAAAAAGGTTTAGGCACTTGCTCTTTTACCGATGACTCATTAAGGGGTGCGCTGACTAACAAAAAGAAAGCAGCAAAGGCAATACCGGCACACAAATAATACACATTCAGCCACGCTGTGGATTGTTTGTCATGATCATTTACAAAGGCACTGAATACGAAATATCCGGTCAGGATGCCTATCATAAAAAACGATTCAATGAAGTTCATAAAACTGGCATGTTCTTTCTTATCAGACGTAACGATGCCAATGGTAGCGTAAACCGAGACCTTGATCAGCGCAAAAGAAATTCCGGTGACCGCAAAAAGAGTTTTGGTCATAGCGAAACTTCCCATCGAAGGCATCAACATGCATGCGCCACCCACTAAGCCAAGTGCAATCAGCATAGAAAGCTTATACCCGATGCGTGCCACATAAGAGGCTACTAAAAACGAGGCAAGAGCAATACTCAAGTCTTTAAATGCTTCCAATACGCTGGCCGATGACTCAGATACTCCATAGGTGTTTTGCACTTGTAGGATAACTGTGCCCACACTGTTCAGCAGCATAGCGATAACAAAGTAGTTGAGAAACAGGGATAGTTTAATTCTCCAGAATGTCATAAGTATTTATAAAAGGCATTAAAGCTATACATTTTTTTATCCAGTGAAAATTCAGTTATCCAACCATTTCTTTCAAATTTGATTTACATTTAATAAATCATTCAATCAAAATTTATATGAATAGCCGGTTGGTTCTTTGGTCAATTACAGTAAGCCTTGGTGGCTTTTTGTTTGGTATGGACGTAGCCGTGATCTCAGGTGCAGAACAGACCTTGCAAAAAATATGGAACCTGAGTACACTGCAGCATGGGCTTGCTATAGCGATGGCTTTGTATGGCACTGTAATCGGTGCAGCATTTGGCGGGTGGCCAAGTGATAAGTACGGGCGCAAAAAAACATTGTCGTGGATAGCCTTTTTGTTTATATTTTCTGCCCTGGGCGCAGCCATTGCCAACGATGTTTACACATTCATGTTCTTCCGTTTTGTAGGTGGTCTGAGTATTGGCGCTTCTTCAGTAGTAGCCCCGGTTTATATTTCTGAAATTGCTCCTCCAAAATACCGCGGGCGCATGGTCATCTCATTTCAAGTAAATGTCGTGGTCGGTATTTTGATCGCCTACGTTTCAAATTACCTGTTAAGCGGTGGGCCAAACGATTGGCGGTGGATGCTCGGTATTGTAGCTATTCCTTCACTGGCTTTTTATGTTTTGCTGTTCTTTACCCCCGAAACACCCCGGTGGTTGATTTTGCGGGGCCGTAATGTACCCGAAGCCCGTAAAATTATTGCCTATACAACCAGCAATATAGACCAGGAAGTAAAAGAAATATTAGAATCAACTACAAACGAAGCCGATACAGAAAAACTGTTTACAAAAAAATACAGATGGCCTCTGCTCCTGGCCTTTTTGTTTGCATTCTTTAACCAGCTTTCAGGCATTAATGCGGTTATCTATTACTCTCCGCGCATTTTTGAAATGACCGGTCTTGGCAAAGAGAGTGCATTATTTTCTTCTGCTGGCATTGGGTTGGCCAACCTAATCTTTACCCTCTTGGGTTGGCTATTAATTGACCGGTTAGGTCGTAAAGTGCTGATGTACCTGGGCTCTATCGGTTATATCATTTCTCTGTCATTGATTGCTCTGGCATTTTTTAATAAATCATTTGTACATGTGCCCTATTATATTTTTGCTTTCATTGCTTCACATGCCCTGGGCCAGGGTTCAGTAATCTGGGTTTTCATTTCCGAAATTTTTCCAAACTCTGTACGTGCTTCCGGCACAGCCTGGGGAAGTTTAACACACTGGATGTTTGCCGCACTCATTGCCAACGTATTTCCATTTTTTTCAGAAAAATACGGAGGCGGAATCATCTTTTCATTCTTTTCGGCAATCATGGTGCTTCAACTGCTTTTTGTCTGGTTGATGATGCCCGAAACCAAGGGCATATCCTTAGAAGAATTACAGAAAAAACTAATTGAAAAATAATATGCGTTTTGTTACAATGGTTTTTTTTGTGTTTGTGATTTTAGTTGCCTGTCGCGAAAAAACAGTAGTGGTGAGCGCAGACACCTATTACAAAGAGCAGCACCGACCGCGGTTTCATTTCTCTCCAGAAAAAGGATGGATGAACGACCCCAATGGTTTGGTTTATTACGACAGCACTTATCATTTATTTTATCAGCACTACCCCGACAGTAACGTATGGGGCCCCATGCACTGGGGGCATGCCACAAGCCGAGATTTAATTCACTGGAAACATCAACCCATCGCGCTTTATCCCGATTCGCTTGGCTATATTTTTTCCGGAAGTGCGGTAGTTGACGATCACAATACATCAGGTCTTCAACAAAAAAATGCTCAACCCTTGGTAGCTGTTTTTACGCATCATGACATGACCAAGGAAAAAGCCGGAAAAATTGACCGCGAATCTCAGAGCCTGGCCTATAGCCTTGATAATGGAAAAACCTGGACAAAATATTCAAAGAACCCAGTCTTAAAAAATAAAGGAGATCAGGACTTTCGGGATCCGAAAGTGTTTTTCCATCAACTCACAAAAAAGTGGATTATGGCATTGGCTGTAGGAAATCATCTTGAAATTTTTTCATCACATAACTTAATAGATTGGAAAAAAGAAAGTGACTTTGGCAAAAATGAAGGCTCTCATGGTGGCGTTTGGGAATGCCCAGATTTGTTTCCGTTAAAAACCAAAGAAGGAACTCAAAAATGGGTTTTGATTCAAAACATTGGGCGTGGCAGCATAAATGGTGGCTCAGGCACGCAGTATTTTATAGGAAGTTTTGATGGGCACTATTTTAAAAATGATAATCCCCCTTCTCTTGTCTTATGGCTTGACTATGGTGCTGATAATTATGCCGGAGTAACCTGGTTTGGTGCACCCGATAATCGCAGGTTATTCATCGGCTGGATGAGCAACTGGGACGATTACGCACAAAAAATACCAACCCAAAAATGGCGAAGCGCCTTAACGGTGCCCCGCGAACTCGGGTTGCGGCAGTCAGCAAAAGGCATCCGCTTAATCCAGTATCCGGTAAAAGAATTGAGTATGCTTAGAGTAAATAAAAAACAGATTCTCAATAAAACGACTGAGGGATTTTTGGTGCTTTCAAATGAAGGCAAGCTGAAAGATTTGGAACTGGAGTTTGATTTGAGCAATACATCAGCACAATCCTTTGGCCTGGTTTTAAGCAATACCCAAAAAGAGAAGGTGGTTGCAGGATACGATCTATTGAAAAAAGAAATCTTTATTGACCGGACTCAATCGGGCAAAAATTCCTTTTCGGATAAATTTGCGAATAGGCATGCCGCACCCTACCTACCTGAAGGAAAACTAAAACTCCGCATACTAATTGATGTTTCATCCATTGAACTATTTGTAGATGACGGGGCACTCGCCATGACTGATTTATTTTTCCCTACAGAAGACTATTCAACGATTTCACTCTTCAGCGAACACGGAAAAGCAACGGTGGTTAGCGCAACCTGGTACGACATGCTTTCCATTTGGAATAAACCCTGACGTAACTAAAAGTAAGTCTGACTAAAAAGAAGTGGAAATACCTGAAAGAATACGCAGATTATTCAAAGCGTAGTGACTCAATCGGATCGAGCTTGGAGGCTTTGTGGGCCGGATAATATCCTGAGATCAGCCCCACCAACACACACACTACCATACCCATCAGCATCCAAAACCAAGGTACTACAAAAGCATCAATGCCTATTGCTTTTGATATCAGATTGCCGATAAGAATACCCAGCAACACACCACCTATTCCGCCTAAAACACATACTACAATAGCTTCAATTACAAATTGCTGCCTTATTCGTAAAGGTGTAGCACCCAATGCTTTACGAACACCTACTTCGCGAGTTCGTTCTGTTACAGAAACCAGCATAATGTTCATTAAGGCAATAGAAGCCCCGAGCAGCGTAATAAAGCCCACGCCAAACCCTCCAAAGCGCAAGCCATTGGTAATACTCTCCATTTCCTGTGCAAGAGACTCACTTTTTTCTATCTCAAATGAATTGTCGTTACCAATCTGGTCGCGTCTGATTTTGCGCATCACAGCCGTGGCTTCACCCATGGCAAAATCCATTTGCGCAGCATCTTGCACCGCTATATTTAATCGGTACTTCAGTCCGGCACCTGAGGCCAGTTGATTGGCTACAATGATGGGAATGATCATCATATTGTCGAAATTATTTTCTGAAAGCGATCCCTTTTCTTTCATCTTTCCGATCACTTTGAATTGCATTCCTTTGAAAGAAACTACCGTGTTCGAAATATCCTTGCTGTTCCCATACAGGGTTTTGGCTAATTCATCACCGATTACTGCCACGTGTGCTCCATTTTGAATTTCAAACGGAGAAAAATTTCTTCCTTGTTCTATCGTCAATCCTTTTAAAGGTATGTACTCCTGATTGGCACCCATGACGTTTACTTTGGGGTTGGTCTTTTCCGAGCCATGCTTAACTTCAGCCACAATGGTAAGGCTGGCCGAAAGACTAACAATGGATTGCACCTGGTATTGATCAATAAACCGCTGAGCCTCGTTCAGCAACAGAGGAGAATATACTTTTTGTTTCACCCCTTCCTGAGCCGAATTACGGTTGTTTTTTGAATAGATATCAAAAGAATTGGCTCCTAGCGAAGAAAGGCTTTCGTTAACGGAATATTCTATACCGTCAATAGCTGTTAAAATACCAACTAATGAAGTGATCCCTATCGCTACAATAAGTGAAGTAAGCACTGACCTTAACATATTGGCTTTGATTGAACGAAGCCCTTCTTTAATATTCTCTATAAAATTCATTTGTGAAAAAGTAGTAAGTGACTGTACGAAAAGCTTGGTTTTGGTTTATAAAAAATCAAAGTTATACCTTTATGCATTCTATACCGAGACTACCGGAAATTGATTTTGTTACACAATAATAATCGGCTTTTACGATGGGTGCGAGGATTTTGTTGCTGTTGTTGTTTTTCATAGCCAGAATAGGTTTTGCCAACTCCATTTTCATTCCCATGGACGAAAAGCAGGCCAATCACCTGAAAGCCTATGGCATAGCCTATTGGATTCTGAAAATGGATCAGGAAGTAGACTGGCTATTGAATTACCGGGGGGGCAGTTTTATGTGCAAGTATTATCCAAAAATACAGAATGAACTGATTGTGCGGGGCGTAAGCTATGAAATCATATCCGATGCCCAGGTCAATTCCATCGTTACTGAAATTGCAAGCCCTTCGGTAAATTTTGATTTGATGAGATTAGAAAAAGCTCCTAAAGTTGCCGTTTACTCGCCCAAGTCAAAGCAACCGTGGGATGATGCCGTTACCCTGGCACTAACGTATGCCGAAATTCCTTACGATGTGATTTTTGATGACGAAGTACTCAATGAAAACTTACCGAAATACGATTGGCTGCACCTACACCACGAAGATTTTACCGGACAGTACGGTAAATTTTACGCCTCCTATGCCAATATGCCCTGGTACATAGAAGAGCAGCATGAAGCCGAGGAAACCGCCCACCGGTTTGGATTTCAAAAGGTATCTCAGTTAAAACTGGCAGTCGTAAAAAAAATAAAGGCGTTTGTGGCCGGTGGTGGCTTTCTGTTTGCCATGTGCTCGGCTACCGATTCATTTGATATAGCCCTGGCAGCCGATGGAGTGGACATTTGCGAATATATGTACGATGGAGACCCGGCTGACCCTCACGCCCAAGAGAAACTAAACTTCGATAACACACTGGCTTTTACCAATTTTATCCTGTCTCGCGATCCTTATCAATATGAATTTTCAGATATAGACAACAATATCCCCGACAGGGGTTTAGTACAGGCCAACGATTATTTTTCACTGTTTCAATTTTCTGCCAAGTGGGATCCTGTCCCCTCAATGCTCACTCAAAATCACGAAAAAATGATTAAAGGTTTTTATGGTCAGACCACAGGCTTTAAAAAGAAACTCATTAAGTCAGATGTAGTGATCATGGGCGAAACCAAATCCATCAGCGAAGCAAAGTATATCCATGGCATTTTTGGTAAAGGTTTTTGGACTTACTATGGTGGCCATGACCCCGAAGATTACCAGCACCAGGTGGGCGAAGAACCTACTGATCTGAACCTGCATCCCAACTCAGCCGGCTATCGGCTGATATTGAACAACATCTTATTCCCGGCAGCAAAAAAGAAAAAACAAAAAACGTAAATCTGACTTATCCATGCGTTTTATAGTTCATCTGCTGCTTCTTTTACTAGTTGTTTTTACAACCTGTTGCGCAGCTAATCAATCCAGGAAAACAGATATTCAGGCATTGGCCGAAAAGAGATTAGGAAAAGGAGTAACTATTATCAATAATTCGTCAAAAACGTTTGCTTTGGCCTACCTTTCAAAAGACCGAACTGTAAGCTATCTGGTAGTTAAACTGGATGACAACAAAATAGTAGAAGAAGGTCAGACCAATGGCTCAGTAGAATGGAGCGCAGACTTAGAAATAAAAGTGACAAGCAAACCCGGCATGGTAAAACTCCATCCCTCCCCGGAAGATACTATTAGAAAGATCAGCTTAGCCAAATACATTAATCAAATGTAATCTATGAAGAGAATTTGTACTGCTGTGGGTATTTTTTTGTTCGCTCTGGTATTAACCGGCAAACTTCGCCAACACCGGAAAATATCAACCGATACGCTAACCGAGGTATCAAAGAATGACGAGATCAATCACGAGAAGGAGATCACACCTGATCACGAAGAAAAAGAAGAAGACGGCCCGGCCGAATTTTTAAAGTTTCATTTAGGCATACGCACACGCTCTGATGAGGATAAACCCGGCTATCCGCAGAACTATCAATGGGCTGAACTTAAAAAAGCGCAAGTTTACTCCGGTAAAAAATCAACGTTTGATGCACGCATACAAGGTGGAGGAAACGGTGTGCTGGCCTTTACCGAACGCGGCCCTGGAAATGTACCCGGCCGCACTCGCGGGCTGATTGTTGACCCCGATGATGCTACCAACAGAACCTGGTTTGCCGGATCAGCCAGCGGGGGAATTTGGAGAACTACCGATGCGGGAACCAGTTGGCAGTGGCTCACTCCTAACATAGTAAACCTGGCAACAACAACTCTGGCCATGGCACCATCCAATCATCAGATTATTTATGCCGGTACTGGCGAAGGGTTTGGTTTGGTAGATGGGGTAACCGGCAGTGGTATTTTTCTCAGCACAGATAAAGGAAACTCCTGGAACTTGTTGGGCAGCACAGCTGCCATGGGAAGCATCAACCGGATAGCCATTAATCCAACTGATCCTACCAATGTATTGGCAGCATCTAATTCGGGCATTTACCGATCTACCAATCAAGGCAGCACCTGGACACAAGTATTTAACGGAGTAGTGCAAGATTTAAGGTCAACACCTGGCAATTTTCAGGTTCTCTATGCCACGCAATATGGCGTGGGCGTACTAAAATCTTTGGATGGCGGGCAAACCTGGAACTTGAGCAATACCAATATGTCACCTTCGGGCAGAATTGAGATAGCAGTATCCCCTGCTAATTCTAATTACATTACTGCCTCAGCCGAGGGCAGTTTATCAGGCAATAATTCTGACCTGTACATCTCAACAAACGCAGGTAATAGCTGGTCATTGGTTAAATTATTAATCGGAAGCAAAACAGTAGATTACCTTGGCACTCAGGGTTGGTATGATAACACGGTTACCTTTAGTCCATACAATCAAAATGTAATCTATGCGGGGGGCATCGGCACCTATCAAATTACCTTAGGCGCACCATTATCCACTTCAGTATCTACCTATAATTTACAGCAGATTAATACTTCTTATTTTCTTTCATTGATAAATTTTGGCGCTTCGTATGCCGGTGGTTTGGTGGCAATAGGCAGCGGAATAAATAATGACAGCATTGCCATTAAATTTGGAGCGGGCCTTACTCAAATGGCTCACCGGTTTACTGTGCCTATAGGTGCAACTTCGGGTGTACCGGTAACTAGTTACAGTTACCAGGATTATGTATCGGTTCCTTTTCAAGTATGGGATTTAACAACCAACCAGCAGCTGATGGTCTCCTTCAGGGATCAAAACAGAAACGGTGCTTTTGATCTGATCTACTCCAACACCACCGCCAGCGATGCCACCCAACAAAGTCGTGAATACATTTATATCAACAATGTACCTTACTCCACTACTCCCAGCAACTCAATAGCCGTGGCCGGGGGCCAGGTATATCAACAGATGTATAACGTATGGCCGGTGCTTGCGGCCGGTGCCACCTGGACTCCCAATTCCTTACCTTCATCAAGCCTCAAGTTTTCTGTTAAAACTACACCACAATATTCCAGCACGGTGAGTACAGTTGTTGATCCTTACAACAATTACGATGGCAAGAACTCAGGTCTGGTTCACCCTGATCAACACAACATATATCCAATAAAAATTAATGATGCCCAACAAATTTTTCAATTGCTGATGGCCAACGATGGCGGGCCATTTTTATCGGGGCAATCTGCTTCACCGGGCACTACCCAGGGTGAATGGAAAAAAGTAGGCAACGGATACAACACCAGCCAATTTTATGGTGCCGATAAAAAACCGGGGTCCTATGAATACCTGGGCGGTATGCAAGACAATGCTACATTCTTCACCCCATCAGGAATAGTTTCTTCAGCAACTACTTACTTCAGTACAAATTCAAATTTGGCCGGTGATGGGTTTGAAGCCTTATGGCACAGCCAAAACCCTAACTATCTGATCGGAGGCTCGCAATACAATGGTTTTTCACGATCGTTAGATGGCGGGCAAACCTGGACTGATGCCATCTCGGGATTTCCTTTGGGCAGCGGATCCTCTTCACCTGATCAAAATCAATTTCCGTTCATTTCAAAATTAGCCTGCTCTAAACAAGCCCCCAATACCATCTATTCAGTGGGCGCAGGTGGTGTCTGGAAGTCCACCAACTTTGGTGCGAGTTGGTCGCTTACATCGCTCACAACCGGATGGAGTACTGCCAATTCATCTTTTGCAGATGTAGAGGTATCGCGCGCCAATGCTAATATTGTATGGGCCGGAGCCGGCCAGGGATCAGGCAGCAACCTGTTTGTATCCACCAACATGGGCCAATCCTTTTCGGCTGTACCCAACCCTACCGGATTTACCTTAGGAAATATCACACGCATAGCCACTCACCCTACTCAACAAAATACGGTGTATGCCCTTTTCTCTTTTGCAAAAACCGCTAAGATATTAATGTCACAAAATCTGGGGCAAACCTGGACCGACATTAGTGGCTTTGGTATGGGTACCACCAGTTCTACCGGCTTCCCTGATGTGGCCGTGTATTGTCTGTATGTGCGCCCCGACAACCCCAACATCATTTGGGCCGGAACAGAAATTGGGATAGTTGAGTCATTGGATGCAGGCGCTTCGTGGAACTTGCTCACTGGGTTTCCAAGCGTAGCCGTTTGGGACATGAAAGGCCAGGACAATGAAGTTGTAATAGCCACCCATGGCCGCGGTATCTGGACAGCCGAACTATCAGTTGATCAAAATGCCAATTTTCCTGTTCCCTCGGTTGTTACTTCCGGTACTGCACCACAATCCAAGTTTGTAGTGCAGGTGAAGCTGCCCTTGAAATATGATTCGGTTCAACTGCAACTCAATTCGCAAACCGTATCGTTTGTTCCTTCGCAATCAGGAATTTATAATGTGTCTGTTTCAGGAGTAGCCAAGGGCAATGTAAAGGTGCAATTGATCGGCTACGTAAAAGCCGGACCGGTGTATGCCCCCTCTTATTCAGGATACAACCTTTCCCTGCAGGCTTATCAGCAACAGTATTACGATTACTTTATTACGGCAAACAATTTTTATCAAAACGGATTGTCGGTGCAGCCTTTTGGAATTTCCAATTCATCGCTGCAAAGCCTTCATAATTACGCGGCCAATACCAATGCTTCCGCCATCTTGCTGGCTCCAATCATTGTTACTTCAGGGAGTATTGCTTACCAAGATGTAGCCATCGTAACGGCCAACGATTCGGTTTTTGTAGAAGGCACAAAGGATGGAATAACCTGGAAGCCGATTGCCAGTGGCTACAATGCCAAAGCCAGCACTACCTGGCTCAACGCACTCAACAACTCTCAGAATGGCGATCCGACTATGTCTGTATCTGAAACCTTCAATCTCAATACCAGCTTCGCAAGCAATGACACCATCCTGATTCGGTTTAGACTACATACCAATAATGAAACTTCTACGGCCTGGGGCTGGTCAATAGACAATTTGTACATACAACAAACTCCCACAGAAGTTCAGCCCACTTCCTTAGATTCATTTTCTGTATTTCCCAACCCTTCTTCATCAGGAAAATTCAATGTTCAATTCTCACTAACGAAAGATTCAGAGGTTTCGATTGATGTTTGGGACATGACCGGAAGAACGATTTTGAGCACCCGGCTGGGTTTACAAGATCAGGGCAATCATCAATACCCAATCAATTTGGAATCAACCAATGCCGGGCTTTACATTATCCGAATGAAAACAGTGGATGAAACCAAACTAATCAAAGTGATTAAAAACAGTAACTAAGACTATCCAAAAAATTAAAAACACTATTGATTTTTGGATTTATCCTCCAGTACGTTAGCCGAAAAGGTAACTTGACTGTTGCCGGCAGCAGCGTTAGAGACCACCACAACTACTTTGTTCTGCCGGCCTATTTTATTGGTACTGTCAAACTGAATAATAAGTTCAGCTTTTGAACCGGGAAAAATCGGATCACGCGGCCAGCCTTTGGGAGTGGTGCACCCACAGGTTACTTCTACGTTGGTAATGATCAGCGGCTCGGTGCCGGTATTAGTAAACTTAAATATGTGTTCTACTTTTTTGCCTTTTACTACATCACCAAAATCGAAATAACTTTTTTCCCAGGTAATTGCTGCACCGACATTAGTTTGTGCGCTCGTCACACGGTACATCAACATTGCACAAAAAAGAAATAATAAATTCTTCATAAAAAAATACTACACAAAGGTAGTGATGTTTTACGATGATATTGTAAACTTTGTTGCTACACGTATGGAAAATTCAGTTCATAATTTTTACGGTAACCGATTGCGAACAAGGGTGTGCGGAGTTTTGATTGAAAATAAAAAAATGGTGTTAGTCAATCACGCTGGCCTTGGAGAAAATAATTTTTGGTCGCCTCCTGGTGGCGGGGTTTCTTTTGGGGAAGAGGCCAAAGAAGCACTCAAAAGAGAAATGCTTGAAGAAACTGGCCTTACTGTACAGGTAAATGATTTTTTGTTTGCCTGTGAGTTTATCCAACATCCACTCCACGCCATTGAGTTATTTTTTTCAATATCAAGGTTATCAGGAGAAATACAAATAGGGTCAGACCCTGAATCTGGAAGTCCGAAGTTGATTAAAGAAGTGTGTCTGTTAAGTTGGGACGAAATCCGTGCCCTGCCACCGCGACAGCGACACGGAATTTTCTCACAACTTGCCTACCCAGATGAAATTATGCAACTAAGAGGCTTTTTTAAGGTGTAAATACCTCTTTCGCAGCAAAAAAATTTTTATACTTGCAATGTATAACCCGACATACCTAAACCCATTGACTTGCAACCAACTTCTTCATCGTATAAGCTAATCAAACGGGTAAAAGATGACCGTTTGGATGAAGAAAATCTGCATTTGTATGATTTAATTATTCAAACTGGTCCCAAAGATTTTCAGGTAGCTGTCATTAACACTGCAGAAAACAGGCTATTGCTATTGGAAGATTATGCCATGGGCAATGTGCAATCACACCAAGAATTGCTGGTTGCCCTGAAGGAACTCTTTGAAAGCCATGCAATGCTCGGTGCAGGCTTTTGGAAAGAAGTAAAGATCGGGATCAAGAACAATAAATTCTGTCAAGTGCCTGACGCATTTTTTGAAGAAAGTAAATCCAGTGACTACCTAAAACTAAATGCATCTTTCAATAGCCAGGAAAAAGTATTGTTCTGTCAAAATAAGGGTATTGGTGCGGTAACTGTTTTTGCCGTGCAGCAAGACTTGTATGATTGGCTAAGCGAACTCTACCAAAATACTTCAGTTCATTTTTACCATCAAAGTACGGTTTTGATTGAAGGCGTATTGCAACAGACTAAAAATACATCCCACACGCTTTATATTTATATCGACCGGTTCAAGCTGCACATTCTTTCTGCCAGTTCTGGCAAATTGAACTACTACAATCAGTTTCCTATCAAACAATTTTCAGATTACGTAAAATGCATCATGCTGGTATTAAAGGGGCTGAACATGGATCAGCAAAGCAGTGAAATAGTGCTTTGGGGGTACATCGGCAAAAATTCGCCTCACTATGCTGAATTTATCAAATACATTCCCAACGTTGTTTTTGGTGAGCGCCCCAAACACCTCAAGTTCAATTATTTGTTTGACGAAATTCAAGAACATCATTTTTTTGACCTATACTCGCTCAGCCTGCTGAATAATTCATGAAAAAAATTGCCCTTTTTCCCGGTTCATTTGATCCTTTTACCAAAGGGCACGAAGATATTGTGTTGCGCGGATTACAACTGTTTGATGAGATCATCATCGCCATTGGGTACAACAGTGGTAAAACCCAACGTTACTTTCCGATAGAGCTGATGGTTTCTAAGATACAGGAAACATTTAAAAACCAACCAAGAATTACCGTGCAAACCTATGCCGAGTTAACGGCCGGGTTTGCCAAAAAAAAAGGTGCTAATTATTTATTGCGGGGATTGCGCAACACTACTGATTTTGAATATGAGAATAGCATTGCCCAGGTAAATAAGCACTTGAATACCGAACTGGAGTCGGTTTTTCTTATCACTTCGCCCCAGTTTGCCTCAATTAATTCTTCTATTATTCGCGAAGTGCACCGTTATCATGGCGATGTTTCGGCTTTGCTTCCTTACCGGCTTTAGCTTTTTATTTTTCTTTTGCGATAAAATTCTTCAAATACAAAACGGATGGAGCGGTAAGAGTTTTCGAGAGCATGGTACACTTCCTTTTGGGTCATCCACCGTAGTTCTTCAATGTCTTCTTCCGTAGCCGGGCGCATTTTTGCATCGCTGACCAATTCCATTTTATACCACCGTGTTTTCTTGATCATGTTGCTTTTATTCATCGTGTAGGTATGCCAGGTGGTGCCTATCCTTTTTCCGAGTCTCACCTCTATGCCACATTCTTCTTCCACTTCGCGTACGGCAGTTTCTTTATAGGTTTCGTTACTTTCTTTTTTTCCTTTAGGTAAATCCCATTTCTTCAGGCGGTAAATCATCAGCATTTTATCCTTCTTCAATACCAGGCCTCCGGCCGCCTTTACTACTTTGAATTTCTTTCGGATAAAATTTTTTGCTCCGGCATAATCTTTTACTGTAATAACCAGCGACAACAAATGTATGGGCACATTGGAGTTGATCAGGTCTAAAATCAGATCCAGATCCATTACACTTGCCTTACTCACCCACAAATGGTTGATCAACTTGGCTTTCGTTACCGCTTCTGAGGCTGCATTAATCTCTGCATTGTAGGTGCCGTCATCAGGCCGGGTACCCGGTTTGAGTATTTTTACCGGAATGTCATTAACAAACAAATTCATGGTGCATGCAAAAACATAAAATATTTTCATTCATCCAATAGTCATGTAATAAAATTGATTTATTTGGCAGCTCAAATTATGCTCATCATGCCTACCGTTACCATTGAAGAAACTACAGCTGAGGCTGTAGCCGCTAAACTACTCGAAATTCAGGCCATTAAATTGAATGTAACCCATCCGTTCACGTGGAGCTCAGGGTGGAAATCGCCAATCTATTGCGACAACCGGCTCGCACTCTCCTATCCGGAAATCAGAAATTATATAAAACAATCGTTAGCGCACGTGATCAGAAAAAATTATCCCGAGGTTCAGGTAATTGCAGGAGTAGCCACGGCCGGAATCCCCCATGGTGCGCTGGTGGCTGACCTTTTGGGGATACCGTTTGTTTATGTCAGGCCCAAAGCCAAAGATCACGGCATGGGAAACATGATTGAAGGGAAAATAGACCCTGGAAAAAAAGCCGTTTTAGTCGAAGACTTGGTTTCAACGGGAGGCAGTTCACTGAAAGCTGCTCAGGCCATGCGCGAAGCCGGATTTGACGTAATCGGTATGGCCGCAATTTTTACGTACGGGTTTGATATTTCAGAAAAAGCATTTGAGCAAGCACGTGTGCCGTTGGTATGCCTCAGCAATTTTAGTTTCCTGATTCTCGAAGCGGTGTACAAAAGTTACGTTGATGAAAACCAAATCGAACACCTGAAAAGCTGGCGCGTTGATCCGGCTAACTGGAGGTAAGAACCGCACTTGTTGTTATACTTTGTTTCGCCCGACAAAACTTCCGTTTCCCAACAGGTAATTAATGGCACGGGCTACGTTTCGGTTAATACTCGCTTGAGATTTTAAGGACGAAATGTAACGCACAATTTCCTTTCTTCGTGATGGTGAAAGTGAATCAAACACTTTCTTAGCATCTCGGTTCTGGCGCAATGATTGGGTCCATTCAGGATGAGGTTTTATTGTGCGGTCAGAAGGATCGTATTCTACTGAAATCGTTATCTGCTCGCCAATGCGTTTAGGTGAATTTTTCAACATGGAGGTATTGATATATAATCGCCAAGCACCACTATACTTAACCAACGTTTGGCGATACGGATTGCCGTTTACAAGCCCGCATACCGGTATGTGCCCTTTGTCTTTTCGAGCTTGTTTAAACAAGATTTTCAAAATTTTGCCCGGAACATAAATGAATGGATTGATGCCAATACGATCAAGAGTTGCCGTGAATTGAGTTGATCGCCTGGGGTACATTTTAAATAATCAGTTAATCACTCTTCCTTAACGCCTGCAGTGGTGAGGTATTGATCACCTCGCGCGAATTAAACCAACCAATAAAAACCGTGAGTACAAGTACGCCAATGCAGATCAACAGCAACTCGGTATAATTGGCGGCTAATTGCACATCAAAGAAAAATTTGGTCAGCAGCCAACCTCCGCCCAGCGAAAGAATCAATGCCGTAAGTGAACTGAATAACCCGAGGTATCCGTATTCAATCAATGTGATATTTACGATTTGTTTCGTGCGCGCACCTACCGTGCGGAGCAATACATTTTCTTTGCTGCGCACATATTTACTGTTGATCACTGCTCCGGCCAATACCACCAATCCGGTGATAATGCTGAACATAGCCAGAAAACGCACAACCAAGGCAATTCTCTCGAAGAGTTCATTAACCGTGCTGAGCACGAGCCGCAAGTCAATCAGCGATACATTTGGAAAGTTAATGACTAATTCCTGTTGAAATTTTGCTGCTTTCTGTGCCTCGTCAATACGGGTCGCTACCACCCAAATCTGCGGGGCTTGTTCCAGTACCTTTGCGGGGAAAACAAAAATAAAATTGGGCGGATCTTTAGGCCACTCTACCTTGCGAATACCTGAAATAAATACTTTTATTAACACCCCCTGCACATCAAACACCAGCGAGTCGCCAATGTCCACACGCAGGGTCTCCTGCATCCGTTCAGAGATGGTAACAAACACTGAATCTTTTTTGTCATTATCAAAATGATGAAGCTTGCCTTTAATTAATTTCTCTGATGCGGTCAGGCTGTCGCGGTAGGTTACCCGGTATTCTCTTGTAAGGGCCCATTCGGGAATGGAGATGGTGTCTTTTTGAATATCTTCTACGCTTCTACCTTTCAATTCTTTCAGCCGGCACGTGATAATCGGCACCAGTTGATTCATTTTTATATGCTGTTCGTTAATCAATTTTACTACTCCTTCTTTCTGGCCAGGCTGAATATCAAATAAAATAGTATTGGATTGGTTTTTATTCCCTTTGTACTCAACCTGATTCAGCAAACTCGCCTGAATGATATTCAATACTGAAATAATAAATGTACCCAAGCCAATGGCTACCATGAGCAAACGTGTCTGGTTATTGGGCCGATATAAATTTGAGAGTGCATGACGCCAAGAAAATGAAGCACGTGACGGAAAAAATTTTCTGATTAAATAAAGTAAACCGTTTGCCACCAGCACAAGACCGCCCAGCGCAACTGCAATGCCTAAAGAAAAAAACACACCGGTCAGAATATTTTTAGTTTGATAAGCAGCCGTAAAAACAGGAAAAAGGATAATCAAAAAAATAACGACCAGGCGAGTTTTGGAAAAAACTTTACCGGGAATAAAATCAGCACGTAGCACTGTAAGCGGAGGAACAAAGCGAACAGATACCAACGGCAAAACGGTAAACAAAATTGAAACAATTATACCAATCGAAATTCCCTCAACCATTGCCCGCCATGAGAGCAGAAACTCGGCATTGCCTGGCAAGTAGTCTTTGAACACTACCGGAATAAATTGATGAATACCCGCACCCAATAATGCGCCAATAAAACACCCAATCACACCTAACACAAACACCTGAATAAAATAAATAGTAAAAGCCTGCCAGCCTGATAAACCAATACAGCGTAGCATGGCTACCTCATCTCGCTTTTCTCTTGCGTAAATATGAACCGAACTGGCTACACCTATGCAGCCGAGAATTAATGCTACAAACGCCAACAATGAAAAAAACCGGTAAACTGATTTAAAACTTTCTCCTAAGTTTTCTTTTCTTCCTTCCACCGTTTCAAGCCCGTTGCCCAGTTTCTTAGCCAGTGGTTTTATCTTTTCAATCAATTTTTCGGTTTCCTTATCAGATATTGTTTTTACATAAATATTGTAATTCACCCGGCTGCCAAATTGAATCAGGCCCGTTTCGGCCAGCGATTTCATAGAAATATAAACCGAAGGGGCAATGGTAGCAGCCAGTGCGCCACTGCCTGGCATTTTTGTAACTACACCGGCTACAACAAATTTTTTGTTACCAAGTCTGACCGAGTCATCTGAACTAATTTCGTACTGGCGGGCAAGCGCATCATCCAGCATGACATAGTCGCCCGATTGGATTCTAGAGTAAGCGTCTGCAGGCTGTGTCTCCAGTTGACCGTAGAAGGGGAATGTTCCTTCCATTCCGGTAACCTGCACTAACCGTGACTTACCGGTGTTTAGAAATAAAGCCATTGAAGCAAGATCAGCATCGCGTGCTATTTGTACATTTGCTTTGGATAAAAAAGTCCACCAGGTTGAATCCATTTTTTTATTTCCGGTAATCACTAAATCGGCTCCCACCAGTTCTTTAGTGTTTTGATCCAACTCATCTTGCAAAGAATAATTGAGTGAGCTGATTGCCACTACAGCAGCTATGCCTGTAACCAGCGAAGACATAAACAGGAATAACCTTGAGAAATTATGACGACCATCGCGCCAGGCCATACGCCACATCCACCCATCGAGAAGGGTAAATTTGGTTTTACGTTTCAGCTTGATGATATATTCGATCATGTCAATTCAAAAAATCAAGACCAATAATTCAATGTTTATAAATGGTTCAGTTTTGAATCTTGAATGAGGTGCCCACCTTTCATTTGAAGGATGCGCTGGGTTTTCTGTGCCAGTTCTAAATTATGCGTAACTAAAATCAGTGTAGTTTTTTCCTGCCGATTCATTTCAAAAAGAAGATTAGTAATCTGTTGTGCGTTTTCTTCATCCAGATTGCCGGTTGGTTCATCGGCAAACAATATGCGTGGTGAAGCAATAAATGCCCGGGCAATAGCCACGCGTTGTTGCTCCCCTCCCGATAATTGCGAAGGGAAATGATTTAGCCTATCCGATAACCCAACGCGATCTAATAAATCTTTTGCTTTGGACGACACATTTCTTTCACCCCGAAGTTCGAGCGGCACCATTACATTTTCGAGTGCCGTGAGTGTAGCCAGCAACTGAAAATTTTGAAATACAAAACCCACAAACTGATTGCGCACATACGCGCGGTCGTCTTCGCTCATAGCATTGAGTTTAAAACCCATCAATGAAATCGTTCCGCTGGTGGGCACGTCCAGACCGGCACAGAGGCCAAGCAATGTAGTTTTGCCGCTGCCGCTGGGGCCGATGATGGCGAGGCTTGTTCCTTGCTCGGCTTGAAAAGATACGTTTTCAAGAACAGTAAGCTTTTTATCTGCCGATGAATAGGTTTTGGTGAGTTGTTCAACTTGGAGAACTATGTCGGGCATGAAAGAATATTTGACTACAATAATCGGTAATCCTTTGAAAATGTTTCAGAGAATTATTTTGATGGTCGGTTAGTGTTACGATTTATTGTATCCTGTTATTGTTAACCCTTCAATGACTTGACAAAATCATGAATACCGCTCGTCAATGAATGAGATTCTTTCAGCAAAGTGATAAACGCACTACCGACAATAGCCCCTGTACTGTGCTCACATGCTTTTAAAAACGTCTCCCGGTTTGAAATGCCGAAGCCAATCAATAACGGGTTCTTTAAATTTAAGTTGCAGAGTTTTTTAAAATACTGCTCTTGTTCAAGTGAAAAACCATTCTTTGTTCCTGTGGTACTGGAGGCTGATACCGCATAAATAAATCCATCCGACAGACGATCGATCGTGCGAATGCGTTGCTCTGAGGTAGTTGGCGAAATCAGAAAAACATTAAGCAAATTGTTAGCCTCAAAAAAAGATTTGTATTCTGTTTCATACTCCCTCAACGGAAGATCGGGCAAGATTAAACCATCAATCCCCGACTCGCGTGCTTCGTTGCAAAATTTCTCTACCCCATACTGCAATACAGGGTTAAGGTAACCCATCAAAATAATCGGCAACTTTACCGTCTTTCGTATTTCCCTGACTTGGCTCAATAATAATTTCAGGTTCATACCATTATCTAATGCCGCTTTGTTGCTTTGCTGAATAACCGGGCCATCGGCCACCGGATCGGAAAATGGAATTCCGATTTCAATCATCTCTACACCTGCCTTCTCCAAGTCAACAGCTATAGAGACGGTGTCATTCAAATTTGGAAAGCCTGCCGTGTAGAATACTGAAAGAATATTTTTTTTATTTTGCCCGAACAGCTCTTTAATTCGATTCATTTTTTAAAAAAGTTTGAATTGTAGTCACACAAATGCTTACTTATAAAGTCAATCATCACAATCAATATCTTCCCCACTTAATATAGGTTTCCAAATCTTTGTCTCCCCTACCCGACAAGTTAACCACCACTACATCATCGGTATTCAAGTCTAACTTGGGCAACACCGCCATGGCATGAGCGCTTTCTATGGCAGGAATAATTCCTTCTGTCCGGCTCAGCTCAATGCCGGCATTCATGGCTTCATCGTCAGTAGCATTCAGAAATTGCGCCCGTTGGGTATCAAACAAATGGGCGTGCATAGGCCCAATGCCGGGGTAATCAAGTCCGGCTGAAATGGAATAGGGCTCAATAACCTGACCATCATCTGTCTGCATGAGCAGCGATTTGCTTCCGTGCAAAATACCGATTCGTCCCAACGCAGTGGTGGCGGCTGATTCGCTTGTGCCTATTCCTTTACCGGCAGCTTCAACACCAACTAAGTTCACGTGCTCATGTTCGATAAAATAATAAAACGCCCCGGCTGCGTTACTGCCACCACCCACACAAGCCACCACATAATCAGGATAGGGATTTCCGATCGCTTCTGTCAATTGGTTTTTTATTTCTTCGCTAATTACTGACTGAAAATGTGCCACCATATCCGGATAGGGATGCGGCCCAACCACAGAACCAATGATGTAGTGCGTGTCAGTTGGGTGATTGATCCAGTGCCGCATGGCTTCATTAGTCGCATCTTTCAGGGTCATGTTTCCCGAAGTAGCCGCCACTACTTTTGTGCCGAGAATACGCATGCGTTCTACATTGGGCCGTTGCCGCTCCATATCAAGCTGCCCCATGTACACGATGCACTCCATGCCCATGAGTGCACAAACTGTGGCTGTGGCTACACCATGCTGGCCGGCACCTGTTTCGGCAATAATTTTTTGCTTACCCAGGCGCTTGGCTAAAAGTATCTGCCCAATGGTGTTGTTGATTTTGTGTGCCCCGGTATGACAGAGGTCTTCGCGTTTTAAATAAATTTTTGCCTGGTACTTTTCAGATAATCGCTCGGCCAAAAAAAGTGGCGTAGGTCTGCCTACGTAGTTTTTTAAAAGCTGATCAAACTCTTTTTTGAATTCAGCTGATTCAATGATGGATAGATAATTCAACCGAAGTTCCTCCACATTGGGGTGCAGCATTTCAGGAATGAACGCTCCGCCAAATTTTCCGTAGTACCCGTTTTTATCGATTGTGTATTTCATAATATAATAGTGAGTGGTAAAATCTCAGGCGACTGCTTGCAATTGCTGTTTAATCGTTTGAATTAACCGGATGTCTTTCAAACCCGGGCTTAGTTCAGCCCCGCTGTTCACATCAACGGCAAATAATTGATTACTTCTGATAGCGTTAATTTTCATGGTATTTTGGGTCGATATACCTCCACTGATAAAAAACGGAACAACTTCGTTGTATTGCTGCAGCAAGTTCCAATCAAATGATTTTCCTGAACCTCCATAAGTTTCTGTTTTTGTATCGAAAAGAAAAAAATCTACAAACGGCACAAACATTCTGGTCGTTGTAAAATCAAACTTCTCATCTACCTGAAATGCTTTGATTACTCCTACTTCGGGTTTTAATTTCTTACAAACTAAAGCCGGCTCGTTTCCATGCAACTGAACCAAATCAAGTTTGTGCTTTGAAACGGTTTCGAGAATAAATTCAACCGATTCATTTACGAATACCCCCACTCGCCTGACTGACGCTGGAAAAGTATCAGGGATAACAAAATCATGACCAACAAACCGTTTCGATTTTTCATAAAAAATAAATCCCATAAAATCCGGACACTGCTCAGCTACCTCTAAAATATTTTTAGAGGTGCACATGCCGCACACTTTAATTTTTAAATTCATTGAAGTGAACCTAATTTGTTGATAAATTCTTTAGCTGCTAACTCAGGCTGAATATGCTTCATAAAATTTTCTCCTATCAAAAATCCTTCAAAACCGTAACTCTTTAGTTCAACAATAGTCTTTGGATTACTGATGCCACTTTCCGAAATTTTAATTACTTCTTCGGGTATGAACGGAGCAATTTTTTTGGATGTATCCGGATTCACTTCAAATGTATTAAGGTTTCGGTTGTTTACTCCGATCAAATCAACGGGAGTGAAAAGATGAGGATACAACTCTTCTACTGAATGTACCTCTAACAATACTTCAAGCCCGATTGAATGAGCTACGTCAGTAAGTTGCCTGACCTGCTGTGGTTCAAGAATTGCGGCAATCAGTAAAATAGCATCTGCCCCGGTTGATTTCGCCTCTATGACCTGGTATTCATCAATCGTAAAATCCTTTCGTAAAATGGGGCATTGGTTAATTTTTCGTGCCTCCCTCAAATCTTCGTTACTTCCTCCAAAAAAATTATGATCAGTCAAAATTGAAAGTGCGCTGGCACCGGCCTGTACATAGCCGGCAGAAACTTGCCCTACAGAAACAGAGTCGTTAATCACCCCTTTTGATGGTGACTTGCGTTTAAACTCGGCTATGATGCCCGATTTATCTTTTTGTCGAAGATGTTTTTTTAATGATTCGGCCGGTGAGGCAAACCATTTACTTTGCTCCAATAGTTTTATAGGGTATTGGCTCTTGCCCTGGTCAACTTCTTTTTTTTTGTGTTCAACTATTTTTTTGAGAACGCTCATGTTCAGCCATTATTTTTTAAGTAATTTTTTAAAAGCCACTAATGCGTTACCTGATGTTAATGCTTCTGTTGCCCGGGTTAAAGCCTTTTCAATACCGTCTTTTTGATTTGCACAATACAAAGCCATTCCTGCGTTAGCAATCACTACTTGGTTTTGCGCCAAAGTTCCTTTGCCTTCCAGCACATTGATAAAAATTTTAGCTGATTCATCCATGGTATCTCCTCCTTTCAGGTCAGTTAGATGCAGGCGGAGCATATTTAATTTTTCCGGTTCTATGAGTGTTTCGCCTATGTTAGAAAAACACTTGAAGGCGCTGGTCAATGACACTTCATCAAACCCATCGGTAGAATGCAACACTAAAAAATTTTTATCAGTTCGTTGGTATAAGTATCCGTATTGCCGGGCCAACTCCAAACTAAAAACACCCACCAACTGGCGTTTAGGACATGCGGGGTTTACTATCGGGCCAAGCATATTGAAAAATGTTTTTACACCCAGTTCTTTGCGTATGGGCGCTACGTTTTTCATTGCCGGGTGAAAGAGTGGTGCGTGCATAAAACAAATATTGGCACGATCAAGACATCGGTGCAGTTCGTTTTCGTCATTAGTAAACTTGTATCCAAAATACTCCAAAATGTTAGATGAGCCTGACAGAGAAGACACTCCGTAGTTGCCGTGTTTAGCCACGGGCTGCCCGGCAGCTGCCACTACAAACGAGCTAAGCGTAGAAATATTGAATGTGTTTTTGGCATCACCGCCTGTGCCGCACACATCCATCACCGGTTCATCAAATGTAACCGGGGTACAAAGTTCCAGCATGGCATCACGAAAACCTTCGAGTTCATCTACGGTAATGCTGCGCATCATGTACACCGTCATAAAAGCAGAGACCTGACTGGGGTTAAACTTGCCAGAGGCCAAGTCAACTAAAACCTGGCGAGCGGTTTCTTTGGTGAGCGAGCGATGCTCAATTAATTCTGTCAATATTTTTTTCATCTCATTCTATGGCTTTATAAATGGTTCATCAATACTTCAGCCAATTTTCAATCATCTTAGGTCCTTCGGTAGTCATTATCGACTCGGGATGAAATTGCAATCCTTTCACATCAAACCGGGCGTGGCTGATGCCCATCACTAAGCCATCGTCATTAGTGGCCGTTACTATTATTTCGGGCGGGATACTTTCAGGGTGCACTGCCCACGAGTGGTAGTGTGTACTTTGAAAAATTTTGGTTACACCTCTGAATAAAATTTCATTATCGTCTTTTACCTGCGTGAACGAAGTGACTCCGTGAAGCACGTTGGGAATATTAAAAAGTGTAGCTCCGTATACTTCGGCAATTCCCTGATGCCCCAGGCAAATTCCGAGAATGCTTTTAGCAGTTGCGTATTCTTTGATCACTGCCTTCATGATTCCCGCATCGTCAGGCAAACCCGGTCCGGGTGATAGCAGAATTTTATCGTAGTGTTTTACCTCCTCCAACCGTATCTTATCATTACGATAAACATCCGGTGAATGGCCCAATGCCCGAAGGATGTGCACCAAATTGTAGGTGAATGAATCGTAATTATCCAGAACTAATATTTTCATTTCAATTACAGTTATCCATTAATTATAAAATTTTCAGATCGACTCTGCACGTTTGATGGCTTTGCGCAGGGCTTCCAATTTGTTGTTCACTTCCTGCAGTTCACTTGGGCTGTCGGACTTAGATACAATGCCTGCACCCGCCTGGTACGTAAGGGTATTGTCTTTGCTTAAAAAGGTGCGAATCATAATGGCTTTGTTTAACGACCCGTCAAAGCTGAAAAGACCAATGGCTCCGCCATAAAAACTACGGTTTAAATTTTCGTATTTGCCGATCAGGTTCATGGCCATTACTTTGGGTGCACCCGATAAGGTGCCTGCCGGAAACGTATCGGCAAATAGCTGAACCGAAGAATTTTTTTCATTTAATCTGCCCGATACTTTCGATACCAGGTGAATGACGTGCGAATAGTACTGAACTTCTTTAAACACCTCTACCGTTACATTACTTGCATTGCGGCTCATGTCGTTGCGGGCTAAATCCACCAGCATTACATGCTCGGCACTTTCTTTCGTATCAGCCGAAAGCTTTTCTGCCAGGGCCGCATCTTCCTGGTCGTTGCCACTTCTTCTAAACGTTCCGGCTATCGGGTAGATGTAGGCATGATTGTTTTTTATCTGTAGCTGAGCTTCAGGTGAAGAACCAAATAATTTAAAACTGCCAAAGTCAAAATAAAAAAGATAAGGCGATGGGTTGATCGAACGCAAGGCCCGATAGACATTAAACTCATCGCCTTGAAATGGGTGCGTAAATCTTCGCGAGAGCACTATCTGAAATACATCTCCTTTATAACAATGCTGTTTTCCTTTTTCTATCAGTTCGATAAATTCGCGATCCGAATAATTGGTTGACTCTTCTCCTTTTGAGCTAAATCTAAACGTAGAAAATCGGTTACTGAAAATGATCTGTTCAATACGCTCCAGGTTACCCGGCTCATCACCATACACAAATTCATGCAGCTTCAGGTCGTTATGAAAATGATCTACCACAATCACATACCGGAACAGCTTATACATCATCTCGGGAATAGCCCGATCTGTTATCTTAAAGTCGACATCTTCAAAATAACGGGACGCGTCAAATGAAGTGTACCCAAATAAACCAAGCGAAGTAAACCGCGCATCACTTATATCCAGTTCAAATGAATTCTTAAAATCTTCAAGCAGTGCAGGGAGGTCTTTTTGCGCGGGGTTAAGTTGAACCTCTTTCAATACACCATCTGGAAATCGTTTAGTCAGTTGGTTGCCTTGCACCGTAAACGAGGCCAACGGTTCGCAGCAGATCAGCGATAAACTGTTTTCGTTGCCGTGGTAATCAGAACTCTCCAGCAAAAAGCTTCCGGCAAACACATCGCGCAGTTTTAAATAAATGTTAACCGGTGTTAGTGTGTCAGCTAAAAGTTTTTTGTAATGTGTATTCAGTTTATATTTTTTCATATTTCAAACAGATTAAAATAAAAAGCCCGCCTGATGCTGATCGGGCGGGCTTTATTGCTGGGTTAAATAAATTTCAACAATACATAGTCATACACCGATCAATAATTGATCTGTGCCACCACCACGCATTGATTGAATGCAATTTCATTTATTCTTCTTTTTTCTTAGCTACTTTTCTTGTTTTAGGTTTTGAGTCAGCCGTGCTGGCCGCACCCAGTTTCCTGCTGGTCTGGCGCTTCAGACGAGTTTTAATTTTTTTTCTGTTGCGCGAGTTTCCATACGATCCGATCCAGCGTTTGCCTTGCTTAGATTTTTTATCTCCTTTTCCCATTCCTTAATTATTTGTGTGGCAAGTATAAGGATGATTTGCGAATTCACAAAAACGAAACACAAAATTATCATAAACGAACCAATGCAAAGTGGATAATCTGCTAATTGATTCCTACTTTTAAGGCTTAGTTTTTAAGTATGAAGTTAACAGTCGTTTTTTTAGTGGCTTTGACCGGAGAAATCTTTGCACAGGCCCGCTCCTATGATACCCTTCCTAACGTGCCCGAGCACTACCTGAAACGATACGAACTCTTTAAAAAAGAGCCTATCATTAAAAACCGTGTAATCATGCTGGGAAACAGTATCACCGAAAACGGTGACTGGAAAAAGTTATTAGCTGACACCACTGCTATAAACCGGGGCATATCAGGCGATGTAACTTTTGGCGTGATCAACCGCATCAAAGATATTACTGACCGCCAGCCTGCAAAAGTTTTTATATTAATCGGCATCAACGACCTCTCACGCAACACACCCGATGAGATAATCATTGAAAATATTTTTTCCATCGTAGCCAAAATCCATGGACGATCACCCAAAACCAAAATTTATGTTCAGTCTATTTTACCAACCAACGAAACCTTCAAGAACTTAGATAAAAAATTCGTAGGAAAGGCTGAGCACATCCTCACCATTAACACTCAACTAAAAAAATACGCTTCTAAAATACACTTTACGTACCTCGATTTACATTCCTATTTTTCAGATGCCGAAGGCCGGATGAATGCAATCTATTCAATTGATGGGTTGCACCTCAACCAAAAAGGATATAGCCATTGGGCAGAGTTCATAAAAAAAGAAAAATATTTATAGTCAGCATGAACCGCATTGGCCCTCTCTTACTGATATTCATTGCCTCTGTTTCTTCAGCTCAATACAAAAACATACAACTGACAGGGCAAATTGATAGTAACCAGCCGATCAGGCCCACCATTGCCATCAATAAATCCAACTTAAAAAATATTGTTGCCGGCATAGGCCCTGACCTCATTACGTTTACACAAGACGCGGGTATAAATTGGAAGACAGCCTCGTTAAAATATCCATTGGGTACGTACGACTATCCGGTTATCATTTCCAACGCCAAAGGCCATCTGTTTTGGTTTCATTCGTCTGACCCTTCCGGAAAAGAAAAAAACAATAACACCTGGTTAGACCAAGTTATCATTCACCGATCAGATGACGAAGGTGAAACATGGAGCGAAGGCACACCCATTGGCAACAATCCACGCAAAGACAGGCACAACGTTTGGCCCATCGTTCACCCCAAACGAAATTTTATGTGCGTAACCTGGACGCAGTATGACACCTACGGCAGCAATGCAGACGGCTGCCAGTCGCAAATTATGTTCAGCAAATCATTGAATGGAACCAGTTGGTCAAAACCCGTGATAATCAGCGAAACACCAGGTGATTGTTTAGATCAAAACAACACAGTAAAAGGAGCAATGACCGTTATTGGCAGCGATGGAAAAATTTATACCACCTGGGCCAACCGGGAAAAGATTTATTTAGACCGCTCATACGACAATGGAAGCACTTGGCTTCAGAATGATATAGTCATAACACAACATGAAGTAAAAAAAGAATTGAATCAATCCGCATCTGTTGACTACGGAACTCCCGTGTTGGCATTAGACGACAGCGAAGGTCGGTTTAAAGGAACAATGTACCTTGCGTGGGCCGATCAGAAAAATGGTGCAACCGATACTGATATTTGGTTAATCCGCTCACGCAACCGGGGCGATTTCTGGGGTAAACCGCAACGGATTAATCAAGATTCGACCCGCACTCATCAATATAGCCCGTGGATTACCGTTGATCAAACCAACGGCAATGTGTACTTGGTTTATTTTGACCAGAGAGAATCTGCAGAAACCAATCAAACCAATGTGTACTTGGCCTATTCCACCAATGGAGGCAATAATTTTAACGAAGTAAAAATCAGTGATAGTCCGTTCACGCCCGATGTCAATCATTGGTTAGAAAATCACACCGGCATCGATGCTCATGCAGGTCTCATCACCCCTATCTGGACACGCACAGACAACGGTCATACCAGCATAGAGACTGCTCTCATCAAAGAACAAGAGCTAATAAAAAAAACGAGTAGTTCGGCCACTCACAAGAAGAAAAAATAATGTCGCCCTCGCGCCTCGCTGTAAAAATTTTCTTTTTCCTCAACGGATTTGTTCATGCTAATTATTTTTCCCGACTGCCACGCATTCAGGATCAGTTTGGTATAGATAATGGCACGATTGGCATGGTGTTACTGTCTTCATCAGTGGGTGCCTTGCTCGCTATGCCCTTCACCGGCTGGCTCATCATACGCAACGGCAGTAGAAGGATTACCATTTTGGGTACCTTTTTTTATTGCTTGCTGATTCCATTCATCCCCTGGATGCCCACCTTGCCAGCCCTGGTGATTTTATTTTTTACGCTGGGTGTTTCTTCAGGCATGTTAGATGTAGCCATGAACTCACAGGCCGTAATGGTTGAGAAACAAATTCAAAAACCTATTATGACTTCCTTTCATGCCTTGTTCAGCATTGGTATGGCTGCCGGAGCCTTTGCGGGATCTTTCTTTACTAAACTTGGGATGACCATTTTTACTCATTTTTTTACCGTGTCGGTACTGAGTCTGATCACCACATTCGTTGCCCGCTATTATCTCATTCACGACAAGCCTGCGAAAAAAGAAACTGATGAGCCGGCTTTTCGTCTGCCCAATGCCACTATGGTGAGCATCGGTGTGATTGCTTTTTGTAGCATGCTGGGCGAAGGAGCAATGGCCGATTGGAGCACAAATTATATGGAGAATGTAGCTCATGCTGAAAAAGCACTGGCACCCATCGGATTGTCTGCCTTTGCATTAGCCATGACCCTGGGAAGATTTTTGGGAGACACGGCTCGAATAAAATTTGGCGACCGCAATTTGATGGTAGCCTGCGGCCTGGTGGCCACGTTTGGAATTTCTATTGCCATAGCATTTACGCACCCTTTTGCAGTAATAGCAGGTCTGTTTGTGGTGGGCATTGGCCTCTCGGCCATTGTACCAATATGTTACAGCTTAGCCGGCCATACCAAAGACTTGCCGCCTGGTGTTGGCTTGGCTATGGTAACTACGGTAGGCTACTCTGGTTTTTTATTTGGCCCCCCCATCATTGGTTTTATTGCCCAATGGCAAAGCCTGCGCGTAGCCTTGGGGCTGGTGGCTTTTCTCTTTGTGGTGATGACTGCACTGGGATGGGTAAGAAAACAACCGGTATAAATATTTGAATAAAATAAATCATCCTCCATCTCGTAAAAATTTAACTACACCGAATCGTACTCCCAAAGTATTATCGCACAAAAAATCAAACGTTGACTAGCAACTTAGTTATAAACTTAAATTTTAAAATTAAGAAAGCAACTACAACCCAATCTGAACAAAAAAGCAACTGATTACAGAAAATGTACAGCCGTCAGGTACTCAAAACTTCATTACTTACATTTCAATAAATTATAATTCCGATATTGGGGTAAGATGTTAGAAAACTTCAGAGCATACTTTACCTCTAAGGCTGAAATTACTGACGAGCAGTACGTAAAAATTACGGCTGACCTCAAAACAAAAGTTTATAAACCTCAGCAATACTTACTTCGCAAAGACGAAATGTGCAATCATACATTTTTCGTTGAAAAGGGGTTGCTTCGTTCTTACAGCGTAGACGAAACTGGCAAAGAACATGTTATTCAGTTTGCTCCTGAAAACTGGTTTATCTCCGACCGTAGCAGTGCCTGTTTTAATGAGCCTTCAGAATATTTTATTGATGCCATTGAAGAAACCCGTGTGGTCTTTGTAGATCAACAATTTATTCAACGACTCTCCGCACAAAGTGAAAGTTTTAGAAACTACAACGATTTCATTTTGCATAACCACATCCGTTTTTTGTACAAACGGATCAATATGCTCATTTCTCATTCTGCCGAAATCCGGTACCTGAGTTTCATCAAACTCTATCCTGACCTGATGCTTCGCGTGCCCCAGTGGATGATTGCCTCCTACCTGGGGATTACCCCGGAAAGTTTAAGCCGGGTAAGAAAAGATCTGGCCAAACGGCATGCTAACATGAAATAATTTCATTTCTTACCATACATCAATTTACAGGGTTTTGCTCCATTCTATTTTTGTGGTACAATTAAAACAAAAAACAAATGGAAAGTTTAACAGCCACCACAGCAAAAACGAAGTGGATTCTCGACCCCACACACAGTGAACTGTTGTTCAAAGTAAAACACCTGATGATTTCTAATGTGAAAGGCGAGTTTAGAAAATTCAACATCGAAATTAACGGAGATGACTTCTTTAAGTCAACAACTACCGTAACCGTTGATGCCTCATCCGTTTTCACAAACGATGACAAACGTGACGGGCACTTAAGATCAGCCGATTTCTTTGATGCGGAAAACCACAAAGAAATTCAGTTCAAATCAACTGCATTTAAAAAAACAGAAGACGATCAATACCAACTCACTGGGCTCCTTACCCTTAAAGGTATAAGTAAAGAAGTTGCATTGAATGTAGAGTTTGGTGGCATCAACAAAGACCCCTGGGGCCACGAGAAAGCCGGTTTTTCGCTGACCGGAAAAATCAACCGAAAAGATTGGGGATTGAATTGGAATGCCGCTTTAGAAACAGGTGGTGTATTGGTCAGTGATGAAGTTCGCATTCAGGCAGAAATTCAGCTTATCAAACAAGCATAATAATTTAATGGCTATGGGTCTGACCTGATAATCAAAGAATTCTTATACTCTGATTTTCAGGTTAGAGCTTAGCCGTTTTAATGCCTGCACATTTTCTGTTATTTCACTTTCATTACTCAAAGTTAAGGACTACACCGGGTTATGATTTAGTTCTTACCAAATATCAATGCGCCCCACCAAAGGCTTAAGTAACTTAGCATTATAAAATATACACTATGGCAATAAAAAATTTAGAACGGGTGATTACACCTTCAGGTAAACACTATGTGGGTGATGGTTTTTTAGTTCACAACATCATTCCCGGAAGCCAGGGGCTGAGCATGCAACGAATTAGTCCATTCATTATGATGGATTATAACGCGCCTCATTATTTTTCTCCGAGCAATACGCCCAAGGGTGTGGGCGTTCACCCGCATCGTGGGTTTGAAACGGTAACCATCGCCTACAAAGGAAAAGTAGAACATCATGACAGCAGTGGTGGCGGTGGCGTAATTGGTGAGGGAGATGTGCAATGGATGACAGCCGCATCAGGCGTTCTTCACAAAGAGTTTCACGAAAAAGAATGGAGCAAAAAAGGGGGTGATTTTCAGATGGTTCAACTATGGGTAAATCTTCCTGCCAAGGATAAAATGAGTCCTCCAAAATACCAAAGTATTACCCAAGCTCAAATGGGAAAATACCATTTATCCAACCACGGAGGAGTGATAGAGGTGATTGCAGGCCAATACAACGGGATAACCGGTGCCGCCTCTACGTTCACTCCGGTGCATCTGCTCAACGTGCGAATGAAAACAGGAGGAAAAGCCGAGTTTAGTTTTCCAAATAAGTACAACACGGCTTTACTTGTTTTAGAGGGCAGCATTACCGTAAACGACAAGGATACTGTGCCGGCCAATAATTTCGCGCTTTTTAAAAATGATGGAGAAACCTTTTTTATCGAAGCGATAAAGAATGCAATTGTGCTCGTGCTCAGTGGCGAACCTATCAATGAGCCCATTGCACACCACGGCCCATTTGTGATGAACACGAAAGAAGAAATCATGCAAGCATTTGAAGATTTTAATATGGGAAAGTTCGGTTATCTTGAATAATAAAATAACTGATCAAAATATTAAAGTATAGGCACCAGACAACCAATTACAAAATACGTATTACAGAAAATTTTCTTGCATTGTCTCCTCACAACGGTTGGCTGTATACCATTGTATTGGCATCTAAAAGTAATTGACAAAACAATGGTACATAGCTTTTGTTGTAGGCACGTGCCATGGTTCATCTAGATTACTGTTTCGATAAATCATTCCCCGATATTGTTGGATGAAGGATACGCATTCCTGAACTGAGTATAACTCTTAAGAATTTTTTCAGGCACCTCCATTTGAGGATAATGTCCACAGCCTGAAATTTCAATAACATCAGAACCAGGAATAAGCTCCTTATATCGTGCTACCATATGTGCTCCAGAAACTGGGTCATCCAATCCATTAACAAGTCTTAGGGAACATTTTGCTTTTTGCAAAGCCGTAACCCAACGGTTTCGGTTTTGTTGTCTTTCAATAATATACCTGATCAACAAATGGCTTATCTCATGTCCGTTATTATATGTGATTACATCATAGAGGCTGTGCATTTCATCTTCTGAAGGTCTCGATTGACTCGGGAAAAGAATCGAAAAAGAAATAACAAATCTCTTGTAAGAGAACATCCTGGCCACTAATGAACCGAACCAACCAAGCAGCAATTTTTGTGTGCGAGTTGCTCTGTGTGTTTCTGGGAATAAACCTCCGTTAAGAAGACAGCAAGAAATGATTTTATTCTCGTGTCTATCTAATTGCCTCGCTAAAAGCTCTTGTGCAACTGTATCCCCGTAATCATGAGCAAGTAGATGATAGTGCTGTATTTGTAAATAAAAAAGCAACTGTTCAACCAGGTTGGCCTGATCCGTTATCGAATAATTATAAGTTTTTGGTTTGTCCGAAAAGCCAAATCCAATGAAGTCCAATGTTATAGTTTGATACGTTTGACTAAGAGTATCCCATACTTTATGCCAGTCCCATGATGAGGTTGGAAAACCATGAAGTAAAACAAGAGGCTCGCCACTTCCTTCAGTTAGATAAAATATTTTATAACCATTGTAGGTAAACGACTTGCCTTTTTTTCGCCATTGGTCAATTGAGTAGGTCATAACTGGTTGGATAGAGTGCCAAAAAAATTAGTCATTCTCAGAGGTGTGTAGGTTAGTCAGTCTTGTTTGGCATTGCTTACAACACCAGTCTGTACTTATAAAGACAATACTTGAAAGAGTATTCGAGAAAAAAAAATATCTTTTTGCCACAAGCTGAAATGTATCTAATCTTTTTTTGCATCTTAAAATAAAAAATATACTTTTAGGGTAATAAATGAAAAAACCCGTAGCCATAGTGCTCATTTTTGTATTCCTGTTTAATGTAATCGGGTACTATGGCATTTATGTGGGACTGACTCACCACGCAAACAAAAAGGTAAGTCTGGCCATTGAAACCAGTTCATACAACCCCTCTGAAACAATAACAATCAAAATACCCCTTACCCTTCCCTATCCCATCCAAAATGGAATTGAATCATTAGCGGGAGATTTTGAATATAAAGGAGAATACTATAAACTGGTGCAACAGACTTATGAAAAAGACACAGTATATGTCGTTTGCTTGCGAAATATCGATCAGAAAAAGGCAGCAAAAGTTTTGTCAGATTTGGTAAAACAATCTACAGACCAGTCTTCTGCACCTAATCAAAATACCAAATCAGTTATTGGCTTTTTAAAAGATTATAATCCGTCCATCGAGCAAATTAATTTGTTACCCCGGGCTGTAATTGGCATCAACCAATTTTTTGAATCAACTCATTCAAAGATTATCGATCAAAAATATCCTGTTCCCACTCCTCCGCCTGATTTCATCTGCTGATTTGCAGCAGGAAAATTCAATTGTACAATCATTTGATGTGATTGGCACACTTTACCTTCTGTAAATCACCCGCCCGGTCCTATTAAAAGTCAGGGCTGGGGTTTCGGGTTTGACTTTTACAAAACTCAAATAAATAAACTAACGGACTGAAGGTGTAGCCCATATTAGGGTTTGGGTTACCATCTATGCAGCCGGTAAAGTTGATTTACAAAAAGAAGCAGTTGCCTGCTCGCGTAATTAGGGTTCGTGACAGGCGCTGCTTCTTACTAACTAACCTACCCCAATGCCGTACCTGCCTTTAGAAGAACACCTGCCCGGTATCACCGGGTTGCTTGAGTATAGAAAAGATACTGCCGAGCCTATTCGAAACCTTACCCAGATTTTACTCCGCGGACCGTCAACTTTGACCGAAGCCGAGCGTGAGTTAATTGCCACCGTGGTATCCAGCGGCAATGCTTGTAAGTTTTGCACCCAAGCACACACTGCTGCTGCAGATCAATTGCTGGGCGAACAGGATACCACACAAAAAGTAAAAGAAAACATTAACACCGCACCCGTTAGCGATAAAATGAAAGCGCTGTTAACCATCGCCTCGCAGGTGCAACAAAGCGGAAAAACCGTATCCGAAAAATCCATACAACAAGCTAAAGCCGCAGGAGCTACAGATATTGAACTGCACGACACGGTGCTTATTGCTGCGCTTTTTTCATTATATAACCGATATGTAGACGGCCTCTCTACGGTAACACCTACTGATCCTGAATTTTATAAACGGTTAGCCGAGCGAATTTCAAAAGGATACCTGCGCTTACCCCAAGGCTACGATCATTTAAAAAAATAATTACCCTACAAAAAACAAAACTTATGAAGATAATTCTTCCTGTACTTTTTATATTCATCACTTTACAAACCTGGGCACAGGAAAATACAATTACCGGCACAATCACTGACTCAAAAACAAACGATCCCGTAGCCGGAGCTAACATTTCAATAAAAGGAAAAATGGTTGGCACAACAACCGATGCCAGTGGAAAATTTGTTTTAAAAACTTCCATATCCGCCCCCTTTACTCTCCTAGTTTCATTTGTTGGATTTCAAAAACAAGAAATAGAAATTACCAGTTCGAACCAGACCGTTTCGGTGTCATTAGTGCAGCAAAGCGAGTTGCTTAATGAGATGGTTATCACAGCCTCTCGTGTAGAAGAAAGCCGGTTACGATCTCCGGTAAGTATTGAAAAAATGGATTCAAAAATGATACGCGAAACACCTTCTATAAATTTTTACGATGGATTGCAAAACATTAAATCAGTAGAAATGGTGACCAGCGGATTAACATTTAAGCAAATCAACACACGCGGTTTCAACAGCACCGGGAATCAACGCTTCCTTCAACTGGTTGATGGAGTTGACAACCAAACCCCCGGGTTAAATTTTGCTGTGGGAAATTTATTCGGATCATCTGACCTGGATATGGAAAGTGCAGAGATTATCCCGGGTTCTGCCTCGGCACTGTACGGCCCGGTAGCATTCAACGGGGTATTGATGATGCGCACAAAAAATCCATTTCAATATCAAGGGCTCAGTGCACAGGTAAAAACCGGAATGAATCACTTCAACGAAAAATATGCGAGCCCTACACCGCTTTACGATTTATCTATCCGTTATGCCAAAGCAGTCAATGACCGTTTTGCCTACAAAATAAATGCCTCCTACTTTTCAGGGTTAGATTGGTATGCCACTAATTATACCGATGTGGCATCTGGAACACCCCCTGCACAACGGGGAGACAATAACCCCGGACGCGATGCACTCAACATCTATGGCGATGAAATCGTTCGCAACATTGGTGGGGTGAACGTTTCCCGCACCGGCTATGAAGAACGATTCCTGATGAATTACAATTCATACAGCCTGAAGTTAAACGGTGCCCTGCATTATAAAGTGGGCAACAACATGGAGCTGATCTACCAATATAATTATAATCAGGGCCGGGCAGCTTATACCGGAAGCAATCGCTTTCAGCTAAACAATTTTAATTTTCAACAGCATCGGCTGGAGGCACGGGGAAGTAACTATTTTGTACGTGCCTATGCTAACCTGGAGAGTACCGGGCAATCCTACAATGCAAAAGGCCTCGGTCAGCTAATTAACCGCACCTGGGTGCAAGACCTTAGCGGCAACGTGGTGAGCGAAAGCCAAGCCGACAATATGTGGTTTACCCGCTACAGCGATACCTATAACGGGAGCATCAGCGGTGTGACGGCTGCTGACCCTGTTGCAGCACGCTCCTTTGCCGACCAGGGAAGGTTTTTACCCGGCTCTGCCGATTTTGAAGCTCAGAAAAACAGGCTGATTTCTACTACTGGTTTAAACGGAGCCGGCATTATTAGTAAGAGTAAACTCTACCACATTGAGGGGCAGTATGACTTCAGCAATGAAATCAAATTTGTTGATGTATTGGCTGGCGGTAACTTCCGCATGTATGACATGAATACCATGGGTACTTTGCTGGATGACCTCAACCACCCGATTACCATTAAAGAAGGTGGTGCTTTTGTGCAAGCCAGCAAGCGCTTACTGAATGATAATTTAAAAATCATGGGGTCTATCCGGTACGATAAAAATCAAAATTTTTACGGAAGGTTTACCCCTCGGGCCGCAGCTGTTTACACGGTGGCTTCTAACCATCATTTCCGTGCATCGTTTCAAACTGGTTTTCGCAATCCAACTCCAACAGATCAATACATCAAGCTGAACGCAGGAGTCATTACTATTCTTGGCGGAGTGCCTGACAACAGCCGTGGCATGAATGTGTACGAAAATTCGTTTACCTCAACTTCCCTTGGTCCATTTTTCGGAGCATTTCAGGCAGCTGTATCGGGAGGTGCTACCCCCACACAAGCAATTAATCAAACCAAAGACCTGTTGGTAAAATCAAATGTACCCTACATTAAGCCGGAGCGAGTACATACATTCGAAGTGGGATACCGAGGTGTTTATTCAGAAAAATTAATAGTTGATATGAATTATTACTTCAGCAGCTACACTGATTTTATTTTAAATCAAGTGGTGATGCAGCCTCAAAGCCCGGTCTTAGGTAATGATGGAACGATTAACCCTGCGGCAGCCAATGATTTGCTCAACGGCAATAGTCACTTGTTTCAACTGTACACCAATGCCAGTGATCGGGTTACTTCGCAAGGAGCAACCTTGGGGCTCACCTATTTGTTGCCAAAAAATTATACCCTGGGAGCCAACACAACTTGGGCTGATTTTAATTTATTAAATGCTAACCCTAATAATATACCGGGTTTCAACACACCCAAATGGCGAACCAATGTAACCTTTGGCAATAGCTCAGTTACCAACAACATCGGGTTTAATGTAGCCTGGAGATGGCAAGATGCTTTTGACTGGACCTCTTCATTCAACCAAATGGTGCCGGGAAGAATCAACGCTTATTCCATTGTTGATGCTCAGGTGAGTTATAAAATCCCTTCCATCAAATCGGTATTCAAACTGGGTGCTAACAATTTGCTCAACAACCAGGTTTATCAGGCATACGGATCACCGGCCATTGGGGCTATCTATTACCTCAGCATCACTTTTGATGAATTGCTGAGGTAAATGTGATTGGATGTTATACTCAAATTTTCTATGAATGGATGACACGTTAAGAATACCTATCCGGAATCCAGCTTCGAAAATTACAGGATACTTATGGCTGATGTTTGCCATCTGCCTGCTGGGTAATATACTGGCCGGAATGGCTTCTACATTGATGTCGGTCTATTTACCGGTAGTGGTCAAAGAGTTGTCGGGGTCAGTGGAAGATAGTGCATTGAGCCGGATGAGTGCATCGATTAATTCATTGTATTTCATTGGCTGGGCTGTTGGTGGATTAGTGTGGGGAGTCATCAGCGATCGGATCGGAAGGGCAAAATCATTGGCCTTATCGGTCAGTATGTATGGTGCCTTCACTTTTTTAAAAAGCCTTGCTCCATCTATTGAATTTATTTTTGTCTTTCAGTTTTTATGCGGGTTTGGTGTGGGCGGTGTGCTGGTAGTCAACACCACGTTGCTTTCTGAAGTGTGGCCATCCGCTACCCGCGCAGTGTTTATTGGGTTGTTGTCCACCGGGTTTCCGGTTGGAATTTTTTCTTCCGGATTGGTCAATTACCTGATCTCCGGTTGGCGGCAAGGATTCATGATTGGAGCATTACCCTTTTTGCTTGGTGTCCTTTCATTTTGGATGTTGAAAGAATCGGATAAATGGAAAGCTACCCAAATAACAGGAAATGAAAAGCTGAAGAAAACTGCTATCCCTAAAAGTTCTCTTATAAACGGCATGATCATTTTTGGTTCTATGCTGATCGGGCTGTGGGCTATTTTCTCCTGGCTGCCCACATGGGTTCAAAGTATTGTCATAAACTCTGATGGTCAAAAAGAACGCAGCCTAAGCATGATGTTATTGGGTGTAGGCGGATTGAGTGGTGGGGTTACCTCAGGATTAATCAGCAACCGGTTTGGCATCCGTCAAGTGATGCTGGCCTGTTTTGGCGGATGTTTTCTAATTTCTTGTTTGCTGTTTCTGGGCAACACGTCATTTACTGTATTGACCGAAATTGAAATTGCTTCTTTGGCCTTTGTATTCGGCATAAGCCAGGGATCCCTTTCGGTTTACATCCCAATGCTGTTTCCGGTGGCCGTGCGGGCTACTGCCACCGGTTTGTGTTTCAATGCAGGCAGGTTTTTTACAGCCGTGGCCATATTTTTTGTTGGGTCATGGGTAATGGCTTTGGGTGGTTATGGTAATTCTCTGTTCACATTTTCATTCGTATTCCTGATTGGTCTTATATTCTTACTTATTTCAAATCACGATTCACAAACTTAAAATAACAAAATAGCATGGCACACATTCAAGTTCCCGAAGGGGTTCCCGGAATCCGTAGTTTAGTGATGTTTCGCCCTGAGACCGGACAATATTTGTACGAACTTGCCCAGGTTCTGCTTCGTGGCGAGTCACCACTCAGTGAAGCCGAACGTGAGCTGATTGCCGCGTATGTTTCTTCGCACAATGATTGTGTATTTTGCATGAGCAGTCATGCTGCCGCTGCCCGTTATCTCTTCAAAGACAAAAAGCAACTAGTTGATTTTGTGCTGACCGATTACCAATCAGCACCCATCAGCAATAAACTTAAAGCATTGCTCAACATAGCCGGAAAAGTTCAGGTTAACGGAAAAAATGTTTTGCCTGAAGATGTTGAAGAAGCCCGCAGACAAGGTGCTATTGACCGCGACATACATGATACCGTTTTACTTGCAGCTACATTCAGTATGTTCAATCGCTACGTGGACGGTCTTGCCAGCTTCACCCCCACTGACCCTCAGGCTTATGAAGAAATGGGGGTGCGACTAGGCGAAAAAGGGTATGCACTTCCCCACAACTCATAAATACCAGGCAAAAGCGTTGATAACGACCTTCACATTATACCTAAAACTATAAACCCGAATGGCACACATTAAGTTACCCGAAGGACTCCCCGGCATTCGAGGGCCGATGGCCTTCAGGCCAGAAACTGCGAAACCACTCAATGAGTTGGCTGAAGTTTTGTTGAGAAGCGAGAACTCTCTATCGCGGGGTGAGCGTGAACTCATTGCCACGTTTGTCTCCTCTCTCAATAATTGTTTTTTCTGTCAGAATGCTCACGGAGGAATTGCCCAGCATTACCTGCAATGTGATCTTCAATACATTGATTCTATAAAAAATGATTATCGATCTAGCGATCTCTCTGATAAACTAAAGACGTTGTTATCCATTGCGGCCAGCGTGCAAAATGGGGGTAAACAAGTAACAACCGAGCAAATTGAAAAAGCAAAATCATTGGGTGCAACTGATATTGAAATTCACGATACCGTATTAATCGCTGCCGCTTTTTGCATGTTCAACCGATACGTAGATGGGCTGGGAACCTGGGCGCCACAAGACCGCAACATCTATGTGGAGCGCGGGCCGAGAAGGGCAGCTGAAGGCTACATCAATTTTGATTTATACAAACAATAGTTAACCTAAAGAAAATATTATGAAAATCGCAACTGTACCCGTGGGAAGCACTCCACGTCCCAAATACCTCATCGAAGCAATGGGTGCACATGCTAACGGGCCGATCCTTGAAAATGAATTGGCACGAGTTGAAGGTACACTACTCGCAGAAAAAAAATTTTAAATTTGTTTATATATGCCACACATTAACTTACCAAAAGAATATCCGGGAATACGAAGCCTGTTTATTTATCGTCCGGAAACCGCAGCACCACTCAATGGGCTAGTTCAACAACTGTTATACTCCCCTCACCCAACGTTGAGTCAGGGTGAGCGTGAGTTAATTGCCACTTATGTTTCCAGTTTAAACCACTGTAAATACTGCTCTACCATTCACGGAGCCATTGCTAAACATCACCTTCACAATGGCAATGTGGTAGAAAAAGTAAAAGCAAATCCTGATGATGCCCCAATCAGCAAAAAGTTAAAATCACTGATGAAAATTGCCGGTAAAGTACAAATAAGCGGTAAGGAAGTTTTGCCAAGCGATATCGAAGCCGCCCGAAACGAAGGAGCTACAGATATTGAAATACACGATACAGTTTTGATTGCTGCTACCTTTTGCATGTTCAATCGGTATGTGGATGGGCTGGCAACATGGGCCCCCGATGATCTTGAAGTGTACGACCGTATGGGAAAACAACGGGCTGAAGAAGGATACCTTACCCCACCATTTAAAATAAAATCATAGCCATGCCTCATATACCCCTTGACGAAAAATTGCCCGGCATTACGGGTATTCTGAATTACCGGCTTGACACAGCCTTACCCATACGAGAATTAACACACATTTTGTTGCGTGGCAATTCTACCCTTACCCAAGGAGAGCGAGAATTGATAGCCACCATCGTTTCGCATGGAAACGAATGTAAATTTTGCACAGCTGCACACACGGCTGCTGCCGATTTGCTTTTGGGAGAAAAAGAAACTACCGACTCCATCAAAAAAGATATTGCACTTTCTTCCGTTAGCGATAAAATGAAGGCGCTTTTAATTATTGCTAAAGCTGTGCAGGTGAGTGGAAAAAATGTGACTTCTGAAATGATTGACCAGGCCAAGAAAGCAGGTGCAACTGATTTGGAAATTCATGATACTGTGTTTATTGCCGCCTTATTTTCATGGTACAACAGAATGGTTGATGGCCTGGCCAGCGTCACGCCTACTGACCCGGCTTTCTATTCCCGGTTAGCCACGATTCTTGCAGAAAAAGGCTATCTATCTTCTGAAAATCGGTATGCCGGATTAACAAAATAATTATTGAGTTTACTTCCTGTTGGCACATTGTTAACGCACACCCAATTCACCACCTTAAAATACAGTTATGCCGTCATTATTCAATTACATCGGCTTCTCGGCTTCAAGGTATCTTAGGTTGTTGTTTGAATAAACTCCTTTGTTTTCTCAAACGTACCAGTTACAAATGCTCACCAACAGGGTAACTTAAAATTTTATTCGTATCGCATTACATCCCTCCGCCCTTCAAATATTTATCCAAAAACTTCAACACTTCTTCAGAAGCTTTGATGTTGTTTTCTTTTTTAACAAAGCCATGACCTTCATCGGGAAAGATCACGTATTCAACAGGCACATTGTTTTTTTTCGCAGCGGCTACGATTTCATCGGACTCAACCTGTAACACGCGAGGGTCATTGCTGCCCTGCAACACAATGAACGGGCGCTTGATTTTATCGGCATGAAATAGCGGAGACTTATTGTACAACGCTACGGAATCAACCGATGGGTCGCCCACTTCGGTGTACAGGGCTTTGCGTAACGACTCCCACCAGGGGGGCACACTCTTCAAGGTGCGCAGCCAGTTGGTTACGCCAAAATAATTTACACCTACTTTAAATTCTTTAGGTGCAAACGTAAGGGCAGCCATCACCATGTATCCACCATAGCTGCCCCCATAAATACCAATTTTGGTTGTGTCAATGTAGTTGAGAGTGGCCAAAAACTTCTTGGCTTCAATGCAATCACGCAGGTCTTCGTTGCCATGCTTGCGGTCATCAGCAGCAAAAAACGTTTTGCCGTAACCGCTGCTTCCCCGGTTGTTAACGGCAAGAATGGCATATCCATGATTAACTAAGTGCTGCAATGAGGCTGAATAATTCAATCTGGTTTGTCCACCCGGGCCGCCATGAATCCACAGCAGGCACGGAACTTTGGCATCGGCACTGCTTCCCTTAGGCTGATAGAGTAAGGCCGGTATCTCCATACCATCAAATGATTTATAACGTACCACCTGACCTGCCACAAGATCGTTTGCATCAATTTCATTCGTCATAGTATGGGTGAGTTGTTTTACAACTTTTGTTTCAAAATCGTAAACAAATAAATTGCTGGGCGATTTTGAACTGCTTACATAAAATGACATTAATCTCTCACTATTAGAAATGGTTACACCGGTAATGTCTCCTTCGGGCAATCCGGATATTTCCAATTTCTTTCCGCCTTGCGACTCGTCATAAATATTTATTTCTGTGCGGGCATCGTTGTTGATGGCCACCACGCGGTACTTGCCCATGTGCGAAAGGCTGGCATACATTACATCCCACGGAGCTTCTTCCACTTTGGCTTTAGCGCCTGTAGCCATATCATAGCTGGCCAGGTACATAAACTCACTACCCTCGTTGGTGAGGTAAAATAATTTCTTCCCGTCTAAACTAAAATATTGCGGATTGTATTGCACATCGCCTGTGTGTTCACTCAGCAATTTGGTTTTGCCGGTTTGTGTATCGTGCAAATACATATTCGAATTGTTGGTGGTAATATTTTCCGTGAGCGCAAGGTAACGGTCATCGTTTGAGATGGCGTCAGGGCTCAATCCTTTTTCATTTTTATAAACCAATGTGGAAGGGTAGATTCTCCCCTCCTTCTGCCCGCCTTCCAGTTGTACTTTGAATAAATCAAAAAAACGTTTGTCGCGACCGTTGTGAGAATAGTACATCAGTTTTTGATCATGGCTCCATCTGTCAAATTGAGCTTTAGCGGTAGTGTCTTGAATCAGATCAGTAACCGCGCCATCAGTTGCACGTACAAAAATATGAGTGATTTCATTTCCTCCTTTATCGCTGCCATACAGCAACCGATTGTCTTTAGGAAAATAACTGTACGAAAAAATGGCGTTGTCGGTAGAGTGGGTTAGTGCTTTTTGCTCACCGGTTTTGATATCAATTTCTACAGCATTAAAAATACCTGTGGCGCGACTATTAATTAAGATTTTGGTTTCATCGGGAGAGAATGCGCCTCCGTTGATCGGCACGACATCCATAAATTGTTGAATGGTATAAAGTTTGTGTGGTTGCTCACTATTTTTTGTGGTACAGGATGCCAGTGCAGCCGAAGCACAAATGGATAGGATAATTTTTTTCATGGGGTATTGGGTAAACAGGCGATGAAGGTACTAAAAACAATGCAAGTCAAAAAGCCTTGTTATTAGCGGTGTTGAGTTCTTGCACAATGATCCTGAGCTCGTTCAGCATCATGGCAGTGGCACCCCACACAATTTCTCCTTCAATAAGAAAGTGGGGCGCGATCATAGGGTATTTTTTCGCGGCCAGAATTTCCTGAGTATGGATAGCATCGCTGCGGAGCAACTCGTCTAAATTTCCATTGAGGATTCGGGCTACTTCAGATTCTTGCGGATAGAATTCTGGTGGTGACGTGCTGTAAGCCACTACAGGAGAAATAATAAAATTACTCGGGGCAATATAAAAATCACTGATCTTGCCGATTACCTGAATATGGTCTGAGGGAACACCTATTTCTTCTTCACATTCTCGCAAGGCAGTTTGAATATAATTTTCATTTTTTTCAGTTTTTCCACCGGGCAAACTCACCTGTCCCGCGTGTGCGCCCACGTAGTCGGGCCGTTTGGTCAATGGAAACCGGATGGCACCAAACTCTTCGTATAACAGGATGATAACACTGCCCGGCCTGGGCTGAGAGGCATGATTAAATTTAGGTATCAATGATCCGGCAGGAGTTGCACGCAACATTTCGTGGGCCATTGCTCCCGGCAAAGGTTGTTGCAACCGGGTTTGCAAACGATCAGCTAACTCAATCAATTTCATTTGCAGTTTTTCAGCAAATCGGGAGTGAGAAGGTGGTCTTGTGCTTCTTTTGATTTTTTAAACGACTGGCAAGCCAATTCTTTTTTTCCATTTTTTAAGTAAGCCAAGCCAAGGTAATAATGAATTTTATCTATGAACGGATCACGTTTTAAAGCCTGAGTAAGTAACCGTTCGGCAAGTTCAGGTTCATTTTTCATCAAGTGAAAGATGCCTTTATTACGATAGGCCCAGGCATTGTCTGGATCTGCCGAAATACTTTCATTAATGTCAGATTCAGCAAGGGTCAGTTCGTTTTGCATAAGATAAATGTATCCCCGGTTGTTTACAAAATACGATTGCTTGGGGTCAAGCCTGATTGCCTCATTGATTAGGTTCAAAGCTTCTTTATAATGTCCTAAATCCGTTTCAATCAGTGAGAGTGTGTTATAAATATTTGGTTCGCGGTCATTGAACTTGGCTGCGCGGTGCAACTCATTTTTGGCCGAGTCATATTGCCTGAGGTAATAGCGAACAATAGCATGATTCACCAGGGCCTCCATCTTCATACGTTTATCGCTTCCGGTAATTTGTTGAGCCTGGTAAAAAACTTGCAGCGCTTTGTTAAACTCTCGAAGCCGGGTGTAGTTCAATCCCAGCGTGAAATAAGCAATGGCAGTATCGGGTTTTGATGCAATGACTTTCTCCAAATCATCAATAGACCGGTAATATTCTTTCAGCTCATACGCAGCGTTAGCCCGGTTGATACGTGCCTCTAAAAAATGAGGATCGCAGGTGAGGGCCTTGTCATAACTAGCCAATGCTTGCTCGTATTTTTTTTGTTCAAAATAAACTGTGCCTATGTTGTTCCAGGCATCAGCAAAGCAATCGTTAAATTTGAGAGCTTCTTCATAATAGTTTTGTGCCTGCTGCCAGTTCTTTTCTTTAGAAGCCAGGTTTCCCTTAAGTAAAAATTGCTGCATGCGCGACTCCCGGCTTTGGCAACTAATGAACAACAGCAAGACAACTACTCTAACAAAATTTTTCACAGGGTGTAAAGATAACTGAGGATTAACAAAAACGATTGTTACACGCAAAATAACAAGACAAAAAAATATTTCTCATCACAACATTTGAAAATTGATAAATGTTCAATTATTTCGCGACAGTTATGTTTAACAACACGCACACACTGCATCACCACCATACCTTCCTAACGGACGGCAGGATGATGTTTTGATGTTGCTCTAGCAAATAATGAAACATAAAGGCTTGCCAAAAAAGGCAGGCCTTTTTTATTTATCAATTATAAAAACATGGAATCAAGTTTACGATTAGCTATACAAAAATCAGGAAGGCTTCAAGAAGGCTCGCTCCGGCTATTAAAAGAAAGCGGGATACACTTCAACAATGGCAAAGACCAGTTAAAAACCCAAGCAGAAAATTTTAATCTGGAATTATTGTTTTTGCGCGATGATGACATTCCGCAATACATTGAAGACCGCGTAGCAGACGCGGGAATTATCGGTGAAAACATTGTCATCGAAAAACAGAAGAATAACAAAATCATTTCACGACTCGGTTTTGCCAAATGCCGTCTCTCAATGGCCGTACTGCGATCTGAAAACTATACCGGTACAGAATGGTTACAAGGAAAAAATATTGCTACCTCCTTCCCTAACCTGGTACGAACATTCCTTGATCAACATAAAATTGAAGCCGGCATTCACGAAATCAGCGGCTCAGTTGAAATTGCTCCGGGCATTGGGCTGGCCGATGCCATCTGCGACATTGTGAGTTCGGGAAGCACTTTGCTAAGCAACGGCTTAAAAGAAGTGGAGACGGTGATCTCTTCAGAAGCAGTGCTTGTATCCAATCCAAAACTGAATGAAGCAAAAGAAAAAATCTTGACTGAACTTGTTTTTCGGATACAATCTGTTCAATCAGCTCAGAACAATAAATATATTTTGATGAATTGCCCCAATGATGCCATCGAAAAAATTACGAGCGTCATTCCCGGAATGAAAAGCCCTACCATTATGCCGCTAAATAAACCCGGATGGTCTTCGCTGCATTCGGTAGTAGATGAAAATGATTTTTGGAAAAAAATCAATTTGCTAAAATCATTTGGTGCCGAAGGGATTTTGGTAATACCTATTGAAAAAATGATTGCCTGACTGATTGAGTCAAAATCTAAAATTGAGAGCATGAAGCTATACAACCGTCCGCCAAAATATACATGGAAAGAATTGTGCCTGCGGCCACAGTTACAAACTGAGTTTTTAGAGGGCCGTGTTCAAACCATTTTATCTCGTGTAAAAAAATCGGGCGATGCAGCCTTGCGTGAACTTACCCGTCAGTACGACAAAGTAGATATTCAAAAAATTCAGGTATCAGATGATGAACCCATGGATGCCGAACAACAACTACCCGATAAATTAAAACAAGCCATCCGCACAGCCGCTCAAAACATAAAGACTTTTCACGCTTTGCAAACAAGGGAAGAACAAAAAACAGAAACCACAGAGGGGGTAACCTGCTGGCGCAAAGCCGTACCCATTGAAAAAGTAGGTATCTACATTCCGGGTGGGTCTGCTCCACTTTTTTCTACCGTATTGATGCTGGGTATTCCCGCTCAACTAGCCGGATGCAACGAAATTATTTTGTGCACTCCGCCTGATCAATATGGAAAAATAAACCCGGCTATTTTATTTTCAGCAAAAGAAGTGGGAATTAAAAAAATTTTTAAAGTAGGTGGAGCGCAAGCTATTGCAGCCATGGCTTATGGTACTGAAAGTATTCCTCAGGTTTATAAAATAGTTGGTCCAGGCAATCAGTTCGTTACTAAAGCTAAACAGTTGGTAACCCTTGAAGGAACAGCCATTGACCTGCCGGCCGGACCATCAGAAGTACTTGTGCTGGCCGATGCTTATGCCAACGCTGCTTATGTAGCTGCCGATCTCTTATCACAAGCTGAACATGGAACCGACAGCCAGGTGATTTTGGTAACCAACGAAGAAACATTGATAAAAAAAGTAGTGCAAGAATTGGAAACCCAGGTAGCTAAACTGCCACGAAAAGAAATAGCCATCGAAGCATTAAAAAATAGCCGTGCAATAATCCTTAGTCATCCGGATACTATCGGGTTTATTAACGAGTACGCTCCTGAACACCTGATCATCAACACAATTGATTGCGATGAGTTGGTGAATAAAATAACCAATGCCGGGTCAGTTTTTGTGGGTAGCTATTCTCCTGAATCGGGCGGTGATTATGCTTCAGGCACTAACCATACCTTGCCCACAAACGGCTGTGCAAAAAGTTATAGTGGCGTTTCGCTCGATAGCTTTGTTAAGTACATCACGTTTCAAAAAATAACCAAAACAGGAATTGAAAAACTAGGACCAACCGTGGTGGCCATGGCCGAAGCAGAATGTTTGCAAGCTCATGCTGAGGCTGTAAAAATACGAATGACTAACCCATGAGTAATGATACCAGATATCTCTAAGCTGCTACGCCCCCACTTGAAAAATCTCAAACCCTACTCATCAGCGCGCGATGAGTTTGCGGGCGAAGCGCAGATTTTTATGGATGCTAACGAAAATCCATTTGCAACTGGCTACAACCGGTATCCTGATCCGCATCAAAAAAAACTAAAACAAAAAATTGCTTCTATTCAACACGTAAGCGAAGATCAGCTTTTTATCGGTCATGGAAGCGATGAAGTGATTGATTTATTGTTACGTGCTTTTTGTGTTCCTACGATTGACGAGGTGATTATCGCTGAGCCAACGTATGGAATGTATCAGGTGAGTGCTCGCATCAATGACATCAAGGTAAAACCGGTAAAACTAACCGCCAGTTTTGATCTGGACAAAGAATGTATCCTTTCACCTATTTCCGCACACACCAAACTGATTTTTTTGTGCAGCCCTAATAATCCTACAGGAAACATTTTAAACCCTGACACAATTCATACTCTATTAAAAAATTTTAACGGATTGGTACTTATTGACGAAGCTTACATTGACTTTGCTTCATCTCCAAGTTGGGTTACCGAACTGGGCCGGTACAAAAACCTGGTAGTATTGCAAACTTTATCAAAAGCGTGGGGCCTGGCAGGGCTGCGCCTGGGAATGTGCTTTGCGGATAGTACAATCATTTCTGTGTTAAATAAAATCAAACTACCCTACAACATCAGCGAACCGCAGCAACAAGCGGCATTAAAAGCCTTGCACGATGTTAAAAAAAAAGAAAGAGAAGTGAAAAAAATTCTTGCACAACGGCAATGGCTTACAGAAAAAATGAATGATATAAAAATAATAAATCATATCTATCCGTCAGAAGCAAATTTCCTTTTAGTAAAAATGACTGATGCACGGGCGGTCTATCAAAAATTATTGGCAGGGGGAATCGTTGTGCGTGACCGCAGTAAGGTTGTGTTATGCCAAAACTGCTTGCGCATAACGGTGGGCACTACTGAAGAAAATGAAGCATTAATAACTCTATTAAAAAAATTATGAAAAAGATTTTATTTATAGACCGTGACGGAACCCTTATTGTTGAGCCACCGGAAGCTCCGCAAATCGATAACCTGGAAAAACTGCGCTTCATTCCCGGTGTATTTACCTGGCTTGGAAAAATTGCGAGAGAGACCGATTATGAATTAGTAATGGTCTCCAATCAAGACGGGCTCGGCACCGATCGGTTTCCGGAAAATACTTTTTGGCCGGTGCAAAAAATGATATTGAACACGCTAGAAAATGAAGATATTCACTTCAGCAAAATTCACATCGACCGTTCTTTGCCCGAAGAAAACAAACCTACGCGTAAGCCGGGTATCGGTATGCTAACCGAATATTTAAACGGACAATATGATTTAAAAAACTCCTTTGTTATAGGTGACCGCATCACGGATATTCAGTTGGCTAAAAACCTTGGGGCAAAAGGAATTCTGTTCAGCGGCATTCAGTCCCTCGAAAAAATAGCCGAACAAAAATTAACTGAATATTGTGTGCTAAACACCCATTCGTGGAAAGAGGTTTATAAATTTCTGAGGCCGGCGCGTTTGGCAGAAACCAGGCGCACAACCAAAGAAACAGACATTTTCGTTAGCACTAACTTAGACGGCTCCGGTCTGGCTAAAATCCATACAGGGCTTGGCTTTTTTGACCACATGTTAGAACAAATTGCGCGGCATGGACAGATTGATCTTGAGGTTGCCGCAACCGGTGACTTGCATATTGATGAACACCATACGGTTGAAGACACAGCGTTGGTCTTAGGAGAAACTATCCTGAAAGCATTAGGTGATAAACGAGGAATGGAGCGCTTTGGGTTTTGTCTGCCTATGGACGATTGCCTGGCACAAGTAGCGATAGATTTTGGCGGGAGGCCCTGGTTAGTTTGGGAAGTTGAATTCAAGCGGGAAAAAATAGGTGAAGTCCCTACCGAACTGTTTTTTCATTTTTTTAAATCCTTTAGCGATTCAGCAAGATGCAACCTGAATATCAAAGCAGAGGGAACGAATGAACATCATAAAATTGAAGCCATCTTCAAGGCGTTTGCTAAAGCCGTACGATTTGCTGTAAAGAAAGAAGGCCATCAGTTGCCCAGCACAAAGGGAACTCTTTAACTATCGCCCAAAATCATCTTGCACCCGCACGATGTCATTTTCATCTGAAGGGTGACTGGCATCAGTGTGCTGCCAAATTTCAGCAATCATTCCCCAGCCTTCGGGCAAACCTACTAAACGATGGCGCTCGCCTTGTTTTAGATGAATAACTTCATTCAAGGCCAGTTTTTTTAATTCACCTTGTCGGTCTGTAGTACTGGTTACCACACCGGCTACACCGGCTATCAATTTCCAAATCTCCGCACGCCTGTGGTGGTATTGCCAACTCAACCGCTGGCCGGGAGCAACAATCAAAATTTTAGGGCTCAACTTACCTGATATGGTAAGGTCTTCTTTTTTCAAATGAGAAAAATACAACTGAATAAATTTTTCTGCCTGTGTTTCATCCAATACAAAAAATCCTCCCCAAGGGCGAGTGAAGTCGTGAGAAGCGATATTCAGCCCTATTTCATCTAAATACTTCTCTACCGCTTTTTTTACTTCTTCTTTAGAGGCATCTTTAGTCAAATTCACATTTATCATTACTGAGTTTTTAAAAATGAAATAATTTTCTGATTAACAATCGTTGGTTTTTCCAAGTGTGGAAGATGACCTGCATCTTCTACAGCCAATAAATCTACGTTTAGTTTTTGTCTTAGTGAGTCGCTGTAATCAAACGTCACGATTTTATCATCCTTGCCCCAGATCAATAACACTTTCTTATGAAACGAATCAAGCTGGGTGTAGTTGGCAATAATGGTCTGCCTGGGATAGTTTTTAATGGTAGAGATCAATGCATGACGAAAACCCTTAAACTTCATCTGTGGTTTGTATTTACTCGCCCAGTTTGGAAATAATTCCGGGTGTTTAAAATTTGTGAGTTGGTCATCTGCCATCGCATAGGCCTTAATAGCCATTGTATAGTTCATTACCGCCTCGGGTGTGCCTTGATTGGGGAACCGGTAAACCGGATCAATAAAAATTATTTTATCAATAAGTTGTGGGTAATGCGTAACAAAATCACTCACAATGGCTCCACCAAACGAAAGGCCGGCAATATGAAAAGGAGTCTTCACTTTTAAGACCTCGAGCAATTCTACCAACTGCTTCCGGTAAAATAGCGGACTGTAAATAGCATTCGGTTTATCAGAAAGCCCGCGGCCAAATTCATCGTAACGTATCACCCGAAAGCCGCGATGCACCAAACTATCAAATGTGCCGTCCCAGATATAGTAAGGCACACTGAAACCGTGAATAAGAACTATTGTTTTAGCTGTGTCGGGCCCGGCAGCTTCGTAATGTGTAATTCCGTCTGTCAACTTTACAAAACTCCCGCCTGCATTTTTGCGGTCATTTTCGCTAATCGTTTTTGTCTCCGCATTTTTCAAAACATAAAGTCCATAAAAACCAATCAGCACCAATGCCAGCAGCAAGAGCAAAACGTAAATTATTTTCTTTGATCGCTTCATCACAGATTCAATCTACCCAATCGGCTACGAACAAATTTGTATTGTGTGTTCCTCCATTGTTACGGTTCGAAGAAAAAACAATTTTTTTTCCATCGGGAGAAAACATCGGGAATGAATCAAACACCGTATCGTGCGAAATCTGTTCGAGTGCCGATCCGTCTTCGTTGATCATAAATAAATTGAACTGAAAACCGCGCTTGCCTTTGTGATTGGAACTGAAAATGATTTTCTTGCCTGAAGGGTGATAGAATGGAGCCCAGTTGGCTTTGCCCAGGTGTGTTACTTGTTTCAGGTCAGAACCGTCCACATTGCATACAAAAATTTCCATCGATGTGGGGGCTACTAAGCCTTGTTTCAGGTTCTCCACATATTCTTTTTTCTCTTCATCGGTAGTGAATCGCGAAGCGCGAAAAACAATTTTTGTACCGTCAGGAGAAAAGAAAGCGCCACCATCATAACCCAACTCGTGGGTAATTTGTTTTACATTCTTTCCGTTCATGTCCATGGTGTAAAGGTCAAGGTCGCCATGGCGCATAGATGTAAACACTATTTTATCTTTCTTCGGAGAAATGGTGGCTTCGGCATCATAACCGGGTGAGTTGGTCAATTGCTTAATTATTTTTCCGTTTAAGTCGGCCACGAAAATATCGTATGAGTCATAGATCGGCCACAAGTATTTTCCACCCGGTTTACGTTCTACCTCTCGTGGGCATTCCTTTCCGCCCAGGTGAGTAGAGGCATACAAAATTGATTTTCCGTCAGGCATAAAAAAAGCACAAGTGGTGCGGCCATCACCAGTGCTCACCCTCTTCGGTTTTTCGCCATGGCTCAAGTCCATTCCTGTTACAGGCATATAAAAAATCTGGTCGCATTGTAATCCCCAGGCACTGTTGTTTGATTGAAAGCATACATTCTTTCCGTCAAAACTCCAGTACGCTTCGGCATTGTCGGCACCAAACGTGAGTTGGCGTATATTTTTAAAATGCTTTTCGTGAGCATAATGAACAGAGTCATTTCCCCCGGTTTCAGGGTTTTGCTTTTTTCTTGAAAAAAAGAGAAAAAATGGAGCCGAAAGAAGAAGTAAGAATAGTGCTTTTTTCATTGAGCAATTGATTTAAACCATACAACCTACGAGATGAACCTCGAAAGTACTAAAGAATGTAGTTGTAAAAAAATAGAGAAATCAGAATCCTACTTTTTTTCTTCTTCCTCTTTCAATGCCCTGCGCAAAATTTTACCCACATTGGTTTTGGGTAACTCGGTGCGAAACACAAAATATTTAGGCACTTTATAATTGGTCATGTTTTCGTGGCAATAGGTTTTGAGTTCTTCTTCGGTAAGGCTTTGATCTTTTTTAACGATAAAAGCCTTGATCACTTCACCTGACCTAGCATCGGGCACTCCAATGGCCGCCACCTCCAGTACTTTGGGGTTCAGGGCAATGACGTTTTCAATTTCATTAGGAAAAACATTAAAGCCGCTTACTTTGATCATGTCTTTTTTACGATCCACAATTTTAAAAAAGCCGTCTTCATCCATAAAACCAATATCGCCTGTTTTAAACCATTCGTTGTGATAGAAAACACCGGCATTGTCTTTTTGCCAATAACCGCGCATGACCTGTGGTCCACGCGCACAAATTTCTCCGGTTTCACCTTGTGACAGTTGATTGCCCTGGTCATCAAAAATGGCTACTTCGGTGCTGGGCATTGGCAAGCCGATGGTGCCGCGTTTTTCTTTTCCGTTTAGCGGGTTACAACAGAGTACAGGCGAAGTTTCACTTAACCCGTACCCTTCTACGAGCGGGCTTTTGGTTACTTCTTGCCATTGCATAGCCACGGCATCTTGCACGGCCATGCCTCCGCCCACCGCTCCTTTCAAATGAGAGAAGTCAAGTGTTTTGAAGAGCGGGTGATTGAGCATTCCGTTGAACAATGTGTTTACGCCCAAAATAATGGAGAATTTATACTTGCTGAGTTCTTTCACAAACCCTTGCATATCGCGTGGGTTAGTGATAAGAATGTTTCGCAACCCCTTGTGGAACATGAGGGTGAGGTTTACTGAGAGAGCGAAAATATGATACATAGGCAATGCGGTGATGACAATCTCCTGCTCTTTCTCGGTAAGCAAAGGCAGAAACCAATAAGTAATCATTTCGTTGTGAGCCACCAAATTTCTATGCGAAAGTTGTGCGCCTTTGGGCACACCGGTTGTTCCTCCGGTGTATTGAAGCACGGCTAAATCTTCCAATTCAATATTGGGTTTATCCAATGTATAGCGGGCACCTTCTTTCATTACCGCATTGAATGAAATAGCATGTGGCAGGTTGTATCGGGGCACCAATTTTTTCACGTACTTCACCACAAAGTTCACCAGCCATCCTTTCAGTCCACCTACCAGGTCACCCATCTCTGTAATGATGTAATGCTTGGCAGGAATTTTGTCAGCAATTGATTCCAGATTGTGTGCAAAGTTGGCTACAATCACCAACGCTGAAATACCGGCATCTTTAAACTGGTGCTCCATTTCGCGAGCTGTATAAAGCGGGTTGGTATTCACCACGATCAGACCGGCTTTCAATGCACCTATAAAAGCGACCGGAAACTGCAGCAGGTTGGGCATCTGAATGGCGATACGGTCTCCTTTTTTCAAACCCAGTTTTTTTTGAAGGTATGCAGCAAAATGAGTGGACAACTCATCCACTTCTCGGTATGTCAACTTGCCGCCCAAATTTTCGTATGCAATCAACGAGGCGTATTTCTTTGACGCTTTTTCAAATAAATCAACCAGCGAAGTAAAAGGAAGCGAACCTATTTCATGCGGGATGCCAGGCGGGTAACTCTTAAACCAGAGGAAGTCTTTCATAACAATTTAATATGCAGTTACAAGTAGTAAAAAAAAACAAGCATTCGCAAGAAGATTGATAGCACGATTAGTTGTTTACAAATCAGTTAACAGACCGTATCCCGTAAGGCAGTAACATACTTTTGAAACTAATGTCAGTCGTTGAATACATTTCACTTTACTTTTTACTTTGATGAGTTATCCTACATACAATAATGAATTAAAGAATAAATTAAAGAATAAATTAAAAAATAATTGAGTGAACAAATGATAATGCCCTCAGCAATTTTCTCTTATGTGTTTGGCAGCACCTTTACCCAAATTCCGGTGGCCACGGTAATGAGCACCGTAGTCAATTTGTTCAGCAGCGTTGTTGCGCCTGTGATCAGGCTGCCATCTGCTTTAATGAGTAAGAGTGCTTCAGCAAAAGATGAATTATCTTCACCATAACCCGGTAAGGGGCAGGTTTTGTAAAAAAGAAGAGGGTTGTGCTTACAGCCGTGCCGCACTTTATTATTGAGAAAAGAAAAAAAGGGGGTAGAGATTGAGTTGGTTTGAAAAAGGCACAAGACTGCCTGCAAGGCTTGTGCCAGTCTGTGGGTGATGTTATTGATTTCGTACTTTTGTAAGCGCACTTTGCGAGCAAGGCAATGCTGACCGTACAACAAATCTATACATGGCTGGAGGAAGTGAAAGACCCGGAGATACCCGTGCTATCGCTGGTAGATTTGGGGGTAATCACTTCGGTAACACTGGAAAACGATGTTGCAAAAATTGAAATGACCCCTACGTTTGTGGGTTGCCCGGCTATGGAGTATATGAAAGAAGAAGTAAAGTCCGTTTTAAAAAAAAACGGAGTACCGGATGTTGACGTACAAATTTCTTTTAAAAAAGCCTGGTCGTCAGACTGGATTTCTGAAAAAGGAAAAGCCGCGCTTAAAAAATTTGGCCTTGCTCCTCCTCCACCTACACAGGTTTTTACCGAGTTAGAATTGCTCGAAACAGTTCAATGCCCTCGGTGTGATAGCCTTAACACGGAATTAAAAACTCCTTTCGGGCCCACACTCTGCCGCTCTATCTATTATTGCCACACTTGTAAAGAAGCTTTTGAACTATTTAAACCGATTTGATTTTATAACTAAACTTCTTCCGGCACAGTTGGTCTAACCTACACTCCTATTCCATAAAAATGAAAAAAATAATATTGGCAATACTTCTCTTGAGTAGTTATGTTTCCTATTCACAAGAAAAAACATTTATCAGAGAATACACTTACAAGGCCAGTGAAGCCGACAGTAAAGTTTCATGCCGCGCCATCGCCACCAGTGAATTACGAACAGAACTGCTAAACGAGCTCGGGGTATATGTAGAGAGTAACGACCTGCTATCGTCCAACGATGCCAAGGGAAAATTCTCACAAGACTTCAAAGAAAAAATTTCTACCATCACAGCCGGCATCACCAAGTTTGATATCCTGGATGAGAAGTGGGACGGCCAAACGTTTTGGATGAAAGCCTCAATAAAAGTAGATACCACCAGTTTGAAAGAATCACTCAAACGGATCAGCGAAGACCATCGAAAAATTCGCGAATTAAATGATATGAAACAGCGCCTCGATGAAGCTAACCAAAAACTGGCGCAACTGAGCCAACAACTACAACAGGAAAAAGAGGAGAATGCCAAAGCGGCTATTGCTGAAAAATACAATGACCAGGTAAATATCCTCAACGCTACTAATTTGATGTACAATGCCAAATCAAAATACGAAGCCAACGATTACCCGGGAGCAATTGAAGAGTTTAACAAAGTGGTATCGCTCGACTCTAAGTTTACGTTGGCTTATGCCTACCGCGGTCATGCTAAAGAAAGAACCGGAAATTATGTTTCGGCCATTGATGATTTCAGCCAAGCTATTGCACTTAATCCAGGTTTTGATGCTGCTTATGTTGATCGCGGTCTCGCTCGTATTTATTCACACGACTACAAGAATGCGGCAAGTGATTTCTCACAGGCCATTCGCATCAGCCCTGGTTATGCACTTGCCTACGGTGGACGTGGTGAAGCATTGCTAAAAATGAAAGACTATCCATCAGCTTTACGCGATTTCGACAAAGCCATTCGCCTTGATTCAACCTATGCACTCGCTTATTTTGGGCGAGGTATTGCCAAACAAGCCACAGGCCAAAAAGGAGCCTGTGCAGACTGGAACCGCTCTGCCCAACTGGGCAACCGTCAAGCGTATGAGTTTATGAAATTGCACTGTAAATGATGTTCGATTCCAATACCTGAACAAAAAAAAGACGGCCGAGTTTTCAGCCGTCTGTTGATTTGGTAGTCACTGATCAGTGACCGTTAATATCTTTTCGGCTTTCTCTTTCCCCCCCACGAATCTTCCCTTCTGTTGCCCGAAAAACTCCTTCTTCTTCCGCCACCGCTTCTTCCGCCTCTGTCTCCCCCGCGATCTCCACGATCTCCACGATCCCTGCGATCTCCCCGATCTCCGCTACGCTCGCGTCTTTCCGGGCGGTCTCCGCTCATTTCCAGGCGTACTTTTCGGCCACGTACTTCCACGCCATCAAAACCCTGCATAATCTGGTCGGCCATACCTTTTTCTACTTCAAAGAAAGAGTAGGCACCTTTCAAATCAATTTTTCCAATTTTGGTTTTATCGGTTTCACCATAGTCGCAGATCAAGCCGAGCAAACTGCCTTTATCGAGGCCGTCCATTTTGCCGATGTTGATGAAAATGCGGTCACCGGTAGAATAGGCCGGCTCCATGCCATCTTCGTCAAAAAATCTTTTGCGTTCAGACCGGTCTGATTTATTAAGGTCGCGTGCATCGCGGTAGTATTCCAAAAAGCGATTGAACTCAATCGATGCGAAACGTTTGATAATATCTTCTTTGCTGAAATCTTTCAGTTCATGATATACCTCAGGCAAGAACGAATCAATTTCTTCTTCGCTAACTTCTACGGTCCGCACTTTCTGCGCCAGGTCCATCATTTTTTGCTGGCACACTTCATCTCCGCTTGGAACGGGTACTTGCGTGAATTTTCGTTTGATACTTTTTTCAACCTGGTAGATACGACCCATTTCTTTTTTAGAAACAATAGCCAGTGAAATTCCCTTTTTCCCGGCACGGGCCGTTCTTCCGCTCCGGTGGGTGTAAAACTCCATCTCATCGGGCATGTTCATGTGAATAACGTGTGTGATGTTGCTCACATCAATACCACGGGCAGCTACATCGGTCGCTACCAAAAGTTGAAGTGTCTTATTTTTAAAGCTCTTCATCACACGGTCGCGCTGGGCTTGGGTAAGATCACCATGAAGTGGGTCAGCATTGTATCCGTCTTTAATCAAATGCTCGGCAATTTTCTGCGTATCCATTTTTGTGCGGCAAAAAACTACGGCAAAAATTCCGGGTGTATAGTCTACAAAGCGTTTCAGTGCCAGGTATTTGTCTCGGTCATCAACCAGTGCATATTGGTGGTCAATGTTTTCGTTACCTTGCTTCTGCCCTTCCATCGCAATCTCTTGCGGATTATTCATGTAATTGCTGGCAATGTCGCGTACCTCGCGCGGCATAGTAGCCGAAAATAACCACACATTTTTGGTGTCGGGGGTGGTGGAAAGAATTTCATCTATGTCTTCCTTAAAGCCCATGTTCAACATCTCATCGGCTTCATCGAGCACGACAAATTTGATTTGGGTAAGGTCAACTACTTTTCTGGAGAGCAGATCAATCAAGCGGCCGGGTGTGGCCACAATAACTTGAGCTCCGCGTTTTACTTTACGAATCTGGTCAGAAATGCTTGCCCCTCCGTAAACCGTAACAATGTTCAAGTCTTTAAATCCTTTTGCAAACCGCTCCAGATCATTGGTAATCTGCACGCTCAATTCACGGGTTGGGGCAACAATCAATGCTTGAGTGCTGCGGATATTGGCATCCACTAACTCTAACAAAGGAAGACCAAAGGCTGCTGTCTTGCCGGTGCCGGTTTGAGCTAAACCGACTAAGTCAGTATTTCCCTGAAGCAAAACCGGAATTGCTTTTTCTTGTATGGGTGTTGGATTTTCAAAACCCATTTGGCGGATTACTTCCACCAGTTCCCCGGATAAGCCCAGGGCATCAAATGATTTCATGTAGTAAATTTTTAAATTGCTGTACTATGAAATTTCCAGCAATTTGAAATGCCAAAGGGCGGACAAGCGTGGAGATTTCACTAAAACTTGCGCAAAGGTAAAACAATCGGACGAATCTGTTGCTATGCACTTGTCAGATTTGGGTAAATTGAATGATGAATAAAAAAACTAACTGCCTAACTGATCAAACACAAAATATTTTATTTCATAAACCTATGCTCACCAAATAAAAGCAGATCATCATTGGCATAACAAATCAAATTATTATTGTTTTTCTTTGAAGTAAATTGAGCCCCATGAGTTAAGTGAACCTACAATCTGTTGAAAAAAACTCAATACAGGCCTGATCGTTTTCATTTCTGCAAACCTTAAATCTAAACTGATTAATCAATGAAGATTTTTAAACCATTATTATACACCCTTGCATTGATTGTATTTATCTATGTCTTTCAGTATGGCTGGCGGGCTTTCCCCATTATTAGCGGATACAGTGCCAAAGATGTATGCTCATGTGTTTTTGTTGCCGGTCGTGACGCACAAAATGTCATCGACAATGAATTGAACAATTTTCCATTATCAGTTGGTACTGTGACAGTTAATGCAGCAGACTCATCAGTTACATCAACTGTATTTGGCTTGGCTAAACGCAAGGCTGTTTATCGAAAAGGATTAGGCTGCACCCTTCTGGTTGAAACTGATGAACGTGAATTCCGCAATCGGAAAATCAAAACATTTCAACCAAAAAAAATAAATACCGACACCGTTCCTTGGCCTCAGGGCGATAAACTTGATACTGCTCTATTAATCAATCCATCTAAAATCTATCAAGCCATTGCTCCGGCTTTTGTGGAAACCGAAATCGAAAAAGTCAAACAGAAACGAACGCGTGCCGTAGTGGTAGTATATGATGGAAAAATAGTGGCAGAAAAATATGCCGATGGCTTTGACAAAAATTCAAAACACATCGGATGGTCAATGACCAAAAGCATAACCAATGCGTTGGTGGGTATTTTGGTGAGGCAAGGAAAACTTAAAACAGATGCACCTGCTCCCATTGAGGCCTGGAGAAATGATGAACGGAAAAATATCACGATCACCGACTTGTTGCACATGAGCAGCGGCCTGAAGTGGAACGAAAACTACAGTGGCCCAAGCGGGGCTACCAATATGCTATTCAAGAAAAAAAATATGGGCGAGTATGCCGCAGAGGCTCCGCTAAAGTTCAAACCCGGTGAGGTTTTTGAATACTCTAGCGGCACGACCAATATCATTTCACACATCATCCGCCAAACCGTAGGCGATGAAGCGTATTATCAATTTCCCTACCGTGAGTTATTTTCTAAAATCGGAATGAACAGCATAGTGCTTGAACCAGACGCTGGCGGCACATTCGTTGGCTCATCGTATTCCTTTGCCACCGCCCGCGATTTTGCCAGGTTTGGGCTGCTGTTCTTGAATGACGGAGTTTGGAACAATGAGCGCATTTTACCGGAAGGTTGGGTAAAATATTCCACCACCCCAACTTCAGGGGCGCACCGAGGAGAGTACGGTGCACAATGGTGGACAAACGCAGGCGAGAAAAATAATCCATCTAACCGCACTTATCCTGATGTGCCCAGCGATAGTTTTCAAGCCGATGGATTTGAAGGGCAGTATGTTTTTGTAATCCCTTCCAAAAAATTAGTAGTGGTCAGGCTCGGACTCACAAAAAGCAGCAACTTTGATATGAACCAACTCGTGGCCAATATCATAGCAGCATTGACTAAATAAACCTGGCCCCATTGGTGACCTTACTTAAAAAAATTAGTATTGAGCAAATGCATTCAAATAGTTAGTTTAGCAAGGTTTTAATAACAACAGTATGGATAACCGCAGGGAGTTTCTCAAAAAAATAGTAGCCAGTGCATCGGCCATTCAGTTGCCGCTAGTCGGAGCCGCGTTTAACACACTAAAGTCGCCCGATGAATCCAGTCTGAAAATTTCACTTGCCCAATGGTCTCTCCACCGCGCCTTAGAGAAAGGAACATTAAAAGCCGAAAACTTTGCACCTGTAGCCAAAAAAGAATACGGTATCCTTGCCGTGGAATATGTAAATGGGTTTTATACGGCACATGCTACCAATGAAAAATTCTGGTTACAAATGAAAAAAACAGCCGATGACATTGGTGTAAAGAGTCTTCTGATCATGGTTGACAATGAGGGTGATTTAGGAGACCCTAAAAAGTCAGAAAGAAAAAAAGCCGTAGAAAACCATTTCAAGTGGATCAACGCAGCCAAAATTTTAGGATGCCACTCCATACGCGTCAATGCCTTTGGCGAAGGCTCTAAAGAAGCTGTGCAACTGGCCATGATTGAGTCGATGACTATCCTCAGTGCGTATGCTTCCATAGAAAAAATAAATGTTATCATAGAAAACCACGGCCTGTACAGCGCTGACGGAAAATGGATAGAGGGTATCATGAAAAGAGTAAATCAACCCAACTGTGGCACACTTCCTGATTTCGGCAACTGGTGTACCAACGCAAAGTGGGGAAGCACACAAGACAATCAGTGTACCGAAGTATATGACCGGTACCAGGGTGTAAATGAATTTCTTCCGTATGCCAAAGGAGTGAGTGCCAAATCGTACGACTTCAATGCCGATGGAGAAGAAACCATTATTGATTACACCAAAATGCTGAAGCAAGTAAAAGCCTCAGGATTTACTGGCCATATTGGAGTTGAATATGAAGGCCACCGGCTAAGCGAACCAGACGGCATACGCGCCACCAAAGCCTTGCTTGAAAAAACATGGAAAAAAATAAACAGCTGATCCATGGCAGCCGTTATTTCTAAGCGGAGCGACATTGTAAGCCCACAGAAAAAAATACAGGTAGGTGTTGACTTGCTCGCCTCAGTTGATCCGCTTATTCTGGAAGATTCTTATATCTACGTGCATTGCTCCATTGATGTCCCCACCCCGGGGCTGTTTATGCGCATCTGGAAAACAACCGTACTAAGAGACTGCCACTCCAGGGCAAAAGCAACACTCATTCATGCTGAGAATATTTCGTATGCACCCGTATGGACTCATGTACTCAATTGTGAAAAGTACCCATTCCTACTCATCTTTTCTGCCTTGCCCAGAACGTGCAGTGCCTTTGATTTAATTGAAGACATTCCGCAGCCGGGCGGTTTTGCTGCACTCAACATAGCACGCAATCAGTCGGATGTTTACCACATCCATTTAGCGTAGCGTAACTTATCTTGGCTGCGAAGGCCTCACCTCAATTTTACTGGGCAATGTGCGTGGGTTCATCGTTAGCAGGTCAAATACAATTTTACCAATATCTTCAGGCTGAATTTTCCAGGCATCTTGTTCGCTGGGTGTGTGGTCATTAAAATTGGTGGATACTGAGCCGGGCATAATCGTACTCACTTTAATCTGATGAGCGCGCGCATCAAGCATAATGGCCTGAGTAAAGCCGAGCAACCCAAACTTACTGGCATTGTACGAACTTCCTCCGGCAAAATAATTAGTGCCAGCCAAACTTCCCATCGTAATAATATAACCCTTAGATTGTTTCAGGGCTTCGTAACAAGCTTTCACGCTGTAAAAAACACCGGTCAGGTTGGTATCCAGTGTTTCGTGCCACTGCTTGGGGTCAAGCGTTTCGATTGAACCAAAAAAACCAACTCCTGCATTAGCTATCAAGGCATCTAATTGACCAAAAGCCGTTACGGTTTTATCAACTGCCGTTTTTTGCTGATCGTAATTGCGCACATCGGCCATGAAACCAATGGCACTTCCTTTTTTAAGGGCATTCAGGCTTGACAGCGCAGCCTCAATTGCTTTAGGCTGACGCCCGGTAATGGCTACTTTCCACCCATTATTCACAAGTATATGGGCGATGGCATAACCAATTCCTTTGCTTCCTCCGGTGATGAATGCAGTTTTCATTTTAAGATGGGTTTTATGGATTCAAAAATAGGGATAATGTTCAAATATTATGGTTATAACAAACTTCGAAAAATTAAGTTGCCCGTGACAGCATAAGCTTTCGGTACATACGTTGAAAACAAGAAAAATATTACTTTATATTTGTCTGCAATGGTTAAGAACGATGATCCTCGGCTAACGCAAATCTTAGACATGATCGGCAAGATAGCCGCGTTAGAATTCCAAGGGCAACTGCCAACCAGCAAGCATAACGATGTGGTTGATGCCATTATTCTGGGACTGAATATGCTCAACGAAGAATTGCAGGCTAATGTGGTCGAAAAATCCAAACTCAGTCACATAAACGAAAAACTGGAGAAATTTGCTCTCACAACTGCTCATGATCTGAAATCTCCGATCAACTCCATCACAGGGCTGCTTACGTTACTCGACTACAGCCTGAAATCTGGAAACAAAACAGAAACTGCACAGTATGTAACCATGCTCAAATCTACTACTGAGAAAATGAAAGAGCTTGTGGTAAACATACTGAACTATTCACGACACAGCCCCGAAGATTTGAATATTGAACTGATTGATATGGCCTCCACCATACGACAGATTACCTCTATCGACCGTACCGACAGGTTTGCACACATCCGCCTGCAAGAGCCATTGCCCACCGTGCAGTTTAATCCACCGGCTCTGATTCAGGTATTCAGAAATATTTTTTCAAATGCTATCAAATATTCTGACAAAGAAACGTGCGAAATAACCATTTCCTCCCTCGAAAAAGATAATCATTTTGAAATACGTGTGGCCGATAATGGACCGGGGATAGAGCCGGAAAACCAGCAAAAGATTTTTGAGCTTTTTAACCGGATAGGCCCGGCTGTTGAGGCGGATAGCCATGGTGTGGGGTTAGCTAGCATAAAAAGTATCCTTGCTTCGTTCCGCGAAAAAATATGGGTTGAATCATTCCCGGGAAACGGAGCCATTTTTTGTTTCACCTTAAGCAAACAACGCTAACCTGAATTGGTAATGGATTTTAAAGTAATTGAAGAACGCAGAAACAATAAAATCATTTTCAAAATCAGTGATGACAATATCCTTTTTACCAGTTGCGTACCTAATACAGAAATGACTATAGAAGACGGAAAAGAATCTACGCGCATCTCAGCCGAAATGGTAAAATACGAACCCCGGCCGTTGCTCTGTGACCTGACCAATGTTGTGAGAATGACAAAAGAATGTCGTAAGCATTTTGCCGGAGTAGACCATGCCAAAACGTTTAACAAAGCCGCACTGATTGTTACCAGCCCGATCAGCCGGCTAATCGGAAATTTTTTTCTTGGACTGAACAAGCCACTGAAACCTACCCGGCTTTTTAACAGCAACGAAGAAGGACTGAAGTGGTTACGTGAAGATTTAAATCGCCCATGACAAAAAGAGAGACAGACTTTATCGATTTTACCCTTCGGCCAGATGGCATCATGCACATCGAGTGTAAACCCAATACGGTAATGACCCTTGAAGAAGGTAAACTCAGTACACGGGTAATGAGTGAAATTAATCACCATCAACCCAAGCCGTTATTGTGCGATCTGACCAACGTGATAAAAATGACACGCGAATGCCGTCATCATTTTGCCGGCCCCGAACACGCGGCCGTCTTTACCAAATGCGCACTGGTTATTGCAAGCCCAATCAGCCGCATCATCGGCAATTTTTTCTTGGGTGCTAACAAACCACTCCGCCCCACGCGCTTATTCAATGATGTGGAAAAAGGCATCCAGTGGTTGAAAGAAAAAGATTGATGCAGTCTGGGTAAATCCGCAGCTTCCACCATCTGCAGTTTCAAAAAACCTTTGAAAGAAAGCACTCCGGTTTTTCTTATTTTTGCGAACACAATTTTGAATTTGATAACTTAAATTTTGAATCAATATGCCAGGCACCGAATTATTTGGAAAAGAAGAAAAAAAAGAAATCAACGATGTGCTCGAAACGGGCATACTCTTTCGTTATAACCACGAAGCCCAGCGCAACAACATCTGGAAGGCGCGCGAATTTGAGGCAGAGGTAAAAAAATTATTAGGCGCAAAATATGCTCATGCCGTGAGCAGCGGTTCTACAGCCGTAGCTTGCGCGCTGGCAGGCGCAGGCGTGGGCGCTGGCGATGAGGTGATCGTGCCACCATTTACATTCATTGCTTCAGTAGAAGCAGTTTTGTTTGCCGGTGCTTTGCCGGTGTTTGCCGAAATTGACGAGACACTTTGTTTAAGTGCCAAAGGAATCAAAGCTGCCATCACTCCTAAAACAAAAGCCGTACTGCTCGTGCATATGTGCGGTGGCATGGCCCAGATGGACGAAATATTAGCAGTATGTAAAGAACATAATCTCACACTGGTAGAAGATGCCGGTCAAGCCTTTGCCGCTTCGTACAAAGGAACATCCGTTGGGCTGATGGGAAAGACCGGCTGCTACTCATTCGATTTTTTCAAGGTTGCTACGTGTGGTGAAGGGGGTGTGATGGTAACTAACGATGAGCAAGTCTATAATAATGCAGACTGTTATTCTGACCACGGCCATAGCCATGTGGGCAACAACCGCGGCATGGAGCCCCACCCAATTTTGGGTTTTAATTTTCGCATAGGTGAATTAAGTGCGGCCGTAGGTCTCGCCCAAACGCGCAAAGTGCCCTACATCTTAGAGAAAAACCGTGAACACAAAAAGATATTGATGGATGAACTTTCAAAAGTTCATGGCGTAAGCTTCAGCAAACTTCCCGATCCCTCGGGTGACACGGCTACATTCCTAAACCTTCTCTTGCCCAACACAGAAACTGCCAAACGTGTAGTTGATGAATTTAACAAAGCAGGTGTAGCCGGTTTCAACTACTGGTTTTCCAATATGTATCATTTCATCAACCAATGGGATCACATCAAAAATCTGACAGTGGCTGCAAAACTTCCAATTCACATTCTGGGTGCACCCCAAGACTATAAAAATCTTCACTTACCAAAATCACAGGAAGTAGTAGGCCGGTTGATTTCATTCGGCATCCGCTGCACCTGGACTCACGATGAAGTGAAAGCGCTGGCGAAGAAGATTGGTGCTTGCGTAGAGAAAGCTATGGCGGTACATGCTTAAGAAACTAAATCTTTAAATTGTTATTCTTCAAGATATACATATGCACAAAAATTTTAAAGGAATAGAAAAAACCGTTTACGGTCGTGGAGCTTTCAACCAACTCGGAGATATTCTCAACGAACGAAGAAACGACAACGGCAAGTTTATGCTCTTTGTGGTAGATGCCTACTTCAAAGGAAAAGAATTGGAAAAACGTATTCCATCCAAAAGCGAAGACATCGTTAAGTTCATCAATGTCGATTCGCACGAGCCGACCACCGAACAAATTGATACCTTGCGTGACTCAGTAAAATCCTCTAAAGGAATTCCATCTGTCGTCATCGGCATAGGTGGTGGTTCGGTAATGGATATTGCCAAAGCCGTTTCATTGATGTTCACTAACGAAGGTTCATCCACACTTTATCAAGGACTCAACCTGATTAAGAAGCCGGGTATCTATCACATTGGTGTGCCTACAGTTTCAGGTACCGGTGCTGAAGTATCGATGACGGCTGTGCTTACAGGCCCTGAAAAGAAATTAGGGTTGAAATGCGAATGGACGGTATTCAATCAAGTAGTACTCGACCCTGAGTTGATTGCCAGCGTACCGCGCAACTGGTGGTTCTATGCCGGCATGGATACTTACATTCATTGTATTGAATCGGAAAACGGATTATTAAACAACGCCTATAGTCATGCCTATGCCGAGCAAGCTTTAAAACTTTGCCGTGAAATTTATTTAGACGACAAGAGCGGGCAAACACCCGAAAACGATGATAAGCTTATGGTGGCCTCACTCATGGGCGGATTAAGTTTGACCTATTCAGAAGTAGGTGTTTGTCATGCCATCTCGTATGGCCTTTCAAAAATTTTGGGCACACGTCACTGTTATGCCAACTGCATTGCCTTCAATCACCTGCAGGATTACTACCCGGAGGGTGTGAAGGAATTTAAAACTATGATTGCCAAACATAAGATTGACCTGCCTCAACACCTTTCAAAAGAATGGAGCGATGAACAAATCACGGCAATGGCAAAAGTGGCTTACAACCTTCCACACATGTGGGCACATGCCATCGGCCCGGATTGGAAAGAAAAAATTACGGTAGAAAGCATCTCGGCATTGTATAAAAGACTTTAACTGAAAGAATAGACATTCGTAACAAGACATCCTTAGCAAGAGCTAAGCAACTCAAATTTTTTGTCTTATACTTTTGTCTCATCTATGTCGTTTCGTTTCAAACAATTTTCTGTTGAAGACAATCGGTGCGCCATGAAAGTAGGCACCGATGCGGTGTTGCTAGGTGCATGGGTGGCTGTAAATCACTCGTTACGAATTCTAGATATTGGCACGGGCTGTGGTGTAATTGCATTACAGATCGCCCAACGTACGGAGAGCAACGTACACATTGATGCAGTCGAAATTGAAATGATCGATGCCGGTCAAGCCCAAGAAAATATAGTGCAATCTCCCTGGCCACAGAAAATCTTTGTTTACTCTAAACCCATTCAGTTTTTTGTGCCGGACTATTCGTATGACCTGATCGTGACTAACCCCCCGTACTTTGTTAACAGCTTGCAGCCCCCTACTCCATCACGCGCACAAGCCAGGCACACTTCAACCTTATCCTTCCCTGACCTGATTCAAAATTCAGCACGTTTACTAAAGCCTGATGGTCGCTTAGCACTGATTCTGCCCACGGCCGAAGGAAATGTTTTTAAAGAACTAGCCCATCAGCAAAGCCTTTACCTGATTCGCGAAACTGCCGTTTATACAACCCCTCACAAACCTCAGGAGCGTTGGCTTCTGGAATTTTCCCGATCAAACAAAAAAATAGCCTCTGACAAAATAATTTTGTTCGACTCGTCAGGAAAGAAAACACCCGCATATGAAAATCTGACTGTCGGATTCTATCTTTAAGGTTTGGTCAACCCTAAACCTGATGAAGACCCTTTATTTGAGTGTTCTTATGCTGCTCAGCCTCCCGGGGTATTCTCAACTTCGTGGCCTTCAAATCAAAAAAGCAACCTCGTCCATAAAGGTTGACGGCATCATGGATGAGCCCGATTGGAAAGTAGCCGATGTGGCCGATCATTTCAAACAAATGTTTCCGTTCGACTCCTCATTTGCCATCGCTCAAACCCAGGTGCGCATGACCTATGATGACCGAAACATTTATGTGTTTGCCGTTATGAATAATCCTCAACCAGCACGAAAATATGTAACTCCCTCACTCAGGCGTGACTACCGGGGGCCAGGCAACGATGGCTTTTCGCTTGTGCTCGACACCTACAAAGACAAAACAAATGGTTTTTTGTTTGGTATAAACCCTTATGGCGTGCAACGTGAAGCGCTGTTGACCAACGGAGGCAATGATGATCTTTCATTAAGCTGGGACAACAAATGGTTCAGCGAAGCCAGGATGTTAGGAGACTACTGGGTATGTGAGATGGCCATTCCATTTAAAACCATCCGTTTCAAAGAAGGCCTTTCTACATGGAATATTAATTTTTATCGCATTGATAGTCATCATGCCGAGCAGAGTAGCTGGACACCCATTCCGCGGGTTTACTCGCCCACGGTATTGGCCTTTAACCGCGAACTGATTTGGGACAAGCCGGTAAGTCATCCGGGTGGAAATGTTTCAATAATCCCGTACGCTGCCGCTCACAATATCAATGACTATCAAAATAACTTACCAGTCGATCGTGCACCTTCAATTGGTGGCGATGGTAAAATTGCTATTGGACCGGCTTTGAATTTAGATCTTACAGCCAATCCTGATTTTTCGCAAGTAGAAGTTGACCAACAAGTAACCAACCTGAGCCGTTTCGAAATTTTTTATCCGGAGAAAAGGCAATTTTTTTTAGAAAATGCCGACTTGTTCGGAAGCTTTGGGTACAGCAATATGCGGCCATTTTTTTCAAGGAGAATCGGTGTTACCCGCGATCCTACCATCGGTCAAAATATTGAGAACAGAATTTATGGTGGTGCCCGTTTAAGTGGCAAACTTGACAACAACTGGCGTATCGGGCTCATGACAATGCAGGCAGCCGAAAACCATACAATCAATCTGCCCTCAATCAATTATTCAGTAGCCGCCATTCAGCGAAAAATTTTTACGCGGTCAAACCTTGGGTTGATGCTCATTAATAAACAAGCCTTTCACGATTCGTCAACCAAAGATTTTAAAATGCTGCCCAACCGGTACAACCGTTTAGTGGGTGTTGATTTTAATCTTGGCAGTAAAGACAACAAATGGAATGGTAAAGCATTTTACCACCACTCTTTTGATGAACAGAAAAAAGACAGTGCATTTTCATCTACTGTTGCTTTGACCTACAGCAAGCCTAAAATAACCTGGGACATTTTAGTTCAGGGGGTTGGCGCCAACTTTAATCCGGAAGTTGGCTATTTGCCTCGCGCACGGTTTAATCGCTTCGCTCCTGATTTTTTTTACTTCTGGTATCCAAAATCCAAAGTGATTAACAACCACGGTCCCGGCATGGATGCCGATTTCATCGGCAATGACTTATTCGGCATTACCGATGCCGACTATAATGTGTGGTACAATATCAATTTTCAAAACACGGCCACGTTCTTTGTACGAATCCGGCAGGATTACGGGCTTGTATTTTTCCCTTTCGATCCGGCTTTTCCTTCTGACCCGGCAACGATTAAAAATCTGCCTTTTAAGTCACATTATTATTGGAACTCAGCCATCATTAATTACCAATCAAATACGCGAAAAAAACTATTCTTCAATTTTCAGGCCCGGCTTGGGCAATACTATAATGGAGACCGAGTAAACATTGATGGTAACTTCAGTTATCGGCTTCAGCCTTACGCAATAATTTCAGTTGATTATTCCGTCAATCATATTTCTTTGCCCTCGGCATATAACAGCGTTGATTACCTGCTCATCAGCCCGAAACTTGATTTTACCTTTTCCAGGAAACTATTCTGGACAACCTATTTTCAATACAACAACCAGATCAATAACGTAAACATCAACTCACGCCTGCAGTGGCGTTTCCGACCGGTTTCAGATCTGTACATTGTTTATACCGACAATTATTTTGCTTATGCCAATACCTCAGGCGATTTCTTGTACATTGGTCAGCCCAAGTACCGTTCGCTGGTGATCAAACTGACGTATTGGTTGAATTTGTAAATTGAAAATTAACAGACCGATAACAATTCTTTTCTGTTGAATGTCAGGTGTTTAGTAAAAAGTAATTAGATGTTTAAACATCTAATTTATTTTTTGCGTTATCCTTGCCAATAAATAATAAACACATGAAAAAAATCTATTTACTCATTATGTCAGTGCTAGTAGCCGGGGTTGCCGCTGCACAAGGAACCTGGACAATTGACAAGGCTCACTCGAAGGTGGGGTTCAACGTATCACACTTTGCGGTATCAGAAGTTGAGGGACTTTTCAAAGATTACGATGCCAAAATATCCAGCACCGCGGCAGATTTTGACGGAGCTGAAATTGAGTTTTCTGCCAAAACCGCCTCCATCTTTACCGACAACGAAAGACGCGATACGCATTTAAAATCTGATGATTTTTTTAATGCTGAAAAATATCCTGAAATTAAATTCAAAGGAAAATTAGTAAAAGAAGGTTCAGGGTATGTGCTGAAAGGTGACTTCACCATGCGCGATGTAACCAAACCAGCTACCTTTGAAGTAACCTACGGTGGCAGTACAAAAGCGTTTGGCAGTGAAAAAGCCGGTTTTAAATTAAGAGGAAAAATCAACCGCTTTGATTACAATTTGAAGTGGGATAAAATGAACGGTGCCGATCTAATCGTAGGTAAAGAAGTGGAAATTGTTTGTAAAGTAGAATTGAACAAAAAAGCATAACTACCAAAATGTAAAAAAGTGAGGCTGCCTTCGGGCAGCCTTTTTCTTGTTATGAAACTGGAAAAAGAAATCAAGCAGGCCAAATTCAGAAACGTTCATCAAAAGGCTGTAATCAATTTATTGTTTACGGCCAGTTGGTTAGAAAATAACCATAACAAATTTTTTAAGCGTCATGGCATTACCGGAATCCAGTTTAATATTTTGCGTATTCTGCGTGGCCAGTACCCCAACAAAGTATCAGGAGCACAACTCAAACTGAGAATGCTTGATAAGAATTCGGATGTATCGCGGCTGCTCGATCGGCTGATTGCAAAAAAACTGATTGAGAAAAGTATTTGTACCCATGACAAGAGAGCCTCGGATGTTGTGATCACTAAAAAAGGACTTCATCTTTTAAAATCCATTGATTCAGAAATAGACAAAACCGACAGCGAAGCATTGGCCATTACCGCCAGCGAAGCCAAACAACTGAGCGACTTACTTGACAAGTGCCGGGGCTAAACTTTTGCCAGTTCGTCCTTTACAAAACCCATCAACTCACTGATGTATTTTTTACTGAAATCAAATCTGATACCGGCAGCTTTATACAATTCAGGGATTGTTTTCAGGTTACCCAGACGCAAAGCATTAAGGTAGTTGGTTAGCCCTTCTGTTTTGTTCTGTTTAAAATTTCTCCACACGGCTATTGCACCCAGTTGAGCCATGCCGTATTCAATGTAATAAAAAGGAACTTCGTATAAATGTAACTGCTTCTGCCAGAGGTAATCTTTTGCCTGCTGTAACCCTGACCAGTCTGTAACCAAATCGGCAAACCGGTCAAAAATTATATTCCAGTTTTCTTTTCTGTCAGTAAGGGTGTGTTTGGGGTTTTCATAAATCCAATGTTGAAACTTATCGATGGTTGCCACCCAGGGAAGTGTCTCGATGATGTCTTCTAACTGGTCTCGTTTTGCACGATCCAGTTCTTTCTTATCAGGAAAAAATATATTCCACTGATCCATGGATATCAGTTCCATACTCATACTGGCCAATTCGGCTACCTCCATCGGTGGTGATTTAAAATCATTCAGTTCCAAATTCATCGTGAGAAAATTATGTACGGCATGACCGCCTTCGTGCATCAGCGTAGTCATGTCGCGCATGGTAGAGGTTGCGTTCATAAAAATAAAAGGCACACCTACTTCAGCCAGCGGATAATTGTATCCACCGGGAGCTTTTCCTTTTCTCGATTCCAAATCAAGGTGTTTCATTTCTTTCATCGTAGCCAGACACTGGCCCAAGTAAGGGTCGAGGTTTTGAAAACAAGCAATCGATTTTTCCATCAGGTCACTTCCATCCTGAAATGCCTTGAGCGGTTCCCTGCCAAAACTATCAACGGCTTTGTCCCACGGGCGCAACTGATTCAATTTTAAATCGCGTTTACGCTCGCGTGCCAGTTCATTGAGTACAGGTACTACTTCGCTTTCTATTGAATCATGAAAAGCAAAACAATCGGCTGGAGAATAATCAAAGCGACCGTAGGCTTTAAACTGGTAATCACGAAAATTTTTAAATCCTGCATTGACCGAAATGCGGTGGCGAAGTGAAATCAATTTTGAAAACAACTCATCGAGTTGATCTTTATCTTTCAATCTTCTGGCCGAAATTTTATGATAAACTTCCTCGCGTTTGGTGCGATCGGTGGATTGCAGAATTACGCCTGCCTGTTGCAAGGTTAATTCCTGGCCGTTAAACTGCACCGTCATCGCTCCTGAAATGGCTGCATACTTTTGAGTCTCGGTAGCGATCTCGGTAAAAAGCGGAATGTTTTCTTCACGAAATAATTCGATTTCTTTTTTCAGGTTACGAATCATAAGGTCATACCCGGGAAAGTTCTCTAATTCCTTTACAAAAGGGCAATCGATTACCTTTTTATTCAACCGGTCAGAATACGGTGCTATCTGAGGCTGAACCTCGGTAACAAAATACTGGTAGGCATTGGTATAGGCTTCGTTGTCGGTAAAGCATGTCATGCGGATGTAGCGCCAGCCCATGTCTTCACTCACAATTGATTCCAACTCACTGCGGTCGCTAAGCCAGTGTTTTAATTCAACTGCCGACTGTATTGACCTGTTTACCAACTCATCAAAATACAATTGAAGTGCCGACCAATCGGTAATTTTAAAATTAGCCGGAAGAAACTTACGCGGTGGAGCTTGAATAATCATACGGGTATTTTCTTTCAAAGAAACAATTGAAAGAGGGAAGTTCAAAAGTTTTTTTTCAATGAATATGCCTGTGTTGATTCCATTCAGCACGCAAGGTGTTAGCCTATTCTCCATCAGGATAAATTCTTCTCAACATTAGAAAATCTAATTTCTACATTTATATTTGACGCCATTACTTCGTCATGAAACCTAACAAGTATTTCGTAATCGATTTCGACAGCACGTTCACCAAGGTTGAAGCCTTTGATGTGCTCGCAGACATTTCACTGGAGGGGCATCCTGAAAAAAACCAGATCAAAAAAAAAATTTTGGATATCACCAATCAGGGTATGGAGGGAGTGTTATCGCTGCGCGAATCTATTCAAAAACGCATTGAACTGCTTTCGCCTCAAAAAAAACATATTCATTTGCTGGTCAACCACCTGAAGAGCCTGGTGTCAGAGTCGTTTAAGCGTAACAAAGATTTTTTTATTTCTCATGCTGAAAATATTTACATCATCTCCAATGGGTTTAAAGAATTTGTAGAACCGGTGGTGACCGAGTTTGGCATCAAGAAGGAAAATGTTTTGGCCAATGAGTTTGTTACCGATGGCAACGGAAAAATTACCGGGGTTAATACCAACAATCCGCTTTCGGCAAACAACGGAAAAGTAGAGATGCTCAAACAACTGAACCTGCCGGGCGATGTGTACGTGATTGGCGATGGCTACACCGACTATGAGATCAAACACTCGGGGTTAGCCAACAAATTTTACGCCTTCACTGAAAACATCGAGCGCGAAAGTGTACTGGCCAAAGCCGATCATATTGCACCCAGTCTGGATGAATTTTTATATTTGAATAAATTGAATACCGTTATCTCCTACCCCAAAAATCGTATCAGCGTTTTGCTGCTGGAAAACGTGCACCCCATTGCCCTTGAGTTAATGAAAGCTGAGGGCTTCGCAGTGGAAACTTATCCGGCCGGACTTGATGAAAGCGAACTAAGCGAAAAAATAAAAAATGTTTCTGTGTTGGGCATCCGAAGCAAAACACAAGTAACAGCAAAGGTTTTGGAAAATGCCAACCGCCTGATGGCCATTGGTGCATTCTGCATTGGCACCAATCAGATTGATTTGAAGGCAGCTACTCAAAAAGGTGTAGCCGTATTCAATGCCCCTTTCAGTAACACTCGCTCAGTAGTGGAAATGGCTATTGCTGAGATGATCATGCTCATCAGGGGCTTCTACGATAAGTCGAACAAAATGCACCTGGGCAAATGGGACAAATCCGCAAAAGGAAGCTATGAAGTGCGTGGAAAAAAACTGGGTATTATCGGCTACGGAAACATAGGCGCACAACTTTCTGTCATTGCCGAAAACCTCGGCATGAAAGTTTTCTATTACGACAAAGAAGAAAAACTGGCCTTGGGCAATGCCGTGAAATGTAAAAGCCAGAAAGAGTTACTCAATTTGGCTGACGTAGTTACTCTTCACGTAGATGGGCGCGAAAGCAACACCAACATCATCGGAGGCGAAGAATTTGCGCAAATGAAAAAAGGAGTAATCTTTTTAAACCTGAGCCGGGGGCATGTGGTCGATGTAAAAGCCTTGCGCGAAAACATACTTAACGGAAAAGTGGCTGGATGCGCTGTAGATGTTTTTCCCTACGAACCGATCAGCAATGACGAAGAATTTGTTTCAGACCTGTGCGGACTGCCCAACGTGATACTTACTCCGCATATCGGAGGCAGCACTGCCGAAGCCCAGGAAAACATCGGCAATTTTGTGCCGGGCAAGTTAATGGACTACATCAACACAGGCAGCACCAGCAATAGCGTAAATTTCCCTAACCTCACATTACCCACATTGGAGAATGCCCACCGCCTGATTCACATTCACCACAATGTGCCGGGCATATTGGCCAGGATTAACCAAACACTGGCCGATCACGGTATCAACATTGTGGGGCAATATTTAAAAACGAATGAGCAGATCGGTTATGTGATCACCGACATTAACAAAGAATACGACAAAGAAGTGATCAAACAACTGCGCGCTATTGAACATACCATTAAGTTCAGGGTATTGTATTAATACTAAAATGAAATGTAATTCAAGCTGCCGTGGGTCAGCATGACCGGTTTTATCTTGAAGGCCTGCTCTATTTTTTCTTCAACCAACACTTCACTGGGTTGACCCTGCGCCAATACTTTTCCTTCATTCAGTAAAAGAATGTAATCCGCAAAGCGGGCAGCCAAATTCAAATCATGCACTACCCCTACTACTACTAAGTCATCCTTTTGCTCGAGTTCAATCAACTTTCGCATGAACTGGTATTGAAAATTTACATCGAGAAATGTGAGTGGCTCATCGAGTAGTAAATACCTGAGTTGTCCGGGCACAGCATTCCAGATTTGTGCCAGCACCCGTGCAAAATTAACTCGCTGCTTTTCTCCTCCGCTCAAGGTAGCATAGTCGCGGTCTGCCATAGACATGACTTCAAAATAGTCCATGGCTTGTACTACTATTTGCTCATCAATTCTTGCCGGGTGGTTTGTAAAATGAGGATAGCGCCCCATCATCACCACTTCCCAGGCTTTGAGTGGAAAAGCAACCTCAGTATGCTGGGAAAGTACAGCTCGTATCTTGGCTAGCTCGCGATAAGAATACTCCATCAGTTGTTTTTCACTATACCTGATGCTGCCTTCGCATACGGCTATTTGTTTGCTTGCTGCCTTGACTAACGTTGATTTTCCTGAACCATTGGGCCCAATGATCAGGTTCATTTTTCCGGGAAGGAAACTGGCCGAGACATTGTCTAACAGTTTTTTTGAGCCCACTTGTACTGATATGTTTTCCAGTCTTAGCATCAGAAATAATGTTGGTTCCTTCGCAATAAAAAAATAAAGACCGGTACACCCACCACTGACGTGACAATACCTATTGGCAGTTCGGCCGGTGCCAGCCACAAGCGTGCCGTAAGGTCAGCAAGGCTCAGTATAATGCCGCCAAGCAGGGCACTTCCTATCAATAAGAACCGGTTATCAGAACCTTTCATCAATCGCAAAAAATGCGGAACAATCAATCCCACAAAACTGATCACCCCCACAAAAGCCGTAGCCACAGCTACTAACACAACAGTGACGGTAATTACCATTACTTTCAATCGATTAATATTCACACCAAGATGAAGTGCTTCCGCTTCGCCCATGGCCAGTGCATTAAGTGCTTTCGTCAACCGGAGTGAAATAAAAAAGCAAATCAAAGTTGACGCACCAATTAAAATCACTGAATTCCAGCTCGATCCCGATAGTGTGCCCAAATTCCAAAAGGTAATGGAGCGAGCTTGCGGGTCACGTGCCAAATATGACATCAACCCTACTCCGCTCAGGCAAAGTGCGTTTACCGCAATACCTGTAAGCAACAACGAAATAATTGACTGACTTGCTTCTCTGCGGTGTGAAAGCAGAAAAACCAATACGGTGGCGCACGCTCCGCCTGCGCTGGCAGCTATGGGTAATGTCCAGACTCCAGCATTAAATTTTAAAGTAGCACCCAAAACAAAATACAGCGAAGCACCTAACGCAGCTCCGCTGGATGTGCCGACAAGGCCCGGCTCTACAATCGGATTACGAAAAAGTGCCTGCATCAACACACCGGCCATGGCTAATGAAGCCCCTACCAGTATACAGTTGATGGCGCGAGGTAAGCGGATGTCAAAAAAGATCCGCTCTTGCAGAGGCATCTCCCGGCCAGAAAAAAAATCAGAGAAAGCAGACATGATTTCATCGGCCCGGATAACAATAGCGCCAAAAATCAACGAAAGAAAAAAAACAACAACGAGAATGATTGCGAGGTAAAAGTAACTGGCAGAATAGTTTCTACTCAACATACTAATGGTTCCGGATCAACTTTTGTAAGTTCAACACAATTTCACCTGTGCGTGGCCCGATATACACCATATCATGTTCTTCCACACGAAAAATGCGGTTAGCTTTAGCCGCTTTAGTGCCGGCTACACCGGGCAATTCTTTAATCTTATCCAACGAGCCCAGCTGATCATAACCAAAATCGGTGAGTAAAATCACATCTGGATCGGCCTTAGCCATTGACTCGGGCGACAACTGCATCATGCCGCGTTCGCCCGACAAAGGAATTTCTCCCCCGGCCCACTCAATCAGTTTGGCTGATGTGGAATTTTTTGTCATCGTAAGGTACACGTTATTCGCCCGGCCAAAATGAATAATCATAACACTGGGTTTGTCTTTTAATGAGGCTGCCGCATCACGGGCGGATTTCATCTCAGTATCCAGTTTTGCATTGAGTGAATCAGCCTCCTTTTTTTTGTTAAAATAATCACCCATTTCTGAAATCAGCTTTTTAGTTGATTCAACATCTTCTCCCTTAGTTTTAAAAACCATCATTGGGATTTTCAAATCAGAAAGCTGTTTCATCACCTGTTCGGGGCCAACGTTGTTATCGTGGATGACTAACGTAGGTTTGGCTGATAGAATACCTTCGGCACTCAACGCACGATGATACCCAACCGTGATTAGCTTTTTTATTTCGGGCGGGTAAGTGCTGGATAAGTCAACCGCTACCAACTCACTTTGGGCGCCAAGTGCAAAAATAATTTCGTTGTATTGTTTCGAAAGGCAAACGATTCGCTCGTTGCGTTGTGCGGCTTGTTCTTTATTTGAAAACCGTCCGCACGAACCCAACAAGAGTACGGCAATAAGAATTAAATAATTTTTCATTTTATTTTTTTTAATAAACTTCAAGCCACCGGCTTCAAATGGTTTTAGCTAAATAATAAAACCTGAAGCCTGTGGCCTGAAGCTTTACCTTTTCTCTAAAAAATGTATTTCAAATTCAAACCTCCAAAATAATTTATCCATCGCGGACCGGGCAAGTACGCATCAGGCAATTGATTGATAAACACCATCTGGTAGTACTGTTTACCCGCCATATTGTTAGCACCAAAGTAAGCATCGGCATTAAAGTGTTTGCCCAATGTTTTACGGAATCCGATTTTAGAATTGATCAGATCATAAGCACTGGTCATCAGCGAGCCATCCGATGTAACAGGCATCGCATCGCGGTGCATATACACCACATTAAAATACACGCCCAAATTTAAAGCTACGTCAACGCCTGCATTGTACACATTTTTAGGTACACCCGCCACGGCTTTGCCCGTGTAATCTGCCGGAGCTACCAATGCGTTATTCTGATAAGTAAAGTTTTTGTATTTAAAATCAGAATACGTGTAATTGACAAATGGCCTTACTGACCGCACCAATCCCTGATAAGACTGATAAGCCTGGTACCACACCATGGCTTCCAATCCATTGTTATCCAGTTCTCCGCTGTTGACGGTGTAGGTATATGCTGTGGCCGTATTCGTTGAATTGGGAACAGCCACGGTAGTCATTTTATTAGAGAAAACGGCATTGAAATAAGCTAACGTGTAATCCAGTTTACCGTTGAATAAATTACCTTTTGAACCCACCTCAAATTGCTGACCAAGTTCTGGTTTCAGGTTGGTGTTGACCGTGCCGGCCAATGGTGTGTATATATTAGATGACACCGGTGCTTTAAAGCCTTGCGAATACGAAACATAGAGCGATAAATCTTTGTTTACCAGCTTGCTCAATGAAACCGTGGGCGACAATAAATTAGTATAGTTGGCCGCATACGTAGTAGGCACCGTGTTATTGACTGTATTATTTGCAGGCACATACAATTTATCATACAACGCAATGTTCATTGTGCTTGAGCCTACACCGGCTGTGAGGTTAAACTGATTGGGTAGAGCGAGTGTCCACTGAGTAAATACTGTGTAGGTGGAGTTGATTGTAGTGGCGTTGCTCCGCATATTACCGATGATATTGTATCCACCGGGATTAGCATTGTTAGTAACCATGCCGTACGCAATACTTTGTGCATATTGGCGCTGAGCCTCTATACCAGTAATTCCGGACAAAGAAATATGTTCACCCAGGTTAAATCTGAAATCAAATGTAGAACGAAACCCGAAATTGATAGGAGCCTTATCGGTCCATCCACCGGCCGAGCTGGCATTGTTGCTCATACCTGAACCAAACAACGTGGTAAAATTGGAAATTTTTTCATTGAACTTATACAAATGCCCAATGCCGGCACGAAAGCTGATAATGTTGGAGTGTGCATCGTTTTTTATGTAAGCCGGATTTCCGCTGTAGTTCAGGGTATCATATTGTGCTGCTGACAACTCACCATTGCGTTGATCGTAGCTGTTGCTGTATCCAACATACGTGGTCATCGATTGTTTCTCATTGAGTTTAAAATCGCCCATCATGTTTACAAATTTTTTAGTGGAATGGGTGTGTTGCATAAACCCGTCATAGTTCTGACTTCCGTAATTGACCAGCACTGAAGAATTGCGGCCGCCTACTTGCAATGTAGTGGTCGAGCGGTTTAATCCATACGAACCAAACATCGTATTTTGACTCAGCGAAGTTTTGTTGGGTTCGGCTTTTACTGTTTGCAGGTTAACCACACCAGCCACAGCCAATCCGTATAATGTGCCGGCCGGGCCTTTTACTACTTCTACATTGCCTACCGACCCGAAATCAATATCATCCATCACGGTGATGCCCTCGGCATCGGTAATAGGTATTCCATTGAGGTATGCTTTGATCCCCATACCATCAAAGTTGCTGTTGGTACCTCTTACACCCGGGCCCCCGGCACCATACCCGCGGATAATAAATTGTTGACCTGCAGAAACAGTTCTGCGTTGCATAAAAACTCCGGGCACATTAGCGTTGATGGCATCGTCTAAAAACAATCCGGTGCTTCGTTTGATCTCCAATTCACCCAATTTTGAAATGGATGCCGGCTGATTGAGCATTAGTTTGCTCTGGTTAGAAGTGGCTGTAATCTCCACACCTTCCAGCATTACTGTGGAAGCAACCAACTGAAATGCCAGTTCTGTACCGCAGTCTTGTATGGTCTTTACCTGTGTTTCAAAACCAATGTGTGATACCGATACCGTTGCACCGGTTTTACACTCCACAGAAAATATACCTTCCTGGTCGGTCGTTGTGGTTGCCTCTTCATCAATTTTAATAGTAGCGTTGGCCAACGGTGCGCCTTTGTTGTCAGTTACCTTTCCTTTCACAGTTTGTGCAGAAAGTAAACTTGCCGTGCCTGCTAAAAATAATATCGTAAAAAATATGTGTTTCATTCGTTAATATATAGTTAGTGTAAATAGTTACTCACATCCGTTTGTTACGGATGCAAAAAAATAATCAACCTCAAAATCATTTTGAGGTAATCCATTTAATAATCAATCAGGAAAAACTTCGCGGAGGTGGTGTGGCCAGATCGGATAAGACCGAGCAGTATAAAATAGTCAGCTGATTATTGATGGATGAGCAGTTCTCATCTTCCAAAAAACTAAAATCAGAAAGCGGTTGAATAAATTGAACATTGGGCATGAAGTTGCCTTTTTCTTTTCCTCCAAAAATTCTGAAATAAGAAAGCAGCATATCTTCCAGTAAATCATTCTGACAATACACTTCTACCCTATCACCCGATGATACAATGTTGGCTACATCGTACATCTTACCATCTTTTTCAAATTCGGTATCCGTCTCAGTCCATTTTAATTGTTGAAACTCTTCCTTAGAAAAAACCAAAACAATTGCTTTTGCCCGGGCTGATTTTACTTCAGACTGAAACGACTGACGATAGAAATAAAAAAAATGAGTGGAGAAAACACCCAGCAAGCTGAACAGATACGGCAGCAATAGAACTAATAGAATTAATCTTCGTTTTGTTTTCATCACAACCAACAATCATAACAAAATGTATTCTCAATACAAAGCAGATTAGTGACCGAAGGCAGGGTTAATCAACCTTCAGCATAACCGATTAGTACAAATACCCGAGCATGAAATGTGTGTACTATGGTTTATAGTACTTCATTGCTTCGGGCATCCAACTCTCCAAATCGTTGATGCGGGTTTCATCGCTGGGGTGCGTACTCAAAAATTCAGGTGGCTTTTGACCGGTGTTCATGTCAACCATGCGTTTCCAGAATTTGGGAGCATGGCTTGGGTTATATCCGGCCATAGCCATAAAAATCAACCCGATGTGATCAGCCTCAGACTCATGCTGGCGCGAAAATTTCAACATACCCAGGTTAGAGCCCATACCTATTGCCTGCATAAACAACTGACCGGTAGCGGTAGGGTTTTGTCCTAAGGCAGCGCTCAGCGTACTAAGCCCGAATTGTTGTATTAAACCCTGGCTCATCCGCTCACGGCCATGGTTAGCAATGGCGTGGGCTACTTCATGCCCCATCACCACCGCTACACCATCTTCATCTTTACAAATAGGAAGAATGGCTGTATAAAATGCCACCTTACCGCCAGGCATACACCACGCGTTAACGGTTTTGTCATCTTGAATCAAATTAAATTCCCAATTGAACCCTGCCAACTGATCGCTCCAGCCCTTGCTCGCCATGTATTGCTCTACCGCACCCTGTATGCGCTTACCTACACGCCTGATCATTTCGGTTTGCTCTGTATTGGTTGAAAGCGGTCCCTTTTTTATCACTTCTTGGTATTGTGTTGCCGACATGGTGTTGATCTCAGAACTGGAAACCAGATCAAGTTGTTTACGTCCAGTAACGGGTACGGTAGCACAAGATTGAATCAACACGATAATAGTAAGGGTTGGGATGAGTAACTTCATAGGATATAGGTTGGTATTCAACTGCAAATTTGAATACACAAATTACAACTTACAAGTTGCCTGTTGCCTGTTTCGTGTTTACCTTTACCACAAACTCTTTTTATGAGAATTTTTGCGATTGGTAGAAACTATGTTGAGCACATCCAAGAGTTGAACAACGAAAGACCTGATGAGCCGGTAATTTTTACCAAGCCCGATACAGCTATCTTAAAAAACGGGGCACCCTTTTACTATCCTGATTTTTCAAAAGATATTCACCATGAAATTGAGTTAGTCTTAAAAATCTGCAAAGAGGGAAAAAATATTGATGAAAAATTTGCCGGCAATTATTTTGACTCGATTGGACTGGGAATTGATTTTACCGCGCGCGATCTTCAACAAAAAGCAAAAGAAAAAGGCTTGCCGTGGGATATTGCCAAGGGGTTCAATAGCTCAGCTCCCCTTTCCGATAAATTTATTCCGATTAGCTCGTTTAAAAATTTAAACGATATTAATTTCAAACTGGAAGTAGACGGACAGGTGAAGCAACAAGGCAATACCCGTTTAATGCTGTTTAGCTTTAGCTACATCATTTCCTATCTCTCTAAGTTTTTTACGCTTCGCACGGGTGATCTTATTTTTACCGGTACCCCCAAAGGAGTTGGCCCGATAAAGATCGGCAATAAATTGAGCGGGTATATTGAACACGAAAAGCTGCTGGAATTTGAAGTTAAGTAACCTTCTGATTATTCTTTGCTCATGGCTGCCCGGCCTGGGACTGGCACAGTTGAGCCCGGACAAGACTTTGCCCACAAAGAAAATTGTGCTGCCTGAGCCCTACCTGTTCCCTATCAAACCAGGGAAGCAAAATGCATTGGCCGGAACAATGGGCGAATTGCGCCAAACCCATCTGCACTCGGGTATTGACATACGTACCGACAACATGGTTGGCATGCCTGTGCAGGCTACTCAAAAAGGATACATCAACCGAATCATTGTGGGTACCTTTGGCTATGGTCAAGCATTGTTTGTGAAACACCCTGATGGAAATGAATCAGTTTATGGGCATCTCGACCATTTTACTAAAGAAGTAGCGCAGTTTGTTTTGAACAAACAATATGAAAAAAAATCTTTCGACCTGGATGTTGTGCTTGCCCCGGGGCAATTTCCTGTAAACCGTGGAGATACGGTAGCATTCTCGGGCAACACCGGGGCATCGGGTGGTCCTCACCTTCACTTCGAAATCAGAGACGATTATAACCAGGCTCTCAATCCGCTTGATTTCAGTTTCTCCGAAATCAATGATGTGCTGGTGCCCGTTGTTCAGAAAATAGCATTTCGCACACTGAATGAACAAGCGCGAGTGGATCAACAGTATGGCAGAAAAGAATACCACCTGAGTAAAAATGGAAACGACTACTATGTCAACCAACCCGTTTATGCCTCAGGAAAAATAGGTCTTGAAATGCTGGCCTACGATCGGCTCGACTATTCGGGATTTCGTTGCGGCATCAATGAAATTGAAGTACGGGTAGATAGCCAGCGGGTCTTTGTTCAAAAAATTGACAAAGTAGATTTTTTAAAAAACCGTCAAATGGCTTCAATCATTGATTACCCGGTTTTAAAAACCCGTGGACTTCAATTTTACAAGCTTTATCTTAATGAAGGAAACATATTGCCCTACTATGGAACAAAAAATAATGGGCAAATTTTAGTGACCAATCAAAAACTGAATGTAGAAATTTTTTTGCGCGACAGTTTCGGCAATACAAGTCGTGTACACGTTACACTTGCTCCATCAACTAATAATACCCAACTATTCACCGGCTCAGGCAGGTTATCTCCAGCCCATTTTTCGATCGAAGAAAATGTTCTTCACCTTTCAGTACCTTGCGGGCAGCAAGCCATCACGCTATTTGAAAAAGGGACTCCTAAAAATTTAGCACCCACTTACATCACCCAAACCGGGCAAGCAGATTACCTGATCGATCTTCAGCGTTCCATTCCCGACTCTGCAACTACTTGTTCAGAAAAAATTCGTTTCAATATTCAAGACGTCATACCACCGGGTATTGACTACACGTACTACAGCGATTGGGCAGTTCTGCGTTTCACCCCCCAATCTTTGTACGACACTTTATTCATCGAGCAATCTAAAAGCAAAAAGAACGGCCTGAACGTTTACACCATTGGCAACTCGCTCTATCCACTTCGAAGTGAAATAGAAATTTCGCTAAAGCCTGAAACTGAAAAAACGATGCTAAATTCTTCCGTTTATCGCATCAACGGAAGATCCTACGAATACCGTGGCGGACAATGGGATAATGGAAACATAAAATTTAAAACGAACGAACTTGGTGAGTTCATTTTATTAACCGATTCAACAGCACCGTATATTCACCGCATCCACTGCAACCCAGGTTCAGCCAGATTTAGAATCATGGATAATCTCTCAGGTATAAATTCTTTTCAAGCCAGTATCAATGGCCAATGGTTGCTGATGAAATACGATTATAAAACAGGCATAATCCAATCTGAACGACTTGACAAAACCCAGCCGCTCAAAGGCAATTTTGAATTGAAAGTAACTGACCGTGCGGGTAATGAAAGAACCTACCAACAGAAAATATATTAAAAGAAATGACACCTACCGTTGGAACCAAAGCACCCAACTTCACCACGCAAGACCAAAATGGCAAAAAAGTAAAGCTATCCGACTTTAAAGGTAGAAAAGTGGTTCTCTATTTTTACCCGAAAGACATGACCTCAGGCTGCACAGCCGAAGCATGCAATCTCAGGGATAATTACAACGTATTGCAGAAACAAGGGTACGAGGTGCTGGGCGTAAGCCGCGATGATGAAAAGAGCCACCGCAAATTTATTGAAAAAGAAAACCTGCCGTTTCAACTACTGGCCGATACCGACTTATCGGTTCATAAAAAATATGGTACCTGGGTGGAGAAATCGATGTACGGCCGCAAATACATGGGTACTGCACGAGTTACATTTCTTATTGATGAAAAAGGAACCATTACTGAGATCATCGGAAAAGTAGATACAAAAAACCACACAGCTCAGATTCTTACCAATAGCTCAGCAGTTCCTAAGGTTAATAAAAAACCTGTTTCTAAAAAGACAGCAAAAAAAGTAGTGAAGGAATCGGTTAAGAGACGAATGAAGAAATAAAGAAAATCAAGGTTTACCTTTTCCAAAAACAAGAAACAACTATCCATTGTGTTTGTTGCCAAAATATATTTCTTTAACGTCACAGCATTTCTCCTAAGTTTATATCTTCGCGCAAATTCCTCACATGCCTACACAACCTGACCTTACACAACTAAAGAAATTAGCCACTCAAATCCGCAGAGATATTGTACGCATGGTACACGCTTGCCAAAGCGGCCACCCCGGGGGTTCACTCGGATGTGCTGATTTTTTTGTAGCACTTTATTTTCATGTACTCAAGCACAATCCCAAATTCAATATGGATGGCCGGGACGAAGATTTATTCTTTTTGTCCAATGGCCATATCTCTCCGGTATGGTATGCCACATTAGCCCGCTCAGGTTATTTTGATGTGAAAGAGTTGGCCACATTCAGGCAGCTCAATTCACGGTTGCAAGGTCATCCGGCTACCCACGAGCATTTACCAGGAATCCGCGTAGCTTCGGGGTCACTGGGTCAGGGGCTATCAGTTGCAGTGGGTGCTGCTCAAACAAAAAAACTGAATCGCGACACGCGATTAGTTTATGTACTGATGGGCGATGGCGAACAACAAGAAGGTCAGGTTTGGGAGGCTGCCATGTATGCCGCGCACAACAAGATAGATAACCTCATTGCAACAATTGATTATAATGGCCAGCAGATTGACGGGCCTGTTGATAAAATCCTCTCTTTGATGAACCTCAAAGCCAAGTGGGAATCATTCGGCTGGATCGTAAATGAGTTCAATGGAAACAACATACATGAAGTCATCATTGGGCTGGAGAATGCAAAAGCCCAGACCGGAAAAGGGAAACCTGTGATCAACCTGATGAAAACTGAAATGGGATTTGGGGTGGATTACATGATGGGCTCACACAAATGGCATGGAGTTGCACCCAATGATGAAGAGTTGAAGAAAGCTCTCGCCCAGTTAGAAGAAACTATTGGAGACTATTAACCTGCGTCAGATTCTGCCCGGCTACAGAAACCATGGAATAACGGCTAACAAAATGGTGATAATGATCCAGATGAGAAGTTTTCGGTCAATGGTTTTAGTACGCTCCATGAAAATCAGTTTGACTGATCTGTACGAGCGAAAACAAACTGAGTTCAGGTCGATCGATAGTATTTTTCAATTTTAACAAGACATTAACAAGTCAGCATGACCAAATATACTTTCACTGAAAAAAAAGATACCCGCTCAGGTTTTGGTGCGGGCCTTCATGAACTGGGCAAACAAAATGAAAATGTCGTAGCCTTATGTGCCGACCTTACCGGTTCACTGAAAATGGATGCCTTCAAAAAGGATTTTCCCGATCGCTTTTTTCAAACCGGAATTGCAGAAGCCAACATGATGGGTTTGGCAGCCGGTATGACCATCGGAGGGAAAATCCCTTTTACCGGAACATTCGCTAATTTCTCTACCGGAAGAGTGTACGACCAAATCCGCCAGTCAATTGCCTATTCGGGAAAGAATGTAAAAATCTGTGCCTCACACGCGGGCGTTACATTGGGCGAAGACGGTGCCACTCATCAGATTCTGGAAGACATCGGCATGATGAAAATGCTTCCGGGCATGACAGTAATTGTACCCTGCGATTACAACCAGACAAAAGCAGCAACCTTGGCCTTAGGCAAACACATAGGGCCGGCCTATTTGCGTTTTGGGCGTCCCAGTTGGCCCATCTTCACTACACCCGATCGCCCTTTTACTATTGGCAAAGCCGATAAAATGATCGAAGGGAAAGATGTAACTATTTTGGCCTGTGGTCACTTAGTGTGGAGTGCAATAGAAGCAGAAGAAAAATTAGCCGCCCAGGGAATCAGTGCTGAGGTAATCAACATACACACCATTAAGCCACTTGATCTTGAGGCCGTTCTTGAGTCCATTCAGAAAACAAAATGCGCGGTAACCTGCGAAGAACATCAGGCTAATGGAGGACTTGGTGATAGCATTGCTCAAGCCCTTTCACGTTTCTACCCCACCCCTCTTGAGATGGTAGCTGTGAGTGATACTTTTGGCGAAAGCGGAACACCTACACAGCTACTAAAAAAATATGGCCTTGCACCAGAAAATATTATTGAAGCTGCTCTAAAGGTATTAAAACGAAAAAAGGCCTGAAGGCCTTTGTTATTTCACCTGCCCAAGCAGTAGAAGTGGGTTTTCCACACCTACTGCCGGACCAGGTCACACAGTTTTAAACGCTATGGCAAATAGGTTTTATCTGTGTTGGGGTTTCAAAGTAGAGGGATAGCTTTCAATTTTCCTAAGAAAAATATAAAACTTTATTTTTTGATTAATAATAACGTTTTTTAGGCTAAAATTGACCTTTTTCGATGACCGAAGATAATTATAAGCAGCGAGGGCTACGTAATAAACTGGTCAGCAAATTGCGCCTAAAAGGCATAACAGACGAAGCCGTTTTGTCAGCCATTGCAAAAGTGCCCAGACACGTGTTTTTTGAGGATGCCCTGCTCAGCCATGCTTATGAAGACAAAGCTTTTCCTATTGGCGAAGGTCAAACTATTTCACAGCCCTACACCGTTGCATTTCAAACCGAAAAACTTCAGATAAAGCCAGGTAACAAAGTACTGGAGGTCGGCACGGGCTCCGGCTATCAGGCTGCCATTTTATTGGAGATGGGCGCTACCGTTTATACCATTGAGTTCAACCGAAAGTTGTATGAAAAGACAAGAGACTTTCTGCCAATGCTTGGTTATCGTCCTTACTTTTTTTATGGTGATGGCTCAAAAGGAATACCCATTAAAGCTCCATTCGATAAAATTATCGTTACAGCAGGAGCACCCATTATACCGCAAACATTACTTAATCAACTGACTGAAGATGGAATCATGGTCATCCCGGTAGGCAATCGTGATGCACAAAAAATGATGCGGCTTATCAAAAAAAAAGAAAAAGTACTGAAAGAGGAGTTCAATCAATTCGCTTTTGTGCCCTTGCTTGGAGCCGAGGGGTGGAACCTTTCTGGCTGAACCCATCAAAAAAACCTGCCTCACCTACTTACCTTCAATAATCACAGGCCTGACTTCTAAGGAGTAAAAGTTGAAATAACCCTCCTCCCCTAATTATTTTTTTAAAATGTGTTGCGAAACCGAATAGTTGCACATATATTTGCAACCGATTAGTTTCATAAATAAATTATCATTTTATGAGGAGAGATATTTTTCAGGCCATTGCCGATCCAACCAGACGCGCCATAATTGTGCTAATTGCAACTCAAGCAATGACACCCAATGCCCTGGCTGAGAATTTTCATACAACACGGCAAGCGGTTTCAAAACACCTTCGAATTTTAACAGAATGCGAAATAGTAAAACAGGAACAGCAAGGCCGGGAAATCTATTACTCCCTTGAATTAAAAAAAATGAAAGAGATCGACAAATGGCTGGAGCAGTTCCGTAAAATGTGGGAAAGCCGTTTTGACAACCTCGATCAATATTTAGCTAAAATTCAAAAAGAGAAAAAGCATGGAAAAAGCAAATGAGCCGTCCGGTTGCGAATTACGCATTTCAAAAACATTTCGTGCCCCTGTTGAATTAGTGTGGGAAGTATGGACGAACCCTGAGCATATTAAAAACTGGTGGGGGCCAAATGGGTTCACCACCACCATTCACAAAATGGATGTTGTAAAAAATGGAGAGTGGCTATTGACCCTGCATGGCCCTGATGGAAAAGACTACCCCAACAAAAGTATTTTTCAGGAAATCATTTTCCGTAAAAAAATTGTGTTGCGGCACTTCAACCCCAATTTTATAACTACGGTAAACTTTGAACCCAACGGCAACCAAACCCTTATGGAATGGCACATGCTGTTTGAAAGCCAAGAAACATTTGAAACCGTAGTAAAAACTTTTAAAGCTGACGAGGGCTTAAAACAAAATGTAGAAAAACTCGAAAAATACCTTTCAACCAAAATACATCAATCATGAACCCAAATCTATTTTTTGATTTTACTGTAGATAAGTCGGCTAAAACGGTATATATAACCAGAGAATTTGCAGCTGATCTTTCACTGGTGTGGGATGCTTTTACCAAAGCAGAAATTATTGACCAGTGGATTGCACCCAAACCCATGGTCGCTAAAACAAAATACCAGGAATTTAAAATGGGCGGCAAACGGTTTTATGCAATGATTAGTCCGGATGGGCAAGCGCGTTGGGCAATTCAGGAATATACTTCCATCACTCCAAAAACCAATTTTAAAATGCACAATGCTTTTGCAGACGAGAATGAAAAACCCGAACTGCCAGGCTCTAAATGGGATCATACCTTCAGCGAAAAAAACGGAACAACTAAAGTGAGCATTACTATTTACAATGAGTCGCTTGAAAGAATGGAGAGAATACTTGACGGCTTCACGCAAGGAATGAAGATGTCTTTGAGCAATCTGGAAAATTTGCTGACCATTTTATCAAAAAAATAATTTCGTTTAAAAAACTCTGAATAAAAATTTAAAAAAATCAATTAATCAAAACATCATGGCACACATCAACCCTCACATCAATTTCAATGGAAATGCCGAAGAAGCTTTCAATTTTTACAAATCGGTATTTGGCGGTGCGTTCACTAATATCATACGTTTCAAAGATATATCAACTCCAGAGCATCCAATACCAGCAAGTGAAGCCAATAAAATAATGAACATTGCTCTGCCAATAGGCAATAGCGTGTTAATGGCCAACGATGTTCCGGATTTTTTAGGTCGGGTAAATGAAAATGAAAACAGGTCTAAGATTTTTGTTAGTGCAGAAAGTAAAAAGGAAGCAGACAAAATATATAGTGGTCTTTCAGCAGGAGGAACTGTTGAAATGCCTATTGGTGACAGTCCTTGGGGTTCTTATTTCGGAATGTTTAGAGACCAATACGGTATTGAGTGGATGGTGGAGTTTAAATAAGATACGAACACATAAATCGGCAGATTTAAAACCAACTATATGGTGGAAGTCTTTAAAACAAATGTAACGAGTAAGCGTGAAGCAAAACTTATTGTTCAAAAACTGGCAGAAGAGTTTCCAGGACACAAAGTAAATTTTGACTTAACCGACTGTGACAGGATTTTACGTATTCAAGGCAATCCTGTTCTGGAAAATAAAATAATCGGTATCGTAACTTCTCTAAACCACAAATGTGAAATTTTAGAGTAGACGGTTTTAAAATAAAAGAAAATAATTTATGCGAAATATATCCGTGTTAGAATTCATTACGCTTGATGGAGTAATGCAAGCGCCCGGTGGCCCGGATGAAGATACTTCAGGTGGTTTTGAGTTTGGCGGCTGGTCTGTGCCTTATGCTGATGAAACTTCTGGCCAACTCATGCTAAAACAAATGAAACCGGCAGAACTCCTCTTGGGTAGAAAAACATTTGAAATTTTCGCAAACTACTGGCCAAAACATGCCCATTATTGGCCGGGTATTATGGACGTGAATAAATACGTTTTAACTAATACCCTAAAACAGTCTGACCCAATTGTAAGTCAGTGGAAAAACTCAAGAGTGATCACAAGTCTGGCAGATATCCAAAAACTTAAAGACTCAGAAGGCGATAATATTAAAGTTTGGGGCAGTAATGAACTTGTTCAACTGCTATTCAAAAATGATCTTGTAGATGAACTCTTACTCAAAATATATCCCTTAACACTTGGTAAAGGAAAAAACTTGTATGACAATGGCCCGATTCCCGCAGCCTTTACATTAACTGAAACTACGGTTACGCCAAGTGGGATAATTTTTGCCAACTACAAGCGTGCAGGAAAAGTCAAGACAGGAACAGTACTAACTTAGTGAGTAAAACTCATCAAGTATAAAAATGAAAAAGCAAAAGGTAGTCATCGAGAAAATTTTCAATGTTTCTAAAAAATTAGTATGGCAAGCCGTAACCGATAAAGAAATGATGAAGCAATGGTATTTTGATTTGAAAACATTTAAAGCTGTGGTTGGATTTAAGTTTGAATTTTTGGCAGGAGTTGAACCCGGCAAACCGTGGAAGCATTTATGTGAAATAGCCAAAGTTATTCCTGAAAGCAAATTAACATACTCATGGCGATACGAAGGATATAACGGAATGTCCTTCGTAATTTTTGAATTGTTTGACAATAATGGCAGCACCCGGTTAAACCTAACCCATTCTGGCATTGATACATTCCCTGCTGATGTCCCTGATTTTGCCGTTTCTAATTTTGAAAAAGGATGGAATAAAATCATTAACCACTCACTTAAAAATTTTTTAGAAGAGCATCGTAATTAAATTAGTTCAACATGAAACCTCCTCTGCCGTTTGATTTTATTATCAGCAAAGAAACCAACACCATAAACGTAACACGAGAGTTTGCGGCTAACCTTGATTTGGTTTGGGATGCCTGGACAAAGGCCGAAATCCTTGACCAATGGTGGGCGCCTAAACCATGGATATCAAAAACGAAATTTATGGACTTTAAAGTTGGTGGGCGAAGATTTTATGCCATGATCAGCCCGCAAGGAGAAGAACATTGGTCCATTCAGAAATTTTCTTCCATAAGCCCGAAAACCAATATTAAAACCATTAACACTTTTGCTGATGAGCACGAAACCATTAATGCGGAGCTTCCAGAATCAGCATGGGATTTGAATTTCAGCGAACAAAACGAAACTACAACTGTACGCATTACGATAACACACAAAACTTTTGCCGACATTGAGCAACACATTCAAATGGGTTTCAAAGAAGGCTTAACCATGAGTCTCGAAAATTTAGACCAATACATTGAAGCAAAATTTAAACTTCGCAAGCAAAACAAACCCAGCAACAAAGCAAGAGTATCAAGCTATTTGAATTTTGACGGAAAAACGGAAGAAGCTTTTATTTTTTATAAAAAAGTTTTTAAAACTGAATTTATTGGAAAGGGCATTCAGCGTTTTGGCGAAATACCCGCTGAACCTAACCACCCGCCTGTAGCCGAAGCCATCAAAAAAATGGTGTTGCATGTGGAACTGCCAATTACAGGTAATCACATTTTAATGGGAACAGACGCACCCAAAGAAATGGGTTTTACTTTAACGAAAGGAAACAACATGCACCTTTGCCTCGAACCTGAAACAAGAGAAGAAGCAGACAGGTTATTTAACGAACTTTCAGCAGGTGGAAACATAACCATGCCAATGGCTGACATGTTTTTTGGCGCATACTTTGGTGAGTTTAGTGACCAATACGGAATTAACTGGATGATCAACTTTCAAAAATAAATAGTACTCAAAAAAATGTAAAGCGTATTTCAAAAAATCAAAACCATTGACAAAAACATATTAAATCATAAATATGAGTAAAATAATCTTTGATAGCGGAATATCGTTGGATGGTTTTTTTGCCGGAGATAACAGAAGCCCAAGCAACCCAATGGGTGGCGTTTCACCAAAAATTCACCGGTGGATGTTTAAACAAAAAGCATTTTGGAAACACATCAATATGGAAGGCGGTGAAGAATACGGTGCTGATAGTAAACTGATTGATGAAGTATTTGCCAGAACCGGGGCTTACATTATGGGAAAACGAATGTTTGAAGAAGGTGAAGTTGTTTGGAAAGAAGATTTATATAAAACAGACGTGTATGTGCTGACACACGAACAACGGAAGCCTTGGGTACAACAAGGAACAACCACTTATTATTTTATCAATGACGGAATTCAACATGCATTGGAAAAAGCGAAGCAATCGGCCAATGGAAAGGACATCAGAATACAAGGTGGCGCAAACACTATTCAGCAATTTCTCAATGCCGGGCTGGTCGATGAATTTTTCATTCACATTGCTCCTGTTTTTTTAGGAAGCGGCATACGTCTGTTTGATGGAATTCAAAAAGACAAATACGATATTCAAATTGCAGAAGTAATATCCTCAGACTTGGTCACACACTTAAAATACCGATTAACAAAGAAATAGGAATAGTGTTATTATAGCCGCTAAATCAATGATCTTCAACGCCTGACGAGTATCTCTGGAGAGTAGTTTTTCAATTTTACTTAACTAAAAAATGACACCTAAAAAAACCAACACACTCTACTGGACATTCACTATTTTGTTTTCCCTGTTAATGATTTTCTCTGCTGTAGGTGGCCTTCAGCCGACACAACAAGCCATCGAGTTAATTCACAACCAACTCGGCTATCCGGTTTATTTTATTCCATTCATCAGTTTCGCAAAATTGGTTGGTTCGATATTCATTCTCATCCCAAATCTGAAACGCATAAAAGAATGGGCTTACGCAGGATTATTTTTTGATTTGACGGCTGCTATCTATTCAAGCATTGCATCCTCTGGCAAATTTGACCCGATGATACTTACCCTACTCGCATGAGTTATCCCCGGTGTATTGTCATACTGGCTGTGGCACAAAAAAATCAACGCATTGCCAGTTCGTTAATGTCTCTTGATTCGAGAATTTTTTTATCGAACGGTTGCAACATGGCTTTAATCATGGCTTGCCCTAACCGGGATGAGGTTGTAGTGCTGCTCAACAATTTAAACAATGGAAAAAAAGGAGTCATAATGATGTAGAAAAAGTTGTAGAGCTTAGTCTTTGACTTGACTCCTTTTTCAGGAATAATTACTCCCGGGCGAAAAGCATAAGCATCTTTAAATCCTTTGTTTAAAATCATATTTTCTGTCTTGCCTTTTACTCGTGCCCACATTAGGCTGCCCTTTTCAGTACTGTCAGTATTTTTACCGGATACGTAACAAAATACCAAAGAGGGGTTTAATGAATGTAAAACATCAGCAAATGCCTGAGTTGTTTTAAACGTTATTTTAGAGTACTCATCTTCGCTCAACCCTATAACCGAGATACCCATGCAATAAAAGCACGCATCATACCCGGCCAGCTTGCCCTTGATTGATTCTATCTGCAAAAAATCTTTTAATAAGATTTCTTCCAACTTTGGGTGGCTCAGGCCGATGGGTGATCGATTAATGACGAGTACCTTTTCAACATCCTTGCTTTCGAGGCATTCAATGAGTACACCCCTCCCCACCATTCCGCTCGAACCTGTGATCATTACTTTTTTCATAAACGATAAAGATGACAATAAAAATAAAATTAGCTGGATTAGGTTATTCAAGTATTTCTTTCAGTCTTTCATTCAGTCTTGCCATACCTACACTTGCCTTTTCGGTGATAAATTCCAGATTGGATGCATGAATGATTTCAGGTTTTTTTGGGTCAATCACAAACTTTTTGGCTTCATCCCGAACATAATCTATCAACCCTGCAGCCGGATAAACCACCATAGAAGTTCCAACTACTAAAAAAATATCTGCTGTTGCAGCAATTTTTGCTGCTACTTCAATCATAGGAACCATCTCACCGAACCAAACAATGTTGGGTCTGAGTTGTGAGCCGCGCTCGCAACGGTCGCCCGGGTTTAGTTGCCATCCATTAATTTTATAAACGAGTGAAGGATCAAGTGTGCTGCGTGACTCAAACAAGTTTCCGTGCAAGTGAACAACATTTGTTGAGCCGGCCCGCTCGTGCAGATCATCCACATTTTGTGTGATGACCGTTACATCAAAATCAGTTTGTAATTCAGCTAATATTTTATGCCCTGGGTTAGGCTTTGCGTGAAGGGCTGCCTTTCTTCGCTGGTTGTAAAACTCCAGCACTAATTGCTGATTATTTTTCCATGCTTCGGGTGTGGCCACTTCTTCTACTTTATATCCTTCCCACAATCCACCAGAGCCGCGAAAGGTGGCAAGGCCACTCTCCGCACTGATCCCTGCACCTGTAAGCGCAACTAATTTTTTCATTGGGTCTACTCTAAACTACCCCATGTCTTATATCTATTTTAGTTTTCGGTCAAAAAAATCTTTGGCGCTGTTAAATACATTTTGCCATGTTTCATACCGTAAAAAACCATGCACCTCATCGGGAAAGACCAACAACTCCAAGGGTACATTTTTTTCACGCAGCTTGGTAACTAAATCGGTGGTTTGCTGAAATTGTACGTTGCGGTCGTCATCGCCATGAATGAAGAGAACCGGAGCAGTCCATTTTGAAAGATCAGCAACAGGAGACGAACTTCGGGCCAGGTCCATATCGTTTTTGCCTAATCCCCAACCATTGGTGGCATCCTGTGCATCGAACGACCAATCGTGTACGCCATGAAGATCAACTCCTGCTTTAAAAATTTCAGGATTTCTTGACAACCCCATCGCAGTTAGGTAGCCTCCATACGAGCCGCCCCACAAGCCGATTTTGGAAGGCTCCACTTCAGGAAGTGTTTGTAAAAATTTAGCGGCAGCCACTACGTCTTGATATTCGCTAGCACCGCGAGGTCCTTGATTTTTGGCCAGCCTGAAATTTTTTCCATAACCTATGCCACAGCGGTAATTAACGGCAATTACAGCATAGCCCGAGTTGGCCATAAACTGATTGAATGAATAATCTCCACTGTAATAATCCATGTAATGATAACCGAGTAACATTTGCCGCTGCGGGCCACCGTGCATGTACACAATACCCGCACGCTTGCCTGTAGTTTTGCGATCGATGAAGAGTTGCCCATGAATGGTAGTGCCGTCTGCCGCTTTAAAAATAACTTGTTCTGGTTTGATAAACGATTGTGCCGAGTAGGCAGGCGCTTTAACCATTACGTTCAACACAACAGTCGCTTTTTTCAATTCATCAATCCGCGCAAGTGCCATCGGCTGATTGATCGTAGAGCGAAAACAATACAATTGGGTTCCGCCAAAGGCCGGGTACATCTCTATTCCATCTCCTAAAGTTATAGCGGTGGGGTTTCCATTCATCACGCTGGATTTCCAAATGTGCCTGCGGTCGATGTCATCTTTATTCCCATCGAAGTAGATATTTTGTCCGGCTGCGTCAAGTGTAAAATTTTCTACTTCACTTTGATTGCCCGGGGTGATGTCTTTTAAATCTGATCCATCGGGATTCATGGAGTAAATGTGGTTCCAGCCGGTGTGTTCGGAATAAAACAAAATTCGGTTAGTGGCCGTCCACGCCAGCGGCTTTTCTCTTTCTTGCGCAAATCCCCCGTCATCAGATGGCGATGACCATACCATTTTAGCTTTTAGTGATTCGGCATCGGCTATCCAAACGGAAAATTTTATTCCGGCAATGTAGTTTTTGATTTCGTTAATCTTGATTCCGGCATAACGGATAAAGGCAATTTGTTTTCCATCAGGCGACCAAACCGGAAAGTTGTCAAGCGAAGCATCGGGTGCAATCCATCTTATTTTTTTTGATACCGTGTTGTAAATTCCGGAGAAGCTATGATCACCCCGGTCGCTGGTAAAAAGTATTTCCAGGCCGTTGGGCGAAAACTTAGGGGCATAGTTGGTACCCCTGGCCACAAAAAGAAGTTTGGGCACTGCATTGATGTCCAGGTTGGTTTCATAAATCTGCCCACCTTTGGCAAATAAAATCTTCAAACCATCGGGAGTAAAAAGCGGGCTGTTTCCTTGTGCTATGCGCGATGGTAAGTTTTTTGATGAAAGGTCTTTAAAATAAATCGCCTGTTCGGCTCCTTCAGATAAACTGGAGGGATTAGGATTTTGCCCATGTAGGTTTGCCCCTCCTCCCCGAACAAATACAAGTTTGGTACCATTGGGTGAAAATACCAACTGTGATATTTCTTGCCCGTCATCCTGATCGTAATTGGTAATGGCATGGGGCAGATCATTTCCCGTCTTAATCATCACGTTACGTTTACCTTGATCATTTACCACCCAGGCCACATTTTTGCCATCGGCAGAGGCTGCAAATTCCGTTTCAAATGGATAACTGTGAAACCGCTCAAGGCCTTGGCCCCAAACTGTAGGGCTAATCAATAGGATCAGTACAACCAATATTTTTTTCATGAGGTAATAATTTGAAATTAAGGTAATAAAAGCACCGGCTATTCTCGTTAAAAAACTATTTAGAAAAATAAATTGACCAAAAACAAGAATACCGAAAATTATTAAATACCACAACGAAAACCGGGTTTACAGATTTTTTCTGAAAGGTAATGATCGCTGTTTTTCTGATTGTCAATTCTTTATACCTTTACCGCCCATTAACAACCACAAATCAGAATTCGATGAAGTTCATAGTCAACTCCAGCTATTTGCTGAAACAACTTTCAAACATCAATGGCGTGATTACCACCAATCCTGTGGTGCCCATTCTTGAAAATTTTCTTTTTGAGATTGAGAAGAGTAAGCTGACGGTTACGGCCTCCGATCTGCAAACCTCCATGATTACGGAGATCAACGTAGAGTCGAAAGAAAAAGGCAGTATTGCCGTGCCTGCAAAAATATTGCTGGAGACATTAAAAAATCTGCCTGATCAACCGGTTACTTTTTCGGTGGACGAATCCAGCTACGGCATAGAAATCAACTCTGACAATGGTCGGTATAAACTATCCGGAGAAAACGCCACCGACTTTCCTAAAGTACCGGCCGTCTCTAACGATTTTTCTGCCAACATTTCTACAGAAGTTTTGGCCCGTGCAATCAACAACACCATTTTTGCTACCAGCAGTGATGAACTTCGCCCGGCCATGACCGGTGTGTACGTAAATCTGGGTGAGAAAAATACTACGTTTGTTGCCACTGATGGTCACCGGCTGGTTCGCTACCGCAGAACCGACATAAAATCTGAAAGCGGAAACACGATCATCATTCCCCGTAAAGCGTTGAATTTATTGAAAGCTACACTGCCTACTGAAAATACAGATGTGAGCATTGATTTTAACATGAGCAATGCCTTTTTCCGTTTTGGAAACATCCGGATGATTTGCCGCCTGATTGATGAGCGTTTTCCTGATTACGAAAATGTAATTCCTACTTCTAATCCGATCAAAATGACCATCAGTCGCACCGATTTGCTGAGTTCGTTGCGCAGGATTTCGATTTATGCTAATAAAACCACGCATCAGGTTCGTTTAAAAATAACCGGAAGTGAACTGCAGGTTTCGGCTGAAGATCTTGACTTCTCCAATGAAGCCAACGAACGCCTATCGTGCGAACACGAAGGCGAAGACATTGAGATTGGATTTAATGCTCGTTTTTTAATTGAGATGTTGAGCAACCTTGACACCGACCAAATTAAATTAAACATGTCGGCTTCTAACAAAGCCGGAGTTATCTTCCCTGGCGAAAAAGACAAGGGTGAAGATATTTTAATGCTGGTGATGCCGGTCATGCTAAACCAATACGCTTAAAACAAAAAAGCCATTCATCCGAATGGCTTTTTTGTTTGTAAAAAAATGGCTGTGTACGTCAATCTCCAAAACTGATACCTAAACCTTTCGCGGCCTGCACCAGATAGGAATCAGGAATTACAAAATTTGGTTTTTGTGTAGCCTCCTCAAGCGGAACAGAAACGATCTGGTTATTCTTTAAAGCCACCATCCGCCCAAAGTTTTTTTCGAGCGCCAGTTCAAAAGCCTTTACCCCGAATACCGATGCCAACACACGATCAAAAGCTGAGGGTGTTCCACCGCGTTGCACATGGCCAAGCACAGTTTCCCTGATTTCAGCCCGACAGCCTGCGTCTTTTAATTGTTTAGATAACTGATAGGCCACACCTCCGAGCCGTACATGCTCCGATCCTTTTTCACCAACCGTAGCGGTTATGGTTCCTTCTTTTGGTTTGGCTCCTTCGGCTATCACAATATTTACAAATCCCCGGCCTTTTACATAGCGGTGTTGAATGCGCTCAACCAATTTATGAATGTTGTACGGTATTTCAGGAATCAAACAAATTTCAGCTCCCCCTGCTATTGCCGTATGTGCTGCTATCCATCCGGCATCACGGCCCATCACCTCCATGATCATGACCCGGTGGTGGCTCTCGGCTGTAGTTACGAGTTTATCAAAACTATCAGTAGCGATCTGCACTGCTGTTTGAAATCCAAAGGTCATGTCGGTAGCTGATAAATCATTGTCAATAGTTTTTGGAACTCCAATAACCGGAATACCCTTGTCGTGCAACACTTTTGAAATTTTTTGTGAGCCATCGCCACCAATATTGATCACAGCATCAAAATCTAATTTTTTCAACTTGTCAACTAACTCATCTGACCGGTCAATGAATTTTATGGAACCGTCTGGCTGAGGTACCGGGTATTTTATGGGGTTAGACTTATTAGTTGTTTTTAGTATCGTGCCCCCGCGCACGTGAATGCCGGCCGTTCGTTTTGATGTAAGCTTCACAATTTCCTGCGGCTCATTCAGCACTCCATTAAATGCTTCGATGCTACCATACAGTTCCCAGTTTTTTTCTTTTCGTGCACGTTTAGCTATTCCACGAATCACTGCGTTGAGGCCGGGGCAATCTCCACCACCTGTCAGAACTAAAATTTTTTTCATGAAAAAATATATCCAAGATTAACGTTACTCATTATTGTCACGCGCAAATCAAAAAGGTATACTATCAATTACACAAAATTATTTTACTTGATCTTTGCGGTAATCCAACGGTGGTTTGCGGTCGCCCACCAAAGATTCGTATTTAAAATCACCTCCTCGTCTATTGTTTAGTTCAGTTTTGGCCGCATCGATAGCTGTGGGATTATTGAAAAGGTCTACACCAGTCATAGCAATAGTTTTGCTGGCGTTGAGCATGGCTTTTAGGCCTATACCCATGGCACCTGTTGAGGTGCTTTGCCAGGAGTGTGCGGGTGTGCCGGGCACCCAGGTAGCCGTACTCAAACCAACCGTAGGCACTACCCAACTGATGTTACCCACATCAGTTGAGGCAGGAAAAAAAACACCGGTACGATAGGGTTCAACCGTTGCGGCATCTCTCACATCCGGCTTTTTACCGGTGAATGATGTTTGAAGTGTTTGGGCAAACTCGATTTCTGCCGGAGTATATTTTACGCCACCAACCATAGTCAAATTATCGTGCATGATTTTAGAAAGCGTTTCATTGGGTAACAGGTTGTATAGGCCTGACTCCAGTTCATAATCCATTGTAGTTTCAGTTCCCATGGCAGCCGCATCTGCACACTTCACCACACGGGCCCATATTTTTTTGGTCATGGTTACATCAGGATGCCTCACGGTGTATTCCACTTCGGCAAAATCAGGAACCACATTGGAGGTGAGCCCGCCTTTGGTGATTACATAATGAATGCGTGATTCCTGGGGTACGTGCTCGCGCATGAGGTTTACCATATAATCCATTGATTCAACGGCATCTAAGGCTGACTTGCCTGCGTCAGGGTTGGCAGCAGCATGAGCGGCTACCCCGTGAAAGCGAAATCTTCCGCTGATGTTGGCCAAACAACTTTCGGGGTTGGCTTGGTTGCTGTTACCCGGATGCCAGTGCAGCACGGCATCTATACCATTAAATAATCCGGCCTTAACCATATATGTTTTTCCTCCGCCACCTTCTTCTGCCGGGGTACCAAATACTTTGATTGTTCCCGAACGATTATTCTTTACCAGCCAATCTTTTATGGCGATGGCAGCCGTTACGGAAGCTGTGCCAAATAAGTTATGACCGCAACCATGACCAGGTGCACCTTCGCGAATTGGTTTTTTGTAGGGGACCGAATCTTGCGAAAGCCCGGGCAAAGCATCAAACTCAGCTAAAATTCCAATTACCGGTTTCCCGCTTCCATACGTGGCAACAAATGCCGTAGGAATATCAGCTACTCCGGTTTGGATACTGAAGCCAGCACTTTTTAATGTCTCCTGGTGCAAGGCAGAACTTTTTTGTTCTAAGTATCCCATTTCAGCCCAACTCCAAATTTGTTTGGCAATGGTGCAAGATTTTGAAAACTTTCTATCAAGTTCCTGCGCAACAAATTGTTTATCTTTTTCTCCCTTCACTTTTAACTGAGAAAATGCTAAGAATGAAATAGCTGAAACCAAGAAAGCAAGTACTGTTGATTTCATAATAAATGATTTTCTACAAGTTAGGAAAAGAGATGAAAACCTAAAATGAGATTGTATGATTGAGTCATTATTTATGAGAAGCTCTTCTTAGCCGGTCATTGATTGCTCTACCCAGCCCTACATTGGGTACTTCCTCGGCAAGAATCAGGTCAACACCTGATTGATCCATCTCTCGCATGGCTGAAAATAATTTCTGTGCTGCTTCTTCTAAATTTCCTGAAGTCGATAGCACAATTTGTTTTTTGATAACCTCTGCGTGATATTTTTTTTGAAAAGTTAAAACTCCGATTGAGTTTGAAAAATGTTTTTCAAGCAGTTTGTCAATGCTGCCCACTACCAGTGGCTTACGGGGAGCATAGTGGCTAAGCAACTGCCCGGGTAAATTGAGATGGGCAGCAGACGGTGCATTTATAATTACTTTTCCCGCTACAGATTCAATGGCCTCAACACTCAAACCGCCTACGCGGTAGATGATAACCTGATCATTGTCAAACCCGATAATGGTTGATTCAATTCCTACATTACATTCACCGCCATCTAAAATGTATTCAATTTTATTTCCAAGTTGATCGTTTACATGCTCAGGTCTTGTGGGGCTGATGTACCCAAACGGATTGGCGCTTGGTGCTGCCAGTGGAAACGCAAGAGACTTGAGTAGCTGTCGCGTAAGCGGATGATTGGGGCAGCGAAGCCCTACCCGATCGAGGCCGGAAGTAACCAAATCGGGGATTTTACCTTTTTTTTCTAGTAAAACAGTAAGAGGCCCAGGCCAGAATAGATCAATTAATAACTTTGCTTTGGCCGGAACTTGGACAGAGTAGTTTATGATAGCGCCAGCATCAGAAACATGTACGATTAGCGGATCAAAATATGGACGGTCTTTGACTTTAAAAATTTTGGTTACTGCTTGCACATCGAGTGCATTGGCCGCCAGGCCATATACCGTTTCAGTTGGTATAGCCACCAGCTTTCCTTCTTCAAGCAATGTTTTTGCTTTGGCAATATCTTTTCCAATCTCAGCCACACAGTATTTTTTCTTTCATCCGCAAAACCGATCGCTCAGAAGTATATTTTTCCATTTCATCAAATGCAATCCATTTTACATCGTGCGATTCATCGCTCACTGTAATTTCATCTTTTTCATTAGCGGTGAACATAAAACGTACATCAAAATGTAAATGCTCAGGAAAATCTTTCCGGGCCGGGATTATGTGAATATCAATATCAAAAATTGATTCAGTTTTTTTAAAACTAGTCAGTCCTGTTTCTTCTTCGGCTTCTTTCAGCGCCACACTAAAAATATTTTCATCGCCATCGGCATGGCCGCCCGGCTGCATCCATCGGTTCAATTTACCGTGGTGTACCAACAATGATTTTGTTTGAGATTGATTTACGATCCAGGCTGAGCCGGTGATATGACCCGGCAAGTGAGTTCGTTGATAACAATCTGTGTGGGTTAGCAAATCCAAAAAAGAAGGAATAAAAGTGTGCTCTTCAGTAAACCTCGTTTCATAGGTTTGAAGAGCCCGGATCAGGTCAGTCCGCTCCACGCTACTGGATAACAACGGTAACTTTGTTGAACTCGCCCTTTTTAAGTTGGCCTACCTTCTCCCCTCCGCCTACATTGTCTTTATCTCCTTTGCGGCATAAGATAAAATACGACTCAGGTTTCAGCTTTTTAAATTTGGCAATTCCTTTCTTATCGGTGGTGGCTTCTTCCACAGCATTTACTTCTTTGGTAAAGTCTTCTTGCTTCTCAAAGATTTTTACCGAAACCCCCTCAACGGTATTGCCCAGTTCATCACGTACGGTTACGGTAAGCGAGGTGTTAAAAAGTTGGATTGGGTTATAAATCAATCCAAATTGTAGCAGAAAAATAACAGCAAGCAGTTTCATAGTTGATTCGTTTAAAGTACAAAAATAACAACTCTGCTATAACGAATACACACTCGTATAAAATCCTTTTTGTTGTAAAAAGTCAATCAGTTGAGCATAAAACGGATGGGCGCCCAAGGTGGCGCTGTCGCCTACCATGATCAGTTTTTTTCTGGCCCGTGTCATGGCTACATTCGTTCTGCGGATGTCGGCCAGAAAGCCTACTTCAGCCCGGTCGTTGCTGCGCACAAAACTGATGGCTATGGCATCGCGCTCTTGCCCCTGAAACGCATCTACCGTATTGATGGAAATGAGCCGGTGAATGGGTTCTAAAATTTCTGAAGTTTCGGCCAGCCGCTGAAGACGATCTACCTGAGCGCTGTATGGGGTAATGATGCCCAGGGTAATTTTTTCATCCAGCCACGATGAAACACCTACTAATTCTACCAACCGCTCTACCTGGTGAATCAAAAGTTCAGCTTCAGATGAATTGTACCGGCTCAGCGTTTCGGGGTCTTGCTTTTCGTCATATCCACAGCCGGCCGTATCAATAAATTCGATGGGCTGTTCATGTGGGCGAAGCAATTCATGTTTAACGGAACCATGTGCAATCAACTGACCTTTGTAAAAATACTGCGATGAAAACTCCATAATGGATTCGTGCATACGGTATTGTACTTGCAGCATCGAAGCAAGCTGAGGAAATTTTTCAATACCCTTTTCAAACAATGTTTTTGATAAGCCTTGCTTTGCTGCTTCAAATGATTTGATCGTAGGTGGGAGTTGACAATGATCTCCGGCAAAAATCACTCGTTGTGACCGCAGCAACGGTATCCAGCAGGCTGGTTCAAGTGCTTGCCCGGCTTCGTCAATGAATACGGTTTTGAATTTTCTTCCTTTCAATGAGGGGTGAGACGAACCCACCAGTGTACAACAGATGGCTTCGGCCTGGTTGAGCAAATCGGTAACGATGTAAAACTCCAACAGGTCAGCATCCGCTTTCATGGCCTTTACCTCATCGCGCAACATTTTTCGCTGCTCGCGCTCGAAGTGACCGAAATTTCTTTTGTATTGACCGGATTGATGACGGAGTTGCTCCATTTTTCTTCGTAACGCGCGCAATTCGCCAAAATGAGGATGTGCCGATATTCGTGCATCCAATGTTTTGTCAAGCGACTGCTCGGTAACGCGGGCCGGGTGGCCAATGCGCACGGTATTCAAATTCATGGCACTCAACTTCTCAACTAATAAATCCACGGCAGCATTACTTGGTGTGCAGACCAGTACTTGATGTTCTTGCTGAATAGTCAGCCGGATTACTTCAACCAGCGTGGTGGTCTTTCCTGTACCGGGCGGGCCGTGAATGAAGGCAACATCACGTGCCGTCAATATATTTTGTACTGACTCTCGTTGACTGTTGTTTAGTAAAACGGATACCGAAGGTTGAATACCAGATGCTGAATTCTGGCTGTTGATTGGTTTTTCTGTACCCGGTAACAAGTGGTCAATACCAAGAAGTATTTCCCTCAATTCAGCTACCCGGTTATCTTCTGCCTCCATCACTTTACGAAGCGCGTATTCCATTTCGCGGTATGTCATTTCATCAAACATCACGTCTACACCCAGCGAGCCGGCATCAATCCAGTCGGGCAAGTCATCGCCATTCAGGGTAATGGTCATTGAGTTTTCCATCACATAATTAACCACTCCGCTCACGTGTTGCTTCCCGGGCTTGCCGGAAGCATTGGTAAATAAGTTTACGGCTTTTCCACTTTGGAATGAATGTGGCTGATGGCGTGTGTTGGTTTTTTCTATTTCAATCATGATGCGTTCGCCCGTGCCTACATAGTCGCGCAACAAACGCACCGGATACCAGGTTACACCTTCTTTCACACGGTCATGCAGCGAGTGCATCAATACCTTTTGCCGGTATTGCTCAAGGTCAGCCTGCCGTTCAAGCTGAAGAAGCTGATAGGTGTGCTTTAACTGTTCTTTAGAAGACATGCTGGTTTAGGTTACGGGGTCGCAAATTATATGTTTGACTGTGCACCACCTGAAACACAGGGGTATCATTCTCTCTCATTATTCAAACTGAGGCAATACCTGAAGTATTTTTGCTTCCCTGCCCGGCTGCCCGGCTTCAAAATAAAAATGAGCCATGCCGTTGGTAACCGCCAGGTATTTTGCTCCGAGCGTCATGTTGTAAACCGCTACCTGGTTAAATGCTTTTTGGGTGAGTTTAATAGTCGGTGATTTGCATTCGATGAGCAACCACGGTTTGCCTGACCGGTCGTGAATTAATATATCTGATCGCTTCTGTAGTTTGTTATACGTCAGGCTTCCTTCAATACGAAAAAGCGATTTCGGGTATTTCATTTCGGTTATCAAATAATGGATTACATGTTGCCTCACCCATTCTTCGGGTGTGAGTACAAGGTATTTTTTTCGAATCACATCAAAAATCCATACTTTGCCATGCTCTTTCTTCAACGAAACATCAAAAGTTGGCAGATTGAGTTTGTACATCGGAGTTTATCATTCGAAATTTAAGATTCAAAAGTACATTTTGATCTTTCAAGATTTTGAATTTAGAATCCGGAATTTTGATATATCGTATGAAAACTAAAAAAGAAATTGTAGAAAACTGGCTGCCGCGCTATACCGGTGTGCCCTTGAAAGACTTTGGGCAGTATATTTTACTCACCAATTTTGATAACTATGTACGCAAGTTTGCCGAATGGCACGATGTGCCGGTCTGTGGCGAAGACAAAGCCATGCTCAGTGCCACGGCACAAGGTATTACCATCGTCAACTTTGGTATGGGCAGCCCTAATGCGGCCACCATCATGGATTGCCTCACCGCCATCATGCCCAAGGCATGCTTATTTCTGGGTAAGTGTGGTGGACTAAAAAAGAAAAATGAAATTGGCGACCTGATCCTTCCCATCGCGGCCATTCGCGGAGAAGGAACGTCTAACGATTATTTTCCTCCTGAAGTACCGTCACTTCCCGCCTTCGCCTTGCAGAAAGCCATCTCTACTACCATTCGTGATTACAATCAGGATTATTGGACAGGAACTGTTTATACAACAAACCGCAGAGTGTGGGAATGGGATGAACATTTTAAAGAATACCTGGTAAAAATCCGTGCTATGGGTATTGATATGGAAACAGCCACCATTTTTTCAACCGCATTTTACAATGAAATACCGGCAGGCGCACTGCTGTTGGTCTCTGATCAGCCCATGGTGCCTGATGGTGTGAAGACCGAGGCCAGTGACCACAAAGTAACTTCCAACTTTGTAGACTTACATGTGAAAATTGGAATTGACTCACTCAAACAACTTATCAATAATGGAATGACGGTGAAGCATTTACAGTATTGATTCAATTCGTAAATTTTTCAGCATGAAAAAGAAATGCGTTCCTCTATTCTTTTTTTATGTCCTGCTCTCCGCCAAGCTCTTCGGGCAAAATCCCTACTATCCTGATTCCATTTGGCAAACTAAAAAGCCTGGCGAATTAAAAATAAATGCAGCCCTGCTTGACAGTGCTGTAAAGTTTGCGCTGCAAAACGAAACCCAAACCGATGTTGACCTGCGCATTGCAAACTTAAAAGCTTATGCCAATGAACCGGGCTACAAAATTGCCGGCCCAATGAAACCGCGCGGAAAACCAAATGGTTTAATTATCAAAAACGGATACATCGCTGCACAATGGGGCGATGTTAAGCGCGTAGACATGACCTTCAGCGTAACAAAGAGTTTTCTCTCTACGGTTGCAGGGGTAGCGTATGATGCGCATTTGATCAAAAATGTAGATGAACCCGCAGGTGATTATGTAGAAGAAAAATTTGATGGGGAGCACAATGCTAAAATCACCTGGCGACATTTGCTCACGCAGTCATCAGATTGGTCAGGGTGTTTATTTGATCAATGTGATTGGGCTGATCGTCCGCCCAGGCAGGGTGGCATTGACGAGTGGAAAAACAGAAAATTACTTGAGCCTGGAAGCACCTTTGAATACAACGATGTACGGGTAAATCTTCTCGCCTATTCATTGTTGCAGGTAGTAAGAAAACCTTTGCCCATTGTGTTGAAAGAGAAAATCATGGATCCGATAGGTGCCTCACCTACCTGGCGTTGGTACGGGTATGAAAATTCGTATGTACCCATGGACGGTCTGATGATACAATCTGTGAGCGGAGGCGGGCATTTTGGGGGTGGGCTTTTCATCAACACAATGGATCAGGGCCGGTTTGGGTTACTCTTGGCACGAAACGGAAAATGGAAAAATCAACAACTGGTTTCGGAGAAATGGATCAAGATGTCGTGTCAACCCTCGGCAGCCAATAAATCTTACGGGTTTATGTGGTGGTTGAATGAAGAACATCAGCTTGGCGATATTTCAAAAAATATATTTTATGCCAATGGGTTTGGCGGAAACTTCATCTTTATTGACCAGGAACGTGATTTAATAATTGTTGCCCGTTGGCTAGCCCCTAACAAAGCGGGGGAGTTTGTTAAAAAAGTAACAGCAAGTCTTGGCGGAAAATAATTTTTATCTCTAGCGAACTCATCTCAAAAGATACTTGGTGCGGCTTTGCGAGTGAGGAACAACCGAAGTATTACTCCATTCTTATTGCAAATTTGCGATTGCTTTACTCCGTTCACCAAGACGCGTGTATCATTAGTGATGGCTTCTGGTTATTTCTTTCGATTTTACGTTCAGAAATAAGATTAACCCAACTACAAAATACGAAGCCAATGCCAACGTGCTGTTGCGCATACTTCCGGTAAGTTGTTCAATCAGTCCATAGCTGAAAGTACCCACCACCACTGACAGATTAAACGTTACATCAAAGAAACTAAAGTACGAGGCATGCTGAATGGCATTTTGTGGAATCAATTTTGAATAGGTGGCGCGCGAAAGCGCCTGAATTCCCCCCATCACCAAACCCACGGCTAACGCGACTGCATAAAACTGATATTCGTGATTAATGAAATAGGCAGCGAAGCAAATCAGAATCCAAAAACAAATCATGGTAATTAACGCCATCCGGTTACCCCTTCTCTCGGAAAAACGGGCAAACACATTTGCTCCAACGGCTGCTACTAATTGAATGAGCAGCACCGTGGCAATTAATTTAAAATCAGGCAATTTTAATTCTTTCGCTCCAAATGTAGCGGCCAAATACATTACGGTTTGCACTCCCATGTTGTAGAAGAAATACGATAAAATGTAAAACTTGATATTGCGATTTTCTTTCAGGCTACTCCAAACCTTTACCAGTTCATAATACCCCTTCATCAGTTTTTGTTTACCCGGGTGGCGGTGAAAGGGGTTATCGGGCAACAACGCAAAAGGAATTTGCGCAAAGCCAATCCACCACAGGCCTACTAATAAAAATGAGAACCGGGTAGCCGAGCCAGCATCTGCAAAACCGAATGCATCCGGCTTCAAAATAAAAACCAAAGCCACAATCATCATCAACACACTTCCATAGTAGCCGTATGAATAGCCTTTTGCACTCGTCTTATCATACCGGTCGGCCGATACAATCTCCGGCAGAAATGCATCATAAAATACAAGGCTTCCCGAATAACCGATGCTCGCCATCACTACACAAAATATACCCCAATAAAGCGTTGATGCGTTAAAAAAATAAAAACCCATGCAAGCCAATCCACCGGTATAGCAAAAACATTTCATGAATATTTTTTTGTTACCCGTGTAATCGGCCATACCCGACAATAATGGAAGTAACGGGGCAATAATTAAAAATGAGAAAGATAAGGCATAAGAATACAACACCGAGTTAACTACTTCAAAGCCCAAAAAACTGACCACATCACCTCTATCAGGCGAAGTAGTAACAGACTGATAGTAAATCGGAAAGATGGCAGAAGTGATGACCAGTGAGTAAACTGAGTTGGCCCAGTCGTACATACACCAAGCACGAACGGTACGGGAATTGTTTAGATTTTCCAATCAAAATTGTTATCGGCAAAAATAAACAAGTCAGAATAAAAAAATAGTTAGTTTTGCGCTCTAAAATTTTAGGAGAGGTGTCCGAGTGGTTGAAGGAGCACGCCTGGAAAGTGTGTTTACCTG
>JAFEAL010000019.1 GCA_018266435.1 Bacteroidota bacterium | reverse complement strand
CACTTGTTGTCAATGGAACAGCTCCGTCCGTTTCTATCACTGCCCCAACAAGTGGTGCTATTGTGGCAGGCTCTGCTGTAACGATTTCTGCCAATGCAACTGATGACATCGGCGTATCAGGCGTGCAGTTTAAACTCGGAAACACTAATATCGGTGCTGAAGATACTACTTCACCTTATGCTGTAATATGGAATAGCACGGCTGTAGCTGATGGTCCCTACACGATTACAGCCGTTGCACGCGATGCAGATGGAAATAATACAACAAGTCAGGGTGTGAGTATAACGGTGGCTAACACAACCACCCCACTACTTCCCGACGTTATTGTCACACAACTTTCCTATGCCAATGGCATATTTACAAGCACGGTGAAAAACCAGGGCACTGCAGCAACCCCTGCTGGCATAGTTATCGGCGTGGGATATTCAGTGGATAATAATTTCGTAACCTGGGGTGCCGTACCTGGTCCTCTGGCTGCAGGAGCATCCGTTACTATTGGCACCGATGGCGGACCTTATAATATTCCTAACGGAACTCACACAATGACGGCTTATGTTGATGATGTAAACCGCTTTACAGAATCAAATGAAACTAATAATCAGCTTTCCGAATCACTTGTTGTACCGTGAGTCTAGAATAGCCTTATGTTTTACTGCTAACTTATAACAACTCCTCATAAACCGCTAAAGTTTGTTTGATCACAATATTTTCATCAAACTCTAATATTGCTTTGGTTTTTGATACTTCTCCCATTTTTGCGGCTAATTCTGGATTATCATCAATACGAGCGATGGCTTCTGCCAATGCTTCAGAACTTCTTAGTGGTACTAAGAAACCATTCACCTCGTTTATTACGATTTCTCGGCAACCAGGAGCATCTGTAGCGACCAAAGCTAGACCACATGCTGCCGCTTCAATTAATGATCTTGGTACGCCTTCACCGTATGCCGTTGGTAAAGCCATGGCATGAACCGAAGCAAACAAGGAAGGCATATCATCTACATGACCTAGCCATTCGATGAGTCCTTCGTTGACCCATGACATTACCGTGGATTCGGGAACAGCATCTGGATTCCCTAGATCCGGATTACCGGCAAGTAAGAAACGAACAGATCGACCTTGGGCTTTCAATATTCTCGACGCTTTCGCGTATTCTGCTAAGCCCTTGTCCCATAATAAGCGAGCCGCTAACAATACACGAAGGGGCTCACCTGGAGCACGTATAGCACATTGCGAGAATTTGGAACAATCTACACCCGAACCACGGATTAAACGAATGCGCGAAGAATCAAAAATAGCAGCAGCCTTAAATAAAGCGACATCATGCGGATTTTGTAAAATAAGTCGTGCCTTCTTACCATCCATACTAAAACGCATTATCGCACGTACTAACGGGCGCAAAAGCCTTGCACGTCGATCACGACTTGTAAATACATATCCTAATCCAGCAACAGCGCTCACACGTGCACGATCACCGGCAAAGCGCGCCGCTATCGCTCCATAAATTGCACTCTTGATAGTAAAACTATGTACCAGATCAACATCTTCTGTACGAATTAACTTATATAGCCAATTGATAAATGCTAATTCTCGAAATGGGTTAAGACTACGGCGCTCCATAGGAGCCACAATCCAACGAAATCCTAATGATTCGAGTTTGACACCATAGGGGCCATGAGGTGATACAAGTATCACCTCATGGCCTGCTTTACGTACAGCTATTGCAAGTGCTAGGCGAAAATTGTAAAGATACCAATCTGTGTTAGCAAAAAGGATGATTTTCACGACCAACTCTTTCTACACATTACTTATCCAATATTAGTTATTATTTTATAATATTAATTAGCTGTTTCTTTAAAATCAAGTATAGTTATTTATCCCGTGAAATTATCATGGGACAAACCTACTTAATTTACAAGAAAAATGAACTGACAGCAATCATAAGCAATCGGTATTCGAGAACAACTGAATCGACAGTTTGATTTTGCCAAACCGAATCAGGTCTATGTCGGTAACATAACCTACATTTGGGTAAATTCCAATAAAGGTACGTGATACGTCATTCACTGTTTCCCTCTTTTTTACTTTACCTCTTTTCAAGCGCTAGTTTTGGCATTCGAATACCTACTGTATCTTGCTTTTTCCTGCGATTTCTTGCTCTTGCTTCTCAGTCTCAATCAGCTCTCGGGGATTGCCTGCCGAGAATTTGTGGGAATACCCGATAACAGGCGTTCCAAGCATTCATGATCAATCGTCGTGAACCATTGCAATCCCCTTGCTAGGGCCTGTTAACACTATATGATATAATATGATGATGGAAATCAGCGAAACTCAATATCAACAGATTGAACACTGTATGCCACGTCAGCGCGGCAATGTCAGTCATAAATTCTCAATGCTATTCTGTATGTTACCGAACATGGCTGCAAATGACGCGGACTACCCAAACGCTTCGGTAACTGGCACACTATCTATACCCCGGATGAATCGATGGGCGAAGAGTGGCGTGCTGCAAAAAGTCTTTGAGCAGCTGCAGCAATAACAAATCATTCGCATCAAAATTGAAGCCGTTTCGATGGATAGCGTAAACTCCCCCTGTAAGTAGACAAAG
>JAFEAL010000018.1 GCA_018266435.1 Bacteroidota bacterium | reverse complement strand
CTCAGTTCTGAGATAACCTTTTTTCTTTTTATGCTGTCAGAAAAGTGGGAAGTTCAGGAAGTCATTTAACAATTAGACCTGATAGGAAAGGCATACGTTGCAACCATACTAACTGAGGATAGATTTTGAAATAGTAAGTCTAAAAACGTAATTTTCAAATGCTCCTTTTCTCATCAAAATGCAAAACTTGCTCTTAACGAAATAGTATTCACTTTTGAAAAATTATACTTAGTGCTTAATCTGAAAAGAGAAAGTTTCGTTACTGCACCCACATTAAACTGTCTGCCAAGGATATGCTCGTTATGTAGGTTTAATTGCCATTGTATAAGACCGTCAATAATGGGGGATGTATCCTTATTATTTTATAATATTTTATTAACCAACAGAAACAGTTTGAAATGAATGCAGGTAGTTAGCCGCACATGCCTGAAGAGTTTTATTATCAATCGAATCAACTGATTGGATTAGATTATAATAGAAAGCAGAGTTCAATTGATATAATTTTAAAATTTTTATTTTTTCCATCACAGAAAAAGGATTTGAAACTTCAAGTTGTAAGTTTCCCAGAAAATGGTTTTTTGAAACTTGTAATTCTTTTTCTGAAACGGGATGACTGATCAGTTTGTTGAGTTCTTTATTTATCTCTTCTGTAATGATTAGTAGTGCTTCAGAGTTTACATCTGCACCAATAGTCATCATGCAGTGTTGTTTGAGTGGTTGAACCGATGAGTAGATCCCATAAGTCAGGCCTTTTTCTTCGCGAATGTTTTTCATTAGGCGTGACCCAAAGTATCCTCCCAGAAGATGATTCAAAAGAAGTAAACTGGGAAAATCGGGATGCAACCGGTTAATGGTAGTTCGGCCAAAACGAATGGATGTTTGAACACTATCAGGCATGGGTTGATGAATATTTTCTTTGAAAGGATTTAACTCAATGTGTTTTTCTGAAAGTTTTACGACAGGGAGTTTTGAAAAATAATCAATCAGTTCTTTGAGTTCGGGTCGGGCAATGTTCCCCAGCAAATAAATTGCAGTTGGTGAGTACTTGGCGCGGTAGAAGAGTCGGATTTGGTCAATGGTTATAGCGGTAACATCGTGTTCTTCCAGGCTTGTTCCGTAGGGGTGATCCTTTCCAAAAATATTTTTTCGCAATAACTGGGAAGCCACAAAACTGTTTTTTTTGTTATTCACTTTCAGGTCTTGAATGGATAGCTTTTTGTGTAGTTCTAATTCATTTTCAGGAAATGTAGGAGAAGTGAGGATGCTTCCGAATAGCTGAAAAACTTTACTAAGGTTTTTACTCAGTGAGTATAATGAAACAGAAGAATAATCGTAGCCAGAAATAATTTCCACATGGGCTCCGTAATAATCAAAAAATTCTGAAATTTCTTTGGCTGATTGGTGGGGAGTACCCTTATCAAGAAGAGATGCCGTAAAGTGAGAGATGCCGTTTTGAGGTTCATACCATTTGCCGGCTGAGAATACCACTTCCAATTTAATTATCTCTTGCCTAACATCGGGCAAAAAGACCAAGTCTATTCCATTAGTAAGAGTAAAAATTTCCGGCTGTGGAAGATGGAATGAAAAATTTTTAGAAAAACCAGGGGCAACCGTTCGGTCGATCATTCAAAGAAATTAGTCGTTAGGCGTGTCATTTTGCTTGGCCGTTTTTACGGGCATAACATAGAATAATGTAAAGCGGAGAGTTTGTGCCAGTGCATTGTTGCCCAAGACGGTAGGCACCATGTAAGCCATATCAAGTCCAAACACATCGCGGTTAGCCATTTCGTAGCGAATTCCCATACCGGCTGTGAGGTATTTGCGGTTACCCTCGTCTTTGGCTTCATAAAAATAACCTACCCGTGCTGCGAAAAAATTGTTATACCAATACTCCACCCCGGTAGCAATTTTAATTTCGGCCAGTTCTCTTGATAAAGGAGCGTCAGTAAATGATCCGAAAACTCCGCTGAAGAGTGGCGTACCGTGATTTTTATTTTGGGCGGTATTGTTACTGGGCACCATCAGTTTATTAAAATCTAACGCAAATGTTAAGCTGTTCAGTTGATCTAATTCTGTTTTGAATGCACCCCCCAGTCGTAAGTTGACAGGAATAAAATCTTTACTGGAAGGACTTGTGTAGGTAACCTTTGATCCAAAATTGGTGATGGATCCGCCCAACGAAAGCGAGGAGTTGTGGCTTTCAAACTGCTTGGTATAAAAAGCACCAATATCTACGGCTACGGTATTGGCGGCCTTGGCATCGGCATAACCGGGTATAGCACCGGTGAGGTTTGAGCGGGCATATCTCAATGAACCACCCAAGCCGAAATGTTCAGTAAGAAGTCTTGAATAGGTAACATCAAATGCAAACTCGCGAGGATTATAACGCCCGTTTTCAATATTTTGATCCGTTCTGAATTGTACATCACCCATATCAAAATACTTGAGTGCTGCAGAGACCACCTGATTGCGATCAATGCGATAAAAACCAGTGAGGTAAAGCAATTTCATGTCGTTGATGATCCGGGCAAGCCAAGGAGTATAAGAAGTTGAGAAACCCATCCCGCCTTTATCTATGAACACTAACTTTCCAGGATTCCAATAGCTGGAGTTGGCATCGGCCGAAGTGGCTACGCCTACATCACCCATACCGGCTGCGCGCGAATCGGGCGTTATCCCCAAGAAAGGCATAGCAGTTGTAATGACATGGTTGGAAGAGTCTTGGCCAACTACCTGACCGGAAGTGCCTTGTGCGTTTACAATCACAGGAGCTAACCCTACAAAAAGCCAAGCCGATAGAAATTTTCTCATACTAAAAATGCGGGGATAAAGGTAATCAATTCATAATAATTAACTTGGTTGATTGCTCATTTTGAGTTCCGTCCACCAAGGAACGAACAGAAACATGTGCAACGTATAAACCCGGGCTGAATTTTGTTCCGTCTGTATTTTTTCCATCCCACGTGCCCAATTTCACTTCATAAGTACTGGCCGGGATGGAGTAATTGACTGTAGCGATGATATTTCCATACAGATCAAAAATAGTGAGTGTGGCTTCGAGGTCTTCCCCGGCTCGGGTTTGATTGAATTGGAAAATGGTTTCTAGACCGCTTTGAAATGGATTGGGGTAATTGATGAAATTGGTTACCACTATTCCCGATCCTTCAGCTACTATAAAATTGATAGTGGATGAAGCCGTGTTGTTATAGGTATCGGATGCGGTGAGTGTAAGCTGGTGCCTACCTGATCTTAGCGTGTCAAGCGGATAGGTAATGGTTCCTTTGGTAAAGTTATCAATGTTGGCTGTGTAGTAATCATTTAACACATAGCCCCACTTATTGTCAAGCGTGGCGATAATATCTTTTTGTGGGTTGACCGATGCGGTGTTAATTCCGCTTTTATCAAATAGCTGTGCATATAACTGCGTGTTTGAACTGACAGTCCCCCCATTTACAAAAGTGCTGTCGCTCAAAAACAATTTTATGGTAGGCGGGGTTGTGTCGGGTATTGGTGCAGGCTCAACTCCACCCACAATAAAATTAGTGTAGCCTCCGGTGGCTGTTGCACCATCAGGTGTGGTAGCATAAAAACTCAGTTTGCCTTTGTCATAGTTACTGATCACGTTATCGGGTGCGATAAAATCGAATTGAAAAGACCCTTGAGCAATAGAAAAACTTCCATTGAATAATTTATTATCACGCTCGGAGTAGCTGTATGGCGGAGCAGGGGGATTGGTGTTGTTGTTAGGGTTTCCGAGGGTGACTAAGTTTTGGGGTTTGTCGTACACGGTTACAAATCCTGTTCCATTAAAATTAGTGAGCGGTGTACCGTTGTTTTGAATTTGCCCTGTTATGGTTACTTGTGAAAGTGCTCTTACGGTATCAACCCCCGAAAGGGTTTTGATCTGATTGACCACCACTTGGTTGTTGGGCAAAATTAATTTCATGGCCGGATCTCCGATCAATGAAAAATTGCGGTTGTTGATGCCGGCCAGACTGTTGTTTTTGGTGTCTTTAAATACTGACCCAATGGTTCTAAAAGAGTTATTGACTTTATTGAAAAGAGATTGATAAAAAGCCTGGTTCAACGGAAAGTTAGTAGCCGAGCTGACCAAACGCGAAGTAGTAATTAACCCGATCCCCCCTCCGCCATTTTGCAGCAGCAAAAGTTCGCCCGATGAAATAATGGATGGATCATCGTTGCGCCCAAAGTCGCAGGTTGCTGTAATAAACAGAGGATAATACGGAGCATTTTCTAAACGCTGAACCAAATCAGGAGTCAGAAACTGTTCGTTTGACCACAATTGCTCAGAGCCATGCCCGGTATAATTTACAAGGGCATATCCTTTTCGTATAGCCAGATCAAGGGACTTCATTGCCCCGGGGTTTCGTTGGCCTACCGGCTCGCTAACGGCCGGATAAGAATCAGCAAAGAATCGCTTAGATGAAAAATCAACATAGTTTTGGTCAATCGTTGTAGCCAACTGATCGGCTGAACTTTGGTGTAGGTTGGCATCCCCGCTGTCTCCCACAAAAAGAAACTGGTTGCTCCACGAAGTCAGCCGTTTGGAGTTAGTTTCGTAATCAATCAGTTTATTGACAACCAACTGAGCTTCGGCCAGAGTTTTGACCGGTAGCCGGCCAATGCCAACATCGAGTGAATAATTGACAGCCGGATTTTCTGGCCAGGCGCCTTCACTGTCTTCAAGAAAACCAAAATAGTCATCGGAAGAATAGGACGCCAGCGGGTCAAGGGAATTATATGATTCGTAAATCGGAACGAAATTGGTGTTACTTAAAACACGGTTTTTGTAGTCGTACGAACCTCGGCCAAAAAGGGTAACATATTTGAGTTGTCCACCCGATTTTTTAAACACATCGCGGATGAAATCACGCACAGCAGTAAAGTCAGGTTTACCTCCTGCGTACTCATTAAAGATAGCGTCAGTTGTAACCACTACGGGGCTCATTTGGTTTTGACTTTGCCTGTGAAAGGCCAGCCGCTTGGCTTGCGCAAGCCAAGCCGTATTGGTAATGATCAGCAAATCAGCCGAAGTAATGCCATGAAGATTTTGATTAGCTACGGCAGATTCTACTGTGGGCAACGAAACCTGTGTGGGATTAAACACCACAAACTTTTTTAACGAGTCAGTATTAGTAGAAAATGTAAGTTGTGTGTTGCTAAAAGTTGCCGGCTGCAATTTTGCCGAGAGTGAATTGGTAACATCCCAAACTAACGAAGATGCAGTAACTGAACCTACCTGAAAAGTAGAATTTGCATTAGCCGTACTGGCAACAGAAACAAATTGTGTTTGGGCATTATACAGGTTTAGTTGCCGCTGCAGAGAGAACAATACATAATCCAGGTACCCCACCGATAAGCCCGGTGAAGCTTTGTTGAATTGATAGGTAATTAATTGATTGGTTTTTTGTGCAGCCTGAACAGATTGTTCATTAAACTGAACGGTATCAATTTGAATGACTCCCTTTGTGCCATATTCCGTGTTAGGCCAGGCGGCTACAGGCTGGGTTAGAATGGAGGCGTTGTTCATGCTCACATTGAATGAACAAGGGTTGGTAGACTGCGCCATCACATGGCTGGTGAGTTTGATGACTGAGTTGGGAACGATGCCCGGCACATTAAACTGAATGGAGAGTTGCAGCGATTGGTCAAATTGCTCACCAAACCACTGCCGCCCCGAGTGTAAAATATTGTACAAGTCGTTTTCATAACAGGCAAAGTCATTAAACTGATTGATTACCGGAAAATTACCGGCTAAATTTTGTCTTGCAGACAACCGCTTGCCTGGGCTTGCAGAATAAGTAAGAAAATAATAATTCTTGTCGCTGAATAAATTTTTTTGATAGTCCCAAAATCCGGATTTGAAATTGTACGAAAAAATATTTGGCCCTTGTGCATAAAAGAGAATGTAATCACCCGTATCAAATTTTCCATCTTCTTCACCCACTATGGTTATGGCAACCTGCACTGGATCACTGATGCGCTGAGCATTGTTAGCTTGTGGCAGCATGCCCGGCTGACTGGTGTACAACTGAATATTTTTTGGGTTGATTTGCGAAGGGTTTATCCCGGCTTTTTGCAGCGTGTTGTAGTCAATACGGTACACACCATCCGAGGTAACAGAAAACTTATACCATTGCCCGGTGTTGAATACCGAATTTTGCGCTACGGCATCCAGCGCACTGAGCATTCCACAAAACAGTAAAAATTTGACCACGCAAAAGGGTTCGATTATCCTTCCAATTTCAATGCTTTTCCTGCTAACGAAAAGGCGATATACAATAGTATAATCAATGGAATAGCCGGCAGTTTCATAATCACTAAAAGTAATACAGCACAGATCAAAAAAGTAAACCGCAATTTGTTCTTCTGCCACGAAAAATCTTTGAACTTAAACGCCAGGATGTCAATACGCGACACAAGTAAAGCTGAGAAGACCAACGTGATCAACACCAGCATCCAACCTTGCTGAACAAACGCACCCACATCGCCCGAAAGAAAAACCAGTGAGGTAATAAAAATAGTATTGGCGGGTGTATTAAGTCCCTTGAATGAATCATGCTGGGTTTCATCCACGTTGAAAATGGCCAGGCGAAGAGCAGAGCAAACAGCAATTAAAAAAGCAATGAACGGAAGGTACGGATGGGAGGACGCAGCCCCGAGCATTTTGTACATCACCAGCGAAGGCAGCACACCAAAACTGACTACATCAGCAAGCGAATCCAATTCCTTACCAATGGGTGAGGTAACCTTTAGCCAGCGGGCGGCAAAGCCGTCAAAAAAATCGAAGCCGGCTGCTGCCCATACAAAATAGGCCGTGGGCACACTTCTGTTTTCTAAACAAAAAACAATACCCAGGCAACCACAAACCAAGTTACCACAGGTGAGAGTATTGGGTAAATACTTTAAATAGTTCATCTTATTACGTTCAGTGCACAATAAGGATTGGAAATTTTTTCTACACCAAGGGTGGTGGTTGGCCCGTGCCCCGGAAAGACCACCGTTTCATCGGGAAGAGAAAAAAGTTTTTGGCGAATGCTTTGAATGAGGGTATCGAAATCTCCTCCGGGCAAATCGGTGCGCCCAATACTTCCGGCAAAAAGTACATCGCCCGCAATGACTATTTTTTCTTGCTTATCGTAAAATCCCACGTGACCTATGGAGTGCCCGGGTAGGAAAAGTACTTGCCAGCGAGTATGACCAAACTGTACCGGCTCTTTTTCACTGAGGTAGCCGTCAGGCAAGGCTTCTTTGTATCCCTCCATACCATACACAGGTGCATAGTTTTTTACTGAACGCAACACCGGTTCTTCTATCGGATGGATAAGCAGAGGGGCTTTGTACTTGTCTTTAACAAAATCATTGCCCAGCACATGATCGATGTGTCCGTGTGTGTTGAGAATGTACTTTACATGAAGATTGTTTGGGTCAATGAAGGAGGCCAGTTCTTTTTGTTCATCGCGGGTGTAGCACCCCGGATCGATGATCACCGCCTCGCGGGTATCGTCAAAAACCACGTAGGTATTCTCAGCAAAGGCATTGAAGGTAAATGGTTGAATGGATAACATTCAGTAAAGGTAAACCGTTATCCATTAAACTCCCTCAAAATTTTTTCTGTTTCAGTTTTTTGCAAACGTGGCCCCCATTGTTTTACCACGTGTGAGGAAGCGAGCGAAGCCAGTTTGCCCGAGCCTGCAAAACTGTGGCCGTGGGTAATGCCATATAAAAATGCTCCGGCAAACATATCGCCTGCCCCGTTGGTATCAATGGCTCTTGTGGCGTAAGGCTCAATGTCAACAAATGTGTCGCCATCAAATACCAGGGCACCGTTGGCTCCCCGCGTTATAACAAACCGTTTGGCTGATAACTTTAATTTCTCTCTGGCTATGCTCAGTGAGTTTGTTCCGGTAAAAATCATGGCTTCTTCTTCATTGCAAAAAAGCAGGTCAACGCTGGCACCCACAATTTCTTCCATCTGTTTTGAAAAATATTTTACCATGCTCGAGTCAGAAAATGTGAGCGCCACTTGTACTTTATTTCGCTCGGCAATTTTTTTTGCCTCTTTCATGGCATCGAGCCCTTTGGGGCTGGCCACTAAATAGCCTTCGAGGTAAACGTAAGATGAGTTGCGGATAGCTTCGTCATCGAGGTGCAGGGGAGACAAAAATGAACTGACTCCCAAGAATGTGTTCATGGTACGCTGGGCATCGGGCGATGTCATTACTAAGCAGCGGCCTGAGTGCCCGGCTGGGCAATTTTCGTATTTCAGGTTAGTGTGCACCCCATGATGGCTCAGGTCGTCAAGAAAAAATTTTCCAAGTTCATCTTGAGCTACCAGGCAGGAGTAAAAACTTTTTCCTCCAAACTGACTTAGCGCAACCACTGTGTTTCCGGCTGAGCCGCCTCCGCTTAATCGGCTTTTCTTCATGTCAATGACCGACATCAAGTGCAGTTGTCGTTTTTCATCCACCAGGGTCATCACGCCTTTTTCTATTTCGTTTTTTTCAAAAAAGTGGTGATCTACTTCGGTTACAATATCCACAATGGCATTGCCCACACCAAACACATCGTATTTCATGTACTAATATTTTATTTTTAATGTCACATCTCGTTTGAGTTTATACAGTTGCGGGATTAGGAGGGCTTAGCACCGCAGCGAAATGCTAAGACTGACCTGCCGCAAAATTGTCCCCCGTGACTGACCTGCATTTGAAACATACCCTGCAATTTAACACTACACCCCGCAATTGCATAAACGTTTTGTTGACGGTTCGTGCCGTTTAATAAGATTGTATCAATACGTCAGTTGGAATGTTTAATTTTTCATGAAGGTGTCTAATCATGTCCAGCGATAACTTTCTCTTTTTACTCAATATTTCACTCGCTCTACTTTTGAGTCCAACGACTTTTGCTAAATCTGTCTGAGTATAGCCAAGTTGTTCCATTCTGAATTTTATTGCTTCAATTGGGTCAGGCAAGTCAATTGGGAAATGTTCGTTTTCGTATTGGTCAATCAATATGCCCAATATTTCAAGTTCGTCTCCTTCTTTAGTTCCTTTTTTTGCATCAAAAATTATCTCAAGTCTGTCCAATGCTTGTTGGTAGTCCTTTTTAGTCTTTATCAGTTTTAAGTTCATAGTTATCAAATTTTAGTCGCGTCAATCCTGTCGTATTCCTTATGAGTTCCAATAAATCGTATCCACATCATTTGATAGTGAAAATTAATTTTTACAAGTAGTCGGTAGTTATTTCCCTTTATGTTGAAAACAACTCTATTGTCACCGAGAACACTTGCAGTTGGATACTCTTTTTTTACTTTATTGGTGTTTTTCCATTCGCTCTTTTCTGATTCTCGATACCAAGATTTAAGTTGTTGTTCGCAGTCCGAATGTTTAGTCCAAAACTCTCGGAGTACCTTCTTTGCAATGACTCTCAATTCTTAACCTTTTGTCAAAGGTATATAAAGTTCCCGTATTGGGAAATGTCATTTGGAATATTTTTCTATGATTATTGCCAGTTTGGGAGGCATGACTGCCAACGTTTGGCCTGCTTAGCTGGTGGGCATTTCATAAAAAATGAATTGTGATTTGCGGCTTAAGGTCTTTCCTATGGTTGTAGGGTAGAGCCATGCTCGGCTGCAGGTGTCTCAACTGTAGTCTTGGAATTAGTTTCTATTTTACTTACCCGAGGTGCTACCCAAATGAGTAGTCGCTGCCCGGTGCGAATCAAATTTCCATTCAGGTTATTCCATTCGCGTAAGTTGCGCACACTTACTCCAAAGCGTTGTGCAATGGTACTTAATGCATCGCCATACCGTACATAATATACATCCTGATCACGCCCGTAGGTGCCGTTGCTCACGGCTTTGGCAATCGCTTCCCATTCTTTTTTTCCGGAAGCCGTTGAGTCCATGACCATTTTTCTTTTTTGAATCAGGTTTTCTTTTGCCAGCAGTGGGATTTTTATGGTGCGCACTTTGCCATCATCGGGAATTGCATTTTTTTTGATGATGGGGTTCAGGCTTTGCAGATCTTCGGGGCAGGTGTTGGTCAGGTGGGCAAATGTATCAAACTGAAAAAACTGATTTACCGTTAGGGTATCATGCGGTATGATTTTTTCACGGGCTACTTCGCGTATGTTGTGCTCGTCTGCGTAATTAACAGCATAAATGATAGCGATGTATTGCGGCACATAAGATCTCGTTTCGCGCGGGAGGAAATTGTAAATCTCCCAAAATGTTTTTTTATGACCTGATCTGCGGATGGCACGCTGCACTGTGCCGGGGCCAGAGTTATAGGCGGCTAATGCCAAAGGCCAATCGTGAAAGAGCGAATAGAGTTGCTCTAAGTATAAACAAGCTGCTTCGGTTGCTTTTTCGGGGTCTTGCCGGTCGTCAGTAAACCAATCGTTGTGCAGGCCGAAGTGGCGCCCGGTGTATGACATGAATTGCCACAGGCCAACGGCTCGTGCGCGTGAGGTGGCGCGCGGGTTCAGGCCCGATTCAATGATTGAGAGGTATTTTAACTCGTCAGGGAGATGGTGCTCTTTCAGTTTCTTTTCAAACAACGGAAAATACAAGTCCTTTTTGCGCAGCACCATGCGCACATAATCGCGATCGCGTACTAAAAAATAATCGATGAAGCCCTGCACCTTGCCATTGTAATCGAGCGGAATGATTTGCTGCAGGCAACTTAGCCGATCGGCAATCAATTCGGGGGTTTCATCGGCCGGAATAAATTCAAGGTTTGAGGGCACTGCGACCAATTCAGTTTTGACAGTGTCTTTGGCGGCCAGCGAATCAGTGACGGCCGGAGTGTTTACCACTACGATAGAATCTTTTTCTTCGGCTTGCTGTGCCTGCACTAGCAATGGAATAATAAACAATATGATTAAAAGTTTTTTCAACTCCGGTTTATTTCAATAATTGCCCTCGAAAATCTCAGCAATTTACATTCTTCAAAGTCATCTGCCAAAAGTTGCAGGCCAATTGGCAAGCCCTGTTTGTCTTTTCCGCTGGGAATTGATATGGCCGGAATACCCGCCACGTTGGCCTGAACGGAAAACAAGTCGGCCAGGTACATCTCTACCGGATCGGAAGAGTGCTCACTCAACTTGAAAGCAGTTGTTGGGGCGGTGGGCATCAAAACAAAATCGTAACGCGAAAAAATTTCTTTCATTTTGTTGCGGATGAGCCTTCGAACTTTTTGAGCCTTGTTATAGTAAGCATCGTAATAACTTGAACTCAATACAAAAGTGCCCAACAAAATTCTGCGTTGCACTTCTTTGCCAAATCCTTCACTGCGGGTTTTTTTATATAACGATGAAAGATCATTGGAGTGTGGACTGCGGTAACCGTAGCGTACACCATCGTAACGCGATAAGTTGGAACTGGCTTCGGCTGTTGCCAGAATATAATACGTGGGCAATACGTATTCGTTCAGCGGAAAATCAATCGGTTCGATTGTGTGACTTTGTGATCTTAATTTTTCAATCGTTTCAATTAGAGCTGATTTTATTTCAGGCTGAAGTGAAGGGTTTTCTATGCTTTCGCTTAGGTAAGCAATTTTGTATTTCTGATTTTGAGACGACAGGTCTTGTGAATACAGAGGCACTTCTTTTCTTGAAACGGTACTGTCCATTTCATCGGCACCGGCTATCACTTCCAAAACCAACGCAACATCTTCAACATGATTGGCCAGTATGCCAATGCAGTCAAATGAAGAAGCATAGGCCGCTAATCCGTAACGCGAAATGCGTGAGTACGTGGGCTTGAGTCCGACTAATCCGCAAAAGGCTGCAGGCTGCCTAACGGATCCGCCCGTGTCTGTGCCCAGCGATACTTGACACATTCCTGCCTGCACCGCTACAGCTGATCCGCCTGATGAGCCACCCGATACGCGGCTGTTGTCAAGGTCATTCAGCACCGGGCCAAATGCAGAATTTTCATTTGATGAACCCATACCAAATTCATCACAATTTTGCCTGCCTATGATAATGGCGTCTTCATCGAGCAGGCGCTGCACTGCGGTGGCATTGAATTGTGAAATGAACCCATCCAAAATTTTACTGGCCCCTTGTAAGGGATGGTCTTTATAACAGATGAGGTCTTTGATGCCCACAACCAAGCCGGCTAATTTTCCGGCTGAATGTTTTTTTATTTTTTGATCAATCAGTTCAGCCCGATGAATCGCTTCATCAGCATAGATGCTGAGAAAGGCATTGAGATTTTTTTTTTGCTCGATAACGGCCAAATGACATCTTACCAACTCGGTACATGAGAGTTGGCCGTCATTTAATTGCTTACGGATTTGGGAGTACGGAAGAGATTGCAACCGGTTTACTTCTCGTCAAGCTTGGGCACTTCTTTGCCGGCATCATCCACTTCTTTCTTCACGTCTTTTACGGCATCTTTAAATTCGCGGATGCCTTTGCCGAGGCCTTTGGCAAATTCAGGAATTTTTTTGGCTCCGAAGAAAACCAGCACAAACAAACCGATCACGACCCACTCCATCGCACCGGGCATACCTATCAAAAAGAATACGTTCATAGCTATTAATTAAGAGTGTAAAAATAAGGAAATTATCGAAAACCAACCATCATTCTTGGATGGATATCAAATTGCCGCGAAACCGTACTCAACTGATTTCACCCTATAAATCCTTACGTTAACGCATTTAAAATGTGTCCCCTCTCAGCGCAGAGGGTGGCAAGCGAGAGAGCAGGTATATTTTAAGCTACTACAATTTGAAATGCACTCGTTATATTTTGAGCAGGGGTACAAATGAATGCAGGGCACTAAAATTCATGCGTTTTAGTCTTCCACTTCTACTACCATTTCTATTTCTACGGCAATGTTAGAGGGCAGCATGTACATGCCTACGGCCGAGCGGGCGTGTTTTCCTTTCTCGCCAAAGACCGCCACCATCAAGTCAGAAAATCCATTTATTACTTTGGGTTGATCATAGAAAGTATCGGTACAGTTTACCATGCCGAGTACCTTTATAATGCGTTTTACTTTGTTTAGGTTGCCCACCTCGGCCTTCAATGTGCTGAGCAAAGCAATACCGGTTTGCTTTGCTGCTTCTCGGCCCTGCTCTAAGGTTAAATCTTTTCCTACTTTACCCTGAATGTGGGTGTTGTCGGCACGTGTGGGGCCATGTCCGGCAAAGAACAACAAGTTGCCGGTGCGCACCACTTTTACATAGCTGCCCATGGCGGGTGTAGGCGGATAAAGTTCGATGCCGAGTTCTTTCAACTTTTTATCAAAATCAATTTTTTGGGCATTTCCTAAAATCGGAAGCACGATCAGAAGTAAAATAATTTTTTTCATAGAGTAAACGATTAGCCGATAAACCATTCAGTAAGTTAGGAATATTTCCGTTATTTGGTTCACTGATTTTATGAATGAACTGTTTCGCTGCCCGTGGTGCCTGAAGTTTGACAAATACATTCGCTACCACGATGAAGAGTGGGGCGTGCCCGTGCATGACGACCGCAAACACTTTGAGTTTTTGGTTTTGGAAGGAGCCCAGGCTGGGCTGAGTTGGAGCACTATCTTAAATAAACGAGAAGGATACCGAAAAAACTTTGCTGACTTTGACCCACAAAAAGTGGCACAGTTCACCTCTAAAAAAATTGAAAAGATTTTAACGGATCCAAGTATCGTTCGCAATAGACTGAAGGTACATGCCGCGGTAAACAATGCCAAACGATTTCTTGAGGTACAAAAGGAATTTGGCACATTCGATCACTACATCTGGGGTTTTGTTAATTACAAATCCATTATAAACCGATGGAAAACATTGAAGCACGTGCCAGCTACCTCCAAGCAATCAGACGCGCTGAGCAAAGATTTGATTACCCGCGGATTTAAGTTTGTGGGTAGTACCGTGATTTATGCACACATGCAAGCTTGCGGTTTAATCAACGATCATTTAGTCGATTGTTTCCGGTACAAGGAAATTTGTTGAAACTATTCTGAGGAGATCTTAGAATTAATTGGCGTACTCGCTCAAAAACTTCATACGCATAAGGCGCACATCCTCTTCACTGTAACTGCTCAACTCAGCCAGGGCATCTTGCACACTGTCAGTTTCGCTGCTCAGAAAGTAGTCGTAGATTTCTTCCTGTTTACTTTCGTCCAGCACTTCGTCTATGTAGTAATCGACATTAAGTTTGGTGCCACTGTTGATGATGTTCTCCATTTCGGTGAGCAATTCATCAAATGACAGGGCCTTGCTTTCGGCAATTTCTTCTAAATCTACTTTGCGGTCGATTTGCTGGATGATGAAAATCTTGATTTTCGATTTATTCACCGAAGATTTTACCACCACATCGGCAGCCGTTTCTATGTCGTTGTCATCTACGTATTTTTGGATGAGTTCCAAAAACTCTTTTCCGAATTTATTCACTTTGCCCATACCCACTCCGTTCACTCCGGCCATCTCTTCTTTGGTGGTGGGGTAAGTAGTAGCCATTTCTTCCAGCGAAGGATCTTGAAAGATGACATAAGGGGGCAGGTCTTTTTCTTTCGCTATTTTCTTTCGCAGCGCCTTGAGCATTTCGAACAACTTATCGTCATACGATTTAGAATTGATCGGTGTGCGTTCGCTGGATTCTTCTTCTTCAATATCGGTGGTGAAGTCGTGGTCGCGGGCTAATTCAATGGGATGTGGTTTTTTCAAAAAGGCAATTCCTTTTTGTGAGAGTTTTAATACACCAATATTTTCAATGTCTTTTTCCAGGTATTGGTAGATCAGGGCCTGACGAATAACCGATTTCCAAAAATCGGCATCTTCAGTGTCGCCTTGGCCATAGACTTTCAAATCGAAGTGGCCGTAGCTTTTTACGTACTCATCTTCTATTCCGCGAATTACATTGACTAAGTGAGCCAGCCCAAATCGTTCGTTTGTTTGCTTCACGGCTTCGAGGGCAATCTTCACAAATTCCGATCCTTCAAACCGCTCACGAGGATTGGTGCAGTTATCGCACATGCCGCAATTGGAGCCTTGGTATTCTTCACCGAAATAATGAAGCAATTGCTTACGCCTGCACACGGGCGACTCGGCATAAAACTCCATTTCTTGCAACAAGATACGCGCGTTTTCGCGCTCTTGCACCGATTTATCTTTGTTGAATTTTTCGAGTTTGTTTAAATCGTTGTGGCTGTAAAACATCAGGCACAAGCCTTCCAGGCCATCGCGGCCCGCACGTCCGGTTTCCTGGTAGTACCCCTCCAATGATTTGGGTACATCGTAATGCACGACAAAGCGCACATCGGGTTTGTCGATGCCCATGCCAAAGGCAATGGTGGCGCAGATGATGTCTACTTCTTCATTGAGGAAGTCGTCTTGGTTTTTCATCCGCACGTCCGAATCGAGGCCGGCATGATAAGGTGCCGCTTTAAATCCGTTTACGTTGAGCAACTGGGCAATCTCTTCTACTTTTTTACGGCTCAGGCAATAGATGATGCCTGATTTTCCTTTGTGGTCTTTAAGAAAGCGGATGAGTTGTTTTTTGGTTTCTTTCTTGGGGCGTACTTCGTAGTATAAATTTTTTCGGTTGAAAGAAGAGATGAACACATCGGCTTCTTCCATCTGCAGATTTTTCTGAATATCGAGTTGTACTTTGGGCGTGGCTGTGGCAGTGAGGGCAATTACATTCATGTCGCCCAGTTGTGCAATCATTGATTTGATCTTGCGGTATTCGGGGCGGAAGTCATGGCCCCATTCAGAAATACAGTGAGCTTCGTCAATGGCGACAAATGCAATTTTTACTTTTTGCAAAAACTCAATGTTCTCTTCTTTAATGAGTGACTCTGGAGCTACGTATAACAATTTTATTTTTCCGGTTACGCAGTCTTTGCGAATGCGGGTGATTTCGCCTTTGCTCAGGGTTGAGTTTAAAAACCGGGCATTAATGCCGTATGCATTCAACTGATCAACCTGATTTTTCATCAACGCAATAAGCGGAGAGATGACAATGGCCAAGCCTTCGCTTACCATGGCGGGCAATTGGTAGCAAAGTGACTTGCCCGCACCGGTTGGCATTATTACAAATGTATTGCGGCCGCCTAAAATGTTCTTTATTACCACTTCCTGGTTTCCGCGGAAATTGCTGTACCCAAATATTTCTTTGAGTTTTCCCTTTAATTCATCTTTCTCTTCGGCCACGACCATGTCATTCAGAATAAAAATTTTTTAATTTATTTTAATTTTTCAATGGGAATGGAAGATAATAAAAATAAAACTCATGCTACGAAAGCATGTAAGAAATAAATTTGAAGGAGAGTCATTTCTGTGCGGGTTTCAGCATTTTGAAATCGGTTGCGGAAAGAGCGGATGTAATAATTCTGTTGAGTAAAAGACAAAACACTACTTTTTGAAAAGCGGTTTCTCAAACAAAATAAATTTATCAGAAGCCGGGTAACCCATCTTTTGCACGATGGCTAAATACCTTATGCCTTGGGCATAACGTGTATTTTTTTACCTTCGCTTTCGATTTTCTGAAAAAAATTCATGAACAAAAACATTTTTGTGGTGCTGATGGCCGGTGGTGCAGGCACACGGTTTTGGCCATACAGCCGCAACTCACACCCCAAACAATATTTAGACGTTCTGGGTACAGGCAAATCGCTGTTGCAATCGACCTACGATCGTTTTGCTCCCGTTTGTCCGCCCGAAAATATTCTGGTGGTTACTAACCAAGAACTTGAGTTGCTTACCCAAACGCAGTTGCCTCACCTGCACCCGTCTCAAATTTTATGCGAACCCGTACGCAAAAACACAACACCCTGCATTGCCTATGCGTGTTATCGAATAGCGAAAATTAATCCTCAGGCAACGGTGATTATCAGCCCTGCCGATCATTTGATTTTAAATGAAAAAGATTTTCAACAGACGATTTTAAAAGCGGTGGATTTTGCGGCAAACCAAGATAAGCTCATTACACTCGGCATCACCCCCACCCGGCCCGAAACCGGCTATGGTTACATTCAATACATCGAAGCCAAAAGCCAGCTGAAAAAGGCAAAAACATTTACCGAAAAACCTGAATTGTCACTGGCCAAGAAATTTTTTGACAGCGGTGATTTTGTGTGGAATTCCGGACTGTTCATTTGGGGTGTGCAGGCTTTTCTAAAGGCTTTTCACAAGTACTTGCCCGAGATGGCCGAAATTTTTGATGACGCAGAAAACAAAATCGCTTCGCCCGAAGAAAAAGAGGCTATCCGCACGGTGTATGCGCAAGTAAAAAGCATTTCAATAGATTATGGCATCATGGAGAAAGCCGACAATGTTTATGTGTTGCCCAGCCACTTTGCCTGGAATGACCTGGGCTCATGGGCTTCGCTTCATGAGGTATCTGCCAAAGATGAAAACAATAATGCCGTTGCTGCCGATGCAATGATGTATGACACGCGCAACTCCATCATAAAAGGGCCCAAAAATAAATTGATTGTGGTGCAGGGGCTAAACGGCTATTTGGTCGGGGCGTTTGACAATGTGGTGATCGTTTGCGAAAAAGACAAAGAGGATTTATTCCGCAGGTTTGTAAACGACCTGAAAGCAAAAACCAGCGGGGCGGAGTATCAGTAAGTCAATACTCTGGGTTGCCAATACTTACTAATCGCATTATTTGGTACATTAGTAGCCTGCATGCTGCCGTGTAGGACAAATAGTATCTAATGAAAAAATTATTGATATACCAATTAATTACCCTAACGCCAATTGTAATACTGGTTAGTTTATTTATTTATAAAATCATGGACACACTTTCTTTTGCCGAAGCCTTCTTTATTTATGCGTTGGCATTCAGGCCGGCCATTGATTTTCAAAGACTGAAAGAGAAGGGCATTATGAAAGAAGGAGAGTTTTGGAAAATATATGGTTCAGTCAGGATCCGGCATTATTATCAACTGATGTTTGAAAAATAATTACTGAACAGAAAGAGCCCGATTTATAGTGAATACTGTTATTCTTTCAATGAATAGCCCATGCCGGTGGTTAAGGATAGCAGCCGGCCACTCCATGAAAAGATTTTTCGTGGTATGTAGTGGCTTAACCCAGCATTTTTTCGATGTCTAAATTAAAAACATTAGCGGGCGAAACGGCACTTTACGGTCTTGGTAATATTGTGCCGAGGTTTCTCAACTTTTTGCTGTTTCCTATCCACACAGCTTTTTTTCATCCAGAAGAGTATGGTGTGTTTACTTACCTGATGTCTTTTGTAGCCCTGCTTAACGTGGTGTACAGTTTTGGTATGGAGACGGCTTTCTTCCGGTTTGCCACCAAGCCCCAGGCAGACGCCAAAAAAATTTTTAACATCGCACAAACCACGGTACTGGGTATCAGCACAGCGTTAACCCTCGTTTTTATTTTATTTGCTTCTTCAATTGCCTCTCTGCTTGATGCACGTGGGCATGAAAATTACATTATTTGGCTGGCCTGGATTATGTTTACAGATAATGTGGTGAGCATACCATTTGCCCGGCTAAGGTTGGAAAAGAAGCCGCTGCAGTTTGCGGCTTTTCGTGTGGCCAACGTATCGATCCAGATTATTCTTACTCTATATTTTTTGTATGTAGATTTTGATCCGAAAATCGGTATAGCCTACATTTTTCTTTCCAACCTCATTGCCAACGCATTTTATATTTTATTTTTTATAAGAACATTTTTGACCTGGCGCCCTGCGTTCGACAAAGAAATTTTTCCATCCATGGTTCAGTATGCCTACCCAATCATGCTTACCGGGCTGGCGGGTATGATGAATGAATTTTTTTCGCGGATTGCACTTGATAAGTGGTTGCCTCCAAATTTTTACCCCGGAAAATCATCGGCTTTTGCTGTAGGGGTATTTGGTGCGTGCTACAAATTTTCGGTATTTATGAACCTGACTGTAACCGCCTTTCGTTTGGCAGCAGAACCTTTCTTTTTTTCAAATGCTACTGATCGCAATTCACCTGCTCTTTTTGCGCGGGTGAATCATTACTTCGTACTGGTTTGCTGTTTCATTTTGCTGGCCGTAAGCATCAACCTGGATGTGCTTAAAATTATTTTTCTGCGCAAAGAGGAGTATTGGGTAGGCTTACCCATTGTGCCCCTGCTGTTGCTGGGTTATCTTTTTCTTGGGGTCTATTACAATTTTACAGTTTGGTTTAAACTGACTGACAAAACCCATTACGGCACAATCATTACTGTGGCAGGAGCAATTCTCACATTAGCATTGAATTTTATATTGATACCCGTGGCAGGTTATTATGGCAGTAGTTGGGCTACGGTCATTGTATATGGGGCAATGATGATTGCTTGTTATTGGCTAGGTCAAAAATATTTTCCTATACCGTATTCCATAGGCAAAGACAGTACTTATATTTTAGCTACTTGTATTTTGGTATGGGGCGTTGATAGAATCCATTTTTCTTCTTTAGCGGTGGCCGCAGGGTTTCATGCAGCAGTTATGATTTTAGTTATTGGTGTGATTTACGTTATTGAAAAACCGCAGCTTGAGAAGCAAGGACAAAATGCCGACAAGACGTAACCGGCAACAGTACCTTTGCCCTACCCGAAATATTTTTACCTTTGATGTTTAGAAAATTTTCAACTTGAAATCAGGATTAATTTTTGGAACACTCGTAGCAGTTTTTTTGCTCACCGCACACGAAACAATCGCTCAGCGAAATAAAAAAAACAAGACCAGTGCGCTGGGTTTGCCGGAACGCAATGCCGTATCTGAACGCATTTTTACAGAAGGCGAAAAATTTTTTATACTCGAAGACTATGCCAAAGCACTGCTTTATTTTCAACAGTCGCTGGAGTACAATGCCGATAATGCCGCAGTTTACTACAAAGTAGCCGACATATACGCTAAGGGTAACAAGGAAGAAGACCTTGTGCGGGCCGCTCAAAACATTGAAAACGCATTGCGCCTGGAAAAGAAAAATAAGTATTACTACCAACTTGCTTCGCGCATTTATATCACCTCACGCCAACTCGACAAAGCAGCCAAAACGCTAGAAACCATGCTGAAAGAAGTGAAGGGAACAGAGGATAACTTATTTGATCTGGCGGCCATCTATTGGCAAAACAATCAACTGGACGATGCCCTGAAAACATACAACCGTGCAGAAGCGACCATGGGAGTAAACGAAATTTCGTCACTTCAAAAACAACGAATTTATGGGATCAAAGGAAAATGGAATGATGCCACTCTGGAAGGAGAAAAACTAATGCAGGCATACCCCGATGAAGAACGGTATGCATTAGCCCAGGCAGAAATATTTTCTCAGCAAAATAAATTACCGCAAGCGATTATTATTCTGGAAAAATTTTTAGACACTCACCCCGATGCCGGAAGTTCAAAAGTCATGCTGGCCAGCCTGTACCGCGAATCAGGACAAGAGGCGAAATCAAGAGAGTATGTAACGCGCCTGATGGATGATCCCAATGTAGAGGTGAGCAGCAAAGTGCTGATTCTGGGCACATACAATGCCGCGCTGGCCCAGGTGAGAATGAAAAAAACGAAAGAAGATGATTTGCAAGATTTTGTTCTTGGCTTGTACGGAAAATTGAAAATGCGGTACCCCAATAGTTCAGACGTTTGCCTGGTGGGTGGCGATCTGTTACTCACTTTGGGAAAAAACCAGGAAGCCCGTGCCGAGTATTCACATGCTGTGCGCATTGAAGCCAACCACCTCGAAGCCTGGCAAAACCTGCTTTATTTGGAAACACAATCAGGAATGTCAGATAGTTTGATTGCCCATTCGGAAAAAGCGCTGGAGATTTTCCCTAATCAAACCATTGTTTATTACTTCAATGGCTTAGGGCAAATGCAAAAGAAAAATTACAAAGAAGCCATACAGGTACTGGAGCAGTCTAAAAAAATTTCAACCACCAATAAAAACTTGCAAAGTGAAATTTACGGCATGCTCGGAGATGCCTACAATGCCATTCATGACAATGAAAAATCTGATCAGGCTTATGAAGAGGCACTGACGATCAACCCCAACAACGATTATGTGCTGAACAACTACAGCTATTTTTTATCGTTGCGCAAAATCCATTTAGAAAAGGCTGAAAAAATGTCGGCCCAGTCGTTGAAAATTCAACCCGAAAACACTTCGTTCATTGATACCTATGCCTGGATACTGTACCAACTTGGCCGCTACAAGGAAGCTAAAAAGACAATGGAGAAAATATTTTCACTGGGTCAAGGAAGCGCGGTAAACTATGAACACTATGGCGATGTCTTATATCAGTTGGGCAACGTAGATGAAGCCGTAACACAATGGCAAAAAGCTAAATCCTTGAACGGAAGCAGTGAAGTGCTCAACAAAAAAATCACCAACCGGAAAATTTATTAACCAAATGATGTCTAACCGATTGGGTTTAAAAAATAATAAGCTTCAGGTTTTATTTCTCGGATTACTCATTTTGGGGTTAACGAGCTGTCATAAAAAACTGGTGCCGCAACTCCCCAAGCCGCCCAAGGCCATCGATATTCAGCAGATTGATTTTGAATACCTGCACGGCAAGGCACGTCTGGCATTTCGTGACAATAACAAAGAAGAAGAAGTAAAGGCACACATCCGCATCCGCAAAGATAGCGTGATCTGGATGAAGCTGACCGTAATTGGTGTGCAAGGCGGAGCTGTGCTGGTTAACAAAGACTCTATTACCATTGTGGCCAACATGAAGAAAGAGTATTACGTTTTTAAGTATGAGGATCTTTCTAAGAAATTTAATTTCAAAATAAATTATGACATGATTCAATCGGCTTTGCTCGGCAACCCGATTATCTTACGCAGGCCCGAAGATCAGATTGAAGAAGAAACCTTTTTTAATAAACTGATCCAACAGCAAGGCACCTTAACTCTTGAAAACCTGATCAACAAAAACACAAAAAAAGTAGAGCACATCAACATGACCGAAGCCGGCACAGGCAACACTGCAAAAATTACCTATGCCGATTTTCAGCCTGTGGGCGACAAACTATTTCCTTACAAAGGAACAATTGATGTAACCTACAAAGCCATTCAGGGAATTTTAAAAAACACAATCGTCTTTGAGTACATCAAAGCAGAAGTAGGAACCAGAGAATTACGCTTTCCATTTAACATCCCCAGGCGGTATGAGCGCAGGTAAAGCCAGTTGGTTGATTGGGGTACTTTTTATTGCTTCTTTTTCTTTTGCCCAAAAAAATAAGACGCAACTGCAAAAAGAACGGCAACAAAACCTGCAACGCATTCAGGAGACTGAAAAAATTTTAGATGAAACATCTAAAGAAAAAAAGAGCTCAATTGGTGAACTCACAGCTCTGAACAAACGCATTGAGCAACAAGAGTCGTTAATCAGTTCCACCAAAGGCGAAATTAATTTATTAGACACTGACTTGCGGGAAGACAACCAAATTATTGACGCTCTCGAACAAGATGTTACTAACCTGAAAGAAGAGTACGCCACCATGCTTTTTGTTGCGCAAAAAGCAAGCGGTAAAACAGACAAGCTATCCTTTTTATTTTCAGCTCAAACCGTAGATCAGTTTTTGATGCGGTTAAAATACATGGAGCAGTACAGCAAAGCCCGGCAAGAGCAAGCGCGCGCCATCAGCAAGGCCCAAAGTCTGCTGGGTGAGCAAATAAAGATAACCGAATCAAAAAAAGTTGAAAAACAAACACTGCTCAATGATGAAGTAAAACAAAATGACCAGTTAGTAGGCTTGAAGCAGAAGCAACGCAAAGTGGTGAGAAACCTTGAAAAAGAAGAGAAGCGATTGAAACGCGAACTGGAAGAAACCAAAAAAGCCGTGGCTGAACTGGATGAATTGATTGCCAAAATTGTAAAAGAAGAACTGGAGCGTGCCGCCCGCGAGGCGCGTGAACGCAACAAGAATAAAAATAAAGAAGCTGTTTCAACCGAAGAGGCGATAGCCCTTTCATCGTCATTTGAAGAAAATAAAACAAAGTTTCCCTGGCCGGCATCGGGGTTTGTATCGCAACATTTTGGCCGGCAAATGCACCCTGTATTGCGCGGAATTGAAATTCAAAATGATGGAGTAAACATTCAGACCAAAGCCAACGAACCCGTGCGAGCTATTTTCAATGGAGAGGTTTCGCGGGTAGCTTTTATCAAAGGAATCGGCAACACTATTATCCTTAGCCATGGCGAATACTTTTCAGTTTACAGCGGGTTGAAAGATGTGTTTGTAAAAAAAGGACAAAAGGTTTCGATTAACGAAGAAATAGGCCGGGTACTTACAACGGCTGAAGGAATTTCTGAGTTGCGTTTTCAAATCCGCAAAAATATTGTTGCACTTGATCCACAGCAGTGGCTGAAAAACTAACCGGTTACAGATACCGGAGTAATCAGGGCTTCATCCATTCATAGATTGTATAGTGCTCACCATTCATCCCGGTTTTTTCATACGTCAGCTGAGCAGACCGGTTGGTCTTATCCACATACAGACGGATGCCCTTAAAATCAGGAACTTCATTTACCAGATGCTGTATGTGTTCATACATTTTTTTGAACACGCCTTTGCCCCGATGATCTTTGGCCACATAAACGGATTGTATCCATAATACGGTGCCGTTGCGCCAGTCGCTCCACTCATAGGTAGTCATCAGGCAGCCAAGCGTTTCGTTTTTTTCTTCAGCCACATAGTAGCGGCCTTTGGTAGAGTCTTTAAATACCCGATGAACACCCAGGGTGAGCGAACTGATCTCCAGCGTAATGTTTTCCGTTTCCAGCGCCATCTTCAATTGAAAGTCGATGAGATCGGGAATGTCTTTTTCGGTGGCTTCGCGTATTAGCATATTTATTAAAGTGCTTGTTGAATGTCGTGAATCAAATCTTCTGCCGCTTCAATGCCCACTGACAGGCGCAAGAGCTTATCAGAAATACCTGACGCTTTTCTTTCTTCTGCCGACAGCTTGGCATGAGATGTTTTTACGGGCTGATTAATGGTGCTTTCTACACCGCCCAAACTTACAGCTTTGCGAATGAGCTTTAGTTTTTTCAGAAATTTTTCAGGATCGCTTTTTATATCAAATGACAACATGCCGCCAAACCCACCGGGCATTTGTCTTTTTGCAATGGCATGACCGGGATGTTCTTTTAACCCCGGATAATACACGGCATTTATTTTTGGTTCGTTTTTAAGAAAATGAGCAAGAGTCAGAGCGTTTTTGTTTTGTTGCTTTACGCGCAGCACAAGGGTTTTTAAACTCCGCTCAACCAGGTAGGCAGTTTGGGCATTAAGGCTTCCGCCAAAATTTATGGCCGTGCTTTTGATTTTGCTGATCATTTTTTTGGAAGCCACCACCACACCACAACTTAAGTCACTATGGCCACCAATGTATTTAGTGCCGCTATGCGCGACAAGGTCTATGCCCAGATCAATCGGGTTTTGGTTAATGGGCGAGGCAAATGTGTTGTCAATAATCGTGGTGATTTTGTATTCTTTGGCAATCTTGGCAACAGCTTTAATGTCAGTTATTTTTAATAATGGATTAGACGGGGTTTCAATGTAAATCACTTTAGTAGTAGGGCGTATGGCGCTTTTAAATTTTTTCAGGTCAGAGGCATCTTCCATGGTGTAGTCAATACCATAGCGTTTTAATTCATGCAAAGCTGCATAGTGTGTGCCCCCATATAAGTCAAGTTGAAATAATATATGATCACCCTGTTTCAGCAGGGCGAAAAGTGAGGTCATGATGGCGGCCATGCCTGAGCTGAACAACAGTCCGTCTTCCGCATTTTCTAAGGCAGCTATTTTTTTTATCACAGCCGTTTGGTTAGGTGTGTTGTAGTAGCGCGGATACAGTACTTCTACACTGTAGTCGTAAGCGGAAGAAGGATAAATAGGATTGACTAACCCTCCATAAACGAAATCGCCTACTGAGCCGGCATGAACACTGCTGGTTAGCTTTGATTTTGTATTTTTCATATTCGGTAAATTCATTTTTTTGACTGGCGAAAATACTATACGGATTTGGATATGCCTAAACGGAAAACGCGAGTAACACAAAACAACTAAAAACCTTATTTTGCAACCGGCTATGGACCCTTACTTCGATCAAGTTACCCCCGTATCCTTGAGCAAAGAATCACTCGATTATTTGCTGGAACTCGGCTGGTACCGAATGCACCAAAATATGTTTACCTGTTCGCACGTAGAGATGGGAGGGCCGCACCGTGTGCATTGGCTTCGGTTTAGCGTTCATGAAATTAGCGACAGGCCGTCACACAAAAAAATCAGAAGACGGGCCGCTGGTTTTCACTTTACCATCGAAGACTTGAAATCCATTCCGTTGACACACGCAATGCTGCACGCTACGTACCGCACATCAATTAATTTTGATGGAGCCTGGAGTATTCAGGAATGTTTGTTTGGTGAAGCCGAAACGCTGACCAATATATTTGATACCAAGTGCATTTCTATTTATGATCACGACCAACTGATTGCAGCGGGTTACTTTGATGTGGGAGAAAATGCAGCCGCCTCTATTTTGCATTTCTTTGATCCGCTTTACAGCCGGTATAGTTTGGGAAAATACCTGATCTTGATTACGCTTGATTACCTGCGCGAGAAAAATATTCAGTACTATTATCCGGGCTATGTAGTAGAGGACTTGCCTAAAATGAATTACAAACTTTTTTTAGGAAAAGAACAAGCCCGGTATTTTCATCCACAGTCAGCCGAATGGAAATATTTTGATGAATCGATTTTGGTTGGCTCCAAAACAGAGGAGGATGAGTAACCCACAAATTGCATTATTCTTTGGAGCGCACCAACTCCACGCGCAAGCCCACGGCCACCACGCCAGGCAAGCTGTCGAGGCGCATGAACTGTTCGGCTTTAAAGTGATAGATGCCTGCTTTTTTAAATGAATAATTTTTCAGTACAGTAAATTGGTGATCGTACACATCGCCCAAGCCGCTGGTGCCAAAAGGTTCTCCGGTCTTTTGGTCGAACAAATATTCAGCCACCAGGTTTTTTGAAAGTAAATTTTTATCGGGAGAGATTAATTCATAATTGAAAAACAACCGGGCATACGGATAGTTGAGTGAGTTGCGCACGTTTAGCGCCACGTTATACTTATTTATTGTATCCTCAATTTGAAAATCAAACCCGACAGGTTCGCTGATTTTCCAAATCCGTTCTTTAAACTCAACGTTTTTTTCAAAGACCCGTTGCGAGTCGCAGGCAAACAAAACGCAGATCGTCCCTACAAAAAATATAAACCTCATCGGTTGCGGTTATTGTTTTTGTTATTGGGGCGGTTAGGATTTCGGTTGCCGCGATTTTCATTTTTACGTTTGTTGCGGTTTCGGTTTTTCCCCCGGTTTTGAAATTTTTTGTCCAACTTGGCCAGATCGTTATTTAATGTAGCTACCGGAATCTTGGCTTCTTCTTCGTTCAATTCCAGTGTGGCAGGTTTTTTTCCTTGTCGGTTTAATTCCAAAATTTCGTTCACGCGGTCAACATTAAGGGCATACCAGTTGTTTTCTTCTTTGTAGGCAAACCACATGAGTTTGCGGAAGATGTCTGTCTTTTGATGTTTGGCCTCGCCTTTTTCGGTGAGCAGGGGTGATGCTATCTCCGGAATAAATTTCAAGGCTTCCATGTAAGTTTCCAGTTCATAATTGAGGCAGCATTTTAATCTGCCGCACTGGCCGCTCAGTTTGCTGGGGTTGAGCGAAAGATTTTGATAACGGGCTGCGCTGGTGGCTACGTTTTTAAAATCGCCCAGCCACGTAGAGCAGCACAACTCACGTCCACACACGCCAATGCCACCCAGTCTTCCGGCTTCCTGGCGCAGGCTGATCTGTCGCATTTCTACACGGGTTTTGAACTCGCCCGCCAGTAGTTTAATCAATTCACGGAAATCCACCCGCTCATCAGCTGAGTAATAAAAGGTAGCCTTGGTGCCGTCAGCCTGAAACTCGACATCCGAAAGTTTCATGGCCAACTTATGGTCGCGTATGATTTCGCGGGCACGGTAGAGCGAGGGCAACTCCCGGTTTTTTACTTCTTCAAATTTTTCGAGGTCTTTGGCGTGGGCGAGCCGATACACTTTTTTAATCTCATTGTCGTTAGCTACTTTCTTTTTTTGCATTTGCAGACGAACCAATTCGCCTTGCATGGAGACGTGCCCAATGTGATGGCCATTTTGTGCCTCTACAACAATGGCATCGCCCGTGTGCATTGTTATTTTTTCTGAGTTGCGGTAAAAATCTTTGCGCCCGTTTTTAAAGCGCACTTCGGTTACATCAAACCGGTCGGCCGCGGGCATATCCATGTTGCTAAGCCAATCAAACACATTCATTTTATTGCAGCCGCCCGTGCCGCAGGCTCCGTTGTTGTGGCAGCCGGCTACTTTGCCGTCTTTATTTTTAGTTCCGCATGCGCAGCCCATGAATTCTCAGGTTAAAAAGTTTAAAGTTAGCTCGTTGGCATGGTTTGGACAAATGTATAAACTGCCGGATTCAGGATTCAAGATTTTGGCTTGTGTGGATTTTTAACACATCCTTTCCTATATCACTTCTAAAGTATTTTCCTTCCCAATTGATTTTTGAAACGGCTTGGTATGCATGGCTTCGGGCTTCAACTAATGATTGGCCTTTGCCCGTTATCGCCAAGACCCGCCCGCCATCGGTAACAATTTTTCCGTCCTTCAGTTTTGTGCCGGCATGAAAGACATGAGCATTGGTTACATCGCCTAAACCTGAAATCACTTTTTCTTTTTCATACGCATCGGGGTACCCACCGGCTGCCATCACCACCGTAGTTACATAAGCCGGGTCAATTTCAAGAGTGTGATTTTTTAATTCGCCTTTGGCACAAGCCATCAGTAATTCAACAAAATCACCCTTGAGGCGCATCATTACCGATTGCGTTTCGGGGTCGCCCATGCGGGCATTGTATTCAATTACATACGGCTCACCTTCTACATTCATCAGGCCGATAAAAATAAACCCGTTGTAGCTGATGTTTTCTTGTTTCAACCCGGCCACCGTAGGCCGGATGATTTTTTCTTCCACTTTTTTCATGAAGGCAGAGCTGGCAAACGGTACAGGGGAAACAGAGCCCATACCACCGGTGTTAGGGCCGGTGTCTTCATCGCCTATGCGTTTGTAATCTTTGGCTTCGGGAAGGAGGACATAATCTTGGCCATCGGTTAAAACGAAAACAGAAAGTTCGATGCCATCCAAAAACTCTTCAATCAAAACTTTGGCGCTCGCATCACCAAATTTTTTTTCTTCCAGCATTTCGCGAACCGTGGCTTTTGCTTCCGCCAGTGAAGAAGAGATTACAACGCCTTTTCCGGCCGCCAAACCATCGGCCTTCAAAACATAGGGGGGCTCAAGCTTTTCAAGATACCCTTCAGCTTCTGCAGTTTGATTACTATAAAATGTTTTTGCCTTGGCTGTAGGAATGTTATTACGCAGCATGAATTGCTTTGAAAAATCTTTGCTGCCTTCCAACTGTGCGCCTGTTTTGCCCGGCCCCACCATCAATATGTTTTTCAGTTTTTCGTCAGCCGCAAAATAATCGCGGATACCTTTGACCAACGGCACTTCAGGGCCTACTAAAACCAACTCAATTTTTTGTGCGAGGCAGAACGAACCAAGTTGAACAAAATCATCGGCCGCAATAGGTGCATTGGTGGCCAGTTGCGCAGTGCCGGCATTGCCAGGGGCTACAAAGAGATTATTGCAATGCAGACTTTGTTTTATTTTCCAGGCGAGGGCGTGTTCGCGGCCTCCGCTGCCAATGAGTAAAATATTCATGGGCTCAAAGATAACCGTATGCACGAGATGAGTACTTAAAAAATAATACGCGGTACTTTTCCAATCATCGCCTTTCGTGAGTTTGGCGCGAGCCTGGGCCGGTAACGATGGGGTTAGGTTCTAGGCTTCGTTTACGAAAACGAGAGAAGAGGATACCTGAAAAATTACCTCACCACAAACCGGTATCGGGTGTTTCCGATGGACAAGATATAAACCCCGGGCGATAAGGTATCAGCCGCCAGCGAGGCATTAAGCGAGCCATTTTCATCGGTGCCAACCGCGGTTTGGATTAGACTGATACCCTGTAGATTGACCACCTGTAGCGGAGCCGGTGCATTGGGTTGAAGGCCATCCATTTCTACGTGCAAGAACTGACTTTGGGCAACCGGGTTCGGATAAATTTTGATAGGGCTTACTTCCGTTACGGCTACCGCAATCACTTCAAAAGAAGAAGTTTTTCCGTCAAAATCGGTTTGTTGCAATTTGTAATAGTTGGTGCCGAGCACCGGATGGTAGTCTGTGAGTGTGTAGCTGTGGGCAATATTAGTCGTGCCATTGCCGGCTACCGTACCAACCGGCACGAAATCAGAACCGGTGGTGGAGTGCAATACGGTAAAAAAATTGTTGTTGAGTTCAGATTGGGTTTGCCATTGCAAACTCACCCCATAATTTTTAGCAACACCGGTAAAAGAAATTAGCTCGATGGGCAGGGGAGTTCTGAACATATTAACCGATCCAATGTAAAAATTATTAGAAAGGTTGGCAGTAGTTAAACCGGTTCGTTGAGCCATAGGGCTTATGAGTGTACCACTATTGACACCCGCTGTACCTACTACGGATGCGGAAAGACAGAGCCTAAGATCATTTACATTTCCAACAGTACCAAATCCGGTACCTCCGGCATTCAAATTAAAATTACCACCTGAAACAATACCTGACGTACTGCAAGTCCAATAAGAATCACTTCGCAAGCTAATGGTAGATGCACCATCGGTGATATTTGAATTGCTGGTAGTAGATAGACCAGTATGGGTTAATGAGATTCTTCCACCGGTTGAAATTCCGGTAGCTGGGTTTGAAACGTAAAAGGGACGGAAGTCTGCAGAAGTACCCATAGGAAAAAAACCGATAACGGATCCATTAGCAATTGTTCCGGTGTTGAAATACCGGGTAAATGTTCCGCCATACGCCCATCCGTTAGTGGAGGCACCGGCATGAGATAAGGTTCCTGGAGCAGCAGCAGTGGTTCCGATAGTGAGCGTGTTGCCGTTTAGGTTGATATTGCCTTTAGTCATTGTTAAAGTACCTGAACCACCAACTACAACGTTTCCGGATGATATGGTGATTTGTGGTGAAGTAGCGAATGTATTATTAAGAGTTAAGCTATTGAATACTGTACCAAATGCATTACCTGTATTGGTAATAGTTTGCGCAGCGCTTCCATTAAAAGTAACGGTTTGTGTTCCCTCTATAAAGGGATCGCCATTCGTGCTTGTATTATTCCAGTTACCGGCTACAGAGAGAGAATAGGTACTGACACTAAATCTGGCCGTATTTTGAATAGACAAATTACCGGATACAATGGTATTGGCTAATAATGCTTTGATCTGGTTGCCAGTTCCGGAAAGGGTGAGGTGATAGTAAGTAGATGCGGAGGGACTATAAATATTTTGCCCACCGGAGGTGAGGTTGTAGTTAACCGTATTTCCGGAATTGGAAGCATTAAATGTGTTGACTGTGATTGTAGAGCCGCTGTAATTTAGTGTACTGTTGGTGCCCTGAGTCCAGGTGCCGTTACCCTGAAGTGTACCTGCTGCTGCATTGGTCATAGAAACAGAGGCGGTGTTAGTATTGTTTACGGTTACTCCCGTAATGATAACGGTATTGGCAAAACTTACAGTAGTTGTACCTGAAATTGATTGGGGTGTATTGGTATTGAAGGTAGCTCCCCCCGCAGAAAAAGAAGAACCGCTACTGGTAATGCCCCCCTGAAAAATTAGGTTGCCCGGTGTAGTTACAGCAGTGGTAGTAAAGGCACCGGTCAAATTTACATTGCCGGTAAAGGTGTCAATGCCTGAATTGCTATTGTCAGTAAAGCTACCCGTGCCAGTGGTTGTGCCTATAACGGACAAATTACCTGTGTTCGAAAAAGTAACTACGATACCGGTAATCACAATATTATTAGCAAAAGAGAGATTGGTAGTGCCCGTTATTGCTTGGGCATTGGTATTAAACGTGGCACCGCCTGCGTTAAACGTTCCGCTGTTGGCAATACCACCTTTAAATATCATGTTGCCTGTTCCTGTAACTCCAGTTGAAGTAAAACTACCTCCAGCGTTTGTGGTAACTAATCCTGTAAAAGTATAGATGCCTGTACCATTCAATACTAATTGACCGGATATAGATGAAGCACCAGAAACAGTTAAATTTCCCGATCCACTGTAAGTAAATATGTCAAATGCTGTTGAAATTGTAAAAGAGGTGTTAACGGTTAAGATAGGGTTGCCTGAGGTAGCAAAAGCTCCCAAACCTGTATTTTGTACAAAGTTATTGATGCTGAAGGCTGGGCTAACATCTAAGGTTAGTGCGGACAAAAAGGAGCCATAAGTAACTGTATTGGGAGTACTGAATTGCCCCGGATACCCTTGAAGAGCCGTAGGCGTTGCCCAAGAAGCCCCGTCCCATCTCTTCCATGTGCCTAAGGCAGACCAATTACCGACCCCAAATGATGATATATTGGTTTGATAGTCTCCTACTGACTGGGCATTTAGAGAAATAGCACAAAACAAGGTGCTAACTATCAACCAAAATCTGCAAGTATTTAATTTCATAATTATTAATTAACACTTAATGGATATCATCGTCAACTAGTAATCCCTCACTTCCTACTATAATTTGGTGACTCTCTTGTAATAGAAACATCGTGCGGGTGGCTTTCAGTTATACCAGCAGTAGTGATTTTTACAAATTTAGCAGATTTTAATTTCTCTAAGTTTTTTGCCCCGCAGTAGCCCATGCCGGCTTTTAGCCCTCCTACTAATTGATATAAAATTTCTGAGGCCAGCCCTTTGTACGGCACACGTCCTGAAATTCCTTCGGGCACTAACTTCTTGATATCGTCTTCCACATCTTGAAAATAACGGTCCTTGCTTCCCTCTTCCATTGCTTCAATCGAGCCCATGCCGCGGTAGGATTTAAACCTCCGCCCTTCGTAAATGATAATTTCACCTGGGGCTTCTTCGGTGCCGGCCAACAGGGAGCCTATCATTACGCTATCGGCCCCGGCTGCGAGTGCTTTCACCATGTCTCCCGAAAAACGGATGCCGCCATCGGCAATGGTTTTTACGGGCGAGCCTTTCAGGGCTTTGGCGGCTTCGTACACGGCCGAAAGTTGCGGCAGGCCAACGCCCGCCACCACGCGCGTGGTGCAAATGCTTCCCGGCCCAACACCCACCTTCACCGCATCGGCTCCAATCTTGGCCAGTGCTTTTGCCGCTTCACCCGTGGCTATGTTGCCCACCACTAATTCCATTTCAGGAAATTTTTTCTTCACGCGTTTGGCTGAATCCATCACGCCTTTGGAGTGACCGTGTGCCGTATCAATGCTGATTACATCCACCCCGGCATTTTTCAGCGCTTCAATGCGATCCATAATATCGTAGGTTACGCCTACGGCTGCACCCACGCGCAATCTTCCAAATTCATCTTTGCAGGCATAGGGTTTGTTTTTCTTTTTCAGAATGTCTTTGTAAGTAACAAGCCCTGTGAGTTTTCCTTTTTTATTGACTACCGGCAGTTTTTCGATTTTATAATTCTGTAAAATTTTCTCTGCTTTTTCCAGTGTGATGCCTTCGGGCGCGGTAATCAGGTTTTCTTTGGTCATGATCTGCTCAATCGGTTTAGACAGATCTTTTTGAAAACGAAGATCACGATTGGTGATGATGCCCACCAGTTTTCCATTTCCGTCAACTACCGGAATGCCCCCGATTTTATATTCGCGCATGATTTTTTCGGCATCGCGCACGGTAGAGTTTACCTGAAGTGTGACCGGGTCGAGGATCATGCCGCTTTGCGAGCGTTTTACTTTGCGCACGTGCTCGGCCTGCGCTTCAATGCTCATGTTTTTATGGATGAACCCCAGGCCGCCTTCCAGCGCCATGCCAATGGCCAGGTTGGATTCGGTAACGGTATCCATCGCGGCCGAAATAATGGGTATGTTCAGCTTAATTTTGTTAGTCAGGTAGGTTTCTGTTGAGGTTTCGCGCGGCAGCACTTCGCTGTAGGCGGGCACTAATAAAACGTCATCGTAGGTAAGGGCTTCAAAAAGGAATTTGGAAGGATTGAGGGGCATGGCAAATAAGATTTAAGATTCGTTATTTGCCGGGCAAAGTTAAATCAATTAATTGATTTGTTGATTCGATGATTCGTTAATTTGAAAAATATATCGAGGATACAATCACCGGATTAATCTCATGAACTGAATCAGTATGCGGTATTTCTTTGAAATCAGCTATAACGGAACAAACTACCACGGCTGGCAAAATCAGGCCAACGCCATTGGCGTGCAACAGGTTGTGGAAGAGACGCTGAGCAAGTTGCTTCGAAAGAAAATAGAAATTACTGGCAGCGGCCGCACCGACACGGGGGTTCATTGTTTGCAACAGTTTTTTCACATGGACCTGGATAATGAAATAAATGAAAACGATCTGTTGCACCGGCTCAATGCATTTCTTCCGCGCAGCATTGCCATTCTCTCAATCAAGCGAGTGAATGATAATGCTCATGCGCGCTATGATGCGCGTGAACGCAGCTATGAATACCGTATTACGTTAAAAAAAAATCCATTGCTCATCGGTTATGCTTATCATTTTTTTAAATCACTCGATGTAAAGAAAATGAATGAGGCGGCTTTGCTGCTTTATGGGGTGCATGATTTTACGTGTTTCAGCAAAGTAAAAACAGATGTAAACCATTTTGTATGTCACATCAATAAAGCAAAGTGGAAGAAAAGCAAAGACTTACTCATTTTTGAAATTACCGCCAACCGTTTTTTACGCGGAATGGTACGAGCGGTTGTGGGCACGTTGCTGGATGTAGGCACGGGAAAAATTTCCATTCCTGATTTTCAAAAAATCATGGAAAGCAAAGACCGGAAAAAAGCCGGAATGAATGTGCCGGCCGAAGGACTCTACCTGAAAAGCGTGAAATATAAAAAAGGGATTTTCATGAGGTGAGGCAATGAAATTTTTTTGGAATCACCCCTGAGGAGAACGATAGACAGAAGTTTTAAAAATCGTCTCCGCAGAGCAGATGGCGATACAAAATGCTTATTTTTTCTCAGGTTTGGGCTCGGGCTCATCGGCTACCGATATAGTGGCTCCTACCGCTTGTGCCCAGTCCATAATTGTTTTAGCCTGCTCAGGCGACAAAGCCGCCTCCCGGTGCATGAATGTATAACTCTCCAGCGGCATACCCCCCTCTTTCATTTCATCTACCATGTCTTCAAATTTATGTTTGGCCCGTTTGTCTTTGTAGGTAGCGTATTCTGAAAAATTAAGATGGCGCTTGCCATCGTTGATGTGCGAAGACTGTATCCACCAGCCCAGCGGCTGAATGTTGGTGTACCACGGGTAGTTGGTGTGGTTGCTGTGGCAATCGTAGCACGATTGTTTTAAAATGGTTTGCACTTCGGTTGGCACGTGGTATTTGGTGGCAATGAAATTAGGGCCTTCTGCTTCACCGGTATTGCGGGCCGGGCGGATGAATTGGATGACTACCAGCACAAGGGCCAAGGCCAGAAGAATTTTTTTAATTCGTGTCATAGTGATTATAAATTTTGAAGATTTGACTGTTAAAAACGTAAATCAGCCATTAGACAACCAACTATTAAATTTATTCCACCTCAGGGTGTCTTTTTATTTCACCGGGTTGCCGTTTCTATTTTCTGAACTCTTGAATCCGCCTTGCGGCAGCCACCCCAAAGCCAATCATCAATACACCTGTGCCAAGCCAAAGCACATTGATGTAGGGTTTTTCCAAAGCTTTAATTACTACCCAGTCTTTTTGCCGGGCATCGCAGATCAACGTAAACTCTGCCGTTTGCGGATGGATGTTGGCCAGCAAGATGCGCACACCCAAGTCATTGATTTCATCCGGTATTCTGCCTACTTCGGAATTATTGTGGATTAAAAAAACCGGTTCGGCATAAAACGGTTCGTGTTCACCCTCTACGCGGATACGGGCTTTCACGGCAATGTCACCATCGGTTAATTCTACGCCTTCTATTTTTTCAACCCGGTTTACTTCTTCCAGCACGGCTACGTAATCATTAATAAAAAAACGCTGCCCTATTTTTACGTTCACTTCTTCGGGTTTGCTCCACGTGGGTTCTTCTTCGCGGTTTAGCGTAAGCGAAACGTGCGTGTAAATATCGCGGTCTAGGTTTCGTTTGATGTCGGGCGAAGCGAGGAAGCCGCCCATCTGCGGATTGATTTGAATGCGAGGATAAAGTGTGGCAGCAATTTTTCCATTTTTGCGCATCTCGATTTCGTAAAATGTATTCTCCGGATAAATCTCAAATGTATCTTTTGCGCTGTACATTTTCTTGCCCTGATAAAGAATGTCTTTGTTGGCCACTACACGAAACGGATCGTTGGTTGGCTCAATGTCGTTTTTGCGTACGTATCCTTTTTTGTTTCTGAGCTCCAGGTTCTCGCTTCGGTATTCAATGTCATACCCGGCCATGGTTTTGGGTTCGTTGATGAATAGCAGCAGGTTGTCACGGTTAAACTCGGTACCCATTTCTTTGCTGATGGGTATGCCGTTGTTGTTGAGCGATACTACGCTGGAATAGCCAGAAGAAAACATCAGGCCAATCAACATCAAGCCTACGCCAATGTGCGCAATTGCTCCGCCTGATAGGGTAGGGTTTAGTTTCAAAACCGATGAAAGAAATTTGATGTTGGAAACGATCAAATAAATTCCCGATAGTGTCAAGATCAGGTAAGTAGGTTGATAAACTTTGGCAACGGAAATAACAACAGCGAACAAAATCAGGGAGATAAGTAAGGGTGCCAGCAAGCTTTTCAGTTTTTCTTTGCTCATGCGGTTCCACCAGAAAAACTGAGCCGTGGCTGATACCAAGGCTATGCCGACAGCAAACCAAAGTTGGAACTTAGAGTAAAACTCAACCTGGTTGGCCGGGGGCGCAAGGTTGGAGTGGCCTCCAAAAACTTCTACAATTTTGTTATACACAGGAATAGACGTGGGCAGCAACACCTGAAAACCCATCAGGCAGAGAATGGTTGCGCCCAGAAAAATCCAAAACTCGCGCGAGTAAACAGAAATTTCGTTGGGGTCTGAAGGGATTTCTTTCCAACGTTTGGCCAACAGGGCAAGGGCCATTGCGGTGAAGAAGATCAGGTACAACAGCAGTTGGCCAGACAAACCCAGATCGGTAAACGAGTGAACCGAGGCATCGCCTAAAATGCCGCTGCGCGTGAGGAAGGTAGAATACAAGATCAAAACAAAAACAACAATCACCAGGATGATGGAGGTCTTTAATCCTTTGCTGTTGGTTTTGGTGAGCATCATCACGTGTATGGCGGCAATGAGTACAATCCACGGAACATACACGGCATTCTCCACCGGGTCCCAATTCCAATAACCACCAAAACTCAGCGTTTCATACGCCCAGTAGCCGCCCATTAAAATGCCAAGGCCCAGTATGGCGCCACCCACCAGCGTCCACGGCAATGCGGGCTTGATCCATTCAGAATATTTTTTTAGCCAAAGCCCCGCGATGCAAAAAGCAAAAGGCGGAAGAGTGAGGGCAAAGCCAAGAAACAAGGTGGGTGGGTGGATGACCATCCAATAATTTTGAAGCAGCGGGTTAAGCCCATGGCCATCGGCCGGAATAAAATCAGGATTAGTTTTGAAGATGGGGTCGTTCATGGCTTCGCGCAGCAAGATGAAAGGTGAGCTGCCGATTTTGAAATCCAGCCCAGGAATGACGATACCTAAAATCATGGAGGCCAGAAATGCCTGCACCAAAGCAAACACCACCATCACCGGTGCTTCCCAGTTGCGTTGGGTGTGAATCAAAATAATTCCGAGCACCGCCTGCCAAAACATCCACAACAGAAAACTTCCTTCCTGGCCTTCCCAAAAACAGGAAACCATGTATTGTCCGGGAAGGTGCAACGAAGAATGGCTGTAGGCATAATGGTACTCGAAGTAGTGCCGGTAGATGATTGTAAACAAAACCGATACAATGCCCAATACCGCCAGACCGTGCATGTAAAAAGCAATACGAGCGTTTACCAACCAGCTTTTTTTGGTAAGGTCGTTAGTCGAATAAAAATTTTTCCAATACGAGAAAGCACTCACCAGGGCGGCAACCAATGAAACAATAACAAAAAGATGCCCGAGGTTGCCGATGAGATAGTGCATAAATTAATTTGAAAAATTAGCCGATTTAAAAATTTGAAAATGGAATCACTGGAGTCATTATCGAACTGCTAATTTTCAGTTTTACTAAGGTTTGCTGTTAACGGTGAGCGTATTGTTTTGATACTTCGAAGGGCACTTCAGCAGGATTTTGTGGGCAATAAACTGATCGTTTTGATACCCGCCAATGACCACTACTTTTTCGCTTTTTAGAAAATCGGGAGGCATAGGTTCATTATAAATTACGTTTTGTTCTTTCTGGTTATCATCGACCAACACAAATGAAAACGAAAGTTTGTCATCACTGGTTTGCAGTCCCACCACATGGCCGGCCGTGTCTTTTTTCAATTGACCGACTACGTGAATTTGGGTGCTTTTTCCCTCCAGGGCCAGTTGGTGAGCTTGATCAAAGTTTACATAAGTGCTGGCATCACCTGCCGTGGCGATGATGATACCAATGGCTGCGGCAATGACAACGATAGCAAGGATATAGGTGCGTTTCATGGTGAAAGATGAATTGCAATTTTAGATACACAATTTTGAATAACAAAGGTAGCCGTATTTCTAACCAGCCACAAGCCTCACGAATTAAGAAAGGAGTTGGGCTGAGTGCCTGAGCGTTGAGTTATTTTTTTTGGTTGATCTGTTTTTCCAACCTCGAAATTTTTCGGTCAGTGAAAAAAAGAAAGGTAATTAACCCCACCAGAATAACCACGATGATGGCCACCAATACATAAATTTTTCCTTCGCTGCGCAGGGTGTCGGCCATCTGCACATCTTGTGCTAAGAGAGCCGGGCTCAGCAACATCACTCCACACAAAAGACTAACTATTTTTTTCATGTTCCAGTTCATTCAATTTTTCTTCAGCCAATTTCAAACGGATGCGCAGTGAGGCAATCCAGTATCCTAACAAAATCCAACCGATTACAGCCGGGTAAAACACCAGACGCATTTTACTGTCCAGGTCATAGGCATTGAAGCCGGGATTTCCGCCATTGCCCGGGTGCATGCTGCTGGTCATACGAGGGATAATGAAGAGCAGCGGAATCATGGCCACGAATGCAAAAACATTATATACCGCGCTGAGTTTGGCACGCTGCTCGTCATTAGAAAGCGAACCGCGCAAGATAAAATAAGCTAAGTATACCAGCAGGGCTATAGCCGCGCTGTTTTGTTTTGGGTCGCCATGCCAGGGCGAACCCCAGGTATAGTTGGCCCAGATCATTCCGGTGATGATGCCCAGCACGCCAAACACTAACCCTACTGTGGCGTATTCAAAAGAATGGATGTCGGTTTCAATACTTGGGTTGCGCAGGTAACGGATGGCGTGCCAAAGCGACATAGAAAAAAGAAACACCATGCCAAACCACATCGGCACATGAAAATATAACGCCCGGATGGTTTCGTTTACTATGTTTAGCCGGGGCACATCCAGCAGCAGCCCAGCCACAGCCGTGTAGAGCAAAAGTACGACACACAAAATTTTCCACCCGCTAGTTTTCATTTTGGGGCGAAGATAAGAGGAATAGGATAGACTACCCAACAATTTATAAGTAACTCAAAGCAATTGTGATGGGTTCAAGAGGTCGATTTTTTGCCAACATCCAGAGGCTTAGTTTTTCCATGTAAACGGAAACAAGATGAATGAAACCGCACTGACCAGCGCATCAATGGCTAAAAGGGTAAGCAAGGGCCGATAGCTCACGCTGGGGTCCAGATCATCCATGCAGTTTTTGGTAACTTTAATAGCCACCAGCAAAACAGAAATAACCACCGGAAAGCTGAGTACGGCCATTAAAATGTTGCTGTTGTTGGCTTTGGAAGCAATGCCCGATAGCAACGTGAGCGAAGTGGCAAACCCAAGCGAAGTGAGTAGCAGCGTAAGTAAAAATGTGAGGTGGTCGTTAACCGGATTATTCAGCAAGAGAATAAACAAAAAATAACCCGTGAGGGAAAGAATTAGGCAGAGTACGAAGTTGTAAATCATTTTAGAAAAAAGAATCATCAGCGGGCTGGCGATGGAGTAAAAATAAATTTCGAGGCCGCGTTTCTCACCGATAAAACTTTTGGCCACGGTATTGATTGCCACAAATAAGATCGTGATCCAGAAGAGGGCGCTCCACACCAGCGGAGTAATGAGGTTTTGCCGCAGGGCAAACGAGAAATAGATAATGAAAACCATACTCACCAAATACAACCCCAGACCCGCGATGACTGATTTTCGTTTCAGTTCGAGGGAGAATTCTTTTTGAAGGAGAGCGAGGATAAAGTTCATGGGTTAGCCTTTAGCTCTTTTGCTATAGGCTGAATCAACAGAATTAAGGCCGCAAGAGCAAGGCCAGCTACTAGCCCGGCCACCAGGTATTTTGAAAGATTCGGTTTTAGCGGTTTCTCAAAAGCAGTAAATCCTTCGATTAACTGGATGCTTTCAATCAATTCCAATTCATTTTTATAGCTGATTTTTTCACGGGTCAGTTCCATCAACTTTGTGTAGATGTTTGACGGATCGACCAATACCATTTCCGGATTTAAAGTGCTTTTGGTGCCAACTCCTTTAAAAAGAGTTTGCTTCAGGCTGTCAAGGGATTTGATTTCTTTGTCAAGTTTTTTTATGAGAGCATGAAACATCTGCTTACGTCTTTCTACCCTTACTTTTACAAATGGGTTGCTTTGAAGAAACTGAATAATGCCAGGTTGCAACTTATTAAGTATGGAGTTGTCTTTGACCCAAACCGTAATTATTAGCATGTTGGACTCAAAATATTTCTCCACCTCCTCCATTCGTCCAGTTTTTACAGGATTCTCTGACTTCACATAATCAAAAATAATTCCATCAATCAATGAAGCCTCTTGCTCAGACAGGCTTAGTCTTTTGCTCAACACGGGAGTATTTTTTTGATCGATTAGTTTAAAGAAATCTTCGGTTAGTTGTTTTGAATATGACTCGGTCAGGATATCAGAACGCAACAGCATTTTGCTTTCATAAATTTTTGGCATTGCTGAAAAAACAATTATTCCGGCTAACCCTCCAATCAAAACACAACCGGCTATCAGTTTCTTTTTTCCAAGAAAGTACCTGAGAATTTTAAAAAAGAGATCGCGAAGATCAATCTCGTCATTTAAGTTTGAATCCATATCGTTTGCAATGTTATCAAAAAAGTGGTGGCCAAAAAACTTATCCATTCCCTTTCCTTAGTTTTGCGGCAAAACCCGGGTTATTTTTTAGCTACTTGTTGTTTCATGCTTAAACGGCTCACCCTCATTTTTGCTTTAACTGGCAGCGGCTATGTGCTGTCGGTGTTGGTGCTGAAGTGGATGGCTCAAAAGGCTTTACCAGGGCAAATGGCAGCCATCGGTGAATTTGAATCTTTTTTGCAACTGGTTATTGGGCTGGTGGGGTTTGGCATGCAGTCGGCCGCCATCCGCAGTATAGCCCTCCATGAAAATTGGAAAGAAAAACTGGAGGAAGCCCAAACCGCGCGGATCACATTTGGGATTTTGCTTGCCGCAGCTGCTGTGCTGGGATGTATCAAAAACCTGTACTTGTTTTTTTTGTTGGCTCCGTTGGTAGCGGCCAGTGCCGATTACGCATTGTATGCACGCGGGGCGGCCATTGAAGGGGCGATGGTGGCCTTTGTTCGGGTGGCATTGCCCTTGGTGGCCAGTGCCGGAGCCGTATTTTTTTGGCCTGATCAACTGTGGTCAGTTTATGTGGCGGCTACGGTGGTAGTTTATTTTATCACCAACTATTTGATTTCATTTTTTCTTGGGTCTAAAATTTTTTATAAACCATCACTTTCTTCGCTTCAGGTATATGTAAAAACCATTCCGTTGGGTATTCTCAACCTCAGTTTTTATTTTATGGGCTTGGGTATCTTGTTGATTGCCCCGGTTTTCTTTGACGATCAGGAACTGGTGATTTCTTTTTTGGCCTTGAAATTTTACACGATCTATAAAGGCGTACTGCGGGTAATTCACCAGGCATTTGTAAACCAAATGCTGAACGATAAAATTTGTTTATCTGTGGATCAACTGGGCATGATGATCGGCCTGGGTTTGTTAGGCTCAGTTTTGATTTTTCCCAACGTGTTCATCTCTTTATTTTTTGGCTCACAGTATGCGGCAAATTCAACCTACTTTTTATGGATGGTATTGGCAGCTGTTTCATTCAGTGTGTTCAATAGTTTATACACCCGGTTAGTACTGGAGCACAAAGAAATTTCATTCATGAAAATTACATTGGTCACTTCCGGGCTGACGGCCGCAAGTTTGGTTGTGTTGGCTTACTCGGGAGGTTCGGTCAACTCCATTCCGATAAGCCTTTTCATTGGAGAAACAGCATTGGCCATTTCGTTTGCGGTTGGGTTTATGAACTTCAAAACGGTTGTGTTCCGGCTCCAGTTTTTTTTCTACTGCTCGTTGTCGTTGGTGCTGCCGGTACTGGCCAAATTCTTTTTTGGAGAGAACCACTACACCTATTTCATTAGTTTTGCATTAATGGGAGTAACGCTGCTGGCATTCACGTACAAAAAATTCTCATTGCCCGATGAGGCAACTGCATCACGTTCAACCGAAATACCATGAAGGTGCTGAGCGAAACTAATCAGCGGAAAGGGTTTCTGGTTTTGTCAGGTGCGGTGGCCGCTTCAGTGCCCTTGCCTCCGGGGTTTAATTCTGTCACCACTATTTTGTTGTTTCTTTTTTGGCTGGTTTTTTTACCCAAAAAATTTGATTCCGAACGGTTAAAATGGATCGTATTGATTTCTTCGCTGGTATGGATTGCCCTGATCGGAATGACCTACACTCAAAATGTGGACGAGGGCTTGTTCCGCCTGCAACAAAAAAGCCTGCTGCTGGCTTACCCGCTGGTGTTTGGCACCGTAGCGTTTGCTTGGAAAACTGAACGCAGTAGGATTGCGGCCGTGTTTGTAGTGGTAATTTTTGCTGCTTGTATCACCGCTTTGGTAAGGGGAATATTTTACTGGGCTGAACAGCACAGCACCGCCCACTTATTTTCACATGGCCTGGCCGGGCAGTTGGATTTTTACCCGTACGTACTCAGTTTGTTTAGCCTGGCTTCGATGATTATTTTGGTTGAAGCGCGTTTCAATCCCGGATTACTTCCCAATCTTTTTCACAGGCTGCCGATTTTTATCATGCTGGTTTCTTTTTTCTCGTTGTTTATTTTTTTGCTCAGTGTGCTCCAGCTTATGTTAGCCTGGCTGATCGCAGCCGCTATCTATGCGTTTCGATTGAGTAAAAGCCGAAAAACATTTTTTGTTTGGACGACTGCCACCGTGAGTGCGGTGATCTTATTTATTTTTTTGGTGCCTTCGCTGAAAACCAAAGTGAACGATTACTTTGCCGGAGGGCAGAACACTATTCCGCTAGACCGCGATGCCTCGCTGGGGTTTATACCTTGGAACGGCATTGCCATGCGCAAAGCTGTTTGGACATGCGCGCTGGATGAAATCAAAAAAAATCCGATGCTGGGTGTAGGCACAGGCGATGGCCAGGATGAATTGCAAGCCGCCTATGAAAAAAGACAGTTTTACTTTGCCTCACGTTATAACCGGTTTAACACACACAATCAATACTTGCAAACAGTGGTAAACTTCGGGCTCATCGGATTAGTTGTTTGGCTGGCTTCGTTTTTTTTCTTGTTCAATATGCAGCGCAGGCATTGGCTGGGCCAATGCCTGCTGGGCCTGTGCCTTTTTGCCATGCTCACTGAATCAATGCTTGAAACTAACAAAGGGATTTTGGCTATGGCATTTCTTCTTTCCGTTTTTTCGTACCCAGACAAAAAAAACCAACCTGCGTAACAATGCCGGCAGTAACCACTTTGCGAAAACGGGTGATCAGTTTGCAGATCAGTTTGATTTCTTATGCGGGAGCATTGCAAACCATTTTGCAATTGGGCAAAACCAAAACGCCATCGTATGCCTGCTTTGCCAACGCGCACATGACGGTAGAAGCAAAAAAATCATTGGTCTTTAAAAACCAGGTTGATCAATCCACCTTTACGTTTGCCGATGGTATGCCATTAGTGTTTGCCCTTCGTATGCTATACGGAATAAAACAAGAGCGCATAGCCGGTATGGATTTTATGGGGAGCGTGTTGCACGAATGTGAGAAGAATCAACTGCCTGTTTTCTTTTACGGATCAACCCCGGAAGTGCTGCAACAGTTGAAAAACAAAGTGCAGGAAAAATTTCCTGCACTTGCCGTTGCCGGAATGATTTCTCCTCCGTTTCGGCCATTGACAAATGAAGAAACCGGGCGAATGATTGATTCCATCAATTCATCGGGGGCGCACCTCGTTTTTGTTGGGTTGGGTTGCCCTAAGCAAGAAATGTGGATGGCCAATAACAGCCGGCACATCAATGCGTGTTTGCTGGGCGTAGGCGGAGCCTTTGAAATTTATGCAGGCCTGGCCAAACGTGCCCCGCAATGGATGTGCAGGGCAGGCTTGGAGTGGTTGTTTCGTTTTTCACAAGAGCCGAGGCGTTTGTTTAAACGCTATGCCGTTACCAATACCTATTTTGTTTGCCTTTTTATTAAACAGTTCCTTTTGTTACGCGTTTTTAAAAGAATGTAATGAAGATAGCTTACGATTACCAAACGTTTACTTTGCAAGCTTATGGAGGAATTTCTCGTTATTTTGTAAGGCTTGCCGAAGAGTTAAATCAAAGAGGACAGGAAATTAGAGTCTTCGCCCCTTATTACTGCAATCAACTTCTCAGCTCATTACCGGCTTCACTTGTTGAAGGAAAAAAAATCTCATCAAAAGATCTTCCCAAACCGCTGACTGCCGGACTGTTGGTAGCCAATCAGCTTATTGCTAAAATAGGGATTAGCCGGTGGAGGCCGGATCTTGTTCATGAAACATATTACGCCATGAGGCGAAGCGGCTCTAAAAAATGTCCTGTTGTTCTCACGGTTTATGATATGATTCATGAAAAATTTTCACAACACTTTCATAAAGTAGACCCAACTTCTTTTTTAAAACGGCAAGCAGTCAAAAGAGCAGATCACATTATCTGCATTTCTGAAAGTACAAAAAGAGATTTGATTGAATTTTTCCCTTTTGTTGAAAATAAAGTTTCGGTTGTTCATTTGGGATTTAGTGCCTATGCGCCTGAGATAAAAGAAGCGGTAATTGACAAACCTTATTTGCTCTACGTAGGCTCGCGTAACGGACACAAGAATTTTACTAACCTCCTTCAATCATTGGCCAACTCAGAGAAACTTCGTTCAAATTTTGATTTGATTGCCTTTGGCGGGGGCACATTCAGTGCAGCTGAACAAGATGCCATAGCTCATTTAAAATTTAATTCGGCTCAAGTGAGGCAGGTAAGCGGAAATGATAATTTGCTTGCGTTGTATTATAAGAAAGCATCGGCTTTTGTTTATCCTTCATACTACGAAGGCTTTGGGTTACCACCCCTGGAAGCAATGGCACAAAACTGTGCAGTGGTAAGCAGCAACACAAGTTCAATGCCCGAGGTGATCGGGGAAGCCGGAGAGTATTTTGACCCTCATTCCACCGAACAAATAGCCCAAGCGATTGAAAGAGTTGTTTTTTCTCACTCACGAAAAGAAGAACTGGTTCGTTTAGGAAAAAAAAGATTGGAATTGTTTACCTGGCCAACCTGCGCTACTCAAACCCAACAAATTTATTCGCAAGTTATCAACCAGTTCGAACGACATTAGAAAACTGACCGTATCGGTATAGAAAAAAACTGCTGATCGGGTACGGCTGCAAACAGGAAGTTTAACTAATGCTTATAGGTATTCATGTCATCGAAAGTTTTAGAATGCAGGAACAGGGTAATGAAGAAAGAAGTGAGGTAGAGCAGGTACTTTACATAAGGAAGCTTTAGTACAGTTCGCTGAAAAACAGAAACCGGTTTCTTTGTGAGGATATGCACGTTATCTAAATTATAATAGTGCAACCCAAACTGACGGGCAAGCTCCTCAAAAGCCTTTTTGGTGTAAAGTGCAATATGTTGTCCGTGTTCGGTACCATAATACCACCAGTCAGCAGCGGCAGGTACTGGGCTGGGCACTAACTCTGTTGATAGAATAATGTTTTCAGAGAATTGTAGAATCGTCTCCAATTCCTTGCGTGGATTTTCAAAATGTTCAAAACTCTCAAAGGTTGTTGTGAGGTGATATTTTCGCCCGGGCTCCACCTCAAATCCCCTGGCCATTTCATTTTTGGTGTACGGATCACTCCAATAAAAATCAAATCCAATATCACGCATCATGCGGGTAAATAAACCGAAGCCACCCGCGTAGTCAAGAATTTTTTCTTTTCTATTAAAAAGTAAAACGATAAGGCTGGTCACAATTCGTGATAACCGCTGATTTCGTAAAACAATTCCGGTGTCCGATATGTTAATAGGATTTTTGTAGGCCTCTTCCAGCCAGTATGGTTTTTCGGTTTGTATAAATCCACAGGCCGAACACTTAAAATAGGAAACATTATACGTATTCAGCACATTCGTTTTAAAAAGAAAAGACGACTCTGTGCTACATATTTTACAAGTCATGCGTTCTGATTTTTTCTGATATAAATCGCTTGAGCTACAAAGCCCAGCGAAACCCAATAAAGCGATGCCAAGGTAGGTGTTTCGAGCAATAGATTAAAAAGACCCACACCGGTTAAAGCAAAAAATGCCATGAATAAACTGAAATCATTTTTGTGGCTGCGGTAATATTTTTTATAAATGAAAAACTCTCTAAAAACACTGCGATAAATCAAAGCAAATAGTAGCGTGGAAGCAATGCCGAAGCGAACGAAGAGGGTAATGAATGTATTGTGCGTGCCAATGACGTGTGCGATGTACTCATCGGGATAATTCAAATCAGTCGTGGTTTGGTTGGGCAAGTAAGGCAAGAGTGGCGTGCCCAGGCCTATGCCCGCCAGGTTTTGCGGAAACGGCTCCACCACGGTGCGGTACCAAAAAATAAATCGCCAACTGGTGTTATGGTCCAGGTTAAAATAAGGGTGCTTGTTGTACACCGATACCACGTCACCAAAAAAAAGAGTGGTGTTAGTTTTATAATATTTTAAATAAGGTACAGCGGCAGCAAAGAGCAATACAAAACCTAAGAAAAATGTCAAGGCAAATAGTTTGAAATACGCATAACTGCGGATGATCAATGCAGCAACGATAACGGCTAAAACTAAAACGACTGTGGCCGAAGTAAATGAAAGAAAATAAAATGCCATGATCAGTGTAAATATAAACAAGCCCGCCAGCCTCCAGTTTTTTTGAAGTAAGGCAAACCAAAATGAGTAAGCATTCCGGTCGATGAGCCCCCCCCACCGCAGCCCAAAAGCAAGCAGGGCATAGCCGTAAATAGTTTTTCTGATTTTGTTAAAAAAAGAAAATTGATTTTCGTACAACTGATAACCGATAAAGAAACTGAACATCGAGTAAACAATGCTCAAACCTCTGAAGTAGTAGTACCAATTGGTTTTGAGTGGGATGCTGATAGCGGCATAGACTAATCCCAAAAAAATCAAGGCCAACACATCGCGATAAACACCACTGCGCGGAATGAGAAATATTCCCCGCTGAGTAAACGAATACTTGATAAAGAAAATGAACCCGATCAGGCTCAGAACTTCATTGAAAAAAAAGATCCGTTCAAAAATGAAATAGTTAACCCCGTAGAGCGTAACGATCAGAAGAACCAGAGAACTTATTTTGATTTTCACGGGCTAAATCTAAAGATATTTACTGAACCCTCTTTTTATAAAATTTTGACTTCGCTCTTTTCAGGAGCAATCATCGTCTCTGGTGAGTAAAGGCAGTGTGTGATTAGGGACAATACCTTTTCTCTACAAAAAAACTATTCACCGGGTGAGTACAACAACTACAATACCCGAGAAGCCGGCTTTGCGGGTGTGCGTTAAAGCTCACATTATATGGTGGATAAATTAACCCGACAGCACACGCAAAAAAATTGCGCTAAATTCGCGTCATGCAAGAACGTGTTTTTCCGCGTACCATAAAGTTGATCGTTTTTCTGGGCGACCTCTTTTTTTTGAATGCGCTTTTTCTGGGCTTGTACATGACAGGGCACCTGGTCATTCACCCGGCAGAACTTTCTTGGTTTTTATTTTTAGGGTTTGCCAATGTGTCTTGGTTGATGGTGTTGTTCTACACCAATCCGTATAAAATTATCCGCATGGCCAAAACCGGTCGGGTAGTATCAGAAATAACGTTTGCCGTGTTTCAGCATTTTTTAATTACTGCCGCGTTGCTGTTGGTGCTGGAAATAAAACAAGTGCACCCCTGGAGTTTGGCGGTGGTGTATTTTACATTTTTGATGGTGGCCCTAGTGTGGCGCTTGATTTTTATCGTCTGGCTGCGCCTGTACCGGCAGCGGGGTAAAGACATTCAACATGTGGCCGTACTCGGCTACGGAACACTGGCCATTCAACTCCAACGTTTTTTTATGCGCCACCCGGAATACGGATACCGGGTTTCCGGTTTTTTTGATGTTCAGGGAAAGCCCGAAAAAAAACTGGGCAGCATTTCTGATTTTTATCAACATGTAACCGAAAACAAAATTGACGAAGTGTATTGCTGTGTTCCGTATGTTTCTTACATACAAGTAAAAGACGTGATTGCCTGGTGCGAAGACAAATTCATTAAAGTAAAAGTACTGAATGAGTTCAGGGCCTTTTCACTAAAAGGGGTAGAACTGGAACACTATGATAACCTGCCCATTTTGAATGTGATAGCTTTGCCGCTGGATGACAAGCGAAACCAACTACTCAAGCGCTTGTTTGATGTGGTTTTTGCTGCCTTGTTTTTTATTACTGTTGGGTGGTGGTTGTTTGCCCTCATAGCCCTGGCTATTAAACTCGATTCAAAAGGCCCTGTTTTTTTCAGGCAGATACGGGCAGGAAAAAATAATACTCGCTTTAACTGTTTTAAGTTCAGAACCATGGTGGTAAATGATCAGGCTGATTCGCTTCAGGCTACCCGCAGCGATCCTCGTATAACACGCGTGGGCTCTTTTTTGCGCAAGACCAGCTTGGATGAGTTGCCTCAATTTTTCAATGTGTTGCTGGGCGATATGTCCATCGTTGGGCCCAGGCCGCATCCGATTTTGCTCAACGAAAAATTTCTTGACCGGATTGCCAAATTCATGGCGCGCCACTCGGTTAAGCCGGGCATCACCGGTCTGGCACAAGTGAGGGGCTACCGGGGCGAAACACAACGGCTTCAGGATATGAAGGGCCGGTTTCGTTTAGATGTGTTTTATATTGAAAACTGGTCCTTTATTTTCGATTTAAAAATCATTATTGCCACTGTTACGGGTTTACTTGCCGATAACGAAAAAGCCTACTGATTTCATTTACTCGCATCAAATACATACTTCAGATTAAACCAATTCGTTTTAACAATGTTAATATTTTGTAAAGACAACAATTGATTTAAACCTTTTTTGATTTTAATGTGTCAAAGTAACGATGAGTTAACCCGGGGTCATCTCAAAAATATGAAATACGATATTGCGAGGGAGGAACGACCGAAGCAACCCCATTTTTACATTAAACAGGAGATTGCTTCACTTCGTTCGCAATTATAGTGTGCTTTTGAGATGGCTTTTAGTGTATTTCATCCACGTAAATTATCTGGAAAATTATTTATATTTTTGAAAGCTTATAGGCGGCATTAGCTGTAAAAAAACCGATTTATGAATCAGATAAGTGCTGTTGTAATTACGTATAACGAAGAGAAGTGTATTGAGCGATGCCTCAAATCACTTCGAAAGATAGCCGATGAAATTGTAGTGGTTGATTCACACTCACGCGATGCCACAAAAGCTATCTGTTTACAGAATGATGTACGGTTTATTGAACATCCGTTTAAAAACCATATTGATCAAAAAAATTTTGCACTCTCACAATCTTCGTACGACCGGGTTCTTTCATTAGATGCAGACGAATATTTATCAGACGAATTGGTTGAATCCATCTTGCAAGTCAAAGAATCCTGGCCGAGTGAAGCCTATCAAATGAGCCGGCTCTCTACCTACGGAGGAAAATGGATCAGGCGCGGCAATTGGTACCCCGATAGAAAAATAAGGCTATGGAACAAAAAGATAGGATCTTGGGGCGGAGGCAACCCTCACGATAAAGTTATTCTTTACAATGGCACCAAGGCTGAGTTGTTAAAAGGAGATATCTTGCACGAAGCCTACCAGGACTCTAACGCAATCATAAAGAAAATTCAAGCTTACTCTGATATTTTTGCCTATGAGAATGCCGGTAAGAAGGAAAGCTCGGTAACTAAAATTATTTTCAGGGCCAGTTTTACTTTTTTTAAAAGCTACATTATTAAGCGCGGGATTTTTGACGGCTACGAAGGCCTGATGGTGGCAATGGCCGAGTCAAACCATACCTTTTATAAGTATGCCAAATTGTATGAGGCCAACCGAAAATTGAAAGAATCACAAACTCCCTCACATAAATAACGGGGAGCGCATCCACTACATGTTGCCTGTTGTTGCTATTTTTGCGCAACTTTTTTCATGAAACCATCTAACGTTTTTGTCACCGGCTCGGCCGGCTTTATCGGGTTCCATCTTTCAAAGCGTTTGCTTGACTTAGGGCACGAGGTGTTCGGTTTCGATAACGTTAACGACTACTATGACATATCCATTAAAGAAGCACGTTTAAAAATCCTAAACACATACTCTAACTTTAAATTTGTAAAAGGTGAACTGAAAGACATCAGTTCACTGAATGCGATTTTTGATAATCAAAAATTTGAGTATGTGGTAAACCTGGCGGCTCAAGCCGGTGTGCGTTATTCCATCACTAACCCACACGCTTACCTCGACAGCAACGTGCACGGCTTTCTGAATATATTAGAAGTATGCCGACATCACCGGGTTTCCCATTTGGTGTATGCCTCGTCCAGTTCAGTGTACGGAGCAAACAAGTCCATGCCTTTTTCGGTAAAACAAAATGTGGATCATCCGCTTTCGCTGTATGCGGCTTTTAAAAAAGCCAACGAGTTGATGGCTCATTCGTATGCGGTGTTATATAACCTACCTGTAACCGGGTTGCGTTTTTTCAATGTGTACGGTCCCTTTGGCCGGCCTGATATGGCATTGTTTATTTTTACAAAGTCCATTCTGGAAAACCAACCGATTGATGTTTACAATTTCGGAAAGATGAAAAGGGATTTTACCTACATTGATGACATTGTGGAAGGAATAGCGCGGGTGCTGCCCAACACTCCAAAACCTAACCTTGCATGGGATGGCAACCACCCCGATTCAGCCAGTAGTTTTGCGCCATATAAATTGTATAACATCGGCAATCATAGCCCGGTAGAATTGCTTTATTTTATTGAGTTGATTGAAAAGAGATTGAATAAGAAAGCAATCCTTAATTTAAAACCCATGCAGGAGGGCGATGTGCCCAACTCATTTGCCGATGTGGAAGAACTCATGCAGGATGTAGGCTTTGCGCCCGGCACTCCTATTGAAAAAGGTGTTGCTAACTTTGTAGATTGGTATTTGGATTTTTATAAAATTAACTTGTAGTCATGGAAAAAATCGGGATCATCGGGTTGGGGTATGTAGGTTTGCCGTTGGCGGTGGAGTTTGGTAAAACAATGGAGGTAATCGGATTTGATATCAGCCAGCCAAGGATCGAAGAATTGAAAAAATTCATTGACCGCACACTGGAAGTTGATACTGATGAATTGAAACGTGCGCAGCATCTTTCTTTTTCTTCAACCCCTGCTGATTTGAAATCAGCTAATTATTTCATTGTTACGGTTCCCACCCCGGTTGATGAATTTCACGTTCCAGATCTGCGACCACTTCAGTCGGCCAGCAAAACGGTGGGCTCGGTGCTGAAAAAAGGCGATGTGGTCATTTACGAATCCACCGTTTACCCGGGATGTACCGAAGAAGTCTGCGTTCCGATTCTTGAAAAAGAAAGCGGGCTGAAATTCAACCGTGATTTTTTTGCAGGCTATTCGCCTGAGCGAATCAATCCGGGAGATAAACAACATCGCCTGCCCAACATCAAAAAAATTACCAGCGGCAGCACGCCTGAAATTGCCGAGAAAGTAGATCAGCTCTATAAAAAAATTATCACAGCAGGAACGCATCGGGCTTCTTCATTAAAAGTAGCCGAGGCAGCTAAAGTGATTGAAAACTCTCAACGCGATTTGAATATTGCTTTTGTGAATGAGTTGGCACTCATCTTTCAAAAAATCGGAATTGATACGCACGAAGTATTGGAGGCGGCATCGACCAAATGGAATTTTTTGCCCTTCAAGCCCGGGCTGGTAGGCGGTCATTGCATCGGGGTAGATCCGTATTACCTCACCTACAAAGCCGAAAGTTTAGGATACCACCCCGAAGTGATTTTATCGGGCAGGCGCATCAACGACAACATGTCGGTCTACATTGCCAACGAAGTTATTAAACTGATGGCAAAAAATAAATTACCGATTCACGAAGGGAAAATTTTGGTGCTTGGATTAACCTTCAAAGAAAATTGCCCCGATATACGCAACAGCAAAGTAGTGAATGTAATCAGAGAACTTTCAGGTTTTGGCGCATCGGTAGATGTTTATGATCCACATGCCGATACCGAAGAAGTTAAGCATGAATACAACCTAACACTGATCAAAACGTTAGAAAAAAAATATCACGGCATTGTGTTGGCCGTAAGTCATAAAGAATTTGCTTCATTGGATTGGAAAAACCTGAAAGAACCCCGAGCTGTGGTTTATGATGTAAAAGGATTTTTAGATCGTTCGTTAATTACTTCGAGACTGTAATGCCACAGAAAAAAAAAATAATGCTGACAGGCGGTGCCGGATACATTGGCGCCCACACAGCCGTTGAATTGATCAACCAGGGATTTGAGCCACTTTTGATTGATAATTTTTCAAAAAGCGATCGTACACTACTGAAAGGCGTTGAAACAATTGTAAACCGAAAAATAGTTTTTTTGGAAGGTGATTGCCGCGATGCTGTTTTCCTGAACACATTATTTTCAAAAAACAAATTTGACAGTGTCATTCATTTTGCAGCCTATAAATCGGTGAAAGAGTCGGTCATTCACCCGATGAAGTATTACGATAACAATTTAGGTTCAATGATTACCTTGCTTCAGGCGATGCAGCAACACAACATAAATGAATTTATTTTTTCTTCATCGTGCACCGTATATGGTCAACCCGACCACATACCGGTAGATGAGCAGGCACCATTTAAACGCGCAGAATCTCCTTATGGTGCTACCAAACAAATGTGTGAACGGATATTGGAAGATGCCGTTGCCGCCAATCAAAATTTAAAAGCCATTTCCCTTCGCTATTTCAACCCGGTCGGTGCTCACCCCTCAGCATTGATTGGTGAAATGCCCACCGATGTTCCTGATAACCTGGTGCCTTATGTTACCCAAACTGCTGCAGGTCTGCGGCCCAAGCTGACAGTATTTGGCAGCGACTACAGCACGCCCGATGGAAGTTGCCTTCGCGATTTTATTCATGTAGTCGATTTAGCGCAAGCCCATGTAAAAGCCCTTGAAAAAATCAATGGTATGCCCACGCGCATGGAAGCGTTTAACCTGGGCACAGGTGAGGGAGTTTCGGTTTTGCAATTGGTGAAAAAATTTATTGAGGTGACAGGCGTTAAGCTCAACTATGAAGTAGGTTCGCGCAGGCCGGGCGATGTAGAAAAAACGTATGCTAATGCTGACAAAGCCAACAATCTTTTGGGATGGAAAACCAAGCTTAGCCTGGAAGATGCCCTGACAGACGCGTGGCGGTGGCAAAAAACTTTGTAAATCGTTTTACTTCGCTGTGCAACTTCAAAAAACAGAAAAAATAAAATGTACAAATAACCTGTGGGTTGTTAATCTCTAAATTAATTCACGGTAAAGATTATGGATATTAAAATGGTTGACCTGCAAGGCCAGTACTTGCGAATCAAAAATGAAATCGGTACTGCCATTGAAGAAGTATTGATGTCAACGGCTTTTATTCAAGGCCCACAAGTAAAAGAGTTTGCTAAAAATTTATCCGATTACCATCGCGGTGCGCACATCATTCCGTGCGCCAACGGAACCGATGCTTTACAGGTAGCCATGATGGCGCTTGGCTTAAAGCCGGGCGATGAAATAATCCTGCCCGTTCACACGTACGTGGCAACTGCAGAAGTGATAGCCCTGCTTGGACTTATACCCGTTTTTGTAGAAGTAGATGAAAATACTTTTAATATTGACGCCTCTCAAATAAAAGATAAAATTACATCGGGCACCAAGGCGATTGTTCCGGTTCACCTCTACGGCCAGTGTGCAGATATGACTCCGCTTTTAAGGCTGGCAAAGGAATACAATCTTTTTGTCATAGAAGATTTGGCTCAGGCGCTTGGTGCGAAATACACATTCTCTACCGGTGAAACGAAAATGGCCGGCACGATTGGCCATGTGGGGTGCACCTCTTTTTTCCCCTCCAAAAACCTTGGAGCGTATGGAGACGGAGGGGCAATTCTTACAACCGATAAAATCCTGGCTGAAAAAATTCAGATGATCTGTAACCATGGCCAGCGGATCAAGTACCATCACGACAGCATCGGTGTGAACAGCCGGTTAGACACACTTCAGGCGGCCATCCTCAACGTAAAACTGAAATACCTGGACGACTACACCCTTCGTAGAAACAAAGTGGCAGATTTTTATGATTCACAGTTAAGCAAAATTTCTTTTTTGAAAATCCCTCATCGTGCCAGCTACTCTACGCATGTGTTCCATCAATACACACTGAAAACGGTTGGTATTGACCGTGATCATTTTAAAAAATACCTGGAAGACAAAGGCATTCCCACCATGATTTATTATCCGGTGCCGCTTCATTTGCAAAAGGCTTACCGGCAGACAGGCACAGGCGAAGGATCGTTTCCGGTTACGGAAAAATTATCAAAAACCGTGATTTCATTGCCTATCCATACCGAGATGACGAACGATGAATTGTCGTACATTTGCGATTCGATTAAAAGCTATCATGGCTGAAAAAAATTATTCCGCTCACCCCACGGCTGTCATTGACGAAGGTTGTGAAATTGGTGAGGGCACAAAAATCTGGCACTTCAGCCACATCATGCCCGGCTGTAAAATTGGTAAATACTGCAACATTGGACAGAACGTGGTGGTGTTGCCCGAAGTAGTGTTGGGCAACAATGTAAAAGTGCAAAACAATGTATCGATCTATACGGGCGTGATCTGTGAAGACGATGTATTTCTCGGGCCTTCAATGGTGTTTACCAACGTGATCAACCCGCGGAGCGCGATCATCAGAAAAAATGAATACAAAAAAACCCTTGTAAAAAAAGGTGCGAGCATTGGCGCCAACGCCACCATTGTGTGCGGCCATGACATTGGTCAATTTGCTTTTATAGGAGCAGGTGCCGTGGTAACCAAACCCGTACCTGATTATGCACTGGTAATGGGTAACCCGGCAAAACAAACCGGATGGATGAGCGAGTACGGTCACAAGTTAGTATTTGACAAAAGCGGAGAAGCAATTTGCCCGGAAAGCAAAGAAAAATATTTACTGAAAGAAGGATCAGTTAAAAAAATCGGATGAAAAATTTTGCATTAATCGGAGCAGCCGGCTACATCGCCCCGCGGCATTTGCAGGCCATTAAAGACACCGGCAACAATTTGGTGGCTGCATTGGATAAGTTTGACAGCGTAGGCATTATGGATTCATTTTTTCCAAAAGCCGATTTCTTTACCGAGTTTGAGCGCTTCGACCGCCACCTGGAAAAACTCAGACGAAACGGGCAGAAAATAGATTACGTCAGCATTTGTTCACCCAACTACCTTCATGATTCTCACATTCGTTTTGCCTTACGGCAGCAGGCCGATGCAATTTGCGAAAAACCCCTTGTGCTCAATCCATGGAACGTTGATGCGTTAGAAGAAATTGAAAGGGAAACCGGAAAAAAAGTTTCCACTATTCTCCAGTTAAGGTTGCATCCCAATATCATTCAATTAAAAAAAGAAGTGGATAGCACAACTAACAAAATCTTTGATGTGAATCTGACTTACATTACCTCGCGTGGAAAATGGTACCACCACAGTTGGAAAGGTGAAGAAATAAAATCAGGAGGCATTGCTACCAATATAGGCATTCATTTTTTTGATATGCTCTTATGGATGTTTGGAAAAGTGAAGTCATTAAGAATAGAACGGCATGAAAACGATCGGGCCATTGGTTATTTGGAACTGGAAAAAGCCCGCGTTAACTGGATGCTCAGTATCAATGAAGATCATCTGCCTGTAGAAGTAAAACAAAAAGGAAAGCGCACGTACCGCTCATTGAAAATGGATGGAAAAGAAATTGAATTCAGTGATGGCTTTACCGATCTTCACACAAAAAGTTATGCTGAGATTTTGGTCGGAAGAGGATTTGGCCTGAAAGAAGCAAGGCCATCAATTGAGCTGGCACACGAGATCAGGCAGAAAAAAAATGTATAATTCCCCGTTAATCAATCACGAGGTAAAAGCAGAAAATGCAAAATTGTAAATCATCAATTGTAAATAAAAAATGAAAGGCATTGTTTTAGCCGGAGGCTCGGGCACTCGTCTTTATCCGCTCACCAAAGCGGTGTCGAAGCAGTTGCTTCCCATTTACGACAAGCCTATGATTTACTATCCTTTATCTGTACTGATGCTTGCCAACATTCGCGATATTCTGATCATTACTACTCCGCACGAACAAATTTTATTTAAGAATTTATTAGGAGACGGAAAACAAATCGGGCTGAACCTGGAATACCGCGTACAACCTTTACCCGAAGGATTGGCCCAAGCTTTTATTATTGGCGAGTCATTTATCGGCAACGATACTTCGTGCCTGGTGCTCGGTGATAATATTTTTTACGGGTACAATTTTTCCCAATCCCTCGAAGAATCCGGTGCCTTGAAAAACGGGGCCACGGTGTTTGGGTATTACGTTAATGACCCGCAACGCTACGGAGTAGTGGAGTTTGATCAACACAACAAGGTTATGTCCATCGAAGAAAAACCGGCTAATCCAAAATCGAATTATGCCATAACCGGTTTATATTTTTATGACAACACCGTGGTGCAGCGGGCTAAAAAAATAAAGCCGTCACCACGTGGCGAGTTGGAGATTACCGACCTGAACAAAAGCTACCTGAACGATGGCCAGTTGAATGTTAAATTGCTGGGTAGGGGCATGGCCTGGCTTGACACCGGCACACACGAATCGTTGGTGAGGGCCTCTACATTTGTTGAATCTATTGAAGAACGCCAGGGATTGAAAATTGCGTGCTTAGAAGAGATTGCTTTCAGAAAAGGGTATATCACAAAAGACCGACTGTTAGAGTTAGCCAAGCCCTTGAGCAAAAATCAATACGGACAATACTTGATTAAAATTGCCAACGAAAAGTTTATTGCGTGAGCAAAATAAAAATAATTGAAACCGGTTTTGACGATCTGAAGATTATTGAATGTACGCGCCTGGGTGATGCGCGCGGTTATTTTATGGAATCGTACAATTACCGCGACATGAAAAATGCTGGCATTGACATACCGTTTGTTCAAGATAACCAGTCGCGATCCAAAAGAGGGGTACTGCGTGGATTACATTTTCAAAACTCTCCGCACGCGCAAACCAAATTGGTTCGTGTGTTGGCCGGTGTTATCTTAGATGTAGTGCTCGACCTCAGAAGAGAAAAATCCACTTTTGGCAAGGTGTATCAACTGGAAATGACGGCTGATAATAACCAACAGCTGTTGGTGCCGAAAGGATTTGCCCATGGCTTTATTGTACTGAGCAACTCGGCTGACATCCTATACAAGAGCGATGAGTTTCACTATCCTGAACAGGAAGGGGGAATTTTGTACAGCGACCCTTCGCTGGCCATTGATTGGAAAATTTCAGAAGCAGAAAGGACCATTTCTGATCGCGACAAAAAGCATCCTTTATTGAAAGAAGGTAAATTTTATTTTTGAAGTATGCACTCATTATTGATTACCGGTGGTGCCGGATTCATAGGTTCAAATTTCATTATTCATTTTTTACAGAATAATAAAAACTACCACCTTATCAATTTTGATGCACTCACGTATGCTGCAGACGTGAGCAATCTTGAGGAGATTAACCGCCATGCCCGATACACCTTTGTAAAAGGAGACATTACCGAACGGGCACAAGTAGAAAAAATTTTCAGCCAATACGAGATTGCCGGGGTCATTCACTTCGCAGCCGAATCACATGTAGACAATTCCATTGCGGGGCCGGAAGCATTTATTAAAACCAATATCAACGGCACCTTCAACCTGCTCGATGTGGCGCGCCATCATTGGATGAAAGCACCTTTTCAAAAAACAGAGAGGAAAAAAAACAATCGGTTTCTGCACATCTCTACCGATGAAGTCTTTGGAAGCCTTGGCCCAACCGGATTATTTACCGAGACATCACCCTATGCACCCAACAGCCCGTATTCAGCATCAAAAGCGGCCAGCGACTTGCTGGTGCGAAGCTACTTTCATACTTATGGGCTGAATGTAGTAACGACCAACTGCTCTAATAATTACGGGCCACATCAACATCAGGAAAAATTAATTCCTACCATCATCCGCACAGCGTTGGCAGAAAAACCCATACCGATTTACGGAGACGGACTGAATGTGCGCGATTGGCTGTACGTGCTCGATCATGTGAGGGGAATAGAACTGGCCTTCAAAAAAGGGAAAGCAGGAGAAACGTATAACATCGGTGGAAAAAATGAACGCACCAACAATCAAATCGTTCAAACCGTTTGCTCCTTGCTAAATGAGCTGCATCCCAGAAAAAACAAAAAACCCTATCAAGAGTTAATTACTTACGTGCAAGACCGTGCCGGTCACGACAAACGATACGCTATTGATGCATCTAAGATTGAAAAAGAACTGGGTTGGAAAGCCGAAGAAACCTTTGAAAGCGCCATTCGTCAAACAATAAAATGGTACCTGAAAAAATTCAACTAATCTTGACAATGAAAAATTTATTAGCACTTCTTTTAACCGGTTTAGTTTTTTCTTCCTGCAATCAGAAAAAACAACAGGTTTATCCGGTTTCGCAAAAAGGAAACGTAGTGGATACGCTCTTCGGCACAGCCGTGCCTGACCCATACCGGTGGATGGAAAATGATACCACCCAACAAACAGCCGACTGGGTAAAGGCACAGAATGAAATCACGTTCGGGTATCTGGAGCATATTCCCTTTCGCGATAAAATTCGCGAGCGGCTTGAGAAAGTGTATAATTACGAACGACTCACGGCTCCGTTTAAAGAGGGTGATTACATATATTTTTATAAAAACGATGGCCTTCAAAACCACAGTGTACTTTATCGAAAAAAGGGCGAAACCGGAGCACCGGAGATATTTTTAGACCCCAACACATTTTCAAAAGACGGCACTACACGCTTGGCCGGGATTTCTTTTTCAAAGGATGGATCGCGCATAGGATTTCAGATTTCCAAGGGCGGTGCCGACTGGACGGAGGCTATTGTGATCAATGCTTCCGATAAAAAATTATTGGAAGATACCTTGCGCGACATCAAGTTCAGCGGAATTGCCTGGAAAGGAAATGAAGGTTTTTATTTCAGCACATACGAAAAACCCAAAGGCAGTCAGCTTTCGGCTAAAACACAGAATCATAAATTGTACTATCACAAAGTAGGCACACCCCGCAGCCAAGACCAACTTGTTTTTGGTGATGACCAAAACCCCAGACGCTACGTGGGTGGCTACCTTACTGAAGACGAGCGCTTTTTAGTTATCTCAGCAGCCAACAGTACTACGGGCAACGAGTTGTACATTCAAGATTTAAAAGCCCCCAACAGAAAATTGATCACCGTTGTCAATAATTTTAATAACAATCACAATGTGATGGCAAACGAAGGCGACCGTCTCATTATAGAAACAAATTTGAATGCGCCCAATTCACGCGTAGCAGAAGCAGATTTTAAAAAACCCACACCCGAAAACTGGAAAGATATTATTCCCGAATCAGAGAACGTACTGAGTGCAAGTACCGGTGGAGGAAAAATTTTTGCCAGTTATTTAGTAGATGTAAAAACAGAAGTAAAACAATTTGACCTGAAAGGAAAATTAGAACGTGTGATTGAGTTACCCGGCATGGGTACCGCTTCGGGGTTTGGTGGAAAAGAAAACGAAAAAGAAATTTATTACGCGTTTACTTCGTTTACCTACCCACCCACCATTTTTAAATACGATGTTGCTTCGGGCAAGTCTGCTTTGTATGAAAAACCAAAAATCGATTTCAACTCAGACGAATACGAAACCAAGCAGGTTTTTTATAACAGCAAAGACGGCACACGCATACCCATGTTCATCACTTATAAAAAAGGAATGGAGTTAAACGGCAAAAATCCGACTTTGCTCTATGCGTACGGAGGGTTCAGCATCAGTTTAACACCAAGCTTCAGCACTTCTCGCATTGTGTGGCTCGAGAACGGTGGAATTTATGCACAGCCCAATTTGCGTGGCGGTGGCGAGTACGGTGAAAAATGGCACCTGGCAGGAACGAAAATGAATAAACAAAATGTGTTCGATGATTTTATTGCCGCTGGCGAATACCTGATCAAAGAAAAATATACCTCTACACCTTACCTGGCTATTCAAGGTGGATCAAACGGAGGCTTATTAGTAGGAGCAACAATGACACAACGCCCCGACCTGATGAAAGTAGCATTGCCAGCAGTAGGCGTAATGGATATGCTGCGCTATCATAAATTTACGGCAGGCGCAGGCTGGGCCTATGACTTTGGCACAGCCGATGACTCGAAAGAAATGTTTGAGTACCTCAAAAAATATTCGCCCGTTCAAGCACTAAAGCCCGGCACGTCATACCCGGCAACATTAGTTACTACGGCCGACCACGATGACCGCGTGGTGCCGGCACACTCGTTTAAGTTTGCGGCCACCCTGCAAGACGACAACGTGAGTACAAATCCGGTGTTGATTAGGATCGATACCAAGTCAGGCCATGGGTCATCCAACCTTTCTAAAGCATTGGATGTTACGGCCGATCAGTATGCCTTTACATGGTACAACATGGGCGTGATCCCTCCGATGTTTAAGTAAAGCATATAGCTGGGTGCTGAATGCTCGCCCCTTAGTACTGGCTGTGCGCAGCTGGAGCTAAGGGGCCGTCAACAAAAAACCAGAATAAATGGCAACCAACATCCGCATCGGCACGAAACAAGATCTGCCACAAGTGCTTGAACTCATCAAGGAACTGGCCGAGTATGAAAAAGCGCCTGATGAAGTAACCAACACGGTTGCTTTGATGGAAGAAGATGGGTTTGGCAAAAATCCAATTTATGGATTCTTCGTGGCGGAGAGGGATAAAGTAATTATTGGTCTCGCACTTTATTATTGGCGTTACTCTACGTGGAAAGGAAAACGACTTTATTTGGAAGACATTATCGTTACTGAAAAAGAGCGAGGCAATGGCATTGGAAAATTATTGTTTGAGCGCACCATGCAGCACGCACTTGATTCTCATTGTACCGGCATGATGTGGCAAGTACTGGAGTGGAACGAACCCGCTATCAACTTTTATAAAAAATACGGAGCCAAACTCGATGAGGAGTGGACCAATTGTAATTTGGAAAGAGAACAGATAAAGAATTTGCTCAACGCCTGAAGCATTATTTTTTGCAGCATATCTTTTGCCTTCTCCGCATTCTTTTTCCAGTTACTTCTATCATCTCATCCAAGCTTGCTTCTTTGATTTTATCCAAAATAAACTCACCGCCTCTATTTCGCTCATCACGTATAGTTTGAATGTTGGGAAACAACTCAGGCATCGCTTGAGCCTCATCGAGGATAATGCCGCGATCGCGTTGCGAAAAAATAAACGTGGATCTGATTTAGCTTTTTCCAACGTATCAGGGTTTTCTAAATTGACGGATTGATCGGAAGGGAAGCTTGGCCTGACTAATGTAGTTTGCATGATTGCCCGGCCATGTAACAGACGCAACAGGTATCAGCTTTGCAATTTTCTTCAATTTTTTGACTAAACTTATGCGAAACCATTTTACAGCTATGAAATTTAATTCCATAGCTGTAAATACCTTTATAAGAACTTTATTGCTTTGGCTGCTTTTTCACCGGCAACGGCAACTAATTCTTCAAAACTCGCTTCCTTGATTTTCTTCACCGACTTAAACTGTGCCAATAACTTATCGGTAGTTTTTTTACCGATGCCGGGAATGGCCTCCAACTCAGTATGAAAAGTATTTTTACTTCGTTTTAACCGGTGAAAAGTGATTGCGAAACGATGGGCTTCATCACGAATTTGCTGGATCAATAAAAGCCCCGGTGATTTTTTGCTGATAAGTAGCGGCAATGGATCTTCCGGGTAATAAATCTCCTCTAATTTTTTGGCAATACCCACGATCGGGATTTTTCCATAAAGGCCTAATTCTTTTAAGGCTTCGCACGCACTGCTCAGTTGGCCCTTTCCACCGTCCACAATGATCAAGCTGGGGAATTCGCCTGACTCCTCCATGATGCGCTTGTACCTGCGCGTAACAATTTCTTTCATCGAAGCAAAATCATCTGGCCCTACTACGGTTTTGATGTTGAAATGCCGATAGCCTTTTTTGTTGGGCTTGCCATCTACAAAACGCACCATGCTTGCTACGGGAGATGTGCCCTGAAAATTGGAGTTATCAAAACATTCAATGATTTTAGGAAACTGAACTAACCTCAAGTTCTCTTGAAGAATTGTCAGTACTTCATTTTTTTTCGACTTGCGCGATTCTTTTTCAATCTCTTTTTCTTTCTTCAGGTACAGTGCATTTTTTAATGAGAGATCAACTAATTTTTTCTTATCACCGATTTGCGGCACCACATTTTCAAAATCATCCGACTTTAACAGTAACTCAAGGTTGGTGTAAACTTCCGGGTTGGTACTGCGGTAAGTTTGCCGCAGTTCGGCTACGGTCAGATCTAAAATTTCCTGATCGCTCTCATCTAATTTTTTTTTCACTTCAATATTTTTCGAAAAAACAATGGCGCCTTCTTTGATTTGCAGGTAATTCAGAAAAGCTTCGGTTTCTGAGCTGGTAATGGTTACAACATCAATGTTGGTGAGTTTACGGTTTACTACCAGCGACTTGGTTTGGAATTTTTCGAGCAGCTCCAGTTTGTGTTTATACAATGCTGCTTTTTCAAACTCCATTTTTTCAGCAGCCTCTTTCATTCGGTGCACAAACGTTTCTTCCACAATACTTAAATCCCCCTTTAACACATTGCGGGCTTGCACAATATCTTCCAGGTAACTTGACTCATCTTGCAATCCTTCGCATGGGCCTTTGCAATTGCCGATGTGAAATTCTAAACAGACCTTAAATTTTTTTTGATTGATGTTTTCTTCAGACAAAAGCAAGGTGCACGTTCGGATGGAATACAGTTGCCGTACCAACTCCAGTACATTTTTCATGGCCGCCACACTGCTGTATGGCCCAAAGTATTCGCCTTGTTTGGCAATGTATTTCCGGGTGTAAATGATGCGCGGAAAGCGTTCTTTCAATATACACAGGTAAGGAAATGTTTTGTCGTCTTTCAGTAAAATGTTGTATTTCGGTTGGTTTTGTTTGATGAGATTATTTTCCAGGAGAAGGGCATCAAACTCGCTGTTGGCCAATGTAAATTCAATCTTTGAAATTTCGGAAACCAGTTTTTCTGTTTTCCGGTTGTACTGCGACTGCTTATTGAAATAACTACTCACCCGTTTTCTTAAACTCTTGGCTTTACCGACATAAATTAGCGTGTCTGCATCATTGTAGTATCGATATACTCCGGGCGAATCGGGCAGAGAGGCGAGGACGTCTTTTAAACCGGCAGACTCAGACATGCCTGCAAGATCGGTATAAATCTAAAATGAAACAGACCAAATAAAAAACAATTCTGTGTGGGCAAGTCATGTTTTTGCGATATTTTTAAGCGATTGTTTTTAGCCATGAATAAATTCATTTTTCTGTGTGGTTTTATTTTATTGGGGCAATTATGCCATAGCCAACCTAACGGCATTTCTGCAAACACAAACATTACTTTTTATTATAACTCCAAGTGGGAGTTGTGCACGCCAGAAAAATCAATGCACAAACGGATTGCCGGGTTTGATTTGTACAACATGATGTTTGACGGAGTCTATAAAGATTACGACAAGAGTGATCACCTGGTTGGTGATGGGTATTACAATGATGGTAAACTTGCAGGCATTCAAAGCAAGTATTATGAAGACGGCTCGACCCAGTCATCTATTGAGTATGCAGGTAACGATTTTACGATTTGGCAACTGGCCAAAGAAAATAAAGAACTGAGCGTGGTTCGAGGCACGGGCGTTTTTACCATCGACTATTACTATTTTTTTGATTGGAAACTTAAGCGCGGCACCATGACCGGTGAATTTAAAAATGGTGTACGTGCCGGAACCTGGATTTATGTGGATGCCAACAAACACATATCCGACAAGGAAACGTATGACAACGGCAAACTGTTATCACGCTATTATTTTCAAGGAGAGGACTCGATTGCTGTTCCACGCAAAAAAGAAATCATTCTTTCTATCGGAATGTTCATGGCTGAGCTATTAAGTTTCGATAAAGAATCATTTGCTAACCTGAATCAATACATCGAAACGCAAATCCACTATCCGCCCAATTTTCAAAGGCAGTTTACCTACCCGGGAGGCCTGAGAAAATTATTGCTGCTGCTGGCACAACAAGCTGAGGTGGCCGACAAAAATTTAGTCTTGGTCAGGTTAAAAATAGATGAGCATGGATCCATTTTAAAAAGCTCAATCATGCGATCGGTAGATGATGAAACTGATTTGCGTGTGTTAAAAGCAATCGAAATCTATACCCCTTACTTTCTTCCACCCATGAAAGCGGGCAAAGCCTATGCCTCTGTAATTTATCTACCGGTAGCCGGAGGTGATGAGTGGATTGAGATGATTAACCACATGCCTCCGTCTTGGTTTTTAGACGTAAATAATTTTTACTGAAGACAATAACCGCTTCAAGTGGTATTAAAGTAAAATAGCCATACTGATTAGTTGCCCGGCTACTCTTAAATTGTTGCTGTTGATGGCCGCCTGGTTAATTTCAAATTTCAATTTATCATCAATCACTTTAAAATTAATGCAACTTCCTTTTTTGCCCAGATTAGAGCTATCAGTAATTGTAAGAATGGGTTTACCGGTAACTATGTTTTTTACATTTTCAAAATCGTTGCTTCTGCCTTTGCCGATGTAAACTACCGAACTGGTAACAGACTCAGAGACATCGGTTAGTTTTTTGATAACAAATTTTTTAGACCCTTTGGGTTTACCTTCATAATAATTTTTCAAAGTATTGAAAACATTATCCTCTCCGAGTACACCCACCACAAACTCGGGGCTGCCGTCATCGGGCCACTGAATGTATTTTAAAAAATTATAAATCATGGCGGCATGTATCTCATAAATGGGTTTTTCACCCTGTGCCGACAATTTTACTGTGAAGAAAAATCCGATTATGATTAAAGCAGCTATCTTTTTCATTATTACTAATTAGTTGTTCAAAATAAGCCAATTTTTTTTACGTACGCATGCCTTCATTTTTTTTTAGCGCTATTATTTTTTTAGATGATTTTTTAGTGATTTTTAATTTCTGAAATCTTCCGGCTCTTGCTCCTTGTTTTTGAGCGAGTCAGATTTGGCTTTGAATGAATCTAACGAAAGATCCACACCAGATGTGGGCCGTTTGAAAGCCCCCTTAACTATTCCGCTGGAAGGGTCTTCGTAAGCTTTCTTCATGTACTTGGCCCAGATTGGGCGGGCTGTTTTTCCGCCTTGCCCAAAACTCCACGATGGAAAATGAATGGCGCGCTCATCGCCCCCTACCCAAATGCCGGTTACCAGATCGTGAGTTACCCCAATGTACCAACCGTCAGAGGCATCGTTGGTAGTTCCGGTTTTGCCTCCAATTTCATTGTCTTTGCGCAAGTCCAGATCAAGGCCTTGCGAAGTGCCCCCTTCTTCTTCCACCCCTCCGCGCAGCATGAAAATCATTTTATAAGCCGTTTGTTCACTGATCGCTTCTTTGGTTTTAGGTACAAAGTTTTCAATCACATTTCCATTTTTATCTTCGATGCGTGTGATGAAAAAGGGTTTGGTGTTGATGCCTCCGTTTACAAATGTGCAATAGGCTCCAACCATTTCAAATAGCGAAACATCGCTGGTGCCCAGGCACAACGATGGCACAGCATCCAGTTTGCTTTCTATGCCTACCCGATGAGCAAACTCCACCACGTTTTCTTCACCGAGTGATTGCATCATCTGTGCGGTAATGGAGTTGATTGACCGTGCCATGGCTTGCCGAATGGTCATTTTCTCGCCTGTTCCTTTGGGTGGCCCCGAAGCATTGGCCGGATACCACGGAGGTTGTCCTTTGATCTTGAACTGAGGAGTAATATCGCGAAGGGTATAAAAAGGAGAGTAGCCGGTTTCCATGGCAAGCCCGTAAATGAAAGGCTTAAACGTAGAGCCCGGCTGCCGCTTGCCCTGGCGCACATGGTCGAACTTAAAGTATTTGTGATCTACACCGCCCACCCAGGCTTTGATGTGCCCGCTGACCGGGTCCATAGACATCATGCCGGTTTGTAAAAAACGTTCGTAATAATTTAATGAATCAATGCTGCTGAACAGTGTGTCGCGCTCGCCTTTGTATGAGAATACAGTCATCGGTTTTTTCAACCGCAACATGATTTTAAGCGAGTCTGATTTTTCTCCATACTTCTCGGCCAGCATTTTATATGCATCGGTTTTTCTAATCCGCTTGGCCAAAAAATCTTTGATCTCCTTACCGTCTTCATCTACCCACGGGTTTCTACCTCTTGATTTCCATTCTGAATAAAAATCTTTTTGCAGAGATTTCATTTGATCGTACACAGCTTCTTCAGCATATTTTTGCAGCCGGCTGTCGATGGTGGTGTAAATTTTCAGGCCATCGTTGTATAAATCCAGCCCTTTTTCATTGCAATAATTTAATAGGTAATTTCCCAGCACGGTGCGGAAGTAAGTAGCCAGCCCCTGGTTTTGGTTTTGCACACTGTAGTGCAGGTCAATCGGTAATGCCTTAATTGAGTCAAATTGTTTTTGTGTTTTGATTTGGTAGCCATGCCGAAAAACTTTTTTCAATACTTCATTTCGTTTCTTCAACGCATTGTTGGGGTTTCGCTTGGGGTTATAAAAAGAAGGCGCCTGAAGCATGCCTACCAAAATGGCCGACTCTTGCAGGTTGAGGCTGTCGGGTTTTTTGTTGAAATAGGTTTCAGCAGCTACTTTAATTCCGAAGGCATTGCTGCTAAAGTCGCACGTGTTGAGGTACAGGGCAATGATTTCTTCCTTGGTAAAATTTTCTTCAAGGTTAACGGAGATGATCCACTCTTTTGTTTTTTGAATGAGCCGCCTCGGGTATTTGCCAAGCCTGGCCAATGGACCGTCCAGTTTTTTGTCAGCATTTTGAGTGAATAAATTTTTGGCGCACTGCTGGGTGAGCGTGCTACCCCCACCGGCTGAGCTGAACGTGATGATGCCCTTGATCACCCGAAAGTAGGCGGGCAAGTCTAATCCCGAGTGCTGATAGAACCGATGATCTTCTGAGATCAGCAGCGTATTGACCAGCTCAGGCGAAAGCTGGGCGAATCGCACCTGGCTGCGGTTGTACCGAAAGTACCTGCCCAGCGAAACACCATCGGCCGAGATAATTTCAGATGACAAATCATTTTCGGGGTTTTCAATTTCTCGTAAACTGGGCATGCCACCATACAGGCCAAACAAATCGATGCTTACGGTAAACACATACAATGGCAGGCCGAGAAATAATGCCAGAAAGAAAATCCATAAATACTTAGCAACCTTGGGAATCCACGGCAGGCGTACATTCAATAATGATTGAATTCTATTTTTGATAGTTTTTGTCGAAGAACGTGAGGTACTCATCCAAGGCTTTGTTTCGATATAAAATCTGGAAGTTGTCTTTACTGATTACAAAAGTATAGAATTTGTAATTGGAAAACGGCTTGGCTTTAGACAACTGATCGATGAATTTGTAATAATAACGGAGGGCTGTTTCTTTGTCAGGAATTTCCGAGCACAAGGTCAGGGTCTTTTCATCCAGACCTACGTTGCTGGTGGTGAGTTTGAGTTTGATAAATTCTTTGTTGTTGAATTTTTCTAGTGCATCTACTACCGGGTTGGTAATGTGCTCGGATGAATTGTAAACGGCCACAAACAAGTGTGGTGCCTTGCTGTCGGCAATGAAGTTAATGCCCTTGGCTTTTTCCATTTTCAAAATGAAATCTTTGGAAGAGGTCACCAACTGTTCGGCATATTTTTTCAACGGGTCTTTGGGGTATTTTTTGATGAATTCGCTCAGCTCATATTGGTAACGGCTTACGTCTTCGGTTCGTGCCATGATCAGCACGCGCAGAAGTTCCAGTTGAGAAGTGAATGAACTTTCTCCGGCTGCCAGGGCCTGGGTTACCTGCTCCATGGCCGGCTTTAAATTGTTTGACTGGTATAACCGGTAAGCTTCTTTGTACATCAGCTTTTGTTTTTCGGCCAAGGCGGTAGTTTCTTTGATATAATCAGGGTTAATTAAAATCCGCGCGAAAGTGGATGTTGGAAATTCTTTTTGCAGGCGGGAGGCATACCGATCAGCCAGGCCATCGTTCTTTTCTTTATGAATCAGGTAAAGTTTGTATAACACTTCGGCCATTCGCTCGGAGGCAGGAAAGCGTTCGATCAGTTTTTCGTAAGATATGGAGGCATTGTCTTTTTCATTCAGGTTGAAGTAATACAAATCGCCCAGGTGAAAGTAGGCATCTTCAATTTTCGATAGTGCTTCGTTTCTTTGTGTTTCTGTTTTAGGAAGCTGAGCTATTAGTGTTTTGACCGGATCAGCTTTTATTTCTGGTTTATTTTCTGACTTGCCTTGGTTAGCCGCAGTATTGCCTTGCGCTTGCTGGGTGGCAGCTACGGTTGTAGGGTCAGCCGTGGTTGACGAGCGGCTGGACCTTCGCCAGTTGTCTTCCAAAGAAATTGATCCCCATTTGCGTTGAAATTCATCTTGCCCGGTGGCCATCAGGTCAGAGCTGCCAAAATACCAATCGCTGGAGTTTGAGTCGCTTCCGGTAGAAGAAGTATTGCCAAATGAAGTTGAGGCCACAGCGGTGTCGCTGTTATCTTCTTGTCGTTTTTTCTTTTTCTTTTTAGTGACTTCTATTTTTTTGTTTTTGTTCCAAATGGAGTCTAGTCGGTGCCTGATTTTTCCTGTATCGAGTGAGGCATAGTAGAGGAGGCTGTCATTCACAGCAATGGTCTCGGTATATTTTACAAACTCACCTAAGATAGACTGCCGTTTCTTAATGGCCTCGAGGTTTTCAAAATCAGGTGGTAACGAAGCCACGGCACTGTCATAGTAGAGTTTGGCCGGCTTGTATTTTTTAAGCGAATCAAAATTGATCTGACCAATGCGCAGGTAAGCCATGCCTTTGATACGCTTGCCTTTGCCTGCGTGTGCTGATAGTTTATATTCTTGAATGGCCTCCTTCAAATTATTTTGTTTCTTTTCAAACTCGCCCAATTCAAAATATATTTTGTCTTTGAAGTCGGCATTTTTTGTGTCTTTCAACATTTTAGCAAACTGTTTCCGTATCTGGTTAATATCACGTTGGCTGTTGAGTTGGGCTACCTGCGCCATATTCAGGCGGGCATAAAAGTCAATTTCATAATCAGGGTTGGTGGCTAAACACTTTCTATAAAAGTTGTATGCTTCTGAATTGAATCCCAGTTTTTGGTATACTTGCCCGAGGATAAAATAGATTCGCCCCTTGCGGTCTTGGCGCGTTAGCAGCGAATCTGCTTTAGAAAGATTTTGTACCATGTTGTTGTAATCTTCGCGAACCTGATAGTAGTTCGCTTTTTCGAGGTACATTTTTTTTTGATTTGAGCGATTCAGTTTTTCTTTGTCCAGAAACCGAAAGGCTTCTTCGGCCCGATCGAAGTCTTTCATGGCAGTGAAGGTGCGGGCCAAATTGAGCAGGGCCGTGTGGCGCAAGTGAACGTCTGTACTTTTGGTGTTTACATATTTAAAGGTGAGGATGGCATTTTGCCAGTCGCAGGCATAAAGGCGGGCGAGCCCCACCATGAGGTAATCGTCATCTACCCAGCGGCTGTTGGGGTGGCGCTGGATGGAGATGCTCGCCATCTTGATGATTTCGTCTGTATTCTTTTTGTAGGTTTTAGCCAGTACGGTGTCCCATTGGGGGTACAGCAATAAAATTTTATTATGGTCATCGTCAAGGCTTTTAAGAATGAGTTTTTCCACTTCACGAGCACCTTCTTTGGCATAAAAGTATCCGTTGAAGCGGGCCGTCATGTTATGAAAGAAACTGGCGGTGACGGTATTTTGCTCTACCGAGCAGCCCGCCAGCAGCAAAAAAAGAAAGGAACCAAAAAGGAAACGATACTTCACGCTCAAATATCAGGTAATTATTTGGAACGGAAAGAGTGGCGGAGTATTGTGAAATTTAGTGCCAATTAACACCCGAAGGTCAATTCAACAAGAAAAACTTATTCGTAGAGTAATCTTGTTGTGAAGGGAGTTGTGCTGATCGCTTATTTTTTTATCAGTTTAAAAGCTGATTTGCCGGTGTAGTTATTCAAAATTCAAAATGAAAATTCCTCGGGAGAATGAATGGGTATTTATTTTTATGGTAGTAGCTTCTTTTATGTTGAGTTCATTATTAAAGGGATTAGGATTAATAACAAAGTCACTTTGGAGGTAATGATGAGAAATGCTTTGCAAGTGTATGACTTGTTCTATAATAGATTTTTAGAGTAAACTGAAATGGGTTTTTTGTCAACCTTTAAAGCTACTATTTTGCCCATCTTTATTTACCCGGCTAAAACAAATGGAGGTAATACAGATAAACAAAAACAATAACTACTTTCATGTTTATTGATATTGCTAATAAGCCGCATGCTGGAGAGAAAGCAATAAAATATTGTTAACAAAAGTAAAAAGCCTGTTCTAGGGCTCTGCACTTCGTTGATATATATTTTTGCCGATACAATGCCTTGAAGTTAAATAATAACAGACAACAACAATTTTCTAGGTTCATGGCTATCATTCAAGTTTGCCACCGACACCAAAAAAATCTTATTTATTTTTTAATTCATCTTCATTTTTTCATTGCTTGATTTTTTATTGGCAAACCATTTTTTTATGTATTGTTGGCTGGCAATCCATAATTTTTGGGCTTTATGTATCGGGATTTTGAAGTTACCTTTGCCAAATTTTAAATTTTGAAACCACCGAAAAAAACATTGTTCGAAAGGCTTACCAACCGCTACCTGCTGGTGGTACGCAACGAGGAAAACCTGGAAGAGAAAAGCACGGTTTCATTTACGTATGCCAAATTGTTGGTGATCTGCACTACACTTTTTTTAGTGATTTTTATTTCAAGCCTTTTTCTTTCCAAAACCTTGTTGTCAAAATGGTTTGATCCTAAGTATGAAGTGGCCGCTCAAAAAAAACAACTGATTTTACTTGCACACCGACTGGATTCATTGGCACAGGAAGAAGACCGTAAAGAAAAATTCATACAGAATTTTCAGCGCATTTTGCGTGGCGATACTTCCAGCGGGTTTGTTGACCCAACACAAGAATTGAAAGCAAAAACTTCGGCCAAAACAATAAGTGCAATGAAACTTTCTCCTGCCGATTCTATTTTTAGAAAAGAATTTGAGCAGTCGCAGTATTCTTTTGAGTCACTTAAAAGCCAGTACCGTGAGTTGCAACAGCTATTTTTCTTTACACCCATCACCGGTTTTATCAGCGATAAATACGATGGCAAGAAAGGCCACTATGGAGTCGATATCGTAGCTAAAACCAATGAGCCTGTAAAATGTGCAGCTGATGGCACCGTGGTGCTCAGCAGTTGGACACAAGATGCGGGGTATGTGATAGCCGTGCAGCATCGCGGTAATCTTGTGAGTGTGTATAAGCACAATGCCACCATATTGAAAAAAGTTGGTAGTTTTGTGAATGCAGGAGATATTCTCGCTATAGTTGGCAACAGCGGTGAAATGACGGACGGCCCACATCTGCATTTTGAATTGTGGTACAACGGCAGTTCGCTGAACCCTGAGGATTTTGTAACTTTTTAAACTTCAAAAAAATTATGCTAACGACAAAAGAACAAAAACGAGCCGCTGATGAGATCAGCAACAGTAGCAACGTGATCGGCAAAGGCACGGTATTGGAAGGTAACATTGAAACCTTTGGCAACATACGCATCGAAGGAAGAGTGCATGGCCACATTAAATCGAAATCTAAAATTGCGTTAGGCAATGGCAGCCAGGTAGAAGGAAACATTACGGCCCAAAATGCCGACATCGAAGGCGAAGTAAAAGGAAAAATTGAAATCAGTGAGTTGCTTGTACTGAAAGCTACCGCTATCGTTTATGGCGACATTAACACCGGGAAATTAGTGGTTGAGCCTGGCGCTATGTTCAATGGTAGTTGCAAGATGGGCATCGTAAAAGATATCAAGATAACCGAGTCGGGCAGCACACTTCGCGCACAGCCGCAGGAAGCCCGTATGAATTGATCTGCCGGAAGCAATCTTCAGTTGAAAGAAAACCCATCTAATAATTTTCTGAAGTATTCAGGCCTTGGCATCCAACTGCTTTTGGTAATGGGTGTAAGCGGTTGGATTGGGTGGAAAACAGATAACTGGCTTGACCTGAAATTTCCGGCTTTTCTGTTGAGTTTTGTGTTGGTTTCCTTTGCAGCCATGATGTACAAACTCTACCGTTCGCTCAATGAATAGAGGGTTAATCTTATTTACGGCAGGTTGGGTGGTGCTCATCCTAATCCTATCCATTGCCGTCAGGTATGTGGGGAGTAATCCGTTTACATTTCCGATATTGATCAGCATAGCCGCTGCTACATGGGGAATCTATTTTTTTATGACCAGAACCTCTTCTGAAAACCTGGTAAAAAACTACCTGCTCAGCATTGTATTAAAGTTGCTGGCCGGAGGCATTTTTATCTTGGCAATTATTTTTATAGACAAACCCCATGCCGAGGCAAATGCAATCTTCTTTATGGTTGCCTACCTGCTGTTTACCGGGCTGGAAGTAGGCTTTTTGCTCAAGCGTTTTAACTGACCTAACCCCGGTGATAAAAGTCACCTGAAAATCTTTTCTAAAGATTTTTTTGGGCAAGGATAATTGATAGTTTTGCAGTCCGAAATAAAGACCTTGCCTGTTTTTGCAATGAAAAAGCCTCTTTCAGTCACCATCGTAGCATTTTTTTCCTTCGTTTTTGTTGCTGTATTTAGCTTTTCAGGCTTGGCTCAACACGCAGAAGGATCACACGACAGCATACGGGCCGAAAACCCTACTGATTCACTCCAGGCAGGCCATGCAGAGGCAGGCGAAAAATTCAGTGCCAATGAAGTAATCATCGAGCACGTATTGGATGCCCCCGTCTGGCATTTTGCCGAGCATTTAGTACTTCCGCTTCCTGTAATTGTTTATTCTGCCGAGCGGGGTTTAGAAGTGTTTTCTTCTGCTCATTTCTATGACGAGCATCATCACCCGGTAGAATACAACGGCTACAAACTCGAAGGACGAGACATCGTACTAACCTCAACCGGTGAAAAAGTATTGAATTTATCGATCACCAAAAATGTGGCCATGCTGTTCCTAACGGCAGCAATGTTATTATGGGTATTGCTTTCGGTAGCGAGTGCTTACAAAAAGAACCAAGGAAAAGCCCCCAAAGGAATACAGTCATTCATTGAGCCGGTGGTGGTTTTTGTACGTGATGAAATAGTGAAGCCCAACATTGCTCATAACCATGAGCGGTATTTGCCGTACATACTGACGCTATTCTTCTTTATTTTTTTCGGAAACTTGTTGGGTTTACTTCCGGGTGCAGCTAATCTTACCGGAAATATCGCCATAACACTTTCGTTGGCGGTGCTCACATTTATAATTACCAACTTTAGTGGCAATGCCACTTACTGGAAACACGTATTTTGGACACCCGGAGTGCCGCTGCCGTTGCGCATTATCATTTTACCGGTAGAGATCATAGGCCTTTTTACTAAGCCGTTTGCCTTAACAATTCGTTTGTTTGTGGCCATTACGGCAGGACATATTGTGTTATTAAGTTTGATTTGTATGGCCTTTATTTTCCATAGCTACCTGGTGGGTATCGGGGCTTCTGTTATGGTGCTGTTTATATCCATTATAGAATTGTTGGTGGCCGCTATTCAGGCGTATGTGTTTGCCTTGTTTACCGCACTGTATATTGGTATGGCCACAGCAGAAGACGAACATCATTAACTAAGAATTTTTTTTGTTTCACTTTAATTTATAAATCTATGTTATCCTTAATCCTTGAAGTAAGCTATGCAGTAATGGGAGCAGGCATTGGTGCCGGTCTTTCAGCAATTGGTGCGGGCATTGGTATCGGACGCATCGGTGGTTCTGCTATGGAGGCGATGGCACGTCAGCCGGAAGCTTCTGGTAAGATCCAGGGTGCTATGCTGATCATTGCTGCGTTGGTAGAGGTAGCTGCCCTTTTTGGGCTGGTTATCTGCTTCCTTGTTTCCAACAAGCTTTAACAGAATTGAAAGGCACGCTTTGGCAATGGGCCTGGCGGCCTTTCTTTTGATTTATTAAGTGAACAAAAACAAAAAATAAAAAAAACAATAAAATGGATTTTCTACTTCCCGCTAATGGCCTTCTTTTTTGGCAAGTGGTCATTTTCCTTTCTTTGGTTTTTGTGCTGGGCAAATTTGCCTGGAAGCCAATTCTCAGTTCCTTGAAAGAACGCGAAGAATCCATCCAACAAGCGTTGGATCAGGCCGAAAAAGCAAAACAGGAAATGGCTTCGCTAAAATCAGATAATGAAAAATTATTGAAAGAAGCCCGCGAAGAACGCGACAAAATTTTGCGCGATGCACGTTCGGCTGCCAACCAGATTCATGACGAGGCGCAAAACAGTGCCAAGAAAACAGCCGACAAAATCATTGCCGATGCCAAAGCCGTAATTAACACAGAAAAAGCAGCTGCATTGCGCGATGTAAAAGCACAGGTAGCCCAGTTTTCACTCGAGATTGCCGAGAAGCTCATTAAGAAAAATCTGGCTGACGATAAAGCGCAGAAAGAATTGACCGAATCATTGATCAAAGACTTCAAGTTGAACTAAGATGGCTCATTCACGTGTAGCTTCAAGATATGTAAAATCACTGCTGGGTCTGGCAGTAGAGCAAAATGCATTAGAGCAAGTCCATGCCGATATGCAATTGTTTGATCAGGCATGCCGCAACAGCCGCGAGCTGGCCATGATGCTCCGCAGCCCCATCATCAAACACGAAAAAAAGAAAAGTATTTTAACGGTACTGTTCAAAGGCAAGGTGCACGCATTAACCATGGCCATCATCGACATCCTGACCAAAAAAAACCGTGAGCCGCTATTGCCCGCCATCGCTTCAGAATTTGGCAACGCCTACAACGTATACAAAGGAATTGAAAAGGCAACCATAACGACCACCATTGCAATTGATGAAAAACTGAAACAGGAAATTGTGGCAATGGTAAAAAAGCTGAGCAGCAAGAAAGAGGTAGAACTCACTACCAAAATAGACAAAGACCTGATTGGTGGATTTATCCTCAATGTGGAAGACCGGCAAATTGATGCTTCTATAAAAAATAAACTAAAATCATTAAAAGTGAAATTCAGTGAGAACCCTTACGTTAAAGAATATTGAATTATAAATTTTGAATTGAAGAATTATGGCAGAAATTAAACCCGAAGAAATATCAGCAATCCTGCGCGAGCAACTTTCTAAATCACGCACCGATGCTGAACTCGAAGAAGTAGGTACTGTACTCACCGTGGGTGACGGGGTGGCGCGCATCTACGGGCTCACGCAGGCACAAGCCGGTGAGTTGATCCAGTTTGAAAACGGTGTGAAAGCACTGGTGTTGAACTTGGAAGAAGACAACGTAGGAGCCGTGCTCTTGGGCGAATCCAAAGATATTAAAGAAGGCGATACAGTAAAGCGCACTCGCCAGATTGGCTCTGTGAAAGTAGGTGATGGCTTGTTGGGTCGTGTGGTAAACACGCTGGCTGAACCGATTGATGGTAAAGGCCCACTCACCGGTGAACTTTATGAAATGCCTTTGGAGCGCAAAGCCCCGGGCGTAATTTTCCGTCAGCCGGTAAATGAACCTCTTCAAACCGGTATCAAAGCGATTGATGCAATGATTCCCATTGGCCGCGGTCAGCGCGAGTTGATCATTGGCGACCGTCAGACCGGAAAGACAGCCGTGGCGATCGATACGATCATCAACCAAAAAGAATTTTATGAAGCCGGCAAGCCGGTATACTGTATCTATGTGGCAATTGGTCAAAAAGCATCAACGGTAGCCGGAGTTGCTTCAACATTGGAGAAAGCCGGGGCGATGGCATATACTGTGATTGTTTCTGCTTCGGCAGCAGACCCTGCTCCGATGCAGTTCTTTGCCCCATTTACGGGTGCATCCATCGGAGAATTTTTCCGCGACACAGGAAAACCTGCGCTGGTAATTTATGATGACTTGTCAAAGCAAGCAGTGGCTTACCGCGAAGTTTCTCTTTTGCTCAGAAGACCTCCTGGCCGCGAAGCTTACCCCGGTGACGTATTTTATTTGCACTCCCGCTTGTTGGAGCGTGCTGCCAAGGTGATCAACAACGATGAAATTGCCAGAAAGATGAACGACCTTCCTCCAAGCATAAAGCATTTGGTAAAAGGAGGAGGCTCACTTACGGCACTCCCCATTATTGAAACACAAGCCAATGATGTGTCGGCTTACATTCCCACAAATGTGATCTCGATTACTGACGGTCAGATATTTTTGGAAACGAATTTATTTAACTCCGGAATTCGCCCGGCTATCAACGTAGGTATTTCGGTATCGCGCGTGGGTGGTTCAGCACAGATAAAATCGATGAAAAAAGTAGCCGGTACATTGAAATTGGATCAGGCCCAGTTTCGTGAATTGGAAGCATTTGCAAAGTTTGGTTCTGACCTCGATGCCGCTACTAAGTTGACCATCGAACGCGGCCGTAGAAATACTGAAGTATTGAAGCAACCTCAGTATGCACCCGTGCCCGTGGAGGAGCAGGTGGCTATGATTTTAGCCTCTACCCGCGGGTATTGTGACAAAGTGCCGGTAAACAAAATCAAAGAATTTGAAAAAGAATTCATTGAGCTATTGAAAGCACAGAATAAACAAATACTTGAAAATTTCCGCGTAGGCAAATTTGAAGATGCCGATGCAGAAGTAGTAAAAAAAGTAGCAACTGAACTAGCTTCTAAATATTAATTCGTTGATTCGGTAATTCGATGATGCATTCATCAACGATTTAACGGATCTTCAAATCGACTAATTAAAATGCCCAGTTTAAAAGAAGTAAAAAGCAGAATTGCCTCAGTGGTCTCCACACAACAGATCACCAAAGCCATGAAAATGGTGGCGGCTGCCAAGTTGCGCAAATCTCAAGAGCGGATTATGCAAATGCGCCCGTTTGCCCAAAAATTAAATGGCCTTTTGCAAAATTTATCTTCTGCCGGAACAGATGGCCCCACTTGGTATAATTCAGCAAGGGAAGAAAAGAAAATATTGATTGTAGCCATCAGTTCAGACCGTGGCTTGTGCGGAGGTTTTAATAGTTCGGTATTCAAAACGGCAGTTCGTTTGATTGAAGAAAAGTATTCCGCCCAGCACAGGCAGAAGAATGTTACGATTTTGCCGATCGGAAAAAAAGCAATGGAATATTTTACCAAAAGAAATTTTCCGACAGTAGCAGATTTTTCATTGATCTATCAGGATTTGTCGTTCGATAAAGTTGCTGAAGCTGCCCAGTACTTAATGGATAGCTTCCGCAAAGGAAATTATGATAAAATTGAAATTGTCTATAATGAATTTAAGAACGTAGCTACACAGATTTTACGAACCGAACAATTTTTACCCGTACTTCCTGCTGCTAAAGGAAAGAAAACTGAAGAGGTTGACTATATCTACCAGCCGGATCAGGAAGAAATTATCACCGGGCTGATTCCTAAATCGCTTAACGTACAGTTGTTTAAAGCGGTACTTGACAGCAATGCCGCAGAAAATGGAGCCCGCATGACCGCCATGGACAAAGCCACAGAAAATGCTGGCGAACTATTGAAAGACTTGCGATTGACCTACAACCGTACGCGCCAGGCAGCAATCACCAAAGAAATTCTCGAAATCGTAGCCGGTGCTGAAGCTTTAAAATCAGCCTAAAAAGATTTTTTTTAATAACTTGAAATCCCATCAACCGGTGGGATTTTTTATTTTATGAAATACCTGTTTCACGCATACCGAATATTCAATCTTCTTAGTTTAGATGTAGCCGCGGGCGCTATGGTTAGCGCTTTGTTCTTTGCTAAAATTTTTCAGGTTACTATTTTCAGTCATGGCCTAATAGCATTAGGCCTTTCGGTTTGGATTATTTATACGGCCGATCATTTACTCGATGCTAAAAAAATAAAACAAAAAGCATCTACCGTAAGGCACCGCTTTCATCAAGATCATTTTATACCGCTTTGCATTTCCTTACTGATAGCCCTGATAGCCGATGTTGTGCAATTATTCTCTATCCGTCAAGTTGTTTTTATTCATGGCATTGTGCTGGGTGTTATGGTAGGAGTTTATTTTATTGTGCAGCGTTATTTAGGATGGATGAAAGAACTAACCGGTGCCTTGTTGTATTCGGGCGGAGTATTGTTGGTGCCACTTTCTATGGATCAATCAAACCTGACCTGGTTTCATTATTTATTGATCGCTCAATTTGCGCTGGTGGCATTGATCAACCTGTTGGTCTTTTCCTGGATAGACCAACCTCACGACAAGCGAGATCAACACACATCGTTTGCCACCACCATGGGAAATGACCGTACCCATAGCATCCTGGTGATTTTATTTTTTGTACAGCTTATTTTTTTTGTTGTACAATTGTTCTTTTTTGAAACCACAATTCAATTGGTATTGCTGGCCATGAACGTGTTGTTGTTTATTATTTTTTTTTATAAGGATTACTTTGAAAAAAACGACCGGTACCGTTTGCTGGGCGATGCCGTATTTTTTCTCCCGTTGGTTTACATTTTTTGGTAATGGAAGCAAATGATTTTGATCCAGTAGCCAAAAGTTATGACAGGCTTGCCCGGCTGGTATTTGGCAAGTCAATCATGCGCGCGCAAAAGTATTTTTTAAATCATACTCCCGACCATGCAAACGTATTGATACTAGGAGGAGGCACAGGCTGGTTGTTAAAAGAATTGCTGTTGATAAAACCTGATGTTAACGTGTGCTACATTGAAGCCTCGCTGAAGATGCTTTCGATGGCCAAAGAAAAAGTGAAGGGAAACCGGCAAGTTCAGTTTATACACGGAACGGAAAATGACATTCCGTCCTCCGCCCGGTTTGAATGTGTGATTACTAATTTTTACCTCGATTTATTTCCGGATGAAATACAGGAACAAGTTATTTTAAAAATAAAAAAAACGATATCACCTGATGCAAAATGGATAGCAGTAGATTTTGTTGAGCAGGCGTGGTGGCACTCGGTATTGTTGAAATTAATGTATTTTTTCTTTCGTACAACCTGTAATATAGAATCAAATAAACTCCCCCATTGGAATGAAGCACTACAAACAAGCGGAGCCATAAAAAAGGAGTCGAAGTTGTTTTATGGGAAATTTATTGAGGCCACCGTGTATCAATAGCAAGTAGGAGAAAGAGGTTTGTTTTATTTGATGTGGCCTCTAAAAACAAGTTAGCATTGGTAGCGCGAGCTTTCAAAACCCCAGCAGGGTAACCTCCGTGATTAGTTATTCCAATCAAAGTATTCATCTTTCTGTAGCTCAATTTCTTTTTTCTTTTTTATACCCCGGTTTTGAAACGCGTCTTTTAGTTCTTTCACTTCTTTTTTCAAATCACTTGCCATTTTTTTTCTGGTAGCCTCTTTGTCGAGTTTTACCTCATAATCATCAGTGGTTCCAACGATTTTTAAAAATAATTTTGAACGTCCGCCCGATTCTTCAATTGCCCCAAAAGCTTCATCGGGATCGATTTTCTTTTTATTGCGCAGTGGAGTTACCACACGATAGTCAATGTGCTGATCAAATGAATGAGTGCCACTTAGGGTGATTTGTGTGGCATTGGTGCTCACTTCCATTTGGGGAATGAAAATTGTTTTTTTCTCGATGTGTATGGTGTTTTTCAAATCGGCAAACCGTAAGTGGTTCAGTGCCTGATCGTCCAGGTATTTATTCAATTTTTGCATAGGCTCAAAATTATTCAGCTCACCCTGGGCAATGAGTACATCAATGTCGGCCACCAGCGTTTCAGGATATAGTTTTAATTTCTGGTTAAGGTTCATCTCCAGGCTTACGTCAGCGTTGGCCTTCCCTTTCAGGTGACTGGATTCAATAAAGGTTTGATAAAAATTTTCAAACACATAAAACACGCTGTCGATATGGATGCCGTTTACCCGGAAAGCAGACGATACGTCAATGGCTTTAGGATTTTTTGCGTCCACAATGCCATTTACTGTAAGAGAACCGCCCAAAGCATTCAGCGATAAGTGCCGCGATACGGCCACCTGGTTTTTCACAAACAAGTCGCCCTTCACTTGCCGTGGAGCAAAGCGTTTGTAGTTCATCCGTTTTACATCGCAATTAAAATTCAGGTGAAGTTGTGGAGAAATTGAAAATCCAAATTCAGTTGAGCCTTCGCCCAACCCGATGGCTACCAATTGATCGAGGTCTAAAAAATCAGATTTAAGATCAGCTTCAATGCCGATGGGTTGGTTTTCAAAAAGCAAATAAGAGATTACATTTTTTAAATAACCATTGAGTAGAAAATCGCTGTTTTCCAACTTGCCCTGAACGTTGCTCATGGCAATGTCATTTTTGTTGAACTGAAAAGAGCCGTTGATGTCAGTAAATTTCACTCCTTTTTTTTCTGTAGTGAATGATACCTTACGCAATTCTACGGTGCCGGATGTTTGTACTTGCTGAGCGGTAGCTTTATTTTTGAGTAAAGATATTTTTCCTGCGAGTGAAATGTCGGCAGTCACTTCACCGGATAGCTCTTTCAGGCTTTCGACCGGAAAAAAATTTTGTACGGCTGCTGCATCGCTGGTGCCTTTAAACTCAAGAGCTACTACGGGGTCATCAAAATTCAGCATCGAAAATGCTGCATTAAATTCTTTTCCGTTGAGTTTACCTGAAATGTTGTTTATATGAAATGCAGCATTGGTAAAATCAGTCAATGACGATGATGCAAATGAGCCCTTCAGGTTTGCCTGCTCAATTTTTGATTTTGACTGAGGGTGGAAAAACGAAGCATTTTTGCAGCCAAAATCAGCAGCTATCATTGGGTTGGCAATGTTTCCCTTTAGAGACAATGAGAAATAGATTTCACCCTCGCTTCGATATGTCTTCAGTTTTTGGGTGAGCTGATCGGGCAATAACGAAAGAATAGTTTGAATTGTCGTGTTCTTGCCTTTCAGGTCTATAGCAATTGTTTCCTGGGTATTGAAAAGGTAATCACCGTTCAAGTCAAATTCAGATTTACCTAAATACAGGGTTGATTTTTTTACCTCTATTTTTTTATTGATGTCATCGTAGTTGACAGTTGAGTTTAACCGAATGTTTTTATTTTCAAGCAATGACAAGTTTTTGATACCGATTTTTCCAATGGTAACATTTCCTTGCGACTCGATTTTGTAAATGGATTGGGATAGTTTTATGGAAGCGGTAAGTTGGTCACTTTCAAAAAAATGATGTTGCTGTGTCTGGCGGTCGTGGTACTCTACTTTAGTGTTCGTCAGTTTTACTTTGCGCAGATCAAACCCCACATCACCGGTTGCTCCATCTGTTTTTTTCAGAATTACAAAATTTGAGTGGCCCTGCTCATCAATTTTCAAATGGGTTTCGCTGCCATCAATGGTTAGCCCGCGAATGGAATATTTTCCTTTCCAGGCTTCAATGGGGTTGATCGAAAAAGAAATAGATTTAGCGTTTAGCAAGGGGTAAATACCCGGGTGGCTGTCTTCTACGTACACATCAGTACAGGTAATGGTTAGGTTAGGGAAATCTGTCCAGGAAGAAACGTCAATTCGCCCGATTTGGATGGGGGTGTTCAGGCTTTTGTTAGCCTCACGGATAAATTGACGGATGATTTTTTCTTTAAATAATATGACTGATCCCGCAAAGGAGATCAGTAAAACGATAATAGAAACAAAAAAATAAAGAAGTATTTTCTTGGCAGCCTTCACCTGTAAAAAAATGATGCTGCAAAATTATTAATAAGTTGTGAGAAACCGTCAGACTGTTTCAAACACTTCAGCCGAGGAGTGTTTCAAATATTCTTCAAAGTCAAAAGGGGTGTCGCCCCCCTCCAACAAACTGCCTTTGGGTATGATCGGATAAATCTCCTCGTACGTTTTCACCAGGTTCATAAACACACGTCTGTACACATGTGATCGGTTGATTTTAGTGGGGTGGCTGATGCCAGCAGCCGCAATCAGTTCTACAAAACTTTCAACCGTATTTTTGTGGTAATTGGCCACGCGTATTTTTTTATCTTCAATGACGAGGCCCTTCATCAGCGCAGGATTTTGGGTGGCCACCCCGGTGGGGCAAGTATTTTTATTGCACTCCAATGCCTGGATGCACCCCAGTGCCATCATCATGGCACGGGCACTGTTGCAGGTGTCGGCACCCAGTGCCATGGCTCGCACCATGTGAAAGCCGGTCAGAATTTTTCCTGAGGCAATTAACCGCATTTTGTCACGGATGCCAAAACCGATCAGTGCATTGTCAACAAAATCCAGAGCATCGAGCAGGGGCATGCCTACAAAATTGGTGAACTCGGGAGGAGCTGCGCCCGTGCCGCCCTCACCGCCATCCACGGTGATAAAATCGGGGTAGCTGTCCAGCTGCACCATGGCTTTACAAATGGATAAGAATTCGCTCTTGCGGCCGATACACAGTTTAAAACCTATCGGTTTGCCTCCGGAGAGTGCGCGCAGTTTTTCAATGAACCGGATCAGTTCAATGGGTGTAGAAAAGGCACTGTGAAAAGTAGGCGAATAAACAGTGGTGCCGGGTTTTACCAGACGGATCGCTGCAATTTCGGGTGTATTTTTTGCTGCGGGCAAAATTCCACCGTGCCCGGGCTTGGCCCCCTGCGAAAGTTTGATTTCAATCATTTTTACATTCGGCTTGGTGGCATTCTGCCGAAAGGCTTCGTCAGAGAAATTTCCATCCTCTGACCTGGCACCGAAATACCCCGTGCCTATTTGCCAGATAATATCGCCTCCGTTTTTTAAGTGATAAGGACTTAATCCGCCTTCGCCTGTGTTGTGGGCAAAGCCGCCCAATTTTGCGCCTGTATTCAATGCCTCAATGGCATTTTTACTGAGCGATCCAAAACTCATGGCCGATACATTGAGTACGCTCATGTCGTAAGGTTGTGTACATTTCTCCCCACCAAAACGTATGCGCGGATGATGCTCCATTTTGTGAAAATCTTTGGGCGCAATGGAGTGGGTGATCCACTCATACCCCTCGGCATAGACATCGAGTTGAGTACCAAACGGGATAGTGTCAATTTGTTTTTTTGCCCGTTGGTAAATAACTGACCGTTCGTTGCGGTTGATGGGGGCACCATCGGTATCACTCTCTACAAAGTATTGCTGAATTTTTGGGCGCATGTTTTCAAATACATAACGCAAGCGGCCAAACAATGGAAAATTTCTTTTAATGGATTGCCGGGTTTGAATCATATCGACAAAACCTAAGTAAACAAGGGGTACTGCAATAATTAATAACGTAGCAGGAATGACCACATCATCGTGGTGCCACCATAGATACGTCCACGTGGCAAGCACAGCAATGATGATAATGGAACTAACGGCAAAAAGCTGACGATTATTCATAGACAAGACTGGTTTGAGTGCATCAAGTTAGAATTAATTGAGTTATTGAACAATCAATGAATGCAGTGATTTGCATTTGACAAATAGCTACCCATTGAAGTTTAAGAGGCAGCAATTTTATTCACCGCATCAATAAAACGGTCAAGGTCACGGGTGGTGGTGTAAACGTGAGGGGTAACGCGCACAGCATTTACATTTTCCCATTTGATGGAGACCGTGTGAATCTGATAGTCGCTGAAAAGTTTAGAAGAAAGATCTCCTACATCCATTCCATCAACGCTAAAGGTGCCGAGCGCACAGGAGTATTCGGGTTTCAGGGAGATGTGCAGTTTCACCCGTGGGTTTTTAGTAAGCGCGTTGCACCAGTAGCTTTTTAAAAAGTGTAACCGCTCTTGTTTTCTTTTGGCTCCAATGGCATTATGAAAATCAATAGCCTGACCGATGGCTTGTTCGGGTGCAAATGACCGGGTACCGAGTGCTTCAAATTTTTTGATGTCCGGACTTTTGGGTTTATCGGTAGGGAAGATAGGCCATGTTTTTTCAATGTGTTCTTTTCTAATGTACATCATACCTGTGCCAAACGGAGCGCACAGCCACTTGTGCAAGCTTGTGCCGAAGTAGTCGCAATTCAAATCTGAAATTTTATAATTTACATGTGCGAACGAATGGGCTGCATCTACGATGGAAATGATTCCGCGCTTGCGGGCTTCGGCACAAAGTTTGGCTGCCGGAAGGATCTGCCCGGTCCAGGTCAGCAGGTGGGTGATGTGCCATATTTTTGTTTTGGGTGTGGTAGCTGCGATGTATGCTTGGAGTACCACCTCATCATGGTCGATGGGAAGATTCAGGTTGATCCAATTGATCTTTATGCCTTCGCGCATTTCGCGTTGCTTCCAGGCATGGATCATGTTAGGGTAATCTTGTTTGGTCATCACAATTTCGTCACCGCGCTGCAAATCAATCCCCCAGGTAAATGTGCCGAGTGATTCCGTAGTGTTTCGGTTAATGGCGATTTCTTCTGCAGATACTCCGGCTAAGTCAGCCAATTTTCTTCGCAGCGGCTCGCGGCCTTTGTCCAATACCTGCCACATATAATAGGTAGGGGCTTCGTTGCTCAAATGGTAATACCGGTCAACAGCATCTTGCACCACTTTGGGCTGCGGGCTTACGCCACCGTTGTTCAGATTTAAAATATTGGGTGATACGGTATAAGCTTGTGCCATCCGTGCCCAAAGGTCATCATCATCAGCAGCCTCTTCGGGCGAAAAGCGGTTAAGCTCAAGAAGCGCCTCAGAAATATCGCCTGCTTTTGCCCGGCTGATCAATGGCGTAATGGACATAGCTCCTGCCAGGCCCAATGATTTTTGAAAAAAAGATCTGCGTGAAGTCATGGGTGTTGGATTGATATGCTTAAAATTATGATATCGGAGCAGACAATACAATTGAAATTACACCACAAAAGCGGGTGAGACTAACTCAAATTATCCAACCTGCGCAGTTTTACCGCTTTCCAGCCGGTAACTGATACCACAATCAGAGTCATTACGCCCCCAAAAATTACCGATGGAACGGTACCCATCAACCGGGCGGCTACACCCGACTCAAAGGCTCCGATTTCATTAGAAGATCCGATGAAAATGCTGTTCACGGCCGAAACACGTCCTTTCATGTTTTCAGGTGTAAGAGTATGAATCATGGTACTGCGAGCAATTACACTCACGCAATCAAATACGCCACTTAATACCAACAGTGCCATAGATACCCAAAACCATTGTGATAAGCCGAACCCAATCATACAAAGCCCAAAACCTGCTACACACCATAATAAAATTTTGCCCATTCTTTTTTTGATAGGGTGATAGGTAATGTAAACGGCCATAAGTACGGCCCCAATAGAAGGAGCAGACCGTAAAAAACCCAACCCTACTTTGCCAACATGAAGAATATCATCAGCAAAAATAGGAAGCAGCGCTACCGCACCGCCAAACAAAACGGCAAAAAGATCGAGGGTGATGGCACCCAATATAATTTGATTACTGAAAACAAATTTTACTCCCGCTGTGATCTTCTCCCAAATTCCCAGCTCTCCGGTAACCGGTGGCAGCGGCCGGTTCGGAATTAATGCATAACACAACAAAGCCGAAACAATTAAAACGACATCAACCGAATAAGCAGCCGTGATTCCGTAAAATCCATATACCAACCCTCCGATCATCGGGCCAACAACGGCTGCTCCTTCCCACACGGTGCTGTTCCAGGTAATGGCGTTTTGATAGGCTTCGCGATCGATGAGTTGAGGCATGAATGAAAAATTAGCGGGCGATAAAAAACCACGGGCCAGGCCACTCACAAAAATCACCGTATAAATGGGTTGAGGTCCATGCTGCAAAACAAATGTTCCGGCATTCATTGTAAAAAAAAGTAACGCCAGCGAACAGCATACCAGCGTAATGACACAGACTAAAATTATTTTTTTTCGTTCCACAATATCAGCCAGGTGGCCGGCATATAACGAAACGGCAATGGCAGGAATTGCTTCGGCCAATCCGATGAGACCAAGCGAGAGCGGGTCTTTTGTAATTTCATAGACCTGCCAGCCCACCACTACGGCCTGGATCATCAGCGCCAACGTAATGAACAGACGAGATAATATAAACAATTGGAAATCGCGAACACGAACGGCTGCGTAAGGGTTGCTCATTTACAATTTTTTTGGAGTGAGATTAAGAATATACGGTTGGCAAACTGCAGGATTACTCGTTACTTGATAAATAGTTAACGCTGAGGATCAATCTTGTTTACAGCAGGATTTTATTTATTGCATCAATGGCTTTTTTTCTTCGCTCATCCCGGCTGCCTGATATTTCTGTATAAGGTACACCCGTTTTGATTATTTCTTCTTTAAACCGTTGCCAGAAATACTCGCGTTTATCCGGATGCTCGCGTTGTATGTCATTTTCCCAAGGCACATCGATGTTGGTGAGCAGGTAATGGTCGTAGGCGCGCTCATTTATCTTTTTTAAAATGTCAGGGTCACAATTTCCATATTTGTGTTCGCTCCAGATCTTGATTACAATCAGGTTGGTGTCACAAATCAACAATCGGTTGGCTTCATAAACCCATTCATCTTCCATGCGCAGTTGACCATGAGCTATTTTCAGCAAATCCACCTGATCATACGAGCGGCCTAATTTATTGAGGTAAGCGCGGGCATATTCTTCCACCCAAGGGGTTTGGTAAAATTCGGCAAGGTATTTTGATAAGTCTGTCTTGCCGGTACACTCAGGGCCGATTACACAAACCTTTTTTATATCGCGCACATTTTCTTGGGTAACCTGCATAAGAAAAATTTTTACAAAATAATCAAAATACCACGACAAATTATCTGAAAAACCCGGTGAGTGGTGGTTTCAAAGACAAACCGATTTTCTATCTTTCGGGTTGAATCACTGTTTTGAAACGAAGAAAAGCAATACGTCAACTGGGTTTGGGGCTTTCGGCTGGGCTGCTGGCACCACAACTGCTTTCTTCTTGCAAGAAAGAAACAATGGCTCCCAAGATCAACTACAAAGATTCGGTTGCCGTCATTGGTGCTGGGGCAGCGGGGCTTTACGCTGCCGATATTCTTATGGCTCAAGGGCTAAATGTTTTTGTGCTGGAAGCGAGCAGCCGGAGTGGTGGAAGGATACGCTCATTCTCCAGTAATGATATTACCAACAACAACGCCACCGCAGCCTATATTTACGATAATAACTATCCACCGCTAGGTGATTTTCCTGTAGAACTTGGTGGCGATATTGTGTATGGCTCTGATTCTGCCTTGGGCAAGATCATTAGTGTGTTAAGCATACCCATGGTTGATTTGGGGGGAGCAACCGATGAATTTTTTTTAGGAGGCCAGGTAAATACAGCCAGCGGCTGGCAGGGCGATGCAGATTTTAATGCAGTTGAAAATTTCATTTCAACCTTTAGCAGCAACACTAATAATGTTTCTATCCAGGCAGCAGCCGGTGTTACTCCACGCGCACAAAACTTGCTCAATTCGCAAGCCTCTAACTTGTATGGCTCAACGTACGACTTGGTGAGCGCCTCCGGTGTGGCGGGTGAACTTTTGCTTAGAAAGCATGATACTAAACGGCTCACCGTAAAGACCAACACTCTTCAGGATATTTTACTCTCGCGATTTAACAATGTAGTCAACAAGGTTAAACTCAATACCCCTGTAGCTTCCATTGATTACAGTGGCGACTCAATTGTTATTACCGACATAAACGGCAAGCAATACCAAGCGGGCAAAGTGATCATCACAGTTCCGCTCACAGTATTGAAAGACGGAGACATTTCTTTCAATCCACCGTTGCCTGCCACCAATGCAACAGCAGCTTCCAAGTTTGGTATGGATCCGGCTTTCCGAATGATTGTGGATTTTAAAACCAATTTTTGGGGAAGCAATTCTGGATTTTTATGGGGTGGCAGTTTTGGCCCGCAATACATGAATGGTGGATTTAACCGCACCACCACCTATAACAGCACCTTGGTAATAACTGCTTTTGGTCAGCCGGCCAAGCAATTATCAATGCAACCCGGATCCACGGCTGTGAACTTGATCCTTAACGAACTTAATTCACTTTATCCCGATAGGGGAGGTATGGCCAGTTATTGGGTAAGAAAAAAAGTGGTTGTCACCAACGGAGTACCTCAGGAAACCGATCCGATTGTGACAAGCTATGATTGGTTTAAAGAACCGTTCATACGCGGAGGTATTTCTTATCCGCTGGTGGGAGCTACTCACCAAGACCGGATAAACCTCGGTACCAATGTTAACGGGAAGCTATTTTTTGCCGGGGAAGCAACCGATACCAGCGGAGATGCAGGTACCATCAGCGGGGCTCTCAACTCGGCCGAGCGGGCTACTACCGATTTGATTAAATCAATTACGGGATAAGTGACCCTCAACTGGCTGAGCTAAGGCTTGGGTTATGTTGTATATGAAAATGAGTGTTACGAGATCAACAAACTCAACTAAAAATTCAGTTCTGATTGTACCTAATTACGAGCCAAACTTTCTTTGAACTACCGCAAAAAATTCTTCGTACTCATCACTCTCTTTGTCCCAGTGTGGGTAGTTTTTGTTCAGGTACACGACAGCCTCATTCGCTGATCCCAACTTATCCAGTTGCTCGATAGCCTGGGTGAACAATTCAAAGTCACCAGAAAAAAGCATTTTGGTGAACATAAACTTTTGATTGATTGTCAGTGCATCTTTGATCTGAAATTCATTTTTTGAAAGGCCCTCGTTGGCAGGTTGAGGCTTTTGCTCAGCCGGTTTAGAAACGGCTGCTTTCAGCGGTTCGGATTTTGACTCAAAAAGCCCGGCCACATTCAGGGGTGTCAGTTTTGAAAACGCAACCACATACCCGTCAATATCTTCGGGAGAGAAATTTACCTCCTCTAAAATATGATCCAGCAGGGCAAAGGCTTCGTTGCCGGTAATCAACTCAGCTTTTCGTTCGTTTAGTTTTTCCACCAATTTATCGAGCGGGGCCTTATTGATGCGCAGGTAGCGTGTTTCATTTTTCAGGTGATCAATTTTTAAGAGGCCATTTCCACGCGCATCCAGCACATTGGAGTAAAAATCATAAGGAGCAAAAAGTACTTGCAGTGTTTGCGATACGGCCGTTTTCAACAAAGGCAAAAAATCATTTTTAGAAATCAGGATGTGGTTTGAAAGCGCATTGCGAAACTGGTTCATCGATTCCCTTACTTCAGGGGCGTCATAATTGAAAAAAGAGCTTTGCCACTTTGCACTTTCCTGATTCCATTTGTTCATTAACTCTTTTACTACAAAAAGGTTTACCTGTTTGATTTCACATAAGGAGAGAATCTCCTGCCCGCTGATCTTCTCTTTTTTTTCAAAAAAGGAATCGGCCAGTTTTGAGGCAAACAAATTGCTGTACAAATCAATTGCTCGGATGCTGATTTTCTCTTCCATAAACCAAAAATGCAAAGAGTAAAGATAAACATTACAAAGATTAAAAGTTAACGGTTCAACTATTAAGAGGGTAGAGAATGTCAGAAGATACATCGCGGTTGAACTTTACACCCCGAACTCACTATCTTGCAACATGTTCATCGAACCACATTTGGGCAGACACGAAAAATCTGGATGGATCGAGGTAATCTGCGGTTGCATGTTCTCAGGCAAAACCGAAGAACTGATTCGCAGGTTAACCCGGGCCCTGATTGCCCGGCAAAAAGTAGAAATTTTTAAACCGGCTATCGACAGGCGGTATCATGACGAAAAAATTGTATCACATAACGAACGGGAAATACGTTCTACCCCGGTCAATTTTGCCAGCGACATTCTACTTCTCGCAGGAGACTGCGAGGTAGTGGGCATAGACGAAGCCCAGTTTTTTGATGAAGCCATTGTTGAAGTTTGTAACACGCTGGCCAGCCAGGGAAAGCGTGTAATTGTGGCCGGCCTCGACATGGATTTTGAAGGCAAACCATTTGGCCCCATGCCTTACCTGCTGGCCGTGGCAGAGTTTGTTACTAAGGTACACGCTATCTGTGCACAAACCGGAGAGCTGGCCTCCTTTTCTTTTCGCTTGACAAAAAATAAATCGCAGGTGATGTTAGGCGAAAAAGATAAATACGAAGCAAGAAGCAGGAAATCTTTTATGGAGGGAATGAATACCCACAACTCGTAATTACAATTCCTGCACTAACCCGACAGGCTGAAAAATTTCTTCGGTATCAATAGGGGCCGTCATCAAGAGTATCATCTTCTTCATCGTCTTCTTTGGAAAGACTAAACATGCTGCTGAGAAGGTCTTTAAACTGAAGCCCGGCTGTGAGGTTATGTTTGCTGATTAAACTGTGCTCAGCCAAGCCATGAAGAGCAAACTCCATGAAAAACAATTTCAAACCCGCATCTTTTTCTTTTTGAAATTCATTGACCACATCCGCAAGCCCCGGCACTGACCTTAAAGTCTTTTCATAATCCGGATTGCTCATGTCGTGCAGCAAATCAAGAGTGTGCCCATCGCCAAACCAATCGGTGATTTTTTTGTAAGGACTTTTTTCTTTTTGCTTGCGGTATTTTTCCGGATCGGGAAAGTAATTTAAAAATTGAGTGCGAAGCGCTTTGCCAACTAAGTTTTGAGCAACGATGCCCGGGCCTTCTTGCTGACCTTCGTACACCAATTCTACTTTTCCGGTAATGCTCGGAATCACTCCAATAAAATCAGAAATTCGGATGAGTGTGTTTTTTTCATTATTGATGATACTTCTTCGCTCGGCTGCTGCAATTAAATTTTCGTAAGCGGAAATGGTCAGGCGTGCCGAGACACCACTTTTGGCATCTACAAATTCACTCTTGCGCGCTTCAAAAGCAATTTGCTCGATAATGTCTTTTGCAATCTCAGCCATTGACACTAACCGGCTTTGTTCTGCACGAATGTGCGCTTCTTGTTGTGTGATCCGTTTCCCAATATCAAGCGTTTTTGGATAATGCGTGATGATCTGGCTATCGATCCGATCTTTTAATGGAGTAACAATGCTTCCACGATTGGTATAATCTTCGGGATTGGCGGTGAACACAAACTGAATATCAAGTGGCAACCGGAGTTTAAAGCCGCGAATCTGGATGTCTCCTTCCTGTAAAATGTTAAATAGAGCCACTTGAATTCGTGCTTGCAAATCGGGCAATTCATTGATTACAAAAATGCAGCGATGTGAACGCGGAATTAACCCGAAGTGAATCACGCGTTCATCCGAGTAAGGAAGTTTTAGTGAAGCCGCTTTGATTGGATCGACATCGCCAATTAAATCGGCAATGGAAACATCGGGTGTGGCAAGTTTTTCGGTATAACGTTCTTCGCGATGCAGCCATAAAACGGGCGTTTCATCGCCCAGTTCATTCACTTTATCGCGCCCAAATCTTGAGATAGGATTTTGTGGATCGTCAGTCAATTCTGAACCTGCAATGACCGGAATATATTCATCCAGCAAATTCACCATGAGGCGAGCAAGACGTGTTTTGGCTTGCCCGCGCAGGCCAAGGAAATTGACATCGTGGCCTGCAAGTATCGCCCGTTCAACATCCGGAATAACCGTTTCCTCATAACCCCAAATGCCCTCGAATACATTTTCTTTTTTCTTCAGCTTCTCAATTAAGTTGGTACGCAGTTCATCTTTGATGGTTTTGAATTTATAACCAGATGCTTTGAGTTGACCGAGATTGTTTATGTTTTTATGCGATGTCATTAAAATAAATATTACAAATTTTTTGTTCGGTTCTTTTTAAAATCTTCAAACACTAAATTTCCTAATCCTTGCAAACTGCTGTAATACGCGTTGCCATTATTTGCTTTGGTGAATTCGCGAACGAATGCTTTCAAATAGGGATCAGTTGCAATCATGAAGGTAGTGACGGGTATTTTTATTTTTCTAAGTTGCACGGCCAGGTCAAGTGTTTTGTTTAAAATTTTTTGATCGAGGCCAAAGGCATTTTTGTAATACTTTATTCCTTGCTTGATGCAGGTGGGCTTGCCATCGGTGATCATAAAAATCTGTTTGTTGGCATTTTTTTTCCTTCGTAAAATGCCCATGGCCAATTCCAGGCCGGCTACCGTGTTGGTGTGATAAGGGCCCACTTGCAGATAAGGCAAATCTTTGATCTCAATTTGCCAGGCATCATCGCCAAATACCAAAACATCCAACGTGTCTTTCGGGTATTTTTTGGTGATCAACTCGGATAACGCCATCGCTACTTTTTTGGCGGGTGTAATCCGGTCTTCGCCATACAATATCATCGAGTGCGAAATATCAATCATCAAAACGGTGGAGGTTTGCGCTTTGAATTCATTTTCTACAACCTCAAGGTCATCTTCGGTCATAAAAAAATCTTCAAAACCGTGATGAATCTGTGCATTGCGCAGTGAATCGGTCATCGAAATTTGCTCGAGAGTATCACCAAACTCATAGTCACGTCTGTCGGTAGTAGGCTCATCGCCCCGGCCATTGTGCGGAGTTTGATGGCCGCCCGGTTTGGTGCGTTTTAGTTTCCCGAAAATTTCTTCCAGTGCCGTTTGCCGAAGCTGCTGTTCTGTTTTCGGCTTGACTTTGAACTGCCCGTCAGGCCCTTCGTCTGTGATATAACCGTTTTTTTTCAAATCTTCGATGAAGTCGCCAATGCCATAATCTTTACTGGTAAGCCCGTATTGTTTGTCAACTTCAGTAAGCCATTGCAGCGCTTCGGAAACGTTTCCGGACGTGATCAGCAATAACTGCATAAAAATTTTTAGCAGCTTTTCAAAATCAGATTTTCCTTCGTTGAGAGGTGGGGTGTATTTTGAAAATCGGTGGCCGAGCATACGTTTATAACCTTCAATTTAAACCAAAAAACAGCAGATAATGTTCAACCAACTGATTTTTTAACGTTTTATCGCAAGCAAAACACTTTTGATAATTAAGGAACTTATGTAAGAATTTTTCAGTTCTGCAAAATATTCGTGTAATTTAGGCGTCTATCTTTGTATCAATATAAATGAACCTCTTATGAAAAAGTCTATTTTGGTTTTAATTGTTGCGGTAATGCTGGTGGCATCAGCTTGTTCGCAGTACACGTGCCCCACCTACTCCAAGGCTGCTGAGGCTAAGAAAGAAATAAGAATTTAAGCATTCTCTCGCATAAAAATATATTCAGCCGTCTCTTTGAGATGGCTTTTTTAATTTACAGCCGATTTTTCTTTTGTTGAAATTAGCCAAAGCCCCAGAAACGTAATCAATCCATCGATGATGATTACTTCGTAACTCATCTGGTAGCCGTTAAACCATTTTTCAGAATAGGTACTGAGCAGGTACGAAAGCAGCGGTGCCAGTATGCAGATAGCGGGTACAAATTTTCCGTTTACATTTCGAGTGGTAAAAATTCCGAAGGCAAATAACCCGAGTAGCGGCCCATAGGTATAGCCGGCTACTTTCAGCACGGCATCAATCAACGATTTTTGGTTTACTTCTTTAAAAATCAATATGATGATCAGAAATAAAGCTGAAAATGAAAGGTGCACAATAAATTTTTGACGTTGTTTGGTCTTTTCTTCTTTTGCTTTGAAGTTGAGAAAGTCGATGCAGAATGAAGTAGTCAACCCTGCCAGGGCCGAATCGGCACTGGCATAAGAGGAAGCTGTGATGCCCAATAAAAATAAAACACCCACCAACAGGCCTAGTTCGTTAAACGCCAACATAGGAAACAGGTCATCGCTGTTTTTAGGAATGGCAATTCCTTTCTGCTCGCAATAAATGTAAAGCAAGGCGCCAAGTGTTAGAAACAATAAATTCACAATAACTAACGTGATACTGAACCAAAACATATTTTTCTGAGCATCGCCCAGCGTTTTGCAGGTGAGGTTTTTTTGCATCAACTCCTGGTCGAGCCCGGTCATGGCAATGGTAATAAACATGCCACCTAAAAATTGCTTAGGAAAATACAATGCCTCTTTGGCCGAATCGAGAATAAAGATTTTGGAATACCCCCTGGTATGAATGGCATTTACCATTTCACTGAATGAAAAATTCAGTTTAATAGAAATTTGCCAAACGGTAATGATCACCGCACCTACCAGAAATATGGTTTGAAAGGTATCAGTCCAGATGATGGTTTTCACACCGCCTTTAAAAGTATAAATCCAGATTAAGGCAATGGTAATGAGAACGGTGGCATAAAAGGGGATATTCCAGGCATCAAATAAAAACAACTGTAAAATGGAGGCTGCTAAAAAAAGACGAAGCGAAGAGGCCATAGAACGGCTCACCAAAAAAACAGCCGCACCCGTTTTGTGGCTCCAGGAATCAAAGCGCTGCTCAAGGTAGGTGTAAATGGAGACTACTTTCAGCTTATAATAAAGAGGCATGAGAATGGTAATGATCACTACGTAGCCGGCCAGGTAGCCGAGCACAACCTGAAAATAGGCAAAGTTAACTTTGCCCACCGCACCGGGTACTGATACAAACGTAACGCCCGATAGCGATGAGCCAATCATGCCGAAGGCCACCAGGTACCAGGGCGATTGACGGTTGGCTGTAAAAAATGTATTGCTGTCGGCTCCTTTTGAGGTGAAATAGGAAATGGTGATCAGGGCTGCAAAATAGATTAAGATGATGGAACTGATGAAGAATGGGCTCATAATTCAAAATTCAAAGATTAAGATTCAAAATTATTTACACTCCAAGTTTTATTGAGTTTGGAATTTTGAATTTGATTCATCCAAAACTTGTCAATTTTTTTTAATTTTGAAACATCAATTAAAATTGAAAATGCACACCTCGGTTGAAGAACTGGAAGAAATAGATTTACTGGAGGCCATTGAGGTTACCGATGTGAAGGATTTGGTTGTGTTCAATGACGATTTCAACACCTTTCAACATGTAATCAAAACCCTGATGCGTGTTTGTAAACATACCATTGAGCAGGCAGAGCAATGTACCTGGCTGATCCATTACAAGGGAAAATGTGCTGTACGCACCGGGTCATACGAAGAACTCAATCCCCTGCGCGAAGCCATTTGCGAAGCGGGTATCGATGCCAAAATTCTCTGATGGAATATCCTTCCAAACTGATTGAAGATGCGGTGAACGAAGTTTCCAAACTTCCCGGCATCGGAAAAAAAACAGCCTTGCGCCTGGTTCTCCATCTTGTGAAGGAAAATGAAAACCGAACCCTGGCCCTGACGGAATCATTGAATAAACTGCGCGCTAACATCCGGCTTTGTAAAACCTGTTTTAATATTTCTGATGATGCCGAGTGTGCCATCTGCCGCAGCCACCGCAGAGATCATTCGATGGTGTGTGTTGTGGAAGAAAGTAACGATGTAATGGCTATTGAAAACACTTCGCAGTACCACGGAGTGTATCATGTGTTGGGTGGTGTGATTTCTCCTATCAACGGTATTGGGCCTTCTGAATTAAAGATTGAGCAGTTGCTTCAGCGGCTGACACAAAAGAAAAATGAAATTCAGGAAGTGATTCTTGCGCTCAGCCCCACCATGGAGGGTGACACCACGGCTTTTTACATTAACCGTAAATTGAAAGAAATGAATATGAAAGTTACGTCCATTGCCCGGGGTGTGCCGGTAGGGGGAAACTTAGAATACACCGATGAGATTACGCTGGGACGAAGCATCACGGCACGTATTATTTTTGACTGATATTGACGAGTGGTGGTTTATTCAACTTGAACCACATTTGTACTTCTTATTTCACTTCCAACTTAAACCCCACACCGTGATAATTGACAATTTCTACGCTGGAATCATCTTTTAAATATTTGCGCAGCTTCGAAATAAAAACGTCAAGGCTGCGACCCATGAAGTAATCGTCATCGCCCCAAACGCTTTTTAAAATCTCTTCACGTTTCAGCACCCGCTCGCGGTTGTGACAAAGCAACTTCATTACTTCAGCCTCTTTTTGCGTCAATACCTTTTCACCCGCAGGGTGATGAAGCATAAAATTCTTGGAGTCAAAAGAATACTTGCCGATCGTAAAAACTTCATCTACGTGTACTTGCCCATTCGTCCTGCGCAAAAAGACTTCGATGCGTAAGGCTAATTCTTCCATGCTGAAAGGTTTGGTGATGTAGTCATCTCCGCCTACTTGAAATCCCTCCATTTTATCTTCCAGCATAGATTTGGCAGTAACGAATAAAATAGGAACGTGTTTGTTTTTTGTGCGGATTTCCTTAGCCAAAGTGAAGCCGTCTTTTTTGGGCATCATCACATCAAAAATGCAAAGATCAAAAGGATGTTGTTGAAAGGTGAGGATTCCCTGCTCACCGTCTTTGCAGAGTATTACGTCATGGCCTTTGTGCGCCAGTCCGTCTTTGATAACATAACCCAGGGTGGGGTCATCCTCCACCAAAAGAATTTTAGCACTCATGCGGTGGGTAGAAAAATTTTGAAAGAGCTTCCTTCATTCATCTTACTGGCAACAGAGATTTTTCCTTTGAACGATTCAACCATGCGCTTGGCATAATTTAACCCAAGCCCAAACCCTTTTACATCGTGCAGGTTGCCGGTGGGCACTCGGTAGAACTGATGAAAAATTTTCTTTTGGTTTTCGGCACTTATGCCAATGCCGTTATCACTCACGTCTACTAAAAACTGGCTGCCGACATTGGCCGTTACAATTTTCAGGTGGGGGATGTTTTTATTGTACTTCAGTGCGTTGTCAATCAAATTAAAAATCACATTGGTAAAATGCAGCCGATCGGCTATGATTTGTGTTTGCGTAGCATTTAACAGCAAATCAACCGTTGCATTTTTTTCCTGAAGATGAAGTGAGCTGTTTTGCACGGCTTCGCGAATTACTTCATGAGCGTCAAGACGTTCTTTTTTCAATACCGAATGAGGTTTCTCCAGTTTGGCCATTTGTAAAACACGTTCTACATGATGCCTCAGCCGGATACTTTCATTTTGGATGATGGTGGCATAGTTTAGCAACCGATCGGGGGCTTGTACAATTCTGGGATCTTTCAATACTTCAGAGGAAATACCGATGGTGGAAAGAGGCGTTTTAAATTCGTGCGTCATGTTGTTGATGAAATCTTTTTGGATTTCTGACAATTTTTTTTGCCGGAGTATGACAAAGAGAGTGTAAACAAAAAAGAAAATGACTACCACCATTACCGCAGAAGAAAATCCCCAAATGCCCATTTGGCTAATCAGGTTTGCTTCAATGCGTGTGAAACGCACACTGAAATAATAGCCATCACTTTTCCAAGTCGGAAGATCCGTCACACTTGCCGTTAGGTTTTTTTGTTGGGTTGATTGTACAGACGCACCCTTCATGCACTGCTCTTCACAATCGTACACGCCAAATTCATAATCGGCAGTGATGTTTCGTTTTTCAAATTCAGAAGAAATTAACACCCCCAGCACGTTGGCATTTACCGGGCCATTCACCATGACTACAAAATAATTGGTTGATAATTGTTCAACTGGCGAATTAGTGGGCACCGTGGTTTTGTTGATTTCAAAAATACGGTTGGCAACTTCCTGCAGGGAGGCATTTACATCGTGGTTGAATTGATTTTCTTTAAGGTCAAAGGCCTTTCGCACCCAATAAATTTGAGTTGCTGTAATGCCTGCTATGCTTAGTGCAGCAAGGATAATGATAATGCGAAGGGTGGATCGGCTCACTTTACAAAGATAAGTTGTATTTACGTTAGCAAATGCCGGGAGTTTTGCCTTAACAAACGATTAACATTTTTTAGACCATTTTTAACACACGGAACGGTTTTTGCCTGCGAAGTTTGTACAGTTCAACGGAACGATTTAAGTTTAACCCAAAATTCAACGAAATGAAAAATTTACTTGCTATCGCGGTATTGGTTTTTGCAGCCGGAAAAGGAATCGGCCAAACAGTAACCGCACCCAAAACGGATATGGCCACTTTTGCCTGGGAAACCACCACGCATGAATTTGGTAAAGTCAAACAAGGCACTCCTGTTACGTATGAGTTTAAGTTTACCAACAACAGCAAAGTGCCGTTGATCATTACCAATGCGGCACCTTCGTGCGGATGTACTACACCAAGCTGGACACGCGAGCCGGTAATGCCCGGTGGACAAGGTCATGTAAAAGCCACTTACAATGCAGCTGCAGCCGGCATTTTTGACAAGACCATTACCGTATCAGCCAACATTGACGGAGGCATAGTGATCTTGCACATTAAAGGTGAGGTAGAAGCTAATGCCACACCAGCCGTTCACCCTAACTAAAACGACTAAGCAACAAAAAACAAAAAGTCAGGCATTCGCCTGACTTTTTGTTTTGGTAGCATTCGATATTATAATTCTCGCACCCAAATGTTGCGGTAGCTAACGGGGTTGCCGTGGTCTTGAAGTTGAATTGACCCTTTGCCATGGGGTTGATATACGGGCAATCCTTTGTATTCGGTAGAACCTTGAATTTGTGTATGGTTTTGTACAAGCACACCATTTTGAAGAACCGTAACATAAGCCGGCACAATTACGCGGCCATTGTCACTAAATCGGGGTGCTGTGTAAATTACATCATACGATTGCCACTCGCCCGGTTTTAAGCAAGCGTTGACCAAGGGAATAGACTGCTTGTAAATTGAGCCGGCTTGTCCATTGGAGTAAGTTACGCTTTCGTAGCTGTCGAGCACCTGCAGTTCATAGCGTTCTTGCAAAAAAATTCCACTGTTGCCGCGCCCTTGCCCTTCGCCTATAATTTCTGACGGACTACGCCACTCAATGTGCAACTGTATATCGCCAAAAGTTTGTTTAGTCTTGATGTCGCCCGTGCCTCGGGTTACAGTCATCGCGCCATCTTTCACTTCCCACTTGGCTTCGCCATTTGAAGGGGTGGTCCATTTTGATAAATCTTTGCCGTTAAACAATACAATGGCATCTGAAGGAGCATCGCCTGAATTTTTTCCCGGTGTTATTTTCGCTGGCTTGAGATCCCAGATTTCAGTGACTTTGGGATCAAATGAACTGCGGTTGCCCGGCTGGCTGAAACAAGTTGTTGCTGAAAATAACCAAATAAGGTAAATCAAGTTTTTCATGGTATATTATTTTACGATTGGGGTAGATTAAATGAATATAATAAGTTTATTAGTCAAGTAAAAAAAGGCAAACACGTTCCATTTCGTTCAAATAATTGTTTCGATTTTATTTTTAACAACGAAGAGATTGCCACTCCAAATTGACCAACTCTCCAAACTGTAACGAAACATTGACTTCTCTAGAATGTTTCATAAAAAGTTGGAGACTTTAAGATACAAAAAAATCAGTCTTCGTGATAATGATCAATGATGTGCTGGCTGATCAGTTGATAAAGTTCTGCCAACCGGGGATCGTCATTCAAAAAAGTCATGTGTTTTTCCAGCGTTTCCAGATCGCCTCGTCTGGCTGGACCGGTTTGAGCGGCCGGTGCCCCTACCTGCAATACTTTATTAATAGTTTCAATGATAAGTGGGCTGAGCCATTGGGAATTCAATCCGTTTTTTTGCATCACCGCTTCAGAAAGCGTGAGCATGTGGTTGGTAAAATTAGAGGCAAATACTGCGGCCACGTGCAAAGCTTTTCGTTCTTCTGATGTGATTCGTTTTACTTGTTGGCTGATGGCATTTCCTAAAGTCAACAAAATCTCTTCCACACCTGTGGTGTTGCTCTCAATAAAAATAGGAATTTGTTTAAAATCGACTTTTTTTGTTTTGCTGAAGGTCTGCAGCGGATAAAAAACACCAATGTTTGGAGTGGCAGCAAATTGCAAGGCATCCAGTTCAACCGAACCGGAGGTGTGCACCAGCACGGCATCTTCGGGCAAAATAATTTCTTTGACTACCTCACGGATGTTGTCATCGCTTACTGCAATAATAAAAACAGAAGAATCGCTAGTGGAAAAATCGAGTGAGGCTTTTACTTCTGCCTGATAAAGCCGTTCGGTCAGCTGTGCGGCATGCCTATGATTGCGGCTATACACTTCTTTCACTACCCAGCCGACATTATCAAAGGCAGGGGCAAGATGCCAGGCTAAATTGCCAGAACCGATGAATGAAATATTTTCGGGCACGGTTTTTTTTAAGCCTCTACTTTAAAGAGTTCTGAAATTTTTTGAACGACAAAATCAATTTCTTCCAGCGTATTGTATTTGCTGAACGAAAACCGCACAGCGCCTCTTTTTGAATCGGGATAAAGAGCATGCAGCACGTGTGAACCGGTGGAGGCTCCGCTCGAGCAGGCACTCCCCCCGGAAGCAGAAATACCCTGCATATCAAGGTTGAAAAGCATCATTTCGTTTTCACCGGATTCGGGAAATGAAACATTGAGCACTGTGTATAAACTTCGGGATAGATTGTCTGAATCGCCATGAAATGAAATTCCCGGAATGGTTTCCTTCAATTTTTCGATCATGTGTTTCTTCAAAGCAGAAATTTGCTTTTCATGTTCGGCCATTTCGCGGTAACAAATTTCAAGCGCTTTAGATAGGCCGATGATGCCGTACACATTTTCTGTGCCTCCGCGCATGTTGCGCTCTTGTGCACCACCGTGCACCATCGGTTTAATTTTTTTGTCTTTGTTAAGGTACATGAAGCCGATACCTTTTGGACCATGAAATTTATGTGCGGCTGCCGTTAGCCCGTGAATGTTGAGTTGCCTCATGTCGTGCGGGTAATGCCCCATAGTCTGCACGGTGTCAGAATGGAAGTAGGCCTGATACTGTTGAGCAAGCTCGCCCACGCGTTTTATGTCAAGCAGGTTTCCGATTTCGTTATTAGCATGCATCAAGGATATCAATGCACTGGGAAATTCTTTTAACAGGCTTTCTAAGTGGGCTAAATCCACATGACCTTGGTGATCTAAGCGAACAAAATGCAAGCGGATAGTTCCTTGTTTTTCAAGAGACTCTAAGGTGTGCGTTACGGCATGGTGTTCAATAGGAGATGAGATGACGTGCGCCAGGTTGTAAGTTTGAATTGCCCCGGTAAGGATGGCATTGTCAGCTTCGGTACCTCCGGAGGTAAAAATGATTTCACCCGGAGTGCAGTGGAGCAGCTCTGCCACTTTTTTTCGTGCGGACTCAATGGCCGCACGAACTTTCCTTCCGTGCGAGTGGGTGGATGATGGATTGCCAAAATCCTCCATCAAAAACGGTTTCATTGCCTCAAATACCTCAGGGTCCAGCGGGGTAGTGGCAGCATTATCAAAATAAACTTTCATCACAAGTTGATTTGAGTACTACAAAGTTAAAGAATCGATTGAATGTCTTCGATTATTCGTTGTGCCAACGCATTGGCCTTTTTTTCATTTTGAGATTCTGCATAAATGCGGATAATGGGTTCGGTATTGCTTTTGCGTAAGTGAATCCATTCTTTTTCTTTTTCAAAATCAATTTTTACACCATCGGTCTGGTTTATTTTTTCATGGGCGTACCTGGATTTTATTTTTTCCAGCACCTCATCCACATTGATTGCCGGTGTTAATTCAATTTTGTTTTTTGAAATGGAGTATTCAGGATAGGTCTTACGCAATTCTGAAATTTTCATTTTCTTTTTAGCCAGATGAGTTAAAAATAAGGCAATGCCCATGAGCGCATCGCGGCCATAATGAAACTCAGGAAATATCACTCCGCCATTTCCCTCACCACCAATCACGGCCTTTGTTTCTTTCATGGCGGTAACTACGTTTACTTCGCCCACGGCAGCTGCCCAGTAATTTCCACCCTGTTTTTCAGTGACATCCCGAAGAGCCCGGGTAGAAGATAAATTGGAAACGGTATTTCCTTTTTTTCGGCTCAACACATAATCGGCCACGGCCACCAGGGTATATTCTTCTCCAAAGGGTTTTCCGTCTTCCTGCACCAGGGCCAGGCGATCTACATCGGGGTCAACGATGATACCCAAATCGTATTTTCTTTTCTTCACTTCTTTGCAAATGGCTTTGATGTTTTCAGGAAGCGGCTCGGGGTTGTGGGCAAATTTTCCGGTGGGCTCGCAGTATAATTTTTTAATTGTTTTCACGCCCAATTCTTTCAGTAATAAAGGAACGGCAATTCCGCCCGTTGAGTTCACGGCATCAATCACGATTTTAAATTTTGAATTTTGAATGGCACGCACATCAACCAATCTGTTTTTTTTGATCAGGTCAATGTGTTTTTTGATATAGTGATCAGCCTGAGAATATTTTCCGAGTTTTTCCACCGGGGCAAAATCAAAATTTTCTTTTTCGGCAAGGGTCAACACCTCAGCTCCGTCTTTAGCCGAAATAAATTCACCCTTTTCGTTGAGCAATTTTAAGGCATTCCATTGCATGGGGTTGTGGCTGGCTGTTAAGATAATTCCTCCACCGGCTTTTTCGATGGGTACGGCTATTTCAACCGTGGGCGTAGTAGACAGGCCAAGATCAACCACATTTAGCCCAAGCCCAATGAGGGTTTGGTTCACCAAGTTGCTTATCATTTCGCCCGAAATACGGGCATCGCGGCCGATTACTATTTTTTTGCCACCCCGCAATTTTACCCACGTGCCAAAGGCCGAGGCAAATTTTACTACATCAACGGGAGTGAGGCATTCGCCCGGTTTGCCACCAATGGTTCCACGAATCCCCGAAATGGATTTGATCAACGCCATAAAAAAAATTTTACAAATGTACGATTTACGGTGTATGATTAAGACTACATTAGCCCAATCAAAAGAGTTATGAGAAAAAATCTTTCTGCCCCTGACCCTAACCGCGAGGTAAAACTCCGGGCTTTCGACCGGCTACTAACTATTATGGACGAGCTTCGCGAGAACTGTCCGTGGGATAAAAAGCAGACTTTCGAAAGCCTTCGCCACCTAACGATTGAGGAAACGTATGAGCTTTCCGATTCTATAGTTGAAAATGATCTTGACGAAGTAAAAAAAGAACTGGGTGACCTGATGCTGCACAATGTTTTTTATGCGCGCATTGCTTCTGAAATGAAAAAATTTGACATCGCAGATGTGCTCAATGCAATTTGCGATAAACTGATTGAGCGTCACCCTCACGTGTATGGCGATGTAATTGCCACCGATGAAAAAACGGTAAAAGAAAACTGGGAAAAAATTAAACTGAAAACCGGCAACAAATCAGTACTGGGCGGTGTGCCAAAATCGTTACCCGCATTAGTGAAAGCCATTCGCATTCAAGATAAAGCACGCGGTGTGGGTTTTGATTGGGAAAAGAAAGAGCAAGTGTGGCAAAAAGTGGAAGAAGAAATGCAGGAGTTTAAAAATGAATTTAACGTAGAAGCCAATCAGCCCATCGACAAACAAAAAGCAATGGCCGAGTTTGGTGATCTCATGTTTTCGCTCGTCAACTATTCGCGTTTTTTGGAAATTGATGCAGAAGAAGCACTGGAGCGCACCAATAAAAAATTTATCAAGCGCTTTCAATATTTAGAAACGGAATCTGCCAAAGACGGAAAAAAACTAGGAGAGATGACTTTGGCCGAGATGGATCTGTATTGGGAGAAGGCGAAAAAAATATAATTTTAAAGATCCTCCTCTCGCTCCAGCATTAGAATTGAGGCCTGTGGCACAATGAAGTATTTTTCTTTTTCATAGATGACTTCAATGGCTCCTTTTTGTAAAAAAATGGCGAGGTCGCCTTCTTGTGCCTGCAAGGGTAAATACTTTATTTGCTCTTCTTTACCTTTCCACAAATCATCTTCATCGGCCGGCATAGGCAATGGATACCCCGGCCCCACTTTGATTACGTATCCACTTTGTATTTTTTCTTTTTCCTGCACACCGGGAGGAAGGTAAAGCCCGGTATCTGTTTTATCAGACTGTCGCCCAGGCCTGATCAGCACCCGGTCGCCTACTACAATGAGCTTCTTTAGTCTGTTGTCTGCCGTTACTCTCATTTTTTAGTATTGGATACACGTTTTGCTTTGAAAGGAAAATTCATTCCTTGTGTAGAGACACTGCCGGTCATTTCTTGTTCCGTTACGGTTGCATCGAAAAAAATAGTCATTCCCTGAAAACTAAAATCGCCCATTGCCTTTTTTGATTTGTCGTTGAAATCAAATTTGCTGAAAGGCAGATCTCCGGCTTGTGATTTCATTTCTGCCGCCAATGTTTTTTTGTCTTTCTTGGAAACAGTCATCACACCTGAGTAATCACCTTGTGGTGTACCGGTGATTTGATAATCCCATTTTCCAACGGGAGTTAAAGAAGCACAAGAGGCAAGAAATAAGGCAGCGATAATGAATGGTAATTTTTTCATGATTTAGAAAATTAGTTATATTGATTTTGATTTAAGTTCAATTGAGTCAGGCTGATCTGCGGATTTATCCAGCAGCCGTTGATCTATATTTTTGGAAGTCGAAATTCCAAATTTTTTTAATGACTCAGCTCTTCTCACCAGGTTTCCGTGCCCGGTAGAAAGTTTGTTCATGGCATCTTCGTATGCGTTTTGAGAATTTTTTAACTGCACCCCAACTTTAATTAAGTCATCGGTAAAGCCTTTGAACTTTTCATACAAATCTGTGACTTGCTTTATTAATTCTTGCGTGTGCTTGTTGCGGTATTCTTGTTTCCATGAGTTTTTGATCAATTGCAGGGAGGGAATCAGCAGCGTGGGGCTGACGAATACAATCCGTTTTTCCAGTGCCTCCTCGTATAGATTTTTTTCATTTTGTATTGCCAGCAGATAAGCTGGCTCAATGGGTATGAACATAATTACAAAGTCAAGGCCGTTGTCAGTAACATTTTTTTGATACTCTTTATCAGCCAGCAGCTTCATGTGCTGCCGCACCGAGAGCAAATGTGCTTTCAGCGCGGCAGCTTTTTGTTCTTCAGTTTCGCTGTTGACAAAGTTGCTGTAGGCCACCAAGCTCATTTTTGAGTCGATGATTACTTTTCTGTTCTCCGGCAACTTCACGATAATGTCAGGCCGTAGCCGCTTCCCCTCTGAGGTAGTGACTGATTCTTGAATGATATACTCCCGGTCTTTTTCCAGTCCTGATTTTTCCAAAATGGTTTCTAAAATTAATTCGCCCCAGGCACCTTGCACCTGGCTGTCGCCTTTTAGCGCCTTGGTCAGGTTTTCGGCTTCTTCGGTCATCTGGATGCTCGCTTTCTGCAAATGATCTAACTGCTCACGGAGTGCTGAATTTTGTTTGAGGCTGTCTTTATTAGCGTCTTCTACTTTTTTTTCAAACTCTCCGATTTTTTCTTTGAGTGGATTTAATAGATCAAATAAATTGGTTTTGTTTTGGTCAGTAAATTTTTTGCTCTTTTCTTCAAAGATTTCGTTAGCGAGGTTTTTAAATTCGTTAGAAAATTTTGTGTTGAGCGACTCCAGTTCTTTTTTCTGGTCGATGAGTTTTTCCTGAAGATTTCGGTAGTCAGCCTCGGAGGTAGCCAACCGGGTTACCGTTTCAATTGATTTGTTCCGTTCGGTTTCTAATGCTGATTTTAAGTTGGAAGCTTCGCGTTGAAAAGAACTCGATTTCTCCCGTTCGGCTATGAGTTCAGCCGAAAACTTGGTGCGAAAAAAAAATAAAGCGGCTATTGCGCCAAGCAGAAGCCCAACTACCAGGTAAACTATTTCCATACCCGTAAAGGTAAATAGAAACGTTCGTTTCTATGATCAAAATAAGGTCAAACTCTTTTGCTATTTTTACAATCAAATTGAATTTTATGGTTGACACAATTGCATCCGGTCGCGAAGCCATCGCTCTTGAAGAACGATTTGGCGCGCACAATTATCATCCACTGCCGGTAGTACTTACCAGGGGCGAAGGCGTTTTTTTGTGGGATGTGGAAGGAAAGCGGTATTATGATTTTCTCTCGGCTTACAGTGCCGTTAACCAGGGGCACTGCCATCCGCGCATTATCAACGCAATGATTCACCAGGCAAAAACACTTACGCTTACCTCGCGTGCTTTTTATAATGACAAGCTGGGTGTAGCTGAAAAATATGTATGCGAAACATTTGGGTATGAAAAAGCACTGTTTATGAACAGCGGTGCCGAAGCCAATGAAACCGCCATCAAACTGGCGCGCAAATGGGGCTATACCAAAAAGGGAATTGCCGATAACCAGGCAGTAATTGTGGCAGTCAAACAAAATTTTCACGGGCGCACCACCACCATCATCTCTGCATCAACAGATCCTACGTCTACTGCGGGCTTTGGTCCGTTTATGCCGGGTTTTGAAATTGTAGAATACGATCATGTGCCGGCCTTAGAAAAAGCACTGGCTAACCCCAACGTGTGCGGCCTTTGGATTGAACCCATACAAGGAGAGGCGGGAGTTTATGTTCCTCATGAGGGCTACCTCAAAGCAGCCGAAAAACTTTGCCGGCAGCACAACGTGCTGTTGATGATGGACGAAATACAAACCGGCATCGCCCGCACGGGGAAAATGCTGGCCTGCGATCATGAAAATGTACGGCCCGATATTTTAATTCTGGGAAAAGCATTGAGTGGTGGGGCGTTACCTATTTCGCTGGTACTGGCCGATGATGAAATCATGCTGGTGATCAAACCCGGAGAACATGGCTCTACCTTTGGCGGTAACCCATTGGCGGCTGCCGTTGTGGTAGAAGCCCTGGAAGTAATAAAAGACGAAAAACTTGCCGAACAGGCTGAACGCCTCGGAAAAATTTTTCGCGAGCGGATGAATGCTTTGATCAAAAAAACAAACTTGATTACGCTGGTGCGCGGCAAAGGGCTGCTCAATGCCATTGTGATCAATGACTCGCCCGAAAGCAAAACCGCTTGGAATCTTTGTTTAAAGCTGGCAGAGTATGGACTGCTCGCCAAACCTACTCACGGAAATATTATCCGGTTGGCTCCGCCTTTGGTCATTACCGAAGAGCAGGTACACGAGTGCTGCGACATTATAGAAAAAAGTATTTTGACTCATTGATTTTTTAGTAACCCAATAATGCATGAAAACAGTAATCACTCTTTTCCTCAGTATAACTATCGCATTTAGTTTTGCGCAAACCATTCCTTCGGCAGAAGTACAAATCAAAACCGCCCTGCTGGCCTGCCCTGATGAATCAAAAGAGAAGGCCATGATCTACGGGTACACGCCCGAAGGAAAGTGGGTGGTGTTGAGGCAGGGATCTAATGAAATGGTGTGCTTAGCCGATGACCCGGCACAGCCTGGACTCAACGTTTCGTGTTATCACAAAAGTTTAGAAGCCTTTATGGCCAGAGGAAGAGAGTTGAGAAAAGAGAAGAAAACTTTTCAGGAAATTTTTACTATCCGCGAACAGGAAGCGAAGAGTGGCAAACTCATCATGCCCAAACAACCGGCTACTTTGTTTGTTTATTCGGCCGACAAAGAAAAATACAATCCGGCCACAGGCGAAGTACACGATGGGTATTTGCGTTCAGTGGTTTACATTCCGTATGCTACGGCTGAAAGTACAGGCCTTCCCACCAAACCCGTTGGCCCCGGACTGCCGTGGATCATGGACCCTGGCACACACCGCGCCCACATCATGATTGACCCTCCGAGAAAATAAAATTATTGATTCACAGATTTCATGCCGGCTTCGGAGTAACGCAACCCGGCTGCTATACCCTGGGGAGAAAGGGCATTGATCTCGGCCAATTCTTTGTTTGATAACTTAACATTAAGTGAGCCTGCGTTTTCTTCAAGGTATTTTATTCGCTTAGTACCCGGAATAGGAAAAATAAAATCACCTTGGGCCATTACCCAGGCCAATGCCAGTTGTGAAGTTGTGCATCCTTTTTTCGAAGCAAACTCCTGTATCGTTTTCACAAGGTTTAAGTTCTTTTGAAAATTTTCTCCCTGAAAACGAGGTGAATGTCTTCTGAAATCGGTCAGGTCAAAATCTTCAAATTTTTTAATCTGCCCCGTTAGGAACCCCCGGCCCAAGGGGCTGTAGGCTACGAATGCGATACCCAATTCTTTGCAAGTTGCAAACAGTTCATCCTCTGGTTCGCGGCTCCATAGCGAGTACTCGGTTTGTAATGCCGAAACAGGGTGAATTTTATGTGCACGCCTGATGGTAGCCGGGGTGGCCTCAGAAAGCCCGAGTGCCCGCACTTTTCCTTCTTTCACCAGGTCTGCCATTGCGCCAACAGTTTCTTCAATAGGTGTAGCCGGATCAACCCGGTGCAGGTAATATAAATCGATCATGTCAACCTTTAGCCGCTTGAGGCTTCCTTCGCACGATTTTTTTACATAGTCAGGCTTGCCGTTGAAGCCGCGCACTGTAGGGTTGGTCGGATTGCGCACAATGCCAAACTTTGTGGCAAGCGTAACCTGATCACGTTTGCCGTTGATGGCCTTGCCCACTAATTCTTCATTGGTGTACGGCCCGTACATATCAGACGTATCCAAAAACACTACGCCCAATTCAATGGCGCGGTGTATGACACGAATTGATTCGGCATCATCGCCCGCTCCATAAAACTCTGACATACCCATGCAGCCCAGGCCGAGCTGTGAAGTTTTTAATCCCTGCGTTCCAAGATTTCTGAGTTGCATATATTTTTAGGTTGAAACAAAATTAATCAGTTTCAGAAATGCAAAAAAAGTTAATTCCTGAATGGGTTGTGTATTACCTGCACGAGTTACTTCAGGCCAACGTAAGGCAGTGTTAAAGCCAGCCACCGTTGGCATTTTTTGCGATTATTTATTTTAATGCTTGTTGAAGAAGAGCCCCAACAAGGATGAGAACATTTATTTAATTTTATATTCTTTTTTTGCGACAGTGATTAAAGAATCTGTTTCTTTATTTGTTTCTTCGAGGAGTACGATATAATAGGCCACAATAACGCTAAACATTGTAATGTCATTTGCAAATTCCTTTAGCAGAATTTCATTGTTTTGAATTAATTCAAATTCGTTTGGGTTTATATTAACCGAATTGTTGTTCGGCTTCCCGGCAGGCACAGATAAAAATTTTTGGATATTGAAAATTTTACCGGCAGTTGCTATTGCTTTGTTTTGATATGTTTCATAATAAAATTGTTGGTTTATTAATTTCTGTTTGCTTTGATCATACCGGTAGATTTTTTCAATCATTTTTTTGTTTTTGATTAACCTTAACCCTCCTGCATTTTTCAACTGAGAGAAGGTAAGTTCATTAGGATTTAGAAAACTCGGCTTTGATAATGGTGCCGACAGGTATTTATATAGTTCCCAACTTTTTCTATGCTGCAGGTGATAATTAGAACTAAGGCTGGATAAAGTGTCTAAGTTATTTTTTTGTACTTTATTCTCTTGTATGGCAGTTTTTAAGGATAATTTATCGGAGCCAACATCAGAAACTAATGAGTTCACATATTCTTTTTCATTGGCCTTTTCGTTTTGTATTTCTCTATAGCCATCTGCCAGAAATCCTAAAAACACTGCAAAAAATAACATAGTAAATTCAAGCAGGTATTTTTTTCCAATTTGCAAAATGAGTTTTCATTGATCTTCAAGCTTGGCCTTAAACAGGGTGTTTAAAGGGATGAATTTTTCAATGTGGCGATAAAACCTGTTAGTCAAATTAAAAAAAATATCTCAGAAATACAATGTCGAGTTTTGTTCATCGGTGTGCTTAAACAAATATCCCGTGCAGACAGTATTTATCCGGGCTGCAAGATCAGAAAAGTGCCGTTAAGCTGTTGTGTGTTTGTTTTTAATCTACGCAAAGGTCTGCTTATTTGCTAAACGAGTTACACTATTAGGGTCGTGGCAAGGCAACACAATGGTGGGTTCGTTGGTGGCAAATGTTTTGATAGTTCTTAATGTTGCCAAAGCTACATCAGGTTGAAACGTTACTCCGTCTGTTTTTTCGTTGCGGATGTTTTCTTCGTTGTAAGAAGCATCACCTGCCAAAAAATACGTGTAATCATCACCACGAACAACTACTGATAAATGGCCGGTGCAATGACCTGGTGTTGGCACTAAAAATACTCTCCCATCTTTAGTAACAGGATGCGATGCGGAAAAACCGCCAACAGGGTTTGCAGTAAAGTCGATTAATTCAGGCTTCAGCCAAATGGGTTTGCGTTGCGGTAGATAACCGCCTATCCTTCCTTTCAAACTTATATATTCAGCATAGTTTTCTCTGCTGCCTATAATTCTTGTTCTGGGAAAATGGTCGAGTCCGCCAGTGTGGTCGTGGTGAAAATGGGTGAGTATTACCGCTTCTATGTCTTTTGCGGGGTCAATGCCCATTTTGTTTAACTGATAACCGATTTCCTCAGCCGGTGCAACTCTTATGGAAACCATTTTTGTAAAAAACGGATTCCACCTGGGTAAATATCCCTTTACCGAATTTCTCCAGGTATCACCGGTGTCAACTAAAAAATTTCCTTCGGGATGTTCAATCAGGTAAACAAGTATGGGAAGTGGATCCACAAAATTTGAATCACGAAAAATATCAATCTTTCGGCCTACCCCCGAACGATTATTGTTTAGGGCCGTTTGCTGTTTTGTTTTGCAAATGGCTTTACCGGTTTCAATAGCCGTTATTTTTATCATAAGAATTTACATGTTGATCATGCAAAATTCTTACAAATCGGATAAATGATTTTTGACTGAAATCAAAAAATGCAACGGTTATTTTTCAGCTCTTAACCTGCTCAAGGTTTCTTGTGTAATGCCCAAATAGGAGGCAATGTGTCCTAAGGGAATATGTAAGAATAGGGCACGAAATTCTGAAAGCATGGTGTCATAGCGCTCTCTGGGTGATCTAAACTTCAGGTTATAAATTCTGTCGGTAGCGTTTTTGATGTAGTCAACCATTAGCTGCTGCGAAAACTGTTGTAGGGCAGGATTATCTTTTGAAAGGTTAGCCCAATGTTCATAAGCAATAATGGCAACTGATGTTTCGGTTAAGGCCTCAATACCAAATTTACAAACCTGATTATAGAAAATACTGTCAATAGGAAGGCCTATTTTATTTTCTTGTAAAAAATACAGCGTTACATCTTTATTATTTTTTGCATAAAACACTCGTGCCAAGCCTTGTTCAATAAAGAAAATATTTTTTGAAGAGTTTTCTACCGGCAAAATCAATTCTTTCTTAGCAAAAGTTTTTCGGTGTACAAATTTTGAGATTTGTTCAACAACTTCGGCTGTACACAAATGCTGCGTTTTTAAATACGGAATGATGTCCATTTATCATTATTAGGTGTTTGTTTAAAGTGACGCAAAACCCGTGTTAGCAGTTAGGCGTTCTATTTTGTCTTGTCCATTCATTCTATAACTGTCTGACTCGTCCTGAAAAAAGTTTAC
>JAFEAL010000017.1 GCA_018266435.1 Bacteroidota bacterium | reverse complement strand
CGTAAATTTCTGAATTTGTTTTTGTTTTTTTTCGTCAAATGACTCCATAGCATTATCTATCATCTCTTTTAAGTAACCGATGTATAGAAAAAATTCTTTTATAAAAATTGCCGGCCTGTTACGGTTCGCAAGAATGTTGAGTTTTCCGTAGATATGATCAATCATTTCGCGTAAGGAAATTATTTTTGAAAAATAGGCAATGTTAGGACCCGGGCAAATGTTTACGGCTTCCAGTTTTTTTATGGGTTTCAAGTTGTTTTTTTTAATGGCTGCGTTACTTAAGCCAATGCAAAGACATTCTTTATCCAATACCTCTTGTGTTTGCTTTTGATATTGATATTCCGAAAGGTTTAGGGTTTTAAGCTGTTCTAATTTTTTTTCCTGATAAACGCGTGATGCTGTACAAATCGGCTCGGTAGTAAATTCGGTGTTGGACACCAGGTACTTTTCAGTACACGGACTGCCCGGCCGTCCTTTTTTTATACGCTCAAGTTTTTCCTCCTCACCAGTTGTACCTTTTAAATAATGGAAACGTACTCCCAGCGGTGAATTTTTACTTAAGAAGACGTCCTTCTCAGTAGCCTCACTTAAAAGATTCAGCGTATGGTCATCCACCGTAGTGGCTTCGGGCACCAACAAAAACGGTGTGCCCCAACCGGTACTGTCAACCCCATAGTGTTTTCTTAAAAAATGGTCTTCTTCAGCGGTACCAATACCTCCTTGTACAGAAATAGAAAGAGACGGGGCAGTAGTTTGATTTTTTTTCCCTTTTTCTGAAAGTGCCTGATTATACATTTCAAATAATTCTTTATGTAGTGAGCCTCTTTTATTTTTAAATTCTTCCAGAATAGGGCCAATCAAATATCCATCAGTAGCAAAAGCATGGCCGCCACAATTAAGACCCGATTCAATTCTGAATTCACTTACCCACAAACCCTTCTTAGCCAGCATTTTGCCTTGTACATAAGCCGAGCGAAAATCAGATACTTTAATAATTATTTTTTTGTTGAATGTTCCATCTTCATTACGATCGAATGACGACAGGCCTTCCATGTAATTAAACAAGCGGGGATTAAGCCCGGCTGACAAAACAACTGAAGAGTTGCTCAGGGTACTTTTAGCGTATCCTCTTAATGCGGCCACGGCATCAGAATTATCCACTATAATATTTCCATTTTTATCCAGAGTGTTCCGGTCGAGTTTAGTCATGATGTTAACATCAATTGATCCGGGTTGTAACTGACTACGCAATATTTTTTCAATTTTTTCTTTTTTTGTTTTTTCTGTACACTGCATCATGGTTTGGAATAAGCGATGCAGCCGGTGATGCATCGGAAGCATTTCAAAATATTTTACAATTTCACTGCCTTTTGTAAAGGGTTGGTCTTTCAGTTTTTCAAATTGCTCCTTTACCATTTGTTGCACCAGGTTGAGGTAGTCGGTAATTCGTTTAGCCCGATGATCGTCTTCTTTGCTCGAAATTGACTGATAAAATTCTCCGCGAAGATTGTAATAGTGTTGACGCATTTTCTCGATCAGATTATCTTCGATGATTGAGATAACAGAAGAAATACCATAACGGGCAACCTTTACGGGAGTGTCAATGGTGTAGGCTAATCCCATCACAGGAATATGAAATGTATGAATTGAAGGTCTCATTTTTGTATTTGATTATTTGCAAAGATAAAGGATAAATATGTCCTTTATTTTAAATCCTGACAAGAATCATATCATTGAAACAGTACTTGCAAGGAAAGCCTCAACTGAATGATTAATAAATAACGCTCACCGGCATCAATAACTAAGATAATCCCGGTAAAAAGAGTGTGTATCACTAAATACGCAATCTGGATTGAAGAGATATTTTAACCAAAAAACCTTAAGTAGATTGCTAACGAGTGTTGGTGAGAATGAACATTAAGAAAAGTATAGGATACCCCAAATTATGGTAATCATGCCTTCTGCGCCATCATTTATAATAGATGTGGCAAAAACGTGTGCACTGTTTAAGTAGAAAAAAAGTGTTATTACCGACTTAGTTTGTGTCAGTTATTTTTTTCCTCTTCCGCTTTCCAGGTGTTGTTTGTGTAGTTCACATCTGGCAGATTTTTATCAGGGTCAATCACAACCGATTTAATTTTTTCGGTTGACTGAAAATGAAATTTCCACGTAGAGCCGTGTTGCCATACTTCTACTGGCAAATTTACCCGGTCTGTTTTTCCGGTAACATCGGTTATTTCAATAACTGCGGGCATAGGCAGTTGTTGCAGGTTACTGATGGTAATGGTCGCACCGTTGGCCGGATCATTTTTTATATAAGTTACATTGTTAACAGCCTGATCTATTTTCCATTGGTTCATAAACCAGCCTCGCCAAAACCAATCTAATGTTTCGCCTGTATAGTTTTCTATACAGTGGAAAAAATCCCACGGTGTGGGGTGTTTAAACGCCCACTTATGAACGTAGTAACTGAATGCGCTATCGAAACGTTGAGCACCAATCACCTGCTCGCGTAACAACTGCAATCCAAGCCCTGGCTTCATGTAAGCAACTATGCCCAGGTTTCGTCCTTTTACTACGTCAGGGATATTGAAAATACTTTCTGCGCTATCGCTGAAAAGAAAGCGTGCGAAAACATTTATCGGGAACCTGCGCTTGGAGTGGTATTCACCATTATTAAAACTTTTATCGGCAAGCCCATTGATAAACGTGTTAAACCCTTCATCCATCCATGGGTATTTCCGCTCGTTAGAACCAACAATCATTGGAAACCAGGTGTGGCCAAATTCATGTGAAGTCACGCCCCACAGTCCACCTTTCTTCGCTTTAGCCGAACAAAACACAATACCGGGGTATTCCATACCACCAACTATGCCTGCCACATTTGTAGCTTGTGGGTATGGAAATGGATAAAGATATTTTGAATAAAATTCGATTGCACCTTTAGTGTATTCAGTGGAGCGAGCCCATGCTGAATCTTGGGCATGCTCAACCGGGTAAACGGACATGGCCATAGAATTTTTACCATTGGGGAGATTGATTTTTGCAGCATCCCAAACAAATGCTGTAGAAGAGGCCCATGCTACATCGCGTGTATTGTTGCACTTGAACCGCCAGGTCAATCTCTTGGTGGTAGTCGGGCGGGAGTCAGGGCTGGTAACTTCTGCTATTGAACGGAGCACTATTGTTTTATCGCTGGTCTTGGCCTGATTCCATCTTTTAAATTGCTCAGCAGTCAGTACTTGTTGGGGGTTTTGCAATTCGCCTGAGCCTACCACAATGTGACTGGATGGGGCATCGATGCTATAAGTGATGTCTCCATACTCCAGGTAAAACTCCCCCTGTCCCAAATAGGGTAATGTATTCCACCCTTGCACATTATCATACACACACATTCTGGGGTACCACTGTGCAATTTCATAAATCCACCCGTTGTGGGTGTTCAGCCTACCCATGCGGTCTGTGCCATACTCGGGAATGTCAAACTCAAATCCGATTTTAAACTGAATAACTCCACCTTGTGCTTTAAGCGGAGAGGGTAGTATAATCTGCATGCGCGTATCACTTACTTCGTGACGGGCATTCGATTCTTTTCCACCCTGAATAACCTTCACATCTTTTAGAGAATACCCACCATTAAAGTCATTTCGATTGGCCCATCTACCTCCAGATATGGCCGTGGCAGCAACAGCTCTTGATTTAAGGTTATAAATATTTTGGTCAAGTTGCAGCCACACAAAAGAAAGAGCCTGGGGACTGTTGTTAGTATAGGTAATAAGCACATTGCCCGACACGTGATGGCGGTTATCATCGAGTGAAGCTTCAATTTTGTAATCGGCTTTGTTTTGCCAATACTTCGGGCCTGGGGTGCCATCAGCCGCACGGATTTCATCTCCATACGAAGGATAAAATACCGGAGCAAAGGCCTCGTGCTGATTGTAATTGGAATTTTGCCCAATTAATACGAGGGGTAGTAAAATTAATGAACTAAAAAATACACTCTTGAACTTATTCATGTAGCTATAATTATGTTAGTTGCAAATAATGGCAATATAGTTATAGATCTAATAAAAAATTATTCTTACGGTTATATCCATTGATGCCTGTACGGCTACCTATTAAATAAAACCTGAAAATGCACGTATGCGGTCTTTCATTTCAGATTGCCATAGCCGGATCACTGATGCTTTCATTGCCGGTTTCTATGTGACCGGCATACCGGTATTCAAAAGTAGTGTCTGTCGGAATTTTTACAGACACATCGTACCAGCCGGAAGACGATTTGAGGTTTGATTTCATAACAGCACTGCTGCGGGGTGCAATTTCTTTAGTCTGTTTAGCTTGTTGGTAGCTATTATCAGATAAGTCAATGGTAATAATTCTGTCGCTGGTGTTGTTAATCACGAGTTCGAGGGTGCCAGTAAATTGATTATTATTTTTTTCATATTGGCAAATGATTTCAATCGGATGGTTATTTGCTTTTCCTTTGAATTTTCTAAAGAAGCCATTCGGTCCATAGACAAAAAAATGATAGTTGCTATCATTCATGAATTTTTGAGTCCACCCATCAGTTATCTTATCACCGGGCGATACGGCATAGGCACGTTGCAAAAAAACAGGGTTGTAGCAATACATCAAAAAAGGAGAGCCTGCTGCTTCATTTTTCCATATTTCATTGCGAGATTCTAACGTGATTTGAAATTCGAGTTGATCGGTTACTTTGCCATTGGCGTACAATTCATAAGGCAGCGGTCTTGCGAGCCTGTTTCCACTTTCCTGCCTGGGAAGTACCGAAGACGATTGTGACTGATTAACTAATGCAATCTCATGATCCGATAGAGCATGGTATCCGGAGGGGTTCTTTTTGAATTGTGCCTGGTGAATACTTTCAACAAACTCATCGTGAAGCAAAAATTCAGGTAGTTTCAACAGTTCTCCCTGATAGGGAACAAATGTAGAGGTCAGGTCACCGCACACTGTTCTTCGCCAGGTACTGATGTTGGGTTCAGTAATTTTTTTTCCGGTCTTCTGACTCAGAAATTTTTCAAGGAATTGCAGAATGGAAGTATGATCAAATACTTGTGAGCAAACTGCTCCTCCTCGGCTCCAAGGTGATGCAATAACCAGAGGCACACGGTAACCTAGCCCAATTGGACCTCCGCGGGCATGCGAGGCCATCTTGCGTTTCAGGTCATCCTCCAGACGCACATATTCTGTCAGGGTATCAATTCCTCCGGACACAGTTCCGCTGAGTTGATCGCCCGGCACAGGAGACACAAACGGAGGAACATGATCGAAGTATCCGTCATTTTCATCGTAACACAAAATAAAAATAGTTTTTTTCCATACTTCCGGGTTTTGTGTGAGAATATCCAGCACCTCTGATAAATACCAGGCTCCATACCATGGCGCTGAGGGGTGATCAGAAAAATTTTCCGGTGCTACCAGCCACGATACTGTCGGCAGTTTTTTGTTGGTCACATCTTCCCTGAATTGAAAAAGTACATCTCCCTTTGGAATGTTCATGACACGCTCAGTGCCGTTGTCTGTGTAGCGAAGCGAGGCCAACGTACGATAGTCGGGGTCACTCACGTTAGTAGTAAACGCTTTTTCATGAAGGTGTTTTTGCTCCTCTGATAATTTAGAATAGTTTTCTAATGTGTACTTTTTCTGAAAAATCAATAATTTATTTAATTCTCTTTCGCTTGATGCTATATGCCGGTTTAGTTCTGTGTATTTTTTTCCTTTGTCGAGACGGGTTAATGCTGCTTTTTCGGCAGCGATAGTTTTTTTTAATTGATCAATTGTAACGGGCAACTGCTTGATATATGCCGGATGAAACCGTACCTGATATTGTTCAAACATTTCTATTGGGTTATCACCAAAGTTGGCAAGCCAAGGTTCTTCATCACCCTCAAAACCAACCCCAACGCTAATTTCATTTTGATAGATTTTCCACGAGATACCGTTTTCTTCTAATCGCTCAGGAAAAGTTTTCCAGGCAGCCTCTGAGTTATAGTCTGTTTCTTCATTGCGCACCCGGGCTTGAGCTTGTGCGCTTTCACGTATTTTGCCTGTCCACAGGTAAAGCCGGTTAGGGGTAGTACCGGTAAGGCTGGAGCAAAAATTCTGATCGCACACCGTAAAAGCATCAGCCAACGCATAATGAAACGGAATGTCTTCACGGGTATAATATCCCATGGTTAAGGGTATATTGCGATAGTCGCGATTACCTGATTTTTTTACGTTCAGCCATTGATCGTGCCTTCCGCCATTACGTGCATCCGTTTGGTCTGCCCAGGTGTGAGGCAGCGACCCCATCCAGGTAGCATTGGTATCTTTAATGTTGAGTCGAAAAGGGGCAAATGTTTCTCCTTTTTTGTTGGTCTGGAGCCAAACGGGGTTTTTGTTGGGTAAAAAAAATGCACGCGGATCATTGAACCCTCGAACCCCTCGCAATGAACCAAAGCAATGATCGAATGAGCGGTTCTCCTGCATTAAAATAACTATGTGCTCGGCATCGCGCCAGGTGGTACCGGGAGACGGGTTAATTTGATAGGCCTGAACAATGGAAGGATAGAGGGTACTAATTGCAGCACCTCCCGAAAATAAAATCGTTTTTTTTATAAATTCTCTTCGTGTATCCATGATCAAAATGAGTATATGTAAAGATAGCCCGGAGCATTGGGTTGAGCAATGTGTTTGTGTACTTCATAAAAAATGGTTTGTATCAAAATTTAAACTAAAATTGCAGCTATGATTCGTATGTTATTTTTTAGTGGCTTGCTTTTGATGCTGGCAGTATCTTGTAGCCGTGATAGAAAAAAAGAAACGGTTTCCTCGTACCTGCGCTATGCGTGGCGTTTATCACCTGATACAGATTTGAAACTCATCAAACTTGAGGAAATAAAATCCATTACATCAAAAGATTCGCTTGATTGGCTGGTGAATGAGTACAGCAAGGGTTCAAAAACTACCGTTCCGCTCGATACTATTTTTTCTAACTTGGAAAAAGATATTTCCTACAACAGCAACTTGCTGGCAAAAACTGATCAACGGATAGACTCACTTAAAATTTTGAAGAATAAGTTTACTGGAGATTCATTTTTTTCGCAATACACTCAGACGTTTACTGATTTAAAAAAATTTACAGAACAGCAGCTCATTGAATTGAAATACCTTCAATACCAATTGAAGCGATACACTAAAGATACAAACGAAGTACTGAGCCACCAAATAAAATGTGAGTATCAATTACCGAGGCCAGGTACAGACAGTCTAAAAACCAAGACCCAGATTTTTTATCTGTCGTCTGACTATAAACGTGTGCAGGCTGTACGCTAAACGTAAGCGAAAACTGTATCAATAAAAAACCCGAACTTGTGTTGAGCCCGGGTTTTCTTTCACATTATAAACTATAAATCAGTTGATCATACTCGCTTCTACTTTTTCTTTTTCAGGGCGCAAAGCGCGCACCGCAGCACCGGCCTGCCATAACTCGCTTTCGCGTACTTCTTTCAGTTCTTCTGCCAATTTTTCGCGATAATCAGGTTTGCTGCAGGTGTCAATTGTACGTTTAGCTTCTGCACCGCTGGCTACGCTTTCATACAGTTCTTTAAATACCGGGAGTGTCGCTGCTTTAAACTTCTTTTTCCAATCTAATGCTCCACGTTGTGCGGTGGTAGAACAGTTGGCATACATCCAGTCCATACCGTTTTCGGCAACAAGCGGCATCAGGCTCTGAGTCAGCTCTTCAACCGTTTCGTTGAAGGCTTCAGAAGGGGAGTGGCCTTTGGAACGGAGTACTTCGTATTGTGCTTCGAAAATTCCGGCAATGGCTCCCATCAGAGTGCCGCGCTCGCCTGTTAGATCTGAGTACACTTCTTTTTTAAAATCGGTCTCAAATAAATAGCCTGAACCTACGCCTATACCTAATGCGATAGCGCGCGTTTTAGCCTGGCCTGTAGCATCTTGAAAAACTGCATAGCTTGAGTTGATTCCTTTACCTTGTAAAAAAAGCCTGCGCACCGAGGTGCCTGATCCTTTGGGTGCAGCTAAAATTACATCCACATCAGCCGGAGGTACGATGCCCGTTTGTTCTTTGAAGGTAACTCCGAAACCGTGCGAAAAATACAATGCCTTACCCTTGGTCAAGTGAGGTTTGAGCGATGGCCAAGTGGCTATCTGGCCGGCATCGGATAACAAAAACTGGATGATCGTTCCGCGTTTAGCGGCTTCTTCTATATCAAATAATGTTTCACCGGGAACCCACCCATGCTGAATGGCCTTGTCCCATGTTTTGCCGCCTTTGCGTTGGCCGATTATAACGTTAAATCCATTGTCGCGCAGGTTGAGTGCCTGGGCCGGGCCCTGTACACCATAGCCAATGATTGCAATGGTTTCATTTTTTAAAACATCCAATGCTTTTTCCATCGGAAATTCTTCGCGGGTTACTACTTCTTCAATCGTTCCGCCAAAATTGATCTTTGCCATTTTTTAGTAATTTGAATTAAGTATTTAGTATTTAGTGAATTTAGAATATAAAATATTTTGTGTTGGTTTAGTTGAGCATTTACACCGGGCACTAACTATTAGTTAATCAATATCCACAATTCGTTCGCTATGTTCTAAGTATTGATTGCTTCCTTCAAACACATCTACTTCATCAACTTCAATGAGTTTTTTTAGTTGAAGTTTACATTTCTCAACCATATCAGAAGTAGTGTGAACAAGCATGATGATTCCGCCCCTGCGAAAATCATTTTCATCTTCAAAGCCTATCAGTTTTTTTATGCGTACCCTTCGCCTGTTCAGTATGTTAACAATTCGGTTAAGCACTGAAAAATTATTATCGGAGGAGAGCAGCAGGGTAAAATCTTGTTTCATGGAGATGCATTCAAAAGTTATGTACTCAGATCAAATTATTTTTTTTTGGTTGGTGCCTCCAGTATGATTTCACTCACACCCGCACCGGCCGGAACCATTGGAAACACATTATCTTCTTTGCCTACCACTACTTCCAGGAAATAAGCGTCTTTTGCATTTAGCATTTCTTGAATTGCTTCATCTAACTCATTTCGTTCAGAAATTTTTTTTGCACGGATTGAATAGGCTTCGGCAATTTTTATGAAATCGGGATTGTGCATTTCAGTAAAAGAATAACGTTTATTGTGAAACAGTTCTTGCCACTGCCGCACCATGCCAAGAAAATTATTGTTGAGTACAATCATTTTCACCGCGATTTTAGATTGCATGATTGTGCCGAGTTCCTGAATGGTCATTTGAAACCCGCCATCGCCCATCACGGCAATTACGGGTTGATCGGGCATCGCCATTTTGGCGCCCATGGCAGCCGGCAAGGCAAAGCCCATAGTTCCTGCTCCGCCTGATGTGATGTTTGTTCTTGGATTTTTATACCCAAAGTAGCGCGAAGTAATCATTTGGTGCTGCCCTACATCTGTTACAATGATTGCATTGCCATTTGTCAGGGCGGAGAGGCGATTCACCACTTCACCCATCATCAACTTGCCTATTGGGTTAAACTCTTTGTGTACAATTTTTTCCAGTTCAATTTTTTTTAAGGAATTGAACTTTTCGATCCATTCATTGTGTGTGTTAGGCTTGCATAGTTGAATCAAAGCCTGTAATGCTTCTTTAGCGTCTGCATGAATGGGTACATTGCTTTGAATGATTTTATTAATTTCTGCGAGATCAATATCGATGTGAATCACGTTGGCTTGTTGGGCATATTTGCTCACATTTCCGGTTACACGGTCATCGAAGCGCATGCCAATGGCAATGAGCACATCGCATTCATTAGTTAATACATTGGGCGCATAATTTCCGTGCATACCCAGGAGGCCTACATAATTCGGATGGTCTGTAGGAAATGCACCAAGCCCAAGCAGCGTGCAGGCTACTGGGATGCCGGTTTTCTCAGAGAAAGCAATCAACTCATCAGTGGCAGCGGATAGAATAACTCCTTGCCCGGCTAGTATGTAAGGTTTAGTTGCCGAATTAATTAGTGCGGCAGCAGATTCAATTTCTGTCAGCGGTAATACAGGTTTGGGTTTATATGTTCTGATCCCTTCACATTTTTTGTAGCCGGTAAATTCATGAATCTCGTTCTGCGCATTTTTAGTGATGTCCACCAACACGGGGCCTGGCCTTCCTGTTTTGGCAATATAAAATGCCTTGCTGATAACTGATGCGATGTCTTTGGCTTCAGTAACTTGTGCATTCCACTTAGTAACGGGAATGGTGGTGTTGACCACATCCATTTCCTGAAAGGCATCGGTACCAAGCAGGTGAGCAAACACCTGACCAGTAATACAGACCACCGGAGTGGAGTCAATCAGGGCATCGCCCAAGCCGGTTATCAGATTTAATGCACCCGGGCCAGAGGTGGCCAGGGCTACGCCTGTTTTTCCACTCGCCCGGGCAAATCCTTGTGCCGCATGAATAGAGCCTTGTTCATGCCTGACTAAAATATGGTTCAATCGGTCGGCATAATCATAGAGCGCATCGTACACCGGCATGATGGCTCCGCCCGGATACCCGAAAATAGTATCAACACCTTCTTCAATAAGGCAACGGAGGAGGATTTCAGAACCGGAAATTTTTTCTCCTGATTTTTCAGGTGATATTTTTTTATGTTCAGTTTTCGTCAGTAACGCATCCATCGGCAGCAGTTTTAACTTGTTTAGCATATTTGTAGAGTACCCCGCTTTTTACACGCAATGCTGGTTGCTTGTAGTGTGACCTGCGGATGGCCATCACTTTATCTTCAACCAATAAATTGAGCTGACGTTTTTTTACATCGATCTCAATCCAGTCGCCATCTTCTACTAAAGCCAGCATTCCTCCATCAAATGCTTCGGGCGTGATGTGCCCCACTACAAATCCGTGGGTGCCACCAGAAAATCTTCCATCGGTAATAAGCGCAACCGATTTACCCAAGCCGGCTCCCATAATCAACGAAGTTGGTTTTAGCATTTCAGGCATTCCGGGAGCGCCTTTTGGGCCTACGTAACGAATCACAATTACATCGCCTTCTTTAATTCGCCCTGAACGTATTCCGTCCACCAGTTCAAACTCACCATTGAAGACGCGTGCAGTACCTTTGAAGCGTTCTCCTTCTTTGCCGGTAATCTTAGCCACAGATCCTTTTTCGGCCAGGTTGCCATATAGGATTTGAATATGTCCGGTTTTTTTGATAGGTTTTTCAAGGGGTAAAATCAAATCTTGTGTATCAAAATTGATTGATGGAACAATTGCTAAATTTTCAGCAATGGTTTTTCCGGTCACAGTTATGCAATCGCCATGAAGAAAACCATTATCGAGCAGGTACTTCATCAACAGGGGAGTGCCGCCTATTTTGTGCAAGTCTTCCATTAAGTATTTTCCGCTAGGTTTCAAATCAGCCAGTAATGGGGTCTTATCAGAGATGCGCTGAAAGTCTTCTTGTGTTAATGTAATGCCGACTGATTTGGCTATGGCAATCATGTGAATGACGGCATTGGTCGATCCGCCTAAAGCCATGATCACAGTCAGGGCATTTTCAAATGCCGGGTACGTCATCACGTCTTTTGGTTTAATATCTCTTTCGAGTATCAGCCGGATGGCTTTTGCTGCTTCAACGCATTCACTTGATTTTTCTTTACTCAGGGCAGGGTTAGATGAAGTGCCCGGCAGTGCCATGCCCAATGCTTCAATGGCCGAGGCCATGGTGTTGGCGGTGTACATGCCACCGCAGGCACCAGCACCGGGACACGAGTTCTGAATGATGCCTTTATAATCTTCGTCTGAAAGTTTATTTGCTAATTTTTCTCCGAGTGCTTCAAACGCAGAAACGATATTGAGCGGCTTGCCCTTCCAGTGACCACCGGCAATGGTGCCGCCATACACCATGATTGAGGGGCGATTTAATCGCCCCATGGCGATCAATGATCCGGGCATATTTTTGTCACAACCAACTACTGCAATCAACCCATCGTAGTATTGTGCTCCACAAACAGTTTCGATCGAGTCGGCAATTACTTCGCGACTTACCAGCGAATACCGCATACCTTCGGTGCCGTTGCTCATGCCATCACTCACACCAATGGTATTGAAAACCAAGCCTACCAATTCCTGATCCCAAACGGCTTGTTTTATTTCGGTGGCCAGTGCATTCAGGTGCATATTGCACGAGTTGCCGTCAAAGCCGGTGCTGGCAATGCCTACCTGTGCTTTTTTAAAATCTGATTCATTCAAGCCAATGGCATAGAGCATGGCCTGCGCCCCCGGCAGGGTCGAGTCTTGGGTTAATGTTTTGCTGTACTTATTCATCTTTAAAAAAAAATTAGACGATCACGTAAGCAAAGCTTTTTTCCATCACCATATTGTTGTAAGCCTGTTGAACAATGGAGCCCAATGAACTTGGCCAGGGTTTGTGCATGGGGTGTCGCTCAAAAGACCGAATGGCAGATATCTCGGTGGCAGTGCCGCAGAAGAAAGCACTGTCAGCTTCTAATAATTCTTCGGGTTTAAAAAATTTTTCTTTTACGGGTATTTCCATCTCGTTACAAATTTCAATTACCGTTTGCCTGGTAATGCCAGGCAATATATTTCCCTGAGGCGCAGTGTAGAGAACTCCATTCTTTTCAAAAAAGAAATTAGCCCCGGGGCCTTGTGCTACAAAGCCATTTGCATCCAGCATTAAGGCTTCATCAAAGCCGCGTTGTCGGGCTTCATTTGAGGCCAGAATGGCGTGAACATACTGTCCACAAGTTTTGGCATCCACTTTAGTGCTTTTGGGGTTTGGTCGTTCGATGGAAGAAATGCAGATGTCAATTTCTTTGTGAGAAAAATATTTGGGCCACTTCCAGGTTGCAATCATCAAAGTAGATTCTTGCGAACCGGAGAGCGCCATGTTTTCACCGGTAATAACCAAGGGGCGGATGTAGGCACTTGATAAATTATTCTTTTCCAATACCTGGTAACTGAGTTGAGTCAGTTCTTCTAGGCTGTAGTTAAACGGGATATTGAGTAATTGACAACTCATAATCAACCTCTCAAAATGTTCGTACGGCTTAAAAATTTTTGTTCCATGAATGGTGGCATAAGCGCGAATCCCTTCAAACACACCGTAGCCATAATGCATGGTTTGTGAAAAGAGGCTGGCGGCTGCACCTTTTGCCGGCTGGAACTTTCCGTCTAAAAAAATAATGGAGTCTTCTGTATAGTATTTCATAAGATTGTTAAAACAACTGTTAGTTTGCGATAGCCTGTATAAAACAAAACCGCCCCGAAATTTCGAGGCGGTTTTTATAAAATTTTATTTATTAGTGATCACCTCTTGAGTCTTGTCAATAGAATAATAATGCTGATCAACTCAACACGGGTTAACAAAACATTTGCAAGGTTATTTCTCATTTCTAAATTTTGTTTGTGCTAAATACTGCGCAAGTATAAATAAAAATGAAGTACATACACCAAGATTTAAAATAAAAAATTTCTGTCACAAAATATTCAACAAGTGTTAGGTAGTACCTGAGAATAAATTTTTTTCAAAGAGCGTATCCTCTTTATCAATTTAGTTTCTCATCTTGCAAGCGAATTACTGATCGCCCCGCTAACGCATTCCGTTAGCGGGGCGATTGCATTTTAAACTATTGATGACAAACTAACAGTTGTTGTGAGTACACCAAAAACAATATTTGAAAAGATATGGAATGCACACGTAGTCAAGCATTCTGAGGGTTACCCGGATGCATTGTTTATCGACCGTCACTTTATTCACGAAGTAACGAGCCCCCAGGCTTTTGATGGATTGCGTAAACGTGGCATCAAGGTATTTAATACCAGCCGGACTACTGCAACAGCCGACCACAACGTTCCAACAAAAGACCAACACCTGCCGATTAAAGAAGCACTGAGCCGCCACCAGGTAGATACACTCAGAAAAAACTGCAAAGAATTTGGTGTAGAGTTGTATGACCTTGGGCATCCTTTTCAGGGTATCGTTCACATCATCGGGCCAGAGTTAGGGTTGACCTTGCCGGGCATGACCATTGTGTGTGGCGATAGTCACACCAGCACACACGGAGCATTTGGCAACATTGCTTTTGGTATCGGCACCAGTGAAGTAGAACAAGTGTTGGCCACCCAATGTATTTTACAATACAAACCTAAAACCATGAAAATTGAAATCAATGGTGTATTGGGTAAAGGGGTGGTGAGCAAAGACATTATTTTATACATCATTTCAAAAATATCAGCCAGTGGAGCCACTGGCTTTTTTGTTGAGTATGCGGGCAGCACCATCCGCAGCCTAACGATGGAAGCACGAATGACCATCTGCAACATGAGTATTGAAATGGGAGCACGTGGAGGGCTGATCGCTCCGGATGAAACAACTTTTAATTATATCAAAGAAAGAAAGTTTGCCCCGCAAGGCGCGGCATTTGACCTGGCAGTGAAGAACTGGAAACAACTAGCAACAGACGAGGGGGCTGTGTACGATAAAGTTCTGAAATTTGACGCGGCCGATATTGCCCCGATGATCACCTATGGTACCAATCCGGGTATGGGGATAAAAATTACTGATCGTATTCCAAGACCAGAAGAATTAAAAGATACTTCTGAGCAAACGTCTTTTAAAAAATCATTGGAATATATGGGGCTGAAGCCGGGGAGTCAGTTGCTCGGACAGCCGATTGATTATGTTTTCATCGGCAGTTGCACTAATGCACGCATTGAAGACCTGCGCCTGGTGGCTAACATAGTAAAAGGAAAAAAGAAAGCCGGCAGTGTAGAAGTATGGGTGATTCCCGGATCGAAGCAAGTAGAGGAGCAAGCCAAGAAAGAAGGGCTCGATATAATATTTAATGCGGCTGGCTTTGAATTGCGTAGCCCCGGTTGTTCGGCTTGCTTAGGTATGAACGAAGACAAAGTTCCCCCAGGAAAATATTGCATCAGCACTTCTAACCGGAATTTTGAAGGAAGACAAGGGCCCAAGTCGCGCACATTTTTAGCAAGCCCGCTGAGTGCTGCGGTAGCTGCGATCACCGGAAAGGTTACTGACGTGAGAGAATTTGTTAATTAAAGAAACCGAATACTAAGGCTCACCCGCAGAGCCTTAGTAATTCAGAACCGAGGAACAAGGATTAAGATATGAAAGAAAAATTTACAACATTAAAAACAACAGGAGTACCTCTGGCGATGGAGAACATTGACACAGACCAGATTATTCCCGCGCGTTTTTTGAAAGCGACCACAAGGGAAGGCTTTGGGGAAAACCTTTTTCGTGATTGGAGGTATGATAACGACAATCAACCAATCAAAAGTTTTGTATTGAATGACGCCAAGTATTCAGGAAAAATTTTGATAGCAGGAAAAAACTTTGGTTGCGGCAGCAGCCGCGAGCATGCCGCCTGGTCTATCTATGATTATGGTTTTCGTGTGATTGTGAGCAGCTTCTTTGCCGATATTTTTAAAAACAACGCGCTCAACAACGGATTACTGCCCATTGTAGTCTCTGATAGTTTTTTGCTACAACTACTTGCCTTGATAGAGGAGAAGCCTTCAACTGAAATTATAGTCAACCTGGAGAATCAATTTTTACAAGTTGGATCAGTCAGGGAGAATTTTGAAATCAATGCATACAAAAAAACATGCCTGATGAGTGGCTACGATGATATTGATTATTTATTAAGCCTGAATAACGAAATAAAAAAATTTGATTTAGCACATTCATAGCTTTTGCCTGCGGGTTTTGAACAGATAACTCATGACTTGCCATGTAAAGCACATAGCCTAATAGGAATGAAAAAAAGAATTATTATACTCCCCGGAGATGGTATCGGTAAAGAAGTAACTACCGAAGGAAAAAAAGTATTAGATAAAATTGCCGAAACCTTTGGTCATCAATTTGAATACGACTACGCTTCAATCGGTCATGAAGCCATAGAAGCGACCGGAAACCCGCTGCCCGATGAGACGCTGGAGAAACTAAAAAAATGTGATGCAATCTTATTCGGTGCGGTTGGACATCCTACCTATGACAATGACCCCACACTCAAGGTGCGCCCCGAACAAGGGTTGTTGAAGATGCGCAAAGAATTAGGCCTGTACGCCAACCTACGCCCGATTAAATTGTTTGACGAACTGCTTGGAGCCTCGAGTATCAAACCAGAAATTTTAAAAGGCTCAGATATTTTATTTTTTCGTGAACTGACAGGCGATGTGTATTTTGGTGAAAAAGGCAGAAAAGACGACCGCAATACCGCTTACGATCTGATGATCTATCAGCGTTTTGAAGTAGAGCGCATTGCTCACAAAGCGTTTCAGGCGGCACAAACAAGAAAAAAGAAAGTCACAAGTGTTGACAAGGCCAATGTGCTAGAAAGTTCGCGGTTGTGGAGAGAAGTAGTTCAGGAAATAGGAAAACAATATCCCGATGTAACACTCGAACACCAGTTTGTAGATGCTGCAGCCATGAAGTTGATTCAAACTCCACGCAGCTTTGATGTGGTGCTTACCGGAAACTTATTTGGCGACATACTTACAGATGAGGCTTCGCAAATTGCCGGGTCCATGGGTATGTTGGCATCGGCATCAGTGGGGGATAAGGTTGGTTTATACGAGCCCATCCATGGCAGCGCACACGACATTACCGGTAAGGGGATCGCCAACCCGCTAGCCTCAATTTTATCGGCTGCGCTTTTGCTGGATATTTCTTTTGGAATGAAAGAAGAATCTGAAACCGTAATTGCTGCCGTTGAATCTGTTTTGAAGCAAGGATTCCGCACCGGAGACATTGCTGATACATCCACCGACAAGACAAAGATTTTGAATACGCACGTAATGGGAAGTGAAGTAGCAAAAAACATTAAAAAAATTAAATCATTTGCTCAAGCTTAAAGCTTGTAGTATAAATTAAAAAATTATGGCTAAAAAAATTCAGATTTTCGATACAACACTTCGCGATGGCGAGCAGGTTCCCGGCTGTCAGTTGAAGACGGAAGAAAAAATTGTTATTGCCCGAGAGCTTGAGTTGCTTGGGGTAGATGTAATTGAAGCCGGATTCCCAATTTCCAGTCCCGGAGATTTTCTTTCGGTTGTGGAGATTTCAAAAGCAGTAAAAAAAGTAACGGTCTGCGGGCTTACCCGCGCAAAGAAAGACGATATTGATGTAGCGGCCGAAGCGCTCCGGCATGCTCATCGGGGGCGCATCCACACCGGCATTGGTTCAAGCGATGTACACATTAAACACAAATTTAAAAGCACTCGCCAACAAGTACTCGAGCAAGGTGCTTGGGCCGTGGCGTATGCCAAGAGTAAAGGCTATGAAGTAGAGTTTTTTGCCGAAGATGCCGGACGAGCTGACCTGACTTTTCTATCTCAATTGATTGAGGCTGTCATTGCGGCTGGCGCAGATGTAGTAAACATTCCTGACACTACCGGGTATTGTTTGCCTAATCTTTACGGTAAACGAATCAAACACTTGGTGGAAAATGTAAAGAACATAGATCAAGCCATCATCTCGGTGCATTGCCACAATGATTTGGGCCTGGCCACAGCCAACACTATTTCAGGATTGATTAACGGAGCACGTCAGGCAGAAGTAACGATCAATGGTATCGGTGAGCGGGCGGGCAACACCTCATTAGAAGAGGTAGCTATGATTTTGCAGGTACATAGAGATTTAGAATTGACCACTAACATCAAATCAGAAAAAATTTACGCTATCAGTAAGTTGGTATCGGGTATGATGCGCATGCCTGTGCAAGCCAACAAAGCAATTGTAGGTGCCAATGCGTTTGCTCATTCATCCGGCATTCACCAGGATGGGTTTTTAAAGCATGCTGAAAACTACGAAATCATAAACCCGGCACAGGTGGGCGTACCGTCTTCATCCATTGTATTGACGGCACGAAGCGGAAGAGCTGCCCTTAAACACAGGATGGAGCTGCTTGGTCATAAATACGAAGGCGAAGAACTCAATACACTGTATGAGAATTTTCTATTAGTAGCCGATGAGAAAAAAGAAGTAAAAGACGAAGACCTGCAAGTGTTGGCGGCCAATTTACCGGTATTAGTACGATAGGTTATTGATGTTTAAAAAGGAGTGGATCAGTTTCTTTCTTTTCTTCCTTCTTATGTTTACCAAACGTATAACCTATGGAAATGCTCAGACTTTTATTGTAAATTTTCTGCTGAGGCAACTCCGGAGCATTGACTATTACGATAGCATCAGCGTTTTCATAGATTGGAACAAACCCATAAGTATATCGTCCTCCAATGGTAATGCCCCACTTGGTTTGGTACTCCAAACCAAATACTATACCCGCATCAATTTTCTGACGATAGTGGGAGAGCCTTGGGGCAGTACCAAAATCCTGGGTGTTGGTGGTGAGGTTTCCCAAGCTATCTTTACTTTGTACACTGGCTGAAAGAAGCATGCTTATGTACGGCCCCGCCAGCAGTTGAAATCCTTTGTAATGAAAAGTTGGCGAGAACGGATACACCACAATGTACTGGCTTTTTAAATTGCTGTTGTATTGTTGGTTCCATTTATCTTTTATTTTCAATACAGCGCCTTTCTGAGTTGTGAGCACTTCTGATTTAAGCCATAAATGCTTGTACAATTTTGAATCAACATAAACACCAAACAAAAATCCACCCAGCGGTTCAGCACTTCCATTATTAGAAAGCTGATTCAAATCAGATCCGAAAACATTGGCCGATGTATAGCCAGCTTTGATACCAATTCTCGTTTCTCCCTGTGCTTGTGCAAAACACCAGGCAAAAGCAAAAACAAGGGTACTTATTGTTTTATTTTTCATCTGTTTAAAAATTGATATCCCATATTCCTGCTGCTCTTTCCAGTTGTACCAATGCGGAAGCATAGTTATACAGCGTAGTGAAATAATCCATCTGTATGATATTGTAGGTGCGCTGAGAATTGAGCACTTCGAGTAGTGAGGTTTTCCCGCGCTGGTAGGCATATACTTTTCCTTCCAGCACCCGTTTAGCTTCACTCAATAACCCCGATTGAAATTGTTGCACCTGCTTGCGCCCGGCCATGTATTGTGAATATGCCTGTGCCACATCGGTTTCCACTTGCAATTCAACCTGACGGTATTGCAATTCAGCCTGGGCGATATTGTATTCGGCCGCTCGTAAATCTCCTTTGTAATTATTTGAAAATTTTAAAGGTATGGTAACTCCTCCATAAACAGCAGTCAGCGAGGGTGTAGGCTCTACAAAATTGGTTACAACCGAAGTGTTGTTTGAGCCTATAACAATGCCGAGATCAATCATGCGATTGGCTTTGGCTAACCTCAATGCACTTTGTGCTACGTTTTTATTTTTTAAAGCTGCTAATAAATCAGCCCGGTTGTTGAGTGCGGTGGTTACTAAATCTTTGTAAACAAAGTCGCGTTCAAACTGGTCAAACCTTCCGGTGGGATATAACAACGTATCCATGTTTTGTTTGCCCACGAGCAAATTCAGGTTGTTCAGGGAAACTTTCCAATTAGATTGTGTTTGTATGACGCTGTTTAACAAATACCTTGCCTCGAGCCGGCTTTGTTTGGCATCAATTTCCATGATGGAACCCAATTTGAAACGGATGCTGTCTGAAACCGCTAATTTGTTAATACTTTCGTACGAGTTGATCATAACGCGCAAACTGTTGCGCTGAGACAGTGCATTGAGAAAAGCCAAAGTGGCATCAGCCCGAAGGTTTCTGAAAAAATCTTCGAGTTGTGCTTTGGCCAGTTCTGTTCCGTTATTAGCTAAATCAATCCGGGCTTTTCGTTTTCCGCCCAATTCAAGTGTGGTATTGGCGTTTACAGAATATCCATATCCTGCCTTCATCCGGCCTTGCCCCATGTTTATATACCCATAATAAATTTCGGGGTTGGGAAATATTTTAGCAATTTCAATTCCTGCATAAGCAATATCTACATTGAATTTTTGAACGGCATAATTTAAGTTTCCTTTACCAACGGCTTCCAGGTACTCGGGGAAAGTAATTCTTTTTCGTGTGAACAAGGTATCTACCTGCCCCGCAGCATCAACAGCAAGGAAAAAGAAGAACGAGAAATATAAAAAGTGCTTCATCAATGTTCGTCTTTATGCATTTCTGAGCTCACGGTAAAGTCATGACCCCATTTATTTTCTACCATATAATACATCGCAGGCAATACGAATAACGTGATGGCTGTGGCAAAAAGCAGTCCGTACACAATAACCGTTGCTAACGGGCGCTGCACATCAGAGCCGATGCCTGTTGCTAATGAAGCCGGCAACAATCCGAGAACGGCAACTGTGGCGGTCATGAGTATTGGCCGAAAGCGTATTTTGGCACCTTCCACTACAGCTTGCTTTAAATCCATTCCTTCTTTGCGTAGCTGATTAAAATTAGAAATCATGATTACTCCGTTTTGAATAGCTACTCCAAATAATGCGATAAAGCCCACTGCCGATGATACGTTGAGTGTCATACCCCGCACATTGAGGGCCAGCATTCCGCCAAAGAGTGCCAGTGGAACAACCGATAGAATAAGTCCTGCTTGCCTGAACTCACCAAATGCACCATACAGCAACAAGAACATAATGGCCAAGGCTAATGGCACAATAACCGCCAGGCGTGCATACGCCCTGCGCTGATTTTCAAACTGTCCACCCCATTTAATCGAATATTTTTCATGATCATATTTTACGCGCTCTTCAATTTTCTTTTGCCCCTCAGCCACAAAAGTGGTTAAGTCAGTGCCTCGTAAATTTAATTTCACCGTTAGGTGACGTTTGTTCATTTCTCGGGTAATGGTGCTTTCGCCAGTATTTAACTCTACTTTTCCTACTTGTGAGACCGGAATGCGTGCACCATCGGGTGTGGTGAGCATCAGGTTAGCGATTGCTTCGGGGGTGCCACGGCTTTCTTCATTAAACCGGGCTGTAATATCGTATACCCGCTCGCCAATAAATATTTGCGACACGGCTTTCCCTCCAATGGCCACTTCAATTAAATCGGCTACATCAGAAACATTGAGCCCATAACGAGCCACGGCCTCACGGTCAATCTTTACTTGCAGTTGTGGCAGGGGGGGCTCCTGATCAATGGCTAAATCCACAGCACCTTTGATGCCTCTAAGAGTTTTCAGTACATCTTCGGCAATACGTCTTGTTTCTTTAAAGTCTTTCCCAAATATTTTAACGACCAGCTCGCTGTGTGCCCCAGCAATTTTATCCATCACACCATCGATCATTGGTTGAGAAAAGCCTACCGTGTACCCGGGCACCTTTGCATAATCTGCCGCCAAATCAACAATGAGGTTGTATTTGGTTCTTCCGTGTTTCCACTGCTTGTAGGGTTTCAGGCCCACAGAACACTCGTAATGTGAGGGTGTCCATGAGTCGGTGCCATTGTCATTGCGGCCTAACTGAGTAACCATGTAGGTTACCTCTTCGTGGCGTAGGGTGATAGCACGAAGGGTATCGGCCATCTGTTTTGATTTGGTTAATGAAATGCCGGGGGGTAATGTGACTTGCAACCAAATAGAACCTTCGTCCAGTGGAGGCAAAAAATCTTTTCCTACAGTCAAGGTGAGCACAACCGCGCCAATCAAAACCACACCAAGAGGAGCAAATATTTTTTTAGGCTGGTTGATAATTTTGATTACCCGCGTATGATAAAGATGCGTGAGTTTTTCGAGCCATTTGTTATGAAAAAGTTTTTGAGGTTTGTTATACACAGCATACGCCAACCCGGGTATCAGCAGCATGGCTACGCACAGTGCTCCAAAGAGGGCATAGCTTACGGTGAAGGCCATGGGAGTAAACAATTTCTTTTCCACCCGCTCAAAAGCAAACAGCGGCAAATAAGCGGTGATGATAATCATGGTGGCAAACAGCACCGGCTTAGCTACATGAAGTGCTCTCTTACCAATATCATGTTCGTGAAGCTGGCTGTGCGGGTCATCTTCACGCACTTTCAAAATGGTTTCCATCATCACAATGGCACCGTCTACAATTACTCCAAAATCAATTGCGCCCAGTGAAAGCAGGTTGGCCGGAATATTGGTTAGGTGCATCAAAATAAAAGCCACCAGAAGTGAGAGAGGAATAGTTACTGCTACCAGTAAAGCACCTTTCCAGTTACCAAGGAAAATAATGAGCACGATCACAACCAGCATAATACCTTCAATCAAGGTATGCGAAACTGTTTCAAGGGTTGTTTCTACCAGATTGGTGCGATCCATGTAGGGCACAATTTTTACCCCTTCGGGTAATACCTCATGATTAAGTTCGTTCACTGCCGCGTGCACACCGGCCAGCACGCGTGAAGGGTTTTCCTTTTTCAATAAGAGCACGATACCTTCGATGCTTTCAGGAATGGATTTGTTGTGGTTGGTGTAGCCTAAAATACCCTTGCGTTCTAAGATTCCATACTTCAACGTACCAAGGTCTTTTAAAAATATAGGAACACCTTTCTGGCTTTTTACCACAATGTTTCCGAGGTCTTCAAGGTTTTTTAATAATCCAATTCCACGAACTACGTAGCCCAGTTCTCCCCGGGTTAGTATGCTTCCTCCTACGTTGTTGTTATTATTATTAATGGCGTTTTCCACATCAACCAGGGTGGTTCGGTATTGTTCTAATTTTTTAGGATCAATCTCTACCTGGTATTGTGTGGTGATTCCTCCAAAATTGGTAACATCGGCAATACCTTGTACTTGTTTAATCCGCGGAATAATTACCCAATCTTGCAGGTCTTTCAACATGCGGATGTCATAGCGGTCACTTTCTACGATGTAGCGGTAAATTTCACCAATAGGAGAGGTTAGTGGGTCTAAACTGGGTACGGCACCTTTGGGTAAATTCAGTTGTGCCAATCGTTCTTCTATACGCTGCCGGCTCCAGTAGTCTTCAATTCCATCTTCAAAAACTATGGTGATCATGGAAAGGCCAAACGTGCTGCGGCTACGCATGATGTGCATGCCAGGAAGACCGTTTAGTGCCCGCTCAATAGGAATGGTGATCTGCAACTCAACTTCTTCTGCTGCCAACCCGGGAACTTGCGTAACTACCTGCGAAGTAACATCCGCTATATCGGGGTAAGCTTCTACCGATAGTTGTTCCCAGGAGTAATAGCCAACAAAAACTACCAAGACAAAAAGCGCCATGAAGAGCCAGCGCTTATGAATAGCTGTGAAAATAAGTTTCTTCATAACTATTTGGCCTCCAATAAATAAAACCCGCCCTGAACAATGATGGATTCATTACCGGTCAGTCCTTCTGCTATTACGGTACGGTCGTTAATGGTCTCGGCCGTACTCACGATTTGTTTTTTAAAATGCCACGGTGTGGTTTGCACATAAACAAAGTTGCGGTCATTGTACTGAAGCAACGCAGAGGTGGGAATTAACACGGCCTGACCTGGGCGTTGTGTAAATTTCACTGTGGCATACATGCCGGGTTTTAGCTTTTCGCCACGGTTGGGGCACTCAATTAGCACATTGATCGAGCGGGTGTCTTCATCCACAATTTCGTCAATATGATATACTTTGCCTTTAAAAATTTCTCCGGGGTGTGCTGTTACCTCGGCTTCAGTTTCATCACCTTCTTCGATAAAACGAATATCTTTTTCTTTTACAGATGCTGTAATCCAAACTTTAGAAATCTCAGCTACAGTCAAAATAGAATTGCTGTTATCCGTTAAATATTTTCCAACGACTATTGAATTTTTAATGACTTGGCCTATGATGGGCGACCGGACAATTAGTGGTTCGCCAAAAATCATTTTGTCAGGGTCAACTCCAAAAATCCTAATACTGGCAATGGCTTTTTCTAATTCACTTTTGCTATTCTCAAATGTTGTACGGGCTGTTTCATAATCTCGCTGAACTCCCACACCGTTGTCGAGTAAATCTTTTTGTCGTTTAAAATCTTTTTCAGACAACAAGTATTGTTGTTTGTCTTGCAAAAACATTTTTTGCGCATCGGTATAATCAGATGAGTAAATTGCAAACAGGGGAGTGCCCCGGTTTACGTTCTGCCCTAACCGTACGAAAGATTCGGTAATCCTTCCGTTAAAAGGAGCTGAAATTTCAGCATAGTTATTAGGAATAGCCTTGATCTTGGCCGCACTATATATCTGTAACTGGTGCGGCTCCTTTTTAGCAAATTCAATTTTTAGTTTGGGACGTATATTGGAACTGTCTGGAATATAAATCTCGTCTGCAACCAACCGATAATTCACTACTTCAAGCTGATTATTTTTTTTACAAGAATTAAAAAAAAATAAAATTAAAATTAAAAATGAATTAATCACAATTAAACTCCTCATTGTCAATAAATTAAAAGGATTAAATAATTAAAAAATCCGTACAGGTGTAATCCTTGCAATGTTACAAGATTTTTTTTGAAGGCATCTTACTAAAACGATAAATAAGCATGTGTTTCAACCTTTTGGTGCAGTTTAGTTGTGTCATTTACCATGAATTTGGATTCTGCCATTCATCAATCTTGTTTACTACTTTTGAAGCTGAATAGAGTATGACCCATCACACCCACGATCATCATCACCATCACCATCATTATCAATCCATGAATCGCGTTTTTATAACGGGTATTGTACTGAATGTGGTGTTTGTGGTCATCGAGGCAGCTGCAGGTTGGTGGGCAGGCTCACTTTCGCTATTGTCAGATGCCGGTCACAACCTGAGCGATGTGGCCAGTTTAGTGTTGGTGCTATTGGCCAACCAATTTGCCCAACGTAAAGCTACGGAGCGGTTTACTTATGGTTTTGGCAAGACAACTATTTTAGTAGCGCTGATCAATGCATTTACTTTGTTACTCATGGTTGGTGCAATAGGGTGGGAGGCGATTGAACGACTACACCATACGCACGAGGTTAACGGGCTTGCTATGGCTTGGGTAGCTTTTGCCGGCATCATCATTAATGGAGCAACTGCTCTACTTTTTTTTAAAGACAAAGAAAAAGACCTCAATACCAAAGGAGCTTATTTACACATGGTGGCCGATGCCTTGGTTTCACTGGGTGTGGTGGTTTCAGGTATACTGGTGTTCTACACGCATTGGTTTTGGCTCGATGCTGCAGCCAGTTTAATCATAGGCATAGTAATCATTGTCAGCAGTTGGCAATTATTTAAAGACTCATGGCGGCTTTCGCTGGATGGCGTGCCCAACAATATAAATATCGATGCCATTAAAACTTTTTTACTGTCAGTCAAAGGAGTAACCAGCCTGCACGATTTACATGTGTGGGCCATGAGCACCAATACCACCGCTCTTACTGTTCACTTAGTGGTGCCACAAGAAAGCGAATCGTTGATCGGGTTTGTAAAAACAGAATTGCACAGCCGGTTTCACATCGACCACACCACTATACAAATTGAAAAAGATGTACAAACTATATGCGATCAGCATTGCTGAGGGATGCATTGCGGTTTTGGCTTATCTTCAAGCAAACTCAACATTTTTTCTTAAAGGAAGCACAATTTTAAATTCTGTTCCTTTTCCTAGTTGGCTCTCAAAGAAAATTTTTCCTTCTAATTTCTCTACTGCTTTCTTTACAATGTATAAACCAAGGCCATTTCCTTTTGACAGATAGTTGGCGCGGAAGTACATATCAAAAATGTGGCTTTGATAAGCCGGGTCAATACCCTGGCCATTGTCTTTCACCACAATATTCAAATGGTTATTTTCGGCAAAGAGGTTGATACTAATGAAAGGATCTTGGAACATACTGAAATGTATAGCATTTTCAATGAGGTTGGTCAGTATGATCTTTACCAATACGGGGTAAGAATAAAAAGAAATGCCCGGCTGTACATCCAATGTCCAGCGAATGTGGTGTTGATTGATGAGATCTTCAAAACCAAACATAATTTCTTCTACCATCTCTTTAAGCATCACTTCTCTAAACTCCAGTTGCTGACCGCCCAGATTGCTAATGGATTGCAGTTTGCCCAGCATGGTATCGAGGGAGTGTGCGGTAAGGTTCACTTTCTCAAACAACTCAAGAGCGTAGGCATCTTTTACCGTCATTTTTGCCACTTCGGCCAATCCCATAAATGTGGTAAGCGGTCTTCTAAAGTCGTGCGATGACCGGTAAAAGAATGTGTCCAGTTCCTGAAAAGCTTTGCGTAAATCTTCGGTTCTTGATTTAATTTTTTCTTCCAGGTTTTTATTTATATCACTTAACAACTGATTGGCCTGAACTAATTTTTCAGACTGCAAGTGTATTTCTTCATTTTTTTCTTTGAGGGTATCAGTCATTTGGCTCAATGATTGATTCGCTTCAATCAATTCTTCGGCCTGAGCTTGTATTTCTTCTTTTTGCTCATGCAGTTCTTTATTGGCTTGCTTTTTCTGTGCGTAAAATCTATACCCTAACCCGAGCATAATCATAGCTAAGCTAAAACTGAATGAGCCTAGTGCAATGATCCAGTTTCGGTAACGTATAGAAGATTCCTGCAGTTGAATGCGATTTTCCTGATCTTGCTGTTGTTGTTGCAAGGTCTGCAGCTCTTGCTCGCGTTGCCTCACTTTGTACTGGGTTTCCATTTCTACCAGTTTAATGGCGCCTATGCGGGAGAAAATGGAATCATTAATTACTTGATAGTCTTTTTGGGCAGCAAGGGCTTGTTTATAGTCACCTGTCATCTCGTAGTACATCACGAGGTTAGTAGAAGTGTTTCTGAGCAGTAGTGGTGTATTGATTTGTTTGCCGATCTTTTTAGCCAGATCAAGATAATGTTTAGCACGAGACATCTGTTTCATTTTCAGTAATAAACCGCCCAATGCTCCATACGAAATTCCTAAGCCTAATTTATTTTGAAGTTTTTCTTCGATGGCCAATGACTGTAGTTGGTAGTCAAGCGCCTGATCAAAACTGCCCCGTGCTTCAAACACAAGTGAGATGTTAAATAAAGAGGCTGATATACCCTCGTTGTGCTCAAGTAGCTGACGTGTTTCAAGCGCCAGTTGGTGTTCTGCAATAGATTCATTCAGTTTATTCATCAGTAAATACACGAGTCCGCGTGTATTATGGCAGTCGGCAATACCTTTTTTGTTATTGATTGAAGTGTATAACCGTTGCGACTTGTTTACCAGGTCAAGTGCCTGGGCGTATTTTCCCTGGTCTTTATTGATCCAGGCTAATTTATTCAGCATGAAGGCTGCTCTCTCATCTAACCCGGTTTGCTCAGCTAACTTCAGCGCCCGGTAATAGTAATCGGCAGCCATGTCATAGTCGCCAATCTCCACGTAAACTTCGCCTAAGGTGGTAAGCAGTGAAACATACTCCGGAGGAAAATTATATTGACTACCCAGATTTAATGCATTCATCGCTTCTTTTAATGCATCCATGAATTTTGACTGATCCAATTGAAAATGCGAGCGGTTAACTCTGCACTTGATTTGGTGATAGTAGTCTTCCAGTTTCTCAGCCGTATTACACATTTTGTCTAAGTACTCTTTGGCTTTATCATAATTATAAAGTTTTTGGTAGACCTCGTTATAAACTGAGTATATCTCCAAAGTCTGATAGCGGTCGGCTTTGCCAATCAAGTTTAAATAGTAAGCAGAGCTATCGAGGTAGTTGAGTGCTTTATTATTTTGCCACTGTTGTGTGGCCACCTGGGCCATGTTTTTATAGTAACTGGTTAGGTTGATGAAATCATTCGAAAGCATGAATGACTTCGCCTTTTTGTATAAAATGATAGCCGAATCAAGATGCCCGCGATACCAATAGATGTTGCCCCAAACCAGCAAGTTGTATATTTTTTTTCCTCCCGTGTTTTGGCCGGTTAGCTTATCAGCCCTGGCATAATACCGGGTAGCTTCTTTAAAGTTGCCTACACTGGAGTAGCCCAGCCCAACCAGGGTATAACTATACTGCGCTCCGCTGGTATAGTTTACTTTTAGACTTAGCGCAAGTGCCTGATGGGCATATACAAGAGCAAGACTGTCATTAAAATCATAATACTGGTAAGCCAACTCATTGAGAATATCAACCTTTTCTTCATTGGTCGTAGCTTTTTCTAATCTGTTTTTCAAACTGTCTTTTACTGTCTTTTGGGCATGACCGGATAGTGCCATAACCATGAGCAGGCCTGATAGGGTAACACGAAAAAAACTACGGCTGGTCAAAATAATCTCTTAACTATGTTAAATGAAGGTACTAAAAAAACTAAAAAGGCAAGTAACCTTCAAAGGCAAACTCCTCTTCTCTGATGGAACTGAATAAAAATCCACAAATCACTTTTGGGTAAAAGTAGGTTGATTTTTGTGGCATGGTGTAGCCGCTGTAGCATACTTGTTTTACTTCATCAATGCTTACCTCTTGCGTGATAATTGCCATTTGCACTTCTTGCCTAATCACTTGGGTCAGGCAATCTGTAAAACTCCGGTCAAAGGCAATATTTTGAGACGCTCTCTGATGCTTGCCCGGAATGCCCAGAATTTTTTCAATGATAAAATAGTGAAGAATGGTGAGGTCAAGTGCTTTCACTTCTTCAGGAAAGTGCCATGACATAGTCAAAAGCGCATCAGGTTTTAGCTTTACTTTAAAAGCCCGGTCTTTAAATAATATACCAAATGCCCACTTTTTGCCAAGAATTATTTCATTGAGTGTATCAGCATCTTCTACTTCGCGCACTTCAAAATCATGGTGCAGGCTTTCAATTATTTTTTTTTCATCAAAATCAGGCAGCTCTTTAATCAACCGATGAGTGGGTAAAATACGCAAATCATCTGCTTCGGTATTGGTAAGGTACATCAAATGAAAATTGTAGCCTTCGTTACCGGTATGGTGAGGATTGCACGCCCGGTTTTTTTTCATAACTACCAGCGAGCTTTCATAGCGGTGGTGCCCGTCAGCTAAAATAACAGTTTTGTCTTTTAGCTTATTTATAAATTGACGGATCACACTGGCATCGTGTATTACCGCCAGCACATCGCGCACACCTTGGTAATCTTCGGTTTCATAGATTGGGTTTTGAATGGCCTCGTCCATGAATTTTTCCAATTCAAATTCTTCATCGGTGTATAGGCCGTGCGTAGGACTAACGTGTAGTTGTGTTTCTTCCAACAACTGTATGCGGTCATTTACCGACTGGGGTATGGTATTCTCGTGATGCAAAATCACGCGGTCTTCATAGTCGTGCACGCGAATGTGACACACAAAACCTTTGCGGCAGTATTCTTTTGTTTTTCCGGCAAGCTTAAAATATTGATAATAGACATAGATACCCGGCAGCTTATCCTGTAAAATGATTTTATTTTTTTTCCATTCGAAGAGAAGGGCAGCAGCACGTTCAGCTGCATGGGGCGGCTGCGGAACAGACAGGTGAATAGAATTAAATGGGTTTTGATATAGAGTTTTCCGCTGCTTATCGGATACCACATCAAACAAAGGCGCAGCTACTTCACTGATATTCGGTATCACTTGTTTATTGTACCGCCAGGCGCGGATGGGTTTTATTTCGGGCATCGCCAAGTTTCGGATTACAAGTTGATTAATCTGTTTTTTTTCCACTTGCTTTCGGTGGAACGCACAGCCTGCCCGGAGTGATGGGCTTGCGCGGAAGCCAGTAGTTCGGCTGCTAATACTGATGCAATTTGTGCCTCGTCTTCGGTTACTTCGGCTTTTAGTGATTCAGGTGTAAAATATTGTTCAACAAACTTGGTCGAAAAATTTCCTGACCGGAATGCCTGATGGTGCATAACAAAATTGCAAAAACTAAGAGTGGTTTCCACACCGGTGATTTCATAATCATCGATAGCCCGGATCATTTTTTCAATAGCCCGTTCACGCGTTTCATCGTGGCAAATCATTTTAGCAATCATAGGATCGTAATAAAACGGAATACTCATGCCTTGTTCAAACCCATCGTCAACACGAATGCCATGACCTTGTGGTCGCTTGTAGGTTTTCAGAGTTCCGATGTCGGGTAAAAAGTGATTGGTCGGATCTTCGGCATACACACGTACTTCAATGGCATGACCATTGATTCTTAAATCATCTTGTTTAAAAGGAAGTTTTTCGCCTTCAGCAATTTTGATTTGAAGCTTGACCAAGTCAAGACCGGTAATTTGTTCAGTTACCGGGTGCTCTACCTGCAGCCGGGTATTCATTTCGAGAAAATAAAAATTCATTTTTTCATCGAGAATAAACTCAATGGTGCCCGCATTATAGTAGTTGGCGGCCTTCGCTGCGTTCACGGCCGCTTCGCCCATTTTTTTTCTAAGCTCGGGAGTGAGTATGGACGAAGGTGCTTCTTCTACTACTTTTTGATGCCTGCGCTGGATAGAACACTCGCGCTCAAAAAGGTGAACTACGTTTCCGTGTTTGTCGCCAAAAATCTGGAACTCAATGTGCCGGGGTTCGCTTACATATTTTTCGATGAATACCGATCCATCACCAAAAGCCGAGGTGGCTTCGCTGATGGCACGTTCCATTTGTTCTTGCAATTCATTTTCGTGCTGAACAATGCGCATACCCTTGCCACCACCGCCCGCACTTGCTTTAATGAGAACAGGATAACCGATTTCCTTAGCTATTTTTTTTGCAACGATGGGATCTGTAACCGGCTCAGCTGTTCCGGGAACCAGCGGCACATTGAATTTTGCTACGGCTGCTTTTGCACCGAGTTTGCTACCCATGATTTCCATCGATTGGGCAGAAGGGCCAATAAAAATGAGCCCGGCTTCTTCAACTTTTCTGGCGAAGTCTTCATTCTCTGATAAAAATCCATAGCCGGGATGAATAGCGTCTGCACGGGTTTCATGCGCAGCCGAAATAATTTTATCCATAACTAAATACGACTGCGAAGAGGCAGGTGGGCCGATGCAAATGGCTTCATCGGCAAAACGAACATGTAATGCCTGCCGGTCAGCCTCACTAAAAACGGCTACTGTTAGGATGCCTGTTTCTTTGGCACTGCGCATGATGCGGAGAGCAATTTCCCCACGGTTAGCTACTAATATTTTTTTAATCTTGGCCATGTTACTGATGAATTTGCAATGCTAATAAATAAAAGTGGCAATTTTGAAAATAGTAAGGAATTGCTACTTTAGTCAGCCTTATTGCCGGGTGATGAGAAATGATCATTTTTTTTGATTTATATCACAAAACATTTACTAACCTAACCCCCCTCAGTTATGAAAACCAAAACCAATCCCCGTAGAGAATTTCTTGAAAAACTAGCAGTAGGTTCTACACTTGTTTTACCTACACTCATGGCCTCGCTGGAATCTGAGGCTACACCTTTGTCAAATTCTTCTGTAGCAGAAAATGCAGACGAGTGGTTTAATCAAGTGAAAGGCAAACATAAAATTGTTTACGATGCCACCGAACCTAATGAGGGGTTTCCGGTGATTTGGTCGTGGGTGTTTTATAAAAGCAATAATGAAACCGGAACGCCTGACAATCAGATGACAGCAATGGTGGTTTTACGGCATCGGGCAATTTCGTTAGCCATGCAAGATTCTGTATGGGAAAAATATAAGTTTGGTGAAGTCTTCAACGTTACCGATGGCAACACCAAAGCACCGGCCACAAAAAATATCTACCTCGAACCCACGGATCCAAGAATGGTTATGCTAAAAGCTGATGGCATTAAAGCGCTGATGGAGCGGGGGGTCATGTTTTGCGTTTGCGGCATGGCCATAGCGGCCAATAGCATGAGAATAGCAAAGGCTATGAATGTGTCGCCTGAGAAGGTTAAAAAAGAATGGATGGATGGTATCATACCCGGAATACAAGTAGTTCCTTCGGGTGTTTGGGCCGTAGGCCGTGCACAAGAACATGGCTGTGCTTACTGCTACGCAGGCTGATAAAACTTAAAGAAATACTTATGAAAAATATATTTCTGGCTCAGCTCATTCTTTTGTCGTTGGTTTGCAAAAGTCAAACCACACCCGCTGTTAAAATTATTTTTGATGTTACCAGTCAGGATACGTTAATCCATCAGGCAACACTCAGGCATGTTTTAGGTATGGCAGCGGCTTACCCCAAATCACACTTCGAGGTTGTAATCTATGGTGGTGCTATTGGTATGGTACAAAATGGGAAATCAACCGTTTCAAAAAATATCAAGTTGCTAGAAAATAACCCCAACGTTTCATTTAAGGTGTGCGAATCTACCATGAAACGTTATCATATTACAAAAAGCCAACTTCTCCCAAAAGTTGAAACCGTGCCCGATGCCATTATCGAAATCGTAACACGGCAAGCCGAAGGATGGGGATATATTAAAGAAGCGCATTGATAAAAAATGAGTCACCCTTTGGATAAACCGATCAGGCTAATGTTTTTTAGCATTAGCCTTTTTTTTATCATAATGGGTGTTATAGCCACCTGTATTTTTTTCCCCAACTTATTACAAAGAGAGAAATCGCTTACATCAATAAAAACTGATCAAGGGAATGAGCCTCTTTGGTTACCACCCGATTCATCCCTTATCCTTCAAGATAAAAACAAGGAATTAATTGCCTACGGGAAAGAGCTTGTTGTCCATACGTCAAGCTATCTTGGCCCTCAAGGAAAAATAAGACAGATTAGTAATGGCATGAATTGCCAAAACTGTCATTTAAAAGCCGGGACAAAAATTTTTGGAAATAATTATTCTGCAGTAGCAGCCAACTACCCTAAATTCCGCGACCGCTCGGGAAGTGTTGAATCAATAGAAAGCCGCGTAAATGACTGCATTGAACGAAGCTTAAACGGAAAGAAACTAAACAACTCGAGTCGAGAGATGCGTGCTTTCGTTTCTTATATCAACTGGGTGGGGCAAGGTGTGCCTAAAAATTTCAAACCCCGGGGAACAGGGCTTTGGGAACTAAAACCGATTTCGCGTGCGGCCGATCCTTTGAAAGGTAAATTAATTTTTACCAACATCTGCCAACGTTGCCACGGTATGCAAGGCGAAGGCTTGCGTGAAAATGACAAGGCCGAGTGGAAGTATCCTCCGTTGTGGGGAGAGAATTCTTTCAATACGGGCGCAGGCCTTTACCGGTTGAGTCGCTTTGCGGGGTACGTAAAAACCAACATGCCTTATGGCATCGCTACGTTTAATAAACCCGTACTAACAGACGAAGAAGCCTGGGATGTGGCCGCGTATGTGAATACCATGCCCCGGCCTACTAAAGATTTTTCTAATGACTGGCCTAACATTAGCCACAAACCCTTTGATTACCCCTTCGGCCCTTATACCGATGGTTTTAATGAAATCCAGCATAAGTATGGTCCCTACATTTTAATCCTTGAAAAGAAAAAGAAATTGAACCTGTAACTTGCTTGGGTGAAATGGGTACTTTCCGTATTTTTTATTTTGCCATTCAAAACCTACGCTCAGTCGCTCGACTCTGTGGTGCATGAACTCTCAATAAAATTTCAGTACACCAGTATTTGGACAGAGCGAACAAGCCTTCGTCCTTTTACTCAAGATCATCCGTGGTCTGTTCAAATTGATTGGGGGATTACCCATAACTCAAAAAAATCGTGGAGCTATTGTAATTGTTATACACAAAATGGCTTATCGGTTGGCTATATAAATTTTTCAGACCCAACTCATCTTGGTCAGGCCATGACTTTTGCCGCCTTCACCGAACCTTACATATTTCGATCGGATCGGTTCAGTCTTTCCGTACGGGGAGGCACCGGGCTCGCCTTTTTAAATAAATTGTACGACAGCACAAGCAACAGAGAAGCTATTTTTTTTAGCACTAAAATGAGCTATTTACTTTCTCTAGGAATTAATGTGTCGTACCGGCTTAGCGATTACTTTTATATGAAGGCTTCTGCCCAACTCAATCATATTTCCAACGGAGGGAGAAAAGATCCAAACGAAGGCATGAACTTTCCGGGAGGGTTAATTTCATTGAACTATGTTTTAAGCCCAAAGCCATTTCCTGTCAGGTTGAAAGAAAAATTCACACACAAACCCTTAGGTGTTATTGCTCACGCCTTTGGAAGCACTCGCACAGCACAGGCTACTTCTGTTTTTCAAGCCGAGAGCCGGTTAGTGCTTGGATTGAATCTTGGTTTAATGAAAAGGATTGGAAGAATGAATGGGTTAGCAATCGGGGGCGAATACTATTATGACGGGATTAATGAAGTTTATCATCAGCGAACTAATCAGTTACTGCAAACCATTGTTGGTGGTTTAAACCTGCAACATTATTTGTTTCTCGGCAAGTTGCTTTTTGGCCAGCAAGTAGCCTGGTACCTTACACCCAACACCGGATTTCAAAACAGTATTTACCAACGCTATTTTCTGGAGTACGAAGTGAAGAAAAACTGGTATGCGGGTTTTACTCTCAAAGCCCACGGAGATCATTCAGATTATTTTGCGTTTGCCACCGGATATTTTTTCAAATTAAACTGACTACTCCACGTCAATAAATTTTTCGAGCGAAAAGGCCTGAGTCCTTTCAGAAAAAAGAGTTTTCACTCGACCCCATACCTGGCCAAATAACTCAGACTTGCGATAATTCTCCAGACTCTGCGGTTCATCCCAGTGGCTGAGCGTACTGAAAACCGTTTTATCATCAACATCTACCAATAACTGCAAATGCAAGCACCCGGGAAAATTGCGAATGGCCGACTTGTGCCGGTTAAAAATTTCAAGAAACTCATTTACACCGGCTTGGGTAAAGTGCATACGAACAATACGAATGATCATATATAAACAGGTTGCGGCAGACTGGCTATTTTATTTCTTCAAATGTAATTGAAACCGGGCTGTCGTGCTCCATGCCGAGCAATTCGTTGGCCCGGCCCCGGTAAATGCCAATCTCTAAAAGGCCAAGATGATTAAATACCAAAAAGCAATCGCCCTGATCAGCTTGAAAATAATTGGAGTGAATACGGATGGCTTTCTCGCTCGAAAACTGAATACTGAACTTTTTGCCTTTGCTTAAAATATCAAAATCCGTTTTTGAAATATTGGTGATTAGGTTGCCATAGTGATCCACCCGAATTACGTTTCCATTAATCAGTTTTTTTGTGGCTTTTACTGAGCGGCTAATCATTTTTTTGAATGAGGGGAGGGGCTGCCCCAATGAAGCAATTGCTTCTCCGCTGGCCAACTTAGCCGAAGCCGGTGCATAAATATCTTTTTCAGGAAAGGTACTTATTATCGGATTGACAGAATTAATATCTACCAGGTTTTGATGAGGCCTGTCGCTGATAAGCCCAAACAGTCCGTTGTCGGCCCCAACAAAAAAGTGATCTTCTAATTGCAATGCAATGCTCAGGGTACCAGCCTGACCGATAGCATCAACCCCCACCAAATGAACGCTGCCTTTAGGAAAATCACGAAATACACTTTTCAATACAAAAGCACCGTGGCCAATGTCGCTTGCACTTATTTTATGACTGATATCAACTATGTTAATGTCCGGATTAGTACTCAGGATTTTGGCTTTGATAGCTGCCACATAATGGTCAGTATCTCCATTGTCAGTAAGAAGTGTAACAAGCGCCATCCGTAAGCAGACTTTCGTTAAATTTGTTGTTCAAAAATAAATCATTTCAATCACTTTGATCGAAAAAACCATCACCCTTGAAAATATTCCGTTGCCCGACTTTCTGGGTATCGAGAATAAAAACATCAATGAGCTTGCTTCTGCCTTCCCCAAGAGCCGCATTGTATCGCGTGGCAATGAGATATTAGTAAAGGGCGAAACACCCGACATTTTACAAATCTCCGATATTTTAAATTCTTTGGTTGATCATTTTCATCAGTTCGGAAAAATAACTGAAGAAAATGTAAGGGGTTACATTTTGCAAGAGCGACAGGAATTTGTACCCGAAGGCTCGCCAGACGGCATCATTATTTATGGTACAAAAGGTTCGCCCATTAAGGCCAAGACTGTAAATCAACAGAAACTTATTAATGCCGTGCACGAACATGACTTAGTCTTTGCGCTTGGGCCGGCCGGCACAGGGAAAACATTTGTTTCAGTGGCGCTGGCCGTTCGTGCCTTGAAACATAAAATGGTTAAGAAAATCATCATCACACGTCCGGCTGTAGAGGCGGGAGAAAACCTTGGTTTTTTGCCGGGCGATCTCAAAGAAAAAATAGATCCTTACCTGCGCCCGATTTACGATGCCCTCAACGACATGATTGCTTACGAAAAACTAAAATCATATATGGAGCGTGAAGTGATCGAAATTGCGCCCTTGGCCTACATGCGTGGCCGAACACTGAACAATGCATTTATTTTACTTGATGAAGCACAAAATACTACCCCCATGCAAATGAAAATGTTTCTTACCCGCATGGGGCCGGATTCAAAAATGATTGTGACCGGAGATGCTTCGCAGATTGACTTACCCTCTAACCAGAAATCAGGATTGAAAGAAGCCGTGCGTATTCTTAATCAAACCAAAGGAATCGGTTTTGTTGAACTGAACGAACGCGATGTGGTGCGGCACAAACTGGTAAAAGATATTATTGAAGCGTACGAAAAAAACCAATAGTCAGCTTACTGAGTACAAGTATATTTTATCACTTAAAAATTATATATCGATATGCCCGCCTACATTGTTGTGCAAGTTGAAGTAAAAGATTCAGTTCGTTATGAAGCTTATAAAAATCTAACAACACCTACCTTGGCAAAATACCACGGTCGGTTTATTGTTCGTGGAGCTAAAACAGAAATGCTAGAAGGTGAGTGGGACCCCAAGCGCCTGGTTATACTTGAGTTTCCTACCCAAGAACTGGCAAAGAGTTGGTGGTCATCAGATGAGTATGCTCCGGCAAAACTACTAAGGCAGCAAACAGCAAATACTAAAATGATTTTGGTGGAAGGGTATGAAGGTACGTAATACACAGATAGATGCGGTAGTAACAGCATAAACCGAAGATTATATATATGAAATGGGTGCCATTTCCAATGCTGCGCATAGCAGGCTTCTTTATTGGGGGCATTTTATTCTCTATTTATCAGCCTGATTGTATCTCACCTAATGTTGCCGTAGTGCTACCCATTACTCTGGCATTGGTTTATTTCATCATTTACTTTATCGAAGGCATCAAAACCTTGCCGGTTCTTCTAGGCTTCATTGGGTTATCGGCAATTTTTCTTTTTGGTTACGCACGCCTCTACTTACAAAATGATCTACGAAAAAAAGACCACATTTCAAAAATAGTAGAACCCATCAACGCTTATGAAGCCGTTGTGCGTAGTATTCCGCAGGAAAAGGAAAAGTCGTGGAAGGTGGAAGCAGAACTTGTAATGGTTAAATCAGATACCGGCCAATGGCTACCGGTGACCGGCAACTTGTTGTTGTATATTTCAAAAGATGAACCCTTAGCTTCTGTCTTAAAATATGGAGATCAAATTTTGGTAAAAGGGTGTCCACAAGAGCTAAAACCTCCGGCAAATCCGGGGGAGTTTGACTTTAAACGATTTTTAAGCTTTAAAAATATATTCTACCAGCATTTCGCAAGGAAATCAGAAGTTCAATTTGTAGCCCCGGTCCAACGCAAAGGATTTATCTATTATTCGCACCAGGCAAGAGCTTGGTCATTATCAAAGCTTTCAAAATATATTTCAGGCCGCAGTGAACAAGCCGTGGCTTCGGCATTGGTACTTGGCGTGACTGATGCCATTGATGATGACATCATCAATGCGTATGCAGCAAGCGGAGCGCTGCATGTACTGGCCGTATCGGGTATGCACGTGGGCATTATCTACGCTATTATTTTGTATTTGTTTAAACCTGTAGAAAAAATAAAACGCAACAAGTGGCTTGTGGCCATTGTCAGTTTGCTGTTGATGTGGTCGTTTGCATTTGTTACCGGGCTATCGCCATCGGTGCTGCGGGCCGTGGCCATGTTTTCATTTATAGCGCTGGCCAGGCCGTTCAGTATTCGCACCAACATTTACAACACCCTGGCCGCATCTGCCTTTGTGCTGTTGTTGTATAATCCCTACCTGATTATGTCAGTCGGGTTTCAACTTTCATACCTTGCCGTTGCGGGCATTGTTTATCTCCAGCGACCAATTTACAGTGTTTGGTCTATTCAAAACAGAGTAGGGGATTGGATTTGGCAGATTACCTGTGTATCCATTGCCGCACAACTGGGTACCTTTGCGCTGGGGTTATTATATTTTCACCAGTTTCCAACTTATTTTTTAATTTCCAATCTTTTTGTCATTCCGTTATCAACTTTTGTGCTGGTGGCGGGGATCCTGTTGCTGGCAGTCAGTTTTATTTCACCGGTTGCAAATGTAGTGGGGGTTGTACTTGAGTGGCTGATTAAACTTTTGAATGGAATAGTCTTTAAAACTGAATCGCTTCCATTGAGTTTGATCAATAACATTCATCTGACCGTATTTCAGTGCTGGCTGTTGTTCGGTATTTTAATTGGATTGATTTTATTGATTGAGTATAAAAATATTCGTTGGTTGTATTTTTCCTTTTTGGTAACAATTATATTTTCGATTACACAGTGGAACCATTTTTATGAAAATGTTAAGGCGCAACAATTCATCAGTTACAGTATCAATCAACATCAAGCTGCTGAATTTATCGTTAATGGTTATTCTTATTTTTTATGTGACTCAAGCATATCTGCTGATGCTGAACGAATTCGATTTCACATTCAACCCAATCGGTTAATTCATGGTATCGCCAACACCAGTGAAGGTATACCATTCGTAAAAAGAATCAACGGGGTTTCTTATTTTGTATGGAATGGAAAAACTATAGCCTGGATTAGCACTAAAAACTACCAGGTACCGATTAACTTTAAGATTGATTTCTTGCTGGTGAGCCATAACGGATTGAGCCGCAAATCGCTGGAACAATTAAGTACTGCAAAAGTTATTTTTGACGGCAGCAATACGATTCGTTATGTTCAGGCAATGGATCAGCTATTGAAACAACAATCCATTGACGTGTACTCAACTCAAAAAAACGGAGCATTTATTCTTTAATCTTATGGAATTAGTTTTATACGAAGTAAAAGAACGGATCGGATTTATTACGCTAAACCGCCCCGACAAACGCAATGCTTTAAGCCATGAACTGGTGTCGGCATTGATTGAAAATTTTGACCGTGCAGAAAAAGATGCATCAGTAAAAGTGATTGTACTCCGGGCCCATGGCGATGCCTTTTGTGCCGGTGCTGATTTGGCCTCGCTTCAAAAAATGCAAACGAATACATTTGAAGAAAACCTGGCCGACTCCACTCATCTCAAAGATTTATTTCTAAAAATCTACCAACTAAAAAAAGTAGTCATTGCCCAGGTGCAAGGCCATGCCTTGGCTGGTGGATGTGGGCTGGCTTCGGTATGCGATTTTATTTTTGCCGTACCCGAGGCTAAGTTTGGTTACACGGAAGTAAAGATTGGGTTCATACCTGCCCTGGTACTGGTTTTTCTTATTCGTAAAATAGGGGAACAACATGCAAAATTCCTGTTACTGAGTGGTGAATTGGTTCAGGGGGAAGAAGCAAAAAGAGCAGGTTTGTGCCATGTAGTTGTTACTAAAAATGACTTGGAGAAAAAAGTAAATGAGTTTGCTCAGCAACTTGTAAAAAATAATTCGGCACACGCTATGACACTGACCAAAGAAATGATTGACCATGTTCAGTCCTTATCATTGACCGAAGCACTTAACTATGCAGCTACCAGAAATGCCGAAGCCCGTGCTTCGGCTGATTGCCGCAAAGGCGTAACTGCATTTCTCAACAAGGAAAAAATAATGTGGTAAATGTAACCTAACATCATTGAGCCCATTAGAAATACTACAAAAATACTGGCACTATTCTTCTTTTCGTGCACCCCAGGCAGAAGTAATAGATACTTTTCTTGCCGGAAAAGATGCCGTGGCCATTCTTCCCACCGGGGCAGGTAAGTCGATATGCTTTCAAGTTTCTTCGTTGCTGAAAGATGGCGTGTGCATTGTGGTTACTCCTTTGATAGCTTTGATGCAAGACCAGGTGCAGCAATTAAAGAAAAAAGGTATTGCGGCCTTAGCCATTCACTCGGGCATGCACCGCACTGAGATTGATCTAGCGCTGGATAATTGTGTGTATGGTAAAGAAAAATTTTTGTATGTGTCACCCGAACGATTGCAAACAGAAATTTTTAGAGAGCGTTTCAAAAAAATGAATGTAAACCTGATTGCAATCGATGAGGCACATTGCATTTCGCAATGGGGGTATGATTTTCGCCCGCCTTATTTGCAAATTGCTACGCTGCGTGAACTTAAGCCAACTATTCCATTTATGGCACTGACGGCATCAGCCACCACGCTCGTGCGCCAAGACATTATTGATAAGCTGAACCTGAAAAATCCATCAGTTTTTCAAAAGAGTTTTTTGAGAGAAAATTTTTCGTTAGTTGTTCGTAAAACGGAGGCCAAAGAGAAACAGTTGCTGGATATCCTGCAGAAAGTACCCGGCCCGGCTATTGTTTATTCTCGTTCAAGGAAATTGACTGAAACACTTACCCAGTTTCTGCTTAAGAACAAAATCAATTCAACCTTTTATCATGCCGGTCTCAGTTCACCCGAACGGATGACCCGCCAAACCAACTGGATAGAAAACCGCGTTCGTGTAATGGTGGCCACCAATGCATTTGGCATGGGTATAAACAAAGCTGATGTGCGCACGGTTATTCATTTTGATTTACCCGAAGATATAGAATCCTACTACCAGGAAGCCGGCCGCGCTGGCCGTGACGGAAAGCGAAGTTATGCCACAATTGTCTTTCATGAAGTGGACATACACAATTTGCGAAGTAAGGCCGAGCTGAAAGAACCCACGTTAGACTACCTGAAAAAAATTTACCAGGCACTTTCTAATTATTTTCAACTGGCCGAGGGAAGCGCACAAGGCGAAGCCTTTGATTTTGATCTGGACGTTTTTTCTAAAAAATACTCATTCAAAGAACCAGCCGTTTTTTCCGCCTTAAAAAAAATGGAAGAGTTTGGGCTCATCCAACTTAATGAGGGGTTTTACCGGCCTTCGCGTGTTCATTTTTCAATTGATCGAAAAAAGATATACGAGTTTCAGGTGGCCAATGCCAAGTTTGATTCTTTAATTAAAATGTTGCTGCGGTTATACGGTGCCGAGTTATTCTCTGAGTTTGTAGTGGTTTCAGAGACTCAGGTTGCCGCTGCCCTGAAACTTTCGGTTAATGATATCAAGACAGAGTTGAACCGCCTGCAACGGCTTCAGATTCTTTTGTATGAACCGGCCTCGGAGTCGCCCCAAATAACTTATTTACTGGCCCGCCAGGATGCCGAACGACTGCCCATCGATAAAAAAGAAATGGAGACACGCAGAAAACTGCATCTCAACAAAATGGAAGCGATGATTGAGTATGCTGAGCAAAACCACCGTTGCCGCATGCAGGTGATTCAGGAATATTTTGATGAAGAGACATTTCAACCCTGCGGCCTGTGCGATGTGTGCCTGAACAAAAAGAAGAAGGACAATAGTTTTTTATTAAAAGATTATTCAGAGCAAATCGTAAACGTGTTATCTCAAAAACACCTTGCCCTCGAAGAGTTGGAAGCAGCCGTAGCCGCCCGCGATAAAGAATTGTTTGTAGAAGCCATACGCGAACTGATTGATGCCGGCAAGATATTTTACGATGAACAGTGGGCGCTTCATAAAAAATGATGTCCTGTTGTTACTAATGAACCATACCAATGGTACCGGCATATTCGCCATCGGTTTCATCAGGTAGAGTTTTATACGCCTCATAGCCAGCGGCAATCCAAGTGTTGTACCTGATCTTCAGTTTGAGGCTAAATTACACCATAATTGTGGGTAGGCTTGTTCAGAAGCATTTCTCACCCAGCACTCACAGGCTTTTTTAATACTTCCCAGTGCTGCGCTACCAACTTCAGGGTAGTAAGGATTTTAAGAATGTTCAGGAGCATTAGTAGTCGTTTTGTCGATTTTAGGCTTGCTCCAAGAATTTACCAACTACAACAAGGATGCAGCAACATTTATTTTTATGAAGAATTTCTGATATTTTATCATTTTTAGTAGTAAGTAAATACAATGTTGTCAATATAATTTTTAATATTATTTTTATTTGAAATTATATAGCTAGTTTAAAAAAATAGTATGGTCTAGCATTGACAGGCTCATATTATTTACGTGTATTTTTTTACACTGATGATTAGAAAGCCCAATGTTTGTATAATTGAATTTAGCAGGTTGAATTATCTGTTATTTTTGTTACTCAGAAAAATTAGACATTGACTTTACAAGAAGCTAAAAAATACTGCACCAGCCTGACTGAATACAGCCGCAGACAAACCGCAGAAGTAAAGGTAGGCAACGTGCCCATGGGAGGGAGCAATCCGATTCGCATCCAGTCTATGACTACCGTGGATACGATGGACACCATTGGCTCAGTAGAACAAACCATTCGCATGGTCAATGCCGGCTGCGAGTATGTGCGCATCACGGCACCAAGCATTAAAGAAGCCCAGAACCTTGAAGAGATAAAAAAAGAACTGCGCAAACGTGGCTACTCCGTGCCGCTGGTTGCCGATATACATTTTACTCCCAATGCGGCAGAACTGGCGGCACGCATCGTAGAAAAAGTGCGTATTAACCCCGGAAACTATGCCGATAAAAAACGGTTTGAAGAAATTGACTATACCGATGCATCGTACAACGCAGAACTGGATCGCATACGCCATAAATTTACTCCACTGGTAAAAATCTGTAAAGAATACGGCACAGCCATGCGCATCGGCACCAACCATGGCTCACTTTCTGACCGCATCATGAGCCGCTATGG
>JAFEAL010000016.1 GCA_018266435.1 Bacteroidota bacterium | reverse complement strand
CCCAGGGTTTCGGACTGTGGATAATCATCAGGTCAATGTAATCCAATCCTAATTTTCTGAGCGAACTATCAATGGAGGCTACCGCTTCTTTGTAGGATTTTATTTCAGCGGCTAATTTAGTAGTAACAAAAAGTTTGTTTCTGTCCACACCGCATTCGCGGATGCCTTTTCCTACTCCGGCTTCATTGCCGTAAGCCTGTGCCGTATCGATGTGGCGATAGCCAAGCACTACCGCATCTTGTATAGCTTGTGCTGCATTGCTATCATCGATAAACCAGGTGCCTAAACCGAGTTTGGGAATAGCAATGCCATTGGATAGCGTGTAATTTTCTACTAAAATCATAGCTCTGTTTTATTGATAATGTTAATCGCATTGATGGCATTGGGGAAACCGATATAACCAATGCATTGCACCATGGCCGCTACCAGTTCTTCTTTCGTAACACCTGCTTTCAAACATCCTTTGGCATGAGCTTTTAATTGAAACTCGGCACCGAGTGTTGCCAGCACACAATACATTAGCAGTTCCCGGTCCTTTATATCCAAACCACCACGGGTGTAGTAGTCACCAAAGTCAGCTTCGGTCAAAAATTGCGGTACATAGTCTTTGAATTTTCCGGGCAAAGTGCTCATCAGTTGTTTAATCTCATTGCCATAAAGCGACTGCTGGATGGCTTTCCCTTTTGCAAAACGGTTTTCATCATTTACAGTACCCTGATTTTCCAGAGGAAGTTGAATTCCTTTTTCATTAAACACTTCATTGATAACGCCCACTGCATTCAGCGTTCTGGGATAACCGATGTAAGGAGCGCATTGATACACTGCCTCACGGAGTTCAATCGGTGTTACGCCCACATTCAACGCGGCATTGGTATGTGCTTTCAACTGCGGTAAAGCCTGTTGTGCTACCAGGGTTACCACCGTGATGAGTTCCCGTTGTTTGTTGTTGAGTACGCCCGTGTGAAATACATCGCCAAAAATAAATTTTTGCAAAATGTTCATCAGTTCAGGGTCTGTGCCTTGTCCGGTTAATGCCTCACCACCAAAAAGCTGGTGGTAGATTTCTTTAGTTAATGCGGTTCTGTCCATGGTTTGATTATTTTGATTGTTCACCTGTGCAGTTGCTGAACAAGAGCAACTTAAAGCAAGCAGGGTGTATAAAATTATTTTCTTCATATTCTGATTTTTAAAACTGATTAAAAATAGATAACACAAAGGTAGAGCAGAATATAAGGATTGGCTGTATGCAGATTACGGAAGTTTTTACCTTTTTTACGGATTGGGGAATAAAAATGAAATCCTGTTTTTTCTAATTCACTTACATGACATAAGTAATATCTATTTTTACACGTGCAAAATGCAGGCTAAGCTACCAGCTAATATCTAAACAATGAAGGCATTTGTCATCCATCGTTACAGTAAGAAAGATTTACTTCAGGAAGTGGATTTGCCTCAACCGAAAGTCAGCGATAATGATGTGTTAGTGCAGGTCCATGCGACTGCTATCAATCAGTTAGACATAAAACTAAAAAGCGGTGCTTATAAATTAGTATTGCCTTATAAACTCCCATTGGTATTAGGTCATGATGTAGCTGGTATTGTAACGCAGGTGGGCACCAATGTGAGCCGTTTTAAAGTAGGAGATGAAGTGTATGCCCGTCCGTCTGATTATCGCATTGGCTCGTTTGCCGAATACATTGCTATTAATGAAAACGATGTAGCATTGAAGCCGAAAAATATTTCAATGGAAGAAGCAGCTTCTCTACCCTTAGTAGCTTTAACGGTTTGGCAGGCTTTTGTAGAAAAAGCCCAGTTGAAAAAGGGACAAAAAGTATTTATACAAGCCGGTTCGGGTGGAGTTGGCACCATAGCCATTCAGTTGGCTAAACACCTCGGTGCAAGTGTTGCTACCACCACAAGCGCTAAGAATATTGATTTGGTAAAAACCTTAGGCGCTGATGTGGTGATTGATTACAAAACCCAGGACTTTGAAACCCTGCTCAGCAACTATGATGTGGTATTGAACAGCCAGGATGAAAAAACACTTGAAAAATCATTACGCATTTTGAAGCCGGGTGGTAAAGCGCTATCCCTTACAGGTCCTCCCGATGTGGCCTATGCAAAAGAAATTGGTTTGCCGTGGTGGATGCGCACTATCATTTCTTTGATGAGCAGAAAAATAAACAAGCAGGCAAAACGCCTGGGCGTGGATTATTCGTTTTTGTTTATGCGTGCTAATGGAAATCAGTTATCAGAAATTACTTCACTTGTGGAAGCCGGTGTTATTCGTCCGGTAGTGGACAAAATTTTCCCTTATCAACAAATCAACGAAGCCATGGAATATACAGCCAATGGACATGCCAAAGGGAAAGTAGTGGTGAAGATGAAGTAGGATAAAGAGCGATTTAATTAACCTCTCAAAATTTAGAACTTTAGCAAAATTTAATTACCTCCCAGCCACCGCCTTCTTATACTCTCCATCACTCACCGGCTCCAGCCAGGTGTTTTTATTGATTTGAGGATTGCAGATGATGGAGAGGTGTGAAAACCAACTGTCGGGTGAAGCTCCGTGCCAGTGTTCTACATTTGGTGCGATTTCTACGATGTCACCCGTAACAATTTTTCTTGCAGGTTTCCCTCTTTCCTGATAATAACCTACACCACCAACCACAATCAGGATTTGTCCGCCCGTGTGGCTGTGCCAGTTGTTGCGGCAGCCCGGTTCAAAGGTTACATTGCTGATGGGCACATTCAAATCTTTGTTGGTGGTTAAGGGTGCTAACCACGATTTACCCGTAAAGTATTGGGCATATCCTGTGTTTTCCTCTCCTAAAGGGAAGTCACTGATTTTGGGAATGTTTGTTTCCATGGTATTTTCTTTTTGTGTTGGTCTTTCTTTGTTTGAACTGTTTTGACAAGCGGATATGAATACCACGACAAAACCGAAAATCAATAATATTCTATTTTTAGTGCGCTTCATATTCGTTTCTGTTAGATTGTTTTTTATTTCCAACTATTTCTCCACCTGCTTTTGTTCCGAAGCTGGATAACGGTCGCCAACAATGGGGATTTTAGCCACGGCAGTTTCCAATTCCAGCCATTCCTGTGGGGTTAAAACAAAATCCAGCGTTCTCAGGTTTTCTTCTAAATGCGAGAGTTTGGTAGTGCCGGGAATGGGAACAATGTAAGGCGCTTTTTGCAAGAGCCATCCCAATGCTAATTGCGCAATGGTCATACCTCTCGTGCGACCGAATTTGTTTAGCTCTTCCACAATTCTAAGGTTGGCACGAATGGCTTCTGGAGTAAAACGAGGCAGAATGTTGCGGTTGTCATTGCCCGAATCAAAACGGATGTATTCGTTAATGGCTCCGGTGAGAAAACCCCGGTTAATGGGACTGTATGGCACAAAACCAATACCCAGTTCTGCACAAACCGGTAACACTTCTTTCTCTACTTCGCGCCACATCAGATGGTATTCGCTTTGAATAGCCGTCAGCGGTTGCACAGCATGGGCTCTGCGAATGGTTTCAGCACCCACTTCACACAGTCCAAAATGTTTTACTTTTCCTTCGGCAATAAGGTCTTTCACTGTGCCTGCCACTTCTTCAATGGGTACATTCGGGTCTAACCGATGTTGATAGAGCAATTCAATCACATCAACTTTTAAACGCTTCAACGAGGCTTCCACCATTTCACGGATGCGTTCCGGTCGGCTGTTGGGACCTGCCGGCATGGTGTTGATTTTGTTTCCTGCATAATTGAAACCAAATTTGGTAGTAACGGCAATCTTATTTTTGAAAGAAGAAAATATTTCGCCTGCCAGTTCCTCATTGGTAAAAGGTCCGTAAGTTTCTGCAGTATCAAAAAGTGTAATTCCTTTTTCTACGGCCTGATGTCCCAGTTTTATCATGGCTTTTTTATCAGGATGTGTGCCCCGGTGGTAATTCATTCCCATGACACCAAAGCCCAGAGCCGAAACCTGCATGGCGGCACTGCCTTTGCCGAGGGTACGATGTGGTAAGTTGGTTGACATTTTATCGTTTTTATTTGTTTCGTTTGAAATTGTGTTCTGCTGTGAAGTACCTGCTTTTACTAACACAGCAGGCACCAAAGCGGTTGCACTCACAAGCCCGACACTTTTCAGGAAATTTCTTCTGTTAGACGAACTGCCTTTTTCTTTTCTTTGAAATTCTTTGTTGTTCTCCATGACCTTTTTCTTAATAAATTTAGAAATAACTACTGAATACTGTAACCACCCTTCATAGCAAAAACATTCTAAGACGATTATGTCGGATAGATGCGAAGGTGATGCGATTGCAGTCGATATTAAGGTAAGCAATATTCTTACAAATTCCGGCTTAGGTTTGCTTACCTTCCACAGATAAGATCAACGAAACTTTAAACGGTTATTTTACAATCATTACTATCGTGCCTGCAATAATTAATCCTGCTCCAATGGCCGTTTTCAGCGAAAGCGTTTCGCCTAAAAAAGTAACGGCTAAAATAAGCGTTAGTGCCACGCTCAATTTATCAATAGGGGCCACCTGTGATACATTTCCCATTTGTAATGCTTTAAAATAAAACAGCCAAGACAACCCGGTGGCTATTCCTGAAATAACCAAAAAGAAAAGATTTTGTTTGGAAATGTTTTCAAAACCTTTGGCTTCGCCACGTGCAAGTATGATGCACCAGAGCATAACCAAAACTACTATTGTCCGTATGCCGGTTGCCAAATTAGAGTTGATGTTTGCTACTCCCATTTTTGCGAAAATGGCTGTCAGCGAAGCAAACAAAGCAGATAGTATTGCGTAAATCCACCACACCTTTTTAAATTTTAAATGATTTCATCCATTTTTAGTTAACCTGACAAAATTACAAAAATGGACATGAGTAGGTGTGGTGAATAATTTTTTATACCTGTGGCAATTCTCAATCATCTGTTCACCAAACTCTGCTGAAAAGCCGGATATCTTTCTTTCTTGGCATTGTATGTGTAACCCGACATGCCTTTGGTGTAACCATAAGTAGTAGCTGCATTCACCAACTCTACAGCACTGTTGCTTCCTTCTAGGAATGCAATCTGTGTAACCAACAAAGATTTTCCCGAAGAATTATAAACGTGTGCGTGAATGTGTGTAGCACGGCTTTGATACCAACTAGGGAAAATAGTAATGAAACTAACTTTTCCATTACTGTCGGTTACTTGCCTTCCACGCAAGAAATGGACTGTCGTATAATCCGTGCTTTGCATTTGTGTACCACCGTATTCCGAATAATTGCCGTCTTTGTCGCAATGCCAAATGTCAACGATAGCACCTTCAAGGGCTTGGCAACTGTTTTTCTTGTTCTGAATGGTTATCTCTACTGAAAGATTAACACCCGTACGGTCGGAACGAATATCGGTTTGTACTAACGATGAAGGAGTTTTTGTAGGGAACGGTCCTTCTGTTTCCGAATTTGTAACGGTGCAACTTCCGTTGGAGTTGGAATTAGAGCTACTACTACTACTACTACTACTACTTGTGGTATTGGCAGCAGTAGGGTCATCAGTTTTGTTGCAATTGATGAACATGGGCATAACAATACTTGTAATGCCAAGGTGTTTAAGGAATTCTTTGCGTTCCATACTTTTGTTTTTTTGTTAATCTTTATGCTATTACAACGGCATAAGTATCCACAAAATACATTTCATATAAAGAAAAGGAGACGGATTAGCCAAATGTGTAGATGAAAATCCGTTGGAAAGTCTTTGCCGAAGTTCTCGGTGGACTGCTTTCTTTTGTTCGTTTCCATACTTGTTTTGGGTTTAAGTTGAACATGGAAACACTCTCTTAAATTTAGCTCATTTTAGTCCACATTTTGCTGATGATTAACAATAAAAGATTTACCTCGCAATTCGTTTAGTGAAAAATCTCTTCCATAGTGTTTGGCTATGGGCGGAGTTTAGGGGGGCTTTGTAATGCGCAGCATGTTAAGCCCGACCAGTTGTAACGTGTCCCCCGTGACCAAACTACATTATGAAACATAAACTTTAATTTAACACCAAACCCCCACATTGCATAAACATTTTGTTAGCGGCTGGCACATTCTCTTTACCATTTTTTCCTTCGCGGTCTCCATTTGCCTGAAGATTGTCTTTTGTCAATGTAGTCGATAAGAGGTCCTGGACGAACAATTCTTGGCCGTATAATATTTTGTACTTTTTGCGGTGTCGGCTGTTGTATTGGTTTAGGTTGAAAAAGAGTCGGATAGTCGTTCGTTACTTTAATAAAAACCTCACGTTTTATACTCACCACATATGCTTTTCCTGTTTGTTCCTTTTTTGGAACTAAACACCATAAAGTATTTTTTATTTCGTCTGTTGTATCTGTTGATAGACCAAGAAAGTCAAAAATTACAGGAACAGAACTTTCAAGCCAGCCTTCTGGAAAAATTTCGTCAGGGTATTCAGCAATATAAACGTTATCATTTTTAGTCTTTGCGAAAAACAAACTGTCTTTTCCCTTGCGAAAACGTGGATAGTCACTTTTTAACCGTGAGCCGTCAACAACCCAAATCATATTTTTGTAAAAATTCTCACGAGAAATTCTCTCTTCGGGTTTTATTGGTGAATGTTGAAATTCTATTACAAGTTTATGAATAGAACGAATGTCTGCAATGTGTTTTTCGTTCGTTTGTTCGTCAAACAAAGTTACTTCTTGCCAATCTGCTGGATAATTATTTTTCCAGTTGCGATGCCACTCGGTTTCTGGTTCCCACCAACTGTCGCAAGATATAATGCTACGATGTGCCCAATGCCACACCTTTTTATTTCCACATTTGGCAATAACAGGTTGAGAGCAATTAGGACAAAGTCCTTGCTGTTTTGGTTGTGCTTCAACACGATTATTGTCAATTAGTGCAAAACGCATATTTACAGGTCGCCTATTGCTTTCGCTTTAATTATGCTGCCATTTATTTTGTCATAGTATCCTAAACGGACAAAGCAACGTACTACACTTTCGTGTTCAATTGATAATTGACTCGTCCTGAAAAAAGTTTAC
>JAFEAL010000015.1 GCA_018266435.1 Bacteroidota bacterium | reverse complement strand
GGTAAATGGCTGGAAATTTTGACAGGTTGTAAATATAGATTACTGAATTGAATTTTGCATTGTTGAACTGAAACGGAAACAGGCTCTGCTGCGGAGCAACCTGCCAGGGATAAGTTCAACCGACTGGAATGGTCAAGCCCTGCCTTTTGTGCAGGGCTTTTCTTTTGGATCATTCCAAGAGTTTTATGCCTTAAGAAAACCTTACGCTGCATAGGCCATGGGAGTTTGATAGTGAAGCGATTGATGTGACCTTTCATGGTTGTAATCCTCTACCCATTTTGCGGTTACTTCATTGGCTTGTTCAATGGAATAAAACAAGTTGGCATCCAGCACATCTTCCCGATAGGTTTTATTAAAGCGTTCGATGATGGCATTCTGTTGGGGTTTGCCTTTCTGTATGCGGCTCCATTCGATGTGGTTATTTTTCATCCACCATTGAAATCGTTTCGATCGAAACTCTGGTCCATTGTCGGTCCGTATTCTTACAGGTTTTCCATGACACTCGATAATACGCTCAAGGATTTCGATCACCCTACGGGCCGGTAAGTTAAAATCTGCTTCAATGCCTTTGCATTGCCGGTTGAAGTGATCGATGATGTTCAAGGTGCGAATCCTTCGCCCGTTGTCCAGCGCGTCACTCATGAAGTCCATGGCCCATTCCTGATTGGCTTTTAGCGGAATAGAGATGGGATTGGCCGGGTTGTCCTTAATGCGTCTGCGTAGCTTTTTACTTAACGAGAACCCTTCTCGCTCATAGACTCTGCGAATTTTACTATCGCCTAAGCCCGGATGTTTCTTCTGTACCAGTTTAATCACTTTCGTTCTTCCTTTACGGCTGCTGCCAATAACTTCTTCAATCGCTTTTTTCACTACGGCATCTTTGGTGGGCATTCGCTTTTGGTAATACTTTTTCGTTCGTGAGCACCCCACCACCTTACACGCCTGAGCATGGCTCATCTGGTGGTACTCTGCCAGATACTCCAAGACTAGTTCCAATTTTCAAGAGTATCTCATACTCCTCTATTGTACTCGGCTCTACTGGTTTTGTTTTCTCAACTCTGGCAAAGTGTGGAAGTTTTGGGAGTAAGCTTTGGCCCGTTACTACCCTTGGTCTGATTGTTATAATCTCCACCTTTGTTCCCCCATCTACGGAAGATAAGTGGAGAAGGAACTCAGCATAGTAACTTAATGGCCTTTTCTTTTTATCAAAATAAATTTCAGATGAGCCTATTGCATTACTGTATCTCAAATAATAATCGCCCTCTGATGCTACTTTAACACTTTTCTTTTCTTCCAAAAAATATTGAAGCTTCTTCCCGCTGAGTTGTTCGAGTCTCATGTATCGATAACCTGGCAACCCACTAAATCCCTTCTCTATAGCACCGCGAGCCTCATTTGCTGAAAAACTAAAAATATAGAAAGTAGGATTTTTTTTCTCCAGCGAACGAGTCGTTTGAGCTAAAGATTCTGAGGCAGTGGCTATTAAAAAAAAGACAAATAGCCTGAGAAGGTAGACCGTTGTACTTATGTTCACTCCTTAACTCTCCTAATGGATACTTAGGTGATTTGATTTTACCAATTTCAATTCCATCGAATCACTTTTCGTACTACGATTCAAATCCACTCTGTACAAAAATGTAATTTTATTTGTCCTGATCTTCTTGTCAGAGTAGAATTCAAATGAATACATTACCCTTGCACCTTCAATCGATGTTACTCGTGTCTCTTCTGGCAATTGTTTAAAATTCTTTACAATAAACCGGCTGTCCTTGAAAGCATCTATTCCCTTTTCAAGGCAGGTCATTTTTACTGCCTTAAGACTAATGTTAGAAGTGCCCCCCAATGACAAATCAATTATCATGTCTTTAATACCTTCTTGTGCAAAATCAGAGTCGAACCATAAGTAGGCATTAATTTTTTTGTTGTCACCTGGCTCGACTGAACTACGATGTTTGATTGCGGGCTGTTCACTATGTGATAATGGTTCACAATGCTTTCTCCTTTTTTTGCATGCGAGTCTTCCTCGCAATAGGTGACTCCCTTGGATGTAATTTTTGCTTTTTTGAGTTTCTGACTCAGTACATTTAATTCGATAAGCTTATCAGTCCTAAGTTGATTCGCAAGTCTTCCAATCTCGGCTTCATCTGCCGTAACATTCGACTCTTTAAGAATTTCAGCAATAGAAAATTCTCTCCTGTCATTCCTGCGTTCGTACAAGTACCGCAAGATTATGTCAAGCTTTTCTGATTGTTTCATATCTCAAAAAAATCAGTCGGAGTTTAACGAAGTACTTAATGTTATGTCGACCGAAGAAAAAGCGCCAGTCTATGTTTACTCGATGCCTTCCTGCTCAAGTCTAACTTTCAAAAAAATCTGGCTGTCAAGTAAGGTTGCACTACCGCGTCGAGGCACTCAATCTATACAACCACCTAAAACTATCTTTGTCAATTTGCCGTTTTGGAAGTAAAAGTTATTAAGGCAAAACTCAAATTCGTCCTTAATAACAAACTTATTTGCTTTTGCCGAGTCATCGATTTTAAACAGCTTAACAAAATTGTCCTTCAACATCCCTATCTCAATTCCACCAGCCAGTTTTACCCCCTGACTAACAATTTCGGCACCATAAAATATTGAGCCTTTTCTGGCATTCAAAAACGAAAAAGAATTACTGCTGTGCCTAAATGTTACTATCGAGTCCACACCATTAGGCCCCATTTTTCGCTCCTTTGTCATTTTCCATTTAACGACCTTGTGTATGTTCGATGGACCTACCTCAAACCCGAAAGGAAGAGTCGAAAACTTGGTATCGACAACCACAATGGAGCTTTTATCCTGGCCATTGGAAATGACAAAAGCTGTTACGATACAGACAAATCCCAAGATGAATCTCATAAGCATTTTACCTTATTGATATTTGGCCTTGTAGTTTGATTTGAAGTGGTGCTTTTGTAAACACCACATTTTTGTTCGCTTGCCCGTTAGTTAACCCTGGATTTTGCTGCCTAGGCAACAAAACCTTGCCATTTAGCCCCCTTACTTCATAGTGAAGGTGCGGGGCCGTTCCTATTCCAGTATTTCCGATTTTTCCAATTTGCTGTCCACGAGCTACCTGAGAGCCGTTCGCAATTTTATCTGTAGAACCGGATTGTAAATGGAATAGGTTATGAGTTTTTCCGTCAGTTCCTTTAATAGATAGGAAGTTACCTGCACCCTCTTTTTGAAAGCCCTTTGTTACAGTGCCATTTACCGGTGCAACGACCTTAGCACCATCTGTTTTGCTATTATCTGAGTTGACTATATCCACGCCGTTGTGTGGTCTCTCTGTATTGTACACGGGATGGCATCTATTTGGGTCGACCTCAGAAGTAATTTGAGGGTTTTCGGTTGGAGACGTCAACATCTTATTATCGTGTGCCGTTTCTGCCGCCTGTTGGTTTGCATAAGGGCCATATTCAGCACCCGTTGAGCCATCAGAATATTTAATATCGAACTTCTCTAATCCCTCTAATTCCCTGTGAGCAACAACCTGATTTTCGCTGAACGCATAAGGTGAGTTGTAAACATATTTGTCGGCTAGTGGATCGATATTAAAGAATCTTCCAATTTCCGGCTGATGGTTTCTCCACTTGAACTGATCCCAGTCGAGACCAAGATCATCAATATGCTCCTGATCTTGAAAAAGCTTGAGCGTATTTGGTACAGAACCTTCTCTTTGATACTTATTAAACGAAAGGCCGAAGGGGTAAAAGTCCTCGCGATTCAAAAAATTGCTATACAGTTTATAGTGCAAATCCTTAATCTGAATTTTGGGCGTAATCGTAAGCGATTGCTAATCAGAGCGGGAAACGAGGCTCGAACTCGCGACCCTCAGCTTGGGAAGCTGATGCTCTACCAACTGAGCTACTCCCGCTTGTGATTCCAAAATTCAACAATCAAAATTCAAAATCCAAAAAAAAGATTTTTTTGAAGAGATTTATGCTGACGTCTGATTATATGTTAAGGATTCAAAAAAAAAAGAGGTTGTTCTTTTTAAACCAGCCTCTCCTAAAAATTAAATTTTATTTTTTTCGAAGAAAAATATCTCCGTTGTAAGTCTGAATACTTACCTCGGGCCCTCCCCCGTTTACATCTACTTTTACCCAATCGTCAATCTGCACTTTGTAAATACCCGTTTTGGTTTCGGTTTTGGTAACCGGGCTTCCTTTTTTTACCTGGGCATCGAAGCCGGAATAAATCTCTCCTTGCTTAGTCTTCATTTTAACATTCGCCTTCAGCGAGGCTGGGAAGGTAAGGTCAATGTTGCCATTAAAATTGGCATAGCTTAACGGTGTATCAGGGGTTAGCTTGTCATACACTATTTTGATATCGCCATTGTATGTTTCGGCCACTACTGTGCCTGAAATCCCTGTAGCCGTTATCGCTCCGTTGTAATTAGTTAATTCCACAATTCCTGTGATATTGTTAACCTCCAGGTCTCCGTCATTGTACGTTTTCACTTTTAAACTCACCGTAGACGGAACTTCAACAATCACATTCATGCGGTTACCCCAATTATCTGAATTGATTTTAACAGTATTTTGATACTCGGATGCTTCTAAGTTCATGGTGCCATTGCTGATTTTTTTCAATCCTTCTTTGTTGGTTGTGCGGTTTCGGTGGTCATTATCGTTGTCATTGTTGTTGTCTTCAACTGTTTCGGGTTCATTTTCTTCTTTATCAGAATACTTTACCCACACATCTTTGCGGGCTGTTCCTTTCACTGTAACTGATCCGGTTTTAATATCAACAATTACTTTTACCACGCCCGTGGGGCTTGAAAAGGGTACTGTAAATTCTCCGGAGTTTTGTGCCTTCAGCAAAAAACTAGTCAGAATAAAAAACGCACTCAATAGTATTTTCATTTTTTAGTTGTTTTATTTTTTCAGTTTATTTTTCTTTTACAATCACATCGCCATTAAACGTTTCAAAATCTTGTAACACCCCGCCATTGCCCACTTTAAATCGGTTATGACTTATTTTCAGTTTAATGCCATTCTCACTTTGCTTTTTTTCTAGCACTGCCGGTAGCTCTTGCAGTTTATCCACGTTGGTGTAAAGTGATCCATTAAAACTTTTAAAGCTTATCGTTGCCGAAAGTCCTTTTACAAACCAGGCGTTGATGTCACCATTCAATGAATAATACTTGCCATCTTGGTTGGGGTTACGCAAATAATCAATATCTACATCACCATTAATTGTATTGGCGCTTGCGTACCCCTCTAATGCGGTAAGTTTAATCGCTCCATTAACATTGGTTGCTTTCACCATTCCTTTCATACCTGACACCACAACACTTCCCTGATTTATCGTTCCTACTTCGAGATGGATGTAAGCCGGCACTTTCACAATAAAATTGAAGACATAATCGTAGGGCGGATTGCAATCGCTCTCATCACAATCCCAAGAGTAACCCCAACCGTTTTGGTGTTTTTTTCTTTCATAGCTAAAATGATTGCAGCCATTACTCACATACACGATCAGTGTATCCAGGCGGTCAATCTGTTTTAGTTGTAGTTCTTTTTTACCTTGTTCAAGGCGGGTATCGGTCTTTGCTTTGATGGTTCGCTCGGCTTCAATCAAAATTTTATCTCCATCATAACCCTCTGCTTTTATCGAGCCGTTTACATTGGCCAGAATTAGCGTATTGGCCGGGGATTTTTTTTCAAATTTCAGTTCTTTGATAATCTTATCAGTAAATACCTGGGCATAGCCACAACAGGTACTCATCAGCAGTATAAATATGACTTTCATTTTTTTTAGATTAACACATTGATACTTTCTTTAATGCGCTGTTTCACTTCTTTTGGGGTTTGTTTTTGTTCCAGTACTTTTTTCAGTTCCTTAACCGAAGATTTTTCTTGCAGGGCAGCCATCAATTCAGCCAATGCTACCTGAACGAGTGGCGACTGTTGCCGGGCAATGGATTTTACCAAACCTTCACGAACAGCAGGAGACTTGGAATACCCGCGCAAAGCTTCAAGTGCAGCCAGCCTGACGTTCACGCTGGGGTCTTCGTTGAGTGTCTTAAATAATGCCTCTGTTACTTTTTGGCTCGGCCCTTTGATTTCTTCACTGAGGCTTACGGCCTTTAATCGGTCAGTAGCCGATTCGTTTTCGAGCAGCGAAATCATCATCATTTCTTTAAGACTGGTAACTTCATCGGCCAATACTTTCACTTCGCTTTTTCCGGTTTGTTTTTGAAATACCTGCCCCACCATAAAACCAATAACAAGCAAGAAAGAGACAGCTATCCATCTTGAAAACAATGAGCCTGCTACCCCTCCAAAACGGATTGCCTTCAATCTGTTTTTTTTCCTGGCTTTTAACATTTTATAAAAAGCACGGTCGGTTTCCTGTGAAGGTGTGGGCGAAACAACCCGATCTATACCCCCATCAAGTGCGGCTAGTTCATGCAGTTGGGTTAACTCTACCACTCCGTCTGCTATGAGTTTTTCCAATTGCAGTACATCCGAGGGTTCGGCAACTCCTTCGTTGTACTTGCTGATCAGTTCTTGTATCTTATTATGGTCCATAATGCTTCTGTTCACATGTTTTTTTCAACTAACCGGTATACCTCTTTCAGTTCTTGTAATGCACGAAATACTTTTACTTTTACCGTACCTTCTGAGCACCCCAGTATCTCGCCTATTTCTTTATATTTTTTTTCCTGGTACTTACTCAGTAAGATAATTTCACGTTTTTCTTCCGGAAGTTTATCAAGCGCCAGAGCAAGCATCCGGTGCTCTTCTTCACTTTGCCAACTGGCAAGCGAGTCGGTTTTGTCTTTAATTTGCTCCTCCCATTTTTCTACATTTTCATGAATGATTTTGTTCTTTCGGTAATGGTCATTTTTCACATTGCGCGCAATATGAAAAAGCCAGGTGCGAAAATCACCGTCTGCGCGAAACAAGTGCTTGTACTTTAAAATTCGCATAAACGTATTCTGAACCAAATCTTCTGCCACTTCACGCTCGCGAATCAATCCAATAAAAAAACCTAACAATGATCGCTTATAGCGTTCATAAAGCAGGCCTAGTTTTTCGGGGTCACCGTCCCGCACTTTGGCCATCAATGCATTGTCTGAAAGGGCTTCCAAGTATTGTTGTTCGGGTAGGGAAACTTACGATTTTTTAAAAGGTTACAGCAATCCAGCTATTTAATTACAATATTTAGGTGAAAATAAATGCCATGAATGCCCTAATTTTCTTTTTGCTATTGCTGAGCGGTTCATTGTATGATCACTTCAGTTCAGAAAAAAGAAAGCTGGTCTGGTGTGATGAGTTTGACTACTCCGGCCGGCCCGACTCCACACGCTGGAATTATGACCTGGGTGACGGCTGCCCCACCGTGTGCGGATGGGGAAATAACGAAGCCCAATTTTATACTAAAAGCCTTAACAATGCACATGTTGAAAACGGAATGCTTACTATTGAAGCTATCAAAGAAACTAAAAACGGAAAAGAGTTTACCAGTGCACGGCTGGTAACTAAAAATAAAGGCGATTGGAAGTATGGCCGTGTAGAAGTTCGCGCCAAATTGCCGCACGGTAACGGCACCTGGCCTGCTATCTGGATGCTACCTTCCGACTGGAAATATGGCGGCTGGCCTGCCAGTGGTGAAATAGATATTATGGAACATGTTGGCTTTGACCCGGGTGTAATTCATGGCACTCTACACTCAGAAAAATACAATCACGTTAAACAAACTCAACAAGAAGGAAAAACACTTGTTCCTGATTGTTCAGAAGTATTTCATATTTATTCCGTTGAATGGACAGAAAATCAAATTGATTTTTATGTAGATCAGACCCCCTACCACACGGTTCAAAAAAAACCAGCTGATGATTTTCGCGGGTGGCCGTTCGATCAGCGCTTTCATGTAATCCTCAACCTGGCTGTAGGCGGAAACTGGGGCGGTATGAAAGGCATTGACCCAACTATCTGGCCACAAAAAATGATAGTAGATTACGTGCGGGTATATCAATAAATGGTAAGTTGCAGTATTCGTCATCGCAGCTTATGTTTCATCAAACCAGAAAATTAATCCTCGCCTCGGCTTCTCCGCGCAGGCAATATTTGCTTAAAGAAATTGGACTTACATTTACTGTTGATCCTCCGCATATTGATGAATCTTTTCCCGGTGATATGCCTGCGGAAAATGTTCCCTCCTACCTTGCAGAAAAAAAGGCTAAAGCATTGTTATTCAAAATCACCGATGAAATTGTAGTGGCCTCAGACACAGTAGTAATCTTAAAAAATAAAATCCTAAACAAACCACAAGACCGTAATGAAGCCATTGAAATGCTCTCTCGGTTAAGCGGAAATACCCACACCGTCATCACTGCCGTATGTTTACTCAGTCAAGAAAAATGCGAGTGTTTTGACGACCGGACGGAAGTAACATTCAAAACATTATCGAAAGAAGAAATTGAATTTTATGTTGATCATTACAAGCCCTACGACAAGGCCGGGGCGTATGGCGCACAAGATTTTATCGGCATGGTTGCCATAGAAAAAATTGTGGGTTCATATTTTACCGTAATGGGTTTGCCCGTGCATCAGGTTTATGCACGTCTGCAGTCATTTTAACGAACTCAGTAGCTGTTCATTTTCAATGGAGTAAGCGCAGTTAAAATGTCCTTTCGGGCAATCTTTGTGTCCATGCAACCCGCACGGGCGGCAATCCAGTTTTTCTTTCGTCTCCACCACAAATGACTGATCAGAAAGCGGGCCAAAACCAAAAGCTGGAACAGTAGAACAATACACGGCCGTAACAGGCGCATTCATAGCCGAAGCAATGTGCATTGGAGCGGAGTCATTGACAAAATTCATTGTGGCTTCTTTCATCAAGGCAGCCGATTCAAGAAAAGAAAGTTTTCCGGCCAGGTTGATAACCGTAGAGTCTGCAACAGATAGCCTGATGGACTCACAGATGTGATGATCGGCCGGGGCTCCCAGTAAATAACAATTAACAAATTGTCCTTTGATCGACTTTAACAATGCAATCCATTTCTCGGCCGGTAACTGTTTGGTAAACCAAACCGATGTAGGCGCGAAACAGATGTACTGACCGTTTTTATAATTTTTTGTTTTCTCAAAATCCGGTAAAGACGGGTACAAACGCGGACGAGCAGCAGTTGAGTCCGTCAGCGATTCAATCAATTTCTGATTGCGTGTTGTTTCGTGCGTATTTCCGATTTCATGATTGATCCGAATGGAAAAAAAAATAGACAAAGGGTTTTTATTAAAACCAATTGTAGTCTTGGCTCCTGAAAAAACGGTGATGATTCCTGAACTGGCAAACCGGTGAACATTCACCACACAGGAATATTTTTTTGATCGGATAACCGAAATCAGTTTGAAAAGGTTTTTGATCTTGGATTCCTTCTTATTCCAAATCAGCACTTCCCTTAACAACGGATGTCCGGCCAGTAGTCCCTCATTTCCTTTACGAAGGAGAAAATCAATGGCTGCATCCGGATAGGATTGATGAAGTATTTCAACCAAGGCAGTAGCCAAAATCACATCACCTACAAAAGCTGTTTGAATAAGGAGAAAAGAAGTAGGCTTGCCCGTCATTATTTTTTGAATTCAGCCCGGTAATTCGCCATGGCTTTTTCAATGATTTTCATGGCTGTTTCTTTACCTTGAAAATCGGGAACGATCACCACTTTGTTTTCCAGTTTTTTGTAACTCTCAAAAAACTCTTTCAGTTCTAATTTGAAATGAGATTCTAATTCATTAATATCATTGAGGTGCTTGGTGTTGGCATCATTATCAGCTACTGCTAAAATTTTTTCATCGGCTAATCCCTGATCAATCATCTGCATCACACCAATCACTCGCGAAGGCACCAGGCATAGCGGCTGAATGGGCTCGCGGCATAAAACCATAATATCTAACGGGTCGTGATCATCACCCAAGGTTTGTGGAATGAACCCATAATTGGCAGGATAATAGACCGCTGAATACAGGATGCGGTCAAGCTTCAGCAACCCGGTATCTTTGTCTACTTCATACTTGGTGTGCATACCCGTAGAAATCTCAATAATGCCGTTGATCAATTCTGGTGGTCTTGCTCCAACCGGGGTTTCGTGCCAAGGGTGCTTAATCATAGAGTAAAAATAAAAAGTTGAAGACCCAAAGCCAAAATAATCTTGGCCTCAACTCTTCAACTTTAAATTTTTACGTTAATCTCTCTTCTTTAGTTTTCTAATTTTAATCTTTCTTTATTTCTTCCCCTCCTCTTTCTTTTCTTCTTTCTTGGCAGCAATCACTTTATCTCCATCTTTCACTCGTTTCGATACCACCAGGAAGGGTCCGGTAATTACTTCAACACTATCCGGCAGACCGGATAAAATTTCGATGTTGTCATAATCGCTGATGCCAGTTTTTACCTCTTTCATTTTGGCCGTTCCTTTTTCATTGACAAACACCACGATTTTATCCTTCTTTTCAGCTTTTTCTTTGCCTGTGGTTACCTTGCGCTCGCTGTTATCGTTCTGAGGTCCTCCGTCATCAGGCCCGCCTCCTTGTTTTTTCTCGGTACTCAGTCCATCTGCGTTGCGGGTGGTTACAGCCGAAAGTGGTACCGATAGCACGTTGTTTTTCTTCTGAGTAATGATCTCTACACTGGCTGTCATACCGGGGCGAAAAGGGTACTTGTTTCCTTTCTTGATCAAGTCGTCATACGATGATCGCAATATCAATATCCGTACTTCAAACTCGGTAATGGCATCGGTTGACGTTTTGTCTTTGGCTGTGTTGGCAATATTGGTTACCAGGCCTTTAAATTGCTTACCGGTATTAGAGTATGCATCTACATCAATGACTACGGTGTCGCGAAGGTGAACACGCACAATATCATTTTCATTCACATTCACACGCACTTCCATTACATTCAAATCAGCTATGCGTAGCATCTCTGTTCCCGTCATGGTGGCAGTACCCACCACGCGTTCTCCTTTTTTCACACTGAGCTTAGATACAATTCCTTTCATTGGAGCAACTACCGTAGTCTTGCGCACGTTTTCACGGGCTTCTCTTACCGAAGCCTCGGTACTGCTCAATGCAAATTTTGAGGCTTCATAATTTTTATTAGCCGATAATAAATTATTTTTTGCCACCATGTAAGCCTGCACGGCTGTCTGCCAGTCGGCATCGGATACTACTTTTTCGTTGTGCAGTTTTTCTTGCCTTTTGTAGTCTAGCTCAGCCTTTTCTAAGTTAGCCTGTGACACTGAAATGGAAGATTTGCTGGCCTCCACGTTGGCGTGTTGCTGGTTAAGCAAGGCTTCGTTTCTCTCCAACTGGCTTTTTAAGATATCAGGCCTGATTTTCACCAAAGGCTCTGCTAACCGCACCGAGTCACCATCTTCCACATTCAGTTCAATGATCTCACCAGAAACTTCTGGTGCAATTTTCACTTCAATTACCGGCTGTACCGTGCCTGATGCACTTACCTTCTCGGTAATGGATACTTTTTTAGCTTTGCCCAACTCCACTTCTAACTCACGTGACTTACCAATCCAACCCTGAGATTTTCCAACTATCAAAATAAGGATCAGTACGACCAGTGAGCCAATACCCCAGTACAACAAACGATTTGATTTTTTCTTTTGCTTAGCCATGAATAATAGAAGTTAGAAGTTGGAGGTTAGAAGTTAGAAGTTAGATAAAGTTGACAGACTTAGTATTCAATCGTTTTACCTTGATAAAACTCAAGAATTTTTTTCGTTAAAATAAAATTGTATTTCGCCCGTGACAATGATGACTTGGCTGAAAACAAATCATTGGATGAAACCTGGTATTCAATGTAGGTGGCTGAGCCTGCCTCATACCGTTGGTTCGTCATACGGAAGGCCTCTTCGTTAGAGTTTACCTGTTTTACTGCTGCAACATACGTTTTGGCGGCTGCCACAGCATTGTTATAAGCCGTTTCAATAGACTGGCGAAGGGTGTTCTCGGTTTCTTTTACCGTAATGTTGGCCAACTCGCGACTGATAACTGCCTGCTGCACACTGGTGCGCGTTTGAAGTCCATTCAAAATCGGAATCGAAAGGCTTAGCCCCAAGTTTTTATATAAGTTGTCAGTAATCTGCTCTCGGGGGTTATAATGATCAGCTGTTTTTATTTGCTGTTGCATCATGGTAGTGACCGGTTGCGAGTTGTTGCCATTTACATAACCAATGGTAATGGGCACGGCAGGACCAATTGTATATCGTGCACCATCGGAGGCACTGTTGTAGTTTGATATAGCGGCAAAACTTGCGGATAGCCGGGGCAAAAAACTGGCACGTGCCGCCTTCAAGGCAAGCTCGGCACTCTCTACTTTTAACAAAGCACTTTTCACCTGGGGCAAACTTTCAGTGGATGTTTTATAAATCTCTTCCGGTGATTGGGGGATTGTCATATCTTCAATGGAAAGATCAGGAATAATCACTTCAAACTGATTAGAAGCAGGCACTTGCATGGATTGCTTCAGTGTAAGCAAAGAAAGGTTATAGGCGTTTTCTTGTGTAACCAGGTTACTTTCGTTGGTAGCTACTACGGCTTCCTGGCTCAGTTGATTATTTTTAGACAGTGCGCCCGCATCTACCTGCTTGGAAATTTTATCTAAGGTCTGATTGCTTGAGTTGAGCTGAAACCGCGCATTTTCCATCAACTCTTTATTCAAAATAACATTGGTATAATTAGTTACCACACTGATGATTACATCATTTTTAGCTTTTTGTAAATCTAAATCTGCAGCCTCTACATTTTTTCTATTCTGGCGAAATGTATATTGGTTTTTGAGTCCATTGAACAGCGTGATCTGACTCATAATCGAAGGATTAATAGTTTTAGTCACACCTTGATAGTACTGGTAGGTTACCGGGTTAAGATTGCGGCCATAGTTTTGACTAGCTGAAGTACTAAAAGTTAATGAAGGCAAAAAACTGCCTTTAGAAGATAACAGCCCGATACGGTTGCTCTCCACATTATACACACTGCGCCTCACCGTGAGGTTATTATCTAACGCGATGCGCACACACTCTTGCATCGACAATTTTTCCTGGGCGGTAACCTGAACTAAACTGCCTGTAAAAAAAACAAAAAGTACTAATCTCCTCATAAACACTAATTGATTTGTGGAATATAAATAGCTTCTTTTATCCAGCTAAGACTTTTTAAATAATCAAATGTTACAGGTTTAATGCCCGAATCCATTTCAATAACCTGGCAGGCCAGGTCATTTTTTCCTTTGCGGGATACTGACATGGTAGCAATGTTGCAATCATCATGAGCCAACACATCAGCAATGAATGCTATACTGCCTTTTACATCATCGGCAAAAATAATGACTGTGTGCAGATTAGCCGAAAAATCAGCTTTAAACCCATCCACCTCGGCAATGTTAATGATTCCCCCTCCTTTGCTTTCGCCCAACACTTCCACTTCGTTCTCCCCTCTTTTTAACTTTAACCGAATGGAATTCGGGTGAAGCGTTGAAGCATTGCCTATGGATTTAAAATGGTATTTCAAACCCTTCTCCTGAGCAATGTCAATTGCTTCTTTGATGCGTTTGTCGTCTGTTTCAAAATCCATTAAGCCGGCTAGTATAGCACGGTCGCTGCCATGACCTTCGTAGGTACGGGCAAAGGAGTTATAAAAAGTTATTTCGGCTTCATCGGGCACACCGCCCAATACTTTAATGGCAGCCTTAGCAATGCGTACCACCCCGGCCGTATGTGAACTTGACGGGCCGATCATTACCGGGCCGATCATGTCAAAAATACTGCTTTTTTCAGGCATAAGGGTGCAAATATGTGAAGCAAACGCAAAATCTTCTAAAAAGATGTGCTTAGCGAATAAAAAGTATGAAGAAAGGCAATTTTTTTACCGGACTACCAACCGTAAGGTTAGCGCCCCTCCTGCCCATTGACAGCGAACAAAATAAAGCCCGGAGCTGAGGCTTTGTGCCACAGAAACAATTTGATTGCCCTCAATGGGAATAGTCTCAGAAATTTTTTGTCCGAGTACATTAAAAAACTGAACTGTAAAATTTTGTGTGCCTCTGAAATTGATATTTTGCATCAGGGCCACCGGGTTAGGGTACAGGGAGATCAGGTTTTCAAATGGAGAAGCTGACAAACTATCTGACTTTAACACATAGAGCCCGCCTGTAATGTTTCCGGCAACCACCAATGGGTTTTTGGTAGCGTATAAATCAGCCGTAGTCACCGACAAATAACTCGAAAGTTTTTTTACCTGGTATTTACCCTTTAGTTGATTATTGACTAATAAAGTATCGCTTGCGTTGTTGTTAGACCTGAAATTAGGGAATATAACGACCGTGCCTTTGTTACCTAAAATTAAATCAGGCTTTCCATCATTTTGTAAATCGGCAATGGTTGGCGACACGCAGTAACGCGTGATACCCGATGACAAACCCAGGTAAGCAGAATTATTCAATACAAAATTCAACGAACTTAAATTGCGGTAGTATTGAAGCGAGCCATCAGCCTTGCCGTACAGCAAATCTATCTGTCCATCTCCATCTATATCGTACAGGTAAATATTTTCATATTGTGAGAGCGTGAAAATCAAATCAACCTGGATGGGGTTTCCTGAAAAAGAAAACGAGCCTTGATTTGGAAAATAGTAGAGGTGAGTAGAAAACGTTTTTTTGTCTGTTGCCGTAAATACCAAATCGTTTTTTCCATCGCTGTTGATATCAGCAAACTGGATTTTGACATTGTATAAACCCAGGGAAGAAAAATTTAAAAAATCATTGGTAACCAACTTAAAAGACGGGTGAATAAATGAGCCTGTATTTTCGTACTGATAAATGGAAGCCAACGTATCGGCCGTAGCCCAATAGCTGATGAACAGGTCTAAGTCTCCGTCTCCATCGTAGTCGGCAAATGCCGGAGAAGAATAGCTTCCCACATCAATCATCTGATCTTGTAGAAAATTCGATTTTCTAAACGCAAACTGAGGCAGCGAGTTGGTTCCGGTGTTTTTATAAAACAAGACCGACTGAGAAAGGTCAAAGGCTGTAGCTACGCGTGCACTTACGTTGGTTGAAATCGTCAAATCTTTCACTCCGTCAAAATCCACATCTTCATAATAGGCAGCCGGAAAAAGAATAGCACTTGGATCATCGGGTGGAAAAATACTAAAGTTGTTAAACGAGGCGCTGATGGGTGTGCCCTGATTGGGGAAAAAATAAAGTGAGTTACAGGTCTGCTCAGAAAAAAGAAAATCGTGAAGGCCATCATTGGTCAGATCGAGCGTGAGCAATGATTTACCCACATCGTGCTGAATGCGGGGAACACCCGGACAGTTTTTGTTATTGAATGCAAACAGGCCGCAATCGCACTCATACATATTTCCCCAGGTATTTGTTATCAATTTCAGTTGCATGGAATCGCACCGGCCTGTATTTTCAAAGCTCATGTTTCGGTGAAACTCAAACGAACCTTCTAAATTAAAACTTGAAACAATCACATCCAGATCACCGTCTCCATCTACATCATCAATAGCTGGAATATCGGTAGCATTCATTTGAATATTGATAGTGCCGCTCAGCCCGGTTGTAAGCAGGGGTCTTCCTGTATTAAATAATCTCCACGAAAGAGGTTGACCGATTTGTGTAGTGTTAATGTATAGTGAAATTCCACCGGTATTAGAAGTCAGCAAATCTTTTTTGCCATCGCAGTTCACATCGCGCAGCAGCATCCAATCAGAAATACCGGGCGGAAAAAAAGATTCATAATCGGGGGCATACGTGTATTGGGCTCCTGCTGCGAGATAGGTAAAGACTTTATTGGCAGTACGGTCAAACACGGCCAGATCAGGAATGCCATCTCCATTCAAATCAATCGAATTAACTTGGGCAGAATTCAAACCTCCCGCCCATCCCATGGTTATGGATTTTCCATTTTGTTCAACCGGGATGGATTGGTCTAAATGAAAATACGACTGAGCCGGCAAGGTCAATGCCAAAAGCAAGCCAACAATAACTGTGCAAAGTCTGAGTAATACATTTGGGGTACACCGCATCGTGAGCAAATTTACAGATAGGCTTTGCTTTCTATAAACTCTATTGCAAGCAAATTATTGCCTGATTCGATTTTTGAGCTACTTATTTGTGGTTGTGCAATTGCCCACCTGCATGCGTGCAGAAAAAGAGTTTGTGCTGTTGCTGCCAATATTCCCGGCAACCAGTATGATAGCACTTTCGGGCCCTGAGGAGGAAGCGTGAACATTCAGGTAGGCAGATGTTTTTAGCAAATCTGAGTATGAAACTTTAGAACCATCGGCCAATGTTGAAATAATAGTTGTGCTTACACCGGTTGAGGCCTTGAGCATGTTCAGCAAGGCAACCGTGCCTGAGCCATTGGCCGTAATATCTCCCGGGTGAAGGTGTACCGGAAGTTGATCTACTCCGGTTGTGCCTTTTAATTGAATAACCACGGTAGTGGCTCCATCTTTTCTTTCTTTGAATGTAACCGTGCCATTTACCGGATACGAAGAAGCCTGCACAAGTCCATAGGTGGCCTGCCGGCCAGTAAATTCTGAAGTCACTTCGCTCTTTTGACAAGTTATCAGGGTCAACCCAACCAATCCAATCAATAGAATTTTCATCTTTCCGGTTTTATTTTATAAATAAACGAAATTCCCTTAACTGAATTACCTTTGCAGGATGGAAAAGTTATTTGTTTCTAATTCTCAAGAATCTACACGTATGTTTAAGCAAGGGTGGATGGAGGCGCTTTCCAAAGTGCATTTCAGTATTCCGTTGATTATCTATATTCCTACCATTATTTTTTTTCTGGTTAAGGGTATCCGGTTACCCGAGTTTAGCGTGGGCTTTTTTATATTAAGTTTTGCCGGTGGCCTTTTGGTCTGGACTGCCACTGAATATGTTTTACATCGTTTTGTTTTTCATTTTGTTCCTAAATCAGCCTGGGGTTTGCGGCTGCATTTTATTTTTCATGGAGTACACCATGATTTTCCTAACGACCGGCTTCGGTTGGTTATGCCTCCTTCAGTAAGCATACCTTTGGCTACCGGTTTTTATTTCCTGTTCAAAAGTGTTTTGCCCGGCCTGTGGCTGCCTTCTTTTTTTGCTGCCTTTCTCACAGGGTACCTGATTTATGATATGTCGCACTATGCTATTCATCACCTTAATTCCAACAACCCCATATTAAAAAAAATAAAACAGCACCATATGCTGCACCATTATCAAGAGCCCACCAAAGGATTTGGAGTTAGTTCTGCACTATGGGACAAGATTTTAGGTTCAGATTTTAAAAAGAAGGTTTGAACATTATTGGCAAAAGAGACCAAAATAGGATTTTTAGTTATGGGCATCTTTGCAATGTCGTTAACTTGTTATTGTCAAAAACATAGCCGTATGATAAAAACTGATAAGGTTTATATCTATAATAAAAAGTTACCTGTTTGGATTGTTCCGGTTTCAGGATGGGGAGATCATGCTGTTGACCAAATGAAAGCATACGATGCGGTTGCTCAAATTATGAAAATCAATTTGGAGTTTTCCAGTCGGTTGGGAACTTTCAATAGTTACAAACGTGCCCCCGCTGTAGCCAAAGAAATAAATGACCACAACGAAAATACTTTTGCAGCCTACCAAAAAGAATTAGGCAGCGATTGGCAGACAAAGTTTGTTGATAAGGTTAATGCCCTGATGAAAAAATGATCAAACAGAAAGTATTTCTTTTCTTGTTGCCTACTACCCAATCATTAATCAACATTCAAAATCTCTTTCACATTTGCTTTGATTGCCGCGGTTAACTCATCGGTGGGCAAATCGTTGATATCCTGGCCAAATGGGTCTTCAATCTCTTCAGCAATCAGTTCTACACTTAATAACACAAAAGCTACCAGTAGCACAACCGCAATAGTATAGTACCCCAGCGTAGGGATAAACCCAAAAGGCAACGTAATGATGTAGATGAAAATAAATTTTTTGATGTACATGGTGTAAGAGTACGGGATGGGGGTTTTCTTAATTCGTTCGCAAGATCCCATCAGGTCAACAAAATCTTTCATCTCCTTGTCAAAATTGGTGAGGTGAAAACCGGTAATAACATTTTTTCTAAAAAGTTCCTCTATTTTTAAATACATGGCCGTGGCTATCCGGTTGGGCTTGTGGGCAGCTTGCTTCAACTGCCCAAGAAATATTTTGTTGTTTATTTCCATGTCGTCTGGTACCACCCCTTTACGTAAATGTTCTTTTGTGGCCCACATAAAATGGCTGATCATTTCAGCAAACCATTTTCGGTCTTCTTCCATTCCCTGACCTAACACAGCGTTTAGTTTCATGGCAAAATTGCGTGAGCTGTTAACCAAGCTACCCCACAGTTTCCTTCCCTCCCACCATCGTTCGTAGGCTGAATTAGTGCGAAACACCAAAAACAAACCCAGCACGATGCCAAGCAACGAGTGAACAGTGGTAAAAGCCGGAAGGCTTTTTAAAAAAGTTAATTCCAAATAACAACAAGTTGCCGTAAACAAACCCATAAAAATGAGTGCAGGCAACAACGTTTTCAGCACTTGCTTGCTGTATGAGTGAAAAATCAACTCAACCCAAACTTTAGGATTATAGTTTACCATAAAAATTAAACAGCGATGGGAGCTTTAATGGAGGCATGTGTTTGATAGTTTACTATCTCAAAATCATCAAACTCATACGCAAAAATAGAATCAGGTTTTCGTTTGATTTTTAATGTTGGCAACATAAACGGCTCGCGAGAAAGTTGAAGCTTAGCTTGCTCAACGTGATTGGAATACAAATGCACATCGCCCCCCGTCCACACAAACTCTCCCAAAAGCAAATCGGTTTGTTGAGCCACCATTTCAGTGAGCAACGCATAACTGGCAATATTGAACGGTACTCCCAGAAAATAATCGGCACTGCGTTGATAAAGTTGACATGACAATTTTCCTTCAGCTACATAAAACTGAAATAAGGCGTGGCAGGGTGGCAGTGCCATGTTATCAACCTCAGCCGGATTCCAGGCTGAAACAATGTGCCTGCGCGAATCGGGTTTTGTTTTTAACTGGTGGATGACATTAGCCATCTGATCAATTTTTCGCCCATCAGGAGATGGCCAGCTGCGCCACTGACTTCCATATACCGGGCCGAGTTCACCGTTTTCATCAGCCCATTCATCCCAAATTGTAACTCCGTTATCTTTCAAGTATTTGATATTCGTTTCGCCTTTCAAAAACCAAAGTAATTCATATATAATGGAACGTAGATGAAGTTTTTTGGTGGTCACCAACGGAAAACCTTTGGCTAAATCAAATCGGAGTTGTCTCCCAAAAACAGATTTTGTACCAGTGCCGGTGCGGTCGGTCTTGGTTGCTCCGTTTTCCAAAATGTCTTTCATCAAATCAAGGTACTGTTGCATGAACTCAATTTTTATGCAAATAACTTAACAGAACGCAAACAAAAAAGCCCTGACGTTTCCGCCAGGGCTTTACCTACCTCACCAACCCCTCAAAATCTTTTAGTTGCCATCACCACTAATGGTAATTGTCTTGGTTTTACCGTTATAGGCAATGGTTACCGTATTCGTACAAGATGTTGAACTGCCGCTGCCAAAAGTAAAGGTGTAAATATTGGGAGAAGACGAACCTGCATTGGTTACAGATAAAGTCTTCGCTCCTGACTGTGGAAAATAATATCCTGTGAATACACATGCTGCTGAATACACTATGTCAGAAGTAATACTCATATTATACGATGCACCTTTTCGGGTTGTGCCATTAGCAGTACCCCCCTTTTTATGGGTTAAAGTAGATTGGCCAAGGTTAGTCCATACAATAGTCCACACAGAAGTATAAGTAGCTGTACGGGTTGCCGTAGATTTGTCTGCAAAGGTAAACGTCAGTGCCTGGGGCGTTGTATGGCTATGTGTGATAACCCACGTGCCGGCAGTGGTGGTTGAATCTACCGAAGTAACCGTAACCAGAATGGTACCGGTAAGAGAAATCTTGTTGCGCGAATAGTTGTTAAAACTGATGCTGCGTGTTGAGCCTTCTTGGAATCTTTTGCCTGAGTAAGTAATAACAATCTGGCCTGAGCGTGTAATGCCATCCGCTCCGGTAGTACCCGATCCAAAATCAATGGTAATCGTTCCGGTAGGATCGTCTTTTGTACCTGTTCCGTTAATCGTAATAGTTGCTCCTTTCAGACGGCCGTCTTTGCCGCTTAGGTCAATCGTCCACTCCATACGGGCTTGAGCCAACTGCGTATCTGTAACATTGTCCATTACGGAATTGGTCAAATCGCTGGCTTCGTTGCTTTGCGAAGCAGAAACCGACTCAGAGTTTACATTTTGTGTATCGGTGACGCTCAGCGGATTGTCATTGCTTTTGTTGCACGAGGCGAGCATGATCATACCCGCCACTACAACTGCCGATAATCCTTTCAACATTGTTTTTTTCATTTTGATTTGGAGTTTTAGTTTTGTTGTGTAAGAGTTTAAAAGTTACACAAGGTTTAATTATAAAATAAAAAAACAGGTAACCAGTGCCCGGTTACCTGTTTTAGCGTTAGTTTCCTTCCGGGTTAAAATTAATTTGTTTCAGTCTCCCTCTTATAGTTATGGTGATTACATCAGAACACGTACCGTTTCCATAATCAATCGTGTACGTTTCATTACCTACCGTTATCACTTTGGTGCCACTTACCGGAATAAATATTTTGTTGATGCGACAAGAAGCTTTCTCAACAATATCTTTAGTAACCTGCATGGTGTATGTTTCTCCGTTTTTGCATGTGCCTTTTGCCTGGCTAAAAGAGTTATCCACGGGGTTTTTTGTCAGGGTAATCCACTCATCAGTCAACGGAGATGGCGTGCGTACCCACTCGCGGGTGATCGTATGCTCTCGGGTAATAAATTTACCATCGCCAAACGTAACCTTGCCACTGTCTAGCACTGACTTAAACAGCAAATATTGTGATGTGTCAGCCTGCTGAGTGGTTAATGTTAAGTTACCTTCAATGTGTATATCGTTGCGATAGAAATTAACCAACCGGATGTTATAGGTAGACCCGGGCATCCATCTCCTTCCTGAGTAGGTGATGATAATTTGACCTTTGCGTCTTACTCCGTGCGAGTCGGTACAAGTTGATGATAAGGAGTCGTAGTTTATCACAATGCTGCCTGACGGATTTTGTTTTGAGCCTGTACGGATAATGGTGACTACCGCACATTGCAACCGCTCATCCCAATTCACCAAATTTCTTAATACATAGCCTGATTCTCTTGCCCCGGCCAACTGAGAAGTAGATATGGCCCCCATCGTGCTGGTAGCAATGTCGCTTGCCTCATTGGTGTACGTTGCTGCAGCTGCCTCGGTGTTTACATTTTGTACATCATTTGCATTGAGTACATCACTGTCTTTCTGACAGGAGACCAACGCCACGAAGAACCCCACCACCCAAGCAGCCCAGCTCTTCATTCTAAACAAGCTTTTGTTTTTCATAAAGGTTTTTAGTTTTTTGTTGCTTGGAAAGGTTTTTACCTGATTGGTTTAATTGCCCGAGTAAAAAAGGTGAGATTTTTAATTTTAATGCAATTTTATAATAATTTAATGCAAAGGCCTTTTTTGTTCATCTGCTGGATTGTTTTGGCAAACCCTGTACTGGCTCAATTAAAAATTGCCAAACTGAAGTATAACGGAGGTGGCGATTGGTATGCCAATAAAACTGCCTTGCCCAACCTGATCAAGTTTTGTAATAAAGAACTAAGCACTCATCTGCAAGAAGAAGAAGATATTGTTGAAGTAGGCAGCCCATCAATTTACAACTACCCCTATGTGTACATGACCGGCCACGGAAATGTGGTCTTTTCTCCGGCTGAAGCAGAAAACCTCAGAAATTATTTATTGAGTGGCGGATTTTTGCATGTAGATGACAACTACGGCCTCGATAAGTTTTTCAGGTTGGAGTTGAAAAAAGTATTCCCTGAATCAGAATTGGTTGAAATCCCCTTCTCTCACCCCATTTATCATCAAAAATTTGAATTTGAAAAAGGGCTTCCCAAAATACATGAACACGATGGAAAGCCTGCCCAGGGATTTGGTATTTTTCATGAAGGCAAGCTTGTTTTATTTTATTCTTATGAATGTGACCTGGGAAATGGCTGGGAAGATCAACGAATTTATAACGATCCTGAAAGCAAACGGCAAGAGGCGCTGAAAATGGGCGCCAACCTCATTTCATTTTGTTTTACTTCAATGTAAGTTAAGTAGTCAGGCTAGTTCCAGAAACCCGGTTTGTTATTAAACGTGGGGCAAGGAATCAGGCGATTGCGTTTCTTCACTCCTCGATGCAGAGGCTTGGCTGCAAATTCGTAAATAAGCGATATTTCATGTGCACCTCCAGCCGAAGTAGCCAGCGGAGAAATAGTAAAATCATAGCTATACCCAATCGTAAAATCCTTAAGATAGATTCCCAGTAAGAAGATGACAGCATCTTGCTGCACAGAACCAATCACACTTTTCTGGTAAGGCTTGCCTCTATACCAAAAGCCAATCGAAACAGGATCTACGTGATAATTGATTCCCACATCCATCTGGGTAATCCCCGACTGATTGCGGAAAACAAATGAGGGTGTGAGGTAAGAAGGGCGATCGGGCGAGCGCAAGCCGTTCATTAAATTTAATCTCGCACCAAAATGGATAGTCGTTTTCATTCCCAGCCTGTCCACCTCATTTAATACCGAAACATTCGGCTGGTTCATATGGCTGAAAGACGCGCCAAACCAAAGTGTTTTACTATACAACAGAAAACCAGATCCAAAATCAAAATATTGCTGGTTTCCCAATTTTTGTAAAGCCGGATCAAGAGAACCAGCAGCGCCATACGTAAGCTGATCGCCCAGTATAAGTTTTGAACGATCAAGTCCATTCATACCATAGCCAAAATAAAGCCCGGGTGAAAAGACAATCTTTTCATTCAGCCTTACTTTGTAACTGTAGGTTAAACCAAAGGTAGTGGTGCGCCACCCGGCCGATCCCATTTTATCCGTACTGGCTATTACCCCAAACCCGCTTCTCAGTTCATCTACCCAGATATCATAGCTCGCCATGAATGTATTAAAAGCCTGCGGAAGGTTGGGCCACTGAATGCGGTTATTCACCACCAATCTTTGCTGAGGTGTGATGCCGGTAAAACCGGGATTGAGGTATAACGGTGCCTGATAGTATTGAGAGAATTGAGGATCTTGAGCAGATGCTGCAAAAGAGCTGACACAAATACAAAATACGACCCAAATACTTTTCATCTTCTCAAATATAATAGCTTTTAACGGATCAAAGTAACGTCACCCACTTGTGTAGTTCGCTGTTGATCTGACAACCGAAGGGTAAGCTTATACACATACACACCCGCATGCATCAGCCTGCCATTTTGGTCATAGCCATCCCAACCCACCGTTTGATTATTGCTTTCAAAAATAAGATTACCCCAACGATCATAAATCTGTAGGTTGAATTCTTCCACACCTTTTACCTGAGGCAAGAAAATATAATTATTGGCATCATTGGTACCACCGGATATGCCTCCGCTCGGGCCGGCTGTGCTGGGAGTAAACGCGTTGGGTATTTTAGCCACCCCACCTTGTTTGGCCAGTATTTTTTGTTGTGATGTATCGCGGCAGATGATACCACCCCCGTGGTCGTTCGATGCAATGAGTGAAATCGTAAATACTCCGGGGAACTTATAGGTATACGTTGGTTCAAAGTCGGTTGAATTATTTCCATCTCCAAAATCCCAATTAAATTCAGTTGCACCAAAACTGTTGTTGATTAACTTCATTGGAGTATCGGGCACATAAACCGTGGGTGGATTTGCCAAAAATACAGCCTGCGGTTTATCGTACACTATGAATGGTCCTTGCACCAACGTATTATGTTGGCCTGTTTTTGAATACACGGCCGTGAGCGATATATAGTATTCACCGGGTTGTGTAATCGTGAATACCGGAAGTGGTGCCGTGGACTGGCCAACAATATTATTATTCTTATCAGTTACCTGCCAATTGCTTTCATCTCCACCCGAAGTATTTTGTGTAACCGTCAACGATGAGGGGAAACATGCAGCAGGAGGTGTTGCTTGAAATGCTGCCACAACAGGTGCCACCAGAATATTAATGGTTTGAGTGGTCATCTTAGCAGAGCAAGAAAGCCCTGCCGCATTGGGTGATAAGTTCGTAACTGTCAGTGATATTATTTTTCTTCCCGGTGAGGAATAATTGACGGAGAAATTGGGGCCTATGTTATTAACTGAATCCGGTGCTGAATCTACGCCAAAATTCCACACATAACTGTACTGAGCAGCATCTTGCGGAGTAGAGGTATTGGTAAACGTAACTGTAGAATTTCCGCCTGAAAACTGTGGAACTGTACCCACTGTAAACGCTGCCGTTAATTGAGGAAACACATTGTAGATGACTTGGCCAGTCAATGATTGAGGGCACCCTAAGTTGTCTTTCATGGACACTAAGTTATACGTAGTATTAGTGGTAGGGCTAATCGGTATAGCTTTAAAATTAGATACCTTGGTTAGTGTCACATTACTTCCGTCATTATAAACTAATGTAAATGGAGCCTGGCCATTTAACTGCACCTGCAAAAAGTCTTTCGTGCCTGCACAAATATTATTGACCGGATCATTTAAAAATTTCGCCTTCAATTGAGCTCCAGCCTGAATGTTTACCGTTTTTTGCAAGCCCGGGCAAAACGTAGGTGCCGGACCAGTAGGCGTAATGTAGTAGCCAAAACTATCGGATGAAAAACTTAAAGTGTCGCTTACTGCCGCTATACTTATTGCTGCCGAAGAGTTAGCACCCGCTCCGGAGGCCGATCCGGATAGAGGAACTCCCGAATTATTAGGATCAACCGTCCAGGCATAGTTCACTCCCGTTACCGCACTTGTTAACGGTATATTCAAGGGTGCACCATAACAAACTACTTGTGTTGCGGGCAAAGCCAAAATAGTAGGGGTTGGATTAACCGTTACATTAACCACCACGGGGGTGTTCGTACAATTTGCTGCCTTGGGTGTAATGGTATAGGTAACAGTTGACGGAACGCTTCCGGTGTTTCGCAGCGATTGCATGATAAGATCGCCCGATCCTCCTCCTGCGCCAAGCACAGAGCCCAAAGGTGCAATAGATGTAGTCCATGTGTTTATCGTTCCAATCACATTTGATGATAACGAAATATTTACAGTACTGTCGCTGCAAATAGGTGCTTGCGAAGTAGCCGTAAGAACCGGCAACGGATTTACATTCAGGGTGATGCTGGTGTTATTTCCTACACAACCTAAACCGCCATTGACCACGGGCTGCAATACATACGCTACGGTTTGCTGGGATACAGTAGTGTTATTCCATGCGTCTTTAATTGATTGACCCACGGTATAGAAAGCAGCAGGAACTGCAGGAGCCGTTTGCACCATTCCGCCTGTGGGTGTAGAACTGATCACATTAAACCGAATCGTTCCGGCCGATGGGTTTGTAGGTGAAGTCAACACTACGTTGCTCGGTACCTGAGAGCAAACGGTTTGAATCAACGGAGTGGCTATAAGTTTGGGCAACGGATCCACGGTCACAACAAAATTGACTGCCTGGCTGGAGCATCCGGATCCGCCTGCTGCGCCATTGGAAACTGCTGTGATTGCATAAGTAACCGTACCCGCGTTGTTTGCCGTATTGACAAGATTATCGGTAATCGTTCCGGGTGGAAGATTGCTTACCGCAGGAATAAATCCTGAAATAGAACCTCCAAGGCTCGAGGTAGCTGTGTAACTAAATGAAATGGAAGCTGCTCCTGTTGAAGGAATAGTTGGTGAACTCAACGCGATATTGGTCTGGGTATTACTGCAAATACTCTGTGTCAATGAAGCAGGCACTACCGTAGCTTTAATCGTTGGCTCAACTGTTACCACAATGTTTCCTGTCGGGCCAACACAACCTCCTGTTGATACCGGTGCAACTGTGTACGTTACTGTTAATGTACCGTTGGTTGAATTGGTAAATTTATCTCCTTGAATTTCCGAACTGGTGACCCCATTTCTTGGTGATCCCGTATTTCCAGCTGTTTGAGTAAGCCCAGCCTGAATGACGATGTTGGTAATGTTATACCCATTCGGGCTGGCCGCAGGCACACTGGTGGGCGTGGTGGCAAATACTACATTGGTAGCGCTGGTTGAACAAACCGTAGTATTTAAGCCTGCCAAGGCCGGTGCCGGGTTAACCGTAAGCGTTACAGTCTGTGATAAGCCTTTACATAAACTGGCCGTAACCGGAACAATCGTATAAACTACATTTAACGGAGAGTTGGTTGTATTGGTAAATACATCGTTGGCTAAAAAATTATTAGTTGAGTACGTACCTAATCCCACATTTGTACCGGCCGGAGTCAATCCTCCGGGTGTCAGAATCTGGTTCAGGTTATACTGTGATATAGCAGCCGACCCTCCAGCTGGCCCAAGCACCACCCCAGAAGCTACATTGCTACATACCGTGGCCAACCCGGGTACCATAATAGGCTCGGGGTTTATTGTAACCAAAATGGTTTGGGCAAGCCCCTGACAACCCGATGCACTGATGCCCAGAATACTATATGTTACTGTTACCGCTCCGCTGGTTGTATTGGTGTAGGAATCATTTTTGATCAGCGAAACTCCACTGGTCGTTCCCACCACCGTATTTGAAGGATTGGCGGTAATCGTTCCCGGAACTGTAACCGCTTTCAACTGATAGTTTAATGCCCCTATGGATGTACCATTGGTTGTGAGTAACACATTGGAAACATCACGGCTGCAAACTGTGTTGCTCAATGCGGCCACTACCGGTTCAGGATTTACCGTAACTGAAATATTGAAAGGTGCGCCCGTACAACCGGCTGCCGATTTGGGAATAATTTGATATACTACTTTCAATGAAACCGGGCCTACATTGTTGTACACATCATTTTTAATAGCATTTGCACCCAGTGTAGTACCTGTGGTGGGCGAACCGGTCAACCCGGCATCTTGGCTTACCAGTGACACATTGTAAGATGTTGCAGCTACCGAAGTACCATTTGTATTTAGTACAATGTTGGTTGGATTAGGTGACGTAGCATTATTACTGCAAATTGTTTTAGGTGAGAGTGTAGGATCCATCACCGGCTCCGGATTGATAGGCTGGATAATCGTAAATGTTGTACCTGAACATGGCCCTGCACTCGGGGTAATGGTGTACGTTGCATTCAGTGCCGCACCGGTTAAGTTGGTCAGATTATCCGCAATATTGCCAGAACCTGTTCCTGTACCACCGGTTAAACCGGCATCGTACACGGCTGTCCAGGCAAACGTAGCTGTTACCCCATTAGTAATTTGAGATTGTGGATTAATGGTAAAGGCATTATGCGAACAAAGAGCCGCCTGTGTATTATTGGCTCCAACAGGTGTTGGATTAATGACGACAATATAATTGAATGGTTGCCCCTGACAATTGTTGACAGAACTAAAGGGCGTAATCGTGTAGGTAAGAGTTGCCGGACTACCTGTGTTATTAACATAGTTATCAGTGATGTTAGCAGCTGAAGCAACGGTTCTATTGGCAGCCGGTGGAACCCCGGGGTTATTAGTGGCCACAGTATAGGTAAACACAGAATTAACACCATTGGTGATTTGAGATACAATGCTGTGATTTAATGTGGTAGCGCATTGCGGATCAGTGAAATTATTACCCACAGGTTCGGGGTTAATCGTGAGCGTAATGGTTTTATTTCCACCCAGGCATGAAGCTCCACTCATAGGAGCAACAACATACGTTACTGTTTGTGAAAAATTATCTATGTTTTTAAAAACATCAGATGCTAAATAACTAGCGGCAACACCCGTAGCCGGTACAACCGCATTTCCTCCGGCTGCTACCAATGTACCCCCTACAGTAATTGAAACAATGTTGTAACTCGTTGCTGCTACAGACGTACCGTTGGTAGTCAGTAGCAATCCGGTAGCCACGCTGCTGCAAACGGGGGCATCCAGGGTCGGAATCACCGGCTCAGGATTAATCATGATCGTGATTATCTGGGGCTGCCCCTGGCAACCTGCTGCACTAAATGGCACAACGGTATACGTCACAGAAAGTGCAACCCCACCTGTATTGGTGTATTTATCCAATGCCAGATAACTTGCTGCCACATTCGTAGCCGGTACAATTACGTTAGACGGTGATGGAGTTAACCCGGCAGTAATGTTTCTTGCTGTAATAGAATAGTTAGCGGCTGATGCAGATGAACCATTTGTGTTCAGAGTCAACCCGATGTTTGCCTGACTGCATACCGTATTATTGAGAAAAGTAGAAACAACAGGCTCCGCATTAATCGTCATAGTGATAACCTGCGGATTACCCAAACAACCGGCTGCACTTACCGGAACTACCGTATAAGAAACTGTAAGGGCAGAGTTGGTGGTGTTGGTATAGGTATCATTTTGTAAGTAGGTACTCACAACTCCTGTTGCCGGAACAGCTGCATTTGATCCCCCGGCCACTAAACCTGCCTGGATACTGATAGCCGTTATGTTATAATTCGCTGCGGCCACTGAGGTACCATTGGTTGCCAAAACTAAATTAACCGGAGAACGACTGCACAATGTATTGTTGAGGGTAGTAGCCACAACCGGTTGTGGATGAATGGTGACACCTATGGGCATCGATTGACCGGCACAACCTAATGAACTTACCGGCACCACGGTATATGTAACGGTTAAATCACCAGCACCTGTATTCGTGAAATCATCACCAGCTAAATAATTGGCATTAACACCGGAGGCAGGCACTACGGCATTCGTTCCGTCTGCGGTCAATCCGGGTGGGATAGAGATAGCCGTAATGTTATAATTCTGAGCCGTTACCGATGACGCACTGGTGGCTAATAACAAACCTGTAGCCACACCACTGCATTGTGTAACCGGTGAAACATTTAATACGGGTTTAGGATTAATCGTAATGGTGATGGTCATCGGGGTGCCCGCACAATTAGCTCCACTAACCGGCACCACGGTATAGGCAACATTAAGTGGCGCGGTTGTAATGTTATTAAATTTATCGGCCGACAAATACGATGCCGCTACCCCGGTGGCGGGTACTGTGGCATTGGCTCCGGCAGGTACCAACCCCGGAGCAATGGTTCGAACTGTGATGTTGTAATTCAGTGCAGCAACTGATGTTCCATTAGTGCTTAATGTCAGCCCCGTAGCCACATCACTGCACACGGTATTGTTTAATAATGATGAAACAACCGGCTGAGGATTAATGGTCATCACCACATTAACTGGTGCACCAACACAACCCGAAGCACTGACTGGTACAATCGAGTAGGTGGCCGTTAATGCATTGGATGTGACATTAATAAATTGGTCATTGGCAAGGTAATTATTAGCTACTCCCGTTGATGGGATCACGGCATTACCCCCGCTTGCGGTCAGTCCGGGAGAAAGTGAAATGTTGGTCACATTATAACTTGCAGCTCCCACAGATGTGCCATTGGTAGCCAACGTCAAGCCAGTAGCTGTACTGCTGCAAAGGGTAGCGTTCAAACCATTAGATAGTACCGGTTCGGGATTAATCACGATAGTTATCGTAACCGGTTGGCCCACACATCCGGCACCACTCACGGCAACGGCTGTATAAGTTACATTCAGTGGTAACGTTGTTGTGTTGGTGTATATATCCCCGGCTAAATAATTGGCAGCTACAGCAGAAGCCGGAACGGTAACATTGGTGCCTTTAGGAGTAAGTCCTCCCGCTACTGTTCTGCCTGTGATATTATAATTCGCAGCGGCCACAGAAGACCCGTTAGTATTTAATAGAAGCCCGATGGTCGTACTGCTGCATACAGAATTACCCAATGAACCGGAAACAACAGGCTCGGGATTGATGGTTATCGTAATGGTTTGAGAAGGCCCCGGGCAACCCGCGGCACTAATTGGCACTACCGTATAGACAACCGGCAAAGAAGTATTTCCGGTATTGGTGTATTTATCATTAAGCAAATAGGTGGTAGCCACATTGTTGGCCGGGATCACTGCGTTACCTCCACCTGCTGTTAAACCCGGATCAACTGATACTGAACTGATATTATAATTTGCGGCCGCTACCGATACACCGTTGGTGTTTAAGGTAAGACCAACTGCCGCACCACTACAGGCCGCTTTATTCAGGCCGTTTGATACAATGGGCATTGGGTTTACCTTAAGTGTAATGTTTAATGGATTGCCTGAGCAACCGGCTCCACTTACCGGCACCACGGTATACACTACATTTAACGGTACCGTGCCTGTATTGGTGTAGGTGTCATTGGTCAGGTAGCCGGCCGCTACATTGCTTGCCGGAACAACTGCATTGCTCCCGGGAGTCAACCCACCGTCAACAGAAATAGCTGTAATGTTGTAAGTATTGGCTGCTACCGATGACCCATTCGTATTCAAAGTCAACCCAATAGGTACAATGCTGCAGACTGTACCATCTAACGAAGATGACATCACCGGTTCAGGGTTGATTGTCACAATAATGGTTTGAGATTGACCCAAACAACCACCTATTGATCCAACGGGAACAACTGTATAAGTAACTGTCAATGGATTTGCACCTGTGTTGGTGTACACATCAGCCGCTAAATAATTGCTAGGTACAGCAGATGCGGGAACAGCCGCATTGGCCACATTGGGAGTTAGCCCGGCCGAAATAGAACGTGCTGTGATGTTGTAACTAGCTGCACCTACAGAAGTACCATTGGTATTTAATGCAAGACCGATGGCCGCCCGGCTACATACCGGGGACGTGCCTGCCGGAGACATCACCGGCTCCGGGTTAATGGTAATAGTAATTATCTTAGGTTGACCAGTACAAGGCGAAGCACTGATTGGAACAACGGTATACGTCACTGCCAATGCAGCACTGGTGGTATTAGTAAAGACATCTCCTGCTAAGTAAGAGGCCGGTACACCTGCAGCGGGAACAACTGCATTTGCACCGCTGGCCACAAGCCCCGGAGCAATTGTTCGGGTGGTAATATTATAGTTTGCTGCAGCCACTGAGGTACCATTGGTATTCAATGTCAGTCCGGTAGCAATTCCGCTGCACTTCGAACCACTTAATCCATTTGCCACTACTGGCTCAGGAAGAATGGTCATCGTTATGGACTTGGGTGGATTACCATTACAGCCTAATGCGCTTACCGGAACTACCTGATATACTACCGTTAAAGGTGCGTTTCCCGTATTCGTAAATTGATCACTGGCCAAATAACCGGGAGCTACATTGGATGCCGGCACAACCGCATTGCTTCCGCCTGCCACTAATCCCGGAGCTATGGTAATACCTGTGATGTTATAGCCCGTAGCCGGAACTGACCCGGCAATGGTACTCAGCGTCAGACCGGTTGCTAGCTCACTGCACAAGGTTTTATCTAATGTGGCTGAAAGCGAAGGCTGAGGGTTGATTGTAATATTAACTGATGTCGGGCTCCCCAAACATCCCGCACTGGTTGTTGGAACAACTGTGTATTGAACAATCAGCGGATTAAGCGTGGTGTTCAGGTAAGAATCATTCGAAATGTAGGTTGCACTAACCCCATTAGCCGGAATTACCGCATTGCTTCCAGAAGCCACCAACCCACCCGGCACAATGACCGATGTAATGTTATAGTTATTGATGATTGGCGATCCGGCTGTTTTGGTAAACGACACTCCTATAGCGGTACCACTACATTGTTGAGTGTTCACCGCATTCATGGCCGGCTGAGGATTGACCGTAACCACCACATTTTGTGTAGCACCGGTACACCCGCCACCACTTACCGGAGTAACTGCATACGTAGCCGTGATCGTACCTGACGAAGTGTTGTTCAATACATCCGTAATAGGCACATTCATACTGGTAACTGCCGAACCTTGCACGCTTGCATCAGACATGGTGGGCAAAGGCCAACTGTACACCGTTCCCGGAGGCAGATTAAGGGGATTCAACTGAATGGTATAATTCACTGCAGAGCCACTGCAGATGGTTGCTGTTTGAGGGTTGACCAAAACGGGTTCAGGGTTTACTGTGAGCACAACACTTTGCGTAGTACCCTGGCAGTTGGGAGCCGCTGAGGCGGTGGGAGTAACATTAAATGTTACCGATCCAACAGCGCCTGATTTATTGCGTAAGACTCCGGCAGTAAATGTGCTGGATAAGTCTCCGTTACCTGATTGTCCATTAGTTACCCCTGTGATCCCACCGGTAATATTGGTCACTGTCCACGCATACGTACTGGCAATATTGGAGGTGAACACCAGCGAAGGAACTTGCCCGCTGCACACCGAGGCAGTCGTAGCCGAAGTCATGGCTGGTCGAGGGTTAACTGTTACGCCAATATTTGCGGGTGCACCCACACAACCGGATGAGGCCGTTTCAACTACTGTAATGGTTACTGGGCTAATCACACCAAAATTGACATTGATCGCACTTCCGTTAGCGGTTACAGATCCTGCATTTGATGCATCGGGTGAAACAGTCCATGTATAATTTGAGGTCACATTGGGAGAAGCTACTGCATACGGTACTGCTGTTTGGTTGGTACATACCTGAGTAACTCCATTAATGGTGTTAGCACTGGGTGCCGAGTTGACATTGATTGTCATATTCTGCGTATTACCAGAGCACCCGTTCAACGTTTCAAATACACTGAGAGCAACGGTACCGGTAGCCGATGGAAATCGGAGCAGCACAAAAAAGTTGGATGAATTCGTTCCTCCACCTGCAAATAAAGTAACATCTGAGGGGGGAGTGCCCACCACGCTCCAGGTATAATTTGATCCAATATTGAGTGTCGGGTCAACCTGGTACAAAATAGTACTCGTACCGGTACATACCGAAGCATTTCCAGAGATCGGGTTATCAATCGGCCTGGGAAGAATCGTCAGATTAACATTTGCTGAATTGGTACAGCCTGTTACGGTGTTGGTTACTTTTGCATAAACAGTTATCGTAGTGGCCGGAAGTACCGGTGCCAGGGTATAATTATTGGGTGAAGGAATCAATGTAGTCAGTGCTGCATCAGAATACCAGGCTACCGAACGATTACTCATCGAACCTCCCGCTATCGTGGTGTTGTATGAAGTCAAATCAATACCGGCATGTGAATTACTGTGTGGCGGAATGGGGGTTGCCCCGCTGTGATCTTCGCAATACGAATAATTTTTAGTTACTGCTTGTGGCAACGGGTTCACGGTGAACGTAAGTGTGCCTGTGTTAATACACGTAGCCGCTGAGGTAGCTACAAAATAATAAACCTTACCATTGGTTACCGTAACACTGGTAGGTGTGCCCACCGAACTGGTGTGCCCGGCATCATTATACCAAGCCACTGTGGGTGCATTGGTAACTGATGCATTATAGCTTGTTAAGTCAACATTAGCATGCGAACCTCCTAAATACACATCCTCACAAAGTTGAGGCAGCGGATCAGTTGACGTAGGCAACGGATTTACCGTGAGCGTTGCTGCAGTTGTATTAGCGGGGCACGAAACTCCGTTGGTCAGCGTAGTCACTACGCACCGATATTGGTAGGCATTCAATGCAACCGTTACTCCCGTAAGGTTAAGAGTTGAAGTGGTTACATTACTGTAAGGCGCTCCGTTAGAAAGATTACTCCAGGTAGCGCCACCATCGGTACTTACCTGCCATTGGTATGACAAGCCTGGCCCGGTAGCCGTTACTGAGAATGAAGAGTTTTGCCCAGAGCATTTGGTGTCATTTACTGGCTGACTTGAAATATTAGCCAATGGATTAACCGGAAGCGTGATCGTAAAATTAGAACCGACACAAGATCCGGTATTAGCCGTTGGTGTTACCGTGAAAACAGCATTGATAGCGGCTCCTGTTGAATTGGTTAGTGCAAACCCGGTAATGTTTCCGCTTCCACTGGCCACTCCTCCCGTCAGGGCTCCGTAGCTGCCTGTCCAGGTAAATGTGCTAGCTATATTATTGCCGCCTGGCTGGTTAACACCTTGAGTTTGTGGATTGATGGTTACGGTTGCCGGAGAGCAAAGAGCAGTCAGCGTTTGATTGGCCGAAACCGGCTCCGGATTTACGGTTTGTGTAATCGTAAAGTTTGCCCCGGGGCAAGACCCGGTAACAGAAGTGGGAGTAACTGTAAAGGTAGCCGTTTGTACAGCCGATGTTTTGTTGACCACCACTCCGGTGATATTTCCTGTACCACTGGCCGGGCCTGTCATTCCACCCGTGTAGGCTGCTGTCCAGGCAAATGTGCTCGCTACGCCATTGGTAATATTGGCAGAGGTATTGATGTTGAGATTAGTTTGAGAGCACACCACAGCAGCAATTGAATTGTTGGCAACAGGCAACGGATTGACGGTTACCGATTGAGGATTTCCTGAAATGCTTGCCAAGGGTAAAGGAGCCCCGCAGGCATCAGTTATTACTGTGGCTGAGTAGTTTATCGTTCCGGTACTGGAAGTGGGCACAGCTATCGGGTTGCCACTGGTGTAGGCAAACGGGCTGCCACCGTTTATGCCGGGGATAGTAACCTGGTATGGAGAGACACCTCCAGAAATGACCAGTTTCAGATTTAATGATCCATTTAAACAAACCGAGCCTCCACCACTGAAAGTAGCAGAAGAAGGGGCACTCCCTACCGTGATGGCCACACTACCTGTATTAGGATTAGTCGTACAACCCAGCGGATCGGTAATATTGGTGATCGAAAAAGTTCTCGATGAAACTATGTTGCTAAGAGTAACATTGCTGCCGCTTACATAGCCTGCACCAGTGTTGTAAAGGTTTGCAAGGTTATCCTGATAATTTACATTGTAAGTAGTTAATGCGTTACCATTGTTATCTGTAACGGTAAATGCAATTGTTGTAGAGTTGCCGGGCACCGGAGCGGGGCAAAGCGAAGTGGGGCCGGTTGATGAAAGTACAGCCGATAGATTACGAACCGTAACAGTAGCCGTACCGCTAACGGCAGCCGAAGTACATCCGTTGGCATCCGTCACGGATACCAATGTATAAGTAGTATTCACAGAAGGGCTCACCGGAATATTGCTGCCTGATACATACCCGTTTACAGTAATATTTCCTGATCCGTCATTATACACTACGGAATAAGTACTGACCCCACCGGTTATTGCTACCGTTAGGTTTGTTGAATTACCTTTACAAATAGTAGTGGTTCCCGAAAGAACTGCATTGGTTGGACGCGGATTAACAATGATTGTTGCCGTGGGACTATTGGCAGGTGTACAAACCGGTCCATTTTTTACTACAGCATAAAACTGATACGTAGTCTGTGCTCCACCCACAATCGGTACCGTAGCGGCACTAATGGTTGCGGTATTACCGGTACCCAATGCCGCATTAGTTGAAAATCCACCTCCATTTACCTGCATTTGCCAGTTCTGCACGTTACCCCTTATGCCGGAAACGCTCACCGCAGCCGGGTTGGTTCCTTCGCAAATTGTTTGTGACGGCACGCTGATCGAGCCTCCATTGCTCACCCCCCATACATTTACTGAAACATTGGTATTGTTGTTAGGGCAATTAGTTTGAGGGGTGATGCTGTAGTTAGCCGGAAGAGGCGGTGGCGGTGCAGGTGAAGTAACCGGGGTATTTACGTTTACTACAGGGCTACCCGTGTATTGTAGATTAACTGTAATATTATTATTAGTAAAAGTTGCCGGCTGTGGCGACAAACTAAATGTGGCATTGGTTGACGTGCCCTGTGTGGCAGAGAGCGATACCTGCGCTCCAAATCCCTGAGACCAAAAATCATCGGTTATAAAATTGATCGCCCCGTTCTCCGGTGCAATACCGGTATTGGTAAATGTATTAACCGGTAATGTTTTAGGTGTAGTCGGAGCTGATGAGGTGTACGCCTGCGTAGTGTTGTTACACACATCTGTCGGGCCGCTGGTAATGCTCGGTGTATTGGTTCCTATGTTGGGTTGCTGAAAGATTACCACTTCTACTGGGGTACTTTCGCAAGTAGATGACCCTGATGCTGCCGTCTGTGTAGCCCAAAGTGAATAGTACCCTCCGTTGCTATTATTGACGGCAAACGTGCCAATGCCCCCCCTGGAGGTATATCTATTAGCCGGAAAGGTTAAACTATTAGTTCCATTGGGGTTGGTCATGGCCGTACCACCGGTTTGTGGATTAGATTTGTACCAGTTAACTCCTAGCCTTGATCCTCCGATTGAACTGGTTGTAGTAAAATTAATGGCACTGATATTATTCGTACCATCGTAACAAACCGCCCGGCCAGTTGAGGCCAAAGGAGCAGGGGCGGTAACAATTTGTACATACTGCCCGGCAACTGTACCTGTATATTCAACAGGATTATTGCCCGGGTACGGGTTACAAGCGTTCCAGTATTGAATGGTTATGTAAAATTTCTGCCCCACCACCTGACCTAATGGGGATGACGTAGTGATCAACTGGCTAATTAAACCTGAAGTGGTGGCATTTGCCGGTACATTAAGTTGAATTACTCCGTTTGCATCTGGCACACCCGGTCCGCCTGCACCGGTTACCACGTAACCATTGACTGTGGCAGGAACCGGAGGAGTATTGACGGGTGGTGCAAGGTTATAAGCATTAGATATGGCAGGGTTACCAACCAACGAAGCATTTAGTGCACCCGCTGCCCCGGTTACTGCAAAACCGTTTACTACAATATTGGGAATATTATTGGCCGGAACACTCGAGTTTTGGCCTCCATAAATGATCCTTACCCAGCGCTGCGCATTGTTTACCGGGCCCGTATAAGCTCCTTGTGTAGGTACAGGCAGGGTTGTTCCGTTACCCATACAGTTAAAGGTGGAAGCATCACTAAACTGTGCCCCCACGTTTGTTCCTAAACACACCTGATCAGTAGTGGTGAATCCTCCTACTCCGGTAGGTGGAATATCTGCCGAGTTAAGTACACCCGGGTTTTGGTTATCCCAATCGTTAGAAATAAACTCCTGGCTTTTTAGGTTTTGTCCCACATTACACCCAAAATAAGTTGGGTTGAACGGGTAAGAAATCGCATTGAAATTGCACAACCCCGAACCCTTTGGGTAAATAAAAGAATTGGTGCCATCTAATACTCCTGTAGCCGGATTAAAACTGCTACGGTAAGTAAGAAATATTTCAGGATACGGATTGGCCGCGGGCGCGTAAGCGCTTGATGTTGTGGAAGCAGAATTACTTAATATAACATTCGAGTACCACGTTGTACCCCCTGCATCAGAGTACCAGGCTTTTAAATTGCTGACTGTGGCTGCCGGGTTATTCCACTGAACTACCAAGTTTTCATTACCTATAACAAACTTAGAACTGTTGCGCCACCGCAACGAGTAGCGGTAGGTCCAGCGCCAGAATTTGGTATCTACCGGAGCACATTGAATGGGCGAACTGGCAGTTCCATAACTTAAAAAATTAACATCTGCGCAAGTTGGTGTATAGTTGTTTTTACAGGTGATGTTCGAAAAATTGGCTGCATTGTTTCCACTACCCCCGGTTTTCAACGTGCCCCCTGTGTTGGTAAAACTGATCTTCACCACATCACCGGGTAGCACCCAGGCCGGATGACCGGCAATAACTGATGCATCAAAAGCTACCCGCACAATAGCCGCTGCCCCACTCACAATTGGGTAGACGGTGGCACCGGTATACGGGACAGTAGTAACAATAGTAACCGGAGTTCCATTAACCGTAACAGTCCACTGAGCCGTACTGCTTGTGCCCGTTAGCGTAACTGCCCCCCCGGCTCCGTCATCAAACCATACTGATACCGACTGTTGATCAAAACTTTCATATCTCGGCCAACCAGGGATGTTGACTACAGTAGCCGTTTGAGCAAACAAGTGGGTGCTGCCTAAGAAAAAAAGGCAGGCGTAAATAGTAAATTGAAAAAATCGGTGTAACGGTTTGAAGGCGGTCATCAGGTTAGGTATTTCTAACGGTTTATATTCAGGCAACCAACCAAGTGTAACCGATTGAATGCCTACAATTCTTCAAACTTATTTATTATTTCCACAAAAAGGAAATTTTTACAGACAAACTGCCTGGTAGCTCAATCGTAAAAAAATATTCAGGCAGAGGGTGACTCCATCACAAGAAGCCCGGCCGGCAGTCTTCTAAAATAATTTTACCGGCCAGGTCGTCAACTGACCAAATCCACTACCTTTGCGCGCGGATTTTTTACCATGTCATCCGCAAAATACATATTCGTTACCGGGGGTGTTACCTCCTCGCTGGGCAAAGGCATCATCTCTGCTTCGCTTGGCAAACTATTACAGTCCCGTGGCTTTTCGGTTACCATTCAAAAATTTGATCCCTATATCAACATCGACCCCGGCACGCTCAATCCCTACGAACACGGGGAGTGCTACGTAACCGATGATGGTGCCGAGGCCGACCTCGACCTGGGCCACTACGAACGTTTTTTAAATGTGCGCACCAGTCAGGCCAATAATGTTACCACCGGTCGCATTTACAATAACGTCATTACCAAAGAGCGCAAAGGCGAATACTTGGGTAAGACTGTGCAGGTGATTCCGCACATTACCGATGAAATCAAACGCAACATATTTTTATTGGGCGAAACCGGTCAGTACGACTTTATCATTACTGAAATCGGTGGATCGGTGGGCGACATTGAGTCGTTGCCGTTTGTAGAGACAGTGCGGCAGGTGCGCTGGGAGTTGGGAGCCAACAACTCCATGGTCATCCACCTCACGCTCATCCCCTACCTAAAGGCCGCCAAAGAACTAAAAACCAAACCCACTCAACACTCGGTTAAAGAACTTCTCTCTTACGGAATTCAGCCCGACATCTTAGTGTGCCGCACCGAACTTCCGCTGTCATTGGACATCCGCAAAAAACTTGCTCTCTTCTGTAACGTAAACATCAACTCAGTGATTGAAGCCATTGATGCCGACACCATCTACGATGTGCCGATGCTGATGCGCAAAGAAAAACTGGATGAACGAGTACTGACCAAGTTGAAAATGACTTCCAAGCAAGAACCTGAACTGGAACAATGGAAATCATTTTTATCAAAACTGAAAAATCCGGCCAATGAAGTAACTATCGGGTTGGTGGGAAAATATGTTTCATTACCCGATGCCTACAAATCCATAGCTGAAGCATTCATTCACGCGGGTTCGCAAAACGATTGCAAAGTAAATGTGAAGTGGATTTCTTCAGAAGAAATCAATCGCGAAACCGCAGCTGAAGTACTTTCTGGTTTAGATGGCGTGCTGGTAGCACCGGGTTTTGGCGAGCGGGGACTGGAAGGAAAAATTGAGGCTGTGCGATACGTGCGCGAAAATAAAATACCTTTTCTTGGTATATGCCTCGGCATGCAGATGGCCGTGATTGAATTTGCCCGTCATGTATTAAAAATAGATGCCAGCACTACCGAGTTGCATCAAAAAACCAAACACCCGGTAATTGATTTGATGGAAGAGCAAAAAAAGATCACCGCCAAGGGTGGCACCATGCGCTTAGGGGCCTACGAGTGCAAACTGAAAAAAGGATCTAAAGCCCATCATGTGTATGAAGAAACCCTGATTAAAGAACGCCACCGCCACCGCTACGAATTCAATAACAAATACCTGGATCAGATTGAAGAAGCCGGCCTGAAAGCCGTAGGCATCAATCCCGATTCGGGTTTGGTTGAGGTGGTCGAACTAAAAGATCACCCGTGGTTTATCGGAGTGCAGTATCATCCAGAACTGAGAAGTACTGTGCTCAACCCTCATCCGTTGTTTGTTAAGTTTGTAGAGGCGGCCATGACACAAAGAGCAGGCAGCAGGCAATAGCAGGAAACAGGTGGTCAAGTAATTTTTTTCAAATTTTCAATACATTTTCAAATCAGATTAAGATGGATCGTAATTCAACCATAGGCCTCACACTCATTGCCGTATTGTTGTTTGTGTACTTTTATTTTTTCAGTCCGGCACCGGTGCCTGTCGAGAATCAAACTACTGCACAGAAACCAGCACAATCAGCCACTTCCGCCTCACCCAAAGACTCGGCTCGTCAAACAACTCTTTCTTCAGTTGATACCACCCTGATCAAGAGTTTAGGAAGCCTGGGTTCTTTTATGATCGGAGCCGAAGAATTTGTATCGGCAGAAAACGATGTATTAAAAATCACGCTTACCAACAATGCCACAGTAAGCGAAGTGAATTTAAAAAAATTCAAAACCTATCATCAAAAACCCCTTCTCCTGGCAAACGGAAAAAACAATCATTTTTCATTGATGGCCACCTACGAAGGAAAACCGATTGACCTGTATCAGCTTCACTACCGGATTGAAACTACCAGGCAGGGTGACTCCACCCAGGTTATTTTCTCAGCCAGGCTTTCTGACAATGCGTTTATCAAACACATCTATTCCATCCCGGCTAAAGGGTATGAAATCGGGTACTCCATTGAGTCGCAGGGATTGGGACTGAACGAAAAAGAAATTTCTTTTCATTGGGTTGACCTGATCCCCTTACAGGAAAAAGACATCACCGACAGCCGCAACCGTACTACTATAAATTACTATACTACACAACAATCTTTCAAAGGACTTTCTGAAAGTTCTTCAGATGTAAAGACCATAGGCGAGCCAATGAAGTGGGTGGCCATCAAGCAGAAATTTTTTGTCAGTGCTATCCTTGCTAAAAATAATTTCAGCTCAGGTGCATTTTCTATTTTCTTAGATGCTGCCGATTCATCGTTGTTAAAAAAAGCCGAAGTGAGTTTAACCATTCCGGCTGCCTCAGTTACTACCGGCCAGGCAAAGTTCACCTACTATTTCGGCCCCAATGACTATGACCTGTTACGAAAAGTAACCGATGGCTTTTCGCGAAATGTGTATTTGGGCTGGCCACCCGTCATTTGGGTAAACCAATATTTGGCGCGCCCGGTATTTCAATTTTTACAATCATTCATTGGTAACTACGGTTTGATTATTTTCTTGTTGGTGTTGTTTATGAAACTGCTGCTCACCCCGCTCACCTACAGTTCTATGCTGGGCCAGGCCAAAATGCGTTTACTCAAACCCGAGTTAGATATTATTAAAGCCAAGAATGGCGACAACATGGCGCAAGCACAGCAAGACCAGATGAAGTTGTACCAGCAAGCCGGGGTAAACCCGTTCAGTGGTTGTATTCCTATCCTGCTCCAGTTTCCGATCATCCTCTCCATGTTTTACCTGTTTCCAAATGCCATTGAATTACGGCAACAGCATTTTTTGTGGGCAGAAGATTTATCCACGTATGACTCGATCATCCATTTGCCTTTTAAAATACCGTTTGGCTTTGGCGACCACGTCAGTTTGTTTTTGTTGCTGATGACCGCCTCGCAGCTTGTGTTTCAATGGCAGAATAACCAGTTGAGCTCGGTAGAAGGCCCCATGAAAATGATGGGGTACTTTATGCCGGTCATTTTTATGTTTGTGCTCAACTCGTTTTCTGCCGGATTGAACTTTTATTATTTTGTTTCCAACCTGATCACATTTGCCCAACAGGCCGTAATCAAACGCTTTGTGGATGAAGACAAAATCATGGCCATTATGAATGAAAACCGAAAGAAGGCTGCCTCGGGCACAGCCAAAAAATCAAAATTCATGGCTAAGTTAGAAGAAGCGATGAAGACGAGCGAGGCACAGCGAAAGGCAAAGAAGTAGTCCATATACACCATTACTTGTGCATGGTCTGTTGAAGATAAGTGGATAACATTGTTTCACGAACGTTCCACGATGAACGAATAGCTTTATCTTTGCCACAACGATTTGAAATCTGAAGATACAAAGGCTGTTTTCAAATGCTCAAATCTTAAATTTTCAAATTAACCTATGGGCAAAATCATTGCGATAGCAAATCAAAAAGGAGGCGTGGGCAAAACCACTTCGGCCATTAACCTGGCAGCAAGTCTGGCGGTGTTGGAATACAAAACATTGCTCGTAGATGCCGATCCGCAGGCCAACTCTACTTCGGGGCTAGGCATGAACCCCAAAGACATCAAAAAAAGTATTTACGAGTGCATGGTAGATGGCGTAAAACCCTCGGAGGCCATAATCAAAAATGAGTTGAAATTTTTGGATGTGCTCCCTTCGCACATAGACCTGGTAGGTGCCGAGGTAGAAATGGTAAACATTGAGCACCGTGAAGAAAAAATGCGCGATGCCCTCGCTGAAATAAAAGATCAATACGATTTTATTTTGATCGACTGCTCACCGTCATTAGGTTTGATTACCATCAACTCCTTAACTGCAGCCGACTCGGTAATCATCCCGGTGCAGTGCGAATACTTTGCCCTGGAAGGTCTGGGAAAATTATTGAACACCATCAAAATCATTCAAACGCGACTGAACCCCAAACTGGAGATTGAAGGAATTTTATTAACACTTTACGATTCTCGCACTTCGCTGGGCAACCAGGTGGTAGAAGAAGTGCGCACGCATTTCAAGAGCATTGCCTTCAAAACCATTATCCCGCGCAACGTAAAACTGAGCGAGTCGCCCAGCTTTGGGCTGCCGGTAATCGTGCACGATGCCGAAAGCAAAGGTGCCATCAGTTACCTGAACCTGGCCCGCGAAGTATTGAACAAAAACGGAATGCACAAATGAGCACCAAGAAAAAAGCATTGGGTCGAGGCCTGAGCGCACTGCTCAGCGACTCAGAAGGAGAAAAATCAGAAGTGGAAGTGGTAAATCCGGCACTCTCCGTTTCATCCAGTAACCTGAATGAGATTAATATAAACGAAATCGAGACCAACCCGTTTCAGCCGCGACAGCATTTTGATCAGGAGGCACTCCATGAACTGGCCGAATCGATTAAGGTGCACGGCATCATTCAGCCCATTACGGTAAGAAAGCTGGCCCCCAACCAGTACCAGTTGATTTCTGGTGAGCGCAGGTTTCAAGCATCGAAGCTGGCTGGGTTAAAAACCTTGCCCGCTTATGTACGCACCGCCAACGATCAGCAAATGGTGGAGATGGCACTGATCGAAAACATTCAGCGCGAAAATTTAAACCCCATAGAAATTTCATTGAGCTACCAGCGCCTGATCTCTGAGTGTAATTTAAAGCAGGAAGAACTGGGCGAGCGCGTGGGGAAAAACAGAACCACCGTTACCAACTATTTACGCTTACTCAAACTGCCGCCCGATATTCAAATCGCCTTGCGCGACAATAAAATTTCGATGGGGCATGCACGGGCTATCATCAATGTAGAAAACCCCGAATCACAGCTATTTATCCTAAAAAAAATTATTAACGAAGACCTTTCCGTCAGAGCCGTTGAATCTTTAGCCCGCGAATTAACCAGCGAAAAGAAAGAAACTACTGGTAAACCAACCCCCAATGCCCCCAAAGAAGTGTATCAGTTACAATCTCGCTTATCTTCACACTTTGGCACAAAAGTTACTGTAAAGAGCGATGGCAAAAAGGGCGATATACGCATTCCTTTCTTGTCAGTAGAAGACCTCAACCGCATTCTCGATATTTTAAAAATTTAACATGCGCCTTATCCTTCTTTTTTTGCTGTTTTGCACCGGGTGGAATACGCTCTTGGCGCAAGAGACAAAAAAAGATACGGTTGTGACACCCGAGGCAAAGAAAGACACCATTAAGATTCTTTCTACTGACACGATCTATTTAAAACATGGCCGAAAAAAAATGACGGTCGAGGCCTATACCAAACGCTTTGACCCGCGCAAAGCATTGTTTTACTCGGCCATACTTCCTGGGGCCGGCCAAGCCTACAACAAAAAATACTGGAAAGTACCGCTGGTGTATGGTGGCTTACTTGGATTAATTGCTGTAGTCAAGTTTTACAATGATGCCGAAGTAAAATACAAGGAACAGTTATTTTATAATATCAATCATCCCAATATTACCTACAACCCGATCAGTGGTGCCACCACCGCCAGTTTGCGCACCGTGGTTGACCAAGCCCGCAGGCAGCGTGATTATTTCTCTATTCTTACGGGTATGTTCTACCTTTTGCAAATGGTAGATGCCCACATAGACGCACACTTAAAGGAGTTTGATATTAACCCCAATATGCACGTTCGGCTACAACCAATGTTTATACCTTCGGGGGTGGGAATGGGATTGACCCTGAAATTTTAACTTGACACGAAAATCTATTTTTAGATGTTGATTTTAAGTTTTGAATGAAAATCCTTCTGATCGGTTACGGAAAAATGGGCAAGGCCATTGAAGCCATTGCTTTGAAACGCGGACACCTTGTTTCTAAAGTGGATAGCAAAAAAGAACTGGACCAATTTGATGGCCCGGCCGATGCTGCCATTGAATTTTCTCAACCCGATGCAGTAACAGAAAATCTGCGGTATTGTTTCGAAAAAAAAATTCCTGTGGTTTGTGGCACCACCGGTTGGCACCACCGAAAAAAGGAAATGGAAAATTTATGCCTGCAAAAAGGAAGTGCCCTATTTTATGCTTCCAATTACAGTTTGGGTGTGAATATTTTTTTTAAAGTGAATGAATACTTAGCCCGGCTGATGAGTACGCAACCGGGCTACGATGTTTCCATTGACGAAACCCACCACACCCAAAAGAAAGATGCACCCAGTGGCACGGCCATTACGCTGGCCGAGGGTATCATCAAAAATCACCCCCTTAAAAAAGAGTGGGTGCTGAATGAATCCTCCAAGGCAGAAGCACTCGTTATCCGGGCATACCGAATTGACCCAGCACCCGGAACTCACACCGTAAAATACACCAGCCAAATTGATGACATCGAGATCAAACACACGGCTCACTCACGCGAAGGATTTGCCCTGGGGGCTGTGTTGGTGGCTGAGTGGCTGGCCGGTAAAAAAGGCGTTTTTTCGATGGACGATTTTTTAAAATTCTAAACATATTTTGACTTTCTTTGCAGCGGTTTTTTTTGACTTACGTAATTTATTATGATTGTAATTACCTGTATTTTTCTCGCATTCCTGATTGGCAGCGCCATCGGGTTTTGGAATTTATTTGAAAAGGCCGGCATTGAAGGCTGGAAATGCCTGGTTCCTTTCTACGGACAATTCGTTGCCGCTCAATTGGTCGGTAAATCAAAATGGTGGATCATCTATTTATTCATTCCCTTCATCAATATTTTTGCGCTCTATGTGTTGGTCTTTGATTTTATCAAATGCTTCGGCAAGGATAAATTAATCCATCAGGGCGCTGTTGTATTTTTTGGATTTGTTTTTCTTCCGCTTATCGGCTTAGATAAAAATGTAAAGTACCTGGGAACGCTTGATAAAATTCCGAATCGCCCCAAAACAATTTTTCAGGAATGGGCCGATGCCATTATTTTTGCCGTGGTGGCCGCCACACTGATCCGCTGGCTGATTATGGAAGCGTACACCATCCCCACTCCTTCGATGGAAAATTCTCTGTTGGTAGGCGATTTTCTGTTTGTGAGCAAATTCCACTACGGCACGCGCACACCGCGCACACCGCTTCAAATTCCGCTGACTCACCAAAAAATCTGGTTCACCAACATTCCTTCTTACCTGGATTGGGTTCAACTTCCCTCCTACCGCTTGCCGGGGTTTACAACTGTAAAGCGGGGCGATGTAGTGGTGTTCAACGTACCTGACATTGGGCAAAACAACCTGGAAGAATACGACCGTAGCAAATGGGTAAATTACCCGGTTGATCTCAAAACCAACTACATCAAACGCTGTGTAGCCATCAGTGGAGATGTGGTGGAAGTGAAGAACGGAGATGTGTTGGTGAACGGAAGCCCGTTAGATAAACCACCCGGCTTAAAAATGAGTTACCTCGTTACCGCTAAAGATCAAATCAACCCGCGCAATTTTGAACGGCTCGAACTCGATGCCGATGACTACCACGAATATGGCCGGCAAGAGAACAATGAGGTGGCTTACAGTATGTTCCTCACCCAAGAGAAATATGAAGAAGTAAAAACATTGCCCTACATTACATCCATCAAAGCGCAAATCGAACCCCAAGGCATTGTGCGGGGCGATCTTTTTCCTCAGTCTAAATACATCAAATGGAATACTGATTTTTTTGGCCCGCTTACTGTTCCTAAAGAAGGCTGGACTATTCCGGTCAACGACTCAACCCTTTCGGTGTATGGTTCAACCATTCGCGACTACGACCATAACTCCGATGTAAAAATTGACAGCGGAAGATTGGTAATTGATGGAAAAGAGTTGAAAGAATACACGTTTAAACAAAACTATTATTTCATGATGGGCGACAACCGTCACAACTCACAAGACTCACGTTATTGGGGTTTTGTACCTGAAGACCATATTGTGGGTAAAGGATTTTTCATCTGGCTATCGATCGATAAATACGGAAGTTATTTTAACAAGATCCGGTGGAAGAGGTTTTTTAATTTGATTCGGTAGGGTTTCAGATTAAAATTACACTTCCTTAGTTTTTAGAGTATAGAATTCTGTACCTGCAACTTCCTGCTTCACCATTCAATCTCCTTCAATCCTTTGCTGCGCAGGTAGTCATTGGTTTTACTGAAGTGCTTGCTGCCAAAAAAACCGCGTGCTACCGAAAAGGGCGAGGGATGCGCACTTGTCAACACCAAATGTTTTGAGCGATCAATCATCTCACCCTTCTTTTGTGCATACGCACCCCATAGCAAAAATACGATGTTGCTTTTTTCTTCAGAGATAATTTTGATTACCGCATCGGTAAATGCTTCCCATCCTTTGTTTTGATGAGAGCCGGGTGCCGAGGCTCGTACGGTAAGAGTTGCATTGAGCAACAACACACCTTGCTTTGCCCATCGCTCAAGGTCGCCCGAAACAGGAATGGATTTGTTCAGATCATTTTGTATTTCTTTGAAAATATTTTGCAACGAAGGTGGCTGTCGGATACCCTCGCGCACGGAGAAACATAACCCGTTTGCCTGGCCTTCTCCGTGATAAGGATCCTGACCAATGAGAACAACCTTTACCTGCTCAAAGGGGCAACAATCAAATGCGCGGAAAATTTCTTTGCCAGGCGGGTAGATTGTGTGGGTTTGGTATTCGTGCTTAACAAAGGTTGTCAGTTGGTTAAAATAGTCTTTGTCAAATTCAGCCTGAAGTTTTAATTTCCACGATTCGGCTATTTTTACATCCATGGTATAACAGGAGTTATTATGTTCTCCTCCGAAAATTATAAAAATTTGATATTTTTAGGTCATGATTGCCGAAGTAACGCAAGGTGTAAAAGTAACAGTGGAGACAGAGTATCAGCCGTCTTACTCCAACCCGGCACAATACCACCATGTGTTTACCTATCGCATTACCATCGAAAACCAGAGCGAGTACACCGTTCAATTGTTGCGCAGACACTGGCTTATCTGCGATGCGGGTTTTGAATCGCGCGAAGTGGAGGGTGAGGGTGTGGTGGGTCAAAAACCCGTACTGGAGCCGGGGCAATCACACCAATATGTCTCGGGTTGCAATCTAAAATCGGGCATAGGCAAAATGAGTGGTACCTACCTGATGGAGCGGGTGCTGGACGGTACTCAGTTTTTTGTAGTGATACCGGAGTTTACCATGACTGAACCGGTACGATTAAATTGATTTTACTTTCTTGTAACCCACAGCCCTCTTCACTTATTTACGTTCTATTTGTTAAACGTGCACAGCTTTTTTCAGATCAAATCATTTCTTAACCATTGGCTCGATGCGGTAGATGATCATTCTATTCACTCTCCTTTTTTTTATGATTTCTACAACCGGGTTGTTAAAGAAAAAAATGATCCGCTTCTTTTTTTAGATATTGAAAAAACGAGAGCTAAATTATTAAGCAATCACTCGCTGGTAACTGTAAAAGATATGGGCGATGCCTCTTACCACTTCAACAGCGACCAGCGCAGCATCAGTCAAGTAGCAGCCACCAGTCTGAATAACGAATTGCAATGCCAACTGTACTACCGGATTGCCAAGAGCCTGGAAGCAAAAAATATTTTGGAGTTGGGCACCTCTATGGGCATTACCTCACTGTATTTAGCCCGTGTGAAAGACAGCCGCATCACTACATTAGAAGGCAACCAAGCCATGATTAATATAGCCCGAACCAATTTTGAATATTTCAACCAGAAAAATATCAACCTGATCGAAGGAAACATTGACCAAACACTTCCTGAATTTTTGCAACACCCGGCCAGATTTGATTTTGTGCTGATGGATGCCAACCATCGGTATGAACCAACCATTCGATATTTCAACTGGTTGGTTAAACGAATTGCCGACAAGGGAATAATTGTAATTGATGACATATACCGTTCGCCCGAAATGGTCACCGCCTGGAAAGCACTGCACACGCATGATTTAGTATATGCCAGCATTGATTTATTTCATTGCGGCATATTATTTTTTGACATCAACCTAAACCGGCAGCATTTCACCTGGCAACTTTAATCCTTACCTTTGACTTTATTTTTTTATTATGACTGACACAACAGAAAACTCTCAACCGATAAAGAGCGGCAAGTCAAACTGGCTCGTCATTTTGCTATTGGTAATCATTGCTATTCAAAGTGTGAAAATATACCTCGACTATCAGGAGAAGGTTGAAGTAAAAGAACAACTGGCCACCACGGAGGAAGACCTTGCCTCTACCATGCAAAAGCTGACTGATATACAAACACAATTGGATCAGAAAATTGCAGAAATCCAAAAACTCGGTGGCGATGTGGAAGAACTGCAAAAAGCCAAAGCCGAAGTAGAACTGGAATTAAAACGCAGCACCAGACGAAGCGCCAAAGCTATGCAGGAATTAAAAGATAAAGTGGAAGGCTATCAAGAACTGCTGAAACTGAAAGATCAGGAAATTGAAAAACTTAAAAATGTCAACACCCAGTTATTCAGCGAAAACAGAACTCTAAAAACCAAACAAAATAAACTCAGCGACTCCATCACACGGCTTTCTAAAAACAAAGAAGAACTGGCCGGCAAAGTGGCCATTGCCTCGCAATTAAAAGCCGAAAACATTGTTATTAAAGCCGTAAACAGCAAAGGCAAAGAACGTAACTCACCTTTTAAAAACAGGCAACTACAAAAACTAAAAGTAGAATTTAACCTGGCCGATAACAAAGTGGCGCCCATCGAAGGTAAAAAAATTATCATCCGTATAACCGATGAAAATAATCAGGTGATTTTTGATGTAGCCAAAGGCTCTGGCACATTTATGCTCAACGGCAAAGAAGAATTTTACACGGCAGCGCAAGATATTTTGTTTGATAACACCAAACAAAAACTCACATTCTTTTACGAAAAGGGATCAGACTATACCTCAGGAAAATACGTGATGGAAATTTTTGCCGATAACTATAAAATCGGATCAGCTCCGTTTGATGTAAAATAACCTAAGCTACTAGTTTCGCCCCTTTCTGTGGGTAATCAAACAAACCATGTTCTTTGATGGCTTCTTCTACTTTGTGTGGAACATATTTTTCCCAGCCGGCTTCTCCTTTTCTGATCATGGTCAGCACATTGTCAGAAATGATGTTCAGGTTGTTCACATTGGCATCGTCAATACCTTCCATTTTATTGTTCACCATCAGGTAACGGAAGAGTGGTTTTAAATTTTCGGGTAACTCTTTTTCAAAATCATCCAATGTAAAAAGTGTATTATCCTGGCGCAAAGCCGGGTAGATGTATAGTTTGATATTGCTTCCAAACAGGGCAGAAAAACATTCTAAAATTCCACCCCGTAAGTTGCTGTAGGTTTTTTCATCAAATACTTTTTTTAAGGCATAAACACCCAGCACTAACCCGGTTTTTTTTCCTTTAGTAATTTTCGATAAGTAATCTACTAACCGGTAGTACTCAAAATAATTTGAGACGAGCACGTTTTGCCCTAACGAGCAGATAATATCAGCTCGGTATAGAAAATCCTTTTCATCAATGCTGCCATCCATGCTCAGGTCATTGAGGGTGAGCTCTGTAATCGTAATAATTTTATTCTTATCTACGTCTGTTTCATTTTTAAAATGCCTGCGCGAAGTAAGCAACATATCTACGTTAACATGCGTAACCGGGCGAAAGCGCCCTCTGAGTACAAGCACATTCTTCTTATACAAACATTCAGAAGGTTGCATCACTCGCCCATCCGGACCGAACATGGCGGCTTTGGTTAGGCCGTTTTTTACCAACTTCAGTGCCATCAACCGGTTATCTACATTTTTAAAATCAGAGCCTTCAATTCTAAACATATCAATCTCGGCCCTGCGCGTGGTCAGTCCGTCCAGCAGTGAAAGCATGATTTCTTCGGGGTTAGTAAGAAACATACACGCGTAGATTAAATTAACTCCCAATATTCCCAAAGCTACCTGTTGCTGAAGCTGATCGTTGTCGTGCAGCCTAACATGAATAATGCAGTCATTATACGGACCGAGTGGGGCCAGTTGAAAACGCATGCCCATCCATCCTTGTCCCTGGTTGGTGCGTTCAAAATTCAATATCTCAACGGTATCGGCAAAGGCAAAAAAGCGCGTTTCACTCATGCGGTGCGGCAAACGCTCGGGTAATAGTTGGTACTCGTGCTCAATCATGCTTATCAGGCGGCTTTCGCTCACGTACCGATCACACGCACCGTAAATGGCATCGCTAAACTTCATGTCATAGGCCGACATAGTTTTAGCCACCGTGCCACTGGCTCCCCCGACTTTAAAAAAATTGGCTGCTGTATCCTGACCTCCGCCCACTTCGGCAAAAGAACCATAGATAGTGCGGTTCAAATTGATGCGTAATGCTTTTTCCTGGGTAGAAAGTTTTTTTGATTCTTCTATAATCATAATTCCCTCACCGTAATTTGATGGCAAATTAATGAATTAAATGCTTACGAAGAGATAACGTAAATGAAGGGGTCTGGGTTTGGGGGTGTTGCCGTAACTATTTTACAAAAGTTGTCTTCGCTTCTTTTTTCAACTCCTCCCATTCATCAGGTTGCGGTGAGCGTCCCTTCTCAAACACTTCGTGCAGCAACCACTTTACAATGTCTTTTTTCAAGCCAAATTTTTTTACTAAAGCTTCGCAAAATGCAATTTCCTTTTTCTCCACTACGCCATCGGCCCATACCATTAGCATCAGGTCGTACAACACGTTCATTTGGTCATGAAAGTTATCGGGTACATTGATTGTAAATTTTTCGTTGCTGTCCATCAGTTCCTTCACTTGCCGCTCCTTCAGACCATAGCGCTTGCCAATTTTATAAAGCATCAACTGCTCTTTTTCATGTACAAACCCATCGGCTTTGGCCAATGCCAGTAAATTTTTGATGTGATTTTTTTTGTAGGACAGGTATTGGTGTTCAAAGAAGCCATTCATAATAATGCAAATTTATTAGTTGGAAACAAGAATAGAAAAATGGTTTAAATTACTTCGGGATTTTTACCCACTTTTTACTGGTGTGTGCTGACTTCACTACTGTTTCAACAAACACCATACCGCGCACACCGTGGTGTACATCGGGAAAATCATACTTTTTGGGGTCGATTTTTTTACCGGGTTTATAGTCGTGCATGGCATGGGTAAACGAGCGATAAATATTTGCAAAGGCTTCTAAGTAGCCCTCCGGGTGGCCGGGCGGGGTACGGATGTACCCCTTTGCTTCGTCAGATAAATATTTCCATCCTGCTCGGAGAATTTCCTTCGGTTTATCGAGCCATTTTAGAACCAATGTATTTGGCTCTTCCTGCCGCCACTCCAACCCGCCTTTTTCTCCATAAACCCGAATGTTTAAATTATTTTCATCACCGGCCGCCACTTGTGTGGCCAGCAATACACCCGATGCGCCATTATCAAACTTAACCAGCATTGAGCAATCATCATCGAGCATTCGTCCTTCTACCACCGCATTTAACATACTGCATACTTCGGTGATGTCAGAGCCGATGATGTACTCGGCTAAGTTGGCCGCATGGGTGCCAATGTCGCCAATCGCTCCGCCCCTGCCCGATTGTTTGGGGTCGGTACGCCAGGAGGCTTGCATGTTTCCGGCTTTCTCTAATGGACCGGAAAGCCAACCTTGCGGATATTCTACAAATACCTTTCTGATCTTGCCCAGCTTTCCTGATTTCACAATTTGCTTTGCTTCTTTTACCATAGGGTAACCGGTATAGGTATGAGCCAGCGCTAAAATTAACCCGGTCTTATTCACCAGTTTTTCAAGCACTTTTGCTTCAGCTAGTGAAAAAGCAATGGGTTTTTCTACCACTACGTGAAAGCCTGACTCCAACGCCATTTTGGTGGGGTCAAAGTGAACATGATTAGGTGTAACCACACTTACAAAATCAATTCGCTTGTCTGGCGGCATTTTTTTTTCTTTTTCAAACATCTCAGAATACGTAGCATAGACCCGTTCCGGATCGAGGTAGAGTGACTCTCCGGTTTCTTTAGATTCTTTGGGGTTGATGCTGAATGCACCACAGACCAACTCAATTTGACCATCAATGGCAAGTGCCTTACGGTGTACGGGGCCAATAAAGGAGGTGAGCCCACCGCCCACCATGCCCATTCTTAATTTTCTCTTCACGCTTTAGTTTTTTTCTTTTTCTTTTTTGAATCGGGGTTTTTATCCTCTTCACCGAGCAGCACCAATTTAGCTTTTTGCAGTTCTTGCTTTTGCGCCTGGCTGACGATTGGATAACTAAGCTCCAATTTATCAAATTGTTGAGATATAATCGTAGCAATGGCTAAGCGCGCAAACCATTTGTCGTCAGCGGGTATAACAAACCACGGGGCGTAATCGGTTGAAGTAGCTTCAAAGGCCTCTTCATAAGCCCGCTGGTAGTTATCCCAAAAGGCCCGTTCTTTTAGGTCAGAGAGCGAAAATTTCCAGTTTTTTCCGGGATCTTCAATTCGCTCAAGAAACCGCTTCTTTTGTTCTTTTTTTGAAACATTCAAAAAAAACTTCAAGATTACCATTCCGTTTGAAGCCAGATTTTTTTCAAATCTCCTGATTTGTTTGTAGCGCTTTCTCCAAAATTTTCCGTCTATTTTTTCTACGGTTTCAATGCCCGGAATATTTTCATTCAATATCCATTCGGGATGTACTTTTGTAGCCAGCACATTTTCATAGTGCGAACGGTTATGAATGGCAATTTCTCCGCGTGCCGGCAGTGCCAACTCATGACGCCAAAAATAATCATGATCCAACTCCTGAGAATTAGGTGCTTTAAAACTATACACCTTTACACCTAATGGGTTAAACCCTGACATAATGTGCTTCACCGCTCCGTCTTTACCTGCCGCATCCATCGCTTGCAGAATGATCAGCACGCTGTAGCGGTTGTGAGCATAAAGTTTATCCTGCACATCGGCTAAGTATTTGCGACTGGACTGCAACATTAATTCAGATTCTTGCTTGTTGAGTACCTTGCCTTTGTAGGAAGTTTCAAAGTCTTTTAGTTTTACTTTTTTACCGGGAGCGACCATCATTTTTTTAACGGGCACTAAATATTCGTCAATTTTCATAAGGGTTGTTTTTTAAGTACAATCTCAAAAATGAATCTTAATTCGTGTATGACTTAGATCATATACTAAAATGATAAAATGCGTGCTCTATTTGAACATATTTAAGTATATTTAGTTGTTGATCAAAAAAGCTATATCCTATGAAACCAAACATCTTATTTTCAATGGTGGCTTTTGTGGCCAGCCTGACTGCCAACCCGGTATTGGGCCAAGCTGATGAGGCCGCCATCAAAGAAGTAATTGCCCAAGAAACGTACTCGTACTTCACAGTAGATCGAAAGAACTGGGAAAATTGCTGGTGGAAAGTTCCTCATGCATATTGGTCTTACGCTGACTCTACCTGGGCTAGTTTTGTAGACGGATGGGAGGCCATTAACAAAAACTTTGATCACTACTTTAAAACAGCCAGACCCTCGCGGGCAGAAATTACCAACGAGTGGAAGTATGTAAAAATTTATGGCAATAGCGCTTACGTAAGGTTTATCCAAAAAGTAAAAGATGAGATAGACCACGATGATACTTCGCAGGTACGCGTGCTTGAAAAGAAAGACGGCAAATGGAAAATAGTTTGTGTTTCTGCCGTAGCTATTTATCCGAAAAAATAACTAACAACCTGTTTAGTATTTTTTTAACCTGTTGTTTTTTGTTACTATAAAATTCTTGCAAAGGCCCTGACAGGCGATCCGTCAGCGGCACTGATAAGCAAAGGGATGCAATTCAGTTCAAATTCTTTTCCGATCAATTGATCGAGGTTTGTCATGTTTTCAATAATGAGAACTTCTTTTGGGAGCAACAAGTGATGGTTAGGCAAAGTTTCCTCTTGCATGGCATCTACTGAAATGGCATCAAAGCCAAGTGCTTTCAGTTTAAATTTTAACAGCCACTGCACAGCTTCGGTAGTGAGCGTAGGGAATGGATCAAAATAATTGGGTGTGTTCCATTTATTCTGCCATCCGGTGTAAAAAAGAATGAACTCTATGCTATTTATTTTATCGGTATAGGTAGCCAGGTAATCCAATTCAATGGATTTTTTTTTAACGCAGTCAATAACTATACCCCTGCCAATAAATTTATCGACCGGAAAGGCATCCAAAGATTTTGCGCCTTTAATAATGTGCGATGGTGCATCAATGTGTGTTCCTGTATGGGTACACATACTCATGTTCAGTTCGGCAAAACCATCTTTTTCTATGGTGTTGCCCACTTCAAATCTCGGCTTGATTGTTCCCGGGTAAACTGTGATGTTATCTTTTAATGGATGGGTCAGGTCAATAATCATTTGATCTTGGGGTTTGTATTACTAATTGATGCCAATTCAGTCGCAAGTTGTTGTCCACCAATTGTCTCAATCAATATTGATGCGAAGCTAACAACACCAGGGTGCAGGCTTCAATGGCTTCTATATTTTTATCCGAAAGAATTTTTTCAAACTCGGGATTTTCAGTTCCTGGATTAAAAATTACACGCTTGGGGTTTAACGATAAAAGATAGCTGTACCATTCCATCTGATTGGTTGGATTGATGTATAACGTGATGGTATGTACATTGTCAATGACGGGTTTTTGCCGTAAGTCAAGAATTTCTTTTCCGAATACTGTTCCTTTTTTAATCCCTACGGGAATAAATTCAAATCCACTCTGCTGAAGTTTTTCGGCAGCCAAAAATGCATACCGGCCTGAATTAGTTGTGGCACCTATGATCACAGTCTTTTTCATTTGTTAAAATATTTTTTTGCTAATGCTTCTGCACACCTTTCGCCATCCATAGCGGCTGATACAATACCCCCGGCATAACCTGCGCCCTCTGCACACGGGTAGAGGCGTTTGGTTTGCAGATGCTCCAGAGTTTCTTTGTTGCGAGGAATACGCACCGGTGAAGATGTACGGCTTTCCACTCCTATAATCTGCGCTTCGTTTGTAAGATAACCCTTCATTTTTACTCCAAAGTTCCTAAATCCCTGAACTAAACTTTCATTGATAAAATCAGGTAAAAATGTTTTCATTTCAATACTGGAAAGACCCGGTTGATAGGACGTATCCAATAGGAAATTAGAGACCTTTCCTTCTACAAAATCAACCAGCCGCTGGGCCGGTGCCGTTTGAGTTCCGCCCGCTACTTCGCAGGCGTTTTTTTCCAGGTCCTGTTGAAAGTACATTCCGGCCAATGCTCCAAATTTAGAATACGAAATAAAATCTTTTTCGCTTATAGTCACCACAATTCCCGAGTTAGCAAATTTTGAATCTCTTCGCGAAGGGCTCATGCCGTTTACTACTACTTCGCCCGGATGAGTAGCAGCCGGCACAATAAATCCGCCCGGGCACATACAGAAAGAAAAAACGCCCCGCTCCACGCCATTCCATTTTGCCTGATGTACCAACGAATAAGACGAGGCAGGCAAAAAACTTCCCCGGTTTACCGTACAATGATATTGAACCTGATCAATAAAATTCTGTTGGTGCTCTACGCGCACCCCCAAAGCAAAAGGCTTGGCTTCAATCAAAATATTTTTTTTATGGAGCAATTCAAAAATATCTCGGGCTGAATGACCCGTGGCCAACACTACTGCTTTTGCTTCGTGTGTAACACACCCCTGGGTGATCACCCCTTTTATCTCCTCTCCAGACACAATAAAATCGGTAACTTTTGTTTGAAAATGAATTTCACCGCCCGCCCGAAGAATACTTTCGCGCAGAGCCATAACAATTTTTGGAAGTTTGTTGGTGCCAATGTGTGGGTGCGCATCGTACAAAATTTCTTCTGGCGCGCCATGTGCCAGTAGGATTTGAAGAATGCGGCCCACATCTCCGCGCTTGGTTGATCGTGTGTAAAGTTTGCCGTCTGAATAAGTACCGGCACCGCCCTCACCAAAACAATAATTGGATTCGGGATTAACGATATGCTCTTTGTTAATGGCTGCCAGATCGTGCCTGCGCGACTGCACGTCTTTGCCACGTTCGAACAGAATCGGCTTAATCCCCATTTCAATCAGCCGGATAGCTGCAAACAACCCGGCCGGCCCGGTGCCTACAATAATAACCGAAGGTTTTTTGCTTACATCCGGATAGTCTTTTGAATAATTCAACTGCTGAATTCCTGCAGAAAAAAGTTCAACCTGAACCCTTACTAAGACTTTTTTTCCTCGGGCATCGATTGACCTGCGGATGGGTCGAATAAAAACATCATTCGGATCGAGTTTCAGTTTTTCGTAGAGCGAAGCCTTGAACTTTGCTTCATCAAAAGCCTCTTCAGGCGAAAGGACAATTTCGGTTTTTGTATTCATGGGGGAAGGGAGTTATCCTTTCAACCCGTCAAAGATACGCTTCTCAACTTTTTACCCGTGGCTGTACACTTGAATTTTTAAATTTATATTTGCGACTTATTTTCGATTTCATGAAGCAAAATTTTGTTCAGGAACTGAAATGGCGCGGTATGCTGCACGATGTCATGCCCGGTACCGAAGAGCAGTTGCTAAAAGAGTCAACGGCCGGCTACATCGGGTTTGATCCCACAGCCGATTCGCTGCACATCGGCAACTTAGTACAAATCATGACGCTGGTTCATTTTCAGCAGGCTGGTCACAAACCCGTGGCACTGGTAGGCGGAGCAACAGGTATGGTGGGTGACCCTTCGGGTAAGTCGATAGAACGTAACCTGCTTTCAGAAGAAGTTTTGCGCCACAACGAATCGTGTGTTAAAAAACAGCTGGAGCGATTCATTGATTTTTCAGGCGCCAACCGTGCCGAAATGGTAAACAATTATGATTGGTTTAAAGGAATATCCTTTTTGGATTTCATTCGTGAGGTAGGTAAACACATCACCATCAATTATATGCTGGCCAAAGACTCTGTTCAAAAAAGGCTGGAGTCCGGGCTGTCATTTACCGAATTCAGTTACCAATTGGTGCAGGGCTATGATTTTTACTGGCTTTACCAAAACAAGAATTGTAAACTGCAAATGGGTGGCTCAGACCAATGGGGTAACATTGTAACCGGAACGGAACTGATCAGACGTAAAGCAGGCGGAGAAGCTTTTGCATTAACCACTCCGTTGATCAAAAAAGCAGACGGCACCAAGTTTGGAAAATCAGAACAGGGTAACGTGTGGCTCGATGCTCAAAAAACTTCGCCTTACAAGTTTTATCAATACTGGCTCAATGCCTCTGATGAGGATGCTGCTAACTTTATTAAGATTTTTACTCAAAAAAATAAAGCCGAAATCGAGGGGCTGGTGGCCGACCACGCAGTTGCTCCTCACTTGCGAAAACTACAAATTGAGTTGGCCCAAGATATCACCGGCCGGGTACACTCAAAAGATGAAGTAGCCAAGGCAATCAAAGCCTCTTCTATATTATTCGGTCAGTCAGTGGCCGAAGATTTGGCCGGCTTGGATGAAAATATTTTTTTGGCCGTATTCGAAGGTGTGCCTCATATTACTATCAGCCCATCTTCTCTTACTAACAGCAATAGTATTATTGATTTGCTTTCTGAAGTTACTCAGTTAAAAATATTTCCATCAAAAGGTGAGGCTCGCAAAATGATAGCCGCAGGTGGTGTGAGCATCAACAAACAAAAAATTGAAGATGGCAACCAAAAACCGAACTTCAGTTTGTTACACAACCGGTTTTTGCTGGCTCAAAAGGGAAAGAAAAATTATTTCTTAATCGAACTGGCTGAATAAGGTATGAGGCTTCAATGGAGAGAGGCTTTTCAAAACAGACGCTTCTTATTTTCTTTTCTTATTTCACTGGCCGGCTTACTCATCTTTGCGGGGTACTTATCTTATTTCTTCAATTTCATTTTATTACCCAAGCCCGGCACACAACTTAGTGACCCTGTTTTAAATATGTTTTCGCCTAAAGATTGGTCAATCGAAATCTTTGTATTAATTTATTTGTGCCCCATCTTATTTCTGACAAGCAATATCTCAAAGCCAAAAATTATTTTACTCCTTCTTCAAAGTTATGTGGTGGTAAATTTCATGCGAATCGCCAGCTTGTATCTATTCACGCTGGAAGCACCTAATGGAATTATACCCCTCACCGACCCTTTTCTTGCCGTGTTTGCTTACGGCCAATCCGTGTACGTCAAAGATTTATTTTTTTCAGGCCATATCTCAACACTTTTTATCTTGTTTTTAATTGAAGAAAAACGATTATTGAAATGGTTCATCTTTGGAGCTACCTTGATCGTGGGTATATTATTGGCCTGGCAGCGGGTTCACTATACCATTGACATGGCCGGGGCAGTTCTATTTTCATACCTGGTCGTGCAATTTTTCCGTACAATAAACAAGAGGTTGATTACTGATAAATCCCTTTAAAAAAATAAGACCTACTGATTTAGTAGAGAAAAACAGATTTATTTAAAATTGTATTACCTTAGCGCTTACGTTTTATAAAAAATGACATGGATTTGAACGGATTGAAGGAAGGTGTTTCCACAGCTCACTTTACCAATGAGCCAAATGAAAACGGGCACGCTAAAGGAAAGGATCCCTTCCGAAATGATTACCCTGTTTTTCAGCTTGCAGAAAAACTGACACCTGAGCAAAAAATATTTTTTGACAAAAACGGATTTATCCATTTCAAAAACTTTATCAGCAGAGAAAAGGTGGCTGATTTACTGAAAGAATCAGAGGCCATTCAGAACGAGTGGGTCAACAAAGACTATAAAACTATTAACGGGGTGCCCATCAAATACGGTACCGATGTAAACGGTAAAAAAATAGTTCAGCGGTTCGCTTTTATAAACAAACACAGCGAAAAATTTGCCGAACTGCTGCGCGATGCGCGTTTAAAAAATTTGTTTGATTTTATAGGGGCCGATGACTGCCGGATTGGTGAAAACGAAAAAGACGGTCTCGTATTCAATCACTACATCAATACCAACGAAAGCAATTACAGTCAGCTTGGCTGGCATACCGATGCCTTGCGCGATATTTTTCAGGGACAAAAAATTATGCCCATGCTAAATGTGGGCATTCATTTGGACAACTCCACTACCGACAATGGCGGTCTGAGAATTATCCCCGGCACGCACAATAAAGGTATCGGAACCATGCTCTTCAAAAAAGCATACTTCATCAGCCACAAACCCGACAAAAAAGAAATAGGATTAAACGTAGAGGCCGGTGATTTAACCGTGCACGATGGCCGGCTGTGGCACCGTGTTGCACGCTCTCCTTTTACCGGAGAAAAAAGCCGCAGACGGGTAATGTACGTGCCCATTATTACGGGCAAGTTTAACCCTCGCAATGAAAACAGTAAACCACTGCTTTACCAGCGACTAATTTCTATCACCAACAAGTAACATGGCATTTGCACTGATTACCGGAGCCAGTGGCGGTATTGGCTTGTCCATGGCGCATGAACTGGCCAAACGTAAAATAGATTTACTGTTGGTGGCCCGTTCAGAGGAAAAGCTATTGACTTTGCAAAAAGACTTATCCAATAAATTTGGTGTGCGCGTAGAATACCTCTGCAAAGACCTGTCAGCAGAGCAAAGTGCTGCAGCCATTAAAGAATGGATTGACAAAAATAATTTCTCTGTACACATACTCATCAACAATGCCGGCTATGGCGTTTGGGGAGCTGTTGAAAATACGGCCGTTGAAAAACTCACCAACATGATGCAACTGAATATGCTTACGTTGGTAGAGTTATGCCATGCATTTATTCCAGAATTAAAAAAACACACCCAATCCTACATTTTAAATGTGGCCAGTACAGCAGCCTATCAGGCTGTGCCGACACTTTCTACCTATGCAGCCACTAAAGCCTTTGTTATTTTATTTACACGGGGGCTTCGCAGAGAATTAAAAAAATCGTCTGTCTCCGTTACTTGCGTAAGTCCCGGAGCCACTTCTACCAGTTTCATTGATCGTGCCGGCATGAGCGCCATGAAAGACCGTGCCGAAAAATTCAGCATGACACCCGAAGCTGTTGCCAAAATAGCGATTGATGGCATGTTCCATAAAAAAGCCGAAGTAATTACCGGTTTTGCCAACTGGCTCAGCGCTCAACTCACATATTGGGTACCTAAATCCATTCCTGAAAAAATTGCTGAAAGTTTGTATAGAACCAAACCCTGATATAACGCATTAGAATACTTGGCTTAGAAAGCCTCTGTCAGATAAAAATAAAAACCGTTTGACTGTTGACCGAACCCAACATCAAACCGGAAATTGAGTTTTTCTTTAGGATCAACAGCATACCGAAGCCCCGTTCCTAAAGAGGGTTTCTGCCCCCGAACAGTAAACAATTGAGCCGTATGGTCAGCTACCCGGCCAGTGGCCGCAAAGACAACCATGCCAAAACGTTTATACACCGGAAAGCGATACTCAGCTTGCAAAGCAATTAAATTATTTGCCGTGTATCGTCCTTCGTAGTACCCACGCATAATGCTGTTGCTTCCAATATTGGCCATGCTGCGAACCGGCACCATGCCAATGTTAGCCAACGTAACAAACTGAAAGGCGATAACATCATTTTTCCCGACTGAAAAGTACTTGCGTACATCCAATGAATGTGAGGTGTAACTGAACCGGCTTCCGAAAGCAGGGCTAAAGGAACTGACGTAATACGAAAAATAAAATCCTTTGCTTGAGCTAAACGTATTATCCCGGCTGTCCCACGATGCAACTGCCCCTAGGCCGGCTACATAGCTCCCTTTCCGACCGGGCACTTTTTGCACATCAAACTTACTGGTGCCTGGGGGCATACCCGAACCATACTCAAAGGAAAATACATTCTGGATTTCGAAAGCGGGACCTAAAAAAAGTCTTTTATACGCTCTTCTCAACAATTGAGGCGATAAATAAAATTGACCTACCGTATATCGTTCGTAGTCATTAGGCGAATCATTGCCCAACCCCCAAAAACGATCGGGGAAGTAGCTGGCAGACCCTTTTGTTTTGAGAATATATTTTTCTTTATGAAAGAAGATCATACTCTCAAAACCAAAAACAGCTTGCTTGCGCAAAGTGTATAAACCTAATGCCTGAACATACGAAGTACGCACCGTTGTGTCGCGGCCTAGTTTAAAATAAAAATTTCCGGCACCCCCTAAAGCCAGAGTGGTTTCCGGTGAATATATAACAGCCGGGAAGGCAAACAATTTTCTTTTTTTTCCTTTACGGTTGACGGAGTCTTTCTCTAAGTTAATTTGAGCAATGGCAGAGGTGCTGATACAAACTAAAAACGCCCAACAAAAAAAGCACGATTTTTTTTTCAAAGGATAAAAAAATTGGCAGCAAAGATGTTCATTTCGTTTTTAATACAAAAACCACTTTGCCTTTAGATTTTTCGGCTGTTTTGCCGCTTGATGTGCGTATCAATGAGTTTTTTCTGATTTCGTCTTTTAACAACTGCTCAGCCCGTGGGCTGAGTCCTCGCTCAAGAGTGGTGATGCCTATGATGTCTCCATCTTCATCACACTCAATTTCAAATACAATCCGTCCATCTTCATTATCGGGAAGATCGGGTGTTTTAGGTTTCGTAGCCCACTCCCAGCCTGACATAGCCAAACCAAAGCCATCGCCACCTCCGCCTCCACCCGGCTTGCCGTACAGAGCCTTTGCATCAAGTTTGCCTTGCGGGTTACCCTTATCTCCTACTTTGCCCGGGTCATCACCTTGGCTTTGGTTGCTCTCGCCTTTCTTTGAACCTTTATCGGCCGAGTACACCGCTTCTTTATTTATGACCGGTTTCTTTTCTTCAGTCGTTTTCTTTTCAGTAACAACTTCTATTTTTTTTTCTTTAGGCTTTACTTCCGTTTTTTTTGTGTCCTTTACCAGTACATCACTGGTTTCATCTGAAACAATTCCCGGCTTTTGTTCTTCTTTTGTATCAGATTTTTGAGTCTCCTCTTTAATCGGGTCGGCATCGGCTTTTTTTTCTTCTTGTTTTAACCCCTGATTATTTTCATCTGCTGTTGAGTTACCAACAGTAGTTTCGGGTTGAATCTCTCCCCCACCCTGATCATCTAAGCCGTAATTCAATACTACCCCATACTCCGGGGCGGGCGGATACGGTGCACGCCATGAAATCAAAAAAAAGAATGTGAGAAAAAGCCCGGTGTGCAAACCCGCAGAAACCAGAAACGCAATGCGCTTATTTTTTATATCGTTTGGCCCTTCTAACATTCACAAATAATTCATTAGTACTTCATTACCCAAAGCCCATCTCCGTACTCAGCTTTAGAGGCATCAGCACTGGATTGCGCACTGGCGTAGGTATCAAAATTTCCGATACCCAAACGGAAGTACTTCCATTTGCCATACGGTGGAATAATCTTGCTGCTAATACCTTTAGCACTCAGTTTTTTTGCTCGGTCCATTGCCAAGTCTCCATCGATTGAACTTGACACGATCACAAAATAATGACCGGTACGCTGTGCCAGGGTTTCTATTGTTCCTTCGGCCGGTTTGGCGTTTGCTTTTGCCTCGGCTTCTTGTTTCAGGCGCAGTTCTTCTGCCTCTTTGGCCTTTCTGTCTTCTTCTGCCTTACGGTCTGCTTCTGCCTTTTCTTTAGCTAATTGCTCTTGCTTGGCTTTCTTAGGCAGGTAAACAAATTTATAAATCATAAACCCAGCCACACCAACAACTAAAGCGATAATGAGGCCAATCACCAGCGGTGCCTTAGAGGATGTGCTTTCTTCTTCTTCTTCATACTCGTGCAGCACTTCGTTTTGTTGGTGACGTAACTCAGCATCTTCGCTGGTCTGCTCACTGGTTTCTTCGTGAGTTTCAGCTACGGGTTTATTTTCCTCAAGTTGATCGAGTGGTTTATAATCAATATCGGGAAGTCCGAAGTTTTCTTCGTCATTCTGATTCTTGTTGATTTCGTCTGCCATGGATGGTAAGGTTAACGTTAAGGGATATTCATACAAAAATAAAGCATTTTCTATCAATTAACCATCAGGGTTTGCACGATTATCCTGACTTAAAAATTCCAGCTGGCTCCACCCAACACCTGAAATGCACGCACGGGATAATTCATGTACAACTGATAATTGCTTGATAAGATGTTATTAAAATCAAGAAACAGCGAGAACTGTTTTGATACCTTATAGTTTATTTTAAAATTCAGATCAGCAGCCGGATTCAGTGTAATCAACCGTTTTGTTTTTACATCTAACGCATTGATTCCCCCCTGGGCAATGAAGTTGGCACTCAGAATGATTTTATCATAAATATTGTATGTAGAATTGATCGCCACCCGGTATGTGGGCCGGTGAAGGGCCACGTTTTCTAATGACGGATTGGTTATTCCGTAAAATGACGCAATCTGGTTGGCCATGGAAGTTGAGTACGAAAAATAATCTCCGCGCAAGCCGATTGCGAAAGCTTCTGATGTGTAATTCAGCTCACCAAAAAACGAAATGCGTTGAGTGCTTCCGTTGTCATAAAATACATTGAATTTGTTTTGTGAGTGTTTTGTTGTGTCTAATTGGTAGTAATAAAGATTCTTCAGGTTGGCAAATGAGAATCCGGCACCATACGAAACCTTTCCACTCAATTGGCCACGCAAGCCAGCCAAAAATTCTAACGTACGATTGGTGTTAAACAAGTTGATGTTGGAGTTGATCCACGCATTTTCGCGAGCCAGTGAGTGCAAAGATACCCGGTCAATATCTCCGGTTAATGATGCATAGGCTTGCACTGCGTTAGATAAGGTATAATCGGCCGCTACGTTGGGGTATACATGAACTCCGTTTTGTTTCCCAATCGTATCGTTTTCAACAACAGCATTAAATCCTGCCGTAAGTGACAAGTTATCAATTGGTGAGAATTGGTACGAAGGTTTTACTTTAACAACCTGACGCATTTTAGAAGCAACTACATTATCTTTTCTGTCCATCAAAAATATGTCAGCATCTATCAGCAACCTTCGGTTATTATCGATTTTATATTGGCTTGAAAGATCAACGTTGACTGCATTTTCACTGGCTGAATAGTGATCGCTTAAATAACTGTAGCCTCCTTTCAAGCTATACTTAAAATCAGATGATCGGGAGTTCTCCACTTCACCACCCAGGCTGAAAATATTATAACTCTGAAGAATGGAACTTTTATCAACCGGGTGGCCGGGTGGATACCCGTAAAAATGTGTGGTAATGTTTTCATAATCGGCAAAGCCACTCAATGCCACATAGTTATTCATGCTTTTACCAAACACACGCAATTCGGTATTGCCGCTGGCTGAATTTTTTCCATCCACCGGTCCGGTCATAAAACTGCGGTGATAGAGTTTGGCTCCGTAGCTTTTATTTTTATCGCGTTTGTTGGTAAAGTATGCCTCGGCATAAGGCGATGAATAATTACCAAAGCCGGCACTCAAATAATTGCCATAGGTTTTTGAAAGAGGTTCGTCCTTCAATTTAAGCGGGCGAATAGCCGGTGAATAATCGGGTGTGTTGAATGAAATTGTTTTGTATTGGTAAGCAATAGCCGGCTTAATCGGCTCAGCAGGACGGGGCGGTACTTTTTCAAAATTGCGCGAAGCCTGTGGTAACGTGATCTGCCGGTTTTTGGTGATTTGAATTTCTACTTTTTCAATTTCGCCTTCGCCCCATTTTTCTTTTTGATCTTGCGCCTGGCCGCTCACAGAAAAAAAAGACCCCAGCAACCAGCAAGCAGCAGCCAGAGATAATGGGCGATTATATATTTTTCTGCAAATCATTTCAGTTCTTTGTGCTGTCTGCTTTTACTGTTTGTTTTTTCTTTGCATCATCGGCATCGATTTGTTTTAATTTTTCCGATGCTTGCTTCTTAATTTCATCTACCGGAAAATTATCTACCAGTGAAATTAATGTAGCTTTTGCCTGATAAACATTGTCCAACTTCAGGTAGCTGTCGGCCAACAGCAAATACGATTTACCTACCCACTGGGTGTACGATGAGAACTCAGTATTAAGCCCAAACAGGGTTTCGTTACACTGTTTGTAATCTTTATTGAAAAAGAAAATTTCTGCTAAGTGGTATTTCGCTTCGGCTCCATATTCATCTTGCGCGGCATTGATGGTGGACAAAAATTCATCTTTAGCCGTTTCATAATCGCCTTTGCCCATAGCTGCTTTGCCCAAATACAAAGAAGCTTTGTTTTGCGCACCGGCATTCACACTTCCGCTTTCTAAGATGATCTTAGCATATTTTGCACTTGAGTCATATTGAGCCAGTGAGTAATACGATTCCATTAAGCCGTTCCATGCCGCATACTGTTCTTTCTTATTGGCAGCTTGTTGTGCCAAGGTTTGATAAAACGGTACTGCCGACTGATAATGCCCTTGTCGGAACTCCAACTCAGCAATGCGTGCGGTTACTTTGCTTGCCTGAGTAAATGTTTTGTCGCTGGTAATTTCATTGTAGATGCCCAGCGCTTTTACAAAATCTTTAGTGCGGTAATACGATTCTGCCTGGTAGTATTTTGCCTCGGTCAGTTTGGTACTTTGCGGATACGCGGATATGTAGCCGTCTAAGTTTTTAATGGCGTTGGCATAATCCTGATTAAAGTATAAATTTTTCGCTGCTTCAAACTCAACGGCTTCTACCCCTTTGGCATCAGGGTTGGCTTTTTTATATTCGGAAAGGTACTTATTGAATTCAGCAGAACGTCCGGCCAGGTTCAATGATTCCTGCAATGGCAGCAGCACATCTTTGGTAGCGGGGTGGTTTCCATACTTCTCTATGGCTGTGATGTAATCCTCAGAAGTTTTGTTGTATTCTTTCAGGTTATAGTTTGCAGCTGCTCTGCGTACAAATGCATACGGAGTAAACCGCGAGGATGGGTTGTTAGTAATCAAACTGCTGTAGCCATTCACGGCTTCTGCATAATGTCCCTGCTCAAACTCTTGTTGTGCCAATTGAAAGACCGACTCATCGGCAAAACGGGAATTGGGATAATCACGTACCACACGGCTTAATGATGCTTTGGCTTCGCTGTATTTTTGAAGAATACCCAAAATAATTCCCGATTGAAAATAGGCATAGTCCACATCGGGTGAGTTAAGCGCAATGGCTTTGCGGTACAGGCTCAGTGCATCATTATATGATTTTGAGATGTAATAACAGTCGGCCAACCGAAGGGTTCCGTCTGATAGGTTGGGTTGGCCGTTAGGCGATTTGTTGACAAACTCTTTTAAGCTGAACAGTGCACGGTCGTATTGCTGCATGTTAAAATATGCATAACCCAATCCGTAGCGTGCCCTAAGTTTTAATAAATTGTCGTCTCCATCTTCAATTGCTTTTAAGTACTGCCGGGCTGCTTCTTCGTATTTTCTTCCCACCGAGTAAGCCTCTCCACACCAAAAACTGGCTTCGGCTACATATTTTTTTTCTTCAGGATGAGCGAGTGATTTCTCAAAGTACTGAACGGCTTGTGGATAATCTTCCTGGTTAAACAATTCCATACCCTTCAGCATTGTTGCTTTTTGATACGCACGCTCTACAGCCGGGCTTCGGTTGGGCAATGCTTCGATGTATTCAATCGCTTTGTTGAAATTATTAGCATTGACATACGCTTGCGAGAGCAGTTCTTTGATTTCGGTAGCGTGCACACTTGACGGATAGTTTTTCAATATTCGTTCAAATTCTTTGATTGCCTGGTCTGGCCTCCCGAGATCGTATGAAATTTTAGCAAACAGAAAAGCAGATTCTTCGGCCAACACCGGATCATCTTTGTACCTTCTCGCCACATCAAACGAAGTGAGTGCCAATGGTTTTTGATTAGCCTTCAAATAAAGTTCACCCAGGTAAAAAGCCGAATAGCATCCAATAGAATCGGCATCAGAAAAAGAATTTTTAAAATAGGAAATGGCTTTGGTGTCTTGGTTGGCCATATAAGCCGAATACCCCGCCCGGTACAAAATGGTCTTACTTGCTTTTTCTTCTTTGCCGGCCAGGTATTTGTCGTAGCCGGTCAGTGCATTTTTATATTCTGATTTTTTAAAAAGAGCTTCGGCCGAAAGCAAAGCTATTTCATCCGCATTAGTTAAGTTGCTTCGGTTGCTTACCGATTGCGCATAATCAATCAGCGTGTTGTAGTCTTTTTGTTTGTAATACACGTTGGCGATCAAATAAGGAACAATGCTGGCGTAGGCATCTGCCTGCTCGGCCCGCTTTAAATCGGTAAGCGCATTGGCATAATCAGCCAGGCTGTATTCAACAAATCCTGCATAATAGCTGGCTGCAGGGCCATACTGTCCGCCCTGGGTTTTGATAAAATTAAATTGATCGAGAGCTTCCTTTAATTGACGTTGGCTGAAGAGGCTGTAGCCCCAGCGAAAATGATCTGTGTTTTGCTGAGCGGGCGAGAGTGCATCAAAATCGGCCTTGGCAAAATAAGTACCTGCTTTCTTGTAATTTTTTCCCGTGTAGAAAAAATTGGCTAGTTCGTGGTTGGCCATTCGTGATTTTGGAGAAGACGGGTTGCGGTCGATGAAATCTTGCACCTGCTTCTCGGCATCGGTGTGGTATAAATTCAGTGAGCACACGGCCCGGTAATACTCGGCATCAGTGCGCTGGGTACTGCTGCCGTTGGCCAATGAAAGGTATTGATTAAAATTTTCTCGTGCCGCTGCAAATTGGTTTTGCGTCATCAATTCTACTCCGGTTTTATATAGCCTTGCGGTTTTTTGTTGGAGGAGTACATCTTGGGCTGCGAGTGTACCGAAAGTAAAAAGAATCAGGAACAGAACTAAGCGGATGGGGCGAAGTCGCAGATAGTAAATACAGATCACGTACAGTTTTAATGTAAAACTTTCGAGAAAAGATTTTATTGCGTTCGTCAGTTTAAAAAATAAATCCATGCAAAAAATAATGAAGCATGAAGAAATATGGCTTCAAAGGTAAGAAAAAATGGGCAAGTACCTATACCAGCATCCGAAACACCAGCTCTTTTAAAATCTGGCCTTCGTCCTCGTTGCCAGAATTAACACCTTTTAATTTTAAATCTGCCTGGCGCAGCAGCGAAACAATCTCCAGCGCCTTGGCTTGTGAAAAGCGCTGAACAGCAGCGGAATACTCTTTGGCCGAATACGGATTAATCTTCAAGGCAGCCGTCAGTCCCTGCGGAGAGCGATCTTGCACACTGTGTGCCGCCAACACTTTACTGAAAAACGAATAGAGAAAAGCGACCATGGGTATAGCTGGATTTTTTTTTGGATTAGCTTCGAAGTAATTAATGATCTTGGCTACCTGCATCCAGTCTTTGCTGACCAGTGCCCGCTGCAACTCAAAAATGTTGTACTCGCGGCTGATGCCCACCTTGGCCATAACTTCGGTAGGTCGGATCGGCTCTTTTGCATCATGGCTGATCAAAATTTTATCGGCCTCATTCGCCAATCGGTTCAAGTCATTGCCTACGTATTCGGCCAATACACGCGCAGCTTCTTCATCGATGGAATATTTTTTCTCCTCAATGTACTTTACAATAAACTCAATCAACTGATTGTCGTAAGGTTTTTTAAACGCAGCCGATGTAGCCAGTTGCTCGGCTTTCTTGCCCAACTCTCTGCGCTTATCAAGTGTTTTGTGTTTGTGGCACAGAACCAATACCGTGGAGGGTACCGGCTGGGTCAGGTAATCCAGTAGAAGTTTGGAGCCGGTGTCTTTGTTTAAGTCGGGAATGTCTTGTGCTTCGCGCACAATCACTACTTGGCGCTCGGCCATCATGGGAAAGCGCCTGGCGCAGGTAAGGATAGCCGCCATGGGTGAGTCTTTTCCATAAAGAATTACTTGATTGAATCCTTTCTCCCCTTCTGTCAAAGCATTGGTTTCAATGTAGTTTGACAGCAAGTCGATGTAATACGTTTCCTCTCCTTGTAGAAGATATACCGGGTCGTATTTTCCTTTCTTTAGTTTTTCTAAAATTTTTTTAGCCAGCGCATCCATCACCTGATTTTTTTTCGGTTTGCCAAATCAAAAGCGGTCACTACTCCTGTAAGTGCACCAAACAAGTGTGCTTCCCACGAAATGTGTGGATCCGTGGGGGCCACACCCGACAAAATAGCACCACCGTATACAAACATAATAATTAGTGAAATAGTGAGTGATAAAAAATCTTGACGGAGAATCCCAAACAAAATTAAAAATGAAGCAAGCCCGTAAATCAAACCACTGGCCCCAATGTGGTACGAAAGCCGTGGACTAAGAAGCCACACCAAAAAATTAGTAATAAAATAACACCTGAAAAACACAATACCTCCAATGCGGTCATAAAAAAAATAAAGAAGTGTTCCTAAGAAAAGTAAAGGAAACGTATTGGAGAATAAATGTCCCAGGCTTCCGTGCAACAAAGGAGCAAAAAGGATACCCGCCAGTCCATGAAACGTGCGCGGATAGATACCGAGGTAACCCAGATCAATATTGTAAGTAACCTCGACTGTGAAAACAAGCCACATCAAAAACACTAAACGAAAGGGAACAGCTGAACTGCTGAAAAGTTGATTTTCGCGATGAGACATTAATTGGCTGATGGGTCTTTTATCATCGGCAAGTTAATGTATTTTGCTTCTTCGGCACCAATGGTGTTCATCCCCAAAATTCCGCCTGACGACTGTGCCACGCTCAAGGCCAAGTCGCGAAGACTCTGGTAGTATGCTTTAGAAAAATCATCATCCAGTTTAGGCCAAAAATCGTTTAATAAAACTAACTCTTCGGTGATCGCTTTGTTGCGCAGTTGTCCTTTTACGGGGTATCCTTGAAGTACAATCTTCAGTTTATCTTCAAAATCAGATCCCACCTCATCGTAAAGTTCCATCAATTCTGCGCTTGTTGTTTTTTGATTGTTCTTTGCTTGCTTCATCCCTTCTTGAATTTCGCTGCGGTCAATTTTTCCATCCGCACCGGCAATAAGAATAGAAACCAATATAGGCGCTTTCATAAGGAATTCACGATCTTCACTTGAAAGTCTGTCTAATGAGTTTCTCATATATGCTAATATAATCAGTTATCTTTTATTTTTGATGTAATTTTTAAAATATAATCACAGCAAACCCAACGATTACTTCTCAATCCAAACCGATGTACGAAAAAGACCCGATTAAGATATTTGTAGTAGAAGACGACCCTACTTACACAAAATACCTGCAATACGTACTGGGCCTCAATCCCGACTTTGAAACCGAGTTCTTTACCAAAGGAAACGACTGCCTGAACCAACTTCATAAAAAACCGGCTGTCATTACATTGGACTACACACTTCCTGATATGCCCGGAGAAAAAGTATTGAAGGCTATACGCGAATACAATCCCGACATCAGTGTAATTATTATCTCAGCGCAGGAAAAAATCGGCACAGCCGTGGAACTCCTGAAGTTAGGAGCATTCGATTACATCACCAAAGACGAAGAAGCCAAAGACCGGATACTGAATGCCATTAAAAATGCCCGCAATAAATCTTCGCTCATCAAAGAGATAGATCGGCTCAAAGAAGAGATCACCGCCAAATATGAATTTGAAAAGAGTATTATAGGCAACAGTGAGGCCATTAAGAAAGTATTTGCTTTGCTGGAGAAAGCGGTAAAAACTCAAATCACAGTTTCCATTTCGGGAGAAACCGGAACGGGAAAGGAGTTAGTGGCCAAAGCCGTGCACTATAATTCAAAACGGAAAAATAAACCCTTTGTGGCCGTAAACATTGCTGCCATCCCAAAAGAACTGATTGAGAGTGAATTGTTCGGCCATGAAAAAGGCGCTTTCACCGGAGCCGCTACCCGGAGGATCGGAAAATTTGAAGAGGCCGATGGCGGCACTCTTTTCCTCGATGAAATTGGCGAGATGGAGCTAAACCTTCAGGCAAAACTACTTCGTGTACTGCAAGAAAAAGAAATTTCTCGCATAGGCAGTAATCAGGTGATCAAACTCGATGTACGCGTGATTGTGGCTACCCACCGCAACCTGGCTGACGAAACCAAAGCAGGCAGATTTCGCGAAGATTTGTATTACCGGTTGCTGGGGCTGCCTATTCACTTGCCCCCGTTGCGTGAACGCGGAAATGATATCATTATATTAGCCCGCCACTTCCTCGATTTATTTTGCAGAGAAAACCAGCTACCCAAATTTAAAATAGCTGTCGATGCCCAAACTAAATTAATGACGTACTCCTTTCCCGGCAACGTACGCGAGCTGAAATCGGTAATTGACCTGGCCGCGGTAATGGCCGAAGGCAACGAACTGCGCGACCGTGACATCAACTTTCAAAATGCCGTGGGCGAAGAACCGATGCTGGCCACTGAAATGACTCTTGAAGAATACACCTACCGCATCATACGCACTTTTTTAAACAAGTACGACAACAACGTGTTGGATGTAGCCAAGCGGTTAGGTATTGGCAAATCGTCCATCTACCGGTATTTGAAAGAAATGGAACAAAAAGGAATTTGACAACCCGGTGAAAGCATTGAAAAACTATGTAAAGAGAGGCGGCTTTTTCAAAGCCGTGGTAGAAGACGGCTCTGATATTATTTTTATTGTGGACTACCACGGGGGCATCCTTTACCACAACCAGTCTGTAAAAGAGACCTTAGGGTATTCTCAAAATACATTGACCGGCAAGAACTTTTTTGATTTCATCCACCCCTCCACCCTCTTGCAATTTAAAAAAGCCTACACTGCCAGTACCAAAAAAAAGTTTAACGAGTCGGTGGAGTTTCAATTCCGATGCAAAGACGGCACCTACCGGTACCTGGAGTTTAACTCCATCAACTTGCTACAAAAAGAAAAAATAAAAGGATTGATTTTAGACTGTCGCGACATTGAGCAGCGTAAAAAAGATGCTGAAGAGTTGCTGCGTGCGCAAAAGGCCAAAGAACTTTTTTTGGCCAACATTAGTCATGAAATACGTACACCCATCAACGGCATCGCGGGCATGGCTTCGCTGCTCAGTCAAAACCCCAACGCCAATGAACAGGCTACGTACCTGCACGCAATTCAACATGCAGCCGATAACCTGAAGGTAATCATTAACGATATTCTCGACCTCGCCTCGATCGAATCAGGAAAACTAAAATTTGAACACATCGGGTTCAACTTAAACGACCTGATGCAATCGATCATAGACAGCTTCTCGTTTCAGGCATCTGAGAAAAAAATTTCATTGCACTACCAGCTGCATCCTGATGCCAACCGGATTTTTTTAGGTGACCCCGTGCGCCTCAATCAAGTATTGCTTAACCTCATTGGTAATGCCATCAAATTTACCCAGCAAGGCTCCATTTCCCTGTCGTGCCATGTATCCAAAAAAACAAGTAAAAATTATTATTTGGTTTTTGAAGTGAAGGACACAGGCATTGGCATACCCAAAACAAAACTGAATACCATTTTTGAGAGTTTTAGCCAGGTAGACGCCAGCGTTACCCGCAAGTATGGAGGCACCGGGCTTGGCCTTACCATTGTAAAACAATTAGTGGACTTACAAAAAGGAAATATCTCCGTAAAAAGCAAGGAAGGCTCTGGCTCTGTGTTTGCGGTTACTATTCCTTATCAAGTTGCCAGCCCGAGCGAGTTACCCGGGCAGGTAAACAAATCCACTGCTTATCAAAAAAAATCATTGTCTCACCTTTCTGTTTTGTTGGTGGAAGACAACGACATCAACCGGTTATATGCCGGCAGTATTTTAAAAATCTGGGATTGCCAGATCGACTCAGCCGAAAACGGATTGGTAGCCGTAGAAAAAATTAAAAACGGAGATTACGACATTGTGCTCATGGACATACAAATGCCTGTGATGGATGGCCTGGAAGCAACTAAAGTGATCCGTGGCAGTTCATCATCCAAAAGCCTAATCCCCATCATTGCCCTTACTGCCAACGCTACTCACAAAGACATTGAAGAATGTTTGGCTGCGGGCATGAACGACTGGGTGGCCAAGCCATTTACGCCCGAAGACCTTTACAAAAAACTTACACGCTTAAAAATCAACAAAAAAACAAAAGGCAGGCAGTTGAAAAATATTGACCTCAGCCACTTAAAAAGTATTTCAAACAACGATGAGAAATTTATTCGTGAGATCATTCAATCGTTTCTCAAAAACATTCCCGAAACAATCAAAGAAATAAAACTGCACAGAGATCAAGGAGACTGGGTATCGCTGTCACGAGCCGTTCATAAAATAAAACCTTCTGTAACCATGATCGGAATGAAGGCTTCGCGCGAAAAGGCTATTCAGGTAGAAGAGTTAGCAAAACAAAACAAAGACACGCAACTACTCCGTTCACTGGTAGATGAACTCTGTACCGATCTTTCAAATGCTATTCTTGAACTGAGTGAGACCGTTACTCCGGATTGAGTACCACCAGCCTTCGGTAAACCGGAGTTTGGCCTGGCGCGCCAACAGCCACAATGTAAACTCCGCTCTGAAGACTAATTGAAATTGTTTTCTTGCCATTGAAGGCATCGCTGAAATTACCTGACATCACGTAGATGCCGCGCTGGTCGGCAATTTTCCAGATGCATCCTTCGGGGAAATCACCGGGCAATGCTAAATTAAATTTAGACTCGGCCGGGTTAGGGTATAATACCAAGTCGTCCAGTGAACCGGTTGTTTGCTCCACACCGGTAATTACCTGTCCGGTTTTAGTATTCAGTTTAATAGGTGAAACAAAACTCTGCACAATTTCTTGAGCACCCCGCTTCAGCGGGTCGATGTTTTGCACCCAGGCTACCAAACGCAGTTTAGTAGCATCTTTGATCGTGCAGTTCAGCGTGGTTACCCCGCCATTGGCCGGGTTGGATAAAATCAATGAGTCTCCGGGGTTCAGTGTTCCCAACGGTGGTGTATTGCCACTGCCTGAGAACAATAACTTACGCATAATGTGCGTATAGGTTTTTCCCGGAACAGTGAGGCTATCTCGTTCTTCCATCAACGCAATGTTTGCATAGATTGGATAGGTAACGGTGGTATCGGCTTTAACGTGGATGCGCGCATTGATTTTATTGCTCGAGCCGGTGGGCAGTGTATCTACTTTGGTGATGATGAGCTGCGGTTTTTTCAGTGCCATGCGATCAATTTCAACACCGTTCAAAAACGTTGAGTAATCTCCATTGGCAAAAATTCCCGTTTGAATACCACTCATGACAGAGTACGGAGGTTGCTGTACGTTATAAAACAGAGCACGTGCTGAGGCATCATCGGCATTGGTTTGGCTAAACACATCGGGTGCCGGAAAGCGTACATGATACTGCAGGTAAGTGAAATCGGTGTCTTCGTTTCTGGCTGACAGTTGTGCCTGATAAAGTGTATTAAAATTAGACTCGGCTATTAGGCTGCTCGTTTGGTTTGCGTTAGTAAAATTTTCAAACAACACATTTTTTGTTTTGTTGCCCACGTACACGTTGTCAAAGGCAAACCCATCGTATTTCGTGCCGCCAGAGGGTATCCCCTTGCTGGCAAAGGCTATCCGTAAACGTACCTGCTTACGCAAGGAATCGTAAGGGGGCAATGGATTTACCCACGGTATCATGTCAAGATTGTAACTGGCACGATACCAACTTGCCTGCGTGTTACCGGTCCATCCATAAGGACCAAAGCTTGGCTGCTCACCCGGGTTGGCTGTAACTATTGCACCCGGTGGATACCAATTAATTCCTTGGTTGCGTTGAGACGTAGGAAGCCCTGCCAACGGCCCAACCAACTCCCAACTGGTTCCGCCATTAACAGAGTATTGCAACACAGCTCCATCTGCATTAACTTCGGTATTTACCCAGTAATCAAATGACACCTTGGGCCTGTTGAGTTTTGAAAGATTGAAGCAAGGTCCGTTAATCGCTGAGTTCTCATAGTAGAAATAAGAATTGTTGTTCTTTCCTGTCCACCACGAATAGTTACCCGTTTGTGGTGACGGTTGAATCACCAATCCATTGGGTTTACTCCACACCCAACTGGTATCACTTTTTATCGAATCAAGAAGGGTAGCATTGGTAGCGAAATAACCATCCGGAACTTCAGGTATCCAACCTCCACCATGGGTTGCTATGTTCTCAAAATTCTCTTCGTACGCAGAATCGGCCGATATCTTCAGTGTTTTGTAGGCTAAAATAAATACTTTTTTTACAGGTGTTGTTGCAAAACAGCCGTTGTTATTGGTTACTGTAAGCGTTACAGGATATATACTATTGGAGTTGTATTTATGGTTCGGTTTGGAATACGTGCCGCTGGTTAAGTTTGATGCGCTGTTGGTGACCTTTGCACCCGGGCTGCCGGATATGGTTTTTCCATCACCAAAATCCCATTTCAAATTAGTAATTGTACTTACTACTCCAGGAAACGAATGGTCAACAAATTTAGTGGAGTCATTGGTACATATAGCCGACCATGAAAAAGCAGGTGAAGGCGGATTACCAACCGTTAACGGATAAGAGAACATAGCTGTGCACCCCCCGTTCGGGGCATCTGTGACAACCTGCAAAGTTACGTTATAGTTACTGGGAACTCCGTATTTATGCGAAGTACTGGTGAAGGGACTGGTAAAGTAAGCCTTAGGCGAGCCATCGTTAAAGTCCCAAATATAATTAACAATAGTTGAGCTGTTATAAGGAACCGGTAAGGTGTTAGCTTGAACTTTGGAAGAATCATAAAATGTCACCGCATTAACAACACAATTATTGCTCGAACTAAATTTAGGTTTGGGATAAGGAAAGACTAAAATAGGATGAAGCTTAGTGGTAATAGCCCCAAATGTATTTTGGAACTGATAGTAAATAAAGTATTCTTTAGCCGGCAAGTTGGTAGTATTTAAGTACACATTACTGCCGGAAATAATCAAACTATTAGCAATCAACACCGAGTCAGCATACGTCTGAACCCCCCCATAACCCGCACTGCCTGTTGAGTACGGACCCACCGCAAAAAAGCCTGTAGCGGGCTGGCCGTTTGGCAGTGGGGTGCCAACAAGCTGCACATTTCCTTCACTAGAGCATATCGGTATTTCTCCACTTCCAAATGTTACTTTGTTGAAAATAGTAAACTCACATGTCGTTACCGGGTTAACAATTATATTTTGAGAAGTAGAGTTAGTGCAAGAATTAATATCCGTGAAATTATACGTTACAGTATTTAATCCCAACGTTGCCAAACTTGGATAAAATGTAGCTTTATCAACCGGGCTCTGAGTGGTGATGCCCACGCCCGGAGTGGAGGGGGATATTGTAAACAACCCTCCTATTTGATTGCCCGTTAACGGAAAAGGGAGTGTATTGGCCACTACCTGAGGAGGAGCCCCTGGAGGGAATCCGCTAAATGTAACTATCGGCAATGGGTTAATCTTCAAATTCGTTTGGGTGCTCACGGCAGTACACGGGCCTGCACCATCAGGATCAAGTGCAGTAAATGTCAATACCACGGTGGTGTTGATCTCATTTGGGTTTTTAAATGTATAGGTAGCATTCGGGTCGTTCACATTACTGAATGTACCCAGCCCGCCCGACCACACCGTAGCTACAGTCGAACCCCCTATACTTCCACCCAAGGCAATGCCCGGCACATCTTGGCATATCGCCAGATTAGCCGGTGCAAAAACCTGTGCCGACTGATTGATGTGAATATTGATAGTGGCGATGGCCGGTGAACAAGGGCCTGCGCCATCCGGGTCATTGGTAGTCAGTTTTAAGGTAACAGTATGTGTTACATCGGCCGCTACCGGAGTATAAGTAGCCGTTACTGTACTTCCCGAAAGATTGGAGGCAGAAAGTGTTCCTCCACCACTTACCACACTCCAAAGACCTGTTACCGCACTGCCCCCAATTGTTCCGGTCAAGGCAATGGATGCCGGCTGACAAACGGTGTAGTCTGCCGGCAACGAAACTGTGGCTTGTTTAGTAATAGAAACCGTTGTCTGCTGTGAGGTAGGGTTTGAACAACCCGAAGCTGCTACAGTAAAAGTATAAGTAACCGTGGTGGGTGTAGTAAAAGGAGTGGCCAATGTTTCCGTAATAAACTGACCGTTAGTAAAGGTTGTCCCAGGACTCATTGTTCCGGTAACTCCATTATAATTCACAGATGAAAGAGTGATTACCGCACCCGTTGTCGGGCTATTCAATTGAATATTCACAGGAGATCCTTCACATACCTCTAATGTATTATTGGTAATTGAAAAGACGGGTGAAGGATTGACAACAACATTTACCGTTTGAAGCGGGCCTGCCACACAGCCTCCTACTACTACTGCAAATTGATACACTACTGTAACAGGCGCATTGGTAGGGTTTACCAATACTTCCGTTACTTTTTGTCCACTCGAATAAAGAAGACCAGACGAAAGAGTACCGCTTACTGCACCATAGTTTACTGCGCTTAATACTATTTGTCCGCCCCCCACAGCGGTATTGAGTGTGATATTTGCCTGGCTACCCGAGCAAATCGTTGGTGCATTATTTGTAACAATGGGAATTGTTGGTTCAGGTAAGACTTGCACCGTAGTGCTTTGAGTGGTTGCACTCAGCGGGCATGACGGAGTGGTTAATGGTGTGCTCACCGTAAAGGTATAAGTAATAGTGATGGGGTTGTTGGTATTATTTACTAATCCGCCCACACTTTCACTGATCACCGCCCCCGTGGTAAATGTGCCGCCTGAAGCATACAGCCCACCTGTAATTGCTCCATAAGAAACATTCTGCAACGATATACTTGCCCCTGAGGTGGGACTCGTCAGTGTAATGGATGGCTGTGTACCACTGCAAATAACTGCTGTAGTATTGTTAATCCCCATCGTGGGGTTTGGATTGACCACTACGGTAGTCGCCATGCTTGCACTCGGTCCGCACGCACCAACGATTGCTTCAAACTGATAGGTAACCGTAACCGGTGCATTGGTTGAGTTGATTAAAACCTCAGTAATAAACTGCCCATCGTTGTATAACGCACCGGCAGATAATGTGCCCGAGACCGCACCGTAGCTGACCGACTTAAGTCTTACCTGTCCGCCAGCTACTGGTGTATTCAGTAAAATATTGGTTTGACTTCCTGAACAGATTTGTGCGGACGAGTTTGTAAATGTGAATGAAGGAGCCGGCTGAACGGTTACTACATAATCTCTGGATGTGCCGCTACAACCGCTCACACTGGGTGTGATGTGGTAGGTAACCGTACCAACTGTGTTTGATGAGTTGGTCAGTGCGTCAGTAATCATCCCGCTCCCTGAAGCCGTGTTGCCTGTGACCGATCCGGTAACACTGCTCGTCCATGTGTACGTTGTTCCACCAATCGAGGAAGTGGGCGTAAAGCCCAGTGCCGTGCCGCTGCAAATGGTGGTCTGAAGTTGCAAAGAGGTGTTGGTAATCACCGGAGCGGGATTCACGGTAACAGTAACCACGATGGGTGTGCCTGCACAACCGTTCGCAGTTGGCGTGATTGTGTAGTTCACTGTACCGGGGTTGATGCCGTCTGTACTGGTCAACAATTGGCTGATTGTAACCCCACTACCCCCAGACATTCCTGTTACATTCGTGCTGCTTGATACGGCCCATGCAAAGGTCGTTCCTGAAACTGTATTCGGGTTGGTGATTGCCACGCTCGTGGTCTGGCCGCTGCAGATCGTTTGATTAGAAGCCGACACGGTCGGAACCGGATTAATGGTTACTACATAGTTTACCGGTAATCCAACGCAAGAATTGAACGTTGGTGTTATTGTATAGGTAATGGTTCCTGCAGTATTCCCTGAGTTAACCGGAGTGTCTGTAATTGTACCTGATCCTGATGCTGAAACACCCGTCAATACCCCGGTTGTAGTAGTCGTCCAGGCATAAGTAGTTGTCACCCCAGTATTTGAAGTGGGTAAGAAACTCAGTGTAGTTCCGCTACAGATAGTAGTTTGAAGTTGTAGCGCAGTATTGGTTATCACCGGGTTTGGGTGGAGGGTGATCGTAAAGGTCTTTTGATTCGCCCCTGCACTGCTGCACCCATTGGCCGTGCCCGTCACTGTAATCGTGCCGGTAACATCTGCACCTGTATTGTTGGCTGGTGCTGTGTAGATGATGTCACCTGTACCACTCGCTGCTATTCCGATTGAGGGGTTGCTGTTCGTCCAGGTTTGCACACTACCTGCCACATTGCTCGTCAGCGGGATGTTGATTCCTGTTCCAGGGCAAAAAGCCTGATTTGCTACGGCTGCAACCACCGGCTCGGGGTTCACTGTAATTGTGAAGGTCTTCACCGGACCTGTGCATCCGTTCTTGGTAGCTGTCACACTTACGGTGCCTGTTACCGCTGATCCGGTAGTGTTCACTGCGGCTGTGAACGCGGCTATGTTGCCCGACCCGCTGGGCGCAAGCCCGGTGCTGGGGTTGCTGTTCGTCCAGTTGTAGGTCTCTCCGCCTCCCGTGTTGGCGCTGAAGTTAATCGCAACCACTGCTCCTCCGCTACAAACGGTGATGTTCCCCACCGGGGTGACCACCGGGCTCGGATGTATGGTGAGGTTAAAATTCTTGCTTGGTCCCGTACATCCATTTTTGGTTGCCTGATAGGTGATGGTTCCCACAACATCTGCTCCTGAAATATTTGTTCCTCCCGTAAACACCAAATCTCCAAGACCGGATGCAGGAATTCCGATAGCTGGATTAGAATTAGTCCATGATACGGTTGATCCTGCGATGTTTGCAGGCAACGGAATATTAATCGAAGTGCCCGGGCAAAAAGCTGCGTCAGCTTGCGCTGAAACCTGTGGAATTGGATTAACTGTTGCATTTACTGCAAATGGAATTCCATTACAGCCGGCTGCCTGAGGTGTGATACTGTAGGTTACGCTGCCGACATTAATTCCATCGGTAGAAGTAAGGCTTTGGTTAATCAAACTTCCAACACCTCCGGATGCTCCGGTAATATTAGTACTTGATTGCACAATCCAGGTGAAAGTTGTTCCCGGGGTACCGTTAGAGTTGGTGATCGAAATATTTGTGGAAGATCCGCTGCAAATAGTTACATCACTGGCTGCAGCATCAGGAATTTTATTGACTGTTAGTGTAGCAAATGAACTGGTAACAGCTGCTGTACAAAAACCACTTGCATTTTTTACTACTACTTGATATTTGTTAGCATTTAATGCCAGCGTTATTCCCGTAAGGGTGAGTGTGTTTGTATTAACTCCGCTATAAATTCCGGTATTTGATAAGTTCACTCCGTTCTCCTGCCACTGGTATGATAAATTGTATCCACTGGCTAAAACAGAAAACGAAGCAGTTGCATTTTGGCAAGCCGTAACATTTGATGGTCCTGTAGTTACAATTGCATTTTGCTGCACTGAAAGCAATGCTGAAGAACTGATAACTGCCGGAGCGCATGCTCCACCTACAACCACTCGATACAAATATCCTGAGTAGGAAAAAGGTGTAGTAGTCAACGTCAAGGTAGCTGACGTAGCTCCGCTATAAACTGCGCCCGAAACATTATTGAAAGTCAATCCGCCATCTGTACTTACCTGCCATTGGTAGGTAGGTGATGTGGTCACTCCAGCATTAACTGAAAAATTAGTATTTGTGTTTTCACAAATCGTGGAGTTAGATGGTTGGCCGGTAATTTGAGGAAGATTTTGAACGGTTAACGTTGAGACTATTGATGATGCACTAGGGGCACATGTGCCGCTTACAACCACTTGATATTGCTTGCCGTTCAATGTGGCATCGATTCCCGAAATCAATAAACTATTGGTGTTGATCCCAGAAAAATAGGCTCCAACCGGTGGTAAACTGGTGGCCACATCTATCCATTGGTAAGTAAGCCCGGTGCCGGTTGCTGTGACAGACAGCAGTACATTCGTTCCCGCACAAGATGTTGTGCTGGCGGGGGGTTGTACGGTAATGGCGGGGGGACTGTTAACGGTTA
>JAFEAL010000014.1 GCA_018266435.1 Bacteroidota bacterium | reverse complement strand
GGCTTATTTTTCATTGTGCCATTTCCCTCATAGAAATTCATCTGTGCATCTGTTGCATTTTCCAATACAAACTTTCATCGGTGGCATCATCAAAAAATCATCTTTTTTAATGATACCCCCACTGGATCCGTCTTTTTAATTTTATCATAATAATCAACTCATTCAAACAATAGTTCCGAAAATGAAAAAATCTATTTTAGTGATTTCTCTGCTCATAAGCATTACCACCGCCTTCGCTCAAAAAAAAGGCCTTATGGGCAATACGCCCTGTAATGGCACGGCGGATAATATTCCCGGTATATATACTAATCACACCAATCCTAAATATACGTTTAGTTTAAAAGCTGCATCGCCGCAGGAAAAAACATATATGACCAATCAACTGATTGCTATTGAAAAATTAGAAGAAGCGAGCCGTAAAAACTTTCAGCTTACAGGCTGTGTTGCCAGGGTTCATTTTAGTAATATCAGCAGCATCAATGGCAGCTTTCACCACACCGGTTACGAATATCAAATGGCAGCCTATCAAAATGTGTGTCATGTAACGCAGCATATTGTAAAAACAGTAGATGAATACAGAACGGTATTAAGAGTGGATATAAACCCAACACTGGCTGGTAACATATCACCATCGGAAATCGGAATAGGGAATTTTAATATTTCAAAATATCCAAACTCCATCCAATATGATATCCCGATTGATTATATAGAAGGAAAAGGTTCTGTTAATAATCCAAGTAATGTTTCAAAGTATATTTCAGAAAGAATGCTATTGACAGGACGTTCAGATAATTACAAAAATTATCATGCCGATTTTTTAAAGCTGAATAATGGAGAAGGTTATGTTGAAAATTGGCAGGGTGGTGACAGGTATGCAAAATTTGGCCCCAACTCGTATCAATTTATAGACCGGCATTATCTTATTACCAAACCGGGCATTCCTTTATTGATACCCGTTAGCCGCAAACAGTATTTGCAGGATATGCTGGACTATCTTGAAATTGAAAAAGCCAATTTTGAATATGAATGGAACAAAATGATAAAAGGACTTGCCGGAAGCAATTCTGATTACGAAAAAAAACAGATGGATATTTTACAGGCCGATAAAGCAGCATATCCAAAATTATACGAAGCAAGAAAAGAAAAACTAAAACAACTATTGGCCAACCAAAAAGAAGAATGGTTGCAAAAGCAGGCCATTGTTGGCAATCCGGGCAAAACACTTGATGCCAATGAACGATTAAAAGAATTAGGCAATTTTTACGACAAAGAAGAGGAATACAAATCTGCATTATACATACTGAATCCCGAATACTTTAAGCAAAGCGTCAATCAACCGGCAAAGCCGATATTTATGGAAGTGCAATTTCGCTATGAGTTAAGTGCAGATAAAGGGTTTTCAAAGCGTCTGTTTGACAACTTTGAGAAAAACTTTGATATGGATGCATTGAGGAAGATGGTGGAGTGAGTAGAGAATTGTGTTTATTAAAAAATAAGTATGCTTTATAGTTGTGGAACACTAAAAAGCAATATTAGCTTTGAAATTATGGTTTACCAGGGTTTTTGCTTTATGGTTCTTCGCTACAAAGAAAAAAATCATCCTTTTTAATGATACCCCACACACCCCCTTCTCCTACTTTTACGTCATAAGTTGAAAATATGAAATCAATTATCATCTCAATTCTTTTTGCATTGCTTACTGCAAACCTCTTTGCTCAAAAACAAAGTTTTGATATCGTTAGCTACACAGCGCCAACTGACTGGACTTTAAAGCAGGGCAATGATAATGTTTCCTATTCCCGGATTGATGGCGCTTCCTGGGCACAGATTGCTATTTACCAGCATCGCAACTGCGAAGGCGATATACAAACGGATTTTGTTAAAGACTGGAATGAACTGGTTGCTGCCAATAAAACCATTTCTTCTCCTGAAAAAACCGAACCGAAAACAGCAGAAGGCTGGACGGTGATGAGCGGAAGTGGTGTGTGGCAATATAATGGCGCTAATGTAGCTTCTGTTCTTACTGTTTACTCAAACAATACTATTTGTGTTGCTGTATTATGCAATGCTACTGCACAGCCTTACCTGAAAGATTATCAGTCATTGATTGGATCGCTGGATATAGATGCGAATGGTATTTCCGATGTCTCCGGATCCGTAACAGCATCCACAGGCAACAACAATGCTATTGTCGGTATCTGGGCAAATAATCTTTTGGAAACTTCCGGATATTCCAACGGTTATCCGCAGTACACTGCCGGTTATTTCAGGAAAGAATATACATTTAAAAGCGATGGCACTTATTCGTATTTTAATAAGATATGGTCGGCATACAGTAAGCCGATACTCTACATTTATGAAACAGGCAACTGGTCAGTAAGCGGTAATAAATTAACTATTTCACCTACAAAAGCCAGGTCGGAAGAATGGAGCAAAGCCTCCAGCAACAGAAACAATGAATGGGGGACGGTTATAAAATCGAAGGATGCAAAACTTGAAAAAATTACTTACACTTTCGAGATAAAAACTTATTCAGGTTCGCAAAGTACAGCGTTGCTTTTAACATCTGATAAGCCTACGGAAAGAGATGGCACCTCTAACAACAATGGTGGTCTCCAAACATATTCTTATGCATGGAGAAAAGAAGCGTTGATAGATTTTTCGCCGGGTTTTAAAATCAATGCTGCAAATCAATCATCATTACCATCTTCAAAACCGCAGCAAGTCAATTCAAGTCAGGTATCAAATAATGTTGCTTCGCCTCTTGCCGGAAAAACTTTTGAAGGTACTACCGCGGAAAAAAGCGGATACGGTAATTCGCAATACCTGACAGGCGGTTATTGGGCCTGGCAATATCAATTCAACAAAGACGGCACGTATCGTTTTGTGTATGTGGCCGCATCACATTTTAATGAAGTTAAATTATTGCAGTACGAAACAGGCACTTATTCAGTCAATGGAGACCAACTCACCATTTCTCCGGCAAAAGGCGCTAATGAAGAATGGAGTAAAGTTGGTAAAACATCCAATGGCAACAGTGATGTGAGCAACCGTACTATCAATGATACCTGGAATAAGAAATTAAAAACTGCGACCCGCAACTTAGAGAAAGTTACCTATCCTTTTTCAATTCAATATTTAGATGCCAATAAAGCCAACACCCTGATACTTCAGCATGCCAGCAAAACAGAACGGGATGGAAGTCCTGGTTGGGACGATAGCAGCTATTATTATGAAACCACTCCAGAAAAATCACGTATGGCATTTCCTGAAGGGTTTTAGTTTTTTTTTCTAAAACGGATATAGGTTACAAATTGCAATTTTGGGTTTGATATTTAACACATGAATAATCCAGTGCTTGTCTATGCTCATCTCCATGCCATCAACAAGCTTTTCATACGTTACCCGCTAACTTAAGCAGTAAAACGAGTCAGTCTTTCCGCTCATCATTTTACGCATGATTTTGATTGCCCAATAAATTATCTTTTCATTCAAATCATTTCATTAATGCTACGAACACCGGTTATCCTCGTATTTGTTTCATTGTTTGTTTTTTCCTGCAACCCTTCACCTAAAGATAGGTTAGCTGTGCCCGGTCTCCGGGATCAGGTAGAAGTATTTCGTGACACGGCAGGTGTTAACCACATCTTTGCTAAAAACGAACACGATCTTTTTTTTGCTCAAGGATATTGTGCGGCAAAAGATCGCTTATTTCAGTTTGAAATGTGGCGCAGGCAAGCATCGGGCACTACCGCAGAAGTTTTTGGTGAAAAAGAACTGAAGCGCGACATCGGCACACGCCTGTTCAAATTTCGTGGCGATATGAAGAAAGAATTCAATCATTATCATCCGCACGGAGAGGAAATTATCAATTCATTCACAGAAGGTATAAACGCCTTCATTGCCGAAATAGAAAAAGATACTTCCTTGTGGCCAATTGAATTCAAACTATTGGGAATTAAACCCGAACGCTGGACTCCTGAGTTGGTAATCTCCCGTCATCAGGGTTTGCTCGGAAATATAGCCGAAGAAGTGAAGATTGCACGGGCAGTTGCCAAAGTCGGAGTTTCAAAGGTAAAGGAGTTGATGGTATTTGAGCCCGGAAACCCATCTATCGATCTCGATCCAAAAATCAATAAGAATCTTTTGGAAGACAGCATAATCACGTTATACGAAGCTTTCCGTAAGCCTTTCCGATTCCACCCGGAGTTTATACTCCGGGCACAAAACACAAACTCGAGTTTATTTCAACAACTCGCACATGCAGATGAAATGAATTATGAGCAGATGATGAATGCCGGGCGGCAAAACATCGGCAGCAACAATTGGGTAGTGGGCGGAAAATTAACAACTACCGGATTGCCCATCTTAGCGAATGACCCACACCGCAGCATTGCGGCTCCATCGTTACGTTACATGGTTCATTTGAATGCACCGGGGTGGAATGTAGTGGGTGGCGGAGAACCCACCATACCGGGCGTTTCCATTGGCCACAACGATTTCGGAGCCTGGGGACTCACCATCTTCGCCATTGACGGTGAGGATTTGTATGTATATGAATTGAATCCTGAAAACAAAAACCAATACAAATACCAGGGCAAGTGGGAAGACCTTAAAGTGATCAAAGACACAATCCAAGTGAAAAACGCATCAGCTGTTTATGTTGACTTGAAATACACACGACATGGACCGGTAACATTGGTGGATGAAAAAAATAATGTAGTGTACGCAGTTCGTTGTGCCTGGCTTGAACCGGGTGGCGCACCTTACATGGCGAGCCTGCGAATGGATCAGGCAAAAAACTACGAAGAATTTCGTGAGGCCTGCTCCTTCAGTCACATTCCGGGAGAGAACATGATCTGGGCTGACAAAAAAGGAGACATCGGCTATCAGGCCGTAGGCATCGCGCCCATCAGAAAAAAATGGAGCGGGCTCGTGCCGGTGCCCGGTAACGGAAGCTACGAATGGGATGGTTATTTGCCCATCAAAGAATTACCCAACATCAAAAATCCTGAAAAAGGATTTTGGGCAACCGCCAACCAACTTCAACTACCCAAAGGTTTTAACAATACAACCGCGATCGGGAAACAGTGGGCTGATCCTTTTCGGGGAAATCGCATCAACGAAGTGCTTAGCCATGAAAAGAAATTTTCACAACAGGAATTGGCAAACCTGCAATTTGATTATTTGTCGATCCCTGCACGCACGTTGGTGCCGTTGTTAAAAAATCTGAATTCAAAAAAATCAAAAACAGAAGAAGCAAGGCAAAGATTGCTTAACTGGAATTTTATTCTCGATAAAAATTCAGTTGAAGCAGCCATTTATGCCGCCTGGGAAAAAAAGATGTCATCACAATTATTTTCACAAGAAGTTCCGGCCGAAGTGAAAAAGTTAATCACATACATTCCGCTCAGCCGGATTATGGAATGGATTACTACCCGTAGTACTGTTTTTAAAAATTCTTCAACCATTCGCGATGAGTTTCTGATCTCCACACTGGACGAAGCAATTTCATACCTTGAAAAAAAACTTGGAGCCGATATGGCCCAGTGGCAATACGGGCAAGCTGCTTATCATCATTCATTGATCAAACATTCGTTTAGCAATTCTGTGAACGAAGTCACAAGAAAAAAATTAGACATAGGCCCCCTGCCGCGCAGTGGCTACGGTGCAACCGTAGGCATGACCGGCAATACCGACAATCAGCAAAGTGGAGCATCTTTCCGTATGGTGGCCGATGTGAGCGACTGGGAAAACACCCTGTTTACCAATACACCCGGTCAAAGTGGCAATCCGGAAAGTCCGTACTATAAAAACCTTTTCAAGGCTTGGGCAAATGACCGGCACTTTCTGGTCTATTTTGGCAAACAAAAGATTGAAACAACTGCGAGGGAGAAAATTATTTTAGTGCCTAAAAATTAATTTTTCTTGATTTTTTAAGGATTAAAACTCTTACTGCCTAAGCAAAAAATACGGATATTTCGCCCGAAAAATCAATTTTTGGGTGCCTTTTGTCATTCCAAATCCATTTTATACCTTTGCAGCCCATTTAAAAAACAATTATTTAACTCATGAAAAACTACGAGACAGTATTCATTTTGAATCCCGTTTTGTCTGAAGATCAGGCAAAGGATACTGTCGAGAAATTCGTGAAGGTGTTGACCAAGGCCAAGGCCGAGATTGTCAACAAAGAGTTTTGGGGACTTAAAAAAATGGCTTACGAAATCCAAAACAAGTCCACCGGCTTTTACAACCTGATCGAATTCGCGACAGAGAACACCGGAATCATCCTCACACTGGAAACCGAATTCAGGCGTGATGAATCAGTGATGCGCTTTCTGACCACTGCACTTGACAAGCACGCAGTAGCTTACAACGCACGCAGAAAGAAAGGCGAATTTAACCGCACTAAAAAAACAGCACCTAAAAAGAGAGAGGAGGCAGCCGTATGACACTGATGAATGAGCCCATTAAGCGGGCAGAAATAAAACCCAAATACTGCCGCTTCAAAAAAAGCGGGATCAAGTACATTGATTACAAAGACCCTGATTTTTTGTTAAAGTTTATCAACGAGCAAGGTAAGATCCTTCCCCGCAGACTGACTGGCACCAGCTGGAAATACCAGAAGAAAGTATCTCAAGCCGTAAAACGTGCCCGCCACATTGCTATATTGCCTTACTTAGCTGACCAAATGAAATAACCTAAACCTGTAATACCATGGAAGTGATATTGACACAAGATGTAACAGGGCTTGGTTACAAAAACGATACAGTAAAAGTAAAGCCCGGCTACGGACGCAACTACCTCATTCCAACCGGAGTGGCGCTGATTGCCAACGAGTCGAACAGAAAACGCGTGGCCGAAGATATTCGCCAGGCGGCTCATAAGGCGGCCAAGATTAAACAAGAGGCCGAAACATTGGTTGCAAAAATTGGTGAAATGACGGTGGAAATTAAAACCAAAGCCGGAGAAACCGGAAAAATTTTTGGTGCCGTTACGCCTTTACAAGTAAGCGATGCACTGAAAGCGAAAGGCTTTGAGGTGGACCGCAGAAAAATTTCTTTCAAAGAGCAACCCAAAGAACTCGGCACCTACTCTGCCCTGTTGGATCTTCACAAAGAAGTGAAACACCAGGTACAGGTGAGTGTGGTGGCCGAATAATTCAAAGTTCTAACAATAGAATAAAGCCCGTCTTCAATGATGGGCTTTATTTTTAGCTATACTTTTGAATTTTTACCCTCGATCAGGCCAACCAATTCGTCATACCAGGTTTCACCGTATTTTCTGATGAGCGGCTCTTTTAAAAATTTATAGAGTGGGATTTTAAGAGATTTACCAAGAGTGCAAGCATCTGAGCAAATACTCCATTCGTGGTAGTTTACGGCTTCGAGATTTTTTTTCCTGGTAATTCGAATAGGGTATAAATGACAAGAGATCGGTTTACGAAAAGAAATTTTTCCGTCCAGGTAAGCTTGCTCAATGCCACACTTCAAGATACCCTGCTGATCGTAGTGAGCATAAGCGCACTCTTTCCCGCCAACAGTTGGGGTTGAGAAATCTCCGTCTTCGTCCAAAATGTAGGGACCTTGTTGCTCAATATTTTTCAGTCCTTCGGGTGTAAGGTAAGGCTTCACGGTTTCCTGAATCTCACGCATCACTTGCAATTCATTCTCTTCCAGGGGGGCACCGAGTTCACCTTCCACACAACAAGCCCCTTTGCATTTTTCCAAATGGCAGACAAACTCAACGTGAGCAATGTCATCCGAAACTAAAATTTCTCCTACTTTGATCACCGTACTATTTTTTGCGCAAGTTAGTATTTTGAATCATCTGAAAACCGTTTTGTTATCTTTGCGCAAATCAAAAAATTTTTCTTTCAAAATTTTAATGGATTACCTTCAATCACTCAATCCGCCCCAACATGAAGGGGTTGTCAATACTGAGGGGCCGTGCATGATCATAGCCGGAGCCGGCTCAGGCAAGACCCGTGTGCTGACCTACCGAATAGCTCACCTCATCCAAACTCAGGGTGTTGACCCCTTCCACATCATGGCGCTGACCTTTACCAATAAAGCAGCTAACGAAATGCGTGAGCGAATTGAAAAAGTTGTCGGCTCAGATGCCCGTAATTTATGGATGGGTACGTTTCACTCGGTATTTGCCCGCATGCTTCGCGCAGAAGCTCACCACCTTGGCTATCCTAATAATTTTACGATTTATGATACGGATGATTCCAAATCCATCATTAAAAATGTAATCAAAGAAATGGGCTTGGACGAAACCCAGTACAAAGCCAACACAGTTTACAACCGTATCTCAGCAGCAAAAAACAAACTCATTGGGTGGCAGGATTATTTGAACAACCCCGTACTTATGGGCGATGATACCGATAATATGCGGCCTGAAATCGGAAATATCTTTAAAAACTACTCCCAGCGATGTTTCAAAAGCGGAGCCATGGATTTTGACGACCTGCTTTTTAATACCGATAAACTTTTTAAAGAACATCTTGAGGTATTGAATAAATACCAGCACCGTATTCACTATGTGTTGGTCGATGAGTTTCAGGACACTAATCTTTGCCAATACTTCATTATTAGAAAACTGGCTGCCATCAGGCAGAATGTTTGCGTAGTAGGCGATGACGCCCAAAGCATTTATGCATTTCGCGGAGCCGATATTTCCAACATTCTGAATTTTGAAAAAGACTATCCTGATTTGCGCATCATCAAACTCGAGCAAAATTACCGTTCAACCAAAACCATTGTAGATGCTGCCAATTCGGTCATTGCCAAAAACAAAGCTCAACTTCCTAAAAAAGTTTGGACCGCCAACGAAGACGGAACGTTGGTAGAATTGATCAAAGCTGTCTCAGATAATGAAGAAGGAAAACTGATAGCCTCCAGTATTTTCGAAGAGAAGATGCAGCATCAGCATTCGTTCAGCGATTTTGCCGTATTGTACCGCACCAACAGCCAGAGCCGCTCCATTGAAGAAGCCTTGCGCAGAATGAACATCAAATACAAAGTGGTAGGCGGCCTTTCATTTTATCAACGTAAAGAAATTAAAGACCTCCTCGCCTACCTGCGTTACTCCATTAACCCACAAGACGAGGCCTCGTTTCGCAGAATCATCAACTTGCCTAAACGCGGCATAGGCGACAGCACCATTGATAAAATTGTAGTGGCAGCCAATGACCATGCCATCTCCATTTGGAAAGTACTAGAAAATGCTAATACGTTTTTAGGCGGGCGGGCTACCGGCCCCATTGAGGATTTTGTCAACAAGATCAAACGGTTTGGTGTTGAAATTCAAAATAAAGATGCCTACGAAGCCGCTGCCGAAATTGCTAAATCATCGGGTTTGCTTAAAGAACTGTACGAAGACAAAACAGCCGAGGGGCTGAGCCGCTATGAAAACGTGCAGGAGTTATTGAATGCAATTAAAGAATACGTAGATGATCCTGAGAAAGAGGACAAAAGCCTGAGTGCTTTCTTGCAAGAAGTTTCTTTGGTCACCAGCCAGGACGAAAGCAAAGATAATGACCCCGACAAAGTCACGCTGATGACCATACACATGGCCAAAGGACTGGAATTTAAAAATGTCTACATCGTAGGCATGGAAGAAGATTTGTTTCCCTCACAAATGATGCTGAGCAGCCGGGCCGATCTGGAGGAAGAACGCAGACTTTTTTATGTAGCCATTACGCGGGCACAAAAAAAATTATTTCTTTCGTATGCCCTCACCCGCTATCGTTTCGGGCGATTAAAGAATTGCGAGCCCAGCCGGTTCTTGGATGACATTGACCCTCGCTATGTAAAAATAAGTTCAAAATTCGGTGGCAAAGACCTATTTGCCCCTAACCCCAACTACGCCAAAAATTTTGTGAGCGGCATGAAGCGATCCATCAGTTCACAGCCTGCTCCCAAACCTACGGCTTATAAACCTTCGGCAGATTTTACCCCCAGCGATACACGATTATTGAAAGAAGGAATGAAAGTAGAGCACCCCAAATTTGGGTTTGGTACCGTAGTAAAAATGGAAGAACAGGGAGCCGAACGCAAAGCCAAGATCAATTTTACCGATTTTGGTGAAAAGACCTTATTGCTTAGCTTTGCCAAGTTGAAGATTCATGAAAATTAAAAAAGGCACCAACTACTCCGTGCCACTACCCTAATCAGCACAAAATGATCGGAGAATACAACAGCCAACGTGAGCCTATTATTTTAAAAGAATACGGCCGCAACATTCAAAAGCTAGTGAACTACATCCGCACTATTCCTGACAAGGAAAAGCGCACACAAATGGCCACTACCCTGATCGAGTTAATCAAACAACTCGCCCCCGTTTCGAAAGAAGCCCAGGAAAACCCCCAACGTATGTGGGATGACCTCTACATCATGGCCAATTTTGATTTAGATGTGAACAACCCGTTTACCACACCCGACCGGAGTATCTTACAAAAGAGACCTCGAAAAATGGAGTACCCGCAAAGCGAAGTGCGCTTCAAACATTACGGAAAAAATATTGAGCGATTGGTTCAGGAAGCGTTGAAAAAAGAGGATCCGCTCGAACGCGAAGAAGCCACCATTTACCTGGGCAAGCTGATGAAAACATTTTACAGCAACTGGAATAAGGAAACACTAGACGACTCGGTTATTGTAAAAGACATCGCCATCATGTCAAAAGGGAAGCTGACCCTGAACCTTGACAAAGTGCGTGAAGACAACCTGTTTGAGAAACTGTATCGCGAAAAAAAGAAAATGCGCCCCGAAGGCAATGGCCGTGACGGCAGAGATAACCGCAACCGCAAGTTTAACAAAAACCGCCACCACCGCAGACGCGACTCATGAGTTCGTTTAAAATAAAAGGCGGAAATAAACTTCACGGAGAAATCATTCCGCAAGGTGCTAAGAATGAAGCACTACAGGTAATCTGCACCCCATTACTTACCTCTGAGCCGGTTACTATTCACAACATTCCTGATATTGTTGATGTAAACAAGCTGATTGATTTGGTAGGCGAGCTGGGGTGTAAGGTTGAGAAACTTCAGAAAGGCTCATACCGGTTCACAGCTTCTACTCTTAACACTACTTACCTTCAATCCGAAGCCTACCGAAAAAAAGCGGCTGCCTTGCGTGGCTCAGTCATGTTGCTTGGGCCCATCCTGGCACGCAATGGTTCAGCCACCATTCCCAAACCCGGTGGAGATAAAATCGGACGAAGAAGATTGGACACTCATTTTATCGGCTTTCAAAATCTCGGTGCTAAATTCAACTTCGACAATAATGAAAACCTTTTTCATATTGATGCTACCGAATTGAAAGGTTGTTACATGCTGCTCGATGAAGCATCGGTAACCGGCACAGCAAACATTGTGATGGCTGCCGTATTAGCCAAAGGAAAAACAACCATTTACAATGCCGCCTGCGAACCGTACCTGCAGCAACTTTGCGCCATGCTCAATCGCATGGGAGCCAAAATCTCGGGCATCGGGTCGAACTTATTGACGATCGAAGGAGTAGAAAAACTTCACGGCACAGAACACACATTATTACCCGATATGATTGAAATCGGAAGTTTCATCGGGCTGGCCGCAATGACCAAATCAGAAATCACCATCAAAAATTGCCGGATTGAAATGCTCGGCATTATTCCTAATGTTTTCAAAAAACTGGGAATCAAGATGGAATTCAAAGGAGACGATATTTATATTCCGGCACAGGAGCATTACGAAATTGAATCCTTCATTGATGGCTCAATCATGACCGTGGCCGATGCCCCCTGGCCGGGCTTCACACCTGACTTGCTGAGCATTTTATTAGTCGTTGCTACGCAAGCAAAAGGCACCGTGCTCATTCACCAGAAAATGTTTGAGAGCCGGTTGTTCTTTGTTGACAAGTTGATTGACATGGGTGCACAGATTATTTTATGTGATCCACACCGTGCTACAGTAATAGGTCTTGACCGCAAACAAGCGTTGCGCGGACTGAAAATGGCTTCGCCCGATATTCGTGCGGGAGTTGCCCTGCTCATCGCGGCACTGTCGGCACAAGGCGAAAGCGAAATCTCTAACATCGACCAGATTGACCGCGGCTACGAAAACATTGAAGGCCGGTTGAAAAAACTCGGAGCGCAGATTGAGCGGGTTTAAAAATTCATTGGACAATCGGTAATAATTCTGTTGCTGACGCTCACCTGCGTGGATAGAGAGATTCATCTGGCGTGATGTTGCTTGTGTAAGCAAAAATAACCCGTTCATCAACATTATTTTCATTTTTAATCTTCAGCTATTATCCCTCAATTTAAAAACACTAGTTGTAAATACTCACTAACTGGGTACAACCGTGCGTTAACCAAAAAAGATAATCTAAGCATGCCTTGCAAACGCGAGCTGACCCAACCTGGCCAGAGTTCTTGCATGGGCCAAATTCATGCAGGTAGTGCATGAGGGTAGCAATTCCTGTAAAACCCCTTGTAAAGTTTGGACGAAAAAATTACATTCATTCAAGTTTTCTCAATCCATCTTTAAATCCTTTCAGCCATGATCAAAATCACTGCAAAGCCCATCGATGTACAAAAAGTCATCGACACGGCCTCCAGCCTGGGTGCGGGGGCTATCAATGTTTTTATTGGTACTGTGTACGACAGTTCTCAGTCTAAAAAAATAAGATGGCTTGAATACGAAGCCTCAGAAAGTATGGCCGTAGCTGAAATGCGCAGCATCATAGACGAAGCCGCTCATCGATGGAAATTATCAGGTTGGGCAGTGAGCCATCGTGTGGGAACGTTGAAACCCGGTGAAGTAGCCGTAGCAATAGCCATCTCCTCATCAAATCGAAAAGAATCGTTTGAAGCTTGCGAGTTTATTGTAGATGCTATCAAAACCAAAGTACCGATCTGGAAAAAAGAGGTTTTTGAAAATGGAGAGGAGCGAGTTGCCGCCAGCCCCACTTTGGCTGTTCACGCAAACTGACCCTATTTTTTTTTAGAACTGACTCACAGCCATAACAAGTACCGTGAGTGCAGATAGGGCTGCCAGCAGGCCAACCAACGCTATAAAAATCATGTCGCGGTTGATGGGGTTAATGTGTAAATGAATTTCGGGAATAAAGTTTGTGATGGCTTTCATGGTCAACTGTTTGTCTAGTAAAACTACGTGATCCATTTCTTTACAGAATGAAAATCATTACTACAACAAGTTGATTGTACTATTTAGTTGCACTTCTGAAAAAAAATCTTTTTTATCTGAGACCGAACCGTCACACAATCGCTGAAAACGAAGTCACCTGCAGGTCCTAACCATTGAAAATGCTCACGACCAGGCTACGGCTGGTATTTGGCATGTTCGGTTAAAGTTTTAGTAGAGGTGGGGTAAGATTGTTCTGAGGTTTGTCGAATCTAATGACCCTCATTAATATTTCAGCCAAGTAGCACATGCCGGCTTGCCTCTTTCGTAAACACAAATGATGAGCAGGTTACCAAAATCATTTTCTGCAAAGTCGCTGTACGTTTCTTTTCCCGTTAAATAATTTGCCAGACGCGGAATGGTATTGGAGTGGCCACAGACCACCGCTGTTTTTCCCTTGTTATCGTTCAGCATACGATCAATCTCTTGCAACGTAGCCGGATCATATTCCTTCACTTCAAGTGATTTTGCTTGAGCCAGCGGGCCTACCGTTTGGCGGGTTCGCTGGTATGGGGTTGAGTAAACAGATGCTATCTCCGTTTTAGATAACACCTCAGCAAGATGTTGAGCCCTCGTCTTACCTTCGTTTGACAGTACCGGGTCTTTGGTCATCATCTTACCTTGGGCAGATTCTTTTTCAGCATGTCGTACAAATATGAAAGTAGTCAGCCATTCCTGTTGTGAAAAGGCGTCTGACACGGCCAATAGCAATATCAAAATACTAATTAATTTCATTTGAAACGCTCCTGAATTTCTTTAGGCACCTGGCAACCTTCTTGTTGGCGTGTATCGGCTAGGTGAAAAATCTGCCAGGTGCCGGTACTGTTTTTAAACAGGTGAAACGCATCTACCCCACAATGGCTAAATTTATTTCCCAGATAAAAAGCGTAGTTCATCCATACTTGAGCAAAATTACCATCTACCAAAATTTTTTCGCCCCAAGTCTCTTCATTATATTTTTCAGTATGTGGTGTGCCGATTGCTTTTAAAAAAGCATCAACAGAAAGCTCATGCCGAATGATCGGCTTCCCATTTTTATCTTTTGTTATGGTTGCCAGCGTAACCTGGTTATAAAAAACGCGGTGTACAGTAGAGCTATCACCTTGGTGCATACCTTCAAAAAGCAGTCGGATAGGTATAAGTATCGCTTCCTTTTCACTTACAGGTTGTGCCTGAGCACCAATCCAGGCACTTGCAAATAATACCGGTATTAAAATTATTTTTCTCATTCGGTTTGGGGTTCTGTTGTTAAAATTAATCATTCTAAATTCTATAAATAAATGTATTTTTGATATTCCTGAAGGTGAAAATATGAGAAAAGTTATTGTTGCTGTCTTTCTGGCCTTTTATGGATTAGAAGGTTACTCCAGCCCCATTGATAGTTTGGAAAATGCGTTGAAGAGTGCTGTGGGCGAACAAAAAGTAAAAACTCTAAACGAACTGTTTCGTGCTTACATCAATTCTGATCCCGTAAAGGCAATTGGCTACACCCGTGAAGCACTGTCGCTGGCTACCGAAATAAATGATCAGAAAGGAATGGCTGCCTCGTACAACAACCTGGGAGTATCGTATAAAAATCAAGGTGCCCTCGATAAAAGCCTGGAGTACTACCTCATTTCATTACAGATTTATGAACGATTGGCTAACACGGAAGGCATTGGCACTACCAAAAATAATATCGGTACCCTCTATTCTTTGAAAAAAGATTATGGCCAGGCGATGAAGTATTTTGAGGAATCGTACCAGCAGTTTACCCAACTTAACGACAAGCAGAAAATCATTGGTCTGCTGAACAACCTTGGCAATCTGCATGCCGACTTACAACTGTATGAGCAGGCCCTGAAATACTACTCACAGGCCTGGCAAATGAGCGAGCAAATCAAACAGGTATTTTCTGATCCACTGAGCAACATCGGAAATTTGTATTTCAGACAAGGGAATTACCAGCGGGCCATCGAGAATTATACCAAAGCAATGAAATTGGCACGCAAAGAAAATAACCAAGTCAGCGTACTCAGCATTTCTGCCAACCTCGGAGAAGTCTATGCCCGGTCAGGCCAAAATACTAAAGCACAATTATATTTTGACAGTGCCCTATCGTTGTGCAAAGCGCTTCAAGCCTACGTGTACGAACCTCAGATTTTGAAAAACATGGCCGGTAATTATGCCAAACAGGGTAAAACAAAAGAAGCGTACGAAACCATGGTGGCCTACGATAAAGCAAAAGAACGGGTATATGGTGAAGAGAGCTCTCGCAAAATAGCCCAGATGGAAATGGCCCTTGACTTGCAGGAAAAAGAAAAACAAGTAGAAGACCTGAAACAAAAGAGAGTCATGGACCAACTGGAGTTGCGCAACTCTCACCTGGTCATTACTATTTTTGTTCTGGGCGGTATTGTTGTGCTGGCTCTTTTCAATTTGTTCATGACTCGAAGAAAAAGTAGATGAACAGACCCGAGGCCTACACTCTATTAACCTCCATGACCAAAAGTGAAAGCCTGCTGAGGCACATGCGCACAGTAGAGCTGGTCATGGAAGCCTACGCACACAAACTAAACCAAAATGCTTCGCAATGGGCTTTAGCAGGATTACTCCACGATGCCGACTATGAGGCATTTCCTGAGCAACACCCTCAAGTGATTGTTGAAAAATTGAAATTAATCGGTGAGCATGAAATAGCTCATGCCATATCCGCCCACTATACCCATTGGAACGTTCCTTATGATACCCTGCTTGACAAAGCGTTGCTTGCCTGCGATGAGATAACCGGGTTTATTGTAGCCTGTTGCCAGGTTCGGCCTGACGGAATTGCATCCTTAGAAACAAAATCAGTAATCAAAAAGCTGAAAGACAAGGGTTTTGCTGCCAAAGTTGACCGAAACGAAGTGTATAAAGGAGCAGAGCTTTTTGAAATTGATTTGAATGAGCACATTGGGTTCATTATTGAGGTATTGCGCGAAAACAGGGCTGAGTTGGGGATTTGATCACAAATATTTTCTTAAACGGTAGTTAGATTTTTAAAGGAAGGTTCTATCTTTGGCACAGTTAAATCAATTATTCCATGGACTTTATTTATAATCAAAACATAGGTGATGGTGCTAATCTTTTTATAGTCATTATTGCAGTAGTTGTGGGTTTTGTTAGCGGCTTGGGTTATATTGATTACCTGCGGACTAAGAAAAAACAAGAAGGTCAGCGCTAATCTCTTCCTTTATTTTATCTCATTTGAAAGCCCGGTTTATGGGCTTTTTTTATTACTCGTTCGAAGTTGGTTGTTGAGATGCCGGTGCATACGGTGACTTATACTCTTTCTGATAATCCTGCACATTCATTTTTTGGTAATAGTTGCCTGCAACAAAGCTGAGGAAGATGTGAAACTCATCGGGTTTGCGGTAGCCGGGCAATGAATTGCTGCCCGAGTAAATGGGTATGATGCGAAACTCTTCATCCAAAAAAACAAAATTAGGGTAGCTCATTTGGTTATTGAGCAGAGCTGCCGCCAATTGATGAACTCCCTTGTTTCCGTAAGGGAAAAACTTAAATGTTGTTCCGCGAAAATTTATGTCTGCGGTTTGCTCGGCATCAAGTTTTACGGCATAATATTTTTCGTTGAGCAACTTTGCTACTTCCGGATCCGGAAAGGTGTTTTTATCCATCACCTTACACCAGCCGCACCACTCGGTAAAAACATCTATAAAAATTTTGCGTTTCTCGGTTTTTGATTTTTCCACAGCTTCCTCAAAACTAATCCAGTTAACAACGGTAGTTGATGATTGTGCGCGGAGACCTACAGCAACAAAAAATAAAATCGTGAGCGGAAGAATTAATTTCATGAACATGAATACAAACTTACAAAAATGGTAACAGCTGCCGTAACCTTTGCCGGTTATACAAGTATCTCTCCTGTACGAATCAGAAAAAAAATGTTCGTTATCGTACATTATTCAACTCATCGGCAAATAAAATACAGTAAAAACAAATGATTTTAAAGGTGGCACGAGGTTGGTAGCTTTAAGGCGGTTTACCATGAAAAAGATAACCTATAAAGACCGGATCATCATTCTCGGCATTGCTGTGGCAATTGTTCTTATCCTTTTTTCAATCCATTTCAAAGAGAATACCTTGCTTAACCAAAACAACTCAGGCAATCCTTCACTTAAAAGAATATCTCCCACCGCACTGATAACAAAAACTATTAAAGCACTTCGCTCAAAAACAGTTTTATAATTTTCTATTTCTTTTCATACCTAACCTTCCCTCCTACCAGTGTCATCAGCACCTCAGTCAGTAGAATTTTTTCATCAGGTACGGTCATTAAATCTTGCGAGAAAACCGTAAAGTCGGCCAGTTTACCGGCTTCAATGGAGCCCTTTATATTTTCTTCAAACGCCCCATAAGCCGCATCGAGTGTGTACGACTTCAACGCTTGTGCGCGGGTCATCTTTTCTTCGGGTTCATACCCTCCTACCGGTTGGCCCTTTAGTGTTTGTCTTGTAACCGAAGCAAAAAAACAGGCGATAGGGTTGATCGGTTCTACGGGAACATCAGTTCCGTTTACAATATGCGCACCTGACTTTAGCAACGACTGCCACATGTACGCGCCTTCTTTAATGCGCTTCTCTCCCAGCCGATCAATGGCCCATGGCCTGTCGGAAGAAAGGTGAATGGCCTGCATGGCCGGGATAACGCCCAATTTCGCAAAACGCGGAATATCGTGCGGATCAATATGTTGCGCATGCTCAATTCGGAAACGTGCATTGGCTGCGTGGCCTGGATTTTTTTTGAACGCTATTTCATACCGATCTAAAATTTCGCGGTTGGCACGGTCGCCAATAGCGTGGGTGCAAACCTGAAAACCTGAAGCCAGGGCCAGGTTCGAAATTTTTAATACAGAATCCATTTCCATTAAGGGCATACCTGAAGTTTCATGCCGGTCAGAATACGGCTGCAGCAACCAGGCACCGCGCGAGCCCAACGCTCCATCGCTGTAAAGTTTTACTGCCCTTACCGTAAGCCAATGTGCAGAATCAACCTCAATTCCTTTTTGGAAGTATTCTTTGACCAATGCCCGGTCTGATCCAGACAGCATTTCATATAAACGGATTTTGAATTTACCTTCTGTTTTGCGTTTTTTTAACAGCAGAAGATTATCGCGATCGATGCCTGCATCGTGAAAGCTGGTGATACCATTGCGCAGGCAGGCAGCCATTGCTAAATCAAAAACTTTAGCCAATGTTTCTTCCGTATCTTCAGGAATATGCTTAGCAATGAGTGATTGAGCATGCTCAACAAAAATTCCGGTGGGGTTACCCAAGTTATCGCGAATGATTTCTCCTCCTTCTCCTAAATCTTTTTGCAGTTGCTCTTTTGAGAGTTGGTTTACACCGGCAATTTCCATTGCCTTTGCGTTGACAAATGCCGCATGACCGCTGGCATGTGAAAGGAACACCGGATTATCGGGCGAAACTGAACTGAGTAACTCGTGCGTTTGAAACCCCTTCACCAATTTTTTGGGCTTCTTATCCCATCGGTCTTGGTGCCATCCTCTGCCTACAATCCAGTCGCCCGGCTTAGCTTTTGCCACCGCCTCTTTCACCCGGGCGGTCAGTTCTTCATAATTTTTAGTTCCGGCTAAATCCAAGCTCATTTCGCTGTAGCCCAAACCAAAAAAATGACCGTGACCTTCGGTAAACCCCGGTGTCATGGTCTTTCCTTGCAGGTCAATGATTTGGGTTTGGGCTGATTTAAATTTTTCAACCTCCTGTTCATTTCCGGCAAAAAGAATTTTGTCTCCTTTCACGGCAACAGCTTCTACCGTTGGGCTTGCTTCAACAGACGTATAAATTTTCCCTCCGCGAATAATCAGGTCAGCCATCTGTTTTTTCTCGGTACATGAAATGAGTAGTCCGAGGCAAGTAATAAGACATAAGTATTTCATTGCAAAGAGTGTTAACTCATAAAAATAGAAAGAATCACTTTATCTTTCGAATGAAAAAAATGGTTATGAAAAAAATCTTTTCTCTGCTTGTTGCTGCTGGTTTGTCATTTACCGCTCAGGCACAAAACGTAGGGGTGTCGGTTTCATATTTTTTACCACGAAACGGATATTTCTCAACACCCATCAGCCCGTTTTCCATACGCGGTGTCGGCATCAATTTTACTGATTACCTGGGTGTACAGACGGGAGCCTCGTTGTATCGCATGTCAGGACTCAATATGATTGACCTTCCATTTGACTCTAAGTCGCCACTGGTAGGGCCAAATTTTACTCTGTATGTTCCTTTGGAATTAGTATTTCAGTTAAAAGGTAATCGTGCTGAATTGGATATCAAAGGTGGTGGTTTTGCTTTTTATGGTGCCGATCAAAAACTGAATTATGGAAATATGGATCGGTCCCTGCGAAGTTATCAAAGCTGGGATGTAGCTAATTCTGATTTGTCTTTTCAAAATAACCCGGGTGTAGGCCTTCAGTTTGGTGCTGAGTTTACCTTTTATATTACCGACCGGGTAGGTCTTTCGCTGGAAGGAAATTACCTGGCCGGTACATCCAAAATGCCTCTTAAGGGAAGTGTAACGGGAGGAAATATGGGCGGACAACTTCAAACTGTCTCCATCAATTATCCGGATGCCAAAGTAGATTTTACGGGCTTTGAAATTTCGATGGGGTTGATTTTTAAAAACGGAGGCGCCAGTAAAAAACCGTCAGCTCGTAGAAGAAGATAACTTACAATACGTTGTTCAGTTGTTCCTTAATTTTTTCCAGTTCATCTTTCATCTCAACCACCGTTTTTTGGATGGCCGCATCATTTGCTTTTGAACCAATGGTGTTGATTTCGCGCCCAATCTCCTGCGCAATGAATCCTAATTTTTTTCCTCTTGATTCCGGTTCGTTCAATACCGCCAAAAAATATTCCAAGTGAGTCTTCAGCCTCACCCGTTCTTCTTGTATATCCAGCTTTTCAATGTAAAAAATCATCTCTTGCTCCAGCCGGTTTTTGTCGTATCCTTCGTTTCCGAAGAAAGAAGAAATGCTTCCTTTTAATTTTTCGCGTATCCGATCGATGCGTAATGTATCCAGATCAGCTACCTGGTTCAACCCGTTATGAATTTTTCCGATGTACAACCTCAGTTCCTTATCCAGCGCTTTACCTTCCTCTTCACGAAATTTGACACAAATGGCTACGGCTTTTTTTATAGATGAAAAAACGGCATCCCACTCGGCCGGATTTATTGCTTCTTCTGAAGTTGACAACCGGACACCGGGCGAGTCTAACGCTACTTGAAAAAGTGAATCGTATCCACCCATTACTTTGTCGGCTAGTTTTTTTAATTCACTGTACGATGCCAGAAAAAGTTTTTCATCGTACTGCTGACCAACCCGTTCTTCCTTTGATTGACTCTCTATGGTGATTGAAATTTTGCCTCGTTGTAGTTTTTCTGTAATGAGGTTTCTGACTTCATTTTCTTTCTCGGCAAATTTTTTTGGAAGGCGAAGGGAAAGGTCAATAAATTTTGAGTTAAGCGATTTTATCTCTACGCTCACGTCACTTTCTGTGCTGGCCATCACCTGACCGTAGCCTGTCATTGATTGAATCATGTATTCGTTTATTTGAATGTGTCAGAAATCAAAACCCAAACTTACCTGTACGCGAGGGGTCTGTACCTGATAATTGATTACCGGCCAGGCCAAATCAGTTTTTAAATAATACCCTAATATCATTGATCGAAACCCGACTCCATAACTATACAGCCACGGGTTAAGGTATTGTTTGATGTTCGCATAAAAATAGGGCGGAACACTGACATCACGTGTGCTTCCGTTGTTGGCATTTCCAATGGGTATGGCGCCAGTCCAGGCTGAGCCAATATCATAAAACCCCGTAAACTGCAGGTTGCGAAAAAAATTGGAGGTGATTGGCCCACTGGATAGTGCCCGCACAATCGGCACTCTGATTTCAGCATTGGCTACAGCTGCGCTGCTTCCATATTGGGTGGCATAATCAAAGCCGCGCAAACTGGTGGCAAACTCTACAAATAACAATTGAGAGTTATAAGTTGTAGGTGCATTGTTCAGTGGGTTGGTGGAGCCGCTGTAGTTGGTATTATTGAATGCCCAATTATCAACTCCACCCAACAAATAGCTCTTAGGTGATGGGCCAAAGAAACTGCCGGCAAACCCACGCACGGCAAAAACTATTTCTTTGTAAATTTTTTGATAATGCCGCACATCAATGTAAGCGTGTGAAAAGTTTAGTTTTTTACTACCCAAGGCGTTGTAAGTGATGGCGCTGATTTTGCCGCGCGTACCCTCTATCATATTAAGACCGGAAACAATTGAATTATCATAGACTATTTCAAATTTTGCGCCAGTGTATGTTTGCCCGTGCGAAGGAGCAAAACTTGTGCTCGGCCCGCTACCCGATGACGTAGAAGTATAGCCCCGGTCAACAAATTGGGTGTAGCCCAAAAAAGGTCTTAAACTTATCCGTGTCCGCACGGAGAAGGGATAAGAAACCCCCGCCTCTATTTTTTGAAATGAATACTTCTGATTTTCTGCTACGCCTGTTACATCTGAATTTTTCGTTTGCCAGTAGATTACTTTGCGATCAAACCGTGCACTGAAATCTAATCGTTGGGGTAAGTAATGAATTTCACCATACACATCACCGCTTTTTAAATCAGAAATTGCAACCTGAAGCCCCCCGTTAAACCGGAAATTTTCGAGCATGTCATTCATCTGGGTTTCTAAGCGCATACTGAATCCGCGTATCTGGTCAACAACAAAATTAGTAATCAGGTTATCGTAATTGAATTTAGCCTCGTATGGAAACGGGCCGGTTATTTTAGATAATTCTTTAGCCTTGAGGTAACGGGTTAGAAAAGTTTCGTTAGGTTTTGTGGTGTTATTTTTTTTAATGGCTTCGTCATCAAAAACATAGTCATCTGTACTGATTGCTCTTTGAGCTGGCGGTGTGTTAGGTTGCACTGTTGGCTGATCAGCCGGCTGGGTCACGGGTTGACTAACAGGCTGGTGAACCACCGGCTCCTCGTCAAAAGAATAATTTTCAGTGTTAATTTCAGCAGGCTTACCCGGTCGTTTGGTGGTGTCCACCGGCAGTTTTGGCTTGGCCGTTGGCAACTTTACCGTGTCTTTCGGTTGTTTGTGCTGACCGGTGTCAGTTCGGGTTCGCAGCCGTGAATTGATTAAATCTTTAATTGTGAGCGGTCGCGTTGGTTCTTTCTTTTTTCGCTCGATGTAATTTCGCGCCTGCAATAATTCTTTTCGCCTGGTCGTTGGCGTGAACACCTGGCGGTCAATATCTAAACTCTTAGTGATAAAAATACTTTCTTTCAGTTTTTGAGTGATCACAAATGCCAGCATGTTTTTGTTAAAATTGATATCGTACTCTTTGATGCTGGCATCGTAGTTCGTTATCTCAGAATAAGTCTTTAACTTCAGATTGTAGCGAAAAAGGTTGATAATGCCACGTTGATCGGATAGGTAAAAAATATTGTTTTCGTCCATTGCTGTGGGATGAAAATCTTTGCTTAGTGTTTTGGTTACGCGAATCAGTCGGTTGGTTGTTGTGTCGATGTTGTAAAGGAACAAATTGTAGTACGGAGAAAGTCTTTGCAGTAAACTTTCATCGGTGGAGAGGGAATCGCTCACACGGTTTGAACTAAAAACAATGGTGTTGGAGTTGGGAATGAAGGCCGGATCTAAATCATCGTAGGTATCGCGTGTGAGCCGTTTGGTGCGGTCTCTGCGGCTGCTTAGCAGAAATAAATCATTTTGCCCTTCAAAGTCAGCGCTCACAATCAAAAGCCTACCGTTGTTTGAAAAACTAAAACTTCTGATGTTGCTAAATTTATCCAACTCGCGGGGCAACTTTGTTTTTGTTTTAAGGTCGTAAAGCCAAAAGACATATTGACCATCTTTTAGTCCTATCACTCCCAGGGTGGTGGCATCGGCCCAGCTGAGCAGCGGCACACGGTAGTCTACCGTTTGTTTAATAGCACGGTTACCGGCTGTAAGAATTGTTGTCTCGGTTCCGTTTTCCAAGGACCTAACTTTTACTACAAACTTTCCGCGATCATTTTCAGCATACGCAATACTCTTTCCATCGGGGCTGATTTTTACTGTGGTGTAAGTAACCCGGTGCAGGTTTTGTTTTTTTGAAAAGAGTTGTGAGTCGGGCAATGCAGAAAAACTTTTTGCCACGTGCTCTCCGTCTATTCTGTAAAATGATTTCCAGTCGACCATCAATTGGCTGTATGATACCCCCAGCGTAATGAGCACACTCTTTTCTTCGTTGCGAATGATGCGGGTATAGTTGAGCATGTTGTTGATGCTGCTTTTGCCGTATTTTTCTACGATGTAGTTCCAAACAGATTGACCGGCCAAGGCAGCATCTTTATTAGTAGCCCGAAATGCCCGGTTGATTTTATTTGTATGCACTAATTGCCGCACGTAGTCATCCATTTCCTCATTCCAACCGTAAGCCACATAGTATGAAATTCCTTCGATGAACCAATTGGGTAAATTAAGAAGTACCGAATTGGCAAACACATCTCTCAGGTTTCCGCCAAACATCATTTCATTAACAAACAATGACGAAAGTTTATACACCATCTCTTGTTTAAACTCGGCTAAGTTTCCGGGATGGGCAATTTCAACATAGGGCTTCACAAACTCTGTTTCGCCACTCACATTATAACGGGTGTGGTTAAGTCCTACATTGCTTTGCTGAAGGTCAGCAATGGAGTTGTATAGAAAGACTTTTGTTTTTTGGTATGGGAAATACCCCAGCAAGTCGGTGATGCGGTCAAACTCCTGCTCTAAGTATTGCAAGGCTTCGCGGGCTATTTTTCCCCGTGAGCCATAAAAATACACATCGAAGTTTTGTGAGCTGAGGTATTTCCAGTCAAACTCTTTGTATTGAATCCGATTTTGGCCAAACAACTCGGTGGCATGCTGGCCCATAGCCTGAAAGCTGAAAAAAATAATCACACAAAACCCTGCTAATCTGCACATCCGTATCTTCATACATTAGAACTGAATCCAAATTTCGAATATAACGATTTAAAGCGCTTAATATTTACTTCATCCGGTATTTCCCCTGCTTGATCAAGGCGCGCGGCTAAACTAGTTGCAAAATACGGGGCCAAGGTAACTCCTTTCGTGCCCATTCCATTCAACAGAAAAACATTTTTATAGAGGGGATGATGCCCTAATACCGGCCGCCTGTCAGGTACGGCCGGTCTGATGCCCCAATGACGGTCTTCAACGGTGTAAGGTATTTTGATGAGTGCATCAAGTTTTTCTCTCAGTTCCTGCTCACCTTCTGGTGTAAAATTTTCCGTTGCATCATTGGGCTTATAGGTGGCGCCCACCAAGCACACCAACGGGTTGGCTGTGGGTACCAAATAAACTCCACGGTTAAAAATTACGTTCAGTGGGTTGGTTAACTGAATGGTAAGTGTTTCACCTTTGAGGCAATTGATATAAACCCAAGAAAAAAATGGATTTTTTTTAACCCGAACTCCATCGCAAAAAATAATATCCTTTGCTTCAACATCTTCATACAGTACATTGCCTGATTCAATTTTGAGTCGGTCAAAATCAACGTGCGATTCGCGGTATTGCCCGTTCTTCTTCAGCCAACCGACAACTGAACTCATCAAGGTGACCGTGTTTACATAACCCGACTTTTTCACTAAAATTCCGCCCAACGGATCATTCACAAAATTGCCAAATGCAGGCGATGTGTACGTTTTTTCAATGAATGACTTTAGCCGGCCTTCGCTCAGCGCCATCCACTCGTTTTGTTCTTCCACTGAAATAAATGGCCGGTAGATCGGCATGGGGTGATAAAACCGGCACCCTAGCTGGCGTTCAATTCCCTGATAAAATTTTTCAGCAAAAGGAAAGGTGGTTTCGGCCATCCAGGTTTTGGTAAGGCCCTTGCCGATGATGGGGTTAAACAAACCCGGAGCCACAGCCGTTGTGTGGTTTTTAGCCGGTTCATCAAAGACCATAAAAGTTTTGCCCCGATGGGCCAGCGCCAGCGCCAGGCACGAGCCGGCCAATCCTTGCCCCACAATAATACTATCTACTTTCATCGTGGCAAATATCCTTTTTTGCGAAGATATATTTCGTAAGGATATTTTTAACGGGTAGCTATCGAATTGTACAATCCGTACCCAACCGTCAGCGCCCAATAAACTCTTACGTTAACGTATTGAAAATGTACCCATATTAATTCAACTCATGTAATAGAAATTACTATGACCTAAGTGGTTTTAACCACCGTTCAATTTATTTTATATTTATACCTCATGATCCCTGTCCTATGAAAAACTGTGCCCTCTTTCTGACATTGCTATTGGTTGCCCATTTATCAGTTGCGCAAAAAACAAAACAAGAAATTTTTAAAGCACTGGATGCCAACTATGATTTTTATTCTTCCATTGCCCAGAAAATCTGGGGCTATGCCGAAGTAGGTTACCAAGAAACTCAAAGTTCGGCCTTGCTACAACAAACATTAAAAGATGCAGGCTTCACAGTAGAAACTGGAATTGCCGGTGAGCCCACCGCCTTTATTGCCACAGCCGGTTCGGGCAAGCCGGTGATTGCCGTTTTGGGTGAATTTGATGCGCTGCCGGGTGTATCGCAAGAGGCTGTGCCTGAGTTGAAACCCATTGCCGGGCAAAAAGCCGGACATGCCTGCGGTCATCATTTGTTTGGCACAGCTTCTGCCGCTGCCGCCATTGCCGTAAAAAACTGGTTGGCAGCCAACAAAAAATCAGGTACGATAAAGTTTTATGGTTGTCCGGCAGAGGAAGGTGGCTCAGGCAAAGTGTACATGGTACGCGATGGATATTTCAAAAATGTAGATTTAGTTTTTCATTGGCATCCGGGTGCAACTAACTCGGCTAACTTCGGCACTTCCCTGGCCAACAAATCAGGCAAATTCCGTTTTTATGGCGTAGCTGCTCATGCGGCTGCCTCGCCTGAGCGAGGCCGCTCGGCACTTGATGCGGTAGAAGCAATGGACATGATGGTGAATATGCTGCGCGAACATGTGAATGAAAAAACCCGAATCCACTATGTCATTACCCGCGGAGGTGAGGCCCCTAACGTGGTACCTGCGTTCGCAGAGGTCTATTATTATGTGCGTCATCCTGATCGGCAACAAGTAAAAGATATCTGGGAGCGTGTAACCCAAGCCGCACAAGGTGCAGCGCAGGGCACAGGCACTCGTTTTGAAGTAGAACTGACTGGTGGCACGTATAACCTCATTCCCAATGAAACACTGGCCCAAGTTGTAAACAACAACTTACAACTGGCGGGAGGATATGTGTACACTGATTCTGAAAAAGAGTTTGCCACTCAAATTCAACAGACTATTACATCGCCTCCTCCCCTTACTACCACAGCCATCATTGAAAAATTTGGAGCAAAAAATGAACTCGGTGGTGCCAGCACCGATGTAGGCGACATTAGTTGGGTGGTGCCGACTGCGGGATTTTCAACGGCCACCTGGGTACCCGGTACAGCCGCACACAGTTGGCAAGCTGTGGCTGCCGGTGGCACAAGCATAGGAAAAAAAGGAATGATCATAGCAGCCAAAACTTTGGCCGGCAGTTTGATCGATGCATTCTCAGATACAAAAATTACCGAGAATGCATGGACCGAACTGAAAAAACAAACCGGAACCAACTTTACTTACGAATCGCTGTTGGGTGACCGCAAACCGGCATTGGATTACCGGAAGTAGGTACGATCAAAGAGAGACTGACCGCTAGCTGCTTTTTCAGCCAAAATAAAATTTCAAAAAACTAATTGTTAATCTGTTTAGTTCTTTTAACTTTGAATTTAAAAGTACTTTTAAAATGAATGATGAATACCAAAAAGATCTCGCCTCCATCCGTTCAATGATGGAGCGATCAGTGAAGTTCATGTCTCTCAGTGGACTATCGGGTGTGTTGGCTGGAGGTTATGCGTTGGTTGGGGCATACTTGGCGTACCTCATCATGTATTATCCCTCTGCTCCGGTTGGCTATGAAAAATTAAGTATTGCCAATCATCCTTCGCAGATCACCCGGTTGGCATTCATCGCTTTTGTGATTTTAGCAGCCTCACTGGTTACGGGTTTTTTTCTCAGTTGGTTAAAAGCTAAACGAATAAGGCAGTCGTTGTGGAACGAGACCAGCCGACTGTTGCTGGTTGACCTCATCATTACATTAGGTACGGGTGGGTTGTTTGTTTTAATTCTCTTCATTCGCGGATATTATTCTTTGCTTGCTCCGTGCCTCCTGATTTTTTATGGGCTGGCACTCATTCACTGCAGCCGTCATACGTTTGCTGAAATCAAGTATTTAGGGTTTATAGAAATTATGTTGGGATTGATCTCCTCCTTCTATCCGGAGTATGGCCTGGTAACATGGACGATTGGTTTTGGGTTGATGCACATTATTTATGGCGCAGTGATGTATTTCCGGCACGAGCGATGAAGAGTCCATTCGATCAACTGGATAAAACACTGGAGCATCGCGTGCGGCTTCAAATCATGTCGATACTGATGGCCAATGAAAGTTATGATTTCAATTCACTGAAAGAGATCGTTGGCATTACCGATGGCTCACTTGCCACGCACATTAAAGCTTTAGAAAAAGAAAAGTACATTCTTACAAAAAAATCGTTTGTTGACCGAAAACCCAACACACGCTACAAAGCCACAGAGTTGGGGCGAAAAATCTTTAAAACTCATATAGATGCCCTGGAGCGGCTGATCAGCCTACAAAAAAGATAATCTAAACTCTTCTGTTATGGAAACTCAAAATACTCCCGTTAATTTATTCGAAAGGTTCAACAACTGGCTTCATGAATCAATCTCTGTAAAATTATTTTCTATCGGAGTTCTGGTTTTGATCTTGCTCTTACCATCAGCCTGGATTCAAGGCTTAATGGACGAACGGCAAACCCGTGCCGAAGAGGTCATCAACGAAATAACGGAAAAGTGGTCGGGCAGCCAAACGTTGAGCGGGCCAATTTTAGTTATTCCTTACCTCGTAAAAAAGAAAGTTGATCACGGCAATGACGGTATTGAAATACAAGAACATACCGAAAACTATTTTACAATGCCTGAGACGCTCCACATTAATGGTGAAGTGACCCCTACCGTGTTACACCGTGGTATTTTTGACGCAGCGGTTTATACTTCTTCATTGGATGTACAAGCCACTTTTACTGAGCCTGATTTTAAATCACGTGCTATTGACGAAACCCGTGTACACTGGAACGATGCCTACATGATTTTTGCCATCACTGACCTTCGTGGAATCAGCGACAACCCGGTTTTTACAGTTGGCGGCATTAATAAAAGTACTGAGCCCTCAGGCTCGATCGGGGTTTCTATTCAAAAATTTTGGGACGGACAAACCAATGTGTTTCACAAAAATGACAGGGATGCATCCGCCAATATGCTCTCTGATTACTTAAGCAATGGAATTGTGGCTAAACTGGGCTGGCACTCTTCTGAAGATTTTAAAAGCGAAACCCTCATCAAGTTAAAAGTAAAAGGAAGTACCCGGTTGCTATTTATCCCCACCGGAAAAACGACAACCGTGCAAGTAAGCGGCCCGTGGGGCAACCCGAGTTTTGAAGGTGGGTTTTTACCCATAACGCGTGAAGTAACCCCTGAAAATTTTACAGCTTCTTGGAAAATACTTCACTACAATAGGCCACTACCTCAATCATGGACAGAGGAAAATGTAAAACTGAGTGGGGCTGAGTTTGGTGTTAAGCTTTTGATTCCGGTGGATCAATACCAAAAAAGTATTCGCACCGCCAAATACGGGCACCTTCTCATCATCCTCACGTTTGTCGCATTATTTTTGGTAGAAGTAATTAAGAAAATCCGAATTCATCCGTTTCAATATATCTTACTCGCTGCCGCCTTGATCATGTACTATACTTTGTTGCTGAGCTTCGCTGAGCAAGTTGGATACACTTTAGCCTATGTCATTGCTTCGCTAAGCACCGTGGTATTGGTTGGCTTATATTCATTTTCATTTTTGAAATCAAAAAAATTAGTCCTGCTGTTTACTGGCTTACTCCTGGTCTTCTATACTTTTATTTTTGTCATTGTGATGCAGCAGGATTTTTCCTTACTGATCGGGAGCGTAGGGCTATTTCTGATCATCGCGGTATTGATGTATGTATCACGCAACATAAATTGGTACAAAGAAAACTGATTAGAGTTAGGGGTAAGGCTATGCCCTTGGCAAAGTGATTGTAACGGTTGTGCCTACGTGTATTGTGCTTTCTATGGCCGTTTGCCCTTTTAGTTTATCGGTCATTTTTTTTACGATGTATAACCCCAAGCCGTTACCGGTGCTGTGTTCATTTCCACGAAAATACATTTCCCAAACACGCGTTAAATAAACCGGATGAATGCCCTGGCCGTTATCTTTTACAATGAATTGAATACCTCCGTTATATTCACAAACTATCAATTGAATTTTCTGATTCATTACTCCCGAAAATGAAACAGCGTTTTCCAGCAAGTTTTGTACAATCGCTTTTAGTAAAGACAGGTATGAATAGAATGGGTGCCTCAGCAAAACGTGCACGGTAACATTGATTTTTTTTTCTACTAACTCATCATGAATAGCCAGCAGCGCCTCTTCAAATAAGTTTTTAAAATGAATTTCTGTTTTTACCAATGCTTCATTGCCGGCCAGGCTAACCGTTTGCAGTTTAGTCAGCATCTTATCGAGATTACGGGCGGTATCGTTTACTTTGGCAAATAATTCAAGAGCAGCCGGATCTTTGAGCATTATTTTGGCTACTTCGTTCAGCCCCATAAAGGTGGTAAGCGGCCTGCGAAAATCGTGCGATGAGCGGTAAAAGAAAGTATCTAGTTCATTGTAGGCTGTCTTTAGCTCGGCTGTGCGTTCATTTACTTTTTCTTCCAGGTCTACGTTTATGCGAGTGATAGTCTGGTAGCTTTCGGTCAGTTCTTCGGCTTGTGCTTGTATTTCTTCTTTCTGTTCTGAGATGGCCCGGTTCAGTTTGCTCAATGTTTCATTGGCTTCGCGTAGTTCTTCCGACTGGGTGGTAATTTCTTCGTTCTGCTCTTGTATTTCGCGGTTTAGCTTTTTCACTTTTCGGTAATAAAAATAAATCATGCCGGCAATGACACACAAGCTGGCAAAAATGATCAGGCCAACCCCGATTACAAACCGTTGCTGCCTGATCTGCGCGTGTTGCAGTTCTAGTTCGGCCTGTTGCAGTTTATGCTGCTGACTTAACTCTTTTATCTGAGTATCTCTGCGATCTAATTCAAAATCATATTGCATAGACAAAATGCGGTTGCTGACATTTTTATTCAGCAACGAATCTTTGAGCGACTGGTATTTATCTGAGTAGGCTAAAGCTTTTTTATAGTCAGACAACTCTTTCCACAAATTGCTTTTGTTCTGATAAATAAAAACGAGAACATCGAAATAGTGAATTTTTTTTGCAAACGCTTCTCCCTTGTCTAAAAAATAGTGGGCTTTGGCATAATTTTTCATGCGCAGGTAGAGCTGACCCAACGCCTGGTATGAGTAGCATTTTCCTAAGGCGTAATCTGCCCGTTCGGCCACTTCCAGGGCTTGCAATCCAAATTCTTCGGATTTCTTAAAGTTGTTTGTTTTTTCATAAAACTCACTGAGGTTACCCAATATACCGGCTATGCCAATTTCTGTGTCGTGTTTTTTGCGCAGAGCTAATGCATTATGATAATGAGCAAGGGCCAATTTATACTGACCTTTGTTTGTGTACACAGAACCTAACAGGTTATCGGCTGAAGCTATTTCCAACTCAAGTTGATGTGCAGTAAAATAATCCAATGACTTATTGGCCAGTTCTTCTGCTAACTCAATTTGATCTAAAAAATAATACACCCGGGCCACGCGAAAGTGCAGCTTGGCCACGAGCACTTCATAGTGATTTTTTTCAGCAAGCTTCAATGCCTGAAAATAATATTTTAGGCCGGTCTCGTAGTTGGCAGCTTGAGATTGCACATAGCCAATTTCCATTAACATTGTGGCCAGGTTCCAGGGATATGGATTCTGTTCATAAAATTTTCTGGCTTTAGCAAACAAACTAAGTGCCTGGGTGTGGTTGCCGATGCTGGCCTGAATGATTGCATTGTATTTATTAACCAGGCTCATTTCTTCATTATTAACCGTGTCTTTTCCGAGTGCCGCCAGAGATTGATCAATATAATTTTGTGCTATTTTAAAATCTCCCCTGCCAATGTAATAAGATGCCAACGCGCTGCCCGCCCACACCTGCGGGTGTTTTTCGGGTAATTTTTTCCTAATCTCCCAGCTTCGCAGCAAGCACTCCAACTGGCGAGACGGGGCACCTCGTAGTTGATTATACTCGGCCATATTCAGGTACAAAAGGGATAATCCTTCAGGATCAAGACTGTCTTTGAGTAATTGGTATGATTGGTTGTAATACACCGAGGCAGAATCCAACTGGCCCTTGTCAAAACGCGTTTGCCCTATGTTCAGCAAAAGTTTGCCCTTTAGGTGTGCATCATCACCTGCATGGTGTAGCCCTGTATTATAATAGACTTGTGCAAGCGAATCATTGCCGATGGAATATTCAATTAATCCTTTGTGCAACAAGGCCTCGGCTATACCTTTTTCGTAATGCAACTCTGTGGCTAAGCGATACGCTTCATCCAGCAGGGCTTTGGCCTCAACATAATCATAAGAAAACCTGATGTAGCCGTACGTGTTTAGCAAATCTACACGCGGTTTTCCGCTGCTGCCTGCCAACTGTTGGCGGATGTTGTCAATAACCGGTGACTGAGCGCTTGCTGCCAACCCCACACAAAAAATACAAATGATAAGCCCTGCTGTACGCAAAATAAAAAAGTTGTTCTCGGCAATGTATTAAAAATAACTATTGCTAAGAAACTGAAACTATTCTTACGGTAAGGTCTTTTTTATGATGGAAACGTGAAATTTTTTGCCGGGATATAATTATTTCTATGGCTTTGGCGGCACTCCGGCAATCGTATGATTGCCAAGGTTATTGTGGCTGGCATTATCCGATAACTCCATCCGGCAAAAATACTTTCACCAAGGTGCCCTGGCCCAAGTCGCTCTTTAGCTCTACCCGGCCTCCTAGTTTATCGGCCATTTTTTTTACTATGTAAAGCCCTAACCCATTGCCCTTGCTTTTTTCATTGGCTCTAAAATACATATCAAATACCCGGTTTAGGTAAGTCCGCTCAATGCCCTGCCCGTTGTCTTGCACTTCAAGTACAGTTTCATCGAGGGTTTGATAGGCGCAAAACTTAACATACGGCTCATGCGTTCCGCAAAACAAAACAGAATTTTCAGTCAGGTTTTGGATAATGTATTTGATCAGTACCGGATAAGAAACCAACGGGCGGTTAATCTTTATGTCAGTCATAACCTGAATGTGGTTTTCTAATATTTCATCTCGAAAATTGTCGAGTTCACGCTGAAAAATTTGCTCTACGTTTACTTCCATAAACACCTGTTCCTGCAGGCCGGCAACACTCACCGACTGAAGCTTCAATAACATCTTGTCGAGGTTTCGGGCTGTCTCGTTTACTTTATCAAACAATTCAAGCGCCTGGGGCTGATCTTTTAGTGTAACATTGGCTACCTCAGCCAGCCCCATAAAGGTGGTGAGTGGCCTGCGGAAATCGTGCGATGAGCGGTAAAAGAAAGTATCCAATTCGTTATAGGCTGCTTTTAACTTGGCCGTCCGTTCTTTTACTTTTTCTTCCAGTCCTACGTTTATCTGTGATATGGTTTGGTTGCTCTCGGTAAGTTCTTCGGCTTGCGCCTGTATCTCTTCTTTCTGTTCTGAGATGGCTTGGTTCAGCTTGCTTAATGTTTCATTGGTTTCTATCAGTTCTTCTGACTGGGTGGTAATCTCTTCGTTTTGTTCTTGTATTTCGAGGTTCAGCTTTTTTACCTTCCGGTAATACAAATAAATTGTTCCGGCCAGTAAAGACAAGCTGACAAAAATAATCAGGCCAACCTCAATCACAAACCGTTGCTGCCTGATCTGCGCGTGTTGCAGTTCCAGTTCGGCCTGTTGCAGTTTTTGTTGCTGACTTAAAAATGTAATCTCTTTGTCTTTTTGCTCCAGTTCAAAATCATATTGCATGGCCACCATGCGGTTGAATACATTTTTGTTGAAAAGTGAGTCGTGAAGGGTGATGTGCAAAATAGAATAGTGGAGGGCATCGGCATAACGGGCTTGTGCGCTCAGTAAGTCTCTTTTATTTTTATAGACATCGCGCACAATATCCAGGGCGTTAATTTTTTTTGCCAGTGATTCAGCCTCATTCAAAAAATATTGGGCCTTGTCATATTTTTTCATTTTTGTGTACAGCTGCCCTAAGCTTTGGTAAGAATAGCTGAGGTCAACCGCAAAATTGAGTTTCTCATCGATTTTTAAACTTTCTAGGTCATACTTCTCAGCATTTTTAAAATCACCCATCTGCTCGTACAGTATCCCGATATTTAAAAGCGTGCTGGCGGTGGCTGCCTGAAAATTATTTTTTTGACGAATGGCCAGTGCACGCTCCAGGTAATTCAATGCTGGTTTATATTCTTTTTTTCGTGTAGCCAGCAAACCCAGCACATTGAGGGCTGAAGCTTCTTCTTTGAGGTATTTTCCTTCAGCTGCTTTTAGCGCTTTAAAACAAAAATTGGTAGAAAGTTGATCTTGCTCCATCAGGTAGTAGGTCCATGCAATACGGGCATACAGCAGAGCGGATTTAGAATAAAAGTGTTGCTCCTCGGCAATACTTATACCTTTTAAAAAATATTTTAAGCTGATTTCATAATTACTCATGTCAGACAGCAACATACCCATGTCGGTAAATAAATTGACCAGCTCAAGTTTAAATGGGTTTTGTTCATAATATTTTTTCGTTTTGTTAAATAAGTATAAAGCTTTAATGTAGTTGCCGGTATTTGCATAGACTATTGCACGTTCTTTATTAATAAGGCTGATCTCTTCGTTGTTGATGGTGTCTTGTCTCAAAGCAGACTGTACGTTATCCAAAATGGAAATTGTTTTTGCATAATCTCCCTGCTCGGTATAAAACACTGCCAGATCGCGCCCGATCTGTGTCCATAAGCGTATGTCGTTTAATCGTTTTGCTATTTCCCAACTGCGTTGCAAGTATTGCAGTTGTTGAGGCCTGTTGCTTTGCAATGTATACTGCTTGGCCCTAACGAGATACAAAATAGAAAGGTGCTTCGGGCTTGTACTGTCTTTCAATATTTGATAAGCCCTGGCATAATACACTTCAGCTGAATCGGGGAGATCTGTTAACCGATAAGATAAACCAATGTAAATAAGGGCTATCTCCTTCAGGTTTTTGTTGGCTGATTGCTCGCTAAGCGACAGGCATTCGCGAAATGATTTTGTGGCCAGAACAGTGTTATTTTTGGCAAGTTCGATGGTTCCGAAAATTAAATCGGCCTTTGCCATTCCTTCTACATATTGCAATTGTTTGGCAAGGCCATACGCATCTTTGGTTGCATCTGCCGATCTGCTGTAATCAAATGAAGACAATTCATCAGCCAGTTCAATCAGTACATTCACCCGTTCCTTTCCTTTGCTTTTTTTCAGTATCTCCTGAAGGCTATCTATTTTAAAAGATTGACTCAGGGCCATATACTCGCCTGCCCAAATGAAAACCAAAAAAAGAATACCGGTACGCAATGGATTTAGTGTCTTATTTTTGGAAAGATTATCTGATTTGTTCTTACTCTTTATCCAGGAATGGATACCTGTAATTTACAGGTGTAACAAACGTCTCTTTGATGGTGCGCAACGATACCCAGCGCAGCAAGTTTACCTTTGCCCCGGCTTTATCGTTTGTACCTGATCCTCTGGCTCCTCCAAATGGCTGCTGCCCCACTACGGCTCCGGTAGGTTTATCATTGATGTAAAAATTACCGGCACTGTTGGTTAGTTTTTTAGTAGCAAGTTCTACGGCAAAACGGTCGCGTGCAAAAACCGAACCGGTCAGCGCGTAAGGTGATGTTTGATCAACCAGCTCAAGTGTTTGCTCAAAATTTTCTGCATGGTACACATAAAGGGTAAGTACCGGGCCAAAAATTTCTTCACACATGGTAAGCGATGAGGGGTCTTTGGTTACGATCACGGTGGGTTCGATAAAATATCCTTTTGATTTGTCGTGTTTCCCTCCGGCAATGATCTCGTTCATTGGGTTTTGTTTAGCCTTTTCGATATACCCGGAAATAGAATCGAACGCTTTTTCATCAATTACGGCATTGACAAAATTTCCAAAGTCTTCTACTCCACCAATTTTGATGCTCTTCAGTTCTTCCACCATAATTTTTTTCACTTCTTCCCAAAGGTTAGAGGGAATGTAGGCTCGTGAGGCAGCCGAGCATTTTTGTCCCTGGTACTCAAAGGCACCACGCACCAAGCCGGTGGCTACTTGCCGGGCATCAGCGCTCTTATGGGCAATTACAAAATCCTTTCCTCCTGTTTCGCCTACGATGCGCGGATACGATTTGTACTTGGCTATATTTTCTCCGATGGTTTTCCACATGCCGTTAAAGACACCCGTGCTACCGGTGAATTGAATGCCTCCAAAATCTTTGTGTGAAAAAATTACATCAGCAGCATCGGGGCCGCTTACATAAATCAGGTTGATCACACCATCGGGCAAGCCTGCTTCTTTCAAAACCTGCATGATCACCTGGGCCGCATAAACCTGTGTGTTGCTCGGTTTCCACACCACGGTGTTGCCCATCATGGCCATGCTGGTGGGTAAGTTGCCGGCAATGGCCGTGAAGTTGAAGGGGGTTAGTGCAAAACAAAAACCTTCCAGCGGCCGGTATTCAATCTTATTCCAAACCCCGGGCGATGAGATGGGCTGATCACTATAAATTTCGCTCATGAATGCCACATTGAAGCGCAAGAAATCAATCAACTCGCAGGCTGAATCAATCTCTGCCTGAAAAGCATTCTTCGATTGTCCCAGCATAGTTGCTGCGTTGATTTTATAACGGTATGGGCCGGCCAATAAATCGGCTGCTTTAAGAAAAATACTGGCGCGGTTTTCCCAGCTCAGGGTGCTCCACAGCTCTTTGGCGGCCATGGCTGCCTGAATGGCTTGCGCTACATGGCTTTTGTCTCCCTGGTGAAAATGCCCGAGCACGTGTTTATGATCGTGTGGTGGAGAAAGTTTCTTTTTGTTTCCGGTGCGCACTTCATCTGCCCCGATATACATGGGTATATCAACTTCGTGGGCACGTGCTTCTTCCAGTGCTTTTTTCAGTGCAGCTCGTTCTTTTGAGCCGGGTGCGTATTGTAAAACAGGTTCGTTTTTAGGAACGGGTACTTTAAAAAATCCGGTGGACATACAATGGATAGTTAAGATTTATGATGGAATTATTTTAGTATTAACTGATTCTCACCAAAGGTAGTAAAATACCTTACAGAAATTTTTTCAATTCGTTGAGTTTTTCGATTTCAAAATTTACGAAAGCCTGATGAGTTATTTTGTTGGGATTGAAGAAAACCGTATCCACTTTTGCATTGGTTGCTCCGGCTATATCTGTCAGCAGGTTATCGCCTATCATGATGGCTTCATGCGGTTTAAAATTATTTTTTGTCAGGGCAAATTCAAAAATTTCTTTGGCCGGTTTTTTATAGCCTGCCTTGGCTGAAGTAACAACGTCTTTAAAAAAATGATGGATTCCGGATGAATGCAGTTTGGTGGACTGGATTTCTTCAAAGCCATTGGTTACAATAACCATTGGGTACTTGTTGTGCAGGTATGCCAGCGTTTCTGCGCATTCTTCCATCAGGTTGCCTTTTTTGGGCGACTCGTGTACGTACTCATCCGAGAGCTGTAGTGACAAAGAATAATCATCTAAGCCCAGAGAAAGGAAAATACGGTGAAAACGTTCGTTGCGAATGACATCGCGGTGAAGCTGACCTCGGTCGTATTGATCCCACAGTTCAGTATTAACTACATAAAACGTATCGAGAAACTCTTTTTCTGAAAGGCCTTTTTCGGTCAGTTGATGCTGGTTAAATAACTCGACCAGAGTTAAGCGTGAGTTGGTTTCATAATCCCACAAGGTATGGTCAAGATCGAACAGCAGGCAAGAATAAGATTTCATCGTTTAAAATATTTTTTTACTACTCGTTTCAAATTTCCGTGCAACAAAAGTTAAAACCCCAACGGTTTCATTTTCAATTTATTCAAAGTCAGCTCACGGTTGGTGTACATGGTTTGAAAAATGGATTGGTCGCGCTGCAATTGCGGATCGCGTTTTATAAACTGCATAATCTGCTGCATGATATCAACTACTTCGTCTTTAACCTGATAAAACATCCATTGATTAAATTTTCGTGAAGAGAGTATTCCTGAGTTTTTCAAATAGATCAAGTGCCTTGAAGTTTTGGTTTGTGTAAACTCTAAAATGTTTTCCAAATCGGTGATGCACATTTCACCATTCATCATAATCAAATGCAGAATGCGCAAGCGCGAAGTATCGCTGCACGCCAGAAAAATCTGAGCACCCAGGTCGAGGTTGAAGTGTTTCAGTCGCATAAAATGATTTTTTCAAATGGCAAGCGGCAAGTTATCAAACTAAAACTTTTTTAGAACACCCGGCATCTAATTTCAGGGAAAACTTCCCTTAGTTTTGTTCAATTGAATCCTTACCTTTGCCCACCTCAATGAACTTTGTGAAGAAACATTTATTAATTCTTGCGGCTATTTGCCTTTGCCTCTTGTTTTTTAGTGATCACGCTTCGGGTCAAGCGCGCAGGCGGGTGGTGCAGCTATCGGGTTTAGTAACTGACACCACAGGAGCATTTTTGCCCGGTGTTAATTTTTATGTACCCCAGGCCGGCCGTGGCACCACTTCGCTGGGTAACGGTTTTTTCTCTATGCCGGTATTGATTGGCGACACGGTTTTAATCTCATCGGTGGGCTTTAAAAAGCAAACTTATATTGTTCCGCAAGATGCAAAAGAGTTTACCTCGGTGATTTTTGAAATGAACCCGGATGTTACGTTCTTAAAAGAAGTGGTGGTAACCATGCCTACCGAAGAACTTTTTAAAGAAGCTGTGCTGGCCCTCAATGTGCCCCTGGATAATACAGGTATTGATCCTAAAAACCTGAACTCTGAGTTGTTGGCTTTAATGGTACGCACTACGCCTATGGATGGCAACGCCAACTACCGGTATTACATTGATCAATACAGCAACTCGCTAGGCAACAAATTTCACCCGCTTTACAATCCGTTTCTCAACCCGCTTAACTGGGTAAAATTTATCAAAGACCTTAAGAAAAAGAAAAGGCAAGAGCAGAATAAGTATTAACCGGAGCGCTGTTCTTTTTTGAAAATTTGAGCAAAATACCTGGGTTAGAGTTGCCTGCCAGGCTAATGTGTTAAGTCCGTTTTTGTTTTAACAACAGTTCCATAATCTCAGTTTTTTTTTCACGGCTCATCGGCAGGTATTTGCCCGCTACTACCAAATCATTTCCGTCAATTGAAGTAATGGCGCTCATCGCCACGATATAAGACTTATGCGTACGGATAAAGTTGGCTGCGGGCAGCAGGTCTTCAATTGTTTTCATTCGCATAAGTGTAACAAATTTTTGTGTGAGTGTGTGAATCACTACGTAGTTTTCCATACCCTCAACAAACGTCACCTCTCTAAACAAAATTTTTTCGTACCGGTGTTCGCACTTAACAAAGAAAAAATCAGAGGCTTGTGTTTCCGGTTTGTTTATCATCTGGTAAAAATCCCGTGCTTTGTTAGCTGCCTTTAGCAATCGCTCAAAAGGAAAGGGTTTGATTAAGTAATCCAGCACATCCAGTTCAAAACCTTGCAGGGCAAAATTAGGATATGCCGTGGTGATTACCGATACGGCCAAGCACTTTATTTTTTATGACGACCCTGCGTGGTTCAATGAGCAACTAAATGCCTTTTTGAAATAAGTCAAAAGCTGCAAGCCACAGGTTAAAAGAAATAGCCTGTAGCTTGCAGCCTATAGTCAATAGCGATTAATTTTTTGTACCCAGCATCACCAGGTCATTTACATTTATTTCCGTGATGAAGCGCTTCTCGCCCTTCTCTGTTTCATATATGCGGTGGATAAGTTTTCCTTCCACAGCCACTTCGCTCCCTTTCTTCAGGTACTTGCCTGCCACCTCAGCCAGCTTGCCCCAGATCACCAGGTTGTGCCACTGCGTGTCTTCTACTTTTTCTCCTTTGGTGTTTTTGTAACTGTCGCTGGTGGCGATAGAGAAGGCCGCTTTCTTTTTGTCGCCAAAGGTTTTTACTTCAGGATCTTTGCCCAGACGACCGATGAGTTGCACACTGTTTCTTAAACTTTTCATAGTTGTAAAATTTAATGGTTAATAAATGGTTTACTTTTTTTAGGCCTGAAGCTGACTAGAGCCGAAAGCCGGGGCAAAGGTGAAGCCGGCCGGCAACCCCACTCGTAAGTTGTACGATTACTTACGGTTTTATTTGATTGTAAACGCTTAATGACGAGAATAAAAAAATCAAAGCCGGGCTAAAAGCCATCTGCCGGCTAAGGATTGCGTATATTGGGGAGTTGGCGGTAATGCTATGACGAACAGACTTAAACATACAATCATATTTATTCTGACACTATGGACGACAGAACTTTTAGCAAGTCCACAAATGCCAGACTATGTGATTTATGGAAAAGATACAATTGCGACTTACAACCTTATTCTTGAACAATATTTACAACGACAAGACACAGCAAAGAGAGAACAACTTTTTGGGCTTGTATTTAGGGACGGAGCATCTTTTAATTGTTGGAGAGGTTATCAAGCGATTTATAAAATTGAAAATGACAGTTTGTTCCTTGTTGATATCATAAATTGTGGCGAATTAAGAAACGGAAAAATTGATAAGACTCAATCCTTTGAAAAAATTAAATCCATTTTTGGAGACAAAGTGAAAACCGGAAAAGTTTTTATTAATTGGTTTGACGGCTACGTAAACTTTCCTTTGACAAACAAAGTCTTGAGGTGGGACGGAGTTTTTTACACGATATTTGAACGAGAAAAAGTAATTTCAATCTCAAACGGACTTGTCGGAAAAATAGAAGATTTTGAAAACTATGTTGATGACCCCAAAAGAATCGACAGACGAGATAGAAACAAGATTTCTGATGTATTGTTCAAAAAACTCAAAAAGACAAAATGGAAAAACTCAGATGACTTTGACTGCGGAACAAAGTATCTTGTAACAATAGACAAAAATGGAAATGTATCAAAAGTTAGAATGCTTTACACTGACGAAGAAATTGAAAAGTATTACGAAAAAGACGAGTATAATTTTTGCATTAGCAAAATGTTCAACGCTTTGAAAGGTTTAAAATTTGACATTATCAAAGATAAAGGGAAATCAATATCAGAGGACATTTACATTGAGATTTGGATTGAGGGCAACGGAAAAATTAAAAATTGGACACGTTAAAAAAGCACTACCGCTAACACGGGTTTTGCGTTAGTGGGGCAGACAGTGCGAATAGAAACATTTGAGCAATTAATAAACGTTGGTGCTGGCAGACAGTTTTCGGTTTCAAAAGCCCACCAACGCAATACCCGAAACCGTTAAGTTTATTCGAGGCATTATTTACACCATATTTAACTGTTTAAAATTATAATTATGTCAACATACGCATACACAATTGTTTTTAATGATAGCGAAATTATTATGCTACAATCAGCACTATCATTGATGATTGATCATTGTCAAAAAAAACTTGATGAAGGCGAAGGTGCACCATATTGGGCACATCTATCTTCGGCAAAAGAAGTTTTAAAAAAATTAGACTCTGATGTTGTTCAGGTAAGCGGAAATAATTTTAATCGGCAACATTTTGAGAAAGAATAGTAATAATAGTAAGCCAACCTTGCAAAAATATAACGACAGCCCACAAGGTATTGCCAAAACCGGGGCTGAATGGCCTCGATTGGATATTTGTGTAAAAAACATTCTACACCCATACGCGGTCTGTCATGGGCAATTCTATCAACTCTCTTGAAACCCCGATAAATATTAACTCAAAAAGAAAAAAAATATGGTGCAGCAAAAAATTACACCCTGCTTGTGGGTAGAGAAAGATGCAAAGGCTGTGGCTGAATATTATCTTTCAATATTTAAAAATGGTAAGTTGAAAGACTATCGCTTATTCACCAATATGCCGAAAGACGGTAACCCTGATAATTTGAACCCTGATAATTTATCAGGCGAGTTTGATACGGCCGTAATGGAAATAGCCGGAGTAGAATTCAGCATTTTGGCAGCCGGTCCATTATTTAAATTTAATGAGGCCATTTCGCTGGTAATTAATTGTACGGATCAAGCCGAGGTAGATTACTATTGGGAAGCGTTAACTTCAAATGGGGGTGAAGAAGGACCTTGCGGTTGGTGCAAGGATAAGTATGGGTTATCCTGGCAAGTAGTACCTACTGAATATTTTGACCTTATTCATCATAGCAACCCTGTCATTAGTAGAAAGGCTTTGATGAACACTTTTAAACAAAAGAAACTAATAATTTCTGAGTTAAAGTGAAATAAAAAGTGTAATGCTGCCCATAACATGGTGACCTGTATATGTACGAATCGGCCAGTTTGTTTACATCTATCATCTGGCTGAATAAATAAAGCCGGGCAATGACGTATACCGTCAACTCCATAACTTTACTCAACTTTAGTTCAGGCTGGACATTATAAAATTGGCGATCTTTGATAAAATTTTATGTCCTTATCCTGATTAATACCATGAATCGTACCCCAACAAAAACTGATTACCGGCCCGTTGCCTGGTGGCTGTACCTTGGCGTAATTATGTTAGTCGTTCAAATTGTGCTCGGTGGCATTACCCGTCTGACGGAAAGCGGGCTGAGCATCACCGAGTGGAATCCCATTACGGGTGTGATGCCGCCCCTGAGTGAAACTGCCTGGCAAGCTGAGTTTGACAAATACAAAACCACCAGCCAGTTTCAATACATCCATGCCGATTTTAAACTCAGCGATTTCAAAAAAATTTTCTTTTGGGAATGGCTCCACCGCAACTGGGCCCGGCTGATGGGGCTTGTCTTCCTGGCAGGGTTTATTTATTTTCTGGTTAAAAAAAAATTCAGCAAGCCCATGGTCTTGCCCTTGCTCCTACTGTTTTTTTTGGGCGCCATACAAGGCGCTATCGGATGGATCATGGTAAAAAGCGGACTGGTGCCCGAAAGACTGTTTGTGGGCCACGTGCAACTGGCCACTCATTTTATGGCGGCCCTGCTTTTACTGGCTTACACATTTTGGTTTGCACTTTCTTTGTCAGTGCCTGAGTCATCACTCATCGTGAGCAGTAAACTTAAAAATACAAACACGGTACTCATAATTGTTCTATTCTTTCAATTAATCTACGGGTCATTTATGGCGGGACTGCACACAGCCCTTTTTGCTCCCACATGGCCCAGCATCAATGGCCAATGGCTGCCCGATGGAATGGGTAGAATAAACCCGGTATGGGAAAACTGGATTAATAATGAGTTAACCATTCAGTTTATACACCGCGGCCTGGCTTATCTCTTACTCCTGCTGACGATAGTCTGGTGGAGAAGTTCGTTGAAGCCGAAAGGCGACCGGTTTTATCGTGTAGTGAGAACAATGCCCGTATTGTTAGTATCTGCCCAGGTACTGCTCGGCATTTTTACCGTAGTTCTTTCTCCTTACGGCAATAACCTGATCTATTTCGGCATTGCCCATCAAACCGTAGGTATTTTATTTATGTTATCGCTTATTGCCGTGGCCTTTACCGTTAGAAAAAATAAATTGAAAGATGTGCCACTATGATGCAAGCTACCAAACACAATAAATCATTTGAATTGTTCTGATCGGATACTTATCTTTTAACAAAAATTAACATTCACGAATCATGAGTAAACTAATTATCAACCGGCTGGATTTTGCAAGAATAAAAAAGTGCATCAGCGATGCCAAACAGTTTAAATCCATCAACAAATCAGAGGCTGAAAAATTAATGAATGAACTGAATTCGGCCGAAATAGTAGAACCTGAAGAGGTGCCGGCCAATGTAGTAACCATGAACTCAATTGTGAAACTCAGCTTTTTAAACAACAAAAAACAAATTCAGTTTCAAATTGTCTACCCCGACCAGTCTAACTTAAAAGAAAATAAGATTTCAATTTTTTCGCCCATTGCCACGGCCCTGATCGGTTACAAAGTAAAAGATGAAATCGAGTGGATTGTACCGGCTGGTCTGACCAAAATACGAATTGACAAAATAATTTATCAGCCCGAAGCGGCTGGCGACTATAATTTATAATGCGAGCAGAGTAATTTTTTAATAATGTGACAACTTCACCCGGTTACACCAAGTTGGTCAGCGGATTTACCCTATAACAATTATGAGAAATGAAATCCCGGTATCCGCATAACGACCAGGTTAAAGCACTCTTAAAAGACAAAGCAGACTACATACAGCGAGAGGGGCTTAATTATTTACTACCCAAGTGGCAGCAAGTTGCAACCACTTATTCCACCCGTGAAAGTTCCATTTACGAGTGGCTCAATGATATGGATGCCCAGAGAATAATTGACGAAATACTTGCTGTCCTTCCGCCTGCTGAAAAAGTAAAAACAGAGCAAGACCTTAGCGTGATGGATTCTCAAGTCATTAAAAATACTTTCGAAGTCAACGAATGTATTTGGGGCCAACAAGAAGAGACCGCCCATCGGTATAACCGACAAAAAAACTGGTACTATTACCGAATCAATCAAGCTGTTTTTGAACTAGAAAAAGAACGATTTACCAAAAAATAATAAAAGGATGCAGAGTAGAATGTATTGATTGAAAATAATCAGGCCCAAGCCCGAAAAAATACATTTTTGTAGTACGGGGTGAAGATTAGTTTTAACGTATAACTCCGGATAAAATAAAACCAGGCTGATACCAACAAATAAAAAATTATAAGAATTACATGAAAATGATACACTTCGTTAAAAAATTTGAAAAAACTGAAATGCATAAACCCTTTTACAAAATAAGCAGGTGCCTGGCTTTCCTATTTTCCATGATCCTGTTTTCTTGTTCACAACCTAACGAACACCATACCCCATCTATTATACCTTACGAAGTGAATGCGCCCTTTTTAGATAGCCTTTCGCAACGCACATTTAATTTTTTTTGGGAGACAGCCGACAGCACTACCGGCAACCTGCCTGACCGGTGGCCAAGCAAAAGTTTTTCGAGCATCGCCTCTACCGGTTTCGGGCTGACCGCCTACTTGATTGGTGTAGAGCGGGGCTACATTACACGAGACCAAAGCGCACAGCGTGTGTTAAAAACCCTGCGCTTTTTTCAACAGGCACCCAAAGGAGACAAACCCACCGGAACATCAGGTTACAAAGGTTTTTTCTATCACTTCATTGACATGAAGACTGGTCTTCGCTTCAGGGAAGTAGAATTATCAACCATTGATACCGGTTTGCTCATGGCCGGCATACTGAGTTGCCAATCGTTCTTCGACCAGGAAAATGAAACCGAAAAAGAAATCCGTTCAATCGCTGATTCACTCTTCCTTGCCGTAGAGTGGGATTGGGCCCTGAACAAAAAAGGAACCATGAGCATGGGCTGGCATCCGGAGGGTGGATTCATTGAAGCTTCCTGGCAAGGGTACAATGAAGGAATGATTTTATACCTCATGGCATTGGGTTCAACAACCCATCCGGTTCCTCAATCGAGTTGGAATGCGTGGACGCAAACCTATCAGTGGGGAAAATATTTTGGGTATGAACACGTCAACTTCGGTCCATTGTTTGGACATCAGTATTCACACTGTTGGGTTGACTTCAGGGGCATTCAAGATGACTACATCCGGTCAAAAGGAATAGACTATTTTGAAAATTCGCGAAGAGCTACACTTGCCAACCGTGCCTACTGCATTGCCAACAGCGGAGGGTGGAAAGGCTACGGAGAAGATACCTGGGGCCTAACGGCCTGCGATGGTCCGGGTAATGAAAATAAATCAAACCCCAATATGGCTTTTATGGGTTATCACGCAAGAGGAGCTGCCCAGTGGTATGTGGAAGATGACGGCACCCTTGCCCCGACAGCCGCGGGCGGGTCTATTCCGTTTGCACCCAGCGAATGTATTGCCGCATTAAAAAACATGAAGCAAAATTTGGGTGAAAAAATATTCGGCCAATACGGATTTAAAGATGCCTTCAACCAAACCATTACCTACCAGGATGGTTCGGCCGGATGGTTTGATCAGGACTATTTGGGAATTGACCAGGGAGCCATCCTCATCGGAATTGAAAACTATCGAAATGATTTTGTGTGGCGCCTGATGAAAAAAAACAAATACATGGTTTCCGGATTAAAAAAGGCCGGCTTTACCGGGGGATGGATTCAGTAAAACTATTTTATTTTTTTCTTTGCCTGTTACCTCCACGTCCTCTTCGGTGTTGACATAAATATAAATACCCACTAAAATCATAATGATGGGCAGCACACGTTGGCTGTGGTTAGCCACCACTTTAAAAACCCTGAGACGGCTGATGTACAATCCTGAAATGCCTAGTAACAAAAAACAAACAATAAACACACCGGCAATCACTTCATCGCTGCGCTCGTTGGAGTCGGCAAACAACGGAACAAAGACTGAAAGTGTATCCATGCTATCCATCAGCATGGCAGCACCCAATACCAACTCAGCGCTGCCTGATGCAAATTGTTTTTTTGATTCATAGCCTTCCTTTGAAAAAAAACTTTTTATTAATAAATAAATTCCTACGATAGAAAGAAGCACACCGATGTACTTGATGTATTCAGGCGGAATGTGTGCCAGTGTAAGAGACAATCCCAAAATAATGCACAGCAAAATCAACATCGACACATAATACGACAACAACAAACTGAGGCGGCTACCTTCTCTGGCGGTTAAGAAACTGGTGTAGATAATCAGGTTATCGGTATTGGTGCTGGCAAATGTAATTACTGTTACAGCCGCTACCTGAAAAAAAACAGATAAAGACATAATCAAAAAAAATATTAAATTCTAAAAACTATCCCTCCATCAACTCCTTGGCGTTTTCCAAATTTATGGCCGATGGTTTTTCTCCGCCAATCATTTTGGCGAGTTCCACCACACGGTCATGGTCGTTCAGTTTTTTAATCTGGCTTTCAGTTTTTAATGACGAAGAATTTTTAAATACAAAATAATGTGCATCGGCCTTGGCGGCAATTTGTGGCAAATGACTGATGGCAATCACCTGGTGCCTCTGCGACATTTCTTTCATGCGATTGCCCAGGCGAATGGCCACTTCGCCCGAAACACCCGTATCAATCTCATCTAAAACAAGTGTAGGCAGCATTTTCTTTTCGGCCATTACGTACTTAATAGAGAACATCACGCGTGAAAACTCTCCGCCTGAAGCCACTTGTGCCAACGATTTGGGTGCAATGCCCTTGTTGGCACTGAAGAGAATTTCAATCCGGTCAATGCCGGCAGCCGAGGGATTGGTTATTTCGTTTACGATTTCAAGGCGGGCATCAGGCATTCCTAATTCTTGTAACAGCTTCATCAATTGCCTGCACAGTGGTTGAAAGGTTTTGGTGCGTGAGTCAGATAATTTTTTGGCCTTTTCATTCAACTGAGTTTCTGATTGCGTTAACTCTTTTTTAACTTGATCTACTTCATGGTCAATGTTTGTTGCCTTGGTAAAGCGGATTTGCAAAGATTGCTGAAGGCGGAGGAGATCAGTAATGTGATTGACGCGGTGTTTTTGCTGCAAGTGATAGATCAGGCTCAGTCGCTCGCTGATGTATTCGGTCCGCTTTGGGTCAACTTCTGTTTTTTCGTTTATTCGTTCGGTTTCATCAAAAATATCATTAAGCTCAATCCGGGCACTTTCCAGCCGGGCTAGTAAATGTTCAACTTCTTTTGAGTACGCGGCTATGGTGTTAAATTCATTCTTAACTGAGGCCATCTGGCGAATGACTGAAAATTCTGAATCTCCTAATTGTTGTGTAACCGTAATTAATTTCGATTTGATTTCTTCTGCGTGTTCTAATATTTTCAATTCATTCTCTAATGAGCTTTGCTCATTCTCAATAAGATTGGCTTGTGTCAGTTCATCCAACTGAAATTTTAAAAACTCGGTTTCCTGGCGCAAGGTGGTTGACTCGGCCAATACATCATCGTATTTTTTTTTGAGTTTCAAAAATTCTTCCCATGTGTTTTGATAATCTGTTTTAATCTTTTTGTTTTCGGCAAACGAATCAATCAGGCTCAGCTGAAACTGGTGTTTACCCAATTCGAGAGTTTCGTGCTGCGAATGAATTTCCATCAGGCGGCTTCCGATTTTTTTCATTACTTCCAGTGTTACCGGTGTATCGTTGATGAAAGCTCTGCTTTTTCCCTGTGGATTGATTTCTCTGCGAAACCCGGTTTGGTTTGCATAATCTAAATTCTCTTCTTCAAAAAGGGGCTGAAGGTGGTATTCAGAAATATCAAACACGCCCTCTACTATACATTTTTCATTTTCGTTCCATAAGGATTTGGCATCTGCCCGGTTGCCCAACAGTAAACCGATGGCGCCCAGTAAAATAGATTTTCCGGCTCCTGTTTCGCCTGTAATCACATTGAGGTGAGAGGAAGGCTTCAGTTCCAATTCCCGAATTAGCGCAAAATTCTTTATGGAAAGAGACGTCAGCATAAAATAAGGGAAGCAAGATAGGCCACAACGCCTTTACTTCAAAAGAAACCTACAATGTTGTATCAGTTAGACACCATCTTTTGGTAGGTAGTTCGTTTGGGGTCAAGCAGACTCACAATGTCGTAGGCTTCGCGCCTCACGTTCAGGTTTCCGTCTGAAAAAACATTGGTCAGCTCATTGGCTTTGGTATCGAAGAATGCTATAATGGCAATAGCCGTAGGAAATATATTCCACACTTTTTTCACGGTGCGAAGTGCCTCTAAAATTTGCTCGCGTCCCTGGTCAGGGTTTTTGCTGAAGTTATCAAGTGCCAGGCGATGGTATTTGTATGAAATTTTTCGCATGTCTGCCATTTGTGAGTTATTAAGGTTATCCATTAGTGCATAGCGGCTGCGGTTGCTGCCCAGTGCCACCCACCCCGGGTGCGTGCTGGTCTGTGCATTGTTTACTACCTGCAACATTTTTTGCACAAAGGGATTACCCCCCATCTCGCTAAACGAATCATAATCATAAGCTAATATGGTATAGGCATAAAATGCCAACATGGAAGTGAGGTTGTTTGTGTACGAGTTGTCGCTATAATCCATCGGCTGCGATTCAATGTATTCAAATTCAAACTCACGGTCGGCAAAATTCAATAAAACCGTTTCATAATTGGTGTTGTAAACCGGACGCGAAGCCACCACTTGTGCGCTGGCGGTATAACTGCCTATGGCTTGAATCGGGCTGATGTTGATAAAAATTGTGCAGTTTATTTTCTCATACTGCTTAAACACATCGTTTGTCCATTTTCGTGAGTTGAGAAAAGCGGCAAATGATTTTTCCATGTCTTTAAATACTGAGCGGTCAGAAGTCTGAACCTGGTCAGCATTGATGGTGACTTTACAGTTCAATTCCTGGGCTTGGCTCTTTCCAACCAAAAGTATTGCGATGAGCAGGTACTTATGCATGAATGTGTTCACTGATGGCATTAACGATGTCAATGGCAACTTCTTTCTTATTTTTTAAAGAAAATTTTGTGGCGTTTAGTTTTTTGTCAATTAGCGTAATCCGGTTGGTATCATGCCCAAAGCCTGCCCCTTTGTCATTGAGTGAGTTAAGTACGATTAAGTCAAAATTTTTAGCCTTAATCTTTTTTTCGGCATGGGCTTGTTCGTTTTCTGTTTCTAAGGCAAACCCTACAATAAACTGGTCTTCTCTTTTCATTTTACCAAGATCGGCCGCAATGTCGGGATTTTGAATTAGTTCAATCGTCAATCCGGCAGTTGATTTTTTTATTTTCTGATCTGCTTTGGTCAAAGGTTTAAAATCAGCAACAGCCGCAGAGAGTACAGCAATATCGGATGCAGGAAAGTGCTTCAGCGCTTCGCGGTGCATGTCATCGGCCGAAGTAATTTTAGTGATGGTTACATTGGGTACAGAAAGGCTGAGATGAGTGGGCCCGGAAATCAAATTTACTTCGGCACCTTGCCGGGCCAATTCTTCGGCAATGGCAAACCCCATTTTTCCGGTTGAATTATTCCCAATAAATCGCACCGGGTCAATAGCTTCGTAAGTGGGGCCTGCTGTAACGAGTGCTTTCTTGCCTTTTAGCCTTAGGTTGGTTGAAAAAAAAGATTTCAGTTGGATCACTATTTCTTCAGGTTCGGCCATTCTACCGGTGCCGGTCAATCCGCTGGCCAACTCTCCGTATTCAGGGTTAATCAGGTGATTGCCAAACGAAACCAACCGGTTGATGTTGGTCTGTGTGGACTGGTGTTGTAACATATCTAAATCCATAGCCGGAGCGAAAAAAACGGGGCATCGTGCGCTCAGGTAAACAGCGGATAATAGATTGTCACAAAATCCATTGGCCATTTTAGCAACGGTATTGGCCGAAGCCGGTGCAATCATTAACACATCAGCCCATAAGCCTAACTCAACATGATTGCTCCATACGCCTGATTGATCTTTAACAAAATCAGACTCTACCGGGTTTTTAGAAAGTGTGGATAAGGTGAGCGGAGTGATAAACTCTTTTGCCGAAGGGGTCATGATCACTTTCACGTCAGCACCGGCTTTCACCAACAAACGAACCAACACAGCCGCTTTGTATGCAGCTATGCTCCCTGTAACTCCCAGCAATATTCGCTTGCCGGACAACATGGTATTTATCCTGCTTTGGTTTCTTCAGCCGGCTCAACTTCGCGCATGCGGAAGTTCAGTTTGCCTTCCAAAAACTCTTCGGTGGCAGTAGTCGTGGGCTTGGGCATGCGTTCGTAAAACTTAGAGATCTCAATTTGTTCGCGGTTTTCAAAAACCTCTTCTAAGTTATCAACGGTGGTAGCAAACTCTGAAAGTTTATTGTTCAGTTCTTCTTTCAGGTTTACCGATATTTGTTTTGCTCGCTTTGAAATCACCACCACTGATCTATACAAGTTTCCGGTGGGAGCCGAAATTTTTTCTACATCGCGGGTGATAATGGACGGTTGAGTTGCCATAAATGATTAATTTTTAGTTGTAACAGACGATTTTGCTTTTAAAAAATTTATTTGATTAAGACTTGAGGTATAGTATTGTTGCGCCTCTTTAAGATAATTGCTGTTGGGAAAACTGTCGAGCATTTCCTGATAGTATTCTAAGGTGGTTTGGTACCTTTCTAACTGTTTAGATGGAATACTTTGCTGAGCAAATTTATACTCAGCTTGTATTTTAAGGTAGGCCATTTGTTCAAGAAATTTTGAATCAGGAAATGTTTTTCTAAAGTTGGTAATGGCAATAACAGACGCATGATAATACCTCATTTTATAATACAACATGACATTATCAAATTCTTTTTTTTCCAGTTTTACCTGACTTTTAGCAACCACCTCAGAGGCTTTGTCAGAAAACTGGCTGCCGGCAAACTGGTTTAAAAAATTTTGCATGGCCTGCATGGCTTCGATGCTGCTTTTCTGGTCAAGTTGAGCATCTGGCGAAGCCATGTACAGCGCATACGCATACATGAAGTAGGCTTCTTCTGCCAATTGGCTGCGTCCGTATGTTTCATAGAAAACTTTGAACTGGTTAGATGCCAGCAAATACGTCTTTTGGTAGTACTGGCAATACGCCAGGTAAAACTCTACTTTCTCTCCTTCGGGCAGACCACGAACAATAGGCAAAATCTGCTCAAACAGGATAGAGGTGTGGTAATAATCCTTTTTCTTAAAATAATTTTGTCCGGCCTCGTACTTCAAACGCCAGTCTTCGCTGCGCTCAATTCTCCTAAACCGGCTGCACGACAATGCAACGGCAGCAAGAATAAGCAGCAAGAATAATTTTTGGATAGCCGAAGAAGTCAAAAAATGCATTAAAACTGATTTTGTGCCCGAATAAGCCTGCAAATATACAATGAGCGGTTTAATTAACAATTTTACCTTATTGCGGTTTTGGCTAAGATTCTGTGGATACAAAAAAGGTTTTGCCATCAACAAAAAATCAATTAGGCAGCCGGTCTTTTTTCTCACCAGCCGGGTCAGTACTTTGGTCAATTCATAATGCTTTATTTTGCATTATCCATTGAACGCGTATGAATAAACCACTTTATCATTTTTTTACTAACGATCATCGCAGGATTGAAGCCTTATTGGATAAGGCTACCGAAAACGAACTCGAAATTCAAATGGATTTTTATCATCAGTTCCGCACGGGGCTATTGAAACACATCAAAATGGAAGAGAAGATACTTTTTCCGGCTGCGCAAAAGATCAACGGAGGCAATCCGCTGCCACTGGCCGCCAAACTGCGCCTTGACCACGGGGCACTAACTTCTTTGATGGTTGTTCCGCCCAGTGCTGACGTGATCAGGGTGGTGCGGTACGTGTTAGAAAAACATGATCTTCTCGAAGAAGAGCCGGGTGGAATGTATGATGTATGCGAAAAATTAACTGCCGGAGAGACTCAGGCAATTTTGGAAAAACTAAAAAACACAACTGAGGTGCCGGTGCATCCGCACAACCAAGCGGAGTATGCATTAGAGGCTGCCAAGCGGGCATTGGAAAGAGCCGGTTTTGATTTTGATGCGTTGACGAACTAACACACGCTCCTCTCACGCTGACCTGATATAACTGACACGCCCAGGTTAAACCTGTTTCACAGGCGAAATACCCCACCGGTTCATGTCAGCATGAGCAAAGTCTGATTTATATTTTTCAGGAATTTCCCCCGTCAGCATTGCTCCTACGGCTACCGAAGGAAAAATTTCTTCGTAGGTAACCATTTGGTTCAGCGAAACCCTTCGGTAAATGTGTGACCGGGTGATGTTCTTCATTTCATCCAAACCCGATGCGCCTAGCATTTCAACAAAATTTTTGACAGTACCTGCCTGAAAATTAGCCAAGCGCACTTTCTTATCGTCAACATCCAGTCCTACTGTTAAGTTGGGGTCTTGAGTGGCTATGCCGGTGGGGCAACGATTGGTATTGCATAGCAAAGCTTGAATACACCCAATGGCCATCATCATGGCGCGGGCCGAGTTGCAGGTGTCAGCTCCCAAAGCCATGGCGCGGGCAATGTGAAATGCGGAAGTAATTTTGCCGGCCGCAATAATTCGGATGTGTTGGCGAATATCCAATCCGGTTAAAATATTATGTACAAAAGCGAGCCCGTCCAACATCGGTGCGCCTATGTAATTAGAAAACTCCTGGGGTGCAGCTCCGGTGCCTCCTTCGCCCCCATCCACTGTAATGAAGTCGGGGTAAATGCCCAGGTTAATCATGGCCTGACAAATCGATATAAATTCTGCTTTGTGACCAATACACAATTTGAAACCCACGGGTTTCCCTCCTGAAAGTTCTCTGAGTTTTTTAATAAACTGAATCAACTCCAACGGGGTGTTAAATGCCGAGTGATAAGGTGGTGAAGAAACTTTGGTGTGCGGTTTTACATGACGGATCTTGGCTATTTCTTCGGTATTTTTTGAGGCGGGCAAAATTCCTCCGTGACCCGGCTTAGCTCCTTGCGAAATTTTCAATTCAATCATTTTCACATGGGGGTGCCTGGCCTTTTCGGTAAATAATTCCGGATTAAAATTCCCCTTTTCGTCCCGGCATCCAAAATAGCCCGTGCCAATCTGCCAGATCAAATCTCCTCCTTGTTTAGTATGGTAGGGGCTCAACCCTCCTTCACCCGTGTTTTGTGCAAATCCTCCAATTTTAGCTCCTCCGTTCATAGCCTCTACGGCTTGCGGACTTAACGAGCCATAACTCATGGCTGAAATATTAAAAATGCTTGCCAAATACGGTTGTGTACAATCTTTATTTCCAAAAAGCACACGCGGGTTTTGATTCAGTGTTTCAAACGCTTTGGGCGCCACTGAATGGCACATCCACTCATAGCCTTCGGCATACACATCTAACTGCGTTCCGAATGGAATGGTCTCCAATTCTTTTTTTGATCGTTGGTAAATGGTCGACCGGTCAACTCGGTTAATCGGCTTTCCGTCAATGTCAGATTCAATGAAGTATTGGTACATCTTGGGCCTGAGTTCTTCCAACAAATAACGAAGCCTCCCAAAGAGCGGGTAGATTCTTCGGATGGTATGTTTTTTTTGAAACATGTCCTCGTATCCCATAACGGTGAGCATCAGTATCACAACAAAAAAGACACTCCAGTTACGGTTCATAAACAGCGCCAGAGCCAGCGTGACCACCAGCATCAGGCTTGAAATAACTACGAACTGTTTGCGCATGGCTTTAGTTTTTTGTGGTGATTAAATTGGAGTACATCTTCAGGTCTTAGTCTACACTAAGATAAATCTTTGTGCCGCAAAAATTACAAATAAGCTTTTATTCGCAAAAGACCTTAAACCAATCTATTTTTTATAACTGGAATTACCTCAGCCTCAATTTTTTTTTTGAATTTTTATAGCACCAATTGTGCAAACGTATTAAATAAGAGGCGTACGGTTTAGTTGGTTTTCTGATCAAAGATTTTTAGTGTGGGCAGAAACACGGCAAACAATCCGAGCAAGGGCAAAAATGAACACGCTTTAAAAACAAAATCAATACTGGTTTTATCGGCCAAGACCCCCAGCACTGACGAGCCCACTGCACCCATGCCAAAAGCTAAACCAAAAAATAATCCCGATACCATGCCCAATTTTCCGGGCAGTAGTTCCTGACCATACACAATGATAGCCGGAAAAGCAGAGGCCAATACGATACCGATGATCACCGTTAAAACTGAGGCCCAGATAAGGCTGACATACGGCAGCAATAATGTAAAAGGCGCGATGCCGAGAATGGAAATCCAAATTACTTTTTTGCGCCCGTATTTATCACCCAGCGGTCCGCCAATGATAGTGCCCACAGCTACAGCAAATAAAAAGATAAACAAATGAACCTGCGAACTCTGAACGGATAACCCGAAATGATGGATCAGGTAAAAGGTGAGGTAATTTTGCATGGAGGCCATGTAAAAAAACTTAGAGAAGATAAGCACTACTAATATGCCTAAAGTGAATATTGTTTTTTTCTTAGACAGGTGGCGGATATTATGCAAGCCCAAATCGGTTGTACTCTTTTTTTTGAAATCTTGTTTCTTAGACCAGTTGCCTACTTTCCATAACATCAGAATGGCGATGAATGCCAGTATGGAAAAAGTGGCGATGTAGTGCTGGCCTAACGGCACAATAATGGCAGCAGCAAGCAATGGGCCGATGGAGGTACCCGTATTGCCACCCAGCTGAAAAACCGATTGCGCCAGTCCGGCCTTGCCACCCGAAGCAAAGCGTGCAATGCGCGATGACTCGGGATGAAACACCGAGGAGCCCACACCCACAAAAGCAACAGAGATTAAAACAGTAGTAAAACTTTCGGAGTATGCCAGTGATACTAACCCGGTTAAGGTAAAGCACATTCCGGCTGCCAATGAATAAGGTTTTGATTTTTTATCGGCTAGATATCCTACTACCGGCTGAAGCAACGAGGCGGTGAGTTGATAGGTTAACGTGATCAACCCAATTTGGGTAAAACTCAATCCATAGTTTGTTTTGAGCAACGGATAAATGGCCGGTATCAGCGTTTGCATGGCATCATTCAGAAAGTGCGATGCACTCAGTAAAAACAAAATGGAATATACTGTTCCCTGTACTTTAGCCCGGGTTACAGCCTGCTCGTTGTGCAATTCGGTATTCATTCGTTTACTTTAATCACCCTTACCTTCCACTCCTCCGGGCCCTTTTGCAAATACTCCCACCGAAAAGGTTCTTTGCTCTCCGCCTCCATTTGGTAATACAAGGGTTTGGGGTCATGGTCGTTAATGAATTCAAATGCTTCGCCTGTTTTTATATCGGCAAAAGCCCGGTAAAACATTTCGTGGCGTTCGGCTGGAGGAAAAGGCCGCAGGTCAAATTCATTTACCACCGAAAATCCGTCATCGCCTAAACCGGTTTTGGCTTTTTTTGTAATGTGAATAACATATTCACCGGGCTCTTTCTTTTTATAAATCCATTGGTGTTTTCCTTCAAACTTCATAATGAAAATACCGTGAATTTCTACCGGGTCTTCTTTCGAAATGAGTTCCATGGTCGTGTCTTCCTCCATCATTCCATAGCGGTGAAAAACAATTTGCTTCCATTCTTTTTCATCGGCCTTGCGCAGGTCCAGCAGTGTGGCAATACCGGTGAACTCTCGCCCCTGCGAAGCATCGGTGCGGGTTACTTTTACTTTCCACTCTCGTTCGCCCCGGTTAAGGTATTCCCAACCGACTACGTCACCGTAAATCGAACGAAACTCGTAATACAAGGGAATGGGGTCGTGATCATTAATGAAAACAAAACTGTTGCTTACCGGAAGTTCTTTAAAAAGTTCGATCAGCATTTCGTGCCGCTGAATGGGAGCATACACGCGCACATCCAGTTCTTCGTTTGATTCAGTTGGATCTTCCATTGCATTAGTTTTTTTATTCACATCAACTTTATCTTTTATTCTATGTTTACTTCAGAATAAATGATTTGGCCCGATCGGTATTCTGTTATCAAACAAGCTGCCTGTCTTTTCAGGCCTTTTTAAAACGGCTTCCAAACCATGAGTATAATTACAACCAGAAAAATCAAATTTTCGATCCGTTCGTAAAAAAACAATTTTTTGGCCAACGTATAATATTCCTTAGGTATTTCATCACCCACATGGTTTATTAACAATGCTTTAACTGGTTTTGAGCGAGGCGAGAGAATCAACGGCCCAAATGCCAACGCAATTAAAAACAGAATTAAACTTGTTACGTACCATCCGGTACGAAATAAATACGGAGTGATTGACCCCATGGCCAAACCGGTAATCAACAACAGTGTGCCGCCCACCATTACAAAGTTGTGCAGCCGGTTGCGAATGAAATACGCATGACGTAATTCAGTCAGGGTGGTTGCTTTGGTCACAATGTAGATCATCACAAAGCCGGGCCCCAACCCTAAAATGGCTGAGAAAACATGAATTAACACAAGCAATTTATACAAGGTCATGATTTAGAATTTTATAACGATTACTCGCCTGTTACAGTGCACGATACCCGGTAGCTGACCAAGAGGCGGGTGTCTGTTGTGGCTACAAATCTCTCAATAATAACAACACCCGGAAAGTCAACCAAAAAATAAAAGATAAATTGATCGGGAATGTCTCTGGACGGAAGCAAATCGCATTTGGGTGGACTGGTTTGATTTTTGTGTTCTAAAAAAAAACGAATCACAGTAAAAAACTTTTTATGTGCCATTGGTGTTTTCCTGTAAGTTCTGCCAGAATTTTTTTGTACAGAGTAAATTTGCCTTGAACTAAAAAAAATACGACCATGAAATTGCGGTTAGAATCAACCAACACAGAAGATTACCTCAAAGAAATTTCACCGGTAATCCAATTCAACACACCCTTAGTCCGGCAAGAAATAAAACGTATAGAATCTCAGGCCTCTTCATTGCGCGAGCGCGCAAAAATTGCTTTTGAAGTAGCCCGTGATGAAATCGCCCACTCATTTGACACTAAAAGCAGTATCATAACCATTGAAGCGGAAGATGTATTAAAAAAGAAAGAAGGCATTTGTTTTGCCAAAGCACACCTGCTGGCCTCCTTGCTGCGTGGCATGGGCATACCCACCGGGTTTTGCTACCAGCGCGTGTTGCGAAAAAACACAATTGATTCGGGGTATGCGCTGCATGGATTAAATGCTGTCTACCTAAAAGAAACAGGATGGTTTAGGATAGACCCCAGAGGAAACAAACCGGGTGTTAATTCTCAATTTTCCACTGACACAGAAAAATTAGCTTATCCGATCCGCACCGAGCTGGGCGAAGTAGATTATGCTGATGTTTTTTTAGCACCCCTGCCCTCTGTCATCCAAGCCATGCATAAATCTGCCGATAGCCAGGCTTTGTTTTTCAATCGCCCGGAAAAGGTATAAGGCTACCCAATACTTTCTACTCATCACAGGTAATGTAACTTAAGTCACGCAGTGACTTGGTTAATTCTCTCACCTTTGTGTTATCATCAACCACAAAAATTATGGCGTACTATTTTTCAAAAACAGTAACCGGCAATTGGGCTCAAACAAAAGAAAAGGTTGCCGAAGCATTGAAAGAAGAAGGGTTTGGGATACTAACCGAAATAGACATGCAGGCTACGTTGAAAAAAAAACTGGATGTAACCCTGCGGCCTTACTTGATTCTGGGCGCCTGCAATCCCACCTTCGCCTACGAGGCACTGAAGGCCGAAAAAAATATCGGCACCATGTTGCCCTGCAATGTAATCATGCAGGAAACCGGCAATGGAAACATTGAGGTATCGGCCGTGGATCCGGTTGCTTCCATGCAGGCAGTTGAAAATAAATCGCTGGAAAGTATTGCCACACAAGTACGCGGTAAACTACAGCGCGTGATTGAGCGGCTCTAACTTTGTAGGTAGTTTTCCAAACTAATAAAGTTGAGTTGACCACTCAGAAACTTCTGCTGTGTAATTTGGGTTAGATAGTTTGCGTGTACTTCTTATTTTTACAAGCGCATCGTTTCTAAATCAAATCATACCATGGAAAGCAGAATTAATGTATCAAAAATAGCTCCGACCGCTTACGAGGCTATGCTGGCTTTGGAAAAATATATCGCCCAAAGTGAGCTGGATAAAAAATTGTACAAACTCATTAAAACAAGGGCTTCTCAAATCAACGGATGTGCTTACTGCATCAACATGCACACCAACGAAGCTCTGAAGATGGGCGAAACTGCCCAGCGTCTTTTTTTATTGGATGCCTGGCGCGAAACAGATCTCTATACCGAAAAAGAAAGAGCGGTTCTGGAGCTCACCGAATGCATGACGTTAATTTCCAATAACCACGTACCCGATGAAATCTATCAAAAAGCCGCTACCCACTTGTCTGAAAATGAGATGGCAGCCGTAATCATGGCGGTAGTGGTCATCAACGGATGGAACCGGATTGCCATCACCGCAAGAACGCCCTTGGATTAATAAATCGTTTAATTACATTCTTTTTCATTTTCTATTTTAGCATGAGCACAGACGAAATTGTTCGCAGACTAAGTGAACTCAATTTATTAAGCAGTGAACTTGACCTGACTGAATCGGATAGAAATAAGATGGTGCAACAGGTATCGGTCTATGCCAATCGTTTTATTTCGGGTTTAGCCCAGGTCAAAGGCTTTAGCGAAAGAAAACCAGGCTCGCTGGCCATTACTAACCAAAAGATTTCGCTCGCTCAACTTCTGGATATCTATCAAAAAGAAGTAGCCGAAACCGGAATCAATGCAGCCTCTGGCACTCACCTGGGCTACATTCCCGGTGGAGGTATTTTTACTTCTGCCCTGGCCGATTTTATTGCGGCTGTCACCAATCCTTATGCTGGTGTATATTTTGCCTCGCCCGGTGCCGTCACTATTGAAAATGAAGTCATTATCTGGTTAAAAGCTGTCTTCTCTTTTCCTGCCAGCGCAGTGGGCAACTTAACCTCGGGCGGATCTATCTCAGCATTAATTGCTTTTACTGCTGCCCGCGATAAATATGGAGTAAAAAATGAACGTATCCGCCAAAGTGTAGTTTACTTAAGTGAGCAAGCACATCATTCGGCACAAAAGGCTTTGCGCATCATTGGCCTGGAAGACGTGCTCATTCGCTATGTGCCATTGGATGACCATCACAAAATCAAAATACAGGCGCTGAATGAACTTATTGAATCAGATATCGCCCACGGTCTGCATCCTTTTCTGATCGTGGGTACGGCCGGCACAACCGACACAGGATCAATCGACCCGCTGAATGAAATGGCCGACCTGGCAGCGAAACACAATTTGTGGTTTCATGTAGATGCTGCCTACGGTGGATTTTTTATTCTCACCTCAAAAAAAGAACAGTTCAAAGGAATTGAACGGGCTGATTCCTTGATTGTCGATCCACATAAAAGCATGTTTCTTCCTTACGGATTAGGTGCCGTATTGATAAAAGATAAAACAGCCGTGCTTCACTCCAACCACTATGCCGCCAGCTACATGCAAGATGCGGCCGCTAATGAGTTAGTTCAAAGTCCTTCCAATGTTTCACCTGAGCTAACCAAACATTTCAGAGGGCTTCGCTTGTGGTTGCCCCTGCAACTGCATGGCATCAATCCTTTCATCACCTGCCTGGAAGAAAAATTATTGCTGATACACTATTTCAGGCAACGGCTGAGCAAGTTGGGGTTTAGCCTCGGTCCTGAACCAGATCTGTCGGTCAGTTATTTTTGGTATCCTTTTAAATCAGATGCCGATGAGAAAAATAAGCAACTCATGGATGCCATCCATGCAGACGGAGATGTATTTTTAAGTTCATCGGTAATAACCGGACGCTATGTGATACGCATTGCCTTACTGGCCTTCCGTACTAAAAAAGAAACGGTAGATAAGGCTGTAGCCATGATTCAGCGTTGTTTAGAAAAAATAAAATAAATTTTGCAGTTACCTCAGGCAATAGTTTTGAAATTTATTTTTGTACGGCTAACTCTACGTTAACCTTGGCATTTCAAAAAAAAATACAAAATTATCCCTTATCTTTCAGCGACCCATTGGTTGCTTATGCAAGTCTAATAGTTCAAGGCAACCCGGCACAAACGCTACTTATCGAATATTAATTACGAGCAGATGTCAACTGTCAGAATCACCAAGATTTTTTCATTCGATATGGCTCACGCCCTGGAGGGCTACAACGGGTTGTGCAAAAATATTCATGGTCACACTTACCACCTGCGCATCACTATATCAGGTACTGTGAGAAATGAAAAAGACCACCCAAACGATGGTATGGTCATGGATTTTGGAATTTTAAAAAAACTGGTTAAAAAAGAAATCCTTGAAAAATTTGATCATTCATTGGTTCTCAATAAATCCTCCCGGCTGCTGCATACGCTATCTATACAAACAAACGAGCGGCTGATCACCACACCGTTTCAACCCAGTTGCGAAAACTTATTACTGCATTTTGTTTCTCTATTAAAGCCGTTGCTTCCACAAGGAATGGTGTTGGTTGCTGCACGCCTGGACGAAACGCCTACATCGTATGCCGAGTGGCTTCTGTCAGATCAACCATAAATCCATTTGCCCGCCTGTGTACTTTTTCTCACGATTAGTTAGCCTTTTGTTCCTACAAACCCTGCAGTTGATTTTTAATTTGTTCAAATAACTGGTCAGCTTGCTCTTGGTCAAAATCCTCATGTAGTTTTTTCTTTACCCCTTGCCGGGAGAGTTCAAAGTGAATACCCGGTTTAAGGTTATGATTATCCAGGCAAGCTTTGGAGCAAGCGAGCGGACAACCGTCAATAACTACGATTGTGCGGCCTGATTGGGCTGTTCTTACCAATTTTTTTACGTTCCCTCCCACTCCAACAATACACGACATTTCTGCTGCCCCCGATCGGTCCAGTTTTACGGCAAGGTAATTTGCCATCTGTGCTGCGCTTGAGCACCCAGAGCATGAGTAAACAATCGGCCTATTCATTCTCTCGTTTTTCATGGTTATTAGTTATATAAAAGAGTATTTTATCTTTTATACGTGCACAAAGAACTGTACTTTTTGTTAATTGACAATGCCAGAAAATAAAATAGAAGGCCCGCTGTAGCAGAATCACAATTTGGTCAGGGCAGATCCTTTATGGGCGGCAACATGGTCTGATTTATCGCTTTTAATTTCATACTGCGGATCATCTTCAGTGGCATGATGGGTGTAGCCTTTGTAGTTAAAATTCTTTGTATGCACCTTACTGATGATTCCCGAAACCTTTCCTGCTTCAGAACTCCAACAGACGTGATCACCTATCTTAAATTTCGTTTTCACAAAATACCTGGGCTAAATAAACTTTCATCAGAATAAAAAATACGGTCGCCCACTACCCGTGCCGGTGAAGTGTAGGGGTGCTCTTCAGCGTTGTTTTGAGCCATGATGTGCTGCACGTTCCAGCCTTTTGCTTTCAGGTAATCGGAAATCAACGACCGGTGGCAGCGCCACCACACGGCTTCGGAGCACATGTAGGCTGAGGGTTGGTTAGCGGCTATCTCTTGCAATGCGACAATGCCTGTTTCAAAATTTTGAGTTCCCATATAATCGGCATAGCCTCTGAAGGACTCATTGTGCCATCGGTTGTTTATTGAATGCTTCTTTGCCTTTCTTCTGCCTCCTAAATCGCTCAGGTGGGTGTACATCATTCCACGGTCTCTTACAGTTGCTTGTAAATTTTCTTTATTAAACTGAGGAAATTTGCGCGAACCGGGAAAACTGCGGATGTCGATCAGGTGATGTATGTCAAATGATTGCAACAAGGCGATAAATTCTTCGATGCTGCGGGTAGAGTGGCCAATGGTGTAAACGGTATGTTTTAGTGGTGTCTGCATTGGGCGCTGGTGTTTTTATCTCTTGGCATTGACAAGCGTCATTGACCAAATGCCCGAAGGTACTTATCAATATATGCTTGTTTTTCTCTCGATTTATATTGCTGGATAAACCGCGGATGTTCCAGTACAGTCAGTTTCTGAAATAATTTTTTTTCAGTATTTAGCCGTTCGATAAAATCAGCATTTTTCTTTCCCCAAATAAACACCTCTGATGTATCCAGCCCCAGACTGATCTGTTTCTGCAAAGATTCTATCATAAACTCTTTTACATTTTCAAAAAGCAATTGATCATCGTAGTAATTGGCATTAAGCCACACCCCGCCTTTTGTTTTTTTTACAATAGCCAAAGGAAAAGCCGAGTTGATGTAAAATGTTTTATAAAAAGAATTAACTCCGCCAAAATGTTCAATCATATCGTACACAAAAACAGAAGACACTTCATGTGTGGCTACTGATTTCATTTCAATGTTGCATACACTTTGCAATCGTTTAGTATCAGTAAAAGGAATTCCGGTAACACCTGCCCCATGACGCCCGGGATTGATGCCGAGGATGAATTTGCGTTTCTTGCTGTCGTTATAATATTTACTATAAAATTTTTTCATTACCTCCATCGTTTCGGGGTTATCTGAAAAAGGATTCAACACCCGGAAATTAGCCGGTAACTTTCCGGAGTACGATAAGTTTTTATTAAATGCAATGACGTGATGGGCAACGGTCAGTTTTGGGCTCATGCTGTAAAAGTGGGTGGCAATCTTACAAAGATAATTGTCGCGTAACCAGCGAGGTTGCGTTTTTGTTTCCGTGAAAACGAGTTATACAAAATAATTGCTTCTTGTGCGCAAGGCATCGTATTTTGAGATAAGCTCTGACCGTTTTGCTCATTCAGGCAACTTAAGTCACAACCATCACTTTTCATCAACCCTTTTTCAGGTAATCTCTCAGCACATACTGAAGAATACCCTGGTTCTTATAGTATTCTATTTCAATGGCAGAATCTAACCTGGCTTCTGCGTTGAAATTGGTTTCTTTGCCTGACGGGTGAACCGCCTTTACATTGAGCATTTTGTGTGGAGTCAGTTTATCGGCCAGCCCGTTGATAGCAAATGTTTCTGTTCCGTCTAAACCCAGTGAAGCGGCATTTTGTCCGTTGGTAAATACTAAGGGTGCTATACCCATGCCCACTAAGTTGCTTCGGTGAATTCGTTCATAGCTTTCGGCAATCACGGCTTTTACCCCGAGCAGAAATGTTCCTTTCGCTGCCCAGTCGCGCGATGAACCTGAGCCGTATTCCTTGCCTGCCAGAATGATCAAAGGTGTTTTGTCTTTTTGGTAGTGCATGGCCACCTCAAAAACGGTTTTCACTTCACCGGTGGGCAGGTAGCGGCTGAAGCCTCCTTCTTTATCGGCAATTTTATTTTTGATTCGTACGTTGGCAAAAGTTCCGCGCATCATCACTTCGTGGTTGCCTCTGCGTGAACCGTACGAGTTAAACTCATCTTTTACTATTCCTTTGTTGATAAGGTAAGTACCCGCGGCAGATGATTCTTTAAATGATCCGGCAGGTGAGATATGATCAGTTGTAACGGAATCACCTAAATAGAGTAACACTTTTGCCCCGGCAATATCGGTAACCGCATCGGGTGTGGCATTTAGATTTTCGAAGAAGGGTGCTTCGCGGATGTAAGTGGAATTTTGATCCCATTCAAAATTCTGATCGAGTTTTACGTTTAGGTTTTGCCAATCTGCAGAGCCATCAAAAATCACATCGTACACTTCCTCAAAGTCTCCTTGCTTCATACATTCGTTAATGGTTTTATGAATCTCCTCGCGTGTAGGCCAGATGTCTTTTAAATATACCGGCTGGCCGTTGGGGTCATAATCAATCGGGTCATTGATTAAGTCAATATCTACTCTTCCTGCCAAGGCATAAGCTACAACCAGCATGGGTGACATGAGGAAATTCATTTTCACCTGTGGGTGCACACGGGCTTCAAAATTACGATTGCCCGAAAGAACGGAGGCTACCACTAATTCGCCTTTATCAACTGCCGTGGCAATAGCCGGAGGCAGCGGGCCCGAGTTACCGATGCAAGACGTGCAACCGTACCCCACGGTATGAAAACGCAACGCTTCTAAATCAACATTCAGCCCGGATCGTTCTAAATATTTTGTGACCACTTTTGAACCGGGCGCCAACGAAGTTTTAACCCACGACTTTGTACGCAGTCCCTTTTCCACTGCATTTCTGGCGAGCAGACCTGCGCCCACCATTACTGCAGGGTTAGACGTATTTGTGCAACTGGTAATGGCTGCAATAACAATGCTTCCATCACTCACCACAAATTCTTTGTTGTGTTGTTTGATTCTGACTGAATGAAGTTTGTTATCGATCATTACTTGTGAGCGCGATTCTCCACTGATTGGAACTTTGCCAAATGTAAACTCCGTTCCTGAGCCGCCTTCTTTCAACCAGGCCGATTCCATCCGGTCTTCTTTAACCTGGTACTCGCGGTTGAATTCGCTTTTCAAAATTTCGCCAAATTTATTTCCTAAATTTTTCACTAAAATCTTATCCTGCGGGCGCTTCGGCCCCGAGACGGTAGGCTCCAGCGTTGACAAATCCAATTCAACAACGGTTGAATAATTTATTTTTTCATTGCCTGTTCTCCAGAGAAGATTGTCTTTGCAATAGGTTTCTACAATTTTTATCTGCTCATCAGAGCGGTTAGTGGAGCGCATGTATTCCAAGGTGCGGTTGTCAACCGGAAAATACGTAACCGTGCAACCAAACTCAGGCGACATGTTTCCGATGGTAGCACGGTCTGTTACTGATAAATGCTCCAGTCCATCACCAAATACTTCTACAAATTTTCCGACCACACCTGTTTTGCGTAACAAGTTGGCGATAGAAAGCACAATGTCAGTAGCGGTGCATTGGTTAGGGATGTTGCCGGTTAGCTTCAATCCTACTACTTGCGGGCAGGTGAAAAAAATAGGCTGGCCCAGCATGGCCGCTTCTGCTTCAATACCACCCACACCCCAGGCAATTACTCCAATGCCGTTGACCATGGGTGTGTGTGAATCCGTACCTACCAACGTATCAGGAAACAGCCACCCGTCTCGGGCAATCACTCCTTTCGATAAATATTCCAAATTCACCTGATGGCAGATGCCCATTCCCGGAGGAACTACGGTAAAGTTTTTCAACCCTTTCTGTGCCCACTTTAATAATTCGTAACGCTCTTTGTTTCGATGAAATTCCAGTTCCACATTTTTGTCGTACGAATAATCGGTGCCGTAATAATCTACCTGCACAGAGTGGTCAATCACTAAGTCAACCGGAATAGCCGGGTTAATTTTCTGGCCATCTTTGCCATGACGAACATATTCGGCCCGCAGCGAAGCCATATCCACTACGGCCGGCACCCCGGTAAAGTCTTGCATGAGAATGCGCGCGGGCATGAACGGAATGTCTTTGTCGTTTTCTGCCGGTGTCCATTTCAATAACGTTTCTACGTGTTCATCGGTTATGCTGAACCCGTCATAGTTGCGCAATGTGTTTTCCAGCAAAATGCGTATGCTGAAAGGCAACTGTTCTACATTAACGCTAAGATTCTTTAGTGAACAGTACTGGTATTTTTTTCCGTTCACTGAAAGTTCTTTTACTGATTTAGCTTTGGGGTAGTTCATAGAGGATGGGGCTGATGTTTATTACCTACAAAATTGTCTTTTATAAAACCGTGCATGCTTAAACTTAGTTCACAGAACATAAATAAAAAAAGAGTTAAACATATATTAACAGATGCTATGCAAGAGGTTAAATTTTTATCTGATGTGCACGAAGCCTCTGTGGTTGATTCATTATAAAAAAGCTTACTTCAATTCATTGCCGGTTTCTTGTCGGTAAGTCGCTTTACAAGTTTAAACACTTCAAACCACAAAACCGAAACACATGCCGTTATCAGGGCTACTCCCAGTTCAGCCGTGCTGAGGGTAGTTACCCTGAAGAGGTGAGTAACTGAGGGTACATAAAGTATGGTTGCGAGTAACCCTAGTGTAATACTGGTAACCCCTGCTAACAGTGGGTTTTTATTTTTGAAGCTTTCAAAAATGCTATACCTAAAAGAACGATTGGTGAAACTCAGTAAAATGTTGGCCAAGATCAACGTGCAAAATACCATGGCTCTTGTTTTTTCTTCGTTGCCATCGTGTTGCACAACCCACTGATAAACTATCAATACGCCAACGGTAATTGCTATTCCCTGTGTGATGCTTATCCACAGTTCGCGCCAGCTTAAAAATGTATCCGTCATTATCCTTGGTTTCTGAAGCATCGTGTTTTTTTCCATGGGTTCGTTTTCATAAACGATGGAACACGTTGGCCCCATAATCAATTCTAAAAATATAACATGAACGGGCGAAAAAATTTCAGGGTAAACCCAACCTAAAAACAAGGGAAGCGAAACCGTAAGGATAATCGGAATATGAATGGAGATAATGTATTGAATAGCTTTTTTTATGTTAGAATAAATTCTGCGGCCGGCTGCTATTCCGGTAATGAGTTTGTCTAAATCATCGTTGACAATAACCAGAGAAGCTGCAGCCTTGGCTATTTCAGTTCCTTTACTGCCCATGGCTACGCCAATGTGAGCCGCTTTCAATGCGGGGGCATCGTTTACACCATCTCCCAGCATGGCTACTACTTCACCCGATTTTTTTAAAGCATTCACTATAGCCAACTTGGCTTCTGGAAACATCCGGGTAAACAACGTTGTTTTGTGGGCCAATTCGGTTAACTCTTCTTCAGAGTATTGTGCAATCTCGTTTCCATTTACGGTGTGGGTGGTATTGATAATGCCTGCCTGAGCAGCAATGGATTGGGTGGTGTCGGCATTATCACCTGTGATTACTTTTACCTTTATGCGCGCATCATAAGTTTTTCGAAAGACTTCTTGTATTCCTTTTTTGGGCGGATCGTAAAATATCGTCAGTCCTAAAAATTGAAATGTAAATTTTTGTTGTGCAGCCGGAAAGTCAGGACCTTGAAAAGAAGATTTGGCTACTCCCAATACCCGGTAACCTTGCTTACCCGCCAGGCTTACCTGTTGGCGCACGTTTTCTTTTTCTGCAGAAGATAGTTGACACACTGCCAAGATGGCTTCGGGCGCGCCCTTGGCTGCTATGATCCGTTCGTGGTTGCGGTTTTCAAAAAGATGTGTCATCATGGGAGGTTTTCCTTCTAACGGGTATTCATGAACCATTTGAAAATTCTTGCGCTGGTCTTCCTTTTGCGTTTGTGCGTATACCTGGTGTAATGTTTTTTCCATCGGGTCAAAGGGCACCGGCTCGCTGCTCCACATGGCGTAAGTAATCAGTTCAGCTAAATTCTTGTCACTGAATTTACGTTCGTCATACGTTTGATCGGTTTTATGATCATACAAAAGTTTCAGGCGCATGGAGTTTTCTGTGATGGTTCCTGTTTTATCAGTACAGATAACCGTTGTGCTGCCCAATGTTTCTACAATGCCCGAGTGTTTGATGATGATTCCTTCGCGCATCAGCTTCCACGCACCCAAAGCCATAAACGTAGTAAAGGCTACCGGAATTTCTTCGGGCAAAACAGACATGGCCAGGGTCAATCCATTAAGCAGACTTTCTACTGCATTGTGTGTTTGTATGTACCTGTACCCACAAACCATCATAAAAACAATAAGCCCCATTATGGCCATGGTCTTCACAAATTTTCCAATCTGAATTTGCAGAGGAGAGCTTGGCTGTTTAATGTGTTGAATGGACTCAGCGATTTTTCCGATGCGGGTCTCCTTTCCTATTTTTTCTACTTCAAAGACCGCCAGGCCCGAAATAGAAACCGTGCCACTGTAAACGCGGTTATCGTCTGAATCGCTGCTTTTAAAAATCGAAAAGCTTTCGCCCGTAAGCGAAGCCTCGTTTACCGAATAATCGTTGCTGTATACAACGCGACCATCGGCATTGATGATTTTCCCCTCTTCTGTAAGACACAAATCACCCACGGCAATTTCGCGTGTAGGCACCTGCATCACCTTGGCCTCGCGTATAACCGTGCTTAATGGTTCATTTAGTTTTTCCAGCTCTTCCAATGCTTTTTTGCTTCGGTTATCCTGATGAAATGAAATAGCCGAAACCAAAATAATTGAGGTTAACATAAAAGCAGCATCGGCATAATCGCCCACCAGCAGGTAAATAACCGATATGGCGATAAGCAAAATCAACATTGGTTCTTTCAAAATGTCCAACAGCAGTTCATACGCTTTATTTTTTTTCTCTTTATCAACCTGATTATATCCGTATTTTTTGCGAGAGGCTTTTAACTCAGTTTCTGTAAGACCTTTGAGGTGAGCAGGGATATTCATGGAGTGAATTTATCTACGGTTTAAGGTATTGATTATTTTTATAACTGAATCCTGAGGTTATAAAATTTAATCTTCGCGGGCACTCTTATTTGTAATTTATTGTTGCATCAAATGAATTTGAGCATATCTTCATTCATTCGCTGAAAAAAGCCACATGACTTACCCGGATGTTATTCATTAAAAATACATTTTATGGCCTTTACTGACTTGCACCAATGGATTAGCGAGTACCCACTTCTGGAAAAAATTATTAAACTGAAGCCGGTAACGTGGATCAACCCCTCACGCAAAAGAATGACTGAAATCACTTCCCTGCCCGTTAATCAACACGATATGCAGGAAGCTGAATTGCTCTGGCAAAGGTTTGCCCCTTACCTCGCTAAAGCATTTCCAGAATTAAAAGAAACAAAAGGAGTCATAGAATCACCGCTCAGGGAAATTGCTAACCTGAAGAAAATATTTTCCGGAGATCCTGCGTTTCAGATGGATGGGGATTTTTTTTTGAAATGCGACAGCGAACTACCGGTGGCCGGATCGATCAAAGCAAGAGGAGGAATTTTTGAAGTGCTGCACTATGCCGAAGAACTAGCCACTCAAAATGGCCTCCTGAGCGGTGTGGAAAACTATGAAATATTTGACAGCGAAAAATTCAAACAATTTTTTCAACAGTACTCCATCGGAGTAGGATCAACAGGAAACCTGGGGCTAAGCATCGGCATCATCAGTGCCAAGTTGGGCTTCAACGTTTCGGTATATATGTCTGCCGATGCAAAAGAATGGAAAAAAAAATTGTTGCGCTCAAAAGGAGCAAACGTACTTGAGTTTGCGGGCGATTTTGGTGAAGCCATTACCGAGGGTAGGCGCGCTACCCACGCTGACCCTAAAGGGTATTTTGTCGATGATGAAAATTCAAAATACCTGTTTCTCGGGTATAGCGTAGCAGCCACTCGTTTAAAACAGCAACTGGACGAACAGAGCATCCGGGTAGATGAGCAGCATCCGCTGTTTGTGTATTCGCCTTGTGGTGTGGGCGGATCGCCCGGAGGTGTGGCATTTGGTTTGCGACAAGTGTTTGGCGATTGTGTCCATTGTTTTTTTGTAGAGCCCACACATTCGCCCGGTGTGTTGATCGGATTGCTCACCGGTAAAATGGAAAAAGTAAGCGTACATGATTTTGGAATTGACAACCGCACCGAAGCCGATGGCCTGGCCGTAGGAAGACCCTCTGCATTTGCCACGTCCATCAGCAAGTGGCTCATCAGCGGGGTTTACACCATTGAGGATGATGACTTGTTCCGGCTATTATACTTACTCGCAAAAAGTGAGAATATTTTTATTGAGCCCTCGGCCACGGCCGGGCTGGCCGGGCCTCATGCAATTGCGGCCACAGATTATATTGCCCAACATCGTATTAACCCTTCGCAAATTACCCACATTGCCTGGGCTACCGGTGGCGCTTTCGTTCCTACCGAAGAAAGAGATGATTTTTATCAGAAAGGAAAAGCACTGTACGCCCCTACACTAAAATAATAACCGATGACTGAAAAGTTATGGATGTCATGAAACATTTACGACAAATTTGTCGTAAATGAAAATATATTCTTAATTTTGGCCCATCAAACTAAACAAAGTGTTTTCTAAAGCATGTGAACATGGCATCAAGGCGATCATCTATATTGCCAGCCAATCGCTCGAAGGGCGAAGGGTAAACATTGGCGATGTAGCCGAGCATTCAGGATCGCCCGAAGCATTTACAGCCAAAGTATTGGGAGCACTGACCAAGCATAACATTGTCAATTCCTACACCGGGCCTTATGGCGGTTTTGACATTGACATGAAACAGATAAAGCAAACGCGGATGAGCGACATTGTTCAGGCGATAGATGGTGACTCAATATACAATGGATGTGGCCTGGGGCTGAGCGAATGTAACAACGCACGGCCTTGCCCCATGCACGAAAAATTTATAAAAGTGAGAGAGGAAATAAAGGAGATGCTTACCTCCACCACCATACACGATCTGGCACTTAAATTTAAGTCCGGTAAAACAGTCTTAACACGATAAAAAATCAGGCAGTGAAGACAAATACTTTTTGTAGTTAAATCTGAAACCTAACCTCGTGCAGATGATTTTTAAATTAACCCATATTGAAATTTCTAACTAACCTAATTTCTTCTTTTGAAAACACAACTTAGAGACATCGAAAACCTAGAGGATATAAAATCGCTGGTGGATAGCTTTTACGGCAAAGTACGCAAAGACGAAAAGCTAAAAGATATTTTTAATGCTGTCATTCAGAACCGGTGGCCTGAGCACTTGGAAAAAATGTATCGCTTCTGGCAAACTGTTTTATTAGACGAACACACCTACCAGGGCAGCCCGTTTATACCCCACGCTCAACTTCCCGTTGATGAGGAACACTTCAACCAATGGCTGAAACTTTTTTTTGAAACAGTGGATGAAAAATTTACAGGAGCAAAAGCCGAGCGTGCCAAATGGCAGGGCGACCGGATGGCCGAAATGTTTCATTATAAAATACAGTATTATAGAAATCATGCAATGGCGCCAATACTATAAAAAAGATAAATTCATAGCTCAATCAAACCCCAAAATCAGTTAATTCATGAATACACAAAAAATCATCAGTGACATTGAGCAGAAGTATCAGCACCTGGGCGAAAATCCAGAAACCTACCTCAAAGGTTTATTGCAGGCCAAACCCATTAATTATTGGGACTACATTCAGGTAGATACATTACTGTCGCTGCAAAAAACCCGCACAGACTTTAAAGATGAGGCCATCTTCGTTATGTATCATCAGGTAACTGAGTTGGTACTCAAAATGATGGTGCATGAATTACAACAGTTAGTCTTTGACAACCTGAGCGAAGAAAAATGGATCGATAAACTCAACCGGCTGAACCGCTACACCCACATGCTCATCACCTCATTTGACGTGATGAAATACGGCATGAACTATGACGATTATAATACATTCAGAAGTACACTCGCACCGGCCAGTGGCTTTCAGTCAGCCCAGTTCAGGTACCTGGAAATTTATTGTACCCGCTTGGAAAACCTGATCAATGAAGAAGGAAAAAAGCGGCTTCCAAAAAATCCTTCCACATCAGATTTATTTGAACACATCTATTGGAAAGATGCGGGCACTAACCGACAGACCGGCAAAAAATCCATTACACTAAGCCAGTTTGAAGAAAAATATTTAGACAGCTTTATAGCATTGGCTAACAAAGTAAAAGGCTATACACTGGAAGAAAAAGCGAAGAAATTTATAAACCCATCGCAAGAAATTGTTGCAAAGATGAAAGAGTTCGACTGGCTTTACAATGTAAAGTGGCCTTTAGTTCATTTAGAAACCGCCCAACATTACTTAGACAGCAAAGGCGAAAACAAGGCCGCCACCGGAGGCAGCGAATGGAAAAAATATTTACACCCTAAGTTTCAGCAACGCAAATTTTTTCCGGGATTGTGGTCGGATGAAGAGTTGGTGCAATGGGGCAATGAAAAGAAATAAAAATTGATTGGATTTATGGACACTCAGGATTTTTCAAAAGCACAAGGACACTGGATCCTTGCCAAAATGGGCAAAAAAGTATTACGACCTGGGGGCAAAGAATTGACACAGAAATTAATTTTAGCACTTAATATTTCTACCCAAGACAACATCGCAGAGTTTGCACCCGGGCTGGGCTTTACAGCAAACCTGGCATTAGCTAAACAACCCCGGTCTTATGTAGGCATCGATGCCGATGAAGAAGCCATAGGCCTATTGAAAACAAAAATTAAAGGGAAACATATTCAATTTGTATTTGGCAATGCGGCCCACGCTCCGTTAGAAAATAATTCCAAAGACAAAGTATATGGCGAAGCCATGCTAACCATGCAGGCCGATCACCGCAAATCAGAAATTATAAAAGAAGCACACCGCGTATTAAAAAAAGGAGGGCTGTACGGTATTCACGAGCTGGGGCTGACTGGTGTAGATGAAAACTTAAAAAACGAAATTCAAAAAGACTTAGCCCAAACCATCAAGGTCAATGCCCGACCTCTGACTCAGGATGAATGGAAAGCATTATTGGAAAAAGAAGGGTTTACCGTTAAAAATATATTTTCTAATGAAATGCTGTTGCTGGAACCCCAACGTGTTGTGGCTGACGAAGGATTTCTCCGGTCATTAAAAATCAGTTTTAATATTTTGGTCAACTCCAAAGCACGAAAACGTATTCTTGAAATGAGAAAAATTTTTCGCAAACATCAGCAGCACATGAATGCAGTAGCCATCATCGCAGAAAAAAATTAAAAACCATTAAATAAAATCGTATGAACATTACAAAAAAAACCACCGTGGGCGAATTGGTAGCGCAGGACTACCGTACCGCATCAGTTTTTAAAAAAAACAAAATTGATTTCTGTTGCAACGGAGGACGCAGCATAGAAGAAGCCTGTGAAAAAAAACAACTTGAAAGCAACCACCTGATCGAGCAACTGAAGCAAGTCACAGCCGAAAAAAAAGATTCTTCTGTTGATTATAACTCCTGGCCACTCGACCTGCTGGCCGATTATATCGAAAAAAAGCACCACCGCTATGTAGAGGCCAAAACACTTGAAATCATGCCATTTTTAGATAAAGTTATGCGCGTGCATGGTGGCCGCCATCCCGAACTATTGGAAGTCGGCAAGCTGTTTAAAGAATCGGCAGGCGAACTGGCCATGCACATGAAAAAGGAAGAGTTTATACTCTTTCCCTACATCCGTAAAATGGTACAAGCGCAGCAGACAGGCACGGCTGTGCATGCTCCGTTTGGATCGGTGCAGAATCCTATCCAAACCATGATGCACGAACACGACAGCGAAGGCGAACGCTTCGGCAAAATTGCTTCGCTAACAGATAACTACACCCCACCGGCAGATGCTTGCAATACCTACCGGCTAACTTTTTCATTACTGAAAGAATTTGAAGAAGACTTGAACCTGCACATTCACTTAGAAAACAACATTTTATTTCCTAAGTCCATTGCGCTGGAAGAATCATTTGCTGCCGTTTAACCTATGCGCCCGATAACTGAAAATAATGAAATAAAAAAAGATTTTTTTACCTTAAAATCAGCAATGAATTTACTTTCAGACTCAAAAAAACTCTTACAAAAAAAAAACAGAATCACCATTTTCAATAACTATTCAATAACTATTTAAACAATCAACAAAATGAAAAAAACAATTTTAGCAATTGCCTCGGCCGTATTTCTTTTTACAGCCTGTGGAAAAAAAACAACCCCTGAAAACACTCAATCTGAAATTGCCGCTCCCGCGACAGAAGCTACTACTCCCGCAACAAGCGAATCAAGTAAGAATGTTTTGGTCACGCTTAATGCAGGAGATGATATGAAGTATGATCTGTCAGAAATAAAAGTGAAAGAAGGCCAAACCGTAAAGCTTACCCTTAAGCATATTGGCAAATTGCCGGTTACGGCAATGGGGCACAATTTTGTGTTGTTAGCAGCCGGAGTTGACGTGCCCAAATTTGCTACCGAAGCTGTTAACGCCAAAGACAACGGATACATACCTAAGGGCATGGAAAAAGATATCATTGCCCATACCAAAACCATTGGTGGTGGCGAAACAACAGAAATTGAATTTCCTGCACCGGCAAAGGGCACGTATGATTTTATCTGCTCCTTTCCGGGCCATTATGTAATGATGAAAGGCAAATTTATTGTTGAGTAAGGTGGGTTTATTCTACAGCAGGGCAACAAGGCTTGCCCTGCTGTTCTACCTCTGGCAAACAAAATAGTATAAACAGGCTGTATCATCATTCTATCAAACAACAGCGTATTATCTTTGTATCAATTGATACCTATGAAAATTAAACGCATCTATGAGAACCCTGAAAAAACAGACGGCTACCGGGTACTGGTCGATCGCCTGTGGCCGCGCGGAATTAGCAAAGAAGATGCCGCTATCAAGGAATGGAACAAAGCCGTGGCCCCTTCCACCGAGTTGCGCAAATGGTTCGCTCATGAGCCTGCCCGGTTTACAGAATTTAAAAAATTGTACAGGCAGGAATTAAAAAATCAAACCGGTGAATTAAAGCGATTGAAGGCTATAGCTGACCAACAAAACCTGACCTTGCTGTATTCAGCCAAAGACCCGCTCTGCAATCAGGCAGTTGTATTACTGGACATTTTGAAAAAAATAAAATAAAGCGATGAGCACAGTTCCCATCAAACGCCATCCATCACTAAAACCTCTCAGCCGCCAGCATCATCACAGTTTGTTGTTGTGCTGGAAGATCAGGGAAGGGCTGAACCGAAACATTGAGCTAACCCGTATAAAAAATTATACCGATTGGTTTTGGGATACTCATTTGAACCAGCACTTTACTCTTGAAGAGCAAGCGGCTTTTTCAATTCTATCACCGGAAGATGCAGATTTGGTTAGGGCACGCACCGATCGTAAACGGTTAAGGTCTCTGTTTGAAGATAATCAAAACATCGCCTCTTCCCTGCGCTTACTAGAAAAAGAATTAGAGGCTCACATCCGCTTTGAAGAGCGGGTGCTGTTCAACAAGATACAAGATACCGCCACTCCCGAACAATTAAAAAACTTAAATACAATTCACATTCCTGATTTTCAGGATATCTGGAAGGATAAATTTTGGGAAGAATAAGTAGTGAAGCACCCTGCATTGCGGCCTCAGGCAATCCGCAAAATATTTTTCTTAAACATCTTTAAGGCCACAAGATTTAAGGTGCTTCCAATAACAAACAACACTAACAGCCGTGATAAAAAAGTAGTATCGGTTAGCGCAAGCTTCCGCCAAAAGATATCATAAAAGCCTTGTATGCCCCAATAGTTTACAGACAACACTGAAATTTTTTGCATAAATCCGGGCATTAGAAAAACAGGAATCATGCTACCCCCTATACAACTCATGATCAAGACAATGAGCGTTGAAAATCCTTGTACCTGCTGTCGTGATTTGGCAAACGATGCCAGAAATACTCCAAAGCTAGAGCACGCATACGCAGTAAATACAATCATCAATACCAGTGAAGGTATATGTGAAATTAAATCCAGGCCAAAAAACAGTTGTACATAAATAAACATTATGGTGAGCTGCATAATAGATATAATATTTGCCATCATCATTTTGCCGAATAAAATACTGTTCGGATTCATTGGTGAATACAGCAACTTCTTCAAAGTGCCTTCTTGTTTTTCGTCTAATAAACTGGCACCCATTCCTGCTACTGAAAACAACAGCATCATAATGGCCGTGCCGGCTACGGCCTGAATCAACCCCGGTGAATTTTCTTCGTTAGCCTGCACCAGTTTGGTCATTTTAATTTCAGAGCCCAAACTTATTTTTTCTACATTTTTATGAGGGTTTTGGTCCACTCCTTTTTCTACTGATTTAAAGAGAGTATCAAATTGTGTGCGTACTTGATTTTTTAATTGATCATTGTCTTTGCCAATCATCTTATCAAACTGCTTATTCAACATTCGTTGTGCATTTTTTCCGTCTTGGTAAGGAACCATTGCCAATGTTGTAAACAATGCTTTTTGCAGCATGCCCACTTGTATTTCCTGTGCTTCGTCATATTGCAACTCAACGGGCATCGGGCTGCCATTTGTCAATGAATCGGCAAATCCTTTATGGAAAATCAGTACGCAATCTTTATTGCCTTTTTTTACATCTTCTTGTGCGGGCGCCAGTTGAACTATTACAACATGCACTGTTTTATCGCTATCAAGCGCTGCAATTGCAGCTCTTGATGCTGTTGTACTGTCAAGGTCACAAACGGGAAGGTTATATTCAGTTACTTCATTTTTTCCTTTGCCGGCACCACCAAATGCGAAAGCAAAAAGAGTAATCAACGTGATTGGAAGAAGGAAAGTCAGCATCATTGACCTCCGGTCTTTTATAAACAGTCTTAAATCTTTCAGTGCAAATTTGATCATGTTTAATCGCGAAGTTGTTTGCCGGTTAAATTTAAAAAGATGGTCTCAAGGTTTATTTTTTGTATCTCAATGTGTGCTACATCTAGCCCTGCTTCATTGCAGTTTAAAATGATTTTAGATAAATCATTTTTTGAATTGGGCGAGAAGAAGTGAACAACCTGATCCATACGCTTTACATCGTGCCACGCAGTTTTTATTTTTTCAAAAAGCTCATCGGTAAGATTTGTAAACCCGATGACAATGGTTTCTTTTATCATGCTTGATTTTCGCAATTCGTCTAATGTGCCTTGTGCAATGATTTGGCCATTATCGATAATACCAATGCGATCGCAAAACCGCTCAGCTTCTTCCATGTAGTGCGTGGTGTAAACAATGGTCATTCCATTACGATGTAGTTTTTCTACTACCTCAAAAATAAGGTTGCGGCTTTGCGGATCAATACCCACAGTTGGTTCATCCATAAATAAAACCCTGGGTTGATGCAACAGTGCTGAAGCAATATTGATTCTGCGCTTCATGCCTCCTGAATAGGTTTTTACTTTATCATTTCTGCGGTCATACAATCCAAACATCGGCAGTATTTCGTCAATTCGCTTTTGTAATTCAGCTTTACCCACTCCATATAAACTACCCCAGAAAAGTAAATTATCGTAAGCAGACATTTCATTATACAAGGCAATCTCTTGTGGCACTACACCGATTGTTTTTTTACACTCCACCGGGTTTTGTTTTAAGTCATAACCTGCAATGCTTACTTCACCTTCGGTGGGTTCAAGAATGGTGCTGAGAATAGAAATGGTTGTTGATTTGCCCGCGCCATTTGGGCCAAGCAAGCCATAAAACTCTCCCTCAGCGATAGAAAATGATATGCCTTTGAGCGCTTCAACGGCATCGTATTTTTTTTTGAGATTGGAGACTCTAATCATACACAATGATACTAAGTTTTTGTTGCCTGGCAATTGGAATACCCAGTGCACCGTGTCCCACCCAGTAAGTTCTTACGTTAACGCATTGATGTTGTTCCCTCTCCACTGAAAGAGGGCGGTAAGCGAGTGGGGTGGGCTGTCGAGAAATGCGTGAGCGGTTGCCGGTAAATATTATAGGTCAAAACAATTTGAAATGCGCTCAGATTGAGCTTATCATGTACACTTCTATCAAGGTATGCAGCATTCGATTTACGGGCTGTTAACGTTGACTCAATCAACACAGTCAATCGAGCGATGAAATAGTATCACACCAGAACTATTTTTCCTGACTAAGCCAAAAAATAAGCCATTATTTTACTAAACTACATGACTATAATCATACCGCCTGATTGCTAATTACAGAAAATTTGTACCATCATTTTTTACTGAAGACTTAGCCAGCTATTATGACGGACAAGATTAAATCCACCATCTTATTCACGTTCATCTTCATGTTTTTGTGTTACTCCTTTTATTTATACAAAAAAAGCTATGATGGAACGGCCACAGTTTCTGAAAGCCCGGCCGATAAGGGCAAGAGAATCTGGCAAGAAAAAAATTGTAATGCCTGCCACCAGGTGTATGGCTTGGGGGGTTACTTAGGCCCCGACCTCACCAATATTTACTCTTCCAGAGGCGAAGCACACATCAAAGCATTTTTGCAATCCGGCACCAACATTATGCCTGCCTTTGCCCTGAATGATGATGAAGTAAGTCAGCTTCTGGCTTACTTAAAAAGCATGGACGCCACGGGTGTAGCTGCTCCTGATAAATTAAAAATTAACTACGATGGAACCATTGAACGGTAACAACTTAGGCACAAGCTCAAAAAACAAATCCATAGGTAAACGATATATTCTGACCGGAGTAATCATATTGTTGTCTGCTTTTTCGTTTGGCTTGGTGGGCGCATTGCAATACACCTCTCCCGGGTTATTCAAGAATGTGCTTTCCTTTGAAAAAGTACGGCCGCTGCATGTATCATCTGCCGTCTTCTGGATATTGCTGGCTGCCTGTGGATCTGTGACGCATTATTTAGCCGAAGTAAAAGGTAAATTATGGTCTGTGCGGCTCTCAAATGTGCAGTGGTATTTATTTACCGGTTCAATTATACTGATCCTTTTATCGTACCTGTTTGGCATATTTGGTGGCCGTGAATATTGGGAGTTCCATCCGCTCTTAGCTGGTCCTATAATTCTGGCCTGGCTATTCTTTATCATTAATGTTTTTAAGTCAATCGGCAGTTTTCGCAACCAACCGGTGTATGTCTGGATGTGGATGACCGGAGTCGTTTTTTTTCTTTTCACCTTTCTTGAATCGTACCTGTGGCTCATTCCCTCGTTTCGTTCCGATGTGGTCAAGGATATGACCATTCAATGGAAATCGTATGGTTCGATGGTGGGGGGTTGGAATATGCTCATTTACGGCTGCAGCATTTATTTAATGGATAAAATATCCGGTTCTCAGAAATACAGTTATTCTAAAATTGCTTTTACTCTTTATTTTTTAGGATTATTTAATCTTATGTTTAACTGGGGTCACCATATTTACACCCTGCCGGCACCAAAACTGATTCAGTACATCAGTTATGGAGTAAGTATGACAGAATTACTATTACTGGGAAGAATCATTTATTTCTGGAGGTCATCAGTCAACACCTTGAAAAAAAATTATCATATCCTGCCCTATCGTTTTTTATTTGCCGCTGACCTGTGGATATTTCTGACATTGCTTTTGGCTATTGTCATGTCTATTCCGGCTATCAACATCTATACGCACGGCACACACATTACGGTGGCACACACCATGGGAGCGACCATTGGTATTAATAGTTTTTTGCTGCTGTCTTTTACGTTTGATATTTTCAATATCCACCAACAAAAAGTAGTGAGGCAAATAAGTTTGGGCCTTTATCTCTCGCTGGCCTCGTTGTTTATTTTTTGGCTTAGTTTGATTATTGCCGGAGTATTGAGGGCTGATTGGCAAATGCACTCCTCCACTGTTCCGTTTAGTGTGATGATGCTTTCGCTGCGCCCTTATTTTATAGTATTTCTGATTTCGGGGGTGGCTCTATTCACTGGTTTTTTCATCATCATTTTCAGTTTGTTGCGTTATCACTTGAGTCAAAAAAGTGTTGACAAAACGCTCACTCTGAAAAAAATAAAAACAGCACCTAACGTTCTTCACAATTGATTTGCTATTCAATACCCTGTTGTTACCCGCAGGCCATTTACCGATATTTAACCCAGCCCTTGGCCTGATATGAAAAAAACAGATTTATTAACCGATGGAATTTCTATTTCACCATCTTTAACTCCAACACTGGAAGCAGAGAATTTTGAACCGAGAAAAAAAGAAAATAAAAAAAGGCTTCTGCTCATCTCTGTCATTGCATTTGGCGTAGCCATTGCGGTGAGTCTTATCGCAAAATTTTTAGTTCATCTCATTGATCTGATCACCAACATTTCGTTTTACGGAAATTTCTCGTTTACCCATTCCTCGCCTGCGGCAAATTCACTGGGCTTTTATGTTATTCTCATCCCTGCCATTGGCGGGGGCATAGTAGGACTGATGGCAATCTTCGGATCAAAAGCCATACGTGGGCATGGCATACCCGAAGCCATGGAACAAATTCTCACCAACCAAAGTATAATCAAACCTACCATTACTTACCTGAAACCTTTGTCATCGGCCATAGCTATCGGCACGGGCGGGCCCTTTGGTGCTGAAGGCCCTATTATTGCCACAGGTGGGGCATTAGGTTCTACAATTGGGCAAGTACTAAAAATATCGCATAACGAACGGAAGATTTTGCTCGCGGCCGGTGCTACTGCCGGCATGGCTGCAATTTTTGGAAGCCCGGTAGCCGCCATATTTTTAGCCATCGAATTATTACTTTTTGAATTTTCTCCGCGCTCGTTTATTCCGGTAGCATTGGCCTGCATTACCGGTGCAGCCGGGCATCACCTGTTGTTTGGAGAAAGCGTGGTGTTTCCCATGCCCATGAATTTACCCACGGCTACCGGCTACGCACTTTTTTTCTACAGCATGATGGGCATCGTCATTGGGCTGTTGTCTATTGTGGCAACCAAAATAGTGTATGGCATTGAAGATGTTTTTGATAAACTACCGGTACACTGGGCCTGGTGGCCGGCCATTGGAGGATTAGCCGTTGGCGTAATCGGATATTACGAACCCCGAACTTTGGGCGTTGGGTATAACAACATTACCGATATTCTATCCGGTACAATGCCTGCAACCTTGGTGCTGTCGCTTTGTGTATTGAAATTTACTTCTTGGTCTATTTCGTTGGGCAGCGGAACTTCAGGCGGTACGCTGGCTCCGTTACTAACCATAGGCGGAGCAATGGGCGCCTTAGCCGGAACAGCAGGGCTTCAGTGGTTTCCTGAAGCCGGAATATCCATTCCGTTGTCGGCACTGGTGGGCATGTCGGCTATGTTTGCGGGAGCCTCCAGAGCTTTTCTTACCTCCATCATTTTTGCGTTGGAAACAACCGGGCAGGTGAATGCATTTTTGCCGCTGCTCGCCACTTGTACCAGCGCCTATTTTGTTTCCTATTTTTTAATGGACAACACCATTATGACTGAAAAAATAGCACGAAGAGGTATAAAGACTCCTCTTTCTTATGAACCGGATATTCTGGAACGAATAACCGTGGAGCGAGTGGTAAACTACAACGGGGTGATTATGAGTGAAGAGAACAGCATAGAAGAAGCGTGCGAATGGCTGGATAATGAAACCACTTACAAATCGAATTACTTTATTGTTTCAGACAATGACGGAGAGTACCAGGGCATCATTAGTTCATCTAACCTGTATAGCGAGCACCATGCCAAAGAGGAAAAACTAAAAACGCTGATCAAAAAAAATTCTGTTTTTGTTAAGCTCAACCATTCGTTGCGCACCACCGCAGAAATCATGGCCAACGAAAATGTCGATGTCTTGCCGGTTATTTCTGGCGAAAACAAAAGCATAGTCGGGCTGGTATCTTACCGCGACATCTTGGCTGCGTATAAACTGGAGGCAGACGAGTTGGAGAAAAAACAACCCTATATTTCATTAAAAAGAAAAGGGATGAAGATTTTGATGCGCGGACAAAAACTGATTGAGCTAACCAAACGAAAAAACAAGAGTTAATCAAAAAAAATCAAACTCTACGTTTTCTACTTCCTCCACCGAAATGACTTTTCATCTATTGCACGCATCGTGCAGAGCACGCCATTGAGGTGATCGTATTCATGCTGAATCAACTCCGACCAATCATTTTCAGCATTTAACACCTGATCAGACCAAGTCTCATCCTTATATTTTAATATCAGCGAGCAGTGGCGTTTTACCTTAACCAGCAGGTGAGGAAAACACATACAGTCATCCCACACATCAACTAATTCAGGACTCAGGTAAGTCAACTCAGGATTGATCATGATCATAGGTTTGTCTATGTTGATATAGATCAGTCGTTTCATTATACCCAACTGGGGCGCGGCAATACCCCGGCCAAAATGGTATTGAGCACGGATTTCTTCCATCGTGTGGTGCAGGTCACTTACCCAGGTTTTTACATCCGGCAGTTCCTGTTGTTCTATGGGTTTTGAAACCTCGTATAACAGCGGGTTGCCCAACAGCAACAAATCGGCCAATCCTTTCATTTTTATTTTCTATTTTTCAGAAAAGATAATGAATCTAAACCTGAATGAAACTCCTCATTGATACTATCGGCTGGATCGGGTCGCTGGAAGTAATTGCCGCATACGGGCTAAACAGCTACCAAAAAATAAAATCTGATTCATTACTATTTCAACTTCTCAATTTGACAGGAGGCATTTTCCTTATCATCAATACTGTTTATTATTGTGCTTACCCCTCGGCATTTATCAATGTGGTGTGGGTAATCATTGCCTCTGTGGCTATTGTTCAATTCATACAAAAAAAGAAATGAAAATAACGGTTTGGCTTTGGGTGCTCCTTGCCGTGGGTTGTACCCAAAAGGAAAAAACGATATCCGAAAAAGTGGACGATCTTTTTGAAAAAGAATTTAAGGACGGGCAACCCGGTGCCGCGGTTATCATCATTCAAGGCAGCGATACAGTGATTAAAAAAGGCTACGGCTTGGCCGATATCCGCACACAAGAAAAAATAACTCCCCGCACCTTATTCAATGTCGGTTCTATATCAAAGACTTTTGTATCCAACATCATTTTATTATTGGCTGACGAAGGCAAAATAAAACTGAATGACAGCCTGCTTCAATACTTTCCCGGTTTTAAAAACACGCTCATCGCCAGGCAAGTAAAAATCCATCACCTGCTGACGCATACCTCAGGCCTGCCCGACATCCGCAGAGAATTTTTAGACAGCGTAGCCCTGCTCACGGCTAAAGATGAAGAGAACTGGGCTCCAATTTTGCAAGCCAATGCTTTAGAGTTTGCTCCCGGCTCACGGTATGAATATTCTAATCCTGCCTTCAACGGGCTTGCCCTTATCATCCAACAACGCTCGGCAAAAAAATGGCAGGAAGTGGTGAAGGAAAGAATTTTTATTCCCTCCGGCATGAATCGTAGTACCATTACGGATGGTCCGCACCCCGAGCAGGGAGTAGCGCACGGGTACCTGAAATCCGGCCAAACGTTTATCGAAAAAGATTATGGCGAAGAGCCTACGTTTGCTGCAGCCGGAAACGGTGGTGTGTGGAGTTCGGTAGAAGAACTGGCAAATTATGAAACCGCCATCCGTAACGCAGTCTTTCTTAAAAAAGAAATCATTGACCGGTCGCGGGCTATTTCACGTTATCCAAATTGGTCTGATTCCCTGCCTCCGTTCATAGGCTACAGTTGGTTCATCAGCCAATCTCAAGCCGGAACAAAAATTGTTTCGCACACCGGCACACAGGGTGGCTTTTATGCTGATTTTGTTTCCATTCCAGAGAAAAATTTTCTTTATGTTGTACTCTGCAACCGGCCATTTCCCCGAAAGGAATTCAGAGAAAAAATATTAAACCTGATTGATGTAAAAGAAAACCAAGTGCCCACACCAAAATAAATTAAATCATGAAAAAAATCTTTGTTCTCGTATTCTCATCTTTGGTAATTGCTTTGAGCGTAACGGCTCAATCGCTTGAGCAAAAAATAAAAGAGTTTGACGCCTACATTGAAAAGAGCAGGCAAGACTGGCGCGCACCGGGCATGGCAGTAGCCGTTGTCAAAGACGGCAAAGTTCTTTTGCAAAAAGGATATGGCGTGCGCGAACTCGGCAAGGAAAATAAAGTAGATGCCCAAACACTTTTTTCATGTGCCTCTACCACCAAAGCCATGACTGCCGTGTGCATGGGAATGCTAGTGGACGAAGGCAAAATAAAATGGGAAGACCGGGTTATTGACTATTTGCCCGAATACCAATTATACGACCCCACCACAACACGCGAATTAAGAATCTTAGATCTCTTCTTGCACAACAGCGGGGTAGGCAATGCCGATTACCTCTGGACTTTTATGGATATACCCGCAAAAGAAATGCTGGACCGGATGAGGTTAGTAAAACCCAGCTACTCTTTGCGTTCAAGCTTTATTTATCAAAACCTGTTTTATGTAGCTGCCGGAGAAGTGATTGAAAAAGTGAGCGGCAAGCCGTGGGAAGCCTTTATTCAGGAGAAGATTTTTACCCCGCTGGGTATGAACCGCACAGCCCCTAAACGCAAATACATCAAAGACAACAACCAGGTAGTACCCCACTATGAAGTGAATAAAAAAATCAAACCAATCACTTATACCCAAGACCATGCCATCGGATCGGCAGGTTCTGTGTGGTCGTCTGCCGAAGATATGGCCAAGTGGATGATATGTATGCTCGACAGCAGCAAGTATGCCGGTGGCCGCTTACTTAAGCCAGCCACCTGGGCTAAAATGTTCAAGCCAGCCACTTTAGTTCCTGATGCGGAATTCTATCCAACCCAACAACTGACTCATCCTAACTGGACAACCTACGCCTTGGGCTGGTTTCAGCAAGACTATAAAGGAAAAAAAATCAATTTTCACACCGGCAGCCTGGCCGGGCTCACGGCCATTCATGCACAACTGCCCGACTATAAACTGGGTATTTATGTGTTCGGAAATTTTGATCATGCCGAAGTGCGTCATGCCTTAATGTATAAGGCATTTGATTGGTTTGCCCTGGGCGGAACAACTGACTGGAACAAGGATTTTTTAAACCTCTATAGCAAAATCTTTGCGAAAGTAGAAAAAGGAGAAAAAGATTTTGAAGCCAAGCGTGTGATGAATACAAGTCCTTCCCTTCCGCTGGCTGATTACACCGGGAAATATTCTGACCCGCTATACGGTGAATTTGAAATTACCCTGAAGGACAATACCCTGTTGATTGATCTCAATCATTTTGAAAAAGCGATGCTTGAGCATTGGCACTACAACACCTTTCGCGGGCCTTATGAAAAAGATTGGTATGGAAAAGCCACAGCCAATTTCATTCTGGACGCCACCGGCAAAGTCAGCAAAATTGATTTTGAAGGAATGGAACTGACCAAAGTGAAGTGATCAGCCAATCTCAATCACCACGTCATCGCTCATGGGGTGGCCCACGCAGGTGAGCACATAGCCTTCGGCACGTTCTGATTGAGAGAGGCCCTCTTCTTCGTCCAGTTTTACTTTGCCTGACAACGCTTTGCCGCGGCAGGCCGTACACAATCCGCTTTGGCAGGAGTATGGCAAATCAATTCCCTGGTCTAAGGCCGTTTCTAAAATAGTGCGGTTAGGCTCTACTACAAACTTATACTCTTGCCCATCGTAGCGTATGGTTACTTCATGTGCTGTATTTCCGGAGACCGTAGCTGCTTTCGTTTCTTCTTTTTTGTCTTTATCGATCGTGCCGGTAACAAAACTCTCTTTGAAGATTTTTTCTTTTGGAATGCTGAGCTCTCCGAGCAAAACTTCTACATTCTTCATCATTCCTTCCGGGCCACACATCAGGTACGTAGTTTTCTCCAGCCCCCAGTTGGGGATTCGCTCAAAGAGTTTTACGAGCATATCGTGGTTGAGCAAACCTGAGTAGCCCTGCCAATTCATCGGGGCATTGTCGAGCACGTGGATAACGTGCAGACGGCCTTCAAATTTGGTCTGCCACTGGTCCAGTTCTTTTCTGAAGATGATGTTATCCTCATCGCGGTTACAGTAAATCAGCGAGCAAATGCTGTCGGGTTCCTGGTGGATTGAACTTTTGATGATGGACATCATGGGTGTAATGCCGCTGCCGCCCGCAAACATGATGAGGTGTCGCTTTTTATCTTTCGAAAACTCGGTAGTAAAGTTGCCCATCGGCTCGAGCACTTTAATTTTACTACCCGGCTTTGCATTTTCGGGAAGCCAATTGCTCATCAGGCCATTCTCTACACGCTTTACCATGACCACCAGATTCTCATCGGTAAAAGGCGAAGAGCACAGCGAATATGACCTGCGCACTTCTTTGCCATTCAGTGTGGTGATCAATGTTAAAAACTGTCCTGACTTATAATTTAATTTTCCTGATGCCGGTTGTTCAAATACCAATGAGATAGAGTCTTTGGTTTCAGAAATTACTTCTTTAATCGTGAGTTCGTAGTAATGCTGATTAGTAGTAGTTGTTTTTTTTTCGTTTTTTTTAAACAGGCCAAATGCCATGGGAATATTTTTAGGATGAACTGCAAAGGTAAGGAATGTGGCCCCTCACTTCCTATACTTGGTTATAAATTCAACCAATAAGTGAACTTCAGCACCAAGGCCTGATTGCGTGAATTGAATGTATCAGAAAAATAATTTTCGGTATAGACAATAAAAAAATCTGAAGCCGGTTTAAAGCGCCACTGAAAGCGTGTGTTCAGCCCCACGTTGTTGTAGCGATCGTTGTATTGCACAATGGTGGTAAAAAATAATTTATTGGTAAATGTTAAATCTACCCGTGGGCTAACAAGCAAAAACTTGGCGCTGCCATAACTTATTTTGATGTCTTGGTAATCATAGGTAACGGTGATGTTTACATACGGTTGGTACCGGTAAGAAATGGTACCGGCTATACCGTATTTTGTACCGTCATAATATTGCCCGGCCGATGCGTTGAGGGTGTAGGTAACTATCTTTCGTCTGTCTGAATAAAACTGCAGGTTACTTTCGTTCCAATCAAACTGCTGCCTGGTTTGAAAAGACTGGAGCCCGACCGGATCAATCGGGTTGTACGCCATCGGCAACAGTTGAAAAATTTTACGACCGGTGGCCATGATTCGTGCCGTATTTTTAAAATTGATGGTGTAGTCGGCCACATACATTTTATCGGTTACGGTTCCATCCGGCAATTGGGTATAATCAAATTCAAGACCTGGCACCATAAACGTAACCGCACCTTGTTTAGGATATATCTTTCCCTCGGTGCGGCTAAACCCGTTCACAAAACCATTGTACACTGCCTGGGCCGGTACAAACCCTACTTCGGCATTGTAATTTTTTCCTATGCCCGAGCGTGAGGCCATTATGCTGAAGTGCCGGGAAAAGTACCCGAGAAACCCACCATACGAGTAATTGTTGTTGGTACTGAAATCGTCAAATGATTTGTGGTAATAAAAATCTCCGTTCCAGTTATTGCTTTTGGTAAACAAATTAAAGTCTGCCCCTACCACCCGGTTATACAAGTTTAATTTTTTTACCGTGTCACTTCCGTTCCAGACTTTCCGTATCAGGTCGCTGTGATAAAACTTGGTCGAGTCATACGTATTGAGTCCCAGCGATTGTTTATTCACCACAAAAAAATCAATGTTAGAGCGTGAAAAAATTTGTCGCTGCACCACAGCTACCGTATAATTCTGATCGGGCAGGCCCAGCGATTCTGTTTTTTTGGTTTGCAGATTCATCACACCCACTCGCCAATTTTTACCAAGTTTACCACTCAGGCGTGCACCATAGACAATGGGTATTTTTTGCAAGTTGCCGCTGGCATCTCTGACTAATCCGATTCTTCGTGAAAAAAAGGGACGGGTATCCGGGTAACCTGGGGTAGAAAACAAATCACTGTTCTCTAAAAAAAAAGTTCTGCGTTCGGGAAACTGGTACTCAAAACGCGTGAGGTTGATCACCTGACGATCTACTTCCACATTAGAAAAATCGGGGTTGATGGTCAGGTCTAAATTAAGTGCCGGGGTAACGGCCACTTTTGCATCAAGTCCTACTGTGCCGGTAAAAGAAGTAGGCACTCCGTTCTCTTTGTCGTTGCTCACAGTTGTGGCACCGTAAGGAATCAACGAAACATTGGGGCCTGGGTGGGGGGCAGTTTCTTCCCACAAGAGCTTGCCGGTATAGCCAAACGAAGTGGCCGTGTATTGAATGGGTGTAGCAATCCAACTCGAAAGCTGGTTGTGTTTAAGGTCTTTGCGTAAAAACGTAACGTTCCAATGATCAACCTGATTGTTGTAACGAAACGATTTAAACGGTATGGCCAGCTCGGCCACCCACCGGTCAGGGTAGCGCTTCACTTCTGAGTACCACTTGTTATCCCAGTTGCTGTTGAGTGCATCAGAAAATGTTCCTCCACCAAACACGGTGCCTTCGTGCTGCACATTGTATGGAGTAATCACAAAATAAAAACCATTGGTGTGATCGTTGTACGGATCCATGTAGAGGCCAATGTTGTCATTCATATCTGTATCAAAATCTCTGCGCAAGCTCTGAACAATATTGGGCTTCTCCATGTTGTCATAGCAGACAAATGATACATAGAAAAAATGCTGATCAAAAGTGAGCCTAGCCTCCGTCTGGTACGAGGGCGGCATGGTATCAACGGGCAAATTCATATAAAAACCGGTGGCCACATTGGCGTTGAGCCAATCTTCTTCATCAAGTATGCCATCGAGCCTGATGGTGCCTTTTGCTTTTTTTATGGTTAGTTCAGTACCCGGCCCATTTTTTTCTTGTGCCATTGCTTCATCGGCATCAATGTTGGGCAGCAAAATGGAAATGAGAAATAAAAAACGAGAGTGGATCATAATTCGAACGGGTGCAAAATAACCACCCATGTCAATAAAGAGAAACTGAATTATTTGAAAATAAGAGGTAATTTGTTAAGAGGTTGTTAATCCGGTTTACTAACTTTATCACTTAATTTATTTTGACTTGCAACTCAATACACTTACTGCCATCTCTCCCATTGATGGCCGCTATTTTGAATCTGTAAAAAATTTATCGGCTTATTTTTCTGAGTATGCCCTGATGCGCTACCGGGTTTTGGTGGAAGTAGAATATTTCATTGCCTTGTGTGAGTTTCCTTTACCTCAATTGAAGTCTTTTTCGAAAGATAAGTTTACCCACCTTCGTAAATTCTATGAGCATTTCTCCGAACAAGACGCTCTCCACATAAAGGAAATTGAAAAAACCACTAACCACGATGTGAAAGCAGTGGAATACTTTATAAAAAATGAATTTGATAAACTCGGCCTTTCATCTTATAAAGAGTTTATTCATTTCGGCCTGACTTCACAAGATATTAACAACACATCCATTCCGCTGTTGTTAAAAGAATTTTTAGAAAAAGAATTTCTGCCCGAAGTAAACAAACTGGTGGCTGCGCTGGATGCCCAAACCGCAGCCTGGAAAGAGGTAGCCTTGCTGGCTCATACTCACGGGCAGCCGGCCTCTCCCACCCGACTGGGAAAAGAGATCGCTGTATTTAGTAAGCGAATCAACCAACAGCTTGAGCTGTTAAAAATAATTCCACACTCAGCAAAATTTGGCGGAGCTACCGGCAATTTCAATGCACACCTGGCAGCCTATGCTGAAATCAACTGGGTTGATTTTGGAAATTCTTTCGTAAAAAAATATTTAGGGTTAGCGCGAAGCCATCCCACTACGCAGATTGAACACTACGATAACCTGGCGGCACTCTTCGATAACCTGAAGCGCATCAATACCATACTCATCGACTACAGCCGCGATGTGTGGCAATACATCTCGATGGGTTATTTTAATCAGAAAATCAAAGCAGGTGAAGTGGGGAGCAGTGCCATGCCTCACAAAGTAAATCCCATTGATTTTGAAAATGCCGAAGGCAACTTAGGAATGGCCAACGCATTGTTTGAACATCTGTCGGCCAAACTTCCGGTTTCGCGTCTTCAGCGAGACCTGACCGACTCAACCGTGCTGCGAAATGTGGGGGTGCCACTGGCACATACATGGATTGCCCTGAAATCTCTGCAGAAAGGAATCGCTAAACTTGAATTGAACAAGCCCGCCATAGATCATGATCTGGACGAAAACTGGGCTGTGGTGGCCGAGGCCATTCAAACCATTTTGAGAAAAGAAGGCTACCCTAATCCGTACGAAGCATTAAAAGAACTTACCCGCAAAAAAGAAAAGATCACCAAAGAATCAATCCAGGCATTTATTGATGGACTTGATGTGAGAAAGGAAGTGAAAGAGAATATGAAGAAGATCAGTCCGTTTAATTATACGGGTGTTTGAAAACATTTTACCCGGCAGGCACTGAATAAACCTGCACCTTACACCCCTCAGACAACAATAGTATTCGTCTTGTTATGCCATCGTTATACAAATATTTAAATCCTATGAACCATCCGCTGAAAAACATTTTTCTCTTCCTTCTGGTTACCGCAATTTTTGTTTCCTGTTCTAAATCCAATACGGCCACACCTCCCGCTACACTGCCTGTCTTTGCTAAAGGAGCCGATGTCAGTTGGCTTACTCAAATGGAAGCCAGCGGCATAAAGTTTTACAACAGCCAGGGAACACAACAAGAGTGCATGTCGTTGTTGAAAGATCTTGGAATCAATTCTATTCGCCTGCGGGCCTGGGTCAATCCACCGGCCGGCTGGAACAACACCAAAGACGTAGTGGCCAAAGCCGTGCGTGCCCAGGCACTGGGCATGAGAATCATGATTGATTTTCATTACAGCGATACCTGGGCTGACCCCAGCCACCAACCCAAACCCGCAGCCTGGTCAACATTTAATATCGGCCAACTGACCACCGCAGTTTCAACGTACACTACGGGAGTAATGGACACGCTCAAACTTAGCGGCATCACCCCCGACTGGGTGCAGATCGGAAATGAAACCAACGATGGCATGCTGTGGGAAGACGGGCGAGCCTCTGCCTCAATGGCCAATTTTGCCAACCTGATCAAAGCCGGGTATGCTGCCGTTAAGTCGGTCAGCCCTACTTCACAAGTAATCGTTCATTTGTCGAATGGATATGACAATTCTCTCTTCACCTGGATGTTTGACGGGCTGAAAGCCAACGGAGTGAGTTGGGACATCATCGGTATGTCGTTGTACCCGGCTTATGCACCCCAGGGAAACAGCGGATGGGCCGCGGTTAACACCAATTGCCTGAGCAACATGACCAGCCTGATTGCGCGGTATGGCACCCCGGTAATGGTGGTAGAAGTAGGTATGCCGTATAACGACCCGGCTGATGCCAAATCCTTTTTACTCGATATTCTTACTAAAACCAAAAACATTTCTGGCAACAATGGGCTGGGTGTGTTTTACTGGGAGCCTGAATGTTACAACAACTGGCAGGGGTACACACTCGGTGCTTTTGACAACACCGGTAAGCCCACCGCAGCGATGGATGCCTTTCTGAATTGAGTGCCTTTCGTTTGATTACTGCAATTCTAAAATTACGGCCGTCATGGACGGGAGTGTAATCTCTTGTATGTTTTGCAAGACCTCTGCACTCAACACATTCACGGCTTTCGTCTTGCCCTTCATGCACTCGCTGTAACGGCTGGTATTGATTTTCATTTCTTTATCATTTCCATTCATGAGCACCATTACTGTTTCGTTGGCCTGGTGGCGAAAATAAACATACACATTGTCTTCCGGAATAAACTGGGTCAGTTTTCCGGAGTGAATGACCGGTTTGGTTTTTCTCCACTGCAACAGCTTGCTCATAAAATCATACGCCTCATTTTGTTCTTTCGTGCGTCCCGCCCGGGTAAACTCATTGACTTGATCACCCGGCCATCCGCCCGGCACCTCCATGCGCACCGTAGGGTGAATGGAGTAGTTGCCGTCCATCAAAAGCTCGGTGCCGTAATAGAGTTGAGGAATGCCACGCGTAGTCATTAAAAAAATTAATCCCATTTTAAATTTATTCAGGTCGCGGCCCATGTTAAAAAAATACCGGCTCATGTCGTGGTTATCGAGAAACGTTACGTTGCCATTGGCATTAGGATAAATAAAATCATGAGCCAGGGTGGTGTACAGACGCGAGAGGCCGCCATCCCACGATCCTTTTTCATTCAGTGCTGCATTTACGGCATTGGTCAGTGGAAAATCGATGACCGAAGGTAAATTGGATTGGTACCCATCTTTGTTAAGAGCATCTTTTTGCCAATAACCCACCATGGGTTTTGAGTTTACCAGCACCTCGCCCACGATGTTGAACTTGGGGTATTCAGTCAACACTTCTTTTGCCCACCGGGCCATATACGCTCTGTCGGGATAAGGGTAGGTGTCCATGCGAATGCCGTCAATGCCAGCGTACTCAATCCACCACAAGGTATTTTGGATGAGGTAAGTAGCAAACAACGGATTACTTTGGTTGATGTCGGGCATGGTGTAGTCAAACCAGCCGTTGGTCATTTTGTTTAAATCATACTGCGATTGATACGGGTCAGAAACTACTTCGCTGCGGTAGTTTGAGCGGGTAAATTCAGGAAACTGGTGCACCCAGTTTTTTTCGGGCAAATCCAACATCAGCCAGTTGTAGTTGCCCATGTGGTTGATCACCATATCTTGCACCATCTTCAGGCCGCGCGCGTGGCATTTTTCAATCAGCAACACATACTCTTCGTTCGAGCCGAACCGTGCATCCACTTTATAAAAATCGGTGATGGCATAGCCGTGGTAACTTTCGCGTTTTTGGTTGTTCTCTAAAACCGGATTGAGCCACAGTGTAGTTACGCCCAGTTCCTGAATGAAATCCAGGTGGTCAGAAATTCCTTTCAAGTCGCCCCCGTGCCGGCCAAACGACTTCTCACGGTGTACGCCTTCGTAAAACCCCGGCAATGAATCATTTTTTATGTCGCCATTGGCAAAGCGATCGGGCATAATCAGGTACAGCACATCGCTGGAGTTAAACCCCTGAATGCGGTTGGCTGCCGTTGATTTATTTTTCAGCTCATACGAATAGGTAAACGATTTTTTTCCCGCTTTAAATTGAATAGGAATTATTCCGGCCTTAGTCGATGGGCTCACTTCCAGTTTTAAAAAAAGGTAGTGCGGGTTTTCTACTGTAATTTTTTCTTTGATGGAAACGCCCGCATAATTCAGCGAAGCTTCGTAACTGCCCAGGTTGGCACTGTGATTATAAAAAAGAATTTGCAGTTCACTGTTTTTCATGCCCACCCACCAAAAGGCAGGCTCCACACGGTCAAACTCGGGTTTGGTTTTTTTTTGGGCCTGACAAAAAAATGAGACCGACAAAAAGAGCAGTACAATTTTATTCATGGGGCTGGGGGTTATGGTTCATCTACAATTTAGCACGGGCCATGTTCAGCATCATCCTCCGAGGCAGAGAGCCGATACCGGGTTGGCAGCAATTAATACTTAATCACTTTTTTTCTCACCCACCCTGAGCCGGTATTGATTTCAACAATATAAAGCCCCGTTGAAAGTGAACTGAAATCCCACGAGGTGTCATCTATGCGAGCGGGGTTTACCAATGCACCCGTTACGGTGCGCACCTGAAGGTGCTGCACCGGGTCAGTAGTGCTTACATTCAGCCGGGTTTTTACCGGGTTGGGAAAAATAGTTACGTCAACATCGGTGTGGTTTTCTATGCCGGTAATCGTAGCCATGGAAGTAATCTTCACATCGGTGTACAGTTTGTAAACCCCCGGATCTATAATCTGGACTACCGAACCGGTGGGTACATTGAGTGACACATTTCTATTGTAATAATCATACCATGTGCCGGCATGTGGAAACATAAGGGTGGCTGCCTGCGGGGTTACATCAAAATTAGCCACTATCTGCACATTCATTTGAGTAGAATCAGCAGGGGTGGCGGTATAAGGCGTGTTCTTCAAGGTGAGTTGCTGCACTAATCCCGAGGTTGTAAACTGGGCTACCCCGGTAGTGGTAAAGAGCGGAAAATTTTTACGCAACCGCATCAGGTCTGCGGTGTGGTACCACAATGACTTTCGGTTTGCATTTTGCAGGTAATCCCAGTGTACCGGCTTAGGGTCCAACCGACAGTTGCTGTTCACCGTTCCGTCCTGGCATGCGTTAATGCTGAAGTCATAGCCCAGTTCGCCAAACTCCCACAACATCTTAGGGCCGGGAATAGTATAAAAAAGCAATGCCGCAGCTTTCATGCGCACCAAAGCTGTATCAAGCATTTTGACAGAATAACTTCCCGACACGTTTCCGAATTGTTCGTTTTCATACATCAGCCGTTCTTCGTCATGGCTTTCCATGTAGCCCACCGCGCGCGGGGCTGTCCAGCCTTTGTTGCCATAATACATTTGCGAAATATCTGCACCGCTGGAGTAACCCATGGTATTTTGCCCGTAGGCATAGTTAAAATTTTCCCACAACATCATGCCTTGCCCCTGGCTCACCTGGTAGTTGGCCAGCACGGTTTCTTCTGAGTTGGCCGCAAAGTGTTCGAGGATGATGTAAGCATCGGGGTATTTTGACCACAACACCTGAGCCATGCGATCAAGGTTATTGATACGCGATTGATCATACTGACCCCATAAGCCTACGTTGCTGCCACTGTAAAATTGGGTAAAGCCTTTCGACAAATCGTAGCGGTAGCCGTCCACTTTAAATTCATGCATCCAATAGTAGTTGATGGTGTCTAAATATTTTCGGGTGTAGGGACTATCGTGGTTCAGATCATTAAAAACACTGTACGGATGTGGCGCCACCACATTAAACCATTTGTTAGACGACTTGGGCTTGTTGTTGACAAAATCATAATCGAGCATAGCATACGAATTAGGGATGTCTTGGTGGTTCATCACCAAATCGAGAATCACCGCTATGCCGTTGGCGTGGCACGTATCTACAAATTCTTTGAGCTTATCTTTGGGGCCATAGTATTTTTGCACAGCAAACATAAACGTGGGGTTGTAGCCCCAGCCGATCTCGCCATTAAATTCGGCTACGGGCATCAGTTCAATGGCATTGATTCCTAACCGTTTGAAATACGAAATGGTATCAATCAGGCTTTGAAAGCTGCGGTGGTTGCTGTCGAAAAAATCGCGGATGAGTAATTCATAAATCACCAGTTTTTCTTTAGCCGGTTTGGTATAGTTAGTGGTTTTCCATGCATAAGGAGTTTGCCCGGTTTGAAACACCGAGAGGCGGTTGAAGTACCACTGGCTGTTCACCGCCCGGGCGGGGTAAGGTTTCAGGTTAGGATAAGTGGTGGAGGGTATCAGGTTGTCGTCCTGGTAATTTAATGTCTTATCGGTATAAGGGTCGGCAATTTTCAGGGTATCATTCACCAAATATTGAAATGCGTATTCTTTGCCCGGAGTAAGCCCGGTAAGTTGAATCCAGAAATGTTCGCCATCCCGGTTCATTAAATATTTTGAAGACACAATCCAGTTGCTGAAATCGCCAAAGGCATAAACCGAAGTTTTGTTGGGTGCCCAAAAGCAAAGTGTTACTTGGGTTTGATCGCCCGCATTGTAGTTGATGCCGTCAATGATTGCTGCAGGGCGGGTAGCCACGGGGCTGGGCTGTGAAAAAAGATAACTGAACGAAAGCGTATCAATGCTGGTGCCCGCAGTGATAACCAAATTGCACAAATAGTATTTTACCGAATCGCTGGCGGTGAGGTTAATCTGGTAGTTGATGATGGAAGAAGCCGAATTGAATAGTGTATTATTGATGTATAAATTGAATTGAGCCGAAGTTGAGGCCGAGGCTTGCACCAACACAGTACTGCCGTTGGTTACAAACTGCGAGTTAGTTGTAGGTGAAATTAACGTAGTTTGAAAATTGCTGCCCATCAAAAAATTAGTCACAAAATCCGTGGTCTGCCCATTGGGCCAATCCGTGCCTTTGAGCAAAATTCCTATTTGTGTTTGTGTGCTGATATCAGAACTAAAGAAATCAGAAGGTTTAAAAGTGATCGTAAAAAGAGTTTTGCCGCTGGGTGTTGACTTGGTGCATTGGGCCGGGGCAGCCGCAGCCGTGGCCGGGCTGATGTCGTACTTGGCGTTGATGGAACTGTTAGGTGGTAGGGGTATCCATACCCATACCCAGGCATTGGTTAAACTGGCCATCGTTGTGCCGGTTACATCATACGTTACCGTGATTTGATCATTGTAATGAAATAGCGCAGGAGTAATGCTGGGGTTAAGCGTTACTTTATTTTGCGCCCACCCAAGAGAACCCAACCCGGCAAGAAAAATAATAAGTAACGATCTTTTCATTCGACATAATTAAATTTCATACTAAAGATAAAAAAATCAGGGGCACGAAGCCCCTGATTTTTTAACATACTATTTCATCATTGGGTGAATGTGTATTCTCCCGTAGCAGAATTAAATGTGACCGCATAATTACCGGCAGGGGTAACTGCAATATTAGCCCCACCCAGGGTACCTATACCATTGGGAAAAGTAGTATTTCCCCAATTGGTAGTCCACGCTGCATTTGCCCTGAACTTAGCACCGCCCGCTCCAAGTGCAATTTTAAGAGACCACTTATACGGGTTGGCGGGGTTTTGAATCATAAATGAATCGGTGCTCCAACCACCGGGTGTACTGTCTCCAATAAGCCCAATTTGTCCATAGGGTGTACCTGCACCAGGGTTATTAGTTGTGTTACCGAAGAAAAACTCACCTGATACATCGTTGAAGTAAACAAAGTAGTTGCCCGCAGTAATGTTGATATTACCACCACTGGTTGAAGAATAGCCTGAAGGGAAAGTGCTGCTACCCCAAGAGGTTGTCCACCCATGGTTAGCGCGGAATTTAATTCCACCTGCACCGGCAATGGAAACAGTTCCCGTCCAAATGTGGCCGCTGGCATCTGCCGTCAGGTCATCATCCCCACCCCAGCTATTGAAATCACCTATCAAGCTGATGTTGGCATAGGTTGTTGGTGATAGTAGCGTGAACCCATACACTCCGGTGCCGGCATTAAAATTAATTTGATACCAACCCGAAGAAGCTACCGGAATGTTGTTTCCACCCTGTGTTCCGGTTCCGGTAGGCCATGCACTTGCTCCCCAGTTGGTAGTCCACGACTGATCAGTTCTGAACTTAGCTGAATTACCTCCAATCAATTTTAAAGTAACAGTCCAATTGGCCGGGTTATTGACCGGATCAGGCCGGTACATTTCTGTGCCGGTGCCCCAGCCCCCCGGTGTGGCGTCACCAATAATATCAATGGAGTTGTAGGCTGCAAACGTAGAGATAATTACGGCTACGGTATTGGAGTAGAGCGTTTTACCGGCACTGCTGGTAGCCGAGATTCTAAAGTCTACTGTGTCTTTAGCGCCAGGAGTCACACCCACCGCACCGGCTATTTTATTCAGGTCCAGTTTGGTAAATGTTTTATTAAAAGAAGTTACCCCTACTGAAACTGGCGAACCAAAACCATTTTTTTTCAGGGCATATTGAAGCTGATAGGTAACGGTACCATTGTAGCCGGTAAATGCGGGTGTCCATAAGAAGGTGCTTCCCTTATTTCCAGAATTTGCAGCAGTACATACTACACTAAGTGAATCAGCTGACAACGACAAATCACCATAAGGTGTTACGGAAATAGCCACCACATTCGATGTTTTAGGCTGACCGAAGTTAGCCAAGGAAGCTACTACTTTCATTTCGAGGTTTAGCTGCTGGTTAACCGAGCCACCAAACAACAAGGCCATTTCATTGATTTCTTTTCCTGTGAATGAACCGGACAAAGAATCAGTAAATGTTTTGGTGTACACATTTTTAAATCCCCCTCCGGCTATATCTGCATACACTGTAAAATTGGTGTTGCTCAACCCGGTAGGATACTTGGGATCAGTCCAGGTAAACGTGAGTGCTTTTTTCAATGAGTCCTTTGCCGCCACGGCCACGCTTGTTGTTGAAGGTGTGGCTGAAAATGCAGCATTGCTTTTATTAAACTTGATGCCGTCATCAATCAATTTTTGGCACGACATTACTGCCACCAAAGATGTTATTGATACCAAAGCGAATATACTTTTCATATTTTTCATAACAGATCGGTTATTGAATGGTGAATTTTCCGGTTGCGAAGTTTACCGTAATGGTATAATTGCCCGAGGCAGCCGGCCCAATAAAGTTATTAGATGCATCTGGCACAAAGAAATCACCCGCAGGATTACTGTTGGTAATCGTAGACGCGTATTTGTGAGTCCAGTCGCCATATACCGGCACCAGCAAAAACTGTTGACCACCAATGAGCGGGAAATTGCTCAGCACAAACGTGTAGGGGTTAACCAATGTAAACTTCGGGCTTGGGCTTGTCGGAACCGGGTCTCCTCCCGACATCCAACCATTTGGAGATGCAGACCCGGTGATGTATAAGTTAGCCGGCACGGGATAGACTACATCCAGGTAAGTGGCAATTTTTATTTTAACCACATTAGAATACACCGGCTCGTTGTTATTGGCCAGGGTAGCCTTCACCCTAAACTCAAACGGGTGAAAGACGGCAAACTTCAACTGTAACCCGTTCAGGGCAGTATTCAGTTGTTTAACCGTAAACGCATCGGTAATGGTATTGGTAAACGTTACAATGCCCATGTTGGGGTTGGTAAAGTTAGAACCCGTGGTATCAATTTGCAGGGCATAGCTTACGTCTTGCGTGCTTGGGCCATTTGAAAATTGATAATTGGGATTAGTCCAATTAAACTGAATGACGATTGAATCGGCATTTGCTTTTTTCAGTATTATGTTACTGGTGGTTGATGCGGTCAGCACTACGCCCGGGGCAGTAGCACCCAAGTAGGTTACCTTTGCCTCATCGCTATTGCAAGAGGCAACTAAGAGTATCCCCATTGTCAGCAAAACCAGTTTATTAATTATTGCTTTCATTATTGTATGATTTATTTTTCTCTAAAAGTTAGTAGCCGGTATTTTGTTTCAGTGTAGGGTTTGCGCTCAAGTCAGTTGACGGGATCGGAAACAAATTGCGGAACGAAGGTACAGCTGCACCACCCGGCACATTTCCTTTCCAAGGCCACATGTACGATCCGTTAGAAAACTGACCGTAGCGGATCAGGTCTGTTCTGCGGTGTCCTTCCCAGTACAACTCGCGGGCACGCTCGTCCAGCAGGTCAGAGAGGTCAGATGAGCTGCCCGCTGAAAGTGTGGAGTGGTCGTACGAGGTGCTTCCATTGTATGCTCTCCTGATCACATCATTTAAGTGTTGGGTAGCTGTGGTGGCATCTGTTCCGCTGCCACCCCGTACAAAAGCTTCGGCCAGCATCAGTTTTGCATCCGCTAACCGGAACATGGGAAAATCAGTATCTACAAAATCAGGGACACCACTGGCCGAGGGGCCATCGGGTATGGTGCGGTTAGAGAATTTTTTAATGGCATATCCATTAGTAAATTGACCGATATCTACAATCTGCAAACTTTGCCCAGAGGTATAAAACTGGGCACGTGTGTCAGTCGCTCCGCTGGGGTCAGCAAATTTTCCGACAAAGGCCGAAGTTACACGGGTACCACCCCAACCACCGGCTATGCCGAAACTGCCGGGGTTCATTGAGCCGCCTACTGCCGCATGGATAATATAATCCATTCCACCGTATGACTGTGAGTGGGCACCGTCATAGTTGATGGTAAAGATCAACTCGGGGCTGGTCATATTATTGGCAGCAAAATTCAACAAGTAGTTGCCAGCCAATGAATAGGTACTCAGTTGAAACAAATTTTTCAACGCTGTAATGCACTCGGTGTACTTGGCTGTGCCAATGTAAGTCTGGGCATTCAAATACAATTTTGCTTGCAGCATGTAAACAGCACCTTTGGTAGCGTGGCCATAATCTGCACCACCCGGTGTGCCCGGGGCTGGCAAAAGCGAAACAAGGGCTTGCAACTCAGAGTCAAGGTAGGCAAACAAATTAGCCGGGTTGGTTTGCTTGGGGTTAAAGGCACCGGGCAAGTCTTTTTCAGTAACAAAGGGCGGATTGCCAAACATATCGAGTGCATGCCAATAAGCCAACGCGCGCAAGAAGCGAGCCTCTGCATTGTATTGTTTTACCAATGGATCAGTAGATGTAGCCGAAGCGCGGATAAACTCGTTGCAATAGGTAACACTTAACATGATGCGAGAATACATGGCGGCAATGAACACATCGTTGGCCGTCCAACTTTGCCAATGAAAATTTTTCACGGTTTGGTCGTTCCATGAAATTACAGCCTCATCGGTGGTGAGTTCTTGCACATTCCAAAGTTCGCGCAAGTAAACGCCAAAGCCTTCGTCCAACCCGGCAATATCAGAATTACCAGCCGGCCCCTGTTGCCCGCTTAACGCGAAACTAGCATACAGTTTAGCCAGACCCGACAGGTAATCAGCCGGGGTTTTGTAAACCGTAGCGGCTGTTACAGCTTTATTGCCAACGTTTTGCGGATCAAGGTCACCCGTGCATGACACGGTGAAAATAGTTGCCGCAAGAAGTACTAGTGTATAGGTTTTTAATGATTTCATACTGGTAGAATTTGATCAGTTAAAAAGTAAGGTTTAACCCCAACAAAAATGTGCGCGGCCGCGGATAAATGTTGTTATCAATACCCCCGTTTATTTCGGGGTCAATTCCTTTGTATTGGCTTACAAAGAAGGCGTTCTGAACTGTAAAGCTTAGCCTGGCTTTCAGTTTCTGGTTCATCAACTGGTTGAAACTATACCCTAAGCTCACGTTGTCCATTTTAAAGAACGAAGCATTTTGAACATAATAGCTTGAGTAGTATTGGGGCAACACAAAATTGGTATCGGTAATGGCCGTGGGCAGGTTATTGAAAAATCCTGCCTGGTTATACAGCGAATAATAATTAGCCTTGGATGACTGGTTGTTATTATAAACATAGTTGCCAAAGCTAAAGCGACCCTGAAAATAGAAATCCCAGTTTTTGTAGTTCACCCGTGAGTTAATCCCCATGTAAACTACCGGCTGCGGATTGTAGTAGCGCATTTTATTGTTGTTGTTTCCGGCTATGTCGCCTCCCTGACCAGTGCGGTCAACATAGAGTCCTTCAATGGGTCTTCCGTTTTGGTTATAAATCTGCTGAAGCACGAAAAACGAATTGATCGGATGCCCTACCTGGATATTCTGAATTGTAGTTCCTACCCCACCTGAAATAAAGCCTGTTAATACACCCACATACGATGGGTCGTTGTTTTTCAACAGCTTGGTTACTTCATTTTCATTGTGGGTGGCGTTGAAGCCAACATTCCATTCAAGGTCTTTGGTCTTTACGGCCAGTGCGTTGATAGCAAACTCTATCCCCCTGTTTCTCAACGTTCCTACGTTGGTGGTCAGGTAGTTTGAGAAGTTGCTGCCGGCAGCCACGGGTATAAAGTTGATCAGGTTTTGAGCATCTCGCTGATACACATCGATGGTACCCGTAATGCGGTTTTCCATAAACCCGAAATCAACGCCTATATCAGCCTGTTTGGTTGTTTCCCATTTGAAGTTAGGGTCATAGGGGTTAGGGCGCCTGGTGTTATAGAAATTATTTCCAAACTGGTATTGCGCTTGTCCATTGCTTAACTGGTAGAGCGGCATGTACGGATACGGTTGTGTAGCTACATACTGATTACCGGTTACCCCGTAACTCATGCGTAGTTTTAAATCTGAAACACTTCTGATTGAACTAAAGAATGACTCCTTGCTGATTTTCCAACCCAAAGCTACCGAGGGAAAAATCTGATATCGGTTATTTTTGGAAAACCGTGAAGAAGCATCATCTCTAAAAGAAGCCGTCACTAAATACTTGTCGGCATACGAATAGTTAATCCTGCCAAAAAAGGATAACAGTGTATTTCGATTCGGGTAATATTGAGATAAATCAGGATAATGACCTGTGCCGTTAGGCCCCGGCTGAAAATCAGTATAATTAATTGCCGGGGGGGCAGGTACCGCGGTACCACCATTGTTAGCAGCCGATCCATACGTACCTGCAGTCCACTGCGCCAGGGTGGGCGGTGCACTGCGGGCAAAATTGGAAGACAAGTTTTCAAATGCCTGGTACGAATAACCAGCTGTAACATCAATTTTATGTTCGCTGATAACTTTGGTATAGTTGGCATACAAATCGAAAAGCCTTGACCTGTTCTCTGCGGTATAGTTAACCTGTTGCCCCATCGCATTTCCCCAAGTCCAGGCTGCATTGTAAGGAGCATTGTTATGGCCTTGCGAAGTAGCAAAGTCAAAACCGGTGTTCATCGTAATTTTGATAGCCGGGAAGAACCTTAACCGGTAGTCCAGTTTTACATTTCCAATGCCGCGGTACACATACGACTTGTTGTCGGTTTGGTTAAGTAAGGAAACCGGGTTGGGCACACCAATGGTAATGGGCAGCCCATCGGGGTTAATGGAGCCATCTGGGTTTGGGTTGGCTAATTGGGTGTAGGTAAAATATCCTCCCCAGTTTTTATTGCCGTTATAAACCGGCTGGGTGGGGTCAAATGAAGTGGCCGCACCTACGGCTCCTGTGTTTCCAAAGTTTTGTTGCGTATAAGAACCTTTAAAGGTAACCTGTGCTTGCAGGTCACCATCCAGGAATGAAGGGGTCAGGTTTACATTCACCGCGTTACGGGTGAAGTTGGTTGTTTTAAGGATACCGTCTTGGTTAGTGTAGCCATAGGATATGCGGTAAGGCATGTTTTTAAATGATCCTGAAACCCCGATGTTATTGTCAGAAGTCATGGCATTTTGATAAATCTGTTTTTGCCAATCTGTATTAGCCGTGCCCAATCTTTTTTGAGCAGCGGCCGACAACCCGGATAATCCTGCCGTTAATTCGTTGGCTACGGTTTTTCTAAATTGGTCGCCATTCATCACTGAAAAATACTTCATCGGTTCCGCTACGGATACCGTTGAGTTAAATGAGAACTGAGGCTTGCCTTCTTTTCCTTTTTTTGTAGTGATAATAATTACACCGTTCGATGCGCGTAATCCATAGATGGCGGTAGCTGATGCATCTTTCAATACTGTAAACGATTCAATATCGTTGGGGTGCAATGTAGAGAGAGGATTGGACACACCGGCTATGCCACCGTTATCAATCGGGTACCCGTCAATTACTATGAGGGGGTCTTGGCTACCGGAGATAGAGCCCGTTCCGCGTATTAATATCTTTGATCCGCTGCCGGGCGCACCATCGTTGGTTGTGATTTGCACCCCGGCTACTTTACCAATGAGCATATCTTGCGGAGAAGATAAAATTGCTTTGTTAAAATCTTTGGTGCCTACAGCTACCACCGAACCGGTTACATCTTTTTTCTCTTGCTGACCGTAACCAATCACCACCACTTCGGATAGTGCCTTCACATCAGACTCGAGGGATAAATCCACCGTGCCTCGGCCAGCCACTGAAACATCGGTGGTTTTATAGCCTATAAATGAAAAAGTCAGCACAGCATCAGGTGCCACCGTGATTGTATATGCTCCACCGGCATCTGAAACGGTTCCATTGTTGTTTTTCCCTTTCTCAATAATGTTTACTCCCGGCAAAGGTGATCCATCATCCGATGAAGTCACCTTTCCTTTCACGGTCAGTTGTTGTGCAAAGCCTGTAATTGCTCCGCACATCAAAAGAACCGTCAAATACCTGCTAAATGACAGATAAAGTTTGATCATAGCGTACGTTAGATTAGGTTAATTAATTTTTTTTCAAAAGCGCGGAATCATTACTTAATTTTTATGTAGTATGGAACTTTAATTAAGTACCCACGATAAAATCAAATGTAAAACATTGGAAAATCAAATAATTAAAAAATGCCTTAAAAATTGCAGGAAACGACTCCGCAAACGTTTTCTGAAATTAAATAAGTAAATTGTTATTTCTTACAATCTCATCAACAGAAAAACCTCAATGAATTTTAACCAGGTTACCATCAAAGACATTGCCCGTGAGTTGGGCATTTCTCCTTCCACCGTTTCGCGTGCGCTGAAAGATCATCCGGATATTAGCGTGGAAACTAAAAAAGCCGTGAATGCACTGGCTGACAAACTGAATTACCAACCTAACATTGTCGCCTTAAACCTGCGACAGAAAAAAACTAATACCATTGGTGTAATCATTCCGGAGTTTGTGCACTTCTTTTTTTCTACTGTGATCAGCGGAATAGAAGATGTGGCATATCAGGCCGGCTACAATGTAATCATTACACAATCCAACGAATCATATGAACGTGAAATGACTGACCTGAAGGCGTTATTCAACAGCCGCGTAGACGGCATGTTGTTGTCCCTCTCGCGCGAAACCAAAAACTTCGATCACATCGAGTCATTAATCTCAAAAGGAATGCCCCTGGTTTTTTATGACCGCATGTACGACAGCCCCACATCAAGCCGCGTGATTGTAGATGATGAAAGTGGAGCTAAAGAAGCCGTGCAGCATTTAATTGATCAGGGATGTAAAAAAATTGCTCACCTGATGGCCGCACCCAATCTGCGAATCAGCACCGACCGCTTGAAGGGATATGAAACGGCTCACGAACAAAGCGGCTTGAAAATAAACCGCGAGTGGATAACCGAGTGCCACTCGGGCACTTTTGAAGAAGGTAAGAAAGCCACTAAAAAATTATTGTCGCTGCCCAATCCGCCCGATGCTATCTTTGCCAATAACGACCCCATGGCCATGGGCGCTATGATGGCTATTAAAGAAAAAGGATTGAAGATACCCCAAGACGTAGCCGTGGTGGGGTTCAGCAACTGGTTTTTTGGTGAACTGATGGAACCTTCACTCACTACCGTTGACCAACCCGGTTTTGAAATGGGCCAGGAAGCTGCGCGCCTGCTTATCAAACAAATTGAAAGTAAAGACAAGTCTAATTTGCAACCCGAAACCAAAATATTGAAAACCCGGCTGATCATCCGTAACTCATCGTTGAAGAAAGGTTCCAAATGATTTTGACAGCAATTCTGCGCAACCGTTTGCTGAAATAACTCAAAAAAAATTTTACGTTGAGTAAGCCAATTAGTTAATTGTGCACCTAACTCTATATGTAAAATTGTATGGCTCTTCATTCATCCAAAAACAACCGGCTCGGATCCATTCAGGAAATTAAAACATTTCCCACCGAATTGAGGGCTCAAACAACCCACGGCCAACTTAAGGTGGCCGCGCTTATTCCTGAAGTAATCCAGGTTACTGCTACACGAGAACAAGCGTTTGAAAATTTCTCTTACTCGGTGGTGGGTACTTCTGAAAATCCGAAGGTGGAAATTGCTGAGTCAGAAGAACAGATTTTATTTACCACCTCGTCCATTCAAACTGTTATCGAAAAAAATCCGACTCGTATTTCTTTTCAAACCTTGGATGGAAAAGTAATTAACGAAGACGATGCGCTGGGCATAAACTGGATTGGTGAACAAGTAACCAATTACAAAAAACTACTAGCCGGTGAGCGGTTTCTAGGCCTCGGAGAAAAAACCGGGAACCTCGACCGCAGAGGATCGGCTTACACCAACTGGAACACCGATGCGTATGCCTACCACTCAGGTGCCGACCCGTTGTATTCATCCATACCGTTTTACATCGGATTGCATGACGGGTGTTGCTACGGAATTTTTTTAGACAACTCTCACAAAACGTTTTTCAACTTTGGTGCCTCTAACAACCGCTTTGCCAGTTTTGCTGCCGATGCGGGTGAACTGAACTACTATTTTATCTCTGGCCAATCGGTAGCCGAAGTTATCCGGCATTATACATGGCTCACCGGCCGGATGAAGCTGCCTCCGCTGTGGAGCATCGGCTACCAGCAATGCCGCTACAGTTATTATCCCGACAAAGAAGTGCTGAGTGTGGCGCGCACATTCCGCGAAAAAGAAATACCGGCCGATGCCCTTGTGCTCGATATCCACTACATGGATAAGTATAAAATTTTCACCTGGGATCCAAAAAATTTTTCCGATCCGGGAAAGATGATCGATGAGGTAAAAAAATACGGATTTCATTTAGTGATCATGTGCGATCCCGGAATCAAAGTTGAGCCTGGATACGAGCCTTATGATGATGGCCTGAAGAAAAATGTATTCCTCCAATACCCTGACGGAGAAAATTACAGCGGCCAGGTGTGGCCAGGCTGGTGTCATTTTCCTGACTTTTCCAACCCCAAAACCCGCGAATGGTGGGCCGAAAAATTTAAAGATTATGTAACCTTGGGGGTAGAAGGATTTTGGAATGACATGAACGAAATTGCCACGTGGGGGCATGGCCTCCCCGAAAATATTGAATTTAATTTTGACAACCACCACGCCACCATGCGCAGAGGCAGAAACCTCTACGGATTTCAGATGGCACGCAGCACGTTTGAGGGAACAAAGAAATTAATGAACGGCAGGCGTCCGTTTAATTTAACACGATCAGGATTTGCCGGCATACAGCGTTACTCGGCCTTATGGACGGGCGATAATGTTTCGTATGACGAACACATGCTGCTGGGTGTGCGAATTGTCAATAGCCTCGGGCTATCAGGCGTGGCTTTTGCTGGTTACGATGCGGGCGGCTTTGTGGGTGATGCCAACACCAAACTATTTGCCCGGTGGATTTCCATCGCGGCATTATCGCCTTTCTTCCGTGCCCACACCATGATCAACACCCGCGACAGCGAACCGTGGAGCTACGGTGAAGAAGTAGAACAGATTTGCCGAAATTTCATCAAGTTCAGGTATCAATTGTTGCCTTACCTCTATTCGTTGTTTTTTGATGCCTCCAGGCGCGGCATGCCTGTGCAACGATCACTCTCTATCGATTACACAAATGATTATAAAATTTATGACGGGCAATATCAAAACCAGTATGTGTTGGGGCCCAGTATTTTGGTAGCTCCCGTTGAAAGCACCAAGGAATTGACTAAAGTGTATTTACCGGCAGGCGACTGGTATTATTTGTACACCGGAAAATTGTACACCGGCAATCAGGAAATTATGATCGAGTGCCCCATTCACCGGCTTCCGGTATTCATTAAAGCGGGGGCAATTATCCCCATGCAAAGACCCGTGATGCACACCGGAGAAAAAACCGATGAACTGATCATTCATTTTTATAACGGACACGAGTCCAGTGAGTTTTTATGGTACAACGATGATGGCGCTACCTACGATTTTGAAAAAGGAAATTACTGCCAGCGCAAACTGGAATTTCACCCGGGTGAAAAAAGATTAACCTTCGAAAGAAGCGAAGGTGCCTTCAATACCGGTAAGAAAAAAATTCACTTAGTATTTCATGGATTTTCAGCCAGCCGTGTTTCGGTCAATGATCAATCGGTCAATCTTATTCAAGAAAACAAATCGTTCTTCAGTCCGCTTGAAAAATACGACCCCATCAACGACCCCGAGTCGATGGGCGAAGAGGCTGTCAGATCAGTGGAAATTGATTACACGGATGAGAGAATTGATGTGAAGTGGTGAGCCTGTCGGCTAAATTAAAAACGGATACTGGCCATCTACCGTCTAAATTTTTATCATTGGCCCGAAACATTTTTCTGGTAGCTTTCCTAAACGTTCCCGGAATAATTTACCTTTAACATTAACTACAATCAAAGATCAGTTTCATTTTTTATGGATGCATCCCCCCGCAAGCCCCGCCTGACTATCGCTCAAATCTTCAATATGAGTTTTGGTTTTTTTGGAATCCAGTTTGGGTTTGCCTTGCAAAACGGAAATGCCTCGCGCATCCTCACCACCTTTGGGGCTAACGTAGAGCACCTGAGTTGGTTCTGGCTGGCCGCTCCACTCACAGGCATGATTGTGCAGCCACTCATTGGATATTACAGCGACCGCACCTGGACTTCACTGGGAAGGAGGCGACCGTATTTTTTAGCCGGATCCATTCTCGCCTCGGCTGCTTTGCTGCTCATGCCCAATGCACAAATTATGGCTGCTATTTTGCCGCCACTCTACATCGGAGCAGGGATACTGATGGTGATGGATGCTTCGTTCAATGTAGCGATGGAACCGTTTCGCGCGTTAGTAGCTGACTTACTTCCTTCAGACCAGCGTACCCTTGGTTTTTCAGTACAAACCTGCCTGATCGGCCTTGGTGCGGTGATTGGCTCATGGCTGCCATACATTCTGGCTGAGTATTTTAATGCTTCCAAAGTAGGTGTAGCCGGGTCGCCTATACCCGACAATGTAACCTACTCGTTTTATGCAGGCGCATTTGTTTTCCTGATCGCAATCTTGTGGACCGTGGTCACCACCAAAGAATTTCCACCCGACACTGAGTACCTGAAAAAAGAAACTGAAAAAAAACACAAAGGCTTAACGCAAATCATTTCTGATTTTGCCGGCATGCCCAAAACCATGAAGCAACTCGGGCTGGTGCAGTTCTTCAGTTGGTTTGCTCTTTTTTCAATGTGGGTGTTTTCTACTTCGGCAGTGGCCACGCACGTGTACGGTCTTTCGCCCGATGACCATGAATCTGTTGCCTTTAATGATGCCGGCAACTGGGTAGGCATCATCTTCGGAGTGTACAACGGGGTGTCAGCCATTTATGCGCTGTTGCTTCCGGCCATTGCCGCCAAGATAGGACGAAAACGTACACATAGCCTTTCGTTGATTGCCGGTGGCATCGGGCTGATTTCAATTTATTTTATTCACGATTATCACCTGCTGATTTGGTCAATGGTGGGCGTGGGCATGGCGTGGGCCAGTATTCTGGCTATGCCGTATGCCATTTTAGGTGGAGCCATTCCTCCGCAAAAAATGGGCATTTATATGGGAGTGTTTAATTTTTTCATCACACTCCCGCAAATTATCAATGGCATTATAGGCGGGCCAATCGTAAAATATCTTTATGGTTCGCAAGCCATTTACAGCATCGTAATGGCCGGTGTGTTTCTGCTCGTTGCCGCTTTCTGTGTTCGTTTTGTAGATGATGTGGACGATCCGGTTACTGCAAAAAAATAACTTTAGCTGTAATGAAAACTCTATTTTCCGTTGTCCTTATTTTTTGGGAGGTGAGCGCATGGGGGCAGGATTATTCGTTATTCAAAAAAACAGTTTCACAACTCAACCAATTTTCTCTCCTTACTGACACGGCCGCTCAAGCCAAAGCCATTTCTGCCTGGATGAAAGATTTGCGCCAAGCCGGGCAAATTCCATTCGTTGATCAGGACTCTGTGTTGTTTTTGTACCGCGGAACAGCTCACTCGGTTAACTGGATGGGCGACTTTAACGGATGGGGTTACGATAAAAATTTTCAAAACAAGGGAAAACGAATTGAAAAAACTGACCTCTGGTTTTTGAAAGCCTCCTTTCCAAAAGACGCCCGCTTGGATTATAAAATTGTAGCCGACAATAATTTTTTGCTCGATCAGGAAAACCCGCACCAGCAATGGAGCGGAGTAGGTGGCGGCACACCCAATTCAGAACTGCGTATGCCGCTGTGGAAAGAAGACCCTGCTACACAAGTGCACCCGGAAAACCCAAGTGGGCTGGTCAAGCACGATATTTTATTCAACAGCAAAATACTCGGCTATCAGCTAACCTACAGCGTCTATCTTCCGCATAGTGTTGAAACACTCGGAAAACTGGACTGCATTTATGTTACCGATGGGTACGAGTACCTGCACCCGCAGTTAGGCAACATGCCGGTTATTCTAAACAACCTGATCGCATCAAAAAAAATAAGACCTATTGTGGCCGTTTTTGTTGATCACCGCGAGCCGGTGAACCGGTCTAATAACAAACGGATGCAAGAGTTGGCCATGAGCCAAGCGTACCTTGATTTTTTTGTAAAAGAATTAATTCCTGAAATAGAAAAAAATTATCCGGTAAAAGCAGATGCACAGAGCCGGGCTATTCTCGGCACCTCAATGGGCGGCCTCACCTCCACCTATTTTGCATTTGAGCGGCCGGATGTGTTTGGTATGGCGGGCATTCAGTCGCCTGCATTTTATACCCGACCCCAGATCTATCAACTGTGCGCTAACCCGACCAATCCTAAAATGAAAATTTCGATGACTTCAGGCCTGATCAACGATACCAGTAAAGAGGCGCGCAAGATGAAAGATATTTTAGCAGCCAACAGCTGCGAGTACCATTACCGCGAAGTGAACGAGGGCCACAGCTGGGGCAACTGGCGTAACCTGATCAGCCCGATTCTGATTGATTTCTTTGCCTCAAAATAACCGCTAATTTTAATCTGCAAATCAACTCTTCATGAAAAAAATATACCTGGTGTTTTGTGCTTTTTCTATTTCTGTTCTATTCAATGCCTGCAGCAGCGGCAAGGCAGCCCTGAAAAAGGGCGACTACTATGATGCCACGATGGAGGCCATTCAGCGGCTTCGCGAAAATCCAAACCGTAAAAAAGCCATTGAGGTGCTGACACAAGCTTACCCACTCACCGTTGATTACATCGACAACACCATACAAAACGGAATCAAAGCAGATGATCCGAAAAAATGGCGCACGGCCGTGGCCGGCTACCAACGGATTAATTTTTTAAGTGATCAGATCAACACCTCACCTGGCGCACTGAAAGTAATTCCCCACCCACAAACCCGCTACAAAGAACTGGCCGATGCCAAAACTAACGCAGCCGATGAAGCCTACAATGAAGGAATCAACGAGATGATGAAAAACACCCGCAACGACTACAAGCAGGCATATTATGATTTTAAAGATGCCAACAGTTTTCAGCAAGGGTATAAAGAATCGATTGAAATGCAAAACCAAGCCGAGTTTAAGGCTACACTCAGGGTAGCCTTTGAAGAGATCAACAATTCACGTTTTAACTACGGCACTTTTCAGCCGGTAATCAATTCGCTGCAGCGGCTGTTTCTTTCATTCAAGCCTGTGGCGCAAAAAGACACCGTTCCTCCACAACAATACCTGCGCATCATCTTCAATGGCTACCAACAAAACCGTCCTTATATTTCAACCCGTACAGAAACACAAACACGCCAGGTTGTAGTTGGGCAAGTAAAAGGCTCAGATGGCAAAATGGTCGATCAGCTGCAAAGTGTAAGTGCTAACATTACCTACTTTCACAAAACTATTTCAGGCAACAGCCAGGCCAATGTTACGATCTCTGATCCTTCCAACAACCCGTTACAAAATTTTTCCGTCAATGGGGCTTACAGTTGGGTATATGACTGGGCTACGTTTTCGGGCGATTCGCGCGCATTGAGCGGAAATGCCGCAAGCTGGGTGCAGCGCAGAGAAGTATTTCCCAACGACCAGGAAATTTATAACCAAACCATCAGGGATTTACAAAATAGTTTGGCCTATCAGTTAAAATCATTTTACAGTCAATATTAGTTTTCGTCCGCCAGCCGACATTTTTGCTGCATCCGCAGGAACGTTTTAGCCGTTAATTGGTTTGTACTAAAAAAACTAATCATGAAATTGATCCTGGCAACTGTGTTTCTTACAATCATTTCAGTGAATGCTCAAACCCAACAACACATGGAAACCAACCCATTAAAAAAAATTACACTGGGAGCCGGGTGTTTCTGGTGCACCGAAGCCGTGTTTTTGGGTGTAAACGGAGTGACTAAAGTGGTATCGGGCTATTCGGGAGGAACCGTAAAAAACCCCACGTACCGTGACGTGTGCAGCGGGCTGACTGGTCATGCTGAAGTAACACAAATCACGTACGATCCGAAAATTGTTTCGTTTACTGATCTGTTAGAAATTTTCTGGAACACACACGACCCCACCACACTTAACCGGCAAGGTGCCGATGAAGGCACGCAATACCGCTCGGTGATTTTTTACAACGATGAGCAAGAGAAAAAAATTGCAGAGCAGTACAAAAAACAACTGAATGAATCTCATCTTTATAAAAATTTAATCGTAACCGAGATCAGCGCTTTAATTAATTTTTATCCCGCAGAGAACTATCACCAAAATTATTATGCGCTTAATCCTAATCAGGACTATTGCCAGTATGTAATTCGTCCGAAGGTGGAAAAATTTAAAGCTCACTTTGCTTCAAAATTGAAAAAATAAGCCGGCTCAGGCCGCTCGTCAAAAAAAAAAATGATTTATAAAACTTTATGCAACCCCTAAACCATCTATACGTTAGAATGTCCAAGTAGAGTATTTCTCTCATAGGTTTAGGTTTAGGTAACAAAAAACCCCTCAGGCGGAGGGGTTTTTTGCTTTTAATACATTTCTAATGTTCAGCTTTTATACGGGGTAATATCCAATACTATCTGGGTTACCTTAATTACTTCTCCATCACGGTTGAGAATTGGATTGAATTGCCCCAACAAACAAATACTTTTTCCAAGTTTTGTAATACCTGCAAATTCGCCCCGGTGAGATTTTCCGGTCGATAACTCTTTCCAGAGTTTGCGGTATGCTTCACTGCCCCGGTCATCGCGAGGAATCAGCATCTTATGGTTTTCGCCCTTCACTTCATCTAACGAATACCCAAATACTTTGAGGTAATTGGTATTGGCTGTGATGATGTTTCCTTCCGAATCAAAATCAGCCGTGGCAGCAGTGCTGTTGATAGCATCCATAGCGGCAGAAGATTCCATCTGGCTTCGTTGCATTTCTTCCTGAGTCGCCTGCAGTTCTTCCATATTTTGGCGCATTTCTTCTTCCTGTGCACGCATTTCTTCTGTCATCTGTTGTGATTCGCTCAACAGTCGCTGAGTGCGGGCATTGATTTTCACAGACGATATCGTAGACGCTATGCTTTCGGCAATCCGTTTTACAAAATCAATTTCATATTCTTTAAACTCACCAAAACCTGCAATTTCAACCACCCCAAAAATCTGCTCATTTACTTTCAGCGGTACAATCAACACTGCATTGGGGTTGGCATCGCCCAAACCAGAAGTAATGCGAATATAGTTTTGTGGCACATCGGTAAGGTAAATCACATCACCCTCCTGCCAGCATTGGCCGGTCAGGCCTTCACCTAAATGAATTTTCTGGTTGATGAATTTCTTTTTGTTCCAGGCATAACATGCCATCATTGACATGGTTTGTTCTTCATTATCGTTGGTGTCATCAATGATGTAGAGTGCGCCCTGGTTGGCTTTTAAATACTTGACCAGGCTCCCGATAATTTCATCGGTTAATTTTTGCACATCGCTGCTGTTGCCGCGCAGGATCTCACCAAACTTAGCCAGTCCCTCGGTTGTCCAGTTGCGTTTTTTATCTTCTTCGGCCACACGCGCCAGGTTGCCACGCATGTTAAGCAGGGCATTGCCCAACACATCATGCTCGCTAAGCGGGGCAAACTGCGAATCGTATTTTCCGCTTCCGATGTTCTCGGCAAAAAGTGTGGTTGCCTTCAATCCGTTAACGAGGCTGTCAGTAGCTATGGCCATCTCTCCTATTTCATCATTGCTGAATTTTGTATTCTTGTCTTCCACCAGCTCACCGCGGCCTAATTTTACCACTACATCTTTAATGTAATTAATAGGTCGTGTAATTGTTCTGACCAAAATAGTTGCACTTAAAAAACCGATGATGACTATGGCAAGCCCCAATACAATGGTGATGACCCTTAAACTTCCGGTTGATTCCACCAGCGAGTTAGACGTACTCTCAGCTATTGATTCTTGTTTTGATTTAATGGTTGAAAGTATGCCGATGATTGTGTTCGATTCAGGAATGACCATCTGATCAACATAATCGCCAGCCAACAATTTTTTGGTAGGATCATCGTAGTCTTCAAATTTGCTCAACGAGTTAATGATGTTCACTTGCGAACCAGCCAGCAGGGAGTCGTACTTTCGAAAGGCCCGCATCATGAGCGTACGCTGCGAACTATCTTTTTTAAAGGAGGCTGACAGGCTGTCGGCATCCCAGTTTTTCATCAGTTTCTCAATCTTCTCTTTGGTAACTTTGTACTCATGCGACATGATAAACTGCAGTGCTTTTTTGTCATCGTCATTGGTTTGTAAAAAAACCCAGTTGGTGATGAGCATACGTGAGCGATGCACCAGCGTTACCAACTCATTAACCGCGTCTTTGGATGGGTTTACCACCTGAGATGACATGGCCACTTTGCTGTTGATGGTATTAATAGTAAAGAAAATGATGATTGCATTAATGGCAAAAAGAGCAATCAGGATAGTGAACCCCCCGAAAATTTTGTTGCCAATGCTGAGCTTAATTTTCAATTTAGATAAGAAATTGTTTTCCATAAGTTATTAGTTCAATTGGTTGAAGCAAAGCGCACCAAATCGGCCGATACCTTTAGCCGGTGTTTGGTTACGCTGGGTGAATTTATTTCAAAAGCTAATTTTCCCTCTTTGTTGATATAGAAATTGATGTCGCCTTTCATCGCGCCCGTAGCCTGTTCAGTTACTATCAGCGTGGGCTGATCGCCAATTTTAGCGGCCACCTCAGCATGTTTGGCTACCCACTCATTGGAAACATAAAGAACATTGGCTTTTTTAAACTCTGCAAGTGAAGAAATTTTTGTAACCTCGATGATGCGGGTACCCGCTTTCTTCTTTTCGGCCATACTCTTCAATTCAGTAATAATGGACGAATTGCCCAACACCACCATCTCAAAATTGCCCGTATTAGCCTCTTCGGGCCATTGCACAAATTTGGTAAACGAATACATAAATATACTGATGGTCTGGTAGTTAAGCTGTTGGGCATAGCCCCCAGCCGATACCCATAAAACCAACCCAATACATAAACTCTTTTTCATGAACAGTAAAAGGCCTCAAATGTAGCCTATGTTATAGTTAAAAAATATTAAAAAACAGGCATTTTAGCACATGATAAGGTTTTACCTGATTTTAGGCAATCTTAGGCATCGAATCAAAAAAAACAAAGGCATTTTTATATTTTAGTATCTTTCAAAAAACAATTTTATGTGCAGATTAATGGCTTATAAGGGTACGCCTATCATTATCGATAAACTGCTCTATCAACCCAAAAACTCATTAGTAAACCAAAGCATTCATGCCCGTGAAATTGAAGAGCCGCTCAATGGCGATGGTTTTGGCGTAGGCTGGTACGTGCCTGATGTTAATTACGAACCCATTACGTTTGTATCGGTCAACCCGGCCTGGAGCAACCGCAACCTGAGAAACCTGGCCCCAAAAATAAAAACCGACTGCCTCATTGCACACGTGCGTGCAGCCAGCGTGGGCGATGTGAGTGAGAGCAACTGCCATCCGTTTCAATACAAAAACATGCTCATGGCCCACAACGGTGGTGTGGAAGACTTCAGCAAAATCAAACGCTTCATGCGCAACCCCCTCACCGATGAATTGTATAACTGGATCAAAGGCCAGACCGACTCCGAGCATATTTTTGCCTTCATCCTCAACGAGTTGTTCAAAAACCACAAAAGCGTAAGCCCCGAAGCAGTATTCGATTCATTTGAAATCGCTTTCCGCGAACTGAAAAAACTAATGGCCGAGCACGGAATAAAAGAACCCGCCTACCTGAATATGGTCATAACCAACGGGCTGTTTGTAGTGGGCACACGCTACTGCACCGATCCCAATGAAGAGCCACTCACCTTATACCACTCCGAAGGAAGCCGCTACGTGGTAGAAGATGGAAACACCCGCCTGGAAGCCCCCGAAGACGATGATCATGCCGTGCTGGTAGTTTCAGAAAAACTGACAGACGACCCCAACTGGACGATGATCCCACCCAATCATTTTGTGATTGTAGAACAAACGCTTAATGTAAGGATACGCCCCATACACGATTAATTTTTTTTATTTTCTTTGCCAGATGGTGGATGATATCACAATAATCGGTGGCGGCATCGTGGGCTTGGCCACAGCCCTGCAAATTCAGCAAACCAACCCCTCGCTGAAAATCCGGCTGATCGAAAAAGAAAATGCACTGGCCTCACACCAGACGGGAAACAACAGCGGAGTGATTCACTCGGGGTTGTATTATAAACCCGGTAGTTTAAAAGCCAACAACTGCATTCGCGGCTACCACTTGCTGCTGGATTTTTGTCGCACCAACGGAGTACCATTTGATATCTGCGGAAAGATTGTGGTAGCAACCGAAGAAAATGAGTTGCCACTGCTCGATAATCTTTTCAACCGGGGCGCACAAAATGGATTAACAGGCTTCAAAAAACTTTCAAAAGAAGAACTGAAAGAATACGAGCCACACGTAAACGGCCGGGCCGGATTTTTTGTACCCCAAACCGGAATTGTGGACTACACCCGAGTGGCTTTAACGTATGCAGAACTTCTTCAAAAAAACGGAACCGAAATAAACCTGGGCGAGCGCGTAACCGAAATACGCTCCCGCCTACCCCAACAAGAAGTGATCACCGCCAAAGCAAGCTACCCTACACGGCTCGTCATCAATTGTGCCGGCTTGTACTCCGACCAAGTAGCCCGCCTCACCTCAAAAAAGGTAAACGTAAAAATCATCCCCTTTCGCGGAGAATACTATAAACTCAAAAAAGAAAAAGAATACCTCGTCAAAAACCTGATCTATCCCGTACCCGACCCTAATTTTCCTTTTCTGGGTGTGCACTTTACCCGCATGGCCAAAGGAGGCGTAGAGGCCGGCCCTAATGCTGTGCTGGCCTTTAGCCGCGAAGGCTACAAAAAATCTGACATCAACCTGTCTGAGTTTTTTGAGTCGCTGGCCTGGCCGGGATTTCAAAAAGTAGCCGCCAAGTATTGGCGCACAGGTTTGGGCGAAATGTACCGCTCGTTTTCTAAAGCCGCCTTCACCAAAGCTTTACAAAAATTGATTCCCGAAATCCAGCAACAAGATTTAGAGGAGGGTGGAGCCGGTGTGCGTGCCCAAGCCTGCAGCCGCGATGGCGGCTTAGTGGATGATTTTTTGATCCTCGAAGAAGCCCATGCCATTAACGTATGCAATGCCCCCTCGCCTGCGGCCACTTCTTCGCTGGCAATCGGGGAAACCGTAGCTGCACGGGCGCTGAAAAAAATCTGACCTCAGGATACCAAAAAAATGTGAAAAATCCCGGTTGACATTAATCGGGCATAACCCTTATCTTGTAGATACTAAAAAAACGACCCCGATTGCTCGGGGCCATTTTAAATGTTTTCACAACGGAATAATCCTTATTGTGATTTGCTTTTAGATTGTTATTGTAAAACTAAATAATAGTTGATTATGAAAAAAATATTAGGACTGGATTTAGGAACCAATAGTATTGGTTGGGCTTTAGTTGATAAAGTCGGTCAGAAAATCCTCGGAATGGGAAGCCGCATTATCCCAATGGGAACAGATAAACAGGACTATGAAAAAGGAGTTGGAATAACAAAAAACGCTGACAGAAGAATCAAGCGTACTATCAGAAAAATGAATAAGCGGTATAAACTTCGCAGGAATAAATTGCTTTATATTCTCCACGAATTGGGAATGTTGCCTGAACATTTTCAATTTAAAAATGGCATTCCTGAGCCAACAAAATTGCAAGAATTGGAACTGCTCCCTATAAGAAGAAAAAGGGAGTACGATGAAAATGGAAAAAGAAAAGATAGAATATATAAGAATGGGAAAAGAGTCGAGCAAGATCCTAATTCTATAATTAACTACAAGTTACGAGTCAAAGCATTGAATACTGCTATTGAATTGAAAGACTATGGAAAAATCTTATATCAATTCAATCAACTAAGAGGCTATGCAGGAGGAAATAACGATGATGATACCGAAACAAAAAAAGAGGATGATGTTGACGAAGCAGCAGTAACAAAAAGATATGAGGTGTTTACTCAAAAAGTAATGATTTCCAACGTAGAAAAATCAGATACGACTTTTAAAGTTCGAGGTGGCACAAACAAAGGACAGGAGCTTCCTAAATACAACGTAACAATTACACTTGATGATGAGGTAACAGAAGGTGAAACTGAACTACAAAACCTACAAGATAAAATTGGGGAAGAAGAAGAGTTAGAAATCAGAATCAAGCGAAATAAAAAAGGTGAAAAAACATCTGTAATTTTTGCATTACCTCAAAAAACGAATTGGCGTAAGCAAATGGAGGCTACGGAAGATATACTTAAAAATGAGAAGTTATTTATAAGCCAACTTCTCCTTAAAGACTTAGAACAAAATAGATGGACTAAAATCAGGAACCGCGTTATTCTTCGCAATCGCTATCAGGAGGAGTTTGATAAAATATGGGAAACTCAAAGTAAGAAGTACTCTTTCCTAAACAACTGCCCAAATGAAACACTGGAAAAGATTGTGGCTTATATTTTTCCGGGCAAAAGCGAGTCTCAAGAAAAACTACGAAAAGAAGCTATAGATAATGGCTTAAAGCACATTATCAGAAACCAAGTAATCTATTATCAACGTCCGTTAAAGCCGCAAACCGAACTCATCAGTAAATGTCAATTTGAAAAAGAGGAAACTGTATTGGCAAATTCCCACCCGCTTTTCCAAGAGTTCAGGTGTTGGGATCAAATCAATAGAATGTATGTTACTTCTAAGAAGGAAGTTTGGAGTGAGAAAAAGAAGAAAAATATACTTCAATACACTGACAGGTTCTTGACTAATGAAGAAAAGAAAGAGATATACAACAAACTACAGGCTCAAAAACAATTAGGTTTTTCAGAAGTTGCCAAGATTGTTAAACTCAAAAATGACAAAACCGAATATCTGAACGGTCTGAATGTAAAAGCCAAGTTGAAAGGTTGTGATACCGCAATAGCAATCACTAAAATATTGAGTGAACATTTTGAAACACTTTACTCGCAAGACAATGACATTGTAACAAAAATATGGAAAGCCATTTTTGACAATGCAAATAATGGAAATGAGTACGACCCAAAAAGCCTCAAAGTCTCTTCTATTTCAGAAGCTTTAAAACCGTTAAATAATGATGAACTTGCCACCGAATTGGCGTTGAAGTTTGCACAAAACATTAAGTTCCCAAGAAAATACGCAAGCCTTTCCGAAAAGGCCGTACAAAATATCTTGCCGCTAATGCAGTTAAATCCAACCAATGTTCCCGATAGAGTAAAACAAACGTTCAATTTAATTCAAACAGGAGAAATAGCTGATGGTTTCCCGATAGAACAATTAGAAGATTATGTTATTGGTTTTATTGAGCAAAATCCCAATGCCATTGAAACAGGTGGGTTAATGTATGCCTTTGCAAGTTCTTTGGTATATGGAAAACACACCAAGGAAAGCATAAAACCTCAAATCAAAAATTACCACGAAATACAATATATAGAACGAAATCTCAGAAATCCTATCGTTTCGCAATTGGCTAATGAAACGATGCAAATTGTCAAAGCTTTGTGGAAACAATATAAGTTCAATCCCGAAGAACTCGAAATACGGGTGGAACTTGCAAGAGATTTAAAAAACAGTGCAGCAGAAAGAGACAAAATTTATAAAGGACAGATCAAAAGCCAAAAGATAAATGAAACTATAAAGAAAAGACTGATAGAATTAAAACAAGAACCTTCGCAGGGAAACATCGAATTGTATAAACTTTGGAGCAAGCAAAATATAGAGGATTACCCTGCTCCCAAAAAGACAAGCGAACCAACGCAGGACGAAATTCAAAAGTTAAGGCTATGGGAAGAACAAGGCTGTATTTCTCCATACACATTAAAACCCATCCCACTATCAAAACTGTTCTCGCCTGAACGGTTGTACGATATTGACCACATCGTTCCAAAATCACGGTATTTTGATGATTCGCTTTCTAACAAAGTTGTTTGTGAAACGAACATCAACGAAGAAAAAAGTAACAGAACCGCTTGGGAATACATATCACAACAAAGCTCAACCTTAGGGATTTGTTCTGAGGCTGATTATGTGAAACACGTAAATGACATCTTTTACGGCAAAAAGAAGAAGAATCTACTGCTTGAAAAAATACCCGCCAATCCCGTAGAGAGACAAATAAAAGACACACAATACATTTCAGTAGCTGTTAAAAATGAATTGGCAAAAATAGTTGGCAGTGATAATGTAAAAACAAGCACAGGTGAGGTAACCAGCTTTTTAAGAAGTCGCTGGGGATTGAGAAAACTGTTTATGGAACTTACTGAGGCCAGATTCAGGCAAATGGGATTGTGGGACATCAATCCAGAAACGGGCAAACCAAATACTGAATGGGTGCAGAAGTATTTTGACAAAGAAAAGAAAAAGCATGTTTACGAAATTAAAAACTGGAGCAAGCGATACGACAACCGACATCACGCTATTGATGCTTTGGTAGTTGCATTAACCGAGCAGAGCCATATTCAAAGATTGAACAACCTTAATAAGTATCTTCAGGACGAACTCACAAAGCGAAAAGACGAATTTAAAATAGCAGTGAAAGAAGATGAGAATATTTTAGAGGCATTTTTCAATCTTGAAGCAACCCGAAGAGAAGAAATACAAAAGCAAATAGAAAGCTCAAGACACTTTGAAGTACCATTTAACAATTTGGTAGAACAGGCAAAAGCGCATTTAGAAGCGATGACTGTTTCTATAAAGCCAAAAGACAAACTGAAAGTAGGCTCCGATAAATATGATAGCAACACACCTCATAAACAATTAAAAAGTCAGGTTAAAGTAAGAGGAGCTTTACATAAAGAAATTTATTATGGAAAACTTATTGAAAAAGATACTAAGACAATAGAACTTCATAAACTAACTGCAAAGGACATATCAAAGGTTATTGATGAGGTTCTCAAAAAAGAAATTGATACTCATAGGAAGAAATATGAATCAATGAAGGAGGCCTTTACAGGTGAGGGGTTGAAAGCGTTTAACGAAAGCAGATTCCAGAGAAAGAAACCAACCCAATTAAAACCACCTGTTTACAAAGTAAAAGTATGGTATAGTGCCAAAGAAGATGAAGAAAGTACATTACAAAGACTTTATGATGACAATGAAAAGCTTAGCGTTGTAACGGGAGACAATTACCTTTTCTTGGTAGTGGAGAAAGAGAATAGAAATGGAAAAGAAAGATCATTCGATATTGTTTCGCTATATGATTCTGTTTCGCTCGCCAATGATTCTTTGAAAGAGAATAATGTCGATTTCAAAAGAAAAATTGTAGCAAACGGAATTGAAAAAATTCAAAAAGAGTTAAAACAAGAGATTTTGAATTCTCAAAAAGAATTGGAACAAAAAATTCCTAAAGCAAAAGGAAAGAAAAAAGAACAATTACAAGCACAACTCCAAGAAACAGATGAAAATTTTAAACTGAAATTACTATTCACGCTTCAACAAAACGATTTGGTTTACTTCCCTGAAAATTTGGAGGACACCGTTTTGAATTTTAACAACGATGAACTCAAGGAGTGGCTTTCAAAAGTTGACAACAAAAAGAAGTTTAGTCAAAGAATTTATAAGGTTGTAAAATTTGACAAGTCAAAAACAGCTCATTTTATTCCTCACAATTATGCGAACGCGATAGCCGTTCAAAAAGATTTAACAGAAGCGCAAAAAGAGATATTAAAAAAACAGTACGCTGACAAAAAAATCCCTAAAAAGGAATTGAACTTTGTTGAGTATGGTTCATACAGAGACTGTTCGCCCTATGAATCGGGAGAGGTTTTTGTGAAAAATTTTACAGAAACAGACAAACAAAAGAAGAAGGGGCAGAAGCTAATTAAAATTCAAGAAACCTGTATTAAACTTCATATTGACTGGCTTGGAAACATCAGATTAGCATAATTTCATGCAACCCAACCAACCATACCACCTCTACACACATGCCAATGGCCCGGAAAACCTCTTCCGTAATGAGGAGAATTACCGGTATTTTTTAAAACGCTACGAAGAATTTATTCCACCAGTAGTTGATACGCTGGCATACTGCCTCATGCCTAATCACCTGCACCTGCTGGTTCGGGTTAAGAGCGAGGCGGAGCTGAAGGAGTTTTTTAAAAATAAAAGAAAAGACCTGACAGGTCTTTCTGGCGCGGATAAACAAGACCTGTCAGGTCTTGAACGCCTTACCATCCTACAATTCAGCCATCTCTTCAACGCCTACACCAAAGCGTATAATAAAGTTTATAAACGAAGAGGCTCTCTTTTTATCCGCGCCTTCAAACGAAAAGAAATTACCACCGACAGTTACTTTACCCGCATTATCCACTACATACACCACAACCCGGTACACCACGGTTTTGTAAAACAACTTGCCGACTGGCGCTGGAGCTCCTACCACGATTTTCTTTTACCTGAACTATCCGCAACTCAACAAGAGGTAATTAACTGGTTTGGCAACCAGCAACAATTCCTCTTATTTCATCAGCAAGCATTGAACGCCACCGCTGAAATTACCGAACATGATTAAACGTACCCTCTACTTTGGCAACCCCACGTACCTGAGCACCAAGCTTGATCAGCTTGTCGTGCGGTTGCCTGCGGTGGAGAAAAACCCTGACTTGCCGGAAGGTTTTAAGAAAGAAGCACAGGCTACCATACCCATTGAAGACATTGGCATTGTAATACTCGATCACCAGCAAATTGTAATCAGCCAGGCGCTCATCGCCAGGCTGCTTGAAAACAATGTGGCCTTTATCACCTGCAATAATACCCACCACCCCACCGGGCTGCTGCTAAACCTGGACGGCAACTCCTTGCAAAGCCAACGCTTCCGCTCACAGATTGAAGCCAGCGAGCCGCTGAAGAAACAACTGTGGCAGCAGACCATCAAGGCAAAAATTAAAAACCAGGCCATTGCCCTATCAGCAGCCGGAAAAGAAATACAGAACATGTTGCACTGGGCAGACGAAGTGAAGTCGGGCGATACCGAAAACCACGAAGGCCGCGCAGCTGCGTGGTACTGGAAAAATATTTTCAAAGATGTACTTACGGATGAAGATGATTTTATCCGCGACCCGGTTGGCGATGCGCCCAACAATTTATTAAACTATGCCTACGCGATCATCCGCGCAACGGCTGCCCGTGCATTGGTCGGTTCAGGCTTGTTGCCCACATTGGGCATCTTTCACCGCAACCAATACAACGCTTACTGCCTGGCCGATGACATCATGGAACCGTATCGGCCTTTTGCTGATTTGGCCGTGAGAAAAATTTTAAAAGAAACTAACAGATCGAAACTTGAGCTTACACCCGAAATGAAGAAAAGGCTGTTGACGCTCCCGGCAATTGATGTGGTGCTCGAAGGCGAAACCAGCCCGCTGATGATTGCCCTACAGCGGACTTCTGCCTCGCTGGCCAAATGCTTTCTGGGAGAAACAAGGAAGATCGCCTATCCATTAATGGAATAGAAAACTGATGATTGATAGTAGATTGTTGATTAGTGATTTTTGATTCACTCAATTTCTTTAAATCGCCAAGCACTATTCAATACTCACAAACCATAGCTCAACAACGAGCAAATACGGTCATGAAAACCGATCGACTCAACGCTTACCGCATTATGTGGATCATGGTATTATTTGATTTACCTACCGAAACCAAAAAAGACCGGAAGAACTATACCGACTTTCGCAAGAAGATGATGAAAGACGGGTTCACCATGTTCCAGTTTAGCGCCTACCTGCGCCACTGCGCCAGCCGCGAAAACATGGAGGTGCACTTGAAGCGGATCAAAAACAACCTGCCGCCCAAAGGGCACGTGGGTATTTTGACGGTAACCGACAAACAATTTGGGATGATGCAAATCTTTTATGGTGGCACTGAAAAAGAAAGAGCCCCGATACCACAACAGCTTGAACTGTTTTAGCCGGGGCCCTGACTGATAGATTGCATTGATTTTTTTGATCCTGTTTTTTGTTGTAACGTTCTGATAGATATGCTTTTAACGTGGGGTACAGTATATGCAATCTTATCAAAGAACAATCTGAAAGCAAATCACAACTTTCACAAATGACACAACTACTTGCTCAGAAGTATATGCAATCTTATCAAAGAACAATCTGAA
>JAFEAL010000013.1 GCA_018266435.1 Bacteroidota bacterium | reverse complement strand
GTCAAAATTTCCAGCCATTTACCCTGGAGCGCCTGTTGGAACAGGAGTTATCGGAAGTGTAGCCGCGGGAGCAATGCCAGGGGTGGTTAAGGACATGGTTAATTCTGGCGGATCGTACGCCCATAGTGTTACGGTAGACCGAATCAAAGATGGATCTTCAATGCGAATAACTGATCACAGAAGGCTCGACAAATGAAGCAGAAAATCATTCTGATCAGCATTTGCATTGCTGTTGTTATATTGGTCTTTACCTCAATTTACTCTGGTTGGTACATCCAGTTTAGAGGAGATAAATGCGGAAGAGATTACAACAAAGAACGCATTGAGTGGAATCAACCAATTATCGAAGATTACTTTGTAAAGAAATCTCTTACTGATAAACAATCGAATTCTTGGGTTGACACCACAGAGTCGCACCTGCATCTAGAAAAACTTTATTATACCAATCTGCTTGGTGAGTTAATGTATGAAAGTGATTCATACAAGCCGTCTATTGATAGCACACGGTTAAAGAGTAAGTTGGACATACATGAACTTAGTAAATTAGATTACTGGCGGTTCACAAGATTATTCTATCCTAGAAAGGGGGTGGACTCTTATTATTTTCTGTTTCGTCTTAGGGGTGGTACATATAAGACATCAACTTTGAATATGCATGAAGGAGATAGTTTGTATCAAACTTTCAAATTAGCCCATCAATGATGAAATTTGGAATCGCGTTGAAAGTGTTTTTGAAGAAATGAAAAGCCCGGAGCGATCCGGGCTTTTGTTTTTCGAGGCGTGCACCTTTTTAATTTTGACATCGCGAATAATCAAATCGATATACTCAAAGATTTTATCACGTTTCTTTCTTACCTGAACCTGGCAATTATGAACACTGAGTATTTTTAAATAGAATAAAATATTTTTTTGATTCGCTACCGCCACTTCACCGTTTGAAATTTATGGTTGCTTTTAAAATGTTTAGGAATTTTTTTTAGAATGGATTTTCTCAGTTCAGTAAGAAGAAGGTCTTTCGTAAAGTTTTTCTGTACCACAAGGCTGATCTCTCGGGCAGGTTCTGGTTCTTTAAAGCGCCTGACGTTGAGGCTGTCTGAGGTCTTTTCAAACGATAATTCAGGGATCAGGGTGTAACCGGAAGTTTCTTTTATCATTCGTTTGAGTGTTTCTACACTACCGCCTTCTAAGGCAAGATTACGCGTGTTTTTTAATTTGTTGAATTCGCAAAAATTCAACATTTGGTTTCTGAGGCAGTGCCCTTGCTTTAACAGCCAGATTTCATTTGCCTTTACCTGGCGAATATCTACACTTCCTTTTCTTTTCAGTATTTCATTTTTTTCATGGGCATACAATAAGAAGGGCTCATAAAACAAAGGTATTTCCTTAATGTTGGGTTCGTTTAGCGGAGTGGACACAATTCCTATATCTAATCTGCCCTGATTAATTAATTCCATAATACTCTCACTTTCTAATTCCTCTACATCCAGTTTTGTCTCAGGAAAATTTTCTAAGAATTCTGAGATAAATAACGGCAACAGATAAGGAGACAGGGTAGGGATAACCCCAATTCTGAATGTGCCCTGAGTCTCATTATGCTCCCGGGTAAACATGTCTTTTAACTCTTGCAACTCCCGTTCAATTTGTCGGGCTTTGCCAATGAATTTTTCACCCATGGAAGTAGGTTTCAGTGGTTGTTTGGTTCTGTCAAACAAGACCGCACCAATTTCTTCTTCCAGTTTTTTTACCTGTATGGTGAGCGTAGATTGAGTAACAAAACAACTCTCGGCTGCTTTACTAAAATGCCGGTGAGTGTCAAGGGCCAGAACATACTTAACCTGCTGTATTGTCATATTGATTTTGTAAATATCTGGTACAAAAGTATCAATTTGATTAATGTTAATAAAACTGTAAGATTTGCTGGCGAGAATAGTATTGATCACATAAAACAACAGAATATATGGAACAATCATCTAAAGGGAAATGCCCCGTTTTTCATGGAACAAACACCACCACCGATCAAAGCTACCAGCACTGGTGGCCTAATGCGCTGAACTTGGATATCCTGGCACAAAACGACAGGAAAAGAAACCCGATGAATGACGGGTACAGCTACAAAAATGAGTTTCGAAAATTAGATTTCGAGAAACTCAAATCTGACTTAAAAAAAATGATGACCGAAAACCAAGAATGGTTGCCGGCTGATTATGGACATTATGGTCCACTGTTTATCCGCATGGCCTGGCACAGTGCTGGCACGTACCGCAAGAACGATGGTCGTGGCGGGGCTAACACTGGCAACCAGCGATTTGCCCCCATCAATAGTTGGCCCGATAATGCAGGCTTAGACCGTGCCAGAAGGTTGCTGTGGCCGATCAAGAAAAAATATGGCAATAAACTTTCGTGGGCTGATTTGTTCATCCTGGCCGGAAACATGGCGTATGAATCCATGGGGTTAAAGACCTTTGGCTTTGGTGCAGGCCGTGAAGATATATGGCAGCCGGAGATAGACGCTTATTGGGGCCCCGAAAAAGAATGGTTGGCAGCCACAAAAAACCGTTATGCCGATGACCACGATAGAACCTCTTTGGAAAATCCATTAGCAGCCGTGCAGATGGGGTTGATCTATGTAAACCCGGAAGGAGTGGACGGTAAACCCAATCCGCAACGTACGGCCATTGACGTAAGAAAAACTTTTGCCGAAATGTCAATGAATGACGAAGAAACCGTAGCGTTGATTGCCGGAGGACATACAGTTGGCAAAATGCACGGAAACGGAGACGCAAGAGTTTTAGGACCATCACCTGAGGGGGCTGATGTAACTGCACAAGGATTAGGTTGGATCAATCCGAAGGGAAAAGGAAATGCCGAAGATGCTGTGTACAGCGGTTTGGAAGGCCCATGGACTACAACACCTAATAAATGGAACCAGGAATATTTTTATTTATTGCTGAATTATGAATGGCGTTTAACATTAAGTCCGGCAGGAGCTAATCAGTGGGAACCTGTCAATATTAAAGAAAAAGATAAACCCATGGACGCACACATTCCGGGAAAGAAAGTAAACCCGGTGATGACCGATGCAGACATGTCACTGAAAGAAGATCCGATCTATGCAAAAATTTCTGAGCGGTTTTATAAAGACCCGGAATATTTTAATAAAACATTTGCGAGAGCCTGGTTTAAATTAACACACCGGGATTTAGGGCCAGTAAGCCGTTACCTGGGCCCGGATGTTCCAAAAGAAGACTTGATTTGGCAAGACCCTGTTCCTTCGGTGAATTATAAATTGACAGAAAAAGAAATTGAACATCTTAAAAAAACATTACTCAATTCAGGCTTAACCCGTACTGAGTTAATCAATACCGCATGGGATAGCGCCAGAACTTTCAGAGCAACTGATTACCGGGGCGGTGCTAACGGAGCAAGGATTCGTCTTAAGCCCCAAAGGCAATGGGCAGGAAATGAACCGGATCGTTTGAATAAAGTGCTTAACAAATTAGAAGAGATTCAAAAAGGTTTAGATAAAAAAGTAAGTATGGCCGACCTGATAGTCTTGGGCGGAACCGCTGCTGTTGAGCAGGCTGCTAAAGATGCCGGAGTAGATATTCAGGTGCCATTTCATTCGGGCCGTGGTGATGCGACAGATGAAATGACGGATGCATCAACTTTTGATGTGCTGGAGCCGCTTCATGACGGGTTTAGAAATTATTTAAAAGATGATTTTGCAACATCTTCTGAAGAACTTTTGCTGGCAAGAGCAAGCCTGATGGGCCTTACAGCACCTGAAATGACCGTACTGGTAGGAGGCATGAGGGTGTTGGATACAAATTTTGGAAATACAAAACATGGCGTATTTACCGAAAGACCGGGAGTATTGACTACAGATTTCTTCGTTAACCTTACTGACATGAATAACTCCTGGATGCCGGCAGGTAAAAATCTTTATAACATCGTAGACCGGAAAACTAAAAAAACAAAGTGGACAGCCACACGTATTGATTTAGTATTTGGGTCCAATTCTGTTTTAAGGGCATATGCAGAAGTATATGCGCAGGATGACAATAAGGAAAAATTTGTAAAAGACTTTGTAAGTACCTGGGTAAAAGTGATGGATGCCGACCGGTTTGACTTGGAAAAATAAAATTTACCGATAGAACAGGTTTCTGAAAAATAACTTCGGTAGCTGCAGTGATGGTTGCGTAAAGTAGTAACTATCGTTGTGCGGCTATCGAAGTATTTTTTTACAAATATTTTTTTACATCTGTTGGCAGGATGGTGTCCTCGCACATGATAACCAGCCGCTCAATCACATTTTTTAATTCACGGATATTGCCAGGCCAGGCATGTTGTTTCAACAGGTCAATGGCTTTGGCATCAATAGCCCTTTTTTTGTTGCCATAGCTCTCGGCAATCTCATCCAAAAATTTATCTACTAATAAGGGGATATCCTCTTTTCGTTCGGCCAGAGAAGGTAACTTGATTACGATTACTGATAACCTGTGATATAAGTCTTCGCGAAAGCGGCCTTCAACAATTTCTTTTTTTAAATCTTTGTTGGTAGCAGCAATTACGCGTGTGTTTATGCTGATATCTTTTTCACCGCCTACGCGGGTAATTTTATTTTCTTGCAAGGCGCGAAGCACTTTTGCCTGAGCAGACAAACTCATATCGCCAATTTCATCCAAAAACAAGGTGCCTTGTTCGGCCTGTTCAAATTTCCCGATGCGCTGTTTGACGGCTGATGTAAAAGCTCCTTTCTCATAACCGAATAATTCGCTTTCAATCAACTCAGAGGGAATGGCAGCACAGTTTACTTCAATGAACGGATGGTGTGAGCGATTACTTTTTTCATGCAGTTGTCGGGCTACTAATTCTTTGCCTGTACCGTTTGGTCCGGTAATTAATACGCGTACATCTTTTGAGGCTATTTTTTCGATAATTTCCAGTGTTTCTTTCAGGGCTGATGATTGGCCGATGATTTCATACTTGGTCGAAATTTTTTTCTTTAGCGATACGGTTTCGTTCATCAGTGAGGTACGGTCGAGCGCATTGCGCAGGGTGATGAGCAGGCGATTGAGGTCTGGCGGTTTTTGTAAAAAATCGTAGGCTCCATTTTTCACGGCATCCACAGCCAGTTCGGTGGTGCCATGAGCAGAGATCATAATGAATGCGGTGGTGATCCCTTTTTCTTTTGCTTTCTGCAAGACTTCCATGCCATCCATTTTAGGCATTTTAATATCACAAAAGGCTATGTCAAACTGATCGGTTTGTAGTTTGGCTAACCCTTCTTGTCCGTCTTTGGCTTCTTCTATTTCTAATTTTAGTTCCTTTTGATCGGCTAAAATATCTTTTAATACAGCACGGATGGTGGTTTCGTCTTCAATAATCAGAACTTTGGGCATGGGTTTTTTAGATCTTACTGATCAAGTTTAAAAATAATAGGCAAAAAAAAAAGCCCCGTTTTTGCGAGGCCATTTTGATGAATGATTGGCTTATCTCTTGAACCCCAATGCGCTGCCTCCGCATTTTCCTCCGGCTCCATCAAAGGTGTATTGAATGTAATAGATACCGGTAGCATTGCAGGGATAGGCAATGGCGCTGATAAACTGACCGTTGATTTTGCTGGTGGCTACCTTATTTCTACCGGAGTCGAAAATGGTAACAATAATACCATCGGTTGCTGATCCGCTGGCACACAGGTTAATCATGTATTGTGTTCCTTTGGTGAACACGTAGCTGTATTCTACTTTTTCTTTTGCTCCACCTTCGCTGTCTACTTTATAGCTTTTCAAAAAATTGAAACCGCTGCCTAATTTTGGTATGCAGGCATTGGCAAAATTTTCTGAGTTGCACTGGCTGGCCAACGGAGTGCTAAATGCAATCAATGAAATCGAAAAAATGGAAAGAATTACTTTTTTCATAAATGGTAGTATTGCTATTAACTGGCTATTTTGGTTCTTATCGTGTTGGTAATACCGGTGATGGCTTGCACATCTTTATCGGTTATATCAATAGTGGTTGTGCTATTGTCTTTAATTACGGCTACGCCATTGACAACCTCCATCGTTGATTCTTTATAAGTGTAGGTGATATTAATTTTATCAAAAGCTGCTTTTAGTTCGTTCAAATCATTCAATAACGATGCCATGTTTTCATCTTCTTTATAAAAGCCAAACAAGAGCACGATCTGTTCTAATATAATTTTTTGTTCACCTATTTTTTCGCGCAATTCCTTGTTTTTTGGATCCTTGGCTGCTACCTGGCAGGTAATCTGCATGGCTTCAAGCCAGCCTCCCGTAAGGAGCAGTACGCTCAAATTTGCCCGGCCTTGTGTCTGCAAATAATGGTTGATGCTGTTGAAATTTTCTGTAGTGATCAGCAACAATGAATCGAGGTTTTTGCTGTTAGTAGCTAACCGGCCTATAGTCTCGATATCAAAAAACTGGCCAATATTCAGTTCGTTGGCGAGTGATTTAATAGACGACAGGTATTTGATGCCATCTTTATTTTGTTGGTAGATATTGGTGTATCCTAAATCAGTGCCGTAAACTCCCAAATTGAGGGCTTTTTTGTAGTTGCTGTTGTATTTGGGCAGGTTATCGGGTGTGTTGAGCAACGAAAAGTTGTATTTTGTTCCAGATTCTTTCAGTAAAACAGAAATTTCAAGGGGACTTGGGATTTGCTGAAGAATGCTGTTAATCACCTCTTCATCAATGGTTGGCCCTTTTTTGGCTGAATCAAGGCTGTTCAAAAATGCCTGTTCGTCCGGTTTTTTACTTTTGCCGCAGGCAGCAACTAAAAGAATTGCCGCAATGGCGATGGATACGCTTCTCATAAACGCAATGTTGTTTGCAAAATTAAACATTCAAATATCGTTACAAAAAAATTATTTCCTGCGGAACGGAATCGTCACTTTATCAGGAATACTTACATTCCCAAAAAATTCTACTAATCCCCTCAGCCATTCGCGGTATAAAGCCAAGTAACAGAGGCCTGCCATGGCCCAAATCACTATAATATTAAAGGTAAAGGTACTGATGGTCAACCCTAACAAGTTTTTTTCAGGCAAAAAGAACGCAGTTCTATAATCAAACCGATTGGCCGGATTGGGTGTTTGAAAGATTGGGTTAATCTGCTGGATCAGTTTGCCGTTGTATTCGGCCAGTCTTTCTTTGGTGGATACGTTTTTTACCAGGTCGCTCAGGCTTTCATTGAAGTAGGTGTTTTTTTCGTCATTTATCTTCACCCCGCTTTTTTCATAAAACGCCATTTTCTTTTCAATGAGGTTTACGTTTTCGTTATAAATCTTTTGATAGTGTTTTCGGTAATCTTCAAAGTAAGTATCCAGCATCATGCCGCGCACTTTGGTATATTTCATTTGCGAAAGGTCTTCATCGAGGTTTATTTTCTCAAACCCTGGGCGATAGGGCTCATCGCGTAGGTTATCGCGCAAAATGGTTAGGTTTATTTCCACCAGATTTTTAACCGAGTCTTTTTTGCTCTCAAAATTTTCAAGAACAAACTGATTCCGCTTTTTTAGCTCGTCAGCCAGAAAGGCGGCCTTAAAGTCGGCTTTTGCTTCTTCACGTTCATAGTTGTAAAACGGTTCTTCGTAGTCGTTGTTCTTAAACTGGTAAACGGCTATTGCTTCATAGGCCCAGCGTGATGCCATCAAGTCGGCCACGATGGGTACTTTTCCTTTGGTGCTGATGAGGTTGTTCAGTTTATCAAAGCTGAAGAGGAGGCCGCTCAAAATCATTTGAGGAATGAGCAGGAGGGGGATCATGACATAAACCGTTACGGCTGAATTGAAGGCTGAAGAAATGTTGAGCCCCAGTACATTGGCAAAGCAAGAGGTAGTGAACAGTACCAGCCACATGGCTAAGGTCATTCCATGGATTTCAAGAATGAGGTTGCCAATCACAACAAATGTAAAAGTTTGTATGGCCGAGAGTAAAAACAAAATATTCAGTTTAGAAATGAGGTAGCTGTTCCAGCTTAAGTTGAGGAATGACTCGCGTTTCAATATTTTACGGTCGCGTATGATTTCTTCTGCGCTCACGGTTAAACCCATAAAAAGGGCTACAATAATAGCCATCAGCAAAAAGGCCGGAAAATTATCGTTAAACCGGAAAGCGTATTCTCTGCCGCCCGGTGCACTTTTGTATTTAATGATAAAAGCCAAAATGATGGCAAGCAAGGGTGCTTCCAGCAAATTGATGAGCAGGTATTGCTTATTGCTGAGTTTGGCCAGCATATCGCGCATAGTAAAAATAACCGTTTGTTTCAGCCGGCTGGGTATACGCAGGGTGCTGGGTGGAGCTTCTTTTACATCGGCTACCAGATTGATGTTGAACCGCTTTTGGTACATCTCGAACCACTGGGGTGGGGTTACTTTCCGTTTAGTGGTAGGTTGGCCATACTCATCCACTACTTTTGATTCGATGATGTTAAAAATCTGTTCGGGGTTTACGTTACCGCAGGTTTCGCATTGGCCACGGTTGCTATCTACCTGATGAGTTGCTTTTTTGAAATAGGTAACGGCCTCTACCGGTGAGCCGTAATAAGCCGGGTAGCCTCCCGTATCCATAATGATCATCTTATCAAACATTTTGTAGATGTCTGACGAGGGTTGGTGGATGACCACAAAGATTAATTTACCTTTTAACGAAAGTTCTTTCAGTAAATCGATTACATTTTCAGAATCGCGTGAAGAAAGACCTGAGGTAGGCTCATCCAAAAACAGGATGGCCGGTTCGCGAATCAGTTCAAGGGCAATGTTTAGCCTTTTGCGCTGGCCTCCGCTTATTTTTTTGTCAAGCACACTTCCTACGGTTAAATCTTTGCGCTGATCGAGGCCAAGATTGACGAGAGTGCTCATTACGCGCTCATGCAGTTCTTTTTCGGTGAAGTTTGAAAAGCAAAGCTTGGCGTTGTAGTACAGGTTTTGATAAACAGTGAGTTCTTCAATTAATAAATCGTCTTGCGACACAAACCCGATAACACCTTCAATGTTTTCTTTTTCTTCATGGATATTAAATCCATTGATTTTGATGCCGCCTTTGGAGGGTTTTTCCAACCCTGCCAGGGTGAGAAGGAGGGTGGTCTTACCGGCACCACTGGCACCCATAATACCAATCAGTTTTCCGGGCCCTTCTGAGATCACTACATTGCGAAGCCCGATTGCTCCATTGGGAAATTTGAATTCTTCAATGTTAGCGTTAAAGGAGAGTTTGGTAGTCTTCAGTTCTTCATTGAAGTGGGCTACTAAATCACTGTAGTAGAGGGCATCGCCACCTTGTGTTTTAATTGTGCTGCCGTGCGAAAACAGGTACACTTTGTTGGGTTGCATGATAAACCCGTTCAGCATATTGGATTGATCGCCCAGGTATTTGCTGAAATACATATCCACGCTTTTTATGCGCATGAAAATCAATTGACCTTCAATGTGTGCGTGAGCATGTTTTTGGTTTTCGGCAGATTTTGTGTCTAATGAATTGACCAAAAGAATATCTTTGAAATTAAGGGTATCAACCTTTTCGGCAATGATAAAGGTTTCTACCAGTTTGTATTCTTCCTGGTCTATGTTGAATACTGTAGAGACGGTGTTGATGATTTCAATCCGCTGGGGGGTAAAATTTTTGTCAGAACCGATCAGTTCCAACAGCTTAGTGAGTACCACTACCTTTTGTTTCTGCGTCAACGTTTTGTTGATTTTTTTGCAGATACCCAGGGTTTTAACCGAGTCTTTTACTGAGGTGAGTTTATTTTTTTCATCATCGCCCTTGCCCAGTTTATTGTAGCCCGAGAAATCATCGTATAAGGCTAAATATTCTTTGACGGTATCCTGGTCAAGTTCTTGTTGAAAAAAATTGATTACAAATTGGCGTTCATTTTCTGTTACACCGCCATCTTGCTTGGTAATAATGGCAAACAGTTGGGTGAGCGCCTTAAGTATCTCCTCACTCATTCTCTAGGGGTTGTTGATTTGTGTCTATTGATCTGAGAACTCAGGTTTAAGCTTATGTCCTAAATTCGAAAAACTAAAAATCAATAGGTTTTAAATTCAAATGGTATTTCCACCAGTTCTGAAAACTCTTGGCCGGCTTCTTCCATATCTTCATCGTCATCGTGAAAGTACCACAATATTTTCATGCCTTTGATGTCTTCCAATGCAGAGAGTACATCCAAAATTAGTTTAGAGGAGGCGGTGTTGAAGTACTCCAATTTAAAGGTAAAATCGGTGGAGGCATTGGCGGCAGCGCCATACGCTTTGATCCACTCGAGCACGGGTTTGTAAAATTCGGCTGAGTCTTCAGGTAATGAGCGTCCGCTGATCTCAAAAATTCCGTTTTTCTGATCCAATATAATTGTGGGCGTGTCTTCGGTTCCTTTTAAATTTAATATTTCCATGGGTAATTCAGTTTATAAGTTGATGATTATTCTTTTTCGCGAGAGATATTTACTTTCAGACAAAAGAAGTCATGTTCGGCATCTAAATCAGCAAACATGAACTCCAGTTTTTCTCCCGACTTGCGGGCCATATCTACAAAGCCGAGGCCGGCTCCGCCTTTTTCAGAGATTTGTGTATTCTTAATAATATCTTTATACATTTCCTTCAACCCTTCTTTGTCTTTGTTGTTGAGGTCGTTTAGGTTTTGTGTAAGCCGGGCTACGCTACCTTTGGCGATGGGGTTGCCGGTCATGACGCAATACTGCTTGTCATCTTTGCTGATGAGGAAGATGGCGCTCTTGCTGAGCAACGAGCCCGCGCGCATGCCTTGCTCGCTGCTGTGCTTGACTATGTTTTGCAGTGCCTCCACCATTACGTTGAAGACTTTCCGTTTAATGCCTGAATCTTCACCTGAAGAATCGAGGTTTCGCTCCGCCATGGAGAGGATTGATTTGGTCGTTTCCTGGGTGAAGTCACCTTCATATACCAGAATCACCTTTTGCGCCATCATGGTGCGGTGCAACTCGTAGATATAGTTCATTGCTGTTGGGTTGAAGTTCCGAAATTTAAAATTTAAAATTTAATTCCAATTAATAATACGTCATCAGTTTGTTTGTGTTCGCCTTTCCAGGCTTCCCATTCAATATCAAATACCTGCAAAGCTTCTTGCATGGAGTTTTTATGTATCCGCTCAATAATTTCACGGGTTTTCTTAGGGCCAAATTTTCGTACTTCCGGGCCTCCAAACTGATCCGGAAATCCGTCTGAACTAAAATAGAATGAATCGCCAACGCTCAGTTCTAGCTTGGTTGTGGTAAAATTGGTCTGGTTTTTATAGATGCCTCCGCCTATTGGGAATTTATTTCCTTTGATTTCGTCCATTACTCCGTTTTTCATGAAGTAAAGCGGGCGATGGGCACCTGCGTATTCTACCGTACGTGTTTCAATGTTGATGCGGCATAGCGCTATGTCCATTCCGTCTTTGGTTGCGGAGTCGTCTTGATCCTGACGAAGTGTTTGGGTAACGCCCTCATCCAACAGGTCAAGGATTTTTCCGGGTTCGGTTATTTTTCTTGAGCGCACGATATCATTCAGTAGAAAATAGCCGATGAGTGAGAGTAGTGCTCCTGGCACACCGTGTCCGGTGCAGTCAACGGCTGCTATGAAAATATCATTTTTTGTCTGAACAAACCAAGGGAAATCACCACTTACCACATCGCGCGGTTTGTAGAGAATGAACGAATCGGGCAATGATTTGTTGATTAATCTCGTGTTGGGCAGAATAGCATTTTGAATCCGTTTGGCGTAATTGATTGAGTCGTTGATTTTTTTGTTTTTATTTTGAATTTCAATTTCAATTTCCTTTCGTTCGGTAATATCATGTGAAACCACCAATACAGATTCTATGTTTTTTTGCTCATCGTATTCGGGAATGGCGTTCACTTGCATGATCCGTTTGCCCATCTCGGTGGGGAAATCCATTTCTTGTGCTACGGTGTTATTGGTTACATTCACCTGCTCTACTATGGAGAGCCACTGATCCAGGATGGCGTTGTCTAACTCGGTTTCACGTACCTTCTTATTGAGGAACTGATGAGGCGATTTACCGGTGTAGGCCTGAATGGTCGGGTTGATGTACGAGATTGCTTCTTGTTCCAGCCGGGTGATAAGGTCAGGGGAATTTTCTGAGAGAGCTTGCATTTTACTGCGCATGCGTTGCTCTTGCTCGGCTCTTCTGCGCTCGGTAATATCGCGCGAGTTAAGTACATACCCGCGTATGGCGCGGTTACTCATTAAGTTAGTGCCGGTACACTCCAGCCACACATAGTTGCCATCTTTGCTTTTGTATTCTAACTGCACGGTAACTTTTTCATCCGGGCGGGCAGTCATTGCGTCAAAGAGGTCGCTGAAGATTTGCTCGCTGCTGGGGTGGATACGGCCGGCATCGCTGCTGCCCTGAAGTTCTTTGGCCGAATAGCCCAAGATGCGCTCAACTGACGGAGAGGAGTAGCGGATGGTTCGGTCTTGTTCATAAATGGTGATAACTTCCGAAGCATTTTCCAGCAACAGTTGTGTGCGTTTTTGCGAACGGTTTACTTCTTCTATCTGCTCTTCCAGCATGGTGTTGCTTCGTTTCAGTTCTTCCTGTGTTGCCTGCATTTCTTCGGCATTTTGGCGAAGCACCTCTTGTTTCTCCTGAAGTTCTGTACTTAACTGCTGTGATTCTGTGAGCAGCTTGCGTGTGCGCTCGTTTACCTTGATATTAAAAATAGTTCGGGCCAGAATTACGCTCAGCTCTTGCACAAATTTTACTTGCGAAGCATCGAATTTTTTCAGGCCGGCAAATTCCAGCAAGCCATAAACTTCCTCATTGGTAATAAGTGGCATAACCAGAATGCACTTAGGCTTTTGCTCGCCCAAAATTCCTGAGGTGATGGATAAATAATCATCAGGAATTTCGGTGCGCATGACCACGTCTTTTTCGGCTGCGGCCTGACCAACCAGCCCTTCGGCAAAGCGGAAAGATTTTTTTAAATATTTTTTCCTACCGTAGGCAAAACTGGCGCGAATTTCAATCAGCATCTGATCGCGGTCGTCATTGTTTACATCATAAAATACGCCTTGTATAGCACCGATTTTGGAAGCAATAAACTGAATTACTTCGTTGCCGAGCTCATCTACGGTGTCGTGTGCACGCAGGATTTCTGCTACTTCGGCCACTCCGCGCACGATCCAGTTGCGTTCATTGTCTTTTTGTTCGTTATCAATCAGATCATCGCGCATGTGCAGCAATGCCTGACCAAGTGTATCGTTTTCACTTACCGGTTGAAAGGGTGTATCCAGTTTTCCTTCGCCTACTTTTTTGGCAAACTCGGCACTGCTTTTTAAGTTCTGAACCAACGAATTTACCTTCTCAGAGATCTGACCAAACTCATCATGGGTTCCGGTTGTTATGTTTTCAGGCAATACACCTTGCGATACCAATTCCAGGGTTTTGCCCATGTTGTTGAGTGGCTGCGTAAGCGATTGAGATAACATTAACCCGATTGCCCAAGCCAGCAGAATCAACCCGATGCTTGCTGCGATATAAATTTTAATAAGTGAGGATCCTTGTCCCTGAAGTTCATCGGTATCAATTTTTACCACCAGACCCCAGCCGGCACGATCAATTTTTCTGAGAACTTTTAAGACTTCTTTTTCCCGGTAGTCTGTACTTATGCTTGATCCGTTTTTTCCGGCAACCATTTTCAATATCTCATTTGCCGATTTACTGTTTTTGTTGAGGGGTTTTAAAAAGGCACCGGGGTCGTTGCGTAAGGGGCTGACAATAATAACATGTTGAGAAACCGGATCTACCTGTGCCAGGTAACTTTCACCGGTTGTGCCGATGTTGCCGGTGGCTAATTTTTTATAAACTGGTACAAGGTTGATTTTAAAAGCAATCAGTTTATCAGCCAGTGTGGCGGCTGCAAAAATAAAGTAGTTATCATTAATTTTTTTTACACTGCTAAACTGCAGGGCAGAGGCTGCGCGATCAAAAAAACCTTTATCTAAATTTCCCAGCAAACTTCCTTTTCCATTTTCAGAATCGGTTGAGGCGATGGTATTTCCGTCTCGTGTGGTAAGGTAAACTTCACTGAATGAGTAGATTTCTTTAATCGAGTTTAAGGTGCCGGTGAGGGAGTCGGGCTGTGAGGCAAGTGTATTTTTCAGTTGATTGGAAGATTGCAGAAATTTGACCGTTGTGCTTACATGATCAAAGAAATGATTGATCAATTGGGCTTGTTCATCGGCCACAGCCGTAAGGCTTGAGTTAAGTTTGTCTTGTTCTGCCTGGCGGTTTAGCCGGTAGGTAAAGACGGAAATAATCAACGTGGCAAGGGCTACCAGCAACACGATTAGCCCTGTGATTTTTGTACTTATTTTTAGATTCTTAAACATATCAGTTAATCTCGCTACTAAATATCAGCCAATATACTAACAGCTTCTTGAGCTTGTTTTTTTAAGTCCTCACCGGGTGCGGAGAAGGTGGCTACTTCTACCACGCCAGCAATTTCACTCTCTTTTTTAAATGGAATGATCAACAGGTATTTTGGTAAAGCACTACCCAAGCCACTGGCCACGCGTGTTGCGTAACCTTCGGGCAATTCATCAAGGTACAAACTTTTGCCCGATGCGGCAGCTTGCCCGATTAACCCTTCACCCAACTGATAAGTTGGGGTTGTTTCACCTTCTTCAGTGATGAGGGCAAAGCCGCTTTTCATTTCAATGGTTTTAGTCTTATTTAAAATATAGAGTGCTCCTTGTCCTGCGTTAAGCTGGTGGCATACAAAATTTAGTCCTGCCTGCCACTTTTCTTCTTTCGATTTTGCTTCGTTGATTTTGTTGCGTAAAGTTTGGGTATTGAATGTTCCGTGGGTTGCGGCAGCTGTAGCTTGGTTAGTTTTTTCATCCTCCGCCTTTTTATCTAAGTACACGAACACTTCTTTTTTAGCTTGGCGGGTGTAGTGCAGCGCCAGGTAGCAAAATACAAATGACAACCCTACGACAACAAACAGTTTTGTGTAAACGGGTGCAGCCGTACCGGAATCTACCATGCCACCTTTGTAGACCAGGTCATAGGGCAGGGTAGCCAAAAAATAACCGGATAAAATAACAAAGCCAAAAAAGCAAATGGTGATCAGCCTATTTACTTTGGTGGGGTCTTTCAAAAAGAGTTCAATCTGCTTGATCATCGGTATAACTTATCTAGTTCGTTCAAGAATTTTACAATTTCGTCAGTCTTTAGTACATAGTCAATTTTAGTGAGTGCCAAAGCTGCCTTGGGCATCGTATCAATCATGCATTCGGCTGGTTCTTGCACAATGGTGAGGCCTCCCTTGTCTTTAATATGTTTCATTCCCAGCCCGCCATCGCGGTTAGCACCCGACAGCAAGATGCCGATTAATTTTTCGCGGTAAACATAAGCAGCCGTGCTCAAAGTAATATCAATGGCCGGCCGCGAATTGTTAACCATTTCTTCGGTACTCATGGCAAAATAATTTCCCAGCTCTACTGACATGTGATAATTGGAGGGAGCCAAGTAAACTCCGCCTTTTTTTATTTGTTCTTTATCGTACGGCTCTACCACCGGGGTAACACTTTTAATTGACAATGCTTCAACAAAACCATTTCGTACATGTTTGAGCCGGTGCAAACACATAATGATTGGCAATGGAAAAGTTTTAGGTAACTGCGATAATATTTTCGTTATCCCCTGAAAACTTCCGGCCGACCCGCCAATTACAACGGCTTTGTAACCTGTATTTAGATTGAACCCGATCATCGCCCGGCTTAATCTTTTATTTTCTTATATATTTTTTCCTCGTTGTTTGCGACTAAAAAACGGTTGGCTACATCGCACCAGATCAACGACTCTTTTGAGCCGATGGCCAGGTAACCGTATTTGAACAAACTCGAATGGAATTTCTTAAGCACTTCATTTTGTAAAGCCTGATTGAAGTAAATCATCACATTGCGGCACAAGATCAGGTCAAACTTATTGAATACTTCGCCCAGCACCAGGTCATGTCTGCGGAAAGTAACATTGGCTAATAACCCTTTATCAAAAGTCACCCTTCCGTTTTCTTCTTTGCAATAATCTCTGAGAGACCATTTTCCTTCGTAGCGGATGTAGTTCTTCTCGTTGATCTCGATGTTTTTAGAAGGGTAAGTAACCGCTTTGGCTCTTTCTAAAATAGTAAGGTCGAGGTCGGTGGCAAACAGAGAAACCTGATTGTGAATACCCATTTCACGCAACAAGATGGCCATGGAGAGTACTTCTTCACCTGAAGAGCACCCGGCATGCCAGATGTTAAATGTTTTGTGGTTGAGTAAAATATCGGGGATAATCTCATCGCGCAGGGAACGCCAAAACCCGGGATCGCGAAACATTTCAGTTACGTTTACGGTCAATTCATCTAAAAACTCATTAATAAACGTAGGTGAATCGTTAAGTCTTTTCAGAAGAGACTCTACGGTTAGGTTTTTTATTTCAAGAATTCGCAACATTCGTCTTTTAAAAGACGACATCGCATAGTTTCTAAAGTCATACCCATGTTTTGAGTGGATCAACTCGGTGATGCGCTTTAGGTCGTTAATGTCTATGTCCTGTGTCACGGTGGTATTGAAAATGCTTCAAAGAAAGGCAAAAATAGCCTGACTCACTTAACTGTTGGAGTAGAATATGGTTTAAATATTACATGGGTTGAATACTTGGGGTTTTACTCTAATGACTCTTTACCGAATCCTAAAGGCATCAGTGCGGTTGCAGTTGTTTTCAACCACTGGTTTTGAGTACCAAACATGATGATTTCAATCGGTTTTTTTTGGCGTTGCTCAAATTCTAAGATCACCTGGCGGCAAGCTCCGCAGCAAGTGGCCGGGGTAAGGTCTTTGTGGTTTTTTTTATGGGCAACCACAGCTATCTTTAATATGGTCTGGTTGGGGTGGGTAGCCGTGGCGGCATACAAGGCCACACGCTCGGCACACATACATAGGGGGTACGAGGCATTTTCCTGGTTGGCCCCGGTAATAACACTGCCATCCTCTAAAATTAATGCAGCCCCCACACAAAATTTTGAATAGGGTGCATAGGCAAGTGCAGTGGCTTCTTTTGCTTTGTGAACCAAATATTTTGATTCCGTGTCAAGGTCTTCCAGGTGATTGAAAAAAGTAATGGGTGTTGTCATATGGTATGGAAGAAGGGCATGAAAGTTAATTAATTTTTGATAACCGGAAACTGGTAATTTTGTCTCCATGAAAAAAATTCTTGTATTGGGCGCGGGGCGTTCTTCGTCTTCGCTTATTTCTTACCTGATTAAACAGGCTGCTCACCATGAGTGGCACATCACCGTGGGCGATGTTTTTAAAAAGTATGCCGAAGAAAAAATCGGGGCTTCATCCCATGCCAAAGCTATCGAATTCAACATTGAGAAAAGGGATGACAGTACATTAGCCATCCGTCATGCGGATGTAATTATATCCCTGCTTCCGGCAAGCCTTCACCCGCAGGTAGCTAAACTTTGTTTGCAGGAAAAAAAGCACTTGCTCACAGCCAGCTATGTGTCTGATGAAATGAAAAAATTGGATACCGAAACAAAAACCAGCGGACTTTTGTTTTTGAATGAATGTGGTCTGGACCCAGGCATTGACCACATGAGTGCAATGCAAGTAATTGATAAAATTAAGCATATAGGGGGAGAGGTAACTTCATTTGAGTCATTTACCGGAGGACTGATAGCACCCGATACTGATCCGCATAATCCGTGGCGATATAAGTTCACCTGGAATCCGCGAAATGTGGTATTGGCAGGACAAGGCACCGCTAAGTATTTACACGATGGAAAATTTAAATACATTCCGTATCAGCAACTTTTTACCCGAACAACTTCGGTTTCAGTTCCCGGTTTTGGCGAATACGAAGGCTATGCTAACCGCGATTCATTGAAGTATGCAGAGGTATATGGGTTGCGTGAATGCAAAACCGTATTACGCGGCACATTGCGAAACAAAGGCTACTGCAGCGCCTGGAACATTCTGGCCCAATTGGGGTGCTGTGATGACAGCTACACAATGGATGGAATTGAAACCATGACACATAAAGAATTTATCGCATCGTTTCTGAATACAAAAAATAGTGAAGAAGAAATTGCTAAAAGGTTTTTGGTTTCAATGGATGGTGAGGAAATGAAACGCCTGAAGTGGAGTGGTTTTTTTTCAGATGAAAAAATTGGGTTAACCCAAGCAACTCCGGCTCAGGCTCTTGAGCATATCCTGAATAAAAAATGGAGGCTTGCCCCTGGCGACAAAGATTTTATCGTGATGTGGCATCGCTTTAATTATGGGTTAGGGGGTAAGGAAAAAGAAATTCAAGCCTGGCTTACGGCCACCGGTGAAAATGAAACTCACACTGCCATGGCCAAAACCGTAGGCCTTCCTTTAGCAATAGCTACAAAGCTTTTGCTTCAGAATAAAATACAAAGCAGGGGGGTGGCAACTCCTGTAACGTCCGAATTTTATGATCCTATATTGAAAGAATTGAAAGAGTTGGGCATTGGGCTGCAAGAGAAAGAAATGATATGAGAGAGTATCAAATCCATACATTAAAAAACGGTATTCGGGTTGCACACAACCACATCACCACCTCTAAGATTGTACACTGCGGCATCATGCTCGACATTGGCAGTCGTGATGAAACACCGGCCAATCAGGGCATTGCTCATTTTTGGGAGCATATGGCGTTTAAAGGTACGCGCAAACGTAAGGCATTTCATATTCTCAACCGGCTGGAGTCATTGGGTGGAGAACTGAATGCATTTACTGACAAAGAAAAAATTTTATTTTACGCTTCAGTGCGCACTACGTACGTGGAGCGGGCAATTGAATTGTTAGCTGATATCACGTTTGATTCTATTTTTCCGCCCGGTCAAATCAATCGCGAACGCAATGTTATCCTTGAAGAAATGGCCATGTATTACGATGACCCTGACGACTCGCTGCAAGACGAGTTTGATGCCGTAGTTTTTGCAGACCACCCGATGGGAATGAATATACTGGGCAGGCAAGAAACCGTAGGCAGTTTCAAGAGAAAGAATTTTCAGGAGTTTATTAAACAACACTTGGATACACACAAAGTTATTTTTTCCAGTGTAGGAAATGTACCAATGGAAAAAATCGTAACGCTTGCTGAAAAATACTTAGGTCATGTACCCTCATTAACCTCCCGCACGAAACGAAAAAAATTTTCGGGGTTCAAACCAAAAGAAGTCTTGCTGAAACGGCCGGTAAAGCAGGCTCGCTGCGCCATGGGGCGTCCGGCTTTTCATTCAACACATGCACTGCGCACCCCCTTTTTTATGCTCACCAATATTTTAGGTGGGTCAGGAATGAACTCACGATTGAATTTAGCTCTTCGCGAAAAGTATGGATTTGTGTACAGCATTGGCGCACAGTATGTTCCATTCACTGACACGGGCTTGTTTGTGATCAGCTTTGGAACAGAGCCCTCTCAACTTAAAAAAAGTACTGAGTTGGTGAAAAATGAGTTGAGAAAACTGAAAGAAAATAAATTAGGGATAAAACAACTGACTTCTTCCAAAGAACAGATTTTAGGTCAGATTGCCATGGCAGAAGAAAATAACGTTGGTTTTATGATGATGATGGCGCGCAACCTGCTTGACTTAAACCGGATCACCCCGCTTGAAGAAATTTTTGACCGGGTAAAATCAACCACATCCGTAGAACTTCAGCAGTTGGCAAATGAAATGTTTGACGAAAATAAACTGAGTACATTGATGATGATTCCAAAATAAAATACCCTGATTTGCACCTCTCAATTTAAAACCTATGGATTTTCTTCCCGCTGAGTTGCAGCGCTACATTGAACAGCACACAGATGAGGAGGGTGCTCTGTTAAAAAAGATAAACCGCGATACTCATGCCAACGTACTTCGCCCACGTATGCTTTCGGGGCAGGTGCAGGGTCGGTACCTTTCGCTGATCAGTAAATTGATAAAACCAAAGACAATTTTAGAAATAGGAACTTACACGGGCTACTCAGCAATTTGTTTGGCGGAAGGACTTGCCCCCACTGGAAAATTAATTACACTGGATATCAATGCTGAGTTAGAAAATAAAGTAAGAAATTATTTTAATGAAGCCGGCCTCAGCCAACGGATTGACTACCGGATAGGAGATGCAAGAAAAATCATTCCCCAATTAAAAGAAACCTTCGATCTCGTTTTTATTGATGCCGATAAAGAAAATTACTCACTCTATTACGATTTGGTCATTGACAAAGTTTTGCCCGGAGGCATACTCATGGCCGATAATGTATTGTGGAGCGGAAAAGTAGTTGACCCTCAGCCTGATAAAGACACCCGGGCCATTCTTGAATTTAACCGTAAAGTGCAAGCCGACTCTCGCGTGGAAAACCTGCTGCTGTCGCTGCGCGATGGTATTATGATGATGTACAAAAAATAGATGATTGGGTTAGCCTGAGCAGACCAGTGAAATTTGGGGCAAATGTTTTATCTTTGCCCCGATGAGATTTTTTGCAGCCGCACTCATTTTTTTTGGAGTTGCTGCCTCACACGCCCAGACTCCTGAAGTGCCACACAAAATGCATTTTGCCGGTATGTCGCTCACCATACGCGATGATGCCAGACGTGAAATACAACAAGATGTGGATGCACTCGTTCGCCCCGGCCGTTACTATGAAATGAAAGTAGAGCGTGCTAAAACGTATTTCCCCATCATTGAAAAAATATTTTCTGAAGAAAACCTGCCGCAAGATTTTAAGTACCTCTGTTTGCAAGAAAGTGCACTGGTATCCGATGCGGTATCCGTTTCTAACGCCGTGGGCTTTTGGCAGTTTAAAGATTATACCGCTCAAGAAATGGGGTTGCGCGTGGACGATGAAGTGGACGAACGAATGAACATAGTGTCCGCATCGCGCGGGGCAGCGCGCTACCTGAAGCAAAGCAACACTTATTTTAATAATTGGCTTCTCGCCTTACAAGCGTATCAAATGGGAACAGGCGGAGTCAGGCGTTCAATTGGAGATAAATTCAATGGCGACAGCCACATGATCATCTCGTCAGATACGTATTGGTATGTAAAAAAATATTTGGCTCACAAAATTGCATTTGAAAACGCCATTGTAGGTGAACCTAAATTAAAAGTAAGCCTTTATGAAATGTCTGATAAAAAATTAAGCCGCTTGGCCAGTGAAGTGTCAATAGATGAAAACCTTTTACTGGAATACAACAAGTGGGCCAGGCGAGGGTTAGTGCCAGGCGATAAGCAGTATTCAGTGGCAATCCCTTCGGGCTCAGCATTAGCTGATTTTAATAACCTGGTCATCAATTCACCCAAGGCATCTAAAGCAATTCCTATAACAAAGCTACCGATAAATGAAAACCTGACAATCAATGGATTGAAGATCATTGTGGCACAGCCAGGAGAAACAGTAGCTGGGTTGGCTGCCCGTTCACACATTGATATTTCAAAATTTGTCAACTACAACGACATATCCATTGATCACGAAATTAAAGCCGGTGCCGTTTATTTTTTAGAAAAAAAGAAAAAAAGGAGTGAGGTTTTAATCTACAAATCAAAAATGGGAGATGACCTTTGGTTGGTGAGCCAATTGCAGGGAATTCGATTAAAAAATTTAAAAAAATTAAATCCTAAAATAGGTGATGGTTTGATTGCTGGGGGCACCCTAGTTCGGTTGAACAAAAATGCCCTAAGTGATCCGCCTCAACAACTTCAGCCCGAACCCTCGAGTGATACTGTTCTTGAGGTGGCCTCTTTGAGCAATGAATCCTTTGCGTGGCAAGCCCAGCCGCAACCGCAACCCCAACTGATTGAAAGCCAAAGTAATGGAAATCAACTTAAGCCATCCGGTCAAGATTTTGTTCCTGCCATAAAGACTCAAGCCGCAGATTCTGTAAATCAATCCAATCCACAAGAGCCAAAACAATTTACCTATGTAGTAAAGAACTCAGACACATTATATAGTATTGCCCGGCAGTTTGGGGCGACCATAAAAGAATTGATGGATTGGAACAAAAAAACCTCGTTATCGATTTCAGTAGGCGAAAAATTACTTATCGTTAAAAAGTAACCGCTATTTTTCTGCAATTTGTAACAAATCCTTACTTCATTAAGTTATAATCATTCGGAAACCGCAAGGGTTTCATAAAAAGAGATAATTTTGCTCAGGTTTTTTACATTTCATAAAGAGAATTCTAATGGTTGATGCTGAAATAAAAACATTGGACATAGTGATGCTGGTGGATGATAACGACACCGATAATTTCATCAGCAAAAGAATAATTGAAATCACCAAGTTTTCTCACCGTGTTGAGGTAAAAAGTTCAGGCAAAGGAGCTTTGGACTATCTAAAGCAGTACGAAAATGATTCTCAAAATCTTCCGAGCATTATTTTTCTGGATATCAACATGCCTATTGTGGATGGGTTTGTATTTCTCTACGAATTTGAAAAATTCAATGAGTTGGTGCGTAATAAATGCAAAGTGATCATCCTTTCCAGTTCTGATAACAAGAGAGACATCGACAAAATCGTAAACAATAACTATGTCATCAAGTTCATCACCAAGCCGCTCACCGAAATAGCCTTGGATGAAATCAAATTAAGCAATAGTTAAGTCAACGCGTCCTCTCCGGGTTTAGCTTTTTTTTTACTTTTGTAGTTCACTAAACCCAACTCTATGCATAAACAAGTTGTTTTGGTAAGTTTTTTAATTGGTTTGCTGTGCTCTGTGGACGGTACCGGCCAAATTGTAAAAATTGATACGTTAACTAAATGGAAAAAATCATTTCGTGCCAGTTTTAATATGAACCAAGCCAGTTTTACGTCAAACTGGAAAGCTGGCGGGGTTAATTCCATTGGCCTTACGGCATTTTTAAACTACAAAGCCAACTACAAGGGCGCCCACAATTCATGGGATAATGAAATAGACTTTCAGTATGGAATGGTTAACAACCAAGGACTCGGGTATCGCAAAACGCTAGACCGCATTTTTTTAGACACGAAGTATGGCCACACCCTGAGTAAAAAATGGGACTTGGCTGTCTCTGCCAACTTCCTCTCTCAGTTTGCTCCAGGCTATAAATACCTGAAAACTAAAAACAACGCACAGGATTCGCTCGTGATGCTGTCTGATTTTGTAGCTCCGGCATTTATCACTACGGGGTTGGGCTTTGAATATCACCCGGTGAATTACTTTAAACTGCGCCTCTCACCACTGGCTCCACGGTTGACTATTGTTAATGAAGTGCAACGGTTTATTAATACCGATACCCCAACACCTTATGGCCTTTCACCCAACCGAACTGCCCGCATGGAGTGGCTGGCCTTTCAAATGCTGGCTGAATTTGATAAGGACATTTTTAAAAATGTAAATTTAAAATGGCGTTACATCATGTTTGCCAATTATCAACAGGTGGCTATTGATGATCTGTATCACCGGCTTGACCTGAACCTGACAGCAAAGATTGGAAGGTTCTTTAACTTAAACTTAGGTACTATTCTGTTGTATGATCATAATCAGGATAGCAACGTGCAATTAAGCCAGGCATTTTCATTTGGTATGCTTTATACGTTTCAAAATTTTGCCGATAAGAAGTAATCTTAGCTGAAAAAATGAAAGGCTCATCCGTACGATGAGCCTTTTTTATTTTGTGCAACTGCTGATGAGTATTTTTTAGTCTGACTATACCTTGGTGAAAGGGCAAAAGAAAAAGGGAAGCGATCCTGGATTGCTTCCCTTTCTAAAAGTATCAGCACTGCTGATTACTTCTTCTTCTTAGCAGCTTTCTTAGCTTTCTTAGCTGCTTTCTTAGCGGGTTTTTTTGCCATAGCGTTTTAATGTTTTGTTTAAAACTGATCGAAAGGTATAATAAAAAATTAATCTGCAAAAATTTTGTGCAAAAAATTTTCAGATGTCAAAAAATTTTCCACAAAGATTTTTTAAAAATGCAAAGTGAAAAACAAATGCCATGATGACTCAAAAAATGTTTACCTCGGGTGTGAGTGTGATTGAAAATTTTTCTTGAACTGCAGCAGAAATTTTTTTTGAAAGAGAAAAAATTTCTTCACCGCTTGCATTTCCATAGTTGACCAACACCAACGCCTGGTGCGCATGCACACCGGCATCGCCAATTCGTTTTCCTTTCCATCCGCAGCGCTCAATGAGCCATCCTGCAGGAATCTTAACTTGCTGATTGGCAGATGGATAATGAGGTATTTCAGGATATTGAAGTTGTAGCTGATGAAATAGTTTTTCAGCGATCTCCGGGTTCTTAAAAAAGCTTCCGGCATTGCCCATCTTTTGGTGATCGGGCAACTTTTCAGTTCTGATTTTGATCACCGCATCGCTTATCGTTTGTGGAGTAAACTCAAACACATTCATCTGATGAAGAGTTGTAGTCAACGCACCGTACGAAGTATTGATCTGATGATTTTTTTTGGTCAACGTTAAAGTAACACTTGAAATAAAAATATTTTTTTTCAGTTCGTGCTTAAATACACTTTCGCGGTAGCCAAACCTGCATTCTTCATTACTCAGTGACCTGATCACACTTGTTGAGAGATCAATTATCTCTACCCGATCAATTACATTTTTTACTTCCACACCGTAAGCACCGATGTTTTGTATAGGTGCTGCGCCCATCGTGCCGGGAATCAGCGAAAGATTTTCAATGCCACCCCAGTTGTTTTTTACGCAATGCATCACGACTTCATGCCATAGTTCGCCTGAGCTTATTTTTAAAACAATTTTTTCATCGTTTTCGGAAACTGTTTCAATGCCTTTGATTGAGTTGTGAATGACGAGGCCATCAAAATCTTGGGTGAAGAGCACATTGCTGCCCCGGCCCAGGATCAAATGCTTTTCGTTGTTAAAGAACTCAGTTGAAATCAATTCCTGAAGGTCAGAAACAGATGTTATGGCACAGAAATATTTTGCGGTACAGTCAATCCCAAAAGTGGTGTACGGTTTCAGGCTTACGCCTTTTTCAATGGATAGCATGTAGAAGAAATTACAAGGTGCAAATTGAATCAAAAGAATCTGAAATGAGAAATTAACCTTAAATCCGGATGCCAGAAACAACCGTAGTTATTTTGTTATTTTCAGGTTATAGCCAATGAATGGTATCGGGATGATGCCGCTCAGGGTGCCGTCAAAAAGATTAGAAATGGTGAATACAGCTAAGTCAAAGTTATGGCGTCTTTTGCCGAGCCGCAGCCCGAGCGAAATAAACCCCAATACGTTGGTTGAAAAATTGGGTGAGTTCACTATGAAATTATTTTCACTCACCATACTCACTCCTGGTGATAATTTTTTTGTTAAGCCGAGTGTAACGAGATACCCCTTATACCCATCCGGGAGGTGTTGGCAATAGTGGCGTGTCGGTTGTTTGAATACCCAAATCATGTTTTCTCTCGATTAGCCAATGAAAGATGTGTGGGTGAGTGGAGCGCTTTTCATAAACTTTGTGGCTTGGTTAACGCTACATCAACTCTTTTTTAAGAAATATAAAACCATAATTCTTTTTGTAGAATAAGCCATGATTATCTCTCAATTAATAATATTGATAGAGCGGAGGCTGCTGAGTTGAAGTTTATAAACCCATGAGGTAGCTCGCCATGTAATTTTATATCTCTTAACTTATTAATTTCCTAACTTCGCTTTTGTTTAAGAAATAATAACAGCAGTATGGATCAGCGCATCATTAACCTGTTTGATGAATACACCCACAAGCCGTTGAGCCGTGAGGTGTTTCTAAAAAAACTTACGACACTCACGGGCAGTACGGCTGCTGCAATGGCTTTGCTGCCGTTGCTGGAGGTGAACTATGCTCACGCGGCTACGGTTTTGGGTAATGACGAACGACTGATTACCGAAAAAATTTCGTACGAAGGCGAAGGCACTACCATGAAGGCTTACCTCGCCCGCCCAAGGGAAGTAAAAAAATATCCCGTAGTGATGATCATTCACGAAAACCGCGGACTCAACCCGCACATTGAAGATGTAACCCGTAGAATGGCACTCGAGGGGTATCTCGCCATTGCGCCTGATGCGCTCTCACCTTTTGGAGGCACACCTGCTGATGCCGATCAGGCACGCGAGATGTTTGGTAAACTTGATGCGGCTAAAAATCTTTCCAATTTTATTAAAGGGCTTGCGTATGCCAAAGCACGTAAAGAAGCTACGTTAAAATCGGGCTGCATGGGGTTTTGCTGGGGCGGGGCAATGGCTAATCAGTTAGCTGTAAACGTGTCCGACCTGAATGTGGCCATTCCTTTTTATGGACGCCAACCCGAGGCGGCAGATGTGCCAAGAATAAAAGCCTTTATGCAGTTGCACTATGGGGCGCTGGACGAACGGATTAATGCGGGTATTGCAGCTTATGAAGCTGCACTGAAGAAAGCCGGTACGCGATATGAATTATACATGTATGAGGGTGCGCAGCATGCCTTTCATAATGACACTGCGCCCACTCGCTATAATGAAGCGGCCGCTAAGCTGGCCTGGAGCCGGGCTATAAAATTATTGAAGCAAGAGTTGGGTTAAATCTGATAGGAATTAAGCAGCGAATAGTATGAAACTCATTGAATGCCCGCGCGATGCTATGCAGGGATTGGAAAAATTTATCCCAACCGAAGAGAAGGCGGCCTACATCAATCAATTATTAAAAGTAGGTTTCGATACCATTGACTTCGGGAGTTTTGTTTCACCTAAAGCCATCCCGCAAATGCGCGATACGGCCGATGTACTGAGAAGACTCAATCTATCTGATACAAAATCAAAACTACTGGCCATTGTTGCCAACGAACGTGGCGCTGACGAAGCACTGGTGCATGAAGAAATTTCATACCTCGGCTTTCCACTCTCTATTTCAGAAACATTTCAACAAAGAAATACAAATAAATCCATTGTGGAAGCAATGCGTGTGGTAGAGTTCATACAGAATAAGTGCATTCAAAAACATAAAGTATTGGTTGCCTACCTTAGCATGGGGTTTGGCAATCCGTATGGGGATGCTTATGATGTAGGCATTGTTGAAAAATTTTCTGAAAACCTGGCTGTTCTTGGTATTAAAATTATTTCGTTGGCTGACACAATAGGGGTGTCTCAACCCGATCAGATAAACTATTTGTTTAAAACGCTGTCCACACGGTTTCCCACTATTGAGTTTGGTGCACATCTGCATTCCAATCCGGCCACATCCATTAAAAAAATCAAGGCTGCTTTTACTTCGGGATGCCAGCGCTTTGATGGGGCAATCAAGGGCTTTGGCGGATGCCCAATGGCCGAAGATAAATTGGTGGGCAACCTGGCAACCGAAACGATTTTACATTTTTTAGCCGGTCATAGTTCTATGCCCGACATAAATCAACATGAGTTTGCCCAAGCACTGACTATAGCTGATGAGATTTTTTCTAACGTGTAAAACTGGATATTAATTCGCTATCAGTGCAAACTGTTTTCCGGGCAATGACTTTACCACGTTGCTAAACTCAAGGTTGAGCAGGAGCGATGCCAGCACACTTGGTGATAATGCCGTTTTGATCGTCAATTCATCAATCATCATTGGTCTCTTTTTTTCATGCAGGATAGAAAGCACTTTTTGTTCATCTACGCTGAATGAAGTGAAATCCAATTTTATTTTTTTCTTTTGGAGATGCTCGGTACTCCAGTTCATCAGGTACTCCAGGTCTTTGATGGAGGTATAGATGGTGGCTTTGTTATTTCGGATCAACTTATTGCAACCTTCCGAATACGTATTACCCAAACTCCCGGGTACAGCAAATACATCTTTGTTGTAACTGTTGGCAATTTCGGCTGTAATCAGTGCACCGCCTTTTTCAGCGGCCTCCACCACAATTAAGGCATCGCACAGCCCGGCAATGATCCGGTTTCTGGCCGGAAAATTATGGGCATCGGGTTGGGTACCAAAATGATTTTCAGTGAGCATTGCCCCGTGATTCATAATTTTCTTGGCTGTTTCTTTATGCGCTGAGGGGTAGATCACATCCATGCCGCTGCCCAGTACGGCCAGTGTGGGTAAATCGTTTTTCAAGGCTTGTTTATGTGCCTGTATGTCGATGCCGTAAGCCAATCCGCTTACGATAACCGTTTGGTGAGGCCTTAAGTCTTCTATGATTTTTGAAACCGTTTCTTTGCCATAGTCGGTAGCTTGGCGGGTACCCACAATGGCTACCGATTTTTCAAAATTCAGGTTGATGGTTCCTTTGCAGTATAGTAACGAGGGGGCATCTTCAATTTCCTTTAGCCGGTCGGGGTAATTTTTGTCTGTGTAAAAAAGAATTTCAGTTTCTTCTTTTTCGGCTTTTTTTAATTCTTTTTCGGCTTGATGAAAAGATGATCTTGCTTTGATAGATTCGGCCGTAACCGGACCGATGCCCGGAATTTTCAACAATTTTCCTTTCGGTATTTTAAATACCTCTTCGGCAGATCCGCAATAACTGACCAATTGCTTGACTAAATGATCACCCACTCCCGGTGTGAAATGCAAAGCAAGAAAAGTTAGTCGGTCTTGGGTCATAGTTGTTGATTAAAGAGTTATATGGAAAATTGTGTAATCCATAACTTCTTAACTCACTATTAAAACTAAACCTTATTGAAGTTTGTCGCGGACCTCTACCAGAAACTGGCGGATTTTTTTGAGTGACTCATACATCTCCATCTTGTCTTTCACAGCCTGACTGTCGTTTTTCAACATTTCTTTTGCTCCCTGAAGCGTAAATCCTTTTTGTTTGACCAAATGATAGATGGTGCGGATGCTTTCAATGTCTTCTTTGGTAAACTGGCGATTGCCTTTTCTGTTTTTCTTTGGCTGGATGATGTCAAACTCTGATTCCCAAAATCGGATGAGTGAGGGGGCCACATTGAATTGCTCAGCCACTTCTCCGATTGAGTAGTAGAGTTTTTCTATTTCCTTTTCTTTGTAGGCCATGAAGTGATTTAGGGATGTTCACTAAAGAACTGATGCAAAGTAATAATTCTTTTCTCTGGAAACAATTAGGTAAAAAAAAATCATCAACAACGTATTCACATTTTTTTCTGTTAACGTTTCTTGGCTAAGAAAGATTTATTTACAGAAAAAATATTCGATTCTATTTTAGAGAGTAGATGTATATAGGGAAGGCAGATGAATCAGTTATTCTGTTTGATCTAAAAAAATCTATTTCAATACTGATTTTTTCTTGTCAGAGTCGGTTTACTTTTCTGCTACCGGTTGCTCGTGTTTGTGCTGAATGAGCCGGTTGTACTCTTCCTGTGTAAGATCGGTATTTAAAAATGAAATTGGATTGATGTACTTGCCGTTATAAATCACTTCGTAGTGCAGATGATTGTTGGTAGAAGTTCCTGTACTGCCTACAAAACCAATCAATTGACCACGCTTTACCCGATCTCCTTTTTTTACGTTGTAACGGGACAAATGGGCATACCTTGTTTCAAACCCATAACCGTGATTGACAAAAATCACATTGCCATAACCGGTATTGGGTTCAGCAAAAACCACCACACCATCAGCCGAAGCGTAAACGGGTGTGCCATAAGCTGCGGTTAAGTCCAGGCCGTTGTGCGGACGAACGTAATTAAAGATTGGGTGCAGGCGAAGGCCAAAAATGGTGTTCAGGCGAATCAGGTTATGGTTGCTGATTGGCTGAATAGCCGGTCGCGAGGCGCGTTCATGTTGCTTGGCCTCCAGTTGCTTATTCAATTCATCCATTGATTGTTGTTCAATGGTAAGGCGATTGCTGATTTTGTCGGCTAAGGCAATGGAGTTTCTAATCAGCGGATAACCAACCTGGTCACTTTCTTTTTCGCGACCACCGGTACCGGCTTCGCGTATGCTTTGCGGTAGAGGTTCTAATTCAAGGATCGTTCTGAAATTGTGGTCGTCTGTGTCTTCAATCTTAGTTAGGTGAGCAGAAGTCTTTTCCAACTCTTCTTGTAGAAGTTGCCATTCAGTTTTTAGTTGCTCATTCGTTTCGCGTTCAATCCGCTCATCTAAAAAATCGTATTTTAAATTATAATAGCCTAAAAAGGCAGCACCCAATAAAAAAGATAAACCTAAAAAACGAAACGATTTTTTAGCAAAGCGCTTGGGGCTGACAACAACTGGTTCATACCTGCAGGTTTCTTGGTTATATGTGTAGTGCAGAGCCATCAGTCGAGTGATTGATTTAGTTTTTTTGATTTAACGGTTAATTGATCGTGAGCCTCAGCGGAGACAGCCTCAACCATATACACCATGGGGTTCACTGGTTTTCCGTCTTTGATTATCTCATAATGAAGATGAGGGGCAGCTGATGCTCCCGTACTGCCTACCGTGCCAATCTTTTGACCTTTTTTAATTTTTTGCCCCCAGCTAACATTTACATCGTGAAGGTGTGCATAGCGGCTGATAATGCCGTTGCCGTGGTCAATGTCAATGTAATTGCCTAAACCTCCTTCTGATATAGCCGAGTAAGAAAAATTCAATACTTTTCCATTGCCTGTGGCCACTACGTCAGTTCCTTTAGTAAAACTCAGGTCAACTCCATCGTGGTGGTATTTGGCTTTATGAAAGGGATTAATTCGTATGCCAAATCCTGAAATCAGATTATCGGGTGTAATGTTTGCGATGGGCTGCCCACTTGGTAAATTAAATAACAAGGGCAAATCGCTTTTATCAATATTTAAATATTGGCTTAATAAATCGTTATTTTTCTGCGACTTATTTTTGGTCAATTGTGCCCAGTGCTGCAAATAATCAAGCTGGGCTTCTGTGTCGGTTGGGTGAGGCAAGGACAGGGTTTCTTCCCGGGATTTTTCGGGAGTAGCTTCAAATAACTCTTGGTACAATCCGGCTTCTTTTTGCTGCAAATCTTTTAGTTGGCTTTTAGAGTCATTCAGTTGGCCAATGAGAGAAGCTTTGTAAACCACTAATGCGTTATTTTCCTGTCGCAACGACTTTTCAAGATCGGTTTCGATGAGTGAGTTCTGCAAGAGGTTGAGGGTCACAAAAAAGAAGCTGGCAAAGGCCAAATAGGAGATGAACGAACCTAAAAATCGCCAAACGGAAAACTCGATACGCTCGTAGCGCAGGGTTTTGGGGTTGTATCGGTAGTGGGGTTTCGACATCCGGTTAAAACTTTTCCTTTTATTATGGCCATTAGTACCCTAATTTTGGCCTTTTATTAAGGAATAACTTCGCAATATAGGATTTTTTTTAACCCGTAAACAGGCCTCATTCAATGGATTGCGCAACCGTCAGACAGAAGTTTTTAGATTTTTTCGAAAGTAAAGGACATAAAATTGTGCCTTCTGCACCTTTGGTGCTGAAAAATGACCCCACACTGCTCTTCACCAACTCAGGCATGGTGCAGTTCAAAGATTATTTTTTAGGCAATGCCCAATCGTCTTACAATCGTGTAGCAGATACACAAAAATGTTTGCGCGTGAGCGGCAAGCACAATGACCTGGAAGATGTGGGGCTTGATACCTACCACCATACAATGTTTGAGATGCTGGGTAACTGGAGTTTTGGCGACTATTTTAAAAAAGATGCTATTGCCTGGGCATGGGAATTATTGACTGAAGTTTATCACCTTCCCAAAGACCGGCTGTATGTTACGGTGTTTGGTGGCGACAAGGCCGACCACCTTCCGGTTGACACGGATGCTGAAAATTTATGGATGCAGCACATCGGTGCCGACCGTATTTTGTACGGAATCAAAAAAGATAACTTCTGGGAAATGGGCGAGCAAGGGCCGTGCGGGCCGTGCTCGGAAATACACATTGACTTGCGTTCTGATGATGAAGTAAAAAAGAAACCCGGCAAAGAGTTGGTTAATAATGACCATCCGCAAGTTGTGGAGATTTGGAATCTGGTGTTTATGGAGTTCAACCGCAAAGCCGATGGTTCATTAGAAAAACTTCCGGCACAACATGTAGATACCGGCATGGGTTTCGAGCGGTTGTGTATGGCAATCCAAAAAAAGACATCAAACTACGATACTGATGTGTTTCGCCCGATGATGGATTTCATTTGTCTTCATTCCAATCAATACAAATACGGAACGGAGGCTAAGAAAGACATAGCAGTGCGCGTAATGGCTGACCACATCCGGGCGGTGGCGTTTGCCATTGCCGATGGCCAACTCCCCAGCAATACAGGCGCAGGGTACGTGATCAGACGGATTTTAAGACGGGCGGTGCGCTACGGGTTTTCTTACCTTGGGTTTAAAGAACCGTTTATGCACCGGCTAGTGCCCTTGCTCGCCCTGCAACTGAAAGATGTTTTCCCTGAATTACATAAACAGGAAGAGTATGTAACCAGAGTAGTGCATGAGGAAGAGATTTCGTTTTTGAGAACACTGGATAGAGGGCTTCGGTTGATCGAAAATTTTAATAAAGCAATTTCTGGTATCCAGGCTTTTGAATTGTACGACACATTTGGGTTCCCATTTGACCTCACTTCACTGATAGCCAGAGAAAACGGTTGGTCTGTAGATGAGAATGGGTTTAAGGAAGAAATGGCCAAACAAAAATTACGCTCCAAAGCCGATGCCACAAAAGAAACCGGTGATTGGATGGTGATTGACACTGACCAAAAAACAGAATTTACCGGTTATGAAAACCTGGAGAGCGAGATTCGGATTGTGAAGTATCGGATGATTAAGCAGAAGAACAAAGAACTCTTTCAGCTAGTGTTTGATCAAACACCCTTCTATGCCGAAAGCGGGGGCCAGGTGGGTGATACGGGCGTGATCGAGTCGGTCAATGAAAAAATTTATATCACTGATACTAAAAAAGAAAACGAACTGATCGTTCACGTTGCCGAAAGACTTCCCGAGAGTTTTTCGGCTGCATTTATTGCCAAAGTAGATAAACGCAAACGTGAATTGACGATGGATAATCACTCGGCTACACACTTGCTGCATGCCGCACTGCGCCAGGTGCTGGGCACACACGTAGAGCAAAAAGGTTCGCTGGTCAATGAAAAAATCCTGCGTTTTGATTTTTCGCATTTTGCTGCATTGACGCACGAAGAGATGGCCAAAGTGGAGACAATCGTAAATGAAAAAATCAGGGAAAACATTTTGTTGAACGAGCAACACAATGTTCCTATTGATCAGGCTAAGAAAATGGGAGCGATGGCCTTGTTTGGCGAAAAATACGGTGAGTTTGTGCGGGTGATTACGTTTGATCCGAAATTTTCAGTCGAGTTGTGTGGCGGCACGCACGTTTCGGCCACGGGCAAAATCGGGCTCTTCAAAATCGTTTCTGAAAGCTCAGTGGCAGCGGGTGTGCGCAGAATTGAGGCCGTTACAGCGGAGGGAGCGCAACAATTTGTAAATGGATCGTTGGCATTGTTGCACGAAATAAAAACGTTGCTCAAAAACCCAAAAGACACTGTGGCTTCCTTGCAAAATCTGATTGAAGAAAAGCATCAGTTAGAAAAAAAACTGGAGATGGTTTATCAGCAGCAAGCTCATTCATTGAAAGAATACCTGGCAACTAAGGCCACGAAGGCTAACGGAAGAACATTGATTCTGGAAAAAATTTCTGTACCCAATGCCGAGGTGTTGAAAAACCTGGCCTATGCCTTGCGCAATCAATTTGATGATTTGTTGTTAGTGCTGGCCGCAGAAGTAGAAGGCAAGCCGCAAGTAGCCGTAATGATCGGAGAGAAGCTGGCGGCAGCCAATCAATTTCATGCCGGCAACATGGTGAAAGAATTGGCCAAAGAAATAGAAGGAGGTGGAGGCGGGCAACCTTTCTTTGCCACAGCTGGAGGGAAAAACCTGAATGGGCTGGATGCTGTATTGGCAAGAGTCAAATCTATGATTTGATTTTATGAGTGCTCAGGCAAAAGAAAAATATGGAGTGGTCATCGGTCTTGAGGTTCACGCGCAACTGTTAACGAAGAGCAAAATCTTTGCTGCTGATTCGGCCGAGTACGGGGGCTCGCCAAATTCGCATGTGGGCGTGATTACACTGGCTCACCCCGGCACATTACCCAAACAAAACAAATCGGTAGTTGAACACGCCATAAAGATGGGACTAGCCTGTCATGCTGAGATTTCACGTTACCAGATTTTCGATCGTAAGAATTATTTTTATCCTGATCTCCCCAAGGGTTATCAGGTTACACAAGACCGCACCCCGATTTGCAAGGGAGGGTTTATCACCATCAAAACGAAAAGCGGCATTGAAAAAAATATTGCACTAAACCGGATTCACCTCGAAGAAGATGCAGGCAAATCCATTCACCTCGAAAATGAAAAAGACACCTTGCTTGATTTCAACCGGGCGGGCGTACCATTGATCGAAATCGTTACCCAGCCAGAAATTGAAAGTTCAGAAGAAGCCGCTTTGGTGTTATTGGAAATCAGAAAATTAGTTCGTTACCTCGAAGTTTGCGATGGCAACATGGAAGAGGGCTCGCTTCGTTGCGATGCCAATGTCTCGGTCAAGCTCAAAAACTCAACGGTTCTTGGTAAAAAAGTGGAAATTAAAAACATGAACTCGTTTAAACACGTGCAGCGAGCGATTGATTTTGAAACAGACCGCCAGATTAATTTACTCGAAAAAGGTGAACCGGTAATTTCTGAAACGCGAACATTTAATATAACCGATGGCAAAACCTACGCCATGCGCACCAAAGAGGAATTGAATGACTACCGCTATTTTCCTGATCCTGATCTGAGCCCCGTTCACATTTCAGAAGAGTGGCTTGAGCGAATTAAATCGCAAATGCCCGCACTCCCCAATGAATTATTTATCCGGTTTATTTCGGTCTACAAACTTTCGGAGTACGATGCACAAGTTTTAACCGATGAAAAAGAGATTGCATGGTATTATGATGAACTTTGTTCACACAACAGTTTGTTTAAAGAAAATGCTAACTGGCTGATGGGACCGGTAAAATCATACCTGAATGAAAAAAAATGTACGATCAAAGAATTTCCGGTACAACCGTTGAAATTGGCTGAATTGATTACTTTAGTTGTGCGAAAACAGTTTAGTCATACGGTAGCTGTTCAGCAAGTACTGCCGCTGTTGATTGAAAAGCCCGACATAAATATTTTGAATGAAGCAGCGCGCCTGAACTTAATTCAAACGCATGACGAAAATTTGGTTGGCCTCATAATTGATGAAGTGATTAAAGAATTTCCGGTAAAAGTGGAAGAATACCAAAAAGGTAAAAAAGGAGTTGTGGCCATGTTTATGGGAGAGATAAAAAAAAGAACCAAAGACAAGATAGATTTTAAGCAAACCAATGACTTGCTGGTGAAGAAACTATCTGAAATGGTTATCCGTTAGCTTTATACTAAAAGTTCAATATTTCAGAATTTAAAATTCATAATCATAAATTAACATGAGATTACTAATCAACTTCTTTTTGCTATTCAGTTCATTGGCCTGCAGTCCAGAAAAAAAACCCGAGACAGATGCCACCGGCTGGGATGTAGTGCTGAAGGGCAAAGTAAATTTTCCTCAACAAGGCACAATACAAATACAAGCCGAAGGGGTGCAGGATGTTATTACCTTAAACTCAGACAATACGTTCAGCAAAACGCTACACCTGACTCAGCCCATGGTTTTTGGTATCAATTTTTATGGAAAGCAGGCAGTAAACATAATGGTAGACCACAGCAACATTGAATTGAACGTAGATGGAAACAATGTGCAAGGTAAAGTGGAAATCAAAGGTTCGCCCGACCATGAACTGTATGAAAAAGCGCAGGCCATGTACCAGGGGCTGCAGGATGATCCAGAATTAAAATTAATCGAGACCGAGTTTCAGGTGGCAGCCAATGCCAAAGACGAAAAAAAAGTAGAAGAGCTGCGATCGAAATATTTAGCACAATTAGATAAGAATAAACAAAAGATCATTGATCTCTTAAGCCAACAACAACCATCACTGGCTCTTTTCTATTTATTGAATGATCCCAACATTGTAGACAAAGACAAGAATTTTAATTTGCTTTCTTCATCGGTAGAAAAATTTAAAAAAAGCTGGCCGACCTACTCATACACCAAAACACTTGCAGACTTGGTAAGCAAGGCAAAAGCTACGGCTATTGGTCAGGTGGCACCTGAAATTGCGTTGCCTAACCCCGAAGGACAAGTAGTGAAGTTGTCATCGCTGCGCGGTAAGTATGTACTCATTGATTTTTGGGCGAAGTGGTGCGGCCCCTGCCGCAGAGAAAATCCAAACGTAGTGAAGGCCTATCACAAATTTAAAGGCAAAGGCTTTGAAGTATTTTCAGTTTCGCTCGATCGCACCAAGGAAGATTGGCTGCAAGCCATTAAAGAAGACGGATTGGTTTGGACACACGTTTCTGATTTAAAATATTTTGACAGCCAAGCCGCACATGATTACAATATCAATGCCATCCCTTACTCAATCCTGCTCGATAAAACCGGAAAAATCATTGCCAAGAATTTGCGAGGACCGGCTCTGGATCAGAAACTGGAAGAGGTGTTGGGTAAACCCTGACATTGTGTAAAATGGTTATTTTTGTTCCACAAAATTGTAAATATGAATTTATTGGATTTTGAAAAACCGATAGCTGAGCTGGAGTCAAAGTTGAACGACATGAAGCAATTGGCCGATGGAAGTGATAGCACCGTGCAGCAAGCAATCCTTGCACTGGAAAATAAAATTATCGACTTGAAAAAGGAAACATTTGAAAACCTCACCGGCTGGCAACGCGTGCAACTCTCACGCCACCCCGACCGGCCCTACACCCTCGATTATATTTACGAAATCACCACCGACTTTATTGAATTGTTTGGCGACCGCAACGTGGCCGATGACAAAGCCATGGTGGGTGGATTGGGTTCTGTGGATGGGCAAACCTTTATGTTCATTGGGCAGCAAAAAGGAAGAAATACTAAACAGCGCCAGATGCGCAATTTTGGCATGGCCAATCCCGAAGGCTACCGCAAGGCATTGCGGTTAATGAAGATGGCCGAAAAATTTAACAAACCCATTGTTACATTCATTGATACACCCGGTGCGTTTCCAGGTTTGGAGGCAGAAGAGCGCGGACAAGGCGAAGCCATTGCTCGCAACCTGAAGGAAATGTTTATGCTCAAAGTGCCGGTGATTTGCATCATCATAGGAGAGGGTGCATCGGGCGGTGCCTTAGGTATAGCCATTGGCGACCGGGTTTTGATGCTGGAGAACACGTGGTATTCCGTAATCTCTCCGGAGTCGTGCTCTTCTATTTTATGGCGCAGTTGGGAATACAAAGAACAAGCTGCCGAGGTGTTGAAGCTGACGGCTAAAGACATGCTGCAAAACAAATTGATTGACGGCATCATTAAAGAACCACTGGGCGGTGCACATACGGATGTTAAAACCATGGCAGCCGAGGTAAAGAAAGTTATTTTAGAGAATTTTGCTGAGCTGAGCAAACTGTCGGACGAAGAACGGATTGATCAGCGCATCAATAAATTCTGTGCCATGGGTGTGGTGAAAGAATGACGACAAACTTCAAGTTCAAGATTTCTGATTATCTGTAATTTGCAATCGGCAACCTTTAAAATTCATAATGACGCTTCATGTAATTAATACCGGTTTTTTTAAATTGGATGGTGGTGCTATGTTTGGGGTAGTGCCTAAATCAATATGGCAAAGAACAAACCCGGCCGATGCCAACAACTTGTGTACGTGGGCCATGCGTTGTCTGTTGATTGAGGATGGAGATCAATTGATTTTGATTGATAATGGAATTGGCGCCAAACAAAGCCCTGAATTTTTTAAACATTATTATTTACATGGAGAAGATTCTTTGACCAAGAGTTTGAATCAACTTGGCTTCAGTGAAGAAGACATCACCGACATGTTTCTTTCTCACTTGCATTTTGATCATTGCGGAGGCGGTATAAAAAAAGAAAACGATAAACTTGAGTTGGTATTTAAAAATGCAAAGTATTGGAGCAATGCCGATCATTGGCAGTGGGCCACCCAACCCAACGCACGAGAGAAAGCCAGTTTTCTAAAAGAAAACATTTGGCCTATGCAAGAGAGCGGTCATCTTCATTTTACCGATCTCAACAAACCATCGCCCTTTTCTCAGTTTGATATTTTTTATGCTTCGGGCCATACCGATAAGATGATGGTGCCCAAAATAAAATACAAAGACAAAATTATTTGCTTCGTTGCCGACTTGCTTCCGTCTGCCGGCCATATCCCGTTGCCGTATGTGATGGGTTATGACACACGCCCGTTGATTACGCTCGAAGAGAAAGAAATCTTTTTAAAAGAGGCTGCGGCCAATAAGTACATATTATTCTTAGAGCATGATCCTGTAAATGAATGCTGCACCGTAAAGGAGATTGATGGAAGAGTGAAATTGGATAAGACTTTTGCATTGAAAGAGATTTTGTAGGCGTTACTACAGCTCAGACTGGTATTTATTCGATTACCGTTGATGAAAACACTTGTTACTTGCGTATGCCTACCCGGTTTAACAGAGCGCAGAAACTACATTGGTAAATAAAGACCCTTTATTATTTATCACGCAAAATTATTGAAACCAAACAGACTCAGCTATAGGAATTTAGTTTAGGGCAAAGTCAAGGACTTTGACTTTAATAACAATTCTGAATAACGATTAACTTGCGCACATGAAAATCGGCATTGCTTTATCCGGTGGCGGGGCACGTGGCATTGCGCATTTGGGTGTGCTCAAAGCGTTGGAAGAATTCGGTTTGAAGTTTTCTGTAATTTCAGGAACAAGTGCCGGGTCAATTGTTGGAGCACTCTATTCGTACGGATACAAGCCCGAAGAAATACTCAGCATCATTCAAAAAGTAAGTGTGTTTAAATCGGTGAAACCCGCCTGGACATGGATGGGTTTGTTGAGCATGGATGGCTTGAAAGATGTATTGCTTAAACACATGCCCGAGAATGACTTCAAGAGATTGAAAATACCTTTAACAATTGCAGCCACGGATATTAAGAAAGGAGAGACTGTCTACTTAAGCGAAGGTGAATTGATCCCTGGCATCATGGCGTCATGTTGCGTGCCTGCAATTTTTCCACCGGTAAATTTTCAAGAAAAAGTACTGGTCGATGGCGGAGTACTTGATAATCTTCCGGTAAAACCGATTCGTGAACAATGCGATTTTTTAATTGGTTCGCACTGCAACCCCATTGGTGCTGACTTCGATGCAAAAAATCTACGTACCATCATTGAGCGCAGTTTGTTAATGGCCATCAATGGCAATACAGCCAGAAGCCGTGAAACGTGCAATGTATTTATTGAACCACTCGCCCTTCATCAATTCTCGGGCTTTGAAATTACCAAAGCACAAGAGATTTTTGATATTGGATACCAATTCACTAAAAATAATTTTAAAGCAGAACAATTTCAAAAAGCATCAGCCGCATGATCACTACCGAACTTTCATTTAAAGAACAAATTCTGCGAGGAGTGCCAGATGAACTTCCCGAAGTAAAAGCACTGGATGCATCGGTGAGTCATGCACCCAAACGAAAAGATATTTTGTCTGTAGCCGAGAAGAAACTCGCATTGAAAAATGCGCTGCGCTATTTTCATCCGAAGCATCATGAAGTTTTAGCGAAAGAGTTTTATGATGAACTGCAAAAATTCGGGCGTATTTATATGTATCGCTTTCGCCCGGAGTATAAAATGTTTGCACGGCCGATCACCGATTATCCTTTTCAAAATTTGCAAGCGGGAGCCATTCAGGTGATGATTCAAAATAATCTGGATCCGGCTGTGGCACAGCATCCGCACGAGTTAATTACATATGGCGGCAATGGTGCGGTGTTTCAAAACTGGGCACAGTATTTACTGACCATGAAATACCTCGCCACCATGAGCGATGAGCAAACATTGCACATGTATTCGGGCCACCCGATGGGTTTGTTTCCGTCTTCGAAAGAAGCACCGCGGGTTGTGGTTACCAATGGCATGATGATCCCTAATTATTCCAAACAAGACGATTGGGAAAAATACAACGCGCTGGGTGTAACGCAATACGGACAGATGACAGCCGGCAGCTACATGTACATCGGCCCGCAAGGAATTGTACACGGCACCAACATCACCATATTAAATGCCGGAAGAAAAATTTCTAAAAGCGGAGAGAGCCTGGCCGGAAAACTATTTGTAACCTCGGGGTTAGGTGGAATGAGCGGAGCTCAGCCAAAAGCTGGAAATATTGCTGGAGTGATTACGGTGATTGCCGAAGTAAATGACAAAGCTACACAGAAAAGACACGCACAAGGATGGGTAGATGAGGTAGTCAATGATCTGAACAAACTTTGTTCACGCGTAGTTGAAGCTAAGAAAAACAAAGAAGTAATTTCAATTGCTTATCAAGGAAACATCGTTGAGGTATGGGAAAGATTTCTGAAAGAAAATATTTACGTTGATCTCGGTTCTGATCAAACATCGCTTCATAATCCGTGGGCCGGAGGGTATTACCCGGTGGGTTTGTCATTTGAAGAATCGAATAAACTGATGGCGTCAAAACCGGATGAATTTAAAAAACACGTGCAGGCTTCATTACGAAGACAAGCAGATGCAATTAACGAGCATACAAAAAGAGGAACATATTTTTTTGATTATGGAAACGCTTTTTTGCTGGAGGCTTCGCGCGCAGGGGCAGACATCATGGCAACAGATGGCATCAATTTCAAGTACCCATCGTATGTGCAAGACATCATGGGGCCGATGTGTTTTGATTATGGCTTCGGGCCATTTCGCTGGGTTTGTGTTTCGGGCAAGCAGGAAGATTTGGATTGCACAGATCAATTAGCAACGGATGTTTTATCGGAAATAAAAAAATCTGCATCGCAAGAAATTCAATCACAACTCACCGATAATATAAACTGGATCAAAGCTGCAAAAGCAAATAAATTAGTGGTTGGTTCGAAAGCACGCATCTTGTATGCCGATGCCGAAGGCCGTATAAAAATTGCACAGGCATTTAATGATGCGGTCAAAAATAAAAAGATTGGGCCTGTAGTTTTGGGTCGCGATCACCACGATGTGTCGGGCACTGATTCTCCTTACCGCGAAACATCTAATATCTATGACGGTTCGCGCTACACGGCCGACATGGCCATTCACAACGTGATTGGTGATTCATTTCGCGGGGCCACCTGGGTATCGATTCACAACGGGGGAGGCGTGGGCTGGGGCGAGGTGATCAATGGGGGGTTTGGTATGCTGCTCGATGGCTCAGCCGATGCGGAAAGAAAACTCAAGAGTATGCTTTATTTTGATGTGAATAATGGAATAGCGCGCAGGGCATGGGCCAGAAATGAGGGCGCGCTGGATGCCATCAATAAAGAAGTAACAAAAGGTTTGCAAATCACATTGCCAAATTTGACTGATGATAAGTTAATCGATAAGATTCTCTGAGATGCTTCGCCCGCTTTACTTGTTTATTTTTAAATTGATTGGTTGGAAAGTGGAAGGTTCATTCGCTCCCAATCTTAAAAAATATATTGTAGCTGTAGCACCGCACACCAGCAATTGGGATTTTGTGATTGGCATAATGGCGCGAAGTATTACGCACCTGCAACGGGCAAAATTTTTGGGCAAGAGTCAATTGTTTAAGGCTCCGTATGGTTGGTTTTTCAGATTATTAGGGGGCTATCCGGTTGACCGTTCGTCTTCGCACGACATGGTGCAGCAGGTGGTTAACCTGTTTAACGAGCACGATGAATTTGTTTTGGCAATCGCACCCGAGGGAACAAGAAAAAAAGTAGAGCGATTAAAAACCGGATTTTATTTTATTGCCAAGGCAGCCCATGTTCCAATCATTCCTGTGGGATTTGATTTCTTAAAAAAGAAAGTGATCATCGGCATTCCGGTCTATCCTTCTGATACGATCGAAAAAGACATGGAAACACTCATGAATTTTTATCGTGCAATAACCGGAAGAAACCCCTCGTTAGGTATTCAATGATTTACTTTTTTTAACTTTCGGTTTTTAACTCTTTCATTAATGACTGTTGCTATGTTGAAACGTGTAGTTTGGTGTGCTAGTTTACTGATACCCATTGCGGGCAAAAGCCAAGCCCCTATACAAATAGATGTTGGTGTGAAGGCCGGGTACAACCTGGCCAGTATCAATTCTACATCGGCCGTGACACTAAACCCTAATTATTTTCAGGGATATCATGGAGGAATTTATACCATGTTCAAAATTTCCAGTTTTGCCATTCAACCTGAGTTATTGTATTCTGTGCAAGGCCAGACCTTTCAATACCCGGTTACGGCAAATTTGCCTCCGCTTACTACACAGCTTAATTACATCTGTGTTCCGATAGTGGCAAAGGCTTATGTGGCCGGAGGTTTTAATTTGCAAGCCGGTGCCCAGTTTGGTTTTTTGAGCAGTTCGCAAGGATCGGTTCAATCGCAAATTTCAGGTCAACCAACAGTTAGCACCCAATCTTTAAATCAGTTTGTTAAATCAAATGATGCGGGCATGGTTGTTGGGTTAGGCTGGGACTTGCCCAAGGGGCTGAATGTCACGGCCCGTTATTATCTTGGCTTGGCCAACATCAATTATTATTCTACCGGCTACCCCAATACCTACTTGACTACTTCCATGGGTACATCAAAGGCTTCTAACCAGGTCTTTCAGTTTTCTGTCGGCTTCCGGTTGTTCAAGTTGGATACGGAACTGTAAAGAGATAAGAAAAAATAATTTATAATGTATTTTTATCTTTGTAAACAAACTAAAAACAAACTACCTATGAAATTAATGTTGAAGGTCTTGGCAGTTGGATGTTTCTGTTTTATTTCAGAGTACTCACTGGCTCAATCAGTGGGTATTGGCATTAAAGGGGGGCCTAACTTTGCCAAGTTGAGCGGAAGCCAATCCTTAAGCCAAAACTATAATAACCGTACGGGCTATCACTTTGGAGCCTATGTGCTTTTTAAACTTGGGAAAATTGGCATCCAGCCGGAGTTGCTGTATTCCAAACAAGGATCAAATTTTTCGGTAAACACCTCCAATTTTGAGGCTAATTTTGATTATATCAATATTCCCATATTGTTTAAGTTATACACCATTGGTGGAGTTAACCTGCAAATTGGGCCTCAGCTTGGCTTTGCTTCCGGTGGCCAACTGAAACAAACGATTAATAATGTGACTACTTCTCAAGGATATTCTCAGGTGATCAAGAATAATGACCTTAGCTTAGCCATGGGGTTAGGCTGGGATCTTCCCTTTGGGTTGAGCATTGATGCGCGCTATAACCTGGGTCTTTCTAACAACAACAATATTTCAGGAACATCGGGTGAAATTAAAAATCAGGTGATTATGGCATCGGTGGGCTATCGGTTGTTCAAGCTCGGAAAATAATTTTGATAGATACGTTTTAAGAAAGTCCCGCATCTGCGGGATTTTTCTTTTTTGCGCGTCATTTGTCTTTGTATTTTTGCGACCTAATAAAAAATCTGGTATGAATGTGAAGGTAATTTTTCTAATGTCTGCAGGTATGCTGAGTTTGACAAGCCAGTTGGCCGCACAAAAGCAAATTGATTTTGGTGTGAAAGCCGGCATAAACATTTCAGGTCTGGATTTAAGCCCGGGCGGAAAACTGGTAGGGGTAACGTATAACACCCGGCCGGGTTATCACTTCGGCATTTATGCCCAGGCAAGACGCAAAAATTTTGCTTTGCAACCCGAACTTCTTTTTTCCAGTCAAGGACAAAATTTCACCACGAGCAATTATTCTGACCTGTACACGCAGTTAAACTACATTGCTTTGCCCGTTATAGTTAAATACTACCTCACAGGTGGGCTTTATGTGCAGGCAGGCCCGCAGGTAGGGATGCTGGCAGGCGCTAATGGGTATTTAGTACAATTGAACCAGGGCTATTTGGGTGTGGCTACACAAAATGACTTAAAACCGTACATTCATCAGTTCGACTGGTCGTTTGCTTTTGGTGCCGGGCTGGAGTTGCCTTTTGGAGGAAGTCTTTCTATCCGCTACAGCAATGGCATTTCAGATGTTAATAAATACACACTGGGTACGCTGCCAACCAATAACCAAGGCACTACAATTACTCACTCACTGAGTACAGCGTATGCACGCAACCAAGTGCTTCAAATTTCTTTAGCTTATAAACTTGAGAAACTGAAAATAAAACTTGCAAAATAGATTTAGTGGGTTATTGCCAGTTTGCTTTTCTTTTTTCCGTAGATAAAATAAATAATTAAGCCCACCAGCATCCAAAAGAAAAATAATATCCAGCTTTTGGTAGGGATTTCAATCATCAAATAAAGACACGACAAAAGCCCAAGCACGGGTATCAGCGATAATCGGTTGAAGTAACTGAGGGCGGCTACTCCCATAGCTGCTAATAAAAAAATCAAGAAGAGTATTTCCTGGTGCGAATCATGCGAAAGGTTAGCAAAGGCATCGCCAATACGCTCGCGGTACCCGTAAATAAAAATCAATACCAACGCAGGTACAATCCATCGGCCATTAATGTAGGGGAGGTGAAATGATTTGTCACCGGCTGTTTTTTCTCTTGGGGGCAATTTTAAAACACCGGCACAGACCAGCACAAACGCGAACAATGTGCCAATGCTTGTCAGGTCAGTGACTAATCCAATGTCAATAAATAAGGCGGGCACAGCTACGGCCAGGCCAGTCATGATAGTAGCAAAAGAAGGAGTGTGAAACCGGGGATGGATGACACTGAATTTTTTTGGTAAAAGACCATCGCGGCTCATGCTCATCCATATCCGGGGTTGGCCCAGTTGGTAAACGAGCATGGCGCTGATGCCGGCAATGATAGCTCCTACAGAAATAATATACCCTACTTTATTCAGGTTGATTTTGGTGAACACATACGCCAATGGGTCGGCTACGCCTTTGAACTCGGAGTAATTCACCATGCCCACTACCGTAAGCGTAACCACAATGTACACGGCCGAGCAGATGAGCAGTGAGTAAATCATGCCGCGCGGCATATCGCGTTGCGGGTTGGCACATTCTTCAGCCGTAGTAGAGATGGAATCAAACCCGATGTAGGCAAAAAAGATAGCCGATACGCCCTGCATAACTCCGGTAAACCCATTGGGCATAAACGGTTTCCAGTTGGAGGTATCGATATAAAAAATACCCAGCACTACCACAAAGGCCAGCACTAACAATTTAATTACAACCATGAGGTTGGCACTTTTCTTACTTTCCTTGATGCCCACATAAGCGATGATCGTAACAAATACCACAATGGCAAAAGCCGGGATGTTCAGGATCAGTTTCAGCCCGGCAAATTCAGGTGCCAGGGCCCAGGCCATTCCATCCGTTGGGTTTCCTTTGGCTACTGCGGCTTCAAAGAGTGTTTTGGCTGTTTTAGGATCGGTGGCCAGCCAGGGTGGCAAGTGGATATGAAACCCTTCCAGCAAATTCACAAAGTAACTGCTCCACGAAATAGCAATTACTACGTTGCTGATGGCGTATTCTAAAATCAATGCCCAGCCAATAATCCAGGCGGCAATTTCGCCAATGGTAACGTACGTGTACGTGTACGCGCTTCCGGCTACCGGCACACGCGAGGCAAACTCAGCATAGCATAACGCTGTGAACCCGCACGTAACCGCAATGATTAAAAAAAGAAAGATTACACCGGGCCCGCCCGCATAAGCCGCCTGACCGATGGTAGAAAAAATCCCAGCTCCAATCACTGCCGCAATGCCCATAGAGGTGAGGTCGCGTACACTGAGCACGCGTTTGAGGCCGGGTGTTTCGGTGCCGTGTGCACCGGCTGAACCGGGATCGCTCAATAGGTTGTTGAGTGATTTCTTGCGAAGGAAGGGTTGGAGCATGAGCAAATCGTTTGGGCGAAAAGTAATGAAAAATAAAAAAATAAATACCGATTACAATGTGTGTTTCTTAAAATGCCTACATGAATTATTTTTTATGGCTGGTAAATTATAGTTCACCTTGAATGTATACTTTTGAGAAATGAAAATATTTTTCACTGTTTTTTTGGGGCTGATTTTCTTTTCATTATCAGGACAAATCCACTCAACCATCATCGCTTTTGGATCCTGTGACAATGAAAACAAACCTCAAGAAATGTGGCCTTCGGTTGTTCGGCAAAAACCCGAACTGTGGATTTGGGGTGGCGATAACATCTATGCAGACAATGGTGATACCCTGAACCTGAAGGAGAGATACAACAAACAAAAATCCAATCCGGGATACCAACAATTGCTGAAGACATGCCCCATCACCGGTACGTGGGATGACCACGATTATGGCACAAACGATGGTGGAAGATTCTGGCCGCACCGCGATGCAGCAAAAAAAATGGCGCTTGATTTTTTAGGTATTCCCAAAAACAACCCGGTATGGAACCACAACGGCATTTATAATTCGCTGGAGATTGGGTCAGGAAAAGAACGAATCAAAATTATTAACCTCGACACACGCTACTTCAGAGATACCCTAATAAAAGTCTATTACAAACCACCAAAAACGGAGAAAAAAGAGTATCGCTACGAGATCAATCCTACAGGCGATATTTTAGGCGAAGAACAATGGCGTTGGCTGGAAAATGAACTGACTCAATCGGATGCCGCCCTAAACATCATCAACTCAAGCATACAGGTAATAGCCGAACAACACCGGTTTGAAAAGTGGGCCAATTTCCCCATGGCAAGAACAAGGCTGCTGCAGCTACTGGCTAAGGTTAATAAAAATGTGCTGATCATCAGTGGTGACCGCCACATGGCAGAGTTTTCAAAAATGAATGTGGTGGGGCTCCCTTATCCGCTTTATGATTTCACGTCATCGGGCATCACACATACCTGGTCAATGAAGTGGATTGAAGAAAACAAATACCGCGTGGGCAAGCTCGTCATTGAAAAAACATTTGGTCTCATTAAAGTAAACTGGCAAAAAAAGAAAATAGACATTACCCTTCAGATTCGGGGACAAAACGATGCGCTGTATCAGCAGCAGGTAATTTCTTTTACAAGATAATTTTCAGTTTCCTTTTAAATACCCAACTTCGGCATTTTTTAACATGTCCAGTTCAACAAAATATACTCTTTCTGTAGGAGTTACTGTAGTGATAGCCAACATGATTGGCACCGGGGTTTTTACTTCGGTTGGTTACCAAGTAGGCCCGTTGCCATCCGGTTTTGCTATTTTATTTCTTTGGGCACTGGGCGGACTGGTGGCATTATGCGGGGCGTTTACTTATGCAGAAATAGCAGCAAGATTTAAACGATCAGGAGGAGAGTATTATTACCTGAGCGAAATTTATCATCCGGCATTGGGTTTTGCCGCAGGCTGGATCAGTCTGCTGGTGGGTTTTGCCGGTGCTATTTCGGCAGTAGCCATTGCCATCGGAGAATATGCTCATGAGTTAGTGGGTATTCCGGTAAAGGTTATTGCAGTGATTGCTATTGTGTTGGTTACCATCATTCATTGGTTTGGTGTAAAAGCCGGTGGTCTGGCTCAAAATATTCTTACAACATTGAAGCTTTCGCTTATTGGTGTTTTTTGTATCACGCCTTTTTTTGTTTCGAACGTTTCGTTTTCAGAAATTTCATTTTTACCGAAGACCGGTGATGCAGAGTTAATTTTCAGCGCGGGTTTTGCAGTATCGCTGGTATATGTTGTATATGCCTATTCGGGATGGAACGCAGCTGCCTACATTGCAGGTAATTTAGAAAACCCAGAGAAAAATTTGCCCCGCTCGCTGATCTTGGGGACATTGGTGGTGGTTACCGTTTATGTGTTGCTCAATGCCACTTTTCTGCACGTGGCCAGTTTTACTGAGTTGGAAGGTAAAAATGATATTGGCAATGTAGTAGCATTCAAACTTTTTGGCACTACCATTGGCTCGGTGTTTGCCGCCATGTTCAGCACGGCTTTACTTTCTACCCTTAGTGCCATGACCATTGCCGGGCCCCGGGTGCTTGAGGTGATGGGAGAGGACTATCCCAAAATAAAAAATATCTCAGCCACTAACCGGTATGATATGCCTTATATGGCTTTGCTTGTGCAGGGCACCTGGTCAATATTTTTGGTAATGGTGAGTTCATTTAAAGAGATCATTCATTACATCGCGGTGAGTTTGTCGGTGTTTACATTGCTAACAGTTTTAGGAGTATTTATCGTCAGAAAAAAATACCCGGCCGGTTCATACCGTATGCCACTGTATCCCCTTACCCCTGTTTTCTTTATTATTGTGACATTGTGGATGATCTATTTTGAATTGACCAATAATCCGGTAGTGATCTTGTGGTCGGGTGGCACTATTCTTTCGGGGTTTCTGGTTTATACCTGGGTAGCAAAAAGCAACCGCTGATTGTTATCAGTCACCCTTTTTCACATCAAATTTTAAAATATCTTTGCGCCACAATTTTTTATCTTATGAAGAATGCTTTTTTGTTTTTTGTTTTGCTCGGGTTGGTCTTTGTCAGTTCATGCACCGGGAATAAAGATGCGCGAGCCAAGCACCTGACTGACTCACTTCATCGGGTAGATTCCATTGCCAAAGTAGATTCGGCCCGCAAAGCGGCTGAGTTACTTATACCAAAAGACACGGCACTTGACAATGTGGCGCGTTTCATTGCTGGTCTTCCACAACTGGGTACAAACGCTCTTTCGGCCTTGGAGAAGGATAAATACTGGATTGACTTTAAAACATCCATGGATGAAAACTGGAAGAAAATGCACGAAACACGGTTGGTAAAAATGCAGCAATGGGAGCAGGATGTGTTTTCTCAATCAGTAAACGACTCACTGAAATTATTTTACCCTTTCTCGGGGCCTGATTTTTTACACGCTAATTTTTTGTACCCCCGAACAAAAGAATATGTAATGGCTGCTTTGGAGCCCATTCGCGAAGTTCCGTCTTTTGAAAAAATTTCAGAAAAAGACCGCGATCAGTTTTTAGATAGCCTGGGCCGGTCGTTGCGCGATATTTTCGGGAAAAGCTATTTTATCACCAACCACATGCAAAAAGACTTGTGGCAGATCAAAGGTGTGTTGCCGCTGTTTTATTTTTTCATCGAACGGTCAGGATATGAAATTTTAGAACAAAAGTTTATCGACATTGATACCTCAGGTGACGAAAAAGAAATTAAAGTGCAGAACATTAAACATGTTAAAACACCGGGTGTGAAATTCAAACTCAGAAATACTGAGTCTGGAAAAATCAAGACGGTGTATTATTTTGCTGTGAGCATTTCTAACGATGGATTGAAGATACGCCCCGGTTTTGTAAAGTTTGTAAAAGCACGAGGCCCGTTCAATACCTTTGTTAAGTCAGCTTCGTATCTGATGCACGATGGCAAACAGTTTAGCACAATTCGCTCTCTGGTACTGGATAACACCCGTTCACTTTTTCAGGATGATACCGGTGTGCCATACCGTTTCTTTGAAAACAAGCCCGAATGGAAAGGTACTTTCTTTGGTAACTATGTTCCCCCGGTAGAAGATTTTGCCCGCGGGCTTTACCAGCCTTCGCTTGATTCAGCCTTTAAACGAGGTGCGCAGCCGTTACCCTTTTCGCTGGGCTACCATTGGAGCACACGTAAGCAACATTATATGTTGTTTGCCAAGTCAAATGTTTCATTGACCAAATAAAAGTCAGCGTAAGAAAGTAATTTCTTTCATCGAGAAACTGCGCTCTCCATTTTCGGTAGATAAGATTAGCCGGCCGGCTTCGTCAACGTCTTTTATTTTTCCAGAAAATTTTTTCCCTTCAGATTCAAAGGGCAACCATTGATCTTTTCCATACAACAGATTTAAGTAGGTTGATTGGATCCATTTTATATTCCCGGCTCTCAGTTGCAAATAGGCCGATTCTATTTCAGGTAAAAGCAAATGCAATTCGCTGTTCAGGTCAACTGTTTTTCCGGTTTCCGAAAATAGCGAAGTAGCAGAGCTAGGCACAAATATTTTTTGATTGAGATTAAGCCCAATACCTACGATGCTTTGGTGGATAGTTTCTCCCTGGAGCGAGTTTTCGATCAGGATGCCACAAATTTTTTTTCGATCCACTAAAATGTCGTTAGGCCATTTAATGAAAGTTTCGCGTAAACCCTTTTTGCGCAAGTATCCGCAAACGGCCAGGGAAGTAACGGCAGTTAATTGAAATTGATGCCTGACGGGTAAAAAATTAGGATTCAGTAATATTGAAAGAGTAAGATTTAGCCCGGCATCTGCCAGCCACACATTGCCACGTTGTCCGCGGCCGGCTTTTTGGTGGTTGGTAATGACAACCGTGCCTTCAGGCAATGCCGATTTTGTCGTCATTTCAGCCAACAAGGTGTTGGTGGACTGACATTCGGGCACGAAAACCAATCGTTGGCCTACGAAAAGTGTATTGGCAGGGATTTTATACAAGAGTTTTGGTTAATTTTGTGGTTTAGCCTCCGGGCTTTTCATGCAACTTATTAAAAAAAGCAAAAGAGGTTAATGCCAAGAAAAAAAAAGCAAGATTCTGAAAAGCTGGCCGAGCTGATTGTAAAAGGAATGCAGGAAAAAAAAGCAAGCGACATTGTTGTTCTTGATTTGCGCGAAGTAAAAAACGCGGTAACCGACTTCTTTGTAATGTGCTCGGGCAATTCAGATAAACAATTAAGCGCCATTGCCGATTCCATAGATGAGTTTGTGTATAACGAGAGGCAAGAAAACCCCTGGCACAGCGAAGGGAAAAACAATAAAGAATGGATGCTTCTCGACTATATTACTGTGGTGGCTCACATCTTTCGCAAAGACAAAAGAGAATTTTATGCTCTGGAGCGTTTGTGGGGCGATGCAAAAATTGAAACAATCGAAGATTAAAATACGAATTCGCTATGGCTGATAAAGACAGAAAAGAGAAAAAGATTTTACCCCCCAAAGTACCCAAAACCAATTATCAACTGTGGGTAATTTTGGCTTTAACGGCTTTGGTGCTCTTCATTACGTACATAAAGGGCACATCAGGCATGGTGGAAGTTCAGAAGACTTCTTTTGAATCCATGATTGCAGCCAATGATGTGAAACGGGTTACCCTTTTGAAAAAGGATGGTGTTGTGGAGATATCGCTCAAGCCCGAGGCTCTGAAAAATACCAAGTATAAAGTTGAACTGGAAAAAGGAAACCGAATGCTGAGTTCGGATGGCCCTCATTACTACTATAAAATAGCCACCATTGATAGTTTTATACGCCAGTATGAAGAGATGAAGAAAAAATATTCTGACGCTCCTGACCTGGAAGTGGAAGAAGGTGGTGCTTATGAATGGATTACCAGTTGGGGAATTTTAGTGTTGTTGCTTGTGGGCTTTTGGATGTTAATGCGAAGAATGACCGGAGGTGCCGGCCCGGGTGGACAAATTTTCAATATTGGCAAGTCAAAAGCTGCACTTTTTGATGCCGAGAGCAAAGTGAAAATTACTTTTGAAGATGTAGCCGGGTTGGAAGAAGCCAAAGAAGAAGTAAAAGAAATTGTTGATTTTTTAAAAACCCCACAGAAGTTTACCAAACTGGGAGGTAAAATTCCTAAAGGAGCTTTGCTGGTGGGCCCCCCGGGAACAGGAAAAACATTGCTCGCCAAAGCCGTGGCAGGTGAGGCAGGCGTTCCGTTCTTTTCACTCTCGGGCTCTGACTTTGTCGAAATGTTTGTGGGCGTGGGGGCTGCACGCGTGCGCGACCTGTTTAAGCAAGCAAAAGAAAAAGCCCCTTGTATTGTTTTTATTGATGAGATTGACGCCATCGGCCGCTCGCGGGGCAGAGGCTCCCTTCCTGGTGCCAACGATGAACGTGAAAACACACTCAACTCATTGTTGGTGGAGATGGATGGTTTTGCCACCGATAGCGGTGTAATTATTTTGGCAGCCACCAACCGCCCCGATGTGCTAGACTCAGCTTTGCTGAGACCGGGCCGGTTTGACCGGCAGATCAGTATTGATAAACCGGATATTGCCGGCCGCGAACAAATTTTTAAAGTGCATTTAAAGCCCATCAAACTGTCCAAAGATGTGGATGTAAAAAAACTGGCCGCTCAAACTCCGGGTTTTGCCGGTGCAGAGATTGCCAACGTCTGCAACGAAGCAGCGTTGATTGCTGCCCGCAGGGATAAGAAAGAAGTGGAGATGATCGATTTTCAGGATGCTATTGATCGGGTAATTGGCGGCCTCGAAAAGAAAAATAAAATTATCTCACCTGAAGAAAAAAAGATTGTGGCTTACCACGAAGCAGGCCATGCGGTGGCCGGTTGGTTTCTTGAGCATGCCGACCCGTTGGTGAAGGTGAGTATTGTACCCCGGGGTGTGGCTGCACTCGGCTATGCTCAGTATTTACCCAAAGAACAGTTTTTATACCAAACGGAACAGTTGATTGATGAAATGTGCATGGCCTTTGGCGGCCGGGCAGCAGAAGAAATTGTTTTCGAAAAAATTTCTACCGGTGCACTCAGCGATTTGGAAAGAATTACCAAAATGGCATATAGTATGGTAACGGTTTATGGCATGAACCGCGAAATCGGAAACTTGTCGTTCTATGATTCAAAGCAATCTGACTATACCTTTAACAAACCCTATTCTGATGCCACTGCTGAAAAAATCGATAAGGAAGCCAAAAAGATTATTGACAGTGCATTTGAGCGAACTAAAAAATTACTCAATGATCATCGCAATGAACTGGAAGTAATAGCAAAAGAGTTGCTGCAAAAAGAAATCCTGTTCCAGTCTGATCTTGAGAGATTGATTGGCAAACGTCCTTTTGCCCATCAGACCACATACGAAAAATTTACCAATGGCGCGGCCAACTCACCAGAGAAGAAGGAAGAGGTAAAAGAAAATGGAACAAAGACAGAGCCTCAAGAAGAGCCTGTTCAAAAATAATTTTATGATTTTAAATTTCACCTGACAAGTACACTGGCCTTGTCAGGTTTTTTTATTTTAGCAATATGCGCATTAATCTTCCGGTTGGAAAAAAAATTTATTTTGCTTCTGATTTTCATTTGGGAGTTCCTGATCAGACCTCGAGTTTGACGCGCGAAAAAAAAATTGTTGCCTGGCTCAATCAAATTGCTCCCCAAGCTCAGGCAATTTTTCTGTTGGGCGATATTTTTGATTTTTGGTTTGAATACAAGGAAGCGATACCCAAAGGCTTTATTCGTTTTCAGGGAAAACTGGCTGAGCTGACCGACCAGGGTATCCCCGTTTATTTTTTCACGGGCAATCATGACATGTGGCTCTTTGATTATTTTAATACGGAACTTGGAATAGAAATATTCAAAGAGCCCATTGTACTTGAAGTAAATGATAAAAAAATTTTAGTAGGACATGGCGATGGGTTGGGCGATGGCGACTGGAGCTACAAATGGTTGAAGTATTTTTTTCATAGTAAAATTTGCCAATGGTTATTTGCCCGCATTCATCCTAACTTGGGCATTGCTATTGCAAAATTCTGGAGCCGGAAAAGCCGTATTAGCAGCAGCAAACGTGAAGAAAAATTTAATGGTGAGGAAAAAGAATTTCTTTTAGCGTATTGCAAAAGACTGGAAGAAAAAACTCATCACGATTATTATATTTTTGGCCACCGGCATTTGCCGCTGGATTTAAAAGTGGGAAGCGATAGCCGCTATTTTAATTTAGGCGAGTGGGTTCACTTCAGCCCTTATTTAGAACTGTCCACAGAAAATGCTGAACTTAAAATGTTTTAGCGTTATGGTTCGCATTTATATAGGTATCATTTTATTTTTTGTAGCAGCCACCACGCAAGCTCAATCAATCAAAAAGCTGAAGCGGATGAAGACGGCTTTTATTCAAAATGCTTCGGTTGACAGGCTGGGTAATTTTTTTTTAGAATTTTCTGACGGTCAAATAAAAAAATATGATCCTGACGGAAAGATGATGGCTCGTTTAAAAACTCAAAATCTGCCCACCCTTTTAGAGCCATGGTTTCATCCTAAGATATTTGCGTATTACCAAAAAGATATGCGTATTGTAAATTACAACCGCATGTTTGAAGTTAGCGATGATTTTAAACTGGATGCCTCCATTGCTATTGAGCCCACCTTGGTATGCCCGACTAATGATAACCGTTTTTTAGTATTGGATGAAGCCGATCTTTCCATTAAAAAATTTGAAAACAATCAGAACCGGGTCTTAAATGAATTTAAGATAGACACCACCCATTGGAATAAACATTTTCAATTTAGTTTCATGCGTGAGTATTTGCATCTGATTTTTTTACTGGATAAAAATCAAGGAATAATCATCGTTAATGAACTTGGAAAAACAATGAAGCACCTGCCGGTCAAAGTAGAAAACTTTGGATTTTTTGGTGAAGAACTTTTTTATTTACTGGGGAATAAAATCATTTTTTTTGACCTCTACAGCGGAAATACCCGCGAACTGACATTGGCTGCTGGAAAATTTGGAATTGTAACAGATGAACGGATCTTTATTGTTAATGAAAAAGAGGTTGTTGTCTACCAATTTAACCCTGACAAACCCGATGATAAGGAATAAACCTTGTTCATCCTTGAACATATTTGTTTGAAACTGAACACTCAAGTAAAAATTTAGCGGTAATTTGGCCGTTAATCGAACGGCATGGTTTTTTCTTAACACAATCCACCTAAATCTTATAGACGTGAATGAATCCGGCAAAATTTTGATGATCGATGATGATGAAGACGTGCTGCTGGCCGCCAAAATCTTATTAAAAAAAAATAATCATCAGGTTATTATTGAAAAAAATCCAAACAAAATTCCTTTCCTGCTCAACAACGATACCTATGATGTGATTTTGCTTGATATGAATTTTAGCAAAGATACCACCAGTGGCAAAGAAGGATTTGAGTGGCTGAAGCAAATACGTGAGCGTGACCCGCGAGCGGTGGTGATTATGATTACTGCTTTTGGTGATGTAGAGATGGCCGTGCGTGCCCTGAAAGAAGGAGCTACCGATTTTATTCTTAAACCCTGGCAAAACGAAAAATTAGTGGCCACTATTTCCACAGCCATTAAATTAAAGAAATCATACCTTGAGGTGGACAAATTGCGCAAAGCCAAGCAAATGCTTGAAGAGCAGATTAGTCAGCCGTTTCGTGATTTAATAGGTAAGAGTTCGGCCTTAAAAGAAGTTTTTGCTTTGATTGACAAGGTGGCCAAGACTGATGCCAACGTGCTGATCTTGGGCGAGAACGGTACGGGCAAAGAATTAGTGGCACGTGCCATTCATCAAAACTCATTGCGCAAAGACAATTCGTTTGTGGCGGTAGATATGGGTGCTATTACCGAAACACTTTTTGAAAGCGAATTGTTTGGTCACAAGAAAGGAGCGTTTACCGATGCCCGCGAAGACAGGCCGGGTCGTTTTGAGTTAGCCAACAAAGGCACTCTTTTTCTCGATGAGATCGGTAACCTGAGTATGAGTTTGCAAAGCAAATTACTGAGTGCGCTCCAATCAAGGCAGGTTACGCGTGTAGGTTCCAATCAAGCAATGGAAGTTGACATACGGCTGATTTGTGCCACCAATATGCCGTTGCACCAAATGGTGCAAGAAGGTAAATTCAGACAAGATTTATTATACCGGATCAACACAGTGGAAATTAATATACCTCCTTTGTGCGATCGTATTGACGATATTTCATTGTTGGCTGAACATTTTTTAAATTTTTATGCACGCAAATACCACAAAGAAATAATTTCGGTTTCGCCCGAGGCCATCAATAAATTAAAAAAATACCCATGGCCCGGAAACGTGCGTGAGTTGCAGCACGCCATTGAGCGTGCAGTGATTATGGCCGATTCCAATATGCTTCAGGAAAGCGATTTCTTATTCAGTAAAAAAGGATACGAATCGTCATCCACCGATTCGTTGAACCTGGATGAAGTAGAAAAACAAGCAGTGATCAAGGCGATTCAATTGCACGGTGGAAATATTTCTAAAGCGGCAGATGAACTGGGCTTAACGCGTGCCTCGCTTTACCGCAGGATGGAAAAATATGGACTTTAATTGGCGATCGCCAGTTTTTACCCGGCTGGCTATTTTTACAGCTACGGTATTTATGCTTGGTTATTCACTGAGTGGTAAATTCAATTTTACCCTTTCGGCAATTCTTGTGGCAGCTATTGCCTTTCAGGCGATTCAACTGTTGAAGTACATTGAAAATAGTTCAGTAAAAATAGAATACAAACCAGCCACCAAACCCAACCCTGAACCGCAAGCAAAGTCAGACGATATTGCTCTCTTTTTCAGAAACATTGTACAACACATTGGTATCGGGATCATTACCTTCAATAAGTCGGGTAAGATTCAAACCATCAATGCGGCAGCCAAAAAAATGTTACGCATAGAAAAAACTGAACAACTGGATGAATTACGCGAAGTGGATAATAATTTGGTTGAGTCATTTTTAAAATTAAAAACCGGGGGACGCGAATTAGTCCGGTTAAAGCTCGGTGCCGAAACGCTTGATCTTTCCTTGTATGCCATAGAGCTGTCACTTCGTGGCGAGCCAATGAAATTGATCTCCATGAGCAACATTCAAAGCGAACTGGAGGAAAAGGAAATGGAAGCCTGGCGAAACTTAGTACGCGTACTTACCCATGAAATTATGAATTCGGTAACACCCATCTCATCGTTGGCAGGGGTAGTGGAAGAAGAGTTGAATGCAAAGATTAGAAACCAAGACCTGGTTTTAAAAAATGACGAATTGCAAGACATGCATTTGTCAGTTCAGACTATTGGTAAGCGCAGCGAAGGGCTCATACGTTTTGTAAAAGAGTTTAGAAATTTGGCACACGTTCCGCAGCCCAAACTGGGTGAGGTAAACGTGAAGAATTTGTTGGATGAAATTGTTATGCTGCACAAAAAAGTACTAACTGACCACGGTATTGAAAATCGCATTGAGGTGCAACCCGAAGAGCTGATCGTTCAGGCCGATAAAACACTGATTGAGCAAGTGCTGATTAATTTACTGAAGAATGCCATTCAAGCTTTTGAAACACAGCCAAATAAAATTATTATTCTTGCTGCTTACCTTAACGAAGGCCATGTGATCATTTCGGTAAAAGACAATGGCAACGGAATTGATGCCGATGCAATGGAAAGAATATTTGTTCCTTTTTTTACGACCAAAAAATCAGGTTCAGGCATTGGCCTGAGTTTGTCGCGCCAGATTATGAGGCAGCATGGAGGGCAGATTACTGTCAATTCAAGATTAGGCGAGGGGACTGAATTTTTCTTGCGGTTTTGATCCGGTACACCTGGCTCCGAATGTTGGGCACTAAAGCAATTCACAATCTAGCAATCAATACGTTTTGTCAGAATTTCAAAAAGGAGTAGTTTTGAAAAATTTAATACCTCCATGCAAGACGTACAGACTAAGATCAACGCCATACTTATTGAGAAGCTGGGAATCCCCGAGTCGCAAATTACATCAGATGCCAGCTTTGTAAAAGATTTGGGTATTGACTCTTTAGATTATGCCGAGTTGGTAATGGAGTTTGAACAGACCTTTGATGTAAAAATACCTGATGACGATGCCGAAAAAATGCAAACCATTGGCCAGGCAATCAGCTACATCGAATCAAAAATCAAAAAATAGTTTTTTTAAATTCAAGCGCATCTTTCGATAACTCAAAGAAATTCCCAAAGCGTTTCATGCGTTCAGCATCTTTGGAGAGGAAAGGTGATTGATTTTCGCGATGGGAGAGAGGAGAATAGTACCATCCGTTTTTTTGGTCATTCCAGAAGACTATGAACTTATCGAGCGAAAGGAACAATACATCCATATCGTAAATTTCTTCGCCTTCTTTATCAATCAAGCCGGTGTATTGCAATAGAATATGATTTTTTTTAATCAGCTCGCCTTTGCTACAATCAATACTGTTGAGGCGCATTAACAACTTATGCTCCTGATCCCAGGCTTTAAATTTTATTTTTCGAGGGGTGAAGTCAGTCATCGAATTTTAGTTTGGATAAAATTCACTTAGGTTTGAATTGGAATACAAGTAAGAATAAAACTTTGGTAACATCAAGTTTAATGGGTACCCATTTACCATGAGCAAAAGCGCACTTTTTATTGTTAATAAATTTTCGGGCAAAGGGTTTTCACCTGAGGTTGAGGAAAAAATTATTGAAAAATGCCGTGCCTTAACCATCGAAAGCCGAATAGAATTTACTCAAAAACCAGGTCATGCCACAGAGTTGGCACAATGGGCAGTAGATCAGAAAATGACTTGTGTATTTGCCGTGGGGGGAGATGGTACGGTAAATGAAGTAGCTCAAGGGCTGATCCATACACCGGTGGCCATGGGTATTTTGCCCAAAGGATCTGGTAATGGATTGGCCCGGCATTTGAATATCCCGATGTCATTCAAATATTCACTGAATACAATTGGTCATCATCATGTAGAAATGATTGATACAATGACGATCAATAATAAACTGTCAGTCAATGTTTCAGGAATTGGTTTTGATGGGCACGTGGCTTCGCTTTTTGCCGGGAAGGTTAAACGCGGGCTGATGGGCTATGCTACATTGGTACTCAAAGAGTTTACCACATTTCGACCTTTTGAGGCTTGGGTTGAAACCGACCAGGAGTCATTTTCAGCTACCAGCTTCATCATAGCAATTGCTAACTCTTCACAGTTTGGAAATAATGCCCGCGTTGCCCCGTTAGCTTCGGTAAAAGATCATTTGATGGATTTCAGCTTTATTCAAAAAGTACCACTTTCACAGGCCATTGGGTTTACCCAAAAAATGTTTTCGGGTAAGCTGATGAACTCGTCATTGGTGAAGATGAAGCAAGTGCCAAAGGCCAAAATAGAATTGAAAGAACCGGTAGCTTTTCATATTGATGGAGAACCAATGCCGGCTGCCCGCACTTTTGAATGTACGATCAACTCACTTTCGCTAAAGATACTCTTGCCTGAGGCAAACGAAAACAATACATACCGAATTTAAGGTAAAACTCTGTCTGTTGTTTTCCGTTAGTGGTATCATTAACCCAAAAAAGACTATGAAAAAAATTATTACAACCTTGACTGTGATCGCCTGCTGCATAATGAGTAGCAGGGCGCAGCTTGCCCAGCCACCCAGTGGTAACAACCAAAAAGCAAAAGTTATACAAAACATTGGCCCGGTAGAAGTTTCTATCACGTATAGTAGCCCGCGCGTACATACTGCCCAAGGAAAAGATCGCACCGGACACATATGGGGCGAATTGGTTCACTATGGATTCATCGATCAACAGTTTGGTTTTTCTAAAGCTGCACCGTGGCGGGCGGGTGCCAACGAAAACACCACAATCAGTTTTTCTCATGATGTTAAGGTGGAGGGAAAAGATTTGAAAGCCGGAACATACGGTCTATTTTTAGCCACAGCAAAGGATGGCCCATGGACCTGGGTTTTTTCGACCAATTCGACCAGTTGGGGGAGTTATTTTTATAACTCAGCAGAAGATGCATTGCGAGTGGAGGTGATGCCTGCCAGCGCACCTTTTACCGAATACCTTACCTATGGATTTGATGACAGACTACCAGCCTCTGCGGTGGCCTACTTGCAATGGGAGAACAAACGGATTCCATTAAAAATTGAAGTGCCCGGTGTGAATGACTTGTATGTATCAATGATGAGGAACCAACTCCGATCATTTACCGGATTTGATTACCGAAACTTTTCAGAGGCTGCGATTTTTTGCGTGCAAAATAAAATTAACCTTGATGAAGCATTATTGTGGGCTGATCGCGCAATGGATCAATCAATCGGGGGGAGGGAAGAATTTATAACCCTTCAGGCTAAATCTATGGTGCTGGCAGCCCAGAACAAACAGGCGGATGCCGATGCTGTTATGATGCGGGCCATCAAACAGCCAGATGCAACCGTGGAAGCGATCCATCAGTATGGTCGCACGCTGCTGAATGCCGGTCAGAAAGAAAAAGCTATGGAAGTATTTAAGTTCAATAAAGAAAAGAATCCTTCTGATAAATTCACCCCCAATGTAGGCTTAGCCAGATGCTATACTGCCTTTGGCGACAAGAAAAATGCTATCAAATACTGGGAAGAAGCCATCAAAAATATTCCTGAAAACCAAAAGGCGAATCTGAAACTTTATGAAGGTGAGTTGGAAAAAGTAAAGGCAATGAAATAAAAAAATAAAAAAAGCCAGTGAATTGATTCCTGGCTTTTTTGTTTGATTTGATTTTTAAGCTACTTGTGCTTGCAGCTTAGAAGCGAGCACAGATTTGGGCACGGCACCTACTTGCTTATCTACGATCTCTCCATTTTTAAACACTAATAGCGTAGGGATATTTCGTATACCAAAGCGTGCAGTTGCCTGGGGGTTTTCGTCCACATTCAGTTTGGCCACTACGGCTTTACCTTCGTACTCGGAAGCAAGTTCTTCTACCAGTGGACCAATCATTTTGCAAGGACCACACCATTCTGCCCAAAAATCGACTAGTACAGGTTTTTCACTTTTGATGACTTCTTCAAAATTTGAATCGGTAAGTACCATTGTTTTTCCCATTGCTGATAATTATTAGAATATTAAAATTATTTAGATAACCATACAAACACAAATATATCTGAAAATAGTTCCGGCAGTGAATATTTAGTTGGTTTAAACATCATTCGATTAACTATATTTTTTTTCCAATCAATCCTTAAACCATTGCTGACGACATTTACGTTTTTTCTTTTGTATCGATCAGATAGGCAGATATTCAGTTTGTCGTGATTAGTCCTTAAGGCAGCGCACAGAAACCCCGCTCTGTTTTAGATTACTATAATTGAATACATTAGAAAAAACATTCCGCATCAATTGATATTTTGCTAAGTCAAAATCATCTTCTGTTGCAGTCCACCACCCACCCAAATAACCGGTACCAAAAAAATCTCCTGAGGTATCTCTGATTCCTCCGGGCAAGGCGGTGAAGTTGAATTCATCCGTGATGGTGCTATCTGTAGATAGCCAATGGGCAATGCCGGTTTCCTTAAGTTTACCTCCGGCCGTGCTTGCTCCTCCGGAATAACTGATTAATTCAGACCACTCAATGGCTGATGGAGTATGCCAGCCGGTTGGGCACAATTTATTTGTTTGAACGGTGTACCAATTGTATAGTGCACCATATGTGTCGGCTGTTGGTTGGTCGTTGTTGTACCAGCAATATCCTGCAGTTGAGCGGGTAGACCAATCTGTTTTTTGGGGCACTAAAGGAATAGGTGTGCCATCATTAAGCCGGGTAGTTTTGAGGTTTTCGGCCATCCAAACCTGATTCCCTATTTTTACAATTTTGTAAGCATTACCATCAATGTCCTTTAGTTTTTTAGGCACTTCCGTTAGTGCTGAGTCATTTTTACACCCAAGCATAAGTACCCAGCAAAAAGTTACAAATAAAAAGTGGGTGATTAATTTTTTCTCTGTTTTTTTCATACCGTTTTATCGTGTTTGTAAGGGAGGGTGATGCAATTTATTTTTTCCACTTCAATCTCAGACTATTGCTAACTACACTTACGCTGCTCATGGCCATGGCTGCCCCGGCTATCATCGGGTTTAAAAGAAATCCATTGATAGGGTAGAGGATTCCCGCGGCAATCGGAATGCCGATCAAATTATAAATAAATGCCCAAAATAAATTTTGTTTGATCGTTGCCACGGTTTGTTTCGAGAGGCGAATGGCTTGAGGTATTTTATTCAAATCCGAGGATATGATGGTCATCTTGGCTACGTCCATGGCAATATCACTGCCTTTGCCCATGGCAATGCTTACATCGGCCGTTGCCAAAGCAGTGCTGTCGTTAATGCCATCACCCACCATGGCAACTGTCTTTCTCTGGTGCTGCAATTCTTTAATAAAATCAGCTTTATGCTGGGGCTGCATTTCTGCCTGATAATGTTTTATGCCTGTTTGATAGGCAATGGCTTGGGCAGTAGCTTCATTGTCTCCGGTCAGCATGTATACTTCAATGCTCATGTCTTGCAATTTTTTTATTGCTTCTACTGAAGTTTCTTTCACCTTGTCTGAAATGGCTACTACTGAAATGGCTTTCTTTTTATCGGCAAACCAGATCACAGTTTTGGATTGGTTGCTCCATTCTTCGGCTTGTTGTTCCAGTTCGGCACAAGTGATGATATTATTTTCTGCGAGCAAATTCCGGTTTCCGGCAAAGTAGGTTTCGTTATGATAAGTGGCTTTAACCCCTTTACCGGTAATGCTTTCAAAAGATGATAATGAAATCGGCTGTACGGTTTCAAAATATTTTACTACTGCTTCTGCCAGTGGGTGCTCCGATTGTTTTTCAAGGCTGACAAAAATTTGTTTTGCCGAATCATCATCATTCAACCATCTGATAGCGGTTACCTGAGGTTTGCCTTCAGTGATGGTACCGGTTTTATCTAAAACCACGGTGTTTACTTTTTTTGTTAACTCCAGGCTTTCGGCATCTTTAATCAGAATTCCTTTTTCAGCACCTTTGCCAACACCCACCATGATGGCTGTAGGTGTTGCCAGCCCCAGCGCACACGGGCAGGCAATGACCAGTACCGAAACGGCTGCCAGTAACCCGTGTACCAAACTGTTTTCACCACCCAATAACATCCATACGATATAAGTGAGTACGGCAATACCCATCACTACCGGTACAAACACGGCCGCTATTTTGTCCACTAACTTTTGAACAGGCGCTTTGCTGCCTTGTGCATCTTGTACCGTTTTAATAATGTGTGCCAGCAGAGTGTCCTTGCCCACCCGCAACGCTTTGAATTGAAAACTTCCCTTCTGGTTAATGGTACCGGCAAATACTTTTTCATTTAGATTTTTCAGTACCGGAACAGGCTCACCGGTAAGCATACTTTCATCTACATATGAACTGCCCGATATCAGCAATCCATCCACAGCAATTTTTTCTCCGGGTTTTACCAATATTGTGTCACCTTCCATTACGTCCTCTATCGCAGTTTGCTTTTCTGTTCCATCGGGTTGAATGAGGGTAATGGTTTTAGGTTGCAACCCTATCAATTTTTTTATTGCAGATGAAGTATTTCCTTTTGCTTTTTCTTCCAGCATTTTTCCAAGAAGGATGAAAGCAATCACCACTGAGGCAGCTTCAAAATAAACATGAGCATGCAAACCACGTGAGTGCCAGAATTCAGAAAACAACATGTTGAACATGCTGAATACATAGGCAATGCCAGTACTTAGGGCTACTAATGTATCCATATTGGCTGAGCGGTGATTCACCTGTTTCCAGGCATTCATGAAAAAATCCTTTCCAAACCATAACACCACCGGGGTGGCAAATACCCACATGATTACATTGGCATACGGCATGTTCATAAAAAACATTCCGATGATCACGACCGGAACCGAGAAAATAATCGACCAGGTAGTTTTTGTTTTTAACTCACTGAATTTTTTTTCGTGCAATGCTTCCAGTGAATCTTGCTGCGTACTTTCGTCTTCAATCAGTAAATCGTACCCGATGGATTGTACGGCTTTTTGCAAGGCTTGTGGATTGGTTACGTTAGGTAGATATTCTACTGAAAGCGTAGCATTGGCATAATTCACCGAAGCGTTTATTACTCCTTCCAATGTTTTAATAATACTCTCGGCACTTACTGCACAAGAAGCACAGGTCATGTTTAAGACAGGAAATGATTTTTTTAGGGTGGTAACTCCGTAGCCTAAACTTTTGATGGTTTTAACTACGTCAGCCACAGCGCTATTGGTATTCACCGAAATTACTGCTCTCCGGTTATTGAACTCTACTTTATGGCTTTCCACTCCTTTTATCTGGGCAAGCCCTTTGTCCACAATCATGGCACAATGCTCGCTGTCTACATTTTCGAGTGGAAGGTAAATGGTGTCGCTGCTATTATTCGTTGCCATATTTTTAAAAAATTAACGACACAAAGTTTGCACGAATATCAACTGTGTACATTATAATTTTCCAGAATTGTTTTGTAAGATTTACACGTGGTCTAAGGGCTTCCTTTTTTCTTCTTTGATCTGTTTGAAGTGACTTGGGGTAAGTCCGGTTACTTTTTTAAATTGATTACTTAAGTAGGCAACGCTGGAATAATTGAGTTGGTCAGCAATTTCACTTAAAGACAACTCATCATAGACCAACAGTTCTTTTACCCGTTCAATTTTCTGTGCAATGAAATACTTTTCAATAGTTGTGCCCTCCACATCAGAAAAAAGATTGGAGAGATAATTATAATCATGATGCAGTTCGTGGCTTACTATTTCTGACAGGTTGTGTTTGCGGTCAGCATTATGATGGTGCACTTGGTCGATGATGATCTTCTTTATTTTTTCAATTATCCGGCTCTTCTTATCATCAATGATTTCAAACCCCAGTGAAATCATAGCATCTTCGAGTTTTTGCTTTTCGGCCGTGGTCGGTTCTTTTTCAAGTGTAGCTTCACCCAGGGTTACGTTTTTTGTTTTTAAACCGAGTTTATCCAGTTCGTTTTGCACTACCATAATGCAACGATCGCAAACCATATTTTTTATGAAGAGTTTCATTTTTTAGCCGGTGCACAAAGTTAACAATCAACTGTTTTTAGTTATTGAAAGTTCATGTAGTGCTTTTTATTTATTGACAGCTTATCCTAAGAGTTGATAAAAAGAAACCGCCTCATTTTTTTGAAGCGGTTTCTTGATTTCAATTTACACCACCTTTGCGGGTAGGTGATTTTTGTTCGGGCCACTTGCCTGGCTCGCCCGTCCATGGGCTAACGGACAACACGGATTTTTCTCGATTAAAAAACTTTGGATCTTCACTGGCCATGTATGCTAAAATTGCGGTGAGAATTACATTTTTACGAACATCGTCAAAAACAATTTTATCGTAGGTGTCTCGGTTAGTGTGCCAGGTGTAGGTGCCATATTCCCAGCTGAGACTGCTCAATGAAAAACCGGGAGCACCGGCAGCCACAAAGGATGCAAAGTCAGAGCCGCCACCACCGGGGAAACCGGGGAAAGTAGTTTTGATGTCTTTTTTAATGCTATCGGGAACTGCATCCAGCCACCGCTGAATGTATTCGTAAGCATACAAAAAGCCCTGACCCGAAATATCAGTAACCCTGCCTGTACCATTATCTTGGTTGAACGAGGCCTGCAGTCCTTTTACAATTTCCGGATGGTCTTCTACGAAAGCACGTGAGCCATTCAGCCCTTGTTCTTCGCTTCCCCAATGCCCTGCCAGGATGGTGCGTTTAGGATTGGGGTAGAATTTTTTGAGCAACCTCATGGCTTCCATCATCACTAAAGTTCCGGTGCCGTTGTCGGTGGCACCGGTTGCGCCATCCCATGAATCGAAATGAGCTGAAAGAAGTACATATTCGTTGGGCTTTTCTGTGCCTTTGATTTCAGCCACAGTGTTGAGTGTGGGTTGCATTCCAGTTTCGCGGCTGTCGGCCTGTATATTTAGTTTTACGGGTGTTCCATCATTTGCCAGGCGGTAGATCAATCCGTAATCTTCCAGCGCAATATCAACGGTGGGTATATTTTTTGTGTAGGCTCCAAAAATTTTATCCACTCCAAATCCTCGGCTCCAATAGTTAGTGACAATCCCTGCGGCTCCAGATTTTTCCAGTGCGGGAGGTAATGTTCGGGTGGTGTACCCGGCTTTGTGCAGTCGCTTGTTCCATGCTTTGGTTATACTGTCTTTTTCTTTGTTGATTTTTTTTATGGAGGTTTCTGTTCCAAACTCTTTCCAGTTGGCTTCTGATCGCCCGGTGGGTTGCTCGGCACTGATCATTACAAACTTACCTTTTACCGAAGGCAACCATTTTATGTAAGCCACGCTATCGGCCAGGTCAGGAAAGATTACAACTTCGGCCGTCACGGTTTTTCCTTTTGTAGAAGGACTCCAGGCCAACTGTGTTCCTTCCAATGTTTTTATCCAAGGAGAGATCATATCAATGTGTGAGATGCCGCGTTCCCACCCGCGCCACTCACCCCATTTTTCATTGTGGGCATCTATGCCAAAGCTTTTATATTTCTGAACAGCCCAGTCGTTAGCCTGTTGCATCTTGGATGTTCCCACAAGCCGGGGGCCGATCTTGTCAAATAACTCGTGGGCAATGGATTTGAGCTGGGAGTTTCCGGTTTCTTCATTGATCATTTTTTGAATCAATGGATTGACCTGCTTTTTTACCGATTGAGAATTTCTTTGGGCTATTCCATCTGCAGCAAAGAGAAGGAGTAAGAAACATAAAACAAGGTATTGCTTCATAACAAAATTTATTTTTTAATAGGAATGATATTGTAAGGTAAAACACAAATGTCAAGAGGGTTATGTTTTTTTGAAGAACGGTATTTTATAGTGGCGCACAGGTAATTTTTACCGGTACATTTTGTTTGCAGAGAAACACTGTTGCGGCAAAATATATTTCGTTATCGGAAACAACAGAGCAATAGTTTTCTTTTATTTTGCTAATCAACTTTTACTGATGAGAACAAGATACTTTTATGGAGCACGGTGTTCATCTTTGGCCTGTTCCAGTGTTTTGCGCAGAAAGAAGACCGGGGCAGGGCACGTGATTTTGGAATTACCATTGGTATATTGTCCACAGGTACATACAACGCCATCACAGATGTAGAAGGTGTAATGGTGGGGCAGAAAACACTCATTCAGGGTGACAGCATCCGGACGGGTGTTACGGCTATTTTTCCACATAACGACAATGTCTTTCAAAACAAAGTGCCTGCGGCAATTTTTGTAGGCAATGGTTTTGGAAAATCCATGGGGCTGTCGCAGGTGGAAGAACTGGGCAATATCGAAACGCCAATCGTATTGACAAACACACTCAACACTCCGTTGGTAGCCAATGCCGTATTAGATTATGTGTTGAAGTTATCGGGCAATGAAGAGGTACGCTCGGTGAATGCCGTTGTAGGAGAAACCAATGATGGAGGACTGAACGACATACGCGGAAGGCATGTTACTTCTGTTGATGTTGCGGAGGCTTTGCACAATGCTAAGACCGGGCCGGTAGCCGAAGGAAATGTTGGAGCAGGAACGGGTACCCAGTGCTTGGGCTTTAAAGGAGGAATCGGCACGGCTTCGCGAAAACTGCCGGCATCAAAAGGAGGGTATACCGTTGGCGTATTGGTGCAGACTAACTTTGGTGGCATACTTAATATTAATGGTGCACCGGTAGGGCGTGAGTTGAATAATTTTTATATGCAAGACCCATCTTCAAAATACAAGGCAGACGGCTCGTGCATGATCATCATTGCCACCGATGCACCGGTTTCTGACCGCAACCTCAAGCGACTGGCCAAACGTTCTTATCTCGCACTCGGCAGTGTAGGCTCTTTTTCCTCTAACGGAAGCGGAGACTATTCAATCGCTTTTTCAACGTATAAAAAAAACAGAATTTCTTATGCAGGAAAGAATGGTGTGGTGCAGGTTGATGATGTGCCCAATGAATACATGAGTCCTTTGTTTTTAGCTGTATGGGAAGCTACGGAAGAGGCCATCCTCAATTCGTTATTCATGGCAGAAGATATGAAAGGATATCATGGTCGTTTTGTGTCAGCTCTTCCTATTAAGCAAACCCTCACAATCCTGAGAAAATACAATGCATTGAATCATAATAAGCTACCCAGAGCTATTCAGAATTAATTACGGTGTAACCCGATTGAACCGGCTTAGTTTCGGAGTGCCAGTTATTTTCCGATACAGAACTTTGAAAAAATGTTTTCTAATAAGTCTTCAGTTGTAATGGCTCCGGTTATCTCACCTAAATAATGCAAGGCTTGCCGAATGTCCATGGCTAAAAAATCGCCAGTTGTCTTTTTGTCTATACCGTCCAGCACGCGGTCAAGGGCCTCATGTGTTTGCTTCAGGCATTGGTAGTGGCGGATGTTGGTCACCAGTACATCGCCTTGCTTTACTTGGTTGATGTGAAAATGGGCGAGTATTTTTTCTTTAAGAGCCGGAATGTTTTCTTGGGTTGATGCCGAGATGAGTATGAATCCTTTTTCGTTCAGTACGCGCATTAATGACTGATCGGCACGATCCTTTTTATTTCCGACTTTGATATAGGGTATGTTCAGTTTTTTTATATCCGTTTCTTCTTTTTCAATTTCGGAAAGGGAAGTATCGGTAAGGTCAAATAAATATAGAATGAGCGAAGCTTTGCGCAGGTTTTCTTTTGTCCGCTCAACCCCGATGGCTTCTACCACATCGCGTGTTTCACGTAAACCGGCCGTATCCATAAACCGGAATACGATTCCGCCCAGTGTCATTTCATCTTCGATTACATCACGTGTAGTGCCGGGTATGTCTGATACGATGGCCTTTTCTTCATTGAGCAGAGCATTGAGCAAAGTTGACTTGCCTACGTTGGGCTTTCCGGCTATCACCGTAGGTACTCCATTTTTGATTACGTTGCCCTGATCAAATGAATTCATCAGGGATCGGATGACCGATTGAATTTTCAGAATTAATTTTTTCAGTTCATCACGTTTGGCAAATTCTACATCCTCTTCAGCAAAATCCAATTCCAGTTCAATTAACGAGGCAAAGTGAATCAACTCTTCACGCAGGTGCATGATCTCATGAGAAAATCCCCCACGCATTTGGTTCAGCGCAGCTTGCCGTCCGTTATCGGTTTCGGCATTGATTATGTCGGCCACGGCTTCGGCTTGTGCCAGATCAAACCGCCCGTTTAAAAAAGCACGCTTGGTAAACTCTCCGGGTGAAGCCAGACGTGCTCCGTTTTTGGTCAGTGTCAGAATAATCTTCTTCACGATTAGGGGTGAACCGTGGCAGGAGATTTCGACTGAGTCTTCTTTAGTGAATGAGTTAGGCTCACGGAAAACAGAGACCAATACCTCATCAATAGGTTGATCATCATCATGCAATAATCCGAAGTGAACGGTGTGGCCCGGCACCTCCGATAAATTTTTTCCTTTGAACATTTTTTGTACAATCGGTATGCTTTCTTTTCCCGAAAGGCGAACAACTGCTATGGCGCTTATGCCTTGTGCTGTGGCGAGGGCTACTATGGTATCATTGACCCGACTCAACTCTCAAAAGTTTTAATTTAAGATTCAAAAGTAGGAAACTATCTTACGATGAGCACAGGAATGTTTACACGGTGCCGCACAATATCTACTGTTGTACCAAATACCAGGTCTTTTGCCCAGTTGTGTCCATGGGCACCCATCACTAAAAGGTCTGCACCAAAGTTGTTAATCATTTCAGGCAGAGTTCGTCTGGGGTTTCCAAACCCGATTTTTACTTCGCAGGGGTATCCTTTGCTTTGCAGTTGCTCAGCATAGTTTGCCAGGGCAGAGGTGTCTTCATTGGCTTCACGGTCAGCAATTTCGCTACCGTACCACATGGCTCCGGCTGTTTCCACTACGTGTAATAAAATGTACCTGGCCTCATGTCCGCCTTGTGCAAGGGCACTTTGTATGGCTTTGGTATCTGCTTCGCTGAAGTCAATGGATATGGCTACGCGGTGGTAAGAAGGCTTTACCAATAAGTTGAGGTCAAGTGCTGTTCCGTGAGGAACGATATGTTGAAGTCTTCGCTGATCGAGCAAGGGTTTGAAGATGATGTACAGCAGTAGAGCGATGGCAACTACACAGACCGGAATGACTAATCCCCAAATAACCCATTGATAATTACCCGAGCTATTGATCCATCCAACTATTTCCTGAAACACCAGTTTTATGTTCAGAGCAATGATGATGGTGGCAATTATCCAGGCGAGTATTTTTACTGCCGGCTTGATGACAAAGGCTCCCATCTTTTCCTTGTTGCTGGTAAAGTGGATCAGCGGCACAATGGCAAACCCCAACTGCAGACTTAAAATCACTTGACTGAGTACCAATAATGAGCCGGTTTCTTGTTCACCAAAAAAGAGGATAACAAGATAAGCCGGGGTGATGGCGATTAGCCGAGTAATTAACCGTCTAAGCCACGGGGCAATGCGCAGATTCAGGTAACCTTCCATTACAATTTGCCCGGCAAGTGTACCGGTAATGGTAGAACTTTGACCTGCAGCCACTAACGCCACGCCAAAAAGTACCGATGCCCAATCTGTGCCGGTGAGCGGGGCAAGAAATTTATACGAATCCTGAATGTCGGAGACTTCATACATACCGGCCCTGAAAAAAGTAGAAGCCGCCAATATAAGAATGGCAGCATTCACAAAGAATGCTGCGTTCAACGCAATGCATGAATCAATGAAATTATATTTTATTGCTGACCAAACTCCACGTTCGCTGGTATCGTACCTGCGCGTTTGAACTAATGCGGAGTGCAGGTACAAATTATGCGGCATAACGGTGGCACCAATAATTCCGATAGCGATGTACAAGGCTTCATCAGAAGGCAGCGAAGGGATAAATCCTTTAGCCAGTTCACCCAGATGAGGTTTGGCCCAAATCATTTCCAGCAAAAATGAAATCCCGATGATAGCTACCAAAGCAATGATAAATGCCTCGATCTTGCGCATACCGTAACTCTGCAAAACCAACAGCAGCAGGGTGTCGAGTACCGTAAGGGTTACGCCCCATACCAAAGGAAGCCCGAATAATAATTTCAGCCCGATAGCCATGCCCAGCACTTCTGCCAGGTCACAGGCAGCAATCGCAATTTCAGCTAAAATCCATAAACATAAATTAACAGCGGGGTGATAGCTGGCACGCGATGCTTGTGCCAAATCCATTTGCCGTACAATGCCCAATCTTGCGCTCAGGCTTTGTAAGAGCAGAGCCATGAGGTTGCTCATCAGCAAAACCCAAAGAAGGGTGTACCCAAATTTACTGCCGCCTGCAATGTCAGTAGCCCAGTTGCCCGGATCCATGTACCCCACGCTGATCAGGTAGGCTGGCCCAAGAAACGCCAACAGTTTACGCCAGCCTTTGCGGTTGGTTGCGTCAATGGTAGCATGCACTTCACTGAGCGATTTGTGTTGGGCTGCAGATCGGTTCATTCTTTTACCAAAATATTTTTTGCCACTTCGCTGGATAAAAAAACTTTTTGCCCGTCTAGCAGAACTTCCAGCGATTGATCAAAAGGTTCACGACCAATGATTTTAATTTTTTTGCCGGGGTGAGCACCTATTTTGTCGAGCAGCATCAGCAATGAGTTGCTGGAATCTTTTACTGCAATGATGGAAGAGGGTTTCCCTTCTTTTAGTTGGTCACAGGAAATTGCAGCCGGTTGAAAAATTTTTCCATTTTGATCGGGAATCGGGTCACCATGCGGATCCGTTCGCGGAAAATCAAGGAACTCATCCAATCTTTCAATTAACCGCCTGGATTGAATGTGCTCCAGTTGCTCGGCTACTTCGTGTACTTCGCTCCATAAGAAACCCAGCTTCTGCACTAAAAAAGTTTCCCATAGCCGGTGTTTTCGTATGACCATGAGGGCTGCAGCCTTGCCCTTTGCTGTAAGGGTAGCTCCGTAGTACTTTTTGTAACCAATCAGTTTTTTAGAAGCTAATTTTCTGATCATGTCAGTTGCGGAGGCAGCTTTCGTTTTTACAGATTTGGCCAAGTCGTTGGTTAGTACGGGGCTGTCGCCATCTTGGGATAGGTGGTAAATAGCTTTCAGGTAGTTTTCTTCTGTGAAACTTAACATGGTTTACAAAAATAATAATTTAGAGTAACCTAAACTATTAGTTCAACGATTTAATACAGGCAATCAGCGTTGCTTCTTCAACCGGCCACTTGGCGCTATCGATTTCAGAAGGGTAAAATTTGCCTTCTTTCGTTTTAGACAAGATTGAGGCTGTATCCAAATGGCCAAAATCAACCACAATACATGAGTGGTGCGGTTGGCATAGGTTAATCCATTTTGGATTGGGTTGAAGCAAAATCGGTAATTGACAGGCCAGGTACTCGTACAACTTGCTTGGTATTTTATTAATGGTGTGAGGCGAATGAGGGTAATACACAATACCGAAGTGCGCGGAGGCTATTTCTTTTAAGATGACTTCATGTGAAACAAACTCATCTCCTCCGGTTATTGTGATGAAGTGACTGTTTCTGATTTCGTTATGTATTTTTTTTAGTGTACTCTGCATTGGACAATACCCAACAATTTTTAACCGAATCAGGGGCTCTTCGGTATAAAGCTTCTTAGCTAACGCAATGGCTTGAAAGATCCCGGTGCTTTCTGCAAGGGTTCCGGTAAAGATAAGTTTTATGTTTTCGTGCGATGGCTTTCGCAGAAAACCAGTGGGCACACGACATTTATTTTCAACCACAACTGAATTATTTTTTGTAAAAAATAATTCATGGCTGTAACAGTTTTCTGCGAGAATAAATTTTGAAATAAAAGGAGCAGAGAAGGTTTCTTTCAACCGGATAGTCATTGCCATGGGCCACCGTAATATTTGCGGCCATGCGTGAGTGTGCATCAAATTCATGCAATAATTCTCTTGCACATCATATACGATTTTATTTCGAGTCAGCAGTTTGTAGAGCAGAGCTATGCCAAGTAGTTCGTGGGTGGTGACAATCAGAATGTTTGGCCTGATTGAGAATATTTTCTTCAGTATTTTAAACCGGATCATAATTCGTCTGGTGCTGATTCGGTTAATTTTGTTATGCGAAACAAAGTGTACCCCCTCAACGATTTTAGCGGAGGCCGGTACTTGGCCAATGATAAAAACTTCGTATCCGTTGGTTGCCAATGATTGCCCAAGGCGCTCAAACATGCGCGGCTCATCTACAGGCTTAAGTACCGAAGCGAGGACTATTCTGTTTTTTTTTATTTCTTGCATCCCGATTTAAAAGTAAAACATAAATGCAACTCCAGGAAAAAATAGAACAAGCATGGGCTGACCGTGAACGGATTAAATCAACTGAAACACAGCGAGCCATACGTGAAGTGATTGATCTTCTTGATCAGGGAAAACTGCGTGTAGCCGAACCGCTTGCGGAAGGTTGGAAAGTGAATGAGTGGATTAAAAAAGCCGTGATTCTTTATTTCCCCATCCAACCAATGGAAACGATAGAAGTAGGGCCTTTTGAGTTTTATGATAAGATTGCATTAAAAAAGAACTATAAAGAATTGGGGGTGCGTGTAGTACCTCATGCCATTGCCCGGCATGGTTCATTTGTAAATAAAGGGGTGATTATGATGCCCTCGTATGTCAACATCGGTGCTTACGTAGATGAAGGCACTATGGTGGATACCTGGGCAACTGTGGGAAGTTGTGCTCAAATTGGCAAGAATGTTCACCTGAGTGGAGGCGTGGGCATTGGCGGAGTGCTTGAGCCGGTTCAGGCTGCCCCTGTGATCATTGAAGACAATGCGTTCATTGGTTCGCGCTGCATTATCGTTGAGGGAGTTCGTGTAGGCAAAGAGGCGGTATTGGGGGCCAATGTGGTACTCACAGCCAGTTCAAAAATTATTGATGTTACGGGCAACTTACCTGTTGAGCACAAAGGGTATGTACCTCCGCGCTCGGTGGTTATACCCGGAACAATACCTAAAATATTTGCGGCAGGGGAGTACCACGTACCCTGTGCACTTATTATTGGAACGAGAAAAGAGAGTACCGATAAAAAAACTTCCTTAAACGATGCGCTCCGCGAGAATAGCGTTTCAGTTTAATCAAGATTGGCTTTGAATATGTGGTATAGAGGTTTTAATTTTGATTATGCGTTGGGTATTTTTCTCATTGATTTTGATGACACTGGCGGCCTTCAGTCAGTTGAGTGTTGATAGCACTTCTCGTAACAAGACCATCAGCACCGGTGAGCAATTGGATTACCGGATGTACCTTGGCTTTTTTACCGTAGGCAAAGGAGTAACTACGGTTGATAACAAATACTATGTCAAAAATGAACACCCCTGCTACAAGGTTGATGCTTACATGCAAACTCTGGGTATGGCTACCTGGATTTCTAAAGTGAATGATAACTGGGGAGCTTACATTGATACGGCAAGGTTGATTACACACGAATCGTATCGAAAAATTCAGGAAGGCAACTACCGGCTTAATGAAATCATAACCTATGATCACGATTTATCGCAGGCAAGTGTAAACGTAGCCGATAAGCAAACGGGCAAATTTGGCAAACCAAAAACATATCCAATACCCAGAGAAGTGCGTGATATAGTTGCCGGATTTATGTATTTGCGCGTAATCAATTTTACTAAACTTAACGTGGGAGATACTCTCGCGGTCAGCGGTTTTTTTGAAGACAAATCATACAATTTTAAGATTATCTATTTTGGAAAAGAAACAATCGAAATGGACTTTGGTAATGTACCGTGTTATAAGCTCATTCCCATCATGCCTGATAACCAACTTTTCCGCGGGAAAAATTCAATCACCGCTTGGATATCGGCCGATGGTAATCAGGTTCCGGTTAAAGTAGATGCCAAGATGTTCATCGGTCATGCCGGAACGGAACTTACCAGTTTTAGAGGCTTGAAAAATCAATTTAAAATTGTTTCAAAATAAATCAAACCTGTTTGTTGAATTAGTTCTGATTGGTATTTTTAACGCACAAAACCTAACCCTTTTTATATGCTTAAAGAATTCAAAGCCTTTGCCATGCGTGGCAGCGTCATCGACTTGGCAGTCGGTGTGGTGATTGGAGCCGCGTTTAATAAAATTGTAGGCTCGCTCATTGATGATGTGATCACACCCCTAGTATTGAAGCCTGCACTTGATGCAGCCAACCTTTCTCGGTTGAGCGAACTAACGGTATTAGGCACAGTAAAATATGGAGTCTTTCTGGCATCTGTTCTTAATTTTATCATTGTTGCTTTTGTGTTATTCTTAATCATAAAAGGAATTAACCGGGCACAGCGCAAGGAACAAGCCGCACCGGCAGCCCCGGCACCTCCACCGGCAGATATTCAGTTACTGACCGAGATACGTGATTTACTAAAAAAATAAATTCGGAAAAGAACTTTAATTGTGGCATCACTTGTTTTCAGGTGATGCTTTTTTATGAAAAAAATATTTAAGACAGGAGATAGTAAATTTTACAAGAAAGTAGTTTCTGAGAATGATTGTGCCATCTTCAACGGAGAGTTGCTTCACCGGGTTTACTCTACGTTTGCACTCGCCCGTGATTTTGAGTGGTCATCGCGATTGTTTTTTCTTGAAATGAAAGAGGATGATGAAGAAGGCGTTGGCACACTCCTTCATATCGAACATAATAGTCCGGCCTTTGTAGGAGAGGAGGTTATTATTACCGCCACCGTTGAAAAAATGGAAAGAAATGAATTAATCAGCTCTATTAAAGCCAACGTGGGAGAAAGAATTATTGCCACTGGTATAACCGGACAAAAAATGCTAAAGAAAGAAAAGATGAATAAGATTTTTGGGGAAAGGTATTAATCCGCGTGGGTATCAATTCTTTCAAAAAATATTTTCTCCGTATAAAATAAAATTTTTTCCTCATCGTCATTCAACAAGGGTACTTGTAACTGCAATCAGAAAATAAAAATATGTCTAAATCCAAAGTGACCATCGGCCAGGTTTTTAAAACAATAGTGTGGCCGCGCAGAGGTCTTCTGTTGATCGGCTTGCTTCTTATTATTATTCGCAGTGCAGCCGGGCTAGTTCCTCCGTGGGCAACCAAGCCTTTTATGGATGATATTCTGGTTAAGCACAACATGGATAAGTTGCCTATGTTACTAACCTTGGTGGTGGTTGCTATCTTAATTCAGTCTGTTACCTCGTTTGTGCTCACCAAACTGTTGAGTGTAGAAGCTCAACATTTGATTTCAGTACTTCGATCGAGTGTGCAGAAGCATTTGTTGCGATTGCCCATTCGCTATTTTGATAATCAAAAAGCAGGAGCACTGGTATCAAGAGTGATGAATGATGTGGAGGGGGTTAGGAATTTGGTGGGCACCGGACTGGTGCAATTAGTGGGTGGAATTCTCACAGCCATTGTATCCATTGTATTTTTAATCCACATCAGCCCCTGGATGACACTGTTCGTCTTGTTGCCCATGTCAATCTTTGGCGTGATCACGCTCAAAGCATTTGCTATCATACGTCCTGTTTTTCGTGAACGCGGAAAAATCACAGCCGATGTTACCGGCCGCCTTACTGAAACACTCAACGGCATGAGGGTGATCAAAGGATTTAATGCTGAGCAACAAGAAATAAAAGTCTTTGAAGAGGGCGTTGAGAAATTGTTTCAAAACGTAAAGAAGAGTTTAACCTCAACGAGTTTTGTTACAAGCTCTGGAACATTTCTGGTGGGCCTCGCCAGTGTGGGCATCATGGGGTTGAGTGGATATTTTAATTTGACAGCCGGAGATTTTTTGCAGTTTACTATGTTCATGGTTTTTATGGTGGCGCCCATCGTGCAAATGAGCAACATCGGCAGCCAGTTGACGGAAGCTTTTGCCGGGTTAGACCGCACCGAAGAGATTATGAATACCCCAACTGAAGATGACAGCACCACGCGTATAAATAAAATTGGAACGATTCATGGAGATATCATTTTTGAAAATGTTTCTTTCGCTTATGATGAAGGAAAAACAGTATTAAACAATGTGAGCTTTGAAGCAAAGCCCGGCAGTGTGATTGCCCTGGTAGGTACGTCAGGTTCGGGCAAAACAACCATTGCCGGGTTGGCGGCTTCTTTTTTAAATCCCGTCAGCGGAAAAATAACGGTGGACGGTATTGATCTTTCTACGGTTTCACTCAATAGCTACCGCAGCCAGTTGGGTGTGGTGCTGCAAGATGATTTTTTGTTTGAAGGAACTATCCGCGAAAATATTTTATTTCCACGACCCAATGCTACGGAGGAAGAATTGACGAATGCTGTAAAAGCATCTTATGTGGACGAGTTCGTCAACCGGTTTGAATCTGGATTGGAAACGGTAATTGGTGAGCGTGGTGTAAAACTTTCAGGCGGGCAGCGGCAGCGCGTAGCCATAGCGCGAGCTATTTTATCTGATCCAAGAGTACTCATTCTTGACGAAGCCACTTCCAATCTCGATACCGAAAGCGAAAGCTACATTCAGGAAAGCTTGCGCACGCTGATGAAAGGCCGTACTACGTTTGTCATTGCACACCGCTTAAGTACTATCCGTCAGGCTGACCAAATTCTGGTGATTGAAAATGGCCAGATTGCCGAGCGAGGCAAACACGATGAACTGATTGAAAGAAAGGGAAGGTATTTTGAATTATATACGTATCAGGCTCGTATTTAAGACATTCTGTCTTAAAAAATGCAAATATTAGCTTGTAATCAAGTCAAATTGGCTTAATTCTATGCAATAATTGCTTCGGCATAGTTTTCACTAAAGGATAAGCATGAGCTTAAAAAACATGTTTAACTAAAAAAATAAAAACTATGAGCATCATCCGTTATAACCCAAATGATTTCGTACCGTCTTCGTTCAGCAGCATGGTAGATCGGTTGTTTAATGAATCACTGACCCGCAATGGTGGGAGTACATTTACTCCTAAAGTTGACCTGATCGAAAATGAAAACTCATACGAAGTTCAGGTAGCTGTGCCTGGTTTGAATAAAGAAGATTTCAAGATCGAAGTGAACGACAATTACCTCACTGTTAGTGGCGAACGTAAGTTCACCAATGAAAAGAAAGAGAAAAACTTTCATTCGATCGAAACACAGTATGGTTCGTTTAGCCGCACGTTTACTTTACCCGAAAATGTGGACAGCACGAAGATCAATGCCAAATACAACAATGGTATTTTGGAATTGAACATTCCTAAAGATGAAAAGAAAGCCTTAAAGCAAGTGATAAAAGTTGCGTAAGACTTGGGGTTTAGGTTAGGGGAGAGCCCGCACGGTGTATGCTGTGCGGGCTATTTTTTTACTGTGTGACAGTATCAGGCATAGCGAATACTCGTATTTTTTTTTAAGAATCTGCAACCCCCCTATAGTTCATGTGTCTATCATGAAAAAATAGTTGGATTGCTGTTACTTTTTTAAAAGACCGGAGTAAATAACAAAAAGCCAGAGTCATGCTGAAAAACTACCTGCTCATTGCCACTCGAAATCTTCTGAAAAACAGAATGTACTCGTTCATCAATATCTCAGGCTTAGCTATTGGCATCACATGCAGTGTTCTTATTTTTCTTTGGGTGATTGACGAAACCTCATTCGATCAATTTATACCCAAAGTTGATCGCCTCTCACAAGTGTGGTCAAACGCATATTTTGATGGAGGGATTAAATCATGGAAATCTGTCCCTCTCCCGGTTTACGAAGCGTTGAAAACAGCCGACAGCCACATTAAACGGGTAGCGGTTACTGATTGGGGGTATGACCATTTGATTTCAACAGGCGGAGAAAAGCGATTAATGAAGCGGGGGTTTTATGTATCCGAAGAGTTTCTGGAGATGTTTGAATTTCCCCTGCTTGCGGGTAATGCGGCTCAGGTTTTAGATGACCCGCGTTCCATCATTATATCAGAATCAGTAGCCAAAGCACTGTTTGATAATGAAGACCCCATCAACAAAACCATTCGCCTCGATAACGAACACGAACTCAAAGTAACAGGCATTCTCAAAAATGTGCCCAAGAACTCCTCCTTTCAATTTGACTTTCTGCTTACATGGAAATTCAGGGAGCAAGTGAGCGAATGGATTAAAAAAAACAATACCAACTGGGGAAATTATTCATTTCAGGTATTTGTGGAAACCAATGAGCCGGGCGACAAGGCCGCTGTTGATAAGTCAATTAAAATGATGTTGCAGAATCATGGCGAAAAAGACATGAAACCTGAATTGTTTTTGTACCCCATGCCACGCTGGAGGCTTTATTCAAATTTTGATAACGGAGTGGAGACCAGCGGCATGAGCGACTATGTGCAACTCTTTACCGTGATTGCTGTTTTTATTTTGATCATTGCTTGTATCAATTTTATGAACCTGGCCACCGCCCGGTCTGAACACCGTGCGCGTGAGGTTGGGATTCGCAAAAGCGTTGGTTCACGAAGAGTGGAATTGATTTTACAATTTATTGGCGAATCAACACTCATTTCTTTTCTTGCATTTGTCATAGCTATTCTCTTGGCTCAACTTCTTTTGCCGGTTTATAATTCTTTAGTTGAAAAAGAATTGGTCATCAACTATGCCTCAAAAGAATTTTGGCTGATTTCAGTAGGTGCAATTCTTTGTACAGGATTTGTTTCCGGAAGTTACCCCGCTTTTTATCTATCTTCCTTCCAGCCTGTAAAAGTGTTAAAAGGAAAACCAACCGTTGGCAAAAACGCCAGCCTTCCGCGCAAAGTTTTGGTAACCCTGCAATTCGGTTTTTCGATTTTGCTGATCATTGGCACATTGGTGATTTACCGGCAAATTCAATTAGTGAAAGGCCGTGCGTTGGGATATGATCAGGAGAACCTGGTAGCTACCGATTTTACCAGTGAAGTGAAGAAAAACTATATACCGATTAAACTTGAACTGCTCAACTCAGGCGTGGTGGAGGCTGTAACCCGCGCCAATAGCGAGATTACCAATATCAACAGCAACAACTTTGTGGGGTGGCCCGGTAAGCCTGAAGGTTTGAAAGTAATCTTTACTACGCTTGTTACCGAATATGACTACACAAAAACAATGGGTATAAAAGTTATTGAAGGCCGTGATTTTTCTGAAGATATTAAAAGCGATTCATCAGCGATCATCATAAACAAAGCCGGGTTGGCGCTAATGAATTTAAAGGAGCCGATCATTGGCACCGAGCTTGACTTGTGGGACAAGAAAAGAAAATTGATAGGTGTAGTTGATAACGTATTGATGGGGTCGCCTTATGAACCCGTAAAACCTTTGTTTATGGTGCTCGATGATTGGGGTGGATCAGTTACCATCCGTCTGAAAAAAACAAAAGACCTTCAGGCTTCTATCAATACGGTCAAATCCATTTTTGAAAAATACTCACCGGCCTATCCTTTTACCTACCGATTTGCCGATCAGGAATTTCAGAAAAAATTTACTACGATTAATCTGACCAGTAAGCTGGCCAGCTTATTTGCTACGCTCACTATTTTTATTACCGGGCTTGGGCTATTTGGCTTGGCCGCCTATACGGCCGAACAACGAACGAAGGAAATCGGCATAAGAAAAGTGATGGGCGCATCCGTTTCCAACTTGGTTGGTTTGATATCGAAAGATTTTTCGGTGTTGGTGATTATTTCATTTGTTATTTCAGCCCCGGTAGCCTGGTGGTTGCTCGATAAATATTTAGATCGTTATACCATCAGAACCGAAATCGGGTGGTGGGTCTTTCCGGTTACCGGTGTGATTGCCCTGGTGTTTGCCTTGCTGATTGTTAGCACACAGGCGCTGCGGGCAGCTCATGCTAATCCCGCTACTTCACTGCGGAACTATTGAGGTATTTTCTGAATAGAAAATAAGATAAAGCCCACGCAGACAGCGACCCGATAAACATGCCCATAAAAATATCAAACGGATAATGTACCCCCAGATAAATACGCGAGAGAGCCACTAAGCTAGCCCAAGCAAAAAGAGGAATAATTATTGTCCATCGAGCAAAAAGCAATGACACTGCCATTGCCGATGCAAACGCTTCAGTGGTGTGACCCGATGGAAAAGAATAGCCGCCACCAACACTGAGTTGTACAATTCTTGGATCTACTTCATAAGGGCGGGGCTCAGCTACACTCTCTTTTATAATTCGCGAAACCAAACCACCAATCGCAATACTTAGCACAATGTAAAGCAATGAAAGGCGGTTTTGTTTCTTGTTGTAACCGGATTTGACTTCTCTTGCTATGGTAATTGCAACCGGGATACCAAAACTGATGAAACTGACAGAATCGGAGAAGAACTGAAAAATTTTGACAATCCATATGGCTGACGGATTTTGCCAGCCAGCAATAAAATCCAACTGGCGGGTAAATGGAATGATACATAAACCAGCTAAAACCACCAGGGCATAGATGATTAATGCCTTCTTCATGCCCGACTGATTTTGATTCAGAGTATTATCCATAAAGTATTGCCGAACGATGTGCAAAGTAATTCAGGATATTGGTATGCACAATGGGTTTTTCCAGGAGTTGTAGAGTGGCTTTAAGCCAGAGAAATTAGATCACGGCTGGTGGAGCAATTTTTTATAGTCTTGACTATTGTTCAAGACCTCAACGGCTTTGACTATTTCCTGATCGTGGCTGATGGAATACTCGGCTGAACCCCGTTCGTAATAATACCGGGCTGCAATTTCTTGCGTTAATGCAGATTGAATCGCGTCTTTATGGGTGATGTAATCAGTCAAATGAATTTCTGCCAAATTTTGTTTGAGTTGATCCAGTTGAGGTTGAATGGCCAGGTGTTCTTGGGCTGCTTCATCTTCGAGTTCTTTAATATCTGTTTCAATCTTTGTTTTATACTGGGGCTTTTTATCCTTCATCCAGTTGACAAACGATTGGTACTCGGCAGGGGTAAGTGAAAAATTTTTAGGTTTGGCTATAGCCGGATGTGTGGCGGCATACTGGGTGGCATAATCAAAAATAAATCCTTGACGAATCAATGCAATGACAAAGTCATTAGGAGGGGTCTTATCAAACAGTACATCGGGTTCAATACCACCACCGTCATACACTTTTCTGCCTTTGGATGTTTTAAATTCTTTTTTGATGGAATCAGGAACTGAACTTACACTTCCGTCAGCCCTGCGATGTGAGTAATCAAGTACCTGAATGCACCGGCCGCTGGGTGTATAGTATTTGGCTGAGGTAATCTTGATGTAGGAGTTGTAAACAAAAGGTTTGCTTATCTGCACAAGTCCTTTGCCGTAAGAGCGCTCCCCCAAGATGACGGCACGGTCATAATCCTGCAGGGTGCCGGCTACAATTTCAGAAGCCGAAGCGCTAGAGCGGTTAATAAGCACGGCTATGGGAATGGTTTCGTCCAGCGGATTGTTTTGTGTTTCATAATCGCGCTGTTCGCTTTTGCCTTTAGTGGAAACTACTAACTTCCCTTTCGGGATAAAGAAGTTACATATGTCAACGGCTTCGTTTAAGTGGCCGCCCGGGTTTCCGCGCAAATCCAAAATCAATTTTTTAGCACCTTGTTCTTTCAATGACTGAATTCCTTTTTTCAGTTCCTTACTGCAGTCGTTGGTAAACTCGGTAAGTTGTACTAAGCCTACTTCTGAGTCGGGAATCATCCCAAAGTAGGGCACACTATTTATTTTTATTTTTTCGCGTTTAAATTCAAGATTGATTAGTTCTGGGTGGTTATACCGCTTTACGGCTACTTTTACAATCGTGCCCACCTGGCCTTTCATCAGCCGGTTGGATTCCTCAACCGAAATTTTGGCCAACTCCACACCATTGATTTTCATAATTTCATCGCCAATCTTCAACCCATTTTTAAAAGCTGGGTAATTTTCGAACACCATATTTACCACGATGCGTTTACCAAAACTGATGGTGGAGGCTCCGATGCCCCCGTATTGCCCGGTGCTGAGACTTCGATAGTCTTCTATTTCATCTTCGGGAATGTAATTGGTGTAAGGATCCAGTGAGTTGAGCATGGCATCGATACCGTTGCGTACCATGCGGTTGGGATTGGTGTCATCTACATACAACGCATTTACCTCTTTAAACAGGGCACTGAAAATTTCCAGATTTTTAGCTATCTCAAATAAACGGTCGGCCGGAGTGGTGAAAGAAAACAGCACCAGCCCAGACAGCACAATGGAAACAATGACTACCTTTCTTTTCATCGGGTATGGTAACTAATTTTTTAGCTTCGCGATTTTAAAACTTATCCGGTATCTGCACAATGCGCACCACAATTTCATGGGGGTCGCCATCTTTATCAAGCAAACTGAATTTTACCATGGGGTTGTCGCGCTTAATGTTGGTCTCAACGTGAATCACTTCATTGTCTTGCAAATGCTTTTGTATTTCTTTTTGCAAGATGAAAAGTGCGTTGGCCATATCGACTTCCAGCGGGCTGGGGTTGTAGGCGGATGTCTTCATTGATTCAAAATTTCAAATTCAAGATTCAAAAAATGAGGTGCCAGTATTCTCAATCAAATATAAGTCAAGTAGAATAATGAATTTCAAATCTTGAATTTAGTTTACCACCGGATCAGCGCAGAGGCCCATGTAAAGCCACTGCCAAATGCGGCCAGGCAAAGTACGTCATTTTCTTTGATTCTTCCTTGTGACCATGCCTCGCTCATGGCTATCGGTATCGAGGCGGCTGTTGTATTGCCGTAATGTTGAATATTGTTGAACACCTGCTCATCGCGCAGGGCAAGTTTATGCTGTATGTATTGACTGATGCGCAAGTTGGCCTGGTGTGGCACCAGTAAACTGATGTCTTCTTTTTTGAGGTGGTTGGTGTCTAATGCTTCCTGGATTACTTCCATGAATCGGGTGGTGGCGTGTTTAAATACCTGGTTGCCGTTCATGACTACTTTATAGGTAGTGGTATCTAATATTTGCTCTGGCTGGCGCTCGGCATGTGGCCGGCTGCTACCGGGGTCTTTTACATACAACTCTTCAGCAAATTTTCCGTCAGAGTGAAGGTGGGTAGAAAGAATTCCGGGTTTATCGGATTGCTGCAAGATGGCTGCTCCGGCACCATCACCAAAAATTACGGCTGTGTTTCTTCCACGAGTGGAAATGTCGAGTGCGGTAGATTGAATTTCAGCCCCGATTACCAGCACATTTTTGTACATACCTGTTTTAATGAATTGATCGGCCACAGATAGTCCATAAATAAAACCCGAGCAGGCATTGCGAATATCAAGTGCTGCAATTTTTCCGTCTAAGCCGAGTTCTCGTTGCAGCAACACACCCGAGCCCGGGAAAAAATAATCGGGCGTAATGGTGGCAAATACAATGAAGTCGATATCTGTTTCTTTCAGATTGGCTCGTTGCAGTGCCATGTGTGTGGCTTTAGCAGCCATGTTGGCTACAGTGTCTTGTGCAGGGTTCATCCACCTGCGCTCTTTAATTCCGGTTCGCTCCACAATCCACTCGTCTGTGGTTTCCATCAGGTTGGATAAGTATTGATTGGTGATGACGGTATCAGGCACGTGATGACCCAGCCCGACTATTTTAGAGTGATACATTTCCTTTTTTTTATCGTTGCGAAGGTAAGGAAATGTTTTGGTGAAACTAACGGATGGTAGGTTTTGAAGAAATACCCTATGGTTTTTGCTTTTCAACAGGCCATCTTAAATAAAAAAACCGGAAGTGCCAGATGCCTTTAACTGGCTTTCGTCAGATTACTAAACTTAATGTAACACGCCAGAACATATTGTCTGGCGCATTGGCAAATTGATAAGGGCCGTACCGGTAAAATGCGGCACCACCTATACCCATATAACCTATATTAGCATAGTTAAAACGAAAGAGGTTGTTCAGCCCGATGCCTGACTCGATAAATCCTTTGTCAAAACTTTTTAAAGTCAGTCCTAAGTGTACATTTTGATTTTCTAATTTTCCGATGCCCGCATGTTGATAGAATACCAACTCGGGTTTAGAATATTTTTTATTGAGCAGTACGTTTCCAAAATTGTGTTGTACAAAAACAGAGGCATATTGTGATGCAGTAAATTCATAAAGCCCCATGGTTTGAAAATAATCGTCTACTAAATAAGAGGTGTTGCGTGCTCCACGCCCGGTATATAGTTTTCCGTATGGAGCTATGCCGTTGATGTACCCTCCGGCAAAAAAAAATCGTGTTTTACTGCCATTGCGATGAGTGAATAATTCTTTCGCAGAAAAATCGATGCGAGTATAGTTGAAATTTTGCGCATCGAATAGGGTAACGGCTTGCGCCAGTGAAAAAGTAAACACCGGAAACCGTTGGCCGATAAACACTTTTTTTCCGTTTAGGCCCAGGTAACTTTCGTTGCGTACATACCGAAGAACCACACCGGTTTCGGCAATGATGAAATGATCCATTACTTCGTTGTTGAATTGCAACTGATAAGTGTAGGTAGGATGGATTTCATTTCTTGAAACAAAAAGTTGCGCATGCACGTCAGGTAAGATCAAATATCCTAATTCTATTTTTTGAAATTTGATACGGTCGTATTGGTACGAAACCCAGTTTCTCAGGCTTTGTGTGCCAAGTAATTGCCCATCGCTGATGAGGTGTGATGAGCCAGTTTCATAAATATCTTTGGCGTAGGAGAATTTTAAAAAAAAATCTTTGTTTGTATTGAAATTGAAGCGCATTTCGCCTCCGTATTTCCATTGCTTATCACGAATACCATAGCCGGCATATCCGCCTAGCCGCAACCATTTTGAAAACCGGTTGCTGGTGTAAATTCCTGCTCCGAGTCGGTACGATTCATACCGGTTTACCCGCAGGATGCGATTCAGGTCCAACTCAAATGCTCCAAGAGGTATAGCTTGTGTCACCAGCATTTCTATGCCTTTGTCGAGCCACCGCATTTTTCGCATGGTGCTATCGAGGAGCGAATAAGTTCTGCGTTCTTTGCGATCGAGGCTGTCGTTTCTGAATTGCGTCAATGATTGTTTATTTTCTTGAGCCTTGGGAAGTGTGAGATCTATTTTCACATCGCCAAAATCAGAGCGGCTGAGCACCGGGTTGATTTTTATTTCTTTAAGAAAACTACGCTGGTGCAAGAGCATCTTACGCGAAGCAAAAACATATTCTTTTAGAGTAATATCTGTATTGAGTTGCGTGGGAAACCAATGGTTATCCGTCTTTTCATAGTTCTGTTGTATACGAATGCCGATCTTGGCGAGCGAGTCAGCCGATGAGGCGATTACGTTTTTGATAGCCCAGCCATCGGTACTGACCGAGAGAATTCCTTTCAGTCCATTGAAAAATGTTTTAGACTTGGGCTGGTAGCGAATGATGTAAATGGTGTCTTGCCCCGAATAAGAGGTATCGGCCAGTTGAAAACTGTACCGGCTAAATGTGCCTTTGCTTACCGGATTGATAAAATCCTGATCGAGCAGAAAAATATTGTCTCCGTAAAATGAGATGGGTTGGTAATTGTTGGCCAGGCTGGTGAAGATCGGGCTCTTAAATCCGGATACTTGTAAGCCGAGTAATTTTTCTTTTTCCTGATTAGGATTGATTACTTTTTTTTCTGTTACCGATTCGCTCAGAAAAAAATGTGTGGTCTGCAGCAGGCTGTCGAAACTGAGAAGTTGTTTTTGTTTTTTAGTCAACTTCATGGTATCGGGCCGGGTGCGTAAAGCCTTTAGGGTAGAGTCCATTTTAACCGATGGGGCGCTCATCGTTACCATAAACTTGTTGTACGAAATGTATTGATACGATTTTAGGTTGTGTGGGTCATTGTCTTTTTTATGCGCAATGGTGTGGCGGATAATCCGGAAAGCCGGGTTTTCTACTTGAGTGCCCGTTATGGTGATTTCGCCCAACTGTGTAGACGAGGGTAGAAGCAACACCATGGAGTTACTTTGTAGTTGTTGAAGGGATTTTTTTTTGGTCTTATAACTGATGTGTGTGATAGCAATCCAGTCAGAATATCCGGCAGGAATGGGTAATGAATAATTTCCCTCAATATCAGTGGTGCAACCGCTTCGCCCATCCCTCAGGGTAAGATTGGCAAATGCAATGGGCTGGTGGCTAACGCTATCAATGACTTTTCCTTTGATGATCGCTTGGCCCGTGACAGCTAACGGACCCAACAGCATCATGATGAAGAAAAAAAAAGTCAAACGCATAAACGCTTTAACGGATTGTCACCAACTTATTTTCATAACTGAATCACGAAAACAATTTCAGGTGGCCAGATAAAAATGAGTTAAAATACCCGGTACGATTCTTTTACAAGACAATGTTCACAATTTTTCCCGGAACAATTATCACTTTTTTGGGTGGTTTACCTTCGCTCCATTTTTGAACAACCTCCGAAGCAAGAACTATTTTTTCAATGTCTTCTTTTGGCATATCAAGAGCAAAGTTCATTTTAGCGCGCACCTTTCCGTTTATGGATATTGGATATTCAAATGAACTTTCGGTCAGGTATTGTTCATCAAATTTCGGATAGCTTGCATTGAATACTGAATCGCTGTGGCCTAGTTTTTCCCAAAGTTCTTCGGCTATATGCGGGGCAAATGGTGAGAGTGCAATGGTTAGTGGTTCTAAGATTTTTTGCTTGTTGCATTTCATTGAACTCAACTCATTGGCACAGATCATAAACGCACTCACCGAGGTGTTGAATGAAAAGTTGTTAATGTCTTGTTCTACTTTTTTAATCGTGGCATGAAGCACCTTCAATTCTTCATGGGTAGGTTCGGCATTGATTACGTTCACATTGCCATTAGAGTCATGAAATAAATTCCAGAACCTGCGCAAAAATTTGTACACACCATCTATGCCGCTGGTACTCCAGGGTTTACTGGCTTCTAACGGACCGAGAAACATTTCGTAGAGGCGCAGGGTATCGGCCCCATAAGCATCAATTACTTTATCTGGATTAACCACATTAAAATATGACTTACTCATTTTTTCAATGGCTGAACCACAGATGTATTTTCCGTCTTCTTCTAAAATGAATTCAGCGCTGACAAAGTCAGGTCTCCATTTTTTGAACGCTTCGGTATCGAGCTCCAATCCATTCACTATATTAACATCAGTGCGAAGTTCATCTGTTTCATACTTATCTTTTACTCCTGACGAAACAAATTTGTTGGTTCCTCTTACACGGTACACAAACCTCGAATCGCCTGTAATCTTTCCCTGGTTGATCAGCTTTTTAAATGGTTCATCAAAGTTGAGATAACCCAGGTCATGCAAAATTTTTACCCACAATCTTGAGTAGAGCAAATGTGCCACGGCATGTTCTGATCCGCCAATGTAAACATCCACCTGGTTCCAATAATCAAGAGCTTTTTTGCCGGCAAATTCTTTCTCATTGTGCGGATCCATGTAGCGCAAAAAGTACCAAGCTGCACCTGCGTGCGTGGGCATAGTGTTGCTGTCGCGTTTGGCGTTGTCAGAAACATTGATCCACTCGTTCAGGTTGGCCAGGGGCCCTTCGCCATTGCCACTCGATTTGAAATTGTCGGTGTCTGGTAAAGTGAGCGGCAATTCATTTTCATTCATCGGATAAGGCATGCCATCGCGGTAGATCACCGGAAAGGGCTCGCCCCAATAGCGCTGGCGGCTCCAGCCCGCATCGCGCATTTTGTAATTTACTTTGCGCTTGCCGATTTTCCTTTTTTCTAGTTCACCAATGGCTACATCAATGGCTTTGCTCATGATGAGCCCATTCAGAAATCCGGAATTCTCAAGAACGGCATCTTTGGTTGGATTTGCTTCGTTGCCCGTGTAATGCGAGCCAATGATGTTGGTGACCGGAATGTTAAAATGCTTTGCAAATTTAAAATCGCGTTCATCTCCGCATGGCACAGCCATAATGGCGCCTGTGCCATAGCCGGCCAATACATATTCACTGATCCAAACCGGAATTTTTTTTCCGCTCAGCGGATTGATGGCATAAGTACCTGTGAAGACACCGGTAATTTTTTTTACTTCGGCCATGCGCTCCACTTCCGAGCGGCTCTCCACGTATTTTAAATAATTGTCTACTTCTGTTTTTTGTTCTTGGGTAGTGATCGATTTTACCAATTCATGTTCAGGGGCGAGTACCATGAAATCAACTCCGAAGATTGTGTCGGGGCGAGTGGTGAATACTTTGATGTTGAATTTCAAATGTTGAATTTCAAACTCCAATTCAGCTCCAACACTTTTGCCAATCCAATTGCGCTGGATTTCTTTCATCGAATCACTGAAGTCAATTTCATCCAATCCTTTGAGTAACCGCTCGGCATATTCGGTGATGCGCAAACTCCACTGGCGCATTTGTTTTTTCACCACAGGAAACCCTCCACGATAGCTCACGCCATTGATTACTTCATCGTTGGCGAGCACGGTTCCCAGGGCTTCACACCAGTTTACATCGGTGTAGGCCAGGTAGGCCAGTCGGTACTCCATCAAAATTTCTTGACGTTGCTTTTGGTTGAGGGCTTTCCATTCAGCCGCTGTAAATTTTTGAGTTTTAGATTTTTGATTTGGAGTGGGGTATTCAGCATTCCCCTCGTTTTCAAAAATCCAGGTAAGTGTGGTGATGCGCTCGGCTTTATTGGTTTTGCGGTTGAACCAACTATCGAACAGTTGCAGAAAAATCCATTGTGTCCATTTATAATAAGACGGATCGCAGGTTTGCACTTCACGGCTCCAGTCATAACAGAAGCCGATCTTTCCCAGTTGTCTCTTGTAAGTAAGAATGTTTTCTTGGGTAGATTTTGCCGGGTGCACACCGTGTTCAATGGCATATTGTTCGGCCGGCAGTCCAAAGGCATCAAAGCCCATTGGGTGAAGTACATTGAATCCTTTTAGCCGCTTGAAGCGTGCATAAATATCGGAGGCAAAGTAGCCGAGCGGATGGCCCACATGCAGCCCTGCACCCGAAGGGTAGGGAAACATATCGAGTACATAACATTTAGGTTTCGAAGAGTCGTTCGATACCGTATAAATCTGATCGTTTGCCCACTTATTGCGCCACTTATCTTCAATACGTTTGATCTCTTCTTTGGTGTAATCTGCCATATCCTGAAAAATAGAAACTACAAAAGTAGCCTAAAGTGGCGATTTCAACAGGAAGAATTAAAATTCAGTCTTCTTTTTTGTAGAGGTCTTCATAGGTAAGGCTATTGGTGGGTGTCTGTTTGCTTTTGATCAGGTTGAGTTGCATGGCCAGTGCCCATGCGATAAGCATGAAAATAAAAATGTAGCCAATACCAAAGATCACCGGCTCATACGTTGAAAACCCCTCGTACACAAAAATATCGTAAGAGAAAATGATCAACCCCAATATAATAGAAAGCGTGAGCAACCCTGAGCCTGTCCGTTCATTTACCCAGGCGTGAATAACGATGTACCCAACATAGAATAGAAGCAAACCTGAGACAATCAAATAAATATTAAGTCCTTCTGTGAAGTTTCTTGGGTCTGTAAAAATCGAAAAAGCTACAAAAACAAAATTGACCATAACCAGACTGTACTTAATGATCAAGTTGGTTTCGTTTTGAAAAAGATTGGCTATAGTTAAAATTGCCCAAATCATGGTAAAATATAAAGTGATGTACTCAATGCGCACTGTGGCCACCCAACTGAAATCAGGGTAGTAAGTGGCAAACAGATAATTATTGGAGAAAACCGACCGGATTGCCCAAGTAATGCACAGCATAGCAAAATAAAATGGGGCACCCTTTTTTGAATTGATAAAAGAAAGGACGAGAAAAAATAACCCGGTAATGAGCAACATTAGGGTCTCAACTAAATTATAGTTTTTACTTATCGTTTTCCGGTGCTCCAGTTGATTCACTGAGCCAAGAAAGATAGGTTTCTTTATTCCCGATTTTGCATGGTAGAAATTAGCGATCTGAAGTACTAAACTGAGGGTGTCGTTCTCTACTTTAAATGAAACCGTTTGGGGTAGCCACTGCGGTTTGGTTTCTTGTTTTGTTTTGCCGGTTATGCCATTCTGTGCAATCAATTTTCCATAGGCATACAATTGATACGAATTATATACTTCAGGAATAGACACAGCGAGCGTGCTGTCGTGTGTGGTGGGAAGTAACACCCTGATTAAATAGGTTCCGGTTTCTAAACGTTTACCATTTTTTTCTGGCCACAATTCAGGAAAATTTTCCACCCTGAACGGTTGTTTGTGGCATTCTTGGGGTGAGAGCAAGGCTCCTTCGTAAAAGGAAACAGATCCGGTAATGGTAAAGGGGGAGCCATTGGCTACCCAACTTGTGGCATCTATGAGTGTAATGGGAACCTCAGTGGCTTGGCTATGACAAAGATGAACTGCTCCAGTAAGCAGTAATAAAAAGAAAGACCGTTTCAATTTGTTGGGAATTTAGTTTTGAGTACCTGCTCATGATCAAAGCCACTCACAAAGTTGCTAAATTATTTTTATCATCCTGTAAAAAGAGTTACAAAAAACCGACAGATCCAAAGAAAAAAGACAGAGCATTTATAAAGAAATATTGCACCTGAATAAACGACACCATGCATTAAAGTCTTCTGTAAAATTTCTATGCGCTGATTAAAAGAATGACAGAAAGTAGTTGAGCATATATTATCAGATGGAAATAATTCTTCGGGTATGCTCACTGTAGCTACGATCACTTCACTGAGTATCTAATTCAGTAATAAGTTTAGGATAATTATTAATTCGGAGTTCTTTTACAAAGATAAGAATGCCTATGCAGAGCAACCTGCCTGCTTACTGGGCAGACTACGGTAGAAGTCTCCGGTTTTACTTTCAATTTGAAGGATTACTTCTTTTTTTAACTCTAAAATTTTGTCTTTAGTGCGTATCTATAGCGGAAATATAATTTATAATCAATCTAAATTAGTAACATCAGGAGACAATGAGGAGGTGTGATGTTTTCACAAGTAGTCATCTTCATTTTTTTATACAGAACTCAGACACAATCGAAAAAAAAATTGCTTGTGAATAAAATAAATTTGAAAAAACGGCTTTGAAGTGTAGATTTGTGCGTTCCGAAAAAAAAGCGGTTTACAAAACCTACCACGATGAAGGAAAAATTAGTTGGTTCACTCAAGTTATTTATCTTCGCCTTTCTCGTCTCTCTTTCCACCATTTCTTTAGCACAAGAAATTTCAAAAGACGCAGCAGTAATCAAAGCTGGTGAAGAGCTATTCAATGGCAATTGCAAAGCATGCCATCGCGTAAAACAAAAATTAGTTGGCCCTGCATTGGCAGGTGTTGAAACACGTGTCCCCTCCATTGCTTGGATAAAAGATTGGGTGCGCAATTCTGCCAAAGTAATTGCCAGTGGCGATAAGTATGCCAACAATTTGTATAATGAGTATAACAAAAGCCAGATGACGGCTTTTACCAGTTATACTGATGATCAGATCATGAGCATCTTGGCTTATGTGAAATCGGAAGCTGATAAAGTAGATGCACCCGCAGCCAGCCAACAGGCGGCTAGCGGAAACGGTGCATCCGAATCAGCCGTACCAACCGGTTACCTCGATGCTATTTTGGTGGGTATGATCATCATATTAGTATTAATGCTGGTCATTCTTAGTTTAATTTCTAATGCACTCAAGAAATACCTCAACGATACACAATTAGATGAAGCTGACCGAGATGAGGTAAACAACCCCTATACTTGGTCGGGCTTTGTTAAAAGTCCTGGATTTATTTTCCTGGTGATGTTTGTTGTTGGAGCTATTACATTTAAAACGGTGATTGATGGACTTTACTCCATTGGTATTCAGCAAGGATATCAACCTAAGCAACCAATTGCCTTTTCGCACAAGCTTCATGCCGGTGCTTATGAAATTAACTGTGTGTATTGCCACACAGGTGCCACTAAAGATAAACAAGCTAATATCCCGTCACCCAATATCTGTATGAACTGCCACTCGCAGATAAAAAAAGAATCTCCTGAAATTCAAAAAATTTATGCAGCCATAGGCTACGATGCAAAGACTGCTTCTTACACGGGAAAACAAAAACCAATTGAGTGGGTTCGCATCCATAATTTGCCTGATTTGGCTTACTTTAATCACTCACAACATTATAATGTGGCGGGCATTCAGTGCCAAACTTGCCACGGCCCGATTGAAGAAATGGAAGTAGTGAAACAATATTCATTACTCACCATGGGGTGGTGCATCGATTGCCATCGGAAGACAGATGTAAATACGCAAGGCAATGCATACTATGACAGACTCGTGCAGTTGCACAACGCGGCCAAAGGCAGCAAGTCAAAAATGAAAGTGGAAGACATTGGCGGGCTGGAGTGCTCAAAATGTCATTATTGATATACTATTTTTTAGAACCGCTCTATGAGTAATAATAAAATATACTGGAAGGGGTTACCCCAACTGACGAACGATTCGGCCTATGTGAAACATGCCGACAAAGAATTTGTTGATTTGGGTGTTGAAGAAAATCCCGGTCACTCACGCAGAGACTTCCTCCGCATGATGGGCTTTAGTATGGCCGCGGCTTCCTTGGCAGCATGTGAGGCTCCGGTGAGAAAAGCAATCCCGTATGTGATGAAACCGGTAGATGCTGATCCAGGCATACCCAACTATTACGCATCATCGTATGTAAATGGTGGTGATTATTGCAGTATTGTAGTAAAAGTACGGGATGGCCGGCCTATTAAAATAGAAGGAAACAGTTTATCAACCGTATCCCTTGGTGGAACGAGCGCACAGGTAGAGGCTTCGGTACTTTCATTGTATGATAACTACAGACTTCGTGGTCCGCAAAAAGGAAGTTCCAAAACTGATTGGGAAACCATTGACAAAGAAATTATTTTAAAACTGGAAGAGGCAGCCGAAAAAGGCGCTGCTATCCGAATCATCAGCAATACAATTCTGAGCCCAAGTACACTGGCAACTCTTGCTAAGTTTAAAACAAAATATCCCACCACAGAGCATATTCAGTATGATCAGGTTTCGGCTTATGGAGTAGCTAAAGCCAACGAAGAAAATTTTGGCGTAGCCATGATTCCCTCGTATGATTTCAGCAAAGCAAAAACCATAGTAAGTATTGATGCCGACTTTTTAGGCACATGGATTTCGCCCATCGAATTTACAAAACAGTATGCCTCAACCCGGGAAGTGAGTGAAGACAAACGAGAGATGTCACGGCACTATCAGTTTGAGTCAAATTTGTCGCTAACTGGTGCAAACGCTGATTATCGTACGATGATCAAACCCTCACAACTTGGGTTAGTAGTAGCTCAGTTGTATAACTTGATTGCGGCAAAAGCAGGAAAGTCAGCAACCTCTGTTGGCATTGATAAAATCCAGCACTTGGAAAAAGCGGCTGAAGATTTGTGGGCAAACAAAGGAAGTGCGTTGGTTGTTTGCGGATCGAACGATAAAAACGTTCAGGTATTGATCAATGGAATTAACGACATGCTGGAAAGCTATGGAACAACGATCAATACAAGTCTTCCGGTAAACTTTAGAAAGGGAAATGATGAGGCGATGGCCACATTCATTGCTGATGCCAAAGAGGGAAAAATAGGAGCGGTTATTTTCTATAACTGCAACCCGGTTTATGACCATCCGATGGGCGAAGAGTTGGGTAGTGCACTGAAGAATATTTCGCTTACGGTTTCTACTTCTTATACACCTGATGAAACCGCTTCGGCTTCGGCTTACATGGCTCCTGATCATCATTACCTGGAGTCGTGGAGTGACTTTGAACCTAAACCAAATACATACAGTTTATCTCAGCCGGCCATTACGCCTATATTTAAAACACGACAGGCACAGTTGAGTTTCCTCGCTTGGAGTGGTGATAAAACAGAAGATTATTTTAATGTTCTTCAGGAAAATTGGAAGAACTGGTTCTACTCTAAAGGCGGAGATTTTCAGGCTTTTTGGGATAAGTGTTTATATGATGGTATTTACCAGTCAACCGGAGTTGTAGAAGAAACACCCAAAGAAAAAACAAAAGGCAAAGAGAAAGACAAAACCAAAGCACCTTCAAAGAGTCTGTCATTTACCGGCAAAGAACAACAGGCAGCCACGGCCATTGCTTCCAGCTACAAAGCAACTAACGAAGGTTTTGAGCTTTGCATTTACGAAAGCTACGGTGTGGGCAACGGTTCACAAGCCAACAATCCATTGCTTCAAGAATTACCCGACCCCATTACAAAATCAGTGTGGGATCATTATGTGACAGTGTCGCAAAAAGACGCGACCAAGCTAGGCATTAAGAATGATGCAGAAGGCAATACGCAAAAAGTAAAAGTTACGGCCAACGGAAAATCAGTTATTGTAGCCGCATTGATTCAACCGGGGCAGGCAGAAGGAACGCTTGGCATTGCGTTAGGATATGGCCGCACAAAAGTGGGCTTAGTAGCCGAGAACATTGGAGTAAATGTTTACCCCATGGTTTCTTCGCTTAACGGTTCGCTGAACTACAGTGCAACAACAGGCGTTTCAATCGAGAAAACGAATGATGATTTTCAACTTGCGCAAACACAGATACATCAAACCTACATGGGGCGCGAGAATATCATTCAAGAAGCTACACTTGCCGAATTCAAGGAAGATCCATTTGCTGGAAGAGAAAATCCTAAAGTAACTAAGTGGGACGAGAAAGTAGATCCGGGAACGATCAGCATGTGGAAGGGCCATTCTTACCCTAACCACCACTGGGGTATGGCTATTGATTTGAACACCTGTACAGGATGCGGTTCATGTGTGGTAGCCTGTAATGTAGAAAATAACATTTCACTGGTTGGCAAACAAGAAGTTATCAACAGGCGAGAAATGCATTGGTTGCGCATTGATCGGTACTACAGCAGCGATGCCAAAGAGGGAGATTACAAAGGCCTCGAAAAAGCAGCAGAAAATCCCGAGGTTACATTCCAACCGATGTTGTGCCAGCATTGTAATAACGCATCGTGCGAAACCGTTTGCCCCGTAGCAGCTACCACGCATAGCACAGAAGGCTTGAACCAAATGGTATATAACCGCTGCATTGGTACACGTTATTGTGCCAATAACTGCCCCTATAAAGTGCGAAGATTCAATTGGTTTAAATACCATGATAATCAACAGTTTTATCAATCAAATCCGGCCATGAACACCGATTTGGGCAGAATGGTGTTAAACCCTGATGTAACGGTTCGCTCACGTGGGGTAATGGAAAAATGTTCGTTCTGTGTGCAACGAATTCAGTCTGGTAAGTTGAAGGCTAAACGCGAACGGAGAACATTGAAAGACGGAGAAGTAGTAACAGCCTGCCAGGCGGCTTGTTCTTCAGGCGCAATATTGTTTGGCGATATGAATAATCCAGACAGTAAACTCAGTAAACTATTAAAGATTGAACACTACATCGAGGTGAAAAAAGACGATGGTACTACCGAGAAGGTGTTTAATTACGGTTTTGATAAGAAGATTGGCAATCCGAGAGCCTATCGGGCTTTGGAAGAACTCGGTGTTAAGCCTAATATTTTTTATCTCACAAAAATTAGAAATAAAGATAAAGCTGTAGATCACGCTTAAACGAATAAACGAAAACGCTTAACGATTTTATGCAAGTCACCTCATCGATACGTGAACCCCTGGTAACAGGCGGAAAGACCGTCAGGGATGTTTCAGAAGACATCAGCAGACAAGTTGAAGGAAAACCTACAAACCTTTGGTGGATAGCCATAAGTGTTTCGGTTGTTCTCTTTCTGTTAGGCGCTTATTGTTTTTGGATGCTGCTTTGGAATGGTGTCGGTGTCTGGGGACTTAATAAAACCGTAGGATGGGCGTGGGATATCACCAACTTTGTGTGGTGGGTGGGTATTGGTCACGCAGGTACGCTAATTTCGGCTATCTTATTATTGTTTCGTCAGCGATGGAGAATGTCAATTAACCGGGCAGCCGAAGCCATGACAATTTTTGCGGTGATTTGTGCCGCCAGTTTTCCGTTGGCACACATGGGCCGGTTGTGGATTGGTCCTATTTGGTCGCTTCCATTACCTAATACATTTGGCTCCTTGTGGGTAAACTTTAACTCACCTCTGCTGTGGGACGTGTTTGCAATCTCAACGTATTTTTCAGTTTCACTTTTGTTTTGGTACATGGGTCTGATTCCTGATTTTGCAGTGATCAGAGACCGTGCCGTGCGCAAAGGACACCCCCTTAGAGCCATGATCTATAACGCGCTCAGTTTTGGATGGAGTGGGGGAGCAAAAACATGGATGAGGTATGAGTCAGTTGCATTAATTTTAGCAGGGCTATCAACTCCGTTGGTTTTGTCGGTTCATACCATTGTATCAATGGACTTTGCCACTTCGCTGATTCCTGGCTGGCATACTACTATATTTCCTCCCTACTTTGTATCGGGTGCCATCTTTTCCGGTTTTGCTATGGTGTTGACACTCCTCTTGGTAACACGTAAATTATTTAAACTCGAAGACTACATTACAATTTATCACATCGAGTTGATGAATATCATTATTATCATTACCGGTTCGATCGTGGGGATAGCTTACATCACTGAATTTTTTATTGCCTGGTACGGGCAAGTTCCTGCCGAGCAATACGAATTTATTAACCGGGCTACCGGGCCATATTGGTGGGCGTACTGGTCCATGATGACGTGCAACGTAATCTCACCTCAGTTATTCTGGTTTAAGAAAATCCGTACCAACCTTGTTTCTACCTTTATTATTTCGATCATCGTAAACATTGGAATGTGGTTCGAGCGGTTTGTAATCATTGTCATCTCTCTGCACCGCGATTTTCTCCCGTCAAGTTGGTCAATGTTTCATCCAACGATGTATGATGTGGGGCAATACATCTTCACATTTGGGTTATTCTTTACTGCATTTTTACTGTTTGCCAAATTTTTCCCGATGATCAACATGGCCGAGGTGAAAAGTATAGTCAAATCAACTTCAGAAAAGAAACATTGATATGGAACACGATAAAAATTTTGTAGTCGGAATTTTTGATGATGAAGACGTATTAGTTCACGCGGTAGAAAACGTGCGTGAGAAAGGACTTCGCATCCATGAAGTATATTCCCCATTTCCGGTACACGGATTGGACGAAGCGCTGGGGTATCGCAGAACCAGATTACCCATTGCTGCTTTTATGTTTGGCTTGACAGGAACTTGCCTGGCATTATTTACTCAAATTTGGATGTTAGGATATGATTGGCCGATGGATATAGGCGGAAAAAATCACGCCTCATTACCACCCTTTATACCCGTAACTTTTGAGTTTACCGTGCTGCTTTCGGCTTTTGGTATGGTGATTACTTTTTTAATTGTAAGCAACATGAAGCCGTATGGCTGGCCGCGTCAATTTGATCTTCGCAGCACTGATGATAAACACGTAATGGCAGTGGATTTGGCCGACAATAAATTAAGCAAAGAAGAAATCAGCCGGATGTTAAAAGATCAGGGTGCTTCAGAAGTAAACGAAAAGAATTTTTAATTCGATATGCGATCAATTACGAATTTACTCATAGGAGTTTCTGCTGCAGTAGCCCTAGCGGGGTGCAAAGCAGGTGGAGACTATCAAGGGCTTGAATATGCTCCCAACATGTACCACTCAGTGGCCTACGAACCACTCATTCAAATTACCGATGAAAATGCCGGTTGGTACTTTGAAGCATTGGATAACCGGAAAGGAGAATTTTTTAATTCAAATCCTTACAATCCTTACAAAATGAATTTACGTCAGCCTCCTAAAAACGTGGTTAGGAGAGATGCACACGGGTGGCTTCCTTACCGGGGAACGAACGATGAGCAAGGATTAGCAGCAGCTGATAAATTGATCAACCCAATTAAAGACACAACAGGTATAGTTTTAGAACAAGGCAAGGTTTTATACGAGACATATTGCAAACATTGCCATGGCGCTAAGGGCGGAGGAGATGGTAAGGTGGCACAAGGAGCAAAAATTAATGGAGAAGAACATAGTTCATACCCCGGTGTTGCTAACTTAAGAGGGGATGCTTACAAAAACATAACAGAAGGCCATATTTTCCATGTAATTACCTACGGAAAAGGATTGATGGGAGCACATGGATCGCAGGTAAGCGAAGAAGACCGTTGGAAGATAGCTAAGTATGTTAAAGAACTTCAAAAGAACTGATTATATGCACCACGCAACAACAACGATAGCAGACGAGAATTACATTTTTAAGCCTGAAACAAAGCGTAAGATATTTATCCTGGCAGCAGTAGGTCTCCTGCTGTTTGTATTTGGAGTTTTTCAGGCTATGCGCTCTGGCGATCACGAGGGAAGCCATGAACATGCGTCAACAGAAATATCGAAATCACTTACGGCAAGCCTTGCTTCGCAAGATACACATGAGGTTGAAAAAGCATCAGCCGAGACCCACCATGGAAGCCCTGTTTGGTTAAAAAGAATATACACTTCTCTTTGGCAAAACAGTATATTTTTTCTGGGCATAGGTATTATCGGTTTATTTTTTGTGGCAGTACAATATGCGGCTCAGGTAGGGTGGTCAGCATCTATTAAACGTATACCGTTGGCTATGGGCAGTTGGATACCGTTAGCTGGTATTATTATGCTTGTAGTTTGGATTGTGGGGGGTGGTGATATATTTCACTGGCTGCACAAAGATTTATACGACCCAACCAGTCAGCAGTATGACAAGATCATTGATGGAAAAGGTGGATTTTTTTATTGGCCTTTGGCACATGGCTCTTTTCCCATCTTTTTTATTTTACGTTTGGTTGTTTTTTTTGGTTTGTGGTATTTGTTTTTTGTATGGATCAAAAGAGAAATGCTGGCGGAAGACGAGGATGGAGCCGTTACGCATTGGTATTCTGCTCGTAAATTCTCGGCAATTTTTTTGGTTATTTTTGCCGTGTCTTCTTCTGTTGCGGCCTGGGATTGGGTGATGAGCATAGATACACATTGGTACAGCACCCTGTTTGGATGGTATGTATTTGCCAGTTGGTGGGTTACCGGGTTGTCAGTAATCACTATTTTTCTGATCTACATTAAAGAAGCTGGTTATTTAAAAATGGTAAATGCTAATCACATTCATGACTTAGGTAAATTTATTTTCGCATTCAGTATTTTCTGGACATACATTTGGTTTGGTCAGTTTCTGTTGATTTACTATGCGAATATTCCTGAGGAAACGGTTTATTTCGTTTCGCAGATGAAAAATCAGCCGTATAAATGGATTTTTTACACAAACCTTATTTTAAATTTTGTATTACCATTTTTGTTACTAATGACACGCGATGCAAAACGATTTAACTCAACGTTGAAGTTGGTTTGCGTTATTGTGATCATCGGTCATTGGTTTGATTTCTATAATATGATAACTCCGGGAATAATGAAAAATAACGGGGGAGTGGGATTCCTTGAAATAGGATTGTCTCTGATTTTTGTTGCAGTATTTATTTATGTGACGTTGAACTCACTTTCAAAAGCACGGTTGATCGCTACACATCACCCGATGATGGATGAAAGTTTGCACCACAACATTTAAGGATTTTAAAGAATTTTGATATGAGCATGATTATCGTTTTAGCGGTTATTTTGTTGCTAGGAATTATTTATATGATTCTTCGCATCAGCAGCCTGATGGGAGTGGTTAAGGGAAAACAGGACGACAACTCGTGGAATAACATTAATGCTGTTTTACTCCTGCTCTTCATGATCTTAGGTTTAGCCGGGTTTTTCTATTATTCTTTTAAAAAGTGGGGTACCTATGAGCCACCTCTGGCCTCTGTACACGGAGAAGTAACCGATCGACTTTTTTGGATTACCATGGTAGTTACATTGATTGCGTTTGTTATCATTTTCGTTGCCATGTTTTGGTTCACCTTTGCTTATCGTTATGATAAAAACCGTAAGGCTGAATTTTTTCCCGATAACCATTATTTGGAGATTACCTGGACAGTTATTCCAGCTATACTTTTAGTGCTTCTGATTGTTAAAGGCATGAAGGTATGGAATGATATTACCGGACCGGCTTCTAAAGATGCAGTCGTCATCGAGATGGTGGGGCAGCAGTTTGCCTGGACGGCCCGTTACCCGGGGGTAAAAGACAAGGAACTGGGTAAGCATAATTATAAACTAATTGATGCCTCTAATGAATTTGGGCTTGACTTAACAGATAAAAATTCTTTTGATGACTTTAAATCATTGACTTTGTATTTGCCTAAAGGAAAAGAAGTGTTGCTCAAGATCAGGGCGAAAGACGTAATACACAGTGTGTTTCTTCCTCATTTCAGGGTGAAGATGGATGCTGTGCCGGGTATGGAAACGCAATTCAAATTTACCCCTACTAAAACTACTGAAGATATGCGGACAGAAACGGGTAACGCCAATTTCAATTATGAAATGGCTTGTACCGAGGTATGTGGCCGTGGTCACTTCTCTATGCGTTTTCCGGTTGTAGTGGTTGAACCCGAAGAATACGATAAATGGATGGCTTCACAAACACCTTGGCTGAAGCAAAATCCCGAGTATATGAAGTATGTGCCTGATAATTTGAAAGAGGCCGCAGCAATTAAGGCAGGTTTGCCAATGTATGGAGTACAAGCAGTAAATTCAGTAACCCTGAAATAACAATGTCAACAATGGAGAATCATTCACACAATGACCATGGGCATGAACACCATGGCAATTTTTGGACAAACTATATTTTTAGCGAAGACCACAAAGTAATTGCCAAGCAATTCCTGATCACGGGTATGGCGTGGGCTTTGATTGGTGGTACGTTTTCAGTCCTATTCCGTTTACAGTTAGGGTTTCCAGATGCAAATTTATCTTGGTTGAAACCTTTGCTTGGTGGTTGGATAACAGCTGAGGGTAAAATAGACCCTGAGTTTTATCTGGCATTGGTAACCATGCACGGTACCATCATGGTGTTTTTTGTACTAACAGCCGGTTTGAGCGGTACATTCAGCAATTTTCTGATTCCGCTGCAAATTGGGGCAAGAGATATGGCATCCGGTTTTATGAACATGCTTTCGTATTGGTTTTTCTTTTTGTCGAGTTGTATCATGTTCTCATCATTGTTTATCTCAACTGGCCCTGCGGGCGGAGGATGGACAATTTACCCTCCTCTGAGTGCATTGCCTCAAGCCATTTCAGGATCAGGGTTAGGCATGACTATGTGGTTGATTGCCATGGCATTTTTTATTATCAGTTCACTATTGGGGGGTATTAACTATATCACAACAGTGATCAACTTACGGACAGTGGGCATGTCATTTACTAAATTACCCCTTACTATTTGGGCTTTCTTGATTACAGCCGTAGTTGGTCTTTTATCCTTTCCGGTATTGTTTGCCGCTGTATTGTTGTTGATTTTTGACCGCAGTTTTGGAACGAGTTTTTATTTGTCTGACATATACATTGGTGGCGAGGCCCTGCCTAATCAGGGAGGCAGCCCGGTATTATTCCAACATTTGTTTTGGTTTTTAGGTCACCCGGAAGTGTACATTGTGATGCTTCCCACGCTGGGGATCACTTCAGAAATTATCTCAACTAATTCACGCAAACCCATATTCGGTTATCGTGCGATGGTTGGTTCATTATTGGCCATTGCTATTCTTTCATTTGTGGTTTGGGCACACCACATGTTTGTTACAGGGATGAACCCTTTCTTAGGATCTATCTTTATGTTGCTCACGCTTATTATTGCGTTGCCTTCTGCAGTAAAAATATTCAACTATGTTACTACGATGTGGAGAGGCAATATCCGGTTTACTCCGGCCATGCTCTTCTCCATTGGGTTGGTTTCATTTTTCTTTACCGGTGGTATAACCGGAATATTCTTAGGCAACTCTTCTGTGGATATTCAATTACATGACACCTACTTTGTGGTGGCTCACTTTCATTTGGTAATGGGCAGTGCATCTTTCTTTGGTATGCTGGCAGGTGTATATCATTGGTTTCCCAAAATGTTTGGGCGTATGATGAATGAGAAACTTGGGTATGTACATTTCTGGATTACGTTTATAGGTGTGTACATGGTGTTTTTCCCGATGCATTATATAGGTATTGCCGGATTCCCTCGCAGGTATTATTCTTGGACTAATTTTGAAACATTCAGTGGATTTACTGATCTGAACATGGTCGTGTCCATTTCGGCCATTGTTACCTTACTTACTCAGTTTATTTTCTTGTTCAATTTCATCTATAGTATCTTCCGTGGACGGTTAGCTCCGGCTAATCCTTGGGGATCTAACACATTGGAGTGGACAACCCCACGTTACCCGGGGCATGGAAATTGGCCAGGAGAAATTCCTACGGTATATCGTTGGCCATACGACTATAGTAAACCCGGTGCAAAAGAAGATTTCATACCACAGTATGTACCTTTCTCTGAAACACCGGAGTCTAACTTGCCTCAAGAAAATGAATTGATAAAACTTGAAGGTGTGGAAAACACAATTCATGTTGAAGAAAAAAAGCACCATTAAACGATTCAATCGGATTACCGTTTTTGCAGTTAATATTCATTGTGACACTTGGTGTTCGTTTGATCATTAGTCGATTTGATTGCAGGATAATTTTTTAGAAAGAAAATGATCTCATCCCATTCCGTTTCGATCGGATTTATCAGTAAAGCAAAGGCGTATGCAGAGCTTTTAAAGATGAGGCTTTCTTTGTTGGTAGCCTTTTCATGCGCTTTTGGTTATGGGCTAGCTACTCATGGCAACGTAAACTGGATTACTCTGTTTATGCTGACACTTGGAGGGCTTCTTCTTTCAGGTGCTTCGGTGTGCATTAATCAAATAATTGAAAAAGATCTGGATAAAGTAATGACACGGACAATGCACCGGCCACTTCCCACGGGACGTGTTTCGGTAAATGAAGCAATTGCTTTCGCGGTCATTTGTATGGCGTTGAGTTTTATTATCTTATCAGTCTATACCAATACTGCTACGGTTGCATTGTCTTTTGTATCGATGGTGTTATATAGTTTTGTGTACACACCGTTGAAGCGAGTAGGGCCAATAGCGGTATTTGTGGGGGCTATTCCTGGAGCGCTGCCTCCTTTGCTCGGGTGGATTGCGGCTACAGGAACAATAAGCCATGAAGCCATGATTATTTTTTCAATCCAGTTTGTTTGGCAGTTTCCTCATTTTTGGGCAATCGCATGGGTAGCGGATGACGATTATAAAAAAGCAGGATTTAAGCTCTTACCGTCAGGAGGCGGCCGAGACCTGAACACGGCTATTCAGATTATGGTCTATACCATGTTCCTTATCCCGCTGGGACTATTACCGGCACGATTTGGGCTAACCGGGTTGAACTCTGCCATAGTTGCGACAGTTTGTGGAGCTGCATTTTTTTCACAAACATTTTCGTTAATGAAAACAGGAAATCGTAAATCAGCCTTACGGATTATGTTTGGTTCATTTTTGTATTTGCCCATTGTGCAGATCGCTTATTTGTTGGATAAAATTTAATTATGGAGAATACAGCAGATTTAAGGATTGTTGAAGAGCCGAAGAGACCGCTGGCCATGAACCCCAAAAAATTTGGGATGTGGTTATTGTTGGTAACTGTTATGATGATGTTTATGTCTGTTACTTCAGCGTACATTGTTCGTCAGGCCGAAGGAAACTGGTTGTATTTTGAGTTACCTGTTTCTTTTTACATTTCTTCAGTCATTATTGTGGTAAGTAGCATTTTCATGCAGATGGCCTATGGATCAGCTAAGCAAAATGAATTAGGAAAAGTAAAGAAGCTTATCTCCTTTACGGCCATTCTGGGGCTTGCATTTCTTGTTGTTCAATTTATTGGATGGAGGCAATTAGTTCAGGCTAATGTTTATTTGGTGGGTAATCCATCGGGCTCGTTTCTGTATATCATCACTGGCCTACATGCTCTGCATTTGCTTAGTGCCATCATATTTCTTTTAATTATGTTGGCGGCAGCTTTTAAAGATAAAATCTCATCAGGAAACATGACTAAGATGGAGATGTGCACAACTTATTGGCATTTTTTAGGAGGCCTTTGGCTATATTTGTTCGTCTTCTTATTATTGTACAGGTAAATTTTTCAATATGTCACAACCAGCAGCAACAATTTCGGGTAGGAGTGCATGGGATGGCGGAGTATCGCCCATGGGCGTAAGCTACGGCAAACTCATGATGTGGTTTTTTCTCCTTTCTGATGCATTTACTTTTTCAGGGTTATTAGTTACCTACGGATTGATCCGTTCGTCACATCCGGCTTATACGGGCGATCACGCAAAATTTGTCTTTTCCAATGAATATTGGCCTGTACCTGAAAAAGTATTCGAAGCGGTACCCTTTTTTCATGGCGTAAATTTGCCACTCGTGTTTGTGGGGATCATGACCTTCGTTCTGATCATGTCAAGTGTAACGATGGTGCTGGCAGTAGAAGCTGGTCATCGCATGGATCGTAAAGCTGTTGAAAAATGGATGCTTTGGACCATCCTTGGTGGAATTACTTTCTTAAGCTGTCAGGCTTGGGAATGGACACACTTTATTATTGGAACGGAGGCAGGAACAACCATCAGAGAGTTTGTAAATGGAAGTTGGACTACCCGTGTGATACACGGTGCAGGTCTTCATGAAAACCAATATGGTCCTCATGATTTTGCTGATTTCTTTTTCTTTATTACAGGCTTTCACGGCTTCCACGTATTTAGCGGAGTGTTGCTGAATTTTTTGATTTATTACCGAACCGTTACAGGGATGTATGATCGCAGAGGAAGTTATGAAATGGTGGAGAAGGTAGGATTGTACTGGCACTTTGTTGATTTGGTATGGGTTTTTGTATTTACTTTCTTTTATCTGGTATAAAAATTAATAAGTATATGGAGCATCATTCAAACGAACCGCAAGTAGTTGTCATTCCCCCTGACAAGGAAAAAATTGCCCATCTTTGGAAGGTGGCCGGCATTATGTTAGTGGTTACAATTTTTGAATTTATTGTTGCCTTTTCTATGCACTCCGGTGTAATGAAGACTTCCATTTTTGTGGGCATGACAATAATAAAAGCATTTTACATTGTGGGTGAGTTCATGCACCTGAGGCATGAAGTTAAAGCACTGATTTGGTCAATTATGGTTCCTATTATTTTCATTGTCTGGATGCTCATTGCATTAGTTTACGAAGGAACTAAAATGGCAGATATTAATTTTTTAAGTTTTTAATAGACTGAAGTAAGATACATGCGAAGGCTAAAGTGCAAAACTTTAGCCTTCTTTTTTTGAATAGCGTGAAAAGAAAAACAATCTACCTGTTTTTGGCTCTCGTATTACCAATTTTTATTTTTCTGTTTTTAAAAATTTTTGGTAAGAACGAATTTGATATTCCTATTTTTTACACCAAAGGAGTTTCATCAGACACACTTGCAACCGGTTGTCAATTCACGGTAAAAGGCCAATATTTTGTACCTGATTCTGTTTTGGAAAAATGGAACCGTAAAAGTACAGTTATCATATTTTCGTTTTCTCAAGAACGAGAACCCGGTTGGATGAAAGATTTAATAAATGAAGAAAAACTTGAGATTCTGAAACAAGGCTGCAGGCAATGCAGCGAAGATTTTCTTAAGAATTGTATCTTTTTTTTAAAACCTCCCTATGACATTGTTCTGATAGATAATCAAAAACGAATTCGTGGATACTATAAATTAGGGAATCTCGATGAAATGGATCGCCTTGACGTTGAACTAAAAATACTCCTGAAAAAATATTAATATGACGGATGTGCCTGTGCCGCATAAGCGATTGATTGTCCTGCTCTCTGTGATTATACCATTTGTTGTTGCATTACTCTTTCGCATAAAGGTTAAGGGATATGACTTGTCTTTTCTTCCACCCATTTATGCATCAATCAATGGTCTCACGGCAATTCTTTTAATCGCCTCCTTTATTTCAATTAAAAAAGGAAACCGTGTAAGGCACGAACGACTCAATAAGATTTGTATTGGTTTATCATGCTTATTTTTGATTTTGTACATCTCTCACCACATTACTTCTGATGAAACACGCTATGGCGGTGAGGGGTTGATCAGGTACATATATTATTTTATTCTTATTACGCATGTCACACTTTCTATACTTGTTATTCCGTTTGTGCTCTTTACGTTTTCAAGAGCGCTGACGGGTAATTTTGATGGGCACAAGCGTTTGGCTAAATTTACCTTCCCGTTGTGGTTGTATGTTGTGATAAGTGGTGTAGTTGTGTACTTGATGATTAGCCCGTATTATTTATGAAAACAAAAATATTTGGTATTCTTTTATTTCTGATGACCTCTTCGGTGGTGTCATCTGCGCAGTGTGCTATGTGCCGTGCCACCCTAGAGAACAATATCAGCAATGGTAACATCGGTATAGCCAGAGGTATCAACTTTGGTATTCTCTATTTATTTGTGGCTCCGTATTTATTTTTTACCCTTATTGCTTTTTTTTGGTACCGAACCAGTAAACGAAATGCGCAATCTGTTTAGAGCTATAGGGCAGGGTAAATGCCCACGTTGTCGTGAAGGTAGAATTTTTAAATACTCACTCTTTCAGATTACACGTTTTAGTGTAATGAATCGTTCGTGCGAAAAATGCGAAGCAAGTTTTGAGCCTGAACCTGGTTTTTACTTTGGTGCTCTGTATGTAAGTTATGCTTTTACAGTAGGTTTGTTCTTTGTAGAGTCTGCATTGTTATATTATTTTTTTGACCCGCCTGATTGGGTTTACATCGTGTCAGTAGTTGGTTCATCCATATTACTTATACCTGTCAGTTTTCGTTATTCACGTATTTTATTTTTATATTTCTTTGGCGGGTTGAAGCGTAAAGATTAACTAACTTGTTAGGAATCGGCTACGTTTAAGAAGCATGCTCAAATATGTTGGTCTGTTTATCGTCTCATTTTTACTTTTAGCGTTTGCTATAAGTTGGGACTATTACGAAAAAAAAGTACCATTCAATCCGCACCTTGCTCACCAGATTGAAACTTCAATTGACCGGGAAAAAACCCTTCTTAAACAAGAAGCGGATCATCTGTTAATTGATTCGGCCACATCGTGGTCGTCATTATCATTTCCTTTTTTTTTAGTTGAAAAAGGAAAGATTAAAAAATGGAGCCGGACTGACGTAGTAGTGGCGGTTACAGACATACAGGAGGAATTTGAGTGGAGGTTATTGAGGACCGATTTCTCTGATCTATTAGCCTATAAAAAAACAATTGGAACAAATGCTTATTTGATAGGAGTCATACCGCTGAGGCAAGGCTATCCACTTGAAAATAAATACCTTACCACGATCTGGAATAAAAAAATATTTCCTATTGAGGGTATTAAAATTTTTAATCACGAGGCTAAAGAAGCCGAACTTATAAAAGCCGGAAACACTTCTTTCTATGTGCTGTTCCCCCAAAACACTGCTCCTGAAAACATAATTTCTGTTTGGGCTGTGTTGCTGGCTTTCTTTATCTTTTTTGCCGGAATCTTCTTAGTGCTGAACCGACTACATCACTCCAAGAATTATTTTTCCGGATTTCTACTTCTTTCCGTGTCATTAGCCGCCTGTCGGATTGCTATGGTTGAATTTTTATTTCCTGAGCGATGGATTAAATCAGATTTTTTTGACCCACATTTTTTTGCCTCTTCATCATTTAATGCATCAGTAGGTGATTTTTTTCTCAACTCATTAACGGTTGCAGTTTCTTGTACATATTTATTTTTAATTAGTGACAAGCTCCAGGTTAAGCGATTGTTGTCATTACCGACACTACAGAAAAATACAGTGTCAGTTATTTTAGTTGTTGCATCGTATTTTACTTTTCTTTTCCCAAATCTTTTTGTTGAATCCATTTTCCATGATTCCTCTCTTCTTTTTGACATTAACGCTTCTTCGGTTTTTGATTCACTCCGTATTGCGGTGTTAGCTGCATTTGTGTTAGGCTGCCTTAGTTCGTTTTTTGTTATTCATGTTATTTTTAAAGTTTTTAAAAATACTTTCCCTGTCAGGTATTTTGGCTTAATAGTCTGTGTAGCTGCAGGTTTATTTATTCTTTATTTTATTACTTCCGGATTAAGTTATTGGCCTACCCTGATTATGGGAACAATCTTTTTTTTGTTTTTATACTACTCGAATTATTTCGATTTAGTTTCTTTGATAAGCTATCGGGCTTTTCCGCTGATTTTAGTGATTATTTCCTGTTATGCGTTTCAGGCTTCCTGGGCTACATGGCAGTTTTCAGAAGAAAAAAAATGGAAGGCCATGTTTCGTGGCGCATCTAATTCAGTAGCAAATGATGTATTGGCCGAGTATCTATTATCACAAGCTGTTATCAAAATTAAATATGATTCATCGGTTACAAAAATCAATGCTTTAGATTTTTTCCTCAAAAAGAAACAACGCATCATATCGGTATTATCGAACGAGTATTTAGATCGTTATGAAACCAATGTTCAATTATACAAGGCAGATGGATTTCCTTCAGATAATCTATCAGGAGATGATCTTCCTACTGTAATCAGACGGATTCAAAATCAATCAGCAAAGACTACGTATGACGGTATTTATTTAATGCAAAGCGATGCACAGGTGTTGAAACATTATGTGGCAGTCGTGCCTTTGTCAACCCACACTCCATCTGGTTTTGCGTTGATTGACTTATCTTTGAAAAGAGTCTTTTCTGATAATGTATACCCTGAACTTACACTTGACTCCCGGTTTGCCCGCTCAATCCGAAACAAGGATTTTAGTTATGCATTTTATAATAATGGGAAAATGGTAAGCCAATTTGGTGAAATTAATTTTTTACGAAATTTTGATTCAACCATTCTGCTTGACAAAAAACTGTTTATTTCGGGTATAAAGAAAAATGGGATTCTGTTTGCAGGAGCTGAAGATGATTCGGTCAAAAAAATTATTGTTGCTGCTTTGCCTTACACTTATTTTCAATTTTTAGCTTGTTTTTCTTTTCTTTTTGTTTTGGGCATAGTCTTAGCTTTTATTTTTTTTCTATTTCGTTTTTTTAAATCGTACACATCCGGGTTTTCTATGGATTACTCAACGAAGATCCAGGTTTTTATCTATTTACCTTTTATTCTCCCGTTATTGGCTGTGAGTATTTTTAGTGTGCAGATGATTTCATATTCAAATGAAATTGATCAAGAAAAAGAAATTAACAACATGGGATTTTCTTTAGCTGAAAAAATTTCGGCTTATATGGGCGATTCACCGGCTGTGCATTCGTGGAGTAATTTTGGGCAACGCTGGAAGGAACAACACGTGCCAGCTGAGGCGGATGTAAACTTGTATGATGCGCAGGGCGCCTTGATTTTTTCCAGCCAGTCTTCGGTTTTTCTTAATCAATTAAAGATGCCGCTGGTTGAACGGAAAGCATGGGAGAGTATTGCTAAAGAGAGGAATAATTTGGTAAGCATTACTCATCGTATTGGATTTTTGCAATATAGCAGTTCATTTTTTGCGGTTCATTCTGCACGGTACAATCATCTTATTGGAATTTTAGAACTTCCTTTTTTTGAATCATCATCTGATGCATTGAGGGTAAATTTACTCACTACTATTTTAGTTATTTTCACCATAATCTTTATTTTGTTTTCGCTGATCGTTAATGCGGCTATTCGTACACTCACTTCTCCGCTGCAACTTATTGCCCAGCGGTTAACACATACGAGTCTTTTGAAAAACCAACCTATTGAATGGAATAATAATGATGAGATTGGGAAGCTGATTCATGAGTATAATCGCATGATTGAAAATCTTGCTTTAAGTAAAGAGCAATTAGCCAGAAGTCAAAAAGAAAGTGCCTGGCGTGAAATTGCGCAGCAAGTAGCACACGAAATCAAAAATCCGCTTACTCCAATGAAGCTTACTCTTCAGCAACTGGAGCGATTAATTCTTGAAAATAGTTTTACTAAAGAACGAGGAGAAAAATTCTTAAAAACACTACTGGCTCAGGTAGAAACTTTGAACGGAATTGCTCATTCATTCAGTGTGTTTGCGGCCATGCCCAAACCTCAAATTGAACGCGTTAATTTGAATGAATTACTTAATAATGATTTACTTTTATTTCAAAACCACGCATTGGGCATAGTACATTTTAATGAGGGTGATCCGGACATTTTTATTTTTGGTGATGGTAAACTGCTGAGCAGGATTTTTGCGAACCTTATTTTAAATGGCTTGCAATCGGGGAAAGACAAGTTTGTGCACGTTGAAGTTAGAATTAGAAATGAAGGCAATCAGGTAATTATTTCTTTTAGCGATAACGGTAATGGAATTCCTGACGAACTGATTGATAAAATTTTTCTTCCCCACTATACAACTAAGGAATCAGGGTCGGGTTTGGGATTGGCCATTGCTAAACAAGGCATTGAACAAATGGGCGGAAGTATTTGGTTTGAAACATCGGCTCAAGGCACTACTTTTTTTATTCAATTGAAAAACACAAAAGAATAAACCAATTCACAGAATCAGGTGTGCCTCATTTTACTCATCACTTTATTGGCAAAGACAAAATCATCCAATTCAGGCACGCCTGAATTGGTGATTTCTTCGTGATGACCTTCCCATAATTTATGCCCTTGGTAGAGGAATATTATTTTTTCTCCGATACCCATTACCGAGTTCATGTCATGGGTAACGACAATAGTGGTTATGTTAAGTTCGTGTGTAATTTCGTGAATGAGTTCATCAATCAAGATAGAGGTTTGAGGATCGAGGCCGGAGTTAGGCTCATCACAAAATAAATAGTTGGGATTGTTAACGATGGCTCGCGCGATACCAACCCGTTTTTTCATTCCACCGCTAATTTCAGAAATGCGTTTTTTATTAATATTCTCCAGCCCAACGCGTTTCAGACAATCGTTAACACGATGCAGTTTTTCACTATGAGGTAGTTTGGTTAAAATATTTAATGGAAACATTACGTTTTCTTCTACATTTTTTGAGTCAAACAATGCGCCTCCCTGAAACAACATTCCAATTTCTCTTCGTATTTCGGTCTTCATCTCCTTGTCAGCCTCTGTAAAATTCCGTAAATCATAAAACACATTTCCTTTATCAGGCATGATCAGCCCCACAATACATTTTAGTAACACACTTTTGCCTGTGCCACTTGAGCCGATAATTAAATTGGTTTTTCCCTTTTCAAATTCAGCATCAATGCCATCCAGCACCATTTTTTCTCCAAATGTTTTAGATATGTTTCTGATCTTAATCATTACAGGATGATGTTTACCAGGAAATAATCCATCAGCAAAATGGCGATAACACTGGTGGTGACAGCTTCTGTTGTGGCAATGCCCACCTCCAAGGCGCCACCTTTTGTAAAATAACCTTTGAATGATGAGATGGACGAGATAAGAAAGGCAAATACAACAGCCTTGATCAGAGCTACTGAAATCTCGGTTGGGTTAAAATTGAAGCGAAGCCCGTCTACAAATTCTGTGGGGGTTACAATATGAATAAATGTGCCAACCAAATAGCCTCCGATTAATGAGCACACACCTGATAGAATTACAAGCATAGGGTACATCATCATGGAGGCAATAATTTTGGGTAGTACCAGATAAGAAGATGAGTTAATGCCCATGACCTCAAGTGCATCGATTTGCTCAGTAATACGCATGGTACCCAACCCTCCGGCCATACTTGAACCTATTTTTCCGGCATAGATCAAGGCCATCACCGTAGGGGCCAATTCCAGTACCGTCATTTCGCGTACTACTTGCGAAATAACAAATCTGGGAATCAATGGGTTGACCATATTAAATGCGGTTTGTACCGTGGTAACCGCACCAATAAACGTAGAAACCAAGATGAAAAGAAAAGCGGAGTTTACTCCAATCTGAATGCATTCATCAATTACTAATTTGTAATATGTGGAAAATGATTCTCTCCGCACAAACAAAGAGCTTAAGAAAATCATGTACTTACCAAATCCCCGCATGGATCAATAATGCTATATTGCTCAAAGATAAAATAAAATCTTATGCGCAAGTTGGTGGTAATAACCGGGGCTACCCGGGGTATCGGACGGGCAATAACCCAGCGGTTTGCTTCAGAAAAGTGTGATGTTGTGGTTTGCGCCCGCAATCCAGAGGATCTTCAAGTATTTAAAAAGGAAATAGAAGAAAAATATCAGGTAGAAGTTTTTGTAAAAAGTACGGATGTGTCTGACCGTGCGCAGGTTAATGCCTTTGCACATTTTGTGCTTGCATTGAACCGGCCAGTAGATGTACTGGTAAATAATGCGGGGCACTTTATTCCCGGAGAAGTACTGCAAGAAGAGGAGGGAAGTCTGGAGCGTATGATTGCCTCTAATGTTTACAGTGCTTATTATATGACCCGAGGGTTAATTGAGCCAATGAAAAAAAACAAATCTGGTCATATATTTAATATGTGTTCCATTGCCAGCATCAAAGCCTATCCCAATGGCGGTTCGTATGCCATTTCTAAATTTGCTTTGCTCGGATTTTCAAAAGTTTTGCGTGAAGAATTAAAGCCATTTAACATTCGGGTAACGGCCGTGCTGCCCGGAGCCACCAAAACCGCCAGTTGGGATGGAGTAGACCTGCCTGAATCGCGTTTTATGAAGCCCGAAGATGTGGCCGAGGTGATATTTAGTGCCTACTCAATTTCAGAGCGCAGTGTAGTGGAGGAAGTGATTATCCGGCCGCAGTTGGGCGATATATAATAGTTATGGGCAATGCGTGACGACCCCAATCAGGAAAGGAAACGAAAGAAATGAAAATAAAAATATTAACCATAGTTACAATTTGCGTTTCCGCTTTTCTTAACGCCCAGACACCAAAAGTTGAGTGGACAAAGGCTATTGGCGGAACAGGTAATGAACGTGCAAACGGCATCGAAACCGACTCAAAAGGAAACATAATTATTGTTGGTAGATTTCAAAGCACTAAAATCATGTTAGACAATATCACATTGACAAAAAACACATCGGACAATGCTGACTTTGCAGACATTTTTATCATCAAATTAGATAAAAACGGAAAAGCGCTTTGGGCAGTCAGCGCAGGCGATAAAGGAGATGACCACGCCACAAGCTGTGTTACCGACAAAAAAGGGAACATTTATGTTGTAGGTTGGTTTGAAAGCAAAAAAATAACATTTGATAATGTTACATTGAACAACAAAACCGAAAAAGGCTCTGATATGTATGTTGCGAAATTTTCGCCACGAGGTAGATGTATTTGGGCAAAAAATGCAGGTGGAGATGGCGGAAATGGTGATTATAGCACGATCTCCCTTGACAATCAAAACAATGTAGTTGTGGCAGGTATAGCCGGTAAAATTATGGGTTTTGGAAATGGGGTGAAATTGATAACCGAGAAAGGCGGTATGTATGTTGCAAAATATTCAAACGATGGTGATTTACTTTGGGCAAAAGGCGCAACAAATGGCGAATGTCAAGGTGTTGGCACAGATAATGAAAACAATATATATGCAGGCGGTTATTTTAGCGATAAAACAACCTTTGGCAATATTGGGCTTACTTCAAATGGAAAGTCAGATGCTTATGTCGTAAAATATAGCCCAAGCGGAAACGTTCTTTGGGCAAAAAAATTTGGTGGTGATGATGGTGAAATCTCAACTTGCGAGACTGACAAATTGGGCAACGTTTATCTTTCTGGCTTGTTTTTTAGCAAAACCATTACAACAGAAAAATCAACACTAACAAACAACGGATTAATAAATGCTTTTATCGCAAAGTTTGACAAAGACGGGAATTTAATATGGACAAAATCTGCGGGAGGGAATAATGGAGAAGCACCTGCAACAGCCACCCGTGAATTTTATGTGGACGAAAACGGAAATGCTTTTTGTACAGGTTCAAATTGGAGTGAATTTACATTTGCAGGAAAAACAATTAAGCCCGTAGCAGGTTCAGAAGACATCTTTATTTTGAAATACGATAAATACGGTAACGAACTTTGGGGTGTAGATTATGGAGGAACAGGCAGAAACGCAGGAAGAGGCATAACAACGGACAAAAACGGCAATATTTTCTTAACAGGTTCTTTTGACGAAAAAGCTCTGAAAATTGAAAACCAAACTTTGACAAATGTTGGCGACTCTGATATTTTTATTGTGAAATTTAGCGAACAAAAAAAATGAAATGCACTGTGCATAACACGGGTTTTGCGTCAGGCGGACTGACGTGCAAACTTGGAGCTTTGTGCTTCTAATGAACAGTAGTAATAAATTAAAACTTTGTGCTCCGAAATCCGCCCGAACGCAAAACCGAAATCCGTTATGGGCAAGTTTAAAAAACGACACAACTGAATGACACTGATAAGAGAACCACCAACATATAAATTTGACAGTTTGAACTATTACTGTTACTAAAAAATAAAAGTGGAGACTCGCAACCACAATAATAAACGGGGCGTAACCGAAAAGCCATACAGTAGGAAAAAAAATTAAATCAATCAAAATGAAAAGATCAGTTTACCTGTTCATGACTATGGTGGCCTTGTTTACCATCTGCACGCCATTAATAGCACAAAAGAAAAAAGACGGCCAAGAAAAACGCGATGCAGACTATTTCAATTGGGAGAAATCCAAACTTATCCCCAAACTTAAAAAGTTAGCCATCACTGAGCTCACCGTTAACTACAAGCTAACCACCACGGCAAAAACCATTGTACAAGAAAAGGGCACAGGAAATATAGCAGGTGCACGCGTCTCGGCTTACCTTGAATTTATTGATAGCGACCCTACGTCAGACGACTTTCAAGGAATCACCGATCATTTTTACCGTTACTTTCAGACAAAGTTGAAAGCAAATGGGATTGACACAGTAGGTTGGAACGAAGTTGTTGCCTCAGATTTCTATCAAAAAATAGGGGACAATGGAAAAGACGATTCCGAAAAAGTACGCAGTGGTAACAAATGGGTGGCAAGCACTGCAAATAAAGGAAAAATTGTTCACTCAGGTCAGGATGGCTTCGCGGGAGGAAAAGCAAAACGGGCAGAAAGTTTTGCGAAAGAATTCGGCACAGGCGCTTCGTTTAAAGTAACGGTTGACTTTGCGGATGTAGTAGTAAATATGGACATCAAAACAACTGCCAGAAAAGATGTGTACAATGATCAGCGCGGTACCGTCTGGTACTATCCAGAAGTAACAAAGCAAAAATACACTTGGGGAGTACATGCAGAGATGATGGTAGGCAACCAAGACAATAAGCAGTGGACTTACATATGGGGCACTAAGGGTTGGCCGGAATTCTTATTCCAATGGAGCGACATACCAGTCGATGGAAGCTATGCAGAGTCTATGACGGAAGATGTTTCAAAAACCAGAGGTACTGTTGCTTCATTGGTTGCTTTCCGCAAAGAGCTTACACCTGTGCTTGTTCGCACCACTCGCGAAAAATACATTGCTGCCGCCAAACATGCAGTTGAAAAATGGGTGGATGCCTTTGTGGAGCGTGCTGTTTCTATGCGAGACAATTAGGCAACCTCATTGGCATTTTCAAAAATAGAAGAAAGAAACNNGTTTCTTTCTTCTATTTTTGAAAAGATAAAACAGTTTGGGTTCATTGCCTTTTTAAAAACCTCACATGTGAAAATTGTTATGGTTTTGGTACAATACCAGCAAAAATAAATGTTATTCATTTGGACTGTACTCCAGCATTTGCATTTAACAAATTAATTGGGAGAAAACCAGCCCCTAACCGTTTATTCTAACGCTTTTACTCCGGGCAAAACTTTTCCTTCAAAATATTCCAGCAAAGCTCCGCCCCCGGTAGATACATAGCTTACCTTTTCTTCAAACCCAAACTTGGCTACGGCTGCGGCTGAATCACCGCCACCAATCAGTGAGAAAGCTCCTTTGTTGGTAGCACGCACTACCGCCTCGGCAACGGATTTGGTTCCTTTTTCAAATTTTTGCATTTCAAAAACACCCATCGGACCATTCCATAAAATTGTCTTTGATTCTTCAATTACTTTGGCAAAAACTTCACACGCCTGTGGGCCGATATCCAGCCCCATCCAATCCGCTTTGATTGAAGTATTAACCGCGATATCGGTATTGGCATTGGCATCAAATTTATCAGCAATGATTGAGTCAATGGGCAGATGCAGTTCTACGCCTTTGCTCTTTGCCTTTTGTATCAGATCTTTAGCTAAATCTAATTTATCTTCTTCAACGAGCGATTTTCCAATGTTGCCGCCCAATGCTTTAAAAAATGTGTAGGCCATTCCACCACCAATGATTAGATGATTCACTTTATCTAACAGTTTTTCGATAATCAAAATCTTGTCCGAAATTTTTGCTCCCCCCATAATGGCAGTAAAAGGAGTAGCTGCACTATCCAACACTTTTTTTGCATTATTAAGTTCTGCTGCCATTACCAACCCGGCACACTTCTCGGTGAAAAATTGTGCAACAATGGTGGTGCTGGCATGTGCGCGGTGCGCGGTACCAAAGGCATCGTTTACATAGATGTCGCCATGCTTGGAAAGACTTTCAGCAAATGCCAAATCACCTTTTTCTTCTTGCTTGTAAAACCTCAGATTCTCCAACAACAGCACTTCGCCAGCTTTCAATGTTTTGGATTGGGCAAATGCATCTTCACCGATGCAATCACCGGCAAACGCTACATTCACACCCAACAGTTGTTGGGTTGTTTTTAGGGTATGCTTTAGTGAATATTTTTCTTCTGGCCCTTCTTTCGGCCGTCCCAAGTGAGACATCAAAATGCAACTGCCGCCATCGTTTAAAATTTTTTTTAATGTTGGGATGGTGGCGCGAATACGGTTATCATCGGTTACCTGATAATTTTTATCTAAAGGCACATTAAAGTCAACACGGATGAGAGCACGTTTGCCTTTGAAGTTGATGTCATTTATGGTTTTCATTTATTCATTTTTAGAATTGCTAAGATAGTAAATCACTTATACCGGTAATAAAATAATTTGGCAATTGGTACTGAATATTATCTATCTTATCGGGCTAATCAGCAATCTATTTAAGCAATTCATTAAAATTTAATTTCACAGCTAATAAAAATATAGTCGTATGAAAAAATTTACTCTTGCCTTTCTTTTATTCTGTTCAATTAAAACGATTGCGCAAACTGAACCTTTACTTTTTAACAACATGAGGTGGCGCATGATTGGACCCCACCGTGCCGGGCGTACCATCGGTGCAGTGGGTGTGCCCCAGCAACCCAATGTATTTTATATGGCTGCCAATAACGGAGGCGTATGGAAGACCACTGACTATGGGCGCACTTGGGATCCGATTTTTGACGATCAACCAACCGGCTCCATTGGCGACATTGTTGTTGCGCCATCTAATCCAAATATTATTTATGTGGGAAGTGGTGAGGGTGTACAGCGTCCTGATCTTTCAATAGGAGATGGGATGTATAAATCAATTGATGCCGGTAAGACCTGGAAGCACATCGGCCTCAAAGATGCCCAGCAGATTGGCGGGCTGGCCATTGACCCGATAAATGAAAATAAAATTTTTGCGGCTGTGCTGGGGCATCCGTATGGCGCCAATACAGAACGAGGAGTCTTTAGAAGTACGAATGGCGGAGATACCTGGGAAAAGGTTTTGTACATCGATGAAAATACCGGAGCCGTGCAGGTAACAGTCGATCCTAATAATTCAAACAATGTCTTTGCTGACTTGTGGGCATCGCGCCAGGGGCCGTGGGAAAATGGAGCATGGCAAGGCCCGGGAAGCGGGTTGTATAAATCAACCGATGGCGGAACTACTTGGAAAAAATTGATTAAAGGATTGCCCACCTTTGAGCAAGGTCTTGGGAGGATCGGGTTTTGTATCGCGCCATCCAATTCAAACAGAATGTATGCTACCGTTGATGCTGGCGACAACGGGGGTATCTACCGATCAGACGATGCCGGTGAAAGCTGGGTAAGAGTGTCTGCCGATGGAAGACATTGGAGTCGTGGCTCTGATTTTGCTGAGGTAAAAGTTCATCCCAAAAATCAGGACATTGTTTTCAGTGCAAATGTGGTAACCTGGAAGTCAGAAGACGGTGGAAAAACCTGGACAGGCATTCGTGGGGCACCCGGTGGTGATGACTATCACCGCATCTGGATCAATCCTAATAATCCTGACATCATGTTGTTTGCCGTAGACCAAGGAGCAATCATTACCGTAAATGGAGGTAAGACGTTCAGCTCATGGTTCAATCAACCCACAGCACAATTTTACCATGTCAGTACAGACAATGCTTTTCCGTACAATGTGTATGGAGGCCAACAGGAAAATGGTTCGGTGGGAATTGCTTCACGAGGAAACGATGGAGGCATCACGTTTCGCGAGTGGCATCCGGTAGGCGTGGAAGAGTATGGCTACGTTGCGGCTGACCCGCTCGATCCTAACATTATTTACGGAGGGAAACTAACTAAGTATGATAAACGCACCGGGCAAATACAAAATGTAGCACCTGAGGCCGTGCGCAGTGGAAAGTACCGGTTTATCCGCACTGCCCCCGTGCTGTTTTCACCGGTTGACCCCAAGACACTATTTTTTGCAGGTAATGTAGTGTTTAAAACTCAAACAGGAGGGCAATCGTGGGAAGTGATAAGCCCTGATCTGTCGCGCGAAAGCTGGGATGTGCCAGATAATATTGGTGTTTTTAAAAATGATAAAATGAAAACCATGCCGCGCAGGGGAGTAGTTTACACCTTGGCCCCCTCGCCACTGGATGTGAACTTGATTTGGGCCGGTACTGATGATGGCTTGATTCATGTTACTCGGGATGGCGGAAAAATTTGGACAAATGTTACTCCTCCTGAAATTACTTCATGGAGTAAAGTATCAATCATGGATGCCAGTCACTTCGATAAAGAAGTAGCTTATGCGGCCGTGAACAGCATTCGCCTGGATGATCAGCGCCCTCATATTTACAAGACCACTGATGGAGGAAAAACCTGGAAAGAAATAGTGACAGGGCTTTCAACCGATCCGATTAATGCCGTTAAGGAAGACCCACAAACCAAAGGATTGTTGTTTGCCGGTTCAGAGCGATTTGTGAATGTTTCGTTTGATGATGGCGAACACTGGCAAAGTCTGCGCCTGAATATGCCGTGTACATCCATTCGAGATTTGGTAATCAAAGACGATGATTTGGTAGTGGGTACACATGGCCGTTCTTTTTGGATATTGGATGATATTACTCCATTGAGACAAGCTAAGAAAGAGATGGCTGCGCAAACGGTATTATACCAACCACAAACAGCAATGCGCATCCGGTGGAACATGAATCCGGATACACCTCTTCCTCAGGAAGAACCAGCCGGAGAAAATTCTCCCGATGGAGCTGTTATTGACTATTACCTGAAGTCTGATGCTAAAGAAGTTTCATTAGAAATTTTAACGGATAAAAATGAAGTAATCAGAAAATATTCCTCTAACGACAAGCCCTATGCTATACCCGAACTAAACATTCCATTGTATTGGATCAGGCCTCAGCAAATATTGTCAGCGGCCAAAGGGCATCATCGGTTTTTGTGGGATGTAAAATACCAACCATTGAATGTAGAAGTTTCTTTTCCAATGTCGGCAATTTATCAAAACACAGCACCTGAGCCTACGGCTCCCTGGGCCATGCCGGGTAATTATCAAGTCAGGCTTGTGGTAGACGGCCAAAGCTATGTGCAAAAACTTGTACTGAAGATGGATCCGAGAGTGCAAACCACTACTAGTCAACTGCACGAACAGTTTGACTTATCAATGATTTGTTACAACGGGAGGAAAGTTGTTGTGGAGGCTCTGAATTCTGTTTCCGTTTGGGAAAATCAACTCAATCAGGTTAAAGCCACCGGTTCGCTGGAAAAATCGATCCATGAATTTATAACAAAAATAAATTCACTGAAAGGCGCAGGAGGTTGGTGGACTGATCCCAACTCTAATTCTCTGAATGGAGTAGCGACAAAGTGCGATCAGGTATTTGGTATTTTACAAGGAACAGATATGCCCGTTACTTCACAAGCACGTAGTGCAGTGAAGGACATAGAACCATCAGTTCAAAAGATAGCTGAAACATGGAAAAAATTTTTATCTGTCGAGTTGCCTAAAATCAACTCATCATTGAAATCAAAAGGAATACAGTTGAACTATCCAAACAAGTAAATTATGGCAACCGATACTTTTAAATTTACCGGAGCTTGTTCAGCAAATTATGACAATTTTCTTGGCCCATTTTTATTCGAACCCTATGGCAAAGAAATGGCAAGCCGGATACCTAAGACTACTATCCACTCGGTTTTAGAAATGGCGTGCGGAACAGGCCGGGTTACCCGCCACCTGCGCGAGCAGTTGCCGCCATCTGTTAAACTAACCGCCTCTGACCTGAGCCCTGACATGATGGAGGTAGCTAAAACAAAAGTAAAAGGAGACGTAGAATTTTTGGTGGCGGACATGCAAAACCTGCCGTTTAAAGATAACGGGTTTGATGTGGTGGTGTGCCAGTTTGGGATTATGTTTCCACCGGATAAACAAAAAATATTTGATCAAGCATACCGTGTGCTTAAACCAGGTGGCACATTTTTATTTAGCACATGGGAAAAAACTGACCGGGTTGAGATTTTTAAATTGATTTATAACGAACACATCTTACCATTTTTTAAAGGTGAGGAGACGAGCCGTTTTTTGATTCCATTTTCATTGCACGACACCCACCAGCTTCAACTTTTATTGAACAACAGTCATTTTAACAATGCTAAAATTGAACGGGTAGTATTGAAGGGGATTTCACAGTCGGCTGCTGACATTGTAAAGGGTCATTTCACTACTCATGCTATTGGGCTGGAAATTGCAGAACGAAACCGCCAGGTATTTGAATCAATGGCTCAACAAATGGAGAAGACTATTATAGATCGATTTTCTAACAATCCTGTTGTGTGTGAATTGGCTGCTTATTATGGTTCAGGAACTAAACCGATGAGTTGAGGGTGGCAGTATAATAACAGTGTCTGGTATAGTATATCTAAAATCAAAAAAGTCTGACTTAATTAAGTCAGACTTTTTTGATTTTTGTGTTAGCAACATTATTTTAATTGCGAGAAATCAAATGAGGTTTCTAAGAACTTGGTTGTAAATTTTCCTGATCTGAAAATAGGGTTGTCCATCAAGGCCAAATGGAAAGGAATTGTTGTTTTAACGCCTTCAATAATAAACTCGCTCAGCGCTCGCTTCATGCGGGTGATCACTTCTTCGCGCGATTGTCCGGACACAATTAATTTTCCAATCATTGAATCATAGTTGGAGGGGATGGTATAGCCGGTATACACATGGCTATCCACGCGTACGCCATGGCCACCAGGCTTGTGCAGGTTCAATATTTTCCCGGGGCAAGGGCGAAATCCATTGGCCGGATCTTCGGCATTGATGCGGCACTCCATTGAATATAACTGCGGAAAATAATTCGTTCCAGAAATCGGCACACCGGCAGCTACTTTGATTTGTTCTTTGATCAAATCATAATTGGTTACTTCTTCGGTGATGGGGTGCTCTACCTGAATGCGCGTATTCATTTCCATGAAGTAAAAATCGCCATGCTTATCCACCAAAAACTCGATCGTTCCTGCCCCTTCATAATTGATGGCTTTAGCTCCTTTAGTGGCAGCTTCGCCCATGCGCTCGCGCAATTCCTGGCTGATGATAGGCGAGGGGGTTTCTTCCACTAATTTCTGATGCCTGCGCTGTACCGAGCAGTCGCGTTCAGAGAGGTGACACACTTTGCCGTACTGATCGCCCACCACCTGAATTTCTATGTGACGCGGTTCTTCAACAAATTTCTCGAGGTAAAGCCCATCGTTACCAAAAGCTGCTCCGGCTTCACGCTTGGCATCATCCCATGCTTTTTTAAATTCACTTTCATCGTTGATGATGCGCATACCTTTTCCGCCACCACCGGCTGTTGCTTTTACGATAACAGGATATTTGATAGCCTTGGCAATCTCCATACCTTCTTCGATCGAAGAAAGTAATCCATCTGAACCCGGAATAGTCGGTACACCTGCTTTTTTCATTGTGTCTTTGGCTGTGGCTTTATCACCCATTGACTGGATCATGGCTGGTGTAGGGCCAATGAATTTTATTCCATACTCATGACAAATGGCTGAGAACTCGGCACGCTCTGACAAAAATCCATAGCCTGGATGAATGGAATCAGCATTGGTAATTTCAGCGGCAGAGATAATGCGAGGGATATTTAAATACGAATCTTTACTGGGGGCCGGGCCAATGCATACGGCTTCATCGGCAAAACGCACATGTAAACTTTCGCGATCGGCTGTGGAGTAAACAGCAACGGTTTTGATGTCCATTTCTTTGCAGGTGCGAATAATACGCAATGCAATCTCTCCACGGTTGGCAATTAATATCTTTTTAAACATAAACTTGTTTTTTGGCTTTGGGCTTCAAGCCTCAAGCTTCAAGCTTATAGCCTGTAGCCCGCGGCTCGTAACCAAATAGTTAATCGGGCTCAACTACAAACAACACCTGGTCGTATTCTACCGGAGTTGAATTTTCAACCATTGCTTTTACAATTGTGCCGGATACTTCTGATTCAATTTCATTGAACAACTTCATGGCCTCAATAATGCATACTACTTGACCCTTTGAAATTTTGTCACCGACAGACGCAAACGGAGGGGAGTCAGGGTTTGAAGAGCGATAGAAGGTGCCAATCATGGGCGATTTTATCTCTACTGTATTTTTTCCCGATGCGGCCGGCTTTTCAACTTTAGGTGTTTGTGCCGCAGGTTGTATTGGCTGAACCTGAGGTGCCATCATTTGTGGTTGAGCAGCCTGGATTGCAACCGGTGGTGCAGTCATTACGGGTGTAGCTGACTTTAACACTTTTTGGTCAGGCTCGCGCTTCACATGTAATTTCAATTCTTTGGTCTCAATGTCCACTTCGTTTAAACCGGATTGCGCAATGAAGTCAATGAGGTCATGAATTTCAGAGGTTTTCATTTCATTTTGTTTTAGGGTTTCTGAAGAGGGGCGGGTTGATTTTTTCCTGCCGTCATTTTTTGATGTTGCCATATTATTTTACACGTTCTACGTATTCTCCGGTAGCGGTTTTGATCTTGATATTGTCGCCTGTATTGACAAATAAAGGTACGCGAATTTCCGCGCCAGTTTCAATAGTAGCCGCTTTTAAAGTGCGGGTGGCGGTATCGCCTTGAATGCCCGGTTCAGTATAGGTTACGTTTACCACTACATGAGCAGGGGCTTCGGCAGTAATGGGCTCAGTGCCGTTCTCGAAGGCAATTAACAAGGTTACCCCTTCTTTGATGTAATTCACTGATTCGCCCAGCAAGGCTTTGTCAAGATAAATTTGTTCAAATGTTTGATTGTCCATACACACCAAGCTATCTCCGTCTTGGTAAAGGTATTGGTATTCTTTGGTTTCTACCCGCAGTTGATCTACCGAGTCGCCCGGGCGAAAGCGATTTTCAACAATTTTTCCGGTGCGCACACTGCGCATTTTGATTTGATAGAATGCCCGCAAGTTGCCGGGAGTGCGGTGCTGTAATTCTTCCACTTGCACCACTTCGCCATTGTAGCGTATGTAATTTCCTTTACTCAGATCAGATACGGTTGCCATTTAGATTCAAGATTAAAAGTTCAAAATTCAAAATTTAAAAATACTGCAAGTTTTAGGTTATACTGGTTTAAGTTGATCGGCTTTTTGTAACCAATGGAGGATTTAATAAGCCCATTTAATGTATACCGCACCCCAGGTAAATCCCCCACCAAAAGCAGCCAATATTAAGTTATCACCTTTTTTAAGTTTTTTTTCATAATCCCATAGCAAGAGGGGAATGGTGCCGGCCGTAGTATTTCCATATCGTTCAATATTCATCATTACTTTATCATCGGTAATGCCCACCCGGTGGGCCGTGGCATCAATGATTCTTTTGTTGGCCTGGTGAGGTACCAGCCAGGTGATGGTTTCGGCTGTGAGGTGGTTCCGCTCGGCTAACTGAGCAGAAACATCGGCCATATTGGTAACGGCAAACTTAAACACGGCCGAGCCTTCCTGGTAAACGTAGTGCAGTCGTTTATCCACGGTTTCGTGCGATGCCGGCAAGCGGCTGCCGCCTGCTTTCATGTGCAGGTAGGTTTCGCCTGATCCATCGCTTCTTAAAATTGAATCCATCACGCCTAATTCTTCGGTCGTGGGCTCAAGCAAGACACAGCCAGCCCCATCTCCAAAGATGATGCACGTAGTGCGGTCTTTATAATCGAGAATGGAAGACATTTTATCGCCTCCAATGACAACCACTTTTTTGTACATACCAGATTGAATAAAACTGGCTCCGGTGATCAGTGCATAAAGAAAACCCGAACAGGCTGCCCCCATATCGTAACTAAAAGCATTGGTGGCACCAACGGCTGTGGCCACAATGTTGGCCGTTGCCGGAAAGGTCATGTCGGCTGTTACCGTGGCAAAGATGACGCAGTCTATTTCTTTGGGATCAATTTTAGTTTTGGCCAGCATATCTTTTACAGCCGCAATGCCCATGACGGATACTCCTCGGTTTTCTCCCTTTAGAATTCTTCGTTCTTTGATACCCGTGCGGGAGGTGATCCACTCATCGCTGGTTTCCACCATGGTTTCCAGTTCTTTGTTGGTTAGCACGTAATCGGGCACATATCCACCTACGCCCGTTATTGCTGCTCTGATTTTATTCATGTGATCTGTTTTTCATGTAAAGCAAAATGCCCGAAGGTATTCGGGCATATAAAAAATCATGTTTTAACCTAGTGAGCTTTGTGGCTACAAGTTTTTAAACAAAAAAGAATAGGGCTGATCAAAAAAGAGGTCATGCGGTTAGGCTAGTACTTCTTTTTCCATGACCACATTTCCTTTGAAATATAATTTACCTTCATGCCAAAAGGCACGATGGGGCAAATGGCTTTCGCCTGTGGTAGGGCATATAGCCACCGCATTGGCAGTAGCTTTGTAGTGAGTTCTTCTCTTATCCCTGCGGGTCTTAGAGGTTTTTCGTTTCGGATTTGGCATAACTAAAAATTTATATTCTCTATTTTAACTTTTTCAATTTTTCCCATCGCGGGTCTATCGGTTCTATTTTTTCATCTTCTGTTTTAGATGAATAGACCATGCTGTCGTCAGAGGTTTCATCAATAAACCGCGGATGGAGTTTTTTCATAGGTATTTCCAATGAAATAAACTCGTACATGAGTTGACCTAGTTCAAGTTGAGCTTGCTTGGCCTGGATGATGATAATCTCATCGCTGATTTCCTGTGGCTTTTCTCCGTATTTAAAGACCACTTTTTTGGATAGGGTGATTGGGTAATCAAACTCATCCAAACTGCGGTCACAAATCAACCGGACACTGCCTGTTATAGTAAACTCAGCTTCAATGAACGTTTCTCTTTTATCGAGAATAACCTTGACGGCTAAATTTCCTGTTTCAGCTGTTTCCCGGCCCAGTTTTTCAAAAAAATCTTCACCCAATTGAAATTCAAACGTGTGAATACCTTTTGAAAGGCCGAGAATGTTTACTGAGTACTTATTTACCATCTCGGTTTTAAAAATAAGACGGCAAATTTATCAGATTTTAGCTGATTTATGATAATTGTCTTTTGTTTTTTATCAGCGGCCGGTTGTCTGGGAGGTATTGAAGAGTAAATACCGTCAGAATGATTAAAAACAGCAGTTTTCGGGTGCTTTGAGGTAAACTAATGACTGAATCAACAATATTCGTTCAGTATTTTCGATTTTAGTTCAGCAGGGGTTAATTTATTCTGGTTGCTGGTTAGAAATTCTACGACAGATTTCTTAAAACCCAACTTGATGGCTATATTTTTTACAAAGATGAGCTCGCTTTCAAATATTTTGTGATCAACATTGATCAGGTTAATGCAAGCGTTGAGGTATTCAATTTTTTGGTCATAGCTAAGTGCGCCCAGTGATTCGATGGGTTCCGGATGACGGATTAAATGAATGACAGCTTCTTCTGAAAAATTTCTCTCTTTGGCTATCTTCATAATCATTTCACGCTCTGACTGTGCAAAGTGCTTGTCGGCCTCAGCCAATTGAATTAAAATATTGAGCTGCTTTTGGGTAACAATATCCATTTGAATGTTTACTTGATTCAAAAATATAAATTATCTCTGCTCTTAATAAAGTGAGATGGGATAAACGGATGATCGAGTCGTTAAGTTGCCTGCTGGCTTGCCTGCCTGTTTTTTATAATGTCGCAGGCCAGATAAATGGCTTGCCTTATGGAACTTTCATCGCTCAGGTTTTTTCCGGCAAGGGTATAGGCAGTGCCGTGATCGGGCGATGTGCGTACGATCGGCAGGCCAGCGGTGTAGTTTACTCCGTTTGAAAATTCCAACGCCTTAAAGGCCACTAAGCCCTGGTCGTGATACATAGCTATAATTCCATCGTATTTGGTATGTTGCCCTGAGCCAAAAAATCCATCGGCTGGAAAGGGCCCCATAATCAGTTTGCCTTTTGATTTGAGATCGGCAATTACAGGTTTAATAAATTCGTTTTCTTCTGTGCCCAGCAAACCTTCATCGCTGGCATGAGGATTGAGCCCCAATACAGCAATTTTTGGTTTTTGAATAACGAAATCTTTTTTCAGCGACATTTCCATCAACCTGATTTTCAGTTCCACCCGATCGCGTGTAATGTGTTTGGCAATTTCTTTTATGGGAATGTGTTCTGTGACCAAACCTATTTTTAGTTTCTGGCCCACAAGTAACATCAGGCTTTCACCTGCATTGAATTCTTTAGTCAAGTATTCCGTGTGGCCATGAAACGGAAACTCATCTCCATGAATAGTGTTTTTATCAATGGGAGCTGTTACCAAGCCGTCAATTACTCCAGCTTTCAAGTCCTCAACTGATTTTTTTAAACTCAACAGGGCATATTTCCCGCCTGCTTTTGAGGCGACACCCGGAGTTATTTCCATAGCTTCTTCCCAGCAGTTTATCACGTTTACTGTTTTCGGAAAAAAGAGTGAATCATTCTTGGTTTGGCTGTAATTAAATTCCTCTTGGTTGAGTTGCTTTTTGTAGAATGACAGTACGCGCGTAGAGCCATAAACCACGGGTGTAAACAAATTGAACACACGGTTATCGGTCAAAGCTTTAATCACTACTTCCGGGCCGATACCGTTAGGGTCGCCAAGAGTAATACCTATTTTGGGTTTATCGGTCACAGGTAAAAAATTCAGAATGTAAAAAAATTTAAAAGGCACAAGTTAGTTAAATCAATCCTGAATCTTGAATTTTGAATCCTGAATTTTGAATGACTGTGGTTCGCCCTAAAAAATTTCTTGGCCAGCATTTTTTGAAAGACAAAAACATTGCGTCTAAAATTGTGGCCTCTCTTCAGTTAAAAGAAAAAAGTTTTGTTCTCGAGATTGGCCCTGGCACGGGCGTGCTGACGGAGTTTTTAAGTCAACGGCCAGACGTTGATTTGCAATTGGCTGAGATTGACCGCGAGTCGGTTGCTTACCTGAAAGTACATTTTCCACACTTGACACCCCGCATCCACGAAGGCGATTTTTTGGAGATGAATCTGAATGACCTGACCAACAATAAAATTCATATCATTGGTAATTTTCCATACAACATCTCTTCACAGATTTTTTTTAAGATACTTGACCACCATGATCAAGTAGAGCAGGTTGTGTGCATGTTGCAAAAAGAAGTGGCTGACCGGCTGGCCGAAAAAGAGGGAAGCAAAACGTATGGTATCTTGAGTGTTTTGCTTCAGGCATTTTATAAAATTGAGTTGTTGTATAAAGTACCACCGGGTGTTTTTTACCCACCACCCAACGTGATGTCTGCCGTGATCCGCTTACTACGGAATGAACGAACCCGGCTTTCATGCGATGAAGTTCTCTTTCGAAAAGTAGTGAAACAGTCTTTTCAAAATAGAAGGAAAACATTGCGCAACGCGCTCAAACCATTAAATTTACCCGATTCGGTTTTAAAACATCCCTTCATGGATAAACGAGCCGAACAGTTGAGCGTAGAAAATTTTATCTCACTGACTACTGAAATTGAAAAGAGCCGTGGAGCAAGCCACAAAATTTGAACTGACACAAGAATTTCATGACCGCTTTCAGCAAGCGTTGAATGAGCGTGACGCTGCTTTTATCTCTGCTATTCTTGAAGAAGTAAACCCCGCTGACATTACTTCGCTTTTGTATGAATTCAGCAGCGAGGAATCAAAATTTGTACTCGATATCCTTCCGCTACCCACGCGGGCACAAATTGTAAATGACCTGGATACAGACACCCGCAAGAAAATACTCGAAATCTATTCGGCTGCAGAACTGACCGAGGTTGTAAATCAATTAGACTCAGATGATGTGGCCGACATTTTAAACGAACTGCCCATCCAAGTCAGCGAGGAGATTATTGGTAATCTCGATCAGGACTTAAAAACTCAGGTCATTGACCTGCTACGCTATGACGAACACGTGGCAGGTGGATTGATGGCAAAGGAACTAATCCGTGTGCGCGCCAACTGGACTGTGGTTGAGTGTATAGATGAAATCAGAAAGCAGGCAGAAAATGTAGCCAAGTTTTACACTGCTTACGTTGTGGATGAGAAAGATAAATTACTGGGTCATGTGGCGCTTCAAAAATTGATTTTATCTGATTCAAAAACGCTCGTAAAAGATATTTGTGAAGATGACATTACCCCTGTAGAAACTTACATGGAAGAACGTGAGGTGGCAGAGATCATGAAAAAATACGACTTGGAGTCGGTGCCCGTAGTAAACGTACAAGGGCAGTTGGTTGGCCGCATCACTATTGACGATGTAGTGGATGTGATTTCTGATCAGGCCGAGGAAGAACGCCAGTTGATGAGCGGTATAACGGAAGATGTAGAAGAAGATGACACGCTTCTAAAAAATGTACGAGCCCGCCTGCCTTGGTTGCTCATCGGTATTTTTGGCGGAATGCTCAGTGCAAGGTTTATGGGCTTTTTTGAACATGAGCTGACAAAAATTGCTGCAATCGCTTTTTTTGTTCCGCTCATTCAGGCTACGGGTGGAAACGTAGGTATTCAGTCTTCCGGGTTGGTGGTGCAAAGCCTGGCAAATCCAGGTTACCTGGACGAAGGGATTTGGAAAAGGCTGATGAAGATGTTTTATGTAGCTATACTCAATGCACTGTTGCTTTCGGTTATTGTGTTGGCAGCCACGTACGTTTTTTTTGATAATCACCGCTTGTCATTCATTGTTTCGTTTGCCCTGTTTTGTGTCGTAATGTTTTCTTCATTTGTGGGTACCCTTACGCCTATTTTTATCAGCCGGTTGGGGTTTAACCCGGCTCTTGCATCGGGCCCTTTTATTACTACGGCCAGCGACTTGCTGGGCCTCACAATCTATTTTATGACGGTGCATGTCTTGTTATAAGTCGCCAGAATTACCCTCAGCCAAAGCGATCAAGGCCACTTTATGCCGTATTAAATTAGAATAATAAAAATATGAAATTTAGCCACATGCTTGGATTGTTCAACTGCCGGGTTCAATCGCTTCCGGTCAGGTAAAGCCGAATAGTAAAGGATGAAAAACACTCCAACAGATGTAATATCTGTTTCAAATGAGTGATGTATAGCTTGGTACACAAATTTATTTTTGCCACACAATTTATTTAGTACCTTCCATTTGCCAAACGATACATGTCAAAAAAGTCCATCAGACAAAAGTTGCAAGAAAAATTTGATGAGATAGTGGAGAAACCACTGCTCACCAGCACATTAGTACTGATAGGGATAACCATTGTAGTGCTGGGATTGAGTTTGCCTTATTACCTGGAAGATTTTCACGGGTTTGTGGGGCAGATATTGTCTCAGGCTCACGGCATGATCTTCGATATTGCCGTGATCGGTATTTTAATTTTCTGGCTTAATCAAAATGGCGAAGTGCGTCAGCGCATCCGCACGTACAAAGATGAGATTGATGATTTTCGTTTGTGGGAATCAGAAGAGGCCGCCTTCCGCACGGTAGGAAATATCAAAAGGCTGAACCGTCATAAGATTTATGAAATCAACTTGGTGAATTGTCACCTCTCGCGCACTAACCTGAGTCATGTTAATTTACGGTCATCTAATCTTAACTCAGCTAATCTTACACATTCTTCACTGATTGAAACGGATTTGGAGAATACACGCTTAAATCAAACTAATTTTGAAAACTCCAATTTGAATCAGGCCAATTTAAAAGGAGCGTATGCCAGTGGGGCAAATTTTAACGATGCATTTATGATCAAAGCAAATTTTGAAAATGCTTTTCTCATCAAAGCCAATTTCAAAAACGCCTACCTGATGGAAGCCAACCTGCAAAACAGTTACTTGATGGGGGCTGATTTTGAAAATGCCAGTTTGTACAAAGCCGACTTGCGCGGAGCAAAAGGATTGACGGTGGATCAATTGGCCAAAGCTAAAACCTTATACCTGGCCAAATTTGATGACTCCATTTTAAGCGAAGTGAAATTGGCCATACCCGAATTGGTAGGCAGTTGATTTTGTTTAACTAATCTAAAAAACTATCTTTGCCTAAACAACGGCTTCTTATGCAGAAGCCGTTGTTTTTATTTTTTGTTGATCCGAAAATTTTTACAAACGGAAACGAGTTATGAGTAAGAAAATTTCTTATTATACCAAAGAAGGATTGGATAAACTCACCCAAGAGCTAAGCCACCTTAAAACCAAAGGACGTGCCGACATAGCCCGGCAGATTGCCGAGGCCCGTGATAAAGGCGACCTGAGCGAAAATGCCGAGTACGATGCTGCCAAAGATGCACAAGGCCACCTCGAAGCAAAAATTGCCAAGCTCGAAGATTTAGTAAGTAATGCCCGCTTAATCGATGAATCTAAAATTGATACATCCACAGTTTCGATCCTTTCAAAAGTTACAATCAAGAATAAAAAAAACGGAGCCTCGGTAACCTATACATTAGTCAGTGAGGAAGAAGCGGACTTAAAAGCTGGGAAAATTTCTACCCAATCGCCCATTGGCAAAGGTCTGCTCGGAAAAAAGAAAGGCGACTTTGCCAAAGTAAAAACACCGGCCGGAGAAATGGAATTTGAGGTAGTAAATATTGGATAACTTATTTTCAACACCCGGTCATGCCTTCCATCTTTACTAAAATTATTAATCGAGAAATTCCAAGTTACACAGTAGCAGAAGATGAGAATTTTATTGCCTTTTTGGATATCAACCCATTGGCCGTGGGGCACACGTTGGTTATTCCTAAAATAGAAATTGATTATTTTTTTGATTTGGATGAGAGTACACTTTCATCCCTTATGGTTTTTGCTAAAAAAATTTCATCAGCTATACAAGCGGTAACGAACTGCAAAAGGGTAGGGGTGGCCGTGATTGGTTTTGAAGTACCTCATGCCCACATGCACTTGGTTCCTATGAATAGCATGCACGATATTAATTTCGCCAACCCAAAACTGAAATTGAGCAAAGAAGAATTTGCTGATACAGCCAAACGAATTAAAGAAAAATTTCTTTTGAATTAGCTAAGCCAGAGAATTTGCACCAGAATCATCGTTCCCTACCATTCTATCTGGAACATCTCTTCATTTTTACAGTAAGCCCTGCACTCAAGCACTTGCTCAATGACAATTCTATACAACTTATCGTAGTTGAATATACTCAAATTGTATACCCACAGCAGGCGGTAGTTGATGTTGGGTGCACATCAGAGAATGGATTTATCATTACGAAATGTATAGCAATAAGTCCATTTATTATGTAGTAGCGTAACTAATTTTTACAAACTGCCGCAGAAAAGGGAACTCAACTCAGCACTCGAGTCTGCGGGGTTACGAATTTTAATTTTGTTTTTTTCCTCACTAAATAAAATCAATATCCACATTCAGCGGGTAGCGCATTAAAAAATCAAGCGCATCTTCTACGGTCAATCCTTCAAACAACACTTTGTACAGCCGGTCGGTAATAAGCGCTCGCACTTTGTAGTGGTCGGCACATTTTTTGGCAATGCGCACGGTGTTAATCCCCTCGGCTACTTCGTGCATATCGGCCACGATCTGATCTAGTTTTTCTCCTTTGGCTAAACGATAACCCACCGTAAAGTTACGGCTCATGGGACTATTGCAGGTGGTTACCAAATCGCCAATGCCGGCCACTCCGAGAAATGCTTTCAGGTCTCCTCCCAGCGCACGGCCAAGATAAACCATCTCTACGGCTCCGCGGCTGATCAATAACCCTTTGGCATTTTCGCCAAAGCCCAATCCGCTCAAGGCACCCGAAGCAATGGCAATAATGTTTTTTAACACTCCGGCAATCTCCACACCTACAATGTCATTGTTTTCATAAACCTGAAAACGATCGCTCTTTAATAATTTTTTTCCGGTTTGAATTACTTCCTGGAAATGGCTGGCCACCACGGTGGCAGCCGGTTGGCGCATGGCCAACTCTTTGCTCAAATTAGGTCCGGCCAAACACCCGATGCGTACGGCCACACTTTCTTCGCGAATCACTTCGCTCATGGTTTTCACCATGCTGCGGTCAAGTTTTTTTACTGACTCAATGGTTTCGCCTTCGGGTAAGGTGATGTCAAAACCTTTGGTGCCATGGATGAGCATGTGATACGGATGCAGGTGCGGAGCCAGTTGTTTCATCATGGAACGAAAATGAGCTGAGGGCACCATCGGAAAGATCACATCACACGCATTGGCTAACAGTTTGTAATCATGAACGGCCGTTATGTTCTCGTGGATTTCATGGCCACGGTTTTGTCTTTTTTCGTTGATGTTTTTTACATCATGCGTATTACGGGCATACAATAGTACTTTCCGATTTTGGGCAATCATGTTGGCAATGACGGTACCAAAATTGCCTGCACCAATTACGCCTATCGGCTTTTCATCCGATGTTTTTGAATGTGTTCGTTCGGTGGACATGCGCAAGCGAATCAATTAGATGTGCTGTTCTAATCCATAGCCAACCAACCGGTTGTGGTAATAGTAGAGCAGTGAAAGGTCTTTGGTGGTGATGTTTCCTTTTTTGTTTTTCAGTAATGGACGGTTGAGGTGAAAGACCCCCACGTTGTCAAGCCCCCGGCCGATCACCATATCGGCTTTGCCTTTTACGTGTGACGCAAAATTGATTTTGCCCTCGGCTTTCATCAAATAAATCTGCTTGCGCACCCGCTTGAACACCGCCCTGAACTCCTGGTAGTCAAGCTCCAAGTCATCTTCAGTCAGGCGCAACAGGTTGAATAAATCAAGCTGATGGAATTTTTTTTGCCAAAGTTCAAAGGCAATGAACGAAACAATGTGGCTGGCAAAAACGCGGTTGATCCGGTGGTATTCTGAAACGATGCGTTGGCTGAGCATGCGTGTGTATTCGTCTTCGCGTTGCCGGTCAACCGTTAGTTCTCCGCTGCTGATAAAATAGTCTTTGGTATTGATGATGCGGTTGTGTGAGTCAAGGCTGTGCCCTTCTTCATTTACATAATTACCCATCACATCTAATGCAGGACCGATGGAAACGGAAATGGTGGAGCGGTTGCCAAAAAATTTCATCAGGAACCGGATCAACTGAAAACTGCCGTACTTATCGTTTTCTTGAAAATAGCGGTCTTGCCCTTTTACACTTAAATAATCTTCGATGAGTTCAGGAGCCTCCAATACAAAGTGGTAATTGAGAGTAACAGGTACTACAAAAATTTTGCGTTGTTCACCTTCTGAATTGTAATTAGCCCGTTGGGCTTCAATAGCGGTACTGAGCAGCCCAAGTTTGAGTTGCTTTTCAATCATGCCCGAGCGTGACCGTGTGCCTCCTGGAAAAAATAAACTGTGAGCTCCTTTTTGAAGAGCGAGGTTAGAGTACATTTTTAGTGTTTCCAGGTAAGGCAAATTCTTTTTTCTGCGATCTACCTTGTAGGCGCCCAGGCTATTCATAAAGTAGGCGATGATCTTGATATTGAATAAGTTCAACCCCGCACCATAGATGAATGCGGGCAAGCCCATTTCATGAATCACCCAGCCGATTAAAATAGAATCCAGGTTGCTGAAGTGGGTGGGCACCATTACCACAGTACCTTTTCTGGCCAGTTTGCGAAGCAGTTTTACTTTGCCTACGATGTGAATTTTGTCGCGCAGGGTATATTGGTTGCGGAAGAAGGCACCAAATTTTTTTACACGTGCTCCGTTAAGCAAACGTGAAAACCAGAATTTCACCACTTCGCGTGCAAAGCGGTAGCTGGAAGGCTTGAAACTGCCGGCAATCTCAGAGGCATAACGGTGCACAATGCGATCAAGTAATTGGTCGATGGGTGCAGTGAGTTCATCCGGGGTTTTGGTGCTCAGTTCCACCAACTCATTTTTCACGTCAGACCAAAATGAGGAATCATCTTTAGGATCTACGCGCCAGCGGTTGCGTTTTATACGGTTTTGTTCGCGGTAAGCGGTAGCTTGCAGGTCATCGAGCAGTTGTTTGTTGGAAGGCCGAAGTTCGCGGATGCGCTCAATGGATTTGCGCGTTACTTCTTCAATAAATTCCTTGCGGTTTTTGCTGAGTTGGTAAACGGGCCATTCGGAAATACCTTCCAATATTGGCTCGTATTTTTTGTTCTTGTTTTTTTTCTCTTCGAGGATTTCCATCAACGGTACAGACTGATGTGCAAGATAATAGGAAAACCTGATACTGGATACCGGATATTACTCCGCGCGATCAATGGCTTCTTTCAGGCTTATGGCCATTTCATTAAACCGGGCTTTTGCCTGCTCTATAAAATCTTTGGAGATCATTTTTTTTACCTCTTCTTCAGAACTCACATCGTATTCGTATACTTTAAAGGTCTGTTCCATCAAAGCTGTTTCCAATTTGATCAGGTAGCGATTGTTCCAATTGAAGATGGTGATCTTCAGGTCAGGATGAGAGATTTCGCTAACTACGCGCATGGCATTTAATAATAACGTGCATAAAAATACATTGTTTCTGGGTAACCCAATAACGTCAGATAAATATCGTTTTTATTAACAGGCGATAGTTTGTTTATTTACCCTTCATTGGGTTGAGTCATTAATGCGTATTTTTACAACTGAATTTTGCGAGATGAAAATGTATAGTGCTGCAAGGTTTTTCTTGCTCTGCATTTTGTTGCTGATGCTTTCTACGGTTCGGCTGTGGGCTACCCATTTGCGAGCAGGGGATATATTTGTCAAACGCTTAAGTTGCAGCAGCCGTGAAGTACAGATCACGATTAATGTATATACCCGCGATTTTCCAGGCTCAGTAAAATTTGGTACGGGTGGCCTGGATGTGGTCAACTGGGGCGATGGTACTACCACCATTGTTTCACCAGTTACCAATCCGCCCATTATTGCGTATGTGGACAATGGTGCGGTGGGCAAAGTTACCGTTACATATACACATACCTATCAGTTTCCGGGTCGCTACATTATTTCTTACAATGAACAAAATCGCAATGCCGGCATTTTGAATATCTCCAACTCGGTTAATACTGCTTTTTATATTGAGTCGCAGGTAACGATCGATGCCGGTGTGTATTGTGACAACAGCCCGGTAATGACCGTGGATCCGATTGATGAAGGCTGCACGGGTGTTACCTGGTATCATAATCCCGGAGCGTATGATCCGGATGGAGACAGTTTGTCTTTTTCATTGTATGTGCCCAAACAAGGGGCTGTATATAATAATGACGGGAGTTTTCTTTCAGCTTCGGATGTAGGCGGATATCAGTTGCCCAATAATTGCAATTTTTACAATGCTGTTGGAATAAATTGTTCCGCAGCCAACCAAGCTCAAAACGGCCCGCCTACTTTTTTTATTGACCCGGTAAAGGGTACAATCACCTGGGATGCCCCGGGCGAGGCAGGCGAGTACAATGTGGCTTTTGTGGTTACCGAGTGGCGCAAACTCTACGGAGTGTATTACCCCATCGGCTTTGTTGAGCGCGATATGCAGATCATTATTAAGGATTGTCATAATCTTCCACCTAAACTCAAGGTACCCAAGGATACTTGCATTTTGGCAGGAACAGTACTTAAAGGATTGATCTTTGCTACTGACCCCGATGGTGCACCTAACGGAGGAAACCGAGGCTTAGGAGATAGTGTTAAAATTCAGGCCTTTTCGCAATTGTTTGGGATCAATCCCAATCCGGCTACGGATTCACTGGATGGAGTATGGCAGCCCACATTTACGGCTACACAACAAGCTATGCTCAAATTTTTGTGGAAGACCAGTTGCGATCACGTGCGCGAGCAACCATATCAAGTAGTATTTAAAGCAACAGATAATGGAGCTCCACCCGCAGCAAGTTTTGCGGTGTGGAACATAAAGGTAGTAGCACCGGCACCGGTGTGGGCTGGCTCTAGCATTAACCCCGTCCAGCGCTCGGCCACATTAAATTGGCAAGCGTATGCCATGCAGTGCGCCAAGGCCAATGCACCGGGGCAAACCAATGCCATCTCCATGCAGATATGGAGAAAAGTAGATACAGCTCCATTCACGCCAAGTACGTGTATTACCGGCATGCCGCCTTACCTGGGCTATACGCTGATCGCTACCGTACCGATAGGGAACCTGACTTATCTTGACAAAACATTGGCAGCGGGGGCGAAGTATTGTTACCGGATGGTGGCTGTGTTTCCATCGTCAACAAGCGATGCCAATAGTTTGGTATCAACAGAAGTTTGTTTTCCTCCATTGCAAATATCATCGCCCATTGTTACCAACGTAACTGTTGACAAAACCGATCAGGCCAGTGGGCAGATCACGGTAAAGTGGCGGTCGCCTTTTGGGGTAGATAAAACCAATTTTCCACCACCTTATTCTTTTGAAGTGTGGCGGGCAAATGGCATCAGCGGATCGTTAAACCTAACCAAGGTCAACCCAGGTAAACTAACCGACTCAACATACTCTGACAGCCCGATAAACACTACACAGAACTTTTACAACTACCGCATTTTGGCATATGCTAACAATGGAAATTTTATTGACTCATCCTTCACAGCATCATCGGTGGGGTTGGTACTAAAGCCTTCGCTGACACAAATTAAATTAGATTGGAGCGCCATGGTACCTTGGTCAAACCGGGTAACCTTGTACCCGTACCATCGCATTTATCGAGGCACAACAACAGCAAAGCTAATTAGTGACCTCACCCTGATTGACAGCGTAAACGTAAATCAATATGGATTCAGTTACATTGATTCAGGGCAATACAACCATACACCGCTCAGTTTAACACAAACCTATTGGTATGCTGTGATGTCTCGTGGCTCGTATGGCAATCCGTTGCTCCCCGCTCCGCTAAATAATTTTTCACAGATAGTCAGCGCAAGTCCTAACAATTCACAAAAACCATGTCCGCCTGTATTGGTTGCCTCTGGCATTGATTGCTCAAGGTTTAACACGTGCCAGTCAGAGCAAGGAACAGTGACTAATCTGGTGCAATGGAGCAGGCCAAAGAGTGACACTTGTCGTTCACAGATCAAGAACTATAATGTATATGGTTCTCCGCGAGTAGGGCAGCCCTATACATTGATTGCCCAGGTGCGTGATACTTTTTATTACCACCAAAATCTTCCCTCGTACGCCTATTGTTATAAAGTTTCATCCGTTGATTTGACTGGAAATGAAAGCGCATTGAGTACTTCGTTTTGTTTTGACAATTGTCCGTATTACGAGTTACCCAATGTATTTACGCCTAATGGAGATAAGTGTAATGATGTGTTCAGCGCGTATAATACCCGAAATGTGGGCGAACACAACACCATACCGTGCAAACAAGTTTACGGAGGTCACTTGCCCGACTCAGTGCTTAGTGAGTTGCAAATGAAGTGTGCCCGGTTTGTTACGGCTGTTACATTTAAGGTTTATAACCGGTGGGGACGCGAAGTGTACAGTTATCAATCCAGCAATGAAAATACAATTTACATTGATTGGAACGGCAAAGACAGTAACGGTCAGGATTTAGACGGGGGCATTTATTACTACGTAGCCAACGTAGTCTTTGACGTAGTTGATCCTAAAAAGGCAAGCCGCAATATCAAAGGATGGGTTCACTTGGTTCGGTGAAAAAAATTGTTCTCTTTGACGGAGTTTGCAACCTCTGCACGGTTTCAGTACAGTTCATCTTACGTCATAATGCCAAAAAGAATATTCAGTTTGCTTCCCTTCAGTCAGATTGCGGTCGGGCTCAACTGGCTCAACATGAGTGGTCAACAACCCTCAGTACTATTGTGTATATCAGAGATGAGAGTTTTTTTACACAAAGCGATGCTGTGCTGGAAATTTGCCGTGAATTGAACGGGCTTTATCCGGCATTTTATGTGTTCATAGTCGTGCCAAAATTTATTAGAAACGGGGTTTATAATTTTATCGCAAGACATCGACACAAATGGTTTGGCAAAAAACAAGAATGTTGGCTTCCTTCGCCCGAGTGGGCTTCGCGATTTTTGAACTGATGTTTTTGGTTCATATCTTGGTTTTTGATTTTTGAATCTTGATTTTTGATTTTTTGAATTTATAACGTATGAAAGCATTCATCTTTCCGGGACAAGGGGCACAGTTTACGGGCATGGGCAAAGAGCTTTATGCCAGCAATGAAAAAGCAAAATCACTTTTTGAATCAGCTAATAAAATTTTGGGCTTTGCTATTACCGAGATCATGTTCTCCGGCTCGGCCGAAGAATTGAAGCAAACTAAAGTAACTCAGCCTGCCGTATTCATTCATTCGGTACTGGTGGCCTTGAGTACTGATTCACAAAAACCAGACATGGTAGCGGGGCATTCTCTGGGTGAGTTTTCATCGTTAGTAGTAAATGGTGCTCTCTCGTTTGAAGACGGATTGAAATTGGTTGCAACACGGGCCCAGGCTATGCAAAAAGCTTGTGAAAAAAATCCATCAACCATGGCTGCAATTTTAGGATTAGACGATGTGGTGGTGGAAGAAATATGTGCCAATATTAAAGAGGAAGTTGTAGTGGCGGCCAATTATAATTGCCCCGGTCAATTGGTTATCTCGGGTTCGATGAAGGGAATTGAAATAGCTTGTGAGAAGATGAAAGCCGCAGGAGCAAAGCGTGCGCTGCCGCTGCAGGTGGGAGGAGCTTTTCACTCGCCTTTGATGGAACCTGCACGTGAAGAATTGGCTCAGGCCATTGAATCTACTCATTTTCAAAAACCATTTTGTCCGGTTTACCAAAATGTAAATGCTCAGCCGAGCGATGAAGTGACGGTGATCAGAAAAAACCTTATTGCTCAGCTTACTGCCCCGGTTCGCTGGACACAGACCGTTCAACACATGGTTGCTAACGGAGCAACTTCATTTGTAGAATGTGGACCGGGTAAAGTATTGCAAGGCCTGGTGAAAAAAATTGCTCCTTCCGTAGAAGCAGCTAGTTTGTAAATTCGGTTACATTCAGCGTGTCGTTACATTCTTGAAGTAAAACGGAATTATTTTTTTCTAATACAGGATGAATAAACCCGGGGCTTATCTTTGCTAACGGAACAAGAATAAATTTTCGTTGGGTCAACAACGGATGCGGAATGATCAGATCTTTTTCCTCAATTACCTGATCTCCAAAATACAGAATGTCAATGTCTATCGTGCGGGCTCCCCATTTTTGATCGCGCACGCGGCCCAGTTGTTTTTCAATATTTTGGATAACTACAAGCAGTTCTCTGGCGGTAAGAGAAGTATCTAATTCAATCACTTGGTTTAAGAAATCGGGTTGATTTTTCTTTCCCCACGGAGTGGTTTCGTAAATCAGCGATTTTTTTTTGATCACCCCGGCTTCTTTTTCCATCAACTCACTAGCCTGATTAATGTTTAACAGTCTGTTGCCCAAATTGCTGCCAAGCGATAAAAGCACACTGTTTGATTTTTTCATAGTTAAAAATACAGATTCAAATAGCACCCAACAACCCGTACCAATTACCTGGTAAACAACTTTTGCTTTTCATTCCCGTATCCATTTCAGTACTTTTGCCCAAAATCTTTACTCATGAATTTCTTTAAAACCTTTTTGGCTTCCTGCCTTGGCTCACTGGTAGCCTTGGTACTGCTCTTTTTTTTAATGGTCAGTTTCTTTTCAGTCTTGGTAGCTGGTTTTAGCGACAGCGATAAAACAACCACTGTCAGTGAAAATTCGGTGTTGCAATTGAAACTCAATGGACCGATTACTGAATCTGAAACTGAAAATCCGTTAGAAGGGTTGCCGTTTCCGGGAGCAGATGAAATGGGCGTGGGATTATTGCCGCTTAAGCAATCCATTGCACATGCAAAAACTGACCCGGCCATTAAAGGCATTTACTTGGATGTGTCTTCTTTTCAGGGAGGGTTTGCTGTAGCCAAAGAAATTCGCGAGTCGCTGATCGATTTCAGATTATCAGGCAAGTGGGTGATGGCCTATAGCGAGTCGTATTCTGAATCTTCATATTACCTTGTTTCGGCAGCCGACAAGGTGTACCTGAATCCCGAAGGCGATCTTGAGTTCAACGGCTTGGCTGTTGAAGTTTCATTCTTTAAAAGAATGTTTGATAAACTGGAAATCAAGCCGGAAATTTTTAGAGTGGGTGATTTTAAGAGTGCCGTAGAGCCTTTCTTTTTAGACAAGATGAGCGATGCCAATCGCTTGCAGTTAAAACAATTGATGGAAGATCTTAATGGCACGCTGATAAAAGAAGTGGCCGAAAGCCGCAAAATATCAGAAGTCGAATTGAAAAATATTTCGGCTAAAATGCTGATTACTTCTCCGGCCGAAGCCATCAAATACAAACTGATTGACACAGTAAAATATTTTGATCAAGTGCAAACTGAATTGAGATCAATGCTTGGAATCGGCAAAAAAGAAAAAATCAGTTTTGTAAAATACAACAAATACAAACGCAGTTTTACGTCTCCGGCTACATCTAAAAATGAAATTGCTGTGATTGTGGCCGATGGAGACATCATGCCCGGCAAAGCACAAGAAGGCACGATAGGCTCTGATACCTTTGCGGAAGAACTGAGAAAGGCCCGTACCAACGATAAAGTGAAGGCCATCGTGTTACGCATCAACTCACCAGGCGGCAGCGCGCTGGCCTCTGACGTGATGTGGCGCGAAGTAACACTGGCCTCTAAAGAAAAACCAATCATCGCTTCGATGAGTAATTATGCGGCCTCGGGCGGGTATTACCTTGCCATGGGCTGCGATTCTATTGTGGCAGAACCCAACACCATTACCGGGTCAATTGGTGTGTTCAGTGTACTATTTGATTTGAGTAGTTTCCTCGACAAAAAAATTGGTATCACCTTCGATGAAACCAAGACAGGTGAAGTAGGAAATATGACCACATTTACTCGACCACTCACCGAAATAGAAAAAATAATCTGGCAGAAAAAGACCAACAAAATTTATGAAGGCTTCACCACCAAAGCAGCCAAGGGCAGAAAGATGTCGGTAGAAAATATTTTAAAAATTGCTTCTGGCCGGGTGTGGAGCGGAATGCAAGCCAAACAAAATGGATTAGTGGATGTGCTGGGTGGGTTCAACGATGCGGTAACAATAGCAGCCAAAAAAGCAGGCATTGATAAGGACTATAAATTAAGATTCTACCCTAAACAGAAATCATTCTTTGCCCAATGGCTTCAGGATATGGAAGGCTCGGCCCGAACTAAAATATTAGAGCATGAGCTGGGAGAAAACTACCAAGTCATTCAGCAAATTAAACAAGTGAAGAATTTTGCAGGGGTACAGGCCCGGTTGCCATTTGAGATGCAATGGAAGTAGAAAATACAAAAAAAGCGATGTAATGTTTTGTGCAAAAAGTATATAAATTATATACTACTTTACATGATTTGCAACACTATCTAATAAAAAACAGCCACCGGGTAATAGAGAGTAGTTTCCCGGTGACTGTTTAGTCTAAAACCTTTGCAGGTTATTTATCTTCTGACATAAACCCTCCAACAGGCTCGCTGATAGAAACACTTCTTTCAGATACTTTCTGTTCTTTTTTATTTGAACCCTTAGGGGCAAATGCAAGAGAAAGAACGAGTAAAGCGGTAACCCCGATGATGCCTATTATTTTAGTTTTCATAACAATAAGGTTAGTGTTTGTTGTTGAAAGTAATTTTATAAACGTGAAGGTCTAAGTCCCCTTAGGTGCTGATACACCGCCA
>JAFEAL010000012.1:23699-171056 GCA_018266435.1 Bacteroidota bacterium | reverse complement strand
CATTGCTCTCTCAGATCAACTAAAAATCACCCGTATAGGCAATCCTTTAACCCGCTATCAACCTAGTCTATTTTCAATGAACGTTTTTCTTAATCTCTGCCACGTGGCATCTGTAAAGAAATTGGTGGCTAAAACTCACCACGTCAACCTGATTTTTTCAAAATCGGAGTGCAAAGGTAATGTTCTGCTTTTTTTCTGCAAAAAACGTATTGAAAGTTTTTTGATTATTTATCCACAAAGCAGCATAATTCTGATAAACAATAAGTTATATAAAAATAAAACCTTTGTTTGAATGAGTTCTCCGTTTAAAAAAATGTTTTTTTGAAAACTAACGCTTACTCCTGCGTTCGTTTTTTATAAATTGGTACTGTACTGCATGCTTCACCAAACATAATACTCGAAGCGAGTGGTTTTAGTTTATTGACGACTTCAACATACGCAAAAACCGGTACGTTGACCTTGCTGCAACCTTTAACTACTACTTTTAAATTTTGAAATTTTTGCCAGTCTACTATTTGAAGTTGCTGGGTGAAAAGAAGATTTTCTAGCTCCTGAAGAGTTCCTGCCACTATTGATTTTGCAAAAGGATGTAGAGCGGATGAGATCAGCATAAATGCCCAAGTAGGAATAATTGCATCAACCGAACAAAGTACCGCCACGTGTTTGTCTTTATAAAATTTCCAGTTGTGGTTTTTTATATGCTCACGGAAATCTTTTTCTTTTAAAATTAACTCTTGGTAAAGAAAATTTTTCATGTCAAGGGCAACCCTTTCTCCCGGCACGTAAAGTTCTTCTAAGTCAAAAGAGACAAGGTTACTTTTTGCCACTCGGTTTACTATCTCTTCATCCATAATTATTTTACAACATCAAGACAATGTAATTGGTTTTTTAATAATGAAATCTTTTAAGTAAAAGGGTTCAAATTCTTCGATTGATTCAACTTTGTTTGAATTGAACATTTGCCAGCCTATCTCTCCCAAATATGCCGCTGAGGGGTTAATCTCATCAATAAATATTGCTTGTGGGTGGGTAATTATTTTTTTGCACTTGGCCGATCCTTCTCCAAAAAAATAAATAGGGCATTGATCCAAATACTTTAAAAAACTTTTTTGATCAATAATTTTTGCATTTGGCTTTTCAATAATGGTCGAATCTTGGCTGAATAGCGCACAATAAACTTCGTCTCTCCGGGCATCGAGCATGGGGCAAAGAAGAAACTGTCCCGTGTGTATTTTGCTTTGCAATTTCAAAAACTGATAAGTTAGCAATTCAAGGGTGTTAACAGCAATTAATTTTGCTTGGCTCGCGTAACAAATTCCTTTAGCCGTTGATGTTCCAATCCTCAGGCCAGTGTATGACCCGGGGCCTGATGATATAACAACTACGCTTAATTGATCTTTTGTTAGTTGAGTTTCTTCAAACAGGTTGTTGATAAATACCGTGAGCATGGAGGCTGTCGATTGCCTGACCAAACTCTCCTTGTATGAAATCATCAAACCGTCAGCATAAAGTGCGCACGAAAAAAAATGTGAGGATGTCTCCAGGCTTAAAAGCAAAGCCATTTAATTGGTGGACAATAGTTTATGATATCGTGCCAGATCTCCTAATACTTTACGAGCTTCGAGTACCTGTTTATCTCGGGCCATCAAGTATTCCATTTGGCCTTGCATTAGCCGGTAATGAAAAGTGATTTCCTGTTCTAAAAGTCTTTTTATTTCGGATTTAAAAATTTGGGTGACGTCTGTCCTATTTTGATTGATTTTATCCTTCAGTTCTTTTATGGTGTTGAGTAGTTTTTCGTTGTGTTTTTCACTCAACGCTGAGGTCAATATGTCTTCCACTTTCTTTGCTAGTTCAGGTTTTAAATCATACCGTTGTGTTTTAAACCATGATGCAAATTTCTGGTAGGCTTCATCTGACAAGCTAAACGCGGCCATATCTACCGGAGCTGTTTTATTTTCTCCACAGTATTTATTTGCATACTCAAAAATCAACCCTGATGCTGCCACGCGAATTGCGGCCTGTGTGGCTACTTCTTCTTTTACTTCTATATCAGGGTCCAAGCCTGCACCATCATACACCTTACGGCCTGATTGTGTTTTGAACTCCCGTTTGAGTGAATCGGCAAACTTGGAAACACTGCCATCATTTTTTCTATGCGCATAGTCAAGCGCCTGAATGCATCGCCCACTTGGAATGTAGTATTTGGCAGTGGTTACTTTCAGTTGGGCATCGTAAGGAAGCGGGCGAGTGGTTTGTACTAACCCTTTACCAAAAGTACGCTGTCCCAGCAACACCGCGCGGTCATAATCCTGAAGTGATCCGGCCACAATTTCAGAGGCTGATGCTGTGCCTCCGCTGGTCAAAATCACCAACGGAAGTTGAATATCAAGCGGGGTATTGAGAGTATGATATGTTTTGTTGGAGTCTGTGGACTTTCCTTTGGTTGAAACTACCGGTGTTTCTTTGGGGATAAAAAGACTCACGATATTTACCGCTTCGTACAATGAACCTCCGGGATTGTCACGCAAATCAAGAATCAATTTTTCGGCTCCTTGTGCTTTTAGTTTTGTGATTGCCTCTGCTACTTCGCGGCCTGCGCCCGGAGTAAATTCATCTAACTTGACATACCCGATATTTTTATCAATCACTCCCTGATAAGTGACGTTGCTGATTTTGATTTTTTTTCTCACTATTTTGAATTTGAGCAATTCCGGTTCTCCATATCTTTTCACTTCCACCAATACTTCTGTCATCGGGGTACCTTTCAATAAAGCACTTGATTCGCCTGTGGGTTTGCCCTGTACATTTTTTCCATCGATACTGATTAATTCATCGCCTACGTGAATACCCGCATCATAAGCGGGGAATCCTACATAAGGATTTGTAATCACCGTTTTTCCATTGATTCTTCCTACCAGTGCCCCTATACCTGCATATTGCCCGGTGGTTTGTATGCTGAATGACTCAGAATTTTCTTTTGAAATATAATCTGTGTACGGATCGAGCTGCTCTAACATTCCGTTGATGCTGATGTCGATCATTTTTTTAGGATCTACCTCATCGACATAATACTCGTTTACTTCTTTAAGCAAGGAGGCGTAGATATCGAGGCTTTTGGCAACATCAAAGTATCGCTCTGTTGGCGAGGCAAATGCCAACAACATTACCACAAGCACTGCCATCATGCCCCATTTTATTTTTTTGCTATGCATTTCTCTTTGACCTTTTTCAACGTAGCCTTTACCTTATCATGTATAACAGAAGTAGATATAATTTCCCGCGGGGTGTAAATATACGCAATCCTCATTTTAGGATTTTGACTCAGAATATTTTTGTTCAGACGATACCCTTCCCTTATTCTCCTTTTGATGGTGTTCCGGTCAACTGCTTTTTTAAAATTTGATTTGGGGACTGAAATCAGAATTTGATTAGTCACCGCTTTTTCGTGAGCCGTTGGAAGGTAAATGATTTTAAACGGATGCAAATAAAAAGAGGAACCCTTGGCGAAGAGTTCCTGAATATTTGTTTTGCCAGTTAGCCTTTCAGCCTTGGAAAATGAAAATTGCCCCATGAGATTAATCAATCCCGGCTGGGGATTGTGTTATTTCTTTGCCCTGCTTTTTACCGTGCCTTCATCAGAAACGGTAAGTCTTTTGCGGCCCTTTTTTCTGCGTGATGCCAACACCCTGCGGCCATTAGCTGTGGCCATGCGTTCGCGAAAACCGTGCTTATTCTTTCTTTTTCTTTTTGAAGGCTGATACGTACGTTTCATCTGTTGTTCAATTAAAGGGCTGCAAAGATGAGAGGATTTATTGAAATTACAAAAACGAACTGCAGGGTGTTCTTTCTAAGCACAGATGGAATTATCTTTCAACACATTCAGTATTTTTTATGCCCTGACTAAGTACTTAGCCCGTATCGTGTGGTCTGCACCGACCATAAAAAAAGGGTTGCTATTTTTCAAGCAACCCTTCTTGTCAATTAATAAATTTTTATTTTTTCTCAGCAGCCTTGGCTTTTGCTTTCGCAAAGTCTCCGGCTTTCACCATGTTAATCAGCTCGGGTTTCAAATATTTTTTTATGGCTGCATTTACCTGGTCAACCGTCAGGTCCATCACTTTCTTCTCGTAGGCTTCGTCCCACTTCAAATCGCGTTTAATGAAAAGATAATTGTTAAGTGTGCCCGCCAGGCTGCCATCTTGCGCGCGTTGTACGGTGCGTTGTTGCGACCAGCCCGACTTGGCTGCGGCCAGTTCATCGGCAGTAAAACCAGTTGTTACTGCTTTGTTAATTTCATCTTTAAATGCAACCTCAAGCTTATCTACATTTTCGGGGGCATAAATGGCATATGCTATAAATGAACCTACAGGATCTAACGCCCCGGCACTAAACTGCGAGCCAACACCATAACTCAATCCTTCTTTCTGGCGGATACGGGTGGCCAGGCGCGAATTCAAAAATCCTCCGCCCAACATAAAGTTGCTCATCACCATGGCGGGGTAATCGGGGTTGTCATCGCGGAACTCAAAATTGTAAGCCGCAATAAAAAACGCATTGGCCTTGTCCGGTGTTTCGATAGATTCGTTGATTGGTTGCACGTGTGCCGCCTGGTTAGCGATACGTGTGTAAGGTTTATTATTTTTCCAATTCCCAAAAATATCAGTCACGGCCGTTTTAACTTCGGCAGCATCAAAATCGCCCACGATTGACATTGTTGCATAATTGGCACCATAAAACGTTTGATAGAATTTGATAACTTCCTCTAGTTTCAATGCCTTAATGGCGGCCGCAGATTCATCAAAGGTTTGAATGTATCGTGGGTCTGATTTCTCATGTGGAGAAACATACCGCTGGATGCGGTTGAGGGCAATGGCCTGAGGTTCGCTGCGCTGTGACTCTATATTTGCCAGTTCTTCGTTTTTCAATTTTTCAAATTCATCAGCGGGGAAGTTGGCTTCTTTCAAGACTTCTCCTAACAGCTTAAGTGCATTGATCAGGTTGGGCCTGGTAGTGCTTACGTTTACCGAAAGTTGTGTTGGTCCGCCAAAAATTGCCACGTTTGCTTTCAGCCTGTCAAATTCGTCTTTGATTTGCTGACGGGTGTGTTTGCCGGTTCCTTTGTTGAGCATGCTGGCTGCATATTCACCCGGGCTGCTTAAATTTTGCAACGATTTTTCATCGCCAAAGCGGAACGTCAATCTTGTTTCAACTGATTCGCCTCGCGTTTTCTTAGGGAGCAATGCCAACTTCATTCCATTAGTCAGTTCGCTTCGCACCGTTCTTGATTCAATGTTGGAGGGAGATGGATCGAATGCTTCGCCTTGCGCTACGGCTTGTGCTCCTTTATAATCTTTCAGCATTTCATCGGTATCAGGAATGCCGGGGATTTCAGACCGGTTGGGCTTTTCAGTTGGGATAAAAAGACCCAGGGTGCGGTTATCCGGTTTTAAATATTCGCGGGCTACACGCATAACATCAAGTGTGCTCACGGCTTTGATATGATCACGGGTGAGGAATAGCAATCGCCAGTCTCCCATCCCGATGGCATTGCTTAGTTGAAGTGTGATATTTTGCGAAGAGTTAAACGATAGTTCAATTCGTTTAATCAATTCATTCTTGGCACGCTCTACGTCTTCTTTATTTAGTTGCGTGGAAGCAAATTCATCCAGCGTTTTGATCATAACGTTTTTGGCTTCATCGAGCGACTTGTCTTTTAGCACTTCGGCATAAGCCCAAAAGAGCGATGGTTCTTTAAAGCCTTGTGCATAGGCTCCGGCTGAGCTTGCCAATTTTGTGTCAACCAAAGCTTTGTACAAGCGACCGGCCGGTTCACTTCCAAGTATGCGTCCCAGCACCTCAAGCGCGGCAAAATCTTTGTGTGAGCCGGCCGGAATGTGATAGGCAACCATGGCCACCTGCACATCGCCAACACGCCTGAGGGTAACCGTCCGCTCTCCATCTTGTGTTGGGTCGAGCGTATAGGTCTTTGGAATTTCGCGTGTTGGTTTGGGGGTTGTACCGAAATACTGATTGATTAACTCAAGAGTTTTAGCTTCATCTATTTTTCCGGCTACAGCCAGCACGGCATTGTCGGGTTGGTAATATTTTTTATAAAATGCCTGCAGGCGATCGATCGGCACATTCTCCAGGTCTGCCCGGGCTCCTATGGTTGACTTTCCGTAGTTATGCCACAAGTAAGCCGTTGACGTAATGCGTTCTTGCAGCACCCCGAAAGGGTCGTTTTCACCGGATTCAAACTCGTTACGCACCACAGTCATTTCACTTTCCAAATCTTTTTTGGCGATGTAGGAATTAACCATGCGATCGCTTTCCAAATCCAATGCCCATTTCAAATTTTCATCGGTAGCATTAAATGTTTCAAAATAGTTGGTGCGGTCGAGCCAGGTAGTTCCATTGGGGCTTGCACCGTGTTCGGTCAGTTCTTGTGGAATGTTAGGATGCTTGGGCGTTCCTTTAAATACTAAGTGCTCAAGCAGGTGTGCCATGCCCGTTTCTCCATAATTTTCATATTTCGAGCCAACCATGTAAGTAATGTTTACCGTAATGGTTTGCTTGGATGGATCGGGGAACAACAGCACACGCAGGCCGTTGGCCAGACGGTATTCGGTGATGCCCTCCACTGTGGTAATTTTTTGTGGAGCGGGTAATAATTTTTCCGGTGTGCTAACTGCCGGAGTTTCTGGCTTTGCCTTGTCTTTTTTCTTTTGAGCATAAGAAAAAAAAGCCAATAGCATCAAAGTAATGGCTACAATTTTTGATTTCATGGATATATTGTTTTGTGTTACGGTCACTCGAAAATTCCTTACAATCAGGCCAGTTTTACTGATCAGTTGTTTAGGTATTTGCAAATGATTTTTTGAATTGACTGACAATAATAACAAAAAAAGAGAATGACCGCTTTGTATAATATTTCTATAATTTTAGTCTTAAATGATAAACCTGTTACCGAATAATTTAATCTCATGACCGAGATTTTGAGCAATCAGCTTGTTACTAAAAAAATATCGATTGGATTTACTGACCAGTTGCTGTTTCACGAGCTTGACCTACACTTGCAAGCCGGAAAACTCACCTGCCTGATGGGGCCAAACGGAATTGGGAAATCTACGTTGATCAAAACATTGGCCGGACTCCAGCATTCGTTGGCGGGTGAGCTAATTCAACCCGGCTCAAATAATATTGCATTAGTACTTACCGACAAAGTAACAGCTATGAACATGACCGTTTATGATTTGGTGAGCTATGGCCGTTACCCTCATGTTGGCTGGGGAATATCGTTTTCACCGCATGATCATCAAATTGTTGAGCAATCCATTTGCGAAGTTCATATCAACTCTTTGTCGGGTAAAAAATTAGAGGAACTCAGTGACGGGCAACTGCAACTGGCGATGATAGCCCGGGCATTGGCCCAGGAAACTCCGATCATATTATTGGATGAGCCCACCGCCCACCTTGACCTCAATAACCGGGTGGAGATTATGAAGCTTTTGCGAAAATTGTCTCGCAAAAAAAATATAGCCATTCTGGTAGCCACGCACGAACTGGACCTGGCTCTGCACTTGGCAGATATTGTTTGGTTGGCGGCTCACAAAAAAATAACGGTGGGATTTCCTGAAGATTTGGTACTGGATAATTCATTTGATGAGATTTTTCAGTTTAAGGGCTTTGACCTGAAGACTGGCAAAATTCAACACGAGCTTTTCCGGAAACAAAAAATCAATTTAATAGGAAGCGGGCATGAGTTCTTATGGACTAAAAATGCATTGGAACGGGAAGGCTATACACTGACAGAAGGGGGGGCACCCGTTGAAATACAAACAGGTATAACCCCGCAATGGAAATTCGGTGATTCCATTTTCAGTACCCTGCAGCAATTGATCACCGCAATCAACTCTGTGGAGAGTTGATTATTTTTTCCAGCCCGGTCCACGCACAATTCTGCCCGGCTTTGCCCCGGTGTGTTCACCCTCTTTAATCACCTGTTCGCCATTTACTAAAACATGAACTACCCCGGTGGCATACTGGTGCGGGTTTTCAAAAGTAGCATGGTCAGCTATTTTTTCAGGATCAAAAATGACCACATCAGCATAATACCCGGGTTGTAAAAATCCACGTTTTTTGATTTTCAAATTCGTGATTGGCAAGGAAGTGAGCTTTCGGATAGCTTCTTCCAGGGGGATCACTTTCTCTTCGCGCACATACTTGCCCAACAGTCGTACGAAATTTCCGTATGCCCGGGGGTGGTCTTTGTACTTTAAAAAAAGTCCTTCGGCAGAAGGCGCACCGGCATCTGATCCAAAACTTACGTAAGGCAATTGAATTTGTTTTTTAATGTTCTCTTCCTTCATCATAAAGTAAGCCGTTTCCACCCGTGTGCCATCGTGGATAACCAAATCAATAATGGCATCTTGGGGAGACTTGTGTTGCGCTGAGGCTACTTCACTTAGTCTTTTGCCGATGTATTTTTTCAATGAGTCTGTGGCAAATCCAAGAAATAAAACATTATCCGGTGTACCCACCATACGCAACATATTTTCCCACTGGTTGGTGGGCGTGCGCATTTCCTGCAATACTTTTTTTCGGATGGTTGGATTCTTCAGTCGTTTGATCCACTCGCCTATGCCTCCTTCCTGTACCCACGGAGGCATCGTGGCATCAAGCCCTGTAGCTCCTGCCGTATACGTGTACATGTCAGCCGAAATGTGCAGTCCTGATTGGTTGGCACGGTCTATTTTTGCTTTCACTGAATCCAATTTATTCCAGTTGTCTTGTCCTGCCATTTTTAAATGATAGATTTCTGCGGGCAACTTTGCCTCACGTGCAATGCGTATGGTTTCATCTACAGCCGCCAAAATATTGTCGCCTTCGCTACGTATGTGGCTGATGTACATACCTCCGTACGCTGCCGCTACTTTGCTCAGTTCAATGAGTTCTTCCGTGGAAGAATAATTATCAGGAGCATAGATCAATGCGGTGGTCACACCCATGGCACCTTCTTCCATCGCTTGTTTTACCAGGGCTTTCATTCGCTCGAGTTCTTCGGGCTTGGGGGCACGGTTTTCATATCCAAGTTCATGAATGCGAATGGTGTTCGCTCCTACAAATGAAGCAACATTGGGAGAAATTCCCTTTCGCTGAATTGACTCCAGGTATTCTCCGAGAGAGGTCCAGTCAATCGGGTACGCCCGGTCAGGAACTCGTTTCATAAAATCTTCCTGATCTTTTTTCATGCGTGGACTGAGTGGCCCCATTGATGCTTCGCCAAGCACTTCGAGCGTAATGCCTTGTTTCATGTCACTCTGCGAACGGCTGTCTAAGATCAATGTTTCTTCGGCATGGCTCATCATGTTGACAAAGCCCGGAGAAACGACCAACCCTTGAGCGTTAATTTCTTTTTTACCGACTGCATTTTTTAACTCACCAACAAAAGCAATCGTGTCGGCATTGATGCCCACGTCAGCTAAGATTCCCGGTTTGCCTGAACCATCGTAAACCGTTCCTCCGCGGATGACGAGGTCATACGTTTGTTTTTGGCAACCGCAAAATACAAGGAGTGAGAAGAAGAATAATTTTTTCATAAGCAAAAGGTATCAGATGGATAAGGTAAGAAAAAATTTAAGAACGCGGCCACCTCTACATCACTTTCGTTCTCTCATAGCTAAGAAATATATTGGTATGCCTGTCAGTGTAATGATCAATCCCGGCCAGGTGTAATTCGGCTTGAAAAAGATCAGCAACAAACAAAAGGCCGTACCCATCGCAATGTAAACAAGAGGCAACACCGGGTACCCAAATGCTTTGTAGGGACGCTTGGCTTGTGGCCGTTGCTTACGCAAAATAAAAATACCAGCTATGGTAAGCATATAAAAGACTACCACGACAAATGAAATCATATCAAGCAGGTCACCGTATTTTCCGCTCAGGCACCAAACCGAGGCCAAAATACACTGCACCCACAGCCCGTATTGGGGCACGGCAAAGCGATTGAGTTCACCGGCCTTTTTGAAAAATAATCCATCTTTTGCCATGGTGTAATAGGCCCTGGCACCAGCCAAAATCAATCCATTGTTACACCCGAAGGTTGAGACCATAATCATCAGTGCAATCACGATGGTGCCCGATGAACCAAAAATAAAATTAGCAGCCGCCACGCCTACACGGTCTTTGTCTGCAAAAGCAATATCGTGCAGTGGCATGGTGGAGACATACATTAGGTTTGCCGAAACATAAATGATGGTAACGATCAGTGTGCCCAAAAATAAACTCAATCCGATATTGCGTTCGGGGCGTTTCATTTCTCCGGCAATAAATGTTACGGTATTCCATGAGTCGCTGCTGAATACCGAGCCTACCATGGCCGAGGCAATGGCACCCATACCCAAGATCATGGTGTAATCAATGAAATTATTTTCTTTGCTTATGCCATGCAAACTCCAGGCGTTAGTCCAGTTGGCGTGCCACACATCGCTTTTCATTAGCATAAACCCAAATGCAATTAATCCGAAAAGCGAAACAATTTTAATGACTGTGAGAAACGTTTGAATGGTTTTTCCTCCTTGCACTCCGCGAGAATTAATATACGTGAGTATAATTATGGAAAGGATGGCGACAACCTGAGCCGGAGAGATTTTTAAAATACCAAGATTTAGCAGAACCAAGTCTTCGCTGAAAGCCGGAATTAAATACGCAGTGAACTTGGCAAACGCCACGCCTACGGCTGCAATGGTGCCGGTTTGTATCACTGCGAAGTAACACCAGCCATATAAAAAAGCAACCAACGGATTGTAGGCTTCTTTTAAGTAAACATACTGTCCACCGGCTTTGGGGAACATGCCACTTAGCTCACCATAACTTACTGCTGCGGTGATTGTCATAAAACCCGTAATGGCCCAAACCGCTATCAGCCAGCCTGCGCTGCCTACATTACGCACAATATCTGCACTGACAATAAAAATACCAGAACCAATCATGGAGCCGGCTACCAACATGGTACCGTCCCATAGGCCCAGCACGGGTTTAAATTCTTTTTCGCTCATCTCGGAAAGATAAGGGCAACTTTCATATCAAAAAATACCACTCACCATTTTTATTGGGCTCACCATTTCTTTTTTTAATAAGAGTTTGCCGCGAATGAGTACATTGATGTTTGGTTAACTCCTGCACAAAACCATGAATAAATTTTTTGTCATCCTATTATTCTTTTTCTTGTTTTCCTGTGGGCAGAAAAAGAATAACCTTTCAATCGTCAACAGCTCAGCGATGTATCAACCGCCCTATTTCGAAGATTCTCTTCGTGCTGAGAAAATTTTAAAATATAAGTCAGTGATTGATTCAATTTTCAAGCAATCAGCACATGCCAACCACAACCCGGCTATTGCTTATGGAATTGTGGCAGATGACCAATTGATATATGCTAACGCAACAGGTTATTCCAATCTCGAAAAAAAGATTCCGGCTGACAACAAATCGCGGTTTCGCATAGCATCAATGACTAAAAGTTTTACCGCCATGGCAATTCTTCGCTTGCGTGATGAGGGCAAATTGCAATTGACTGATGCCGCTGCAAACTATGTTCCTGAAATGCAAGCATTAAAATATCCAACCAAAGACGGAACCCCGATTACAATTTTTAATCTTCTTACCATGTCAGCAGGATTTCCTGAAGACAACCCATGGGGCGACCGCCAACTTTCTGATACCGATGATGAACTGGCCGATTTTGTTAAGAATGGAATTTCATTTTCTACCAACCCAAGTTCAACATTTGAATATAGTAACCTGGGTTATGCGTTGTTGGGAAGAATCGTATCAAATGTGTCTGGCCAACACTACCAAGATTACATCATCGAAAAAATTCTTCGCCCGTTAGGTATGAACGATTGTGAATTTGAATACGAAAAAATTCCAGCCAAAAAATTAGCACTTGGCTATCGTTGGGAAGACAATCAATGGAAGCCGGAGCCTTTGCTGAAAGACGGCTCTTATGCTTCAATGGGTGGAATGATTTGTACCATCGATGACTTTGCAAAATACATGAGTTTTCTTCTCTCAGCTTCAGTTGCACACCATGCTGATGAAGTTGGCCCCGTAAAAAGAAGTTCGGCCAGAGAAATGCAACAGCCGTGGAATTTTCGTGGATTGTATGCTTACGCAAGAGATCGCAACGGAAGTATTTGTCCGCGTGCTGCAGGTTATGGTTTTGGGTTGGGTTGGCGCAACGATTGTCGAGGCAATGTTACCATTTCTCATAGCGGTGGCTTGCCCGGATTTGGGAGCATTCACACCCTCATGCCCGAGTATGGCATTGGCGTTGTAGCATTCAGCAATCTTACTTATGCGGGTATGGGTGTGCCGGTATCAAACGTACTTGATACGTTAGTAACATTAGCCGGGTTGAAAAAAAGAGTTTTTCCGGTTTCACCAATTTTGAAAAAAACACAAGAGCAATTGGTGAAGATGCTTCCCAATTGGAATGATGAATTTGACGCTATGTTTGCTGAAAATTTCTTCCCCGACCATTCAAAAGATCATCGCAAGAAAGAAACCAACGAGCTGTTGGCAAAAATCGGGGCAATTGTTTCCGTGGGAAAAATGAAACCAGAAAATTTATTGCGAGGCTCTTTTGATTTAGTGGGAGAAAAAGGAACTATTGAGGTTTTCTTCACGCTCACGCCCGAAGCAAATCCAAAAGTGCAGTGGTTAGCATTTGAATTGAAAAAATAATTTTAAGATTATTTTTTTGAGCGCTCAATCTCTCTCAAATTTTCTATTTTCTTATTACGCAAAAACCCATTAATATCCTCAAAGTGTTCTTTGATGCGCTTGTTGCCAAATTCAAAAACTTTAGAAGCCAGTCCATCGAGAAAATCGCGGTCGTGTGAAACAAGAATTAACGTACCATCAAATGCTTTCAGCGCGTCTTTCAACACATCTTTTGTTTTTAAATCTAAATGATTGGTTGGTTCATCGAGGATCAATAAATTCACGGGTTGCAACAATAGTTTTATCATAGCCAAACGTGTACGCTCACCGCCTGAAAGCACTTTCACTTTTTTATCGATGGTGTCGCCACCAAACATGAAAGCGCCTAAAATATCTTTGATCTTGGTGCGGATGTCGCCCTCGGCAACCTGATCAATGGTTTCAAAAACTGTGAGGTCGGTATCGAGCAGCGAAGCCTGGTTTTGCGCAAAATAGCCTACCATTGAATTATGCCCGCGTTGCAGCTTTCCTTCAAAATCAATTTCGCCCATGATGGCTTTTACCAAGGTAGATTTGCCTTCACCGTTCTTCCCAACAAAAGCTACTTTTTCTCCTCGGGCTATGGTCAGTGTGGCCTCTTGAAACACCACGTGTTCTCCATAACGTTTGGTCATGCTTTCTACAATTACAGGGTAATTTCCGGAGCGCGGTGCCGGAGGGAACTTCAAATTCAATGAAGAGGTGTCCACTTCATCTACTTGTACTAACTCCATTTTTTCCAACATCTTAACTCGCGACTGTACCTGCAATGTTTTTGAATACGTTCCTTTAAACCGTTCGATAAAAGCAGTGATGTCGGCAATTTCTTTTTGCTGATCGTCAAAATGTTTTTGTTGTTGCTCGCGTCTTTCTTTGCGCAATTGTAAGTAGTGCGAGTAGTTCGTTTTGTAATCGTAAATTCTTCCCATTGTTAATTCAATGGTGCGGTTGGTGAGGTTATCTACAAATGCCTTATCGTGACTGATTACAATCACCGCTTTGGCATTGGTTTTCAAAAATTCTTCGAGCCATTGCACTGATTCAATATCCAAGTGATTGGTCGGCTCATCCAGCAAAATCAAATCGGGTTTTTGCAAAAGAATTTTTGCCAATTCTATACGCATACGCCAGCCGCCACTGAATTCGCTCGTGGAGCGCGTGAAATCCGTGCGCAAAAAACCTAATCCAATCAAAGTTTTTTCTACTTCGGCATCGAAGTTTACTTCTTCAATGGAATAATATTTTTCGCTTAACTCAGATACATCTTCAATAATTTTTGAATATTCATCCGATTCGTAGTCGGTGCGTGTTTCCAGTTGTTTGTTCAATTCATCAATTTGCATTTTCATGTTCAGTATTTTTGAAAAAGCTTTCGAGGCTTCCTCAAACACCGAACAATTATCTTCTGTGAGCAAATGCTGAGGCAGGTAGGCAATAATTGCATCTTTTGGGGCTGATACTTTACCGTGTGTGGGTTTATTTACGCCTGCCATAATTTTGAGCAACGTGGATTTACCCGCTCCGTTTTTACCCATCAAGGCAATGCGGTCGTCTTCATTAATATTAAAAGTGATGTTGCTGAAAAGGGTAGTGCCGCTAAACTCCACGCCCACTGCGTCAACTGAAATCATAATGCTGAAAATAAGGGCGCAAAGATATTTTATTTTGGAAATATGAAGGTGAGTGAAAACAAAAAAGGCAGGTTTCCCTGCCTTTTAATTCTGTTTCAAAAGATTATTCGCTTTTCTTTTCTTTGGAAGAAGCTTTCGCCTTTTTGCCTTTGATCGTAAGGACATCGCCTGAGCCTTCGTAATCGGCAATGATGGTTCCGCCTTCGGTTATCTCACCTTTCAGGATTTCTTCCGCTACCGGATCTTCCAGGTATTTTTGGATGGCCCGGTTCAGTGGACGGGCACCAAACTGCTGATCGTACCCTTTCTCAGCTAAAAAGTCTTTGGCCTTTTCCGTTAGTTCAACGGTATAACCCAGCGTTAATATCCGGGCAAATAGTTTACCAAGTGTAATATCGATGATCTTATGGATGTGTTCGCGTTGCAAGGAGTTGAACACAATCACATCGTCTAACCGATTTAAAAATTCGGGGCTGAACGCGCGCTTCAATGCACTTTGAATGGTGCTCTTCATCAGCTCTTCTTCGTTTTCGCGTTTCGCTTTTGTTGCGAAACCGATACCTGCCCCAAAATCTTTCAAGTCGCGAACACCAATGTTAGAAGTCATGATGATGATGGTATTTCTAAAATCAACTCTTCGGCCTAATCCGTCTGTTAAAATTCCATCATCTAAAACCTGGAGTAAAATATTGAATACATCCGGGTGGGCTTTTTCAATTTCATCCAGGAGTACAACACTGTAAGGTTTGCGTCTTACTTTCTCGGTGAGTTGGCCGCCTTCTTCATAGCCCACATATCCGGGGGGGGCTCCCACCAGACGCGACACAGAAAATTTTTCCATGTATTCGCTCATATCTATGCGTACCAGGGCATCGTCTTTATCAAAGAGATAGGTGGCCAAAACTTTTGCCAACTCAGTTTTACCAACACCGGTAGGGCCCAGAAAAATAAACGAACCGATTGGTTTTTTCGGATCTTTCAATCCTACACGTGTTCGTTGTATTGCTTTGGTTAGTTTTTTAATTGCTTCTTCCTGGCCGATCACTTTGCCGCTCAGTTGCTCACCCATGCCGAGCAGTTTGTTACTTTCTTTCTGGGCGATGCGGTTGGCTGGGATGCCCGTCATCATGCCGATTACATCGGCAACGTTATCTTCGGTGACGGTGTATTTTTCTGTGCGGGTCTTTTCTTCCCAGCGCGCTTTGGCTAACTCCAGTTGCTCAAGCAATTTTTTTTCTTTATCGCGAAGTTGAGCTGCCTCTTCGTACTTCTGGCTTTTTACAACTCGGTTTTTCTCCTTCTTCACTTCTTCAATAGCCTCTTCGTATTTTACGATGTCTTCAGGCACATGAATGTTGTTAATGTGCACGCGTGCTCCGGCTTCATCCATTACGTCAATAGCTTTGTCGGGCAGAAAACGATCGCTGATGTAGCGGTCAGATAGTTTTACACATGCATCCAAAGCCTCTTTAGTATAGTTGACGTGGTGATGGTCTTCGTATTTTTCTTTGATGTTTTCCAGAATTTGAATCGTTTCATCGACAGAGGTGGAATCAACCATGACCATTTGAAAACGTCTGGCCAGCGCACCGTCTTTTTCAATGTATTGACGGTATTCATCAAGCGTAGTGGCCCCAATACATTGTATTTCTCCGCGGGCCAATGCAGGCTTGAACATATTTGATGCATCGAGTGAACCGGAAGCTCCGCCCGCACCAACAATGGTGTGCAATTCATCAATGAACAAAATCACATCGGGCGATTTCTCCAATTCGTTCATTACCGCTTTCATGCGTTCTTCAAACTGGCCGCGGTATTTTGTGCCGGCTACCAGTGAAGCCAGATCGAGGGTTACAACCCGTTTGCCAAACAGCACACGTGAGACTTTCTTCTGAATAATCCGCAAAGCCAACCCTTCTGCAATGGCGGTTTTACCTACGCCCGGTTCGCCAATCAAAATGGGATTATTCTTTTTTCTTCGTGAAAGGATTTGAGCTACTCGTTCAATTTCTTTTTCGCGGCCTACGATCGGGTCAAGTTTGTTGTCTTCGGCCAGGCGAGTTAAATCGCGGCCAAAGTTGTCCAGTACGGGTGTGCGTGATTTTTCTGTTCCTTTTTTTTCTTTGCCTGTACCGGGTGCTGCACCGCTGCCAAACATTTTGGATGAATCATCATCGGGGTCATCTGTATCAGATGAAGCCTTGGGGTTTTCGTGCTGGTATTCCAGCATTTCGCGTACAATATCATACGCCACATCAAATTTATTAAGGATTTGCGTGGCCAGGTTGTCAGGGTCTCGCAAAATAGAGAGCAGCACATGCTCGGTACCAATCAACTGTGCTTTAAATACTTTGGCTTCGAGGTATGTTATTTTCAGGATTTTTTCGGATGCGCGTGTAAGCGGAATATTGGCTACATTTTTGATTTCGTGCGTGGCCGTTCCTTTCGATACTTTTTCGATTTCGGCTCGCAGTTCGTCCAGCCTTACTCCTAATTTTTTTAACAGAGCCACGGCCACACCCTCTCCTTCACGTATCATACCGAGAATTAAATGTTCTGTGCCGATGTAATCATGGCCTAACCGCAGTGCCTCTTCTCTGCTCAGAGTGATCACTTCTTTTACTCGGTTAGAAAATTTTGCTTCCATATTGGGCATAACTTCTTTTTGTAAATGTAAATGTTTAGGGGTAATAATTCAAAGAGAACAAGTTCTCTTACCGGCTTTTTGAAATATACTCAATAACAACGTAGAACTTCTATTTGTTCAGTTGGGAGTGAACGGGCACCAAAACTTCACTTGACTTTGGTCCCTCACAAAACAACAAATCAATAACGCTCAGGTTAGGTACAAATACATTGCCAAATGTTTGTACATACGGCAAGGGTTTGTAAAAATTGCGCGAAAGAAATGGTGTGTGGTCTGTAATCTGCGAGCGTAAGTCAATAGCAGAGACTATATTCTTTTGATAGGACGTGGTTTTCTCAATTGTCATTTGCCATTTTAAGTTTTTCAGACAGAATGACAGAAGCGCATGATTAAGGTCTGCTAAAAAGGAAAAATTTTTAAACAAAATATCGTTCAGGTCATCGGCATAAAACTGAAAATATGGTGAGCTGCGATAGGCCGACTCAATGGTTCGCCAATGGTTGTTTCGCCAGGTAGTGCCCGCTTCTACTTTTACGTCTTTGAAAATTATTTTTCCGTGTCTGTTTTGTAATGGAACCGACAGTCTTTTTACTCCTTGCGAGGTATTGAGGTAGCACCGGTTGCGATATGTTTGTTTAACAAAGTATTCGTGTTGTTCCAGTAGAATCTGCCGGTGCCCGTTCAGGGCGCAAAAATATTCGAGGGAAGGGAGATAATGTGGTTCGATCAGCACTATCATTATGAAGCAAATTCATCGAAGTGGCCCAACCCTTGCCGGATAATAATCGGTTCACTGCCAGTAAAATCAACCACGGTGGAGGGAACATTACCTCCGGTTCCTCCATCAATCACCAAATCTACTTTGTGTTTAAAATCTTCATATATCTCTTCGGGGTCTGTGGTGTATTCTTTGATCTCATCATCGTTTTTGATGGATGAAGTAATCAATGGGTTGCCCAGCAGTTTCACTATGTCGCGGGGAATCGGATGATCCGGAATACGAATGCCTACTGTTTTTTTTGTAATCCCCAAAATTTTGGGTACTTGAGTGCTCGACTCAAAAATAAAAGTAAACGGGCCGGGCAAGGCTTTTTTTAACACTTTAAATTCGGGCGTGTCGATCCGCTTTACATAAGCTGAGATGTGGCTTAAGTCATGACAGATAAATGATAAATCAAGTTTTACCGGTTTGATGCCTAAGATGGCGCACAGTTTTTCTACCGATCTCCGATTGGTTAAATCGCACCCTATGCCATAAATGGTGTCAGTGGGGTAAACAATGATGCCGCCATTTTGCAGTACTTCTACTGCCCGGTTAATTTTTCTCGGCTCAGGGTTTAGTGGATGAATTTTTAATAACTCGGCTTGCATCTCATGCAAAGATAGGCAGCCCGGCAATCTGTGTAATCATCAGCATTTAGTAATTTTGAATTTTGGTCTTACACTAAAAACATGAAGGAAGTAAATAAACTCTATCTGGCGCTCTATATCATTGGATCTACACTGCTCATTACGTTTGTGTTTTACGGATACCAGATTTGCTTCACTCCCAATATACTGGTAGATCGGGATGATCGTGTTTTTATCATCAGGCAAGGAGCCTCTTTTGCCTCAGTTCAAAAAGAAATGTACGACAACCGATTCATCAACGATGCCATATCATTTAATTTTTTGGCCCGGCTTTCGGGGCTTGATCAGTCAATACTTCCGGGCCGATATGTGCTTAGGCGAAACATGACCAACCTGCAAGCCATCAAATTGCTCAAGAACGGGCGGCAGGAAAAAGTAAAGGTTACTTTTTCCTACGTGCGGTTGCGAAAAGAATTGGCTGAAAAAATGACAAAAAACCTCGGGCTTTCGCCCAGCGAATTTAACCAAGCACTTGATTCCTTTATTTCTTCCAACAAGGAAGGCTTCACCCAAGACAATATTCTGTGCCTGTTTATCCCCAACACGTATGAAGTGTATTTCAATATTCTTCCTGAAGATTTGATCACCCGAATGAATGCGGAATACAAAAAATTTTGGAATGAAGAACGACTTGAAAAAGCAAAGCAAACGGGCCTTACCCCCATCGAAGTTTCTATTTTGGCTTCAATTGTACAAGCCGAAACAATAAAACAAGACGAAGCACCAACTATTGCCGGGCTATACATTAACCGACTTAAAAAAGACATTGCTCTGCAGGCCGACCCTACATTAATTTATGCCGTTGGTGATTTTTCGTTGAAGCGTGTGCTCAATGGCCACAAACAAATTAAGTCGCCCTACAATACCTATATGTATCCTGGGCTTCCGCCCGGGCCGATTAACGTACCGCAGATTGCCAGCATAGATGCGGTGCTGAATTACCAACGCAATGACTATTATTATATGTGTGCCAAAGAAGATTTTTCGGGTTATCACAATTTTGCGCATAACCTGGAAGACCATAACAAAAATGCACGCAGGTATCAAAAAGCCCTCGATGCAGAAATGGCCAAAGCTGAAAAAAACTAATTATGTATCAGTCAGAAACTAAAATACGCGTGCGCTACGGTGAGACAGATCAAATGGGGTATGTCTATTATGGTTATTATGCCATGTACTATGAAGTAGCACGGGTGGAAAGTTTGCGACAACTGGGTATGACTTACAAAGAACTGGAAGAGGGGGGAGTTATGATGCCTGTATTAGAAAACCAATCGAAGTATTTGTCACCCGCACTGTATGACGATGAGCTGCGTATTGTTACCACAATCAAGGAAAAACCTAGTGTGCGGATTACTTTTCATTATGAAATATTTAACCCGGCCGGTAACCTGATTCATCGGGGAGAAACCTTACTCGCCTTTGTGAACAAAAATAATGGCAAGCCTTGCCGTCCGCCTGAGTATTTTCAAAATGTGTTGAAGCCTTACTTCGAATGAAATACGTTACCCGCAAACGGATTTTGCATTTTAGCTCAGCGCGCACCACACGGCTCTGGCTAAAAAACATTAAGCTAAAACGGCACGATAACCTTTCGCTTTACAAGTTTTTGAAAATATTTTTTTTCAACATATCCGAAGATGAAATTCTAGACCGTGCCAATGCGGTGGCTTTCAATTTCATCTTGGCCATTTTTCCTGCCATCATTTTTTTATTCACGTTAATTCCATACATCTCGCACTATTTCCCTGAAATTACCACCGGAACTATTATGAAGTTTATGTCAGAGATTATCCCTGACAGTATGTATTCAGTGGCCTCCTCTACCATTTTAGATATTGTGAGCAAACACCGGGGAGGCCTGCTCACCTTTGGATTTTTGTTAGCCGCATATCTTTCTACCAACGGCATGATGTCATTGATGCGTGCATTTAATGCTTGCTACCGAACGGTGGAAAAACGCAACTGGCTTAAAGCACGTCTAACGGCCACCGGGCTTACATTGATGCTTTCTGTTGTGATTATTTCGGCTGTGGCGTTGTTAATTGCAGGACAGTTTGGGTTAAACTATGCCACTGAGCATTTGGAGCAGTTTAGCCAGATGAATTTAGATCAATATACTATATACTTATTTTTTGTGTTGCGCTTCGTCATCGTGTTTGTCGTTTTTTTTATTGCCATTTCAAGCATTTATTATTTTGCACCGGCCGTGCATTATAACTGGAGTTTTTTTTCCATTGGATCAACCATCGCCACGCTTGCCATACTTGCCCTTTCGTATGGATTTTCATACTACGTCAGCAATTTCAGCAGTTACAATAAAGTATATGGATCAATAGGCGTATTGATTGCCTTAATGGCATGGGTTCAATTGGTAACAATCATTTTGCTGTTTGGCTATGAAATTAACGCCAGCTTGCATTACGCGCGTAAGATGGAAGCAATCGAAACATTTCAGCGCACCCAGCGTGTCGTAAAGTCATTTAGATAGGGTGAATTTCAAAGTTGTCGCAAAACTGCTATACCTGCCACCATCACCCAACAGTTTCTTGTATTAATGCATTGAAATTATGCTCCCCCGGAGGAAAGGCCGAGAAGTTGGATGGGTGATTGAGAAATGGGTAAGGGATTAGCAGAAAAATGTATGTTTTGATTGCCACAAGTTGAAATACGTCCGGCAGTACTCAGCAACTTCACTTCTTTTCATAATTTTACAACCACAAAAACTTCTTTCGTTATGAAAAAACTGATCTCAGCTGTTTTTTTCTTTTCAACGCTTTACGCTTTCGCGCAAAGAGGGGTGAAAGAAAGTATTAAATTCGATAACCCTCCGGTGATTGATGGCAAAGTAGACGACTGGCCGGGCGAGTGGTGGCTTGACCCCGATGGAAAATTTTTATCGAATGTGGGCAACGATGCCGATAACCTTTACTTCAGGTTGAAAATTTCTGATGACCTGACTCAAGAAAAAATCGGGCTTTTTGGTATGTCACTCAAACTCAATCCCACCGGGAAAAAGAAAGACAAAGTCGGGTTGAAATACCCGGTAGGGTTGGATAAAAATGAACTGAAAAGCCAACAAAAAAAAGAAGAAGCCAATAGTGGAAAGGAAACCGATGTAGCGGCCCGTGTGCAACATAAAAAAGAATTGGTGAGCGATGTGGAAGTGCTTGAATTAATCGGCCTGGCCAAACAAAATATAGTTTCCAGCCGGCTGGGCTTGGCCAACGGCATTGAGGTGATTCTGGTGGCACAAGATGACGGCTCGTATATCTATGAAGCAAAGATCCCATTCAAGGCTTTTCGTCTTGATAAATCAAAACTGGAAAACCTGGGAATAGAATTTGAATCCGGAAGACTGATTCAACAAAATAAAAATGCAACACCCAATAGCGGGTATGGCCCATCTTATGGCAGGCCAGGAAGTATGGGCAGACAGCCACAGATGTATTACAATAACTACGCCTATAACCCGCTGTCATCACCGGCTTACCTATCGCTGACCATCAAATTAAACTAATTGAAAGACCGGTATACTCAACGGGGTGTCTCCGCATCGAAAGAAGACGTGCATGCGGCTATAAAAAATCTTGATAAAGGGTTGTTTCCAAAAGCCTTCTGCAAAATTGTTCCTGACTATTTAGGTGGCGATGAAAAGTATTGCACCGTCATGCATGCAGACGGTGCTGGCACTAAATCTTCGCTTGCCTATATTTATTGGAAAGAAACAGGCGACCTGAGTGTGTGGAAAGGTATTGCGCAAGATGCCATCGTCATGAATATAGATGACTTGCTGTGTGTAGGCGCTACTGGCCCCATTACACTTTCGTCTACCATTGGGCGCAACAAAAATTTAATTCCGGGCGAAGTGATTTCTGCCATCATCGAAGGTACGGAAGAAGTTTTGCAGATGCTGCGTAAATACGGTATGCAAATACACAGCACCGGTGGCGAGACAGCCGATGTGGGCGACTTGGTTCGAACCATTATTGTTGACAGTACCGTTACCGCACGGATGAAAAGGTCAGAAGTGATTGACAACAGCAACATACAAGCCGGTGATGTGATCGTTGGGTTAGCTTCGTTTGGAAAAGCAACCTATGAAGAAGAGTACAACGGAGGCATGGGCAGTAACGGGCTGACTTCCGCACGTCACGATGTGTTTAGTAAAATATATGCTACCCAGTATCCCGAATCTTTTGATGGAAACGTACCGGATGAATTGGTCTATTCCGGTCAATACAAAATGACCGATCGGCTTAATCATGTGCCGGTGGATGTGGGAAAATTAGTTCTCTCACCTACGCGCACCTATGCTCCTGTGGTGATTGAAGTACTAAAAAATTTGCGAAACGAAATTCACGGAATGGTGCATTGCAGCGGTGGCGCACAAACCAAAGTATTGCACTTCATAGATCAACTTCATGTAGTGAAAGACCATTTGTTTCCAGTACCACCACTTTTCCAACTCATTCACAAGTGCAGTGGTACCGATTGGAAAGAAATGTATAAAGTCTTTAATATGGGCCATCGAATGGAAATCTACGTGAATGAAAAAACCGCCAATAAAATTATTTCCATTTCAAAATCATTTGGCATTGAAGCACAAGTGGTGGGGCGGGTAGAGTCCTCACCTCAAAAACAAGTAACCCTCACAAGCCCGGCTGGTATTTTTATTTATCATTGAAATCGTTCAACCCGTTTTTCAGCCTTTTGTCATTACTCGTTTTAGTTCAGCAGGTTTGTGAGTAGCTTCGCTGAATAAATCTCTACGTATGCACAAATTATTTACAATCGCTCTCTTGCTTGTGTCTTGGGGAATAATGGCTCAAAAAAAAACCTCTTCTGCTGTTATTCAAAAACAACCGTTAACCCACGCAGTTTATAATTCGTGGAAAGAGATTGCCTACAAAGCATTAACCAGCGATGGCCGCTTTGCTGCCGTAACCGTCAATCCGCAAGAAGGAGACGGTAAAATAATTTTCTACAACTTAACAACCGGGGTACAGGATTCGGTGAAACGTGCCGAAAATATTTCACTTACGTTCGACAGCAAGTTTGCTGTTTTCAAAATAAAACCTGAGTTGAGACTCACCAAAGACCTGCGCAGGCATAAAAAGAAAAAAGAAGACATGCCCAAAGATTCGCTGGGTATTTTCTCATTAGAATCGCGCAAAGTATTAAAAATTCCGGATGTAAAATCATACCGCATGCCCGAGAAAAAAGGCGAATGGCTCGCCTATCAACTGGAAGCAAAAAGACCGGACAAACCCAAAAAAGACGACAAGGCCAAGCCGGAAGAGAAAAAACCTGATCATCCTAAAAAGAAGACCAAAACTAATTCAGATGATCACGGCTATACCCTTGTGCTGCGTCAGCTGGCCACCGGAAAAGAAACTCAGTTTGGGTATGTAAAGGATTATCACTTTTCTAAATACGGTCATGCCCTTTGGTTTGTCTCAACCGGAAATGACAGCACTACAAAAGCCGGGGTCTATTACTATGATTTGTCAGCCGAAAAACTGCAAGCACTCTACCAGGGAAAAAGCAAGTTCAAGTTCAAAGGCATTTCAACCAGCGAAGACGGAAGTCAACTGGCCTTTTTGGTAGATACCGATACCACCAAAGCACTTATTCATTCGTATCAACTTTTTTATTGGAAAAAAGGAGATGAGTCAGCCCGTCAACTGGAAGTGGGTCAGTCAATGGGATTGCCTCAAAATTGGTTGCTGAGCGAAAATCACGGAACTAACTTTTCAAAAGATGGTCAAAAACTTTTTTTTGGCACCGCTCCCAAACCTGTAGTGCAAGATACGCTTTTGCTGCCCGAAGAAATTGTAAATGTGGAAGTGTGGCGGGGCGATGACGGCCTGATCTACCCGCAGCAAAACAGGCAGCTGGAAATGGAAAAAAAACGTTCATACCTGGCCGTTCTTGATTTGACAAATAAATCCGTAACGCAACTGGGCAGCAAAGAAATTCCTTCCATAGAAATAGCTAACGAAGGAAATACTTCCGTGTTTTTAGGCGAAACGAATTTGCCGTACCAAAAAAAAATTACCTGGGAAGGCACGTCCATCAGCGATTTTTACCTATTTGACATTGCCTCAAAAACACAAAAGCCAATTGCCAAAGCCGTGCGCGGCAATGCTTCTCTCTCACCGCTCGGGAAATTTGTGTGGTGGTTCAATTTAGAAGACACCGCATGGTTCAGTTACTCAGTAGCTGCCGAAAAAATAGTTAAGCTAACCGGTGACCTAAAAGTAAAATTTGCCAACGAAGAAGATGACCACCCGGATTATCCCGGTGCGTACGGCATGGCCGGCTGGACTAAAAATGATGAGCGATTCATGGCCTATGACCGATACGATTTGTGGTCGTTCGATCCTGAAAATAAAAGCAAACCCGTTAACCTTACCAAAATTGGACGCGAGCAAAAAATTGTTTTCAGGTATTTGAGATTAGACTGGGAAGAGCGTTTCATTGATCCTGAAAAAGAAATGCTGCTGTCGGCATTCAACGAAATCAATAAAGCATCAGGCTACTTTAAACTTTCATTAAAGGATGGCAAGCTGACTAAATTGATTATGGACAATTACCGTTTTGCCGGAACGGTAAAAGCAAAAAACGCCAACCAGTTTTTATTCACACGAGAAAGCTTTCGTGAGTTTCCTGATGTATGGACAACAGATTTTAATTTTACCTCACCAAAAAAATTGACCAACGCCAACCCACAAATGAAAAATTATTTTTGGGGCAGTGTAGAGGTGGTCGATTGGGTTTCGCTCGATAACATTCCGTTGAAGGGGCTGCTTTATAAACCCGAAAATTTTGATCCTAAGAAAAAGTATCCGATGATGGTGTACTTCTACGAAAAAAATTCTGATAACCTGAATTATCACTACGTGCCGGCACCCATCCGCTCTTACATCAACTATTCACTGTATGTGAGTAACGGCTACCTGGTGTTTGTTCCCGACATTGTGTATAAAATAGGTTCGCCCGGTGCAAGTGCTTACAACTGTGTTATGCCGGGCGTCACCTCTTTGATGGCCAAAGGATTTGTAGATGAGAAGCACATTGGTGTGCAGGGTCACAGTTGGGGCGGGTATCAAACAGCTTACCTCATTACACGCACCGATTTGTTTGCAGCCGCAGAGGCCGGTGCTCCGGTAAGCAACATGACCAGCGCCTACGGTGGCATCCGCTGGGAAAGCGGCCTGAGCCGCATGTTTCAATACGAACATTCGCAGAGCCGTATTGGTGGAAGCTTGTGGGAAAAACCAATGAACTACCTGAACAACTCACCGGTTTTTTCGGCCAACAAAGTAAAGACTCCTTTGCTGATGATGCACAACGATGCCGATGGTGCCGTGCCTTGGTACCAGGGTATTGAATACTACATGGCCTTGCGCAGGCTAAACAAACCCGTGTGGATGCTGAACTATAATGGACAGGGTCATGGCCTTACCCAACGGCAAGACCGCACCGATTTTGCCATCCGCATGATGCAGTTCTTCGACCATTATTTAAAAGATAAGCCCGCCCCCGATTGGATGACAAAAGGGGTGCCCGCCATCGAAAAAGGAATAACGAAAGGGTATTGAAAATTTTTGACTTAACTCATTCTTTCTTCTCTCTTTCGTAGTGCAACAATTGCCCTGTTAAACTTAGATAACCCGGATTTGTAGTGTGGGTTGTTTAACCTTAGCGGGTGCTAACCTTTAATTTGAATAGATAAGAAGATCAAATAAAACATTTGATCTTCTTATCGGGTCTGCCTCAAGATGCAATTGATTCGCGATACATTTTGATGAGTGATAGGGGAATAAAACCAAGTACCAATATAATGTTACCAATGACCAATGCTACATTTGCCCCGGCCAGATGCATGATTTTGAACGAACTGCCAATGGTGATAAATGCAAGGCTAGTCAAAGCAAAAAATGCGCGGGTTCGTTCCAGTGTAGTCATACCAGGCTTAAATAGAATCATGGGTACCGCTACAGTCATGCTGGCAAGACCAAAAATGAGACTTTCATTAGCGCCATCCAAATGCAACATTTTTGCAAGAAGGCCGACACATGTGGCTATGCAAGCGATAGCAACGAATGAATACGTGAATTTTTTCATGATAATATATTTGTAGTTTAACAATAAGTAGGATTCTCTTTCAATTTCATATAACCCATGCGGGGCAAATTCTGACATAACATTTGGTAATGCCTTTTCAAAATTTTCACCTTGTTTCATTTTGGATTCCACCGCACAGCAAATATGATCCACAATATCGTCCTTCATCAGCTCACTGCTGATGGGGCTAGTATCAAGCAATTCTTTTATGTAGATGATGTGCCCCGCGGAAAGTGTCATGCCATTTTTGGTTTAGCAAAAACAACCTGATTGATTGTTCCTATGAAATCCTGTAGTTCACTTAGATAAACAGTTGTCTGTTTTTTTCCAGAAGGAGTTAAGTAATAATATTTTCTCACGCGTCCACCCACAGTCTCTTCTTTAAAGGATAGCAATCCATCTTCTGTTAATTTTTGCAGACACGGATACAACGATCCGTCCTTGATTAATATTTTCTTGCCGGATTGCTCATGCACATGCTGCACAATTTCATATCCATACATTTTTCCACGCTCAGCCAATAATTTTAAAATTATAACCGAGAGCGTTCCTTTGAGTAGCTCTTTTGAAAACATAAAACAAATATACCTCATAATTTGATATATCAAATTATGAGGATAGATAATTTTAAGTTGCTATTGGCGATTCTCTCTAAAAAAGAAATGTGTTGCTATTATATTATCTCAAAATGCTCAGTTTATTTCGCGTTTCGTTTCTAGCAAATAAGACGATCCGTTGAACCTCATCGCATCGATTTCTTTGATAGGCAACCCGGAAAAAATGCCCACTAAAACAAGCCGGCTTTGCTATATGAATTAATTATCTGAAAACCTTACCACCATATTAGTGGAGATACCGATGCGGAAGCCATTGTTGATATATGTTCCGTTTTGGAAAGCGGTAGCAAACTCCAACCGGAACAAACGCAAAATTCCGTTCAGCCCATAACCCAACTCGGTATAGTTGTTAGAGTAAGGGGTGGCTAAATAATTCATAAAGAAATTTTCTGACAGACCGAGCATTCGTGCTTTTGGTATACGGGTAATCAAAAATTTTCTGAAATGATAATGTACGTTGGCTGAAAAATACTGGTTGCGCGTGCTGAAGGTATAGTATGGAAGCAACCGGAAACTGCCGGCCGGGTCTGACGTAATAAACGGAGTTTGATTGCCGGCAAAATGCTTGTAGTCCATGAAGTACATTGACCTGGTATTTAAAAATTTCCCTACTTTCAAATTCAGGTCAAGCCGGCCGATGATGCCTGTGCGCAAACTTTCTTTGAATCCAATTTCGAGCAAGTCGTAATCCACATCACTTCCAAAAATTTGCGAAAATCCTTTTTTGTAATCCAGCGTGAACGTGGGCGAAGGGCGGTCGGCACGGTATTTATGGCCATTTGATATTCTATACTTTTGCCAGGGCCTTGCTTCAATCCCAATAGAACCGATGAATGCCGTGTGCTGCGCAAATCCGGTGGCGGGTAATTCGGCATTAACGGGCTCATTAGGTGTGAAGCGGGTTTTGCTGTTGTCGTTGAATGAGTAGTTGTTGTTATTAAACAGTTCGTGCCTTCGCGCCAGCGACCATTGGGTGTGAAAGAGGTATTTATCTTGAAATCTTTTTCTGAAGTTGAGATCAACAAACTCGCGCTCGTACAATTTCATCCAGTTCTGTCCTTGAAAAAGCGTGGTAAAAGTATTGACAAACGGATGGATGGGTTCATCGCTGTTGAATTGCTGAATGTATCGCCCGCCACTCAAGGTAAGCCGCGAAGTGGGAGTACGATAATCTGCACGCAGAAAGCCGGTAAGTTTTTCTCGGGCGAATGCATAACGAAAGGTGGGGCTGATTTTCAGCCGCCTGGTATCAGGTCTTTTTTTCGGGTGCAGCGAATCTTTTTTTACCCAGCGTTTGTAATAACTTAGCCGATAAATAGCATTCACGCCCTCCACCGTATTGTAGCCACCCCACGGAAGATGAATTTCAAAACTTGAACTTTTACCTATGGCGTAAGAATTACCGGTGAGTAAATCAAACGGGCTGAAACCTTTGTGTTTTTTTTTGGAGTGTAACGTGTCTCCTTCATCTCGTTTGCGCTGTACCTCGCTGAGGCTGTCGGTTTTTTTGTAGCCGCGTATTTCTTCTTTGTCGAGCGGGGCCGGGCGGATGTCAGCCCAAAAGGTTGAATCCTTTTTATAAGCGGCTGAATCGACTGAGTACGAAGATTCAGAAACTACATCGGGTTCTTTTTGTTTTTGCTGCTCGGCCTTTTCATAGGCTTTGGTCAGTTGCTTCAGTTCTTTGTTTGAAATTTCTTTTCCATTTTCAAGGCGTTGCTTGATTTGCTGATTTTTCTGGCTGAATTGTTTTTTTACTTTTTTAGCTTCTTCCTTTTCGAGTTTGGCATCAATGATTTCCATATCGGCAACTAAAGCCGGGTTGAGTTTGATCTTGTATTCTTTAACGGTGGCATGGTATGAGCCAACAAAATCAAACCCAAAAACCTTTCCGCTCACAATCGCCTCTTGCGAAACCGGCAACCACGCCTGGCCGGCCGGGGCATTCATCCGGGCATTGTCTTCAATGGGATGGTAAATCTGTTTTACTTTAAAATGAATACCGAGTTTGGTGGCCATCAATTCCAGGCTGTGAATACTCCACCAGTTTTCTACAATAAAAATTGTTCCTTCAAAAACATTGTCACCTTTGCTGCGCGGGGTAACTTTAATTTTGCTGATGTCATACCCGGATTCTTTAAACGTGCCCAGGTATTCGAACTTGTAATACGCAAAAGCCCGGGGCGAAAGCGGTGAAACGGTTTCGGCAATTTCGGGTTCATAAAAACTCCCGAAAAAATATTGGTTAGGTGATCCGTTTTGATCTTTGCCCTGGGTATAAACGGCAATCACTTTTTGTTCATATTTATGGGGGCGTGTGTACTTAATTTCATTTACCGATTCGGTGATGAACAGCCTGTCTTTGGTAATGCCTTCTTTCTCTAGCATTTTTTTGGCAAGCCAGGGATAATCGCGCAGTTTACCTTTTCCTTTGATGTACACCTTGGCCGTGTAACTGTCGAGTTGCTGGGTATGAAATTTTGCTTTGGCAATGGCCTTGCGCATGATGGTATAGGCCGGGTCCTCTTTATTGGCGTGGACTGTTACCGTCTGCAGCAAAATATTTTGCTCGTTTAAAACGATGTTGAGTTCGATAAAATTTTTTCCAATCTCTACTATGCGGGTTGCGGCTTCATATCCTAAGTATTTGAAGATGATTTCATAATGACCCGAATCAAGCAAAAGTTCATAATACCCATTTTGATCGGTAGTAGCGCCCGTACCGGTTTGTTTTACATAGATGGAGGCATACGGAAGTGTAGTTCCGTCTTCGGCTTTGACAATTCCTTTTACACCCCCGCCAAAAAGTCGAAAAGAAAGTACAACCAAAAAAAGAAGTAAAATTTGCTTCATGTTGCCAAGACGAAAAAAATCTGATAAAAGTTGTACTTACCGGTAAAAGCCTTTTGATTGGATCATCTGCTCAACTACTTCAGGAACCAAGTAGCGAATGGATTTATTGTTTTTGACACACGCGCGAATGTAAGTGGCCGAAATGTCGAGCAATGGGGCTTCTACCAGTTTTACATGAGCATGACTCTTCAGCGGAGAATTAGTTACATGGGGCCGCGGATAAACGTACAACCCATACTGATCTAAAATCTGCTGGTAGTTTCTCCACTTGGTGAAATTCTCCAGGTTGTCTTCACCCACAATCAGTTTGTATTCTTTATCAGGAAATTTTTCGTGCAAGTGTGTTAATGTATGTATGGTATAGCTCGGCTTGGGCAAATGAAATTCCACATCACTCACTTCAAATTTATAGTTATCGACAATGGCTGCCTTCACCATATCGTAGCGATCAAATTCATGCAGCAGCCCTTTGCTGGGCTTTAACGGATTTTGCGGAGATACAACAAACCACACTTTTTTCAGGTCAGTGTTTTCGGCCATGGCATTGGCAATGGCCAGGTGGCCGATGTGGATGGGATTGAACGATCCGAAGAAAAGGCCGATTTTCATTTTTGCATCTTGAACCGATCATACAACCGTTGCGCTTCTGCCAATGACTTGTCCAGGTTTTCGTTGAGCAGGATTACATCAAACTTATCCTGAAAAGTCATTTCAAAATTAGCCTTGAATAATCTTCGCGATAAGCTTTCCTCGGTTTCAGTGCCGCGGTCATTGAGGCGTTGTTTCAATACATCCAGGGAAGGAACCTTTACAAAAACAGCCAGTGCTTTGTCGCCAAAATATTTTTTCAGGTTGAGCCCTCCCCGTACGTCTACATCAAAAATCACATTCTTTCCCTCGCTCCAGATCCGGTCGATTTCGGATTTGAGTGTGCCGTAAAAATTTCCGGCATACACTTCTTCCCATTCGATAAATTCATCGTTGTCAATCTTGTGCTTAAATTCTTCCGGGGTGAGAAAGTAATAGTCTTTTCCGTTTTGTTCTTTGCGGCCCCGCTTATCGCGGGTGGCGGCAGAAATTGAAAACCCCAAATCGGGGTTGGTCTTCAGCAGGTGATGTACAAGGGTTGTTTTTCCTGAACCTGAAGGAGCTGAAAAAATAATGGCTTTTCCACCCATCAGGCATTCATCATTTTAATTTTCGACTTGATTTGAGCCACCAGGTCATCGGGGCAGTTCTCACCGCTGCATTTTTCTTTCAGCAATTCGCTAACGGCCATATCCACATTGTATTTTTTATAGCAGGGCAGGCAATTATCCATGTGTTGTTTAAAGTAGGTGCGCTGCTCATCGGTAGCCTGATTGTCCACGATCAGCTGAAGCATTTCCATGCATGTGGGTTTTTTGCCATCGTCATGGATAAACGGGTTGTAAAGAGGTGCCATAATAATTCAGGCGTTGTTGTAGCCCATAGATTTAGCGTATGATTTTAATTTTTCTTTTAGCAGGTTGCGCGCGCGGTGCAGGCGGCTGCGCACAGTGCCAATGGGTATGTCGAGTATTTTTGCCATCTCTTCGTATTTAAACCCTTCGAGGTCGCACAAAATAATTACCGTACGAAAATCTACATCCAGTGAGTTGAGGGCATTACTGATCTCATCGCCTATCATGTCTTTCAATGATTCCACCCGCAGGTCGGGTGTGATCTGCCGATCTACCTCTTCTGAGTTGTAGTACGTTTCAACTTCTTGATAATCGATTTTATTGGGCTCTTTGCTCCTTTTACGATAATCGTTAATGAAGCTGTTTTTCAGGATGCGGAACAGCCAGGCTTTGGCATTAGTTCCTTTCTGGAATGATTCTATAAATCGGTAGGCTTTTAAATAGGTGTCTTGCACCAGGTCTTTGGCATCATCGCGGTCGAGTGTAAGGCGATACCCGAAGTTGTACATGGAATGAATGTGGGGCATGAACTCCTGATTGAAAATATCTTGTTTTTCATTTTCAGTATAGTGTTGCCGGGGTGCGTCTTCTAATTCCATGAAGGGCAAAAATACGCAACAGAATGGCCGTTAAAAAATTTTCAGGCTCAAGTCCAGGCTTTTTACTGAGTGAGTTAATGCCCCGACTGAAATATAATCCACTCCACATTCGGCTACCGCCCTAAGATTGGATTCAGTAATGCCGCCACTGGCTTCTGTTTTGCATCTTTGGTTGATGAGTTTAACGGCTTCCTGCATATCTGTCAGGCTCATATTATCGAGCATGATAATGTCTGCCTGTGAGGCCAGCGCTTCTTTCACTTCGTTGAGGTTGCGGGTCTCGACTTCAATTAGAAGATTTTTGTTTTGGGCTTTCAGATAAGCACGAGCATTGTTTACCGCTTGGGTAATTCCACCGGCCAGATCAATGTGGTTGTCTTTCAGCATGATCATGTCGTACAAAGCGAACCGGTGATTTCGGCCACCGCCAATGGCTACTGCCCATTTCTCCATCAGGCGAAAGTTAGGCGTGGTTTTACGCGTATCCATTAGTTGCGTGGTCGTTCCTTTAATCAATTGGCACAGTCTATGGGTGAGCGTGGCTATTCCACTCATGCGCTGCATACAATTCAGTACCAAACGTTCGGCTGATAAGATCGACCGGGCTTCTCCGTACACATCAAAAGCAATTTCTCCTTTGGCAATTGGGTTGCTGTCGTGTTTAAAAAAAGTAATTTTTAGGGTGGGGTCAACTTCATTAAATATCAACCGGGCTGCTTCTATACCGGCAATAATTCCTTCGTCTTTTACCAATAATTTGGCTCGGGCTTTTTTGCCGGATGGGATGGCGGCTTGCGTAGAGTGATCGCCTTCGCCAATATCTTCGGCTAAAGCGGATGTGATAAAATGCTTTAAGGCGCGGTCAGTGAGGTACGGTGGGCGGGTCATTCTTTAGTGAAACTCATTTCGTGGATGAGATAGGTCTTTTGCACTTCGCGCACGCGCATGAGTACAACAAAACTATCGTTTCCACTTTTGAATTTTCCGATGGCAAACTGCAGCCCTGCTTTAGAGGCTCCGCTGTGCACGATGGTAAAATCTGTCGGGGGATGTTTTTTGAAAAAATCGCGCAATACAAATTCTGCCTGAGCTTTGCTATACGTATTTACTTCACCCTCGAGGTTTAGGTCAACGGAAGTATTAAAGTATTTTACCAATTCAGAAGAGTTACCGCTTTTTACGGCATCTCGCATGGGCAAAAAAATAGTTTGTGCCTGAACTACTAACGAAAATAACAATCCGCCTGCAAGTAAAAGATATTTCATAAAGCAATTTCTCTCCAAAATTATGCCATTGTTGGCAGACTGAAAAGTGGCAAAAATCATCTGGCTAGCCTAAAAATTAAAAAAAGGCTATTCGTTAATTATCAATTACTGATTCAATGCCGTCCATTTTTTCATCGCTGTAAACTCCGTCTGTAGCATACACAATTTTCCCGGTGGTATCCAGCACAAAAAAATAGGGAATGTCTTTCCGGTCAAAATCCAGTTCGTCTTTGTATTTTTTAATGCTGCCTTTGTAAAACAACAGGTAAGGCAACAATTTGGCATCTACATTTTTGGCGGCCTTGCGCTTAGCGGTGCCTGTGGCGGCTGCGTTGATGCCCGTGAACATAGGCACAAAGTACACGTTCACATTATAGTCCATGCTAGCCAGCGCGCCTGATGTTTTTTGAATGAATTTACTGAAAATAGGGTTGAACCACGTATTCAATTCATCTTCTGATTTTTTAGAATACGCCAATCCCAGCAGGGTAAATTTACCCTTTACATCCTGGGGTAAGTTTACTTTTTTGTCATCCACGGTTTCGGCCGTCAGATCAGGAAAGGTTTTTCCGATTACCTGTGCGCTTGCAGATAGTGAGCCAACTAAGAGCAAAGAAAAAACGATTAGTGCTTTCATCACACCAAGATAGAAAACTACTCTCGTATTTTTACTTCGCCCGCATGAACCTCAATTGATTTGCCCAAAAATTCTTTTGCATCGGGTACACGCACAGTTTCTACAAACCACCATTCGGCTTTAGCTTTTTCACGGGTAAGTGTAAGCAGCATATAGCCATGATCGCGGTTGTTGAGGTATTTTACGTGTGGATTTATTTTCAACATTTGTTGTTCGCTCACTTTTACCGAATCATCGGGCGCATATTCATTTCCGTTAGCCGAAGAAATGCTGGTGGTGACCAATTCTACGGCAAAAGGAGAATAGGTTTTCTTCACGTCTGTAGCCGCTTCAATGGCCCAGCTGGAGTGGGCATCGCCTGTAATGAAGATCAGGTTCTTGATTTTGTTTTCGAGGATAAAATTTTTCAGTTTTCTTTTTTCCATGGGATAGCCATCCCAACTGTCGAAGTTGCGTGGCATTTGCGGATAGATTGGCTTCAGCGACACGTCAGAAAAAATAACCTGGTTGCCAATGATCCGCCACTGTGCCGAAGAGTTTTTCAGTTGTGTTTCGAGCCACGTTACTTGTGGCTGACCGAGCATGGTGCGGCTCTCACTTTCAAGTGAAAGATCGTTGGGCCCGGTGGCTTGTTTTTGTTTTCCGGCCAGGCGCTCATCGAGCATGATGAGGTCGGCCAGTTTGCCAAATGAGAAAGTACGGTAGTGTGTTTGACCTTCGCGGATGGGTATCCATTCGTAATATGCTTTTCGTGCGGCTGCTTTCCGGTTGGCATAATCTCCTTCTTCAGGCTGATGATTTTGTGCTCCTCCCACATAACTGTCGTTGGCAATCTCGTGGTCGTCCCATATTGCAATCATGGGTAGTTTGAGGCTTACATCGTGCAGTCCTTTGTCAAGGCGGTATTGTGAGTAGCGCTCGCGGTAATCTTGCAGCGAAACCAGTTCGTGTTTGGGGATATTAATTCGGCCGATGGTGGTATCGCCATATTTGCCTGAGGCGTATTCATAAATAAAATCTCCGAGATGAATGACTGCATCAATGTCTGTGCGCAGCGAAACTTTTTCATACGGAGTGAAGAACCCCCACTCCCAGTTGGCACAACTGACTACGGCTAACTTCACCCGATCGGGATTGGCAGGGAGTGTTTTAGTTTGACCAATCTCTGAGGTTTTTCCCAAGGCCATAAACCGATAATAATAAATCATGCCGGCTTGCAGGCCGGTGGCATCCACTTTTACCGTAAAGTCTTTTGCCGATGAGGTTGACAGGGTATCTGATTTTAGGATTGATGAAAAATCTTTTTGATCTGAAACTTGCCAGGTTACACTGATTTTTTGAGAAGGATCTTCTGGGGTAACCCTCGTCCATAGAATTACCCGGTCAGTCAGGGGGTCGCCTGAGGCTACTCCATGATAAAAGGGGAACCTCTCTACATTAACTAAATGTGAAACCGCCTCTTGATAGGTATCTTTTTTTTCAGTACCACAAGAAAAGAGAATTACCCCTGAGCAGTAAAAAATTAATTGATACAATTTCATTTTTATATTTTTTAATCACCCGATTCTTTCTACAATCTTTCCTGTTTTTTTGTTTTTTAAAATTACCTTCTTTGCTCCGTAGTGTGTTACTTCTTCTTTTACCAAATAATGATCGGCATCGTAGGGGTGCAAGTGGCTGTCTTTGGTTACCCCGGTTTTTCCGCGCCAGATGTTGAGTGGTACCGGTTCCCACTGTTTGGTTTCGGCTGATTTGTAGGCGGCATCGAGAATGGCATTTACCACATAGCCATCGTAAAAGGTTTCTTTGGGTTGTGCTCCTTTTTCCATAGCGTTGAACATATCCATAAACATGTGATTATATCCCAACTCATTCAGCTCATCACCCACCGGGAAAAGCCAGCCCGAATTGCTCTCTGCTTTTTCAGCTACATAATCTGCCCCTTTACCACTGGTAAACATTTCAAATCCGGTGCGCAAAAAATTATTAATCCAAATTGTTCCCTCAGAGCCCATGACCTCATCGCGCAGGTCCAGCCCTCCGCGAAAGGTCCAGCTTACTTCAAACTGCCCGATGGCACCGTTTTCATATTTCACTAAACCAATGGCGTGGTCTTCGGCATCAATTGGTTTTACTTGTGTATCGGCCCAGCACATGACTTCCACTGGTTTAATATCTTTGCCAATGTAACTGCGGGTGATCTCCACACAGTGGCAACCCAAATCCAAAATGCAACCTCCGCCTGCTTGTTCTTTGTCCCAAAACCAATCGCTGTGGGGGCCGGGATGAGTTTCACGCGATTTAGCCCAGAGGATTCGGCCGAGTGCTCCGCTCTTTACACTTTCAATTGCTTTTATAAACTTAGGTGTGTAAACCAAGTCTTCTAAATATCCATTGAAAATGCCGGCTTTTTCCACGGCTTCCAGCATCCGTTGGGCTTCTATAGCATTGCGTCCGAGCGGTTTGGTAGTGATCACGGCTTTCTTGTGCTTGCAGCAGAGCATCACTGCTTCTTCGTGCAAATTATTGGGCAGCGAAATACAAACCACCTGCACGTCAGGCCGCGCTATGGCCTCTTCCATTTGAGTCGTAGCGAACGGAACCTTGTAGTCAGCGGCAAATTTTTTGGTGCTCTCTTCTCTGCGCGAATAGACGCTTACAATTTTATCCTTGCTGCGGTAGCCTTGCAGCGAGTCAGCATAAAACCGGCCGATAAAACCGGAGCCCAACATAGCGATGTTCATGTCTCGGAAGTTTTTAGTTTGAATTTTTTTCCAATCTAAAATTTTTCAACCGATTCCGCTACTGACTGTTAGTGGGTTTTTGAAATTTATTTTGAAAAAATTCACTCATTGATTCAATTTTATTTTCATGCCCTCTATTTTTATAGGATACTCAACCATTAATGAACGAACTGAACGAACAACCAGCCGGATTATACAATCCTTCTTTTGAAAAAGACTCGTGTGGTGTAGGCTTTGTGGCCAACATGAAGGGGCGCAAGTCACACCAAATTGTGAGCCATGCGCTCACCATGCTCGAACGCATGGCACACCGCGGAGCGTGTGGCTGTGAACCTAACACAGGCGATGGCGCAGGTATTTTAATTCAAGTACCACACGAGTTTTTTGCAGGCGAGTGTACCAAACTCGGCATCAAACTTCCGGCTTATGGTCAATACGGTGTAGGTCTTGTTTTTTTCCCACGCGATCCGAAAGTGCGCGAAGAGTGCCGCACCATCTTGAACCGGAAAATAAAAAAAATGAAGATGGCCTTGCTGGGCTATCGCATTGTACCGGTAACCCCTGCTGACCTGGGTGAAGCAGCTTTGGCTTCTGAGCCGATCATGGAGCAGGTATTTATCAAGCGCATAGACGGAGGTGATGACCCCGAAGAGTTTGAGCGCAAACTTTTCATTCTGCGTAAGTATGCCACACACCTCATCACTGATTCGGTAAAAGGAGTGGACGGTCAGTTTTATTTTTCATCATTGTCGTATAAGACCATTGCTTACAAAGGCATGCTCACGTCAGGCCAGTTGCGCTATTATTTTGCTGATCTGGAAAATGAAGAAGTGGTGTCAGCATTAGCGGTTATTCATTCACGTTTTTCAACCAACACGTTTCCTTCGTGGCGGCTGGCTCAGCCCTTTCGTTTCATTGCCCACAATGGTGAAATCAACACGGTGCAGGGCAACATCAACTGGCTGAAATCAAAAGAAGCATTTTTTGCTTCTCCCTATTTTACACAGGAAGAGATCAACATGATCTTGCCTATCTGCAACCCCAAACAATCCGATTCTTCCAACTTAGATAATGTGGTTGAATTACTGGTACACGCAGGCCGATCCTTGCCTCATGTGATGATGATGCTCATACCCGAAGCATGGAACGGCAACGACAACATGAGTTCAGAGAAAAAAGATTTTTATGAATACCACGCCAACCTGATGGAGCCATGGGACGGTCCAGCCTCCATCACATTCACCGATGGAAAAATAGTTGGAGCAACGCTTGATAGAAATGGCCTTCGCCCTTCGCGGTATGTAGTAACTAATGATGACATGGTAATCATGGCCAGCGAAGTAGGCGTACTGGATGTAGATCAATCAAAAGTGATAATGAAAGGCCGCCTGCAGCCTGGCAAAATGTTTGTGGTTGATTTAGAACAAGGCAGAATCATCAGCGATGAAGAGTTGAAGAAAAATATTTGTACACGTCAGCCCTATGGCCAGTGGTTGCGAGAAAATAAAGTCAAGTTGAGCAACCTGCCCGAACCGGGTGGAAGTTTTCACAAGTATGACCCGGTCACTTTTTTAAAACGACAAATCTCATTTGGCTATACATCAGAAGATTTGCGCATTATCCTCTCGCAAATGTGTGAATCCGGTAAAGAAGCGCTCGGCTCCATGGGCAGTGATATTCCTCTGGCCGTGCTCTCTAAACAAGCCCAGCATCTGTCAAGTTATTTTAAGCAACTATTTGCTCAAGTAACCAATCCTCCCATTGATTCAATTCGTGAGCGGTTGGTCATGTCGCTCAACACACACGTGGGCGGATCACTTAACTTGCTCGAAGAATCTCCCGAACATTGCATCACGCTGGAATTACCCACACCCGTTCTTTCCAATAATGATTTGGAAAAAATACGGTACATCGATCACGGACATCTGCAAACCAAAACAATCTATACTTATTTTAAAGCCGATGGTCTGCCCGGCTCGCTTGAAAAAGGATTAACCCGCGTATGCCAATACGTAACCGATGCCATTGAAGACGGGTTCACAATTATAATTTTATCTGACAGAAGTTTTGACAGTGGGCACGCCCAGATTCCTTCGCTGTTAGCACTGGCTGCTGTGCATCACGATCTCATCCGCAAAGGTCTTCGCGGAAAAGTAGGATTATTGGTAGAGGCAGGCGATGTGTGGGAAACTCATCATTATGCCACACTATTGGGCTATGGTGCATCGGGTGTTAATCCTTACCTCGTCTATCAAACCATTCACGATATGAAAAAGCGAAATATTCTGCGTGAAAATTTGACTGAAGAGAAAGCCATCTACAATTATAAAAAAGCTGTGGATGGAGAGTTGCTTAAGATCATGAGCAAGATGGGCATCAGCACCCTGCAATCATACCATGGCGCACAGATATTTGAGGCGCTCGGCATTAGTAAAGAAGTAGTAGATATTTATTTCACCGGAACGGTTTCACGCATTGGCGGATTAACCCTGGATGATATTGCCCGCGAAGCCATTGCCAAGCACCTGTTGGCATTTCCTAAAACAGCTAATCACTCTCCACGCCTCGAAGTGGGTGGGGTTTATCAATGGAAACAACGGGGCGAAGCCCATTTGTTCAATCCTCAGACTATTCATTTGTTGCAGCACTCCACTAAAATGAATGACTATGCACTTTTTAAAAAATATTCTTCACTAATCAACGAGCAAAGTGAAAAAGCCATTACGCTGCGCAGTCTGTTAAAATTTAAAAAATCAAAATCCATTCCGCTGTCAGACGTAGAGCCCAAAGAAAATATTTTCAAACGGTTTGCTACCGGAGCCATGTCGTTTGGTTCAATCTCCTACGAAGCGCACAGTACGCTGGCGGTAGCGATGAACCGCATTGGTGGCAAAAGCAATTGCGGTGAGGGTGGTGAAGATGAAATCAGATTTGCCAGAAAAGAAAATGGAGATTGGGAAAACTCAGCCATCAAGCAAGTGGCTTCAGGCCGCTTTGGGGTTACAAGTTATTACCTCACCAATGCAAAAGAGTTGCAAATTAAAATGGCACAAGGTGCAAAACCTGGTGAAGGTGGTCAGTTGCCCGGCCACAAAGTAGATGATTGGATCGGTCGCGTGCGTCATGCCACTCCGGGAGTGGGGTTGATTTCGCCACCACCGCATCACGATATTTATTCAATTGAAGACTTAGCTCAACTGATTTTTGATTTAAAGAATGCCAACCGCGAGGCCCGCATCAGTGTAAAATTAGTAAGTGAAGCAGGCGTTGGTACAATAGCTTCCGGAGTGGCCAAAGCGCATGCCGATGTGATTTTAATTTCGGGCCATGATGGTGGAACAGGTGCTTCTCCAATCAGCTCCATCCGTCACGCGGGCTTGCCGTGGGAACTGGGGTTGGCCGAAGCACACCAAACTTTAGTGAAAAATAAATTGCGCGGGAGAGTGGTACTGCAAACAGACGGGCAAATAAGAACCGGTCGTGACCTGGCGATGGCTGCATTGCTAGGCGCAGAAGAATGGGGCGTAGCCACCGCAGCATTGGTTACCACCGGTTGCATCATGATGCGCAAGTGTCATTTAAACACCTGCCCGGTTGGAGTAGCTACGCAAAATAAGGAACTGCGCGCCCTCTTCACCGGAAAACCCGAGTATGTAGTAAACATGTTTACATTCCTTGCCGAAGAATTGCGCGAAATCATGGCCGAACTCGGGTTTCGCACCGTAGATGAAATGGTGGGGCAAGCCGACTACCTGCAACCGCGCGAAGAAGCCACCCCTTGGAAATTAAAAAACGTTAACCTTTCGGCCTTGCTGCACAAAGAAAAAATGAATCTGGAGGTGGCCCTGTTTAAACAAGAAGAACAAGATCATGGCCTTGACAATGTACTAGACAGAAAATTAATTCAACTGGCTCATCCGGCACTTAAGAATACTGATGCTGTGAAAGGTGAGTTCACAATCTCCAATCAAGATCGCAGTGTGGGCGCTATGCTTTCCAACGAAATTTCAAAAATCTATTTGGGTGCGGGGCTTCCGAAGGATACGATTCATATTAAATTTAATGGCACAGCCGGACAAAGTTTTGGCGCATTTACTACAAGCGGAGTAACCTTTGAGCTACAGGGTGATGCCAACGACTATTTTGGTAAAGGCCTTTCGGGAGGGAAGTTGATATTATATCCCGATAAAAAAATTACGTTCGATCCATCTAAAAATATCATTGTCGGAAATGTCGCTTTCTTCGGGGCTACTTCAGGCGAAGCCTATATCCACGGGATGGCAGGCGAGCGCTTTGCCGTGCGCAACAGTGGCGCAACAGTAATAGTGGAAGGGGTGGGCGACCACGGCTGCGAATACATGACAGGCGGCATGGTGGTGGTGCTGGGTGAAACCGGAAGAAACTTTGCAGCTGGCATGAGCGGAGGGGTTGCTTACGTATGGGATGTGAACAAAACATTTGTCAAAAACTGCAACCTTGAAATGGTAGAACTCGAACCCCTGGAAGTAGAAGACGAGGAAATGCTCCATCAACTGATTGAGAAACACCAACAACTAACCGGAAGTAAATTAGCCACTCCTCTCCTCAGCCATTGGAAGCAAACGTCCAGACAATTTATCAAAGTAATGCCTACGGATTATAAAGCAGTGATGGCAAAAAAGAAACAAGAGCTGATGGCCGGATAAGGTTTTATCCTTCCATCATTTTTGCACATCCAAAAAATCCTGTTACCTTTGCCTCAACTTCTTACGAATTTAATTTAGAGGGGACCGCAAGTCCCCTCTTTCGTTCTCTGGATTTTTATGGATTTGAAGGAAAAAATAAAAGAACTGGCACTTTCAAAACTTACTAATCCCGCACACTTTTTGGTGGATGCGGTGGTGAGTAAACATAAGCCCATGAAATTTACCTTGATTATCGATGGTGAACCGGGCATTACCATCGATGACTGTGCCAGCCTGAGCCGAGAAGTAAATGAAGTCCTTGCTGAATTGATTGAAGAACAATATTCAATAGAAGTAACAACACCCGGACTGGATCATCCATTAAAACTGAAGCGACAGTTTCAAAAGAATGTAGGCCGAGGATTGAAAGTGCACCTTACCGATAAAAGCATTGTTCACGGGGTGCTACAAAAGATGGATGAAGAAAAAATTGTTGTTGAAGTTAATGCACAAGGAAAAAAGGGGGAAAAAAAAGTGAGTGAAATTCCTTTTGAAGAAATAGAAAAAGCATTTGTAACCGTATCTTTTAAATAGCTAAAAACTATGGACGCATCTACGTTAATTGAATCGTTTGCCGATTTTGCCAAACAGAAAAACATCGACCGGCCTACCATGATCCGCATTTTGGAAGATGTATTCCGCAACATGATCCGTAAAAAATATGTGCAAGACGACAACTTCGATATCATTGTCAATGCCGACAAAGGTGATTTGGAAATCTGGCGCTTCCGGGAAATTGTGGATGACGAAAGTGAAGACATCTGGGACCACGACAAGATCAGTTTAACAGACGCCAAAAAAATAGAGCCTGATTTTGAAGTAGGCGAAGAAGTGGCAGAAGAAATTCACCTGGAAGACTTTGGCCGCAGAGCAGTAACCACCGCCCGCCAGGCGCTGATTCAAAAAGTAAAAGATCTTGAAAAAGATATTCTCTTTCAAAAATACAAAGACATTGTAGGCGAAATCATCAGCGGTGAGGTGTACCAAATTTTATCGCGTGAAGTATTGCTGACCGATGCCGAAGGAAACGAAATATCCATTCCGCGGGGAGAGCAAATACAAAAAGACCGCTATCGCAAAGGTGAAACCGTGCGTGCCATTGTTCACAAAGTGGATATGGTAAACGGAAGCCCAAAAATTATTTTATCCAGAACGTCACCGGTTTTTCTGGAACGCTTGTTTGAGCAGGAAGTTCCTGAAGTGTATGACGGATTGATTACGATTAAAAAGGTAGTCCGAGAGCCCGGAGAGCGTGCTAAAGTAGCAGTAGAGTCGTATGACGACCGCATTGATCCGGTAGGTGCTTGCGTAGGTATGAAGGGTTCACGCATCCACGCTGTAGTACGCGAATTGCAAAACGAAAACATTGATGTAATTAACTACACCGAGAATTTAGAGCTATACATTCAGCGTGCATTGAGCCCGGCTAAAATTGTAAGCATAAAAATCGATAAAGAAAACGGCCGCGTGGCTGTATTCTTAAAACCCGATCAGGTTTCATTAGCTATTGGCAAGGGAGGCTTGAATATCCGGCTGGCCAGCCGTTTGGTAGGCATGGAAATCGATGTGTTCCGCGAAACAGACGGAGTGCAGGAAGAAGAAGATGTTGACCTGAACGAATTCAGTGACGAAGTGGAAGGTTGGGTAATCGATGAACTCAAGCGCATCGGCCTAGACACCGCCAAGAGTGTATTGGCCCTGAACAAAGAAGAGTTGGTGCGTAGAACAGACCTTGAAGAAGAGACAGTTGATAACGTGATGGCTGTGTTAAAAAAGGAATTTGAACAACAATAGAATCATTCTTTTGCACTACAGGAATCACACAAATCGAAAAAAATAGGAGATATTTGAGCCCATGGCAGAAGAAAAGAGCATACGGTTAGGTCAGGCATCGCGCAAACTCAACGTGGGGCACAACACGATTTTAGATTTTTTAGCAAAAAAAGGTGTTAAAATCGAGAATAACCCCAACGCCAAGTTATCGTCCGAGCAATTTGCCATGCTCGCCAAAGAGTATGCCTCTTCCGCATCTGAAAAATTAGAGGCCTCGGGGCTGAGCATCGGCACCAAACACATCGAAAGCACACCAGCGAAAGTTGTTGAGCCTGAGGTTCACCGCAAAAAAACGGAAGATGAAGAAAGTATGCTGATCAAAAACCTTGGCTCCAAGGATATTATCAAGCACAAAGAAGAGATTAAGCCCGATAAAGTTGAGATTGAAAAGCCAAAACTGGAAGGAATAAAAGTTCTTGGTAAGCTTGACCTCACTAAAAAGAAAAAAGATAAACCGGTAGAGGAGGAAAAAGTAAAAGAAGTTGAACCCAAAATTGAAGTTGAACCTCAGACAGAAAAAACTGTTGAAATAGAGTTGGTCAAAGCCAAAGCAGAAAAACTACAGGGACTGAAGGTACTCGATAAAATTAATCTGCCAACCTCTACACCGGCATCCAATGAATCGGCACAACAAAAACGCCCGCGTAAAAGGATTCCTAACTTTGCCGATGCCAAAGGGCCGCGACAATCAGGAGGAGGAAAGCAACCACGCACAGCTCCCCGTGTGCAAAAAGTAGAACCAACAGACAAAGAAATTCAGGATCAAATACGCGCCACACTCGCCAAGTTGAGCGGCAACCAAAAGAAATTTACTGGAGCCAAGTACCGTAAAGAAAAAAGACAAGCCGTATCCGATGCCGAAGAAGAACGGTTGCAGCAGGAACAAGAACAATCCAAAACCTTAAAAATCACCGAATTCATTTCAGCCAATGACTTGGCCTCATTGATGAATGTTTCCGTAAATGATGTGATCTCTACATGCATGGGCTTGGGGATGTTTGTGTCCATTAACCAACGATTGGATGCGGAAGCCATCACCGTTATTGCTGATGAATTTGGGTTTGAAGTACAGTTTACCACCTCTGATGAACAAGCCGAGGAGGTAGCGGTAGAAGAAGATGAAAATGACTTAAGAGAGCGGGCCCCGATTGTAACCATCATGGGCCACGTGGACCATGGAAAAACTTCCTTGCTCGATTACATCCGCAATACCAAAGTAGTGGCTACAGAAGAAGGAGGAATCACCCAGCATATTGGAGCCTATGATGTAATGACTAAGAGCGGACATAAGATCGCTTTCTTGGATACACCCGGTCACGAAGCCTTTACCGCCATGCGGGCACGGGGAGCAAAGCTGACCGACATAGCCATTATTGTAGTAGCTGCCGATGACGATGTAATGCCTCAAACCAAAGAAGCCATCAACCACGCACAAGTGGCCGGTGTTCCTTTAGTTATTGCCATTAATAAAATTGATAAGCCAACAGCTAATCCAGAAAAAGTAAAAGAATCTCTTTCCAAAATAAATATCCTAGTTGAAGACTGGGGGGGCAAATACCAATGCCAGGCAATCTCAGCCAAGACAGGACAAGGAGTAGATGAATTACTGGAAAAAGTTTTGCTCGAAGCCGAACTGTTAAACCTGAAAGCCAACCCCAATAAATCAGCCGTAGGCTCCATCATTGAAGCCGAGCTAGACAAAGGCCGCGGGTACGTTACCACATTGATGGTACAAGCCGGAACCCTGCACGTGGGCGATATCATGGTGGCCGGCTCAAACCATGGCCGCGTAAAAGCTATGTTTGATGACACCGGCAAAAAAGTAAATGAAGCAGGCCCCTCTACACCTGTTCAAGTTCTCGGTCTGGATGGTGCACCCCAGGCAGGTGAAAAATTTCAGGTAATGGAAACCGACCGCGAAGCGCGTGAGGTAGCGAACAAGCGCAGTCAGATCTTACGCGAGCAAAGCATACGTACTAAGAAGCACATCACATTGGATGAAATTGGAAGACGCCTGGCCATTGGATCATTCAAACAACTGAATGTGATAATAAAAGGTGATGTGGATGGATCGGTGGAAGCCCTTTCAGACTCGTTGCTAAAATTATCTACCGAAAAAGTTGCGGTAAGCATTATCCATAAAGCCGTAGGTCAAATTTCTGAATCCGATGTATTGTTGGCATCTGCCTCAGATGCAATCATTGTTGGTTTTCAGGTTCGTCCTTCTGCCTCGGCTCGCAAAATTGCCGAGAACGAAGAAATTGAAATCCGTTTGTACTCCATCATTTACGATGCCATCAATGACGTGAAGGCTGCCATGGAAGGTATGCTCGACAAAGAATTAGAAGAAGTAATTGTGGGCAATGCCGAAGTGCGTGATGTATTCAAAATTTCAAAAGTGGGTACGGTAGCCGGCTGCATGGTGATCGATGGGTACATCAAACGCAACAACCAGGTGCGTCTCATTCGCGATGGCATTGTAGTATTTGCCGGCAAACTCAATTCACTCAAACGCTTTAAAGACGATGCGGGCGAAGTAAAATCCGGCTTTGACTGTGGTATGGGCATCGATAATTTCAACGACATCAAAGTAGGCGATGTGATTGAAAGCTACGAGATGCGTGAAGTGAAAAAATCACTCTAATCCCTCCTCTCTTTGTTTCCCGATCAGCAACACACCGGCTAATATCATAGCCGTTCCGAATAGTTGCCAGAATGTAATTTCTTCTCCAAGAAAAATATTGGCTAAAATGATAGTCGATACCGGGCCCGCACTCCCGATGATTGCCACATTGCCTGACCCGATTTTATTGATTGCCAACACTACAAGGTACGAGGGCAACACCGTAGCAAAAACGGCCATCAATAAACTATAGGCATAAACAAGCGAAGGTTGATGCCAAAGCGAGCCGTTTTGTTGAAAAAAGAAATGAATCAATACTCCAGCAGCCGCAAAACTCATGGCATAACTATTAAATTTTATAGCTCCTACTTGCGGAATCAGACGCCCGCTACCCACGATATAGCCAGCATACGTGAAGGCACAAATAAAAATTAACACAGATCCGAAAATAAAATTTGGGTTTTTACTTAACCCGAAATCCACTTCGCCAAAAAAGGCAATGCTTAAGCCAAAGTATGTAATCACCAGGGCAAGCCATTGAATTGGTTTTATTTTCTGTTTAAAAATGAATGCCGTCATCAGCAAGACAAGCGTTGGGTAGCTAAATAAGATCAAGCGCTCAATGCCAGCCGATACATATTGCAAGCCGGCAAAATCCAGGTAACTGCTAATGTAATATCCCAGGCACCCGATAAAGGCAATGTAAACCCATTGCTCACCGGTAAATTTTACGTTGTCAGTACGGTTGGATGAGCGGGCGGCAGCGATTACATAAAATGGAAGTGAAAAAATCATCCGCAGTGCCAAAAGAGTGAGGGGATCTACGTTCGCATCGCGATAAGCAAGTTTTACAAAAATTGCTTTGGTCGAAAATAATATCGCCCCACCCAGCGCAATGAGTATGCCTCTGGCAAAATGCTGTTTTTTCTCTTTCACAGAACAGCAAAGATGAGGTGAATTCTCTCTGGCTGACAAGCTTAACAAAATATTTTTTAGCACAATGACTGTGCCTGGCCAGTATTTCTGAGTGAATTGCGTGCTGTTCACTCAACTGCATTCAACCCTCTTTTCCTTACATTTACAAAAAATAAATAAGTCTTCTCTATGAAAAAAATACTCATCCTGTTCCTGCTTTTTTCCGGCAAGCTTACTCTTTCACAACCTCTCACCAGCAAACAGATCGATGATTTGACCACACGCTCGATGAAAGCATTTAATGTGCCAGGTATTGCCGTAGCCGTGATCAAAGACGGAAAAGTAATTCATTCGAAAGGATACGGTGTGCGCTCGCTCAACACCCAACAGAAAACAGATGAAAACACCTTGTTCGGCATTGCTTCTAACAGCAAGGCATTTACGGCAGCCTCACTCGGCATTTTGGTGGACGAGGGTAAAATAAATTGGGATGATAAAGTGCGCGACTATATTCCTGAATTCAAATTGTACAGCCCATTTGTTACCGAAGAATTTACCATTCGCGATCTACTCACCCACCGCAGCGGGCTGGGCTTGGGGGCGGGTGACCTGATGTTCTTTCCAGACTCGAGTGATTTTACACTCAAAGATGTGATCTACAACCTGCGGTTTTTAAAATCTACTTCAAGCTTCAGAAGCAAGTATGACTATGATAACAATTTGTACATTATAGCTGGCGAAGTGGTAGCGCGGGTCAGTGGCAAAAGCTGGGATGAATTTGTTGAGCAACGGATCATTCAGCCTCTTGGAATGACTAAAACAGCCGCCTCGTTTGACCGGCTGAACGATCAATCCAACGTAATTGATGGCCATGCCCCGGTCAACGGCAAAGTACGGGTGATCGCGCGCAGCACCATCAAGGTGGGGCACTCAGCCGGTGGTATCAACTCGAGCATTGCCGACTTGAGCAAGTGGGTAATGCTGCATCTCAATCATGGAAAATATGGCGACAACCTTTCTAAAAGATTGTTCTCTGAAAATGTGCACGAAGAAATGTGGTCTCCGCAAACGATCATCCCCGTGCGCAACCCAGGCACATATAACACACACTTTGCATCGTATGGGCTCGGCTTTGGCATTTCCGATGTGAAAGGTTATAAACAAATCAGCCACACCGGTGGGCTGGAAGGAATGGTTACTCAAATCACGATGATACCAGAATTGAATCTCGGCATCATTGTATTAACCAACCAACAAGAGGGTGGAGCATTTGCTTCGATCACCAACCAGATCAAAGACGGTTACTTTGGAATAACAGGAACAGACCGGGTAACTGAATACTCGGCCAACCGGAACAAATCTCTGGCCAACGCAAAGCACTTAACCGATTCGATATGGAACGAAGTGGAAGCCGCGAAAAACTCAGGATCACCAAAACCAGAATGGAGTGCACTTACCGGCACCTATACTGACTCATGGTTTGGCGATGTACTCATCTCTAACAAAAACGGAAAGTTGTGGTTTGACTCCAAGCGTTCGCCCAAACTTACGGGCGAGATGTTTGCCTTTAGGGGAAATACTTTTGTGGTGAAATGGAAAGACCGCAGCATGGATGCCGATGCGTTTGTCAATTTTTCGTTGGATGAAAACGGGAAAGGAAAAGGAATTACGATGAAGGCCATCTCACCGCTCACTGATTTCAGTTATGATTTTCATGACTTGAATTTTCATCGGAAGAAATAATCTTATCAAGCCAGGTTGGCAATTGATTTATCAATTTCTTCATTACCACTTCAGCACCATATCGAAAGGCTTGTTCGTTATTGTAAGCCTCCCCGTGTGATTGGCTTACTATATCTGAAACTCCTCGCAGAATAATTACTTTTTTGTTGTTTCGTTTGCAGGTATAGGCAATCGAAGCGCTCTCCCAATCAGCGGCAATGGCGTGATATCGTTTTTCAAGTTCGATCATATCTTGAGGTACAATATCACGATCTGCTGAAATGAGCAAATATTGTTTAACAGAGTCACGCTCCTCTATCTTCAGCCAAGACAAATCTAACTCGGTTGAATAATCATCGATGGCTTGATTTGAATCGCCCATCGCTTCTCTGATGTCATAGACGATGGTCTTGTTAACCAGTAGAATATCAAACCGTTCTACTTTCCCTTCAAAGCCTCCACATGTTCCAAGATTAATCAAATACCTTGGATTCCATTTATCGATGGCAAATTGTGTCGCTCCAGCTGCACTCGTTTTTCCCCAGCCTTCATGAAAAAAGATAACTGAAACTTGATTTTTTGTAGTAGCGATCTTTGTTTCAAAAAATTCTCCCCATGGTGTGGGTTGATAATTTTCTTTTTGAAAAATGGATTTGATTACTTTCCATTCAGCATTTGCAGAAACCACTATAATAATTTCAGGTTCTGATTTTTTCGTACAAGAGAGTAACCCAAAAAAAGAAATAACAAGCAGTTTTTTCATTTATAATTCTCAGTGCGCTTCCAGCCAATTTTTCCCGATGCCTACTTCCACTTCCATGGGCACATCGAGAATCACGGCTGTTTTCATCAACTCGATTACTTTCGATTTCACCAGCACTTGTTCGTCCTGATGAAGATCAAACACCAATTCATCGTGCACCTGTAAAATCATTTTGGTTTTCAGTTTTTCCTGCTGTAACCAACGGTGTATGCTGATCATTGCTACCTTAATAATGTCTGCCGCGCTGCCCTGAATGGGCGCGTTGATGGCGTTACGCTCGGCAAACTGGCGTGTGGCCATGTTGCGCGAGTTGATATCGCGCAAATATCTTCTTCTGCCTAAAATGGTTTCTACGTATTCTTTTTCGCGGGCCGAGTTGATCGAGTCATCCATGTATTTTTTGATGGCTGAAAATTCGTTGAAATACGAATCGATAATTTCAGAAGCCTCGCTTCGCGGAATGTTGAGGTTTTGCGAAAGTCCAAACGCGGTGCTTCCGTACAAAATGCCGAAGTTCACTTCTTTTGCCTTGCGCCTCATGTCAGGCGTAACTTTGCTAAGCTCTACTTTAAAAACTTTTGCTGCGGTGGTGGTGTGAATATCACGCCCCGCACGAAAAGCCTCCATCATGGTTTGGTCTTTGGCAAATGAAGCCGCTATGCGCAATTCTATCTGCGAGTAATCGGCCGACATGAAAAGATAGTTTTTATCGCGCGGCACAAATGCTCCACGAATTTTTCTTCCTTTTTCCGTTCGGATCGGAATGTTCTGAAGGTTGGGGTTATTGGAACTCAACCTTCCGGTGGCGGCCACTGCTTGCCGGTAGTCGGTGTGAATGCGATGATCAAACCGGCTGATCATTTTGGGCAGCGCTTCAACATACGTGGAGCGCAGTTTTTCATTCTCGCGGAAGTCAAGTATTTTTTTTGCGATGGCGTGTTCATCAGCTAATTTCAACAATACCTCTTCGCCCGTAGCGTATTGTCCTGTCTTTGTTTTCTTCGCTTTCTCTACCAGTTTTAATTTGTCGAATAATATTTCTCCCAGTTGCTTGGGAGATCCAATATTGAATTCTGCGTCAGCGAGTGTAAAAATTTCAGCTTGCGTTTTTTCACTATCTTTTTTCAAAACCGAAGACATTTTTTGCAAAGCGGGTTCATCCAGGGCTACTCCTTGAAACTCCATCTCAGCCAGTACGTAGATCAACGGCATCTCTACTTCGCGGCTCAGCCTCCAGTGACCGCGGGTGCGCAGATCAGCTTCTAATTTGCTTTTGAGTTGCCAGGTACGCTCAGCTCGTTCGCCATAGTTTTTCACTTCGTCTGTGTCACTGGCAATTAGCTGAATACTTAAATACTGATGGCACAGAATGCCCAGGTCGTGCGATGCTTCAGGTTCAATCAGGTAATGGGCAAGCAAGGCGTCAAACAGCTGCCCGCGCATTTCAATATTTATTTTTTTCAATGCCAAAACACTTTGTTTAATGTTGTATCCTATTTTGACAATGGATTCATTAGAAAATATTTCAGAAAATTTTTCTATGGTAGATTTTTCTTTTGTCGGAATGTAAAATGCTTCGCCCGCTGAAAACGAAAAGACCAATGCGGTTATGGTAAAATCAAAATTCACGGCTTCATCGGTCGCCACGATTACAGAAAATTCCTTCTGTTGGTTTAGTTTTTCTATCAGCAATTGGATTTCACCTTCACTTTCTATTCGTTTATATGTAGACAAAGAACTGTCGGGGGTGCCGGCCAAATCATTTAACGTGCCAGCTCGCTCAAACATCGATAACTGTTCGGGTTTGGATTCGGTTACATCCGGAACAGAAGCCGTTGGCAATGAAAATATTCGGGTTAGCATCGTTTTAAATTCTAACTCTTCTAAAATCGGGCGCAAGGTCTTTTCATCTGGCCCTTTGTAAACCAATGCCTCTTCGTTGAACTCAAGTGGCACATCAGTAATAATGGTAGCTAGTTTTTTTGACAGGATGGCCTGATCTCCATACTGCTCCACGCGTTCTTTTTGTTTGCCTTTTAGTTCGGCAGAGTGAGCCACTACACCTTCCACCGTTTTGTACTTCTTTAATAATTCAGCTGCGGTTTTTGGGCCAATCCCCGGAATGCCCGGAATGTTGTCGGAGGTATCTCCTTGCAGGCCGAGTATGTCTATTACCTGCGACACATTTTCAATGTCCCATTTTTCGCACACTTCTTTTGGCCCCAGCACATCTACCGCATTGCCCATGTAGGCGGGCTTGTAGAGAAAAACATTTTCTTTTACAAGCTGACCAAAATCTTTATCGGGGGTCATCATATACACTTCAAAGCCCCTGGCCGCAGCTTGCGTGGCCAGTGTGCCGATGATATCGTCAGCTTCGTAGCCATCTTTTTCCAATACCGGAATGTTGAACCCGTGAAGAATTTCTTTTACGGTTGGGGTGCCATGCCGAATATCTTCGGGGGTTTCTTGGCGCGTGGCTTTGTATTCTTTAAACATCTCATCGCGAAAAGTTTTAGCGGCTGTATCAAAGGCTACTGCAAGGTGCGTGGGTTTTTGTTTTTGAATGACCTCGAGCAGTGTGTTTGTAAATCCAAACGGCACAGAAGTATTATGACCTTTTGAATTGATGCGCGGGTTTTTAGTAAATGCAAAATGAGCCCGATAAATCAGCGCGTAGGCATCGAGCAGGAAAAGTTTTTTTTGTTCAGCCATTGGTATGGGATAAGGAAAAACGAAAGTCGCAAAAATTTTTGTCAACTGCTTAGTTTACGTGCACCTTTACATTTGTCGTTGTTCATTTGTTGCTTTCTCACTAAATCGTGAGTTAAAACAGTACCCGCCATGAGCCATAATCCGGTCCTTCATTCATTTTTAAAATGGGAGAAAGAAACTCCCGATCATATTTTTCTTCGACAGCCGGTAAATGGAAAATGGCACGAGTGGACATTCAGGCAATCGGGAAATGAAATCAGGAAAATGGCATCGGGACTTTTGTCGATGAACTTGCCTGCGCACAGCAACGTAGCCATTCTTTCAAAGAATTGTGCACATTGGATCATGGCCGATTTGGCTATTATGATGGCGGGTTTTGTTTCGGTTCCTTTATACGCCAGCATCAGCGCATCGTCCATTCGGCAAATTCTCGAACACAGCCAGTCAAAAGCTATTTTTATTGGAAAACTGGACGAGTATGAAAAACAAAAAGAAGGCATTCCTGCCTCAATACTAAAAATCAGTATAGATTTTTATGGAATTACCGAAGGAGAATTGATAAGCCAATGGAACGCAACCCGGCAACCATTGGAAAAAACATATGACTGGGGAGCCGAAGAATTGCTCACGGTGATGTACACCAGCGGCACTACGGGCCGCCCCAAAGGAGTAATGTTTCATTCGTCTGCATTCAGGTATGTTTCAAAAATCATGATTGATTATTTGAATCGGGTAAACCCGTTGCCTGCGCATCCGGTATTGTTTTCTTATTTGCCGCTTTGCCACATTGCTGAGCGCGACATTACCGAAGTGCTGGGGTGCGAAATAGGTGCATCCATTTCTTTTGTTGAGTCGCTTGAAACATTTGGCCGTGACCTCAACTCGGTTCAGCCTCATGTGTTTTTTGGGGTACCCAGAATATGGGCTCGCTTTCAGGAAAAAATTTTAGAAAAATTGCCACAGCAAAAACTCTCGAGGTTATTGAAGATTCCATTTATACGATCTGTTCTAAAACAAACGCTTAAGAAAAAACTTGGGCTGTCCAGGGCGTTATTGAAAATTTCAGGCGCAGCTCCTATGCCGTTATTTCTTTTGAACTGGTTTCATCAGTTAGGCATTGATGTGCGCGAAATTTATGGTATGACTGAAAATTGTGCGATCTCACATGGCAATCAGGAAGAGGTAAAATTTGGCAGTGTAGGCAAGGCCATGCCCACGGCAGAAATCAAATTTACTGATCAGGAAGAAATTCTTACCCGCCATGCGGCTTTGATGATGGGTTACTACCGTGAGCCCGAGATGACCCGCGAAGCATTTACCCCCGATGGGTTTTTAAAAACAGGAGATTTAGGTCAGACCGATGCCGATGGGTTTGTGTTCATAACCGGCCGCGTAAAAGATCAATTCAAAACAGATAAAGGCAAGTATGTTTCACCATCACCCATTGAAATGAGGCTTCTCAAAAACTCAGACATTGAGCAAGTGTGTGTGGTGGGTGTGAGCATTCCGCAGCCTATTGCCCTTACCATTTTATCTGAAGCGGGTAAACAAAAATCACGTTCAGAAATTGATGAAAGCTTGTTGTCGTCTTTAAACGAGGTGAATCAATTGATAGAAGACTATGAAAGACTGAAAAAAGCAGTGATCTTAAAAAATGATTGGACTATTGAAAACGGACTACTGACCCCTACGCTGAAAGTCAAGCGAAATGAAGTAGAGAAGATTCATTTGCCCAATTACCCAAACTGGTATGCGCAAAAAGAAATCGTGGTGTGGGAAGAAGCTGGGGGCGGAAAGCCTTGAGGCTACAAGTATTGCCACACGTGTGTGTTGGCTAGAAAAAAATAAACGAAGAATCCATTCAGGCAAAATGATGAAATAAAATTGAGCCACATCGTATTACTGAAATTGGCTTCAGCAGAATTATTCCAGGCTCGTAAAAGCCAACGTATAAAAAACAAAGCTGCAGGAGAAAAGGCCAATACAAATTCGGCACTGTATTCGCCCGAATAAAAACTGTTGAAATAAAGAACAAACCCCAGAACCGCGAAGACAAAAACAATTTGCACAAAAATAAATGTGCCGCGTATGCCCAGCATCATGCTTAGAGTTTGGTCGCCATGCTTGGCATCTTCTTCATGCTGATAGATTTGTGTCATTGGGTAACTGCCTAACAGCATGATTGAAGCAAGCATAGCCGGCATTAGAATTTTTGTGTGCATTAAATTTTCAATCCCAAAGTGATTGATCCCAACGTAGCTCATCAGAAAAGAAAAAAATCCTTGAAAAAGCCCGACCGTTAACCAGCCGATAATCGGATATTTTTTCAGACGGATGGATGGGTGGCTATACGCTTTCGAGACTACTCCAAAAATAAAAATCATAACCGCCAAGAGAAAACTAATTTTTACCCAAGCCAGCCCAATGGCTAAAGCATCTAATGCCAATGAAGTATAATACAGACTTCGATTTACAGGTGGAGGGTTTTTAAGTCCGCCAATGCTTTTTTCGTCTTTATCAAAATAACTGTTGTATCCGTTGCTGGCCGGGTAGAGTAAAAAATGAATGATAAAAAACGTCCACGCAATTTGGCTTTCGTCAAAGTTGGGAGATACCCCCAGCGCAAACAGGTAAACCGGCATTAAAAAAAATGAGAATGGAAACCGGAGGTGAAGCAAAGTGGATACCATATTGAACTAAAAAAACAAGATAACGTTTTTTCTAATGACACTTGAGAAATGAGCTACATCACCTCCATAGGCACTGCCAACCCCACGTTTTGTTTTACACAAGAAACGATTGGTAAGTTTATGGTAAACGCTATGCAACTGGAGGGAAACTCAGCCCGAAAGCTGCATGCGCTATATCGTGCAACAGGAATTGAGACGCGCTATTCTGTATTGAGTGATTACGGAAAAGAAAACGAACTTGATTTTTTTTCTGATAAAAAAAAAATTGAGCCATTTCCTGGAACTAAAACACGGCTCAATCTTTTTCGCAAGCATGCGCTTGAACTTAGCAAGGCATCAATTAATAATTGTTTTGAAAAAATTTCTTTTAATGACCGATTGGCAATTACACACTTAGTAGTTGTTAGCTGCACAGGTATGTCAGCCCCGGGATTGGATATTGACCTGGTTAAAGCCCTGGGATTAAGCCCCTCTCTTCATCGCACCTGTATTAATTTTATGGGGTGTTATGCGGCATTTAATGCAATCAAACTAGCTGACACTTTTTGCAAGGCCGACCCCGCCTCAAAAGTGCTGATTGTTTGTACTGAGTTGTGCAGCATCCATTTTCAAAAAGAAAACACCGAAGATAATTTGCTGGCCAACGCTTTATTTGCTGATGGAAGCGCTGCGTTACTTATGGAGTCGTCTCCCCAAAAGGGATATAGTTTTAAACCCCTTAGTTTCTATTGCGAGTTAATACCAGAAGGAGAAAAAGATATGGGTTGGGCCATAGGAGACTTTGGTTTTGAAATGAAACTTTCAACTTATGTGCCGCAACTCATCCGCAAGGGTATAAAAAAATTAACTGATTCGCTGCTGCAAAAAATTTCTATTCCATTTTCTTCAATTTCATTTTTTGTCATTCATCCCGGTGGAAAAAAAATCCTGGAGGCAATTGAACAAGAATTAAAAATCAATGACAATCAAAATAAATTTTCGCGTGAGGTGTTAAAAAAATACGGCAACATGTCTTCACCCACAGTATTATTTGTATTGAGCCATTTAAGCAGGAGTTTACAGCCACGCGATGCCGGCAAAAACATATTAAGTTTTGCTTTTGGACCTGGGATAACCCTCGAAAGCATGATCTTACAGATTGAATACCGCTAACCGGGTATGCCTTTTATTAATTGGCCATTAGGCCATCAACAGGATGGCCTTGCGCATCAAGATTTTTTCGTCTGCATTGAGTTCACTTTTTTCTTCTTTGGGAGTAAATTCTTCCATATCAAAATAAAAGCGAAGGCGGTATTTCCAGATCAAATCGGCACCAATGGCCCGTTTAAATTCTTTTAATCCCTTTTTACTGTGAATCCAAAATAACTGAACTTCTTTTCCGGGAACCTGAACCGAAACATGACCGCGCAAAAACTTAGAATTGTCATCCAAATGCTTGCGATGCAATTCTAAAAATCCCGGGTTTCCTACTACATAAATTGTTTGCATAGTTTAAAAAATATCTCCTGCTATAATCTTCTACACGTTTACTTCGTTCTATACGGTAAAGTTACCATGCATGTTTGATTCCGACAGGTCGTTTTAGAGTCATTTGTCAAAACAAAATACTGCCTGGCAAACAGGCTTAATCAAAATCATAGCTAAACACGCATGTTGCCAACAAAAATTTTTTATACGTATAGATTCAACCTATTTTATTCTATTTTCGTAAAAATCTTTTGCAACCGTATTCGAAAAAACAATTTTTTATGAAGACTCAAATTTTGAATTTATTTATAGCTTCCCTGCTGGTCTCATGTGCCAACGGGCCTTTTGGCCAACGGGTAAGAGAACCCTTTCGCGGAAGCGCCTATGAATCTAACAACCGGTTCTTTCGCGGTACCGGCAAAGGCGAAAGCTCGGCTGACAATATTGCACGAAGCAAAGCTGATATTGAAGCTAAAGCTGTGCTGGCCGGGCAGGTAAACACTACTATGAAACAAGTGAGTGATCAATACCTCGGGCAAACCCAAAACGACCGTGCAGCCGATGTAGCCGATAAGTTTCAAAGTTTAGTTCGCGAGGTGATGAATACCAATATTGCTGACTTGCGCAAAATCGGTGAAGAAAAATACTACGACAAAAAACAGAGCAAATACACTGTGTTCATTGCCTATGAAATCAAGAAAAACGCCATGTTTAAATTTCTGAAAAAACAGGCCAAGACCAACCAGCAAATTGATGAGCGCCAGCAGGAAGTTATCCAAAAAATTCTGGATGAAGAATTGAAAAAGACCGGAGGTGAAGAGGAAAACTAGAAATCACTCTTCGTAGTACACCACGTTTAGCAACGTGTTGCCCACGGCAGCCAGTGTCTCCTTACTGATAATGGAAAGGTTGTCTTTTCGCGAATGGTGATAATCGCCAAAGAAGCCTATGCCCGTTTGATAGTGCACAATGTCGATCATCGGTATTTTAGCCAGCGTATTTACAAACTCATGATCATCGGTGATGCCTCCAACATTGGTTTTCACAAAGTAATCGGTGTACCCCAAACGATGGGCGGTGTTCCAGACTTTTTCAACCACGCTGGGTGCATATTCCAACGATTGCCCTTCGCGAAAAAACTGTGCGTGCTTAGCTCCTACCATATCAAGCAGGATGCCGTAGTAAGCTGAATAATTTTTTACATGTTTATGCTTTGCCCAATACTGTGAGCCGAGGCACCACCAACTTTGGTCATCGGGCAGGTTGGTTTTACCGCGCTCGTTATCTTTTTCTCCCCAATCTTCTCCATCAAATAAAATCAGGTCAACACCTACATCAGGTAGTTTGCTTTTGCCCATCGCTCGTGCCACTTCTAACAACACTCCTACTCCGCTAGCTCCGTCATTAGCTCCATCAAATGGCGCATCTCTCTTTTCGGTATCTTTATCTGCATACGGGCGTGTGTCCCAATGAGCAGCCAGCAAAATTCTTTTCTGTGCCTGCGGATTGTAGCTTGCTATAATATTTTTCAATTGAAGCTTTTGATTGTCCCAGGTGATGGCATCAAAATTTTGTTCAACAACTACTGCACCAAACCTTTTGAACTGATTCACAAAATAACCGGATGCTTGCCGGTGCGATTTTGTATTGGGTACCCTTGGCCCAAAGGTTACTTGCTTCTCTACAAAAAAGTAAGCGGAGTCGGCATTGAATGGAGGTACGTTTACCACCCTCAGGGGTTTTGATTCCTCGTCAGGTCTTTTTTTCGGCCCGCATGAGTCAACACCTAAGGCAATAACCAGTACCGCAAGAAAAAATATTTTTTTGTTCATACCCTTTGGAAAACGTTTGCAAAGTAAAAATAAAAAAGTTTGTAACGAACCGAACGAGTGTTATCGAATTTCATTTTCTAAATTTCATCGCATGGGAAAACCAACAGGATTTTTAGAATTTGGACGGGAGCTTCCGAAGAAGCGCGAGGTAAGCGAACGCATCAAAGATTATCACGAAATAGAAAGTGCTTTGAGTGAATCTGTCGCTCATCGCCAGTCAGCACGTTGTATGGATTGTGGTACTCCGTTTTGTCACAACGGGTGCCCGCTGGGCAACATCATCCCGGAATTTAACGATGCTGTCTATCGGAGCAACTGGAAACAGGCGTATGAAATTTTAATCAGTACCAACAATTTTCCTGAGTTTACCGGAAGGATTTGCCCCGCGCCATGCGAAGCTTCCTGTGTGCTGAGCATCAACAAACCAGCAGTTACGATTGAATATCTTGAAAAGGCGATCATTGAAAAAGCATTTGAGAATGGCTACGTCACTCCGCGCAAGCCTGTTGTACGCACAGGCAAAAAAGTGGCTGTAGTTGGTTCAGGTCCGGCCGGGTTAGCCGCAGCAGCTCAATTAAACTATGCGGGGCATTCCGTCACTGTTTTTGAACGTGCCGATGAAATTGGCGGATTGCTGCGATACGGTATTCCGGATTTTAAGTTAGACAAACAAGTGATCGATCGCAGAATACAAGTTATGGTGGCTGAGGGAGTTCTATTTCAAACCAATGCTGATGTTGGCAAAACAATTTCTGCCGGGGCCTTGCGTGATGAGTTTGATGCCATACTGCTGTGCGGGGGATCATCCGTTCCGCGCGACTTGCCCATTCCCGGAAGGAACTTGAAGGGCATTCATTTTGCCATGGATTTTTTGCCCCAGCAAAACAAACGCGTGGCTGGAAAAAAAATAACGGTTGAAGAAATTTGGGCAACTCATAAAAACGTAATTGTAATTGGCGGTGGCGACACCGGCTCTGATTGTGTAGGCACCTCCATTCGCCAGGAAGCCAAGTCAGTTACCCAAATAGAAATTTTATCCAAACCGCCTAAAGACAGAACGAACGCTATGCCTTGGCCCAACTGGCCCATGATCTTGCGCACAAGCACTTCGCACGAAGAAGGCTGTACGCGAGAATGGAGTATTGTTACTCAAGAATTTTTGGGTGATGAAAATGGAAATCTTCGGGCGCTGAAAATAGTAGAGGTAGTGTGGACCGGAAATACATTCACCGAGAAGCCCGGAACTGAAAAGGAAATTCCGTGCGAACTGGCCTTGCTTGCTTTGGGGTTTTTGCACCCTCAGCACAACGGGCTGCCGGATCAACTGGGCGTAGAATATGATGAACGGGGCAATGTAATGTGCACCAACTATGCTACTTCAGTGGAGGGAGTTTTTTCGGCAGGAGATATGCGCAGGGGTCAGAGCCTGGTAGTGTGGGCCATCAGCGAAGGCCGCGAAGCGGCCCGGGCAGTGGATATTTATTTGATGGGAACCTCTTCGCTCGAAGCAAAAGAGAAAGGTATTTTGAATTTAGTTTGACAGCTTGTAAACCGGTAATTTTTAAACTGATTTTCGCCAATAGAGCCTCTCTTTTTTCAGGTATACCTCTTTCAGTTTTGGGTTGTACAGAAAAATTCTTTCCATCAGCCCGCTTTCATCAATGATTACTTCGGGTTTTTCACGCTCAAAACATTCGTTGATCAATACGATATGCTGAAAAATACCAGCGTTTTCAATGTACTCTTTCGACAAATCCCAGTTTAGAAAATAAGTAGCCGGGTGATTGGTTTGATACAGCCCCCAATCAGTGCCCAATACTATTATTCTTTTTCCCTGAATAGAATGGTAGGCAGGCGCGGGTACAGTTAGTTTTGAATAATCCACTTGCGAAATCTTTTTTAAGCGAGCAGCCGAGCTAACAGCAATAATCAGTATCAAAAAAAATAAAAGCATAGTCTCGGCAATCCATTTTCTCCGGATTAACAAAAGATAATGACTGATCAGGTAAGCCAGCGGGGGAACAAATGATATAAAACTGCGCGGTGAAAAATTCTTTGTTAAAAAAACTTCTATACCGGCCAATGCCAGCCAGCCCAGCATCACTTGCAGCAACTGAGACTGGTACCGGGTAAAATGAGCCTCGCGCTTGAGCATGACTAAAGAAAAAACTAAATACATCAACACTACACTGCCAAGCACCAGCAGAGACTTCATTGAAATATAATCAACTGCATGGGTGAAAAAATTCTGAGCATAGAAATACTGAAAATACTGAGGCAACGCATCGTAAAAAAAATAAAGAATAATCAAAATGATGTGCGGAATACAAAAACTAAAAATCAGGAACAATGACTTGCGAAACGAGAGCCGGGCATACACCAACAGCAACACCAGCGAGCCGGGTAGAAAAACAGTATAGCTCAGCACAAAAAGCGATGCCATGCCGAGGTAAAGCCCCACGTATAAAACGGTTTCCTCCCGTTGTATTTTAAATTCAATTTCCTGGAATAAATTACTCAACGCAAACAACAGAAAAGTAGAAGCGAGCAGTTCGGGCGAAAGCGCGAGGAGATCAAAAGAAAAAAAAGAGATTATCCCAAAAATCAATGCAGGCAGGTAGTTGCTTTCGTTATAAGCCCGATAACGGATCAGGATAACAGTAAAATAGGCCGCCTGAAAGAATAATATGAATAAGGCAGCCAACTGCCTGGCTAACAATGAATGTCCAAATAAAAAAAACGCCCACTGATCAATCCGGGCCGCGAGCCAGGGCGTATCGTCAATCAACTGGACATACAGTATTTTGTTGCCGAGCGATTCGCCCACAACCAGGTCTTTCAGTTCGAGGATAGTCAGGGCGCGGCTGCTGATGAAAAGCGGAAGACTCAACCCGATCAAAACCAACAAAACGGCTATCAGCCGATAGGGGTCATTCAATTTGAAAAAACGAAGCACAGATTGTTGTTTTCATGCAAATAAGTGAAAATTTTGAACACGATTTTTTGCTGGATGCAGTTTTGTATCTTTGTGCGGTGACGTTGCGACAACAAAAATATGGTCGGCTGATTCAAAAAGAATTAAGTGATATTTTCTTCAGGAGAAAAAATGATTTCCTTGGAAATGCTTTTGTAACCATCGCTGAGGTACGCATGAGTCCTGACCTGAGCGTGGCTAAAGTATTCATCAGCATGATGCTGGCAAAAGACAAGAACGTAGTATTGTCCGGCCTCAATGCACACAAAGGTGAAATCAGAAAAGAACTGGGTAACCGCATCCGCAACCAGGCACGCATCATTCCCGAACTGGTTTTTGTGATTGACGAAGTAGAAGAAAACGCCCAGCGTATTGAAGACTTGATTAAAAACCTGAACATACCCAAAGAATAATCCGCGCTGGCATGAACTTCCCTTTTTTCGTGGCCAGGCGGTATTTCCTTTCCAAACGAAAAAGAAATTTTATCAACATCATTTCAATATTGTCGATGGTGGGTATTGCTTTTTCCACCGCTGCGCTCGTCATCGTTCTTTCTGTGTTTAACGGGCTGGAGGATTTACTCCGTTCGCTCAACAACTCATTTGATCCGGAAATTAAAATTGAACTGGTGAAAGGAAAAACATTTGAGGCAGACGAAAAGCTGATTTCAACAATTAAATCCACAGAAGGGGTTGATATTGTTACGGAAGTGCTGGAAGATTACGGGTACTTGCGATACCGCGATGCTGATATGGTGATAACCATGAAAGGAGTAAGCGATAACTTCCTAGACCAACACCGCATTGACAAAAGTATTATTGAGGGGAAACTAAGATTCAGAGATTCGCTGGGGCAATATGCCATCATTGGTCGTGGTATCCGGTATCAACTTTCGGTTGTGGTTGGAGAATCTCTTTACCCGCTGCAAGTATATTATATTAAGAATGCGAAGACATCAACTGTAGATCCTTCTAAACTTTACAGTGTGGCTGGCATTCAACCCGGAGCCGAGTTTTCAATTGAAAAAAATGTAGATGAGAGCTACGTACTGCTGCCCATCGAGTTTGTGCGCAACCTCACCGGGTATGGCAACCGGTGTACTTCGCTTGAAGTAAAAATCAACAGCGCAAGCGATCTGCAGAAAGTTAAAGCGGCCATCCTGCACCAATTAGGGAAAGATTATAGTGTGCTCACCAATGATGAGCAGCACAAAGAATTATATAAGCTCGTAAAAATTGAAAAGCTGTTCACTTTTGTATCCATGGCTTTACTTACGGTTGTGGCTTCGATCAATATTTTTTTCTCGCTGATGATGCTGGCCATTGAAAAGAAAAAAGATATTTCTATTCTTATGGCCATGGGTTCTCAAAAAAGTACGATCAACACCATCTTTTTAAGCGAAGGGGCATTGATTGCTTTTACAGGAGCCATTTCAGGTTTGTTATTAGGGGCATTGACCTGCTGGGCACAAGACCAATTTGGGCTGATCGGCATGGGCATGGAAAGTGCCATAGTCAATGCGTACCCGGTAAAAATTAAATGGATCGATTTTATTTCAATCGGTTCGGTTATCGTGATGATTACCTTTTTGACCTCGTTTTACCCGGCCCGGTTAGCCTCGCGCTCGTACTCAACTGCGCAGCTATGATTTAAAATTAAAAATGTATTTTTAAGTTCCATCGGCAACATAAAAGCTCAACTAACCGTCTTAACACAACCAAACAAATAAACTCTTATGAAATACAAATTCGTACTAGCACTCTTAACAATAGCCAGTTTTACCGTGGCAAAGGCCCAAACGGTAGATGAAATCATTGCTAAGTATTTTGAAAATACGGGTGGCATGGAAAAATGGAAAGCATTGCAGGGTATAAAAATGTCAGCCAAAGCAAATCAAGGAGGCATAGAAATACCTATTGTGATAACCCAACTGAAAGACGGCCGCCAAGCTACGTCCATCAATTTTCAGGGGAAAGACATTAAACAAGGCGTTTACGATGGAACAACCCTCTGGTCAACCAATTTCGTGAACATGAAAGCCGAAAAAAGTGACGCGGAAACTACCGAAAATTTCAAAAAAGACATCGGTGAATTTCCTGATCCGTTTCTGACCTACAAAGAAAGAGGGTTGAAGGCAGAACTCTTGGGCAAAGAAACCATTGATGGTGCCCAGACATTTAAAATTAAACTGACCAAAAAACCTATCATGGTTGACGGCAAAGAAGCGGAGAATATTGTTTACTATTATTTTGATTCAGAAAACTTTGTTCCACTGGTAATAGAGCAAGAAATAAAAACAGGGCAGATGAAAGGAGCAATCCAACAAAATAAAATGAGTGATTACCAAGACGTAGACGGATTGATGTTTCCATTCTCTCTTGCACAAGGCATAAAAGACAAGGGCAGCCAGACTCTCACCATCAGCAAGATTGAACTGAACCCCAAAGTTGATCCTTCCATTTTTGTTATGCCTAAGGAAAACTGAGTGCAAAAGAATGACATAAGTATTATATTTTTTAGCGACTCGGCTTTGCGTATTGCAAAGCCGTGTTTTTTGTTTAACCAGAAAAAATAATGATGATGAAAAGAATGTTCTTGATTCTCCTTTCTCTGTTCAGCCTCCAAACCTGGGCTCAAGACCCAATTAAAGATGCCGTCACCAAGGGCAAAGAACTGTTTGGCGATTTAAAAGCCCGTCACATTGGCCCCGCATTGATGAGCGGGCGCATCACCGACCTTGAACTTCACCCCTCCAATGACCGCATTATTTATGCGGGCACTGCGGGCGGTGGTGTTTGGAAAAGTGTGAATGGCGGAGCCACCTTCAATCCCATTTTTGATGAATACTGCCAATCCATCGGGGCAGTAGAAATTGATCCTTCAGATCCTGATAATACCGTGTGGGTAGGAACCGGTGAAACCTGGACACGGAACAGTGTGTCAGTGGGTGATGGATTATACAAAACTGTAGATGGAGGCACCAACTGGATTAAAGTGGGCTTTGAAAAATCAGAACGGATTGCTGGCATTCAAGTCAATCCTAAAAACCCAAAGGAAGTCTATGTAGCCGTGCTGGGGCCGCTTTGGAATGACAGCGAAGAACGCGGCTTATACAAAACTATTGATGGTGGAAAATCCTGGAATAAAATTTTATACGTGGATAAAACTACCGGCTGCAGCGACTTGACGCTCGACCCCAAAGATCCCAATATTGTGTATTGCTCTTTCTGGGAATTTAGAAGACAACCGTGGTCATTTAGTTCCGGGGGCACCAAAAGTGCCCTGTATAAATCTACGGACGGAGGAAAAACATTTGCCAAAATCCACAACGGTTTCCCAAAAGGGAAACTAGGAAGACTCGCGATTGCTGTGGCCCCTTCTAACTCAAAGATTTTATACACCGTCATCGAGTCTGAGCAAGACCAAGACAAGGGCTTGTACCGCAGCGATGATGCAGGTGTAAGTTGGAAGCAACTCAATAATGATTTTGGCATTGTTGTTCGCCCATTTTATTTTTCGCGCATCGAAGTTGATCCACGAAATCCGGAGGTAGTCGTAAAAGCAGGATTGATGGGTTCCATTTCGCGCGATGGTGGAAAGACATTTAAAAACCTGGGGCCTAACCACTCCGATGTGCACGATGTAGTTTTTGACATCAACAATTCTGACCGTATGTATGCCGCAACCGATGGGGGCATTTACCGCTCATGGGATGGCGGAACCACTCTGGAGATTGTTGAAAATATGCCCGTGTGCCAGTTCTATCACGTCAGTGTTGATAATGAAGAGCCTTACCATGTTTACGGAGGGTTGCAAGACAATGGTTGTTGGTACGGTCCTTCTAAATCACCGGGAGGAATTGAAGCCAGCGATTGGCACCGTGTGGGGTATGGCGATGGATATCGCGTATATCCCCATCCGACAAAAAAACTGATTTACTCTGAAATGCAAGGCGCTGAAAATGTCTGGCGTTTTGATCCGGCCAAAGATCAGGCCAAAACCATTCAACCACTTGCCGAAAAGGGTGAGATGGATGCTAAACACAAACTCCGTTTCAACTGGAATGCGGCTATGGCCATCAGTCCCAATAAACCTGACCGCTTCTACATGGGCAGCCAATATGTGCATCGCTCAGAAGATATGGGCGAAAACTGGACAAAAATTTCTCCTGATTTGACCACCAACGATCCGGCCAAACAAAACCAGGAAACCTCAGGTGGGCTTTCGCGCGACAACTCGGGTGCCGAAAACCACTGCACGATTTTTACCATAGCCGAATCGCCTTTAGATGAAAATGTGATATGGGCGGGAACCGATGACGGTAACCTGCAACTCACTAAAGACGGTGGTAAAACCTGGACTAACCTGATTGCCAATGTTCCAGGCGTACCCAAAGGAACCATGGTTTACCACATTGAAGCAAGTGTATTCAATAAAGCATACGCGTATGCTGTGCTTACAGGTTACCAAACCGGTGATATGAATACGTACGTTTACAAAACCACTGACTTTGGCCAAACCTGGAAATCTATTGTTACCCCTGAAATTTATGGTTTCGCACGCAACATTCAAGAAGATTATGTGAATGAAAACCTATTGTTTCTGGGTACTGAGTTTGGGTTGTACATCACGCTCAACGGAGGTAAAAACTGGTATAAATTCACTAACAACATGCCCTCAGCCAATGTGCACTACATTGAACTGCACAAAAAAACCAACGACCTGGTAATCGCTACACACGGTCGTGGCATTGTAATCATTGACAACATCAGCCCGCTGCGTGAACTGACGGAAGAAAACATGAACAAAGACTTGTATTTCTTCACCTCAAAACCGGCTATCATTCCCGAAGAGAACGGATTTGGAGGCAATAGCACCGAAACACAATTTGTAGGCGAAAACCCAAGCACAGCAGCACGTATTATTTATTACTTAAAAAAGCGGCATACCCTGGGGAAAATGACGATGGAAATTCAGGATGTTAATGGAAATAAAATCACCGAAATGGGACCCGGCAAATCAAAAGGTATTAATGTGATCGATTGGAATTTCAGCACGAAACCACCCAAGATGGCTACGGCTAAAACATTTGCCCTTGGAGGATTCATTACGCCACGTGTACCCGCAGGCACTTACAAAGTAGTTATTCGAAAAGGAAAGGATACTTACACCCAAGACATCGTAGTTCAATATGATCCTAAGTCAGACGTGCCCCTGGCTGACCGTAAATTGCAAGAAGAAGCAACTAGAAAATTGTATAACATGTCGCAAGAACTGGCATATACTGTTTATGAAATTGATGAAACACTAAAAGCAGCTGAAGGAGTAAAAGGAAAAAGCGCAGCAAATGCGAAGGCAGTTGCCCCGCTGATTGCACAACTGACTGCGCTGAAAGAAACATTGGTAGTGACAAAAGGCGATAACTATGTAGGAACAGCGGAACCTCAGCTTAGAGAAAAAATGGCCGAACTATACGCCAAGGTGGCCCAAAGTTTTTATAAACCTAATAATGCCGAGGTGAATAACCTGGAGGCAATTGAAACCCGTTATACCAACGCAAAAGCTGACTTAAAAAAAATAAAAGATAAAGAACTGAAAAAACTCACTCCCCTTCTAAGTCCTGAAAAAGGAAAATTTGCCCAAGTGCCCATGAAGACGTATGATGAGTTTATTAAAGAACCTTAACCGTAGAAAAAAAGAGGGTGGTGAAATTTTTCACTGCTCTCTTATTCTTTAAAAAGGATCTGCCATTGCCTATCCTCTTTCAGTAAAGCAAAAAACAGTCTCAAAGAATTTGGAGTGCGCGTAAGCAATGGAGCGCGAATTCCGGCCTTTGAAGCCGAGCATCGTTGTGACTAAGCCGAGGTGCCCGCTTGATCTCGCTCCAATTCAATGGTTCTTTTTGCTGATTTAAAATTCTTGATCTTCTCCTGTTTAAATACCTGCGAATATGAGTTTACCTCTGTGTGCCAATACAATTTCTTGGGCATCATTTACGCGTGTAGTTTTTCGCAACCTTCATTGTACTTTTTCAGGTGATTGATTACACCATTAGTTTGACTGATGTCGAATGATCCGTCTTTTTTCAGATTGTAAATTGTAAACGTAAAAATCGTATACAAATAAAAAGCCTCAACGGATTAAGTCGAGGCTTTTAGGGCGAGCAATGGGGCTCGAACCCACGACCCTCAGAATCACAATCTGATGCTCTAACCAACTGAGCTATGCCCGCCATTTTCCCTTTTTACGACAAGGGATTGCAAAGGTAACAGGCGCAGATGAAATTGCAAAAGTTACCTCGAAAACTGTAACCGCAAGCCCGGGCTTGTCTCCATAATTTTTCCATCAGCATAAACCATATTTCCCGATACCCAGGTTTTCATGACCGAGGAACTGAAACGTTGCCCCTCAAATGGCGACCAGCCACACTTAGCCAATATATTTTCTTTACTTACCACCCACGGCCGATGGAGGTCAACCAAAACTAAATCAGCAAAATAACCTTCGCGAATAAAGCCCCGATCCTGAATCTGAAACAAGATGGATGGATGGTGGCTCATTTTCTCTACAATTTTTTCTAATGAAATTTTTTTCTGATGATAAAATTCCAGCAGCGCGACCAGGCTATGCTGTACCAATGGCCCGCCAGAGGGTGCTTTGAAATAAGAATTATTTTTCTCTTCAAGGGTGTGTGGCGCGTGATCCGTGGCAACTACATCAATGTGGTTATCCAGCACGGCTTGAAAAATAGCGTGTTGGTCTTTTTCCGTTTTAATGGCCGGGTTCCATTTGATTTTGGTGCCAAGTTTTTCATAATCTTTTTCGTTGAACCACAAATGGTGAACACAAGCTTCGGCCGTGATTTTCTTTTTCTCTAAAGGAATGGAATTATCAAACAATGAAATCTCTTTGGCTGTAGAAATGTGAAGAATATGCAGTTTAGTCCCAAATTTTTTGGCTAAGTCAACCGCAAATGATGACGAGCGGTAGCATGCGTCTTCGCTGCGGATGTTCTGGTGTTCTTGAATGGGAACGTCTTCTCCAAATTTATTTTTCCACTCTTCATTATTTTTTCTGATAGTGGGTTCGTGCTCGCAGTGAGCCGCAATCAGTCCGGGGAATTTTGAAAAAAATCCTTCTACCGTTTTTGGGTCATCAACCAACAAATTACCGGTGGACGATCCCATAAAAATTTTTAGTCCGCATACATTTTTCAAATCGGTCTTCAGCACTTCCTCCAGGTTATTGTTGCTGCTGCCCATGAAAAAAGAATAATTGGCCAACGAGTTTTTAGAAGCAATACGGTATTTATCTTCCAGTAACGCTTGGGTAAAAACAGGCGGCACTGTGTTGGGCATTTCCATGTAGCTGGTTATACCTCCGGCCACCGCTGCCCTTGACTCAGTAAAAATGTTGCCTTTGTGAGTCAACCCGGGTTCGCGGAAATGTACCTGATCATCGATAACACCGGGCAATAAATAATTATCCTGGGCATCTATAACAGAATCGGCTCGATGTGATTGCAGATCACTGTCTATTTTTTCAATTCGTTGCCCGTTAATTAATAAATCGCTTTCAAAGACTTTGCCTTCGTTTACGATTTTAGCATTAAGAATAAGCGTTGACTTCATTATCTTGCAAAGATACTTGAAGAAATGCAGTGGACAGATTTTAAATTGAACAAACAACTTTTTCAGGCAATTGAAAAAGTGGGGTTTCTCTCACCTACTGAGATTCAGCAGAAGTGCATTCCCCTGATTCTCGGAGGCCAGCAAGTGATCGGTATTGCTCAAACCGGCACCGGCAAGACCGCTGCGTATGTACTGCCGCTGCTCATGAAGATAAAATATGCGCAAAGCAAAGAACCTCGGGCACTGATTGTTGTGCCCACCAAAGAATTGGCGGTGCAGATCCATACTCATGCTTTGCAACTCGCCCAGTTTACAGATTTGCGACTGGCTGTTTTGTACGGAGGGGTTGGCCCCAAAACCCAAATTGAAGAAATTCAAAAAGGAGCTGACCTATTGATCTCAACCCCGGGCCGGTTTATGGAAATTTATTTACGGAACGAAATCCCTACAAAACAAATTAAAACATTGGTCATTGATGAAGCCGACCGCATGATGGATATGGGTTTTATGCCCCAGCTCAGAAAAATTTTTGAAGTGCTGCCCGGCAAGCGGCAGAACCTGTTGTTTTCAGCTACTTTTCCTGAAAAAGTAGAGAGGCTTTCGCAGGAGTTTCTGGAGTTTCCCGTCAAAGTGGAAATCACGCCACAAGCAACAACAGCATCGAAAGTTGAACAGGAAGTATACCTTGTTCCTAACCTCAAAACCAAAATCAATTTTCTTGAGTATTTGCTAAATAATAATAAATCTTATAGCCGGGTAATTATTTTTACCCGCACCAAAACATCGGCTGATAATGTGTTCAAGTTTATTGAACGCAAGAAGCTTGGAACTGTGCGGGTCATTCATTCTAACAAAGGGCAGAACAGCCGCATCAATGCCATGAATGAGTTTCGCGAAGGTAAACTGCGCATCCTGGTAGCCACGGATGTAGCCGCCCGGGGAATTGATGTAGAAAAAATTTCACACGTCATCAATTTTGATGTGCCGGTTTTATACGAAGACTATGTGCACCGCATCGGGCGAACCGGCCGCGCTTTTCAAGAAGGCAACGCCATCACGCTGGTCACCAAAGCAGAGCAATACCATCTCGCAAAAATTGAGAAACTGATTCGTGAAAAAATCTCTGTTAAAAAATTGCCTGAGGAAGTTATTGTTGAAGAAACACCTTTTGAAGAGCAGCAAGAGATGGCCAGGGAAATAGATCGGCAGAAGAGAAGAGAAGACCCAGAGTACCGGGGGGCCTTTCATGAAAGAAAAGGATCAAAAAAATAATTTTTACGAAACATAAAGCACTAATCCCTTCAGGTACTCTCCTTCGGGATGGTAAATAGAAACCGGGTGATCGGCCGGCTGACCAAGGTGTTGCAACACTTTAATTTCTCTCCCTGCTTGTATGGCCGATGAAACTACGGTGTCGTAAAACAATTGCTTATCAACTACCTGCGAACAAGAGAACGTGAAAATGATTCCATTAGGTTTGATTATTTTCATGGCTTCGGCATTCAGCCGCTGGTACCCTTTCATGGCTTGATGGCGCGCATCCTTGTGCTTGGCAAATGCCGGAGGGTCAAGCACGATCACATCGTAAGCATCTTTTTTGTCTTTTAAAAACTCAAACGTATCCATAGCGAAGCAGGCGTGCTGGTTAGAATCAAACCCATTTAATTCTATATTTTTTTTGGTGAGAGAAACAGCTTTTTCAGAAGAATCAACAGAGTGAACCAAATGGGCTCCGGCACTCAATGCGTAGACAGAAAACCCGCCCGTATAACAAAACGTGTTAAGTACTGATTTGCCTGAAGATAATTGGCCAAGTAACTTTCTGTTTTCACGCTGATCTAAAAAGAATCCGGTTTTTTGCCCTTCTTCCCAATCAACATAAAATTTATTTCCATGCTCGGTAATTAAATGTGGTGTGGCGGCCATGCCAAGTAAGTATTCGTTTTCTGTTTTGGCATTTAACGTATTTTGGCTCTTATAGTAAACAGCTTGTACGGACTCCGGTAAATTTTGACAAAGAGCATTGACGATCCATTCTTTGTCACGGTGCATGCCCAGGCTATGAGCCTGCATTACGGCAATGCCATTGTAAACATCAATGATCAGCCCAGGCAATCCATCGCCCTCGCCATGAACTAAGCGAAAACAATTGGTTTGTTCATTAATGACATGGGTAAGCAGCCGTTGTCTGAATGCCCGGGTTATTTTTTCGCTGTAAATTTTTTCGTTCGGCATTTCTGCTGAAAAAGAAAGCAGCCGCACGGTGATTGTTCCTTTTTGATAATGACCAAAACCCAGAGTCTTTTTCTTAAAATCTTTTACTTCCACCCAATCCCCTTCGTGAGGTTCTCCTTCGATGGTTTGGAGGGCACCCGAAAAAACCCACGGATGAAAACGTTTGACAGAAGCCTCGCGGCCATGTTTTAAAATAACCGATGCTGTAATTTTGATCATGTGCCAAAGCTAAGGATTTTGTGAACCCGAGATTAAAATCAAATTTGAGATCAGGAAAAATTGGCAGAATTATTTATTGACAACCCGATTGGCATATTTTTCGTAAATAGAAGCCCAAACATTTACAAGCCTTTGCGGAGTGGTGCCTTTGGTCAATTTTCAAACTTTTTGTTGCAGAACATCATCTTCACAGGCAATAGCATCTGTTAATTAATTTTTATAAAAATGAAAAATTTTGGATCTCTTGTACTGGCTGCTTTATTAGGAAGCGCCATCACCATTGCTACTTACCAATGGTTTGGTAAAAATGGAAACCACGAAGTAAAGATTGAACACATCAGCGGAACGCCTGCCTCGCAGGTGGCTTACCGCATCAATGAAAAGGGTGAAGCCGTGCCGCTCGATTTTACCGGCACAGCCGATAAAGTAACGAAGGCTGTAGTAAACATTCGCTCTACGCAGTCGGGCAATGTTAGCCGCGAACGCGAATCCAATGACCCCATTCAACAATTTTTCTTTGGCCCAAATGGCCCCGCACAACCGCAAGGCCCTAGTGTGAGCAGTGGCTCAGGGGTGATTATCAGTACCGAGGGATACATCGTTACCAATAACCACGTGGTGCAAGATGCCGACATGGTTGATGTCACTCTCAATGACAACCGATCTTTCAAAGCTGAAGTAATTGGTACCGATCCGGATACTGACTTGGCTCTGATTAAAATCAATCAAAAAGATTTACCCTTTCTATCATTTGTCAATTCAGACGATGCTAAAGTAGGGCAATGGGTATTAGCCGTGGGCAATCCTTACAATTTGACTTCAACCGTTACGGCCGGTATCATCAGCGCTAAAGGAAGAAACATTAATATCATCAACTCCAATAATCCGGCCAGCAGAAACAACCGCCAGGGCAGCACAGCCATTGAATCATTCATCCAGACCGATGCTGCGATTAACCCCGGCAACAGCGGAGGGGCATTGGTAAACTTAGACGGAGGATTGCTTGGCATCAACACGGCCATTGCCAGCCCTACGGGTTCGTATTCAGGTTATGGTTTTGCCATCCCGTCTGATATTGTGAGCAAAGTAGCCGAAGACTTGATAGCCTACGGAACCGTGCAGCGCGGATGGCTGGGCATTTCAGTTCAAAGCGTAAATGCAGATTTGGCCAAGCAAGAAGAGTTAGATGTAACAGAAGGTGCCTTTGTTGGCGATTTTGCAGAAAACTCTAAGAGTGCAGCCAAAGAAGCGGGCATACAAAAAGGTGATGTAGTCGTGAAGATGGATGAAACGCCCATCAAATCAAGTTCGGCATTGATTGAATACGTGGGCCGCAAAAGGCCGGGCGACAAAATCAACATCACCGTTGACCGCAAAGGAAAGATGCTCACTTTTATGGTTACGTTGAAAAACAAAGAAGGAAAAACGGGCACCGTTAAGCGCGAAGAGAAAGATGCTGTTACTTCACTCGGTATGGAATTGCAGGATGTGGACGCCAAAAAATTAAAAGCATTGGATCTGAATTCGGGCGTTGAAGTAAAATCGCTGAGTAAAGGAAAGATTCAAAAGTACACAGACATGCGCGAAGGATTTATCATTACACATTTGGACAATGTGCCGGTGAAATCAGCCAAAGACCTGAACGATCTTTTGAAGAAGAAAAAACCGGGTGATCAGACTACGTTTGAAGGAGTGTATCCCGATTTTCCAAGGGTGTATATGTACGCATTCCGGTTTTAACAAAAATGACCATGAAGAGATTATTTAAAAGAGGCGACCGCGTTTTTAATAAACGCAGTGGCCGGGTGATGGAAGTGCTGAAATACATCAAGAACAAAGTAGTGGAGGTGCGATGGTTTGACCTCACCTCCAAAGAAGTGCGAACGAACAAGGTGAAAGAAGATAATCTTTCGAAAGCTGCCTAACGTAAAACTAAACCCTGACCACAACGTCAGGGTTTTTTGTTTCGTAGCCTCCGCTTTATCTTTGCCTGACAAAAATCAATTGCCATTAAGAAATTTGAAATACCGGTTTACTACCGATCTTCCATCACCGGAAGAGTAAAAGAATCGCGCAAAGCCAAAGACCATCGCAAGCAGGATTTTTCGCCTGCCGTTCTTGACTTTGGGCCGGTGCAGTTTTTTCTTGCCCGGCATTTCGGTTTTTGTTATGGTGTGGAAAACGCCATCGAGATCAGCTACCGGGCCTTGGAAGAAAATCAGGATAAGAATGTGTACCTGCTCAGCCAGATGATCCATAACCCCGAAGTGAATGCCGACCTGCAGAGCCGGGGCATAAAATTTATTTCCGATACCGATGGCACACCATTCATCTCCTGGAACAATATCGGGAAGGATGACATTGTGATCATCCCGGCATTTGGTACCACGTTAGAGATTGAAAATCTTTTGCTCGATAAAGGTGTAGAAGTTCAGAAGTACAATACCACTTGTCCTTTTGTAGAAAAAGTATGGACACGCGCTGAAAAACTGGGCAGAGAAAATTATACGATCGTCATTCACGGAAAAGCCAAGCACGAAGAAACACGTGCCACATTTTCGCACAGCAACCATAACGGCTCATCGGTGATCATTCAAGATATGAATGAGGCCCGGCTGTTGGCCCAATATATTTCAGGCGAAAAAAGCAAAGAATTTTTTTACAAAGATTTTGAAAAAAAATATTCGCCCCATTTTGATGTGGACCAAGACTTGAACCGGATTGGAGTGGTCAATCAAACCACCATGCTGGCTTCTGAGACCCAAGACATTGCTGATTTTTTGAAACAAGCCATCATCAAAAAATTTGGTGAAACCGATTTGAAAAATCATTTTGCCGATACACGCGATACACTCTGCTACGCCACCAACGACAATCAGGACTCCACCTATGAATTGCTTAAAACCAAAGCCGATTTAGCCCTTGTGGTGGGCGGATACAACAGCTCAAACACATCGCACCTGGTAGAACTCTGTGAAAAACATTTTCCGACTTATTTCATCAACTCAGAAAAAGAAATAATTTCTGATATAGAAATCAGGCACTTTGACCTGCACACAAAACTGCTGCGTACCTCTTATTCTTTTTTGCCTAAGAAAAACCCAGCAAAAATTGTTCTCACCAGCGGAGCTTCTTGCCCCGATACACTCGTTGACCGGGTGTTGATCAAACTGCTAGCTTATTTTCCGGAAAGCCTGCCGCTCGAAAAAGTGTTGGAAGACTTTTGAGTAAAGCCGATGAAACTCTCCACAACAGTTTTGGCTTTACAGCTTTCACTTTCCGTATTTGCGCAACCTCATTTAAAAAGCGATACCACCCGGTCACTGAGTGGCGTGGTGGTTCAGGCTTACCAATACAACCGGCCGGTGAGCGAAACACCTGTGGCCCTGGGCATAGTCACCGGTAATGAACTGAACCGGTTTAATAATACTTCGTTGGTTTCCACGGTCAATACTATTCCAGGTGTACGCATGGAAGAGCGCTCGCCCGGCAGCTACCGCTTTTCAGTTCGGGGCAGCTCGCTCCGGTCTCCGTTTGGTGTGCGAAATGTTAAGTTTTATTGGAACGGCCTTCCTTTGACGGATGGGGGCGGCAATACTTACCTCAACCTGATTGATTTTGATGCCGTAGGCCGCATGGAAATTTTGAAGGGGCCGGGTGCCAGTTTATATGGAGCCAATACCAGCGGGGTGGTGTTGATGAACACACCTACTGCTCAGCAAAACAGGTTACAGGTATCTGCCGTAGGCGGAAGTTTCGGGCTTCAACGTTATCAGACCAACTCAGTTTTTGGCAACGACAAACACAAATTTTTTTTCAACTATGCCCACCAGCAGTCCGATGGGTACCGTCAGCAATCGGCTATGCAAAAAAATGCATTTAATGCCGAAGGAAAATTTTCACTCCATGCTAAAAGTTTTTTGAGTGTTTCTCTTTTCTACACGGATCTGAATTACCAAACACCAGGCGGGCTAAGCCTGGCGCAATACAGCACAGACCCACAACAGGCATCAACGATTAACGGCAGCGCGGTAGCGCAAAAAGCAGCCGTGTATAACAAAACGATTTACGCCTCGTCAAGCCTGGAGCACCAGTGGTCGGCACAATGGTCAACAAGAATTGGTGTGTACGGCTCATACACCGATTTTACCAATCCGGCAATTGCCAATTACAAGCGAGAAATCGATCAGAACTTAGGCGGGCGAATGACTACTCAATATGAATTAACCCACAGGCAATGGAAAGGAAAACTGAATTTTGGGGCAGAGTATCAATACGTCAGCTTACCTATTTCAAACTATACAAACCTTGGTGGCACACCAGGCAACCTTCAAACTAATGATCACCTGCAGTCTAATTCAGCTATAACCTTTGCACAGCTTGAAGTAGAATTTCCAGAGAATTATTTTTTGACGATTGGTGGCAGTGGTAATTTTTTAGCATACCATTTCGACCGTACAGTAGGGATGTTTCCGGGGCAGCAACAACGCAATTTTGATCCGGTTTTTTCACCACGTTTGGCTGCACTCAAAAAAATCACTGATTCATTTTCGCTATTCGGTTCAGTAAGCAAAGGGTTTTCTGCTCCGGCACTGGCTGAAGTTCTCCCTTCATCAAGAATTTATAACAACAACCTTTCACCTGAGCAAGGTATTAACTATGAATTAGGATTGCGGGGCAACCTGCTGAAGGCCTTATCTTTTGATGTAGTAGCGTACGATTTTGAATTAACACAGGCTATTGTGGATCAAAAAAATATTTTCGGTGATTATTTTATCAATACCGGAAACACTTCTCAAAAGGGGATTGAAACATTTTTAAGTTGGCAAAAAATAAACCCATCTGCCCGAATCAATTATTTTAAATGTTGGGTTTCATCAACCATTACCCAGTACAAGTTTGTAAGCTATGTGTACAACAATATCAGCTACTCGGGCAAGCAACTAACGGGCTCTCCGTCCAATACAACAGCACTGGGTGCCGATGCTTCAGTGGGCGGATTTTATGTTAATGTAACCGCCACGTACGTGAGCCAAATTCCTCTCAATAACGCTAACTCAGTTTATGCTTCTGATTATTTTCTGGCCGGTGCGCGTATTGGGTACAAAAACGAATGGATGAAAAAAACTCCATTCGAATTTTTTGCCGGTGTGGACAATGTATTGGATCAAAAATACAGCTTGGGCAATGACATTAATGCAGTTAATGGCCTTTACTTTAATGCAGCTGCTCCCCGTAATTTTTATTTAGGTATAAAGATTATTCCTAAACTAAATTAAGTGTTGAGAAATCGGGCCACCTCTTTTATCAGTTCAGTAGATTTTAAATTATGCCCCAAGCCAGTGGTTGAGATCATCCTAGAGTTTGGCCAGTTGCGGTGTACTTCCAGTGCGTGCGCGTATGGTGCGTCAGGGTCCTGCTGGTCGTGGATGATGAGCCCCGGGTTACTTATTGTTTTAGCAAACGCTTTACTTGAAAAGTAATTAACATCGTGCCCAAGTTTTGTGATAAAATAATCGCGGGTAGCATTCAAAGTTCTGTCTGACAGGCCAAGTACATTTTTGTAATAGGAAACAAACTCACTCACTTCACCGGGTGCCGCCATGATTATCAATTTTGGATTTCCCAATTGTGGCGCCCGATGGAAGGTATATAGTGTAGAAAAGGCTCCCAGCGAATGGCCGAGTATCCCATCAAATGCTCCATGCGTTATGATTAGTTTTTCGATCAACCCGCTGTAATGTGGAATGTTGATATAATTGCCTTCGCTCAGCCCGTGCCCGGGGGCGTCAACGGAGAGGACAGAAAACTCTTCTCCTGGCAGATGGGTAACAATTGATTTCCACCAGTAGCTGTGGCTCTCCCAGCCGTGCAACAGCAATAATTTTTTTGGTCCACTCCCCCAACGGTAAGCCTGCACTTTCTTTTGGTCATACTCTACCGTAAATTTTTCAGCAGTATTGAAAAATTCAAGGTGATGTGGTTTTACGGCCCTTCTTTGTGGTCTACAAAAAAGCATGAAGCCTTCTTTGCCTGCTTTGCCCGGGTTGACAAAAGCCAGTGTGTTCAAATAATTGCGAAGAAAAAATATAAGCAAGTTCCTTTTCATGAAGCGCGTGAAGGTAAAGCATTATTTTTTTAACTGAAATTATTTCGGCCATACTTATGATTAGGTTTCTTTGTGCTATGAAAGTCATGATTCTGCATCAGCATTTTAAAACACCTGCCACTGGGGGAGCTATTCGTTCATACTATTTGGCCAAAGCTTTGGTAAATCGGGGGGTAAAGGCAGTGGTGGTCACCTCATCAAACGAAAAAAAATACACCGTGGCCGATGTAGAAGGAATTGAGGTTCACTACTTACCGATTGCATACGACAATTCTTTTGGATTTTTTCACCGGGGAAAATCATTTGCCCGGTTTGTGCTGAAGAGTATTTCGGCAGCAAAGGCAATGGATGGGGTGTCGGTTTGTTATGCTATTTCCACTCCGCTCACCACCGGATTGGCTGCGATCTACCTCAAACAACGGCTGCGTATTCCATTTATTTTTGAAGTAGGTGATTTGTGGCCTGATGCGCCCATTCAGTTGGGAGTCATAAAAAATTATTTACTCCAGAAAAGTTTGTATGCATTGGAAAAAAAAATTTACCACGAAGCTAAATCCATCGTAGCGCTTTCTGAACCGATCAAAAAATCTATTGAAGGAAAAATCAACGGGAAACAGATCAGCGTTATTCCCAATTTTTCCGACTGTGATTTTTATGAAAAGGAAAACAAAAACCCGGCACTCCAACAAAAGTTTAGTGTCGGAGGAAAATTTATTGTATCCTACATCGGGGCTACCGGTATGGCTAATGGTTTGGATTATTTTATCGAATGTGCCAACGCCTCGCGCAAAGCAAATCTGCCCGTGCATTTTATTTTAGCAGGTGATGGAGCTACGCTCGGGTTGTTAAAATCAGCGGCTGAAAAACTGAAATTGACTAACATCACATTTACCGGGCTGGTTGACCGCAACACGGTAAAAGAAATCATGAACATTACCGATGCTGCTTTTGTATGCTATAAAAACATACCGATCCTGGAAACCGGCTCGCCCAATAAGTATTTTGACGCACTGGCTTCGGGCAAATTGGTGATCACTAATTTTGGGGGGTGGATAAAAGATGAAATAGAAACAAACCAATGTGGTTTTTTTGTTAACCCCAAACAACCACAAGATTTTGTAAATAAAATTTCAGTTTATCTGGCTGACAAAGAAAAATTAGACCAGGCCCGGCAAAATGCCCGGCTGTTAGCGGAACAAAAATACCACCGGGAAAAATTAGGAAATCAATTTGCAGCGCTCTTCACCGCGTAATACTGCTCAGTCATAACAACTTTACAGTTTTCTGATTCCTTTCTACCTTCGTTACCTTATTTCAGATGAAAGAATATTTTCTTAAACTATACCAATACAACCAGTGGGCCAACCAGCGTGTGCTCACCTGTTTGACAGAGCAGCGCATTTCGCATGAAAAAGTTTTGTCATTATTGGGACACGTGGCTGTGGCCGAGCGGCTGTGGCTTCACCGGGTCAAAGGATTGCCCAAACCTGATGTGCAACTGTGGTCAACTTATTCTGTCGTTGAACTGGAAAAATTATTTGCGAGTATAGACCAAGAATGGATTGAATACATTAGTTCAAATGAACATTTTGATCGCGAATTGAGCTATACAAATTATACAGGCACACCATTTGTCAGTAACGTGGAGAGTATCATTATCCATACCGCTAACCATGCTACGTACCACCGGGCACAAGTGGCCATTTTACTCAGGCAAAATGGTTATGAGCCAATCAATACGGATTATATTACTTATGACCGGATAAGGTCTGGGCAGTTGTAAAACCAAAAACACTTTTTAGTTGTTAGCCAAACAAAAACCAATCAACTTATGAAAAAAACAATTTTATTGATGATCGCCATGGGTGTAGCCGTGTTGGGTTTTGCACAAACTGATCTTACAATTTGCCACACTTCAGCCACTGAGAAATTTGCCTTGTTTGCTTCAAACAAGAGTTTTAACAAAATGCATAAGAGCCCTTTATCTTATACGCACATCAGCGAAGCCGGTGGAAAGATGATTACCTTCAAAACCGATGGCGCGGACGCAAACGGGTTTTTGATCACCTCCAAAAATAAAACTAACAACTGGATTTTTGTTTTTCAGGAATGGTGGGGGCTGAATGACCATATCAAACGCGAAGCAGAAAATCTCTATCATGATTTGGGCAATGTTAATGTGTTGGCTTTGGATATGTATGACGGCAAAGTAGCAACAGCTCGCGAAGACGCAGGAAAATACATGAGCGAATTCAAACAAGAGCGGGGCAACGCCATTGTGAAGGGGGCCTTGGCCTATATTGGTACAGACGCCAAAGTGGGCACCATTGGCTGGTGTTTTGGTGGCGGTCAATCCATGCAGGCAGCACTTACTGCAGGAAAGCAAGCTGTAGCTTGCGTGATCTACTACGGTATGCCTGAGGATAACCTTGACCGGCTAAAGACACTCAATTGCGATGTGCTCGACATTTGGCCCACACAAGATAAATGGATCAACAAAGACGTGACTGAGAAATTTGAGAAAAACATGGCTTCATTGGGTAAAAAGCTGATCGTAAAATCATACGATGCTGACCATGCCTTCGCCAACCCCAGCAACCCGGGCCATAAAAAAGAATTCACAGTTGATGCCTATAAGCATACGCTTGAGTTTTTTAAGGCGAGGCTAAAATAGAATAGACCTCTTTTACTCTAGATCTCAGCTACCACCTGATTTCGTAACAAGTCATCAAGTGTATCGCGTTTGCGGATGAGTTGCGTTTTGCCTTTCCATACTAAAACTTCGGGCGGTCTGAACCGTGAATTGTAGTTAGAGGCCATTGAGTATCCATAAGCCCCGGCATTTTTTATGGCCAGTAAATCTCCTTCGCGCACTTCATTCAGTTTTCGATCGGCACCGAGTGTGTCGGTTTCACAAATGTTTCCTACCACCGTATAAATTTTTTGGCTTCCGGTTGGGTTAGAAATATTTACAATCTCATGATATGCATCATACATCATCGGGCGAATGAGGTGGTTCAATCCGCTGTCAACTCCAGCAAATGTGACAGAAGGTGTTGGTTTCACCACATTTACTTTTACAATCAATAATCCAGCTTCGCTCACCACGTATTTTCCGGGCTCGATCCAAAGTTCTAGTTGCCGGCCGTAGCGGTGATAAAATTCTTTAAAATTTTTGCCCAGCTTCAATCCCAAGTCATAAATGTTTGTGGTGTGGTCTCCTTCTTTATAGGCCACTTTAAACCCACTGCCAATATCAATAAACTTTAATGAGGGGAAGTCAGAAGCAATGCCAAAAAGTATTTCGGCCATCTTTAAAAAAACATCGGTCTCTGTAATTTCAGAACCGGTGTGAATGTGCAAACCGGTAACATTGATTTTATACTGGCTGATCAGGCGCAGCACATCAGGCAACTGGTATATTGAAATACCAAACTTTGAGTTGCTGTGACCCGTGGATATTTTATAGTTGCCGCCTGCCATAATGTGTGGGTTCAGACGAATGCCGCAAGGATAGCTGGCTCCATATTTCTTGCCGAATTTTTCAAGTGCCGAAAGGTTATCAAGATTAACACTTAGCCCAAGATCAACCCCCTCTTCTATTTCACTAAAGTCAACCCCGTTGGGGGTGAAGTTAATGTCTGCACCGGTTACACCGGCTCCCAATGCCAATCTGGCTTCATTGATTGATACTGCATCAATACCCGCACCATGTTGGTGGAGCAACTTTAGGATAGAAATGTTGCTCAGCGACTTCATGGCAAATTTTATTTTCAGCGGATTTTCAGAAAAAGCATTCTTCAAATTATGAAGCTGGCTCACCATTTTATGCCCATCGTACACGTAAACAGGTGTGCCATACTCCTGTGCAATGGCGTGCAAGCCAATTCCTTGAACTAGGTATTTTCCGTCAATCAGTTCCATATCAAAAAATTGAGCAAAGATGGCATAAATAACCATTTCTTTGAATCATGCATTCTTCAATTTTAACTTACTTTGCAAACCATGAAACTATTCTATCGCCAACAGGGAGAGGGCGAGCCGCTTATCATTTTGCATGGGCTGCTAGGTTCGTCTGATAATTGGTATTCGTTAGCCAAACTTTTAGCTGAACATTTTTCAGTGTACACCATTGACCAGCGCAACCATGGCCAATCTCCGCATAGTGACGAAATGAATTACCAGGTTCTCACCGAGGATTTGGAAGAATTTATGAATGAGCGTCAACTTGAAAAAGCCAACCTGATCGGCCACTCTATGGGTGGGAAAACGGTAATGAATTTTGCTGTAAAAACTCCGGCACGGGTCAACAAGTTGGTAGTGGTGGATATTGTGCCAAAACCGTACGTAGTAAAACACGATTTGTTGGTAGAGGGGATGAAAGCCATTGCCTTGAATGAGCTTTCTACCCGGTCAGAAGCGGAAGTAGTATTAGCAGGGTATGAACCCGACCCGGCCGTGCGACAGTTTATATTAAAAAACCTGGCACGCGATGCCAATAATAAATTTTACTGGCGTCCCAATTTAAAAGCCATTGACGAACACCTGCAAGAAGTAGGGGATGGCTTGCACTATTCCGGAATTTACAATGGCCCATCATTATTCATTAATGGAAAAAAATCGAATTACTTTGCCGATGGCGATGACTCACTCATCAAAAAGATTTTCCCATCGGTCCGGTTCGTTACTTTGGATACAGGGCACTGGGTGCAGGCGGAGAAACCACAAGAGTTTTTGCAGGTAGTTTTGCAATTCCTGGATGGAAACTAACGGCAAACTTTATTTAATCCCTACCGTCATTGCAGAAGATGCCCCGAATGCAATACCTCCATCTGTTCCTGAAGCACTAAAACACATCCATCATTTTTTAGTGGAAGATATCCGTACGGCCAGAAGGTATTTGAGTAGTCTGAAAATTTATGAGAAAATCGATGATTTACAATTTTCTGTCTTGAATAAAGACACCAAAGAATCAGTGCTTGATGAATTATTTGCACCGGTCTTCAACGGAAAAAATATGGGAGTAATTTCAGAATCGGGGTGTCCGGGTGTAGCCGATCCGGGCGCACTGGCAGTGAAGTTTGCACACCAAAAAAACATTGAGGTTGTTCCATTAGTTGGTCCTTCCTCCGTGGTGTTGGCATTAATGGCCTCAGGGCTAAGCGGTCAGCAGTTTGCTTTTCATGGCTACCTGCCGATTGATTTAAAAGAAGCATCAAGAAAAATCAAACAACTTGAAAAAGAATCGAGAGAAAAAAACCAAACTCAAATTTTTATTGAGACTCCATACCGCAACAATCAAGTATTGAAAAGCCTGCTGCAAAGCCTTGCCGCACAAACTCGTTTATGTGTTGCGTTTAATCTTACCGGAAAAACAGAATGGATCAAAACCATGACAGTGTCCGAATGGAAAAATAAGCCTCATGTTTTTTCAAAAGAACCAGCTGTTTTTTTATTTCAGGCTGAATGATGACGCAGTTATTATTGATCCATTAGTTCCTTGACTAATCGACTAATTCAAGTATTTTTGCCGCTCTGAAAATCACCATTCATCAATAAATTGCTTATGCCTTACTTATTTACTTCCGAATCAGTTTCCGAAGGACACCCGGATAAAGTGGCCGATCAGATTTCTGATGCCTTAATTGATTATTTTCTGGCTTATGATCCCAACTCAAAAGTGGCGTGTGAAACATTGGTCACCACGGGCCAGGTGGTGTTGGCCGGAGAAGTAAAGTCAGAAGCTTACCTCGATGTGCAAGACATTGCCCGAGAAGTGATTCGCAAAATTGGGTACACCAAAAGCGAATACATGTTTGAAGCCCATAGTTGTGGAATTTTTTCGGCCATCCATGAGCAATCGTCAGATATTAATCAAGGAGTGGAGCGTAAGAAAAAAGAAGACCAGGGAGCAGGCGATCAGGGCATGATGTTCGGTTATGCCACAAACGAAACAGATAATTACATGCCCCTGCCGTTAGATTTAGCGCACATGTTACTCCGCGAAATGTCAACCATCCGCAGAGAGGGAAAAGTGATGACTTACCTGCGTCCCGATGCTAAATCACAAGTTACGATTGAATATAGTGATGACAACAAACCTCAACGCATTGATGCCATCGTCATCTCCACACAACACGATGACTTTGGTAAAGACGTAACCATGTTGAAAAAAATTAAAGAAGATGTGATCAATATTGTGGTGCCCCGGGTGATGAAAAAACTGCCGAAGCGTGTACAGAAATTATTCAACAGCGAAATCAAATATTTTGTTAACCCAACCGGAAAATTTGTAATTGGCGGCCCGCACGGTGACACCGGCCTCACGGGAAGAAAAATAATTGTAGATACATACGGTGGTAAAGGAGCTCATGGTGGCGGGGCGTTTTCTGGTAAAGATCCCAGCAAGGTAGATCGCTCGGCTGCGTACGCAACCCGGCACATAGCTAAGAACATGGTGGCTGCCGGGATATGTGACGAGGTATTAGTTCAGGTGGCTTATGCTATTGGGGTAGCCAAGCCGGTAGGACTGTATGTTAATACCTATGGAACGGCCAAAGTAAAATTGGCCGATGGGGAGATTGCCAAAAAAATTGAGAAGGTGTTTGATATGCGTCCGTACTTCATTGAGCAGCGATTCAATTTGCGCACACCTATTTATTCAGAAACAGCTGCCTACGGGCACATGGGTCGTGAATCGAAAATCGTAGAGAAAATTTTTAACAAAGGCCAGAAAAATGAAAAACGATTAAAGGTTGAATTGTTCCCTTGGGAAAAACTCGATCATGTGGACGAATTGAAAAAAGTATTCAAAGTTTGATTAAAAGGAAAAGGCCTCATTCGAGGCCTTTTCCTTTTAAACTCTTCCTGCACTTAACTTCGTTTTGAATTTTTTCAGTTGATTGGCCAAGGCTTGAGTAGCCAGGTCAGTTGCTTCTTCAAATGAACGGGCCTGCTCTTTAGCAAACAATTGGCTTCCGGGTACCTTTAGTTTTATTTCTACGGTTTTGTTGGCTACTCCTTCATTGTTGAGTCGTAAAAAGACTTCACCATCCAATAATCGGTCATAGTAGGTATCCAACTTATCCACTTTCTTTTGGATAAAGTCTATCAACTTAGCATCAGCATTAAAATGAATGGAGTGAACTTGTAGCTTCATAACAAATAATTATTTAAGTGGAACATGTAGTTAAACCTGAAATATCACAATGCAGTGAATTATTTTTTTATACCTATCTTCTATCTATACTAACGTATACTTCATGCTTTTGGATGAGCCTGATCAAAAACCTTTTTTAATTTTTCCATAGAGTTGTGCGTATAAACCTGAGTGGCCGCCAAACTACTGTGACCCAGCAGGTCTTTCACAGCATTAATCTCTGCGCCTTTGTTTAATAAGTGAGTGGCGTAGGTATGGCGGAGTACGTGCGGACTTTTCTTTTCAACGTTTGCCTCTTTCAAATATTTTTTTATCAGGCGGTTTACCATAACTGGGTACAGCGGCTCGCCATTTTTTAATACCAGCAAATGATCTTCTTTGCGTTCCACTTCCCGATTTCGTACTTTTTTGTATTTCTCTATGATGTGTACTAAGCCGGAAGTGAATGGAATCACACGTTCTTTATTTCTTTTTCCTAATACCTTTAGTGTTTGGTCGTGTAAATTCACGCTGGAGTCTTTCAATCCGATCAATTCAGACAGGCGCATCCCTGTACCGTAGAGCAGTTCTATCACTAACCGGTTGCGCTGTTTGTCAAACTCTGTTTCTTCTCCAGCCTCGTACTGGTCTAGCGACAACTCCATTTCCTTTTCATGAACAAAGTGTGGTAATTTTTTTTTGGTCTTTAGAATTTTAATTTTAACCATCGGGTCTTTTGTTACCCGTTCTTGCTTCAGCAAAAATTTATAATACGAACGAAGGCAAGCAATTTTTCGGTTAATGGAAACGGGATCTAAACCACTCTCTACCAGCTTTACAATCCACGATCGGACGAGACTATGGTTAGCTTCTTCTGTTGGAGTTTTGTCAAACTCCTGATTCAAATAATCGGTGAACTGCTGAAGATCCGTATGATAAGAAAGAATGGTTTGGGGACTGTACCGTTTTTGAAACCGGAGATATTTTAAAAATGAATCAATCATCAACTTGCCTCACTTGTAGGAACAAGATAAAAAAAATCCCTCGTTAATTTTTTAACGAGGGACTTTGTTGACAAAATGTCTATGAAATGTTAATAATTTTCGTTGGCGTATTGCTTCTGGCGGTAGGCTGCGTGAATGATTTCATCTCTTCGTTTCACAGAAGGTTTGGTATACGATGTTCTTGCTCGTAATTCTTTCAATACACCAGTTTTTTCAAATTTTTTCTTGAAGCGTTTCAATGCTTTGTCGATCGATTCGTTCTCCTTAATGTTGATAATCAGCATGTTTTTACTATTAGGGCTGCAAATATAGCAAGCTATAGGTCAATTTTGCAAGGATTACTTCAAAATCGCCCTGGATATCACCAATTTTTGAATTTCAGAGGTTCCTTCACCTATGGTGCAAAGTTTAGCATCGCGGTAAAACTTTTCCACCGGAAAATCTTTGATGTAGCCATACCCTCCAAAAATCTGTACTGCCTCATTCGCTATTTCTACGGCAACTTCTGAAGCATATAGTTTTGCCATAGCTGATTCCTTGCTCATGGGTTTGTGCTTGTTTTTTAAATCGGCAGCCTGGTGAATTAATAATTTTGCGGCTTCAATTTTAGTGGCCATCTCTGCCAATTTGAAAGATATACCTTGAAATGTGGAGATGGGTTTATTGAATTGATGCCGTTCTTTGGAGTACTGAAGCGCTGCTTCGTACGCACCTTGCGCAATTCCTAACCCAAGTGAAGCAATGGAGATGCGTCCACCGTCTAAAACTTTCAATGCCTGCACAAAGCCTTCGCCTTCTTTACCAATTAACTGGCTTTTGTGAATTTTACAATCTGTAAAAATCATCTCGGCTGTTTCGCTGGCACGCATACCTAATTTGTTTTCTTTTTTGCCGGCAGTAAATCCGGCTGTTCCACGCTCAACAATAAAGGCAGTCATACCATGCGAATCACCAATTTCGCCCGTACGCGCTATGACAACCGCTACATTCCCAGATTTTCCGTGTGTGATAAAATTCTTTGCTCCGTTGAGAATAAAATAATCGCCCTCCTTTTTTGCTACGGTACGCATATTGCCCGCGTCAGAGCCCGTATTGGGCTCGGTCAGCCCCCAAGCGCCAATCCACTCACCCGTAGCAAGCTTGGGCAAATACTTTTTCTTTTGTTCTTCGTTGGCGAACTGGAGAATATGACCGGTGCAAAGCGAATTGTGAGCAGCCATAGACAGACCAATTGATCCATCTATTTTAGAAAGCTCTACTATGGCCGTAACGTATTCGTGGTAACCAAACCCTGCCCCACCATATTCTTCAGGCACTAAAACACCCATCAGCCCAAGGCTGCCCATTTTGTGGAAGAGATCTACTGGAAAATGCTGGTTCTCATCCCACTCCATCATTTTGGAACGAATTTCTTTCGCTCCAAAGTCACGTACCATCTGGGCAATCATTTTTTGATTTTCAGATATATCAAAACTGATTTGCTCATGTGTTTCTGTCATCACTTCCATATCATTTGTTTTTTGAAGGCTCAAAAGTAATTAGCTTACTACTAAGAACCAAACGAATGTTAGGTTGTAATGTTAATAAGGGCGTATATCTTATTTTTGCAGGCTATTTATTTCAATCATGAAAATTGCAGTTGTAGGTACAGGATATGTTGGCTTAGTTACTGGAACTTGTTTTGCTGAAACCGGCAACACCGTAACCTGTGTTGATATCGATCAGGCTAAAGTTGAAAGTCTGAGAAGCGGCAAGATCACCATATTTGAACCCGGGCTAGACGTATTATTTGAACGGAACCTGCGGCAGGGAAGACTTTTTTTTACAGCTAACCTTGAAGAAGGAATAGCCGGAGCTAAAATTATTTTTCTAGCCCTGCCTACCCCGCCCGGAGAAAATGGTTCTGCCGATTTAAAATATGTTTTGGGGGTAGCCGAAAAACTAGGTTCACTGTTGAAGGAGTATACCGTTATCGTTGATAAAAGTACTGTGCCAGTAGGTACTGCAGAGAAAGTACAGCAAAAAATTTCAGCTGGAGCTAATGTTGACTTTGATGTGGTTTCCAACCCTGAATTTTTGCGCGAAGGCGTAGCTGTAGATGATTTTATGAAACCCGAACGCGTGGTGATCGGCACATCTTCACAACGGGCTAAAAAAGTAATGGAAACATTATATGCTCCGTTTGTCCGTCAGGGTAATCCAATCATTTTTATGGATGAACGCTCGGCAGAGTTGACCAAATATGCAGCCAATTCTTTTTTGGCTACCAAAATTACGTTCATGAATGAAATAGCCAATCTTTGTGAAAAATTAGGAGCCGATGTAGACTCCGTACGAAAAGGCATAGGTACTGACAGCCGAATAGGAAAACGATTTTTATTTCCGGGAATCGGCTATGGAGGAAGTTGTTTTCCTAAGGATGTGCAGGCCTTGGCTAAATCTTCTGACGAAGCAAATTATGATTTTAAAATTCTCGATGCCGTAATGGAAGTTAATGAAGTACAGAAAACAAAAATGATCCCGTTAATTAAAAATCATTTTAAAAATAACCTCAAAGGAAAAACCATTGCTGTGTGGGGCTTATCTTTTAAACCCCACACGGATGATATTCGGGAAGCCCCTTCATTAGAAAACATTCGCGAACTTCTTAGCGAAGGTGCTGTTGTCAAAGCCCATGACCCCGAAGCCATGGAAAATGTAAAAAAAATAATAGGAAATAAAATCCAGTATTTCGATGATCCGTATCAGGCAGTAGAAGGAGCAGAGGCAATTTTCATCGCTACCGAATGGCCTGAATTTCGCACACCTGATTTTGAAAAAATTACATCATTAATGAAGGCTCTGGTAATTTTTGATGGACGCAACCTTTACGATTTATCGCTGATGAAAGGCCTGGGCTTCACATATTTCAGTATTGGAAGACAAACTATATATGCCTAAACGAATATTAATTACAGGCGGAGCAGGTTTCCTTGGCTCACATTTATGCGACCGCTTCATTAAAGAAGGCTTTGAAGTGATCGCCATGGATAACCTCATCACAGGTGATTTGCGCAACATTGAGCATTTGTTCAAACTGAAAGAGTTTGAGTTCTACAATCACGATGTATCCAAGTTTGTACACGTACCGGGAGAGCTACACTACATTTTACATTTTGCCTCACCGGCCAGCCCAATCGATTATTTAAAAATTCCGATTCAAACTCTAAAAGTAGGATCGCTCGGCATTCATAACCTCCTTGGCTTAGCCAAGCAAAAAAACTCAAGGATCATGATTGCCTCCACATCTGAGGTGTATGGTGATCCTACGGTGCATCCGCAACCTGAAGAATACTATGGCAACGTCAACCCAGTCGGACCACGTGGCGTTTACGATGAAGCCAAACGCTTTCAAGAAGCAATGACAATGGCTTACCACACGTATCATAAACTCGACACCCGCATCGTCAGGATTTTCAACACGTACGGGCCACGCATGCGCCTCAACGATGGGCGTGTATTACCTGCATTTATCGGACAAGCCTTGCGGGGAGAAGATTTAACAATTTTTGGAGAGGGCACTCAGACGCGCTCATTCTGCTATGTAGATGATCTGGTCGAAGGCATTTACCGATTGCTGATGAGCGGCTATGTATTGCCCATGAACATCGGTAATCCGAGTGAAATTACCATCAAAGAGTTTGCCGAAGAGATCATCAAACTCACGGGCACCACACAAAAAATTGTTCACCTGCCTTTGCCCAAAGACGACCCCAAGCAACGCCAACCCGATATTTCAAAAGCAAAAAACATATTGAATTGGGAGCCTAAGGTTTCGCGAGTTGAAGGATTAAGAATTACCTATGAGTATTTCAAATCACTTCCCAAAGAAGTACTCTACCACCGCGACCATAAAAAATTTGATGACTTTATAAAATAGTATTCTACTTACTGTAGTGTCTGTAAAACGCCACAATAGTTTCTATTCCAATCAAGAAATTCTTCACCCCATAGTGTTCATTAGGGGAATGGATGGCATCACTGTCAAGACCAAAGCCCATCAACACAGTATCTAACCCCAATTCATTTTTGAAAAGTGAAACAATGGGAATACTTCCGCCATCACGTGTAGGGATAGGTGTCTTGCCCCATACTTCTTCAAAAGCTGCACTCGCTGCTTTGAATGCTTTTGAATCCGTTGGCGTTACGGCCGGTTGGCCGCCATGGTGTGGTATAACTTTTACTTTTACAGATTGAGGTGCTATCGACAAAAAATGCCGGGTGAATAATTCTGCAATTTCTTGTGAGTTTTGGTTGGGCACCAATCGCATGGAAATTTTTGCCGATGCCTTCGAGGGTAAAACAGTCTTAGCACCTTCCCCTGTATAGCCGCCCCAGATTCCGTTTACATCCAACGTAGGGCGAATGCCTGTTCGCTCAAGGGTGGTATAACCTTTTTCTCCGCATACGTCATCAATGTTTAAATCTTTTTTGTATTCCTTGAGATCGAAAGGGGCTTCATTCAATTTTTTTCGGTCAGCTTCTGACAACAATGCTACTTTATCATAAAATCCGGGAATAGTCACTCTTCCGTTTTCATCGTGAAGAGACGCAATCATTTGTGAAAGCACGTTGATAGGATTTGCCACCGCCCCACCGTAAACGCCCGAGTGCAGATCCCGATTGGGGCCAGTCACCTCCACCTCCAGATAACTCAACCCCCGCAAACCCACGGTGATGGAAGGACAGTCTAATGAAATTAATGAGGTATCAGAAATCAATATCACATCGGCCTTGAGTTTGTTTTTATTTTCTTTCACGAATGTGCCAAGATTATCGCTGCCCACTTCTTCTTCGCCTTCGATCATGAACTTGATGTTACACGAAAGTTGGTTCAGTTTCATCATGGCCTCAAATGCTTTGATGTGCATGTACACCTGACCTTTGTCATCGCACGAACCACGGGCGAAAATTTTTTCGTCATGGATCACTGGCTCAAAAGGTGGTGAAGTCCACAAATCGAGCGGGTCAGGGGGCTGTACATCGTAGTGGCCATAAACTAAAACAGTAGGCAGGGAGGAATTTATTTTTTTTTCTCCAAAAACAATCGGGTGGCCTTTGGTTTCACAGAGCTCAACTGAGTCAGCTCCGGCCTCTTTTAACTTTTGGGCGATGTATTCGGCCGCGTGGCGCACATCATTTTTGTGACGGCTGTCAGCACTCACAGATGGGATGCGGAGCAGTTCAAAAAGTTCATCTAAAAATCTTTTTTGATTGGATTGAATGTACTGGTTGATCATGGCTATCAAATTATTTCTGCAAGATAAGGCCGAATATCTATTTTAGTAAGAAGAATTATAAAGCCGCATTCGAAACCAAAATGTTAACTTTGCAAATAAAAAAACGCTGTGTTAACTGCTCATTCAGACTTATCGCCCACTTCTCGTGCTTGGGTTTTTCAAGCGGATCGAAAACTCTATTTATCAGAAAAAACAGAGATAGAAAGAGCCCTTTCTGATTTTTGCCGTGAATGGAATACCCATGGCGACCCATTGCCCAGCAATTTTGAAATACGCGAAGATCGCTTTGTTATTTTGTATGCAGATGAATCGCATCATTCGATTGGTGGATGCAGCATTGATGGCTCTACCCGTGTAATGAAAAGCCTACAACATAAACTGAATGTAGATTTTTTTGACCGAACCCAAATCCCGTTTTGGTTGAATGGTGAACTGACAATCGTTTCACTCAAAGACATAAAGCCGGCCGTAACGAATGGGTTGATTACCCCACAAACGGAGGTGTTTAATACGATGGCTGCAACCCAACATGACTTGAAAACGGAATGGAAAATTCCCATGAAAAACTCTTGGCTTGCAAGATATTTAAGATACTCTGCGTTATCCCATGAGTACAATAATTTGTAGTTTTACTTTGTGGTAAATGTGAGCACACTCGTGAAAATTTTTTCACTTATAGGATTAGTTTTGCTTCTTATTCTTTCTTGCAGCCCCGAAAAGAAAGCAGAGAAGTCTTTTCAGTTTGCTAAGTATGAAAAGGCAATAGCCTATTACAAAGGCGTACTGGCCAAGCAGCCTAATAATTTTAAGGCTAATTATTTTGTGGCTGAATCCTATCGCTTATCAAACCGCATCAAAGAAGCCGAGCCCTTTTATGCTAAAGCAAAAGGACGCGGTTCAAAGAAGGATTCTATTGGCCTGTATTATGCCAAATCACTTCAGGCCAACGGAAAATACGAGGAAGCTAAAAAAGAATTAGAAGAAGTGGTTAGCAATACTGAAAATGACGAACTCAAAACACGCGTTCAAAAAGAATTACAAGGCCTTGAAGTTCTTTCAAGCCTGCAAAAGAAGGACTATTACCGGGTAAAAAATTTAGAAACACTCAACACACCGTTTGCAGAATATGGCCCGGCCTACTCCAACAGTGAATTATTTTTCGCTTCATCAAGAGCTAATACCAGAATTTATGAAGCATCAGGCACACCTTTTACAGATATTTATCAAGTAGATACCAAAGGAGCAAATATTGATGTCAACACTTTAAAATCCTTGCCCGAAGGGATAATCAACATGTTTGGCGTAAATACCGGCTCCATCACTTTTTCTGCCGATGGCAAATTGATGATTTTTGCAAGAGGTAATACCGGGAAGAAAAAAGGCGGGAAGGATGTTGACTTGTATTTATCCCGCTTTAGAAATGGAGCCTGGACAGCCGGCACGCCCATCAACATCAACACGCCCGATTACTGGGAATCAACCCCTTCATTGAGTCCTGACGGAAGAACTCTATATTTTTCATCGAATAGAAAGGGCGGCTATGGCGGGTTAGATATCTATTCAGCACAGATGGATAGCCGCGGAAGGTTCGGCAAAGTGAGAAACCTTGGCCCCGACATCAATACGGCAGGAGATGAATTATTTCCTTACATGGCCGACAATGGAAAGTTATATTTTTCTTCCGATGGGCACCCCGGCTATGGTATGCTTGACCTTTTTGTGGTGAATCGCGTCAATGGCAAAACGCAGATTACTAATCTGGGCCCCACCATGAATTCGACAAGCGATGACTTTGGCCTGTACCTGTTCAAGCCCGACCGAGGATTTTTTACATCAAACCGCGAAGGTGGAAAAGGCGATGACGACATCTATACATTCGTAAATGATGACCCCAATTTAAAAGTTGTCAATTATTATTTACAAGGAATAACCTACTCACTTCGCAAAGACAGCAATCGTGAAATTTTGCCTGACACCAAAGTATCGCTGCTCGGCCCAGAAGGAGATGTAATGCAAGATTATACCACCGGCAATGACGGTAAGTTTCTTTTCCGGGTTTATGAAAATGAACGATATTTCTTGCTGGGCGAACGCGATGGCTACCTCACCAAGCGTCAATCGTTTACCACATTGGGGAAATCCGTTTCTCCCGAAACATTGAAAGAATTGGTAACCAACATCACGTTTGATACTCTCATGGTGCTGGATAAAAAAGTGAAGAATGTCTCATTTGTTTTGAACAATATCTATTTCGGATACGACAGTGCAGACATCAGGCCGGCTGCAGCCCGCGAATTAAATAAACTGGCACAATTGCTGGAGGACAACCCCGAAATAAAAATTGAAATGGGCTCTCACACCGATAGCATTGCATCGGATGTTTATAACCTCGAGCTCTCGCAACGCAGAGCCCAAAGCACAGTAAATTATTTGATCCGCAGAGGCATCGATCCCAAGCGACTGACCGCTAAAGGCTATGGCGAGCGTGTACCCATTGCCCGCAACACCAACCCCGATGGCACGGATAATCCGGCTGGCCGGCAAAAAAACAGACGTACGGAGTTCCGCATTTTAGAAATTGGACCTACTGTGAAAAAGACGGATGAATTTGATGAAGATAAGTACTTCAAAGAAAAAGACAACGAGAATTAGTGGGCAGATATTATTAAGAGGGGTGTGGCAAGGAATGAGAACCTCTGGCCGATTATTTTCATCGGCTGTTTTTTTGAGGTGCGTAAAAAATACTAAACCGACAATTGCAAGCCGGCTCCTTTTTTGGCTTGATTCAATGCTTGCCGGATTTCTTTCATTGCTTCTCTCTTAAAACTCCGTTGACTAGCCGATTCCTGCAAGATGCTTTTGATATAGGTCAGAACATCTTCCATCTGTACCTGATCCATATCATCCAAGCTTTGAAGAATAGCCAGTTTAGATGTATTTTTCATTTGTAGTGGTATCATGCTACAAATAACGTAAAAGAGAATGCTTGGGTTCAAGCCAAAAAACTATTATTAACTGAAAAATAATAGTGAGGTAATGTTTTCTACAAGAATGTATACACCAATAACTGCAGTTGTCAGGGCAATACGTGCGTAGGTACTATTGGTGTTCTTGCAGCCCGTTGGCGTAGTTCAGTATGTTTTGAACCGTGCCTTCAGAGGGATTCAGAGAAACTGCCTCCAGTTGCTTCTTTATGGCAAGCAGTTCTTTATACTGCCGCTGTAACTCACTGTCACAAAGAAGAGCCTTGTCAATCTCCTTCGTCTCCTCGGCTGAGGTTTCTTGGTACAACCTCCTCATCAGATCGTGTTGGGTAAACGTTTTTATCATAGGCATTTGCTTTGGTCATATTTTTGCGCAAGTTGATCAGTGCATAACGCATACGCCCCAAGGCAGTGTTGATACTCACCCCGGTGCGGTCGGCTATTTCCTGAAAGCTCATTTGCAGGTATTGGCGCATGATCAGTACTTCTTTTTGTTCTTGCGGCAGTTGCTTGATTAACGCCCGCAATTTGCTTTTGGTATCTTGGCGCGATTGAATTATTTCAAAATTTTCATCGGCAAACTGCAAAGAGTCAAATAAACGGCTTCCATCCTCTAAAACAACCTCCGGATGACGTTTACAACTCCTAAAATGGTCGATGGAAAGGTTGTGGGCAATGCGGCTAATCCATGGCAAAAACTTACCTTCTTCGTTATAGCGGCCGCTCTTGATTACGTTTACGGCTTTAATAAACACATCCTGCAACAGGTCTTCTGCTACGTATCGGTCTTTTACAATCAAGTAGATAGAGGTATAGATTCTAGATTTGTGCCTGCGCAGCAACAATTCAAACGCCTCTTCATTACCGGATTGATAGAGCGATACCAATTGGCTGTCGCTGCATTTTGGGTCAATCATAGTGTACGTTGTTTAGGTAACGTAGAGGTATAAATCGATAGAACTGGATTTGGTTTATAAATCGTTTGAGATGAGCAAAGTAGAAAGATTTTGGCCAACCATCAAAAAATTTTTAAAAAAATCTTGCCTACTCTGTCATTTCGTTGCTATTTGAGCCGATTTTCAATGTATTGAATAAACAATGGCCTCTCCCAAAAAAAGAATTATTAAAAGTTTAGAAAACCTTTCGAGCCAATTGCAAGAGCTGATGCGCGAGCAATACCCCAATGGTTACGAGTCGAGTATTACAAGAATTTTGAATGCAAAAAACCAACCCATTTTTGTTTTTCCGCTCGAAACAGACGATGCTGTGTACCTGGTAAAACTTCCTGCTACCAAAAACAGCGATGGCGGCTACGATGTTGAATCAGGCAAACGTCAGGAATTTGAAGATGCCGGTGACGACAACACCGATTCATTTGAGGGGGGAGATGACTTTGAAGGAAATGACGAGTACGAAGGCTCAGACGATGAAGATGGTGGCGGCAAGCGAAGCGGCCGCGAAGCCAGCTATGATCCTGATTTTGATAATTGATCGGATTACCTGCGCCAAATTCTTGTTCAATCTTAACCAGCCACAGCTAAATTTTAATACAGAACAAGGCATCTGTACTTAAATGTTTGCCTGGGTAATCAATTTTCCACAAAACACAGGAATGCCGAAGGCTAAGCCTTAAAACTGAGCTTCCAGGAAAAGTGAAGGTTAGATTTTTTGTTTCGTTTGCATAAATGTATTTTTGCCGCACTTTTTATTACACACTACTCTTAAAAAGAATCAGTTATGGCAAAATCAGCAAAGAAGAAATCTTCAAAACCAGCTAAGAAATCTTCAGCAAAACCCAAGAACGCAGCAAAGGTAAAAAAGACTGTAGCCAAAAAGCCATCGAAGAAAATAGCCCCCAAGAAAGTAGCTAAAAAAACCAGCCCTAAAAAAGTTGCAGCTAAGAAGATAGCTAAAAAGACTATTCCCACTAAACCAGCTAAAGCACAAGCCCACATTGTGAACAAACCGGCACCGGCACAGTTGAATATTTTTTCTATACCTACTCAACGGCCTATTGCCCACAAACCGGTTAAATCATCATCCGTTCCTGATACTAAAACACGCTACAGCGATGAAGAGCTTAAAGAGTTTGAAATGCTGATCAACGGTAAATTGGATAAAGCGCGTGAAGAATTCAAAATCCTGAAAGAGACATTGAACAGAAATAACGATGAAGGCACAGATTCTACTTCGGGCGGAAACACAAAAGTACTGGAAGACGGGGCTGAAACTGCCGAGAAAGAAAACATGAGCCAATTAGCGGCCCGCCAGTTGAAATACATTACCAATTTAGAAAATGCGTTAGTGCGAATTAAGAACGGAACGTACGGAATATGCTCGGTAACCGGAAAGTTGATTTCAAAAGAACGATTGATTGCCGTGCCCCATACTACCCAGTCGATCGAAGCTAAAATGATGAAGCAAGACTGATCCGATCCCTCACCTTAAACCTCTTGCTAAAAATAACATGGACTTTTTACAAAATCATATTGAGGCTTTGGTGTTTTGTTCACCAACTCCCACTAAGGTAGCCGATCTGAAGGCTTGCCTTTCTGAAATGTTTAATGCAGAGGTTCCTGAAGAAGATATTACTGCCGCACTAAAAAGGCTCGAAGAAAAATTCCAGTTTGAAGAGTACTCTTTTCAATTGTACAAATCCGGTGGTGGCTATCAGTTTCTGACTAAACCCGCGTACCAAGCCAGCATTGGCATCATGCTAAAACAGCAATCGAAAAAAAGATTGTCGATCAGCGCTATGGAAACACTCTCGATCATTGCTTACAAACAACCGATCTCCAAGCCAGAAGTAGAGAATATCCGTGGGGTTAATTGTGATTATGCCATTCAAAAATTATTGGATAAAGGGTTGATTGAGATACAAGGAAAGGCCGAAACTATTGGTCGTCCCATGCTTTATGGCACCAGTTCTAAGTTTATGGAATACTTTGGCATTAATGATATCAGCGAATTACCTACTCCCAAAGATTTCAGCAACGAGGTTAATACCATCGGTGAAACCCCAGAGAACCAATAGCTATTAGAATTTTGCAAAAACCTGTAAAACGGCTTCATCCAATAGAAGCCGTTTTTATTTATTATTTTCTAAGTACCTTCAAACCAAATAACTAGACCCGTATGGCACGTTTTGGTAAATCCGATAAGAGAACTTCGTTCGGCAAGCAAAGTCGGGCTGAAAAATCATTTTACGACCGGAAAAAGAAAAGACCTGAATCAGGAGGTTCATCTGATTCTTTTTCTGAAAGAAAATTTTCAAAAAAGAGTTTCTCTTCCGGGTCAACAAAAGAGTCGCGCCCTTTCAGCGAAAAAAAATTTGATCGTGATCAACATAGTTCTTCGCGATTCAGTCGCGATACTGACCGGCCTTTTCGCAGAAAAAGAGACGAAGGTTCAGATGAACGAAGATTTTCAGAGCGGGAAAATAAACCTCGGTTTAGCCGCTCAGATTCATCCGAAGAGAAACCCTTTCGTAAAAACTATTCACAAAGAAATGACGACCGTTATTCAAACCGCGAAAACTCCAAACAGCAATTCGGTCAAGGTGATTCGTCAGGCAAGAGACCATTCAGAAAAGAATACTCCAGAAGAGAGGAAGATCGACCCCTGGATAAAGAAAACGCTAAGCCTCGGTTCAAGCGATCTGACTCATCTGACGAAAAGCCGTTCCATAAAAAATTTTCAAAACAGGAAAGCCGTGAACGATTTTCAAACTTTAAAAAATTTGATCGCAGTGAAGTAAAAAAAGTAAAACCCGGAACTGAAAGAAGTGAGAAAAAAGCAGCTCGCCCGTCCGCTCAGGAAAGAACGGAAAAGAACCCCGATGGATTGATCCGACTGAATAAGTTTATGGCTAACAGCGGGGTGGGTAGCCGCAGAGAGGCCGATGAGTTTATTAAGATGGGGCTGGTAACCGTAAACGGGGTAACGATCACAGAAATGGGGCATAAAGTAAAACCAACTGATGATGTGCGTTACGAAGGACGCAAACTCAAAGCCGAACCGCTGGTTTATATTTTGCTTAACAAACCCAAGGGCTTTATCACCACCACAGACGATCCCGAAGAACGCAAAACGGTAATGGAGTTGGTAGCAAGTGCCTGCAACGAGCGAATTTACCCGGTGGGGCGATTAGACCGAAATACGACCGGGCTCTTGTTGCTCACCAATGACGGAGACCTGGCCGATAAGTTGACTCATCCCTCCTATAAAGCCAAGAAAATTTACAAAGTAGAACTAAACAGGCCTCTCACTAAAGATGATTTTCAAAAGATTTTAGATGGCGTGTATTTTGATGAGGGCAAGGCACAAGTAGATGACCTGGCCATTGTGGGCGATGATGGAAAAGAAGTGGGCATTGAAATACACATCGGATGGAACCGCATCGTAAGAAGGATATTTGAGGCACTCGGTTATGAAGTAATCAAACTGGACCGTGTGATGTATGCCGGGCTTGATAAAAAAGAATTGGCACGCGGTCAGTGGCGCTTTTTAAAACCCGAAGAGATTGTGCGCCTGAAACATTTTCAGGGTTGATTGACCTAACCATTTTTTTTGCTTCGGCCTAACCGATGCGTGTAGTACATTTTTATTGGGGAAACAGCGAAGCATCTATTCCGCTCACCAGTTTCATGGCATTTTTGTAATAAATTTTTTTCAACACCTCATCAGGCAAACCAATGCCATACATGCGCCAAAACGCGTGATACCTTTTGTGGTATAGAAAATATTCATCTTCAGTTTCAAGTACCCTGAAATACGTGGTGTATTCTTCGGGCACCCAACTGTCTTTACCAAACAGCACACGGTCCTGGTATTTTGTTAAAAATTCTTTGGCTGCGCGGGGCTGCCTGCCCAACTCAGCAATTACAGCCCCGATTTCGGTATAAACATTAGGCATTTCGTCCAATAATTTTCCCAGTTTTTTCAAATCATTGCCATACCAACCCAAGTGGGCGTCAATGAATTTTGTGTTGGGATGTTTTCGAAACATGCGGTGCTGCTCGGCTATTATTGTTTCCCACTTCACAGTGTCTTTGTCATGCCTGCGGCCGGGATGTGTTTTTAGCTCCAGCCAGCGTTCGTTGTTTTTGTCGATCGGTTGCCAGAATTGCTTGGGGTCTGCGGCATGAATCAGTACCGGGATGCCAAGTTCACCACATTTATCCCACACGGCATCTATGCGCGAATCATCAATGTGGATGCGTCTGCCATTTTTATCACGGGCAAACATGCCAAGTGACTTATATATCTTCAACCCTTTTGCCCCGGCTTTCACATTTTCTTCCAGTTGCTTCACGGTGTTGGTCGTCCAAGCAGGATCATCTATGTCTACAAAGCTGATATTGGTAAACAGAATGAAGCGGTTGGGGTAGTTTTTTTTGATGTTGTCGAGCGAAGCATACAGGTGTTGATTGCTTCCGCTAAAATCCTTCACTCCTCCAAAACCCCTCCCACTCAGGTTGTTCATCACAGCCATGTTAAGTTGATCCATTTCTTTAATCAGCTTGCCCAGATCAGCTTTATTCATATCTCCCTGGTGATTGTGAATGTCAATAAAAGGAAATTTAGCCCGGGTCAGTTTATGCTCGGTCACCACCAATGATGATGGCGGATCATATTCTTCAAAATCCATTTTATCGGCCAGTGGTTTTTCTTGCGCCCACACAACCGATGTAGAATATAAAAAGAATGTGCACAACGTGAGATATTTTTTCATGGAGATCAGATTGACAAACCAAATCTACGGAAACACAGAAATTTTAGGTACAGTTTTTTTCTGAACGGCCGAATGCGATGGCTGATTTTATCGTGTAGCTATATTGTATAATAACGAAGGATTGAAAAACTTGCTAACTTGCTCAATCAATTATACCGTATGAAAAAAATTTTATTTTGGATGTTGTCGTTTTCAGGTATCTGTGCCTTTGCTCAGACTGATCCGCTTGATGTAATTCGGAAAAAAATTGAGGCCAAAGATTTTGCCGGTGCCAAACTGGATCTCAACAAAGTGATCGATACCAATCCCAAAAATAAAAATGCGTTCACCTTGCGGGGCCGCGCCCGCATGGCACTTTCAGATTATTATGGAGCAATTGGTGATTTTAATTTTGCATTAGAAATTGACTCCACGCTAACGGAAGCATGGAATTACCGGGGTGAATCTAAAATTAATTTGGGAGATGATGATGGCGCTATTGCCGATTTAAACAAAGCAATCAAATTTAACCCCAAGTATGCTGAAGCTTACACCAACCGTGGGTTTGCCAAATACAACATCGAAGACTTGCAAGGCGCTTATTTTGATTTTTCAAAATCTTTAGAACTTGGGCCTGTAACCGATGACAAATATTTTAACCGGGGAATTGTAAAGGCCGAGTTGGGCGAATACGTGAGCGCCATTGACGATTATTCCAAAGCCATTGAGTTGGATAAAACAGATGCTAATTTGTATAACTACCGCGGAGTAGCCTACTACAATACCAGCAATTTTGCGTTGGCCATTGCTGATTATGATCAGGCCATTAAACTGGATGCCAAAGACCCATTGAAGTATGAAAACCGGGCGCTGGCTAAAACTGCTAAGGAAGATTTGAAAGGCGCTCTTGACGATTACAACAAAGCCATTGAACTGAACAACCAGAGTGCCGAAACATTTAACCTGCGCGGAGTATTAAAATATACCATGCAAGATTATGAAGGCTCCATTGCCGACTACACCAAAGCCATTGAATTAGATGCTACCAACCCAACCTATTTTGACAACCGTGCCCTGAGCAAAACTGAAAAAGAAGATTATGCCGGTGCCGTAGACGATTATTCATCTTCTATTGAATTATACCCCACCGACCCCGAAACCTATTACCAGCGCGGCTTGGTAAAACTCACCATGAATAACAACTACGATGGATGCCTGGACTTAAAACGTGCCGATGAACTCGGCTCGCAAGAGGCTAAGGCTGCAATTAAGAAGAGTTGTAAATAAAACAGCCCCGACTTTGTCGAGGCTGAAAAACAATTTTTTCTTTTTAATTACTTGCTGCTAAAATCTACAGTTGGCGCTTTGTCTGCACCTTCAGAAGCTTCAAAACCTTTTCTCACACTAAAGTCTTCACTTCCACCAAACCAGTTCAGTGCCATCTTCTTCCAATAACCGCGAACATAAGAATTATAATCTTTAACAGATTTGTTATATCGTTCTCGAGCTACACTAATTCTATTTTCACTTCCTTCCAATTGAGATTGCAAATCTTGAAAATTCTCAGTCGATCTGATTTGCGGATAGGCTTCAAATGCAAGATTGATAGCGGTATTTATTTGCTTACCGGCTCTATCTAATTCGTCAGGAGTTTTTGCATTAACAATTCCTGCACGGGCTTGTGTGACTTGTGTAAGAATACTTTTTTCATTTTCAGCAGCTCCTTTTACTGTTGCGACCAGCTGTGGAACTAAATCAGCTCTCCGCTGATACATCGTCTGTACATTCGACCACGCATTGTTTACTTCTTCTTGGGCTTTTACTGCATTATCGTAAACGCCAGTTCCCCATGAAAAGAAAATAAATCCAAAAACAACGATTACTCCGATAACGACTAAAACAGTGATTAATCCTTTGCTCATAAAATAGTTTGTTTGGTTGCTCTAAATTATCAATTAATTACTAAACTTTTTTCCATCAAAAACTCGGCAATTTGCACTGCGTTGGTGGCCGCACCCTTGCGCAGGTTATCGCTTACAATCCACATATTCAATGTGCGCGGTTGCGATTCATCTCTGCGCAAGCGGCCTACAAACACCTCATCCTTGCCGTGCGAATGGATTGGCATCGGGTAGACATTGTTTTTCACATCATCTTGCACAATCACTCCGGGGGTTTGTTCCAATAACTCCCGCACTTCTTTCAACTCAAAATCTTTATGAAACTCTACGTTTACGGCTTCTGAGTGTCCGCCAATAGCCGGAATACGCACGGTGGTTGATGTAACTCCGATCGAGTTGTCTTCCAGAATTTTGCGGGTCTCGTTCACCATTTTCATTTCCTCTTTGGTGTAGCCGTTGTCTAAAAACGAATCGATGTGTGGCAGCGCATTCATGTCGATGCGGTGTGGATATACTTTTATTCCGTTGCTGATGCCTTGCCGTTCTTCCATCATTTGCTGCACGGCATCTTTTCCGGTTCCGGTTACCGATTGGTATGTAGAAACTACGATTCGTTTAATTTTATACTTCACGTGCAGCGGGGCGAGCGCCATCACCATTTGTATAGTGGAACAATTGGGATTGGCAATGATACGGTCGTCAATTTTCAGCACATGGCCGTTGATCTCGGGCACAACTAATTTTTTTGTCGGGTCCATCCGCCAAGCCGAGGAATTATCAATCACGATGATTCCTTTTTCGGCATATTTCGGTGCCCACTCCAGCGAAGTACCTCCGCCTGCCGAAAAAATAGCAACATCGGGAGCGATTTCGCACACCTCTTCAATACTCTTGATCGTGTAATCCTTGCCCTTAAACTTTATTTTTTGTCCTACTGATTTGGCTGAGGCCACCAGGTACAATTCGTCAAACTCAACATTTCGTTCTTCAATTACTTTCAGTAATTCTTGGCCCACCAAACCGGTAGCGCCCACAATAGCCAGTTTCATTTTATATAAAATTTTTGAGTGACAAAAATAGCACTTTTGGTAAAATGCTTTAACGAAACCACTCTTCGTTTTTGTCCTTCTTATTAAACAACCGTTTGTTCTGGGCAGGTTTTAGATAATATTTCTATACCAAAAAAATTTTCGTGAGTACCGGCTTACGATTGGCATCGAACGATTGCTATTAACCCAAAAACAGTCGATACTATAATGCTGCCTTATTTCTTGTTTAGCTTATTGTGCGTGCCATCACAATAAGGAATCATTTTTGTATGCTTGCACATACACAGCCATACCTTTCGGGCAGTCAACACCGAAAATTCTTTTGGTTCGATGCCGGTGCCGATGTGAGATACCGTATCACAAAATGGTTGATTTTTTGAGCGCCCGCATTGACACCAGGAGTAAGTTTTACCCGGCTGTAACTCAACTTGAACCGGACCAGCTGTGCTGCTTGTTAATTCACCCAACATCGTATGATTAATTTATTAATCGGATAAAAGGAAAACTGAAAGATAAAAGTTCCCAGGCAATAGAAGATTATGACGAGATGGACAAAAATGTAGAAAACAAACCGTTAGCGCGCACATTGCAATTGCTTATTTTTACATAAGCCAAAGTATTTGTAGATGGTTCAACCACAACTCGTGTCATGAAAATAGCCAAATGCTTTTTGTTTGTAGTCACTTTTGCAACAGTCTGCTCGGCACAGGTTACAGATAGTTTTTCTGATGGCGATTTTATCAGTAACCCCGTTTGGTCAGGCACCTCTGCATCTTTCATTGTCAACTCATCGAATCAACTGCAACTGAATGCGGCCGGCACAGGCACATCATTTCTGTCAACCGCATTTGCAGCCACCAGCCTCAATAACTTCGAATGGCAAGCTTATGTCAAGCAATCGTTCTCACCATCGGCCACCAACTATGGGCGAATTTATTTAGTAAGCGACCAGGCAGATTTAACCCAACCGCTCAATGGTTACTACCTGCAGTTTGGTGAAGCCCTGAACAACGATGCCATTGAATTATTCCGGCAAAACGGGCTAACGTCTGCTTCAGTTTGCCGCGCAACGAACGGGGCCATTGCTAACTCCTTTGCACTCCGAATAAAAGTAACACGCGACAGCACCGGGCTGTGGAAATTACTGGTGGACTATGCCGGAGGAACAAATTTTGTTGTGGATGCCAGCGGCACAGATGCCGCCATCAATTCATCGTCATACCTTGGGGTGAGCTGCTTATACACCGCAAGTAATGCCACAAAATTTTATTACGATGATTTTTATGCGGGCCCGGTACAAGTAGACACTACACCGCCAACTGTAAGCAGTACACAGGTCACTTCCGCTAATTCGCTTACAATTCTCTTCTCAGAGGCAGTAGAAAAAAATTCAGCTGAAACAATCGGCAATTATTCTGCTGATCATTCCATTGGTTCTCCGGCATCAGCAAGTTTGCAGGCCGATGGTAAAACGGTTAATCTTTCGTTTACTGCAAATTTTCAAAATGGAATTCAAAATCAGTTGACCGTAACTAATGTGAAAGACCTGGCGGGCAACGCCATGATAGCAACTGGTTTTTCGTTTTTATTTTTTCAGCAGGGCCCTGTACACCCCAAAGACATTATTATTTCAGAAATATTTCCAGACCCCAGCCCCCAGGTTGGCCTGCCTGCACAAGAATACATCGAGATTTACAACCGGGGCAATTCACCTTTTGATATTGGCGGATGGAAATTTTCTGACGGTGTCTCCACAACTACATTTACCAGCCGGATTATTTTGCCAAACCAATACTGGGTGGTGTGCGCTTCGGCCAACACCGGATTATTTGCGGGGTTCGGCAATGTCATTGGTGCCGCCAATTTTCCCACGCTCAATAACGATGGTGATAACCTGACCCTGCGCGATAACCACGGCCAAACCATTGACTCGGTGAACTACTCGCTTGGCTGGTATCATGATGTAGATAAACAAGAGGGCGGCTGGTCGCTGGAAATCATAGACGTAAACAACAAATGCAGTGGCCTAGACAACTGGGCAGCCTCTGAAGATCCATCGGGCGGAACACCCGGACGACAAAATTCTGTTTTTGCTTCCAAGCCGGACCTGATAGGGCCTGAGTTGATTTCTGTGGTGGCTTCTTCGGCCACACAAATCAACCTCACCTTTAACGAAGTGTTAGAAAAAGACTTATCGCATGTGGGTATTTTGCTTTCACCGGCTATTGGGGTTTATAAGGTTTTTTTTGCTAACACAGCACTAACTCAGCTTACAGTTCTGTTGAATTCTTCTTTACAGGCCCGTCAATTGTACACGGTTCATGTAACTAACCTGGCCGACTGTAGCGGAAATTTTATTCAACCTGAATACAGCCAGTTATCATTTGCCCTGCCTGAGCAAGCCGATAGTTTAGATGTAGTGATCAACGAAGTATTGTTTAATCCGCGCCCGGGTGGAGTAGATTTTGTGGAAGTGTTCAACCGCTCGCACAAATTTTTGAATCTGAAAAATTGGAAACTTGGCAATTTTGAATCCGGCCTTCCCGTTAAACTAACGGCAATTACGGCTACTGATTTTATCTTGCCACCTGCCGGATACCTCGCGTTTACCTCTAACCCGGCCACCCTGTCTTCTCAATTTCCCAACACGGCTCTTTCATTTTTATTCAAGACATCGCTGCCGAGCTTGCCCGACAATGCCGGTTCAGTAACCGTGATCAATGACCAGGGATTGGTCATTGATCACTTCGCGTACACCCAAAATATGCACTCTTCGTTTATCAAAGACCCTGAGGGGGTTTCTCTTGAACGAATTTCATTTACTGAAAAAACCAACGATGCCGCCAACTGGAAATCAGCCAATTCTTCTGCGGGTTTTGCTACCCCTGGGTATGTCAACTCCAACTCCAGGCCAGATTCTAAATTTAATGACAATGCCGTGACTGTTGACCCCGAGGTGTTTTCACCGTGGGTTCCAGGCCAGGATTTTTCAAAGATCAACTACAAGTTTGATCAAAGCGGCATAGCAGCCAATATAAAAATATTAGATGTGAACGGGCGGCTGATTAAGACCCTGGCCAACAATGAAACTTTGGGCTACGAAGGATTTTTCAGATGGGATGGCGACCGCGATGACGGATCGTATGCACGAGTGGGGTATTATGTAGTTTGGTTTGAAGTGTTTGATACCAGCGGATCGCTCCGGATTTTCCGCAAGCGGGCCGTGATTGGAAAATAATTTCTTTCTCACTGAACCGCTTTTATACGGCATTATGTTTTTTATTTTTGCCTTTCCATGAATGTTCCTCCCAGCGATTCTTACTTAGACGATCTCGATCCGAAAGAATACATCATCATTAAACGGGCTCGCGTCAACAACCTTAAAAATTTAAGCGTGGCCATCCCGCGAAATAAGTTGGTGGTCATTACCGGGCTTTCAGGCTCGGGCAAATCTTCGTTGGCCTTCGATACGCTTTTTGCCGAAGGGCAGCGCATGTATGTGGAAAGCTTGAGCTCTTATGCTCGTCAGTTCTTGGGCCGCATGGAAAAACCCGAGGTGGATTACATCCGAGGGGTTTCTCCGGCCATTGCCATCGAACAAAAAGTAAATACCCGTAATCCACGAAGTACGGTGGGCACCACCACTGAAATTTACGATTACCTAAAACTGCTTTTTGCCCGTATTGGCAAAACCATTTCGCCCGTCAGCACACAAGAAGTAAAACGCCACACGGTTACTGATGTGGTTGACTTCATCAACCGGCAAAAAGAAGGAACACGCATCATGATTGCCTGCCCGCTGAATATTAAGAAAGGAAGGAAGGTGGCAGATGAACTAAACTTGTTGCTGAGCAAAGGTTTTGCGCGGATACTGGTAAACGGAGAAGTAAAATTTATTGAGGAGATAATAAATCCTGAGGCCTCTCTTCAAAAGGATGACAAAGTTGGGCGTACCAAAATAAAATCTCAAAAACCCAGAGATAAATCCTTTTCACTCACCGGCAGTGAATTGGAGATTCTTATCGATCGTGCCGGAGTTAATGCACAGGATGAAGACTTGACCTTTCGATTATCTGATTCTGTGCAAACGGCTTTTTTCGAAGGCCACGGAGATTGCCTGGTGTATGCAGAAGAACATGGCAAGAAAAAATTCTCTGATCGTTTTGAACTTGATGGCATCACGTTTACAGAGCCGTCTGTAAATTTTTTCAGTTTCAATAATCCCTACGGAGCATGCCAGACGTGCGAAGGATTTGGAAAAATCCTCGGCATTGATGAAGATTTGGTTATCCCCGACAAAACACTTTCGGTGTATGAAGGAGCCATAGCCCCCTGGCGGGGAGAGGTGATGAGCCAATGGGCCAAGCCTTTACTAAAGAACGGGGTCAAGTTTGATTTTCCCATTCACCGGCCCTATACAGAACTCACACAAACACAACGCGACTTGCTTTGGAGCGGGAACGAATATTTTGACGGCATCCACTCCTTTTTTAAGTACCTTGAAAGTAAAACGCACAAGATTCAATACCGGGTCATGCTTTCACGCTACCGCGGGCGAACTACCTGCCCGGATTGTCGCGGAACAAAATTGCGCAAAGATGCATCGTACGTAAAAATCCATGACACTTCCATTACAGATATTGTGCTGATGCCCGTTGAAGAAGTGTTGACATTCTTTGATCAACTAAAACTGCCTGACTACGAACAAAAAATTTCAGAACGCATTCTCACCGAAATCAAATCCCGACTGGGTTATCTGGTAAAAGTAGGCTTGGGGTATTTAACATTAAATCGTGTTACCGCCACCCTGTCAGGCGGAGAATTTCAACGAATCAAATTGGCCACCTCATTGGGCAGCGCGCTGGTAGGCTCCATGTATATTTTAGATGAGCCCAGTATCGGTTTGCACCCGCGCGATACTGCCCGCATGATTGAAGTGCTGAAAGAACTACGCGACTTGGGCAACACCGTAATTGTGGTGGAACATGAAGAAGATATTATGCGAGCGGCTGACCAGATCATTGACATCGGCCCCGATGCCGGGCAGCACGGTGGGCAGTTGGTGTTTCAAGGATCGCTGAATAACCTGAACAAAAAAATACATTCGCACACGGCAGACTACCTGACCGGCCAAGAAAAAATTGTCGTACCCGCACACCGCAGAAAATGGAAAGACTCCATTACCGTGACCGGTGCCCGCGAAAACAACTTGAAAAATTTAAAAGTTACTTTCCCGGTAGGAGCGCTGACGGTAGTCACGGGGGTGAGCGGCTCGGGCAAATCAACCCTCATCAAAAAAATTCTATACCCGGCCACCGGAAGGGCCAAAGGCGAGATAGCCGATACCCCGGGCAAATACGATCAGTTGCTGGGCGACATCCAGAAGATAGACCATGTGGAGTTTGTTGACCAAAATCCTATCGGCAAGTCATCGCGCTCTAACCCAATCAGCTATGTAAAAGCATACGATGCCATCCGTAATCTTTTTGCTGACCAGCCCTTGTCCAGGCAACGTGGCTACAAGCCTTCTCATTTTTCATTTAATGTGGAGGGGGGCCGTTGTGAAACCTGCGAAGGCGAAGGTGAGATTAAAGTAGAGATGCAATTTATGGCTGATATTTTTCTACTCTGCGAGAGTTGCCAGGGGAAGAGATTCAAGCAAGAAGTTTTAGAGGTAGAATACAAAAACAAAAACATAGCCGAGGTACTCGCACTGACCGTGGAAGAAGCTTTGGTTTTTTTTGAAGAAAAAAAAACAGTGTATGAAAAAATCCTTCCGCTAAATGAAGTGGGCCTGGGCTATGTAAAACTCGGCCAGTCGTCTAACTCACTGAGCGGAGGCGAAGCCCAGCGGGTAAAACTAGCTTCATTTTTGGGAAAACATTCGGAAGTGAAAGGAAACATTCTTTTTATTTTTGATGAACCAACCACCGGGCTGCACTTTCACGACATTTCAAAATTACTGAAAGCCATCAACGCGTTGGTTGACTTGGGGCATACCGTGATAGTAATTGAGCATAACCTGGAGGTAATTAAATGTGCCGACTGGATTATTGACCTGGGGCCGGAAGGCGGAGAAAAAAAAGGTGGCTACCTGCTTTTTGCCGGCACGCCCGAAGACATGGTGAAGCGAGGAGAAAGTTATACGGCTGGTTTCTTGAAGGGAAAAATTTAGAAAAAATAAGTGAAGCCTTCTCAGGTATCACCTCCGGTTAGCAGAGCAGTGTGTCGGCTGGGTTGATCCGGAACTTGACTACAAAAAAAGCATCGTCTCCAACCACGGGAGACGATGCTTAAAAAACTTTTTATCTCAAGGTTTCTTAACCACCAATGTTTTGGCAATGATGTCATGAAGGCCTTGTTTCTTCTCAGTAAATCCGGCCATGATGTAGCCAATGCACATAATCATGGAAGAAATTATTTTACATAGATTTCTTATCAGGGCTTTCGCAAAATCCAGCTTATTCCCTGATTCATCGGTTACGATCAATCCAAGTGCTAGTTTGCCCACGGTGGCTTGGTATTTTGATGATTCCATGAGTGTGTAGTAGAGAACCCAGATGACCGTAGAAATTAACATAGAGATTCCCGCAAAGGCTATGATTGTACCCACAATTGGAAGGACAGAGGATGGGTCTTCGGTATCAAGATGTTGAACGTCATGTGCAAGGCCAATTCCCATCACTCCAAGAATAGGTAAAACAAGCAAAGAGCGAACGATGGCAATAAGAATACCATCAATAATTACGGCTACAAATCGCAGCCAAAATCCGGCATAAGTTGCATTCATAAGGTTTGGTTTTTTGGTTAGTGTTTTGGTAAGGAGACTAAAATTATAAATTTTTTTTGTATTTATTTTTTTATTCACGCAGTCGAATATTAGCTGGCATAACTTCAAACTCGTCTCTCCAAGAGAATGATCCATGAGCCCTTTCTTTCCGTAAGCCCAACAAAAAAACCGTTGGCACAACGCCAAAAATTATCCATCTTTCCAAATCAACCCATAAACATGAAAAAACTGATCGGCATTCTCTTACTCGTTTTCAACCTTGCGCAGGCACAAACCAAACTCCAATCACCCGAAGAATTTTTGGGTTATGAACTGGGCGACCGTTTTACACGTCACCACCGCATGGTAGAATATTTTAACCAAGTGGCACAAGCTGTACCTACGCAGGTTTTTGTAAAACAATATGGCGAAACGTATGAGCACCGTCCGCTGATCTATGCGGTGATTGCCTCACCGGAGAATTTTAAAAGCATAGAACAAATCCGCCAGGACAATTTAAAACGCACCGGGCTTATGGAAGGCACACCCTCTACCAAACTGGCTATTGTGTGGCTAAGTTACAACGTACACGGCAACGAGGCCAACTCCATGGAGGCTTCCATGAAAACCATTTACGAACTGGTTAATCCTGCAAACACCAAAACGAAAGAGTGGCTGAAAAACACCGTGGTAATCATGGATCCTTGCATCAACCCCGATGGGCGCGATCGCTACGCTAATTTTTATAATCAATATGGAAACCTGCCCGCCAACAGCGACCCGCAATCACGCGAACACCGCGAGCCTTGGCCGGGCGGACGAGCCAACCACTATTTGTTTGACCTTAACCGCGATTGGGCATGGGAAACCCAGCAAGAATCGCAAGCAAGAATAAAACTCTACAACCAATGGATGCCCCACGTGCATGTAGACTTTCATGAGCAAGGGTATAATACCCCCTACTATTTTGCTCCGGCCGCTGAGCCATTTCACGAAGTGATCAGCAATTGGCAACGCGAATTTCAAACCACCATCGGAAAAAACAATGCGAAGTATTTTGATGAACAAGGCTGGTTATATTTTACCAAAGAACGGTTCGATCTTTTTTACCCCAGCTATGGCGACACGTATCCCATTTACAGCGGTGCCATCGGTATGACCTACGAGCAAGGAGGCATTGGCGCGGGGATTTCTATAACGACCAACACGGGCGACCCGCTTACCCTGAAAGACCGGCTTACGCACCACTTCACCAATGGTCTGAGCACCATTGAAGCCTCATCACAAAATGCAACCCGACTGATTGATGAATTTGAAAAATACTTTAAAGAAAATTCTTCTTCTCCGGCAGCCGCTTACAAAACGTATGTAATCAAAGCAGATAATAATCCTGACAAAATCAAAAAGATTACTGACTGGATGACTACGCACAGTATTGTGTATGGCCAACCCGCAGCAGCAAAAGCTACTCGCGGATTTGACTTTAGCTCACAGACCGTAACAAATGTAAATGTGACTACCGAAGACATTGTCTTCAATGTGTACCAGCCCAAAGGCCGCTTGATCACCACCGTGTTTGAGCCGCAAAATAAATTGACCGACTCACTCACGTACGACATCACCGGCTGGAATTTGTTCTACAGCTACGGAATGAAAGCTTATGCCCTCAATGAAAAAATCAGCGTAACCAAACCGTTTCAACCCAAAGCGGCTGAAGCTTTACCCATTACCGGTAAACCCTACGCTTACTTGTTTACTTATCAAAGCTTGAGTGATGTAGAGTTTTTGGCAGCGCTGATAAAAAAAGGAATCAAAGTGCGTGCAGCCAACAAGCCGTTCACACTGCATTCGCAAAATTTTGACCGCGGCACCCTGATTGTTACCCGAAGGAACAATGAAAAAATAGCCGACTTTGATAACACCGTGCAAACCCTGGCCAAGAACCTGAACCGGAAAATTTTCACTGCGGCTACGGGCCTTGTAGAAAAAGGTGCCGACTTTGGTTCGGGCGAAGTTAATTTTTTGAAAGAACCGAAAGTGGCATTGCTCGGGGGCGACCAGGTGTCATCGCTTGGGCAGGGCGAAGTGTGGCACTTCTTCGAACAGCAAATTCACTACCCGGTCAGTATAATCGGCACTGACTACTTTAAAACAGTTGACTTGTGGAAATACACCACGCTGATTGTACCCGATGGTAATTACCGATTGTTTGATGAGGCTATGCTGGCCACCCTCGATCGGTGGGTGAGTGATGGAGGCAAATTGATTTTAATTGCGCGCGCAACCGGCTCGGTTGCCGACAAAAAAGGATTCCGGTTAAAAGAATTTGCTGATGAGGAGGCCAGGAAGAAATCGGAGAAAGAAGACAAAGAATGGAAAGAAAAAACTGGCCCGGTAAAATTTGCCGAAGCTGAACGCATGGGCTTAAGTGAAAATATATTTGGTGCGATTTATAAGGTTACACTTGACAAAACCCACCCACTCGCTTTTGGGCTGGATGATTTCTATTACTCACTGCGCACCAACGACCTGCACTATGCCTACCTCGATAACGGCTGGAATGTAGGCATACTGAAAGGAAGGCAAAAGCCACTGATGGGTTTTGCCGGAAACAAAATCAATAAAAAACTGGAGAACACGTTAGTGTTTGGGGTGGAAGACAAAGGCAAAGGCCAGGTGGTTTACCTGGTGGATAACCCCGCGTTCAGGTGCTTTTGGGAAAACGGTAAGATGATCCTTGCCAATGCAGTATTTATGGTAGGGCAGTAGTAGCGCTAACTGAATAAACTGTTTAACTCCAGGTTTACACGGCTGACGATGGAAGAAAAGTCTTCTACGTTGCCTACAAAATCGAGTTTGTTCATATCCACTACCAGCAGTTTGCCGAGGGTGTATTCACCAATCCACTTTTCATAGTGTTCGTTAAGAGTACGCAAGTATTCCAGTTTGATGTTGTATTCAAAATCGCGGTTTCGTTTTTGAATCTGATCTACCAGTTTGGGAATATCGGCCTTTAGGTAAATGAGCAGATCGGGTGGCTGCACAAAGTTAATCATCGAATGAAAGATATCGAGGTAGCTTTGGTAATCGCGATCATTGATGTGGCCGCTGGCGTGCAGGTTGCGTGCAAAAATATAGGCATCTTCATAAATGGTGCGGTCTTGAACAATCGTTTTTTCGCTTTCGCGGATGTTGCGTATTTGGGTAAAGCGACTGTTGAGAAAATAAATCTGCAGGTGAAAAGCCCAGCGCGTCATGTCTTCATAAAAATCGCGCAGGTAGGGATTGTGGTCAACCGATTCATACAGTGGGGTCCAGCCGTAATGGCGCGAAAGTTTTTCGGCTAAGGTAGTTTTGCCTGACCCTATGTTGCCGGATACGGCTATGTGTTTGATTTTTTTCACTGGTCAAAATTCAACATTCGATGGTCAACATTCAAGGCGATGAACAAAATTCAGTAACATTTTTTCAGTTAATATTGAGTCTTAAAAATTTTCAATGAAAAGAATTCCTGCTATCCTCAGTTGCCTGGCACTTGTCTTTTGGTTTTTATCGTGTACTCAGGAGGGGGAGATCCAATGCCTTCATTCTCCAGACACGAAAATGGATTTTTCATTTATTTCTCTGGAGGATTCTCTTCCGGCCATAAAAACAAAAAAAGACCTGGTCAGGTTTTTTACTCATCACCTCGCCCTGGCTGATATTTTTTTTCATCGAAAAAATTACCCAAGCGATTCGGCTTTTATCAACCATTACTACCGGTGGTTTTCACACCCTTCTATGGACACTCTTTTACTGGAGACAAAAAATGTGTTTGGTAACGGCCGTGCATTGAAGGAAGAGTTTCGCACGGCTTTTTCAAACATGAAATATTTTTATCCACAGTTTAAACCACCGCACGTATTGACTGTACTGACCGGGCTGGAGAGTGATTTATTTGTGAGCGATTCGCTGATCATTGTAGGGCTGGATTATTACTTGGGCAAGAAAGCCAAGTATCGTCCCGATATGCACCAGTATATGCTGCAACGATTTGAAAAAAATTATATCGTGCCCTCATCGATATTACTTTTTGGAATTGACGAGCACTACAACAAAACCAACCTGGAAGACCGTACTGTGCTGGCAGACATGATTACCTACGGCAAGGCCTATTATTTTGCCAAACAAATGCTGCCTTGTTTCCCCGACAGCATTTTTATCGGGTACACCGGAAAGGAAATTGCCGGAGCGGAGGCCAACCAGGATGTAATCTGGAAAAAACTGATTGAAGAGGAAGCGTTGTTTTCCACCAGCCAACAAATCAAACAACGCTATGTAAACGAGCGGCCTAAAACCTACGAAATAGGAAATGAATGCCCGGGACGCATCGCCACCTGGGTAGGTTGGAAAATGGTACAGAAATACATGACGGAAAATTCCCGCACTACGCTTCCTCAACTCATGGAGATAACCGATGCCCAACAAATTTTTAAAGGATCAAAATACCGGCCTGAAGTTCATTGATCTAAACTTGGGTTGGTTGAATGAAAATTATTTTCTACGTTCATAAAAAAAATACCCCGCCCTATGAAACCTGACGTTTTCGTTAAGCTCTCTCTGATGATGTTGCTCCAGTATTTTATCTGGGGTGCCTGGTACGTTACAATGGGCACATACATGAATGAATTCCTCCACTCGTCAGGGTTGCAGATTGGGGCGGCATACAGTGCCTTGGCTATTGCCACCATGATCTCTCCTTTTTTTGTGGGCATGGTAGCCGACCGATATTTTGCAGCCCAGCGCATCATGGGCGTGTTGCACATTGCCGGTGGCGTGTTGCTTTATTTAGCAACCCAGATCCACGACAATACTTTATTCTACTGGATCATTGTGGCGTATTCGTTATTGTACATGCCCACCATTGCATTGAGCAATAGCATTGCATTTCAGCAGATGACAGATCCGGGAAAACAATTTCCGTGGATCAGGGTATTTGGTACACTCGGGTGGATTTTGTCTGGCCTGCTTATCGGAGTCTTCTCCATTGAAAAGACCCCATCTACTTTTTATATGGCGGCCATTGCTTCTGCCGGGCTGGGACTGATTTCTTTTGTTCTCCCTCACACACCACCAAAAGGCAAATCAGAAGGTAGTGCCATTGGCACGGAAGCCTTCGTGTTGTTTAAAGACAAATCGTATCTGATTTTTTTCATCGCGGCCGTGCTGGTGTGTATTCCGCTTTCATTTTATTACGGCTTTGCCAACCTTTTTTTGAATGAGTTGGGCATGGATAAGGCGGCCAGCAAAATGATTATGGGGCAAATTTCTGAGGCCGTGTTTATTTTGGCTATTCCGTTTTTGTTTAACCGGATCGGAGTAAAAAATATTCTGATCATTGGTATTTTAGCGTGGATACTCCGTTATGTTGGTTTTGCCTTTGGCAACCTTGGAGCCAATGTGTGGATGCTGTATGCCGGCATTATTCTTCATGGGGTTTGTTATGACTTCTTTTTCGTAACGGGCTACATGTACACCGAAAATAAAGCCGGAGAAAAAATAAAAAATGCGGCACAAGGTCTTTTCACATTTGCTACCTATGGCCTGGGTATGTTCATCGGCACGTGGTTTTCAGGATTGACGGCCGATAATTATATGGCAGACGGGAAGCACCTGTGGGAGAGCATCTGGCTTGTACCGGCTTACATTGCAATGCTTGTGCTTATATATTTTGTGCTGTTCTTTAAAGATAAAAAAACTGCCGGCCTTTAGCTGATTCTCTCGGCAATTAGTTCGGCCAGGTCTTTTACGCTCACTTCGGCTTCTTTTTCTTTGTTCTTCACACCATCGGTCATCATAGTCATGCAGAAGGGGCAGGCTACGGCTATGGTGGCGGCACCTGTACCCAAGGCTTCTTCGGCCCGCTCAATGTTGATATCTTTTTTTCCTTTTTCGGGTTCTTTAAACATTTGAGCCCCGCCAGCGCCACAACACAGTCCGGTGGTTCGGCAGCGTTTCATCTCCACCAAATCAGCATCGAGGGCTTGAAGCACTTCGCGGGGTGCTTCATAAATATTATTGGCACGACCCAGGTAGCACGAATCGTGATATGTAATTTTTTTTCCTTTGAATGAGCCTCCGCCATTCAGTTTTATTTTTCCTTCGTTGATCAGTTGTTGTAAAAATGTAGCGTGATGGATTACCTCGTAAGCACCCCCTAACTCAGGGTATTCATTCTTCAATGTATTGAAGCAATGCGGACATGTGGTAACAATTTTTTTTATGCCGTATCCATTCAATACCTGAATATTGCTCATGGCCTGCATCTGAAAGAGAAATTCATTGCCGGCTCTTCGGGCCGGGTCACCCGTGCAAGATTCTTCCGTGCCGAGTACCGCAAATTTGGTTTGGGTGGCATTCAGAATTTTTACAAAGGCCCGGGTTACACGCTTGGCTCGATCGTCAAAGGATCCGGCACAGCCCACCCAAAATAATACTTCGGGGTCTTCGCCTTTGGCTTTTAATTCTGCTACAGTTGGTGCATTCATTTTTTAATCCTGTTTAGCCCAGTTAAACCGGTCACTGGGTGAAAATTTCCAGGGAGCAAAGCTGGTCTCAATATTCTGGTACATCGAATTCCATGCAGCTGGTGAGCCGCTTTCTTCCATGGCTACATACCTTCTCAATTCTAAAATAATTTCCAACGGGTTAATCATTACCGGGCAGGCTTCTACACAGGCATTGCAACTGGTGCACGCGTTGATTTCTTCTTTGCTGATATAGTCGCCTAACAAAAATTTTCCGTCACTTAAACCCGGTCCTGCTTTTTCTATACTTCTTCCCACGTCTTCCATCCGGTCGCGCGTGTCCATCATGATTTTACGTGGAGAAAGTTTTTTACCCGTAAGGTTAGCCGGGCATTCGCTGGTGCAGCGGCCACACTCGGTGCATGAATAGGCCGCCAGCAAATTATTCCAACTCAAGTCGTTGATATCTTTGGCTCCGAACCTTCCGGGCTCAGCAGGTGCCGCAGGTGCCGGGGCAAGGCCAAGCATGGACTTTACTTCAGCGGTAACTACCGGCATGTTATTGATATGGCCTTTGGCCTCTAGCTTGGCATAGTAGGTATTCAGAAACGCCATGAAAATATGCAGGTGCTTAGAGTAGGTAACATAAATAGTAAATCCCAAAATACCGATGATGTGAAACCACCAGCAAAAACGCTCTAGAATAACCAATGTTGAGGTATTGAGGTGTTGAAATAGTGAAGTTAAATGTGAACTAAAGAAGAGTGTTCCTGTTGAAAGATAATGTTCGGGGATTCGCGTTTGTAAAACCTGGTCGCTTCCGTTCATGGTCAGGATGGCAATCATCAGAATAATTTCAATCGAAAGAATCAGGTTGGCATCCAAGCGTGGCCATGCAGTCATTTCAGAAGACCAAAAGCGATGGATTCTTAAAATATTTCTGCGGATGAGGAATGCAAAGCAGGCAATTAATACACCCACTGCAAGAAATTCAAAGAAATTCATTGCCAAGTGATACAGGCTTCCTAAGTACGGAGCAAAAAAGCGGTGCGTTCCAAAAACACCATCAATCACAAACTCAAGCACCTCCAGGTTAATGACCAGAAACCCAACGTAAATGAGCAGGTGAAGAACGGCTGGCAACGGTCGTTTAAACATTTTCTTTTGCCCGAAGGCGACCAATAGCATATTTTTTATCCGTTCGTTTTTACGATCTGTGATTTTCTTTTCTTTGCCCAGCCCGATGTTGCTGCGAATACGAAGCACACGCTGCCGGATAAAAAAACCGGCTAAGCCAAGGGTAAGGATAAATAAAGCCTGTTGTAGTGCTGCCATACATCAAAAATAGGAATTTTGGGAAAGGGTTAACACTATCGGTTGTAGCTTCTGCTGAAATATTTTCTATTTATGAGAATTGTTTTACTTTTGCGTCCCACTTTTTGATGAAGGCAATATTTTAAGGTGACGTAGCTCAGTTGGTAGAGCAAAGGACTGAAAATCCTTGTGTCGGGGGTTCAATTCCCTCCGTCACCACAAACCCCGGCTCACATTGGCCGGGGTTTTTTATAGCCCGTACTGTTTCTGCTTGACAAAACAGAAATAACTTCCCTCTCAAATATCATCTTCTCAGAATGAGATGGAGGGCCGACCGTATTGGTACTGAGCCTCTCATTTTGAAAATGCATTGCCCTCATACAGCGTAAGACGATGCCGTAAGAAAGTTTTTTCGATAATCTTAAGTGTTTGCATGATCACGTACTCTGTCAATTTTGGCATGGGCGCCCCATTGTCAATAGGCGTGGCTCCGCCAATTATAGTTTTAATCAAAGAGAAAAGGCAAAACGAATTTTTTTAAAGTTCCGCTTTCAAAAATTTTCCGGTATAGCTTGCATGTTTTTGGAAACTTTTCGGTGTGCCCGTGCGTCTTTGTGAAAATTTAAAAAATGATGACGGCTCTCAACCTAATGGATAAGATTAAGCAAATCACTTTTATTAAAATTATAGTAGTCTACTTGCGCTACCTGATTGGCTTTGCATTCGTTTTTGCATCTATTGTAAAAATTAAAGGTGAACGGTTCACTACGATTCCTACATCCGAACCCGTTGGTTATTTTTTTGAAGCGATGTATCAAACAGGTTTTTACTGGAATTTTTTAGGATGGTGTCAATTTATCGCAGGATGCCTGCTGATGTCGCAACGGTTTTCAACTATAGGCGCAATCATTTTTTTTCCAATAATCCTTAATGTTACTATGATCACGTATTCTGTCAATTTTGGCATGGGCACCCCAACAATCACTTTACTGATGCTGATGGGGACTCTTTTTCTTTTGGCCTGGGACTATAAGAAATGGATCATCTTATTTAAGCCGGATCATAAAATTAAAATTGACCTTACCAATGCACCTGCAGATCGATTCATGAACAACCCCGTCTGGGTAATTGCCGGTATCCTCTTTATGGCGCTAACTGTATTGCTTAACTTTTTAAAGGGTCAACAATTGGTGACGGTATGGATTTTCACGATGTTATCAATAGGCGTGGCTTCGCCAATTATAGTTTTCATCAAAGAGAAAAGGCAAAACGAATTTTTTTAAAGTTCCGCTTTCAAAAATTTTCCGGTATAGCTTGCAGGATTTTTTGAAACTTCTTCGGGTGTGCCCATGGCAATTATCCTTCCGCCACCGGCACCCCCCTCGGGCCCGAGGTCAATAATATGATCGGCTGATTTAATGACATCCATGTTGTGTTCAATCACCAGCACGGTGTTTCCTTTGTCAACTAATTTCTGAAGCACATCGAGCAAATGACTGATGTCTTGAAAATGCAGGCCCGTGGTGGGTTCATCAAGGATATAAAGAGTTTTGCCGGTGTCGCGCTTGCTCAGTTCGGTGGCCAGTTTCACGCGTTGCGCTTCGCCACCGGAAAGGGTTGTGGCATGCTGGCCCAGAGAAATGTAGCCGAGCCCCACTTCATTGAGCGTTTCAATTTTGCGAAGGATTTTGGGTTGGTTTTCAAAAAAAGCAACAGCTTCTTCCACCGTCATGTCAAGCACATCGCTGATTGATTTTCCTTTGAAGCGCACTTCCAGTGTTTCGCGGTTGTAGCGTTTGCCTTTGCATGTTTCGCAAGGCACATGAACATCAGGCAAAAATTCCATTTCAATCAAACGCAAGCCTGCGCCTTCACAGGTTTCGCATCGGCCGCCTTTTACGTTGAAAGAAAATCTCCCGGTTTTGTAACCGCGAATTTTTGATTCGGGCATTTGCGCGAACAGATCGCGGATGTCGGTAAATACACCTGTGTAAGTAGCGGGGTTTGAGCGTGGAGTTCGGCCAATGGGTGACTGATCTACTTCAATTACTTTGTCGATCAGTTTTAACCCGTCCATTTTTTTAAATGGCAGTGGCTCGGTTCTGGAATTGAAAAAATGCTTGTTCAGGATTGGGAAAAGCGTTTCGTGAATCAATGTAGATTTGCCGCTTCCCGATACACCTGTGATGCACGTGAGTGTGCCGAGCGAAAGCTCAAGGTTTACGTTTTTTAGATTATTTCCGGTAGCGCCAAGCAATGAAAGTTTTTCTCCGCTGCCTTTTCTTCTTTCTTTAGAATATTTAATTGCGATTTCCCCGCTTAAATATTTTGCTGTGGTACTTTTATTTTTGATGAAATCTTTAGGCGTGCCTTCGGCAACAATATTTCCGCCATGTCTGCCGGCACCCGGCCCCACATCAATCAGGTAATCACACTCCAGCATCATTTCTTTGTCGTGCTCAACCACAATCACTGAGTTGCCCAGGTCACGCAAATTTTTCAATGCTTTAATCAACTTCACATTGTCTCGCGCATGAAGGCCAATGCTCGGTTCATCTAAAATATAAAGTACACCCACCAACTGTGTTCCGATTTGCGTGGCCAGCCGGATGCGCTGCGCTTCGCCTCCGCTTAATGTGCGCAAGGGTCTGTTGAGATGAAGATAGTCCAGGCCTACATCCAGCAAAAAGCCAATTCGCTTGCGGATTTCTTTCAACACCTCGGCAGCTATTATTTTTTGTTTTTCGTTCAGCCTTTTTTCTAACCCGTCAAACCATTTTTGCAATGCATCGATGTTCAGTTCAGAAAGCTGTGAAATGTTTTTGTCATCGATTTTGAAGTGTAGCGATTCTTTTTTCAAACGAGCGCCATGGCACTCGGGGCAAATTTTAGTGACGGTAAAATCTTCGACCCATCTTTTCACGCTCTCGGTGCTTTCTTCTTTCAACTTTTGCAAAAAACTGATGATCCCCTCAAACTTGGTGTTCCATTCGGTGCCCGGATATTTTACCGAAGGCACGGCCACGGGTACGTCATCACCATGCATCAAAATGTGCAGCACCTCTTTGGGAATTTCTTTAATGGGTGTGGTAAGCGTTAATTTATATCGCTTGAGAATAGCTTCTACTTTTTTGAAAATCCAGATGTCGCGGTATTCGCCCAAAGGCAAAATACCTCCGCGGCTGATGCTCAATTTTTTATCGGGAATGATTGACTCTTCGGTAATTTCTTCGATCACACCGAGCCCCGTGCAGACCGGGCAGGCTCCATAAGGCGAGTTGAAAGAAAAATTATTGGGTGCAGGTTCATCGTACGACAGGCCTGTTTTGGGATCCATTAAAAATTTTGAAAAATGATGTGTTTTTCCAGTTTCCTCTAAAGCAATGATCACTCCCTTTCCCTCTTTCAAAGCTGTAGCAAGTGATTGCCCGATGCGATGCCTGTCTTTTTTGTCGGGCACAATCCGATCGATGACAATTTCAATGTCATGGATTTTGAAACGGTCCACCTGCATTTTGGCAACAATGTCTTGCACCACACCATCCACGCGCACTTTGGTGTAGCCTTGCTTTCTGATCTGCACAAACAATTCGCGGTAGTGCCCTTTTCGCCCTTTAATTACGGGAGCGAGAAGGGTTAATTTCTTTCCCGAGAAATTTGAAATAATTGAATCCAGTATCTGGTCTTCTGATTGACTGATCATCCGTTCGCCCGTGAGGTAAGAAAAGGCTTCTCCCGCCCGCGCAAAAAGCAAACGCATGAAATCATAAATCTCAGTGACGGTGCCTACCGTAGAGCGGGGATTGCGCGAGGTTGTTTTCTGCTCGATGGAAATGACCGGGCTGAGCCCGTTTATTTTATCTACATCGGGCCGCTCCAGGTTGCCAATAAAGCTGCGGGCATAAGCCGAAAAACTTTCCATATATCTGCGCTGGCCTTCGGCATAGATCGTATCAAATGCAAGCGAAGATTTGCCGCTGCCGCTGATGCCGGTAATCACAATGAATTGATTGCGGGGCAGCGATACACTGATATTTTTCAAATTGTGTTCGCGCGCACCGATTATGTCAATGAATTCGTGCCCGGAGTTATCAATTGGGTTTTTAGAAGTGAGAGACATGGAAACGTTAGGAGTGCAAAAATGTGCCCGATAAAGTTTCCAGCCAAATAAAAAACAAATTTAAAACTTGAAGCAGGCTTGTAAAAGCAAAGATTCGGTGTACACTGGGTTTTTCAATTTTTACATACTTACTTTCCCAGAGAGAAAACTAAGGTCAGTTTGGTTTCCGTATCCACGATCCAATGTCTTACGCACCAAATGTTTCGCAGTGGTTTTTTTGGTCATGAAATGTAGTCTTTATTGCCCCGGATAAAACCTCTGCCCATAAATCAGGCGCACCCGAATAACGACCCCTACAATTTTAATTGGGGTTTGACTTTAATATCTCGGAAAGGTCGGGGTGTGCGGCATTTCTGGTTTGTTCAAGTTCACATCAAAAGGAGATAAAACAATCGCTCCTTTTTTCTTAAGAAAATTTCGCACTTGCATGAAAAAATTCAGCGAGCATACTTTGGTGATCAAACAAAAGTGCGGGGGTCGCTATACAATCGGTTATCAATTAGTTCCTTCAGAAAGCCTGTCAAGCACATCCATCAATGTTCTGAGTAGCGGTTGAATGTTTATTTTCATTAATTAAAGGTACAAAGTTTTTTTACCACTTTTGCAGAGCGGTATAGGCGGCAATATTTCAGAACAGCCCTCGTTTATCAACCAATGATTTTTCGATTTACGCTTTCCTGGTTATTGATTTTTTTGGGCTACGCAAGTTATGCGCAACCTGTTTCTGAAACTGATAAACTTATTGGCAAACTAAATATTGGCAGTTTGCTTCCGGCAGGCTTGTGTGCAGGCCGGTCGGTCGTGCTGCATGAGGCAAGTTTCTCTGCCTCTGAACTTCAGGAGGCTCAAAAATATTTTCAGCAGGCGGGTATAGATGCGGTGCTTTACATTGACTCAGACTATGTGCTGAGCGGTCTTGATCCGTCTCGTACGTTTTCAACTTATTTCTCTACCCGCAATATTAAATTTTTGATCCTCCTTCAAAAATCCGGAAGGGGTTTTCAGATTATCATAACCGAATACAACGGCACCAACGAGTTGGTTGACAACCAACACGTTTCGTGGAAATTAGACGATTCCAGCTTGCCTGCGTTGCTGCAGGCTGTGTACCGGTTTTGCATCAGCACGCAAAAAAAGGAAAACCTGCTGATCAACGATGTGGCTGAAAGGGAATATTCAGTGCGGTATTTTCGCGAACGAGACGAGCGGTTTACACCCGACATCCGGCTGGCAAAAATTGCCATTCCCCGGATGGGTAATGAAGCCGATGATAAAGACCTGGAAGAATTTTTAAAAGAAAAATTTCCATTTAAATACCAATTGGTTGATCCGGCATTGAAAGACAATGAACTGGAAGAAAAAGGATTTCGGTTGGTGTTGCGGTTTGTGCATACTCGGGGCGATGTGGCCCGTGATATATTGGGCTATGATGTTTCACAAACAGCCAGTTCACTGCTCACCAATTATTTTGATCAAGGTGTGCAAAAAATAAAAACAATGTCTTCGAAGAAAAAAATTTATAAATTCTATTTTAAGAATTCAGAATATGGAAATATTTTTCTCGGTACTCACTGGGATGCCGATGAAACCTGGCAAGATGCACTCCGCAACCATATTTTATTGATGCGGGCAGAGTTGAAGTTATAGTCTATTTCTTCCGTCCTAATACAACCGCTAAAATTACGATTACGACTACGGCCAAAACAAAGCCGCCACCTTGGTGAGAAGAAAATCCATCGTGCTGCCATCCCCAACCAAACAGCAAGTGAAAGAACCCTTTGATAATAGCGGCCAACAGACCAAAGACTGCACCAAAAACAGCAGCAATGATTCCAAAAATGCCACCCATCAACCCCATAATCATTCCGAAGATACCTCCGGCTAATCCGATGCAGAGAGGTATTGCGCATAAGCACATAAACCCAATGACTAAAAACATACAACCTTTAACCATAAATAAATTTTCATAGTTCTCTGCAAAAACCGTTCAGATATACCCGGGCCTTTTTTTAAGGCAAAAATCAATTTATAAAAATGAAGCTGTATAAAACCGAACAGTATTTTTTGCAAAATCGTACAATTAATCTGATTGCGCGATTTTGCTAACTTGCGCCCCCGTTATAAAATATGATCGAAAAATTAACCGATATAAGAAATCGTTTTGAAGAAGTAGGCTTGCTGCTGGTTCAGCCTGATACGGTAAAAGACCAAAAGAAATTTCAGCAACTCAGCAAAGAGTACCGGAGTTTGGAAAAGGTGGTGATAAAATCGGATCAGTACCTGGCTGCATTAGAGGGTATTCGCCATGCCAAAGAAGTATTGCAAAAAGAAAAAGATGAAGAGTTGCGCGAATTGGCCAAAATGGAAATTGATGAATTGGAGCCCAAGCGCGAGTCATTAGAAAACGAAATCAAGGAGCTGCTGATGCCCAAAGACCCCAACGATGAAAAAAATGCTGTACTCGAAATACGCGCTGGCACGGGTGGTGATGAAGCCGCCATTTTTGCGGGTGACCTTTGGCGCATGTACCAACGCTTCTGCGAACGAAGAGGGTATAAATTCTCGGTAGTAGACGTTACCGAAGGAACAGCAGGAGGCTACAAAGAGGTAATTACGAGCGTGGAAGGTGAAGGAGCTTACGGGCTGTTAAAGTATGAGTCGGGTGTACACCGTGTTCAACGAGTACCGGAAACCGAACAACAAGGACGTGTGCATACTTCGGCCGCATCGGTAGTGGTTCTTCCGGAAGCAGAAGAAGTGGATGTGGAACTTAATCCGGCCGACCTTGAATTTCAAACAGCACGATCGAGCGGGGCGGGTGGACAGAATGTAAACAAAGTAGAAACTAAAGTGCAACTTACCCACAAGCCTACGGGCATTGTAATTACTTGTCAGGTGGAGCGTTCACAGCATGGCAACCGTGCGCGTGCACTCCAGATGTTGCGCACCAAACTTTATGAGATGGAAGTGGAAAAGCAACAGGCTGAGATTGGTGCTTCGCGCAGAAGCCAGGTACGCAGTGGCGATCGCTCAGAAAAAATCCGCACCTACAATTATCCGCAAAGCCGCGTTACCGACCACCGCATCGGCTACACCCAGCATAACCTTCCGGCCATTATGAACGGAGAGGTAGATAGTTTTATTGAGCAGTTAAAAATTGCCGAGACTGCCGAAAAAATGGCAGAAGGTAAAAAATAATTTTGCCTGCTTAACAAACGTACTCACCCGGTTTTTTTTCAAAGTCATTTTTTTGCTTTGCATTTTGTATCTTCACTTATGCTTTCATGGTCTGACCTGCGAAAATGTTCACTCAATAAAAAAGTAGAAGAACTCTACAAACATGGCACGTTTGTTACGGCCATTCGCTATTATCACCATAAAGTAAATTTATACCTGCTGGGCAGTGATTACATTGAAGTATTTATCAACCACAAAAAAGCAATAATAGACAAAATCGATTTGCTCGATCGTTCGCATTCGCGGATGAAATTTTATTCAGATCAAATCAAACTGACTTTGTAATTTAAACGTTATTGTGAGGGCAGAATGACCGAGGCAATCTTGTTTTTAAATCACTCTTCAAGATTTTACTGGCTTCCGTTTAAAGCCGTCTGACCGGTGATCAGTCAAACGGCTTATAATTTTATTTCGTTGGGTTATTCGGTTGATTACCTTTTCCCGAACCTGAGATCGACTGACGCATTTCGGTATCGGCCTGCACGTTTTGCATTTTGTAATAATCCATCACGCCAAGATTTCCATTCACAAAAGCCTGTGCAATGGATTTTGGAATTTCAGCCTCAGCTTCAATTACTTTGGCTCGCGCTTCTTGTGCTTTGGCTTTCATCTCCTGTTCTACTGCCACCGCCATTGCCCTGCGCTCTTCAGCCTTAGCTTCAGCTACTTTTAAATCGGCAGCGGCTTGGTCGGTTTGTAATTTGGCGCCAATGTTAGCCCCTACGTCAACATCGGCAATATCGATCGAAAGAATCTCAAACGCAGTGCCTGCATCCAATCCGCGTGAGAGAACCAGTTTTGAAATCTTGTCAGGGTTTTCCAACACTTCTTTGTGCGATTTGGCCGAACCAATGGAAGTAACAATACCTTCACCCACACGAGCCAATATCGTTTCTTCACCGGCCCCACCTACTAATTGTTGAATACTGGCACGTACCGTTACGCGGGCAATGGCAATCAACTGAATGCCATCGGCTGCTACAGCTGCAACCTTGGGAGTATTGATTACTTTCGGGTTAACTGAAATCTGCACCGCTTCAAACACATCGCGTCCTGCGAGGTCAATGGCTGTGGCTTGCTTAAAACTTAAATTGATATTGGCTTTGTCGGCCGAGATCAACGCGCGGATTACGTTTGGCACGTTTCCGCCCGCGAGGTAGTGCGTTTCCAGTTCTCGTGTAGTTACCTGTAGTCCGGCCTTAGTAGCCGTAATGAGCGAGTTGACGATTACACTCGGTGGCACTTTGCGTATGCGCATACCGATTAACTCTCCGATGGTCACTTTTACACCTGCAAATATAGCTGTGATCCACAGCCCCACAGGCACAAAATACATGAACATAAAAAATGCGATGATGCTTACAAACACAATAAAAATAAAAGCAAAGCTTTCCATAAGTTGATTAGTTGATTGGTTCTACAAAAATTTGGTTCAGTAAAATTTTAGTCACGCGTATTCGTTTGCCCGCTTCCACGTATTCGCCCGAAGTTTTCACTTCATAGGTTTTGTTGTTGATCTCGGCCTTGCCCACCGGCCGCAGCGTAGAGGTAGTCTGCCCTTCTGTTCCCACAATCAATTCATCCAGCTCTCCTTCATTTACTTTGCTGTGGCTGGCCGTTTTGAGCGAAAATTTTCCCCATACATTAGCTGAAAAAGAATAATATAAAACTACTCCCGCTGCCACGGCCGTACAACCTACCGTTACCCAACCTGTCTCACTTCCAAAATAACGGAAACTTAACCCCGTACCTAAAATGAGAAACCCAAAACCTAATACTCCTACCAGCGTAGTGCCCGGTACAAAAATGATTTCAGCGATGATGAGCGCTAACCCAAAAGCAATTAATGCAATAACAATAAGCCATTCCATGCGCTGTAAAAGTAATTACAATTCATGGATTTTCTTTTTGAAAAAAATGCTTTGCCTTCAATTTTATTTTTTTTCTTTCAATATGATTTTAGCAACTTCGGGCATTAACCAACATAAACCAGTATGAAGAAATTCTTATTAGTATTTTTTGTGATGATGGCCGGCCTGGCCATTACATCCAAAGCACAAACGGTATACGCCTCACCCAAAGGTGAAAAGTACCACACGGCCGACTGCAAACTTTCGGGCGATGCCGATGGTCTGACACTGGCGGCAGCCAAAAAAGCTGGCAAAACTGCCTGCGCCATGTGTAAACCCGATGACCACCTGAAAGATAAAATGGCACAATGCTCAGGCAAAACCAAAGATGGCACCCGCTGCAAACGTATGACCTCAAGCAAAAATGGCAAGTGCTTTCAGCATAAAGACAGTTGATGGAGAAAGCTAAAATCCATACGCAAGGGCCAACATTTTCGCGCATTGTAGCCGGTGCCTGGCGATGGCACACGGTATCGGCTGAGACCGTGGAGCGTTTGGCTCTTGCTGCTTTGGAAGAAGGCATTACCAGCTTTGATCATGCCGATATTTATGGCGACCACGGCAACGAAGAAATTTTTGGAAGAGTGCTAGACCGAAACCCGGGTTTACGAAACAAAATTGAACTCATCACCAAGTGTGATATAAAATTTCCTTCAGCAAAAAGGCCAGATACCCGTGTGCATCATTATGATACATCCAAAGAGCACATCATTTGGTCAGTTGAAAATTCGTTGAAAAAATTCCGTACGAATCATATCAACTTGTTGTTAATCCATCGACCCGATCCATTAATGGATCCGCAGAAAGTGAGCGAAGCATTTGTTCAACTCAACAAGGAAGGAAAGGTTTTGCATTTTGGTGTTTCCAATTTTACGCCAAGCCAGTTTCGTATGCTACAAAAGCACATGCCTTTTCCGTTAGTTACCAACCAGATTGAGATTTCTCTCTCCAGAATTGATCCGTTATTCAATGGTGACCTGGATTTGATGTTGGAGTTTGGTGTTTCGCCTATGGCGTGGTCTCCGCTGGGTGGAGGAACTCTCCCCGTGAATGAACGCACCATGTTTAGTATGGCCGGGAAGTACAATGCTTCTTATACTCAGATGGCCATTGCCTGGCTGCTCAGGCATCCAGCAAAAATTTTTCCGGTGATCGGCACCACCCAACCCGAACGAATCAAAGAAGCCGCTAAATCAATTGACATTCAGCTTGACCGCCAAGATTGGTTTGAAATGCTGAAGTGGGTAATGGGCAAAGAGTTACCCTAAAAAATTACACTCCGATAAAAATTCCGTCTTCGTTTTCTTGAATAGGGAAACACTCTAAATCGTTGCTGCGTTGTGTACTTTCTCTTCCGGTTTTTAAATCAAACTGATAGTGGTGCAGCGGACACACTATTTCTCCACAATAGTTGAGAGTCCCCTTACTCAGAGATTCTCCGTTGTGGGTGCATTTGTCTTGCACAGCAAATAATTTTTCACCGAACAAAGCCAGGCAAATTCGTTTACCCCGCACAATCAGCAGCCGGGGGTTATGGTTCAGTGCTGCGGCTGCCTCATCGCGTGTATTAAAAATTTTTATCCAATCCATTTTAGGTTATCTTAGGATTTGAAAACCAAAAGGTATGAACAAGCAATTTATTTTCATTTTCTTTCTGCCCTTGTTTTTTCAAACAACTGCACAACATAGCAGCAGCTTTCAGGCTAGTCTCGATCAACAGGTCAGTAAATTAGAGCCTCAACTCATCCAATGGCGAAGAAAATTTCATCAAAACCCTGAACTTTCCAACCACGAAAAACAAACGGGTGCTTTTATAGCTGATTATCTGAAATTGCTGGGTATGGAAGTGACCTACCCCCTAGCCAAAACAGGTGTCGTAGGTTTATTGAAAACAGGAAAGCCCGGCCCGGTAGTGGCACTACGTGCCGACATGGATGCGCTTCCGCTAACCGAACATAATTCATTGCCCTTTATTTCTAAAGAAAAAGCCTTACTCAACGGACAAGAAACCGGTGTAATGCACGCATGCGGCCATGATGCGCACATGGCTATACTCATGACCGTGGCGAAAATTCTTTCTGAGAATAAAAAAGAACTGAAAGGTACGGTCAAATTTATTTTTCAGCCGGCCGAAGAGGGAGTTTCTGCAGACGAAGGAACTGCTGGCGCTGAGTTAATGGTGAAAGAAGGTGTGCTGGAGAACCCCAAAGTGAATGCCATTTTCGGATTGCACATTCAGTCTTTACTTCCTTCGGGTACACTGAACTACCGATCGGGGTCACTCATGGCGGCTGTAGATGGTTTTGATATTAAAGTGATTGGAAAAGGCGCACACGGAGCCACACCGTGGGACGGAGTTGACCCGGTAGTAATAAGCAGTGAAATTGTTACCGGCCTGCAAACCATCGTGAGCCGGCAATCTGAATTAACCAAAGCCAGTGCCGTAATTACAGTGGGCAGTCTTCATGCAGGGGTACGAAGAAATATTATTCCTGATGAAGCGATTATGCAAGGAACGATCCGCACTTTTGATACAGCCATGCAACGAAAAATTCATCAGAAAATAAAACTTACCGCTACAAAAATTGCTGAAGCCTCGGGTGCAGCGGCAGAAGTGACAATTAGTAAGGGGTATCCGCCCACGGTCAATGATCCGGCCCTTACCATACAAGCTGCAAAAAGTTTAGTCAAAACGGTTGGTTCGGGGCGGGTGAATGTGATTGATGCTGTAACCATGGCCGAAGATTTCTCTTTTTATCAACAAAAAGTGCCGGGCTTCTTTTTCTTTTTAGGGGCCTATCCGGAGGCGATGAACCCACAGCGAAAACCCACGCACCACACCGTAGATTTTTTGCTGGATGAAAATTCATTTAAGGTTGGAGTCAGTGCGTTGCTTAACCTTACGCTGGATTATTTATCAGCCTCGAAGTAAGTTACTTTTTTGCGTACTTCCAGTTTCTGCCTTTTCCTTCGGCAATCCACTCAATAGCCTGTGCGATGCGTTTGTTGCGGGTCTCTTCGGTTTTTGCCTCTTCAAACCATTGGATGTATTCTTTGCGGTGAGAGTAACTAAAGTTTTCAAAAACCTTACCGGCAATTTTATTTTTTTTCAATGCTCTTGCAAAATAATCTGGCGTGTGAATTGTTCTCGAGCCTTTAGGTGTGGTTTTTGTTAGGCGCTTGATTTGTTGTTCATTCAATTCAACCGCTTGTTTGATAAAATTCAAAATGATCTTGTCTGACGGCAAATCTTTGAGTGACGTAATTTTTCCCAAGTTGCCCATGCTTCCACCTTCATTTCTCGCTGAGAGAATTTCCAGTGGGTCATTCAATAACGAATATTTCCAAAAACCAAACGAACAATGATGCTTGAAGGCTGCCATACTACACAATACACCTTTGTAGTCGAAATTGGGGAATCCCCACTTGATCACTTCGTTTACTTCAGGGCAAGCCTGGTGTACCAACTCGCGCAAGTGGTTGAGAATGGGTTTTGCAAATCGAGCCGACTTGGCGATATAGGTATCTACTAGTTTGGACTGGCTCATAACCATTCTTTGTTTCAGTAAAACGCATCTTCAATGTGTACAATTTCTTTTTCTCCGTGTTGCTCGCGGATAGAAACGATGTCATAGCGTACATTACCTTGCCAGTTTTGTTGGTAGGTGTATTCTTCTGCCCCTTCTATTATGTTGGTTGCTTTTTTACGGTCAACAAAGTCTTCCGGGTAACCGTACGCATCTGAGCTGCGCATCTTCACTTCTACAAATACGAGCCAGTTATTTTTCTTTACAATCAAATCTATTTCTGATCGCTTGTAACGAAAGTTTCGGGCAATAATTTCAAAGCCTTTCTTTTTCAAAAAGTCAGATGCCAGATTTTCTCCTTCTTTGCCTTTGCTGATTTTATCGCTCACGGCTTTTATTTTACCTTTGATCGCTAAAGATAACACATCGCATGAAGAAAGTCATTGAAGGTTTTACGCAGCAATTAGCACATGCGCTCAAAGTAGGTGAGGCCATAGACATCGTGCGTCCGGGCAGCGACATTCGCAACATCCTTATCACCGGTATGGGTGGTTCGGGTATTGGTGCTAACCTGGTGGAGTCGCTCACATTTGGCCGCGTGCCAATCCCGATCACCGTTTCAAAAGGCTATAATATTCCGCAATTTGTCAGCCCTCATACCTTATTCATCGCCTGCTCGTATAGTGGCAACACAGAAGAAATACTGGCGGCTGTACACAAAGGCATGCTGAAACGGGCCCACGTGATTTGCATTACATCAGGAGGCCGATTACTGGAGTTGGCCAAGGAATACAACCTGGTTTATATTCAGGTGCCGGGCGGCTCAACGGGCTCGCGCGGGCAAGTGGGCTACACCATGATTTCACTTTTGCACGCGTTGTACCATACTAACCTGATTGGGGCAGCTTATATCAAAGAAACTGAAAATGCCATTGAGTATTTAAATCGTGGAGAAAAAGCCATTCAATCTGAAGCAGAACTAATCTCAAAAAAACTACGAGGAAAATTGCCCGTTATCTATTGCGATGAGCGGTTAAAAGCCATGGCAATCCGTTTTCAAAACCAGATCAACGAAAACGCCAAGCAGTTTGCACACGTGAATACATTTCCGGAAATGAATCACAACGAAATTGTAGGCTGGCGCTTTCCGGAAAGCATCTTGCAACAATCGCAAGTGGTTTATTTATACTCCGATCATGATCACGAGCGGGTAGAAAAAAGAATGGAAATCTGTCGTGAAATCTTTGAAAAAAAATCAAACCCGATTATTGACATCGTGGCCGAAGGTGCCTCGTTGTTGGAGCAATACTATTACCTGATTCACCTGACGGATTGGATTTCTTATTTTCTGGCCAAAGAAAATGGCGTAGATCCTGATTCGGTAGAAGACATTGATTTTTTAAAACAAGAACTGGCTAAGCTGAAGTGAAACTATTTTGCCGATGGATCAGTTGGATGCATACCCATGAATCAGGTTCTCAATAAACAAACAAAGTTTACTGACCTTGGCCTGATTGATTACCAAAAAGCCTGGGATTACCAGACTGAATTATTCAACAGCATTCTTGCAACCAAAGCAGAAAACAGAAACGGTTTGGGTCAGGAACAAAAACCAACTGACAACTATCTGATTTTTTGTGAGCATCCACACGTTTACACACTCGGCAAAAGTGGTGATGAAAAAAATTTAGTCATTCAGCCAAAAGAACTCTCTTCGATAGGTGCGAGTTTTTATCACATTAACCGGGGGGGAGACATCACCTACCACGGCCCCGGGCAACTAGTGGTTTATCCGATCATCGACTTGGAAAATTTTTTTACCGACATTCATCAGTACATGCGTTTGCTGGAAGAAACGGTTATTCAAACACTGGCGGAGTTTAAAATACAGGCCGGTAGAATCAAAGGGCTTACCGGGGTTTGGCTGGACACGAATGATCCGCACAAAGCAAGAAAAATTTGTGCCCTGGGGGTAAAAACCAGCCGATGGATAACCATGCATGGGCTGGCTTTGAATGTAAATCCTGACTTATCGTATTTCAATCACATCGTGCCTTGTGGCATTACTGATAAGGCCGTTACCTCGATGGAAAAAGAACTCCGTACCAAACAAGAAATGACGAACGTGAAAGAAATCTTAAAAATAAAATTGATCTCGTTATTTCAAATGAAGCTCACGGTATGAACAAAGACATTATCAAACCTGACGTAAAAAATGTAACACTTGCTGTTGCGTACGAGAAAAACCTATTGAATCAAGACGAGTGGAAAGTGTACCTCATCAACAACAATGACTTCCCGATTGAAAATACACTGGTGGCCAGCCGAGGCTATGGCGAGAAAGACGGAGAAGAACAACGCACCTCCACCCTGCGCCACTTTTTGGAAACGGTTGACGCAAAAAGCTGGGCTATTGTAGAATCCATTGACCCCAAGGTATTTCACCTCAATAATGAATATTGGGTGAGTTACTACATTGGCCGCGAGATTTACGACAAACGTTTTGTATTTGTGCCCGATACAATCTGTGAAGAAAACCTGGTATTCATTTCCGAAATCCAAAAACAAGGAATATTACACTCATAGCGTTAATCATCATTTGGCCGATGCCTGATGCCGTTGGTCTTCGTTACGTACGTTTGGCAAATTACTTTGTCATACCAAAGGGTATGAATATTCGTTTATCCTTATATGATGCGATTATTTTGTTTGGTGCTTCTGATACTCACGGGCTGTCACTGCGAAAACACTTCTTATTATCAGATTAAATTAGCAACTCCCGATGCCACCCTTAACTGGAAATGCCACTACATAGCTGAGGGCATGGGCACGTGTGCCACCTGGCAAAAAACACCTCAAATTATTTTTGCCGATTCGTGCGGAAAATTTGTGCTGAGCCAGGTGGTGAGCAAATCGCAGCTTACCAAGTATCAATAGTCTAAGAAAATAAATCCCGAATAATAAGTTTGGCATGGTCGCGCGAGTTTTCAATAAACCACTTGTTGGTTTTCAACCCGCCACATACCACACCCGCCAAATACAATCCTGATACACTCGTTTCCATGGTTTTTTGGTTGTAGATGGGCGTGTGAAACTCATCATTATTGAACTGAATACCCATTGATTTCATCAGGTCAAACGGTGGCTGGTAGCCTGTCATGGCCAGCACAAAATCATTTTCAATTTTCTTTGTTCCTTCGGGAGTTTTTACTTCGATTTCTGTTTCTCCTATTCGCATAATGGAAGAATTAAAATAGGCTTTAATCGCTCCTTCTTTGATACGGTTTTCTATGTCGGGCTTAACCCAATATTTTACGCTATCAGAAATTCCCGTTTCGCGAATGACCATAGTCACTTCGGCCCCTTTGCGCCAGGTTTCTAATGCAGCATCTACGGCCGAGTTGGCCGCGCCTACCACCGCTACCTTTTGCTTGAAATACGGATGCGGCTCATCATAGTAGTGCCTTACTTTGGGCAGTGCTTCTCCGGGCACATTCAGTAAATACGGCAAGTCATAAAACCCGAGAGCAAGAACAATGGCCCGTGCAGAGTATTTGCCTTTAGTGGTTACGATTGAAAAGCTACCCACGGTAGAGAGTTTAGCCTGCTTTACTTCTTCATACAATTTTACGTTCAGGTTCCAACTCGTGCATACTCTTCGGTAATATTCTAATGCTTCAGTACGTGTGGGTTTTGGACTGCTGGAAACGAAGGGCACATCTCCAATCTCCAGCCGCTCAGAGGTGGAAAAGAAGGTCATGTTCATGGGGTAGTGGTACAGCGAATTAACCAAGCATCCTTTTTCTATGATGACATAGTCAATTTTAGCCTTCTTCGCCTCAATACCGCATGCCATCCCTATTGGGCCTGCGCCAATGATGATTAAATCATAACTTCCCATCTAGCCAAAGATAAATCATTTTAGCATCAAAGAATGATTGATGTAATGTAAGCATATGTACCGATGGATCTTGCCGAAAATACTTTGCGAAAAATATTGATTACTTTGTTAACCAAATCAAAAACCTATGAAACATCCATCGGTCAAATGGGTCGTACTGGCTATCCTGTCGGCTGTTCCATCAATACATTTTGCCCAAGCCGGATCAGAAATCATACTCTTTGATTTCCATTTGAAAGAAAGTAAAATTTCCATATCGAACCCACGAAACATTACAAACCACAAAGGGTATGATAATCAACCATCCTTTCATGCCGATATGCCCATTGTGTACTACTCGTCTTTTAATGACAGCGGAAGAGCAGACATCAAGTTTTATAATTTCAAAACCAATGAAACCAAGTCGTTGACCCGGTCACATGAGCGCGAATACTCACCTACGCTCACTCCTGATCAGCTTTATGTTTCATGCATTATTCAACGCGACAATGGTGCACAGGATTTGGGGAAATACCCGGTAGAAGGCGGAGACCCGTTGACCATTATTGATAATCTTGTGGTGGGTTATCATGTGTGGGCTGATAACAGCCACCTGGCTTTATTTGTTTTAGGAAAAGAAAATATGCCTAACACCTTGCATTTTTTTATTTTGCCCACTCGTCACGACCGGATACTTGCCGAAAACATTGGGCGGTCACTGCATCGCATCCCGCAAAAAAATGAAATCAGTTTTATTCATAAAACAGATGGACAAAACTGGACGATCAAAAAATTTAATCCGGCATCTGATGAGATCGCTGAAATTGCTAAGACACTTCCCGGCCGTGAAGATTTGTGCTGGACACCCGATGGAAAAATAGTAATGAGCGATGGCATCAAAATTTTTTGGTTAGACCCACAAAAAGACACGGTATGGAAAGAGGTGGAAATCAAATCAGGATTTGAATTTTTAAAAGGAATTACTCGCCTGGCTGTAAATGCCGAAGGTAATAAATTGGCGGTGGTGGTTTCGGAGTAATAAAAACAGGTACTTACTTTTCTCCAAATGCGCCCCTGGCCACCGTCCACTTCTTAATTTCTATTTCAAGAAGACCTGCGTGTACGGCCGGGTCAGATTCTATCACTTCTTTGTTCAGTTCACCTTTCATAACAAGAATACCACCATCGGTGTCGTTGAAGGTACCTTCGGCCACCACGTTGCCCGACTTTTTTAGTTCGGCAAGGTAATCATCATGCTGTTTCATCAGTTGTGGCATGTCATTGATATTAAACTTGGCGATGTACGAGGTGAAGCGTATGAACTGGTACACTACATAATCATACGGCTTATGACCACCTTGAGGCGTGCCATAGCGAGGTTTATAAGGAACCATTTCTATTTTCCATCGGTTGGCTTGAATGCCCGGATCAGGCTTAAGCCATTCTCTGACTTCATCGAAAGATGTTGACCGGAAGATGAATATTCCGCCCCCCTCCTCAAAAGGACCGGCTACCACCAGCTTACCTTCCGAGGACAACCTTTGGATATTAGCAAAATGCCCTTGCATCAGTTTATCAACTTGCTCCTTCGGTAATTCAGGTTTATCTTCACGAGGGTACAAAAAGACCAACACAAACGATTGAGCCTGAAGTTGCCCGGCTAATAAAAAAATGAAGATGATGGCTCGCATTTTTTATTCAAAATAATCAAATAACTACATTCGCAAAAAAAAGTGTATATCCCTAATGATCATCATTGCAGACAGCGGAGGCTCAAAAATTGATTGGCGGTTGCTATCCCGTGATGGCAAAATTCACCAGGCAAATAGTGCAGGATTTAACCCCTATTACCAGCCCATAGATCACTTACAAAAAATCATAAAAGAGACACTCCTTGAACTGGTCACTGAAAATGTTTCAAAAATATTTTTTTATGGCACCGGGGTTTCATCAGAAAAAAATGTTCAACTCATTCAACAAGTCTTTGCGCAGCATTTTCCCAAGGCAACTATTGAAGTAGGGTGGGATCTGCTCGCGGCTGCACGCGCCTTGTGCGGAAGTGAGCCGGGTATTGCTTGCATTCTCGGAACAGGCTCAAACTCATGCCTGTACAATGGAGAAAAGATCATTGGAAATGTGGCCAACCTCGGCTGGATTCTGGCTGATGAAGGATCGGGTACGTACATGGGAAAGCAATTGATTTTTGATTATTTCCGTGAAGAAATGCCACAAGAATTAGCTGCCCAATTCAAGACCAGGTACCCCTTTACACGCGAAGAAGTGTTGGGAAAAGTATATCAGCAGGAAAAACCCGGAGCATTTTTAGCCAGTTTTGCTAAGTTTATTTTTCAACACCTGAAAGAACCCTATTGTTATCAATTAGCGTATCAAAGTTTCTCTGATTTTTTTGAAAACAATGTGATGAAATACGAGAATTATAAAAATCTGAAAGTACATTTTGTCGGGTCGATTGGTTTTTACTTCAGCGATATAGTCAGGCAAGTAGCTAATGACAAGGGCATCACTGTTAAAAATATTCTGGAAGGTCCGATTGCCGGGCTTACCTTGTTTCATCAGAAAGATTTATGACTCACAAAAAAATAAGCACGACCGAATCCTCTTCTCGTTACCAGAATTTAGAGAGAATGAGTGTGCGCACACTGCTGAACAACATCAACCGTGAAGACATTTCTGTGCCGGTGGCTGTAAAAAAATCCATTCCTAACATCGAAGCTCTGGTGAAGGCGATTGTATACAAAATGAAAAAGGGAGGAAGACTATTTTACATAGGTGCAGGTACAAGCGGCCGACTCGGCATTTTAGACGCCTCAGAAATTCCGCCTACGTATGGAATGCCGTTTAATAAAGTTATCGGCCTGATTGCCGGTGGCGACAAGGCCATCCGTAAAGCCGTAGAAAATGCAGAAGATGATCCAAAGCAAGCCTGGAAAGATTTACTTAAGTTTAGTATTAATCAAAATGACGTTGTAATAGGCATTGCCGCTTCAGGTCGTACTCCTTATGTTGTGGGGGGGGTAAAAGAGGCAAAAAAGAATAAAGTGCTAACCGGCTGCATTACCTGCAACAAGGGCTCAGAACTAGCTACTGCCGTTGACTATCCAATTGAAGTAGTAGTCGGGTCAGAATTCGTTACCGGAAGCACCCGCATGAAGGCTGGTACTGCCCAAAAGTTGGTACTCAACATGATTTCTACGACTACCATGATTCAACTTGGGCGGGTGAAAGGAAACAGAATGGTAGATATGCAACTCACCAATAAAAAATTAGTTCATCGGGGGGTACAAATGGTAATGGATGAGCTAAACATAGATGAGTCGCGCGCAAAACTTTTGCTTAAAAAATTAGGGAACGTAAGGAAGGCCATCAGTAATAGAAAGACCCTATAACATAGACAGTTGAATATTTTCAACAACCATATCAGTAGGCACCAGGTATTGCCTTCGCGTTTTTAGCTCCCGACAAAGTACGCGCGTCCTTCTCAGTTTTCCTTTAGTAAACCACCGGCCGTGCAAATGAAAAATGCTTCCTTCCGAAACTTGAGAAAGCAGTAATCCTGATTCTTGGGAAGGGTCTAACTCACGAAACAACCGGCTTAGATTTGAGTCAGAAAAACTGGAGGCTTTGGGGTTCTGCATGTGTTTTGTTAACCCACTTAATAACGGCTCAGGAAAATATTCAGGGGTAAGCAGGGGCAACATTAGTTGTTGAAATGATTTTTTCCATTCAGTGCCATGCGCCTCCACCCGATGTCCATAAGCGATATGTACATGGTGATGGGCCACCTCATGAATATAGGTCATCAAAAAAAGATGTGCTTGCAGGTTTTCGTTTACGGTAATTTGAGGCTTTTTGCCGGGAGTACAGGTAAAATCTCCCACTTTAGAAGCCCGGCTTTTTCTAATCTTAAATTCGAAAGGAGCTTGCTGCCATACCTTAAAACAATACTCTGCTGCCTGAGGCGGCACATACCGGATAAGAAGTTGCGTTATTTTTTCAGGAAGCATAAAAAGAAAAAGGCTTTAGTTTTTCTAAAGCCTTCCCGGGAAAATCTCTTGGTAAGAGATTACTTCTTCTTTTTTGCTGAAGTGGCTTTGGCTACTGAATCTGCTTTTGCAACAGAGTCAGCTTTTGCTTTCGCTACAGCGGCAGCAGCCTCTTCAACTTTCTTAATGGAATCAGCTTTTGCAGCAGCAGCTACAGAGTCAGCTTTTGCTTTTGCAGCAGCTTCTTCTTTTGCTTTGTTACCGCATGCAGTAAATGCAACAGCAAAGCCGCATACCATCATGAGTGCGAACAATTTTTTCATAGTTTACAGGTTATAAATTTGCCCGCAAATATAAGTGGACAGATTGATTTTAAATCAAGAAATCAGAAAAATTATTGCTTTCTCAGTTAAATGAGGTCAAAAGCAGGGCTCCATTCACTGCTGCAAACGTTGCCACTTTATTTTTTTCTAAAAAATAACCTCACCGGGGTACCCTCCAAATCAAACTTCTCACGCAATCGGTTTTCCAAAAAACGTTGATAAGACTCCTGAATATACTGAGGCAAATTGCAGAAAAACACGAAAGTGGGGGTTTTAGCAGCTACCTGTGTAATGTACTTGATTTGGATGTGCTTGCCCTTGATAGCGGGGGGCGGGTAATGGGCAATCTCCGGCAATAACTCACTGTTAAGTTCTGAAGTGGCTATTTTTTTTGTTTTGTTTTGGTAGGCTTCAACTGCTTTTTCAATCACCTGAAAAATCCGCTGCTTGGTTAGGGCAGAAGCAAAAACAAATGGGATATAACTTATAGGTGCAATTTTATCTTGCATGTCCTTTTTTAGTTTGTCTGCCGTCTTGCCGTCTTTTTCAATTAAGTCCCATTTGTTGACCATGATTACCATTGCTTTTCCTTGTTTTTGAGCCAGGCTAATAATATTTACATCTTGCGACTCTAACCCACGATCGGCATCAATTACAATAATGCACACATCACACTCTTCCAAGGCCCGAAGTGACCGCAACACTGAATAGAACTCCACATCTTCAATTACTTTACTTTTTTTGCGGATGCCGGCTGTATCGATCAGGATAAAATCTTTGCCATACATTTTGTAATGCGAATGGATGGCATCTCGCGTAGTGCCTGCTTCGTCTGTAACAATGCTGCGTTCTTTGCCTAACAGCACATTAAGCAACGATGACTTGCCCACATTGGGCCGGCCGAGAATGGCAATTTTAGGTATGCCTGAATTAGGATCCTTTATTCCTTCTGATGGAAACACCTTAACCAATTCATCTAACAAATCACCTGTGCCTGATCCGTTTTCGGCTGATACCGGGTAAACTTCGCCCATGCCCAACTCATAAAACTCAGAAGCTGCTGCTGTTTGGTTTGGAGTGTCTATCTTATTGGCCGCAATAAATACCGTTTTTTTTGATTTGCGAATGATGTTGGCAAACTCTTTGTCGTAGCCGGTCAGTCCTTGTTGGCTATCAACCATGAAAATAACTGCCGAGCATTCTTCCAGGGCCAATTCAACTTGCCTTCGTATCTGCGATTCAAATTTGTCGTCAGAACCCGTAACATAGCCGCCCGTATCGATCACGGTAAAAAATTTTCCGGTCCATTCAGCATAACCGTAATGACGATCGCGCGTTACGCCTGGCATATCGTCCATAATCGCTTGCCGCTGTTCTACAAGCCTGTTAAAAAGTGTGGATTTGCCCACGTTGGGCCTGCCTACTATTGCTACGATGTTTGCCATTAATCAGAAATCGAATTAAAGTGCAAAGGTGTTAATTAGTTTGAAACTTTGCAGGGTAAAAAAATGAACCGGGTTATCAAAGGTTAGTTTTCGTATCCAAATTGTTTCAGCCTCAGTTTTTGTTTGCGCCAATTATCAGACACTTTCACGTGTGTTTCGAGAAAGATTTTTTTGCCAAAGAATGACTCCAAATCTTTACGGGCTTCTACACCTACTTTTTTTAATGAACTTCCGGCTTTGCCAATTACAATTCCTTTTTGCGAGTCGCGCTCAACATAGATGACAGAACGAATGCGAATAATGTTCTCTTCTTCTTTAAACGATTCGATGGCTACTTCGCAACTGTAAGGAATTTCTTGTTCGTAATTAAGAAATATTTTTTCACGAATAATCTCGGAGGCAAAAAAGCGCTCACTGCGGTCGGTCAATTCTTCTTTTGGATAAAAGCCGGGGTGTTCGGGTAAATAATTTTTGATTGCAGGTAAAATCTGATCTAAATTTTCACCCGTCTTGGCCGATACCGGAATGATTTCTTTAGCCGCTATAAAATCTTTCCAATACTCAATTTTGTCATGTACTTGCGAGCCTTTGGCCAAATCAATTTTATTGATGACCAGAATAATCGGAGTTTGAAATTTTTGAAACTTGGCAAAAAGTGTTTCATCAAATTTTTCACCCAGTTCCACAATCAGTAAAATCACATCGGCATCTTCTAACGAGACCTTCACATAATTCATCATGGCTTGGTGAAGTTCATATTTGGGTTCGAGCAGACCGGGCGTGTCGGAATAGACCACCTGAAAATCATCGCCATTGATGATGCCCATAATGCGATGGCGGGTAGTTTGGGCTTTAGCCGTAATGATGGATAGGCTCTCCCCCACCAGCTTGTTCATCAAACTGCTTTTGCCCACGTTGGGTTTACCAATGATGCTGACGAAGCCGGATCGGTGCATGCGCGAAAATACAATTTACCCGGCTAAGTGTAGGATTTTATTTTTTCTTAATGATTTACTTCTTACTTGTTGAGTAAAGTGGGCTGTCCTTTATCTAGCCTCAGGTTCCACTCTTTCATCTTGTAATTTTTTCTTGGCCACACCATGGGTATATAAATGAAATTGATCTTACAATCAAAAAACTATACCTGCAAAAAAGAAGAGTCCATAACATCTTCTATCATAAACTGGACAGCCTCTCTGGGGAAAGAATTACTACCCATTTGAACGAACTAAAACTGCTTACATTTGCAACAGTATCGAAGGGTAAGTCAGATATCTCAGCATACCGTATTGAAAGCATCAAATACTTACCAGCTAAGACGGGTTTTGCTGCATCCTTAGCATACGGTCTTTGGTAAGTAACTTTGGATACTTTAATTATCCAAAGGTACCTACAATCTATACCGCCACTAATCCCTACCCCTCATGGCTCGTTCAATAGCCTCCTCGATATTTTCGCAAGAACCACTCTGCACTGACCAAGAGCAGCAAAAGAAAAAAGTACCCCTTCGCCTGAATCAGCGGGTTGAATGTTTCTTCTGAATGGATTACTTGTGCTGTTTTTTTCTCAGAAAAACTTGCAGCCAGTTGGTTTATACCTGAGAACTTAAAAAATTTTCCTCCTGTAGCCTGAGCCAATTTTCTGAGCAACCCAAAATCAGCAATCTGGTTTTGCTGTTCAATATTTTGGGCAAGGACTAAAAACCTTCCACTCACATTTTCTTTTTTTGAATTGACCACGGTAGAGGCCATAAATTGATAGGCTCCTTCTTTCATTCCCCCAATACGGTACCGTTCGCCACCCGGGCTCAACACATAATCATACAAAGTGGTTTTCCCTTTTGCATCGCGAAGGGTAATGTCAATTTTATTACCATAGATTTTTTCAAACAAGTCATTGTACACTTGCCCTTCAAACGTAACCGGAATATCTTCGCTAAATTCATTTTGAAGAGTGAAAAACTTAAATTTTCTTTTGTCTTCCAGCGTGCTGAGGTATTGAATGGTTTTTAAAAATACGTCATCAAATGTTTCGGTTTTTTCTGTTTTTGAAAACTCCGCCATACGCCACTGCCAAAACCCATCACCCAATATAGCGGCACGTTTTTTCCCGCTTTCATCCCAAAATAAGATCAGCGGCCGGTCAGTAGCCACATTGCCGATGCGTTGGTTTAATAGTGCCCGGGCATTGGGCGGGAAAATAAATTTACCCAACGGTACCTGCACAGGAGGATAAGACGCAAACATTGTGTTACTTTTTTCAGGGAGAGAAAAATCAGAAAAATTGAAATTGGCCACCGGGGTAACCTCATCTGTTTGAGAACTATTGCTGAACGCAAAGGGAATTCCGTGGGTCTGCAGTAATCTTAAGTTACTGCTTCTGCCCAAGATGTATAAGATTGAAGATTTTGACTGGCTTAGCTGGGTATGCAGTAAATTGGTTTTAGCTTCATAGTCGATCGGGTTATAAAAGACTACTAATTCTGTCTGATCGGGCTGCAACAGTTTGGGGTCAGTTTTTGAAATCCCGGGGATATGCAGGATAAATTCGTAATTGGAATTCTTTTCAACTACTGATCGCAAGGCTTTCAGGTCGGGGTGGGGTGCCGGAGCAATAACTAATATTTTTTTCTTTCCCTCCACGACATCTACAAAAACGGAAGTTTGGTTATTTTTTAAATTATATTCATTGGCCACTGGCGTAACAACCACCGTTAAGGACTGCATGCCTTTGTCTTTGGCATCGATTAAAAAATCAAACTCCATAATGGATTTACTGCCAGAGTTTTTCTTTTGCTGATGCAGCACAATTCCATTTTTTAAAACTGAAACTGTTACTTCTTCGCTGGCCAAATGCTGTACGGCCACCTCGGCTCGCACCGGAAACTGATTGCCCTGGTAGGCAATTTTGTTGTAGGCTACATTTTTCAAAATTAAATCGGCATGCTCGGTGGTATCGCCTAATCCCACTGTAGTGATCGGCACACGCCAGGAGGTAAACAAGGGTGAAGTACCCGAATTATAAATACCGTCTGACAGCAGCACAATGCCCGACAGGTTTTTGCCTTCAAACTCATTGACCACTGAGCGAAGAGCACCAGTCAGGTCTGACGATTTGTTGGCTTGTTTCAGTTGGTTGATTTCGTTGCCCGAGAGATTTCTCCACACCACCTCATAGCCTGCGTCTTTCCACTGCCGGGTTGTAACCAACAGGTCTTTCTCCATTTGTGCAGAATCAACTTTCCCGGCAAGCGAAGCAGAGTTATCAAGGATCAATGCAAGTGTGGGCTTTTCATAGGTATTGGTTATTAGTTTTAGAACCGGGCCCACAAGCAAAAAAGAAAGCAACGACACCACAGCAAAGCGCAAGACAAAAAGAAGTTGGTTGATTTTTTTGCTCCATATGTGTTTCGATCGGTATAATAAAAAGGCGTAGCCTAAGCCAAGTGCAAAGCACAGCAGAATATAAGCAGGCGATGATTCAAAGATGAGGCGTTGCATTGAATTTATTTACCATTTAAAAACCAAAACGCAAAAGCAATTTACAGGTTGGGGTCATGAGGCTTTAATATCCGTATTTTTCTTTCCAAAGTTTTTTTAAATAATTTCTGAGTTCTTCTTCGCGTGCATTTTTGCCCGGCTCATAAAATTTTGTGCCTTTAATTTTATCCGGAAGAAATTCCATATCCACAAAATTTTTTTCGTAGTTGTGGGCATACTGATATTGTTTTCCATAGCCCATGTCTTTCATCAGTTTAGTCGGGGCATTGCGGATAGACAACGGCACGGGCAAATCTCCGTTTTCGTGCACGGCATTCATGGCCGTGCCAATGGCCACGGTGGCCGAATTACTTTTGGGCGAGCAGGCAAGATAAATGGCACATTGCGAAAGAATCAATTGTGCTTCCGGATAACCAATCAGGTTTACTGCCTGAAATGTGGTAGTAGCCATAATGAGCGCGGTGGGGTTGGCATTGCCGATGTCTTCGCTGGCCAGGATGACCATTCTTCGTGCAATAAATTTTACATCCTCACCACCCTCAATCATTCTTGCTAAATAGTAAACGGCAGCATTAGGATCGCTGCCGCGCAAGGATTTGATAAATGCAGAAATGATGTCGTAATGTTGTTCGCCACTTTTATCGTAAATGGCAATATGTTTCTGTGCTGTATTGATGACCAGCTCATCGGTTACGTCTATATCTCCCTCAACAGATTCGCTGATCAGTTGTATGAGATTCAATAATTTTCGTGCATCTCCTCCGGAAATATTCAGTAAAGCCTGATGTTCTTTAACCGAGATTTTTCTTTTTTTCAAAACCTCATCGCGAGTCAGTGCCTGATGCACCAATTTCAGCAAGTCGCTTTCATCTAATGATTTTAGGGTATACACCTGGCAGCGCGAAAGCAAGGCCGAGTTAACTTCGAATGAAGGATTTTCGGTAGTGGCTCCAATCAATGTGATCGTTCCTTTCTCCACCGCACCCAACAAAGCGTCTTGTTGTGATTTATTAAACCGGTGAATTTCATCAATAAATAAAATAGCTCGTGTGGAATACTTGGCTTTGTCAATTACTTCGCGCACATCTTTTACACCGGCACTCACTGCGCTCAACGTGTGAAACGGTCTTTTTACTTCGTGAGCAATAATATTGGCAATGGTAGTTTTCCCTACACCGGGGGGGCCCCACAAAATCATGGAGGGTACATTTCCACTTTGTATGGCTTTGCGTATAATTCCGTTTGCACCCACCAAATGTTCTTGGCCGATCAGGTCATCGAGTGAAACTGGCCGCATGCGCTCGGCCAAAGGAGGGGTGGAGTAATTCAGCACGGGGTTTATTAGCAAATCTTAATTTCAAAAATTTATTTTAGAGAAAACACTCATACACTTTTCCAGCATAACATCTGTAAAGTCCAGATGAGTGACAAAGCGAATAGAGGTGGCACTGAACGGCAGCGCTTTAATCTGGCATTCACTTAGCTTGCTAAGCACCATTTCCGGAGTAAGCCCATCGATCACTTCTACAATTACAATGTTAGTATCTACGGGCATTGCTGATTTCACCCAAGAGGATTTTTGAAGAGCTTCGCCTAATTTTTTTGCGCGCAGATGGTCTTCTTTCAGTCGTGCTACGTGGTGGTTGAGTGCATAAATTCCTGCGGCCGCTAAAAACCCGGCTTGGCGCATGCCTCCACCAAATGCTTTGCGGATTCGCCTCGCTTTGGTTTCGTATTCTTTTTTGTAAGCCAACACAGAGCCAACCGGTGCACCTAATCCTTTTGAAAGGCAAATGGAAATGCTGTCGAAATGTTTTCCGTAGTCAATGGCACGGTCTCCGGTTTCGACCAGTGCATTGAATAAGCGGGCTCCATCTAAGTGCATCTTCAGGTTTTTTGATTGGGCCAGCTCACTCAGCTTTTCAATTTCACTTAACCGATAAAAGCTCCCGGCTTCACGTACTACTGTATTTTCCAACGCCACAACTGTGGTTAATGGCAAATGAATATCTTTTGTGTTGTTAATGTTAGCTAAAACTTCTTCCGCAGAAATTCTTCCCCGATTACCTTTGAGCAAGCGCACACTCACCTGGCTGTTGCCGGCCAGTCCGCCACCTTCATATTTATAAATGTGGGCACCTTGGTAGCAGATTACTTCATCGTAAGGTTGAGTCAATATCTTAATTCCAATTTGGTTGGTCATCGTACCTGAAGCACAAAACACTGCCCCCTCCATGCCCAGCATTTCAGCGCACATTGTTTCCAGTTTATTTACGGTGGGGTCTTCGCCAAACACGTCATCGCCCACTTTGGCATGCATCATAGCATCAAGCATAGCAGGCGTAGGTTGAGTTACAGTGTCGCTTCGCAAATCGCAGATCATGGTTGAAAGAATAAGGCATCAAATTACAAAAGAGCGAATAAGGATAACAACCAAAATGATGTGGATTTGGTTTTTACCTCGGTTGGTTCTACTTTTGCTGCCCTATATCGCGGGGTGGAGCAGTTGGTAGCTCGTTGGGCTCATAACCCAAAGGTCACAAGTTCGAGTCTTGTCCCCGCTACTAAGTAACCCTCAAGAGTGCTTTCTCGGTATTTTCTTGGGGGTTTATTGTTTGTCTAACGCTTACGCTGAACGGTATTATTCTACGACAATCCGTGTTAAATAATGATTTCCCGGGTCAATTACAGGAAAAGTAGTGCTTTCGATTTTTACAGACTGATTGAATAGCTCTGTTTTAATTTCTCCTTTGTCTGACCTGATTTCAAAAGGCAACTTCATCGGCAAATTTTTGGGAGATATCTTCCAGGTGTTGACTCCTGTTTGGGTTACACCTATTTCTAATCGATCAGTAGTCTTGGTATAAAAATCGAAGAGTGGTTTCAAATCTGTTTTGGCTTCCCGGCTGAATAGCTGTTCAACATCGTTTGTCGTTACAAAATGATCATACGTATAGTTTGGATCAACAGCCAGTTTTTTTAGTGCGGGAAAAAAGACTGCATCACCCAACACATAGCGCAGGGTATGCATCAGAAATGCACCTTTAACATAAACGTCTCCGGTATAAGTATCCTGAGAATTTACTTCTTCTCCTTGTACCAACGGTTTTTTGTTTTGGATGCTGTTTTTAAAATTGAGCATCATGGAATCATACCCTTTCTCACCCGTTAATTCGCGGAGGCAGAGCGCTTCAGCATAAGTGGTAATTCCTTCTTGTATCCACATGTGTGCCCAATCTTTATTGGTGACTTTATTAGCCCACCATTCATGTGTAAACTCATGGAAGAGATTGGCTGAGTAATATTGTCCATTAAACTGCTGGTAAGTAAACGGATCACCATAAGTGATCATCGTCTGATGCTCCATGCCCGGGTTGGGTACCTGAGCAATCCCTATTTTTTCTTTTGCCCAGGGGTACTCACCAAAATATTTTTCCAATATGTGGGTGTCCCGGGCACGAATATTCAACACTTGCTGTGCTTGGTTTACATCTTGCTTTAAAACATAGAACTCCATTGGCACGTGATTGTTGAGAATTGTGGTGTATGTCTGCCTCACTACTTGATAATCGGCAATATTAAATACAACACAGTAGTTGCTTATCGTGTAGTTGGTCTTCCAATGGAATGTAGTTTTTTCTCCTTTTGAAGAAGTGCCCTGCAGCAAGCCCGGTGCCGCCACGGTTAGCCCTTTAGGTACGGTTATAAATAAATCAACTCCTTCATTGGGTTCATCACTGGGGTGATCCTTGCAAGGAAAATAAATTTTTGCTCCATCCAGTTGGCAGTTGATCACCACCCAGGGTTTGCCAGTTTTATCATGTGACCAGGTAAACCCACCCAGCCACGGGGGTCTGACCGCTACCGGAGGATTGCCTTCGTACTCAATTTTGGTTTTGTGTCTGCCCGATTGAATTCTGCCAATGATAAAGATGTGATCGTTTTTTCTAAGGAAAGCAGCCGGACGATTGTCAACCCAGATTTTTTTTACGTTATACCGATCAATCAAATCAAAAAGAATAGTGTCTGCCGGCTGAATTAAAATCAGTTCGGTTTCCACAAATCCCTCAATGCGTTGTTCGGGTATGTTGACATTGAGCGACAGGGTATAGTGCCGGATGTCCATGTTGGCTTGTAGTGGATTCAGTTTGCCACCCGAGTTCCACCGCTGTGGGCTATGCTGGGCATATAACTGGCAGGAAATAAAAACGAATACAATGAGGTATTTATTCATTTGTTTGGGATTTGAAAAACAAATTCAGACTTTATCTGGTACAGAACAAGACAAAATAATCAAGCCAAGGCAATTTTAAGGCTCAATAAAAAAAGGAAAAATAATAACCAATACAGGATTAAAAAATACATGGAACGGGTAATGAACGTGCCTGCGGCATGCCGTATAGCCTTTACCTACTATTTAAGAACCGATGATCACCATGTGTTCACGCTGGCAAAACAAAAGAGCCACACCGAAACGGTGCGGCTCTTGTACCCGGGACGGGAGTTGAACCCGTACAGCCTTTAAGGGCCACAGGATTTTAAGTCCTGCGTGTCTACCA
>JAFEAL010000012.1:0-23534 GCA_018266435.1 Bacteroidota bacterium | reverse complement strand
TGATGCTCTACCAACTGAGCTACTCCCGCTTAAAAAGGACTGCAAAGTTAATTCCCTAAACTAAAAATCCAAATCAGTGTGTATCGGTAAAATGCCTTCTGCCTTTTTCCTGAGTAAATTTTTCCTGATTAAATTTTTCTGAATTTCCTTTAGGGATCGAAAGCGATTTAAAATCATCTCCTTTCAAAGCCTTTGCCTGATATAAAATCTGTCCCACATGATGAGGGTAGTGCGCCAGTTGGCGCTGAATGGCCTCCATCACACTTTGGCCTTCGTTGCGGATGTAAACTATTTTTGAAAGGTCTTCCGGCTTTAAGCTATCCAATGCATTGAACAAACATTTCCAGCCTTTCTCCCAAGCCTGCAGCATTTCTGTTTTATCAGAATAGGATTGTTCAAATTCAGCCTCTCGGGTTCTCCATGGTTTTTCTCCATCTGATGTTAAGAAATCTGTCCATCGCGACAGCATATTTCCGCTCAGGTGATGAACGATTAACGCAATGCTGTTGCTTGCCGAATTAGGTTTTTGCAAAACCTGCTGGTCGCTGAGTTGTGCGATTGCGCCTTCGCCCAGTTTTTTGTAGTACCTAAAAAGCTTACCGGCACTTTCTAAAAAATTTTGTTCAAGCGGCAACATCTTCCTCCGTCATTTTTTCTTGTGTGGGGGCTGAACTGTGTGATTGTTCGTACTGACGTTTGAGTTCTTGCGCGTGTTTTTTATCGGTTGAAAATTTAATGTGTTTAGGTACACCTTTTAATTCCCAAATGAAACCTACAGACTGAAGTCCTTTCAAAAGATAGTAGGTGATGTCAATTTCCCACCAGAAAAATCCCTGACGAGAGGCTACTTCGTAGTAATGATGGTTGTTGTGCCAGCCTTCGCCCATGGTGAGCAGGGCAAGCCAAATGCTGTTTCGAGATTCATCTCCGGTTTGGTAGCGCTGTCTGCCAAATTTGTGCATGATTGAGTTGATGGAAAAAGTGCCGTGGTACAAGATTACCGTGCTGAGGAAAAATCCGATAAATAAAGCCGAGAAACCAGCTGTTGAAAACATGGCCGTGATGCTTCCTCCGTCTACAATGGCTCCGAGTGCCATGATTACCAGTGCTAAAATTGTGGGCGGCACCAGGTGATATTTATTCAGCCAAACCAACTCGGGATATTTGGCATAATCGCCAATGGTTTTGTAATCGGTTTCTTTAAAATCAGGACCTACAATCCAGCCTACGTGCGAATACCAGAACCCATAAATTTTCATAGAGTGCGGATCGGCCGGAGTGTCGCTGTAGCGGTGGTGGTGACGGTGGTGGGCTGCCCACCACAGAGCTCCTTTTTGTGCCGATGTCTGTGCCATGAAGGCAATGACAAACTGAAACCAACGTGACGTTTTATATGACTTGTGTGCAAAATAACGGTGATAACCCCCGGTGATCCAAAACATGCGAAAGAAATAGAAGAAGGCACATAATATCCAGTCGAATGTGGTTGCTCCGGTAAACAATGCCCCCAAGGGGAGCAGATGAATAATAATAAAAGCAATCTCTTGTTTGAGAATTGGCTTTTTTCTGATTTCGGGTTTTAATACAGCGTCCATTAAAATAATGTTACCAGGTGTATGACAGTTTTATGGCTTGTTTATGACAGAACACTCAATACTTTTTTTTAATTCATTTACGAGTTGTGCCGCATGGCCCAAATCGCACGCTTCTCGAAAACTTTTTAATAGTGTGGAGGCATCGGGCAAGGAAGGGTGTATTTTAGAAGTTTCTTCTTCCAGCTTTTTCCTTGCACGACAAAATAGCTGGCGGCAATGCTCTTTCTTTTTGTTTAAGGTTTGTTGCAATTCATCGTAATCAAAATCAAACCCTTCTTTCAATAAGTAAACGGCCCGTTCAAGGGGTTCAAGTTTGGTTTGTAAAACCCTGAAGGCATGTGCTAAGTTAATATCCAGGTCTATTTTAAAAAGATTGATTTCTTTGAATTTGTTCAGCAACTCGGGCAAATGAAGATGATCCAAGTATTCTTCTTTTTTTTTGCGCAAAGAATTAAGGTGACTCAGGCAATTGTTGGTAACGGCACGGATCAAATACGCTTTAGTATTTTCAATTTTCTTTTGGTCGATGCTCAACCACTTCACAAACGTTTCTTGCACAATATCTTCAGCATCTTCTTTGCACTTCACCAAGTTGTAAGCAATGGTATGCAGAAGCGGCTGATATAGTGTGATGGTCTGAGTTTGTGTCATAAATAGCCCACAAAGGTAGCAGGATTTGCCCGATTGGCATCATCACTATTCTGAAATTCCTTTACCGGAAACTAATGATCGTCAGCCGGGTAGCGAAGTCCTGCTTTTTGGCGAATGCGATCGAGTGTTTCCATTAATAATAGCGTATCAGAAAATTTTACAATCGGGCTTTGCGTCAATCCGTTCGCTAAACAATCGGTTACGTGTTGTGCTTCGTATTCGTAGCCATTGCCTTTGGCTGCCTCAAACGGAATGATTTCGCGGGTATCGATAATGCCTGGATAATACTCCAAAATAGTGGTAGGCCCATGAAACCGGTGCGTGAGGCGAATGCGTCCGCAATCGCCAGCAATGTCGGCACCGGTGGAGAGGTTGGAATTAAATGTGGAGAAAAGTTGGGCTAGTGCTCCGTTGTGGTACTTCAATTGCATCGCACATTGGCTGTCGGTGCCTTGCCCGGAAGTAGTCATCACAGCCTCTATTTCATCGGGGCTTCCCAACAAGTCGAGCGCCAAAAAAACCGGGTACACGCCTATGTCGAGCAACGAGCCGCCACCCAGTTTCGGATCATAAATACGCGGGGCAATGGGCTCAGTTGGAATAAATCCAAAATTGGCCGCAATGTTTTGAATGTTGCCGATTTTTTTTTCGGCAATCATCATTTTCATTTTTTGGTAGTGCGGAAGGAATTTTGTCCAGAAGGCCTCCATCAGAAATACATTTTCTTTTTGTGCCACCTCAATCATTTCTTTGGCTTGCCTCAGGTTGATGGCAAATGCTTTTTCGCAGAGTACAGCTTTTTTATTTTTCAGGCAGAGCAATGTGTGTTCATGATGAAAAGCATGGGGCGTGGCAATGTAAATCACATCCACTTCCGGATTTTCGGCCAGTGACTGGTAGTTGGTGTGTTTGTACTTTACCGGAAAATTGCTGGCAAACTCATTAGCAGTAGATTGTTCTCTTGCACCAACGGCAACCAATTCTGCGTGCGTAACCCACTTCAGGTCACTTGCAAATTTGCGTGCAATTTTTCCGCAACCGAGTATGCCCCACCGGATGGTCTTCATAAGATCAAATCAAAAAATTTACAAAGTATGACTTGCCTTGTTATAACTATTTTCTCACTAATCTGACTTTCGTTTTTTATTTTTTCAAAACACGTAACACCTCGTTCAGTTTCAGCAATGCCTCTACCGGGCTGATGGTGTTGATGTCGATCTGGCCGAGCATCTCCTGCACTTCTTTCATCTTGGGGTCAACTTCAAAGAGTGAAGTTTGCCGGTTCGCTTTGGGCAGGGCATCAAATTTTTGCTGTGGACCTGCCTTGTGTTTTTCTTTTTCCAGGAAATGCAAAATTTCATTGGCCCGCAGTACAATTTTGTTGGGCATTCCCGCGAGTTGGGCTACGTGAATACCAAAACTGTGTTCGCTGCCGCCTTCTTTCAGTTTGCGCATGAAAATAATTTTATCCCCTATTTCTTTCACACTCACGTTAAAATTTTTTACACGTGGCAGTTCGTCAGCCAGTTGGTTCAGTTCGTGATAATGCGTGGCAAATAATGTTTTGGCTTTGTACTCTTTTTGGTTGTGCAGGTATTCTACAATGCTCCACGCAATGGATACGCCATCGTAGGTAGAGGTGCCGCGGCCGATTTCATCCATCAACACTAAGCTGCGATCACTTAAATTATTCAAGATGCTGGCGGTTTCGGTCATTTCAACCATGAAGGTGGATTCGCCCCGCGAAAGATTGTCACTGGCACCCACACGGGTAAAAATTTTATCAACGATGCCTACCAGTGCATGATCAGCAGGAACATAACAACCGATTTGTGCCATGAGCACGATCAAAGCCGTTTGTCGTAACAAAGCCGATTTACCCGCCATGTTGGGGCCGGTAATGATGAGGATTTGTTGTGTTTCGTTGTCGAGGTAAATATCATTGGGCACATAGCTTTCTCCTGCCGGTAATTGTTTTTCAATCACCGGATGGCGCCCTTCTTTGATGGCCAGCCGGGTGGAGTCGCTGATCTCGGGGCAAGAGTAATGATTTGTCTTTGCTACTGTGGCAAAAGAAAGCAGGCAATCCATTTCGGCAATGACCCGTGCATTTTGTTGTATGGGTAAAATGAATTCGGCCGTAAAGCGCACCAACTCTGAAAAGAGTTGTTGTTCAATCATGGAAAGTTTTTCTTCGGCATGCAGAATTTTTTCTTCATACACCTTTAGCTCTTCTGTAATAAACCGCTCGGCATTGGTCAGTGTTTGTTTGCGTATCCAGTCACCGGGCACTTTATCTTTGTTGGCGTGACTTACTTCGAGATAGTAGCCGAACACCTTATTATAAGAAACCTTCAGCGAGTTGATGCCTGTTCGTTCTATTTCCCGTTTCTGAATTTGCAACAAGTAGTCTTTGCCTGAAAAGGCAATTGCTCTCAACTCATCCAGTTCAGAATTTACCTGGTCTTTGATAATGCCGCCCAGGTGCAACAGCAAGGGGGCATCTTCTTTGAGTTCTCGATCAATCTTTTCCACAAGAAAACTGCAGGGGTCAATCCGGTTTCCCATGTTGATTAATTCTTCAGTTGCAGAATTAATCAGCAGATGCCTCACCGGGACAAGTGCTTGCAGAGCACGTTTGAGTTGAAGCAGTTCGCGCGGATTCACGCGGCCTACGGCTACTTTTGAAATTAATCGTTCGAGGTCGGCAATCTGGCGAAATTGTTCGGATATGGTTTCAGCCAACTCATTGTGTTCAATAAAATGAGAGACCGTTTTAAGCCGCTCTTCAATGCGTTTCTTTTCTTTCAACGGCAGCACCAACCATTTGCGCAAGTTGCGCGAGCCCATGGGGGTAATGGTTTGATCTAATATCTGGATCAGCGGCACGCCTCCTTCGTTGGGCGAATGCACAATTTCCAAATTGCGGATGGTGAATTTATCGAGCCACACGTACTGGTCTTCATCCAACCGCGCAATGCCCGAGATGTGGTGCGTGTCTTTGTGCTCGGTTACTTCAAGGTAGTGGAGAATTGCCCCGGCCGCTACAATGGCCTCATTCATGCCATCGATACCAAATCCTTTGAGTGTAGAGGTCTTGAATTGGTTTTGCAGTTTTTCCTGAGCAAAATCAAATGTATAGACCCACTCATCGAGTGCAAACGTGGCCCGTTCTTCGGCAAAGAGTTCATCCAGTTTTTCGCGGTTTGCTTTGCTGAAAATAATTTCGGCAGGAGTAAAATTCTGAATAAGCTTTAGTACATAATTTTCATTTCCCTGGGCGGTAAAAAATTCACCCGTGCTCACATCAAGAAATGAAACGCCCCAGGTGTTTTTTGTAAGGTGAACAGAGGCCAGAAAATTATTTTGTTTGCGCTCCAAGACATTGTCATTGAATGAAACTCCCGGAGTAACCAACTCGGTGACTCCGCGTTTCACAATACCTTTTACAAAACGGGGGTCTTCCAGTTGGTCGCAGATTGCCACACGGTAGCCGGCCCGTACCAGCTTGGGCAAATACGAATCGAGGGCGTGATGCGGAAATCCGGCCAGGGCAGTTTCCGCAACCGAGCCATTGCCACGTTTGGTGAGAACGATGTCCAACACTTTGCTGGCCTTAACCGCATCTTCGCCAAATGTTTCGTAAAAATCACCCACACGAAAAAGCAACAAAGCACCGGGGTACTTTGTTTTAATGGCATTGTATTGTTTTTGCAGCGGGGTTTCGTTGGCCATGCGGGCAAAGATAAACCGGATAAATGAATGTGGCTTGCCGTCAACCCGCAGTTTTTTTTGAATCTTGCTATCTTTGGCTGATGGTATTTCTTTTTAAAATTGGTTTTTTGGAAGTGGGCTGGGTCGATTTGATCGATGTTGGGTTAGTTTCTATTTTATTGTACCAGCTTTACAAGCTCATCAAAGAAAGTATAGCCGTAAATATTTTTCTCGGCATTCTTTCATTGTATTTGGTTTACCTGATTGTGCGTGCGGCACAGATGGAGTTGCTCTCAAAAATTCTCGGGCAGTTCATGGGTGTAGGGGTGCTGGCCATGATCATTTTGTTTCAGCCCGAAATACGAAAATTTTTGTTGATCATCGGGCGCAGTGCCGAAATCAATCGTGGAGGTATTTTTAAAACGATCAGTTCGTGGCGTCATGGTTACCACGATGATTTTGATGTGCGCCAACTGATTGAGGCGGCCAAAGCACTGAAGGCCACAAAGACCGGGGCACTCATTGTATTCTCGCGCGATTCGGAATTAAAGTTTTACTGCGAAACAGGCGATCTGCTCGATGCAGAAGTAAACAAGCGATTGCTCGTTTCTATTTTTCAAAAATCAAGTCCGCTGCACGATGGTGCGGTGATCATTTACAAAGGAAGGATACGGGCTGCCCGTTGTGTGCTGCCGGTAAGTGAAAATGATCACTTGCCTCCGCACTTCGGCTTGCGCCATCGCTCGGCCATTGGCATGAGCGAAACTACTGACACCCTGGTAATGGCCATCTCAGAAGAAACAGGACGACTGATTCTTGCCCGCTACGGAAAATTTGTGCGCGGCCTTAAGCTGAAACAAGTAGAGCAAAAAATCCTGGAGTACTTGCATAACACCGAGCCGCAAAACTGGGAGGAAATACCGGTAGAACCTGACCCACTTGAACCCGAAGAGGTCAAGGCCGGATGAAGTTCAATAGATTTTTCTTGAGCATTTTATCATTGAAACAATGAAATCATTTCTTTTTTTACTCTTCACGTTTCTTTTTTTTTCAACGTGCGGGCAAGGCCTTGAAACCGTTATCCAGCGTGGCCATGAACTGGCCGTGATTTCTGTAGCCATCAGCCCAGACAGCAACTATGTAGCCACCGGCAGCCGTGATAAATCGGCCAAGCTGTGGCAACTCAGCACCGGTCGTGAAGTACGCAGTTTTCTGGGACACCAGTTTTCGGTAAATAGTTTATCCTTTAGCAGCGATGGAAAATACCTGATCACCGGCAATGGCGATGCCACGGCAAAAATCTGGGAGGTGGCTACCGGTAAAGAAATTCTTTCTTTACAGCCGGATCAAGAACGGGTAACCGATGTGCTCTTTGATCCTAAAGGAAAATTTTTTGTTACCGTTGGGTTTGGCCAAAAAGTGCGCGTGTGGGAATTTCCATCGAAGAAAAAAATAGCAGAATGGGACGCAGATGGATATGCCGGCTCTGGCGGCAGAATTGCCTTGAGCATAAGCCCCAATGGCGAATGGCTTGCCGTGGGTGAAGACAACAGCACAGCAAACGTTTATAAAATTGGTTCATGGGATAAAAAATATACATTTAATTTTTCTGAGTATTCTTCGTGTGGAGGATGTTATACGTATGTAGATTTTTCGCACAACAATCAGTTCCTCCTCAAAGCCTCACAAAATGGAGAGGTGGCCAAGTACAATTTAGCCGATGGAAAACTGGCCGTGCGCTACACCAAAAAAATTCAAGAATTAAAATCAGCTGTTTTTAGCAACGATGAAAATTGGGTGGCCGCCAGTACAAAAGACAAGGTAATCATTTATCGTGCGGCCAATGGCGACTCCGTTAAAACAATCACACCAAAAATTGAAGCAGATATTAACCAAGCCAGGTTTACGCTGGACAATAAGCGATTGTTGTTAGCGTGTGATAACAACACCGTGTTGATCTATGACGTTAGCACCACAAGGAAAATTGGCGAGTTGACCGGTTTCTTAAATCAACGCGACAAAGGTGGAATCAATTACGACCCTAACTCTCATTGGGATTCGCAAATTGCGAAATACGTTCGTTATAAAAATAATTTGCTCATCACTCCTGATGGCAAAACGCTGATTAAAGGTAAGTTCGGCACGAAAGTAAAACAATGGGACATTGCCAGCGGAAAAAGTATCATGGATTTTGTCGGGCATGAAAAAGCGGCTCTGTGTTACGACCTCTCACGTGATGGTAAAAAATTAGTAACCGGTGGTGGCGATGGTAAAGTTATTTTGTGGGATGTGGCCAAGGGTGATACGCTAAAGACTATTCGTGCTCATCGCTATCCTGTTTTTGATGTGCACTTCAACAGCGATGAAACAAAAGTAGCCTCCTCCAGTTGGGATGCCACACTGGTATCGTGGGATTTGGCCTCGGGCAAACCGGTTAATCAGTTTGATTTCAACAACAACTCTGCTCTCAATTTTTTATGGAGCCGAAATGACTTGTACTTGTTCGCCAGCCAGGGTAAAGAATTGAAAATGTATGAAGCCGACACCAAAGAAGTGGTGCGCGAGTTCAAAGGACACCGTGACGTAATTTCTTCGTTACGCCTGAACTCCGGCAAACAACAACTCCTATCCGCAAGCTGGGATGGCACCGTTCGTTTGTGGAATATTACCACAGGATTAATGGAACAAAAATTCATTGGCCATCAGGGAGCGGTACACATTGCCATTTTTGATCCCGATGGTAAAACGATTTACTCGGCAGGAGCCGACCGGCAAATTCGCGTGTGGGATATCGCCACAGCCAAAGTCATTCGAACCTTTGACGGACACAAGTCTGAAATTACAGCGTTGCTCTTCAGCCCTGACCAAAAAATGCTCATCAGCCACAGCGTGGATGGCGTCATCAAGTTTTGGGATTTGAATTCGGGCAAAGAATTTTTTGAACACATTCACTTTGGTGAAAAAGAGTGGATGGTGAAAAGCCCGGAAGGATATTTTAACGGTACTGACAATGCACGCCAATACATTCATTTTGTAAACGGAATGAAAACCTACGGAGTTGATCAGTTTTTTGAAGAGTACTACCGCCCCGAATTGTTGCCAAAAATTTTTCAGCAGCGGGGAGGAGATGGATCGCAGGGGCTTAATCAAAAACTGAAAAGCTCTCCGCCACCACGGGTAAAAATAGCCTGGCTGCCGTCAACCGATCCGGCAAAAGCAGAAGTTTATATTCGCGTAACGGATGTGGGCACGGGGGTGGCCAACTTCAAATTTTTTCACAATGGCAAACGCATCCCTTCAAATGACTTTGTGCTGCCATCGGGGAAAAATCAAACAGCAACGTATCGCACCACGGTAAACTTAGTAGGAGGCACTAACCAATTCACGGCTTCGGCCGGCAATAAAGATAAAGTGGAATCAGACCCGGTTACGGTTGAGACTTTTTTTGACAGGCCCGATAAAAATACCATGTGTTACGTGTTGACCGTGGGCATCAATCAATACAAAAACCCACATCTGCTTCTTAACTATGCCAAATCCGATGCCGAGTCGTTTGGTCAACTGATGGAGGAACGAGGGACGCTCTTCAAAAACATTGAACTAAACACCTTGTATGATGAGAAGGCCACCCAAGTGAACATCCTGAAAAAACTCGATGAACTGGCCGGCAAAATACAACCTGAAGATGTATTCATTTTTTACTATGCAGGTCATGGCAGCATGGTGGACAACCGGTTTTTTTTCATCCCGACTGAAAGCTCGAGGCTATATGATCCCGGCTCACTTAAGAAAGAAGCCATTGAAGCATCGGTGCTGCAGGATAAATTCAAAAACATTAAAGCCCTGAAGCAATTGATTGTAATGGACGCGTGCCAAAGCGGGGGGTCAGTAGAATTGCTCGCTTCGCGCGGGGCATCAGAAGAAAAAGCCATCGCTCAACTTTCGCGCAGTGCAGGCATTCATGTGATGGCCTCGGCCGGAAGTGAACAGTTTGCTGCGGAGTTTGCCGAGTTGGGTCATGGTATTTTTACTTACCTGCTCATCAAAGCACTTCAGGGTGCAGCCGATGGCGCACCCAAAGATGGCAAAGTCACCATCTATGAATTGAAGTCGTACCTGGATGATCAGGTGCCTGAACTCACACGCAAACTGAAAGGTAAGCCTCAGTATCCCTACACATTTTCACGCGGGCAGGATTTTCCCGTGGTGATAGATCCGAATTGATTTTCTTGCTTATGCCGAAAAATCTTTTTTAACTTTACCTCTACGTTCTTTATCAAACACCATTTTTTTAACTTAATGAAGCGATGAGAGAAGCGAGTTTGATTAAATTTTATTTCGTGCGGTTTTTTTTCCTGGCTTTTGCGTTGATGCAAGCCGTGGCAGCCGTAGTCCTTTTGGTGCAATACGAAGACACGCCTAAAAGCCGGTTTGCCATTTTTGTGCTCTTCTCGCTGGCCATGATATTAATTTCCATTCATACCCTTGTTTTCTCTAACCTCAAACGAGTGGCCGTAGGTAAGAAAAAGATAACCGTAGCCCACCGCAAAAAACTGAAACACTACGAATGGGAAGAAGTAAAAGAACTGAAGCACCTGGCGTTTTTCAATTTGTATTCACTGCACCTGAAAGGCAAAAAGAAAAAAATTTATTTCCTGCCCTTTCACGACAGCGAGGCCGTGTTTGGCCTGTTTGGTGATAATTTGGAGTGGATGGGTAAAAAATAAAATGGCAGTAACATGCACCTGTGCATTCGTTGGTGGCTATTTTGTAGGACACAACTCACTTCAGAAATTAAGTACAACATTTTGACACAGCAGACCGACAGAACAAAAAATATTCTTGCACTGATACCAATTTTTGGGACAATGCTTTTTGTTATGCTTTATATAGTTGCGACATTTTTATATCCTGGCGGTTCACAGGTTGACAAAAACTCTATTGGCTTTAGTTGGACAAATAATTATTGGTGTAACTTGTTAAATGAGAACGCAATTAACGGACAATCAAATTCTGCAAAGCCAGTTGCCTTGACAGCAATGCTCATACTCTGTTTGACACTTGCTTTTTTCTGGTTTTCATTTCCAAGACAAATTAACCTCAACAATAAACTTAGGCTTATAATACAAATTTCAGGAATGCTTGCTATGACAATTGCTTTCTTTTTATTTACAAACATCAACCACGACTTAATAACAAACCTTGCATCATCATTTGGAGCAATTGCAACCATTGGAACTTTTGTCGGGCTTTATAAAAACAAATGGTTTGGACTTTTTGCTTTTGGGCTTTTGAATATTTTGCTTGTAGGACTAAACAATTTGTGCTATTACGACAAAGAATTGATTGTTTATTTGCCTGTAATCCAAAAAATAAGTTTTGCGACATTTTTAATTTGGGTTTGCTGCATAAATATAAATCTCTATCGTGGAGGGAGAAAAACAGCCACCAACATTGGTATTGCCAATAGTTGGGCTGGACATTGGAGAAATCAGCAGCGGTAATTCTATTGTGCAGCGGTTCGGGCTTGACGAATAAAGCCCAACTTTAGTACTTATTATTTATCTTTATCAAAAATCCCGGCAGCGGTTCCGGCGGACGGATTTCAAATTCCCAACCATCGGCAATACCTGTTCGTTGGCGGCAATACGATAAAACCTATGACAAATATTCTAGTTCTCTTTTCCAGTGTTTTATTGACTTTAAGCTGTAGCAAAATTCAGGTGTACAGCACCTCGGCAACAAATTCCAAACTAATGGACAACTTTTGGGTTTTCGAGACCGACACTGTAAAAATTACCTACGAGTTCTGGGCAAATAAAGGTGTTATGTCTTTTTCGGTCTACAACAAGATTGACAAGCCAATCTATATCGACTGGAAGAATTCCTCTTTTATACACAACAGCAATAAAATGAATTACTGGGTTGACGAGGAGTTTTCCACCCTTCAAAGCTATTACGGAGGATATTACTACAAAGGTCCCTTACTAAAACCAGGATACACAGTAGGCACAGCCGTCCAGACATCGTCTTCAAAGATGGTAAAACCAGAACGAGTGACATTTATACCTCCAAAGTCATATTACTATAGAACGCAGTTTTATTTACTTCCCAACGACTTTTTTTCTATAAACAGCAAAGTTGCCCCCACTAAGTATGCTGACGGAGAGAAACCAAAAAAGAGTAATTCCTACCGAGAGGTGAATTACAACCATCAGACTTCGCCTCTTAAGTTTCGAAACTATTTGGCCTTTTCATTTAGCGAGACAGGACAAACATTCTTCTTCGTAGACAACGAATTCTACGTGACGTCAATAAAGCAAATGAAGAAAAATTTGTTTCGCGGACGATTTATAGACGAAGATGACTACAAGTCGTATTATACACTCCCATTTCGAAAACCGATTTCGTTCTATTATGAAATTATCCCTTAGTATTAGTCTCGAGTGCACAGCAGCCAACAGCAGCTATTTGTAATTGCGAGGTGTCGTGTTAAATTAAAGTTATTTTTCACAGTATAGTTTTGGTCATGGGGGTCAGTTTCACAGCAGGTCGGGTTTAACATTCCGCTTTGCTTCATTGCCAAGCCCTCCTATTCCCGCCACTGCTTATGCACAAACGTTCTTCAAGCAGGGCAAGCGGCCTCCGGCATTATTTCAAAACTCCTAACTCTTGGCCTACTTCTGTAAAAGCCTGAATGGCTTTGTCGAGATGATGCTGCTCATGGCCGGCAGAAATCTGCACGCGAATCCGTGCCTTGCCTTTGGCCACCACCGGAAAGAAAAACCCAATCACATAAATTCCTTTTTCTAAAAGCCGCTCGGCAAATTTTTGAGCGAGTGGCGCTTCGTACAGCATAATCGGCACAATGGGGTGAATTCCGGGCTTGATATCAAAGCCTGCAGCCGTCATCCGGCTTCGGAAGTACAAAGTATTTTTTTCCAGCTTGTCGCGAAGATGAGTGGTTTCAGAAAGCATGTTAAATACTTCGATGGATGCACCTACAATTGATGGGGCAAGCGTATTTGAAAACAAGTATGGCCGCGACCGCTGGCGGAGCAGTTCGATTATTTCTTTTCGTCCCGAAGTAAATCCGCCCGATGCGCCACCGAGTGCTTTGCCTAATGTGCCCGTAATAATATCCACACGACCCATCACACCACAATGCTCCGGTACTCCGCGACCGGTTTTACCAATAAAACCTGACGAGTGACATTCATCTGTCATCACTAATGCCTCGTATGGATCGGCCAGGTCGCAAATTTTATCTAACTGGGCAATGGTGCCATCCATGGAGAAGGCTCCATCCGTAACGATAATGATTTGGTTGGCTCCGGCTTTTTTTGCTTCGTCCAATTGTTGTTTCAGGTCGGCCATATCGTTATGCTTGTAGCGGTAGCGCATGGCCTTGCACAACCGAACTCCATCAATGATTGAAGCGTGGTTCAGCTCATCGGAAATGATCGCATCTTTTTCTCCTAACAGTGGCTCAAACACACCGCCATTGGCATCAAAGGCGGCAGCGTACAAAATCGTGTCTTCGGTGTGAAGAAATTCAGAAATTTTTTTCTCCAGTTCTTTATGTATATCCTGCGTACCGCAAATGAACCGCACCGATGACATGCCAAATCCGTGGGTATCAATCGCTTTTTTTGCTGCAGCAGTTACCCGTGGATGCGAGGAAAGCCCGAGGTAGTTGTTTGCGCAAAAATTAATAACTGCCTTACCATCATTAGTTTTGATGTCGGCTCCTTGTGGCGTAATAATTACTCTTTCTTTCTTGAAGAGACCGGCTTCGCGAATGGTGTGGAGTTCGTTTTCTAAAACCGGTTTTAGTTTGGTGTACATGGCCCTGATTTTTTTTGACAAAGCTACAGGCTACAGGTTACAACCTGCAATTTTTTTAGAAAAAATTGCGTAATGCCAGAAGTCATTTTACATTAACTTCGCAGACAATAATATAGCGTAATGAAGAAAACAAAAATTTTATTGATTGGAGCCGGTGGTCAACTCGGTGCTGAGTTGACACAAGGCTTGTGGAAAATCTACGGCCAGCAAAATGTAATCGCTTCAGACATCAAAGATGCACAGGGTGTGCTCAAAGAAGGCCCCTACGAAAAATTTGACGTGATGCAGCGCGACAAACTTTTTGAACTGCTAAAAAAGCACGAGGTAACTCAAGTGTACCATTTGGCCGCGCTACTTTCTGCCACGGGCGAAAAAGATCCGCGCTGGGCCTGGAAACTGAATATGGAGAGTTTGCTTTTTGTGCTTGAGGCCGCCCACGAACTAAAGTTGCACAAAGTCTATTGGCCGAGTTCCATTGCCGCCTTCGGGCCAACAACGCCAAAACAAAATACGCCACAAGAAACGGTGATGGACCCTACCACAGTTTATGGAATTACTAAGCTGGCCGGAGAACTGTGGTGCGAATATTATTTCAGGCGTTATGGTGTTGACGTGCGCAGCCTGCGCTACCCCGGGCTCATCGGCTGGAAAACCCCCCCCGGTGGTGGCACCACCGATTATGCAGTGGACATTTACTTTAAGGCCATCAAAGAAAAAAAATACGAGTGCTTCCTTTCGCCCGACACCTATTTGCCCATGATGTACATGGACGATGCTGTGAAAGCTACCATCGATTTAATGGAAGCCCCTGCCGAAAAAGTGAAAGTGCGTACCAGCTATAACATCAGCGCCATGAGTTTTTGCCCCGCACAGATTGCCGCCACCATCAAAAAACATATTCCCGATTTTACCATTTCATATCAGCCCGACTTTCGTCAGTCGATTGCCGACTCCTGGCCCAAATCCATTGATGATACCCGCGCCCGTAGCGACTGGGGCTGGCAGCACCAGTTTGGATTAGAAGAAATGACCGCGGAGATTTTGAGTAACCTGAAAAGTGGTGAGTAGTGAATTGTTGGCGGTCATTTGCCGGAGGACAAATCCGACTAGTAAGTGCCGGACATAAGAACTCATAATTATAAATGAATATGGTCGTGATGACTGACCGTTTGCGGATTGAGAGATATAATAATAAGGACATAATATTTGTGGACTACCGTGGACTTAAAGAAAAAGAAATGATTGAGTTGGTAATGAGACACCAAAAACTAACGGAAGAAACAAGATTACCATTCCTTGCAGACTTTCATGAAACTTTTGCGACCCCGGGATACATGCTGCATGCCAAAGAATTTGTGAAGGCCACACGACCGCTTATTAATAAAGGGGCACTTCTTGGGATTGACATCGTCAAGGCATGGATATTAAAAGGAATACTATTAACATACGGTGTAAATTACAAATCATTTCCATCAAAGGAAGACGCAATTGAATTTCTGACAGAATAGACAAACAACCGCCAACAAAATGTTTACGCAATGCGGGGGCTTGGTGTAGGTAGTAAAAGTAATTTCTTAATTTAGTTTAGTAACGGAGGTAGCTTGGAAATGATCGCGCTAAACATCTTGCTGCTACATTTTTTAGCGCTCCTATTCCCGCCACTACATAAGCCCTGGTTGTTCGCTGTTATTTTGAAAAACCGAGCGTAGAAAAATGAACACAGAAAATAATTACATAGAAATAAACCGACAATCCTGGAACAACAGAATCGAGACACATTTAAAGTCTGAATTTTACGACCTTGACAATTTTCTAAAGGGAAAAAATTCACTAAATGATATTGAGTTAAACTTGCTTGGCGACATTAAAGGAAAAACTATTCTGCATTTGCAGTGTCATTTCGGACAAGACACTATTTCGATGGGCAGACTAGGTGCCAACGTTACAGGCATTGATTTATCAGACAAAGCCATTGAAAGTGCAAAACAAATTGCAAAGGACACCAACTCAAATGCAAAATTCATTTGTTGCGACATCTATGACTTGCCAAATCACCTAGATGAAAAATTTGATACTATTTTTACAAGCTACGGAACAATTGGTTGGTTGCCCGACTTGGACAAGTGGGCAAAAATTATTTCCAAGTTTATAAATCCAAGCGGACAATTTGTGTTTGTAGAGTTTCATCCTGTTGTGTGGATGTTTGACGACAACTTTGAAGAAATCGGTTACAGATATTTCAATTCTGGAGCAATTGTAGAAACGCATAGTGGAACTTATGCAGACAGAACAGCTGAGTTAACTCTGTCTGAAGTGTGGTGGAATCATAGCATAAGTGAAGTGTTGAACAGTCTGATAAAAAATGGACTTGACATAAAATCGCTAGACGAGTTTGACTATTCACCTCACAATTGTTTTAACAAGACAATAGAATTTGCTCCAGGAAAATACAGAATAGAACATCTGGACGACAAAATACCCATGGTGTATTAAATAACAGCTACAAGAAAAAACAACGGCTAACATAGGATGGTATTGCCAAAAGAGGGGTGAACGGCTTTGATTGGCATTACACAAAAACTCAACTTTCAAATTTCAATTAAATCTTTGTGCTAAAAATCCTCCACTTCCCAAGCACCAAACCGTTATGCGTAACTCGATTGGCGACCGTGCAAACATTCAACAGGCTGATAAATGAAAGGACAACCAAACGCTTCGGCAAAATCAAAAGCGTGGCAACTTCACACGGCCGAATATCCGGTGTTTACTTCTATACCGTACCCCTTCTGACCTTGCCGGTAAATTTGGCTTCACGCCATCAGTGCACATTGCCACCGTTCTGCCGTGGAGTTGGTAACGGGGTGTAATTTTCTATCCTCCCCCATCGGCCGCTAACAAGTGGTTTCAGATCTAACGCGACAGGTAATTTCTGTGCATTGAAAACCACATGGATAAAACGTTGTTACGGTTGTCTGGTCTTTCACCAGCCGTGTGATTGGCCGTCTCATCAAAAGAAGCCAGGGCATAAACTGCATTTATACACAGCAAGAGCAACGTGATGGATTTAATTTTTTCGTTGCCGATCGAAACAGTTTACCGGCTCAAATACAAATTCCGTTCAGAATAAATATTCAGGAAATAGTCGTCCATCAGGTCATCGATGAAATAAATGGCTTCGCCTGTGGATTTCATTTCAGGGCCTAATTCTTTCGTTACCTCCGGAAATTTGCTAAACGAAAACACCGGCACTTTGATGGCATAGCCTTGTTTCTTTGGACTGAATGAAAAGTCTTTTACTTTCTTTTCGCCCAGCATTACTTTGGTAGCATAATTTACGTACGGCTCGTCATAGGCTTTGCAGATAAACGGCACCGTGCGCGAGGCGCGCGGGTTAGCTTCGATGATATACACTTTATCATTCTTGATTGCAAACTGAATATTGATCAGCCCAACGGTTTTCAGCGCAACGGCAATTCGCTTTGTATAATTTTCTATTTGCTTGATTACAAAATCGCCAAGGTTATAAGGAGGGAGTACTGCATACGAATCGCCCGAGTGAATGCCGGCCGGCTCAATGTGCTGCATGATGCCGATGATGTACACCTCTTCACCATCGCAGATTGCGTCAGCTTCTGCTTCGATGGCCCCATCGAGAAAATGATCGAGCAGTACTTTATTATCAGGCAGGTGTTTCCAGATATCGAGGATGTGGTGCTCCAGTTCTTTTTCGTTGATGACGATCTTCATGCTTTGTCCGCCCAGCACATACGAAGGCCTCACCAGCAATGGAAACCCGATTGTTTTAGAAACTTCCAACGCCTCATCTGCATCGCGGGCTACGCCAAACTCGGGGTAAGGTATGTTCAGTTCTTTGAGCAGCGTAGAGAAGCTTCCGCGGTCTTCGGCAATATCGAGCGCATCAAATGAAGTGCCCATAATTTTTATACCGTACTTCTGAAGTTTTTCGGCCAGCTTCAATGCGGTTTGTCCGCCCAACTGAACAATTACACCTTCGGGTTTTTCGTGTTGAATGATGTCCCACAGGTGTTCCCAAAAGACCGGTTCGAAATAAAGTTTATCGGCAATATCAAAATCGGTTGAAACTGTTTCAGGATTGCAGTTGATCATGATGGTTTCATAGCCACACTCTTTCGCGGCCAACACTCCGTGCACACACGAGTAATCAAACTCTATTCCCTGCCCAATGCGGTTAGGGCCGGAGCCGAGTACAATTACCTTTTTTTTGTTTGTGACTACGGATTCATTTTCATGGTCGAAGGAAGAATAGTAATACGGAGTTTGGGCTTCAAATTCTGCAGCGCAGGTGTCCACCAGTTTATACACGCGGTTGATACCTGATTCTTTTCGTTTTTTATGGACTTCACTTTCCAGGCAATTCATCAAATGGCCAAGTTGCCGATCGGCATATCCTTTCTCTTTGGCGGAGCGCAAGAGGTGGGTGGGGATAGTATCCAGTTTATATTTTTCAATTTCATTTTCCAGTTCAACCAATTCCCAAATCTGGTTTAAAAACCATTTGTCGATTTTGGTCAGGCTTTGAATGGTCTTCATTGATATGCCCAGCTTCATGGCATCGTAAATATGGAAGAGCCTGTTCCAACTTGGGTTGGCCAGGCTTTCGAGCAGTTCATCTTGCTTAGTCAATTCTTTTCCGTCTGCCCCGAGGCCATTTCTTCTGATCTCTAAACTCTGACAAGCCTTTTGCAGTGCTTCCTGAAAGTTGCGGCCTATGCCCATTGCTTCGCCTACCGATTTCATTTGCAGCCCAAGCTTTCGGTTGGCTCCGGCAAACTTGTCGAAATTCCAACGCGGAATTTTCACGATCACATAATCCAATGCCGGCTCAAAGTACGCGGTGGTGGTTCCGGTAATGGCATTTTTTAGTTCGTCCAGGTTGTAGCCAATTGCGAGTTTGGCCGCAATTTTAGCAATGGGGTAGCCTGTTGCTTTAGAAGCCAGCGCAGACGAACGCGAAACACGAGGGTTGATTTCAATACCGATGATTTCGTTATCATTATCCGGATTGACAGAGAATTGCACGTTGCATCCTCCGGCAAACTGGCCAATTCCATTCATCATTTTGATGGCGAGGTTGCGCATATTCTGGTACACGGTGTCGGGCAGAGTCATCGCAGGGGCAACGGTGATGGAGTCTCCGGTATGGATGCCCATCGGATCAAAATTTTCGATGGAGCAGATGATGATTACATTTCCTTTACCATCGCGCAGCAATTCCAGTTCATATTCTTTCCATCCCATGATGCTCTGCTCTACCAACACTTCGTGAATGGGCGAAGCCTGTAACCCACGGTTTAATGCTTCATCAAAATCTTCTGGCTTGTTCACAAAGCCTCCGCCTGTTCCGCCCAAGGTAAATGACGGCCGAATCACCAGCGGAAAGCCAATCTCTTGTGCAATCTCCTTACCTTTTAAAAATGAAGTGGCTGTGGCACCTTTACACACGCCTACTCCCAGTTCGAGCATTTTCAACCTGAATTTCTCGCGGTCTTCAGTCGTTTCGATGGCATTGATGTCAACCCCGATGATCTTTACACCATAATGCTCCCAAATGCCGGCTTTATCACATTCGATACAAAGATTAAGGGCTGTTTGTCCGCCCATGGTGGGCAGCACAGCATCAACATGATGTTTTTCTAATATTTCTTTGATGTATTTTTTTTCCAGCGGCTTGAGGTACACATGATCGGCCGTGACTTTGTCAGTCATGATCGTAGCCGGATTGGAGTTAATCAAAATCACTTCAATTCCCTCTTCACGCAAGGAACGGGCAGCTTGTGAACCGGAATAATCAAATTCGCAGGCCTGGCCGATGATAATGGGGCCGGAGCCAATGATCAGTACTGATGTTATGGAATTGTCTTTGGGCATAATGTAATTGCCACAGATAGGCGTGCAAAAATAACCGTAAAAACAAAGCGCCGCAAATTTTGCAGCGCTTAAACTTAAACTTTGTTATTGCATATCTATATAAACATCATAATCACCCTTTTCGTTAAACAGCAGGTCGACCGACTCCCCGTTGCTCAGGTAAAAAATTGCCCGGAATGGAAAAACCACATCTGTAATATTTGTAATACTGCTGTTGGATAGCTGCTGGCTGGTTTTATTGTTATACTGGCCTGCAAGAATTGTTATGCTGGAAATATTAATGGCCATATCCCTCAACTGGTGGACGGTGATAAGAATATCATCACCTTTTTCATTCAGCGACGAAAAGTTAACCTTGCCAATATGTGTGGTGGATGCTACAACCTCGTACTTGTTTTCATAATGACCAACGTATTTATCCTTTTTCCAATAACCAGTAATTACAGAATCATCCCCTTTAGTGCCTTCATAATGTATATCACCTTTTCCTTCTTTTTTCCTTTTTTAAAACTGCCGATAAAGTAATGGCCATCTTTCCAGATATACATTCCTTTACCCTCGGGGTAACCGTCTTTAAAATCACCTTCGTACTCATCTGTACCAACTGATTTACCTTTCCCGCTGGCCTTGCCGTTTTCACAATCCCCGGTATAATTGCCTTTGATTTCAGCGAGTTTCACTTCGCAGGTTTGCTGTGCTACAGATATTGAAGTGATAAAAAAAAGCAGCATTGCTGCAACATATTTCATACGGTGTAATTTTGGATTAATGTTTGATTTATTTTTATGATTTAAAATAAGGCATTTATTTCCACATCTTGAAACCCGGAACCATCAGACCGTTTGTTTTTTTTCTGCTTCTTTTAAGTGGTTTTACTCCTGCTATTCTTAAAGCGCAGTATTTCGCCCCCAAAAATTACCCACAACAGTATTTTCAATGGCCTGTGGGTACAAAAGTGGGTATCGCTGCCAACTTTGGTGAATTACGCCCCAATCACTACCACATGGGTCTTGATTGTAAAACCGACCAAAGGGTAAATCTTCCGGTATATGCTGCTGCAGAAGGGTATATTGCCCGTGTTAAAATAGATGCCAATGGTTTTGGAAGAAGCATCACCATCAATCATCCGAATGGGCTTTCAACATTGTACGCTCACCTGAATGATTTTTACCCGGCATTGCAGCAATACATCATACAGCAACAATACAGGCTGCAGCAATGGGATATTACAATCAACATTCCGGAAAACATCTTTCCGGTTAAGAAAGGCGACTTTATTGCTTACAGCGGAAATACCGGTGGCTCGCAGGGGCCTCACCTGCATTTTGAAGTACGCGATACCAAATCAGATAAAGTTCTGAACCCGCTACTCTTCGGATTCCCAATCCCCGATGCCATTGCACCCGATATTTTACGCCTCGCCGTGTACGATAGGAGCAAAAGTGTTTATGAGCAAACTCCTAAAATATACCCGCTTAAAAAAACAAACGGGGTTTACAGAACAGCAGCTCTCGTTGTCGTGAATACAGACCTGGTAAGTTTTGCCATTACTGCTTACGACAGGTACAGCGGCTCAACAAACCAGAACGGTATTTATTCGGCAGTACTTTACCAGGATGATGTTACGGTCTGCGGATTTGAAATGGACAGCATCGGTTACGATGAAACCAGGTACCTGAATGCTCATGTTGATTATAAAACAAGAAGCAATGGCGGGCCCTGGCTTGAATTTGTTTCGCGATTGCCGGGATATGTAAAAGGAATTTACAAAGGCGAAACCGGCGCCTGGCTGAATACGGACAGCCTGCACCAAATGCGTATCGTTGTTAGTGATGCTAATGGCAACAGCAGTACATTGGAGTTTTCAGTTAAAGCGAATGCTGTTGAGGGAAATAATAACGCAGTCGACAATGATCCTGTTTTCAAACCGGGCTTCATCAATGTTTTTGAAAACAACCGGGTAAGTTTTTACCTGCCTGAAAGACTTGTTTATGATTCTTTCCATTTCAGGTATCGTGAAATAAACCCGGGTAATAACAGCACCATTTTCCAGCTTCACAATACAACAGTTCCCTTGCACGGTTACTTCCCTATAAAAATAAAAGCTGATTTTCCTGTTTACGACACCGGCAGGATCATCATGAAAAGATTTGCAGGAAGCAAGGAGGATTACAAAAAAGCTGTTTGTGAGAACGGCTGGTATAAAGCTTCTTTCAGGGAGTTCGGGAATTTTCAACTGCTGGTAGACAGCATCCCGCCAACCGTAACCCCGATCGGTTTTAAAGATGGCATGAATATGAGCAAGGTGGGGCGTATCAGGTTTGCTGTGAGCGACAATTGCGAGGACATTAAAAAATTCACCGGCCTGCTCGATGGAAACTGGATACTGTTCAGCAACGACAAAAGCCGTGTTTTCATTTATGATTTTGATGAGCATTGCGAACCAGGAGCACATGAACTTGTTATCATTGCGGAAGACCTTGCAGGTAACAAAACAGAAAAAAAATATCGTTTCACCCGGTAATTTATAATATGACCACGTTAACAGAAGGACAAAAAGCACCAGCATTCAAAGGCATCGATCAGAACGGTGATGCCGTTTCATTAACTGCATTAAAAGGCAAGAAGATCGTTCTTTATTTTTACCCGGAAGATGATACGCCAACCTGCACAGAGCAGGCCTGCAACCTGCGTGACAATTACGGCTTACTCAAACACAAAGGATTTGAAGTACTGGGCGTGAGCCCCGACGATGCAGCCAAACATAAAAAGTTTGAGAACAAATTCGACCTTCCTTTTACACTCATCGCTGATCCCAAACTCAGCATCATCAAAAAATACGGTGTGTGGGGACCAAAACAATTATTCGGTCATAAATACGATGGATTGCACCGCACAACATTTTTAATAGATGAAAAAGGCGTCATCCGTAAAATATTCCTGAAACCACACAGCAAAAAACACACAGAAGAAATATTAAAAGCCTGGGATAAATTAAATTCCTGATGCACAATTTTAAATGCAGATATAACCAGCATCAGCAAATTTCCACCTCTGTTTCACATTCATTCTCACATCATCACATTTCCAATTTTTCACATCGATATTCAATAAAACCACATAGACACATAAATCATATAGAATCACAAACACATAGCTACATTTTCACATCTTCACATTTCCAAATTATCATGTCACTCCACCCTCCTTATATCCGCACCCAAACTCCTTAAACGCTCATCTATAAATTGGTACCCGCGGTCTATCTGTTCAATATTCTGAATAACACTTTTACCTGTAGCGCTTAAAGCTGCAATAAGCAGGGCAACACCGGCACGTATGTCGGGACTGCTCATTGTAATGCCCCTTAACTGCTGTTCTCTTTCCAGCCCGATTACCACTGCTCGATGCGGATCACAGAGTATGATCTGCGCACCCATTTCTATCAGTTTATCTACAAAGAACAAACGGCTTTCAAACATTTTCTGGTGAATGAGCACACTGCCGCGGGCCTGTGTGGCAACCACCAGCAGAACGCTCAGCAGGTCGGGTGTGAGACCCGGCCAGGGATGATCGTAAATGGTCAGCACCGATCCGTCCAGAAAGGTCTGGATATCGTAGCGGTCCTGCGCCGGAATATGGATATCGTCGCCATGGAATTCCATCTCGATGCCGAGCTGGCGGAATTTCTCCGGGATAACCCCGAGGTTCGGCAGGCTGACATCCTTGATGGTGACCGCGCTTTGGGTCATGGCTGCAAGGCCGATGAAAGAACCGATCTCGATCATATCCGGCAGCATGCGGTGCTCCGTACCG
>JAFEAL010000011.1 GCA_018266435.1 Bacteroidota bacterium | reverse complement strand
TCAACCAGATTTGGTTAAGAAAAAAAGCGTAGAACGCTATGAAAATATTTTTGCCTCATAATGGCACAAATATAAACAAAGTTTAAGACGTCAATGTCGAGTTGCGAAAAATAATTAACAAGACCAACGAAGTGTTAGTTTTTTTGTCGGGCGTTTAATGCTTGTACATTTACAATGACCGCTAACGTTGGTGCATATGACGTTGCCGGGAAAGGAGCCAAAGTCAAATGAGCGTAGCGAAATGACTTTGGCGACCTGCTCCATCACCGTCCCACGTGACCAGGCGTTGTTAAGAAACGAAACTACAAATAAAACCGAACCCCGGCAATGGCCATATGCACGCTGTTGTAGCTCGTGCGCATCCACCGTCACTCTTTAAATTTGGGCTTGTCTCAAGTCACCATCATTTACTTTTAACTTCTCCAGTCCCACTTGTCTACGTCTCTTATTAAGTCCTTTTATGTCATTGATTGGAAAATATTTCCCTTCTATGTCTCTTTGAGTTCCATATATCTGCTGCTGTCCATTCTCGACCAAAATTCTATCTTTCATTGTTGCCATGTCGGATAGGTTTGATTCTCCAGTTTTAGCTGATTTCTCCAGCATTGGGTAATATTTCTCTCGAACGTTCTTGTCGTTAGCGTGTTGAATATTTAAAAACAAGGTTTGGTTTCCAATATGTCCAATTTTCGATTTTCCTAACCATCCGTACTTCTCTATAATGTTAATGGTTCGTCCTAATGCTAATGAGTCAAAATTCAGTATTAATGAATTCAATGAGTCCATTTGTTTTGACTTGTACCCATACTTATTAATTGTCGGCATTACTTTTTGTCGTAAGGATAATGATGCATTATAATCTCGTTCCAATTCGGTCTTTATACTGTCAAGGTTTTGTGCAATTAGGGTTGTTCCAAAGAACACAGTAAATAGAGTAATTACTAATTTGAGTTTCATGAAATATTTTATCGATATTTTTTATTGTTCTATTGTCTGCGTAAACCAATCTTAATCGTCTTGAACTTCATTGTCCGCGGACATTTTAGCGCATGAGCTACAACGTCTGTGCTTGCGCACAATTGCCAGTATATTTATTTTGGCATAAAGGCCAAATTAACCCAATTTTGCTTTGATCCCAATCCAATTTCGCAGATATATTTTTTGAGCATAGCGTTATTGGTCTCCCTGGTTTTCTACAAATTTCTTGCCCGCCAGGTCGTCTAGCGGGCTTTTTTAATTTACCCAATGCAAACCCGGCCTACGTGAGGATAAATCTCGGTGTTTTTTAGAAGATTGATAGTTTACCAATTCGCTATAAGTTGAACAGAATCGTTGTTTAAAATGTGTAGAACTTGCCTGTTTTTATTGGTTAGCTTTCAAGCAATAGTAGGTGCCTAAATCAGCCGAATTAAGGGCCGGTACGAAGCAAATGATTTTTGATTGATTTTTAGTCAATCATTCAGGCTTTGTTCATTTCTAATGCTGAATTATCCCCCTAGTTTTCTATGTTTATATTTATAATTCTATACACCAGAAAAAGAAAACACTCGAGATAAAATTACTATCAATAAACAAATAAATGAAAAAATGACATCTGTGAAGATTTACAATGGGAAGGCCGATGGAGTCTATTTGAACGATGTTACCGGAACAGAAAAACAAGGATTGATAATCATTGATGACTTTTGAATCTCCAACCACTTGATCATTTAAGTAGGGCAAATCAAAGAGAACAGGCAAGGAATGCAGACAACGATGCGCACCTCTCCCCTCTCAGATATCCACCACTTGTATTTCTAACTCCAAGCTATTTTTAGGTAGTCACCTCTAAATAAAAATGAATGGTCATATTACACGAAATATCCACTAAGGACAAAATTTTTACAAAAAGAATACTTCCTTGTCCATTTTATTTTCAAAATCACAAGGAGAATCATAGTGTGTGTGTTTCGAAATGGCCGTGGAACATCTAACTTTACCATTCAATTCTGTAATTTATGTGCTATTATAAATCACTAGCTCAACGAGAAACCGAACTTTTTGAACACTACCAAGCCTCATTCGAATCAATCACAGCAGAACTTGAACCAATCCGTGAACGTTTCGAGACTCTATTGCTTAAAGACGAGAAGTTGACATCTCTGACCCTGAATGCACCAACTGAAATTTACAATCTATTGACTCTATATTCACAGAAAAATTCTCTTCCTGCCCACTATACCAAGCAGGAGCTTTCTGAAATGAAGTGGTGTTTCAAATCATTGAGTAGTTTTCATGATAATGGATTGTACAGATACCTAGAAAATGGCTTCGATTATTTACCGACACCGATCATAACAGCTGGAGATCCAGCTAATTTCAAACTTTTCAAATGGGGCCTAATTCCATTCTTTGTCTCCGACAAAGACAAAGCTATGGTGCTGCGTACACAGACACTAAATTGTATTTCAGAAGAGATGTACGAGAAGCCTTCTTTCCGCGATGCTGCAAAAAATGCGCAACGATGTCTCATTCCTGTCACTGGTTTTTTTGAGTGGAGGTGGCTGGACGAAACAGGCACTGTCAAGATTCCTTATTACATAACTTTCCGGGATTATCAACTTCGCTCCATGGCTGGATTGTACTCACGCTGGAAGGACAAAGCAACTGACGAATATTATTACAGTTATACAGTATTAACCTGCCCAGCGAACAGTGTTCTTGAATACGTCCACAACAGCAAAAAGCGGATGCCTGTTTTAATTGCCAAAGAAGATGAGCAGGCATGGTTGAACAAAGACCTTAGCCAGAAAGATGTTATGGAGCTGTGTCATCCATCACGTGACCCAGCCATGAGTGCGTACACCATATCAAAACTTCTTACAACCCGAAATGTGATCAATAATGTACCTGATGTTTTAAATCCCCTGAATTACAATGCCGCAATTCAAGAGGCCAATCAATTTCTTCTTACAGGCGACAAGAAAAAAGCAATTGAAGCATTTAAGACTGTTGTGAGCGGAGACAAACTCAAAGCTGAGGATTTAATGAATGCCGCAAAACAAGAAATTATTGCAGTGCTTGAGTTGAAATGATTACCTGAAATTTCTCCCTTCGTGAAAGACATTCATCTGTTGGTTCGAATGCTTACTTGACTTATCTCTTGGATCAAGGCCTGGAGATGTTGTTTCATCTGCCCTTGCCAATGTGGTGAGGGATTCATTTCCTGATTTCACAAGCTGCTGTAATAGTCGCGATAGATTGATACACTTGTTAACGATCACATGAACAACATCACCCTCTCTTTGAAGTTTGCCCTCCACCATTAACAACCTTGATTGGATAATTTCCTTTCTGAACTTGTCAAACAGTTGAGGATAAACTACAAGGTTTGCAGTTCCGGTTTCATCTTCAATGGTAATGAAGCAGATACCACTTGCTGTGCCTGGTCTTTGTCGGACGAGTATCAGGCCTGCCACTTTTATGGCGTCTCCATTTTTCGAATTTTGAAGTGCTGAATTTGTAACAACATGTAGTTGTGTCAATTCTTGTCTCACAAAACTAACTGGGTGTGCCTTTAACGACAGCGAGGTGGACGCGTAGTCATGAACAACATGTTCAGATAATGTCATTTCAGGAAGATCAATTTCATTTTCTGCTGAGTTATTAATTATCGAACCAGAGAATAGTGAGTTGATTTGATCGTCCTTCGTTGATACATCCCATAATGCATTCCTCCGGTCTTGATTCATTGAACGGAATGCATCTGCATCGGCCAATCGTTCAAGCATAGCATCTGATAACCCTGCTTCCTTTAAATCGTGTACGGATGTGAATTTGCTTTTTCTTGCTGTAAGTAAATTAGCAACATCAACTGCACGTAGCCCACTCACCTGACGAAAGCCCAAACGCACAGCCCAATATTTTCCGGACTTGATTTCAAGTGTGTTATCCCATTCCGAATGATTGACATCGATAGGAAGAAATTCTACTCCGTGATTCCTCGCATCGATTACAATTTGTGCGGGTTGATAAAATCCCATGGGCAAGCTGTTGAGTAACGCACATGCAAACACATCAGGGTAATAACATTTTAACCATGACGAGACATAAACAAGCAACGCAAAACTCACTGCATGGCTCTCCGGAAACCCATAACTCCCAAACCCTTCCAGTTGTCGGAAGACCCGTTGGGCATACTCTTTTGTGTAGCCATTTTTCATCATGCCATTCACAAGTTTGCCTTCAAAGTGTGAGATCAATCCGTTCACTTTGAATGTTGCCATACTCCGTCTCAACTGATCTGCTTCTGCTGGGGTGAATCCTGCAGCCACAATTGCGATTTTCATTGCTTGCTCTTGAAACAATGGTACACCAAGAGTTCGTCCAAGTATTCCTTCAAACTCCTTAGATGGGTACACCACTGGCTCTTCTCCGTTCCTTCTCCTTAAATAAGGGTGAACCATGTCGCCTTGGATCGGGCCAGGCCTGACGATAGCAACCTCAATTACCAAATCATAAAAGCATTTCGGCTTTAATCTTGGCAGCATGGATTGTTGTGCACGGCTCTCGATCTGAAAAACGCCAATAGTATCTGCATGACATACCATTTCATAAACCTTCGGATCATCTTGTGGAATGTTGGCCAATGTCAAATCGCGATCGTAATGTTTCTTCACAAGATCAAATGCCTTGCGTATGCAAGTGAGCATACCAAGTGCGAGGACATCTATTTTCAAAAAGCCAAGTGCTTCAATGTCGTCCTTGTTCCATTCAATGTTCGTCCTGTTTTCCATTCTGGCATTAAGCAGTGGACACAGATCAGAAATCTTTCCCTCGGTGATGACAAAGCCTCCCGTGTGTTGACCTAACTGTCTAGGAAATCCAATGTATTCAGACGTGAGCTGTAGCACTTTCTGAATTGTTGGATCTTCTGGATTGATACCCTGGCTGATGATCCGGTTTTTGTCAAAGCCTTCATCCTTGAAATCCCAGATCAGTCCGGATAACCGATTGATCATATCAACAGAAAGCCCCATGGCTTTTCCTACATCCCGTATCGCGCCTTTGTGATGAAGCTGTGTTACTGTGGCAACTACGGCAGAACGGTCACGCCCATATTTATTATAAATGTATTGCATGACTTCTTCGCGTCTCTCGTGCTCGAAATCAACATCAATGTCCGGTGGTTCATTTCTTGCTGATGAAATGAAGCGCTCAAATAGAAGATCAAACTTTGAAGGATCGACCGATGTGATTCCAAGACAATAACACACGGTAGAGTTTGCTGCCGAGCCTCGTCCCTGACAAAGTATTTTTTGCTCACGTGCATACCTCACGATGTCATAAACCGTGAGGAAATATTCTGCATAGCTCACCTCAGCAATGAATTTGAGTTCGTACTCAATGTTAGCTTTTATCTTTTCAGGAATTTGTTCACCAAACATTTGCTGCGCTCCTCTCCATGTGAGATAGGTTAACTCTTCCTGTGGGGTTCTTCCCTCACTGGTTATTTCCTTTGGGTACTTGTATTTCAGTTGGTCAAGAGAAAAGTTACAAGCATCCGAGATAATTCGTGTTTGTTCGATTGCGTCTGGATATTGTCGAAACAACCGAAACATTTCACCAACTGGTTTTAAGTATCGTTCAGCATTCGGATGCAGACGGAATCCTGCGTTGTGTATCGTGCATTTTTCCCGTGCGCACGTAATCACATCTTGTAGTTCCCTTCGCTCCGCGTTGTGGTAGTGAACGTCATTGGTCACTGCAACAGGTATTTTGAGTTTTCGTGCAAGCTCATGAATCTGATATAACAATTTACTATCGCTCCCCCGATAAGTCCGCGTTGCAGCGAGGTATAAATTTTCTCCGAAGGCTTCTCTGTACTCTGCTATCTGTTCAATGTAGGTGTTTTCAAACTCAAATGTTTTATTCAGCGAGTGAGGAACAATGGCAATGAATTTCAATCCTTCACAATACTGATAAACATCTGATTTATACAATTCGCATTTCCCTTTTTCAGTGCGTAGGTTTCCAACAGAAAGTAAGTTGGACAATCGAGCGTGAGAGCTAATGTCAGTGGGGTATGCCAGAAGGCTTGTGCCATTCATTAAGTCAAGCCGGCAGGCGGGAATAAAACGGATCCCAAATTTCTTTGCTGCCACATGGCCACGGACAATTCCTGCCAACGTGTTCCTGTCTGTAATCGCGATTGATTTATACCCTAACTGTGCTGCATATGAGACCATCTCCTCCGGGTGAGAAGCTCCACGGAGAAAACTGAAATTCGTAGTGACTTGTAGCTCCGAGTATTCCATAATCCATCAAGCAAAAAATCCATGTAGAAACCACTTATACGATTTATCATGATAGTGCCCCAACCTGAAAAGCCAATATCGATTGCCTTCCTCATCTTCCACTCTATAATAATCACGGTGTTGTCCTTGCTGAAGCCACCATTCTTGTTCGATCCGCTCCGGCCCATCTGCATGGACAATGCGATGCTCTTTTCCTTTATAGATGAACAACATTGGTGGATAATCGGGAATTGGGGCAGTGACTTCAATAGGTTCAGGTGTGTGCAATAATTGAACAGGTCGAGGTTCATCCACTCGCCATGAGATAATGGGTTTTTCCTGAAGGGAGTTTGCAAGCTTGACTGAGCGCTCCGGCCAGTAATGTTCATCTGGTAAATAACGGTGGATCGATTGTGTCCCAATCTTGTTTCCAAGCCGATCAAGTAATTCAGCAAGTCGAACATCTTCAAGGCCAACTGAACCTTCCCACATTTTTTCTTGAGAGGGCAGGTGATCTTCCACTCTGGGAGCTTCCAATAAAAATAATTCTATTCCGAGGCCAGGATCAATATTTTGAAGTTTTAGTTCAAATAATTGAAATAGGTGTTTGATGTTATGTGATGGCCTGCTTGTGACAATGTCAACTTGCTCAATCTTCCCATCGATGCGATAACATTTTAATATAGATGTACGAAGACCTAATTGCTCGTTCGTCAATCTCCCGCAAAGTGTTTTCAATAGTTCTTCCAGCACTATTTCAATACCGACCCGTGTTGCGATGGGTTCGATACAGGGCAAACGTTCCTGATAAGGTTCAACAGGCATGATCGGAACTATTGTCTCTATCTCCGTTCCGATTGCCCGGTTCAATTTTGTAATGATGTCTTGCCCAAACCTTCTCCTCAATGATGCCCTTGGGGCTTTGATTATTTGTTGGATTTTGTGAAGTCCAAGTTTGTGCAGGCGTTCTACAGTTTCATTTTCCAATCTCAGTGCTTCCGGAGGCAGTGTCTGTAAAATTGATAAGTGATCATTAGTTGAAACCACCTGATACTTTCTGTTAAATCGTGCAGTTCCCCATGCTACACCGATGGTGTCAGCGATTACTACCTTGGCATCATATCCACGTGCATGTAATTTCTTGCCGATATCGTTTACATAATTTTGATCTCCACCCCAAAGGTGAGTACAACCGGAAGCATCAAGAAGAAGCCCATCGGGTAAGTCAATGGCAACGATCGGTGAAAAGCAGATGCACCATTCAGCAAGTTTTGTTAGCAGCTTTTCTTTTAAGTCGGGTCTATCATCTAACACTTGGAGTTCAGGGATGATTGCTCTTGCATCTGCAAGCACCATTCCTTGACAAACACCTTTGCTTTCAGCGATCGCGTTTGATGAAGTGATCAGCATTCTTCCATGAGAAGGGGAACGCAATACAAACGGTATTGATTTTAGTTGAGGCTGGCAGAGACTGTGCAAGTCCGTTGCTAGATAACGGAACCAGATGGAGACATAACGCTTCGGCATTTCATCCTGTTTTCTTCTTGTGCCATTGATCCGATGCTACAAGTGTATCAATTGGAACATGCGTAGGAAAGAATTTGCCGTCAAACCATTTTACGTCCCATGTTCCCGGTTTGCCGTTTCTAATCTTCGACAGCTCAACTTTCCATTTAGGAAAACCGATTCCCGGCAAGCGATCACTTTTCTCACTCGGGAGGGAAGAAATTTTCCATCGAGAGACAGATGCAATTGTACCGATGTTTCTTGAAGCTTTCCTCACGATAAAGCCAGTTACTCCGCTATGTTCGACACCCAGTTGTAATCGCCTTGAAGTTTTAAAATCGATCTCTCCAATTTCACCGACTACTGCCGACACCGCTCCGCACTTCAATGCTTCGTCCATCGCCCACACGACATCTTTTTCTTTTTTCAAATCAATGAAAATGAAGCGGTCTGGGTCGACACCGAAAGCTTTTAAAGCTATTGGAAATACATTTCGTGAAGCGCTGATCCAAATTGACGTTCCGCTCGCTCCCATGATCATAGAGAGCAACACCGTCACAAAGCCGCTTGTTGCTGCAACTTCTTCTTGTCTATGGGAAATTAATTCATGGATTACTCCGAGAGGAAAGGAATGGTTTGGAAAAGCAGAAGCAATCGGCCCAAGGAAATTGTTCAGTTCACAATTGTTGACTGACTTGAGACCTTGCAACCTGAGAAGATCAGTCTGCAGGCCTTTGAAGATATCTGCTTTCGAAACAACCATAAAACGTCCGGCCTAAACAAGTTTCAATTCTTTAGTGGCAACGATGCTTGATAGTAACTCGTCAATCTCTTTGTAAATAGGTTCATTGGTCAAATGAACTATTGCTCTGTTGAGTAATTGTTGAACGATGTTATCGTATACTTTCAGATCAACCCCTCCATTCTTCAAATCAAAAAGTGATTCCTTGATCTTTATGATAGTGTCCTTATCAGGTTTTGCCTCGAACTTAAATCGTAGGTAAGTCGGCAAATCATTCATTAGTCTAGTGATGACTAGTGAACGGTGTTCCTTGATGATCTCTCGTAACTGGACGATGAGAACATCATTGTTGGTGTCAATTAACTGTTTGTTGCCGAGTAGTGCTGATTTTACTGATTTCATATTTCCTTGTTTCAGAATAACGAAGGTAAAACAAAAAACTAATAAACTTAGTAATTACTAAATAAAATAGTATAAGTATTAAAATATGCTCAAATTCGAATGTTTTATTGATGATTTCAGTCATAAGATCACTTTTACTGCTCATCCTTCCAACGCTAGGTACCTGGAACAAGATTTAGGATCCCTTTTGATTTCACACTTTTTCTCGGGAAAAAATAGTCGGGAAGATAGTCTGGAAATGCACTCTAGTTTGCCGCAACTTTAACCTCCATGCATTCAATTCTCGAAAAAAATTACCGAGAATTAAAATCGTCGGGAAGAAATTTGACTGTCCCACTAGGCTATATCAGGAAAAAATCATTGGACCCATACTGTAAAATTTCAATAAAATTATCACCTCTTTTCAAAAAATATTGGTCTCTTACGGGTGTAGGGATATTTCACCCGAACAGGGTCATTTGAGTGGTTTCCGGAAGCCGACCGGCATCTATGATATACTTCTTCACAATATGTAGGTTTGTTGTTTGGCCGGCAATCTGCTCTCGAAGCAACTTATTACTCAAACCGAAAGCATCACAAAATGCGATCACATCGTCTCTAGTAATTTCTCTAATTTTCTTCCGATTAAATTGACAAATGTACGCATAGATTGATTCGTACTTTTCTTTGATTAGTTTAATATGCCTCTCAGTAGTTCTAACAATTATCCCGCAAGGTAGCTGAAGTAGCTTCAAATAACTAAAGAATTCAGACAGTGAGTATTCACTCCTCAGTTTCTCAAATCGATCGAAAACGATAAGCACCCTCCTGCCACGTAGATCCAATTTGGCTCTGTTACTTAGTGCTACTAAAAAGTCGTGTAGGTTCATCTTTTTGTAATTTTTATTGACGACTTGTATAGTGCACCCTAAATCGCGAAACATTGAGATCGCGGCATCGTGCTTCAACGAATTGTTAAATTGAAATTGGGTCACTCTCAGATCAGAATTACAAGGAAGAGTGTTGAATTTTTTGAGTGAGAAATGAAATCCACTTCCGTGCTTATCAGTCACGAAGACAAGTTTTCGATTTCGGACGGCGAAATCAAAGGCTAAAAGGGTATCAATTTGGGCACTCGTTTCAAAATGGTACGCAGCTTTGATCATATAGTATCGGTAAATATTAGTCCTATGTCATTCGAGTTGCCCTTCAGGCGCCTCCGTCTTCTTGACTTATTTAAATGGACAAGTTTAGGCTCTTTTTTTGGGTCGCTGAGGCCAATGAGTAACGCCATGTCAGCATCGTCAAGCTCTTTTTTTTGAATCGACCGTAATTGAAGATCTTCAAAATTTTTTCCTGTCTTTTCTTTGAATTGATTCACCCTGTTGTGATCAGCTTTCTCGAGCATGTTCCGAATTGCTTGTCCTTCTACTTGATACTTGTCGATCTCTTTCACATCGTCGTCAGTTCGATCGTAGCGTGCGCTAGGGCAGCGAACGAAGAGTTGCATCTCTCCCATCAGCGTCTGTGTGTCAGGATAATATAAAATGGCGGTCCCGGGGTTATTTTTATCAACATAGACATCAAAAAACTGATTATTTGCAGCATTCAGAAACGGGAACTCACGGTTTTTGTAAATGTTACCTGACTTATTAGTCCGAGCCGACCAATTCTTGAATGATTTTTTCTTTCGTTTAGGCTTCTCACGTTCGTCTGAGTCAAGAACAATTTTTATAGTTCCGCCGGTAACCCGAATGCCTGGATGGTACTCGTAAAAAAGGTAAGGCACAGTGCTTGCCAAGTCAAAAGAGCACAGTGGGTTTGCGACATGCTCTTCGTATCTGGATTTTGGGGTATGTGAGTCATCTTTAACGTGGCGATTATTGTACCTTTCCGACCATATGGTGGTAAGCAATCGGCTCATCTCGTATTTATCAAGAGCAAAAATTGATGATGAAAGAATAAGCTTGTAATGCCTGCTTGGATGCGCTAAACGCCTCTTAGATTTCACGCCCGAGCCTAAGTAGAAGATTGTACTTGGCATTTCTCGTTGCTGCAATCTTTCAAAGAAGAGCTCCAATGGAGACTTATTGTTTGGATTTGAACTGTGATTTATTATCACTCCTTTATCTGTGAGGAATTTGAAAAGCCTTGGAAGTCCTGTCGAAAGTTGTTTGTACGTAAAACTGTCCATAGCCAGTTCTCTCGGAAGCACGCCTTTCGTCCGTTTGAAAAAGTTTTCAAAGGCGCGTTCCAGCGATTCAGTATTCTCTGAATCTGACAAATTCATGTCAAAAACATATTCGGAAAATTCATCGTAAATGGTTGTTCCAACGAAACTCCTTACTTCGTTATGGTCTCTGTATTTAGTTTGAAAATAATAACTGTCGACATGAACTTTGACAAGCGGAGCTGATGCTCGAATAAAACTCAACACTCCCAAAACTCTTCGCTGAAATTCAAGTGGTTCAGAGATTGCATAATCAATCGCATTGGTTGCTGCCGCAGTACCCAGATATTCGCGTATTTTGCTCTCCGAAACCGGATATACTCCAACCCCTTCTGCATTTGGCATTGAGTCGACTATCCACAATATCTCTCTTTCGATCATTCCAGCACTCAACAAGATAGTCTGTTTCGTCGCCACGAGGACAATGACATCCTTCATGAAATCTGAGACCTTGCCGAAATTAGATGGCCTGCCGGTGAGTTTGTGAATCAAACACTGCGGAAGACCAACCTTTTGTTTCCGATCAATGTATTTTCGAAATGCCTCCAATGATGTTGTGGGTATATCGGTGGCGTGCATATATGAGTTCAAAAAATCAAACATCATCACCAGTTTTGATGGATCTTTGTAGTGCCGAAACAAAAACTGAAGTATACCGTGTTTCTTCCCTAATTCACTAATGCCCTCGGAAGGGTATCGCCTAAGTTTTTCGTAATGGTGCATATGGTCATGATAGCCGCGCTCGCATATTTCCACAACGTGATCCCTAACTGACAGATCAAATGGAATTTGGATCTGCTGTGAGACGGCCATTCGGTCAACCCCAAGCATACTCTGAATCTTTGCGGGAAGGCTCGAGGGAACAATGTATCGAAGGGATTGAGTAAGGTCGATGTTCGACCCTAAGTCAGCACCAGCGAGTAACTTGGTCAGATTAGAGACAACGTATCCATTCGTTTCTGTACTGGTCGAAAAAATCTTTTCGTGAATTCGCAGCTGAAACGGCAGTAAGGGTGCAGACGTTTTCATAACGATGACTCAATTAAACCGTTGAGCAGACCTACCTTTTTGTATCGCCTTAATGCCTTTCTAAATGATACCACATCGTCTCTCAACAGTTCGCAGTCGGGAAACTCCCTCTTTAAAAACACAATGACGGCTTTCAAGTATGGCTCCTCGTCGAGTTTGCTGGTTAGATGGTTGAAGACACAGACGCTTTTTGCTTTTTGTACAGCAAGATTGTTGTCGGCAAAAATATCCTTGAAATAATTAACATGTTTTTTGAATGCTAGTAAGTCCTGCCGTAAGTAGAACTCAACAGAAGGCGGTGGGCTCCATGACGCTATTCCAATCGATCTCTTCACTTGCTTCACTGGTTCTTCATTTTCTACAATCTGCAACACTTCGCATCTTATTATTTCGGGGAGACAAAGTATATTTATGTATCCTCGCCTTTGTTCAAAGGTGCCACCTTCGGTTATCGGTGATGGCGTGCTTCCGGCAAGAAAAAGATTTACTAAGTCATTTGAGAGGAATGTGTTGTCTTTATCCCGAAAGGTGTGTCGTTTGATGACTGTGTTCACAACTTTAACCATGCTCAAAAAGTCAATTGCTTCCATTGGTTTATTGTTGGTTAAAAAAAAAATTCTTAAACATGAAACTAAGTATGCGGCATTGACAATTTAAAGTTGTCGATTAAACCAAATCAACTAGGTTAAAAATGGAGTTCAGCCTAGCCCTTTACGTTCGGTTGGGAGTTCATCGTCCGAAGAAAAAAACTTTCATTGATTGTCGTAGTTTAAAAAAATGAAAAACTATCGCCGAAAAAATTTAAAAAAAAAGTAGCCAACTAGTCGTATCACTTATTGCAAATATGAACTATTGGTCATGTAATATTTCAATAAAATAGCCGTAAAAGACCCCGAAATTTTGACCTTCTGTCACTCCTGTCTCTAAATTCTATGCCCATAATAACGCAAAAATCAAATTTTATCGCTATTTTCGTAGGTTCCAAATTGTAATGCTACTGCGAAAAAAAATAATCAATAATTTTTTTGTTGAAACAAATATACCCTTAAAAGGGTATATGCGCAAATAGTCTGCGCTATTTTTTTTCGTTTAAAAATTTGTACAATGAAGCCAATCAATAATGAGGAGACTTTCGGCAGACGTGTTCGTCATCGGAGGAAAGAAAAAAAAATGTCGCAAAGTGAACTTGCTGATCAAATGAAAACCACAAACAAAATGATAAGCCGCTATGAGCGAGATGAAATGAAACCCTCAATTGAAGTGGCATTAAAGTTGGCGAAACATCTGCAGACTTCAGTTGGCTTTTTGCTTGGGGAACAAGATCTGATGTTTGAGAATCTCAGGCGGGAATTGGCGAAAGTCAATAGCAAGAAAATCGACAAGGTGATGAGTTCCATTGCTTCAATAATTGAGGTATCCAAAGAGGTGTAAAATGTGAGCATAAATGTATGTTGTCAAACGAAGACGGGTTTTTACTAGAGAGTGTTTGGTGAGATTAAAATTAGATTTTTGATTTGTAATAGTTTCGACTTAACCTGACATAGGTTTACCGGTTAGGCTTAATATGCTGTCGTTTTACGTTACCGCAAACGGTTTGCGGGTTGGCGCAGGCGGGGACTTTTACCACTACCTTTCATACGAAGACGAACAGTTGAAATTTAAGAAAAACTGTCTTACTGCAATTTGCCTATCGCCCTATGCAAAATGGTTTATTCTATATAAATTTGTTGGCTCTCAATCCGAAAGGCAAGTTCTAAACATACAGCGGATCGCTCACCAAAAACAAAAGACGTGAAAAAACATTCGCTAAGACTGTCGCTCCTTATTTTGATGACCACAACTATGCGGAGCTACTCCCAAATGAGACTTGATGACTGGGAGAAAAAGTTTCCCACGTATACGTCCTTAAAGGAGGCGGCAAAACAACCCCCCGAATCAGTTGTCAAAATTTCGCTTTTCACTCGCTACGCAGTTTCTTGGGACGAGGTCTGCAAATACAAAAAAATCCGGGGACTGGAGCTCATCGATATGTTCGGAGACAAATTTCCGATGTGTATTTGTGGCCTGGGAGAATTACAATACTTGAGCGTGCGCAATAACAAATTAGGTGTTTTGCCAACTGAAATTACCGCGTTGACAAAACTTGAGTTTCTCGATCTCTATTGGAATGAAAATCTTACCTACCTTCCAGAAGGGTTTGAGAAGCTTTCGAATCTTCAAAGCGTAAATATTGGAGGAAACCCTGGCCTAAATTTGGGCAAAACTTTTGTCAGCCTGGCAAAATTGCCAAGACTGAAAACTCTGAATTTGACCTTTGACAAAATACAATCACTACCTGTGGAGATCGGTCTTTTGACACAGATAGAAGAATTGACCATTGACAACAATCTTTTAACTGACCTGCCACCCCAAATGGCCGCGATGAAAAACCTCAAGAGGCTCTCTTTGATAAACAACAAATTTTCATCGATACCGAAAATTGTTTCGGCATTGCCAGCAATCAAGCAAGTCGACCTCACAAATACGCTGGAAGAAGACTTGGACAAGTCATTGGCGGGATCATATGGTCACAACAAGATCAGGGAAAGCGAAGCCAAGACTTTGAAAAAAAACAAGCCAGGTCTAAACTTGACGTTCTAGCATTCTGAATGTTGGCGATGTCAGTTTTGTAGATTTGAAAGTTCGTTGCTTGAAGTCTCTTTTGATCAACGGGACCCCTAGCCCGATGAATATCACCAGAATTTTATCGCTAAGTGCATCCTCTGTAGTCATTACAAATTGTAGCTCCGTTCATGTATAATAGTTAAGACTTAGTCTGACAGTTTAATGGGTTTAACTTTTAAGCTCTCACTTCTAAGTTAACCCAACTGTCAGACTAAGTCTTAACTAATTCACATGACCATTCTATCCCTAGTGACTTTCTCTGTTTCTGAAACAAAAAACATAAGCCCTGTGTTAAACACGATCATTTGCCGCAATGACGGTTACGCTAAGTTCAATTATCTGACTGAGTTTATCGTGACTGAGAAAAATCACAAGATCAAGAAGCCCTACCCAAGGCCTTTTGTTCAATAAGGGGATTGGCCCTCCTAATTTGCTCCAATTTAAGGGCCCAAAATGAGTTATAAAAACATCGAAATATACAGAGTTGAATTTTTTCCAACAACGTTCGAAGGATGGTGCCTGGCATGAAAAGCGCAAAAAATGGATCCAAAAAAGCCCACCAATAACGTTCACAATAAACATTATAAATTCCTAATAATCACATACTTAAGTAGATTGGACATTTCTACTTTTTTATCAATATAGACTGGAAGCTCAAATTCACCGGTACGTACCTCAAATGGGGACAATTCTACTTGAGCATTACGCTCCTTGCCGCTTTAAAAGCAAATCCGAGGTAAATAAAAAAAAAGAGGAACTTATGCAGTATCCTCTTTTCAATGTAAAATGACGAAATAAATAGTTAAATATTATAGCCTATTGAAACATAATACATTCCACCAATCATTGGATTAGCCATACCCGTGGAGTAATATTGATTAGTGATATTGGTAGCTCCTAACCGAAATATGGATTTGATCTTCTGGAAACGATAACCTACTTGTGCATCAATCACTGCAGACGAAGGCACCGTGCCTTGTGCCAACCCTCCCATCACTTCATAATGGTAGGCCGGCTTGTAACGAAAAGTAGTATTGAATGAAAATAATTTATTCTTACCAAAACCCGTGTTACCTAATTCAAAATTCACATGATAGGCTGGTGTGTTGAAATATGAAATTTGTTTCTCGTTACCATTTCTCATGTGATCAGAATAAAAATTTAGTTTGGAGATAAAATTTCTTGACATATTGTAACTCAAACTGGCTGCAAATCCATAGGTATTAACCGATTGCCCTCCATTGTAGGCAACGTTGTACTTGGTGTATTTCGAAGGATCTAAAAAACCTGAAACATCAGTTGAACTTGCCGATGGATTGGTAACAACATAAGTATTGGCCACATCTTTATAGCCAATAAAATTTGTCCAAATGGTATAATAACCCAGTACATCGAGCAACAGATTGCGATGGATAACAGTGGCATAACCTAGTTCAAAAGCATTTGCCGATTGTGGCTTAATGTCATTATAAGTGAATGGCTGCAAGTCTGCTGAATTAAGCGACTGTTGGTATTTCTGAACACTCTCCAATGTATAGGGCGCATATTGGTTAAAATGGAAATTGCCATTGAGTAAGTAGGCCGACCCACCAGCCGAAAACGAAGAAGGATTGGACCCATTCAGTGTGTGTTGTAACGACTGTACATTGGACGGGAAACTATATGCATTCTGATACGAAAACCGTAAGTAGCCCTGATCTGCTACGCGGTATACAGAAGTAAACCGAGAGGTTACTTTAGGTTTAACAAATAACGTATTCTGGTCATACCGTAATGACCCCGAGAGCGAAAGGCGATCATCAGCCAGTTTTTTTATAGCCTGAACATAGGCGCTGTATTCATTGACATTGATCGGCCCGTTGTCATCAGGAAAAAGAGTACCCTTTGAGTTGAGGTGATACAACCGCCAGTTCACACCAGCAATAACTTCAGCCCACTTGATGGCATCCGAAAAATTATACTGAAATGCCGTATTGTACAATTTGCTGCGATCCAGAAAAAGAGTCCCTCCTTGCGTAATTGGTGTTTGAGATATTTGATCTTTCAATTGATTAAATTGAGCAGACCCCAGTGCAGGTCTTCCCTGGTCGGCAAAGTTCCTGGCTGCCTGGTTAGCACTAGATAAATCAGACCCTGTAGCTAATGACTGAATCAAAGCCGTAGTGTACTGAGGAAACCATCCATCGCCCGTGCTGGGATCGTAACTGGGCTTCCAAGCCTCGTTTATCAATTGCGCGGTAGGCCCTGCAATGAGTGTCTTTCCTGAATTTTCCTGTGTAGTGTAGGTTCTGAAAAACCAGTTCTTTGAGATCAATTCGGCACGGTATTGACCAATCACATAATCGCGAATCTGATAGCGTGTGTCATTGGTGTACACAATATTACCCGTACCCAGTGTGCCCGAAAAAATAGCCTGTGTCTTATCTGAAATATTATATCGGATCTCCGCGTTGCTTTTGATTAACTGCACATTGTTATTCAGGTATCCATATTCCTGATACCCTGTGCGAGCTACCATGATCGGTTGGCCCGGGGCCAACAATGGATTAATTACCGGGCCAAGGGTTGCGGGGTCTTGACTTAATGCATACTGAAGAAAGGGCGTGATATCTACCGAGGTAGCACTGCCGTACATATTCACTCCGCTATAATTGGGATCAGTAAGCGCAGTACCTGGCCCATTCTTATTAGCCGTATTGTTGGCAACCCAGTCATTTGCTTTGGTTAATTGAACGTTAACTTTAAATGCCAGCCGATCTGATACCTTTTTAGCATAACGCAAAGTAAAATCGGTATAGGGCGAAGTAGGTACCGGATCATTATTGGCTGCGCTGTTCACATGGTTTGCTCCTTGTGTGTATAGCACACTTAACCCTTGGTATTGAAAAGGGTCTTTCCCCTTCATAATCATGGTGCCGTTCAATCCGCGTGAACCATACAGCGCAGATGATGCTCCCGACAAAATTTCGATATTATCTACGTCTAGCTGGGTAAGGCCGATAACGTTTCCCAGCGGGAAGTTAAGGCCTGGAGCCTGGTTGTCCATACCATCTACCATTTGAAGAAAATTGGTATTACCGCTGGTGTTGAAGCCACGGGTGGTTACAGAAGTAAACCCAATGCTTGATACCGTCACGTCCACTCCTTTCAATCCCTGCATCATGTCATAATAGTTTACTTGCGGTGAATTACTGATGTCTTTTGAACTGATGCGTTCAATAGTTACAGGCGATTCAAGTTTACGTTGTTCGCTACGGCTAGCTGAAACAACAATTTCATCGATAAAAGTCGGAGCCGATTTCATTTCTAATGAAATGTTTTTCGGACCATCAAATGTCATTTCCACACGTTCAAAGCCGATAAATGAAAATGTAAGTGTAACTGGAAATGATTTCACCCGAAAAATAAATGTTCCGTCAGGCATGGAGTAGTTGCCTTCCGATTTTCCTTTTACCAAAATATTCACTCCGGGTAAAGGTTCTTTGGTATCACCATCAATAATTTTTCCTGTAATTTCTTGGCCATAAGCCAAGCTACCACAAAGAGATAACACCAGATAAAAGATGATTTTTTTATACAACATCTGCATACTAAGGGGGGTTGGTTAGAAATTAGGGTTTATAGATTGAGTTTATTTGGTGATCGAGAGCATGTATTCGGCTACCGCTTGACGGGTTTCGGGCGACAAATAATTTTGGGGTGGCATTTCAGGATAGTCTTCACGCTTGTGCACAGGGTTGGTGATGAAGTCTACAATGCCTTTCGGATTGCTTTTATAAACAGCTTGCACCATCACAACTGGCGGGCCTACCAGCCGGGTGTTATAGGCATGACAGCCAGAACACACTCCGTAATAGGTCATCTTGCCTTTCTCTGCCACGGTGGTTTGTCTGGGGGCAACAGGTTTTGCCAGTAAATAGGTTTTTACTGCGTGTGTATCACTCGCTTTGCAGGTTAAATATTTATCTACTCCAAAAGTAACGTACCGGTCAGGATTCAAAATGCAACTTCCCTCTCCCCCGCCCACGGCAATGATGTCTAGTCCTTTCTTACTCAACTTCATTTTCATGAGCAACTTTATTTCATCAATGGGATCGCTGCCATTTTTATCCATAAAATTATCGAGCAGAGTAATTCGGTCAGCATTAGGTTCTGACTCGGGGTCGTTGGCGTGATTCACTCCAGCATTGGTATAGTCAGTAATGGTAATACCGCTGTTTTCATTACCCATGATGATGTTATTTTCGATGGTTACATCATCGGCAGCCATGATCAGAACGCCTGTACCTTTGGGAATGTGAGACACTGTTGAACCTACGGCACCGAAATTTTTAGTATTGTTGTTGAGTACATAATTATTCCTGATGATTACATCAAAGCAGGTTTTGATTGGCAGACCGGGTGTAAGAAAAGCTAAGATGCCCCCCGTGTTGTTGTGCGTGTAATTGTATTCAACTAATGCGTGGCGTGAGTTTTCTATTTCAATGCCGGCTACATTTCCATACACTTCATTAAAGCGTACGTCCACATTATCACACATACCTATGTAAATGGCGGCATCTTCAATTCCGGTGAGGATATTCCTTTCAACCAAACCATTTTTTCCAAACTGTGGAAAAATTCCATATACACCGGTATCCACAATCCAGTTATTGCGAATGACATAATTATTGCCGGCCTGGCCCATGATGCCGTTGCCTTTGTAGTTTGTGATTTTAATGTTCTCGATCAAAGTGCCATTGCCTGAGTATAAGATGGCATCATTCATTTTTTTTTCGCCATCCAAGATGGGCCACTCTCCGTTTTCAATAACCCCTTGAAGCGAGATATTATCTTTATCGATATAAACCGTTTCGTGGTAAACCCCGGGATAGATACGGATCAGGTCACCTGGATTTGCTTGACCCACCGCTGCCTGTATTGAATGACCCGGCTTTATTTCAAAAATTTTTCCGGTTACAGTGCCCGCACCCATGGCAGCAGAGTCACTGGCACTGGCACCATCACCATTAAAATAGGAAGGTACCGGTGCCGGAATATTTTTGCTGCGTCCAAAAAAGACTTTTCCCAGATAAATTCCTCCTCCAAAAAGGACCAAAGCAACAACTACTTTTAAGAATAACTTCATAATTAATTATTTGATGTTTGAAACCGATGAAACCAACCTTGTTGATAATTTATTTTTTAGCCGAATACCTGATGGAAGTATCTCCGGAACCTGAGGTTTGAAACTTTCATCAGACAATGTTTTGATAAAATCAGACAGTAAGCTGATTTCATGGCTGCTCAGGCCTGGCTCCCAAATATGCCAGTGAATATGCAGTTCTTCAGTAGCCGGCACTTCATGACCACGCCCTTTGGTATAGAACGAGATCATATCTTCCAATTTTTCAAATCTTCCTGAATGTGAATAAGGTGCCGTGAGTGCTGCATTGCGAAGACTCGGAACTTTGAATGCCCCTCGAAGGGTTGAGTCGTGAAATACTCTAGCGGCTCCGCTGTCGAAAGATCGATCCGGTTCTGCCAAACCAATCACGGCCACCTGCTGGTTGGTAAACAGAGGTGGAGTATGGCACTCAGCACAACGCGCAACAAACGAACGGAATACATTCAACCCTTCAATTTCATTTTTAGTGAGTGCTTCATGGTATCCATGCGCGTACTGATCATAGCGGCTATTGAGCGAAATCAGCGAAGACTCAAAAGCAGCAATAGCAAGATATACCTCATTCAACACTATGTCATCTGATTTTTTATCCGGAAATGCCTGGCTAAAAAGATCACGGTAAAGTCCGATTCCGTTCAATGTTTTCAGCAATTGTTCACGAGTAGTACCCATCTCATCAGCCGAATAGAGTGGCCCGGTCATTTGTTCTTCTAAAGTTTTGGCTCGGGCATCCCAGAAAAATTTTTTGAGAAAGGCTACGTTCCATAAACTCGGGGCCGCACGTTTCAGTGGTTTGTGACTGATGCCAACACTGGTCTTCAGCCCATCGCTGAATCCTTTATCGGGCTGATGGCATGAAGCACAAGATACCGTTTGATTGCCTGACAATACCGGATCAAAAAATAAATACCTTCCCAAATCAATTTGCTGGGGAGTGAAACCATCACGCACTTCGGGCAAAGCTGTTCTTAAGCCACCTACACCCGGCTCATTTCCTTTTCCTGATTCATAAAGTTGATACAGTGACCTGAGTTTGCACTGGTTGCTGTCGGTCAACTCAAACCCGGGTGGGCACGTTGAGCAAAGCTTCAAGCCGGTCATTTTTTGCGGTTTTAAAAAAATACCACACGTAAGGATTACCCCAATACCCAGCAACAACATGATAAGTATCCTTTTCATTTGGCTACAGGTATATCTGATCTCAGGTAGGTAATCACATCTTCAACGGACTGGCTCTCTTTCACTACAGTAACAATGGCTGCCATCTGTACGCCATACTTGTCATTCGGGTTAACTCCACGGTATCCGTTTTTAAACTTATTGAACTGACTCCTTAAGTACCAGGATGAAAGACCATTGAGTTGAGGAGCATTTAATTTTACATTTCCTTTTCCTTCAGGGCCATGGCATGAGCCGCACAATCCCTGATAAATCTGTTCTCCATTTTTCCAGTCACCCGAGAGTCTCTCCATTGATTTTACCTGAGGCATGGAATCTATATAGGCTATCACGTCTCTGATCAACAAGGTGTCGTTAAGCGTTTTTGCTATGGTAGCCATTTGATTTCCCAGTGTGTCGGCTTGCACCCCTCCCCTCACATTATTTTTAAAATTTCTGAATTGTCTCAATAAGTAGTCGCCATCCAGATTAGCCAGGGCCGGTGATTTCATTTGCTGATTACCCTCACCAGCTACTCCATGACAAGTTTTGCAAGTAGCTTCATAGATGGCTTTACCTTTTGCCAGGTCAGGGGGTGGCACGGTATGCTTGTGCGAACATGCTGCCAAAATAGCCAGCGATAATATCCCGATACTTTTTATTCTGAAAGGCTTCATGCAAAAAACAAAAATCATGAGAAGGCCATAAATTTCCTTTTAAAAAGAAAGTTTTGGGATTAAATAAGAATAGGCGGGGCGAAACTGGCCTCAGGATGCCTTTTGAATGCACCTTTCCAGAAATAAATTTTGGTAGGTAACCGATACCGGCAGCACCAGATTGGTATCGGCATCTAGCATAACCTGATATCCTTTCGAGGTTTTAGTGGCCGCAACGAGATTTTGTGTATTAATCATATACGACCGGTGGATACGGATGAAATTTCCAAAATTTAATTCCTGTTCAAGTTTTTTAAGGTTAGTTCTGATCAGCTCTTTCTTGATGGTTTCATCCAACCGGTAAAATAGTAATACATAATTATCCTCCGATTTAAAATAGAGGATTTTACGGGAATTCATCGTTACTACTGCGCGTCCCGCCTCATCCATTACGACTATGTTTTCAAGGTTGGCGAATTGCGTTACTTTCAGTTTCAACTCTTGCACAACCCGAAGTTGTTCTTGTAAATACAGAATCAGAATTCCGAGTGAATACGGTAAAACTAAAACCAAGACAGTATACTTCAGGGTAATGAGATACTCATCCCATTCAAAAAAAGAATGTTCTGTAAAAATGGAATTTACGGCCAGCATGGCCAGAGAAATAGCAAAAAGATCGAGTGCCAGCCAGGCTATAAAGCCTCCACGGGTTACCTCTTTTATTTTAAACAAGGAACGAATACCAAACTGAGTAAGTGCAAGGGCCGCCACACCTGCTGCCGAAAAAAAGGTGATAATTATATATAGTGGAGCCTTACCCTTAATAAACCAGGCTCCCATATTGAAGGGGAGAAAAACATTCAAAAAAATACACCCAAACAGACCGCAGAAAATAACCAGTTTCAACCTGGATTGTGTTGAAGCCAGCAGGTGAAAAGGTTGCTTAAGCCAATGGGCGATCCCACTCATTTTTATGCGCTTAAAAAAAACTCAAAGATGTCAAATGTAGCTAAGATCAGCGTAACAGGAGTCATCAAAAAAGCATGTTATGGTTGGTTCATTATTTATCCGGTTAAACAACAGAAATCACTAACGCAGGGTTGACAACGACTTTCATATTTGAGAAAAATGCCAAGTCAAAAATTCTATTTGTTGATTACGTCCATCGTAACGTTGTAAAATTCTTTGTGGATATTAAACGGTTGTTCTCCGTTTTGTTCGCGAACGTGATAACTTCCATCTTCTTGCATGGTATAAGAGTTAATGTTATCCAGAAGGTTGTAGCGTAAAATATTGATGACTTCCTTTCGAAGAGTTTCTTGTTCAATCAAAAACAGCGATTCTATCCTTCTGTCAAAACTGCGCACCATGGCATCTGCACTGCCAATGTACACACTCGGCTGACCAAGGTTGTGGAAGTAATAGATGCGCGAGTGTTCTAAATACTCACCCACTATTGAAATTACTTCAATATTTTCACTCACGCCTTTACGCCCTGGGCGCAAGCAACATATTCCGCGTACGATCAATTTAATAGTAACCCCGGCTTGAGAGGCCTCGTAGAGTGAGTCAATCATTTCCTTGTCTTGAATTGAATTGAGCTTAATCAAAATTGTGGCCGGCAATCCTTGGCGGGCATGTTCTGCTTCTTTTTTTATCAACGAACAGAGTTGGTTGCGCATATCGCGAGGCGAAGTAATGAGGTTAATGTATGACGTGGGTTGAGAGTGCCCCGTGATGACATTAAAAAACTCTGACACATCATGCCCATAGGTTTCGTTGGTGCTAAGCAAACCTATATCGGTATAGTAGCGAGCAGTGGTTTCGTTGTAATTGCCGCTGGACAGGTGCACATAGCGATATACCCGGTCAGGTTCATTGCGAACGATCAGTAACAACTTGGTGTGTGTTTTTAAACTGCTTACCCCATAAATTACAAAACACCCGGCTTTTTGCAAGCGTTGGGCTTCTCGCAAATTGTTTTCTTCATCAAACCGGGCTTTCACTTCAAACAATACGGAAACATGCTTTCCATTCTCAGCTGCTTTCAGTAAGGCTGCGCTTACTCTCGATTCTTTAGCTAACCGGTATATCGTGATCTTGATTGAGAGTACGTATGGATCTTCTGCTGCCTTTTCGAGCAATTCTAACACGGGTTCGATCGAGTTATAAGGGTGATGTAAAAGAATGTCTCTCTCTTTCAACACATCAAACAAATCACGTGATCCTTGTTCAGGATATGAAAGCGGTTTAACCGAAGGTTTGGGTTGAAAGCGCTTGCTTTTAAACTCCGGATGATTAACTATTTGATTGATGCCGGTGAAATCAATCAGCGCATCTTTGGGAATAGTAAAGATATTTTGGTCATCAAGATCCCATTGTATTTTCAAGAGGCGCATCATCCAGGGGTCTGCATTCTCTTCCACATCCAGCCGCACTACCCTGCCTGTTCTGCGGGTTTGTAATTTGCGTTTGAGTTCTTCTAAAAAATTAGTTTCTATATCTTCACTCTCTTCGAGCGTAAAATCACCGTTTCGGTTGATTCGAAATAGGTTTACGCTGGCAATCTCCACGTTTCTAAACAGATGCTGAACATTGTTGCGGATGATTTCTTCTACAGCAATGAAAGATATTATCCCATCAGGGTGTAGTATTTCATAAAAGCGGGGAATATTACTCGGCACCTGAATGAATGAAACACGCAATTGGTGCTGGTGATCTTGCGGGGCCTTGGTCACCACTCCAAATAACAGCCGGTTATTTCTCAGTACCGGAAACGTGTGGTAATTATCAAAGAGCATCGGGGTAAGCATCGGATAAATCGTACGTTGAAAATACTGGTCTACCCGGTGTTTATCTTCTTCGCTCAGCAACTGGTATTCATCAATTTTGAAGTAATTTTTTTCAAAAAGCGGTTTTAATTTTTTGATAAAATAATCGGCCTGTTCCTGAACGAACCCATGAATGTGATCGAGCAAATGCTCGCGAAATGGCAACTCGCGCATGCCACTGTAATCATAACGCTCTTTGCTATAGTCGAGGTAATTATACAAACTACCTAAACGAATGGTACAAAACTCATCCAGGTTAGATGCTGTAATCGAAAGAAACTTTAAGCGGTCAAAAACACTACGGTCAATGTGCTTGGCCTGATCCAGTACGCGATAGTTGAATTGTAACCAACTTAGGTCGCGGCTGATGTAGTTGCTTTCGTAAACCTGTTTACCTACAGAACTGGTTTCAATCTGGTTATTGGTTTCCATCCCCAAATTCAAAATTCGTATTCAAAAAAAGTGATTGTGCGGCTATTTGGATTGCAGTTTGCAGTATAACTTATACATCCACTTTGGCATACTTTGCATTCTTTTCTATGAATTCCCTGCGTGGGGCTACTTCATCTCCCATCAACATAGAAAACAAATGATCAGCTTCAGCGGCCGATTCAATAGTTACTTGTTTGAGTGTACGTTTAAGCGGATCCATTGTGGTTGTCCACAACTGGTCGGGGTTCATTTCACCCAACCCTTTGTAGCGCTGCACCCCCACACTGTCCTCTTTTCCATCTTTAGCTAATTGCTTAATCAGCAAATCACGTTCTTCTTCGTTCCAGCAATAGCGTTCTTCTTTTCCTTTTTTTATAAGGTACAGTGGAGGCAAGGCGATATATACATACCCCTGTTCAATCAACTCGCGCATGTAGCGAAAAAAGAAAGTTAATATCAGTGTGCGAATGTGACTGCCGTCTACATCGGCATCGGTCATGATAATAATTTTATGGTAGCGTAACTTGGAAAGGTTCAGCGCTTTGCTGTCATCATTCACACCAAATGTAACTCCCAGCGCGGTAATCATGTTTTTAATCTCATCGTTTTCATAAATCTTGTGCTCTTGGGCTTTTTCAACATTCAGAATTTTACCTCTCAATGGAAGGATGGCCTGAAAATTACGATCTCGGCCTTGCTTGGCTGACCCACCGGCCGAGTCACCTTCTACCAGGTACAACTCACAAATGGATGGATCCGAACTGGAACAATCGGCTAATTTTCCGGGCAGCCCTGTTCCGGATAGCACATTTTTTCGCTGCACCATTTCACGTGCTTTGCGGGCGGCAATTCGTGCTTGTGCCGCCAATACTACTTTGCTGATAATGAGTTTAGCCTCTTTGGGGTTTTCTTCCAAATAGTTTTGTAGCACCTCTCCCACGGCTGTATCAACAGCTCCCATGGCTTCAGAATTGCCCAGCTTGGTTTTCGTCTGGCCTTCAAATTGAGGTTCGGCCACCTTTACAGAAATAACAGCCGTTAATCCTTCGCGAAAATCATCTCCACTGATTTCTACTTTTGCTTTTTCAAGTAGTCCTGATTTATCGGCATAGCTTTTTAACGTACGCGTAAGCGCACGCCTGAAGCCTGCCACATGGGTACCTCCTTCATGGGTATTGATATTGTTTACATACGATACCAAATTTTCGCTATAGGATGTATTATAACCCAAAGCCACTTGAACAGGAATTTCTCCCTTATTGTTTTCGATAAAAATTGGCTGGGGAATTAGCTTTTCGCGAGTTGAATCCAAATATTCAACAAACTCTCTCAGTCCTATTTCAGAATAGAAGGCAGCTTCCTTGGCCTGACCACTCTCGTCCTTATCGCGAAGGTCTTTCAGGTTAAGTCTAATTCCTGGATTAAGAAACGCCAACTCGCGCATGCGGGTAGAAATCGTTTCATAATTGTATTCTGTTGACAAGGTGAAGATTTCCGGATCGGGCTGAAAGTGCTGTGTTGTTCCTCTTTTGTCGGAGGTTCCAATCACTCGTACAGGATACTGTGGAATTCCGCGATGGTATTCTTGTTCAAAAATTTTTCCTTCGCGATAAACGGTTGTGTGCAAAACTGATGAGAGCGCATTAACACATGATACCCCCACCCCATGCAAACCGCCAGAAACTTTGTACGTGTCTTTATCAAACTTTCCCCCCGCATGCAACACCGTCATCACAACTTCCAATGCTGATTTTTTTTCTTTCGGGTGAATATCAGTGGGAATGCCTCTTCCATTGTCTTCTACGGTGATGGAGTTATCGGCATTGATAATCACGTTTATTTGATCGCAATAGCCTGCCATGGCCTCATCAATGCTGTTGTCAACTACCTCCCATACCAGGTGGTGAAGACCTTTTACCCCAATATCTCCTATGTACATGGCCGGGCGTTTACGCACGGCTTCAAGTCCTTCTAATACCTGAATATTACTGGCTGAATAGTTAGCTTCGCTCTTTGCTTTATCTTGCTCCATTTGATGTATTTATAACTTTCAAAAATACGTTTTTTGGATGCGTTTACCGAACAAATAAGTTCATTTTGTGAAGATATTTTCTGTTTGAGAAATATATAGCTTGGCTGTGTTACAAGATATTTGCAACCCCAATACGGCAACAGAAACAGGCAGCCCGTCAGTCTAAAAATATACCTGACCAACCGTCTGCTCAGACAAGTGTCTTTTAAAAAAACTGCAGAAGTGTTATATCGCTTTGTATTGTTTCATATAGGCTGCCAACAGGCACAAACCCATTTGAAAAAATACCGTGGCCGCGATGGTAAAAAATAGCAACATAGCTCCATCAATTAAATTGAACTTAAAGTTAAAGATAAATGTATTAAATATACTAATTTTCAATGAGTTATTTATACAAGATAGATATTAAAGATGAATTGCTCGGAGACTACTCAAAGACTCAATGTTTAAAAATTGTGAAGTACATAGGCAGCGATGCCACCCGCTTTGATGAACTGATTTCTTTGCTCTTAAAAGGCCCCTATCGCCTCACCCAACGTGCTGCCTGGCCTTTAAGCATTTGTGTACAGAATAGCCCTGAACTGATTTATCCTCATTTAAAGCACGTTATTTCATTGATTTCTGAAAAGGATGCTCCTCATGCTGTAAAAAGAAATGTAGTTCGCCTTCTACAGTTTATTAAAATTCCAAATTCTTTGCAGGGATTGGTGGCCGATCTTTGCTTTGGTTTTTTGAGTAATAAAAAAGAACCGGTTGCTGTTCGGGTCTTTTCTATGACAGTGCTGGCAAACCTTGCAATGAATTTTCCTGAACTAAAGCATGAAATCACTGCATTAATAGAAGAATCTATGCCATTTGAGAGTGCCAGTTTCATTGCCCGTGGACGTAAAGTATTGAAAGCATTAAAAAAATAGTTTCTATTACCAACAGTAAAATGGACCAGACGCAGGTATGTAAAAGTTGCGGCAACACCTTCTCCGGAAGTTTTTGCAATGTATGCGGGGAAAAAGTGCTACGTGCGCAAGATCAATCCTTTAAAAATTTCCTGCACGCATTTATTAAAGCAATAACCTTAGCTGATTCACCTCTGCTAAAATCAATGTGGCTGGTGGTGAGCAAGCCTGGGTTTCTTACTAAAGAGTTCACTGAAGGCCGAAGGTTAAAGTACCTTAAGCCACTTTCACTGTTTTTGATTTTAAACTTGGCGTATTTCTTTTTCCCGGTGATTCAACTATTCAATGCCTCACTTAAAACACAGTTGCTCACACCATTCGGTCATTGGTATGGAACCATTATCTCTCACAAAATAGTTAGCCTAGGCATAGACCTGGCATCGTTTACACTAATTTACAATCTTAAAACTGTAGGCTTTGCTAAACTCATGGTCATGGTATTTGTAGTGATTGCTTCCCTTCCACTCAACTTTTTGTACGCTAAAAGCAAACGATACTTTACTGATCATATTGATTACACGGTCGAACTGGCTTGTTTTAATTTATTGATTAATGCTATTCTGCTAACCATAGTTGCACCTTTGGGCATAGGTCGTCTGCTAAACGAATACACCCTTACCGGCATTTTTATCTGTACCAACCTTTACTTTCTGATACGGTCAGGGCGGGAATACTATGCAGATAAAAAGGCTGGAGTAGTTATAAAATCTGTGGTGATGATCTTATTTCTTAAGCTGGCACTGGAAATATACCGGGCCATTTTATTCTTTGTCACCATTGGATCACTTTAAGATAAGCCAGACAATATCAATAATTTGATGATGAATATACCGATAATGAACTTAAGTAAATAAAAAATCAGTGCGAAGGAGCTGCTAAAAACTGATGCTTATACTTAAAAACCAATGGAAAAGCCAACCCTAAAATCAACGCATAACCCGAAAAGCAAAACCAGATTTTTGGCCAATCGTGGGCTCCGTTAACCGTAAAATAATCTACTACCAAACCACTCAACATCCCACCGAGAAATGCCCCCGCTCCATTGGTCATCAGCATAAACAATCCTTGGGCGCTGGCCATAATACTTTTGTCGGCTTCGCGCTCTACAAACAATGAACCCGATATGTTAAAAAAATCGAAAGCCATGCCATAAATAATCATCGATAAAATCAGAAAAGTCAATCCACTTCCGGGATTACCAATTGCAAAAAGACCAAAACGAAAGACCCAGGCAAAAATGCTGATAAGCATCACCCGCTTAATACCAAACCTGATCAGAAAATAAGGGATTGTTAAAATAAACAAGGACTCTGATATCTGTGAAATAGATAGTACCAAAAGAGGATAGTTAACCACAAATGAGTTTGGAAAACTTTTGGAAAAGTCGCCTAAAAAAGAGCTGCCAAAGGTATTGGTAATTTGCAACGCTGCTCCTAACAGCATAGCAAATACAAAAAAAATGGCCATCCTTTTTTTTCTAAACAAAACAAATGCGTCCAATCCTAAAGATGAAATCAATGATTTACGTTCAGCCTTATTTTTTATTGGCGGGCATGCCGGCATTGTAAAAGAATAAATACCCATTAACAAACCGGCAGCCGAACTGATGTACAGCTGCAAATGGCTAAACGACCAGTTGCCCCAAGCTACTACCCACATAGCGGCTATAAAGCCTACTGTGCCCCACACCCTGATTGGCGGAAAATCTTTGATGATGTTAAGCCCCTCTTTTTCTATAACTTTATAAGAAACCGTACTATTCAGGGCTATTGTGGGCATATAAACCATTGAATTGAGTAAAATAGCCAAGTACATCATGCCAGGTTCGGTTACCATAGATGCCCACAGTAACAAACCCGCGCCCAAAAGATGGCACATACCCAGCACCCGTTCTGCATTAACCCAGCGGTCAGCCACAATGCCCATTAACGCAGGCATGAAAAGCGAGGCCACACCCATTGTGCCGTAAATACTTCCTACCTGTGCTCCGGTAAATTTAAGTGTGATGAACATATACCCTCCCAGCGATATGAGCCATGAACCCCAGACGAAAAACTCGAGGAAGTTCATCAGAATAAGACGGTGGCGGATGGTCATTCAGGAGGTATGATTGATTTTGAAAATCAATTTCGTTTGCCGAGTTCGTCTCTGATTTTAGCAGCACGTTCGTAATCCTCCTTGTCAATGGCCTCTTTCAGAAGATCACGAAGCTTATCGAGGGAAAATGTTTTAAAATCATCGGCACCTTTTCTGATGGATTCTTTTTTTAGTTTGGTTTTCTCCGGTTTCGCGGGTTTCTCTTTCTCTTCTTCTTCCTGATCGGTCAGTACGATACCGGCCTCCGCTAATACAGCCTCGTAGGTATAAATGGGTGAATCAAACCTGAGCCCAATGGCAATAGCATCTGAGGGGCGTGCGTCAACCTCTGTTTTCTTCAGCCCATCACTGCATACAATCTTGGCAAAAAAAACGCCTTCTTTTAAATCTGAAATAATAATTTCTTCTACAAGAAAATGAAAATGATTGGCAAATGATTTAAACAAATCGTGCGTCATTGGCCGGTTAGGCATTATTTTTTCTATTTCAATGGCAATGGCCTGTGCTTCAAACATTCCGATAATAATAGGTAGTCTTCTATTGCCTGGTGTTTCTCCAAGTACCAAAGCGAATGATCCTGTTTGAGACTGGCTGGACGATAATCCTAAAATTTCAAGTTTAATTTTTTTTTGTGGCACTTTTTAAAGATTACAAATTACAAGTTTCAAATTACAAATAAATCTGAAACAAGAAATCCTATGTGATTATTTAGAAGCCAATATCGCCTCGGTCAGTTTTGGTACTACCTCAAACGCATCGCCTATAATTCCGTAATCAGCAGCTTTGAAGAAGGGCGCATCAGCATCTTTGTTGATTACTACAATGCACTTTGAAGAGTTAACGCCTGCCAGATGCTGAATGGCTCCGGAAATTCCGACAGCTATGTAAAGTTGGGGAGCTACTTTCACACCGGTTTGTCCTACGTGTTCGTGGTGAGGCCTCCAGCCCATATCGCTCACCGGCTTGCTACAGCCAGTGGCTGCGTGAAGGGCTTTGGCCAAGGCTTCTAATATACCCCAATGTTCGGGGCCTTTCATGCCGCGCCCGCCAGAAACTACAATTTCGGCTTCAGGTAGCAGAATATCTCCCGTTGCTTTTTCTGATGAAATTGTCTTGGTGTTGAAGTCAGCATCATTCAATGTTGCTGTGTAATTGATCACCTGTGCATTGCTGCCTACTTCTTTCAACTCGGCTGCATTCTTTTTAATAGTGATAATTTTTTTTGCATTCTTCATTTCAACATGAGCGAATGCCTTGCCGGTGTAGATGCTGCGTTTTACCATGAAGCCCGAAGATGTATTGGGCAACTCTGTTACATTGCTGACAAAGCTTGCATTGGTTTTTATAGCCACCTTAGCCGCCACCGGTGTGCCTAGCGATGAATTGGCCAATATGAGCACATCGGCATTTTCGTCTTGCATGACTTTAGCCAGCACAGAAGAATAAGCCTGGATAACCTGGTTGTCAAGTCTGGGGTCTGATCCATGAATCACTTTAGAGGCTCCATACTTTCCAATGGCCTGAAGTTCAGAGAGATCGGCCTTGCCCAAGGCTACCGCTGTGGTTGTTCCTCCCATGGCATGAGCATAGGCTACGGCTTCGAGCGATGCTTTTCTCACTTTTCCTTCTGATGTTTCGACAAATACTAAAGTGTTCATATCCTTTTTACCTTTCCGTTGCTATTTTATTAAGTTTATTAAAGAACTTTTGCCTCAGTTTTCAATCGGGTAACCAACTCAGTCACATTATCTGCGCTGATCATTTTTACCGCACCTTTGGCTGGGGGTAATTCAAAATTTTTATTCGCCACCGTAACTTCTACGTTTTTAGGCTCTACTACATTTAATGGTTTTGTGCGGGCAGACATAATGCCACGCATGTTGGGTATCTTCCATTCTGCGATGGGTTCCTGGCAGCCGGCCACCAAAGGAAGAGCAGCTTCCACTTGTTCTTTTCCTCCCTCAATTTCTTTGGTCATCTTTACCGTAGTTCCATCAATATCTAATTTCATTACCGGTGATACGGAGGGTATCCCCAACATCTCTCCCACCATGGCATGCACCACGCCTCCGTTAAAGTCAATCGACTCGCGCCCCATCAAAACCAAATCATAACCTTTAGCGTGTTCGGCTATTTGTGCCGCTACAAAAAACGAGTCTGCCGGAAAAGCATTGATGCGAATGGCATCATCGGCACCAATTGCCAGAGCTTTACGAATAGTTGGCTCTGTTTCAGGGCCGCCCACATTTAATACCGTAATACTGGCGCCTGACAACTCTTTTAATTCTACGGCTCTCGCCAGCGCATAATCATCATAGGGTCCGATAATATATTGTACGCCACTTGCATCTAATTTGGTATTGTTTTCAATGAAATTAATTTTGGAAGTGGTATCGGGTACGTGAGAAATGCAAACTAAAATCTTCATACTAACTGCAAGTGTTTAAATTGAGTACAAGAATAAGGATTAACCTCAAAAAAAACGAATCATTTTACCCATGAATTCAGAAAGAATAAAAATACTGGAGCAATTTATTGCCGATGACCCGGCCGATGCTTTTAATCATTATGCGCTGGCTTTAGAACTTCTGAAAGTCAACAGACAGGAGGCTGAAAAAAAATTGGATTTTTTATTACAAAATTTTCCTGATTATCTACCGGCTTATTATCAGGCTGCTTTGCTAAAGGCCGATCTCTCTTTTGAAGATCAGGCTCTGAAAATAATTGAACAAGGAATAAAAGTTGCCATGACGCAATGCAACAACAAAACCGTTAACGAATTGCGATCGCTTATGAATACTAATTTGGATGAGTAAAGATACCTTAAACCTGAAAAACGATTTTACCCACTTTGTCAGGCTTAGCTATGTCACCAAAGGACTCAGCTAATTTTGAAAAGGGCCGAATCGAATCCACCACTGGCCTAATCTGGTGCTTGCTAACAAACGTCAGCATTTCGCTAAACTCCTGATCATTACCCATGGTAGAGCCGAGCAAAGAAAGTTGATGCCAGAACATCCGGTAAAAATCAACTTTAGATGGAACGCCATTAGTAGCTCCATAAAAAACCACTTTGCCTGACGGTCTTAATATTTTTATGAAATTGTTGATCTGATCTCCTCCGGCACTGTCAATGATTAAGTCGAAACCCCCTTTAGTCTTCCACAGATCTTCATACTTAGCTTGGTTCTTATAGTTGTATCCGCCTATGGCACCCAACTTCATTGCTTTTTCAAGTTTGCTGTCGCTGCCCGAAGTAACATAGACATTTGCACCGACTGCTTTGGCAAAATGAAAGGCAAACTGGGCCACTCCGCCTCCAAACCCTGAAATCAACACGTTTTGTCCGGCTCTGAGTTCTCCTTTTCTAAACAACGCTCTAAAAGCTGTAAGTCCGCACAACGGAAGCGATGAGGCCTGTAACAAATCCAGATGAAATGGTTTGTGATGTAACCGATCTACCGGAATTGAAATGTACTCGGCAAAAGTGCCGTCTACAGGCATTCCTAGAATAGTGTAGCGTGGTGACTGTACCTCGGGGTTAGTTCCCCAATCAATGTTTGGATTAATTACCACTTCTTTACCTATCCATTCGCGGTTAGCTTCATCAAAGACTTGTTCCACTACTCCGGCTCCGTCTGAGCCCATCACCATACCGGTTTTTATGTTGGGGTATTTCCCTTCACGTATCCAGTCATCGCGCCTGTTGAGCGCTACGGCTTTAATTTTTACCAATGCACGGCCCGATGAGAGTGTAGGCACAGTTACTTCTTTCATTTCAATTTTACCCGGAGCGGTAAGGAAGAGAGCTTTCATTTTGTATTTCAGGTTACGATTTCAAATTACAAAAAGAAATTTCTATTACATACATAGGGTCAATTTTTTAGAATGGCAGAGGTCCCTCCTCGCTCTTAGGCAATTCTGGCGGCTCATTGCGCTCGGAGTTAACCTTGCTCTGAACATTGCTTTTAGAAGTGATGCTATCGGGTGCGTCATAATCAGCAAACTTGGTGTACTTGCCTATGAACTTTAGCCGCACATTATCAAGTGAGCCGTTTCGGTGTTTGGCAATGATTACTTCTGCTACTCCATGCGAGGGGGAGCCATCTTCAAATTCTGTGATTTTATAATACTCCGGTCGATACAAAAACATAACAATATCGGCATCTTGTTCAATGGAGCCGGATTCGCGTAAATCTGAAAGTTGAGGGCGCTTGTCTCCACCGCGTGTTTCTACTCCCCGGCTCAACTGCGAGAGGGCAATGACTGGCACATTCAGTTCTTTGGCAATTCCTTTCAAGGCCCGTGAGATCGAGGCAATTTCCTGCTCACGGTTGCCACCGTCTTCACCCTTCATTAACTGCAGGTAATCAATCACGATTAACTGTACGCCATGCTCAGCTTTCAGTCTGCGGCATTTAGCCCGGAGCTCAAGGATTGAAAGTGCCGGAGTGTCATCAATAAAGATTGGCGCTGATGACAACCGGTTGGTTTTCGTTAAAAGTTGCTGCCATTCATAGTCAGCTAAATTTCCTTTTTTAATTTTTTCAGACTCCAGTTCAGCTTCAGCCGATAACAACCGGTTTACTAATTGAAGCGAAGCCATCTCTAATGAGAATATGGCAACCGGAAGGTTAAAGTCAACGGCTGCATTGCGTAGGGCTGAAACGATAAATGCGGTCTTACCCATACCGGGCCGGGCAGCAATAATTACCAAATCTGATTTCTGCCAACCTGATGTAACGCGATCCAGTCTTGAGAATCCGCTGGGTACACCGGTAAGCCCGTCTTTATGGTTTTTCTTTTCCTGAAGTTCTTTAATGGCTTGCCCCATCAACGATTGCATGGTGTCATAGTTTTTGCGCAGGTTAGAGTCTGAGATTTTGAAAATGGATGACTCCGTTTTGTCGAGCAAATCAAACACATCAGTTGTGTCTTCATAAGCATCGTGGTGTACCTGTGAGGCAATTTGAATAAGTTCGCGTTTGATAGCCAACTCGATTATAATGCGGGCGTGGTATTCAATATTTGCTGTCGAACTTATTTTCGATGTCAACTCAGCTACATAATAAGCCCCTCCTACAAGTTCTAGTTTCCCGTTTTTGCGTAGTTGGGTTACTACCGTACGCATATCAACCGGCTCAGAAGCTTTGAACAAATCAATAATGGCCGCGTAAATTTCTTTGTGTTGATCTGAATAGAAATGCTCGGGTCTTAAAAATTCGATCACGGCTGTCAGCGCGTTTTTCTCCAGCATCAGTGCACCGAGAATAGCTTCTTCCAGATCAGGCGCCTGAGGTGGCAATTTACCAAGGCTTTCAGAGATATCTCTGGCTAGCATTCTGGTTTTGCCGGTTCCGCTCAGGGCAGAACTTAACCTCACAGGCGTTGATCGTTGCTCCATACTTCGTGGTTGTTGTACTGAGTTGCTTTTTTGTAAGAAAGCAAACGTACGTTGTATTCTTTACAGGCTATCAACAAACAAACAACAGTATTTTTGTTGATAGAATTCAACCTAAAGTTCGTAAAATTCGATTTTAAAACTTTCCACATTTTGATTTACTTTGCCCGAGATGCAATCAAGCCCTTCAACCATCTATTCACAAAACGTTGATAAACAGCGCATCCTTGTATTGGGAAAAAACCGTCAACGAATTGTACAGTTAATTCTATCTGTATTAAAGTTTAACAACCGAAAGTGCAGTTACTCCACCCCTTCTGCCGAGGTAAATGACGACAGCCCCTTCATCATCATTGAGCCAAGCAATCAAAATAATTTATTGGATTATCATCATCACATATTGATTTTCAGTGGGTTATCCAAAGATGAAGAAACATTGTATTCAGCATTGGCAGACTCTACACCTAAAAGTGGAGCCATCATTTATGACGAGAGCGATAGCACTTCATCAGGAATTGCTAAAATACAAAGAGCAGATGTAGCTGCCTCTCCTTACGCTGCCCTGAAGCACGAAATGCAAAATGGCCTGGCGGTGCTGATTACCAGCACAAAAGAAAAATACGAGACCCGGCTTTCTACCTCTGATGACTTACGAAATATAGCTGCGGTAAAAGACTTGGTAAAAAGAATTGGTGTTTCTTCGGGGCAGTTTTACCGGGCCATAGCTGCCCTTCAATAATTTATTCTCCTCCATGAAGTTAAACCTGAAAATACCTCTGTGTTGCTTTGACCTAGAGACAACCGGTGTGAACGCCTCGCGTGACCGAATCATTGAAATTGCCGTGATCAAAATAATGCCTAATGGAGAACAAATACATAAGACCAACCTGGTTAACCCAACCATTCCTATTCCACCTGAGTCAACCGCCATACACGGAATAACCAACGATGACGTAAAAGACAAACCAACCTTTAAAGAGGTGGCTAAGGAATATGCCCGGTTCATGGAGGGGTGCGATTTGGCCGGCTTTAATATTTTAAAATTTGATGTACCTCTATTAGTGGAAGAGTTTTTGAGAGCCGGTGTTGATTTTGATTACCAGCGAAAAAAAATAATCGATGCACAACGCATTTTTCACTTGATGGAAAAACGTAATTTGTCATCGGCTTATAAATTCTATTGTCAAAAAGATCTGGAAAATGCCCACTCGGCTGGGGCCGACACGCAAGCATCTTTGGAGGTGCTGATCGCACAAATAAGTAAGTACGATGGACAAGATGTGACCGATGGACTCAATAATAAAATAGGAGTTATTAAAAACGACATGGAATCACTCTCAAAATTGGTGAGCGATGATTTAGTTGATCTGGCCGGACGCATGGTCAAAAACCAAAAAGGTGATGTGATCTTCAATTTCGGAAAACACAAAAACAAACTGGTGCAGCAAGTATTTAAAGAAGAACCTGCGTATTATGATTGGATGATGAATGGAGACTTTTCGCTTGATACAAAACGTAAGCTTACAGAACAAAAACTGAATATCCTTCAAAAATAAAACCCACCGGGCTTGGTAGGTGGTTTCTGAACCCTATTAAGACAAGTTTTGGGCTGCCGGCTTCCGCAATCTTCCACTGTTAACCTGCGCTAAGCACGAGGTACTGACTCTTCAGTCAGCATGAGGCCTGATTTTAGAAGTAAGCTTCACCCGGTATTGTTTTATTTGTTAGGTTCAGCAAACGTGTCCCAAACCCGAGTGGGAATTATGCAGCAAAGATAAGCAATTGAAGTTGAGATTCCTTTGCAAAATCTTTTACAACTTGCAGTTTAACTATTTTTGAATGAAACCTTTTGCCCATTTTGGCCCGGGACCATCACAGATTTATTTTACTGTAGAAGATCATCTTAAAAAAGCCTTCCGCGAGGGCATTCCTTCACTTGGCCACCGTACCAAAGAATTTGAAGCCATTTTTCAGCACACTACCGAAGACCTGAAATCGCTATTAGAAATTCCAAAAGAATATTATGTGTTTTTTGCCGCCTCAGCAACTGAAATTTGGGAACGTTCTATTCAAAACCTTGTGGCCGAAAGATCATTTCACTTTATAAATGGAGCCTTCTCAAAACGTTTTTATGAGATCGCTAAATTACTTGGAAAAAACGCTGAAGAAATAAGTGTACCATCAGGCAAAGCATTTTCACCCAACCCTGACGTACGTCAAAATGTGGAACTAATTGCCCTTACACACAACGAAACCAGCACCGGTGTTTCACTACCAATGAACTTCATCAATCAGTTCAGACATAACCACCCCAAGGCATTGGTAATTGTTGATGCCGTGTCATCGTTACCTTACCCGGTTTTTGATTACAGTAAAATAGATTCTATTTTTTTCTCTGTTCAAAAAGGGTTTGGGTTACCTGCCGGATTGGGCGTATGGATTGTAAACGAACGGTGCCTGACTAAAGCTGAAAAACTATTAGCTGACGGTCGTCAGATTGGCACCTACCACTCCCTGCCATTCTATGCTCAAAATGCAAAAAAAAATCAGACCCCTGAAACCCCCAATGTGCTGGGTATATACCTGCTGGGCAAAGTAGTAGAAGATTTTTTGAGGCGGGGCATTCACACCATCCGAAAAGAAACAGAATATAAATCGGCTATTCTTTACCAACTATTAGATAACCATCCGTTACTCTCGTGTTTTGTTAAAGACAAATCTGTACGCTCTCAAACCGTTATTGTTGCCGATTGCAAGGATAAAACCAAATGGATTACTGATGAGTTAGTGAAAGCCGGCATACAACCAGGAGAAGGATATGGCGAAAATAAAAAAACACAACTTCGTTTTGCCAATTTCCCCGCACACTCTAAAGAACAATATGAATTATTGGTCGATTCACTAGAAAAACTTACTTGATTAAACGAATGGTCAGCCATTGTGTCTAACCAACAACCTAACCTCTCCTTCCCTTGGAAGACAAAGAACTTTTGCTAAAAATTAAGAATCCGGATACCAAAAATTATGGGTTCAATATGCTGGTACGCACCTACCAGCAACGGGTATATTGGCTGGTACGCAAAATGGTAATTGATCATGACGATGCGGATGACCTCACGCAGGAAGTGTTCATAAAAGTGCATAAAGCCATTGACAATTTTCGCGAGGATTCACAACTCTTTACCTGGATTTACCGCATTGCCACCAACGAGTGTCTTTCCTACCTGAGTAAAAAACGAAAACGCTTTTTTTTACCCATAGAAGATGTGGCACAGCAGCTAACTTCTAAGCTGGACAACTCGGCCCATATTACCGGTGACGACATTCAGATTAAACTTCAGAAAGCGTTGCTCACACTGCCCGATAAGCAACGGCTTGTCTTTAACATGAAGTATTTTGAAGAGATGTCATACGAAGAAATTTCACAAGTAACCAATACCAGCGTGGGCGCGCTAAAAGCCAGTTTTCATCATGCTGTAAAAAAAATTGAAGAATATTTATCTCATGATTAAACTTTTTAAATGATAGTCAATCAAAGGATTAAAATAAAATGAAAAAGCTGGATGAAATATCAAAAAAGAACATTTTCGAAGTTCCCACAGAGTATTTCGAGCAGTTGCCCTACCGCATTGTAACGCGTATTGAAGGAGAGCTAAAAACTGGAATGACGGTAGGTAAGGTATTGTCTACAATACCAAAGAAAAATATCTATCCAGTGCCTCAACAATACTTTGAACAACTGCCTTTAGCTATTCAAAATAAAATTGAAGGCATCTCAATTGATACCCGTGAAGTATTAACCAATCTCCCGAGAAAAAGTGTATTTGCTACACCCGACCGTTATTTTGATCAACTTGCCCTGAAAATTCAAAACCGGATTGAAAACGAAAGAAAACACAATTATCTCCCTTTGTGGAATTGGAAACCGGCTTTAAAATACGCGCTTCCTCTGATTACCCTGGGTATTGCACTTATGCTGTACTTACGCCCCAACCCGGCTACTGATTGGCAAGCCCAACTAAAAGAAGTGGAGAGCGAACATCTGGTGGCCTATTTAAGTGACAGTGAGTTGACGATAACTGAATTAATTGAGTCAGCCCATTTTAATGTACAAGAACTGGATTTATTAAATTTACAAATGCACTCAGGGTTGATCCATGATGATGTGAATGAAAAAGAATTACAAAGTGAGTTGGAAAATGAGTTGTGAGCGTATGAAAAGAATTGTTTGGATAGTGTTTTGGTTAGGATTTTTTTTCACGGCACCGGCACAAGATGCCCCCCCCGGCTCCACCGAAAATACAGCGCGTGAAAAAATAAAAGCCGCCCGCATTGGTTTCATCACTCAACGGCTCAACCTAACCACCGAACAGGCAGAAAAGTTTTGGCCCGTGTACAATGAGTTTATGCAAAAACGTCTCGATCTGAGAAACCAATACAAAGAATCAGAAAAAACTACAACCCAAAACAATCCTGACCCCAAGCAACAGCAAGCACTTGTAGATTTAGGACTTAAGCTCAAGCAAGATCAAATTAACTTAGAAAAAGAATACTCAGATAAACTGAAGAGTGTAATTACTCCTCAACAAATACTAAATTTGCATCAGGCAGAACGAGATTTTCGCACCACCATCATTCAAATGCTGAACAACCGAAGGTTGCAACAACAAAGAAGCGAAACGATACGTGAGCGAAACATGAGGCTGAGGGAACGTAAAAACTAATGATTATATACACGTTTTTAATTGAAGTGCCTTGCCATAATATCAATATCATCATGTATTGTTGTGACCACAAGCGCACAATCAGGCAAACCAATATCCGCTCTAACGAGCAACCAACACTTTTCTGAAACCGATTCACTCTCCATTTTCCAACTCATTGATAGTTTATTAAAAATACCCGAAGTGGGAGAAACTGGCTCAAGCCTGGTAACTCGGTTGGGCTATAATAGCAATGTGCTTTCCTTAAACTCAGGCATTGCAGCCAATCAGTTTAGCCTTTCACCCGGTATCACCTATTATCATAACTCAGGCTTATACCTTGATGCTACAACGTATTGGAGCCAGGAATACAATCCAAGCGTGTTTCTCTCCATCCCATCTTTTGGGTACCTTAAGTCAGTTAAAAAATGGACACTCAATTTAGAGTACAGTCATTTTTTTTATACCTACAACAGCGATGGTTATGGCTCACCATTTACAAACTCCATTTCTTCTTCCAATTTTTTTAATGTAAAACCATTCTTATTCCGGCTGGATTACAGTTTTTATTTTGGGCAGATGGATGGGCACCGCATCACCCCGGCTATTTCACTGAACCTGAAGAAGAAAAATTGGCTGGGAATTAGTCAGATATTTTTTTACCCTACGTTTGCAGTTCAGTTGGGTAATGACTCGTGGCAGGATTACAAGTTGTACCCCAATCCCGTACTGAGGTACCTCAAAGGTATGCCTCTCTATTATTTAAAAAATTACAATGAGTTTGGTGTACTGAATTACTATGTATCCGTTCCGTTAAGCCTTTCAATACATAGTTGGACATTTCAAGCCAACTATACGTATAATTTTATTCAGAGTCTGCCGGGTGAAACTCTGACGTTTACTAACTATGGTTCTCTGTCATTTAACGTGATTCGCTATTTTAATTTTAAAATAAAAAATTCTGCTATTGATTTCTATAAGTTACCTAAGTAAACCGACCGACCTCTGCCAAAAAAATCATTAAGATTTGCTGAATTAATCTTACATTTCGAGAAAAAAAACAAGCATGGAAAAGAAGGCCGAAATGCAAAAAACAATGTATGACAATGCCAAAAGTCATTTCTTAGGCAACTTTCCTGACTCCCTTCCCATCGAGCAGGCTTACGTACACATTGGGATGTACTTAGGCTGGGTTATCGAAACCGGTTTGTATTCTGATTTCTTTGAAGAAGAAGCAGCCGGCCAAATTTTCCGTTTTAAAAGAAAGGAGATTTCGTGCACCATATTAAGTGAAATATGGGATGGCTACTTAGGATTTGAACTATTTAACCGGGAAGGCAACATGTTCACCTACTATTATTACGGTGGCGGCTTATACCGGGCTGATTACGATGAAGTATTGGTAAAATCATTACCCTCTATATACCACGTAACGGATAGCTGGGAAAACTATGAAAAAATGAAACAGCGTATTAACCTGAGGTATCAGGACTGGAAAAAATTAACCGGCAATTAATTTTTTGTTGCTTTTCCGTTTTTATCCACAACCATAATCTTTGCCGAACCATCTGCATCTAGTAATTTGATCAATACCTCACCGGTATCATTATTAAATGAAATTTCAGAAGGCAAGAAATCCAAGTTAAAGTTATTGCTCCACACCAGCCCATCTGTGCGGTTAATTTTAATCAAACTTGATTTGAATTGTTCTTTGATCTTCAGGGTAGAATAGTACAACAAAAAATGGGTATCTGCCGAAGCACTCATAGTCCACAAGCCTTTATAAATTGAAAAATTTCTTTTAATAAATGATAACTGGTCTACAGAAAAATTTACTTTATACCCTGCAATTCTAGATGGAGTTATCTTGTAAAAATATCCTTTTGCGAGCGAATCCTGATAGACTAACCCAAACGTAAACTTCTCATTTTCAATAACCAACGGCTTGTATTTCAAATCAAGATTTTGTTCGGTAAATAAAGGAATTGAGTCAGCACCATTGACCAACCATTTCAGCGCTTGACTGTTAATTTCCCACAGCTTTTGTTTCTTGATCAGTTCCCGCTCGGCATACTCTTTTATGGCTACAATGTTTTCTTGCAACACAGTAACTTTACCAAATGCACGGCTGATAAAGTTTTTATAGTTCTGACTTTCATCTTCCAGGTTACGTTTTGCTAACAAGGTTGCAAGGCTGTCTATTTTTTTTAATCCTTTTAGCTCTTTGTCAATGGTGTTGAGCCTCAAACGAACATTAGCCGAGTCTTTAATAGGTTTATCGATGATCACATCTGACTGATACTCCAAATCAGCTGTCTTCATTGCAAAAACCGCTAATGGCATAGGGTCGGTGTCGTATTTTTTTAATTGCTCTTCTAATAATTTATTCACCAGTTTGGTCAGGTCATTCTTTACCGAAATTGAATCGGTCTTAATTTTTTCTCGTAGTTTATTCAATTCAATATCGTAAGCAACCAAATTAGCCAGCAGCGGTTTTACTTCTTTCTCGATTTTAACAGTAGCTTCAGCTGCCCAGCGCTTGTAATCCCACACTTTTAAGTCGTCTTTCAAAAAATCAGCCAGCGATGATCCGTCTCTTGTAAAATCTTTGATTTCAACCAGGTCAAGTAATTGATCATGTCCGGTTTTGCCCAGTTGCTTTGAAACCGTTTTGTATCTGTCAAAGGCCTGTGTGCTGGAGTCAAAAACCAGTTCGAGATGTTTTAGTTTATCAATCAATTTTTCATCAGATCGAAGAAACAATACCTTATCAGAACCATAAGTTGATTGCAAAGACTTGTATATTGAATTAGCACGGGCGTATGATTTTTCTGATGCGGTAAAGTAGTTGTGCAGTAGCCGAACGCGATGCATTTTCTCTTTGCAAAACTTTACCTGATCGTCAATAAATAATTGTACATCCGAAAGTTTGATTACGAATTTTCCGGTGCGAGGGTCTCTGCGTGAATATGGTTCATAATAATCATCGTTTTTACGCAATTCACGTTCAGTAATGGTTTTGAAAGCTTTGTCATAAAAAATGAGTGCTGAGTCAAGATTGGTTGCCAATATTTCAGTGTGCAGTAAGGGGTCCATTCGCATTGTTTTATCTTGAAAAACAATGGCCATGTACAAATAAGCGTTTGGGTTATCTGAATTCTCTTTCAAGTATTTTTTTAAAAAGGGTTCAGCCTTTTCATATTGTTTAGATGAGAGCAGCAGAACCAAATCTTTGTACTTAATTTTTTGGCTATACGCCTGTAAATAAACCCCAACTGACAAGGCAAGGGAGAGCAACGCAAGTTTCTTTTTAAAATTCATTGTGGAAAGTTATCAAAATAAAGACATTTGGTAAAAAATGTTATACGAATGACCCGATTGAAAGTTTTTATACGCTCCTACAGGTGGCTTCTGATCATTCCTCTGCTCTATGTCACAGGCGCATTAACTGAAATATCTTCCTTCACCCAGCGAGCAGTTATTCAGGCGGGTTTTGTTAATGCATCCCCCACTTCAACAGAACGCCAAGAAGCATTCGATTATGACTTTACTATCAAAGATCTGGCCGGAAATAAAATTGACTTCTCAACCTACAAGGGTAAAACGATTTTTTTAAACCTGTGGGCAACCTGGTGCCCTCCGTGCCGATCTGAAATGCCCTCCATTCAAAAAGTATTTGACACCATTGATAAAACAAAAATTGAATTTGTTATGCTTTCGCTGGATAAAGACGGGCAACTCGACAAAGTAAAAAAATATGTAGCAAAGAATGAATTTACATTTCCTGTTTTTATGCCTTCGGGTTACTTGAGCGAGCAACTGAATGTACCTTCGATCCCTACTACTTTTGTTATCTCACCCCAAGGCAATATTGTGTACAAAGAAATAGGGATGAGAAATTATAACACCCCTAAATTCATGAAATTTTTAACTGAACTGACTACTAAACAATGACTTATGAAAGCAATTATTTTTTGTCTGACTTTATTGATGTCAACATTTGTACAAGCACAAGATTCTCCGCTATGGGAAATATCCGGTGCCGACCTGAAGGCTCCATCCTATCTGTTTGGGTCGCTGAAGTTTACTCATGAAAAATACTTTAAAGTGCCAGCAACAGTTGATCAAAAGATCAAGGCATCAAAAATATTTGCTATTGAAGACCAGGTGGATCATCAGGCCCAGTTTGAACTTAACGCTGCACTTCGTTTTCCTAAAGGCGAAACACTCTCATCGGTTTTAAAACCAGAAGAATATAAAAAAGTAGTCGATTTCTTTCAAAAAGAATTTAAAATAAATAAGACTGCATTTGAAAGCAAGTACGGCAAAATGAAACCACTAGCATTATCCATTGCAATGACGCGTTTATCACTGGGTGGTAAAGTAAAATTTTATGATATTGAGTTATTAAAAACGGCTTTGAAATACAAAGTAAAAGCATTCAGTCTTGAACCGGTAGAACGCGAAGCTCAAGCACTGAACTCATACCCTCTGTTAAATCAGACACGCTCTTTGCTTTATGCTATTGATAATTTTGAAGAGCAAAAAAAAGATTTCCAAAACCTGATGTCGCGGTTTCCTTTTGGCACATTGGATGAAATTTTTGATTACTCCGTACACCCTACTCAGAACAACCCCATTTTCATCGAAGAATTTTATTACAAGCGCAATGAAGAATGGATGCCTAAAATTGAGAAAATGATTCACGAGAACCCTTCTTTCATTTGTGTGGGTATTTCACATTTGGAAGGGGACCGCGGCCTATTGGATCTGCTGAAAGCAAAAGGCTATACGCTTAAATCATTGCCACTGAAATAAGCACAGCAACTTAACCTATTCGTTTGGCTGCCAGTTCGCTTAGAATCAGCAGACTTTCGCGAAGGTATTCGTCTTTCATTTTTTGAAGTTCATCTTGTGGCAGCCCTTCTTTATTAGCACTTATTTTGGTGTCGAGGGTTTCGGGTGTCTTTTTTTTCTCCGATTCTTCCATTTGCTTTTTGCGGATGGCTTCATTTAATGATACTGACTTCTGACGGATATTGTTTCTCAGTTCTTCTGTTTCCACCGCATATTTTTTTAGATTAAGATCATGCTTCAGACGATCCCGATACGATTTATTTAAGTCACTAATCATTCTACTGGTTATGTCAGTGCTGGGTTGGTAGACTGCTTGCTTAATTTCATCCCAAGGCATTGCACTGGGGCTGGAGCTTTCTCCATACTGTTCGGGGTCAAGCGCAGTGGGAAATTTGATGTCTGGCTCAACTCCTTTATGTTGTGTACTGCTTCCGCTGACCCGGTAAAATTTTTGAAATGTATATTTTAGTTCCCCTACCGGTGTATTTTTTTCGTTTAGTATCTGGCTAAGGTCTTGCATTCGTTGAACAGTTCCCTTGCCGTACGTTGACTCGCCAACGATTACACCCCGGTGATAGTCTTGAATGGCTCCGGCAAAAATTTCAGATGCCGAAGCACTGAAACGGTTAGTTAATACCACCAATGGCCCAGTATAGGCAATACTTTGGTCATTATCTTCCCCCATCTGAATCTGGTTGTTAGATGATTTGACTTGCACTACGGGCCCATCCTTAATAAATAATCCTGTTAAATCAATTGCCTCTGCTAAAGAGCCACCACCATTGTTGCGCAAATCCATAACCAGGCCACTGATCCCTTCGGCTTTTAACTCATTGATCAGTTTTTTTACATCGCGTGTGGTGCTCCGGTAATCGGGATTGCCTTTTTGGTACTCATCAAAGTCCATGTAAAAACTGGGCAGGTTAATAACACCCAATTTTATTTCTTTGCCATTTGAGTGATAGCGTATCAAGCTTTTCTTGGCTGCTTGGTCTTCCAATTTGATTTTATCGCGAACTAGCAAAATCTCTTTTGAAGTTCCTCCTATCCCGGTTGCAGCAGGCAGAACAGTCAGCCGCACAAAGGTTCCTTTGGGGCCTTTAATCAGTTTTACCACATCATCAAGTCGCCAACCAATTACATCCACCATTTCCCCGTCTTTGCCCTGGGCTACGCCTGTGATGTAATCATTGGCGTGCAGTTTGCCCGACTTATCGGCATCACCACCCGGCAAAATGCGGGTTACTTTTGTATAATCATTTTCAGTGGTCAACTGTGCACCAATACCTTCAAGCGATAAACTCATGCTTTGTTTAAACAGATCAGCAGCTTTGGGTGAAAAATAATTGGTGTGCGGATCATACGATTCAGTAATACTGTTCATGTAAAGGCTGAACACATCTTCTGAATTGAATTGGTTAAATGATTTTTGAAAGCGCTCGTATCTTTTTTTCAAAATATCAGTAATCTCATCCGGCTTTTTGCCGGTAAGTTTTAAACTGAGCGCTTGACTTTTGATCATCTTTCTCCAAATTTCATTTAACTCATCAACCGATGCTGCCCATGGTTTATTTTCCCGGTCGGCTTCGTAAGTTTCATCTACCGTGTAGTCAAATGACTGGTAAACTAATTTCGTTAATACATACTCCATCCTCTCCCGGTAGCGTTTGATAAACACAGAGTAGATGTCATAAGCGATGGAAACATTTTCCTGGCGTGTCAGATCATCAATGATGTCTTTGTATTGATTAAATGACGCTATATCTGCTGCTAAAAAATAGCTGCGGTTATTGTCCAACTCACGAATGTATTGTTTAAGTATCGCTTCTGATAACGAGTCATTCAGCGATAATTTTCGGTAATGATAATGATCGAGTAAATAAGTGATCACTTTAGCCTCTCGTCCATAAAATGGTTTTGGTTTTAAAACCGTAGTATCTTGGGGTTGCCCCAGGGCTAGTAATTGAGTTGTAATGAAAAAAGTAATAATCAAGAAACGCCACATAGCTTTCAAAAGGTTATTGAGATAAACGTAAATCAGGTAGCCTACGCTACTTTATCGAAATCAAACTCTTTAAGAAACTTTTCGAGTTCTTCAATCGACTTGAATTCAAACGATCTTTTGGCCCCCAAGGTTGAGACCAAATCCACTTTTACCATTTCAATATTACGGGTGTTGCGCTGGAGTTTAGGTTTTTGCAACCGGTAGTCGTCTTCTTCTTTGCGCGAGATATTAAATTGAGTAGCCCGCACATTTTTGCAATAAGAGCATTGATAATGTTTTAATAGTTCTTTGGGCGATCCGTCTTCATTTTTTTCGATAATCTCTTCTTTCCAGACCTTCATCGTATAAAAACCACAGTTATTGCATTGAAGGGCCACCAGGTGCCCATCGTATTTTTCAATTTTCACATCATTGGTGGATTCATCGACCCAAACATCGTAGTCAATGGAGAAGATGTTTTCCTCGGCCTGCATTCCTTCGTTTAAGTGTACATCTTCTTCGTCTTCACTGAGCAGCCTCATTTTCTTTCCGTTTTTAGGATTGATGCGAGGGGTATAACGCAGTTTTCTAAGTTTAAAACTTAATTTGGTAGGGTAGTAATACTCCAAAATCAAAGCCGCAACATAGGCAACCAATGTGGCAGCCGCGATGGAAAAAAATATTCGTACTAAAAACCATATCCCCAGAGTAGTAAACTTATCCATTCCATATAAGTTCACGGCAAAAGCAATCGCTAAACCGAAGAATACATATACCCATTTAAACCACCTTATTTCATTTTTATTAATGTAATCATAGATTTCTTTTGGCTCTTTAATGGTAGAGACACGCATCTTATAAAACAGATAGATGAGTATAGCCATAGTTACCGCTGCTATGGTACCGATAATCATATATTCATTCCATGCAATTAAAAAAGGGATAGGCACAGCCTTTTGCTCCATAGTGTTTAATTTTTTGGCTAAGATAATTATAATAGCCTGTCACTTGTAGTCCTGACGAAATCAATTTATTCTGTTTTTTTCTTTTTCCAGGAAATGAACTCATCAGATAATTTAATACCAAAAAATTGCCAGCCCGGTTATGTAATTCAAAAACTTCAGCTACAATAAAATTGGAAACACAAAAGAAAATCAACCGGCAGGATACCTGGAAAACCACTTAAAATTCGCTATAAGCAATGTTTTATAAATAAATATGTAATATTTCACAAAATTATTTTGAAATTTATAAATAAACTTATTATCATTGTGTATTAATACACAATGATATGAGCACTTTTGAAAAGAAAAAAATTGAGGTTGAATTGCAAAAATTTACCAGCCAGAATTTTGAGCAACCAAGTAATTGTCGAAACATAGATCAGATATTGTTCTATGTCAGGGAGTTATGCGCAAAAATTAATGAGTACGAAATGCGTTTTAATTACGTGCCTTCGCATGCCTACTGGCTTCTCGCTCAATACAACCAAGCGCATACGAAGATGGTGTACAAGCATTTTGTTGACCACTATTCATGAAGTATATCCCCTCCCCCATTCCAATTAAGTACGATTTTCTGTACAGCGCTACGGCCAATAAATCGGGGCGAATGCAATATCACCGCGTAAAGCCCGGGGTGAGTAAATTAAGGATTAGCCGAAGTGACTTTATACGGGCATACAATGACAGCAGCATTATTGCCCTGAATCCACTACAAATACGCGGGCAGGAGATGGTTTTTCAATTTGAATTTTACGTATGATTCTCGATTATTTTTTCAAGGTTGGCTGGCGAGTAGTTTATAGACTTTATTGTCTTGTTATCCGACTTCCGATACACCAACCATCGGCCGCCAATTTCACGATAGTAGCACTCCGTGCCATCTTTGGCCAAATACAAGGCGACAGTCTCCTTCGCTTCCTGTTCTGAACGGCAGGCTTTGCTCATGTTAGAGCGTTGAACTTCTTCGAATAACTCGCTGAATTTACCGGCAAGTCCAAACTCAAGTATGGCACCGGAGAGTACATATTGGATGTCACACAGGGCATCGGCTACCTCTACTATGTCTTTTTCTGCTACTGCTTGCTCTAATTCCTTTAATTCTTCTGAAAGTAAAGCGATGCGAAGATTGCACCGCTCTTCGGATGGTATGGCTGGGTCATTTACTATTGGATGCTTAAATGTGCGATGAAAATCAGCTACCAGGTTAATTGCATCGGGTTGTTTCATAGGTAAGTGGATGATGTGTGGCTGCAAATTATTTGCCTTGCCATTAATTGACAAGTGTTAAAAACTACTTAATGATAAGATTTATAATTATTTGTATTACAGTGATTTAAAATACTTCAATTGAAAAATAGTTTATCTTCCTTCAAAAGAAAATGAATACCCAAAATTAAGCCCAAATCTAAATGTTTGAGAAAAAGCATTAGTGTTTACTGAACTGAACTCTGACTTAAACTGTGGGTCAATCGACACATTTCTGTACCCCAAACTGTACCCTATAAATGAATCGATGGTGAACCCGTTTCGATTGAGTTTTTCCATCAGTCTCATACCAAGCATCAATCCGTACTCAACTCGTTGCTCTGGTGCGCTGACGGTAATTTGAAAAGCCGATGGCTGAATTGGCACAATATTACAATTGTGAATAATATTGGTAAACCGAATTTCATGAGCGAAATACCACATGCCCAACTTGATGGGGTTGTAAAACTTTTGTTTAAGGGCAATAGCATACCCCCGGTTAAATAGTTTTCCCACTGAAATTTTTGAATCGTTGACAAAAAATGGATCACGCAAAGCTTCAAAGCTAAACTCATGACCCAGTCTGGCTTCGTTATAAAATTCAATACCCAATGGAAGGCTTCCGACAAAAGTGAATACCGGGTTGCCTTGCAAAATTACGCTATGGTATTCGGGGTATCGCGGGGAGAAATAATCAAACCGTTTATGATGCGAGGTCTTTTTGACTGTTTCCGGTGCTTTTAAACGATGCGCCAATGAGTTGAGTGAATTAACCAGCTCATTGTCTTCATAAAATGGCTTGTAGTATCCCGATAGTTTTCCATTTTGCTCGTACAATTCCCACGTGCCCACCCGTAAGTTATCCTCTATCCTTCCTTTTGTTTGGAGATTACCACTGGGGTAGTATCCCAGGTATGTACCTTTGCCATTGTCAAAATCACACTCTCCTTCCAGTTTTCCGTCTTCATAAAAGTATTGCCATTTTCCCTGATTATTTCCGTTTATGATCTGCCCCTTCACTTTCAGTTTTCCGCTTGTAAAATATTCTCGATAATCACCCGAACCATTGTTGTAGGTAATTTCACTTTTCATCGATCCATCGCGGTACCTGGAACTCCAGTATCCATTTCGCTTGCCTTCTACAAAATTACCTTTTGAACTAACCTTTCCATCTTCAAAAAAATAAACCCATTCGCCTGAAGGTTCATTGTTTACAAATTTGCCCTGAGAAGATACTTTGCCTGATGAGTAAAAGTATTTCCATTCTCCGCTTTTTTTGCCTGCGGTATAATCCCCCTCGCTCTCCACTGAACCGTCTTCTGCATAAGTAATCCACCGGCCGGCATTCCATGCGCCTGCCTTAGGTCCTTCGGCCATTTTTCTTCCGGAGTGGTAATACTCGGTATAGCGGCCATGATCATCACTGTATTCAATTTCACCACGCTTGGTACCATCTTCAAAATAAGTAGTCCATGCTCCTGACCGTTTATCGTTTTGATAATCGCCTAATTCTTTTAATTCTCCGCTTTCATAATAAATCTTCCACAGTCCTTCGCGCTTCCGGTCGTTGATTGTTCCTTCCATACTTTTTTGACCGTTTTCATAAAAGTATTCCCACAAGCCATAATTCGAGTTTTGCCTGAGTATGCCGCGCATGCGCAAGTTTCCCGTTTCGTAATAAAACTCCCAAACACCGGTTGTTTCATTATTCGAAAATTGCCCTCTTGATTCTATGCTTCCGCTTAGGTAATACGAAATATACTTGCCTTGTAATATATTCAGTACGGTATCTTTCACCTGGTATATTTCTTTGATATTTTTTTTCTCTTGGTCATAATAATTTTTTTTAGTGTATAGCTGAGCCATGATCTGGGGCGAAATGATCAAGCAGGTTATCAAAATATAAAGACTTTTCATGGCTGTGTAGCTATTCAAATTTACGGAGAATTGATTCATTCCCTCTGTCTTACCCAATCACTCAAATAAGGTAAGGTTTCCAAATTGATCAGCCGCAGGAGTTGGCAGGATCAACGATGGACGGTCGATAGCGAGGTTATTAAGTTGGGGCGATACCGGGTATCCGTTTAAAGTAATGGAGCGAGAGATTTGCAGCAAACTCTTCAACTCATCTTCTGTAGAATTTTGAGACAGCCAAATTTTTTCTTCTTTCCTTTCAAAAATAACCGGCATCCTATCAGTTACTGCAGCTACCGGCTGCGTGGCTATTGTTGTGAGAATGGCAAACGTATGAATCGTATTCCCGTCAGTGTCTTCATATTCTTCCCAAAAAGCAGGCATCGAGAATATTTCGTTGCTTTCGAGTGAAAACCGCCACGGGATCAGCGTTTTTTTCCCCACCTTCTTCCACGAATAAAACCCGTCTGATGGAACAAGACATCTGTTTAGTTTTAAATTTCGTAGGAGTACCGGCTTCTCTGCAATCAGTTCTGCCCGAACATTAATGATTTTTTCAGCCAGGGTTTTATTTTTGCTCAATCCTGGCGGCTGCCCCCAGTAAAAAAAAGAAAAGCCACCGGAGCCACTGGAAGTAATAACCGGAAGCAATTGTGAGGGAGCTGCATTGTAGCGCGCATGAAATGATTGTGGTTCTTCAACCTCAAAGCGCGAAGCCAATTGCGCAGCCGGAGCAGCGATAGAAAAACGTTCAATCATTCCTGATTCAAAATAAAATTTAGTGCTTGTTCTTCGCTCCAATATAAGCCATTTCTATTGAATGATGAGAAACCTACATGCCCGCCTTGGTCGGGGTATTCAAACCTAATGGTTGAATTAATTTTTTTTTCAGGGAAACATTCTTTGCTCAGAAATGGATCGTTCTTTGCATTGATTATTAACGTAGGTATGGAAATATTTTTGATCTGACGGATGGCGCTGCATTGCTCGTAATACTCCATCGCATTTTTAAAGCCGTGCAAAGGTGCTGTGTAACGGTCATCAAACTCTTTCAATGTTTTAATAAAATGAATACCCTGCGCATCCAAGCCCTTCATTAATTTTGCTTTGTCTATTACTTTCTTTTTCAAGCTTTTCAAAAAGCGTTGGGAGTAAATCCAGTTAGATGGCTTAGCCAGTTTAATGCTGCTGGTGTATAAATCCAAAGGCACAGAAAAAACAACCGATCTGTTTATTTCTTGCGGTGGTTCTCGTTCTCCTAAGTATTTTAATGTCAGGTTACCCCCCAAACTAAATCCCACCAAATATATTTTTTTGTAGTGTAACCGAAGGCAGTGGCCAATCACTTCCTGCAAATCATCGGTAGCTCCACTGTGGTAAAACCGGAGGGAGTAGTTCATCTCCCCGCTGCAGCCACGGTAATTCCAGGCGAGCACATCCATTCCTTGTTTAAAAAATGCATTGGCCATGCCGGTAACATAAGCCCGGTGCGAGTTGCCTTCGAGCCCATGCGAAATGATTACTACATCTTCTACACCTCTTTTCAGCCAATCGAGATCAAGAAAATCACGGTCTTTAGTCGTTATCCGTTCGCGCTGATAAACAGGCGCATTTACCCTGCGAAACAAGGCGGGATAAATCGTTTCGAGATGTGCATTGAACAAAAAAAATGGACGGATGTACACGGCTTCAAAGATAGGTTTTTCATTTTCAGTGCTACATATACTGCAATTAGATACGGCTTATCTTTGATTCATGTGCCTAAACTTATTTAGTTGATCTGTATAAGACTGAGAAGTAGTCGGTGAAGAATACCTCAATCGTGAGGTACTCGCATAATCACGCTCCCTTCATTGCTGCAATAATGGGTTTTACCTCACCAGCCCTTCTTCTTCTTCAATACTTTAATGTGCGCCAAATGATGTTCGCCATGCCACGCATAGTTGGCGGTCATTTGGTCAAGGCGGGTATGTTTGCCTGTGTCGGGATGGATATATTCTTTTTTCAACTGGTCGGGCAATAATTGTTTCAGCAGGCTCACCCATTTTTTATGCAACGACTTAAGCATACCCAACGGGTACTCTACGCCTAGCCGGGTATCAGGTGTTTCGGCCCAGCTTTTTTGGTTGTAGGCTTTAATGGTAGGTGTTTCTTCGGTCAGCGCCCACTTTACGCGCACGTAAGCATTGAGATGACTATCCGACAAATGATGAATCAATTGCCGCACCGTCCAGCCTCCCTCACGGTAAGGCGTGTCCAACTGGGCATCATCAAAGCCTTCTACGGCAGCTTCAACCTGATACGGCAGTAAATCAATTTTTTCGATCAGTTGATCCAATTCTTCGCGCGAGTAGTTTTCTTTCGGCACAAACTTGCCGATCGGGTATTGAGGATCATCAGAGAATTGTACATTTTCCTGCTTTAACTCCAAAGCCTCGAAAGCCTCTGATTCGGTAAATGGCTTGCGCAGTTTCACCGGTTCTTTTTTTCGTTTAGAAATTACCCGGATATTGAAAAACTCGATCAGTAAAGAAAATGCCACGGCAAAATAAATATATCCCTTGGGCACCACGATGTGCAGCGATTCCAAAAAAAGCATAAACCCAATGAGGATAAGAAAGCCGAGCGCCAGCACTTCCATGGAAGGATGCCGCTGAATAAACCGGCTGATGCCGCCTGAGAAAAACATCATCACTCCAATGGAGACAATTACTGCCATGATCATAATGATCACTTTGTCTCGATCAACTATACCTACTGCCGTGAGTATGGAATCAAATGAGAAGATAATGTCAAGTAAAATAATTTGCACAATGGTTCCCGTTAAGGTAGGTACCGATGACTTCTTCCCTTCTTTGCCCTCGCCATCGCCTTCCATCTCGTGGTTGATTTCCATCGTGCTTTTAGCAATAAGAAATAATCCGCCAAAGCCAAGGATAAGATCGCGACCACTGAATAAATGGTTACCAGGAAGCCCCAACAAATTAATCAGGCTGTTGGGCAGAATATCATCTATGGCAAAGAGCGGTTGCTTAAAGCCAATAATCCAGGTAATACCCAGTAAGAATGCGATACGCACAAACATAGCCAGAAACAACCCGGTGTTGCGGGCTTTTTGCCGTTGCTCTTCTGGCAACTTATTGGAGACAATAGAAATGAATATGATGTTGTCAATGCCGAGTACAATTTCTAAAAAACAAAGTGTGAGAAGGGCAAGCCAGGTATCCGGTTTTAAAAAAATATCCATAAAAAACAACTACAATTTGGATTAACTTAGTGATCGTAAATTAAGTAAGGTTTACCCATAAAAAAAACAATACCTTAAAAACAAATGGCTTCTTCACCATGAAAAAGCCATTTGTTGAATATCCATTCGGTTAGCTCAATGTAATGTATGTTCGTTACTTGTGTAGTACAATTACCTTAGTCCGCACACCGGCTGTACCCCCTCCTACCTGTAATATGTACACGCCATCTGAAAGGCCATGTGTGCTTACAGTTTTAGTCTGCTCCCCTTCGCCAAATGAGGTAGCTTGCGCAACCTGCCCAAGTTGGTTGATGAGGCTAACCTGCAGTGGCTGTGATGCACCCACAGGCAACACTATGGTAAATTCCTGATCCGATGGATTGGGATAAACCCGTGCATTATCCAGAATGGATTTCACATCGGTGATCACTATCAATGAACTGGTAGATATTCGCTGGGTTGCAGCCTGCAGTACGTTAAGTGAACCCGTAGGTTGTGTTATTATGTCTTGCACAAAAGACGATGCGTATATATTGCTGCTGTCAGCCGCAGTTGTAGTAAACGCATAATGCAAAGTTTGAGAGGAGTTAATAGCTGAGATAGTCAGTGCCCTGCCCGATGCATTGGGCAGAAGTTTTTTCATGTTAAAAGGACCGACTCCGGTTCCGCTCATGTCTTGAACAATTGCGAGTTGCACCACGTATTGATGCCCTGCAGTGGCTAAAGCCTGCGCCCCCACGGTTACGTTGACATCAACTGTTAAACTGTCGTTATTGGTTGATCGACCAGTACTAAGTGATAAGGTAACCGGTGAAGGAATCAATAACTCCCGCTCATAATAATTCTCTGAATTGGTTAGTGGCGGTGGTGAAACAGAAGGTGCTATATTTCCATTAAACCCTGACGGATCACTCCATCCATCAATAAACCCTTTAAATGATGACGTCCCGGTTATTCCATAAAATGCTGCACGAGCAGAATTATCTTGTTGGTTTTGCGAGAAAATATCATCGGCACCGCCAAAAGAAGTATGGTATTGTATTTTAACAAGTGACTGTTTGGTGGCATTGGGCTCAAAATTCTGAAAATTGTTATCCGAGGCATGAGGCGTGCTCTCCCTAGCTGACGCTGTTTGATTAGTAAAGTATTCAGCCAAAACAGTTCGGTTGCTGTTTTGTATGGTCACATTATCCAATCCGTATCCATTGTAGGGCGGCCTAACATAAGTAGAACCGGTCACGGTGGTTTGGTCAATATTTCCCTGCGTACCCAGATAAAACCTGAACCGTATAGGTTGTGCTGTAGATAAATTACTTAATGTGTAATAGGCCTTACTCCACGGATTAGATTGGCCGTTTCCGCTGTTAGGGTCATCCCACCCGATCTGACCAACGGGTTGCCCTAAATTTCCGCTACCCGAAAGCCCCACTATGTTACCGTCATTATACCAACTGATGCCCTTGCTGCGCTGGCCAAAGGTCTGCCAACTTACACCCCCATCCACAGACGATTGCACATACACACCATCGTTTCTATTCCATAGATCGGCTAAGTAATCAAATGAAATAATAGGCTTGGTAAGGGTTGAAATATCAAAACAAGGGCTATTCAATACTGAGGTTTCATTGCTGTTGTAGGTATTGGTCAGTCCATTATTGGCCGTTGGTAAGAGTCCAGCCACCCAAGCTTTAGTACCATTACTAGCAGAATTAATGATAGGGCCATTGGGTGAAAGTAAATTCCAACTGGTAGAAGTTGCCGGATTAGTGCCTACTGAAAAAAGCTCTGTAGCCCATGCACCATAATTAGCACTTTGATTATTAGTGGGTGTATTCGTGTTGTCTTCAAAACTCTCATTGTAACTAAACAAATTGCTTGTATTGAATTTGATCAGCGGCAACACATAAACCGATTTAGTGATACTGTTTTGGCAACCCAACCCGGAAGTTAACGTGAGTTGGGCATTGTAAAGCCCCGGACTACCATATTGGAAAGTAGGTACGGCCGGTATTACCGGGATACCCGGAGGTATAGGTGAAGTTTGGGTTACACTGGTTGTGCCTGGGTTGGCCGTATCAAAAACCCAGCTCCAGGTAGCCAGAGTTTTACCAGCTGTGGATTTATCAAACAAGGTGCCAGACGAATAATTAAAAACCGTATTATCATTAAAACACTGATTAGTAACCGTAAAATCAGTTTGAGGTACCGGCCCTATCTCTATTGTTTTTGGACTAGAAGTAGCGGTGCACGGATACCCGGTATCTATGGCATTGGAAGTAATTGTAACTGTAGGTAGAAAAATACCAATACTATTATACTTATACGAAATATTTTTTCCTACCCCAATGCCTTTAATACCATTAACAATTTCATTAAAATCCCAATCCCATGAACTTAATGCGTAAGTCGTTGCACCGGTTGGAACATGCGTAGTATCTGAAAATTGAGTTGGCATACCCTGACAAAACTGGTTTACTGAAAACGCTGGTTGGGGAAGTGGGTCTAATCTAAACGTTAATGATGTTGGTGTGCTTTTGCAACCATTAATAGTCTGAGTAGCATAAATAGGAACCAATCTGCTTACCCCAGGATTAAATCCATAACTATAGGTACGGGGGTCTCCACCTGAATCCAATACATTAGTCAGTGCAGCATCACTATAATATGTTATAGTGCCAGTACCCGAACCTGTAACTTGCAATTGGCTGTGATTAGAAATATCACTATCGCAAAACTCAAATAACCCACTAGGTATAGCAGCCTGCGAAGGTATTGTAAACTGTGGTGCCACAGGTGCAGGATAAATCGTTACTGTAAAATTCTGTGTAGCTGGAAGACACGATGGGGCGGAAAGGTTGTCTGTGGTTAGTTTTAAAATAACAGTTGTAGGATTAATGCCTGGTGAAACGGGTAGGTCTGTGCCTAAAGGTTTGTACAAAGTTGTCGAGGTGCCCGATGAGCCTAAAGTAGTTGATGGGTTGCCTGACCCATCCAAAAACTGTCCGGCTCCTACGGTTGACCACGTGGCGGTAGTTGCATTGGTCAATACCGCACCTATGGTTGATTGTTTGATGTCAACATTAGAGCCAAAGCAAATTTGTTCAGCAGACGTGCTAAGGGTAAGAGTAGGCCCTGCCTGCACAGTCATTCTTACGTTGGTAGCAGTTGTACTTTCACAACCTGCAAAGGTAGGTGATGAGTAGAGCACTTTAGTGACAAAATAATCCGTGCTGCCTGCAGTTGCCGTACTTGTTGTAGGCGTAAAATTATTACCCGATTGAATAAAGTTTGCTGGATTTATGATAGAACTGTTGTACCAGTTGTATTTAGTTGAGGGAGCATTGGCCGTAAAAGTAACAGCCGGGTTACCCACACAAGTAATAAGGGTGGGCGGGCTGCCTGTTCCATTTAACTCGGTGCTTTGCACTTGAGATGGCAAAGAAAAAACTGTGACCGATTGAATAGCATAATTTGAGCAACCAGAATAAGGATCTGTATAATCATACCTGATATTAAACGGGGTACCCAGTTGGGTAACCAAAGATGGGGTAAACGTCCACGTATTACCCACATTGGGAGGAATACCTCCACCTGTAGAGGAAAATTTATCAGTAACCGCACTATTTTGTAGAGGGTTCCCTACAAGATTGACAGAGGCCTCATTCGCACAAAAATTTAACTTGGGCAATGAAAAACTAACTGCAGGAGGATCAACTAGTGGAACAAACTGGCCTCCTCCTACGGTAACTATGGTTGATGTGGCGTTATCTATTGCCCTGTAATAAACTATAACTCCAGAAGAATAAGCTGATCTATAGTATGATTGTGATGGATCAAAAGTGGTTACACTGCCTGCGTTGGCTATTTTATTTGATGAATAAGTATACCCGGCATACGCATAATAGGAACCGTTCCAATTGTAGGTATAGGTATAGCTTTGAGTTTGAGCAAGTGTGGTAGTGCCTAAAAGATTATAACTACTTGTATATGTAGAATATATTGTAGTGTAACCTATATAGGTAGAACTGTATGCATAGGTACACCCCAACCCAGAGCATGAATTTCCTGCATAATAGACAAGATCGTATCTTGAATAACTATTAGCGGGTGGAAATTGATTATCTACATCAGCCTGTACTACAGTTAAGCCAGTCGATGGGGTGGCATTGGTACAATAAGATAGTTGCAAATTCTGAATTACAGATGCGTACACATCAAATGATTTAGTAGTGGTTACATTACAATGCTGCCCCGTAGTTTCTTTGTAAGTATAAACAATCTGATTTCCGGTACTAACACCAACTGATGAGGGTGAAAAAATGTATCCATACGTAGCATTGGGTGAAACACCTGGTCCTGAAAAAGACCCCCCTGATGGATTCCCCAATAGCTGCACGCTTGTTATACCTACCTGAAACCTTGTCTGGCCTGGGGTAACAGTAGCTTGCCCAGGCACCGTCTGCACATTAAAATCCACAACAGTAGCTGATTGTGCCGCGCTCATAACGCAATAAATTTTGCCATCTGTAGTTGCATTTCCTTGTTGCACTGCTGTACCACCAAGCCTTACCATGTTTCCGCTAAAGGGAAATGTAGAGCCGGTGTAGTTAACCTGTAACCCACTAATTGTAATTTTATCTTTATTTACAACCGAGCCCACCGTGTAGGTAAACGTTACAGTTGTTTTATCTGCCGAATAAGTATATCCCGGAGAACCTGTAAAATCACTTGCCGGCCCAGGATTGCCCGCAGTCACGAAAGACGGAGATGCCGCACTATTAAACAAAAACCCTGAAGGTAAAATAATGGAGAAACTTACGTTTGTACCCACAGCAAAATCAGAAGGGTCGCTTTCGGTAATGGTAATAGCTGATATATTTTGATAATCTCCATTGGAGCAAAGAGGCGAGTTGGCTAATGTTCCCGGAGTAACTGTTACTCCTGCACTGTGTACCGTAATACTCGTTCCGGCTGGTGTAAGAGGATTGGGAACGGTGGGGCTCTTTTTTGCCTGTAGCGTATACGTGCCTGCCAAATTAATCTTGGCCGATGACCAGGTTACCGTACCATTGGTCATTTGTTGTTCGTTATAGGTGGATAACGGAATGAGTGACAACGTAGTGGCAGGCGAAAGTTTTAATTTTACAGAATCGGTTCTGCTGATCTGCACATTGCCAAACGCATCTACGGCTGAAACCGTAACCGGCCCAAAATTAGCGCTTACATTAACATTGGTTGATCCGGTGGTCATGGCCAATTGTGTAGCCGTAACCTGAATTTTATTAGCAGAGATAGGGGTTGATACTGAAAAAGAGGAGATTCCCGAACTTGGTACTGCAACAGTTACTCCGGTAATATCTATCTTTATTTTTTGCTGGTCGGTTACCGTGTTTTGAAACGTAGCCCAAATTTCGAAATAGTCGAAACTTCCATCAGCAGCAGAGATGGTGCTAAGTCCGTTAAATGTTGCGCTGCTGCCCGGATTAGTTACTTGCCCTACATTATTTTGACCACTATCAAAAATAGCAATCTCGGCTACGTTAGCATTGTTGGCAATGCTGATCGTTACTGATGAAAGAGTTGTGGGTTGCCCGTCACCGCCCAAATCATTTACATTGAATTGCCCAAGGCGCACACTGTTTGTATTATCAATTGGCGCTCCTACTGCCGAATAATCAATGTAAGCTATTGAAACTGGACTTGTCGATGAAACATATGTGATTGTCGAGTTATTAGAAAATGTGGTAGCATTTGAAGCCTTAGCTCCGGCTGTCAAAAAATTATAAGTTTGAGCGTGTGAGCCATCATAACCAAACGGCACTAATTTGTACTGGTATTTAGTACCACCTGAAAGTCCTGAGTTATCAGAATATGAGATAGCTCCGCTACCTACTGTAGCGATAAGCGTGCTACCATCACCCAACGGGCTGGGTGGAGCACTACCGCTATTTAGCCCGGTCAAGCTAACGGAAGTGTTACCAGGAAGTCTGTAAATCAAAAAGCCAGCTATAGAGGTAACACCCGAAGACCATGATAAATTAATTTGATTGTACCCTGCTGCAGTAGCACTAAAAAAGGTGGGCTGTCCACTTGGTGAACTGGAATAGGTGTAAGCATTTGCCGTTGGCGCTGAGGGTAGCAGGTAATTATAGGTGCCGGCATGAGAGCCATCATAAGTAAATGGCACAATGGTATAACTATATTGAGTTGCAGGCGGTAAGCCGGTGTTGTTGTATGCAGTAGCGCCTCCTGCAGCTGTGGTGATAAGAGTGCTTCCATCAGCCAAACTGGCGGGTGGCGCTGCACCATTGGGTATGGCTGACACATTGGGTGCTGTTCCTCCTGGCAAACGGTAAATCAAAAAACCGGTGGCCGTTACAGATGACCAAGTCAGATTGATCTGAGACGGGCTGGTGCCGGTAGCATTTAACGGTGTGGGCTGCCCGCTGGCTGGGTTAGATAAAGTGTATGCTGTGGTGGTTTTAGGTGAGGTAGTATTATAGTTATACGTGGCTGAGTTGCTGCCGTCATAGCCAAATGGCACAACGATATAGTAATATTGGGTAGCGGCTGTGAGCCCAGTATTGTTATATGAAGTAGCCAATGAAGAAACCGATGTAATCTGGGTGCTGCCATCGGCCAACGAAGCTGGCGGGGTTGTTCCATTCGTAAAATCGCCACCGGCAATAACCGGGGTGCCCGTGGTATTTTGATAAACCAAAAAACCATTTGCCGTCACTGCTCCCCAATTAAGCGTTAAGTTAATTTGTGTATTGCTTCCGCCAACTGATGTAAGTGAAGTAGGTTGCCCGCTAGGTGGGTTGGATAACGTAAACCCGTTGGTGGATAAGGGAGAAGTTGTATTGTAATTATACGTAGTAGCGGTGGAGCCGTCCCACACGAAAGGTACCAAGGTATAATAGTACTGTGTTTGTGCCGACAAGCTGCCATCAGTATAAGAAGTAGCTATGCTGGTAATGGTAGCAATTTTATCGCCCGTACCGTTTGCCGGTGGAGCACTGCCATCAGTAACGCTTACGGTGGCCGCACTGCCTGCATGACGAAACAAAACATATCCGCCTGTGGCCGGTGCCGCTCCTACTAACGAAGAGGCAGCAGGAAACGACAAAACAATCTGGTTGTTAGTAGTAGAGGTAGCCGTGATTGAAAATGTTGCGGGCTGGTTGGGTTCGGTAAAAAATGATTGTTCCGCACTCAGGCCAGTACCGCCAGTGCCCGTTGCCCAAGCCACCCAAAAATATTGCGTGCCTGCTGTAAAAACGGTTCTGTTTTGTGTAAAGGTATAGGGAATACTGCCATCGGGCACAACTCCTCCATTCAGAGAATTATCCGTTGCGGCTACACCGGCCGTTGTTTTGTAGGCCGTGCCATAACCAGTAATGCTTGTGCCCACGGCAATCTTACCGCCCAGCGTAGCAGAGGTGGTTGTCACGGCTGAAATTGTTGGAGTGTTAACCGTGGGTTGAGCCAGTAGCCCTCCTCCCGCTATCAACAAAAATATCAGCGAATAAAAAAAGAAAGGTTTAGTAAAACTCCTCATAAGCTAACCGTAATAGTTTCTAATATTAATTTTTCAATTCACCATTGCTATCAGTCTTTAACAAAAACATTGAGCTTTGTCCTGCCAAAGTGAGTGTACCAGAAATAATAAAGCCTCCATCGGATGTTTGTTTGGCTGTTGACGGCACTTCATCGCCCGTACCACCCCATGTTTTATACCAGATAAAATTACCAAATGGATCAATGCGAATGAGGAAAACATCTTTGCCCCCATTGCCCCACTTGCCATCGTTGGTAGAGGTAGTGTAGCCTGCCAATAAAAATCCTCCTTCTTTTGTAGCTGCTAAACATGTGCCGTTGTCTTGCACCAACGAAACAGTACTGTCGCTAAGCGGCTTCTGGTGTTTGGCTAACAAGTATCCGTCAAAATAAATAGCCGACTTAGGTATGGGTGTACCCGATAAATCAGTGCGGATGAAAAAGATATTGGCAGCATCTTGTTGGTAAGTCTGAAAAGTACCAATGATGCCGTAACCCACAGGCGTTGCCTGGATGTCTACTCCTGAAAAATATTTGTTATTAGCAATGGCATCTTGCCCAAACGAGGCACCGTTAACAAAAGCAGCATTGGGAGCACCTACCGGAATACGCAAAAAAGAAGTAGAAGTAGTAATGCTGGTTGCTGCCACTGATGATGTTGCCCATATAATATCTCCCTGGTTAGTCGTAAAAGCTGAAATGGAGTTTTGATAATTGCGCCCTCCGTCTTGGTTGTATGATTTAACCCACTGAATGGATAAGGTGTTGGGATCATGGGAAGCATATTGTGCAAAGTTTGAAGAACCCAATGGATTTACCGTACTTACACTATACAAATTGCCTGAGGCATCCATCGTCAGCGCACTTCCCCGGTAATTGGTAGCAGTGTCGGCTCCCCAACTTTGATCGGCTAACTTGCCACCCGTAGCACTCAACGAGATGATTCTCATTTTTCTCTTGATTTGTCTGGATACGTTGGTTTGCGTAAGGTCAACATTCATCCGGTCGCCAATGATCATGTAACCAGTTGGGGTAACAATGGCCGAATTAGATACCGCACTATCTATTTTTTTGCGCCAAACTTTTTCGCCAGATTTGTTTGTCTTAATTACCACAATGGAGAATTTTGCAGATGAGATGCTGTCGCCTACTACTAAATATCCATCCGATAGTTGAAGTGCTGAAGTGGCCGTATAGTTGCCCATGCCTCCGTAGTAATAGACAAATGTAGAACGGCTATCGGGGCTTACTCCATCCATGTTACGGCACGAATAAAACAGAACCGTCCCGATTACCAGTGCAATCAGTAAACCAAAAGACTTTATGAATCTTGTAACCCTCACCTCTCCTGATTTTAGTTTCATTTCTTTCTCTTTAACTTTTTAGGATTGAAAAAATTCTGAACATAACCCACCTTGAAAAAAAGCGAATTGAGACTGAAAATACCGTCAACTAATTTGTAGTTGTTCAACAAAACCTGATTATCGTACAATGTTGAGGCTGAATTAACCTTTGAGATACCATACACATAGCGAACCTCGGCCACTAAAAACCCACTCGCTATACGCGATTTTATTCCGGCACTGGCTAATGCACTCAGGTTGAATTTTTCACGTTGCAAACTAAGGGAAACCGTCTGCAGATCGATGGATTGATTGCCCGTGCGTTTTAGATCTACCGATGTGTTAGAACTTAACAAGTAACTGGCACTTACACCCAATGACAGGTATGGATTTAATCTTTCCATCCATCGCGTAGCGGGCGATAGCTCATTTTTTTTGAATAACCTGTATTGCAACATAACCGGTAACGAAATCCAGTTCTGCGTTTCTACTCCAGTTGAAGTAGCGTATGAAATACCATTAGGTGATAACGAATTGAATTGATTGGTAAATGATTTGGTCAAGTAATTCAACTCACCGGCAAGAGTAGTTCTGTTTTTAAGAAAAGGAATGTTAACCGGAAGTTCTCCTCCTATCCCAGCTCCGACCCCAATTTTATACGAGTACTTACCTGTTCCATCACTGATTGGGTTAAACATGGCCACATTAGGCTGGGAGGAGTTCAATAAGAAATGCACACCCAACCGGAAGATCGGCTTCGTGCGAAACGTATTATACAACGCAATAAACTCGGCCGGGTCAATATCCTTATTGATGGTAAAATAATTATCCGTCTCTAAAATCTTCAGCATGGTTTCATCGGCTTTCTCGGGTTCTTCTAAGTAGATGTAAGCCAGCGTGAGCAGTTTATACGCCTGCACTTTTTCTTGTTGATTAAATCCTGATTCCAAGCATTTAGCCAGCAGATCGGGCAATTCATGTAAGCGGCCCTGTTCGTAAGTAGAGTTAGCCAACCGCAGGGTTTGAGCGCAGGTAGTCAACTGTGCCGAGGCTCCGGCCGAAACCACCAGAAATAAAATGAACAAATAAAATCTCTTCATCCTGTTTATTTATTGTTAGGTGGCAGGTTAGTGCAGGTAGCTTCATACTTCAATCCTTTCATAAACAAGTTCCAGTCTTGCTGACTCATGTTTTGCTTCACATAGCCGCATAATTGGGTTGACATAGTTTTGATTTTCGTGGGCCACGCATGGATGGTTTGGTTCACACCCTTAACGGTTTCTTCGCGGGCGTGAATACCGGCCATCAACTGTTCGTCATCGGGTGTAAAGGCCACACTCCAAACCCAATCGTGGTCGGCCAGCACTTGAGGTTCTTCTGTTAATTGATTAATGTTCCACAAACGCACTGATCCGTCTTTGCTGGCCGTGGCCATGAACTTACCGGAATGACTGAACTTGATTTGTTCAATTTGCGAGGTGTGGCCGGTGAGTGTGCGGACGATCACCCCGTTTACAAAAATTCGAACAATCCCCTCTTCGTCTCCTATCACTACGCCCCGGCTGTCAGGCATAAATTGGATGGCCAAAATATCTTTCCCTTGGCGAAGCACAGAATATTTAGTTTGAGCGTAGTTGTTTTTCAAATCCCAGAGGTAGAGATTTCCATCTGTGCCGGCACCTGCGAGTTTTGTGCCATCGGGGCTGAGGTCGATGGACGTAATTTTCTCAAGGGGTGTAATTACTTCGCGTGCTGTTTTAAGATCGGAGTACATGATGCTCTTTCCGGAATTACACCGGGCGTAAAATCCTTTGCCGTCAAGCGTGAAGTTAATATGCTCGATGTCGCTCTTGTAACCCATGATCTTAGTGGGCTCAGCTCCGGGATTATTCAAATTAATGAGCATGGCATAGTTGTTGTCGCGGTCGGCATTGAACAACCCACCTACAGCCAGGTAGTTGCCATCAGGACTGATGTCAAGGCTGTAGATAGCATACGTGGTACTGGTTATGGTTCCATCCGTAGTTGAAAATTCTTTCATCACTTCATGGGTCCACAATCCATTCTGTTGTTGACTCCACCGAAGCACGCGGCCGTCACTGCCCCCCGAGAAAATACTGGAATTATTTTCGCGGGTAACCAATGCACGGGCGGCTCCTTTGTTGTGCCCTTCCAAACTCTGGGTCAGCGGGTTTTGATAGTTGCGCAAGGCACTGAATAACCCGTTGTAGATGTCGTTGTCATATGCATAGCCGTTGAAGCGTGTATTGAAGTTGTAAGCTTGCTGAGCCAGAAGTGCAGCTTGTTCGAAGTCGGTAAGTTCTTTCGATTTGAGTGCAATTGACTTGGCTACAGCCAGGTAGCGTTCGCGTTCGGCTGCTTTTTGAGCTTTAATAGCAGCATCGGCATTGGCATCGGCAATTTTTTTCTGTTCTTCGGCAATTTTCTGTTGTCGTTTTGCCTCGGCTGCACTGAGCTCGGCTTTATGCGCGTTTTCGTCAGCTAACTTTTTGGCATCTTCTGCAATTTTTTGCTGGCGTTTGGCTTCAATGGCATTTTGTTCAGCAATTCCTTGTTGGCGTTTGGCTTCTTCTGCCGCTACTTCAGCTTTCTTTCTTTCAGCCTCGGCAATTTTGGATTGTTCAATAGCTTTTTGTGCATTGACCAATGCTTCTTGTTGCTTTTCATCGGCAATACCTTTTTGCACAAAGGCGTATACCAAAGCTATCAAGGCGAAAATGGTAATGATACCAAAAACGAGTGCGGTAGTTCTGGCGCGCTGCAGTTTGCGTTTGGCTTCCAGTTCTTTGATCCGTTGCTCGGTCTCGAATTCTTTTTTCGAGTATTCGAGGAAGATCATTGTACGTTCAAAAGCGGGATGGTAGCGTTGCCCCCAAACCAACGTTGGCTTATGCTTCACTTGCCAGTTGAGTGCAAGCTGCAAATCCGGTGGCCGCCACAGGCCGGCTTTGCCTACCTGATACATATTGGCTGCTTCGGCCAAACGCAAATACATTTGCACGGCATCGGCCTCATCATCTACCCAGTTTTTCAATCGCACCCAGATGCGCATCAAACTTTCGTGGGAAATATCGATCATCGATTTTGAGCCGAGCGGCAGCCCGTGTCCAGGTGTTAATAGAGAACGGCCGGGCTCACGGAATTTTTCAATTACCTCAATCACTTCGTTTTCGCTCACATCAGCAATGGAGGCAATCTCGTTTAGTCGTGTCGGTCTTCGAATACCAAAGCTCTCTCCTCTTTTCTCGGTGATGGCTTTGAACATCACTTCGCATATCCGCTTTTGGTCATCTTCCAGTTCATCATACGCTTCATTGGCATGCATGGAGAGAGCTTCCTTCATGGTGCCAATCGCTTCGTAGTGCTTCAGGTCAAGCACTTCATCTTCGTAGTCGCGGTACTTGCTCCAGTAACTCCAGGTGCGCATGAGCGCATGCTGAAGGATGGGCAACTGGTCAGGGTTATCTCCTAAATCATTTAGTAACTGTTGGGTCAGGCGCGGAGCGATTTTGGCATTGCCCACAGCCACCGGTCCTTCAATGGCTCTGCGCTTTTGATCGCGGGTCATCTGCGGAATGAGGTAGTGGCTGTCGTTGATTTTACGTGTCAGCTCAGGAAACTGCGCACAGTCACCAATGAAATCCGATCGCATGGTGATGGCCACATAGATGGGTGAGTCTTCGTAATTCACTGCTTCCATCAGCAGGTTAACAAAGGCCAGGGTTTCATTTACCGAGTTGGGATCAGTGCTGTCTTTGAAGCGAAATAATTCTTCAAACTGATCGACTAATACCAGGTAGTTGATGTCGGCACTTCTGCGCGATTGCTGGATGGCTTCTACCAAGCCGAGTGAACTGCTTCTGAGCAGCGTGGAAACGATGGTACGTTTTATTTTTTTGTCTTCGGGGTCGGCATAGGTGTAGTCTTTAGATGTTTTCAGCAGCGACTCAGCTAGGTTATCAATGGGGCCAGCTCCCGGTCGGGTTACTACTACTTCCCAATTGGGGCTTGAGTCGGTGAGAAATCCACCGTAAAGAATGGGAAGCACTCCGCAATAAATGAACGAAGACTTACCGCTGCCGGAAGGTCCAATTACACCAACAAACCGGCTCTTTGAAAGTTTGAGGAGCACTTCATCGCTCTGGCCCTCCCGGCCGAAGAAGAGGTGGCTTTCTTCCACTTTGAAAGGACGCAAACCCGGGAAGGGGTTGTCGATACCTACCACGGTAGGCGAACCCGGCAAATCGTCAATGATCTGGCTCATATACTATTTATTTAAAGTCTTGTAAAAATGTTTTTAAATTATCTGTTGATTTAGTTGAGTCACTGTTGATCAAGGTAAGGCTTTGGTTTTTATAGGTATCAATATTCCCTGCACCCACCAATGCTTTTCCTTGGATCGGTTTGTTTCTTCCAAAGCCGGGTGCTTTCAGTAAATCCAGAATTTTCATACGCACCCACTGATCATTTACTTTTCCTTTAAAAATGATGGCGCCATCAAAATTTCTCAGGTTTTCGATGTGGCGCTTGCGCACCTCAAGTAAATCTCCTTCAAAGGCCGGCAACAATACTTTAAATCCTGATTTTTCTATTACTTCTTTAATCGGTTCTATTTCGGCATGATCTACTTTATCACATACCAGGTAAATGGATTTGCCCGAGGGCACATCGCCACTGAGCGCATCCTGAGATTCCATCAACTCTTCGCGCATAATGTTTTTAAAATCTTCCAGTGGATTCTGCAAAATCTCCGCTCCTTCTTGTGCTTCGGTATCTCTCCGGATGGTTTCGATAAATGATTTTTGCCTGTCGCTGGCGTTTTTTAGATTTTGGGCAACCCAGATCAGCCGTGAAAATTCTTCTTTAGATTGTCTCTTGGCAACGGCTACTTCGGCAGCAATTTTATTTTGTATATCCACTATCGATCGATCTCCGTCTTCAGGAATTTCACCGTAGGCACTTCCGATCAGGTGAATAGACATGGTACACATTTCCACATCTTTTTTTACTTCACGCTCCAAGTCGCCCAGCCGTTGTGGCAGCGTGTGATTGGGAAGTACCACAAACCCGTGGCGCTGCAATTCGCGCCTGATAATGTTTCGCTGTACAGACAAGTCATGCCCGGTTTCGGCCAGGTAAATGGTTTTGCGCTTGAAAATATTTTTTACGTTTCCTCCCTTTGTCTGGCCTTGCTTGAGCAGCACCAGCGACTCGTGGATGTCATACGCCAAATCAACCAGCTTCATCCAATATTGTTTTTCGGCTTCCTGACTGAAGAAGTCAGCATATTCTTTCATCTCTCCGGTTTCTGCATCCAGTTGGTACATTTCATATCCGATGGAGTCGCGCAGACGAGGCGGTTGTTCATGTAATGTAAGCGGGGACTTCAGTACTTTAAATACTCGACTAAATGATGATCCGGATGTGTTTTTGTTAAACTGTTCAACCAGATCAAGACAGCGACCGGATTGAACAAAATCTTTCGTCAATACGGCTACTAAGATTGCGGCATTATCCATAGCCGGAGCGGTGGCGGTATCAAATTCAGATTTGATAACAATTACCGGCTTGGTGCCCAGTACCTGAAACAGCATGAGTTCCAGAAATTTTCTAAACTGGGTTACCCAACCCTGTTCATTTTTTTTCTCTGTTTCATTATCTTTTTCAGCAAACGTGATAAGTACGTCAATATCTGTCATAGGCTAAAATTATACGGCTTGTTGTTGTTTTCTCTTTTCGGTTACATTGTAAATAAGTCCCTGTGCCAAATCGTGATGGCTGGCTAACACAAAGTAAAAATCGATGAGCTCAATTTTGAAAATTACCGATCGTTCCAGGGCTTCCACTTCGCTGATCTTAGGCACTTGGCCTTCTTGAAAGAGATCGCCAAATACATCTCCTTGTTTTAGTACAGTTACTTCTTGCGATTGGTTTTTCATGCGCACTTCACCGGCAGCCACAATCAAAATAGGTGTTTCAACCGAAGTGATCATGAGTTTATCACGTGTCTGCAGGGTTACTGGTTGAATTTTATCAGAGAGGTCGCTCAGTACTTTGCCGCTGATTCGACTGAATGCTGATAGCTTTTTAATGAACATCACCATTTCAATGAACAAGAAAAAGCCATCGTCTAATCCATCGAGCAACTGGTTGTTTTCAATAGAAGAGTCTAGAAATTTTTTGTCGCGGTAGGGCAGCCGATCTGAAACTGTTTGGTAAGCTTGTTTGTCTTTGTTATAGATTACCCACGCGGTGGTCTCTTGAATCAACTTATCTTGATTAAACATCTGACTGATCAATCCGCGGCTTACGCGGAACGTATCAATATAGGCAGTAACGTGAGCTGCACAGGCTTTTGTCCACCGGTTATTGTAATTAAAATCGCGGTTAAGGATATAATTGATGGTTTGAATCGGGTTATAGCTTTCGCGTGGAAAATAAATCTGTAGTTTTTCCAGTTTATCTTTGGTGGCGGAGTCATCCAGCAACGGAATCAACTTAGGTTTTAAATCCTGATCAACAAAAAGGTCTAACAGTTCCAGGGCATATTGAATGCTGTCCGGAGTACCTGTTTCAATGTTTTCTTTTACCAGTTGCACAGACTCGGGGTCATAGATCAACGAGAGCAGTAACGTGAGGTGGTCATAGTTGTCTCTGATTTCTTCACGCAAAGCATCTCGCAGAAAAGTGTACTTTTCTTCTTCGGGTATTTCATCGAGCGCGGCAATGTTCCACAAGGTTTTACTCATTTCCGTATCCAATAAATCCTTAACGGCCAATGCTTCTCGTCCCTTTGCCTGGTAATTGATCAGCCTTAGTGCGTAGAGTATCTGTTTCACTACGCGTTTGTCAGGGTAATCAATTTTTTTCCATAACAACTGCAGGCCTTCATCACCTCCTATGTGCCCCATAATTTGAATGATCTTCAACATCACTATTTCCGTTTGCCCCGACTTATGAAAAGCTGTTTCTAAATGAGACAATATTGCCGGCCCTGCTTCTTTTAATGCCGATGCTGCCTGGTGCGAATACAAAGGAGATGACAGCATGTCAATTAACACGTTCCACGTCTCTTGGCGTCTTACTTTTCGGGCGGTTAAGATAGCCTCGCCCCTCACTTTTGGGTCGGCATCGCGCAGCAACTCCAACAAAATAAAAATAGTTTTAGAATTGGTGAGCTTGCGCATGAACTTAGCAGCCAGAATGCGATCAGTTTGTTTTACTGATTTGCTCAGTTTCATCAGTTTATCCGGTGAGATTGACAACAGATCACTGTCTTCTGCCGTACCGGCTGCCTGCTGGGCTAATCCTTTTATTTCGCTTTTCTCTTCGGGCAAAATGCCCAACTCAGCAATTTTATCGAGTGCGAATTTTTTCACTCGTTTAATTGAACTTTCTGAGAGATGAATAATGGTTGACTCAAACAAAGCCGGCTCAAGTTTCTCCATCAGTTTTAGCCCATAAATCACCTTACTTTCGGCATCGCTGTTTACTTCTTTATTGAGCACACTGTCCATAGTGTATTCTTTCACTACATCTTTTTCAATACTCCGTTTATTTTTAACCAATGAGGACTGAAGCGTATCGCGATACCCAGCATACATGCGGTTGGCGATCAGGTACCACAACACCAATAGTCCGGCCGTAAAGGCTGAAATATAGAGCAGGTTGAAAAAATGAAATTGATTGATGAGCACAATCAAACCACCGGCCACAGTACTGGCCAAGGCAAACACTACGCCCTCAATTTTAGTTTGTACATCAATCTTAATCGATGAATCAATCGGAACATAATAAAATTTAAAAATGGGTGTATCGAGCGCATCGCGGAAGGAGTTAATAAACAGTTTGCTCATGGCAATAGCAATAAAGAAGTAGATCACTTCGTTTTTGCTTGATACAGCAGGGTCAAATCCAAAAAGAGAACCGAGCAAGAAAGCGGCAATGGTAAACACAATAATTACCATGGGGTTAATGATCATAGCCACCCGCAGACCATAGTCTTGTGCAATCCGGTCAGTGATAAACGTAGTGAACAAAAAACCGAAGATTACAATAGTAGCTTCAAACAAGCTTAAGAAAATGGGCAATGAGTTAGCGTTGAACTGCACCACCGACACATTGTAAAAAGAGTAATCTACAAAGCGAAGAGCCGTGAGTGAAACCACAATAAACAAAGCCATCAGCAAAATATAGCGATTGGAGAAAAATTGTAGCATTGAAATTTTCTTGATATCCGCTTCAGCCACGGCCACCGATGCTTTCTTTCCAAGATACTTGCGGCTTAAAATGATAAAGAAGAAAGTGTAGCCGATAATACTAAAGAGTGCTATAGTATAAAGGTTTTCTACCTTTACCCCTGCTGTAATTAATATTGGGATAGAGAAAAAAGCGAGCATGGAGGCAATGTCTGTTCCCACATCCACACTACCGATCAATCGCTTGCCTACCCGAACATTGAACATCCGGCCAAAAGCTCCCCAGAAAACCAATTGAATTATAAACGTTACCGGAAGGATCAAGGTGAAGCCGAACTCAAATAGTATTCGCTCATCTTTAACGTAAGATTCGCCAAACTCAATAAAGGCCGTAGCCGCTATAACTAAGATCAAGTTGTAAATGGCAAGAGCAGAAAATGAAATCCGGCCCTGAAAAAAATTATAAATAACGGTGATAATGATTCCAAACAGTCCGGAGTACACCAGTACAATGGGCAGGTCATCTTTTTCGCTGAAATCAGGAAGGCTTAATAAAAGTGATTGCGAAGCTACCGCAAAGGTGGCTAGGAAAAGCCCCATCAAAAAACTCATGATTAATAGGAGCCCTACCTGCCCCTCTTCATCCGTCTCCACATCGAGCATTTTCCAGAGTCGGTGTAACATAAGTCAGGTTTAAATGTTAAATGTGCACAAAAAAATAAAAAAAACAAAGCTTTTAGTGATTAACTCACATGATCATGTGAGTTAATCACTAAAAGCAAAACCCTAAAAAATCATTGAATGAGTAAATATTTAACCCCCGTCAACTAACTATTCATTAGTTGTAACGAAGCAAAAAAACAGTTGACTGTGAAAGTATATTGCTGTAAGAAAAAAGTGTACCTTCAAGAAAATGTCTCAATAATTATTATTCACTTGCAAAAAATTTTTGTCAAAAAATGAAAGGACATCTATTACTACTTACCCTGTTTGTACTACTGACGCAAATTAATGAGGGGCTGGCACAGGATGCCAAAAAACTGGCTGAAGCACAAAGCCTATTCGCTATGAAAAGATATGACAAAGCGTTGCCCTTGTTTATAGATATCACGCAATCTGGCAGTAAAGATCCATTAGTACACTATCAAACCGGTACTTGTTACGCAAAAGATCAAAATACTGATAATCAGATTAAAGCAATTCCTTATTTAGAATATGCATTAGGTAGCGGAAAGAATCTACCGCCCACTTTATCCTACGATCTGGGGTGGCTCTACTTAAAAAACGAGCAACTCGACAAGGCTCTCATCTCATTTGATACTTATAAGAAAAGTGCAAAGGACCCGCAAACAAAAAAGGCAGTTGACAAAGCCATTGAGATTTGTCACAATGCCATTGCCATGATGGCTATCCCGAGAAATTTTACCGTACACCCCTGCCCGGGTTCAATCAACAGCCAATACACCGAATACAACCCCACTGTTTCGGCTGACGAAAGTGTAATTGCCTACACAGCCTTACGTCCCAATACCGGGCGCACACGCTCAGGTGATAAATTTATTGAGCAAGTCTATGTTTCTTACAACCAATCCGGAAGCTGGACGGAGCCGGTTGTCATTCCTATTGCAGATGATAAAAACGTAGGCACGGCAGGTATTTCACCCGATGGGCAAAAACTGTTAATTTTTATCGGTGGTGCCAGCGACCCAGGCAGCCTTTACCAAATTACTAAAGACGGTGACGGCTGGACTAAACCAAGTTTGCTGGCGGGAACTATCAACTCATCCGGGTCAATGGAAACTACCTGCAGCATTACACCCGATGGAAAGACCATCTACTTTGCCAGCGACCGGGTTGGAGGCAAAGGCGGACTTGACATTTGGAAAACAGAATTAAAAGCCGATGGCCGATGGGGCCAACCCGTTAATCTCGGCCCTGAAATAAATTCAGCTGACAATGAAGATGCTCCATTCATCCACCCTGACCAAAAGACCCTGTTCTTCACCTCCGATGGGCATAACACCATGGGCGGCAACGATATTTTTAAATCAAGTTTGGTCAACGGCAAATGGACACGCCCCGAAAACATGGGCTATCCGGTAAACACAACAGCCAATGATAATTATTTCACCCTGCTGGCCGATGGCAAACGGGGGTATTTCTCATCTGACAGAAAAGGCGGCCAAGGCGCACAAGATATTTACTATATCGATATGCCCGAGAATTCGTCCACCATTCCATTAACCATGCTAAAAGGTAAAATTATAAATGCGGAAACGGGCAAGCCTATCCCTACAAAAATGTATGTCATCGACAAAGACTCAAAAAAAGAATTGGAGTTTGTCTATGATCCAGATCCTAAGACAGGAGACTATTTAATCATCCTCCCTCCTTCTAAAAGTTATGACATTGTCATTGAGTCAGAAGATTTTTTGCCCTATACACTGAATGTGAACATACCCAACCAAACCTATTTTTATGCGTTGTACCAACAGATCAACCTTCGCACAATCAAACAGTTTGATGTAAAAGTGGGTCAGGAAGTTTCAGTGAAGAACGCGTTTTATGATACCCAACAAGATGTTAAGACTGATTTGCGCCAAACCCATGAATCACAACTGGTCAAGAGTGGTGCTGTTGATCCGTATGACATGATGATTGACTTGATGGCTGCCAAAGACAAATCAGGTGTAGATTATTTGGTTAGTTTAATTGAACAAACCAATCCTGTAGAGGCTGTAAACTTCAATGAAAAAGAGAATGCTAAAATTGAAGTGGCCTCACGTGTATATTATTATGACGAAAGTGATGAAAGCAAATTTGAACAGAAACAGGTAGAAGGCAAAACAGTTTTTTCATTGCCCACCATGATTGTGACGGAAGAAGCCAAACGCATGAAAGAAAACCAGGCTAAAACCGTGGCTTACGACAAAAATCTGCTGGCCAAATTTGTAAAAATATTTTTTGATCAGGGCAAAAGTGAGTTGAAGGATCAGTACACGGTTTCACTAAAAGAAATCCTTCAAATATTAAACTCCAATGCCGGGCTAGGTATCGAAATATCGGGCTTTGCGTCAGCCGAAGGAACGGAAGAAGCCAACCGTGAGCTATCCAACAAACGCGCCATTGCTGTACTTGACTATTTTAATCACCAGGGCATTGTGCGCAGGCGCATCGTAGCTAAAGGATACGGAGCCACCAAAGATGAAAAGGCCTCAAAGGAAGAAGGCCGAAGAGTTGAGGTGAGGGTGGTTGCTGTGAAGTAATAAGACATCACACTCGCAGGCAATTACAAAATAATTACTTTACGGGTAATGATTCCATCCGGGGTAACTATATGTATGAGGATAAGCCCGAGGTTTGAATTGTCAAAGGTAATTTTTATAACTCCATCTGCCCCTTGCTCAATAACATTGGCATAAACCGTTTGCCCTACCGCATTGATAAATGAAATATCTGCAGAGATATCGTTAAGACCATTTATAAAAATAGTGTGAGATGCAGGGTTAGGATAAACCGTAAGAACAGGTTGGTTAGTCGGTGCTATGCCGGTTGTTGTATTCCAAATATTTTTCAGAGTACTGACTTCATTGGGGCCAAGTGCCTGATCGTAAATCCGCACCTCATCCAATGTACCATAAAATCCATAGCTTGTTACCGTAGGAAGTTGCTTACTAAATACAACATCTACATTGGAAACATTCAATAAACCTGAGCAGGAAGAATATGAATTCATCTTACCATTAACATACAACTCCATAGAATAACCGGTGTATGCAACCGTAATATGATAGAACAAATTCAATTGGAGTGGAAACGTACTGTCCAAATCTACAATTCCGCTTGTGGTGTTGACTGTCCACCTTAATTTACCGTTTGAAAGAATAGAAATTTTCCAGCGTTGCTGATAGCTGCCATGCGAAAGTACATACGACTCAGCCGGAAGTACATCCAGTTTAACCCAGCACGATAAAGTAATCTGATTTTGAAAATTTAAACTAGAGGCATTGGGTACATCAATCAAGTCTGTATTAGATGAAAATCTATACGCTTTGTTCGGCAAACCACGCGCATCAGTTGTTGGCTGGGCTCCTGATACCGTTCCATTATGATTGTTTCCACTATAGTCCCTGGCGTTTCCGTCCAGTGGGTAATACGCTACTCCTTTATCAACTAGCTGAGTTTTACCTTTTACCAAAATTTTTAATTGAGTTGTAGCAGAAAGAGAGTCTGAGTTTTTTACTGTAACAGATATTGAATATAATCCTTCGGATGCGGGTGACTTCCAAAAAAGCACTGAATCAGACTGGTGAACAACTGATCCATTGTTAAAACTCCAACTGTATTTCATTTTAACCGAAGGTGCATTAGAAATTGCTGTGCAAACCAAACGGGCCGTGCTATCAGCATAATACCAGATCGAATCAGCCATCAATGAAGAAATTGTCGGTGCCTTTGGAATTCTCGAAACAACATTAAATTTCAACGAATCTACAGCGGTTGAAGTGCCGTCACTAACACTCAGTTTCAAATTATAAGTACCTGTCACGTGTGGAACAGTCCATACAAATGAGCTGTCCGTTGTAGTTGAAGTTAAAATACCATTAACATACCAGCTAAAAGAAGCCGGTGCTTTTTTATTTCTAATGGAACTGTACACAGTTACTTGTTGATCGTACTGAACCGTGCTATCCGTTGAGGCCAACGACTGGATTAAAAGTTTGCCATTAAAGTTATACCCATAATGATAATCAATAATAGATTGATTTACATACAGTTTTTCGTTTACATTAATGGGTGTAGAACCCGCAGGGATATAAACCAGGATCATCGCCTGATCAGAAGGCACCGTTATTAACGTAGCTGCTGTAGCCGATGTTTTTATAGTTGTTTGAGAAATTGCATCGTAAATATCATAGTTATGAGAGCCCAGCTGAAGGGTGATGTTTTGGGAGGCAGCAAGAGGATTATAGACTAAATAGGTGGGGTATGAATTCTTCGAAAAAAAATCTGTTTTGTTTAGGTTCAATAATAAAATACCGGCTACATCTGTTGTGTCAATGAGAGAGGCCATGTACCCCACATGTGATGAGCCGTACAAACCAAAATTGGTTTGAGCCCATCCTGATCGTAAAGCATCTCCTGTGGCAAATAATAGAGAGTCGTTCAACCCTTTTTGCTTTAGTGCCTCATACCCTATAATTGCTTGAGGGTCATTGGCCGAACTCCACAAATACCCATCTTGATGAGAGGACGGTAAATAGGGACGATAGTACATACGGCTGGCATTAGCCATATTAAGCACCCATTTGGCCACAGTTCGGGCAAACCTTTTATCGTACTTCACTAATGGCACTAAGGCAGCTGCTTGCTGGAAGCCATTCATGGCAAACGCATAGCCTGTGTTGGGGTTATCTACTTCTCCTATCAATCCGGAAACATCGTTCATTCCGGTAACGGCATCTCCCCATGTTCCTACAATTGTACCCCAGTTACGCACACTGCTTTGATCAAAACTCCAATTGATCATTTTGGTGATATTATAGTTTGTTCCAAGCTCCGCATTCATTTTTGCTGCGGTAAATGTTCCATAAGGTAACTGGATTTCATAAGCCGGGTTAGAAGTCAGACTGGCGAGGTAACCTATTGCCATTTGTGCTCCATCTAAATATTTTCGCTGTCCGGTTTGTTGATAAGCTTGGTAAAGTAACCAACCGATTGCTCCAGCTGCTTCGGGTTCAGACCATCCTCCTGAAACGGGAGACATCGTACTAAAATTAAAAGCCCGATAATTCATTTGTGGTAACTTCCATGGAGTAGTTGTACCACCCATTGCCTGTACAGCAGACAGCCAACGGTCGGCAACAGTAGTAAACTGTGTCTGAAAATCAGCTGTTGTTGGATACAGCGAATACAACTGGTAGAAAAAAACATTGGGCATCACATCATACCACCAATCATTTCCGCTGGTAGCTGAATACCCATTGAGGTAAATATTTTGGCCGTTAGCTTTGCTAAAAAAATCTTTAGATTTCAAAACCCAGTTATTGCCAAACTGGTTTGATTTATCAATACCTACCAATGAGGCTCCAACAAGAGACGGGATAATGTTGATGGCTTCGGCCTGAGAGCCACTGCTTGCCGAGCCAACATAAGAGTCAAATAAAATGGGTTGAATAGAAGAGTAATTAACTCCGTTGGGTTTAAGGTGCATCAATGGTAAATACTGGCCGGTAGCATTCAGATTATAAACAAATGAATCATACTTCAAGGTTATACTTTTCCAATTGCGCATACTGTATGGCGTAGGCATGTTGTGCATCAGCCCTACCCTGTTAATATCAATTTGTCCGGGTTGTGCATGAGCAAAGTAAGCTGTGTATGCAAAAACAATGACGAGAGCACGAATGGACATTACTATTTTATTAAAAAATAAGATGAACGATTACTCTTTACTATTTATAAAACAAATTTATGAAGAGAGCAGTAAGGGTAACCTCACTGCTCTCTCATAATCAAATTAATAACTAATACTTACGGTTTTTCTAAATTATATATACTGGTAACCTCAGCAGCTGATATTGCCGTTTTGTAAATGCGCAAATCATCTATTGCTCCAATAAAATATCCTCCCCAGTTTACATAATAAGGCGAATTTGAGTTTGTGGAATAAACAGATGTTGGCAAATCCTGCCCAATGGTTAAATTAACGGGCTTGCTTGATAAATTTACTATTGTGCCCGGAACATTATTCCAATCATAAATCTGAATACCGTTGATATAGAAAATTTCATGGCCCCCTCCAAATGTTACAACTAAATGATACCATTTGTTGAGCGGTACAAGTTTACCCACATTCATATCTCGGTCGTAATAGGTAGTATCTGCACTCGTGCCTAGCGGAGGGTTATTAAAACCTGAAGCATGAACAGTAAAAAATGGCCGGGGTGTATCTTGAATTTGAAATTTCCACCCGCTCCAACGATTCATTGAAACAATATAATTATTTGCCCAGTATTTGTTGGGATCACCAACTAATGAATCGGCTTTTACCCAAACTGAAATTGATATTTGACTTGGGTTCAATAATGAGTTATAAGGAACTTCAACATTGGCACCAGCTGTAAAGTGTAATGCCTTGTTTGCATTGCCATAACGGTCAGCTGTTTGAGTAGGTACATTGCTGGTTACAGTATAACCTGACCAAGGCAAGCCTGCTGTTGTACTAAAATACGAGTGACCTGCTTTAATCGTTCCATTAAAATTATTACCAGAATAGTCTTTTACTGAAGTACCTACGGCTGCAGTTGTTAATTCATCAAAAGTCCACTGACCAACTAAGTTGGTGGGGTCAATTGGTACAACTGCGGCAGCTTGGTAGGTTGCAACTGCTGCAGTCAACTGTGCAACGGCTGCCGTAACTTGTGCTTGAGTGGATTGCTTATTACTAGCTACGGCCTGAGCGGCTGTTACTGCCGCCTGAAGTATCGCTTGTGAGCCTCTTGTGTACTGCCCCGAGGCAGTGCCCTCAGTAGTCGTAGATAATAAGTTTTGCGCACTGGTAATTGCCGTGTTTAAAGCACTGAAATCTACGGGGGCGGGAGTGTCACTTTTAGAGCATGAGCTGACAAACCATGCCGCCAGTACAAAGGCTAGCAGCAAACTGGGTAATCGAATTGCATTTTTTGTTTTCATAAATTTTAATTTGAGTTAGAGTTATTATTTAAGTGTAAAAAAGATTTCATTAATTAGTAATAGCCGGGTTAGTATCCAGTTCTATCTGTGGAATAAGAAAATATCTGTTTTTGGTATACGAAAAACCGGTAGAAGCCAAAGCGGCTTCTGCCGGTTGCTGACCATACCTCATCAAATCAAAGTAACGGTGAAACTCAAACCCCAACTCTACTCTGCGCTCATGTTGTATAGCTATGCGCAGGGAGGCTTGATCGGTGTAAACAACATCTGGTAAAAGATTGGCTGGCACAGAGCCAAATCCGGGCAGTGAGTTATCATACAAATAACTTTCGCGTGCGCGTTTTCGCACTAAGTTCAAAGGCACAACGGCCTGTGCTCCTTGATTCAATTCATTGAGGGCTTCGGCTTTCATTAACAAAATATCTGCATATCGCATGTACACATAGTCTAACCCAGAGTTGCCAATAATCGGTGCGTCATACTTAGATTGGCTATGTTTTTTACTGAGAAAACCAGTTGCCGACCAGGTTGGGTCAAACGCCTCACCGTTCAACCATTTATTACCGGCACGACCAACTGTATAATCCAAGCGGGGATCAACAACCCCACCCGGTGTCACTTCAAACTCATTAATAAAATTTTGTACCGGTGCATCAAAATAATATCCATTGTAAACTGCAGGAGAAAACCATTGATTTAAAAAACTGCCCAACGAAGGCGTTTGCATGCTCAGGTGTTGTATTTCAAAAATTGATTCGTTGTTATTTTGTGTTGAGTCATAAAAATTATTTTTGTACACAGGCACTAAAGAATAAGTGGCAGAGGCTTCCAATGAATCAATTGCCACTAATGCACCGCTCCAGTCCTGATTATAAAGTTTAGCTTTTGCTAACAACCCAAATGCCGCTCCTTTGGTAGCCCGACCAATGTCTGTGCCTGAATATGTTTTTGAAAGTGACTTGGATGCATCCGTAAGATCAGCTTCAATTTGAGCATAGATGTCAGCAACCGGAGATTTAGGTAAATTAATCAATGCAGGGCTGAGTGGGGGCTGCGTTTTTAATGGAATCTCGCCATAGATATTTACTAAATTGAAATAAAAATATGCTCTAAGAAATTTGGCTTCTCCCATAATTCTATTCTTAATAGAATTATCCATATTAATTCTTGGAACATAGTAAAGTACATAGTTTGCTCTTGAAATCCCTTCATAATAGTACTGCCAGACGTTTGACAAAACAGTATTTGTTCTCACGTAACTGAATTGATCAATATATTGTATATCAGACTGATCTCCGGCCAATCCGCCTTTCACCGCATCGTCAGAAGCCACATCGCCAAATACCCAAAGTTGATTCTTTGTATTAACAAATGCCGCCACATTATAAACCCCGGTAAGTGCCACCAGTGCATCACTTTGAGTTTGATAAAATGTAGCACTTGAAAAAACACCTTGAAGGTTTTCATCTAAAAAATTATGGCAACCTGTAAAGAGTAATGTCATCACCAAAAATTTTAATATTTTCATAGCATCTATATTAAAAAGTAAGGTTTACGCCAATGTTATACGACTTAGCGGCCGGGTAAGTACCCCAGTCTATGCCGTTTGCTTTGTCACCGTCTGTGGTAGAGTTGTTGCTCACAGACATTTCAGGATCCATGCCTGAGTAAGGAGACCAGGTGAATAAATTTGTTCCCGAGAAATAAATCCGTAAACTGGTTAATCCATAACGCTGCACCAATTGCTTAGACAGTGTGTAGCCAATCTGAAGATTTTTTAATCGAGTGTAGGAACCTGATTCCAGAAATCGAGTGGATATTTGAGTGTTGTTTCCGGAAGCATTCCATGATGCACGGGGATATTGATTGGATGTTCCTTCCCCAGTCCAGTGATTTTTAAAATATCGTTCGGTAACATTAAATGGCCTGTAAAATCCTTCGATGTCGCGATTCAATACCGAAAGAATTTTTTGACCGTAGGCTCCCTGAAAAAATACCGAAAGATCGAACCCTTTATAACTTGCACTGAAATTTAATCCACCGCTAATTTTTGGAATAGCACTGCCCACATGCTTGCGGTCATTCTGATCAATAACACCATCTCCATTTTGATCTTTAAATTTTACATCGCCCGGTTGAATTCTCGAAATACCCGTACTGGGCCCTTGCACGGCATTTGTAAAAATATCTGTGGCATTTTGAAATATTCCGCTCATCTCCAACATGTAAAATGACCCCACCGGATATCCCTTTTCTGTCAGCGTAACATACTGAGATCCGTACAAACCACCAGGTATTGGCGAATTAACTGAAAGTACTTCATTGTGAAGCAGCCCAGCGTTGGGGCTGATGGTGTAACTCAGTTCACCAATCTTGTCAGTATAACTGAGAGAAAACTCAAATCCTCTATTTAGTATTTTGCCGTTGTTCACAATGGGTGAAGCCGCCAGCCCTGCTGAGGTGGCAATAGGTTGATTATTAAGAAGATCAGAAGTTATTTTACTGAAATAATCAATGGATGCTGATAGCTTGCCATTCCAAATGGCTATGTCGGTACCGATATTAAACTGATTACTCGATTCCCATTTTATGTTTGCATTGCCCAATTGAGAAACAGCATACCCAATATTTTTAGCACCTCCAAAAGGGTAGTTATACATTACCCCGTATTGATCTGAGAAAGCATAGTTGGGAATTTCCTGATTACCCACTACTCCGTAACCTCCTCTGAGAAAAAGTTTATCCAACCATTGTGTATTTTTTAAAAAACTTTCTCTGTCTATTCTCCATCCCAATGATCCTGCATAAAAATTTCCATAACGATTGGATGCCCCAAAGCGTGAAGACCCATCTCTTCTCAGAGTTACTGACGCAAAATATTTTTGATCTAAGTCATAACTTAATTTTCCAAAAAAGGAAAGTAACGCATTGCCTTGCTGACTTTCGGCTAATGTTTTTTGACCCAGGCCATTGCCCAGGTAAACTAACGTACTGTTTTGGTTGGCAAACTGTGTGTCGGTAGCAGTTATATCATAAAGTGTTGTTTTGATGGCCTCAGTGCCAGCAAGCAATGTGAAGTTTTGTTTACCAAATGATCGGGTGTATGTGGCATAATTGCTGAACGTGTAGGTACTGTTGCGGTCATCTGCAACAGTCAGCCTATTGGGGTTATTAATTCGAAGAACGGTTCCCCAATTGCGATCAAACCTGCGAAGGTTTTGGCTGGTTAAATCCACACCGATACTCGAAGTAAATGTAAGTCCTTCGAGAGGGGTTAGCGTAATAAAATATCTTCCAAATATGCGATCAGCTTTGAGTTTGTTTTGATTGTAGGCTAACATACCTACAGGGTTATACCCATCACCAAACAAATCATAACGATCGGGCTTATCAACAAAGTTTCCTGTAGAATCATAAATGGGAATAGCCGGTGAACGGAAATAAGCGTAGCGAACTACACTTCCCCCATTACCTCCTGCCCCATCTCCTGAACTTCCCACCTGATCTGTAATAGCGTGTGATATGTTGAGGTTTATTCCGGTCTTCAGCCATTTTTTCAATTCAGATTCAACATTGATTCGGGTAGTTAGGCGGGTGTAATCGCTGGCCTTAATGATTCCGTTTTGTTTGAAATAACTTCCTGCCAAAAAAAATCTTGTTTTACCTTCGCCACCTGAAAATGAAAGGCTGTGAAGTGTTATCGATGCATCAGGCTGCATAATTGCCTTTACCTGATTGATATTTGGTAAGGTAGCTGCCAACTGATTTGATATGAGGGGTCTTTGCAAAAAACTGGGTAAGTCTGCATTATCGGTGCGTGCAGCTTCATTGTAAATTGACACATATTGTGATGTACTTGCCATAGGTACAAGGCGAGTGGGCGCCTGCACACCGGTTTGTCCGTTGTAAGAAATGACTAATTTGTTTGATTCACTCATCTTTGTTGTGATGAGTACCACTCCATTAGCTGCCCTTGCTCCATAAAGCGCGGCTGCGCTGGCATCTTTTAATACAGTCAGCGACTGAATATCTTGAGGTGCTATGGCGGTAGCATCCATTGTGGGCACACCATCAATAACATAGAGCGGTTGGTTATTGCTATTTAACGAACCAACTCCCCTGACGCGAACAATTACACCCGAGCCCGGAGCACCGGTATTTTGAGTTACCACAACACCAGGTATCCTCCCCTGGATAGCCTGGTCAATTCCGGCTACAGGAATCTTAGTGATGAGCTCGCTTTTTACGGAGAACACCGCCCCGAGTATTTTATTTTTTTCCTCAGATTGATAACCGGTAACTACAACCTCATTTAAAGAGGTTAAATCTTCTTTCATTATAATTGAAAAAAATGTCTGATCATTTAGCGGCAACTCTTGTGTAACAAACCCAACATAAGAAACAACCAAAATGCCTTTGCCTATCCCACCCGATGGAACTTGCAGCGTAAATTTTCCGTCATTGTCAGATAAAGTTCCTGTTCCTGAACCTTTTAACTGAACCGTAACCCCTACCATCGATTCATTGCTTTCATCCTTTATCGTTCCTGATACGATGCTCTGTGCAAATACAATATTGGTATAACACGCAACCGTTAGCAGAACCGTACACCCAAATAAGAATTTGTTCTTCATAGGTTATGATTAATTTTTGCTTGTAGGTTGATAGGCAACTACAGTATCACCAGCACGGTATAAACCGTCTGCAACGGTTACTGGCACTTTGTGCGGTAATACTACAATAAGCCTGGACGATTTTTTTTCAACAGAAAAAAGACAGTCATCATTTGTATTTTCAGCTATTACTCGTTTCGAAAGCACATCGTATAAATCAACAGGGGTATGTTGATCATTATGAAAAATAATTGACTTTGCGCTGTCATACGGGTTAAAGTATAAATACGTAGGAAAGGATTTCTTTTTATAAAAATCCGTTGCGGTACAGTTAATCTGTAAAATCTGATCTACGTTTGTTTTTCGGATAATCGATCCGAAAATTCCTACTTGAGCTGAGCTGTAAAGACTGAACATCGATTCCTGAGGCTGACCCTTAGCCCATTGCGGGCCGTCTCCTAAAGCAACCGGGCTTACTCCTTCCATTGTTTTTTTACGATAAACAAAATCTTCTTTTCTAAGCCCCTCATAGGCAATTACATTTTTTGTGATTTGCTTTTTTTCGCTTAACCATTGATGTTCATCATCTATTTCATAAGGGTACATTAGCCGGGCCGCATTGGCAACATTTAACATCCATTTACCTATGGCATTAGCAAAACGATTATCATAGCGAACCATAGGCACCAAAGGCCAGGCTAAATCAAATGAATTCATAAGAAAAGCATATCCTCCTCCGTCTGTAATACTACCTTGCAATCCATGCACATCATAGTTGCCCCAACGCTCGGCAATTACCCCCCAGCCTGTTCTTCCGTCATTTGCTTTGCAGCCATCAAAAGTCCAATTCAATATTTTTTTAATGTCATAGCTGCCTCCATATTCTGCGTTTAACCGTGCGGCTACTAATGCTCCGAATGGCATGAGTACTTCATAAAAACGACTTTCTTTCTGACTGATAAAAGAATTCATTGCCGATTTGGCAGCCGATAAATAGCGTGGGTCGTGAAATTTTTCATACGCACAAAGAAGTACATAGGCATGACCTGCTGCTGCATCTTGTTGATGTGGAATAGTATTAGATACTCCTTGTAATTTAGCGTAGTCAAAAAACGAGTAATTATAATTACCTTTTAGTACCGAATCTGCTTTATAAAATCGTTCGGCAATCAGATGTTGTAAACTATCAGCACGAGAAACATTTGGAAACAAATCACAGATTCCATAAAAGAGAACGTTGGGAAAAATATCGTACCACCAATCGCGCCCATACCCACCTCCTAACGAGGCTACCTTGGGGTTGGTGTTGTCCATCATTATATTCCAACCATTTTCAGAATTGAAATAATTCTGAATCATTTTTATATAATTCTTATTATTCTGGTTGGTTTTATCAATACCCACCAGGCCAGCCCCCAACAAAGAACCCATCGTGCAGATTGCTTCGTGAAACTCAACATTGCCTTGTGGCCCCTGCCGCACATCACCTACTGCCGTGTACAGTCCGAATGTGTTTTGATCAAAATTTCTTTTGGATGAATCACTCCAAATAAAGGGCAAAAATTTTCCCTTCTGCCCGGCATTGAAAATATATTGATCAAAATTATGCGCCTTCTCATACCAATCAATCATTTTATACGGTTGCGGATGATCAGGCATATTAGCTATTCTCTCTATGCTGACTTGCTCAGTGGTTTTATTATCATTTGCACAAGAAACTACTGAGCCATAAAGAATGCCCAACAAAGCATATGAAGTATGTAATTTTATTTTCATACTCCCGTAAGTTGATTTGCCTTTGTGATAATATTTTTTGCGAGAGGAATTGACGCCAATTGTACAAATGCAATAATGATCAAGGCGTACTTCAGTGCAAAGTCTTCTGAAACATATTGTGCTAAACAAATAAATAAAATAAGACCAGCAAACCTGCCGATGTAAAGTCCAAATTCATGGTTGAAGATATACGCAAACTCATTTCGGTTTTCAATTTTAGCCACCACATCAATCACTTTCATTTCGATGGGAAAATAAGCAATGTCATGTAGTGGTGTAAACAATACTTTACAAAGCACAAAAAAGACTACGCCAGTGGCTGAAAATAATATTCCGTTTACAATTGTTCCGATTAGAAAAATAAATAAGCCTACAGAAAAAATGTAAATGCGATGCGATGGTTTAGTGGTTCGTCCCAATAAGTACAATAAAAAAGCGGTGAGCACTCCGCTTACTCCTTGTACCATACCAAGTGAGCCTTCGTTTCCTACCAAGCGCATGATCAAAATGGCCGGAGCGGTAACTAAATAACCTTGGGCCAACCCTTTTAAGCTAGCTAATGCAATCAGTTTTTTCCACAAAGAATGAAACTTGAAGAAAACAAACTTTTTCTGAACAGGATTCTTAAAATCTCCTTGATGGATCATTATGCTCGATACTATGGTCAGTAAAAAAACGGCAACAGTAACAATCCGATACGCCATGTTAATATTTCCGCCAAGCCAATTACTTTGCTCGGTACTCATCAAAAAATATCCTACAATGATGGGTATGATAATGTACGTGATGGTATAGAAGAAAGTCTCTAAACCATAGTAATAGTTTCGGGTTGAGTCGTCTGTTGAGTTAAGGGCCAGGTAATCGCGGTTGGCCCAGAAAAAACCAAATGAGCAGCCCATTAATATGCCTGCCACACTTATGCCCAGTGAAGATAAGTTGGTAAGACTCATCATAATCACCATTGAAAATCCACTCAGTAACATTCCGAAACTGTATAAATTTGAAATTTTAACACGTCTCAGCAGAAAACCATTAATGTAAAAAGTGATAGGTATACCCGTATAAACCGATAACTGATAAGCAGCCACTTTAGAAGGGTCGTTAGAGTTTCTCATAATGTATGCCCCTACAAAAATTTCAATTACTGGCAGAACGAATGCATAAACCATGTTAGTGATTAACAATACTCGTGTAGTTTGTGGCAACGACAAGAAATACGAATACTCCTTTGCGGGTCTTTTCAATACTGAAGCTACTGTCATATACAAGCTTGGGTTGCGTGGAGAGAGTTCAGGACAGACTTTATGGAGAGGTCAGCGCTACAGATGACTTCATCGCTGGCTCCGTAATACATAGTAATGGTGTCTCCCTTTACTATATGCCCATTTGTAAAAATGACATTACCAAAAAAACCATTCAACTCGTAATCAACTGCCGGTTCCATAATCGGATTCTGGCTTCGGGCTATCACCTTTGACGGGTCCTTCAAGTCCAATAATAATGCACCCAAACAATATCGGTGTTTCTCATCGGCACCATGATATATTTCCAACCAGCCTTCTTCTGTTTTAATGGGGGCAGCACCAGCACCTATACGGGCACTATCCCATTTTCCTAACCGTGTAGTGGCTACACACTTATGATTGCCCCAATGAACTAAATCATTAGACTCTGCCAGCCAAATATAGTTTCCTCCTAATTGCGGGCTAGTCGGCCTATGTAACGCGTAGTATTTTCCATTAATTTTTTCGTTAAAAATTGCACAGTCTTTGTTGTGGGGAGGAAAGATCATACCCTTGCGCTCAAAATTTATCCAGTCATCTGTTTGGATCAAGCCTACCCCCACGCCCACCGAAGACACCATGGTATAGGTTAAATAATATGTGTGCTCAATTTGGGTTACTCGGCAATCTTCAATACCGTATTCCTCCAACTGTCCTTGGCCGAAAATGGAATTCAATCCATTAGGTTCGTAAAAATTTTCACCATTATCACTACAAACTAATCGCAGATGAGATATTGTTGTGAGGTAGTTTTTTCCATTATAACTGAGTACTCTCGGGTCGCTATTATCCAACAACGGATCATTTTTTTTAAATGAAATCATTTTTATGTCCCCATGCTCGCCATACACGGGCACAGTAATCAATTCTTTGTTTTGCTCGGGGCGTTCTGCTACTCGCAATAACAACCAAATCTTATTTTTAAATGTAAATACCCCAGGATTGAGAAGACATTCAATATTCATTAACTCAGAACTGGGCCTAACGTCCTTTGGCGTAAGAATGGGGTTATGTGCTGATCGCTTAACTAAAGCAAAAGACGTACTCACAGGCGTTTTCTTTTTGTGTAATGCAAATTTTATTGAAAACGGTACCGCAAACGTCCTCTATGGAATTTATAAAGTTCATTGTATTGTTTTTTGTAGCTAAAAAAGAACCAAGAGGACAAACAAATCACCGGGTGTACAACTATATGCAGCACAGAGCATGACTATTTCCTAATTTTGGTATTATCAGTTGATTTGAATGGTATGAGTTTGCTTCTATTGCTTTTTACTTTTTTTTATCCCCCGCAAGACTCGGGCTTTGCACTACCTTACCAGCACGTAGGTAAAGAGGCTAATATTTCTAATTCTGCTATTACCTCTGTGTATATGGATAAGTTTGAGTACGTGTGGTTAGGTACGTGGGATGGGCTTGATCGATACGATGGCAGTAACATAAAAATCTATAAGCCAGATTCTTATCAAAAGGGAACGATAAGCAATAATGTCATCAGGGATGTTTTAGAAGATGGAGCGGGCAATTTATGGGTAATTACTCACCGGGGAATAAATCTGTATAATCGTGATACAGAAACATTCAGCAGTTATTTAGACAGCCTAAATGATGTTCCGTTTCTGGAGTATAACATTCGGGCATGCATTGGCCCTGACTCAGCACTGTGGGTAAGTAATATTGGTGAAGGAATAAAGCGGTATAACAAAAATAAAAAAGGTTTTGAAGATGTTGAGTTTAAAGATATTTCCGCTGAATGGTTAACCCAAGTTATTAATATCGGATGCTATAAGGGGCTTTTTTACATGCTTGGTAAGGATGGAAAAATACAATGCTGCCTCAAAAATCAGGTATTATTTTCAAAACAAATATCACTTCCTGATCCCTTCGTTTACCACAAGTTCTTGCAGTTAAATGATCAGTATTTCATGTGTTATGCCAGTAATGGAAATCTTATCTTTTTCAATTTATCAAACATTGTGCAAGAAACACCGATTGTACCTCTGGGCAATACGCACATCAGTTCATTGTCAGAATCAATGAATAAGCAATTTCTTTGGGTAGGCACCGAATCAGGTCAGGTATTTAAAATTATAACCTATCGCGGTTTATTAAAGTCAATCCGGATGGATGATTATTTCCCCATTCTAAAAAATAAAGGAATAAAGATTCTTTCAATCTCAGAAACTATCCAAGATTTGATTTGGGTGGGTACAGATGGTGATGGCGTGTATAAATTTTTAAACCGTGAAAAGATGTTTTATTCAATATCTGCCGGATCCCCTCAAAAAAAATTACTATCCCATAGCATCATAAGGTCGATTTATGAAGATAATACCGGAACTTTATTTATTGGCACGCGAGGAGGAGGCGTAAATATTTTAGAAAAGACTAAAGATCACAATAAAATAATCAACACTAAAAATGGGTTAAGTAATAATGCCGTACTCTCTTTAAAAAAAGACCATACAGGTAACCTTTGGATTGGTGTAGACGGTGAGGGTATAGATATGTTGGAAAGTAAAACAAATAGACTTTTCCATTTTCCTCGCGATTTTGAAAACAAGACTTCCATCATGTTCAGTTCGGTTTACGCTATTTGTGTTGACTCTTATAATGATCTTTGGTTGGGCACAAGTGGGTATGGAGTTATTCATTTAAAAATAACCAAAACAAAAAAAAATCAGTATCAGTTAACCGAATTCGATCAGATAAAACATTCGTCCGATAACTCGTATAGCTCCATTAAAAGCAATATTGTTTACACCATATTAGAAGATAAACCGAATAGCTTATGGTTTGGTACACGGGGTGGTGGAATATACCGATACAACACCATTACTAAAAAAATAGAAGAACATATTGAAGCCAACATTAAAGAAAAAATAAGGTTGTGCAATAATGATGTGCTTAGCCTATTCATTAATGATAAAGAGGAACTGTGGGTGGGTACCAGTGGTGGACTTAGCAGGTTATCACTAAAATTTTCGAAGTATCAAACCAATCAATTTACCGCACGAGAAGGCTTGGTCAATAATACCATTCATGGAATTCAAGAAGATAAAAACTCAAATATCTGGCTTTCTACAAATCGTGGCCTGGTCATGTATAATAGAAAAACCAATCTATTTACAAATTTTGATAACGAAGACGGGTTACTTAACAGCGAGTATACAGACGGTGCCTCTTTTGCTTCGCGAATTTCAGAAAACCTATACTTTGGCGGTACTAATGGCCTGGACATCATTCAGCCATCAAAGCTAAGTCTGTCAACAGACTTCCCTAAACTAGTAATCAATGATTTTGTGCTTTACAACAAGCCGGTAAAAGCACACGATGAAAATGGCGTATTACAAACTAATATTGATTTTGTTACTAAACTACAACTTAAGTACAATCAAAATTTCATCAGCTTTTCATTCACTACATTGGATTATTGGAATAAAGAAAAGAGTAAATTTTCTTATGTGCTTGAAAATTTTGATAAAGGCTGGAACGACTTAGGGCCGCAACAATCCATTTCATTAACTAATATTCCGCCCGGCCAGTATAACCTGAAAATAAAATACACCAACGAAAACGGGGTATGGTGCACAACTCCTAAAACATTAAGTATCGTTATTACCCCTCCTTTTTGGAAAACCATCTGGGCCTACTTGCTATACGTTTTAATTGTCATTGGTATTCAGGTGTTGATTGTGTTATATATTCGTTTTCGATCCCGGACAAAAAAAGCAGCAGCTATAGAACGCTATAAAGTTCAGCAACAAAAGGAATTAAACGATTATAAATTAAGATTTTATACCAACATCGCCCATGAATTTCGCACACCACTTACACTTATTCTGGGGCCCGTCTCATCATTGCTACAAAAAAACATTGACCAAGTTACTAAAAGCCAGTTAAACATAATTTACAGCAACTCGATTCGTTTACAAAAACTAATTGAAGAACTTATTCAGTTCAGAAAAATTGAAAGTGGAAAGGATAAACTGGAACTGTCTTCTATTGACCTGATCCCATTTATCCAACAAATAATTGAGTCGTTTCAGCAATATGCCGCTAAACGCGATATCCATCTAGAATTTCACACAAATGATGAAACACTACTCTTAATTATTGACGTAAAGAAAATAGAAAAAATACTTATTAATCTAATCTCCAATGCCATCAAATACTCCTACAATGGCGGAAAAGTAATTGTCGTGCTTGAAAAAAACAGTTCATTTTTTACGTTTATAATAAAAGATGAAGGAGTGGGAATTGCTGCAGGTAATGTTGAGAGAATATTTGACGACTTCTATCACACCGCCACCACACCTATTGACGAGTTTGGGTTTTCAAAAAGTACAGGCATTGGACTTTCGCTGACCAAGAGCTTAGTCTCTATTCATGGAGGAAAAATTGATGTGGTAAGCAAAGAAGGTAAAGGAAGTACATTTAGTATCTCCATACCTGTTTTATCTCAACAGCAAGAAGCGGTGAAAGAAACCGAAACTGCATACGTAGCCGATAACCTGGGGGAGAAAATATCGCAGGAATTTGAGCACAATATGTCCTCACCCCAACAAGATAAAGCAAAAGAGGGCGTTAATGCCAAATCATTGTATTCTATTCTGGTAGTTGATGACAACAATCAGATCACCGATTTATTGGAGAGCATGTTATCCTCTAAATATACTGTCTACAAAGCCAGTGATGGAAAAAAAGCATTGGCCGTACTTGATGAAGAACGAGTGGATTTAGTTATCAGTGATGTGCTGATGCCTGACATGGACGGGCTAGCTCTGTGTAAAAAAATAAAAGAAAACATTCAAACCAGTCACATTTCAGTAATCTTGCTAACCGCAAAAGTTGAAATTGAAAACCGAATAGAAGGATTACAAGTAGGAGCAGATTCCTACATTCCCAAACCTTTCCACCCAGAGCATCTTTTTATTCGAATCGAAAAATTATTGGAACGTATGGAACTGATTCGTAAAAAATTTCAAATGTTTGGAACCAACGAATTCGCTAACAGTTCTTTTGGGATTAGCGAGCGCGAAGATATTTTCTTTTCAAAAATTATTTCATGTATTCAGAAAAACTTAAGTAAACCAGATTTTAATGCTGATGAAATTGGTGAGGAGGTAGGCATGAGCAAAGCTTCTCTGTACAAAAAAGTCAAAACAATGACCGGTCTTACTCCTCATGGTCTCATCAAGCAATACCGCCTGAAAAAGGCTGCCGAACTCTTAAAAAACTCCACGATGAGTGTTTCAGAAGTGATTTACGAAACCGGGTTTAACAGCAGATCCTATTTCTATAAGTCTTTCAATGAAATGTTTCATTGCCACCCTAAGGATTTTAATTCAACTACAATAGACACTTAACGATAAGCGGATCGGTAAATGGCTGGAAATTTTGACA
>JAFEAL010000010.1 GCA_018266435.1 Bacteroidota bacterium | reverse complement strand
ACTGAGTCACGAATTCACGTCTTGGCAAGCGCTTCAAAATCAATTTATCTTGATAAAATTATAGATGCTGCGAAATCTGGTGCTAGTGTAGCTGAATTAATAGACTCTATTGTAACCGAAGACATTAGCAAGGAGGATGCTATCGATTTCATTAACGAAATGATAGAAGAGTGCCTGCTTATCACAGAGCTTGAACCGAGAGTAACAGGTACTGAATATCATACACAGGTACTGACTAATATTCAACAATTGCGACAAGCCTCGGAATTTCATAGAGAACTAGAAAATATAATCAATCAGCTTTCTATTCTGGATAAACACGGGATTGGTTCTCCTATTGAAGTTTACAAACCAATTCTATCCCGAATTAAGGAGTGGGGACTAAACTTTGATGCAGGAAAACTATTGCAATGTGACCTTTACAAACCAACAGAAAAGGCCCTCCTTAGCGATGTTGTCACTGACGAACTCAACAAGGCCATCAATCTATTAGCCAAAATTACCCCCACACCAACTACAACCAACTTATTAAAATTTAAGGAGGAGTTTATAAAAAAATATGAATCTGAAGAAATATCACTTTTAGAAGCCCTCGATCCAGAAACAGGAATCGGGTATCCAGCAAACGAGCAAGGAGGTTCGGATAATTCACCACTACTTGAAGGCTTATTTTTTAGACAAACCTTGCTACCTCAGCAACCTGCATGGAACCCAGATTGGACAGGTTATTTATTTGGAAAGCTCGAGGAATCATTAAAAACAAAATCTCGCGAAGTTGAAATAAAAGATATAGAACTAGAAAAAATTTTCAGGAATAAGATTTCGGACGAAAAGTCGCTACCGGACTCAGCCTACACATTATGCAATGTGTTTAGCAAATCAAACTTTGAGATAGATCGAGATAATTTTTTACTATTTCATGCCATCACATCCGGCCCATCGGCTGGAAACCTTCTCGGCAGGTTTTGTTTTGTAGATAAAAAAATCAAAGAATTTGTTGAAACTACACTTTGTGCTGAAGAATCCATTGAGCCTGACAAAATATTTGCTGAAATCTTGCACATTCCTGAGGCTAGATTGGGCAATATTTTAAACAGGCCTACTATGCGAAAATATGAAATTTCGCTTTTGACAAGACCCTCTGTTGAGGAAGACCATACAATAACTTTAAATGATTTAATGGTGTCAGTAAGGAACAACAAAGTAGTTCTTAGATCCAAGAAGTTCGAGAAGGAAGTAATCCCAAGGCTAACCACCGCACATAACTTCTCATTAAATCCAATACCTCATTACCATTTTTTATGTGATTTACAATTCCAAAATATTAAAGCAGTTTTATCATGGGATTGGGGCTTCCTCAATCAATTTTCTTACTTGCCAAGAGTCAGGTATGGCAAAACCATCTTAAGTAAAGCAAGGTGGTCATTAAAAATTCATAATCTCACAAATGATAAAAACATTCAAATTTCAGATTTACAGAAAAAACTTATCTCATATTTTATAGAAAATGAAATCCCCGATATTGTCACCATCTCTGAGGGCGACAATCAATTGCCAATAAACATTCGACAAGAGCACTGTCAAAAGATACTCGCCCAAGAATTAATTAAGCAAGAAAGTATTTTTTTACATGAGTGCCTTTTTAATACTGAGAACCTTATAGTTCAAAATGGTGATTCCATGTTGACGAACGAAATAATCGTACCTTGGATAAAACCAAGACCAAAATCTTCTGACACAAATGGATCTGCGCTCGTAACTGGAATTGCGGGAAGGGTGTTTACACCAGGGCAAAAGTGGCAATACATAAAAATTTATTGTGGCGTAAAATCCGCAGATACTATACTCACAGATTATGTGAAGAAATTTGTCGAACAGCTAACGGCCAAAAAGATTTTGGAAAAGTTTTTCTTCATTAGGTATGCTGACCCAGATCATCACCTTAGGCTGAGATTTTTGGGCTCTAGTGCTTTACTTGAAGAAATAACAAAATTTATCAATAATGAGTTACAACCACTGGTAGAACTCCGGCTAATATGGAAAATACAAGCCGACACCTATGTTAGAGAGATTGAAAGATATGGGGAGAATAATATAGAGGTTTCAGAATCTTTGTTCTTTCATGACTCTTTGGCGAGTCTTGAAATACTGTCAATGCTAGATGGAGATCATGGGGATAAAATTAGATGGCAATTTGCTATCAAGGGTGTTAATGATATGCTTGATTCATTTGGCCTAAATTTGAATCAAAAGCATGATCTCATGCAAAAATTAGCACAAGGATTTGCAAGTGAATTTGAGGCAGAGAATTCAGATGTGAAAAAGCAATTGAGTAATAAATTTCGAGCAGAAAGGGAAAATATTGAAATGATGTTTAATACAATTACACAAGAACATGAGTACTACCCAGTTTGGCAAGTATTTGAAAAAAGGAAAATAAAGATCACAGAATGTGCTGAACAAATAGTCATTGCATCGGGAGATTCTAAGTTGCACAGCTTTGATTTATTAGCAAGCTATTCTCACATGTTTATAAATAGATTTATGAGATCCAAGCAGCGCATCTATGAATTAGTAATATACGATGTTATTGCTCAATATTTTAGGTCACTTATCGCTAGAGCTAAGTCTGGCATTGAAAAAAATCGGTGATTCTAAGTCATTCCTTTTTTTTGATAAAAGGAAAAATAGGTTATTCAAAAAAACAACCCAAAGGGAAGCAATTTCTGATTGAGTTTTAGAATCCTAATATTTCATCAGTAATTTTGAAAGTATTTCTAACGAATATCAGAATTGGTCGTTTAAGCGGATAATTTGCTGAATAAACGCTAAACTTATGAAATACGAATTCGATACCCTTGAAATTCTAATTGGAAACATCAAAAATGAAAATCAACAAAAACTATTCAGCGACATTTCACATGAAACAGAACGCATAAAGAAAGCTTTTATCCGTCAGGCTTTCAGTTTGGATTGTGATAAAAAGATAGAGCTTTATATCCAACGCCATCAGACCCTTTTGATCGAACTGGTAGATAAGCACCTTAACAATTTTTTTCCCAATTGGCAGCAGAACCGAGCTATTTTAGACCATGAGAATTCCGTAGAGAATATCAATATCCTTGTTCATCAGAAGCTGGAAGAGCTATTGTCTTTTATAGAAAAGCACTTCTCCCGCTATTTTGATCTTTCCTCTAAAATCCCCGACAGTTATAGAAGCATAACTGCGTCCGATTTTTTGGAGAGACTACCGAAACTACAAAAACGTTTGAAGGACAAGAGTATTCGCACAGATGCTATCAAAATATCAACAGAGCCTTTCTACGATTTTATTCACAAATCAGAAGTCAAGATTTCATTTCGGAAGCTCATTTATTTGAAAGAATTATTTACTGAAATCAACGAACTTTCTTTATCTGATATTCTCATCAAAGAATTGGAGAAACAACTATGTACTTCCATGATTTATATCAACTTCAATTCGACAAAATTTTTCACGTATTGTGCCAAAATCATCAAAGAAACCTATCAATCAAAAACAACTCTGTCCGGGCAACTTGAAGCACTTGCTTATTATCTGAAATCGATAAATCAACAGCAAGAAAAACCCAGTTTCGCTTATAAGCCATCGCTCAAGTCGTTAAAGACCCAGCTCACTGAGTGGGTCATCGAAGAAATGATTTTCCTTGAGAGGAAGCATCAACTCTCCTTCTCCTTCAAACTCGATAAGACAACAGAAAACCAGATGCGAAAAGATTTCAAGATTTACACCGAGTCCTCCGTTTCACAGGTGGCGTATTTCGTCAGGATATTGATGGAAACGGGACTGATCAAAAACAAGAACACCATCGAAGTCATCCGTTTCTTTGCTCAAAACATGAGTACCAACCGCACCGAAACGATTTCACATGACAGCTTTAGATCGAAATTTTACAACGTAGAAGCTTCAGCCAAAGAAGCAGTTCAAGCAGACGTTTTAAAATTGTTGGCTCACATCAAAAGTTCAAGCAATTAATTTTAAGAAGTTTCAAAATATTTCTCTCTGTAAATCAATAAGTTAAAAGACTTCTGGGGGTTCCGGAACCCTTTAGGGACTGTTTTCATTTCGCCATAATCCCCTGCTTTGTGCCACAACAATTCTGATCCCCCGAAGGAACAGATGAAAGGATGGACAGGGCAATCATTTTGCCCTGCACTTCCGACTTGTTGGATAAAAAATTTGTCAACACAACATAGGCAACTAGAATTGAAAAGCACTGAAGCCATATCACCAGATACCCGACTGTTGATGGAACTCATCAAAGGCCAAGAACAACGTCTCAAAGAATTAGTTGAGTTAGTGCAGGACATCGCCATACCACACAAAAAATATTTGTCGGTGAGGAAGTTCGCCCAATCCATAGGCTGGAGTACAAGTCACGTGCGAAACCTGTGCGAGACGGGGAAACTCAAAGCCATGCAGCCATCGGGCGATGGAGGCCAGTGGAAAATAATGACCAGCGAACTTGCCCGTATGAGGCAGTTGATAAAAGACCAATCCGTTGCCAATCATTTCAATGACCATAGAGTAAGAAAACTAGCTAACAACGCATGAAGTCTTTCTACCGCACACGCAGCCCCTAACCCATCCCCACCATATCGGCATTGGCATTCCGACAGCTAAGGTGTGCCCATGCAAATCCTGACTGTAGCCATTTCAAAAATGGGCAACACAGGAAAACTATTGCCAACTGGGCAATTTTTTTGCCCGATCCATAATCAGTTTACAGTTAGGATAAAACTCTTTGTAAAAGGAGTTATTCAGAATGTTCACTGTATGAGGTTTACTTGTCAGGACAACCCATGTTAAGCAAATAGTTAACATCCATGTTAACAAAGAACAGTTAGGAGAATTTTTAAAACCAAAACCATGAACGACAAAATCAGAAAATGGGACAAAGAGAACAGCACTTACTGCCGTGTGCTGGTGATGGAGAATGGGCGTGAGCTGGTGGGCTACTCAAAGAAAATCGGGATGGAAGAAAAACAGGACAAAACCGATGTGCTGACCAATTGGATAGTGCGCGACTTCGAGGCTGGGTATCTCGACAAGAACACGGTCAACCCAAAAATCACCCGGCTCAAATGCGCAGACTGGTACAAACGCATCACCAAAAACCCGCTTGAATACGAATTGATGTTCACGCTGTACTACGACACGATGGAATGGCACAAAACCATGTACGCTGAAGACAAAAGGCTCGTGGAGTTTCTAAAAAAATTCTATTGGCTCGTGCGCAAAAACCCAACAGCCACTACGGTGAGGAACAGCCTTTATGTGACCACGCGGGCGGAGAAAACCGATCCGCTTTCCATAGAACGTCCACGTTTCATGAGCATCGAGGACTTGAACTTCTACCTGTCCAAGTTGCAGAATGATGGCCGCTTTACGCCTGAGCAGATCAATCATTTCTATATCAGTTACAAAGAAAAATATTTCACCAAACGATGAAACAGACAAAAGACTTTGCGGAAGGCGTTGCCTATACATTGCAGGCAATACGAGATTTTGAAACGAAGCACGGCCACCTTCACGTTGATGCGCTTGCCGCTTGCTCGCTATGCGAGTTCATGCGGGACTATGCCATAGTGTTCAGGCATAAGAGGTTTGAAGTGGTCAAGCGGGATTCACCTTTCAGCGAAACATATATTGTGTTATAGCCTATGCTACTCACAAAGTCTATCAGCATCGATTTGGAAACAGTGCGAGAACTGTTGAACGCAATTGTATCGGTTTCAGTAACGGCCAACTCAAAGCTCACCAAAGAGCAATGTTACTCTACTTATATTCTTCGCCAACTTTACATGAAGCTGCGTACCAAAGAAAACAGGATACTCGACTTGGGGAAAACCAAAGGGAAAATTAAAATAGATAGTGTGCAAGCGTTGGTGCTGGTTGATGTTTTACAATATTGCCATCAAACATTGAGATTGAGCAGTTTTTTAATGGATATAGGCACGATACTTCCCATCGTCTTTAAGAGTATATAAAGTCGATTCAATCATTAACCATGCTGAATAGGATTTACATGGTAATCGAACAAGTAAAACATTAGCATTTTTTATAAAAAATATTCGTATTGGATTGGCAGCTATTTAAAATATTTAATAATTTGATTACCAAATATTTAAATACTTATCAACATAAATAAATATTTAGAAAATGTATATAGAAATGAACTTAAAAATGGATTGGATTTTGAAATATAGCAAAAAATTTGTTATTTCGTACCAGATATGACAGGGATTGAAGACATAGAATATTTTGAGCCAGAAGACAAATTTGGGGTAATAAAGGCTACCGTGCATAAGAGTGGTAAACTTGGCTTTAGCACTGGAGCTATTAAATTAATTGACTTTGAAAAAAATAAATTCTTCAAAATCGGCAAGAAGAAGGACTCAACCGATGTGCTTTTTCTTATTCCAGTTGATGCAGAAGATGATTATACTTTCAAGGTACTTAAAGCGGGCGATTACTATTACCTGCGGATAAAGAGATTACTTAGTCAGCTTGGAATAGACTATCGAAATGAGAACGAGAATATAAGTTTCGACATTGACGAAGTGAAGGAGAACGGAAAAAGGTATTTTAAAATGCTTCAGAAAAAAAAGAAGGCCAACAGTATGGGATGATATGCTGGCCTCCAAAAATCTTAGGTTACCCCAGATGCCTAACAACTCAAAAGTAGCCTATCTGTTTGACAAAAGCAATCACCTGACCGGAGTCGTACTCCACCGGGTATCCAAATAAGGGGACAGTTTTCAACATTGATTTTATGAATCACAGTAGAAAACCACTTGGCACCCAAGCCGGCACAGGTGAGTCTTGTCCTGAAAGCGGTGTGTGGAAGGTAGTTGGATGGCCAACTACAACCGCACCCATAGCTCAGGGCAATACTATGCCACCGTATGCAGGCAAAGCGGTAACGTGGGAACTAATCCAGTACGCTTAAATCTAAGGGTGCGAGCTAAGTTACAATGGGAGTGTTGAAACTTGGCAATGAAAAAGAGGCTGCTTCAAAAAGGCAGCCTCTTGTGTTTTATAGGCAACAGTAAATTTAAATCCTCACTTCCACCCCACTCGGCAACTCATAGTTCGCAATTATTTTCCGCAAGTCCGCAGGGCTCAAAGTCCGCGTGTGCTTTATGTCAATCTCCCGCAACCTTGCTGTGAAGGTATTGGGACTCACTTTGTACACTTTGGCAAGCGCACTTCGCTTCACTGGATAATTGAGTATGGTCATAAAATCAGTTACACTTTCAAGAATAACCGATCCCCCGAAGACCTACGGTAAAAATACGCAACAATCCGCAATTATTCTTCCCAACATTTCGCAACTATTGCTAACAAACATTACAGGTTCACAAAAACCGAACTTCTGATTTTTTTCTTCCTCACATACTTGCAGCGATATGCCGAAGCTGCAACTGTTCATCATCCATTGCACGGCCACGCCCGAAGGCCGCAACGTCACCGCAGGTGAAATCCATCAATGGCATCAAGGGCCACTCGTCAATGCTGACGGCAGCGTTGTCTACAAAAGCAAAATTTATAAGAGCATCGGTGAACTGCCGAACGAAACAATCGGTGGAGTCCCAATCTCAAAACTTCGTGGGCGCGGGTGGCGGCAGGTCGGTTACTCCGATATGATCATGCTTGATGGCACGCTCGTCAACCTTACACCTTACAATGAAGATGACGAGGTAGAACCTTGGGAGATTACCAACGGCCAGCCCGGCACAAATTCCATCGCCCGCCACATCGTGTATGTCGGAGGTTTGGATAAATCTGGAAAGAACCCTAAAGACACGAGAACACCTGCGCAGCTCAAAACAATGGAAGCGTGGATTCACAACATCATCACCTACCATCCCGAAATCAAGGGCGCAGGCCACAATCAATTCTATCCAAAGGATTGCCCATCATTTTTTGTACCACAGTGGCTCAAATCAATCGGGGTCGGTGACAAAAATATTTTCGTCAAATGACCACCCGATCAATGACATTGGGTGTGATCGGATTGGGGCTTGTCGCATCTGGCAAGAGGAACATCCAATCTGGATATGAGTTCGACAAACTTTATGATCGAAGCAGTCTTTTGGGAACGAACCCGATCATCGGGAGCGACCACAGCGATACCTACGATACGCTCAACCGCATGTCCGAAATCGTACTCGACACATTGACCGACACCGAAAAAGTCGCGGCCAAACTCAAAGGCAACACACTCGAAGAAACATTGCGCAATGATTGGAACCATGTGTACCGACATTTCCAATACGAAAAAGATGCAACGGGCATAGAGCAGATACGGAGGCCATCGCGCAGTTGGGAAGACCGCAGGCGCGGCATCGACTGCGATTGCATGAGCGTGGTGCTTTCAAGTTTGCTGTATCACCAAAAAATCCCGCACGCATTCCGCAAGGCAACCTACAACGAGGAAACAGGATGGCAGCACGTGTATGTCATCGTACCGAAAAAGGGAGTTAGCCTCAATGATTTCATCGGCTCAAAGAACGTAGCCCGCAACAAATACTACACCCTCGACTGCGTGGTGGACAAGTTCGATCATGAAGTACCCACACTTAAAAAATTTGACAAGGTCATGAAAATACAATATCTCAACGGTCTTGATGAGTCAACCTTAAACGGTGGCGTCACGGCACAGACTGCATCAATGGCCAACATCATACCATTCTCCACTGAAGAACTGCTCGGCCTTTTCGGAAATGAATTCAACATTCTCGAAGGTCTCGATGGCACAAACGAACGACAAGTGCTTGGAACTTTTTTGCTTGGCCTCAAACAACATCTCGTAAATACGAGAAGTATTCTCACAATCAATCCTGCTCTCACAGTTGGCCTTTACAACCCGACACAATTTGCACAACGCCTCGATGCGCTCATCGAAGCATTTGACGATAGTGAACTGCGCAGCAAAGTACTTGGCGAACTCGCTGCACTGGAGCAGCGCGAAGAAATCAACGGCCTCGGCAATGTCGGTCTGGGCAAAGGGTTCTTCAAAAAAATCGGTCAAGGCATAAAGAAAGTCGGACGGGGGATCGCCAACGTGGCAAAGAAAGTTGCCAAGGCGGTAGTGCGGTTCAACCCTGCCACGATAGCCATACGCAACGGGCTGTTGCTCGCCATGAAGCTCAACGTTTTCCGCCTTGCGGAAAAGTTGGGCTACGGCTATTGGACAGAAGAACAGGCCAAAGCAAAAGGGCTGGACATCGACCAGTTCCGCAAGAACAAAAAGGCATTGGAGAAAGTGCGCAACATCCACAAATCCATTGGCGGCAAAATCGAAAAGTTGGACAACGCGATCAAGCAAGGTTGGAAGAAAGGCGTCAAGAAACACAACCTCGTGGGTGGGCTTGGTTACACATCAAACAACCTTTACACCAAAGCACGTATCGGTGCGGCCATGCCGTTGCTGCAAATGGTACAGGAACATTTGAAAGATGTCCCATTCAGTACGGTCACGCGGAAAAACGACAACAACGAATTGAACGAATTTTTTCAAGCGGTGAGAACCAATCGAAATGGCATCGCCACGAAACTCGGTCTTGCCTACAAACCTTCAGGGGAAGCAAACGGATACCACAAAGGCGAATACAAAAAATTGCTCGACCGTGTGCGGACTGTTGAACAGATGGTCGTTGCAAAAGGTGGCACACCTGATCAACTGCGCAATGCGGTACAGTCTGGAAAACTTGTTGCCATCAAGAAAGATACGCTCGGTGTTCTGCCTGCGGCCATTGCCCCTGCTGGTGCAACATTGGCCAAGATTGCTTCGCTCCTCAAATCGGTCGATTATAAATCCCTCTTGAAGGGCGCACTGAAAAACAAAGCCGCGCAGATTGTAAAGGGCAAGAAGGCAACTGCCTCAAGTAACAGCAACAACGGCAAAGTTGCGCAACCTGCCGCAACACCTTCTGCTCCAAGTATTGAATCCGACAAAGAAATAGTGGATGACTTGGTCTCGGATTTTGAAAACAAAAACCCGAGGGCTGCTAAGGCGATCAACAAAGTGAAGAAAGCGGTCAAGCAGTTCAGGGAGTCGCCTTCTAATTCACAGAACGCTGACGATGTTCAGGACACCGAAGCCGAAGTTGTCGAAACGAAGATCAACAGAAAGGATTCGTCAGATGCACAAGTGGTGACCACCGACACAAGCAACAAAGTGGAGAAGAACGACAACATGGTGAAGTACATCGCCATCGGTGCAGCGGCACTTACGGGCATTGCCCTGTTGGGTGCAGCGTTCAAGGGAAAGCCAACGGAACAAACGGCACTCCCCCCAAGCCCTTCCCCGCCACAGCCGATGAGTGGCGTGAAAGCAAAACACAGATCGAGTCAACGCACCCACATCGCGGCCAAGCCGCGCAAAAAGGTGATGGCTATAACAATGTAAAATTTTAATCAACAAAAAATGGAAATCTCAAAAATCAAAGAGAACCTCAAGAGCAGTGGCATGGACTACTTGCTCGGAACGGGCGCGGCTGTTGTCAGCCTGCATGTTGCCCGCAGGATGCCCAAATATTCGGGATGGGTACTGATGGGCGCAGGGCTTATCGGGCTGATGGTCGGTGGCAAGGTGATGAAGACCGCATCAGTCGTGGCCGCCTCGATGGGTACGGTAGCAGCCCTCAACTCACTTGCACAAGAAAATGGAGTGCCAGCCATCACGGGCTTCAAAGGCACGATCAACAAAATCATCCCACAGCTCAACGCGGGTGCAGCACCCATGCTCGGCTTCAACGGTGTGGAAGACATCAACGAGCGGTTGCTCGGAACACCCGAAGAAGAAATGCGCGGCATTGACGACCCGATGATGGGTCTGGACGAAGACCTGCGCGGTCAAGATGATTTGGTGAACGGATTCGGGAGCTTGATGTGAGCCAACACAATCCAACAACGAAAAACTAAACACAATTTTTTTTAAAACAACAATCCACAACAATCATTATGAGAAAACCACTTAAATCGAGGGAGCTTGCCTACCTCGAAACATACGGTTCAAAAGAACTCGATGTTGAAACACTTCAAGCGATAAAAGAGAAGCGCGTCATCTTGGAAGATGAACCTTTGTACGTCCGCTCCAAAATAACGGGCGGTGGGGAAATCGACCTATTGACTTCTTCGCTGAACGAAAGTGTCGGCATCACCAACATTGACAAACGCACGTTGCCAAAGTTTGTCAACTTTATCATCAACGCGCTCCAGTTCGGTTACGGCTCTGCCCCCACTGGCAACGGTGCAGTGGCGGAAGACATCGTGTACGATTCACTCATCGCAAACTGTCCCGTCCAACTACAGCACGCAAACCTGATCGTCAAGCAAAACGATACACCCATCCTCACACAGCCCATCAAGCAGTTGTTGCACCAAGACAAGAGCCGTGAATTTGAAGGCGATGTAGCGTACAATGTCACTTACCCTCGCTTGATAAAACAAAATGTGCCGTTCCAGATTTCGATCAAGTTCCCTATCGGCAAGGCATTGCCCGCTGGCGTAGTCGACCACTTCGTGGAAGTACACTTGAAGGGTACGCGCACAAGGTTGAGGGGAGCAAAATAATTTAAGATTTCAGATTACAAATTTAAGATTGATAGCCTTGGCTATGACAATCTGAAATCTTGTAACCTGTAATATGAATCAACATGAAAACGAAATACCAAACTGTCTCCATCCTCAAGCCCGCAGCCACTCCGCTCGGACGTTATACCGACAGCCAAGAGTTGGACAGCGATTGGGATTATTGTGACGGTGTGCAGGTGATCGAAGGCACGGATGGCGGCATCCCCTACTACTCGATCGGGCTGGAGGACAAAACCCAAACGTACCACAACATCACGCACAAAAAAGACTGGATGAGCGGAAACGACACGCCCATCAACCAACGATACAAGGATATTTATATCCCTGTCATCCGTGGCGAGAAGCTCGACATCAAGACCGAGTTCCCAGCCGTGCTTGTCTCTGACATCAACTACCAGATCATTTTCAGGTTGCGCAAAAAATGACAAAGCGGAAGCCAGACTCGAACCGTTTGCAGGGAAGGAATGAAATAAAATCCACCTCGATCAATGGGTGCATCGACTTCACCATCCAGAATGTGGGCATCGAACGGATTTATTTCGGGTTCATCAAGAACTCCGAGCCTGATATTCCACTCAACCCAAATGAACAATCGACTTGGCCGCTGTACTGTCCCGATGAAGAATGGGAAGGCGAAGTGTTCGTCAGGTTCGGTGTGAACGGAAGCGTTGCCCTAATACTGAAGACTGTTTAGGTGAAACGTGAAAAGTAGAGTGTGTCCATCGACTATGGACTATTGACTTATTACCAAAAAATAAATTTATGCCCGGTGGTATCCTTCGATTGTTGACCGACCAAGTTGTCCCCGATATTCCTTCTCGGAACAAGATCGCTGTGGACTGGAACGTCTTCAACGCAGGTCAGGGCGTGGTCGTTGAAAATGCTTACAAAGATTTCCCATCATCAGGTCTTGGCGACCCCACCGTTGATACGCTCGGTGCTTCGGCCTATTACAAATGGGACGGAAGTGTTTTCAAACGTGTCGGTGGAAATGACCCTGCGAGATATTCGGGAGCAAGCCCATCCACAATTGCACTGGGCGGGATACCTGCGGGAACTGACCTGACAAACAGGACTATTTCCAATATCATAGAACAGGCTGTTGTTGTCTACCTTCAGCCCGCTTTCTCCGCCTTTGCAATTGTTGGGCAACCTCCCTTCATCGAAGTGGGAGATTCCATACTTGGTGGCGACAAAAATTTTACGTGGGTCGCCACCAACAGCAACAATGTAAAGCCAGGCTCCATTATCATAAGGGATGACTCGGCAGGAACGGATCTGGTATCTGGGCTCAACAATGATGGCAACGCGGTTGTCAATCTTCCAAACCCGATCCAGCTTAACGAAGGGAATGCAGAACAGGTGTTCCGAATCTACTTGCAGGACATACATGACCAATTAGTGAGCAGCTACTTAGTGGTCATCGCATTGTACAATCGGTTTTTTGGATCATCTCTTACACCACCCAACGACAGTGCGAGTGTGCGGGCGATGAACAGCACATTTGAAAATAATTTTTCCATCACAATCCCGCAAGGCCGTTTGGTTGCCGCATTTGCTTACGAGGCCACGCGCCCCGACATAAGCGACAGCAGCGTGAAGTATGTCGAAGGTTTCAATGCGAACGTGGGCAACACGTTTGTGAAAACTGTTCTCAATGTCAATGATGCTGGAGGCACAACGAGGAGCTACAAACTTTATGTGGCAACGCTAGGTGCGCCCTATCCATCAACAGCAACTTACAATGTAACAGTCCCTTGATCAGGATGGCCATGATTGACAGGATCAACAAGATCAATACAATGGAAAGCAATCACAGATTATCAAACAAATCAAAGTAATCACAGTGGCACTCGGTTTTCCATTTGGGTTCAGGGTTGCGGCAAGTGAGCCGCTTGATAACAAGTATGGGCCATACCTCTCGGTAACAGCTGCTTTAGAAGCAGTAGCCTCTGGTGAAAGGCACATCGGGCTTACAATAAATATAGGGGGCATTGAATACTGGTGGAAAGATGCAACGACCGATGCAGGCCTTGTGGTCAAGGCTACAACAGAAAGCAGGATCGTCAAACTCAATACAACGTTGCCCAACATTTCATTGGATTTCTTCGGCAGTGCCGAAGTGACTTTTATTGAGCTTGCATCGATCAGTGCAAACAAAAGCTGGCAACTCGTCAACACTACCAACGCCCGAAAATTTTCCGTCCTGTTCGCGATCGAACTGGCTCCGCCCAATACCTGCGTGCAAACATTCCCTGAAAATTTCATAATGGACAACCCTTGGTGGGACAAAGCCAACAAGTCATGGACAGCCTATCAGGATGGCTTCTACAAAGCGACTGGGATTTTCGATGGGTCGCGTTGGTGGATGGACATTGACGGGGCGTATGGGTAGGGTGAAAAGTCAAAAGTGAAAGGTGAAAAAAATTGAAGGATCAAAAAAAACAAAACTATGTCAACCTTAATGTACTTACAATGCTTCGCGGTGGCCTTCACGGGCTGGGCATTGCACACGTCATTGAAGCTGCGTTCGCTTCAGGTGAAATCGAAAGCAGCTAACCTTGATTTCAGGATGAAGGATTATTTCATTGACGACTGGCTCATCATTGTTTCGTGCTTTCTCACAATTGTCCTGTTTCTCCTGTTCGTTGATGAAGTGGCCAAATTCAACGGGAAAATCATGGACTTTGTAAAGATCGGTTTCGGGTTTGTGGGCTACACGGGAAGCGATGTGGCAAGCCGCCTGTTCAGCTTTGCGGATAAAAAAATCAATTCTGTCATCGACTACAAAACCAACATCGCGGATGGAATTGGCGATGGGGTTAAAGTGAATAGTTAAAAGTTAAAAGTCATGATCAAGAAAATTCTTTATTTCCTTTTATCGGTCACACCGTGTGTGTCGTTCGCCCAGAGCGGGTCGAAGGATGCCACTGCGTTCCATTCGCTCGTGACCGACAGTTCAACAGTCATAAAACCTGCGGGCTGGGGTACACTATATTATAATGGCCAGTCCAAAAAGTGGCGGGCAACACAGAACGGGCAGACGTTTGATCTGCTTCCCCACTATGGCACGGCACAGCAAATCCCTTTCATGAACAACGGTGCCAACGGTTTTCAATATTCGGGCAAGCTGCAATGGGATGACAACAACGAAAGTTTTATCGCAGCCCCTCGGCTCACGTTCTTGGGCGGGAGTTTTCCAAACGCCATGTTCCACCAGAATTTTGTCAGCGGGGAAGAACATACTTTCAAAATGATTGGAGGTGGAATTACAGACACCTTCGTCACGGGATGGAAACAGAGTGTCGGGGACGGCATCCATTCCTTCAGTGGGAGTGCTTGCCTTGTGTTCGGTGAAGGTAATTTCGCGTTCGGCATCGAATCCTTTGTCGGGGGCAACAACGCGCTCGCAGCATGGAACAATGGCAGCACAGACGCATCGGGGTCGTTCGTCTATTCATTCACCCCACCACCACCATCGGGAAATCCCGACAGCGTTACGGTAGCCCCGCCACTGAGGGCTAACAACAACGGTTCGTTGAATATCGGGAGGAATACTTCAGCACAAATGAACGGGCGCGGTGCATTGGGAAAAGGCTCGATGATCTTGGGCGGGGTGAACAACCACATACCGACCAATTCATCCGACAATGTTATCCTTGGCGGCAACGGGTTGAGCGCCCGTGCAGGAGAAAATTTTCAAACCTATGTGGAGAACCTGAACATCAACTCAATCCCCATCAACAGCGATACGCTCACACAGGTGTTGGTGCGCGACCCATTGAACGGTCAGGTCAAGTACCGCAACGCATCTTCTTTTTCATCAATACCTATTTCACTCGGAAGTCCACCTTCATCTTCAAATGATATAGGAATGGTTGGGGAAGTACGCTGGACAACAAACTATATATATGTGTGCGTTGCTGCGAACACTTGGGTAAGGGCAGCATTGTCGAGTTGGTAAAAATTTTATTTGCAATCCATGAACGAGATCTTCACCTACACCAGCACCAACCGCAGGCGTGTTTCCGTTGGCTACCGATTGCCCGATGGAAAAACAATGCGACTCTATCGCAAAATAGACGGCAATGACCGTGACGCAATTCAGCAAGCCATTGATGACGTGAAGGCACAAGGTGTGAAAGAGGTCATAGTGGAAGCCTACCGCCCCAACGGTTCGGCAGAGGTCATCTGCAAAACGTTCACCATCCCAAACAATGGCACTGCACCGAACACAACATTGGGCAATGTTGTGCAGCCCAAGCTCTTTGATTCGGATGAGAGGGAAAACCTAACCCCTTCGTTTCGCACACAATCAAAAATTTCAAAACCAATGGAAAGACCGTTCGACAGTTGGAAAGATTACGCGCTCAAGACCGAGCAGGAAAAAACAAGCAAGCTCGAAAATGAAAACCGCAGGTTGCTGGCAGAGAACAAAACACTCGATACCAAAGTGCGCGAGTTCGAAAAGGAGATGATCAAGAAAGACCACGAGGTGGAGAAGCTCACACAATCGGTGGAAAATAAATCTGGCCTCAACGGTTTTGTGGAACGTGCAGCCGAAAGTCCCCAAGTGATGACACTGCTCGCGGGCATGGCCTCGCGCATGATGGGCATACCGATGGATCAGACGATGGGACAGCCACAGATCAATGGCTCGCCCGAACTCACCAACCCGCAGACGGAACAGTACCTCGTCAACATCCGAGCATGGCTCTACAAGCAGCCCGAAGATGTTCAGGAAATTTTTTATCAATTGGTGTACCATCTGACAAACTCATCCGATGTGAAAGCTGCCTCCATGCGGTTGATCAACGTGCTGAAAGGAAACCCGATGACGGGAACACACAACTGATTTTTCAATTAGTCAATTATCAATTAGCCGATGGAAGTAACGATCAACATAAAACCACAGAACGACAAGGAGAAAACGGACATCCAACAAGCCTTGCAAATACTTGCCAACAATGCCACGCGCGACAGCCTTGTCATCCTTGCGAACAAGAGTTGCAAAAAGGGCATGAACGAAAAATTGAAAATGTACCAGCACTTCCTATGACGTTCTCTTTGCCATATCAAAACGGTTCGCTTGGTGTTGCAGAAGTGCCAGTGATATTCGATGTCCACACCAACGACATTGCGCAGCCCAACTATTCACTGCGCCACAAAGGCGAAGTGAAATGGGAATGCAATGATTGGATGATCTTCCACAAGGGGCTTGTGAAATGGTTCAAAGAAGGAAGGTTCAAGAGCAGGATCAGGTATCCTGAAAAAGATGCCATCGCCAAAGCGAACGAAGTTTTTGTTGGCCATTGGGCGCGCGCGAGCTGGACATTATCTAAATGTGGGTACGGAAGTGAGTTCCATACCTACTTCGTCAGCGTTGGCCTCAGCTCGATATTCAACCGCCTTCAGGATTTTTCCGTGGCGGCTGGCGACAAGACTTCAAAGATTGTTGACTCAGCTTCGAACACGTTGGTCAATACCGTTGACAACACAGGAAAAATCATTGATGGTGCAACGGGGACGCTCAGCAACTTTACGAACCTTGCGAAGTATGCCGTGCCAGTCTTGGTCGGTGGTGTGATACTGTTCGTTGGTGCATACGCCTACAAAAACTTTATCAAGGGCGATTCGAGTATTTCAGTTCCAACTCCAGGAGGTGTGGTAAAAGTGTGATGGCAAACTACAGAGAGATCATACCGTTCCTCCTTCGTGCAGAAGGCGGCTTGAGCAAGGCCAAAACAGACAAGGCCAGTGTTGACCCTGTGCCTGACGGAAAAGGTTTCCACACCAACAAGGGCATCACGTGGTCAACGCTGAAGAAATTTCAACCGCGGCTCAATGTGAGCCAAGAGAAGCTCATCGCGATTTTCTATGCGATGCCTCAGCAGGTTTGGGAAATGGTCTTCAAGTTCGGCTATTGGGATGCGGTCAAAGGCGACCAGATCAAAAGCCAAGCGGTTGCCGACACGCTGGTCGATTGGGCTTGGGCATCGGGTTCTGTCACTGCCATCCGAAAGCTCCAACAGTTCATGCAACTGCCGATCAACGGGAGGATGGACACGTTGACACTGCAACGGCTCAACTCGGTTTCCAACGAAGCGGATTTTGTGAAAAGTTTTTCAGGTTTCAAAAAGCAATGGTATCTCTCTTTGCCCAACCAATCTGCCAACTACGAAGGGTGGGCAAAGCGGCTTGACCGATTGTACGAGTCGGTGAAAACAAAAGTGAAAGAGAACAGTACCAACATCGCCTTGGTGGCCACAGGTGTGATCGCCACAGGCATTTTGCTGTACGTGGTATTTGGAAATACGAAATCAAAAATGAAACAGGCCGCATAAAAATTATTCAATGGAAACAATCAACCCAGTACTTATCAACACGCTGTTGCAGCAATCACCGATCATCATCGTGATGGCCGTCATCGGCTACATCATGTGGTCGTACATCAAAGAAAAAAACAAGGTCATCAAAGACAAAGACGAGCAGATCATGCACAACCAAGATAAGCTCATGGAACTCTATGGCAAGGCAGTGGACAGCCAGACCAAGCTGACGCTGGCCATCGAGGAACTGAGGAAAGATGTGGAGCGGAACGCGAAGATCAGTTAAAAGTGAAAAGTGAAATGTTAAAGTGAAAGAAAAAATATGGAACTTAAAATAATAGCCGTTGCAATCATTATCATCTCAGTCCTCGGTGGGCTGGTGGTGATGGAAGAAAAGAAAATAGCGCAGCTCCACAAAGAACGAGAGCAGGCATTGGCGTTTGCCAATGCCGAAACATCGAACACGACATTTTACAAAAACAAACTTGGCCGCGAAACCGCCAAGACGGAGTTGCTCGATTTGACATTGCGCAACACGCGGGAACTCCGCGACAACGAACGCTTGGTTTATCTGGGTCAGTTCGCTGGCATTAACCAACGCCTGAACAACCTTGACGAGATGTCGCAGATCCATCTGAGGTTTTTCAGGAATTTCAAATTGCCATTGCGCGACACGGTGATGTTGAACATCGACAGCACGTTGCTGCCAGCGAAAGTTTTTTCGTACAAGGACAGCCTCAATATTGTTCAGGGGACAATACAGGGAAAAGAAATCCAGCCCCATATCGAAATCAAAGTACCGCTCCAAGGCGTGGTGTACTGGCAGCGGAAAAAAATACTCGGACTCCGCATCGGTCGCAAAAAGTGGTACTCCGACATTACCAGTGTCAACCCGTTTGTGAAGATCACCTCGCAGGAATTGATACGGGTGAACAAAAAATAATCACGGTGAACAAAGAAGGTTTTGTAAAAGCTGTTGAAGGATTGCTGCAATCCAAAGGGAGGCAGAACAAGCTCCTCCTTGAAAAGATGGCAAGGTCATTCGGTATCCATGATAAAAATCTTGTCAAGGAATTTTCCGAACTGGCCATCGTCCGCCAAGCGCGGATGCTTGCGCATCAGCACAACAAAACCATTGCTGAAAAGTATGCAGACATAGTCGAACTGTACAGGGCGCAGGTGAACCTTTCGCACCGCACGAGCCAGTCGATCATGCTGCAACAGTACAGCACCCCAGCGCCCATCGGTTACCTGATGGGAATTTTTTGCGGGGTAGATAAAGCTGGGGATTACTTTGAACCGAGTGCTGGGAACGGGCTGCTCACCATCGCGGGAGATCCACAGCATTTTTATGTGAATGAAATCGATGCGGTCAGAAGGGAAAACCTTAAAACGCAAAACTTCAAAAAAGTACACCACTTCGATGCGACCTCTCGGCTGGAAGGTTTTCGGTTTGATGCGGTGCTGACCAACCCTCCGTTCGGAAGGTTGCGCAATGACATTGAGATCGAAGGTTATGCGATCAAAGACCTCGACCACCTCATGGCCATCCGCGCACTCGACTCTTTGAATGACAGTGGCCGCGCGGCCATCATCATCGGCAACCACACGCAATGGGACGTACATGGTCGCATCGCGCAGGGAAAGAACAGGATTTTTTTCAACTACCTCCATAAGCATTACCATGTACTTGACACTATACAGATCGATGGCCACGCACTTTACAGCAGGCAGGGGACTTCGTTCAATGTACGTTTGATATTGATCGATGGCCGCAAGCCCACACCCGAAGGTGTTGCACCGCTGAAGACCGATCGTGATGTAGTGGTCAACACTTTCGAAGAATTATTCCACCGTGTCATGCGGTTTGCTGATCACCGTGAACAACCAATTTCTGAATCCCATAATTCGATGAAGCTAAAATTAAAGCTGAAAGCAAAAGCATTAAAAGCGAAGCTTCTCCTCTCCAATCAGAGGAATCATACCAATCAAAAAAATCATAGTTCAGACAATCAAATCAATCATAGTTCAGACCTAGGTATGCCCTACATCCCTGCCTCACAGGTCTGCAACAGCCTTGACGTGGATACGCCCGACAGCATGGGCTACGAAATACACCAAGCGTTGAAGAAGCTCAAAGTTGTTGTCGGAAATGTCGAAGTGTATGTACAAAAGAAATTGGGCTTTTCATCTCAGACAGAGCTGTGCAAGTCGCTGAGCGCGGAACAATCTGATGCTGTTGCCCTCGCCATATATAATATTGAGCAGCGAGGGCAAGCCTTGATAGTGGGCGACCAGACAGGCATCGGCAAAGGCCGCATCGCTGCGGCAATGGTACGCTATGGCAGACAACAAGGGATGCACCCCATTTTTATCACGGAAAAACCGAACTTGTTCAGCGACCTCTATCGCGACCTGAAGGCCATCGGGAGCGAATCGCTCAAACCGTACATCGTCAATGCACGCGACAGCAAAACGCACGTGAAGGATGAAGATGGCAATGTGGTCTACGAAGCGTTGGGCGCTGACGCACAAAAGAAAATCATCGACAGCGGAAACCTCCCAAAAGAATTTGACTATGTCATGCTAACCTATTCCCAGATTTCGGGTGGCGAAATCAACAAGCGCGGTGAGATTGTAGGCAAGTCACCAAAAGGTTCATGGGTACAGCACATCGCGAAAGGGAACATCATCGTCATGGACGAAGCGCACAACGCCAGTGGCGAGAGCAACACAGGAAAAATCTTGCAGGACATCATCCGCGAGACCAAAGGCGTTACCTTCCTTTCGGCCACTTTTGCCAAGCGTCCCGACAACATGCCCATCTATGCGATGAAGACGGCCATGAGCGAGGCCAACATGAGCAAGAATGCTTTGGTGGAAGGGATCGAACGCGGTGGTGTCGCATTGCAAGAAGTTTTATCTGCCCAGCTTGTACAGCACGGCCAGATGATACGCAGGGAACGCAGCTTCGAGGGCATCGAGGTGAACTACATCACGCTCGATGAAAAAGCAGCCGAACACAAGGCGATCAGCGACAACATCACACAGATCGTCCGCGACATCATCGCTTTCCAAAAAGATTTTATTGATATAGAAGTAGATTCCCTCGACAAGATTGCGGCCAAGACGAACACGGGGAGCAATATTGAAAAGAGGAAGGGAACAAAGGGCGCAGGCGTAGACAGTACCCCTTACTTCAGCAAAGTGTTCCAAGTTGTGAACCAAATGCTGTTTGCCATCAAAGCGGATGCCGTTGCCGAACGTGCGATCCAACGGTTGAAAGAAGGCAAGAAACCTGTCATCGCTTTTTCTTCCACAATGGGAAGTTTCATCGAAAGCCTCACCGATGTAGATGGGCAAAGCAAAAACGAAGACGGCACAAAGATCAATGCAGACTTCGCCACCGTGTTACAAAAAGGATTGGACGGTGTGCTGCGTTATACCGAGCGCGATGAAACGGGAAAAAGCGTGCATAAAAAATTCGAGATAACGGATTTGAGCGAGGAAGCCCAAACAGAATACAAAAAAATTGCTGCAAAAATCCGTTCGGTCAGTTCTGGCATCGTCATCAGTCCCATTGACCTTGTGAAGAAAAAACTTGTCGATGCAGGGTATCGCGTGGCCGAAGTCACAGGCCGCAAACTGGAAGTGGAACTGAAACTCGGCAAAGAAAAAAACATCGGACTCATCAAAACGCGCAAGCGCGAATTTGCCAACGATGCGTTCCGAAAATTCCAAAACAACGAAGTCGATGTCCTGATGATCAACCAGAGCGGAAGCACGGGTGCAAGCGCACATGCGCTGCCAACAAAGAATGTCCCAAGGGAACAGGTGAAGCAACGGGTGATGCTGTTGCTACAAGCGGAACTCGACATCAACACGGAAGTACAAAAACGCGGGCGCATCAACAGCACAGGTCAGATTTACAAACCCATCTACGACTATGTGTTCTCGGCCATCCCTGCGGAGAAACGGTTGATGATGATGTTGCAGAAGAAACTGAAAAGCCTCGATGCAAACACCACTTCCAACCAGAAGCAAAGTGAAGCTGTTCTTTCGGTGGACGATTTTCTCAACAAGATCGGTGACCGCGTGGTGACAACCTATTTGAAAGATAACCCAACGATAAACACGTTGTTGGACGACCCGCTTGGGTTGAGTGAATCCAGTGCAGACAATGGGAACAATACCGTGATGGAAGATGCAGCCCACCGAGTAAGTGGGCGCGTGGCTGTGCTTCCGACTGACACGCAGGAAAAATTCTATTCGGCCATCCTGAAAATGTACCGCGAGGAAGTGGAATACCTCAAGCAGATTGATGAATATGACCTCGAAGTTGATGTACTCGACCTGAAAGCGGCCACACTGGACAAGTCGATCAAGATTGTTGGGAAAGGCGGTCAAAGTGCCTTTGGTGACAACACCTACATCGAAAAATGCGAAGTGAATATTTTGAAAAAACCTTACTCGGTGAACGAACTGGAGAACCTTTATGTGCAATCGCTGGAAAATAAAACACCAACTCAAATAAAAGAAGCTCTCGTCAACAAGTTTGGCCTGACAACCCAATCCAACCTAAACGCATTGTTGAAGGAAATCAAAGACGATTACAAGCTACGCATCGAAAACATTGCCGATGAGAAAGGCTACAAGGCTTTGCACAGCGAAACAGAGCGCAAATCTTTTTTGGAAATACGAGGGCGAGAACTTGAAAAGGCACGTGAAGAAAAACTGACCAAGGAGATCGCAAAGTCGAACAACCGTTCACAGGCGATGCTCGACATTTTCAGTTTCTTTACCATCGGTCGCAAACTGTTTTACCCGCTCGACATGGAAAACGAAAGCAGTGCCAAAAGCCTTGCAGTTTGTTTAGGTGTCCGCGTTGACCCCAACAATGAAAAACCTTTTTTACCGTCGAACATGAAATTGCAGGTGGCCATCGCCTCGGGGAAAAAGCGCATCGACATACCGCTGTCGAAAATAAAAGACATCAACGCTATCATGGGCGTGAGTGCAAGTCTCCCACACATCAATTTTGAGCAACTGAAAGATGAGTGGCAATCGGCCATCAAGTCGGTGACAAAGGATCGTGGCGTTGCTTACATCGTCACGGGCAACCTGTTGCAGAGCTATGGCGATGATTCTTTCAACAAAGGTAGGCTCATCAGTTACACCACGCACGATGGACGGACGATGAAAGGCAGGCTCATGCCCGATGGATGGGAACCGAGCGAAACAAAGCAGGGCGAGAACTTGATCAAAGTCCCCATCATCAAAGCCCTCAAGATAATAGCGGGGCTTGTCGGTGGGAACAGCATCACCACCGAAGATGGTGCAACGCTGACAAAGACGTACGACAACAATTTCAAATTGATGGTGTCGGCAAGCCGAAGTGGTGGCGGTGATGTTTATCTCGACCAAGAATTGAACGCGCTCATGGACAACGGGCGTTTCGACAAAACGAGCAACTACATGGTCGCCACATTCCCATCAAAGAGATTGGAAAAGGTTGTGCAACTGTTTCAACAGAAGCATAATGCAAGCGTGAGCGTATTGCCTTACCAACTTGACATGATCATCAATGAAGTCGAAGCTGACAGGGGCTTTGAGCAGATCAGTGACAAGGTGAAGATGGAAGTCGCAGAGAAAATCGAAGAACGGAAGACAGAAATCGTAAAACTTGAACCTGAGCCGTCACCCTCTCCTTCGGAGAGGGACGGGGTGAGGTCGGCCAATGTGTTGCGCCTGCGCCTCGCATTGAAAGCCAAAGCACTGAAAGTAAAATTAAAAATGGCAGCATAATGACCACGTTATCAACTTACCAAAACCTTATTGAAAAGGTCGGCCTCTCGAAACTCGATGAAGCCAACAGGGACACCTACAACATCGTGAAGGAAGGCTCGGCCAACTTCACCGACGCCAACCTCTGGAATGAAATGCTCGCGGATGCGGACATATGTGATACCTACGAACTGCACGTCAAGGCTCTTGAAAGCATGGCTTCGTCTTCAGCCCCTCCGAAGGAAAAGAAACCAAAGGCAACACCCTCTCCGAAGAAGCAGGCAGCAAAGAAAATTCCAACGGAGAAAAAAACTGCACGTGCTGAGCAAAAAAAAGTAAGGCAAGCAAAAGCGAAGAAAGTAAAAAGCAAAAAAGCTGCTTCGGTGAAGAAAACAAAAGCTGCAAAACCTGAAATGAAATTTCCCGTCACTGTTAAACGGTTCAGCGTGGAGCTTCAGTTGATAAAACGTTTTGTCAACCTTGACGGGAAACAGAAGACAACGAGCGCGTTGGGTTCTTTCCACAAGTCGCTCGGAAAAACGCTCAAGAGTAATCCTGACCGCAAGCCTTTGTTAAGTGAGATGTCCAAAAGGTTGAAAGAGACATTGCGCAAAGCTGAGACAAACAACGTCACGCACATCAATGTCAGCCTTGAAAAACCCTTCAAGGAAAAATTGTTGAAAAGCATCAAGGGAGCAAAGCCAAAAGTGAAATTGGAATTTTTGGGCGAGCTGTCTTCAACGAAGGCAGGGTTCAAAAAAAAAGCCCGTACGTGTCGGTGCAAAGGGTAGAAGGTTTGCCTTTTAAATCATCAGCAAAGGTGGACGGCCTCTTTCAGAACATCGACCACATTGATGAACACATGAAAGATTCGTTTCGGTTGAATGGCGCGCTCAGTGTCTTCCTCGGTGACCTTGAACTTTACAAATTGGCTATGAGCATCGAGGGAGATCAAGGTGCTGGAAAGACACAGCTCGCATTCCAACTGGCCGATGGGTTTGCGGAAATCGGTTTTGATGTGGGCATGTTCCAACTGGAGATCGGGGCGAACAGCAACATCATCAAACGCAACCGCGACAGGTACATTATGCCATCCAATCGCGGTCGTGTCCACATTGCGGGCGAAGCCCCTGATGGTATCAAAACCGTGAGGAAGTATGCTGGGAAATTCAAGGTCATCATTGTTGACAGTTGGACAAAGTTGGATGTGGAAAGCAGTGAGTTTGACAACCTGCGGAATGATTTCCCCAACACTGTCTGGATTGTTCTGTTCCAGCGCACGTCAGCAAACAAGATCAGGGGCGGGACGAAACCTCTGTTCGATGCGGGCATCAACATCGAAGTAAAAAAGGTTGACGACACCTTTGTCAACAACTATGCGGTTGCTTCAAAGAACCGCTACGGTGAAACTGGAATACATTATAACATCAGCTTAAAGAAAATTATAGAATAACTATGTGCGGGGAAAATTCAAATCGGTTGGGCAAACCAAATTGTGGTTGCCCAACTTGTCGCAATAAAAGGCAGGTCAAAAAAGCTGTTCCAGCTTTTTTTCCTTCTGGGTACAGCAAGAAACAACAACTTCCACTCACTTTGCCCAAGGGGAGCGGGTATGCAAAGAAAATTTCTGCTAACGTTAAGGAGGAAGTCTTGACTCCAAAGGTTGAAGTGATTTCAACGAGGGAGGATAATTCGGGGATGGTCATGGCCGGGATTGGGTTTACTCTCTTGGTAAGTCTTGCATCCCTGCGTGGTTAGATTTTTGGGCTAAGTTTAAAAATTAACTCATTAATAAGGTAATGTCTATTAGGAATTTAGGATTACTTAATTTTGTTTTTGAAAAGTACAGGCAAGCGAAATTTTTAAAACAATAAAAATTTGCGAAAGTAAAATGGGCGTTTTCGAAAATTTCAGACTTCTTAAAGAAGATATGCAAAAGCAAGGTTGGGTAGTGGATGCTTTTTCTTTTAGCTATAAAATGATCGACTATGTGGTTTTGATAAAACTTTATTTAGAAAATGAAATCAAACCAGAGTATGCCTTATTAAAAACTGAATTTTTAAAAGGGGAGAATTTTGAAGTGAGTTTAGAGATGCCAGCCAATGTAAACGGCTTTATAGTTGAAGCTAAAACTCTGAGGCAATTCTTCGGCATTGAATATTCAAAAAATCTTGGAGATATTTTTCAACAGTTTAATAAATATTTTTCTGGCTTTATACCCAAACAGTTTAACTTGACAAAACCTGATTTTTTAATAAAACCTGTTTTGATTTCACTATCTAAAAATGATAGTGAAGATCCCGACAAAAAATACTGTTTTAAAGTAAGGCGAAATCCTAAAAATGAATTTAGAACTTTATTTAATGACAATAAAACTAGAATATTAAGGCCAAGCTTGTACTCCAAATTTGCGAACGAAAAAACTATTAGTTTTTGTTATTCAAAGGACGCTAGCGATCAAAAAACTGATCAACAAATAATATTTAATTTCAGCAAAAGAACTTGATAACAAATTTGCGCGAATCTTCTGTCACGGAAGCTTGTCCATAAATTCATCTTTAGCCATGACTGTAGGTTATCTGTTCGAGCTGCGCCTCTTTGACATCTTTTTTAAAAAAAGAATCAAATTTTTTCATGCTCTCGTCCTTATACTGTGCGGCTATCTTCGCATAGATCTCGGTAGTTGTAACACTGGTATGCCCCAGCCAATCGCGCACTGTTATAATATCTATGCCTGACATTATGCAGTTAATGGCGAAGGTATGCCTACTGCAATGATAGGTAATGTGCTTGTTGATCTTCACTTTATCCATACAGATTTCAAGCTCATCATTGACCCTGTTGTTTCCGACCTTCAGTTGTCTACTTAGGACTGGTAGGAGTAGCTCCTTAGCTTGGTCATTGAATGGCACTAAAATGGGTTTACCTGTTTTGGATGTCTTCAGTTGTATCCGACCGTCAACAATATTACTATCATTAAACTGAACCTTATCACCAAAACGTAGGCCAGTGAAACAACTGAACAAAAAATGGCGCAGTGTATTTTTTATTGCTTCCGATATTTCTTCGCCTTTGAGGAGTTCGTACAAACTCAACAATTCTTCCTTGGTCAACCAAGCCCGAACAGTTTCTTCGGTACTCAACTTAAAATTTTCAAAGGGGTTTCCTTTTGCCTTGCCCTTCAGAACAGCTATGCGATAAAATTTTTTGATACACGCAAAATCCTGATAGCAACCATTGACCTTCCTCTTTTTTACTGTTATGAGATAATGTTTAAGTGAGGTGAGAAATGTGTGGTTGATGGTGTTGAACGGGATTGCCGTCTTATACTTCTTGAGATTTTCAAGCCTGTTTTCATAACCTTTCCAAGTTTTGAAAGCAATAGTGCCTTTCAGTTCTCTCAATTCACTTAAAGCGAATGAAATAAAATCCTCGCTGTTATCATTTCGGTATTTTGCTTCGATTTTTTCAAATGTTGGTTCGTCACCACCATTGGTTATATCAATGATAATGTCATCAAGAACGGTCATCTGTCTTTTAAAATAAGCGTTGAGTTTGATGCTGTTGTCAGCTCCCCTGAGAACAGTCCCAGACTCGTTGTCAAAATGCTTTGCGTGCAGATACTTTTGTGTGCTTATATACTTTCGCTCTGTGCCTTTGGCAAGGACGTAATAAACGGGGGCAGTGCCATCCTTACGGGCTTTGCTTCGGTTTTGATAGAGGCGGATCGTTATCATGGGGTTACATTAGGGTTACATAAGTACCGTTGAATTGCCACAAAAAGCATTAAATGCCGCCACCAAGTAAAAACAAAAAACCCGATTTTGGAATAAAAATAGGGTTTTGTTGAGCCCCCTGTCGGAATCGAACCAACGACCTACTGATTACAAGTCAGTTGCTCTACCAGCTGAGCTAAGGAGGCAATATTTTGTCTGGTTACCCTACTCATCCCGCGTCAGCGGAGTTCTGTCGGCAGGTAAGAAAACAAAAAGAGAGTGCAAAAATAATCGAAGATTGTTGTATTACAAGCACTTTCACGAAGCTTGTACCATTTGCAGTTGTTTTTTTAAATGCAACAGTGCCTCATCGGCTTCTTTGATTTTCAAACTAAATTCTTCCTTCATTTTCTCCGCATTTTTTGAACGGCCAAAAAACTCAAGGTTATTGCGTAGTGTGGCAATATCATTTTCCGCTTTGGCAATCTGCTTGCGCAAATGAAATTCTTTGTGGTGTATCTTTTTGTCACCCTGATGGCTTTGCTTAAGCGCAGCTATTTGCATACCTAACTCGGCATTATCTTTTTCGTTTTTGGATAAGGGCAGTGAGGCTATAGCTTTGCTTAACGATTCGCTGAACCGTTGGTTTACCGAATGTATCGCTTGTTTGGGTACCATACCCAACCCCATAAACCGGGCTTGCATTTCTTTGACCTGTTCAATGGTGCCATTTCCGTTCTCAGCCATTTTTTGGAGGTCTTTGATAATGATTTCTTTTTGCGATAACACATCATGTTGCTCTTTTTCTGCCTGTGTCATCTGTGACCTGAGCTGATTAAAGAAGTAATCACACGCTTCTTTAAACTGTTGAAATATTTTTTCGCGTTGTTTTTCAGGCACAGGGCCAATTTCTTTCCATTGTTGTTGCAATGACTTTAGTTCTGCCGAAGCTTTATGCCAATCATTGCTCTCTTTCAAAGCAATGGCCTTATTAAGAAGTTCTGTTTTCAACTGAAGGTTGGCATTTCGTTCGGCATCTAGTTTTTTAAAAAAAACATTTTTGTTGTGAAAAAATGCTTTTAGTGAATTCCAGAATTTTCTGTTTACGTCACGGGTGTTTGCCCGTGGCACTCCACCGATGGATTCCCATTTTTTCTGAAGTTCTTGAATTTCTTTTGTTTTTTGATTCCAGTCTTTGATCCGGTCGGTATTGAATTCAGCAAAGACTACTATTTCGGCATTGATCTTTTCTTTCTCTGCCAAATTGTGTTGAAGTTCTTTCAGCAGCTCAGCAACTTTTACATCACGTTTGGCATAAACGGCATCCGATGCTGCTTTAAATTTTTGCCAGATTGCCTCTTTATCTTCCAATGGCACAGGCCCAATGTGCCTAAAGTCATCGTGCAAGTCATTGAGTTCTTTTGTAGCCTGACCAATATTTTCAATGGAAAGCAGGTGTTCTGCTCTGGCTATCAACTCTTTTTTTAATTCAAGATTTTTTTTCCGGTCAAGTTCTTTCAGTTCAAAATAAATGCTTCGTTGGTCATAATAGCGATCAACCAATGCGTGATAGTTTGCCCAAAGTGTTTTAACTTCATTCTGCGGAACCTGTCCAATGGCTTTCCATTCTTTTTGCAGTTCTTTAAAATTACGCAGCGAGTGTTCGGTGTCTTCACCGTCTGCCAGTTCACGCAGTTTTTCAAGTACTGATTTTTTTGCGTTGAGGTTGCTGTTCTTTTGTTCTTCAATTTCGCGAAAATAACGCAACCGGTTTTCGCGAATAGATTTAACATAAATATCAAAAGCGTTATCCCACTCATCGCCTTTGTAATCGAAATCCTGTTCGGTGCCCCCTTCCAATATAAAACGGGCAAGTGCTTGTGCACGCTCTTGGTTGCGGATGGAATCAACCAGTGGTTTTACCTCACGTATAATTTCTTCTGCTCGTTTAAAATCGTTAGCCGATGCAACTTCTTTCAGCAGGTTAACAAATTCTTTTTTGCCAAAGGATGAATAATCAAGTGGTTTGTGAACAATGGATTCGTCTCCTTCATTCTGGTTTTTTTCATCAAACCATTCAGGGGTTGTCACAGATTCGTCACTCAGTTCAATCAAATGATTACCATTAATGGCTACCTGCTCCAGCATTGTTTCCTTCTCTTCCAACTCACTCCTGTTTTCCATGTGTTTTATAAAGTGTAAAGATACATAGATTCGCTTAATTCAAGGTCGGGTCAACCGGGTAATTTGAGTACATTGAATACCTACCGCCCATGGCTTTCAATGTTTTACGCCACATGGCATCAAAATCCGTATCAAAAAACAAATCTTCTGAAAAGTGATCGCTTACTATCCATGAATTAGTCTTAATCTCTTCCTCTAATTGACCGGGCGACCATCCGCTATACCCCAAAAAGAACCGGATATCTTCAGAGGTTATTTGATTTAGATTTATTTTATCAATGATTGTATCAAAGTCACCCCCCCAAAAGACTCCATCAATTACTTCAATGGCTCCATCAATTCCTCTGTAACGATGCACATAATGGAGTGTATCTTGCTGTACAGGCCCCCCAACAAAAGCTACTGCATCAAGTTTTTCCAGGTTGCTGACTAATGAACCTACGGTTGACTCAGAGGGTCTATTCATTACAAAACCGATTGTGCCTTCTTCATTGTGCTCGCAAAGAAAGACAATAGTGCGGTCAAAATTAGGGTCAGCCAGATAGGGTTCTGAAATCAACAAACTGCCAGCCCTTGGTTTTAGCTTGTTTGCATAGTCAAAAAAATCCATCATCACTTATATTTCTTCTTAAATTGCCACTCAATTTGTAACATAAATTTTCCAAATCAAAGTTATTTTTCCATCACCCGCAAATGCAAAATAAGTCAATAGCTGACATACGAAAAGATTATTCCAAATTCTCACTTGATTCGAGCTCAATCGACCAAGACCCTATTACTCAGTTTACAAAGTGGTTTGATGAGGCCGTCCGGAGCGAAGTAACAGAGCCTAATGCTTTTACGCTCTCCACGGTATCAGAGGACGGACTGCCATCGGCCAGAATTGTACTACTGAAAGGAGTGGAAAACAAAAAATTTATTTTCTACACTAACTATCAAAGCCGGAAGGGAAAAGAATTAGAAAAAAATCCGGCTTGTGCCTTGACTTTTTTTTGGCCCGAACTGGAGAGGCAAGTAAGAATTGAAGGAACTGCTACGCGTGAAGGTGACGAATTATCAGAAAAATATTTTCAAAGCCGTCCTCGCGAAAGTCAGATTGGAGCATGGGCTTCACCCCAAAGTACACTTATTGCCAACCGAAAAATACTGGAAGAGCGTGTGAACCAAATGCAGAAAAAATTTGAAGGGCAGGAAAAACTTCCCAAACCAAAGCAGTGGGGTGGCTTTGAAGTAGATCCCTTTAGAATAGAATTCTGGCAAGGGCGCCCTAGTCGGTTGCACGACAGACTTCTGTTTACCAAAATTGACGGGTTATGGCAAGTGCATCGCCTGGCTCCGTAAAACTATTTCAGGTAAAAGAGGTGATCAACCCCAAGATGCCGTTCAACGGTAAATCCTTCTCCGTACTTCACTCCTATTGAATACCCAAGTTCATGCCCGCGGGCTTCAATCAGTTTCATAAACCCGGGATTAGAAATGAATGTTTCTGGCTCGTTGCTTTTTGGATCGTAAAACTGTGATTTGAATGCCCGGAGTGACTCCATTTTTTTTTCCCAAAAAGCAGACACGTCCACTACAAAATCAGGCTTGATGTATTGGCTTTGGATAAAATGATAGACGGCTTTGGGTCTCCATTCTTTTTGATCTGCACCATTGATTTCAGTCTTTACTTTAGGCAGGCCTGAAAGGAAACAACAATCGCGAACCAAATCAGCTGCCCGTCCATGGTCAGGGTGACGATCAGTGACTGCGTTAGTCAATATAATTTCAGGTTGATACGTGCGTATCACTTTGATTACTTCCAGTTTTTCTCCTTCGGTGAGTCCAAAAAAACCATCGCGCAGCTTAAGGTTTTTACGAACAGATAGGCCCAGAATTTGAGCGGCTTCGGCCGCCTCCTGATCCCGGATTTCAGCCGTACCGCGTGTACCCAACTCACCGCGTGTTAAATCAATAACACCCACCTGATGACCGAGCGAAATATGTTTAGCCAGCGTTGCCGCACAACTGATTTCAGCATCATCCGGATGAGCACAAAGGGCTAGAATGTCAAGCTTCATTTATTTTGGAAATTGGTGATTGGAAGCACATCAAGCATGTACCTCCGCTTCTTTTGCGGCCAAAAATTTCTCTGCATCCAAGGCTCCCATGCAACCCGTTCCGGCAGCTGTAATGGCTTGCCGGTAAACCCTGTCAGCTACATCGCCCACTGCAAACACACCTTCTACACTGGTTTTGGTTGTGCCGGGATCAACTTTCACATATCCGGCTTCATCCAATTCTAATTGTCCGTTGAAAATTCCGGTATTGGGTTTGTGGCCTATTGCCAGGAAGAATCCTTGCACCGGTATCACTTTTACTTTACCATCGGTACTAACTTGTATGCCGGTCACCCCATTTTCATCGCCCAGGATTTCTTCAGTTTGTGTATTCCAATGTATCTCAATATTAGGAGTATTTTTCACCCGTTGTTGCATAATCTTTGATGCCCTCATTTCATTTCTTCTAACAATGAGGTGAACTTTACTGCAAAGTTTAGCTAAGTACGTTGATTCTTCAGCGGCAGAATCTCCTGCTCCCACCACGGCTACTTCCTTGCCGCGATAGAAAAATCCATCACACACGGCACAGGCCGAAACACCCTTGTTGGCAAAAGTTTGCTCAGAGGGTAATCCCAAATACTTGGCCGATGCTCCGGTAGCAACAATCACAGACTCTGCCTCAATAATTTGTTTTTCATCAACTGTAACTTTCAGGGGGTAAGACGAAAAATCAACTGAGGTTACTTGAGAAAAAAATACCTTGGTTCCAAACCTTTCGGCTTGTTTCTGCAAGTCCACCATCATTTGTGGTCCATTGATGCCTTCTGGGTAGCCCGGAAAATTTTCTACATCATTGGTGGTGGTTAACTGTCCACCGGGTTGACTTCCGGTATAGAGAACCGGTTTTAGTCCTGCACGGGCCGCATAAATGGCTGCCGTATATCCGGCAGGTCCAGAGCCAATAATTAAAATTTTAGCTTTTTCTGAGTTATTCATAATCATTTCTCTTTTAGACAAAAAAGGTCTCACTGAAGAGACCCTTTTAAAGTGAGTTCATTTACAATATTTTTAACCCAAATAAGGTTTCAATGCCTTACTTCTACTGGTGTGGCGCAGTCTGCGGATGGCTTTTTCTTTGATCTGGCGCACCCGCTCACGCGTGAGACTAAACTTCTCTCCAATTTCTTCCAGTGTCATGGCATGTTCACCATTTAAACCGAAATAAAGCGTGATCACATCGGCTTCTCGTTGAGTTAAGGTAGACAATGCCCGTTGCACTTCTCTGCGTAAAGAATCGGTGATCAAGCCTGAATCGGGTGTTTCTTCACTATCGTTTTCCAACACATCGAGCAAACTGTTTTCTTCTCCCTGAACAAATGGTGCATCCATAGACACATGCCGGCCTGAAATTTTCATGGTGTCCACCACCTCGGCAGTAGTAACATCAAGCACTTCGGCCAACTCTTCGGGTGAAGGTTCGCGTTCGTATTTTTGTTCGAGTTCAGAAAATGTTTTTGAAATTTTATTTAGTGAGCCTACACGGTTAAGTGGCAAACGCACAATGCGCGATTGCTCAGCCAAGGCTTGCAAGATGGACTGGCGAATCCACCAAACGGCATACGAAATAAACTTGAACCCGCGGGTTTCATCAAAACGTTGAGCGGCTTTAATTAAACCTAAGTTTCCCTCATTGATCAAATCACCTAATGATAACCCTTGGTTTTGATACTGCTTAGCTACAGAAACAACAAAGCGCAAATTGGCCTTGGTCAGTTTCTCTAAGGCAATCTGATCGCCCTCTTTAATGCGCTTGGCTAACTCCACCTCTTCATCAGGGGTAAGCAAATCCACTTTGCCGATTTCTTGCAGGTATTTATCAAGCGATTGGCTTTCGCGGTTAGTTATCTGTTTACTGATCTTAAGCTGTCTCATCGTAGTTACTGTGGTTTAAACACGTGAAAATTAGAAATAAGTTCCAAAAAAAATCAAGTAAAATTTGTTCTTTAACGAAAGTTAATTTTCCTCTTTTACCTGAGGTTTTGGAATCAGCGCTTTACGTGAAAGTCTAAATTTACCTGTCTTTTTATCAATTTCAATCAGTTTCACTTTAATCTCTTCTCCTACTTCGAGTACTCCTTCCATTTTTTCAAGTCGTTCCCATTTGATTTCTGAAATATGGAGTAACCCATCCTTGCCCGACATGAACTCAACAAACGCGCCAAACGGCATGATCGATTTTACTTTTCCATCATAGACTTCGCCTACTTCGGGCATGGCTACAATGGCTCTTACCCGTTTTACTGCGGCATCCATTATTGTTTGATCTGTGGCAAAAATATTGACCAGCCCTTTGTTGGCTACTTCTTCAATAACAATAGTTGCCCCGGTTGTTTTCTGAATATCCTGTACTACTTTTCCGCCAGGACCGATTACGGCACCGATCAGGTCTTTGTCTATCGTGATGGTAACGGCACGTGGTGCATGAGGTTTAAAGTCGGGCTTTGGTGCGCTCAGTGTCTTCTTCATTTCATTGAGAATGAAATTTCTACCCTCCTTAGCTTGGTTTAAGGCTTCGGCCAAAACTTCGTAGGTCAAGCCGTCAACTTTTAAATCCATTTGGCAGGCAGTGATGCCCTTCTCTGTTCCGGTTACTTTAAAATCCATGTCTCCCAGATGATCTTCATCTCCGAGTATATCAGAAAGAATAGCATATTTTCCTGTTGAGCTATCGGAAATCATGCCCATGGCAATACCCGAAACAGGGCCTGAAATTTTTATTCCGGCATCCATCAATGCCAATGAACCTGCACAAACAGTTGCCATTGAAGACGAACCGTTTGACTCCAGTATATCAGACACTACACGGATTGTGTAGGGGCTTTCGGTCAGGTCAGGAAGTACCTGTTTCAATGAGCGCATAGCTAAGTTGCCATGTCCCACTTCTCTGCGGCCAGGACCCCGGTTGGGTTTTACTTCTCCGGTTGAAAATCCGGGAAAATTATAATGTAAAATGAATTTGTTAGTTCCGGAAAATACCGCCCCATCAATTAATTGCTCATCAAGTTTAGTTCCCAGGGTGGCTGTAGTGAGCGACTGGGTTTCTCCGCGCGTGAAAATAGCCGAGCCGTGGGCAGAAGGAAGATAATCAACCTCTGACCAAATTGGACGTATTTCCGTGGTTTTACGGCCATCTAATCGTACCTTTTCATTTAATACAAGATTGCGGCAAGCTTTCTTCTGAATTTCCTTGTAATATTTTTTCACCAACTCTTTGCTGATAGTGGTGTCTTCCGGAAGTGAGGCCAAATAATCATCAACGATTTTACCGAATAACTCAGAACGATCATGCTTACTGGTCAATTGTTTTTGGGCTACTTCGTACACTTTGCTATACAGAAGTTTATTCAATTCTTCGCGAAGGGTTTCATCTTTAGTTTCGTGCTCGTATTTGCGCTTTTCAGTTTTACCAACCTCCTGGGTCAGTGCAATCTGCAATTGGCATTGGGTTTTAATGGCCTCGTGCGCCAACTTCAATGCCTGGAGCATATCGGTCTCTTGAATTTCTTTGGCTTCGCCTTCTACCATTAAAATGTTTTCGATGGAGGCTGCTACAATAAAATCCAAATCAGATTTCTCTTTTTGCTCTAACGTTGGATTGATAATGAATTGGCCATTAAGGCGAACGACACGTACCTCAGAAATGGGGCCTTGAAAAGGAATGTCAGAAACTGAAAGAGCTGCCGATGCGGCAAAGGCAGCAAGTGAGTCGGGCAGTGCATTAAGGTCTCCGGAAATTAATTGAATATTTACTTGAGTTTCTGCGTGATAATCATCTGGAAATAAGGGACGAATAGCACGATCTACCAATCGGCTGATTAATACTTCATGGTCTGAAAGTTTTCCTTCACGTCTTAAAAAACCTCCGGGTATTTTACCCATTGAAGCGAATTTTTCCTGGTAATCAACTGAGAGTGGTAAAAAATCGGCACCCTCTACTCCTTCCTTATTTGATACAACAGTTGCCAAGATCATAGTATTACCCATTCTCAGCACAACTGATCCGTCTGCTTGGCGGGCCAGTTTGCCTGTTTCAATGGTAATTGTTCGGCCATCAGGTAAGTTGCAAGTTTTTGAAATTATAGGTTGTTTCATAAAGATTGGTGGGCAATGACAGCCCGTTTTAAATGCGAAAAGGGAACCCTAAATGAGGTTCCCTGATAGAAGATAGTTTGAATTATTTTCTTAAATCTAATTCTGCCAGAATTGCGCGATACCTGTTGATATCATTGCGCTGAAGATAGTTGAGCAGTCTCTTGCGCTTACCTACCAGTTTCAGCAAACCCTGCTGGGTGGCAAAGTCCTTTTTATACGTTTGAAGATGGCTGGTTAAATGGTTGATGCGATGGGTAAATAAAGTAATCTGTGATTCCGGAGAGCCTGTGTCCGTTTTCTTTTTTGCGAAACCATGTTTGGCAAACAAATCCTGCTTTACTGCTGTAGTTAAATACATCTTGCTTTAGTTTTTGCTTTTATCATTTTTAATCGCGCAAAAGTAGGATAAATATGAAAATATACCAAATTTAAACTGATTTTGGCTTAGTCAATGAATAAAGCCATTGCTTGGCCTTATCAAACACTACGTTGTAAAAATCAGCATCAAATAGTCGGGCATCAGCTCTTGCCTGCCTTAAAAAGATTAATCCAATTGTAAAAAGAACCACATTGGGCATCCACATACCAAAAAGCATAGAGGTAGTCTCTGATCTTGCCCATTTTTCGCCCATTAGGCTGAGTACATAGAAAATAATGAAAAAGAAAATGGAGGCAATTACCGGCACACCTAGTCCGCCTTTCTTAATAATTGCCCCCAGAGGTGCTCCTATTAAAAACATGGCAATGCACGCAATTGAATTTGCTAGAATTTTATGCCATTGAATGTCAAACACTCTGTATTCATATCGGTAGCTTTCAACATTGGTGTTATAGCTTTGTATTTGGCTTTTAACCATTCTCACCCTATTTAACGCACTGGTGATTTGGTTTGACTCCAATGGTAATTGATACAAACTATCAGAATATTTTATGGTTCGTGAACTGAGGTGCTGGGGTATTATAACTTTAGTTACCAAAGGTTGGATAACTCCCATGCTGGGTGGCATGGGAGAATGAATAATATTAGCCTTTTTTGAAGTATCTTTTTTCATTCGGGCTACCAGTGTAGAGTCTCTCTTCCGTTTAAATACTTTCAATTCTCGAACTAGCGGAACAGAGTCTTTCTTAAAATGATAAAAGAACGAATTATACTGGAGGTTGTATATATTAATGCGTTGGGAGTAGATTTCACGGTTGACTGAATCCATATCCGTAACTAACTCTTTCATATTTCGCATGATGCGATTGCTGGCAAACCATTTTTTCTCGGTGCGGTATAATCCAAATGACGACAGGTCAAAAACTACTTCGGTTTTTTCAAACTTAGTTTTGCTAAACGTATCGGAATTGTTGAATTGACCACTCATGTCCTGACTGGCTCCTTCGCTGTAGTTGTAGCCGCGAAAAAGCTCTAACTTCAGGTATTGATCATTTAATATGGTGAACATCCGCCCCGAGTCTGCCACGGTTACATCTTTGTTTCCATTTTTTCCCCGATGATCATAGATGATAACATTTTTAAGGGTGATGCCGTCTTTATATCGCTTAGCTACTTTTATACTAATATCGGGTATGCCGGCATAAAACTCACCCTCTCTCAAGTCCAATGCAGGTTTCTTCTGTTTGATGTCATACAATAAGCTGTATGTTTCTAGTGCTGCCTTTGGCACCATGTAGTTATTAGACAGGTAAGCAAAGAAAGTGATGCCCAGTGTGAATATAAATATAGGCAACAAACTCCGCGTCATCGAAATGCCTAAACTCTTTACTGCCGTAAGTTCAAAATGTTCACCCAGGTTTCCATAAGTAATTAAAGCCGATAACAAAATACCTAATGGTAACGCTTGCGGAGTAACGGACACCGCAAAATAAAAAAGTAATGTTCCGAGCACATCCCATCCTAAATCTTTGCCGATGATATCATCAAAATATTTAATCATATTCACCAGCAATAAAATAAACACCACCACAAAAAAAGTTAATATAAATGGCCCGATAAATGAGGAGATAATCAGTTTATCAACTTTTTTCATGACGCGTAAATGTAAAGCAAAAACATAGCCAAAAATACAACAACTAAAATAACAACGAGTGCAAACTCTATTCTTTCAGAATCCTTTAAACCGGGTAATGAAAATTACTAACTTGTTTTTTCCATATTAGTAATGGATGTCTCCGATTTTCTTTCGTCAATCATACAGTAGAAACTATTAATACTTGATTTTCTTAAATTTATACTGAAGTATTAGACTATTGATATCCACTATGCCAAACGAGCGTGATTGTTTACTGTCGCACGGCACGTCTAAAATACATTTACATCACATGAACCTTACTGCGTGGGTTCTGGTCATCCTGATGTTTGGCCTACAACAAGCACTGGCTCAAAAGAAAAATGCCGAATATTATTTTCAGAAAGGTGAAGAAGCATTGGATTCACAAGGTTATAAAACAGCTCTTGCTCACTTTAATGAATGTCTTCGTTTAGATCCCTATTATATCGATGCGTATTATTACCGCGCACAGGCCCGGGAAAACCTGGGAGATAAGCCAGGCGCACTTACTGATTTCAATATCTATCTTGAGGCCAAACCCAAAGACACGGAGGCATTATTTTCGCGCGCGCTGCTTCGCTATCAATACCGACAGTGGGCAATGGCGCGCGAAGATTTTTTAAAACTTCTGGCGTCACCTCCGGGCGAAACAAAATCCATTTTCTTTGCCCCAGATAAAGAAGGAAACCTGGGTATTGCCACCACCCAGAGCAACTCATCTATATTAAATTACTTGGGATTGGTCGATGTCAAAATGAAAAATTATAAGCGTGCACTTCAGTACCTCGACTCAGCCATTAAACTGGAATCAAAAAATGCAGAGTATTACATTAACCGCGGGTGGGCCCGGCAAGAGCTATTAGATACAGCTATGGCCATGCAAGATTATCAAAAAGCCTTGATGCTTAACCCCGAAGGAAGTATGGCTCGTTATAACATAGCCGTGCTCACCGCAAAAAAAGGAAACCTAAAAGAGGTTGAAAAATTATTGACTGAGGCTATTGAACGGAATCCGGATGAACAGCATTTTTTTACGGCCCGGGCTATCAATCAAACTGCGCAAAAAAATTTTACTAAAGCACTGGAAGACTTCAATTCTTCTCTTCAACTGGACAATCGTGACGCTGATGTTTGGCTGAGGCGAGGAACGCTAAAAATGCAATTAAACAATTTAACCGGTGCCCTTGCTGATTTTACCGAATCCATTAAGATCAATGACACAAATGAAAAAACATGGCTTTTGCGGGGCAACCTGATGATGCAAATGAATCGTATAAATGAAGCCATCGAAGATTATACAATTGCCATTGTGCACCGGCCTGATTTTGGCAAAGCCTATTACCAGCGCGCACAAGCTAATCTTAAAGCCGGAAATACGACTGAAGCCTGCAATGATTTAAAGGCCGCACAACAACTCAATGAACCGGTAGAATCAAAAATGAAATCCGCAATTTGTAAGTAATCAGCATGACAAAGCCGGTAGGAACGAATGACAAAAAAAACTAACCAACCAAATAGGCAACACCGGTAGTTACTTTTTGTTGCAGTTCATAAATTTTTTTCTTCGTACACATGACCTTAAAGTGTTCTCTTATGGGTTTGTAGTCGTTGTGAAATGGACAAGGCTTTGCTTCGTTGCATTTACTCAGGCCCAAGCCACACTTTTTAAATACATCTTCTCCATCAATTGTTTCAACAACACGTATTACACGCTGCTGTGCTTGCTCTTTAGTAATATAAAATCCACCCGTGGGGCCCTTGGTACTGTTAATAATTTTTTCTTTTACCAATTTTTGTAAAAGCTTGGCTACGGTGTGTTCATTCTCATCAATATACCGGGCAATTTCTTTTATACTGGATTTATCAGCGGAGTTTTGTTTTGAACCGAGAAAAATTACAGCCTTTATGGCAGCCTGGCATGTTAGACTTAACATAGAAAACTATCGGTTTAAAAATTGTTTACCTTCTTCTGAGATCATTTCGTATTTCCAGGCGGGCTCAAATATTAAACTTAGCTCAACATCATAATCAGGAAAAGTTGATTTAAGTGCAGACTTTACGCCACTGGTAATGCTCTCGCCCATCGGGCAAAATTGAGTGGTTAGAGTCATCGTACACAATATTTGCTTATGCTCGTTATCAAAATCTAATTCATAAATTAAACCTAAATCAACCACATTCAAACCAATTTCAGGATCGTACACCTGTTGTAAAGCAGCTACTGCTGCCGTTGTTTTAATGTTATCATTTGTTACAACATTCATGTTAATGTTCTTTTATGACACATAATTTTAATTACATTGATATTGTAAAGCACGGCAGTTATGGTTAGCAATCCTGCCCCAAGTTTTAAAAAAAGAACTTGTGATAAAAAAATACCTGACACAAACACTACCAACCCGGCCAGGTAACAATAACTCATCAGATTATAATTGAAATGCGAAAATAAATCTTTTGGGTTTGGCGTTTTGCCGATAGAGCTGATGTGATGGTACACTTTATTCCAAACAATGAATGGTAGTGTTTTAAATGTCATTCCTAATATCATAGATGTGAGCCAGCCAAAAAAGATTAAGAATCCGTATGCCGTGATCAGTTGAACATGTTCTTTGTGCTCCATTGAGATACAAATTATTATTATGAATAACAGCAGCACTGGCACAACCATAAGTGCAACAGACAAAAGAGAAGTTTTAACTTGCTCATCAATTTGTTTCCTGATTCTTTGCTGCATGGCTCGGTAACAATAATAACCAAATAACACAACAGCCGTAAGCAACACTAAGGTAAGAAGCAGAATAAATGATGAATTGCCCGACAGGTAAAATAATACGACATAAGCAATAAGAGCAGCATTTATAAGAAAGTATATCCACCACAACAACTTTGTATTGGTATATTTCGAAATAAGAAACATTGGAATGAGGCGGGACGCAACGCCAATTACCAATAATAAAAACCAGCCGATAATACCAATATGCGTATGCAGCGGGAGGTAGTGCAAAGAATCTTGTGGCAGCAAAAAGGAAGTAAAATTATAGACCAGTGATAAGCCCAAACTTACCGTAAGAAATAGCCAGACGGCAGATGTCAGAACAAAAAAAGCATGAACGTTTTCATTTTTACTTTTTGATATACTCACGCTTAAGTTAATAATGTAAGCCAGTATGGATAACAGCACAAAGCGCCCTCCCCACTTAGCGAAAGCGCCCATATCAAAAATATAAAAACTATACACCAGCAATGGAATACCCACCGCAGCAAAAATGAAAGAAATGTAAGCTAAGGCATTGCTGTATAACTTGCCCTCAATAATGACAGGGACTAACTGATGACTGGCCCCTAAAATAATCATGGTACCCCAGCCTAACGCCATAGTGTGGGTAATAGCTAATATGTGCGGCTGAAAATAATGTGCTAAGAAAGCAGGTGAAGCAGTAAACAAAAGAAGTGCTGCTGCTAAAAAAGAAAACGCAGCATACAAATAAAACGGCAGCACCACTTTGTATGAAGTAGTTTTTACTTGCGCTATATCCATTGCCGAGACTGCATCATTTTTTAAAAATCAACAGGTATACTTCCCCGTCTGATATTTCCTTTATACGAAAATCAAAGTTACGTTCGCGCAATTCAGGTAGTAAAAAAACAGGAATACGTTTATGAAGTACAAACAAAGCTTTGCCTGCGGCTATCCGCTCTAGTTCGTCCAGAATAGTAAGCATGGGCTGTGGCATTTCTAAATGCCTGACATCAACAGTCACCAAATTATTTTCGTAATGTTTCATGTATGTATCCCAATCCCCGCTTGATTTAATGTCTTCATCCATGCTTAACCGAGACTGGGGTGTTTTATAAAAATATGTATTAACCCAATTTGCACCTATATTCTCTACATAATACTCAAACCCTTGCTTACTTAAGATGTTAATTAAAGGAATTGGCTCAAAACTGTTAACCAGTTTTAAGATTTTTCCAGCTTTCAGTTGTTTTACTTTTTTTGTGATAATGCTAAAAGGATCATTCCCACTTTCGATCATTGGTCTCACATCCAATTCTTCAATAGATTCTGGTTTAACTTCTTTCAGAAAATCAGGTACAGCCTGCTCTTGATCTTTTTCCTCTATTACGGTTTCATCTACTACAAAACCAAGAGGTCTCAGCTTGGTGAAGAAATCATGAACAGTAACACCCGCAATTTTGCTGGCTTGACTGATGGAAGTTCTTGAAGCAATTACCTTGCGTAATAAAGGATTCCTAAGCTTACTGAATTTTGGCGAAATGCTGATAATGGCCTCCAATGCATCGGCATTTTTTTTTAGGATTGAATTTATTTTTGTGTTGGCATTAATTGAGAGCATAGAATTAACTTTATTCAATTCATCTAAACCAATGTTTTTTCCATATCGATGGCCTTAGGAAATAGAATGTTGTTTTCAAGGTGCACATGTACGTGCAGATCGTTTTCAAATTCATCCAACAATTTGTATAATAATCCATAGCTTGCACACGCATCCAGAGGCAATGCATAATTTTTCGTAATGTCACGCAGTTCACGCAAATCTTGTGCTACCATTTCGTGTTCATCTTCCATCATCTGTACAGGGTTTTGCACAGTTCCAAATGATGGCCGAGGCAGGCTTAGCCTGTTGTTTTTAGATGAAACTAAATTTTTAATGTATGGAAATAAAATCTCCTCTTCTTTCATCATGTGCTCGGTTAGTTCAACTCGAACGGCCTCAACCAGTTCATAAACCCTTTCTAATTCTGGATGCCTGCTTCCATGCACCTGATTTACCTTAGCTGCATAAGTCCGGATATCGGGTAAGTTTTTCTTTATGTACGCATGGTGGTTGTTCACAATGTAGTCAGCAAGAAAATCAATGTTCCACTCGTTGTAGGGTAATGGCCTGGTAGTTGATTTGAGTTGGTCTGTGTTATGCAATTCATGTTCTACTTTGGCTGCATCAATTCCTTTTTCTGCACAAGCTTCTTTTACTGTCTTTTTTCCACCGCAACAAAAGTCCAGTCCGTACTTCCTAAATACTTCAGCCTTTCTTAAATCATTTGCTGCTATAGCTCCCAGTGTTTCATCGCTATCGCCCGAATTACGAATACTGATTTTTATTTTCCACCATTGCGGTCCGTGCTCAAGATATTCCCATGTAAAAATATTGCCACGTTCGTTAAGTAGTTGATAATATAACGGTTTGGGGTCATGGTCATTAAGAATGATCATACTTTCGCCTTCATCCAAGTCATCGAAACGGGCAAAAATAGTAGGGTGTTTTAAGCGAGGCTCAATCAGGGTTACATTTAAGATGTTATCAGTTGTTGTTTCCATATCGTGATTATTTATGTTGCAAAAGTACATGAAAAGTTTATAATTAAAAGTATTTAAATACTTTTAATTATACCTACAAAGACTACAAGCAAGAGGATTCAAAATGCAATACAATAAAAATTGTGTTTAGCAGCAGCAATCAACTAATGATTAGGAGATTAAGCTGGATACACTTATTTAACAGCCTTTGGTTTTTTTTTCAGGATGTTATTTAAGAGGATATTTTTACTATTTAATTCCAGAGCTAAATCACGGATGGATTTGCTTTGAAAGAGATGAGTAATTTGTTTTCTGATTGGTCGGTATTCTGAATGTATTGGGCAAGGAGTTTTATCAGAACATTCGTGTAATCCTAAAACACACCGATGAAAGATATCTTCATCGCCTACGGCATGGAGGATAGCAGCTATCGGTAATTTCTTTTGACTTTCAGTCATATAAAATCCTCCTCCAGGGCCTCTTACACTGCAAACCACCTTGTTTCCTTTAGTAAGCATCTGCATTATTTTGGCAGTAAACATTTGAGGTGAATCTATGTCCTCTGCAATAGCCTGAATACCAATTTTATTTTCAATACTACTTTTTTGGGCGATAAGAATAGTAGCTCTGAGGGCATATTCGGTGGTCTTAGAAAACATATCACAAGGTAAATTGTAGCCCGAAAATAACTATTTGTTGGTATTTATTAACCATTTCGATTTTGTCAGTGTTGGCATCATTAATCACCAGACAAAGAAGGCTTCTGTTCAAATCAACTGTAGGTAGTAGATTATAATGCCTTTATGTGCCCGTTGGCGGCAACCCTAACCGACACCCGTACTAACATCAACCGAAAGACAAAATTCAGCAAGTTTCGGATTTTATGACAACGACATAATTTAGACCTTTGCAGTATAAAATTCTGAACGATGAACGAGCAACAAGAAATCAATTACAAGCGAATTGCAGAAGCAATTGAATACATAAAAACCAATTTTAAGGATCAACCGAATTTGGACGAAGTCGCGGAACAAGTGCATTTAAGTCCGTTTCATTTCCAGCGTTTGTTTAGCGAATGGGCAGGAACGACACCAAAAAAGTTTTTACAATACACCAGCATTGAACACGCCAAAAAATTACTGACCGACCAACAAGCTACACTTTTTGACACCGCTTATGAAACGGGACTTTCAGGCACAGGACGACTGCACGACTTGTTTGTAAACATTGAAGGAATGACACCTGCCGAATATAAAAACGGTGCAAAAAATCTTTTTATCAATTACAGTTTTGCGGAAAGTCCGTTTGGAAGTATGATTGTGGCTTCTACTCCAAAAGGTGCTTGCTATATGGCCTTTGACAATGATGAAGCCAACGCATTGCACGACTTGAAACAAAAATTTCCGAACGCAACTTTTCAACGAAAATTAGATTTATTACAACAAAACGCATTGTTTATTTTCCAAAATGATTGGAGCAAATTACCAGAAATAAAACTGCATTTGAAAGGCACTGATTTTCAGTTGAAAGTTTGGGAAACACTTTTGAAAATTCCAATGGGAAAACTTGCTACCTACGGTAACATTGCCGAAAAAATCGGCAACGCCAACGCTTCCCGAGCCGTTGGCACGGCTATCGGAAGCAATCCCGTTGCGTTTCTCATTCCTTGTCATCGTGTTATTCAATCATCGGGAAACATTGGTGGTTATATGTGGGGCAATACACGAAAGACAGCTATCATCGGTTGGGAAAGTGCCAAAACAAACACTTTGGAAATATAGCAAGTTTCGGGTTTTCTGCCACAACATACATTCCAATCTTTGCAACAGAAATTCAAATAAAAAACAGTCAAAAATGAAGCATCAACATAACGAAACTCAAGAATTACATCTTAAAGCAAGAGAAGGTAGGGTTTATACCTGTGGAACAATGACAATACAGTTTTGTTTCTTGCTTCGCAGGAAGCAGCATACATTCACGGAACAGAATTAACAGTGGACGCAGGAATTTCAGTAATAAGATGATAACGCAAAAATTACAAAATACAGATTGGGAACTTGTTGCAAATGAAATGCACGAAAAAGGTTTTGCAATCATTCCAAACATTTTGACAGACGAAGAATGTAGCGAACTGATACGGAATTATGACAATCCAAACGCTTACAGAAAAACGGTAGTTATGGAACGCTACCGTTTTGGTTTGGGCGAATACAAGTATTTCAACTATCCGTTGCCCGACATCATTCAACAAATCAGAACAAACATTTATCCGCACCTTGCACCTATTGCAAATGCTTGGTTTAAGGCATTGAACGTTGACAGACAATTTCCGAAAACACATCAGGAATTGTTGCAACAATGCCACGAAAACAATCAACAAAAAGCAACAGTTTTGATTTTGAAATACGGCAAAGGCGGACACAATACTTTACATCAAGATTTGTATGGCGATATTTATTTTCCGATACAAACCGTTTTGTTTTTGAACGAACCCGACAAAGATTTTACAGGTGGAGAATTTGTTTTGACACAGCAAATTCCAAGAGCACAATCCAAAGCCATTGTGCTGAAACCAAAGAAAGGTGATATGTTGATTTTCACGACCAATTTCAAACCCGAAAAAGGCATAAGAGGTTATTATCGGGTAAATATGAAACACGGTGTAAGCGAAGTCCACAGCGGACAACGCTACACATTGGGCATTATTTTTCACGATGCCATTAGTTAGTAATGATACGACACAGCGAAATATCCAACAGCGATTTGCGTTTCAAAATCAAACAACAAGAAATTTGTTTTGGCGGAAATCTTAAACTAAAAATTTATGGAACCTTGTCGTGTGGTTCGGGCAAAAAAATGAAACGAGAAAACAGAATTTTCTTTTCATCAGAAAACGAAGCGGTTGAAAACGGTTTTCGCCCTTGTGGACATTGTATGAAAGAAAAATATCAAAAATGGAAGAATGGATTTATTTGAAAATGGCATAGACACAACAAAAAATTGGTTGCCAAAAGACGGAACAGTAAATTATTACGGCAAATTATTTGCCCGACAACAAGCCGACATTTATTTTGAAAAGTTGCTCAACACCATTGAATGGCGAAATGATGAAGCGATTATTTTCGGAAAGAAAATCATTACCAAACGAAAAGTAGCGTGGTATGGCGATAAACCTTTTGAATACACTTATTCCAACACTACAAAATTTGCTTTGCCGTGGACGAGAGAATTATTGGAACTCAAAACCGCAATAGAAAAGGAAACAGGGGAAACGTTTAATTCGTGTTTGCTGAATTTGTATCACAACGGAGAAGAAGGAATGGCGTGGCACAGTGACGGAGAAACCGACTTAAAGAAAAACGGTGCAATCGGCTCACTGACTTTTGGTGCAGAACGAAAATTTGCTTTCAAACACAAACAGACAAGCGAAAAAATAGAATTGATTTTAGAACACGGTAGTTTGTTGGTAATGAAAGACACAACACAGACATTTTGGTTGCATCGTCTTCCACCAACAAAACGCATAACACAGCCAAGAGTGAACCTGACTTTTAGGACAATCACACGCTAAACTGACCGAACCGCAGGAAAAAGAGCAGCCGCCAACAAGGGTTTTGTGAAATGGCGGGGAAACGGCTTCGATTGAAACTTTTGTGCTATCTTTGAAGTTGGTGCTTCGATTGAAAGTTATTGCTATAAATCCGCCACTTCACAAAGCCCCGAACCGTAGCACCATTCACTAGCTACCATTTATAGACCTGTATTTATTTTAATTTTTTTTAGAATACTCCAATCGCTATACAAATTGGTTAGAGAAACATAAAAGGATATATTTGTCTTTAAATATATTTTCAATGCATTGTCTCATACTCTAATGGCAGCAAATAATTTCATCACCTACTTGTTAAACCCAAAAAACTGGTGGGCTCCGTTACTGGTTATTTTTATAGTAAGCATAACTGGTGTATTTTTTATTGGAAGGCATACCTATACGGAAGCTCCACCCTTGCCTACTTACATTTCAGTGCAAGGGCAAACTGTATTCAGTTATGAAGATATCTTAAATGGACAGGCTGTATTTCAGAAATATGCATTGATGGAATACGGATCTATGTTTGGTGACGGAGGTTATCGTGGGCCGGATTTTACTGCTGAGGCCTTACATACCCTGTCGCTTTATATGGGCTACTACTACAAAAGTCATTTATCAGTTTCCTATGACTCCTCTTTACTAAAAGAGGTTATTGAGGCACGCATAAAAACTGAACTGAAAGAAAATAACTATGACAAGAGCAAGAATGAAGTTGTGCTGTCGGCTGCACAGACCTATGCTGCCGGTGAATTGATTCAGTTTTATATAAAAAAATTTACAGATGCGTCATTTGCTGCAGCCATGAAGCCAACCCATTACATCACTGATCAGAAAGAAATAAGATCTCTTGCAGCTTTTTTCTATTGGGGGGCCTGGGTTTGTAGTGTGGAAAGACCTGGCGAAAATTACAGTTATACACATAACTGGCCTTATGATCCCCAAGCTGGAAACACTCCTACAACTCCGGTAATCTTATGGAGCATACTGGGCTCGCTGGGGCTGATCTTCGGGTTAGGTATCGTCTTATTTTATCATGGAAAAATGGATAAACTCGATGATGAAAGTTTTACCGGCAAGAGTGACCCGTTTATGACTAAAGCTGAAGTGAGCCAATTTAAACCTAACCACATTCAGCGTGCCGTGTATAAATTTTTTTATGTAACCATGATCCTGTTTGCCGTGCAGGTACTGACAGGTATTTTAACGGTTCATGATTTTGTTGGGTTCACCAAATTTTTTGGAGTAGATCTTTCTGAAAAATTACCTCTCGCCATTACCCGCAGCTGGCACGTGCAATTATCGCTCCTTTGGATATCTGCCTGCTGGATTGGAGCCTCCTTCTTTATGATGTCGCTTGTTTCACCGGCACAACCAAAAGGTCAATTAAAAATGATCAATGTAGTATTTTGGATCACCGTCTTATTGGTTGGTGGTTCCTTTGCAGGGATACTATTAGGCCCTAAAGGCCTTTTAGGAAACGGCTGGTATTGGTTTGGCAACCAGGGATGGGAATACGTAGAGTTAGGAAAAGTGTGGCAAATTATGCTGGGAGTTGTATTTATCATTTGGGCTATCACCTTATACCGGGGTGTGAAGCCGGTAATGAAAATGAAACAACCCTGGGCACTACCCAACTGGTTAGTCTATGCCACGTTTAGCGTTATCGTTTTGTTGATATCCGGATTTATTGCTACACCGAGAACTAATTTTGTGATTGCTGATTTTTGGCGGTGGATGGTTGTGCACATGTGGGCAGAAGCTTTTTTTGAGGTATTCACTACCGTGCTAATTGGATACTTTATGGTGGTAATGGGATTGGTGAGCCGCCATGCTGCTATTCGTGTAATCTATTTAGCCACATTATTATTCCTTGGCTCCGGTTTGCTGGGTATCTCTCATAATTTTTATTGGAATGCCAAACCGGTATTTACAATGGCCCTTGGTTCGGTATTCTCAACACTACAAGTAATACCGTTAGTACTGCTTACACTGGAAGCCTGGCGATTCAGCAAACTGCCCGGCTTGTTTGAACAAAACCATAATGGAAACGGAAGGAACGAAATGCGGTTTGGCTTTTCAGAAGTTTTCTTGTTTTTAGTGAGTGTAAATTTTTGGAATTTTTTTGGTGCCGGTGTGATGGGATTCATCATTAATTTGCCAATCGCTAATTACTATGAGCACGGTACCTATTTAACGGTCAATCACGGGCATGCTGCCTTGATGGGGGTATACGGCAACCTGGCTTTGGCCACTGTGCTTTTCTGTTGTCAATTATTGTTTAAAGCCGAATGGTGGAAACCTAAACTTGTTAAAACAATCTTCTGGAGCATTAATGTAGGGCTGTTGCTCATGGTTCTTATGGATTTGTTCCCTGCGGGAATCTGGCAATTTAAAGTTGTAGCCGAGCGTGGGTTATGGTTTGCCCGTAGTGCCGAGTTTATTGACAGCACTAAGTTTCAAACATTAACCTGGATGCGTATTGTAGGTGGGGCTATCTTTACCTTAGGTGGTTTAGTTCCATTGGTATGGTTCATTGCCAGCGGAAGAAAATACTTAAAAAAAATTGATTCAACTGCCGCAAGTAAAAAAGAAGTTAACTGCCATCAACCTGAAGAGGTTCTGCAATAAACTAGAGTATGTCAATTTGTTATGCGGTAAGCCCCGTACTATTTCTGTAGTACATAATTTTCATACATAGAAAAACATTCAATTGGTTTTATACAGCTTAAAAATTAAAAAGAGATGAAAATATCTTTTTAAAAACCGCTGCGCCTATACATAATTGAAAATAAAAGTACTTCTATTGATAAATTATGGTTGATAGTTATACATTTGAACACGTAAATTTTTTATTGTTCACCTAAACAACTTTTAATCATGCAATCACAAAAACTTTACTTAACTATTTTCTTGTTGATTGGATTATTGATTGTCTTAACCTTTCGCTACATCAGCCGATCAACTAAAAATCCCAACCCGGAGTGGGTCGTAAAAAAAGCATACAAGTTTCGCGGTATTTTATTTTATGTACAAATGATTGTTTTGTTTGTGCTGTTGTTTTTTACGTTCTCCATGTTACCTTATTCCAAAAGCAATGAAACACCTAACCTGGTTATCCCCGTAGATGCCATGATGTTTTCTTTTGACATCAAATACCCGGGAACCGACTCAGCCGGAACGGGGCAGAAACCATACATTCCGGTTAATCAATTGATCGAGTTCAGGGTGAGCAGCAAAGATGTGAACCATGACTTTGCAATCTACTCTCCCAAAGGTGACATTATAGCACAGGTACAAGCCATGCCGGGGTATGTGAATGTATTGAGAGTGAAATTTACCGAGCCTGGGGTGTACAGTGCACTATGTTTAGAGTACTGCGGGATGGCTCACCAAATCATGAAGACAGAAATGGAGGTTAAATAATTACTTATTCACCAATCAAAAATCTCGTATCAATACTATTATGGAAACAAAATCAAAAAATATTTTTTCATCAATCACACTGTGGTGGATGTTAACCGTCATTATTCTTTTTATTGTACTTGCTTTTCTGGGATTATTTATGAGAACCGAGCAAGCCAATCTGCTCCCCGGTTTGCAGGAATATTTTTATTCAGCGATGACACTTCACGGAATTGGCATGGCAGGCATTTGGTATGTAGGCTCAATGGCCGGAGTAATCTATGTGTCGGCCAAATATATTTCGCCTTCAAAAAAAGTTCAAAATTTTTCATACATCACCAGCGTGCTGGGTATTGTTGTTATTTTAATTTCAGTAGTGATCGGAAAATTCGCAGCGGGCTGGTACTTTCTGTACCCCCTACCATTTAAAGGCACTTGGCCAATGTGGTCAACGGTTGCTTTTTTATTGGGCATTACCATTTTAGGAGTAAGCTGGTTGGTTTGGAATTTTGATTATTTAAGAGCTGTATCAGAGAAATACAAACTGCATCACGCATTAGGTTGGCAATACATCAGCGGTAAAGAAGAGCCTGTTACACCTCCTTTTATAACCATTACCACTACCAGTGTTATTGCTTGTTTTGCCGCCCTGATCTCGGCAGTAATCTTAATCATATTCTATTTTACTGAAATAGGCACAGAAAAAATGAATGATGCACTGCTCATGAAAAACCTAACCTTTTTCTTCGGCCATCTCATCGTAAACCTGAGTATGTATTTAGGGGTGGGTATTGTATACGATGTGTTTCCGGAATATACCGGAAGGTACTGGAAGAATAACCGAGCCGTATCCATAGCCTGGAACTTTGTGTTATTGCTGGTATTATTTGCCTACTTCCACCACCTATACATGGATTTTGCCCAGCCCGTGTGGATGCAGTATGCCGGGCAGATCGCATCTTATACCAGCTCGATACCGGCTGCAATCATGTCCATCTTTGGAACATTGGCAATTGTTTACAAATCAAATATCAAATGGAACTTAAGCTCATCGTTTATGTTTCTCGGGATTATGGGATGGGCCATAGGCGGAATAGGTGCCGTAATCGACTCAACGGTTGCCGTCAACACAGTTTTTCATAATACCTTATGGGTACCCGCTCACTTTCATACCTACATGATTGCCGGTTTGGTCATGATCATCATGGGGTACTTTTTCCATGTAGTTCTTGAGATCAGTGAATCAAACCGAAATGAAAGAACATCGCAAATTATTTTGGGGCTCTACTTAATCGGTGGCTATGGATTTGTGATGGCATTTTATATGGCCGGGGCAGACTCTATCCCCAGAAGGTATTCATCTTATGGCTGGGATGTGATCAGCAAAGGACCGTTTTGGGCAGAGATGGGGTTATTTTTTGGATTGCTCTTGTTCCTTGCTATTCTCTTATACTTCATTGTCTTTTTTAATAAGTGGAAAAAAGCTTACCACACCCTGCAATAACAGGCGAATTATTGAAGGAATATATTCCATGAATAGACTACATAAGCAGCTTTTAATGATAACAGGCTTTACTGTTATTTTAATGGGAGGAGTCTCGTTCTGCTACTCACAGGCTAACGGTACTCCCCCACCCCTTGACGAAGATTTATTTTTATACAAACCGGTACCTGATATTCTTATTGATACCGGCAAAACAAAAATACAGTTGTCGTCTTTGTGGCAAGAAAGACCACTTTTGCTAGCGTATGTCTATGCCGAGTGTAAAGGCAGATGCAGCCCGTATCTCCTTTCATTCAGCAATGCCGTCAATACCATTGGAGGAGTGAACAGAGACTACAATGTACTGATCCTTAGTTTCGATACCACTGACAACATTTCACGTGTGAGAGCCTTTTGCCGGATGGCCGGCATTGATCGCAATCAAAAATTTATTATAGGAACAACTAACGCAGTTGACTTGAAAAAAATTACCAACGCCACTGGGTTTTGGTACAAGCAAATTGGTAACAGTAACCAACTGGATCATCCGGTTCAAATAACAGGAATAGCCAATGGCCAAATCAGAAGAATCATTACCGGTGATGAAGTAGCAGCTCAACGTTTAAATGAGGCCGTTCAGATACTGAGTGGATATTTCGTTCGCTCATACCCCATGTCTTCAAAAAATATTTTATTTCGGTGCTTTGAAACAGACCCTGAAACAGGAGCAGTGAAAATTACAGCAGGTGCTATGATTTTTTTCGTTCCGGCAATGGGCATCTTGGTTATTATCTTCTATTTATTTTATTTCAAAAACAAGAAAACGGTTTAGCCAATATCTGTAATTCTGCTAAACCATCATACGCTCCTCCCTCGCGTTACGCAATAGCAAAAAAACATTTTTTTTGAATTCGCTGAACACGAATCATTGGCATTTTTATTGATCGGAAGATATATCTTTGAAAAAAATGAAAACCTTTATTCGTATTGCATTAATAGTTACAGGCATTATCTGTGTACTGTTTGTTTCTTTGATCGGCCCCATTGACGACAGCCCATTAGAAAAACAGGGTTTTTACCTGCAAACGATGAAAGAACTGGATGCCTTTCACCCAACTAAATTTTTACCAGATGGTGGATGGAAAACAGCCTGGGCAACTATCAACATTACCCCCTCACACCCTATGCCCATGGCGGGCTATGCTCCACGCAACCGGTTTGATTCTGTTCACGATTCAGTTTATATACGCCTGCTCGCCATCAGTAATGGTAACCAAACCATTTTTATCATTAGTGCCGACTTGCTCATTTTTCCTCCTGCCCTGAAACATAAAATTGAATCATTGAATCATTCAAACCATTTTCTCTACTTCAGCGCTACCCATGTACACAGCAGCCTGGGGGCATGGAACGATAGTGTAATCGGAAACTTAATTCTCGGGCCATACAATGACGAGTGGTTAAATTCTCTTGCCGCAAAAGTGAATGCCTCCATACAGTCAACTATTCAACAGATGCTCCCCTCAAAAATTGAGTATTATGAAACCAATGCTAATGAATACGTTGAAAACCGCATTGACCCCGAGCATGGCTCAGTGGATGGTAAACTCCGGGGTTTCAAAATTAAAAGAGAAGACAACAAAAAAGCCTTGCTGGTCAGTTACAGCGGTCATCCCACCAACATTAGCCATTTAAGTCGTGCTCTTTCAGGTGATTATGTCGGGGCATTAATACAAAAGGCTGAAAAAAAAGATGTGGATTTTGCCTTGTTCACGGCAGGAATGATTGGCAGCCACCGCACGCGCTTTACTAATGAAAAAGAATTTGTTTATTGTGATTCACTAAGCAACAGGCTCTACCGCAAAATTAAAACTGCTTTAGGCGAACCACTTTTAAATGCTGAAATTGATACGGGAAATATTTCGATACACTATGGCCCATCACAGTTACATATTCTTCAAAAATATAAAGTACATGACTGGGTTTTTAAAGGACTCTTTCAAAAGCTGGAAGGTGACATCCGTTTTCTGAAGTTAGGCAATGTTACCATGTACGGAATGCCGTGCGATTTCTCAGGAGAAATATATACTGATGACCGGTTGGGCGAACTTGCCCGGTTAAAAAACGAGAAATTGTTTATTACCAGTTTCAATGGAGACTATGTGGGTTACATCACATCTGATAAACACTACGGTCATTCTGAACAAGAAGAAATAATGGCTTTGAACTGGGTGGGGCCGTATTATGGAAAATATTTTTCTGATGTGATAAAAAAAACGATTGAGAAAAAATACTAAGAAGTGTTGCGTTAGCTTCTTTTTTTAAAAAATCTTTTATTAGAATTTGAGTTACGCGCATGGGTATTGCGCGGTTTATCCGGCCGTTGCTTGCTATACGGGTTGTACACAAACGAAGATTGAAAACCCTCAGGTAAATTAGCTTTTGAAATTTCACAACCAATTAAACTTTCGATCTGCCCAAACCTACGCTGGTCAAACTGGTTGATAAATGTGATTGCATGACCGGTGCTGGCCGCCCGGGCCGTGCGCCCGATGCGGTGAATGTAATCTTCAGGATCGGGTGGCACATCGTAGTTCAGAACCAATTCAATTCCCTCTACATCTATGCCTCGCGAAAGTACGTCTGTGCCTATCAAAAGATTCAGTTGTTTATTTTTAAATTCTCGTAAAATTTCTTCGCGCTCACTTTGTTCTAAATCAGAATGAATGGCTTTAGAAGGAAGTCCGAGTTTAGGCAATAAACGACCAAGATGCTTAACTTTTTCTTTTGTTGATGCAAAAATAAGTGCGCTCGAAAAGTTTGAACCCTTCAATAGGTGTGTGATCAGTTTTTCTTTTTGATCATCGTTTACCAAATATGCTTCCTGAACAATGCCATCCGCGGGTCTTGAAATGGCAATCGTTACTTCAACGGGTTCTCTCAAAATTCTATTGGCCAAAGTTCTGATGCGCTGAGGCATCGTGGCTGAGAACAATAAAGTCTGTCTGGAGGGTGGCAGGTATTTGATAATGCGGATGATATCATCATGAAAGCCCATATCGAGCATGCGGTCAGCCTCATCAAGCACCAGATGTTGAACATGTTTCAGGTCAATCACTCCCGATGCCAGCTGAGCAATTAACCGGCCCGGTGTGGCTATCATCAAATCAACTCCGGCCTCAAGCGCCTTTTTTTGCTGATCCCATACGGCTCCGTCTCCCCCGCCATAAATTGGAATAGAACTCACACCCGTAAAGTAGGCAAAGCCTTCAACTTGTTGATCAATTTGCTGCACAAGCTCTCGAGTGGGGGCGATGATTAGTGTATTCAGATGACGATGATCTGAATGGATGATATTATTTAAAATAGGAAGTAAGTAAGCCGCAGTTTTCCCTGTACCTGTTTGTGCGCAGGCAATTAAATCGCGTTTTGCTAGGATCAATGGAATGGCCTGCTCTTGAATGGGTGTGGGGTTTTTATAACCCATGGCATTCAGCCCATCTTGCAGTTTATGATTAAAATGAAAATCTTGGAAAGTCAAATAAACTATTTTTTAGAAATGAATTTAAGGCAAATGTAACACGGTATTTCAAAACATCAGTTGGAATTTATATTTTCTTATCTAACTGAGCCAGTCTATGATTTTAAGAAGCTCTTGAAGTATTTCCGTGAACTGGAGTGTGTAGTGATATTAAGCAAAATTCTATTTAGTAAATACATTACCACTATTAATCAACAAGCCAATCGCATTACGAGTAATTCGTTGAACTTTGTCTTTGTCTGTGCCGCCCACCCCATGTCTTGAGCACCAATCGGTAGTTCCCATATTTACAATTATTCCTGAGTTTATTTTTTTCTGTAGAGCATAAAAAGCAGCTACATTGGCCATGCCTGAATAGTTTGTTTCATCAAATCCTATTACTTCTAATTTGTAAAAATCCTTTTTATCAGGTATAGGATATCCATTTTGATAACCGAGGATAGCAATCCCATCATACTCAATAGTTGGGATGTGGAGTATATCATCCTGTCTAAGTCCGGTTCCACTTAATAAAGGCGACATAGGAGTGATAACTTTATACCCGCCCCATCCAATATTTCCATGCCCACCATGAACATAATCGGCACCGATGCTTGAAATGGTTGGATAGTTAAGAGACGGGTCAACCCAGTTTATGGTTTTTTGAAGTGGGTCTGAAATGGGGTCGCTAATGTCTTTATAACAAATCAACTGTTTTTGGTCGCTCGAATACCTCACTTGCCACCACATAGTGTTTCCAGATAGTATCAGGGCATTGTTCCCCTTATTAATATATCGGTCAAAGTTTCTCCTGGCACGCAAGGTCCAGTACTCGCTATGCCCGGGAATAATTAACAATTTTGCTCCGTCAAGGGCATGTTCGTCATCCAAATCTATATCTGTGATGTAGCCTGAGTTAAGGTCCTTTTGTGAATGGAAGAATTGCAAACCCTTCTCAAGAAAATTCAAATTTTTATTCTCATGGGGGAAGGGGATCGGCCTTAAAAATGAAATAATCTGTGCTTTGTTTCCTACCGGTCGGTACAAACTCTTACCTCCTGATTGACAGTATGCATTTTCTGTATTTAAAGGAAAAACGATTACTATCTGTGGCCGATGCAATGATTTAACAATCAACAAAAACTTATTTTCAATCAGGTACACACCGCTCTGAAAAGTAATGGGTATGGTAAATGTGGTAGTAAGAGCATAACCAAAACCATTCATCCAAGGGTCATTGTTTAGAATAGGCTGGGGTTTTATAGCTGTATTAAAATAAGAAACCGAATCATGGTTTATGTTATATATTCGTATAAGACAATTATCTGCTTTATTATCTGCAGAAAGGTATAGCTCAACTGTTTCCCCAGGATAGTAACTTGTTTTGTCGGTATAGCCTGATAAGTTTATGGGTAGTTGTACCGGGGTTGAAGGAGAGATGGGCTTGGTGGGGCTTACCTCATGCTCCTTACAAGATACCAATAAAAGCAAAACAAAAATTGTAAATAATAGCGACCTCATGGCAGTTAATATTGTGTAGTAAATAATTTAGTATATAACTTTTTACCATTGTTATTATTGGCTGATAAAAAAATATAATCTGTGTTTAAAGTGATTTTTTGCCATACCTCCTTCTCATATTAAATCCGTGCACGGCCTTCTTCAGCAATTCAAAGTACAAGGTGGCATAAAGAATAATAACCATCACCCAAATAACAGTCAGATTGAAATATAGCGTATCAAACTTTTGACCGGCAAAATATTTGGTGGGAATGTAAAAATTATCACGAAAATCGAAGAAGTGTTCGGGTCTGTGTTCGTTAAAATAGATTGGATAGATTTTTTGAATCAGCTCTCCATCCCACTCCACTACACGCATTGAGCTTTCGGTATTCTCTACCATTTTTGTAACGGCTGCGTTTTGGTATTTTAACTTCAGCTTTTCAAAAGCTACTTTTTTGGCTTCGTCATTGGTAAACTGTGCCATCATTTTTTCTTTGCCGGCCACGGCATCCCGAATTCGGATGGAGTAATAACTTTTCAATGTCCTTAAATACTCACTGACTTTCAAATACGTGGCCGAATCAAATTTACCGACAGACAGGTTATTAATTTCAGGAATTCCTTTTCCGACAAAGCCTGACTCAAAAGTCAATTCATTGCGAAGTAAATTGAGTGACTTATTGACTTTGCTATTGTCTGATGAATTTCTCCAGTCCATCGGGTGATTCACTACATACGCTAAGCGAGATTCCAGTTCGGGCAGGTAATAGCCTCGTTTGTATTCGGCATTGGCACGCTTCTGATCAATCGGGTAAAATATTTTTTCAAGAGGATTATCTTTGAATTGAGTAACCATGTAAGCCTCAAAGGCCCAACGCGAAGTCATCAATTCGCCCAAAATCGGAATACCGTTAGGTGAACCTACTTTAGGATTGAATTTATCGAAACTGATCACAACTCCGCTCAGCAGGAGTTGTGGAATGATCAAAATCGGAATCAAAACATAGATGGTTACAGCCGAATCAAAAGCAGAAGATATGTTAAGTCCCAGCACATTGGCGAAGCACGAACATGAGAATAAAATAAGCCAATAGCGCATTTCTGTCAGCGGTATTTCGAGCAGCGCATTACCTACAAGTACAAAGGTTACTGTTTGAATAGCTGAAATAGAAAACAAGATCACGAGTTTTGAAACAAAGTAACTGCTGCGACTTAGGTGCAGAAAGCGTTCGCGTTTTAAAATTTTACGATCGCGAAAAATTTCTTCAGCACTCACAATCAGTCCAACAAAAAGAGCCACAACAATACTCATGAAAAAATACACAGGAATATTGGCATTGTCATAGAATGAATAATGCGGATGATCAATGCCAACGTAATCAAAATACTCAACGAAGTAGCCGATAAAAAGAGCTAGCAGAGGTGCCAATAATAAATTGATGGTAACGTATTGGCGGTTAGCTAATTTAGATTTGATATCACGAACAACAAATGTACGAAGTTGCTGAAACCACTGCGGAATTTGCTGCACAGCCGGTAGCGATTCGTTGTACTCTTCAATCTTGGGTATCTTTATCTTCTTCTTAAAATATTGATACCATTGCCCGGGCGAAACTTTTCTGGTTCGGGTAAGGTGCCCGTATTCGTTTACCACTCGTGTTTCAATGATATTGAATACTTGTTCAGGGTTGATATTGCCGCACTCGGGGCATGCCCCGGGTGAACGGTTAGCCGCATTGATGATATCCTGAAAATAATTAACCGACTCTACGGGGTTGCCATAATAAATCTGAAACCCACCCAAATCAAAAATGAGTAACGAATCAAACATTTTAAAGATATCAGACGATGGTTGGTGTATCACAACAAATATCATTTTACCGCGTAGCGTCAATTCCTTCAGTAAATCCATGATATTTTCAGAATCGCGCGATGACAGCCCCGATGTCGGTTCATCCACAAAAAGTATCGTTGGCTCGCGAAGAAGCTCCAACCCAATGTTTAATCTTTTTCGTTGCCCACCGCTGATAATTTTTTGCAAGGCAGATCCTACTTTCAAATCTTTGATATCTGTCAGGTTTAAATTAGAAAGTAAGTTATCCACCTTCTCAATGATCTGGTGGGTGGTGTAATGGGCAAAGCAAAGCTGTGCTGCGTAGTATAGGTTTTCGTACACGCTCAGGTCTTCCATGAGCAAATCATCTTGCGGAATGTAACCAATTACACCTTCTACAAGATGTGGCTGCTCGTGCACATTTATCCCGTTGATCAGTACCTGGCCACTGGATGGCTTCTCCGTTCCATTTAACACATTGAGCAAAGTTGATTTTCCTGAGCCGCTTCCTCCCATGATTCCAATCAGCTTTCCTCCGTTCTCGGCAATGCTCACATTTTGCAAACCTGCCCGGCCACTTTTAAAATGATAAAAAATGTGGTCAGCAATAAAACTTACTTTTACCCGGTTCTCCTGTGATAAGAATTTGCCAACAATATCGCTGTAATAAATTGGCTCAATTTTAGATCCGCGCAGGGTACTTCCTGTGGGGAGCACATCTACTTTACGTGATTTTAACGGAAGGCTATTCAGGTAAAGAGGTGTAATCCCTAAATACTTAATGAAATAGGTCTCAATGTTGGGCAATCGCAAGATGGCGATCATGCCCGAAATATTTTTAGCTGTTAGGTGCGGGCCTTCATGTCTATTACCAACTGATTCACTCTCGTCTATGATTAATATATTTTTTGACTCAAACTCTTCCACATCGTGCCCCAATACAAAGGCACGCATGGTCTTAATATCTTTAGCGGGGATTTTTAATGCTTCACCGATATAAAAAATTAAATTGCTTTGTCTCTCAGAAAGTTCATTGCCGGCAAAAACCAGTTCAATCACCTTAATGACAAGAACGGCTTTTTGCTGGGTAGTAAGCGCCTGATTTACTTTGCGGGCAATTTGAATAATTTGTGCCCAGTCATCTACAAATTCTTGTGTTTCCTGATCAACGTTCTCTACTTGTGTGTGAGCGCGGTTATTTTTTTTGCAAAACTCATCAAATAGCGAAAGATAATAACGAACCCTGTCCTGGTTTAGGTGAAGACTTAAAAATTCTTTAATAATTGTACGTTCGTCTTCCGTTATACGCTCTTTGGCAACGATAGCAAAAAACTGAATAATCGCCTTTAGAAGTTCTTCACTCATGCTTTAAAAAATTGCGCAAGTCGCTAAGCTAACGATAATTGACGAACCCCCTAAATCTATTTTTAGAAAACTCAACTCATTCACTTCCATAAAAAAGAAAGTGGCATCAAAAAATATATTCTTGGTGTCACTTTCTCAGTGGTGAATTATTCTCATCAATGTTCCTTCTCCCCGTCTAACGACAACACATACTTTGCCATCAGTTCAGCATCTGATTCTGAAACGTTTGGATGGGGCGACATAGCCACTTGGCCCCAAACGCCCGATCCGCCTTTAATGATCTTTTCAGCAAGCATCTTTACATTGGCATCATTAAATTCATATTTCTTAGCTACATCAGTGTGGCTGGGGCCAATTATTTTTTTGTTGGCATCATGACAAGTTTTGCAATCGTTGGCTTTCACCAGCATTTCTCCCTGGGCTATTGGGTCAGATTTTGTTGCTGTAGTCTCTTCTTGTGGTGTGCCATAGTCTTCTTTAGCTGCTTCTGTACTTTCTTTTTTCGATCCACATGAAATCACAAAACAAACAATTGAAATAATAGAGATAATGGAATAAATCTTTTTCATAGTAGTTAATTGGTTAATGGTTGATAATATAAAAGTTAATTGATTCCTAAAATACTTTTATTAAGCTTAGGTTTCTTTCCGGCTGAAGCAAAATCATCAAATGCCTTTTCAGTTACACGGATCAGGTACTCACGAATGCGTTCAGCTCCTTCTTTCGCGCCTTGTTCTGGATGTTTAATACAACACTCCCACTCCAGCACAGCCCATCCATCGTAGTTATATTGCGCAAGTTTTGAAAAGATAGATCTAAAATCTACTTGACCGTCACCAATGGAGCGGAATCGTCCAGGCCGGTTGATCCAATCCTGATAGCCACCGTATACACCGCTCTTTCCCGTTGAATTGAACTCGGCATCTTTTACATGAAACATTTTGATGAACGAATGATAGAAATCGATGTACTGAAGATAATCTAGTTGTTGTAAAACAAAATGGCTTGGGTCATATAAAATATTTGCTCTCAAATGTTTTCCGGTGGCTTCCCAAAAACGTTCGAAGGTAATGCCATCGTGCAAATCTTCTCCCGGGTGGATTTCATAGCAAACATCTACCCCCACCTTGTCAAAAGTATTTAAAATAGGGAGCCAGCGTTTGGCCAGTTCTTTAAATCCATCTTCTACCAAACCGGCAGGCCGCTGCGGCCACGGGTAAACGGTGTGCCACATCAATGCCCCTGAAAAAGTAGCGTGTGCATTAACTCCTAAATTTTTGCTTGCTTTAGCCGCAAGCTTCAACTGGTCAACGGCCCAGGCTGTTCTCTCTTTGGGCTTGCCTTGCACACTTTTAGGCGCAAAGGCATCAAACATAACATCGTAAGCCGGGTGCACAGCCACCAATTGTCCTTGCAAATGAGTAGATAATTCGGTGATCTGCAATCCGCATGACTCTACAGTATCTCTTACCTCATCGGCATAATCTTTACTCTCGGCTGCCTTCTTCAAGTCAATGGCTCGCATATCCCATGTTGGAATCTGCACACCAACAAACCCGAGTGATTTTGCCCACTGGCAAATGGATTTTAGGTTATTGAACGGAGGTTCATCACTTAAGAATTGAGCAAGAAAAACCGCAGGACCTTTGATATTTTTCATCGCCACAAATTAATTGAAATGTAAAAGTCGGCAAAGAAAATAATCTAAAATGTTTTGACTACTCCCTGCAGAGCAATGTTATAACAACTTAACCTGTAAACATTCATCCGTTCAGATTATTTTTGCTGCCGATATTGTGCACTCAAGCTCATTACGTCTATTTAATAAATGAAAGTAGCTGTCATAAAATACAATGCAGGAAACATCCGCTCGGTAGCTTTTGCTTTGGAAAGACTGGGGATAACCTATACCATCACCGATAGCATTGAAGAAATACAAAATGCCGATAAGGTGATCTTTCCGGGCGTGGGTGAGGCCAACACCACCATGAGCTACCTGAAAGAAAAAAAACTTGACCAACTCATAGTAAGTTTAAAGCAGCCGGTGCTTGGCATTTGCCTGGGTATGCAACTGCTCTGCCGGCACTCTGACGAAAACAACACACCTTGCCTCGGAATATTTAACCAGTCGGTTAAAAAATTTGAACCGGTTAATCAACTAAAAGTGCCCCACATGGGCTGGAACTCGCTGACAAAAATCTGTGGTTGGCTCGATCCTTCACTGAATGAAAAATACGTTTACTTTGTTCATAGTTTTTATGTTCCTGTAAATCCAGACACAACGGCCGTTACAGACTATACTGTTCCGTTCAGTGCAGCTATGAGAAGAAATAATTTTTATGCAGTACAGTTTCATCCGGAGAAATCCTCTGATGCGGGGGAAGTAGTGCTAAGAAATTTTTTAAATTCAATCGAGTGAAAATTATACCCGCCATTGATATTATAGAAGGCAAATGCGTGCGGCTTACCCAAGGTGATTTTGGTCAGATGAAGGTTTATCGCAAAAACCCGGCAGAAGTAGCGCTTGAATTTCAGGATGTCGGCATGGAGTACCTTCATTTAGTTGACCTTGACGGAGCTAAAAAAGGAAAAGTAGTCAACTGGAAAGTAATTGAAGAAATTCAAGACAAAACAGTTCTCACCATTGATTTCGGTGGCGGTGTAAAAACCGATGAAGAAGTAGAACACCTGCTTAACCTGGGCATCAATCAAATCAATGTAGGCAGTCTGGCAGTTCAGGAACCTAAGAAATTTATTGGCTGGCTGCACAAGTACGGCCCGGATAATTTTATCCTGAGTGCAGATGTAAAAAATGAAAACATCATGATTAATGGGTGGCAAGAGTCGGTAAACTTCCGGTTGTTCAACCTGGTTATTGAGTTCATCAATCAGGGGCTGGAATATTTAACCTGCACCGACATCGGATCCGATGGCATGCTGCAAGGACCCAATATCGGGTTGTATAAAAAATTAAAGCAACGATTTCCATCGCTGAAGATCAATGCCAGCGGGGGTGTATCTTCTGCTGACGATATTAAAGCACTAAACTTCCTCAACCTGCACGGAGTGATCATAGGCAAAGCCATTTATGAAGGAAGAATTAACCTGGCCGAATTAAAAAAAAATTGATGCTCACCAAACGAATCATTGCCTGCCTCGATATTAAAGACGGACGCACGGTAAAGGGTGTAAACTTTGTTAAACTACGCGATGCAGGAGACCCGGTTGAATTGGCTGCCGCTTATGCTGAACAAGGTGTTGACGAACTGGTATTATTGGATATTTCAGCTACAACCGAAAAAAGAAAAACAATAACCAACTTGGTAAGGCAAGTTGCCTCACGCATCAACATACCGTTTACGGTGGGTGGAGGTATCGGCTCTGTTCAAGACGTTGCTCCCTTACTGGAAGCAGGCGCTGACAAAGTGAGTATCAATTCTTCTGCCGTAAAAAATCCTGATTTAATTGATGAGTTAGCTAAAGAATTTGGATCTCAGTTTGTGGTGCTGGCCGTAGATACACGCAAGATGAGCAACACATGGGCGGTGCACACCCACGGGGGCTCCTTCCCCACTGATAAAAAATTATTTTCGTGGGCTAAAGAAGGGCAAGAACGCGGAGCAGGCGAAATACTATTTACCAGCATGGATCACGATGGCACAAAAAACGGCTTTGCCCTGGATCCGTTAAAAAAAATAAATGAACTCTTAAAAATACCGGTAATTGCTTCCGGTGGAGCCGGTCATGTTTTTCATTTTTTTGAAGCATTTACACTCGGTCGGGCTGACGCTGCACTGGCAGCAGGGGTCTTTCATTTTGGCGAAATTAAAATCCCTGATCTGAAATTATATTTGAAGAAAAATCACATTTCAATACGAATGTAGTATGAATATTTCTGAACTGAATTTCACCCAATCAAATGGCTTGATCCCCTGCATTGTACAAGATGCCGAAACCAGCATCGTACTGATGCTTGGATACATGAATAAAGAAGCGCTAGAAAAAACACTGTTTGAAAAAAAGGTTACGTTTTTCAGCCGAAGCAAACAACGCTTATGGACGAAAGGCGAAACATCTGGTCATTTTTTAGAGATGGTGAGTATCGCCACTGATTGCGATCGTGACACCCTGTTAATCAAGGCAAAACCAAACGGTGCAGTATGTCACACGGGTGCTGACACTTGTTTTGATGAAAAAAATAAAAAATCAGGATTGATTTTTTTAGAGGAAATCATTCACTCGCGCAAGAAGAATCCTAAGATAGGATCATATACTAATTCACTACTCGACTCAGGTATTAACAAAGTAGCACAAAAAGTAGGCGAAGAGGCCGTTGAGTTAGTCATTGAAGCCAAAGACAACAACAAAGATCTTTTTATAAATGAAGCTGCTGACCTGATGTATCACTTTCTGGTATTGCTGGCGGCTAAAAATATAAGTCTGACCGAAGTTGAACATGTGCTGCACAAGCGGCACAAATAATCACTTAGTTTTATCCGATGCTTTAGGATATAGCCTCACAAAAATAAGCTTATAGGTATAAGTAGTGCTGCCCGAGGTTTCGGTACGAATACCCTCCAATATATCTTTTTCACGATCATAAGTAAAAGCATAAGTCAGTACTTTGCTTTTGGGCTCAAAGTGCTTCAAGATCAAAATATTTCCTTCGGAGAGCGTAGTGAATTCACCGCGTACCGAATACGAGGGTAAATTATTTTTATCAATAGGTACTTCAATGTATTCACGATTGTGGCGGGCATTGTCTTTGATTACTGCCACTTGTGCATAATGATCGCGCTGATCAATAGTTCGCTCGTGTTCTTCAGATGAGAAAATTCCTTTTGACTTTTTCAAAACAATGCTGGTAACCGAATAAATACCTTCAATGTCTGATGGGTCATTCTTTCCTTTGTCAATATATTTTTTAGTCAGTTCAACAAAACCAATTTGTTCGAAGTATTGCCCTTGTTGCAGATGCCTCATCTGGTATAGTTTTTCAACCGAGCAAGACGAAAGCAGAATAAATAAAATAAAAAAGGTTATTCTCATGAATTCAATAAACGATAAAAAACACAGTAAGTTGATACAACTTAAAAGACAATATCTTCGTATTGACTATTTACACATTTTCTGCAAGAGAGTCGCCCCTTCAATGCGGTAGGTTTAAAAAGTGATTTACCCATGAGCATACGCACACATTCCTGAATGCCTTCAGTAATGCTGGGATGTGGATGTACGCACTCGGCAAGTTCTTCTATACCTTTATCCATTGAAATTAACACTGCTACCGCCTGAATGGCACTGCTGGCATGTATGCCCACCACTTTCATTCCTAGAATTTTCATGGCATCATCGTTGGTAACCAGCAGTTTAATAAACCCTTGTGTATTGCGCTTAGCAATAGCCCGGGGAATGGTGCTGTACTCCAGTGTTACTACTTTGTAATCAATCTTTTGTTCGCGTGCCTGTGTTTCGTTTAGCCCCACACCAGCCACCTCCGGACTGAGAAACATAATCGTGCTGATGTTTTCATAGACTAATTTTTTTAAAGGGTTGCCAAAAATTTTCTCCACAGCATACCGTCCTTCCAACTCGCCCACATTTACCAACGAAATGTCTGCCGTTAAATCTCCTACCGCATAGATGTTGGGAACATTGGTTTGGGTATCGTTATTATCTATTCCTCGTTTAGAAATACTGATACCCACTTTGTCGCTCCACAAGTTTTCGAGGTTAGCCACGCGCCCCACCGAGACCAGGGCCTTCTCTACGTTAAATGTTTCGCGGCTTCCGTCTGTATATTCCAGTTCATACTCCACACGTCCGTTTACAATCTTCATCTCAGCCAAACGGGAATTGCGGTGGATAAGTACCCCGTTGTTTTCCATATTCCGTTCAATGATGGCCACGATGTCCTCATCTTCAAACGGCAGAATGTGGTTACCCTTATCAATCAGGTGGACTTTGGTCCTTCCAAAACCGGAAAAGATAGTTGCGTACTCACATCCAATCACACCGGCACCTACAATGACCATGCTCTCAGGAAAATCTTCCATGTTTTCAATCCCTTCACTGGTCATCACAATTTTTTCATCAATAGGCAACTCGGGCAAATAACGCGGGCGACTACCCGTAGCCAAAATAATATGGGTAGCCCATATTATTTCAGTATGCGCTCCCTGCATTATTTCAATTGTGTTTTTATCGAGCAATTTAGCTGTGCCGGTTTTGAAACTAAGAAACTCTGAATAGTTTGAGCTTTTCAGTTTATCCATGTGTTCTTCCAGCATGGACTTACGTTCTTGCACCGCTTTTCTTACTTCTTCCTGAATTTCTTTGTAGTTGATGTGTGGAGCACGAATGTTATACCGTTTCAGATTTTTTCTGAATGCCGAAGCCTCGCGCGAAAGCTCCCACCAGGTTTTGGATGATAACGCTCCGTGGGTTATCCCGGCTCCCCCTACGTTTGATTTTTCGATCAACAGTGTTTTCTTTTTAAAATCAATTGCGCGCATAGCTGCCGCATACCCTGAGGGCCCCGCACCAATCACAACTAAATCAAACCTTTCCATAGACAAAATTTTTGACTTAAATTTTAGGATATTTGAGCGAATATCAAAAGCAAGTTTTTTGAAAAGGCAAATTCTTCGCATTCTTTACATAACCTCAGCACTAAACCCAATCCCGTGGATTGAATGTAAACCTACTCCTGATAAAACTTTCTCAGGCCATGAATGATCTCATTGAGTTGGACAAAAAAATACTCTTGTTCTTTAACGGGTTGCATAATCCGTTTTGGGATACGGTCATGTATTATGCTACTCAAACCTTCTGCTGGCTACCTCTGTACATCCTATTGATTCTTCTAATTTTTAAGAAATACAAAGTAAACGGATGGTTACTGCTACTGGGTGCAGCCTTGACGATAGCACTCGCCAATACTATTACTTCTGAACTAATGAAGCCGTATTTTGAACGGCTACGCCCCACGCGTGAGCCTTCGCTGCAAGGACTTATCCATACAGTCAATGGGTATATTGGCGGCTTGTATGGGTTTGCATCAAGCCATGCGGCCAATACCTTTGGCACCGCTTTGTTTTTATGGTTATGGCTGCGGCCCTTCTATAAGCATAGTTACCTGATTTTTTTATGGGCGGCATTTATGACCTATACTCGCATTTACCTGGGTGTACACTACCCGGCAGATGTTTTAGTTGGAGCGGTGATTGGCCTGCTCTCCGGCTGGGCAGCTTACCAGGTTACCTATTGGGTAATTATGCAGCGAACAAAAAAAAATGCATCATCTTCTTAATCCAATACTAACCCAGAGACCAAGTGAAAAATTTTATAACCCGAGGTGGTTACAGAAGGCTCATTTTTAGTACCTAAGAATTGACGTAAGGCAACTGAACCATAGAAAAGTGAAATTTATCTGCTAATCTTACGTCTGACAGTAATTGAATAAACCTAAACGGTTACCATCTGTGGCACTGCGAGTATCCAAGATTGGAGCACAACTAGACGAAGTAGAGATATTTGAGCGAATCCGTAAAGGAGATGAAAAAGCGCTTGAGATCATTTACAAAAAGTACTACCGGATGATGACTAAACTGGTGGTAACAAACAGCGGAACGGAAGAGGAGGCACGCGATATTTACCAGGATGCTTTGGTCGTTTTTTGGCAAAAAGCAAGATCAGGCAACCTCATTCTTACCTCCAAAATGAGCACATATATCTACAGTATTTGTCAGAACCTGTGGAGAAAGGAACTTGACCGGAAGAAAAGGCTATCCAATGAAGAAAAAGATGTTTTTGAGTCAATTGACATGGATAAGCCCGAACGCGAAAAGATCATAGCACGTTGTTTAGATCAACTGGGTGAAACGTGCCGTAAAGTATTGATGTATTATTATTTTGACGAAATGTCGATGCAGGAAATAGCCGATAAACTAGGGTTTGCCAACACCGACACCGCCAAAACAAAAAAATATAAATGCAAACAAAAATTAGATGAACTGGTTAAAGCCCAATATTCTGAACAAGACTTTTTAGACTGACCAATGGAAAATTTTGAATTAATAGAAAAATATATTTCAGGCCAACTGACCGAGGTTGAGAAGCAGAACTTTGATCACCAACTAACCGTTGACCCTTCGCTTAAAAGTGATTTGGCTTTGCAAGAACAGATCATTGCTGGCATTAAGAAAGCACGCGCCTCAGAACTGAAGGCCCTGCTCAATCAAGTGCCGGTAGGCGGAGGTATTTCGTCAGGCATTAGTATAGGAAAAATAGTTGCGGTGGCCATAGCCAGTACGGCTGTGGTTACAGGTTCGTACTTCTATTTTAAACCCAACGATAATCAGCCCGCAATCAAAAATACAACGAAACAAGAAAAGCCGGTTATCGCTGACAAAAACGTGCTACCCACAGAACCTGTAGCAGAAGACAAAGAGGAAGTAAAAGAGAAAGTAAATGTAGTTGAGACTAAAAAATTGCCCTCGCCTGCACCGGCTGGCAAAAAAACTGTTCCGGTCAATACAAATCCAAAGATTGACGTAATTGATCCATCCGCAGAGTTGTCTTCTTCCAATACGCAAACTACCGAAATCCATACAGCGGACAAGAATGAGAAAACTATTTCCCGCATCGCGGTTGAGGTTGATGCATTAAATAAAAAGTATTCATTCCACTATCAGTTTCAAGATTCAAAACTAATCCTCTACGGCTCGTTCGATAAAGGCCTTTATGAGATACTTGAAATTCATGGCGATGCCCACTCTGTATTCTTGTATTACAAAGATTCCTACTACCTGCTAAACGAGAAGCGATCGGTCATTACTCCTCTAACGGCTATTAAAGATGCCCAGTTGATCAGCCAACTGAAAGCCTATCGGTCTGGCCAAAAGTAATCGCTCGTTTTTTGAATTGTTTATTTATTATAAAGATGTGCGCTATCTTTGCCGCCTATGATTGGGGCGGGCACATCACACAAGAAAAAACTAGGAAGCTATCCTTCACTTAGTTCTGTATTCAGCATTACACTGGCACTGTTTGCCATCGGTGTGTTTGGCGCTCTGGTGATCTACTCCAAAGAGTTAGAAAAAATAATTAAAGAGACTGTTCGTGTTCAAATTTATCTCAACCACAAAATCACCCCCGAAGTCAAACTGAAAATTGAAAAAGAGTTGTACGCCAAAAACATAGTATCTCAGAGCAAAAACGCAATCCAGTTCATTTCTAAAGAAGAGGCCGAGAAACAATTCATCAGTGAGACGGGCGAAAATTTTAAAGAATTTTTAGGAGAAAACCCGCTGCGCGATGCTTACCTCGTACGCATCAGCGAAGAGTGGCAAAGCAAAGAAAAACTAGCTCTTCTAAAGAACGATATTGAAAAAATACCAGGCGTTTTTCAAGTGTACTACAAAGAAAATCTGATCGAGTCAATCAATCAAAACATTACCCGTATTGGCCTGGTTATAATGAGCATGGTTGCCTTGCTTCTGATTGTTGTGGTGCTGCTGATCAACAACACGTTAAGACTTGCCCTCTACTCTCAGCGATTTATCATCCGTAGCATGCAGTTAGTGGGCGCTAAAAAGTGGTTCATTCAAAGACCTTTTTTATTTCGTGCTTCCCTGCACGGAATGTTGTCGGGTGTTTTAGCTTCTGCCCTGCTCATCGGATTATTGGCCTATGCCTCTCAGCGAATTGAAGAATTAAAACTTATTCAAAATAATGAACGCCTGCTACTTTTAATGGCCTCTCTGCTGCTGGTGGGCATCATCGTGGCGGTTGTCAGTTCTTACCTGGCCGTAAACAAATATTTAAAACTATCTTTGGACGAACTTTATTGAATACAAGAACAGAAATATGAGCACTCTTCCTTTTGGCAAAAAGAACTATCAGATGATGATCATCGGTGTAGTAACAGTGATTGTTGGTTTCACCATTATGACTATGGACAAAAACCTGCACGGCTTTGGATTTCTTGGAATTACACTTGGCCCAATCATAGTTATTGCGGGTTTTGTAGTCGAAATCTTTGCCATCTTGCGCACACCTGAAAAAGAAAATAAATAATGTCTGTCTTTGAGGCCATTGTACTGGCCGTTGTGGAGGGTATTACCGAATTTTTGCCCGTTTCCTCTACCGGCCATATGATTATTGTTTCTTCATTTATGGGCATTGCTTCTGAGCCTTTCACTAAAACATACATTGTGGCTGTGCAACTGGGGGCAATTCTGTCGGTGTTAGTATTGTACTGGAAAAAATTTCTTCAGTCGGTAAATTTCTACATCAAACTCTTCATAGCTTTTCTGCCGGCTGCCATCATTGGTTTTATATTGAATGACTACATCGATGCATTACTTGAACGGGTGGAGGTAGTAGCCTTGATGCTGATTATAGGCGGTGTGGTATTTCTTTTCCTTGATAAAATTTTTAATACTACAAACTCATCAGATCAAGAACCAACACCTATTTCTTCATTAAAAATCGGGTTATTTCAATGTATCGCTATGATTCCAGGAGTCTCCCGCTCAGCTGCAACCATCATTGGTGGTCTTGCTCAGAAGCTTTCAGCTAAAACGGCAGCCGAGTTTTCTTTTTTCCTGGCCGTACCTACCATGTTTGCTGCCACTGCCTACAAACTATACAAGTATTATAAACTAGGAAGTACCTTCACTCAATCTGAGGTGTATAATTTAGCTGTTGGCAATTTGGTTGCGTTTGTTGTAGCTGTGCTGGCTATTAAGTCATTGATGTTTGTCATCTCAAAATATGGATTTAAGGTATTTGGATATTACCGGATTATTATTGGCGTAGTCATTCTAATTTTATTTTACTCAGGGAAAAGCCTTACTGTTTTTTAACCATGGAAAGTGAAGGCCAGGTTTTATTGATTAACAAACCACTGGAGTGGACTTCTTTTGATGTGGTCAATAAATTGCGATATAAGCTCAAGATAAAAAAAATTGGTCATGCCGGCACACTCGATCCATTAGCCACCGGTTTATTGATTATTTGTACGGGAAAAATGACTAAGCGCATAGATGAATACCAGGCGCAAGAAAAAGAATACACCGGCAAATTTGTTTTAGGCCAGTCAACTCCATCACATGACCTGGAAACTGCGGTGAGTGAACCTCACGATATCTCAAACATTACCGAAGAAAACATTCGTGCAGCAATAAAAAAATTTGTCGGGCCTATTCTGCAAATTCCTCCCCAGCATTCGGCCATACGCATCAACGGGAAGCGTGCGTATGAGCTAGCCCGTAAAGGCAAAGAAGCAGAACTAAAGCCAAGAGAAATTTTGATTAAAGAATTTGAGATCACTTCGGTCAATATACCGGTGGTAGCATTCAGGGTGGTTTGTTCCAAAGGCACCTACATTCGCAGCCTGGCGCGCGACTTTGGTCAGGCATTGGGCACGGTGGCTTATCTTGCAGAATTGTGCCGCACACGAATTGGTGCATTTAAATTGGAAGAAGCTATTTCTGTGAATGAAGTACCTGCGGTAACTTTGCCCATCTCATGAAAATTTATCATTCACCAGATGATTTCACCCGGCTTTCTAATGCCGTGGTAACCAGTGGTACATTTGATGGTGTGCACGTAGGGCATCAAAAAATTTTGCACCGGCTAAAAGAGATAGCTGGGCGAAATGCAGGCGAAACCGTAGTGATCACCTTTTGGCCGCATCCTCAAATGGTGCTGCATCCGGAAAAAGATTCACTCAAATTGCTCAACACGTTTGAAGAAAAAGCTGAGTTGCTAAAGGCCGAAGGAATTCAGCATTTGCTGCGCATTGCTTTTACTAAAGAATTTTCACAGCTCAGTTCACTGGATTTTATTCAGCGGATATTGGTGCAAACCATTGGTACGAAAAAATTAGTAATCGGTTATGATCATCGGTTTGGCCACAACCGTGAAGGCAGCTTTGAGCAATTGAAAATCAATGCCCCCACCTACGGGTTTGATGTCGAAGAGATTTCGCGTCAAGACATTGACCGGGTAACTGTCAGCTCATCAAAAATTCGCCAGGCCTTGGAAAATTCTGATATAAAAACTGCCACTGAACTGCTTGGCAAACCTTATTCGCTTACCGGGCGCGTAGTAAAAGGCGATCAGTTGGGTAGAACTTTGGGGTTTCCAACCGCTAACATCGAAATCGATTCGCGTTATAAATTAATTCCGGCCGAAGGTATTTATGCTGTAATGGTAAGCCACGAAAACTATTTTTATAAAGGCATGCTCTACATCGGCCAGCGCCCCACCGTCAATGGCACCAAACGAGTCATTGAAGTGAATATCTTTGATTTCAGCCGTGACATTTATGGCGAAAACCTAACCGTATATTTCTGCCAATGGCTGCGTGGTGACAAAAAACTCAATGGGCTTGATGAACTGAAGCACCAACTAAAACTCGACCGCATTGAATCAGAAAGAATATTGAAATCAACTACCTTTATACCATGATTGACAAACGCGTAAAAGATGCCGATGAGGCCGTGCGAGATATTGCCGATAACTCTACCCTGATGATCGGTGGTTTTGGGTTGTGCGGTATTCCTGAAAACACAATTTCCGCTTTATTAAAAAAAGGTGTAAAAGGATTAACCTGCATCTCCAACAATGCCGGAGTAGATGATTTCGGCATCGGCCTGTTGTTGAAAACCCGGCAGGTAAAAAAAATGATTTCTTCGTACGTAGGTGAGAACGAAGAGTTTGAGCGACAACTCCTGCACGGTGAATTAGAAGTAGAGTTAATTCCCCAGGGAACATTGGCCGAACGCTGCCGGGCAGGCGGTGCGGGCATTCCGGCTTTCTTTACCCCTGCCGGTGTGGGCACAGAAGTAGCCGAAGGAAAAGAGACCCGTGTTTTCAACGGGAAAACATACCTGATGGAACAGTGGCTGCGTGCAGATTTTTCAATCGTTAAAGCATGGAAGGGAGACCATTCAGGTAACCTGATGTACCGTGGCACGGCTCGAAACTTTAACCCCATGATGGCCACTGCCGGCTCCATTACCATTGCTGAGGTAGAAGAACTGGTACCGGTGGGCGAACTGAACCCTAACGAAATTCACACTCCTGGAATTTTTGTACACCGAATTTTCCAGGGAAAGAACTACGAGAAAAGAATTGAGCAGCGCACCCTCACCAAAATTTGAAAATTGTACCGTTTGAAAATGAAAGACAATAAGTCAAATATAATTGTTGATTTAACTTATAAATTTTCTATTTGTATTTTCAAATTCACAAATCAACAAATCCTCAAATTTATTTATGCTGGATAAGATCGGAATAGCCAAGCGCATTGCGCAAGAAGTAAAGAACGGAATGTATATCAATCTGGGCATTGGCATTCCTACGCTGGTGGCCAATTACATTCCCAAAAACATAAATGTAGTTCTTCAATCTGAAAACGGATTGCTCGGCATCGGGCCATTTCCCAAAGAAAACGAAGTAGATGCTGACTTGATCAATGCCGGTAAGCAAACCGTAACCATGATGCCCGGCAGCGCGTTGTTTTCTTCGGCCGATAGTTTTGGTATGATCCGCAGCGGCAAAGTTGACCTCACCATTCTGGGCGCCATGGAAGTATCTGAAAACGGAGACATCGCCAACTGGAAAGTGCCCGGCAAAATGGTAAAAGGCATGGGCGGAGCAATGGATTTAGTCGCCTCCGCTAAAAACATCATCGTAGCCATGCAACATTGCAGCAAAGACGGTGCCTCTAAGCTATTGACGAAATGCACCCTGCCCATTACCGGGTTGAAGTGTGTAAAAAAAATTGTGAGCGACATGGCCGTGCTGGATATCCTTCCGCAGGGCGGTTTTAAGTTGTTAGAAAGAGCACCCGGAGTTTCGGTTGAGCAAATCAAAAATGCTACCCAAGGCAAACTCATCATTGAAGGAGAAATTTCTGAAATGAACATTTGACCTTCTCCTGCCCCATTCCAAATTAACAGATCATTACGTTACCCAATCGTCTAATCACCGCTGAATGAAAAAATCTGAAATCAATTTTAAAATAGAACTGGATCAAAACAATATCCCTGAAAAAATACTCTGGGATGCTACCGATAAACCTGAAGACGGATTTTCTGAAAGCAAATCCATCAGCATTTCACTTTGGGACCACCTGCAAAAAAACACCATGCGCATAGACCTGTGGACGAAAGATATGCCCGTGAATGAAATGAAACGATTTTACATTGATTGCCTGGGCGGACTGGCGCAGAGCATACTCACGGCTACGGGTGATGAGCTAATGTCAGGCGAAATAAATAAACTGTGTGAGAAACTGGCTCAAGCCCTCATCAAAGACGAAGCCGGACGATAAAAATCCTTAATCAGATCATTTGAATATAGGGTTTTTAATGTAGTTTTAAGGACTAAACTTAAACTGCATGAATTACCTTTACAGCAAACTCATCCTTCTTTTTTTCTTTTTCTGTTACTCTATTGTTTTTGCACAAACTACCGTTTCAGGTACCATAAAAGACGGAGCAACCAACCAGACTCTGGCAGGGGTAAATATTATTGTAAAAGGAAAAGTGATTGGCACGGTAACGGATATCAACGGCCAATACAACCTGAAGGTCAATCAGTCACCTCCGTTTACGCTGGTATTTTCATTCATCGGATTTCATACCGAGGAAGTGGACGTTAAAGATACAGACGCCAAACTCGATTTAACAATGAAAGAAGAATCAGTTTTAGGTCAGGAAGTAGTGGTGTCTGCTTCGCGGGTTGAAGAAAAAATTATGGAGTCATCGGTCTCCATTGAAAAGATGGGCATATTGGCTGTGCAAAATACCTCGGCCGATAATTACTACAAAGGCATTGCTAACCTGAAAGGCGTGGATGTAACAACCAGCAGCATTAATTTTCAAATCATCAACACACGTGGTTTTGGCTCTACCGGAAACACACGCTTTGTTCAACTCACTGACGGGATGGACACACAAGCACCGGCCTTGAACTTCCCCATCGGAAATTTGAATGGACCTTCAGAACTGGATGTGGAAAGCGTAGAACTTATTCCGGGAGCATCATCAGCCCTGTATGGCCCCAACGCCTTTAACGGAATGCTGTTAGTCAACAGCAAAAACGCATTTGAATACCAAGGACTGAGCGCATATTTTAAACAAGGTGTAAACCATGTAGGCAGCAACTCTGATGCACCAGTTTCGCCTATGTACGATGGAGCCATACGCTATGCCAAATCGTTTAACAACAAATTTGCTTTTAAAGTAAATGTAGCCTACATGCAAGCAAACGACTGGCACGGCACCAGCACGTATGACCGGAACATTAACCGCACCCCGGCCGGATTTAATTTCAACCCCGGCTCTGATCTGCTGCACTACATGGGCGATGAAGCCTCTATTAACCTGGCTATTTTTCCGTTGAGTTCCAGTTGGCAAATATTTGCCGATAATAATACTGCTTATCAACAAAGTATTTTTAGTACATCACCCTCCCGTTTATCTGCCCTTACCTATGCCCAGGCCGGAGATTTGCCCAGCATTGTTACATCAGTTACTCCCTACTCTGAAAAATACTTGATTGACTACCATGCCAAAAATCTTAAAGCCAACACCGGCCTGTACTACCGCATCAATGACAAACTGGAGCTAAGCGCCCTTTACAATGGCGGTTTTGGTACCAGCATTTATACCGGGGCACAGCGCTACTCGCTGAAGAACTTTGGCATTCAGCAATTTAGGCTGCAGTTACGGGGCGATAATTTTTTTGTACGAGCTTACACCACCATGGAAAACTCGGGCGACTCGTACATCACCGAGTTTTTAGCTAAACGCATTAACGATTTAGCTGTGCATAATGCCAACCCTGTATTTGACGATGTGTCCGGTTACTTAGCCACTTTTGGCACAGAATACTTGCGATACTTGTACAACAGCGGCCTGCAGCCCGGGCAAATCAATTCTCTTACTGATGCCCAACTGCAGGGTCTCACCGGCAAAAACAGGTTGCAAATTGAAGAAGCCGGTATGCAGTATGCACGCGGTGTGGTGGACAGCCGGTTTATTTTAGACCCTAACTCGGCCGCCTTTCAGCAACTTAAATCGCAGGCAATGAATGGCACTATTCCTTATGGTCCGCGCTTTAAAGATGCCACGCGCTTATACCATGGCGAAGTGCAATATGATTTTAAAAACCAAATTAAGTGGGCCGAAGTAATCACAGGGGCAAGTTACCGCCAATACATGTTGCGCTCAAACGGAACCATCTTTGATGACGCCAGCGGCTCCATTCCCATTTATGAATTTGGCGGCTATGTGCAGGCTACTAAATGGCTCAACGACCGGAAGGTAAAAATCTCGGCCTCGGGCCGTTACGACCGAAATCTGAATTTTACCGGGCGGTTTAACCCCCGTATTTCAGCTTTGTTTAAGTTGGGCGAAAACTCCAACATCCGGTTTTCGTATCAAACCGGATTCCGTTTTCCTACTACTCAGGGCCAATACATTGATTTGAATATCATCTCCACCCGCCTGCTGGGCGGCCTTCAGCGCTCTGCTGACAAGTATAATATTTTTGCAAACCCTAATTTAATTTTTGAGGGCAACTCGGTGCAAAACTATTCCACGGCTGTGTTCAATGGTGGCGCTAACGCATCCGCCATTGGCGACCCCAACAACATTGCATTGCTCCGTCCTTTCAAATGGACGCCTGTAAAACCCGAGCGGGTACAAAATTTTGAAGTGGGTTACAAAAGTATCATTGACAACCGCCTGACCATCGATGCCAGCTACTACTACAACATCTACAATGACTTTCAAACAATCGTAAACTTTCGCATTGCCAGCGATGCTGGTGGTGGCATGCCCAACTACGCCACGCTATTAAATGGCACCGCACTGACAAAAGACCCCAGTAGCGGAGCCATCTCCGGTAATTCAGGATCTATCTACACCAACTATGATGGGCAGTTTCAAGGGCAAGGCGCAGTGGCCGGGTTATCGTACAGCCTCAGAAAAGGCTATACCCTTTCGGGCAATTATAACTGGAACGTATTGATCAACCAGCCAGACCCTAATAAATTCCAGTCAGAATACAACACCCCGGAGCACAAGTTCAATTTATCATTTGCCAATCGTAAGGTTACAGACCGCATCGGGTTTAATGTTACCTACCGCTGGCAAACATCGTTTTTGTGGCAATCGTCATTTACCTCTCCGCGCAATGGTTTTGTGCCGGCCTTCGGCACCACCGATTTACAGATTTCTTACCGTGTACCTAAAATGAAATCGGTAGTGAAGTTTGGCGGCTCCAACATTTTTAATATCAAATATATTTCCAACCTGGGCGGCCCCAACATTCAGGGAATTTATTATGTGATGGTTACTTTTGATGAATTGTTTAAGTAACAATCAATAACGCATGGGCGATGGCACACAGTAAAAGGTGTGCCATTTTTTATTTCAAAAAATGTAAAATATTTTTCGAGGCGGTTTTCGTTAACCTAACCCGGCTTGACGAGGTGAGGGAAGTAGGGCCGTGGGTATAGCCGTTAAGTTCACTCACAATATCGATTTTAGTATTTTTGAGGTATCTTCTAAAAAAATAATAACCGATGAAACTAAAAAACTACGCACTGATTTTTTTGTTTGCCCTACTGATTGTTTCCTGCGCAAAAAAAGATTCTCCGTTTGTTCCGGTCACCTTACAAAGTTCGTCCGAGCAAGTGAGTCGTGCTGCGGGTGACCTTCAAACCTTTATTGGGTCTTCGGGTATAATCTTACCTTCTGGAGCACTGCAATACGGCACCGATCTTTATACCATTACCTACCAAACAACTTATCAGGGTAATACCGTCACGGCTTCGGCAGTTGTGATACTCCCTCAAACCAGCACCCCGGTGGGTATGGTTTGCTTCAACCATGGCACCATCGCGGCCCACAGCGAAGCACCATCCGTTCAGCCTTTAAACAGCACAGAATGGATATTCTATTCGGCACTGGCATCACCCGGATTTATAGCAGTCATCCCTGATTTTTTAGGTTTTGGCAGTTCTGCTTCCATTCTTCATCCGTATTATGTGGAAGACGCCACGGCTGTGCCGGTAATGGATGCCATGAAAGCCGCACGCGAACTGGCAATACAAAAAGGCAAATCGTTTAACGGAAAATTATTTATTGCCGGCTATTCGCAGGGCGGATATGTAACCATGGCCACCCACAAAGCCATTGAGACCAACGGGCTGCCTAACTTCAATTTAGTTGCTTCATTTCCCTCGTCTGGCGGGTATGATGTGAAAGGGATGCAATCTTATTTTTGGGGACTGGCTACGTATGACGAACCTTTCTTTTTGGCGTACGTGGCAATGGCCTACCGCACCTACTACAACTGGACACAGCCGCTTACCGATGTGTTTCAATCTAAGTATGCCTCGGTTATTCCTGGGTTGTTTGACGGTACCCAAAGCGGAGATCAGATTAATGCTGCACTCAATGATACTATTCCTAAGCTGATTACCCCCGATATTCTGGCCAACATCAATACCAGCGTTAACTACCAATACATCACCACAGCATTCAATGAAAATTCATTGCTGGACTGGTACCCTAAAGTAAAAATGTACATGTACCATGGCGATGCCGATATCACTGTACCCTATCAAAATTCAGTGAACACCTATAACAAACTGATCGCCAACGGAGCTTCTACTTCTGTGTTGACCTTTACTACCTTGCCGGGAGCCACACATGCTACCGGAGTAGTGCCTTATATTGAAAAATTTATTCCCACCCTGCTGTCACTAAAATAAAAAAACCACCCCGACTTGTTGGGGTGGTTTTTTAAGAAATTTAAGTTTAATACTTATTGCAAAATACCGGCAATGACTTCAAGAACACCGTTGTTGGGCGACAATACTTCTTGGGCAATGTATGCTTGTTTTGAATTTGCATTGGTTAATACAATACCGTAAGGGCCAGTAGATGTACCTGGGGTAGTAACCGTAACCGTTATACCAGCCCCCATTGTGGTGATGGATTGTGAATTGGTGTACTGAGTAGAGCCTGTACCGGCATGAACAGTATATTTTCCGGTCACTACCAAGTGATTCAACAAAAGACTTCTTGCAGCACTCGAACTTGAAGAAAGAGCACCTACAAGTTGAGCCTCGGTAATACCTTGTTGCGCGGCAGCTGCCGCGAATACTGCATTAGGTATAGCAAAGAACGTTAAACCGTTCGTATTGGCTGTCACGGTTGCCCCGGATACCGGCATAGCCAACCAGGTGGATATTTTAAATTGTCCTGTGCCCGGGTTTTGAGTAAACCCTGCATCGGCCACGGCAATAATTTGTGCCAAATCCGTAAAGCTGGCTCCTAATAGGACTGTGCCCGCAATAGTACCTAAAATAGGTGTAAGAGTAGAGCCTACTGAAGGCGGAATCAATACCGAGCCGGTAATATGAAATACTCCATTGGTGGCTAACTGGTTGGCTACAACAATCTGAATGGACTGATTGGTTGAGCCGGTCTTAAGTGTACCGTCAGAATTGATCACAATATTTTGAACGGTGCTGGTAGCCGGATCTGTATAGAGCGTAGCCAATGAAGCCGCAGGTGTAAATGACGACTGTAACTTTTGTCCGGCCACGATGTGATACATTAAAACGCCCTCAATAATTGCCGGGTTGATCAGTTTAATATTAGATGGGAAACCCGGAGTTGCCAACAAGGAAATAAAAGCCGTATTAGATGGGGCAAATATGGTGTAGGCTGTAGAGCCCGAAAGTTTGGTTACCAAGTCGGGATATATGTTGATGTATTTAACCAATGAATCAAGTGCTTTATCGGCTGTAACCGTGGTCGATTGCTTATAAGCCGATGAAGACATTAGCTGAAGCAGGTTTAGCGTAGGTGCAGGAGTTGAAGATGAACTAGAGCTACACCCGCTCATCACCCACAGGGAGAAAACGGTAATGGCCACCAGGCCACCGCTTAAAATAGATTTAAATCTTTTCATAATTGTGTTTTAGTTATTGATTTTAAACGATTGATAAAGGTAAGCATTTTTTGCACCTCAATCGATGGAAATATCTAAAAAACCTAACTAAAATAGTTGTTTGGCTATTTTATAAATCGGGTCAGATTTGCCCATGGAATAAAAATGCAAGGTAGGCACATCAAACTGTATCAGTTCTTTGGCTTGTTTCACTGCCCACTCCACGCCTACCTGCCGCACGGCTGTATTGTCTTTGCATTTTTCTACTTCATCGGCCAGTTCTTCGGGCAGGTCTATATGAAAAATATTGGGAAGGATATTGGATTGCGACTTAGTGGTAATTGGTTTAATACCCGGAATGATCGGCACCGTGATTCCTGCCTCCCGGCATTTATCTACAAACTCAACATATTTTTTGTTATTGAAGAACATTTGGGTAACAATGTATTCGGCACCCAGATCAACTTTCTGTTTAAGGTATTTTAAATCGGTTTTAAGGTTAGGTGCAAAAAAATGTTTTTCGGGGTAGCCGGCTACGCCAATGCAAAAATGGGTGGGTGCGGCACTCTCTAAGTCCTCATCAATGAACTTGCCCTGGTTCATCTTTCCAATTTGTTCTACCAATTCAGAGGCAAATTTATGTCCGTCTGGTTCAGGTATAAAACGGGTCTCCGTTTTGATGGCATCTCCTTGCAAAGCCAGTACGTTGTCAATTCCTAAAAAGTGTAAATCAATTAATGCATTTTCAGTTTCTTCACGATTAAATCCTCCACAAATGATATGCGGTACCGTGTCTACTTTATAGCGGTTTTGTATGGCCGCACAAATGCCTACAGTGCCGGGGCGCTTGCGGGTAGAGCGTTTCTCGAGTAAACCGTTTTCTTTTTTCTTGTAAACATATTCTTCGCGATGGTAGGTCACATCAATAAAAGGTGGTTTGAACTCCATCAACGGATCAATATTATCAAACAGCGATTGGATATTTTCTCCTTTCAGGGGAGGAAGGATTTCAATACTGAATAATGTCTTTCCGTTAGCGTTGCTGATGTGATCGGTTACTTTCATTTTTTATTAGATAATTTGATAATTAGGTAATGTGGTGATTCAGTGATCGAAGAATCAGTTCATCACCCAGTCGAATCAGTACGCTAAGTTGGGTGCAAGCCACTTTTCAACTTCTTGCACACTCATCCCCTTTCGTGAAGCATATTCTGCAACCTGGTCTTTTTCAATTTTTCCCAACCCAAAATAATTTGATTGAGGATTTGAAAAATAATATCCGCTTACGGCAGCCGCAGGATACATGGCCAATGAGTCTGTTAATAAGATGCCAACCTCTTCGGCTTTCAGCAAATCAAAAATAGCTTTCTTTTCAGTATGATCCGGGCAGGCGGGGTAACCCGGTGCCGGGCGTATGCCTTGGTATTTTTCATCAATCAATTCGGCATCAGAAAGATTCTCACTTTTGGCATATCCCCAAAATTCTTTCCTGACACGCAGGTGCATCAGTTCAGCAAAAGCTTCGGCCAGGCGGTCGGCCAAAACTTTGGCCATAATTTCTGAGTAATCGTCAATTTGGCTTTTGTATTTTATCACCAGATTTTCTAAGCCGATACCAGCCGTTACAGCAAACATGCCGATATAATCATTTTTCTCTACCGACTCGGGTGCTACAAAATCAGACAAACAAAAATTGGGAAGGTTTTGAGCTTTTTTGCTCTGTTGCCTGAGAAAACGCAGGGTTTTAAAAGTTTTTCCCGTGGCATCGTACAAATTTATATCATCTGTTGTTGTAGCGTTGGCGGGGTAAAAAGCAATGGCTGCACTGGCTTGCAAACTTTTATCGCGGATAATTTCTGATAACATTTTTTTTGCATCCGTTAAAAGTTTTGTGGCCTCTGCTCCCACTACTTCATCTTTCAAAATATCAGGATAGCGACCGGCCAGCATCCAGGCTTGAAAAAAAGGTGTCCAATCAATGTGTTGGGCAATTTCTTCCAAGGGGTAATTTTTAAAAGTTTTTCTTCCAATAAATTGAGGTTTAACAATAGGTGATGTCTCCCAGTTGATTGCTACTTTATTTTTTCTGGCATCACTAAGTGAAATGTAGCTTTTTATTTGTTGCCTGCTCGCGTGATCTTTGCGCATCACCTCGTATTCTTTCTTGGTTTTTTCTTTGAACGAAGGCCGGGTAATCGGGTTAACTAATTCGCTGGTAACAGGCACGGATTTGGAAGCATCCAGTACGTGCACCACCGGACCGTTGTACACGGGATCAATTTTTACAGCGGTGTGAATGCGTGAAGTAGTGGCACCTCCAATCAGCAAGGGCAACTCCATTTTTTCATGCTGCATTTCTTTAGCCACGTGTATCATCTCATCAAGAGAAGGAGTAATTAGGCCGCTCAGCCCAATGGCATCTACTTTTTCGCGCCTGGCTGATTCAATTATTTTTTCTGCCGGCACCATTACCCCCAGATCAACTACTTCAAAATTATTGCAGGCGAGCACCACCCCCACAATGTTTTTACCAATGTCGTGCACATCGCCTTTTACGGTAGCCAAAAGTATTTTAGCCACCGCTTTACCGGAGGCTCCGGTCAGTTTTTTTTCTTCTTCTAAAAAGGGGGTTAAATACGCCACTGATTTCTTCATGACGCGGGCACTTTTGACTACTTGAGGCAGAAACATTTTTCCGGCACCAAATAAATCGCCTACCACATTCATGCCCGCCATTAATGGTCCTTCGATTACCTGAAGTGCTCCATATTTTTTTCTGGCTTCTTCTGTGTCCACTTCAATAAAATCCACAATACCCTTTACTAAAGCATGGGTTAGTCGATCTTCTATTGTTCCGTTTCGCCAGGCATCATCAGCTTCTTTTTTCTTAGAAACTCCCTTCACGGTTTCAGCATATTCCAGCAATCTTTCGGTGGCATCCTCTCTCCGGTTCAGCAAAACATCTTCTACCCGCTCCAGTAGTTCCTTGGGAATTTCATCATACACCTCAAGCATGGCGGGGTTAACAATGCCCATATCCATTCCATTTTTAATGGCGTGGTAAAGAAAAGCCGAGTGCATGGCCTCACGTACTGGTTGGTTTCCTCGGAAGCTAAACGATACATTGCTTACCCCACCACTCACATGTGAGTGGTGCAGGTTTTCGCGAATCCATTTAGCCGCCCTGAAAAAATCCAAGGCATAATTCCGGTGCTCGTCTATTCCCGTAGCAATAGGAAAAATGTTGGGGTCAAAAATGATATCTTCGGGGGCAAACTGTACTTTTTCAGTTAAAATGGAATAGGCACGCTGACATATTCCAATTCGCTTTTCATAGGTATCGGCTTGACCTTGCTCATCAAAAGCCATCACTACTGCCGCGGCTCCGTATCGTTTTACCAGTTTTGCCTGACGAATGAATTCCTTCTCACCTTCTTTTAAACTGATGGAGTTAACAATGCCTTTACCTTGCAGGCATTTCAAACCCGCTTCAATTACTTCCCATTTGGATGAATCAATCATAACGGGTACGGCCGCAATCTCCGGCTCGCTTGCCATTAAATTTAAAAAACGGATCATGGCAGCCTTCGAGTCGAGCATGCCTTCGTCCATGTTTACATCAATCACTTGGGCTCCTCCCCGCACCTGATCAAGGGCTACCTCTAGTGCTTCGTCAAATTTGTCTTCTTTAATCAGTTTTAAAAAACGGGCTGAGCCCGTTACGTTTGTTCGCTCACCGATGTTTACAAAATTAGAAGCTGATGTAATGACTACTGCTTCAAAGCCGCTGAGTTTGAGTGGTCGAGAGTTAATAGTCAAGGGTTGATAATCCATAGTTAGTATGTGCGTAAATTAGCGGGTCGAATTTCTTATTCGCTCCGTGTGAAGACACCAAGCCACTTCACGGGCAGAGCCTAAGGCAATAGGTAAAAAAAGATTAAACTCCACATTTGAGCGCTCGGTGTATTCGTCTTCGCTATTCAATTCAACTGAATCATAGGGTTGTTGTATTTGAGATGTGATGACCTGTATTTTTTTTTCTGGAAAGGGCTCGATTAATCCATATATGTTTTTTGAAAGGTCACTTACTCTTTGCCAAACTTTCAAGTTTTTGAATTTGAATACCATGTCTTCTTTATTAAAGAATTACTATCGGCTATTGACTATCGGCCATTGATAGAATTCTCCTTGGTTTATATTTACTCGCCAACTCAGCTATCAACTTAATGTGTTCGGGTGTGGTGCCGCAGCAGCCGCCAATGATGTTTACCAAACCTTCTTTTAGAAATTCTTCAATTTGATTTGCCATATCTTCCGGTGTTTGGTCGTACTGACCAAATTCATTGGGCAAGCCGGCATTAGGGTGTGCGCTGGTAAAGAAAGGTGCTTTTTCACCCAACACCTGCAAATACGGTCGCAAGGCAGAAGCCCCGAGCGCACAATTCAACCCGATGCTTAGTAACGGGGCGTGAGCTACCGAAATTAAAAAGGCTTCAGTGGTTTGCCCGGAAAGAATACGTCCGCTTGCATCGGTAATAGTTCCCGATACCATGATAGGGATTGATTGGCCTGTTTCATCAAACAATTCCTGAATGGCAAACAAAGCCGCTTTTGCATTCAGCGTGTCGGTAATGGTTTCCACCAAAAACAGATCTACCCCTCCGTCTAGCAGGCCTTTGGCCTGTTCTTTAAAGGCAGTCACCAATTGATCAAAGGTGATTGCACGATAGCCGGGATTGTTAACATCGGGCGACATGGATGAGAGCTTAGTGGTGGGGCCCATTGAACCGGCTACAAAACGCGGTTTGCCTGGTTCTTTTTTAGTAAATTCATCGGCTACTTCTCTCGCAATTTTTGCTCCGGCCAAATTGATATCATAAACTAAATGTTCAAGGTGATAATCGCCTTGCGCCACTGATGTACTGCCAAAAGTATTGGTCTCGGCTATATCAGCTCCAGCTTCAAAATATTTTCTATGTATTTCTTTTATGATCTCAGGCCGTGTAATGGATAGTAAATCGTTGTTGCCTTTGACTGGAAAAGGATGATCTTTTAGTTGTTCGTTGCGAAAATCTTTTTCTTCCAGTTTGTACCGCTGGATCATTGTACCCATGGCGCCATCCAGCACCATGATTCTTTTCTTCAGTATTTCTTCGATTGACATGCTCTTTCAATTTTGCTTTCCAGAAAGAGCCTCGTGATTGGCCGCTTATCTTCTTTCCGTATGTGCGGAAAAAGGGAATTAGCACCTAGTTGAGGAGGTTGCTAAGACTTCACAGGGCCCTGTCCCTCTGTCTTTCTGAATAAGCCCTGCAAAGAAACAACATAATGTTCACAAAAAGAAAAATGAATCTGCTTATTTTGCGACAAACAAATTACTTCATTGAAGCTCGCAGCCATCGATATCGGATCCAACGCCATTCGCCTTCAGGTATCCACTGTATTGGAGCGCAACCAAAAAGCTATCTTTAAAAAACTGGAGTACGTTCGTTTTCCGTTGCGACTCGGCCATGATGTGTTTACTTCCCATTCCATCAGCGACAAGAGTATTGCCAAATTCAAAAAATTGATGAAGGCTTATAAGTTACTTATTGAACTGTATGAAGTAACTGATTACATGTTTTGCGCTACAAGTGCTATGCGTGAAGCAGAGAACGGTGAGGAACTGGCCAGGCAAGTGAAAGAAGAACTTGGCCTAACCATTCACATCATCGATGGGCAACTCGAAGCAGAGTTAGTTAACAAGGCCATTGCCTCTTACTTGCACGATGAAACCTATCTGCATATTGACGTGGGTGGCGGAAGTACCGAGCTGAATCTTTTTACAAACGGAAAAAAAATCAAATCACAATCGTTTCGAATCGGGTCTGTACGGGTATTGGAGCACCACGACTCTCCCGTGATCTGGAATGACATGGAGAAGTGGGTAAAAGGTCATGTAAAAAAAGAATTTGGAAAAGTAACAGCCGTGGGAACCGGTGGAAACATCAGTAAAATTTTTGAGCTCGCCCGTAAAAAACCGGGGCAAACCATTTCGCTTAAAAAGGTAAAAGGAATCAAAGAAATGGTTGAGGGCAAAACCTTAGAACAACGTATTTATGACCTGCAAATGAACCCTGACCGGGCCGATGTCATCATTCCGGCAAGTGGTATTTATATTAACGTGATGGAATGGGCTAAAGCAAAAAATATTTTGGTACCCGATGTTGGATTAAAAGACGGGATATTGCTACACCTGCTCGAACGAAATATGAAACAGAAGAAAATTGAGTTTAAGACCGGGAGATTTTAGTTATTGTGAAATGTAACTCTCCAGATGCTGAATAATTGACTTCTGCTCGCTAATTACGTGTGTCACTACATCCCCGATAGAAATCAACCCCAGAATTTTGTCCCCTTCTGTAACCGGTAAGTGACGAATGTGTTTTTCACTCATCAGCTGCATACAATCATCAACAGAAGTATGGGGTGACACCGTAAACGGATTAGGTGTCATCAAGTCACGGATATGAGTTTCCTTTGAAGACTTACCTTTTAAAATCAATTTGCGGGCATAATCGCGTTCGGTAAAAATACCAGTAAGCGCCCCATTATCATCTACAATTAACACGCCTCCGATGTTTCGTTGGCACATCTGTTCAATAGCGGCATAGACCATGGTTTGTGGTGACACTGAATAAGCGCCATAGCCTTTTTTGTCAAGAATGTCTTTTACTTTTCCCATAACTTAATGTTTGAGAAAAGGTAAAAAAGTTTTTTATAAATTCAAATGACTTAGCTGTGCCTGGCCTAAATAACCCGAACCAGATCCGGAAACAGGCCTACTAACAGATTAATGGCGATGAGTATTATCAACAGGTAACGGTCTGATTTTGAAATTGAAAGAGTTTCATCTGAGGGTCGGCTCATCACTACTACCGGAGCAAAGTAATAGTAAACTCCTATTAAGGAAGCAATTACCGCCAACACCGTTAATGCTACAAACCCGTGACTGAGTGAAAGCGTGAATACCAAATATTTTCCAAAAAAGCCGGCTAACGGAGGAATACCCGCCAAAGAAAACATAGCAATCGTCATCGCTACAGCCATCAATGGATTATTTTTAAACAGGCCCTTTAGGTTATCAATTGACGCGCTGCCTTTTTGTATTTCTATCAGGTTAATCACGGCAAAAGCCAGAAGAGAAGCCACTGAGTACGCAATAAGATAATAAAATAATACGCCTGATGAGTGCTGGCTGTCAGAACTGAATGCCAACAGCAAATAGCCCACTTGTGACACACTTGAAAAAGCAAGCATGCGTTTCAGGTTCTTCTGCCGAACTGCCGCAATGTTGGCTACTATGAATGTAACCACCATCAGCCCTTGCTCCAGCAATTGCAACGAGTGGGCATACCGGGCAAAGCAAACTGAAAATATTTTAATTAATACAGAGAAAGCGGCAATCTTCACAACTGTAGACATAAACGTAGTAATGGGCGTAGGTGAGCCTTCGTACACGTCTGGAGTCCATAAGTGAAACGGTGCAGCCGAAATTTTAAATGCTACACCTACCAGCATCAGCAGCATACCGATAAAGTAAAACCGGGGGATAGATTGCGTTCCTGTTATGGCCGAACTGATCAATGGTGAGGTTGATTCTGAAATGGTCGTAATGCTGAATGAACCCGTGGCACCATAAACCAAGGCAATACCAAAAAGAAGGAAGCCGGTAGAAAATGAGCCCATCAAGAAATACTTGAATGACGCCTCTGTCGAAAACAAATTCGTTTTATCACTTCCGGCCAACACGTATAATGAAATGGATAATACCTCGATACCTAAAAAAAGCATTGCCATATTATTGAAAGAAATCATCATCATCGCACCGGCTATAGCAAAGAAAACCAATGCCGATTTATCGGTGGTGTGTTCATCTCCTTTAAAATAATCACGCGACATCCAAAACCAAAAAATAGAAGCCAACAAAATCAACGCGGTGAAAGCCAAAGCCACGTGATCATAATAAACCATGCCATGAAAACGATAACTAACCGATCTCCAGTCTAAAATGGTCAGTATGGTTGCCAGGATTAAACCGGATAACGACACGTAGTTAATCCATTTTTTCCAACTGAATACCTCAGCCAGCAAAGCAAAAACTCCGGTTCCACAAATAATGTACAGTGCGTTCATCGGTTAGTTGGCTGAGGCTGATACATGAGAAAAAACAGAAAGTAAATCATTCACGGCTGTGGCAGAAATATCCAATAAAGGCTTAGGGTAAATACCAATCAGTACAATTAAAAAAACTACCGGAAAAAGAACCAGCCTTTCGTGGTACGATAAGTCAGTCACTTGTGCAGTAGTTGAGTTTGTCTCTCCCGACATGGATTTTTGAAACGTTTTAAACATATAAACCGCACCTAAAATAATAGTTAGCCCAGCGGTTGCTCCGATCCAAAGTTTGTACTGAACCAGTGAATTAATTAACAAAAACTCGCCTACAAAACCACTGGTTAGCGGAAGAGCAACACTACCCAACATAATAACTAAAAAACATGAAGCCATTAAAGGAGCTACATTCCGGATGCCTCCAAGTTTTGGAAGTTCCCGGGTCTTAGTCCGCTCAGAAATAATTTCTACGATATAAAACAACCCAAATACAATCACTCCGTGGCTGATCATTTGAATCATTGCACCTTGCACACCAACGGATGTGAGAGTCAGGGTACCTGCCGAGATTAACCCTACGTGGGCAATAGAAGAGTACGCAATCAGCCGTTTAAAATCTTTTTGTACAAGAGCTATGGCCGAGGCATAGATGATCCCTATGACAGAAAAAATAATAGCGGTCATCCCCCACTCTTTCACGGCCAGCGGAACCATAGGTATCAACCAGCGAATCACACCATAAATTCCCATCTTCAGCATAATGGCACTGAGCAACATCGTACCCTGAAGAGGAGCCGTAGTATAGGTATCAGGTTGCCAGGTATGAACCGGAAATACTGGCATTTTAATGGCAAAGGCAAGAAACATTCCTACAAAAACCATTGTTTGTTGTGGCAGGCTTAGCGATCTGCCCGCTTCGTATAATGACTGAAGGGCAAATGAATGAGGTGCCGGGGTATGGTAGTACAAATAAACAATGGCCACTAACATCAACAAACTGCCGGTCAGTGTATAGATAAAAAACTTCAGGGTGATTCTTCCACGGTTCTCTCCTCCCCACATCAAGCAAATAAAATAGATCGGAATCAACGCAATTTCCCAAAACAAATAAAACAGAAAACCATCTTGTGCTACAAACACACCAATCATTGCTGATTGCATCAGCAGGATCAGGCTGAAATAAGAAGAAGGCTTGGTAGAATCGCGCAGCGCAGTGACTAAAATTCCGGGTGTGAGAACGGTGGTGAGCAACACCAGCAGCAAACTAATGCCATCCATACCCACAGAAAAATTAATCCCCATTGATTGTATCCAGGGGGTATCAAAAACAAATTGTACACCCTGCAATTTATTGAAGTGGAAAATAACCACAAGTGAAATTAACAGTTCGACAAGTGCGGCAAAAAAAGCAAAAAACCTAGCCAACAATTGGGGTAATCCCAGCACAATAACGGCTGCAATTAATGGTACAAAAATTAATGCAATGGTCAGCATGTCACTTTAAAAATGAATAAGCAATTACTAAGATAACCCCTATCACCATAATAAAAATATAAAAACCCACGTAGCCGTTTTGTAACTTACGAAACCGGTTACTCCAATCTTGCAATGACTCACTAATCAGGTTTACTAACCGATCAATCCCTGATTTTTCAATTACAATATCAAATAGTTTTGAAATCCAGTAAAACGGTTTTACTACGATGGATTCGTAAAACTCGTCAATGTAGTATTTGTGGTAAATGATTCTGTGAGCCACCGAAAGTTCGCTTCCTTCCGATGCCGGAACTCGCGCCCGGCTGACATAGCGAACATACGCAAGGGCAATCATTACCAGAGTAAAAACCACAATTACCCCCATCAGCACATATTCTGTGGTATGACTCATGGTGTATTCCGTCATCACTTCATGTGACTTTGCAAAAACGGGTGAAAGAAAATGTTCAATCCAGTTGCTGCCTCCCAGTATTTCGGGTACTCCCATAAATCCTCCGGCTGCACTCAACACCGCCAAGACAATCAGCGGGATAGTAATACTGGCGGGAGATTCATGAATATGATGTATCGTTTCTTCACTCGAGCGGTTCTTTCCATAGAAAGTGATAAACAACAAACGGAGCATGTAAAATACCGTAAGCAAGGAAGCAATAACAGCTATCAGCCAGGCGAGTTGGTTATGTTCAAAGGCCTTGGCTAAGATTTCATCTTTTGAAAAAAATCCAGCAAATGGTGGAATACCTGATATGGCCAATACACCAACTAAAAAGGTAAAAAATGTAATAGGTATGTATTTTCGCAAGCCACCCATGTTGCGTATATCTTGTTCATGGTGTAATGCATGAATTACCGACCCGGCACCAAGAAAAAGTAACGCCTTAAAAAACGCGTGTGTGGCCATGTGAAAAATACCTGAAGCATAAGCGCCAACACCCAGTGCTACAAACATCAACCCCAACTGACTGACCGTAGAATACGCCAGTACTTTCTTAATATCATTTTGAGCCAACGCAATGGTGGCCGCAAAAAGTGCCGTGGCTAAACCAATGACCAAAACCAGTTCCATTGCTACGGGTGAAAGTGTGTACAGTATATTGTTTCTGGCCACCATATAAACCCCGGCTGTTACCATTGTGGCCGCATGAATGAGAGCCGATACGGGTGTTGGTCCGGCCATCGCATCGGGCAGCCAGGTATAAAGGGGTATTTGCGCGCTCTTACCTGTAGCTCCGATAAACAACAAAACAGTAATTACTGTCAGAACAAAACTGCCTTCGGTAACTTTAGGAAATACGTCTGCATAATTTATACTGCCGTAATTGATGAAAATTAAAATTACACCTATGATTAAACTTAAATCACCAATGCGATTCATGATAAATGCTTTGTTAGCCGCATCGTTGTAGTCTTGATTTTTTGACCAAAAACCAATTAATAAATACGAACAAAGTCCTACGCCTTCCCACCCTACGTACATCAACAGGTAATTGCTCCCCATCACCAACAGCAACATGAAAAAAACAAACAAATTCAGGTAGGAAAAGAACCGGTTAAAACCCTCGTCTTTCCACATGTAGCCAATAGAATAAATATGTATCAAAAAACCAATACCGGTAATGATCAACAACATCAAAGAAGATAGCGGATCAATTAAATAGGAGAAGCTCGCTGAAAAATTACCGGCTGCAATCCAGGAAAAATACGTAACATTAAATGGTTCGGCTCCATTTAGCAGTTTAATAAATAACACCAACGAAAAAATAAAAGAGGTAAATACAGAACCACACCCTATCAATGCGGCAAAGCCACGCACCAATCTTTTTCTGATGGTTGCAATCAGAACAAAGCCTAACAAAGGAAGCAATGGAATCAGAAATATCATCGCTTTAATGCTCATCCTTTCAATTGGTTAAGAATATCAATGTCTACTGATTTTGTTTTTCGGTAGATCATTACCAAAATAGCTAAGCCTACCGCTACCTCTGCTGCGGCTACGGCCATAATAAAAAAAACAAATACTTGACCGGTGGGGTCATTCAGTTGATTTGAAAATACCACTAAGAGCAGGTTAACGGCATTGAGCATTAATTCAATGCAGGCAAAAACAATAATGGCATTCCTTCGATAAAGTACCCCAAGCACACCTATTGAAAAAAGTACTGTACTCAGCCAAATATAATTGTCTATGGGTATCATTAATTAATCGTAAGGTATAACGTGCAACTCATAATTATTTCTTATCCTGTGGTTGTGTTGTGTGATCTGCCTTGCCCACCATCACTACCCCTACCATGGCGGCCAGTAAGAGAATAGAGGAGATTTCAAAAGGCAGTAAAAATTCGTTGAACAATACCTTGCCCAGGTTGTTTACGAAACCAATTTCACTTCCTGATTTTGTGGCCGTTTGCATGGTGCCTCTTAGTGAAGCAACCAGCACAACCATCATGATACCGGCACAAATCACAGCGGCAATTTTGGCTAAATAACTTTTATGTGGTTCGTCTTCTTTATTCAGATTCAGTAACATGATTACATAAAGAAATAACACCATGATAGCACCGGCATAAACAATAACATGAACTGCCGCAAGAAACTGTGCATTTACTAAAACGTAATGACCGGCTATGGCAAAAAAAGTAATAATCAAATACAAAATGCTATAGACCGGGTTTTTAGAAAACACCACAAGCAATGCTGAGAAGATGGCTACAAATGAGAGGAAATAAAATAAGTAAGCAGTCACGGTTATCGGTTGTGGCTAAACAGTTTATTTTTTTTGAAATTCAATACAGCTGGAGTTTGTCTTTTGGTTACATCAATGCGCTTATCGACAGGTTCAACCAATTTATCTTTTCCAAAAATAAACGACTTGCGTGTGTAGTCAGATGGTTCAATCCGGTCAGTTAAAAATATAGCTTCCTTAGGGCATGCTTCTTCACATAATCCGCAAAAAATACAACGCAGCATATTGATCTCATATACCGAGGCATACTTCTCTTCGCGATATAATTTTTCTTCTCCTTTTTTGCGTTCGGCAGCGGTCATGGTAATGGCTTCTGCAGGGCAAGCCACCGCACACAAGCCACAAGCCGTGCACCGCTCAGCACCGTGTTCATCGCGTTTCAGTACGTGCTGCCCTCGGTATACCACACTCACCTCTCGTTTCACTTCTGGAAATTTGATTGTGGCTTTTCGTTTGAACAGGTGCTTGATGGTAATCAGTGTTCCACCAAAAATGGCCGGGAGATAAATTCTCTCCCAGAAATTCATTTCTTTTTTTACAACAATTTTCGATCGGTTCGTCAGCATTCTGAACGCAAATTAAAATCAAATTTATTAACGATGCACATACAAAGAAATCAATCCCGACAATACAATATTGAAAACAGCCAGAGGAATCAACCCCTTCCATCCTAAGTTCATCAACTGATCATACCTAAACCGTGGGATTGTCCAACGTATCCACATAAAAAAGAAAATGAAGAAAGTAATTTTCAGAAACAAAGCAACTGTTCCGAGAACGGTAATCCAATTAGCGCTTAACCCCAAGTCATGCATAAACGGAAAATTAAACCCGCCAAAATACAGTGTTGACATTACGGCCGAAGAAATAAACATGTTGATGTATTCGGCAAACAAGTACAAACCGAGTTTCATACTACTGTATTCGGTATGATATCCGCCCACCAATTCAGTTTCGCACTCAGGAAGATCAAAGGGGGTACGGTTGCATTCAGCGAATGCGCAGACGATAAAAATTAAAAAGCCTAGAGGTTGATACACTACATTCCACCAGTTCCAGTGTCCGCCTACACCACCCACCTGTTGCAGGCTAATTTCACGCAAACTCAGTGTACCGGTCATCATAATCAAAGCAATGATGGCTAAGCCCATGGCGATTTCATAACTGATCATCTGAGCAGACGCGCGAACTGCGCCCAACAATGAAAACTTATTATTGGATGACCACCCCCCGATCATAATTCCATACACACCAACAGACACTACACCAAAAACATACAATACTCCCACGTTCAAATCGGCAATCTGTAATAGGTATGAGTTGCCTCCTAAAATCAATTCATTTCCCCACGGCACAACCACCCCAGCCATCAGAGCCGTAAGCATTGCTATACTCGGCCCCAAAATGAATAATGTTTTGTTAGAAACATTTGGGATGATTTCTTCCTTGAAAAAAAACTTAGCGCCATCGGCCAAGGGCTGAAGTAATCCAAACGGACCTGCCCGGTCAGGGCCGATGCGATCTTGAAGGAAAGCTGCAATCTTACGTTCTGCATAGGTTGAATATGCAGCCACAGCTAATGTAATTGTAAATACGATCAGCACTAAAATCCCTTTATACGTAAGCAGAGCTATCATGCGTGTGTTTGAGTTTGGGAATTGCCATTTTCTGTAGAGTACGTTGTCGATTGGTTTGCCGGTGGTAACTGTTTCCCTTTTTGAAAAACTAATTGTCGCTCTACCTCTTTCTTCAATTTAAGTAAATCAATTTTTTCGTAATGGTTTTGCGAAATTACCGAGTGACGATTGATATGACGCGGACCTTCAACAACCCAGTCTGCTAAATTTTTGTGTTCGTACCGGCACTCGTTGCAAATAAATTCACTCACCTCACCGTATCTATCTTTACGTGCTGTAACGCGCAATACATCATTGCCCTTTGTCCACAGCACTACTTTGCCACAACACTTGGTACAATTGCGATGAGCATCCATTGGTTTAGTAAACCACACCCGGCTTTTGAACCGAAAGGTTCGGTCAGTCAGCGCGCCAACCGGGCAAACATCAATCATGTTTCCGGAGAAATCATTGTCAACAGCTTTTTCTATGTAGGTGCTTATCTCTGCACGGTCACCCCGGTCTAAAACTCCATGAACCCGCTGTTCAGTCAGTTGATTGGCCACCAACACGCAGCGATAGCACAAAATGCAGCGCGTCATGTGCAATTTGATTTTGTCGCCTATGTCTATTTTTTCAAATGTTCTGCGTTCAAATTCGTAGCGGGTGTCAGCTAATCCATGTTCATACGAAAGGTCTTGCAAATCACATTCTCCGGCCTGATCGCAAATGGGGCAATCGAGCGGATGGTTAATCAGTAAGAACTCAACAACTCCTTTGCGCGCTTCCAATACCTCCGGTGAACTGATGTTTTCTATCACCATTCCATCGGCTACGGTTGTGCGGCAAGAGGCTACCAACTTAGGCATAGGTCGAGGGTCTTTGGCTGAGCCTTGCGTTACTTTAACCAGGCATACACGACATTTTCCGCCCGAGTCTTTAAGTGAGGTATAATAACACATAGCCGGGGGAACAATCTCTCCGCCAATTTGCCTTGCTGCATTCAATATTGTTGTGCCATCGGGCACTTCAACTGTTATTCCATCTATAGTTACTTTTGCCATGGCTTAATGGGTTGCCAGTTCTGCTTTCTGTACAGCCGATAACTGGAGTCTGGCTGCGGCTTCTTCAAACTCTTTCCTAAAATGTTTTACTGCACTTGCCACAGGCCAAGCTGCTGCTTCGCCCAGAGGACAGATGGTTTTACCTTCTATGTTCTTTGCTACACTAACCAACAAATCAACATCTTCTTTTTTGCCGTGACCTTCACGCAAGCGATGTAGAATTTTTTCTAACCAGCCGGTACCTTCACGGCAAGGGCTGCACTGCCCGCATGACTCGTGATGATAAAACCGGGAGAAGGTGTACAGGTTTTCCACAATGCTTGCTGTCTCATCCATTACAATAAATCCACCGGAGCCAAGCATGGTACCAGTTGCAAAACCGCCATCTGCCAACGATTCGTAAGTCATCAGCCGGGGCTCGCCTTTGGCCGTTGTAAAAATTAAATCGGCCGGTAAAATCGGAACAGAGGAACCGCCAGCCACCACCGCTTTCAGTCTTCGGTCTTTCCAAATGCCGCCACAATATTCATCAGAAAAAATAAACTCTTCTACGGGAATCCCTAATTCAATTTCGTAAACACCGGGTTTATTGATATGGCCGCTGGCCGATATTAATTTCGTTCCGGTACTTTTCCCAACACCAATTTTTGCATACTCATCTCCTCCTATATTGATGATGGGCACAACTGCTGCAATGGTCTCAACATTATTTACTACAGTAGGGCAAGCATATAATCCGGCAATGGCGGGGAAGGGAGGTTTCAGTCTCGGGTTGCCACGCTTGCCTTCCAACGACTCGAGCAAAGCCGTTTCTTCACCACAGATGTAAGCACCCGCTCCGGGGTGAACATATAAGTCGAGTGAGTAATCGGTGCCCAAAATGTTTTTTCCCAGGAAACCGTTAGCGTAGGCCTCTTCAATGGCTTTTTCGAGAATACGAACAATGTACATGTATTCTCCGCGAATGTAGATATAAGAGGTTTTGGCACCCAGGGCATAGCTTGATGTAATCATCCCCTCAACCAAAAGGTGCGGGAGGTGTTCCATCAGGTAGCGGTCTTTAAAAGTACCCGGTTCACTTTCATCGGCATTACAAACCAGGTAACGGGGTTTCTCTGATCTGCGATCGAGAAACGTCCACTTCATACCGGTAGGGAAACCTGCACCACCCCGACCGCGCAAACCCGAACGTTTCACTTCTTCTGTAACTTCATCGGGCTTCATGGACTTCAACGCCTTCTCTACTGACGCATACCCGCCTTTTTTGCGATACACTTCAAAGGATTGAATGCCAGGCTCGTTGATATGTTCTAAAAGTAATTTTTTTCCCATCTCTGTTCAGTTGCTCGTTATCTGTTTCGGATGTTTTGTTTTTTAATTAACTTCTAACGATCAGTAATCATCGATTTCAAATAGCTGCTTCGTTCGTTTTTATTTCTCAATTTTTCCAATAACTCATCTACTTTCTCAACGGTCAGGTTTTCGTGGAAATCTGCTCCGCATTGCAACATGGGAGCTGTGCCGCATGAGCCCAGGCATTCCACGGTCTTTAAAGTAAACATGCCATCGGCCGAGGTTTCTCCCACGTTAATGTTCAATTTATTTTTTATATGAGCAACAATCTCATCTGACCCACGCAACCAACACGAACTGGTCTGACAAACTTCAATTAAGCACTTGCCTACGGGTTTGGAGTTGAACATGGAATAAAATGTAACCACTTCGTATACCTCAATGGGTTTAATGCTTAGCAACGAAGCTACATAGTCCATCACCTCAGCGCTAAGCCAGCCATTGAATTCGGTCTGTGCCAAATGTAAAATAGGGATCAATGCCGACTTCTGCTTTCCTTCCGGATAGCGTGCCATGATTTTTTTGGCTGTGGCCAAAGCTTCAATTGAAAATTCTATTTTTTTGTTTTCGCTCATGGGTTGCTCAATAGTCCGAGAGGATCAAATACTATTTTATACGCTGTATTTTTACTCTTTATAAATTCTGTTTTTCAATTCATCTTTTTTCTTACTCAAGCATCCAGTTCCCCTGCAATCACATTCATGCTGCTCATGGTCAAAATGGCATCGCTTAACATAGAGCCTTTAATAATTTCCGGATACGCCTGATAAAATATAAAACACGGTCTTCTAAAGTGCAGACGATACGGTGTTCTTCCGCCATCGCTGATTAGGTAAAAGCCGAGTTCGCCATTGGCTCCCTCTACGCTGTGATATACTTCGCCTGGGGGTATATCGGTTTCACCCATCACTATTTTAAAATGGTAGATGAGTGCTTCCATATTATTATAAACTTGTTCTTTTGGCGGAAGATAAAAATCGGGCACATTGCCATGGTGTGGTCCTTCGGGCAGTTTTTCTATAGCCTGCTTAATGATGCTCAAACTTTGCCACATCTCTTCCTGACGAACCATAAACCGATCGTACACATCTCCATTCTTACCGACCGGTATAATGAATTCAAAATCTTCGTACGAAGAGTAGGGATTCATTGCACGCACATCATAGTCAACTCCTGCTGCTCGTAAGTTGGGGCCGGTAAAACTATAACTCAACGCTTTCTCAGCCGTTATTCCCCCGGAGCCAATGGTGCGATCCATAAAGATTCGGTTGCGGTTAAGCAATCCTTCAAATTCTTTTAATACTTCGGGGAACTCTTTTAAAAACCGATTTATTTTCTCCCAGGCCTTGGGGGTAAAGTCTCTTTCAAACCCGCCTATGCGCCCGATGTTGCTGGTTAACCTTGCTCCGCAAATCTCTTCGTAGATTTCATATACCAACTCACGTTGCTGAAATAAGTAAACAAATCCTGTTAACGCACCCGTATCCACACCAATCACCGCATTGCAAATCAAGTGATCAGTAATGCGGGCCAGTTCCATAATAATTACACGCAAGTACTGAACCCGTTTGGGAATTTCCACACCCAACAGTTTTTCAACGGTCATGTGCCAGCCGATGTTGTTAATAGGTGCCGAACAATAATTCAATCGATCGGTAATGGGGGTAATTTGGTAGAGAGGTCTTCGTTCAGCTAATTTTTCAAATGCTCGGTGTATGTACCCAATCGTAGGTGTGGATTCTACAATCACTTCGCCATCCATCTTCAGCACATTTTGAAAAATGCCGTGTGTGGCCGGATGAGTAGGGCCTAAGTTTAGGTAAGAATATTGTTTTTCTCCTGCGGGGGTGGGTGCTATCTTATCTTGTGCTTCTGTCATCGTCCAAACATAAAATCCTTTTTATCTTCACGTGACTGGTCTTCCAGAGGATATTCTTTTCGTAGCGGATGAATGGTCATTTCTTCCACATTCAAAATCCTTTTAAGATTAGGGTGGCCGCTGAAAATGATTCCAAAAAAATCAAAGGTTTCTCGTTCCATCCAATTAGCTGCCGGAAAAACTGTGGTCAGGGTATTTACCTCTGGTTTATCGTCCGGCATAAATATTTTTAAACGCACTCTTTTATTGGTTTTCAGATTATGCAACTGGTACATTACTGCCATCTGGTTTTGATCCGGAAAATGGATACCACAAAGTGTGGTGAGAAATTGAAATTCAGTTTCTGCGTGGTGGTATAAGTGGCGGATAATTTCAACTATTTTTTCTTTTTTTAAAACAATGGTAAAAAAATCCCTGACCATACCCGACTCAATTATTTCGCCATCAAATTGTTCATTGATGACCGAAAGAATTTTTTCTTGATCAGCAGCTTCCATTATTCTATACCGTATTTGTTTAACATGGCTTTGTATTCCGGTGAATCGCGCCTGCGCAAAGACTCCGTTTCAACCAAGTGTTGTATTTTCATCACCCCATCTATAATTTGTTCGGGGCGCGGGGCACATCCGGGCACATAGACATCTACCGGAATGATTCGGTCAATTCCCTGAAGCACGCTATAGGTATCAAAAATACCACCGCTCGAAGCGCACGCACCCACAGAAAGAACCCATCTCGGCTCAGCCATTTGCTCGTACACTTGCCGCAATATCGGGCCCATTTTTTTGGCGATCGTACCCATTACCATCAGCAAGTCAGCCTGCCGTGGGGAGAAACTCAGGCGCTCAGAACCAAATCTGGCTAAATCATAATGCGCTCCCATGGTAGCCATGAACTCTATACCACAGCAAGAGGTGGCAAAAGGCAAAGGCCAAATAGAGTTTTTTCTGGCCAAGCCCACTACTTTGTCCAACCGTGTAGCAAAGAACCCGGCACCTTCGTATCCTTCTGGTGTTTCGGCAAGCGTTATTCGGTTCGTTACTGTTTCCATAATTATTTTTTCACTCTTCCCACTTCAATGCGCCCTTTTTCAATAAGTAAAAAAAACCGATCAAAAGAAATCCGATAAAAAATATCATTTCAATAAAACCAGTTAATCCAAGTTCTTTAAAGTTCACGGCCCAAGGGTACATGAAGATCACCTCAACGTCAAAAAGCACAAAAAGAATAGCTACTAAAAAGTATTTGATGTTGAAGGGCAGACGTGCGTTTCCTTTCGCTTCAATGCCGCACTCAAAAGTATCCAGTTTGGTTTTGGTTTTTCTCTTGGGGCCCAGCATGTGGGTGCCCAGTATAGTTACCGCAACAAAGCCCAGGGCTACGATAAGCATTAAACCAATGGGGGCATAAATGGCAAAATTGGAACTAACCATAATTGATAAAGCGCGTCAAATTTCTTTTATTTTTCTGACTTATTTAAAGATTTCGTGAGATAATATTTTAACGGTTCAACAATCGGTTGCTCCAGTTAAGTTCAGATTAAAAAATATTTGACAAAATAAAAAACCCCTGCTTAGTGCAAGGGTCTTTCGTGTGGCAAACCAAGCTGACTACACTTTAGATGAAAGTTCTTTGCTTGCCTTGAAGCGCGCTACTTTGCGTGCCTTGATTTTAATGGTCTCGCCAGTCTTGGGGTTGCGACCGTTGCGAGCTGCTCTTTTAGAAACCGAGAATGTGCCAAACCCGACTAAAATCAGTTTGTTGCCTGACTTCAGGGTTTTGGTTACACCTTCCATGAAAGAGTCCAATGCTGCAGAAGCTTGCACTTTAGTAATGCCTGCATCTCCAGCAATCTTACTTACCAATTCTGCTTTGTTCATAATGATTATTGAATTTGTAATTGTTTTAATGCCTGCAAATATAGGCTCTTTTTCAACCTGACAAATTTTTTAACACTCAACTTTGTCAATGTTTTCAAGGCTTCGCAAGGACATGGCTAAGTTATCAACGCTACACTCAAACACTAACTTACTTACAGCAAGCAAATTAAATTGAGTGTTATTATTTGAAAGATCAAATGTTTTATAGGTCTAACTTATATTTATAAAGAGTTCATATCAATCACAAAACGATAGCGCACATCACCTTGGGTCATTCGGCTATAGGCATTTTCGATGTGTGACATGTTGATTACCTCTACATCAGAAGTGATGTTGTGTTGGGCGCAATAGTTAAGCATTTCCTGGGTTTCATTTATGCCACCAATCATTGAGCCGGCAAGTGTTCTCCGTTTTGAAATTAAACCAGAAATTCCTAAAGCCGAATCGTCAGGTGGTATGCCCAGCATCACCATGGTACCATCTAATTTCAGGGTGGCCAGGTAAGCATTGATGTCATGCTGTGCAGAAATAGTATTGATAATCAGGTCGAAATGATTTCTGTATTTTTTTGTACTCTCATTACGGGTATTGATAAAATGGGTAGCTCCCAATCGTTTGGCATCCATTTTTTTTGAATCCGATGTGCTGAGCATCGTTACTTCAGCCCCGAATGAAGACGCAAATTTTACGGCCATGTGCCCTAATCCACCCAGGCCAACGATACCCACCCTCATTCCTTTGCCGGCCTTCCAATGGCGCAACGGAGAATAAGTGGTAATTCCCGCACAAAGCAGTGGTGCAACTTCTTCCGGTTTTAGTTTTTCAGAAATACGAAGTACAAAATTCTCATCCGTAACAATTTGCTTGGAGTATCCTCCGTAGGTAATGGTAGTCCGGTCCATTTCATATCCGCTATAAGTAGGCACCCAGTGCACTTCGCAGTATTGTTCCAATCCTTTTTTACAACTAGCACATGTACGGCACGAATCAACGATCACGCCTACGCCCACCAAATCTCCGATCTTATATTTTGTAACCAACTCTCCCACCCGGCTTACCCGGCCTACAATTTCGTGACCCGGTACAAGCGGGAACATTGATTCTCCCCATTCATCGCGAACCATGTGCAGATCAGAATGGCACACCCCACAAAACATTATATCAATAACAACATCGTGTGAGTTGGGTTCTCTTCTCTGCAATGTAAATGGAGCCAAAGGCGTAGTGGCGCTTTGAGCTGCGTAGGCTTTTACTTGTGGCATAATATAATAAGTGTTGTTTATGCTTAGGATTCGATCATCTGGCTATTTCTTTTACTAACATACGCTTGGCCACCGGCATCAATGTTTGGTGATACGGCACCTTCAGTTTGGATACTACCAAATACACACAGGGGTTGGGTAATTCTGTATTCTTTTTCAGCAGCATGCGTTTAATACTCTCGTAGGTATTTGATAGGCTCCTTTCAGCAACCATGACAGGATAGGTTTGAATGCTGCGCATGGGTTGATGGCTTTGTTCATAGAGAGTCATTTGGTAGCGATAAATATTCGTTTCATTTTCTGGCGGCTGTGAAACAAACAAGTACCCTTCGTTTTTGTACAGCGATGAAAAACCTATGGGTGAAAGCTGGCACTGAGATTCAACATACTCATAAATAAAGGAACCTTCGTCCAGTGAGGACTTGAACCGTGGCAAAGCAAACTCCATAACCGATTGAAGTTCAGTCATGACATCATCATCCTGAATAATTTTTCTGTAATTCACTTCCAGATTTTTAAGTCCTTCCGGGGAAATTTCTTTAGGAAAAGATTCACAGAGCAATTGTTGATTGTCTTTGATCAACTGAAGGTTGCGGTAATGGAAAACAAGATCGGCCAGATACGGGTAAAGTTCTATTCTTGTAAATGACTCCTTTACTGTTTTGAAATAGGCCAGCAGTAAATATTTTTTGTATTCAAAATCAATAATCCCTTCGGTCAGCCAATTAACCTCTAATTTTTCCATGCTGCATATTTAAAGTCAAGATACACCTTATTGCGCCAATCTGTCAACCTGCCATATCATAAAAAACAAAACTGTCAGTGAATACGACAGATCAACAGAAAACGCGAGAGTTGCAGAATTCGGCATGAATATCGATACTTGCGCCCTTGTTTAAACAATATTTAACTTTAAAAATGAATCCATACTATGGCTAAAGTCAATTTCAAACCCAATGAAGACCGGGTGCTCGTTGAAGCAGCTCCCGCAGAAACAAAAACCTCTAGCGGCATTATCATCCCCGATACAGCAAAAGAAAAGCCTCAGCAAGGAAAAGTAATTGCCGTGGGCGAGGGTTTAAAAGATAAACCTGTAACTGTAAAAGTAGGAGACAAAATCCTTTATGGAAAATACTCAGGTACTGAATTAACCATTGATGGCAAAGAATACCTGATCATGCGTAACTCCGATATCTTCGGAACCATTTAATCTTTAAATCAAACACTATAAAACAATAATCACCATGGCAAAAGAAATAACCTTTGACACCAGCGCCCGCGACAAGATCAAGCGTGGTGTAGATAAATTAGCCGATGCAGTAAAAGTAACATTAGGCCCCAAAGGCCGTAACGTTATCCTCGATAAAAAATTTGGTGCTCCTACCGTAACTAAAGACGGAGTATCTGTGGCAAAAGAAATTGAGTTGAAAGACGCCATTGAAAACATGGGAGCACAATTAGTAAAAGAAGTAGCTTCTAAAACAGCTGATGCAGCCGGTGATGGTACTACAACAGCTACCGTTTTGGCTCAGGCGTTATTCAACCACGGTATTAAAAACGTAGCAGCCGGTGCCAACCCAATGGACTTGAAACGCGGTATTGATAAAGCCGTTAGTGCCATTGTTGACAACCTGAAGAAGCAATCTAAGAATATTAAAGGCTCACAAGAAATCACCCAAGTAGCCACTATTTCATCCAACAACGATATTGAGATCGGCAAAATGATTGCCACCGCAATGGATAAAGTGGGCAAAGATGGAGTGATCACAGTAGAAGAAGCCAAAGGCACCGAAACTGAAGTAAAAACTGTAGAGGGTATGCAGTTCGACCGCGGATATCTTTCTCCGTACTTCGTGACCAACACCGAGAAAATGGAAGCTGACCTCGACAGCCCATATATATTAATCTATGACAAAAAGATCTCTTCAATGAAGGAATTACTTCCCATCCTTGAAGCATCAGTACAAACCGGCAAACCGTTGTTGATCATTGCCGAGGAAATTGAGGGTGAAGCATTGGCTACATTGGTGGTTAACAAAATCCGTGGCGCACTTCGCGTAGCTGCTGTTAAAGCTCCCGGCTTTGGCGACCGCAGAAAGGCTATGCTGGAAGACATTGCCATCCTGACTGGCGGAAAAGTGATCAGCGAAGAAACGGGTATGAAACTCGAAGATGCAAAACTGGAATACCTGGGGCGTGCCGAAAAAGTAAACATTGACAAAGACAATACAACTATTGTAAATGGAGCCGGCAAGAAATCTGAAATCACCGGGCGCATCAACCAGATCAAAGCTCAAATCGAAACTACTACTTCTGACTACGACAAAGAAAAATTGCAAGAACGCCTGGCCAAACTTTCTGGCGGTGTGGCTATTCTTTACATCGGTGCCGCTACCGAAGTAGAAATGAAAGAGAAAAAAGACCGTGTTGACGATGCCTTACATGCTACCCGTGCAGCCGTTCAAGAAGGAATTATTCCGGGTGGAGGTGTAGCCTACATCCGTGCCGTAGAAGCCCTGAAAGATGTAAAGACCGACAACGATGACCAGGCAACAGGTATCAACATTGTGCGTCTGGCTTTGGAAGCACCACTTCGCACCATTGTAGAGAACGCTGGCCAGGAAGGCTCAGTGATTGTAAATAAAGTGCGCGATGGCAAAAAAGACTTTGGATTCAATGCCGCTGAGAACAAATACGAAAATTTCTTCGATGCAGGTATCATTGACCCAACCAAAGTAGCTCGCTTAGCCTTAGAAAACGCAGCCTCAATAGCAGGACTGTTACTTACTACGGAAGCCGTGGTAAGTGAAATTCCCGAAGAAAAAGAAGCACCCGCTATGCCTCCCGGTGGCGGCATGGGCGGCATGATGTAATCTGAAATTGATTTCTATAAAAAAGCTTCTCAGAAATGAGAGGCTTTTTTGTTTAATTTTGTTTTACACAAACATTCATTCTTATGGTACTCCATAAAAATTTCTCCGACTTTGTTTTGTTTTTGTTTATTCATATGGCACTGGCCGACAACTTCCTTCACCCCAGCGAAGAACAAGTAATTCTGGAAAAGATGAAAAGAATGTTTCCTGATGAAGCAGACCTGAAAAAAAAATATAATGCAGCCGTTACTGAATATCGTTCGCTCGATAAATCATTGACATCCACTATTATACGTGATTCTTTTAAATCATTCAGTTCAATAAAATTTGCCCACAAATACAAGGTCTATACCGAAATGTATGACGTTGTCAATGCCGATGGCAAAGTAGAAGAATCTGAGAAGGTGGCACTGGATGCCCTAAAGGAGATTATCGACATCAATTCTGAAATAAAATAATCTCAATTATTTTAAATTTTACTTTCAAAAGATTATATAAATATCTCATAATCAATATATAATTATTTTGATTTTATTCATCCTGTATATCCTGATCAAAAATCTCAAATATCCTGATTAGTTTAGCACCCAAACCTTATTCATTACCATTATGGCCTTTGATTTAGAGATGATTAAAAAAGTCTATGCAGTCTTTCCCAGCCGCATAGCCAAAGCAAGAAAAGTAGTGAACCGACCGCTCACTCTTTCTGAGAAAATATTGTACGCACACCTACACACAGACCAAAAGCTTGAAAATTTTGGTCGTGGAAAAACGTATGTAGATTTCGCCCCCGACCGGGTGGCTATGCAAGATGCCACTGCGCAAATGGCCCTACTGCAATTCATGTCTGCCGGAAAGGCAAAGGTAGCCGTGCCCTCCACCGTGCATTGTGACCACCTCATCGTTGCAAAAACTGGCGCCAGCGATGATTTAATAATTGCCAATACGGAGAGTAAAGAAGTGTACGATTTTCTCTCCTCTGTTTCCAATAAATACGGAATCGGGTTTTGGAGACCCGGTGCCGGAATCATCCACCAAGTGGTGCTGGAGAACTATGCTTTTCCTGGCGGAATGATGATTGGAACTGACTCGCATACAGTAAATGCAGGCGGGTTGGGAATGATCGCTATCGGAGTGGGTGGTGCCGATGCCGTAGATGTTATGAGCGGCATGGCCTGGGAATTAAAGTTTCCCAAACTAATTGGTGTAAAACTAACCGGCAAACTTAACGGCTGGACTTCCGCCAAAGATGTGATATTGAAAGTGGCGGGTATCCTTACCGTAAAGGGCGGCACCGGTGCAATCGTAGAATATTTTGGTGAAGGGGCTACATCCATGAGTTGCACTGGCAAAGGAACCATCTGTAACATGGGCGCTGAGATTGGTGCCACCACCTCTACGTTTGGATATGACCAATCAATGGAACGCTATCTCGTAGCTACCGGGCGTGCCGATGTGGCTAAGTTGGCAACAAAAATCAAAGAGCATTTAACTGCCGACCCAGAAGTATATAAAAACCCTGAACAGTATTTTGACCAGGTCATTGAAATTAATCTTTCAACACTTGAACCACACCTCAACGGACCGTTTACTCCCGATTTGGCTACTCCCATTTCAAAAGTGAAAGAAGTAGCCACTAAAAATGGCTGGCCATTAAAAGTAGAAGTGGGACTGATTGGGTCATGCACTAATTCGTCATACGAAGACATTTCGCGTGCAGCAAGTCTGGCTAAGCAAGTAGCGGCTAAAGGGTTAAAAACAAAATCGGTATTTACCATCACACCCGGTTCAGAGCTTGTGCGCTACACCATAGAACGCGATGGGTTTATTGATACCTTTAATAAAATAGGAGCAAAAGTATTTGCCAACGCCTGCGGCCCTTGCATCGGCATGTGGAGCCGAGTGGGTGCCGAACGAAAAGAAAAAAACACCATCGTCCACTCCTTCAACAGAAACTTTCAGTCACGCAATGACGGCAATCCTAATACGTATGCATTTGTGGCTTCACCTGAACTGGTTACAGCACTTGCCATCGCTGGTGATTTGGGATTTAACCCCCTGACCGACACCCTGGTGAACGAACAAGGCCAAACAGTAAAACTCGATCCGCCCACCGGAGATGAACTTCCTAAAAAAGGCTTTGATGTAAAAGATCCAGGCTATCAGGCACCAGCCAAAGATGGAAGCAAAGTGGACGTGAAGGTTGATCCGGGGTCAGATCGCTTACAACTTCTGGAGCCATTCAAACCCTGGGAGGGAAAAGACATTGAACGCTTGCGGCTGCTCATCAAAGCAAAAGGAAAATGCACTACCGATCATATTTCGATGGCAGGAAAATGGCTGAAGTACCGGGGGCATCTGGATAATATATCCAATAACCTTTTGATAGGAGCCACCAACTATTTCAATGATGCTATTAACAGCGTACGCAACGGCTTAACCGGCCACTATGACGAAGTGCCTAAAGTACAACGTGCCTACAAAGCAGCCGGAATAGGCTCAATTGTGGTGGGCGATGAAAACTATGGTGAGGGCTCATCGCGCGAGCATGCCGCCATGGAGCCGCGTCACTTAGGTGTACGAGCGATATTGGTAAAATCTTTTGCCCGTATTCACGAAACTAATTTAAAGAAACAAGGAATGCTGGCTTTGACATTTGCCAATAAAGCAGATTATGACAAAATCCGCGAAGACGATATTTTCGACATCAAAGGATTAGTCGCATTCTCACCCGACAAACCATTAACTCTTATTATCCACCATAGTGATGGAAAAATTGAAGAGATTACTGCAAACCATACGTATAATAAAAACCAGATTGAGTGGTTCAAGGCAGGCAGCGCACTCAATGCTATGGGCAAGGCACGGGCAAAATCATCTGCCAAACCAACACCTAAAAAATCTACTTCATCTAAAAATAAAGTAGTCAAAAAAACAGTTAAGAAAGCGGTGAAAAAATCTGCTGCTAAGAAAAAAATTGTTAAAAAATCTTCTCCTAAAAAATCAACAAATAAAAAAACAGTAAAAAAGAAAAATAAAAAATAGAGTACATGAATTTCACTAAAGAGGCTGCCTTAAGAGGTGGCCTTTTTTTTGAATAATTTCTCGCCTGTTAATTCTGGTAATCATCTTATAGCACAACCTAACACCTCTCTCCTACTTCATCACTTTCACTGAAACCATTCATAACTTCAGTGGCTATTTCTCTCAACGCCTGTACAAATACCTCTGTCGGCTGTGCCCCCGATAACCCGTATTTGTTGTTGATGATAAAGTACGGCACACTGGATATTCCCCGTTGGTAATTGAGTTGCTCTTCCTTCTTAACCTCATCTGAAAGATCATCACTGTTAAGAAATTTTTCCGTTTTAATTTTATCGAGTTCAACCCTTGCAGCTAATGCTGCTAAATTTTCTTTTTTAGACAAGTCAATTCCTTTTTCAAAATAAGCACTCATCAATGCTTCTTTCATGGCAGCCTGTTTGTTAAATTTTTTTGCCCAGGCAATAAGCCTGTGAGACTGAAATGTGTTGGGAGAAATCAATTGCTTTTCAAAAGAAAACTTCAAGCCTTCTTGTGCTGCAATCTTAGTTGTATGTGCCGTAATCTGGTGGTAGCGTTCCTCGCCACCAAATTTATCTGATAAGTATTTTTTTTGATCCACACCCTCGGCAGGCAATGTGGGATTTAATTCAAACGGATGAAACTCCGCCTCAAACACCATTTCATCTTTTAACTGGTTCATTGCTTTTTCCAATCTCCGTTTGCCAATATAGCACCACGGACAAACTACATCCGAAACTATATCTATCTTAATCAAAGGTTTTGCCATAACAAAAAAGGTATTGATTTAAACAAAATCATTGCCGGCATGGTTCAAAAAATAAAATGAAATAACATTGAATGTTTACCTTTGCTGCTTCGTATGAAAAAAGTTGCATTCTATACGCTGGGCTGCAAGCTCAATTACTCAGAAACCTCTACCATTGCCCGTAAGTTCGAAGAAAAAGGTTATCGCAAAGTAGAGTTCACGGATGTGCCCGACATCTACATTATCAATACCTGTTCAGTAACAGAAAATGCTGATAAAAAATGCAAAAAAATAGTTCGTGAAGCACGCAACATCTCGCCTAATGCTTATGTGGCCATCATCGGCTGTTATGCCCAGTTAAAGCCTAAGGAGATTTCTGAAATACCGGGTGTGGATGCTGTACTGGGTGCTTCTGAGAAATTCAGACTGATTGAACTCCTGGACGGCTTCATTCGGCCTGAACAACCTCAAGTATTTAATTCTGAGATAAAAGAAGTTAAAAGATTCAATACCTCTTATTCACTGTTTGACCGAACCAGAACATTTTTAAAAGTTCAAGACGGATGCGATTATTCTTGCAGTTTTTGCACCATACCCTTGGCCCGTGGCAGTAGCCGAAGCGATAGCATTGAACACATCGTACATACTGCCAAAGAAATAGCCCAGACCGATGTAAAAGAAATAGTGCTGACCGGTGTAAACACAGGTGACTTTGGCCTACAAAACGGTGAACGTAAAGAACGATTCATTGACTTGATTAAGGCATTAAATAGTGTGGAAGGAGTTGACCGGTTTCGCATCTCCTCAATTGAGCCCAACCTCCTTCATGATGAAATCATTGAGTTCGCTGCTCAGTCAAAGAAATTCGTTCCTCATTTTCACATTCCCTTGCAATCAGGCTCCAATAAAATTCTAAAACTGATGCGCAGGCGTTACCTGCGAGAATTGTATGCCGCCCGCATAGCAAAAATAAAATCAGTCATGCCCAACGCTTGCATTGGAGTAGATGTTATTGTGGGCTTTCCGGGTGAAACCAACGAAGATTTTTTAGAGACATATCGATTTTTGATTGAATTGGATGTTTCTTATCTGCACGTATTTACGTATTCAGAAAGAGACAACACGCTGGCGGCAACCATGCCGGAAACGGTTTCTTTAAAGGAGAGGAACGAACGGTCTGCCATGCTTCATTCGCTATCTGATAAAAAAAGAAGAACTTTTTACGAAAGTAATCTGGGCAAAGAACTGACTGTTCTGTTCGAAAACGATGTAGAAGAAGGACAGATGCACGGCTTCACCGAAAATTACATTCGAGTATCAGCCAAATATGACCCCGCCCTCATCAACGAGCTTAAAAAAGTACGCCTTCGGTCAATTTCAGACCGAGGAACTGTGCTCGTAGATGAAATAGCTGATGACATTTTAGTTCACTGATTGATTAAAGCGTTACTTTAAACAGCCTTCTCAAGTGCGATTGGGGTAAGGTTTTCAACTCATCGCGTAAAAAAATGAGTTTTAAGAGGATTTTGATTCATTTTTTTATTCCTGCTTACACATCTTTTATTGAAAAGAATTAAGCCAAAATCAGGCTAACGAGCTGCTATACTTTTGTGTCGTTAATCAAACAAAAAAATTATGCGCTCACTAATTATTCTGATCATTGCTGCACTATTAGCATCATGCACTACAGATTATATGTGTTCTTCTTACGGCCAAAGCAACAAGATCACCAAGCACGGTCAAAAGTCGCAAGCTAAATACGCTCGCCACAACCGGCACCGCAGCTTGTTCTAAGCCATCATTATTCCATCTTTAATCTCCAGTTTGTTGTCAGCCATAGAAGCAAACTCGAGGTTGTGGGTAACAATGACAAAGGTTTGCCCAAAATCATTTCTTAATTGAAAAAATAGTTTGTGCAATTCGGTGGCATTTTTTGAATCGAGGTTGCCACTGGGTTCATCTGCAAAAACCATCACCGGTGAATTAATTAGTGCCCGGGCTACTGCCACCCGTTGCTGTTCACCCCCCGAAAGTTCAGAAGGCTTGTGTTCCATCCTGTGGTTAAGGTTAAGCCTATCCAATAATTCCTTTGCTTTTACTCTTACCTTTTTAGGATCTAGTTTTCCGATCAGCCCAGGAATCATCACATTCTCCAAAGCCGTAAACTCAGGTAAGAGGTTGTGAAACTGAAATACAAACCCCAGGCTACGGTTTCTAAAGTCGGCCAATGCCTGAGCAGAAAGCCCAAACACATCTGTTCCGTTGATTTCCAGCTTTCCTCCATCAGGCGTATCCAGTGTTCCTAATATATGCAACAAGGTACTTTTACCAGCCCCCGAAGCCCCCATGATAGCCATTACACTTCCCTTCTCTATTTTTAAATCCACTCCTTTAAGCACAGGTAGCGAGCCATAATTTTTTTTTATTCCGGTTGCTGTCAACATAAGTTATTATCTATCGTGAGCTAATTTGAAATAAAGGTTTAAAAAAAGTAGCTTGCTTCCAAAAATATACTGACCACATGAATATTCACGAATATCAGGCTAAAGAACTTTTAAAAAAATACAAGGTGGCCGTTCAACGCGGCATCGTGGCCGACAACCCCGACAAAGCAGTGGCAGCCGCCAAAACCCTGCAAGCCGAAACCGGCTCTAAATGGTTTGTGATTAAATCGCAAATTCATGCAGGCGGCAGAGGCAAGGGCACCATCAAAGAAACAGGATCTCGCGGAGTGGTACTGGCCAAAAATATGGATGAGGTCTTTGAGAAATCAAAAGCTATTTTAGGAGGAACATTGGTGACACTTCAAACTGGAGTTCACGGCAAAAAAGTAAATAAAGTATTGATTGCAGAGGATGTTTATTACCCTGGCGAAAGCGAGCCCAAAGAATACTACATTAGTATCTTGCTGGACCGCGCGAAAGGGAAACCTGTAATCATGGCTAGCACAGAAGGCGGAATGAACATAGAAGAAGTGGCCGCCACACATCCTGAAAAAATAGTAAAAGAATGGGTTGATCCGGCCATCGGCCTGCAGCCCTATCAAGCAAGAAAAATAGCCTTTTCTTTGGGTCTCGAAGGCACTGCCTATAAAGAAATGCTAAAATTTGTTAGTTCTCTCTACGCTGCCTATATCGGTTTAGATGCCTCAATGTTTGAGATCAACCCCATGCTAAAAACTTCTGACAACAAAATTTTAGCCGTGGACGGCAAGGTGAACCTGGATGATAATGCCCTGTTCCGCCATCCTGACCTGGAAGAACTTCGCGATATTACGGAAGAAGACCCGCTCGAGGTGGAGGCAGGAAAATCAGGACTGAATTATGTAAAACTGGATGGCAATGTTGGCTGCATGGTAAATGGGGCAGGACTCGCCATGGCCACTATGGATATTATCAAATTATCGGGTGGAGATCCGGCTAATTTTCTGGATGTTGGCGGTGGTGCCAATGCTGAAACAGTAGAAGCAGGTTTTAGAATAATACTTAAAGATCCCAATGTTAAAGCTATCTTAATCAATATCTTCGGAGGAATTGTACGATGCGATCGTGTAGCTAACGGAGTAGTAGAAGCTTACAAAAAAGTAGGCAATATTCCCGTGCCGATTATCGTGAGATTGCAGGGTACAAATGCTGAGGAGGGTGCAAAAATCATAAAAGAATCTGGCCTAAAAGTATATTCAGCCATTTTGTTAAAGGAAGCCGCCCAGCGCATCAAAGAAGTGCTGGCATAGGGGTTTCCTATTTTAAGTTAATTGCATAAATTGCATAATCAGGTAAGTAATGAACAACCCCAAGATCGTCCTGTTTTTTGTTTTTGTAATGCTAACAGAGTTTTCTGCTGCTCAAAGTTTCTATGCAGTCAGAAGAGAAAGGTCTTTAATACTAACGGCAGGTACGGGTTCATCTACATATTATGGCACTCTGGCCAATCCAGGAGCCATCTTCAAACTACAACCTAATTTGAATGTGGGCCTTCAGGCTTATGTTACCCCAAGCATTGACTTACGGGCAGAGTTAAATTGGTTTAAACTGGAAGGGTCAGATGCTCAAGCCAACAGCGCAGCCAGAAAAGCAAGAGGACTTTCATTTCAAAGCAACTGCTTTGAACTCAGCACTATTGCCGCTTTCAATCTTTTTGCCAATGGAAACCGTTACTACCGTAGGCAACAAGTCAATATTTATGGATTTACTGGAATTGGGTTACTGTATTTCAATCCACAAGCACAATTAAACGGAAAAACCTATGACCTCGAACCCCTGCATACCGAAGGGGTAAGTTATAGTCGTGTAGTACCGGTTATTCCTTTTGGGTTAGGTGTACGATTAAAAATGGGCCCCAATACTAACCTTGTTTTAGAAGGTGGTTACCGAAAAACTTTTACCAATTATTTGGATGACGTCAGTTCAAAATACATTGCCCCCACCTCAGACCCGATTCGAAATTATTTCATTAACCCAAATAATCCGGCATACAATACACTGACCACTATTCCTTCAGGAGAGCAAAATAACTATAATGCCGGATCGAAGCGCGGCAACCCCTCCAGTACTGACAGTTATTTTTTATTAAATGTAAAAGTAGAATATTATCTGCCTATGCGCGAAGGCGGCAGCAGGGGCAATGGCTTACTTTTTGGAGGAAAGAAACGCTCCTCTATGTATCGCTATAATAAGAAAGGTAGCATCAGGCGGAGATAATTCAATTCTTGTCTAACACCTCGTAGCGCGAATAATTACTTTTATATTCTGGCACTAATTCTTTCATCAGCGCCACGCTTTTTAATTCATTTTTGTCGTACAGTAAATCATTGAACAGATCTACATAGCGATTAATCTCTTCGTATGGATATTTTTTAACCTTTGCAATCATGATCATTTCATGATGCGTAGCAATGGTATTTTCATGATTGTTCAGCAGTTCTTCGTACAGCTTTTCACCTTCTCGTAATCCGGTAAATACAATGTCTATATCTTTTCTGGGTTCAAGGCCCGATAGCCAAATCATTTTTTCAGCCAAATCCAATATCTTAACAGACTTGCCCATATCAAAAATAAATATTTCACCTCCCCTGCCCATGGTCCCTGCTTCCAACACCAACTGGCACGCCTCAGGGATGGTCATAAAATAGCGGGTAATCTCCGGATGGGTAACTGTTACCGGTCCACCTTCTTGAATTTGTTTTTTAAAAAGCGGAATAACTGATCCGTTTGAGCCCAACACATTACCAAATCGTGTCGTAACAAAAGCCGTGCGTTGTTTCCCTTGAGTTTCCAGGTAATCATTGTACGACTGCACATATATTTCAGCTATGCGCTTAGAGCAACCCATCACATTGGTTGGGTTTACGGCCTTATCCGTAGAGATCATCACAAACTTACTTACCCCAAATTCAACGGCTAAATCAGCCATGTTTTTGGTACCTAAAATATTGCATTTGATAGCTTCTGATGGGTTATTCTCCATCATGGGAACATGCTTATAGGCTGCCGCGTGGTACACGATATTGGGTCGATGCTCTTCAAATATCAACCGTATCCGGTCTTTCTCATTAATATCAGCGAGATACCAGTAGAGGCGCGCACTGATATTCATTGACTTGGATTCACATTCCAACTCATATAAAGCAGATTCAGCCTGGTCTATCAAAATAACAGAACTCGGGTTGGCTAAAAGGATCTGCCTGAAAATTTCAGAACCTATAGAACCAGCTGCTCCTGTAATTATGATTCTTTTGCCCCGGAGATCTGATTCAATATTACCGTTTTTAATTTTGATAGATTCGCGCCCCAGTAGCTCTTCAATATTTAATTCTTTAATCTGGTTAAGGCTAAGCTCGCCCCTTACCCATTTTTCCACAGGCGGAACAGTTCTTACTTTTATTTGCTTACGTACACAAACATCTACAATTTCATTTTTTCTATCTAACGAAATATTGGAAGCAGTAAAAATTACCTCGTTAACGGTGTTATCGCTAAGCAAGCGGCCGAGTTCTGAAGTTTTGCTGTCAAAAATGGTAATACCGTCTATAACCTTTCCGATTTTATCGGGAGCATCCTCTAAAAAACCAACCACCTTCATCCGGGGGGTTGACTCCAACACATGGCGCGTAATAATGCCCGTTTGCCCGGCACCAAAAATCATGATGCGGGCCTGATTAACCATGGAGTTGCGGTAGTAAGAAAAAACCTGTTTAACTAAAAGTCGGTAATAAAACAAAAGAAGAAATGAGGACAGCCAACTGATCAGAATAACCGAGTAAGGAATGAGGTTGGGTCTATGCCCCAAACTGAAAATAAAATTAGTAGCATAAACTAAACCCAGGTTCACCGTATTCATGTAAAAAATACGAACACCATCTTGTGTGCCGGTGTACCGGATAATGCCCCGGTGGCTATTAGTCAGTAATATCGAAATAAGCCCACAAAAAGAATAAATGGCTATACCTGATTCGAATTGATTCCGCTCCAATTCCTCAACTGAAAAATTGAATCGTAATAAGTAACCCAGTAAAACAGAGAAAGCAATTAAGGCAACATCAATAAAAATAATGACCCACCGCGGAAGTATCCGCAGGTTACGGATAAAACGGATGAATAACCGAATCACCGATGGGGGTTTTGTTTTTGAGACTTGATTAACTTCCTGATTCCATACAACCCGCCTAACCCGATTAAGTACTCAATTCCGGTAATCGGAACGGGCGGAGGACATGGAGGCTTAGGACACGGCCTTCCACCTCCGGGCTGAGCAAATAAGCCACCAACCGCAAAGAAAAGGAACATAAAAAATAAAAGCCTCATGGAAAAACGTTGCATTTCGGTTAATCTTTAATGATGCGGACTACAGTTATTGCATTTCCTTGACTAATTCTTACAAAATAAACCCCAGCGCTCTCCCGTGCAAAATTATAACTAGAAATTTGCTTCAGACCATCTCCTGTGAATCCTAATGAAGTTATTTTCATACCCATGGCATTATACAACTCTCCGGATGTCGGTCCCTGATCAGGCACCTCCATATACAATGTTCCCTTTACGGGAATTGGATATGCTTTAATACTATTAGAAACCTCTTCTACGGAAGTAACCACCATGTCCTTAGTTGGAGAGGATACTGAACAACCCTGCGAATTAACGGTCAATCCATACGTTCCCGATTGGTTAACAGTCAATGTCTGGCCGGTTGCTCCGCTGATTGCCGATCCGTTTAAATACCATTGATTGCCAGAGGAGTAGTTGGACTGCAAGGTAGTAAGCCCCGTAACTGTAATCGTGGCCGGATTTAAGTTAACAACATTAGCTGTTACAGCTGCTTTTGCTCCTTCGCATCCCAAACTACTGGTGATTGACACATAAAATGTTTTGGGTTTCGATAAGCTGTCTGTTACAAATGCAGCTGTTTGCACCGGATAAGGATACGATGCATTAAGCGAATCATACCAGTTATAATAACCAGTTCCGGTTGCACCCGAAGCCGTTAGCGTAATCAACCCACTTCCGCATGACGAGGAGGAAATTGCCGTTGGGGCAGACGGAGGAGCAACCAACCTGATTGAAACTGTATCAGATAAAGACAATGTCTGGCAAAAACTATTGGCTGCCTTAATTGTAAATGTATTTTTACCTATGGCTAAATTTTTTGCTGATACCGGAAGAATAAGATTAGATCCGCTTCCTTGTATAGCTGGTATTACAACTGATCCCTGAGAGGTGCTAAGCGTATAGACAAACTCTGGAGAAGTGTTGTTGATCGTTACCTTAGCCATGGTGGTATCACAAACACTTACCCCACTGGCCATAATCGAAGCCGGAACAGCGGAGTAAGTAAATATCATACTGAAACGGGTAGAATCAATTGAGCCTGCTACATTTTTATCAACGGAAAATACATAAATAGGATTTTGCCGAACATCTGTATTACTGCCCAAATATTTATCCTTCAATTTTATGGATAATGAAGAGGGCATGGATTGAAACTCACTGAAGGATAGGCTGTAGTTTCCTGTTGCCACATTAGTAACTTTTAATGGCACAGTGGTGGCACATGCCGTATTATCAAACGGTAGAGCATGAATAGCAAATGGCTCATTAACAGGCGACAATGAAGAAAGGTTTAAGTACCCGTATTGGTTGTTCAATTTTCTGGCATCGTATCTCTTATCAAAGCCTACTGTGGCTGAATCAGAAAAGTAGATTACTGATTCATCGCGTAGAGAGTTTGCATCTATCAGTGCTATGCGGATCAAGTTGGGTGGTTCTGCTTGCCTGAAGAAAGTAGTAGATTGACCAGGTACTTTTATGCTTTCAGAAACACCAACTACGGGTGCTGCGGCATTGGCATGAACCCAAAAACCCTGGCCAGTCGCTATGTATTGAGTTCCTCCATTGGTACCGACACCATTGACATACGAAGCGAATACCGGATTAGCCGTATTGTAATCATCCACATAAATAGCATCATCTACATTAGTTTTAGTCCACCCGCTTGCTGCCTTCCAATCAATGGCTGAAGGATATGGATTGCCTACCAAATTCCAACCATCATCAGAGGGACTCCCGGTATTGGTGTAGGTTACAGGTAAATTAAAAGTTCCGCTCCAAATTGGGCCGGTTAATGACCATTTGGCCATACCATTGGTTGTAACCGGAGGATCGCTTCCAAAAACAAAAAGAGAATATCCCCTGCCCTTTACGAATGAAGCGGTGTTATCGGTTCCATCAGCAGGAAAATCAGTCCACCCGGTATTTATGCCGCCAGTTTGAGTTTCATCATACCAAGCCATAGCCGCAGAACCAGGATTGGAATTAGTAACTCCGGAAACGATGCTGGCACCGGTAAAATTTCCAGTGATTGGTAGTGAATTCTGAAGGTCAGCCACGTTTGTATTTACCGGTGAAGAAATATCATGGTACACCTGGTAATTGTAGGCCGCCACGCCAATCTTGCTCATGTAGCGCTGCACTGTTACGTTGCCACTTATTGAACTTCCGGTCGGTATTGCCGCAACACTCGCATCAACAGTTGGACGGTCTGCGGTTGACAGCAAAGTAAAAGGGCAACTTGCATTAATCGTTAACACAGCCGCATTAGCAGGAGCCAATAATGTGACTATGCCGGTTACATCTGCCCCGGCCGTAGTAGCTAATGTTAAATCATTGACATTAGTGCCACCAGTCAGAGTCAGGTTATTGAAAGTGATTTTATTGGTTCCCAGTATTTGTTTGGCTGTGTTTCCAGAGAAAGAGACTGTGCCACTGGTAGTAAAAGAACCGTTATTGGTCAGGCTACCCGTCAACGGAAACGAAGAAGGAGCTGTAAAACTTCCGGCTGCATCAACCACAAAATTATTGAACGTGGGCGCAGTACCAGAAACTGTCACAGCAGCACCAATGTGCACGGTGCCTCCATTTGCATTATAAGTGCCACTGTTGGTGAAATCACCGTTAAGAGTCAAGCCGGTTGTAGCGGTTGCGGAAGGTGCCGTAAACGTTCCGTTGTTTGACAACGAACCTACTGTTACATTGTTGGCACCGGAGTTAAATGTTCGTCCTGAATTACTGATTGTAAAGGCATTCGTTACACTCAATGCCTGCCCTGCCTGAAGAATAACGGTACTTGCATTATTTGTGTTCAAGGTTACTGTGAGTACGCTTCCCGAAGAAGGTATTTCAAGGCCGGTTGTTTTTGAACCTCCTGTATAAACAAGGTTCCATGGGCCTCCTCCAGGCGATGAAGTAGTGATTGAACCCGCTGCTCGTGAAATTGTTGCTCCATTTGCCAAACTTAAATTATTGGACGTGATGGCCATGGTTCCTGCCGTTAGCGTAAGCAGGCCTGTGGTATTGGTCATTGAAACGGGTGATGAAATATTGCACGTACCTGCTGTGAGTGTAAAATTGTTTGAGACTGTTTCAGCAGAACTTACGGTCAGGCTGCCGCCTGACTTGTTTACGGTCAAATTGTAAAATGTAGTGTTGGATGAGCCTGATATGGTTTGCACGTTTGCCCCACTGAAATTAACCGTTCCGGTTCCCCCATTGAATGTACCACTGTTAGAGAAATTACTTTGAATATTCCAGGTAGCAGGTGCGGTAACTGAGGCCCCACCATTAATGGTTACTGCATAATAATTAGGGTTCAATGTACCCGATACGATTGAAGTTCCATTGAAGATTATTGTACCCGAGTTGTTATTAAAGGCTGAGCCGGATGTAGTTAAGTTTCCTGTTAGTGTTAGGGTTGAACTGGGTGCTGTAAAAGTTCCGGCTGTTTGATTAAAAGATGAGGTGGAGACCGCGTTAGCTCCGCAAGTGAAAATTCCACTAGATCCACTTTGAGTGATTCCGCCCGATCCGATTGTCAAAGCCTGTCCGAGGGTAACGGTTCCGGCCGTTGTTGTAATCAATAACCCGGCAATCTGCGGAGAACCTGCAGAGGGTATCTCTAAACCGGTTGTAACACTGGCTGTGCCGCTGTACTTCAGTGTCCATGGTCCACCCGAAGGACTGTTACCTGTAATAGAACTAGGACTGGCACCTGTTACATTTCTGGTTACCAGGGAGTTATTACCCATAGTAAGAAGTCCTGCAGTAGGAATATTCAAAATTCCATCTGTTAATGTTAATGAATTAGTTACGTTAACTCCTGAAGAACCGATTGAAACAGTGCCCGAGCTATTTGTGTAGCTAATTGTCAGAGACTGTAATGTATTATTCGTTCCTAAAAAAACAAGGTCTGACGTTATAGCAGCTCCACTGTTCATGGTTAAAGTGGATGTACCGCTGGCTGAAAGTGCACCTGTGCCTGCGTAAGTAATGTCAGCTCCGGTGGTGAGTGATTGATTATCAAACGCCAGCACTGTGCCGGTAGCCAGAGAAATATTTCCCGTTAAAACAGTTGTACCCCCAAACGTTACTGTACCGTTGGTAAGTGTTGTGGTACCAGAAATTGTAAGTGTACTGTTGCTAAAAGATACAGACCCCGAACTTGTTCTGTTCAACGTAAAATTTCTGAGCGTCTGGCTTCCGGTTGGAAATGGAAATGTACCAAAAGAGCCTGTGCCATTGATAACCAAACTGGAGTTTGCACCAGCTACAGTAATGTTATTTGAGTTAGCCGTTACGTTTCCGTCTAAAGTCAACGTACGGGCTGTTCCAGTGCTAACCAAGTTAAAATTTCCATTAGTTAAAATGAGATTATTGGGTATGGTCAATACTGCACTACCTGAATTGCCCGAAGTGGTGGTATTAAAGGTTACATCCGAAACATTATCAATCTCGGTATCAACACCTGCCGTAGTGGGGTGGCCGTTGCCAATAAACTGAGCATTGAGCCCAGCATAAACTATTCTTGCTCCTGAGTTGTACGTGCGGACGCCAGAATTTCTAATGTTCCCTAACGTATTACCTGTTACAATAGCTCCCGTTGAGTTAACTGACCCAACCCGCAGCGTGCCGTTAAGGGTAAATGTACCTGTTCCCTGAATGCGTGAGTCGGTTGTATTATCCCAGACGTTTACAGGCATATCCAGCGTTGTACCTGAACTGACTAAGAAATTAACAACGGATGAAATTGTTCCAATTGAATCATTTGAAAATGTCTGTAATCCTGCAAAATTAAAATTGACCACACCAGCACCACCGCTTCGGGTCAACGTTCCGCATTTTAATAAAAAATTTCCCTGATTCAGGTTCCACGTTGCATTTCCGGCTCCACTTGAAAACAAAAGCCTTCCTTGCGCTGAAGAGGTACCCGCATTCATGTTAAAATCCCCCGTGAGGTTCAAGGTGTATGTTCCAGAAGATTTAAGAGTTGATCCGGTAGTGTTGGTAGACTGGTAATAGAAATTGCCCCCTACATTAATGGTGGCACCTGAACCTGTCGTTATAAATGACAGTCTGGAATTTCCACTTACAGTTAAGTTGCCTCCAATATTGATTACCGGAGCTTGCGAAGTGGCCAGTTGAAGTTGTTGACCATTGGTTGAACTAATTGTCAAGTTAGCACCAACCGATGTTAGGTTGCCCGCAAAATTGATTGTACCAGTCTGGGTACAATTCCAAATAAAGCTATCAAAACTCTGGCCCAACCCACCGGGAACAGTATTAGTAACTCCGGTAACATTACAAAAAGATCCTGCCACCCAGGTGGCCGAGGGGATACTACCTCCATTGCGGGTATGATTATACGAGCCATTAATTGTAACCAGGCTAGTTTGCCCGGTAATTGTGCCGCTATTATTCAATACACCATTAATAACCGTTGGATTAGTCAGGTTCAGGTTAAGTGTGGTGCCTGAATTTACCGTAAGAATTCCGTTTACAGTTAAGTTATCAATGTTGACTGTTCCCGATGAAACTGTAACGGTATGAACCGCAGGAGTAGCTAATATGGTAACGACTGCCGATGAAGAACCTGAAGGGACGGAAGCAGGTGTAACCCAAGCTGAGCCGTTCCATATTTGCCAGGTTGAGGTCTGGTTCCAAGGACCACTCTGGGCCGTTTGATAATCGCCTACATTTTGGGCGAATGAACCTCCTAACGCAACAGCAAATGCACACAGTAGTGACCAAGTAAATTTCCATTTCATCGGCATACGGGTAAGTGGCAAATATAATTTAAAAAAACGAAGTATTTTTAATTGGTAAATTCCAATATTTCAGAATGAGTAACCTTACTTTTTTATCAATTTCTGGATGATCAGTTTCTGATCTTCTTGGCTCAGATTTGAGCCACTGGGCAGACATAATCCTCTTGAAAAAAGATTTTCAGACACTCCAGAACCATAAAATGGATATTTTTCAAAAATTGGCTGCAAATGCATGGGTTTCCACAAAAGCCGAGCTTCTATGTTTTCGTTTTCCAATTCAAGGCGAATAACTTCGTTGCTGTTTTTAGCAGCTCCTGGTTTCATTAGTACTGTAGTCAGCCAGCGGTTAGAGAATACTCCGTCTTGTTCTTGTTGAAACTCAAAACCGTATTTAGATATCTGCGATTCATAGTATTGAAATAGCCTTCTCTTTTGCTCAATACGGGTAAGGAGTGCGGAAAACTGCCCCACACCTAGGCTGGCACTGATGTTGCTCAACTGGTAGTTATAGCCCATTGCTTCGTGATGGTAGTACGGGGCCTGGCTTTTGGCCTGACCGGATAAATAGCGGGCATAATTAATCCATTCCTGGTTGGATGATACCAATGCACCACCTCCGGAAGTGGTAATAATTTTATTTCCATTGAATGAATAAATACCTAAGTCGCCCATTGTTCCTGCAGGCTTGTCAAGATAGGTTGAGCCTAAGGCTTCCGCAGCATCTTCAATGACAGGGATTGAATACTTTTTTGATACCGTCAAAATCTCATTCATCCGGGCGGGCATACCAAACAGGTGAACTACAATGATGGCCTTCGGCTTTTTTCCCAGCCTGATTCGATCGGCAATGACTTCATCTAAAAGTTTTGGATCAATTCCCCACCCTTCTTTTTCCGAATCTACCAATACAGGTATGGCCGATTGATACAGAACCGGGTAGCACGACCCCGCGAAGGTGAAAGTGGGGCACACCACTTCGTCCTCTCGCCCTACACCCAAAACAATTAGCGCAAGATGAATGGCTGCTGTGCCCGAACTTACCGCTACACAATGGTCAATTTTGTTATATTGAGAAATCAACTTCTCAAATTGTCTGGTAGCCGGCCCGGCCGGTGCAATCCAATTTGATTGAACCGCACGTTCCACTTCCCTAATTTCCTCTCCACACAGGTGAGGTGGCGAAAGAAAAATTCGTTCTCTCATTTCTTTGAAGAAATTTTTTGAAAATATACTGCCGGGATTAATAAAATCATCAAGGTCGGGTTGATGATCAGCCGGTGAAACTGTGAAAGAAACGGATCAGAAATTTCTGACACACCTTCGGTGCTGAGTTTGTAGTACAGGTAGATTGGAAGAAGCACGAAACTATCAATGAGCTGGATCAGTAGGGCCAATCGGGTAACTTGCTTATCCTTAAACCAGACGGCAATAAACAACAACATAAACAAGTCATTCAGAATTACCCGCAAGAGTTTGCGCCCAACAAATAGTCCTTGTTCTGAAACGATCAGGGTAGCAAGAAAAGGAAAGTCCTGAAACAGGTAAACGAATACAATCCCTACAATAGAAAATGTGGCTAAAATCCAATCGATAGGTTTTTTATTACTCACCCTGTAACTTTCTAACTTGTTTCACCCAAAAATACCAAAGCAGAAAAACAACGGCATAAATGGTAGCCGTAAAAAAGTACTTGTGAAAAAAATACAACTGTTCAGGAAAATAAAATGCCACTCCATATAGCAATGCAATCCGAGCAATATTCAGGATAAACACTAAAATTATTCCTGAAATCGCATACCCTACAAAGAGCCTGACCGGCCCACGAAAAGCAACCAGAAAACTGAAGTAAACAATCATTACATTCAGGCCATTGCATCCTTCAAAAACGTATATCATGTTCTCGCGATCATTGGCAATCGGAATGTATTCGCTGAACGAAGACGGAAACGAATTTATACTGGCATCAAAGAGAGAAAGAAATCCAACTACAATATCAGAAACCCATTGTGTGATCGGATCAGAGGCAGGGTAATAATGCCCGATGTAAAGGGCATAAATGGTATTGAGCACCAAATAAACCCCAACGAAGGTGAGTAAAAAGATCAGTGCTTTCTTATTTTCCAAAAAAAATTTCATGACTCAAATGGAGCGAGCGGGTACGCCCAATATTTTTTTTCCGGCTTCAAAAGATTTTGTTACTACAGCACCGGCACCTACCTGACAACTATCGCCAATGGTTAATCCTTGTAAAATGATTGCACCTACTCCCACGTAGCACTGTGCACCGATTTTCACCGTGCCTGATACGTTTACCGAAGGCATCAACGAAGTAAAATCGCCTATCACACTATCATGCCCCAGCGTGCACCCCAGGTTAATCAAAGAAAAATTACCAAGTTTCACTTCAGTAGTTATCAGCACGCCTGCACACACAATCGAGCCTGCCCCTATTTCGGCATTGAAATCAATCGATACTCCGGGATGAATGAGCGATGGAAACATCAATTTGGTGTGACAGAGTTGTTCGTAAATGGATTTGCGTATGTGTGGGTCGGCAATAGCGATGGCCACATCTAACTCTCCTTTATGATGAAGTGCATACGAAACCCCACCCAGCACAGGAAGCCCGGCAACCATCTCGCCCACCGACTTGTTATCGTCAGCAAACCCGATAATATTCCACCGGGATGAAACTGAATTAATCTGTCTGATCAGTTGAGCTGTTTCTTTTCCGAAACCTCCTGCTCCGCAAATAAGAATATTCTTCATCCTTCTGCAAAGCTAAAGTTAACTTCCGTTTCTGTACTATGGATTGCCTTCGAATTTTTTCTCTTCGAGCGATTGATCTTTTTTCATGGAAACCAGAAGTACAATTGTTTTGAGCAAAATTTTTAAATCCATAACCAACGAAACATGATGCACATAGTACCGATCCAGGTCAAATTTTTTTTCCCAGGCCAGAGCATGACGACCACTCACCTGTGTTAATCCAGTTATACCCGGCCTGAGTAAATGACGTTGCTTTTGCTCGTCATTCATTTTTGAAAGATACTCTAAGGGTAATGGCCTGGGCCCGATGAGAGACATCTCTCCTACCCAAACATTCCAGAGCTGCGGCAATTCATCCAACGAAAAAAAACGCAAGAAATCCCCAAGCCAAAATCGTCTTTGCTGCACACTCGCTGCCCCATCACTCGCCAGTGTACGAAATTTATACATTACAAAGGTCTGGTTGTTCAACCCAATTCGCTCCTGTTTAAATAACACAGGAAACTGAAAAGTAAAAAGATATACCAACGAGATTAATATCAGCAACCAGGAGGTCAATACAAAAAGAACAAGACACACCAATATATCCAGCGGTCTTTTAAACGTGCTTACATAGGCAGATTTCATTTGATGGCCTTTACTTTTCTAATTACTGAAAAGCGTGCCATGACATACAAACCGGTAAATGCCACAACGGTACAAACCACCCACCTCACGTTGCCTTGAATAAAAGCATAAGCTAACACAACATTAAAAAAAAATTGAACCAGTCCGTACATTACGGATATAGCACGATGATCATACCCCAACTCATTGCTGTAGTATTGGTACAGGTGTGTGCGGTGTGGCTTAAAGATATTTTCTCTTCTAATCAACCTGAAAACAATTGTGATTACCGAGTCCATACCGTAAACCAATAACAGAAAAATCCAATAGGGCCAGTTGGTTTTAATGATTAATTGACCGATTAAAAAAACAATGACTAATGCAATGCTAATGCTACCCACATCGCCAGCAAAACAACGGGCATTTTTTCTGAAATTAAAAACAAGAAAAATAATCAATGCCAGTGAAACCCAGATCAGCAGATCAGTGTGGGTAAATGAAATAATCTGAGTTTGAACAAAATAAAGTGTAGCCAGAGTGACTAACGAATACATTCCTGTGATTCCGTTAATTCCATCCATAAAATTAAATGCATTAAGGGTACCTACTGATACAATCAGTGCGGCAATGACCAAAAATACCGGGTAAGTATATATATCCAGTTGAAAAAAAATAAGCAAAATGCTTGCACACTGAACGGCCATGCGAATTAAAAAATTAACTGTACCTAAATCGTCAGTAAAACTTACAACCGAAGCAATGAGCACAGCCGTCACAAACCAGGGGAAAGAAAATGAGCCGGTTACAAACCAGCCGATTACACTGAATAAAAAAAGGATACCGCCTCCGCGAATGATTGGGCTGGAGTGCGAGCTCCGCTCATTGGGTTTATCAATGATATCATAACGGGCAGCTATTTTAAAATAAATCAACTCTATAGCCAGCAAAAAAACTGCACCGGCAACAAATATCAGCCAGCTATTATACATTCCAGTTTTTAATTACGTTTCTCAACCCTTCATTCAGGCTAACCGGTAAGTCACAGCCCATTTGCTGAATAAGTTTATTATTGGATACCATCATGTTCTCCGTCAATTTATTCAAACGATTGGTTTGACCGGTTAGGGTTGCCGCCCATTGAATTATTTTCTTAGGCAGTTTCCAGTTCCTGTTTTTTATGCCTGACACATCGGCTATCAACGCATACAGTTCATTCGTAGATAAAAAACCACTGTCGGCCACGTGATACGTACCGGGCTGTAATTTCCCTTCGATGATTGAGCGAATGACAAAACTAAAGTTTTCAACAGAAAGAAAAGATCGCAGGTTTTGAAATGCTCCTAACGGAAAAGGCCATCCGGATTTCACAAACCGGTATAGCAAATTCAGGTTTCCTTTGTTGGTTGGCCCATACATCATAGCCGGTCGCAAAATGTAAAAAGATTTATCGCTGATTTGCCGGGAAATAATATATTGTTCAGCCTTTCGTTTTGACTTTCCATAATCCGTTTGCGGCCTGGGTGCAGCCAGTTCATCAAGCACAACATCTGAGTGATCGGCAACGGCCTTGATTGAACTGATAAAGATAAAAATTGAAGCTTTTGATTTTATAAATTCATCAACTAGTCTTTTAGTACCTTCAACATTTACCTTTTCATAATCAGCAGAAACGAATTCACCGCTTAAATCATGGGCAATACCGGCCAGGTGTATGACTGCATCAATTTTTTCTTCATCCCACATCCGGCTGTCTGCAGGAACTAGTTTGATATTGGTGTGATCCACAGAAAACTCCTTCTTCCGGCTTGATCCTAAAATTTTCCAATGGGTATGTTGCAGCAAATAGGCCGCGAGGTTATTGCCTGCAAATCCACTGATGCCGGTAATTAAAATCGTTTTCATCAAAAAAGTTCAAACAATTTTCTAAAATACTTACTGTACACCATTAACGAATTGGTATATATTCCATTGTCACGGCAGGCCCGCATAATTTCGTTATTGAGAATGAAGTTGCTCTTCCATCCGCTCGAACTGACACCGCCTTTTCGCATCACAACCATTTTTAATGGAAGGTATTTGTATTTTAATTGATGAACCAAAAGAAAACGAATTAAAAGTTCATAGTCTGCCGCAATTTTATAATCCGTTTTAAACGAGCCAAATTTTTCGTAGTATTTTCTCCGCACAAAAAATGTAGGATGAGCCGGCATAAAACCCCAGGCAAATTTTTTCGGGTTCCAATGAGCCGATGAGTACGTGCGCACCACCTTTGATAAATTATTCGGGTCAACAAATTCCAGGTCACCAAATACCGCATCGACTGAATCATTTTCAAATGCTTCAGCTACTTTTGACAAAATCATTTCATCGGCATAAAAATCATCGGAGTTAAGAATGCCCACCACATCACCAGTTGCCAATTTTATCGCTTTGTTCATGGCATCGTAAATGCCCTTGTCGGGCTCGCTGATTGATTTATCGATTATATTCTCGTTGGTTTGAATGAGATGACGTGTACCATCGGTAGAATTTCCATCCACCACAATGTATTCAATATCTGAATAATGCTGGGTGCGAATGGAATCAAACGTGCTCTGAAGGGTAGCGGCCGAATTAAACGTAACGGTTAGGATAGAAATTTTCATCGTTCCACTACGCAGTTTTCAAGCACCAGCATATCCATGTTGGTGCGCAAGAAGCAGTCAAGGGCTTCAGCCGGTGTATTCACAATCGGTTCATTTTCATTAAAGGATGTATTGAGCAGAATGGGGATACCGGTCTTCTTTCGGAAGGTATCAATCAACTCGTAATAACGGGGTGATACCTCGCGCATCACCGTTTGTAAACGGCCCGTTCCATCCACATGAGTTACAGCCGGGATTAATTCGCGTTTCTCTTTTTTGATTGGGAAGACTTTTTCCATGAAGGGTACGTCTTCTGTTTTTTCAAAAAACTCACCGGTATATTCTTTTAAAATGGATGGAGCAAACGGGCGAAAACTTTCGCGTCTTTTTATTTTGGCGTTTAATAAATCTTTGGCATTCGGGTTTCTTGGATCGGCCAGAATAGACCGGGCACCCAGTGCCCGCGGGCCAAACTCAGCCCGCCCGCTGAACCATCCTACCACACCGGGTTGTATTAATTTATCGGTTACCCGATCAAAAAGTTTTTCATCTTCTAATCTCTTAAATGAAATGTTACGTTCACGCAGCAGCTTTTCAATTTCATCATTAGAAAATTTACTGCCGGTATAAGCACTGTAAATGGGCGGGCATCTCTTGTTTTTCAGTACATGATGGTACGCATACTGTGCACTGCCCATGCTTATGCCCGCATCGTGGCCGGCCGAAGGGATGTATAGATTTTCAAAATTTGTTCTTTCAATAATCTTACCGTTGGCTACTGAGTTTTGCGCCACGCCACCGGCTATGCAAATATTTTTAAGACCGGTTCTCTGTTGCAGACTACTTAAAATGTGTAGGATCAATTCTTCGCAAACCCGCTGAACACTGGCGGCAATATCTTTATGTTTTTGTGTTAATTCTTCTTTGGCTTCGCGTGGCGGGCCAAATGTTATAACCATTTTATTTCCGAAGAGCTGAGAGATATCTGGAACGTGCGTGGAGTAATCCAGTTTTATTTCAGTGGGGTTAGCAAAATAACTTTCATCCCAGCTAAATAGTCCGTTTGCGTTAAACCGGATAATTTTTTTTATAGCATCGGCATACACCGGCTCACCGTAAGGCGCCAGCCCCATTACTTTGTATTCATCACCGTAATGAGGAAATCCGAGGTACTGGGTAAACGCAGTATAAAACAATCCGGCCGAAACCGGGAAGTCAACAGAATCAAGAACGGTGATTTCGTTGCCTTTGCCGGTGGCAATCATTGTCGTAGTGAAATCGCCCGAGCCATCGATCGAAAGAATAGCTGCCTCATCAAACGGGCTGGCAAAAAAAGCCGAGGCCAGGTGGCTTCGGTGATGCTCTACGTTAATAATTTTGGGTTTTATTTCAGCCTCGGGTAAGTTGCTGATGGCGGCTAACTCGCTTTCAATACTGGCAATCTTCTTTGAGTTTTTAATGCGATCGGAAAGCAGCGTATTTTTTTTGTGCACATTGGCCAACACAAATTTTACTTTACTCCAAAACTTTGCTTTTGGGTCGCGGCCAATGGTGATGTAATCCACCTGTTGCAAAGAAATATTGGCTTCCTTCAAACAGAATTTTATCGCTTCGCTGGGAAAGCCCGCCCAGTGTTTGATTCTACGAAAACGTTCTTCTTCCGTGGCGGCAATCAGTATGCCGTCTTTAAAAATTGCTGCAGAAGAATCAGCATGATACGCATTAAGACCGAGGATGAGCATGGATACCTATTGTTGTTCGAGTAAAAATTGATATTGATTAATAAAGTCATTCGTGTTCCAATAATCAACGGCATAATGATAGGCAGATTCTCTCATTTGCCGGTACGACTGATCAGATAATTTTTGAATCTCATTTAAAATACTTGTCAATCCGTTTTCCATATCCTCATTGCTGAGAATATAATACCCGGCATGGGTTTGATCAATCTTTTTCCAGGGCACATTTCGCGAAACGATAACCGGAACACTGGACGAAAGGGAGTCAAAGATGGCATGGCCAAAATTTTCGCCTTGGGTTGGTAAAACAAAAAAATGAAATTGACCTAATAATTCCTGAACCGTCCACGGCTCAACCGGCCCATGATAAAGAATGTTGTCCGCACCTTTCATCTTTTCAAGGCATAGTTTCCAATATTGCAGATGAGCAGCCGGGCCGTAAATGTCTAAAGAGAAATCTTCCGGCTGTTGCCTTACCGCACCAATCACCGCATGGAGATTTTTATTCGGATTGATCAACGACAAAAAGATCAATTTTATTTTTTCGTTTGCAGCTCGCCACTTCAAATGTTGGTACGGGATTATTTTTCTTGGAATATTACCGGCCAAATGAACTTGTCTTCTGTTTCCAAACACCCGAACAATATCTTCTTTCTCTTGCAGGTCGGTAGCATGCCATTGCAGGGTTGGTGGCAAAATAAGTTTTACTACAAAAAGGTATGCCATTTTTAGCAAACGGTTTTGCTTCAGTCCCCAGGTCTGCAACATGCCTCGAGGCGAAAAAATTATTTTAATACCCAGCCAGCGGCTGAAAAAAATTCCAGGCAGTGTAGTGGACGCATTAAAAACACCGTTTACAAAAACCAAATCGGGCTTGATCTGTTGCAGTTGCCGAAGTATCAAACCCGGGGTAATGAACGGCTGGTACCATATTTTCTCTCCATTAATTCCATCTGTCCACTGACTGCGTGGATGATTTTTCAAAGGCGATCCGTCAACATCGGCCGATTTTGATATAACCCATACCTCAGCTTTATCTTTTAAAATACCGGCTAAGTTAAACAACGACTGAACCGGGCCGCCTGCCTGGTAGAGCGGCCAGTAATACGGGTAAAGGAAAACGATTTTAGTTTTCAACGTGCAGCAGGTTCAGGCCATACAGCCTTGAGTAAAAACTGAACAAACAAAAAAATTAAAAAACCTTTAAACATGCTGTTGATGACTGTGTAAAAATCATTGTTGGCTCTGACCATGTAACCAAACAACACGGGTATCCAAATAATATTGATGGGATGGCTAACAACGTATTTCTTAGTAAACCAATAAACAGCGCGTGATGCTACAGCTCCAAAAATAAAAAGCCCAACCAGCGCACCGGTATAACCAAAGTTAAGGTAATAATCACCCAGCACACCTACGGTCATAGACGTATTGTTGTGCAGAATATGCCCGGTAAAATGTTCGAACTTAGAATGGTCGCCCGCAATTTTTTTTTCTGGAAAAAGTACCCGGGGTAAAATGACACCTTTCAAATCCGATAAAAAATCTTCTCCGTTTGAAAACGGCACTTTGCTGGGTACATGTTTCATTACCTTAGCTACGTGCCAGCCCTGGTTTAACCGGGCAACCGTATTGATTACTCCGGATGATTCCGTAAAGGGCGAGTCTTCTTGTTCCTGTTTTTTTATAGCCAACTCAGTAAGTGTACCAAGACCGGATTCTTTTTTTCCTTTGTAAGTAAAATACCGGTACTCTTGTTTGATTGATTGAATCAAAATCAGTACTGGAAAAGCAATGAGAATAAAAAGATACCTTCTGAAATCTGAAAATTGAAAGCGGTAAGAAAACATCATAAAAAACATGGTGCACCACATAAAAAAGTCAATAAAAATTCCACCGATCAGTGCATCGCGCAGCAGGTTCGAAAAAATTAAAAACATTAAAACTATATTCAGTGGGGTAAGACTGAACGTATAGCACATAAAGGCTCCGTACTTTAGGTTATTGGTAAATGAACTCACCGACTCCAGCGAAGGAATAAATATTGTGCCCACATCAACCGACAAAGAAATAATTAATAGCAGATGCCCCAGGCGGGTAGCCGCCTGAGGGGTGATGTCTTTAACCCGTTGAGAGAGATCAATATCTTTTTTAAATAATAAGGCTCCACCAAATAATGCCGCAACGGCCGGAATCAGGTACCCAAATAATACCTCCTGGCGCAGTGGCATTTGTCTTTCAAGCATCGGGTATTCATTGTAAATTAAATAAACTGAAAAAATGTATTGAATGTAGTAGGTAAACAAGGCTAAATAAATAATGGGAATAAATTTGTTTGCTTGCCGCATCAGCAATAAATAAAGCAAAACAAACACAATAAAAACGACTGAAAGAGTCACGTCATTGGTGGTTTACTGGGCTGATAATTTTCGGTACACCCCGGCATACTGGTCAGCAATTTGTTTGATGTCAAAACGTTTCGCATTCTCAAATCCGTTTTTTATTAATTGCTCCCGGTAGGCATCGTCATCTAGTATCTTTTGTATGCCCACCCGGATAGACTGTACATCAAACGGATCAACCAAATGGGCGCTTCCGCCTGCCACTTCGGGCATAGAAGATATGTTACTAGTAACTACTGCCCTCCCCACGGCATTGGCTTCAACAATGGGTAATCCAAAACCTTCTACCGTAGAAACAAATGATACCACATCACACGAGCGGTAAAGTTCAACCACCTCTTCTGTACTTAAATTTATATATTCTTTATAGCTAATGCTGAATTGGTTAAGCAACTGCACCTGTTTTCGTTCCAATTTGCCTAAAAAATAAACCACACATGGCAACCCTTTTACTGCTTGCAGCAGCCGGTCTATATTTTTGTTGTGCTTGGTTCCGATTTGTAAAATAACCGGCCTTGTCTTGTTAAATTGTTTCGCTAAAGGTCTGAATAAATCAGATACCGGATTGTAAATGACCTTGATTTTTGATGCTGAGCCGGGCACATACCTAATCAACTCATTTTTTGTAGCCTCAGATATTACCGTGATCACTTTGCAGTGTTTAGCCGGCCACACGATCCAAAACCATTTTAAAATAAAATAACTCAATCCGCTTTTACCTTCCATGAATCCTAAATCGTGAATAGTCAGCACGGTTTTATTCCTTCTTAAAAATAAAGTAACAAAATGAATATCGCCTGTCACATGATTTACTTCCCCTTGCGAAAAAAAAGCCTGCAAGCAGCAAAATAGCCTTCTGAAAAAACCTCTGCTGTAAAAAAGCATCTCACACATTTTCGGGTCAATGTCATCGGGCAGGCTATTGCGCACTTGTTGAAATAACGCTTCGATGCTGAAATTTCCGTCTGCCTGTTTGCGGTGAAAAAAGACGACTTTCAATGGAACGTTATGATTTAGTGGCAAACAACATTTTACTACCTGATACAGCGACCGACTCAAGTTTATTCAGGCGGTTACCCACGCGCTCATACAGTTTATACCCGTACGACTGCAATACTCTTTGTGATGAGCCCGGCTCCAGGCCGGCAGCTTTTTCGCACCAGTCAACAAACTCAAAATAAATATCCGGTGCCTGGGGTTTAGACAATGTTTCTTTGCCACCCTCAAAAGCAAAATATTCATACCCTTCAATATCCACTTTTATCAGGCCCGCTTCGCAGCCGGGAGTCTGAATCAATTCATCCAACGTGATTGATACCACCTGGGTACTGTTATCGGTAAATACCGGAGACAATGATCCTTTACCAAATTTTTCATCCGGTGAAAAAAAATTCAACACCTGACCTGATTCATTAGACATAGCCCGTTCAAAAACAATAAAATTGTTCAGTTGATTGATCGCCAGGTTGCGCCTTAAGTAAGCGGCAATTCGTGGCGAAGCTTCTACCCCAATTACCTTTACCTCAGGGCGAGCCCTTGCAACCGGGATTGCAATGGACCCGATGTTTGCCCCAATATCTAAAAATGATTTTCCGGCAGGCAGTTTTGATAGAATAAACTGTACGGTGTCGGGCTCATAATCTCCATTGATCAGCAACTCAAAGCCAATGTTCTCTTTTGCGTTAGGAAGGAAAAATATACTGCCGCCCTTGCTGGTCACCCGGATATCCGTGGCATGGGCGAGGTAATCGTATAACACCAACCGGGCCAAGCGCCTTTTGCCTTTAAAGTCGGGTAATCGTTGAAATAATTTTGCTGTCACTCCTCCGTTAGTTTCTGAATCAATGGCGCTAAAGCCACTTCGCAAAAATAATGATCTTGGCGGAGTGTGAGGCCATTCCGGCTGCAAAGTTTTCGGGGATCAACTTCTACCAATGAATTAAAATCCAGCGGCAGTATTTTAGGATAACTGGTGGTGGTGGCGTACGGCAACGTGCTGAGCAGTGAAGTGGAAAACCAAACATCCAGGCCACAAGTCAAGTATTCATAAAATTTATTAGAGACACTATACGTATGATTCATGATAATGCCTTTGTAAAAAATTACACCCACATCATATTGTGGAATAATATCAACAAGTTTTTCATAATGGATACCTTCCCTCAGAGATATATTTGAGGATTGGAGTCCTTTAATAAATTCAATTGCTTTTGCATCACTGTTATAAGTATAAATATCCCATATTACGTGTTGCCTCCATTTTGTTACCCACTGGGCAAACTCTTGGGTAAACATAGAATCCATACCCAAAGCCCCAATGTAAATGATGCGCAACGGTTCGTGTACTTCATGCGGTGGCCTGAGCCAGTTACGTGGCGGATAGTTGGGCAGGATGAATGGGTGGGCAACCTTAACCGGGGTCACATCACGCAAAAAAAAACTCATCCGGTCGGGGTTGGTGTGCGATACCCACTCTGCTCGTGGATACAACCAATGTTCCAGCGCATGAAAATACCGGGTTAATACCATTCCCTTTTGATACTCCGCGGCCGTAGTGTATTCGTGGTAATGGATAAAAATTTTTGATGATCTGTAAAAGAAGCGTTTGTAAATATAAGCCGGCCAACCCGACAAGGTTTCGAAATAAAGAACCCGGCCCGGCCTCTCTTTCAAAAGCGAAAACAGCCCGTATGAATAAAAATAGAAATACGTAAACCAGCGGGTGGCTAAGCCCAGCTTTGCCCCCGACCGCCCTAACCGGATGATGACTATTTTTTTTGAATGGGCTAAAAAGACAGGCAACTCGGCACGGCCACGGGTGGTTATAACCCGAATGGTATCAAAGTGGGTATCTGATTCCAGCACACGAAGTATGTTTTGCAGGGGCGGATACCACTCCAGCGGGTTAAAATGAAAAATCGTCAGTTTCTTCACACTATTTTTTCAATTTCAGAAAGAGCAAAACGGGCCCGGCTTTGATAATCATACCCGCTAGACAACGACCGGTTTCGGGCAGCCACCCGAATAGCATTTGCCTCGTGTGGAGACCATGCAATTATTTGTTTAATCAAATCAGCGCAGTGGCTTTCGCTGTCATAAAAAAATGCTTCCTTTTGATCTTCAAAGAAAAGAATTTGTTCGGGAGTATTTACCGATAACATGATTCCGCCTACCCCGGGCACTTCAAAGGTGCGCATGTTGTGCGAATCTAAATTATGTATGCGCATCATGTTCAGTTGAACCCGGTACTTTCTCAGCGTCTTCCATTGTTCTTCGGCATAAACCGGTGGGTGAATGATAGCCCGGGGGCCGAATACAAACTTTGACCAGTGGTTTCCATACAAGTTGATTGCAATTCCGTCATTCAAAAGTGAATTGATAAACTTAGCCCTGATACGATCCGGATTGCCAATAAAGCAAACTGAATTTTCTTCCGGCAGTTGCACCAACCCATTCATTAATTCATCAGAAATTTCAAAACCAAAAGGCAGGTATTGGGTCTTTAATTTAAAATCATTTTCCAGTCTCTTTTGAATTTCCCGGTTATACGTAAAATGCAAATCGTACCATTCAATAGACTGCGTAATGTTTTTATTGCCGCTGCCCTTCCCACTAAACACAAAAGGGTTGTCGGGGTTATAATTGATCAGCTTAATTTTTTTTGCCCGGAGTTGTTTCAGCGTATCCGGAAAAATTTCCATTCCCTTAAAAATCCAGACCGCATCAGGCTTTTCATGTTCAACCAATTCAAGTAATTGATCGTTGATACGCGGGTAAATGGCGGAGAAGCCCAGCTTAAAAAAAAATTTATTCTTTAAACTATTTTTATAATAATCGTAAAACAAACTTTGAGCAGGAAAATGAACTACCTGCACACTAAGCCCTGCCAAGTGTTTGGCATAGAAATTTTCTATCGCATAAATTTTATCAGAGCCGACAAGAACTATTTTCATACCTACTGTTATCATTTCTTGCCAATGCACCCTTCAATCGCTTCACATATTTTTTCAAAAGAAAAATTTTGAATATGCATTCTGGCAAAAGCTTTCATTTCATCAAGGTGGTCATTTTCGGCCAATACTTTCAATTTATTTTTTAAGTCTTCTTTATTGCCTGACTGAAACGAGTACCCGTTTTTACCTTCTACAATAAGATCGCGGCAAGCGCCACAGGCAGAACTCATCAGTACAACACAACCACACGCCATGGCTTCATTAGCAGCTAACCCCCAAGTTTCGCTTCGGGATGGTAAAACAAAAATATCAGCCATTCTATAAATGACCGGCATCATACTTTGGTTTTGAAAATCAAGAAAATGAATATGTTGAAAATTTTTAAATTCATTTTTAAGCGAGGCCTCTTGGTTCCCGTTTCCCACAATAACTAAATGGGTATTCAATAATACTTGTTCGCTATAGGCTAACACTAATAATGATATGCATTTTATAGCTTCTAATTTTCCGGCATATAAAAAAATTTTGCTGGCTGGATTGATGCCCAGGTCCCTCAGTTTTTCCTTTGCTTTCGAAGAGTATTCTGATTCTAAACCAGTAAATCTTTCAAGGTCGATGGCATGAGGCGCATGAATCAACTGATTTTTTTTTACTCCGTGTGCTAAAAAATAATCGTAATTAGAATACCCGGTGTACAGCGCAAAATCAATATGGCGGTAAACCCAGCGTAAAAATAATCTTCTGGCTATTTTTTTTATAGAAAGCGTTTGGGGTTCGTTCAGCAGCGTAGAATCTCCTCTGAAAAGAACAGGTATTTTTTTATGAAAGTGCCGCATTACTTGCAGGTGGCTTTTAAAGTTCCAGCCATAAATCAGGATGGCATCGGGGTTCCAGTTTTTAAGCAAGCCAACCAGGGAAGGATTGACAATGCCCCGGTAATGATGTGAGCCCTTATTCGTAGAAATATTTTCAACAAATGTGTAAGCGTACCCGTCTAATAGTGGAATATCCCAGGCTATTTTTTTTTGAAAGCCGGGGTCGTACTTTGCTAATGATTCCTTTCCCCACGTATAAAAGACCATCACCTCTACGTTACCTCTTTTAACCAGCCAACGAAATAACGGGGCGTTATACTGAATGGGGTGAGTGGTAATAATTGCTAACCGGGGTTTCAATGGGAATAACTATTTAATACAAGCCAATTCATATCAATACAAAAACTGATGCGATGCGTTAATCAACGGTTGTTCGATAAAGCGTTTTGACAAAACCGCCAAAATAAGTGTAACAACAAAGGCAGCCATTGAAACCAAAACAGATGGCGCTCCAATAATCACAGGTATTTTTTGGTTAAGAATAAGAAGATGAAACAGTCCGTTGATCAACTGATGAAAGAGATAGAAGAAGTAAGAGATGCTTCCCATAAAAACCAACAATCGGTTAGTCAGCACAGTTTGAAACATGCGAAAAGACGGTGTAACTGCCAAAATAATTATCATAAAGAAAATCATCGCTAACAAGGTGTGGTTAAATATGCCCGGATCAGACCTGCGGTAAAGAAGACCGGATAACAATACAACCCCTGCCAATAACGTTGCAATTTTTTTAGGGTTATTCACTAAATATTTTTTTATATGCGGAAAGTGAAACAAGTAAGCTAATAATATTCCCGCCATGGGCGAATCGATACGGCAATACAAGGCTGTGTACTTTTCATACCAGTTATGAGCAAATAATCTGGCTACCGGAGCCCCCAAAAGACAAGCCACAATAATGTATTTTAAGAAACGGGGCGGGGTATAAAAAATAAGGAGTGGTATGAGCAAATAAAACTGCTCCTCCACAGCCAGCGACCAGGTGGGGGTCAATGCCTCCGGGCCAAAATGGCCCGCAAAAGACATCACAAAATTTTGCAAAAAGAGAAAGTAAGGAAGCAAAGGCAGGTTTTTCTGAAAGATGTAAGCATCACTCTGATACCAGGAAGTTTGTTTAACAACCCAAAAAACAATGAGCAACATAAAATAAACAGGAATGATGCGGGCTGCCCTGCGGATATAAAACGTACGGAAGAAATTGGGCGACCCAATGTTCTTAAATAAGATAGAACCAATTAAAAACCCTGACAATACAAAAAAAAGATCTACACCTGTCCAGCCAAAGTAAGTAACTTTAACTAAAATATTTTCAAATGTCCCCAGGTTATCCTGCTCCGCTAAAGGGTAGCCATTGTTAATATAATGGAATAAAACCACCATCAGTACGGCCACTCCGCGCAAGCCATCGAGTTGGGGTATTCGGGTATCCTGTTTTTCTATAATTTCAGTTGAAGCCATAAAATTTTTAGTGTTCTTTCAGTCTAGTTTTATTTACTTCTTCTTACTATAAAAGTCTTTGATGCAGTTAGCGGTGTACTCAATCTGCTGATGAGTCAACCCGGGAAACATGGGCAGTGACAAAATTTCGTGCTGCTGTTGATCTGCTACCGGAAAATCGGCAGGTGTATGATTCAGGTAACGATAAGCTTGCAAAAACGGAAGCGCAGTAGGGTAATGAATGGCAGTCTCCACACCTTGAGTACGCAAATATTCAGCCAGCTTGTTGCGTTCTTTAGTCCGTATAACATAAAGGTGGTAAGTGTGTTTAGTTTCTGGTAGGGTTTGTGGCAAGACAATTTCATTAACCTCGCTCAGGAGATGATTATACAAATCAGCATTTGCTACGCGTTGCTTATTCCAGTCATGAATATAGGGGAGTTTAGTTAACAAAACTGCAGCTTGTAAACTGTCCATTCGGCTATTCACCCCTTCAATTAAATGCTGGTTTTTAATTAGAGCGCCATGCCGGGCATACATTCTTAATTTTATAGCGAGCTCATCATCATTGGTAATCATACAGCCGGCATCGCCATAGGCGCCTAAATTTTTTGTTGGATAAAAACTAAATGCAGCGGCTATGCCAAACATACCCGCTTTTTTTCCTTTGTACTCAGAGAAATGAGATTGGGCACAGTCTTCAACCAATAACAAAGAGTTTTTTTTACAAATTTCTGCCAGCCTATCTACATCGCAAAGCTGACCATATAGATGAACGGCCAATATAGCTTTAGTTCGCACTGTGATTTTTTCTTCAATTAACCTTCCGTCAATGCAATAAAACGAATCTACGTCAACAAAGACAGGAGTTGCCCCGGTTAAGCTGACAGCCTCACCATCTGCTATGCAGGCATTGGCAGCAAGAAGTACCTCATCACCCGCACCAATGCCCAACATTTTTAGAATAATAAAAAGAGCGTCTGTTCCATTACCACAAGATATTGCATGTTTAGCATCTTGCTCATTAGCAAATGACTGTTCAAAGTCATGCACAAATTGCCCCCCGATAAATTGATTTTTTTTAAAAACATCAAGGAATATTTTTTGAATTTTTTTACGAAAGCTGTGATTCCGTAAACTCAAATCAATAAAAGGAACAATCATATATCAGTCAGGTGTTGTAAGCTTTATTACCTCAGCCAGTTGACTGGTTGTATTTTTTCGATGGTATTTTTTTAAATAAGTCATATCCGGTGAAAAAGTTTTTCCATGTTGTAGCAAGTCACTTAAAACAGTTGTTGCTTCCTCGATATCATCGGGGTTGCAAACAATCCCCACTCCTGATTTTTTTATAAATTCCATTTGAATGCCCGGTGTTATAAAGGCAATGATCGGCTTTCCGAGTTTAACATAATCAAAAATTTTTGAAGGTAAACTATAATGTTCTTGAAACCCATCCAATACCTTCTCTGATGTGGTAAGCATTAAATCAATCTTACTTTGAATAAAAATTGCTTTCTCATAAGGAAGCACTCCATGAAGTTTTACGTTATCCGCTAAATTAAATCCTTCGATCATAGGTAACAGCCAATCCGGTTGTTTGCCTATAAACTCTACACAGACTCTCTTTTTTAACTGAGGGTACTTTAAAAAAACTTGTGATAAGCATTTAAAAAAGAAATAAGGGGTGCGGTACAACCAATCTTCTTTCACTGCGACATACCGGAGCATTTTAAGACCTTTTCTCTTCCACCATGGCAGCAGAATTTCTTCGCGTGACTTAGGGCTGTAATAAAAAGATCCGACATAGCCTATCGAGATATTTTCACTTGTGTTTTTAAATAAAATTTGACTTGGAAAATGCGTATCTGAATCATATCCGTTAGGAATAACCACAAATTTTTCTGCCTTGACGAGCGGGTGAGTTGCTTTAAGTGTTTTGATCAACTGAGGCGTAACACCTATGATCTTAGCAGCCCTGCGAAATATCATTCTTTCTTCAAATAGCTTTAACAGATAATGAACGAAACTGCCGTGAGGAACATTTCCCCAATTTGCATATAAGTCGCGCATATCAACAATCAGAGGCAACCTGAATTTTTTAGCCACATGAACTGCCAGCTTACCTGAACTAAAGGGAGGTAGTGATGTGAAAATTAATTGAGGGCTGTGTCTCTTGATAATCGCTTCTAATTCAATAAAGAGGTGCTTCTTCCAACGCACGGCAAGTGTATCTTTGATACTGAAGAAAATGGTAATAAAATTTTTCAATTTATTACCATAGTATTTTTCTTCACCCTCGCAATGAACCCGGAAAATAGGAGTATCGGGGGGTATCTCTTTAAGAAGCGAATTATCAACAGGTACTTTGAAATAGTGAGATGCTTCGTCTTCTTTTAATGTTACTACAATTGGTTGAACCCCAAAATCCTTGAGGTATTTTACAAATTTTAATGACCTGAAATTACCCGTGGTATTTACGGGAGGAAATTCCATTACCAGAAATAATACCTTTACCATGTCTTGGATGTAACCTCACTTATTATTGTGGCTATTTTCTTTGCTGAGGTACCGTCACCGTACAGTTGCGTCCAGGAGTTTTGAGGCACTTCTATTTTCATTGCTTCAACAATTTTATTTATTTCTGTGCCCACTGTTACATTCCATTGATGATGAAGTGTCTCTACCCATTCCGTTTCGTTTCGTAACGTAATACAAGGTTTCCTCATCCAATATGATTCCTTTTGCAACCCACCAGAATCAGTAATCACTTTATCGCATAACCGAAGTGCTTTTAGCATTTCGAAATAAGAAAACGGTTCTCTGATGGTTACATTTTCAGGAATAGGCAACCCAAAATTTGTTATGGCTTTTTTTGCCCTGGGGTGAAGAGGCCAAACCAGAGGAACCGGGCTTTGAGCAAATGCTGAAAGGATATTACCGAGTATCTCCTTATTATCAATATTCTGCGGCCGATGTATCGTTGCTAAAAAAAAAGGCGTATTTAAAAAACTATCAGGAATCATTTCGTTTGCAATCGAGCCGAAATAAAGCATTGCATCATACATTACATCACCCACCTCGTACACATTTTTATCAATTCCTTCTTTTTTAAGTTGAATTACAGAATGATCAGATGAGCAGAAAAGAAAATCTGAAACATGATCTGTCATAATCCGGTTTATTTCTTCAGGCATATTTTTATTAAAACTTCTCAAACCTGCTTCTACATGTATAATTTTAATTCCTAGTTTTGATGCCACAATTGCACCCGCCAGGGTACTATTTGTATCTCCGTATAATAATACAGCTTCAGTTTCTGATAATTTTTGTTGCAGTATTTCTTCAATTTTAATCATCATTTCTGCGGTTTGTGCAGCATGAGAGCCCGACCCTATGTTTAGGTTCTGTGTGTATTTCAGCCCCAGTTCATTAAAAAAAATATCACTCATGCGCGCATCGTAATGTTGCCCGGTATGAATAATCATCTCTTCAATATTTTGTTGGCTCAGTGCTTTTGAAACTATGGCTGCTTTTATAAACTGCGGACGTGCCCCAATAATAGTAACAATCATATCCTGACTTTTTTTATTAAAGACGTTAGCGGCCGAGCTAATTTTATCAGTTTAAAGTATACCTGACGTTGGTTAACATCCGTACCAAATTCCTGATGGGTGCGATTGGGCAAACGCAGCAACTCATCAAATTCATTGGTAGAGAACCCCAGTTTCTTAGCTATGTATTCCTTATCCTGCATTTGAAGCCTCTCATCGTAAGGAGGTGACTCAATTTGCTTTAAAGCTTCTGGTTTTGTCAGCTGACCCGAAAAAATCAAGTTGGATAAATGGGCTTTTCTTTTGTCTATATGAAATTTATTCGGAAGTATATAGCCTTGATAAAATCTTGTGAATACCGACTCGTGATGTTTACCTCCATAATCTTTCCAACCGAGCTCTTCAGTAATTTTTTTTTTAACTTCCATTTTGTTATACTCAACACAATTTAATAATTGAACACTTTGAATCCCCCTGGCTCTGTAGTAGGCACTGTACCATAAACCCAACTTAGGAAAATGCTTCAATTTTCGTTCTCCAAACTTATTGTGAATATTTCTCAAATTGACAATATCAAATTTATTGTAGTTCCAAGTTTTAGGAAGCGTGTGTTCTGTCTGAACATTGTTTCCACTCAACATATATTTGATGCCATACTTATTAGCTGTTTTAAACAATGCGGCAAAAATCATATGGTCAGCCGGAACATCGAGATCAAGAACAGAAGCTTTAAAATAAGCACGTAATATATCCTTGAACTCATCCCAGTCCATTACGTGAGTGTATAAATCAAAGCCTAAGGTATTGACCGCACGTTCAATATTCTGAACAGCAATTTCAGAGTTCCACCCATAGTCAAAATGAACCAACAAAGGCTTAAGCCCTAATTGCTTGGCCAATAGAGCCAGGTAAGTACTATCAATTCCACCACTTAACCCGAGAATACAATCATACTTTTTTCCTCTACCTGCTTGCTTAATGTTATTTGCAATTTGCTCGAGTCGTTTCTTTCCTTCGTTGCCTGAAAAAACCATTTCCTTTTCAGCTTTTTTGTACTCATAGTAATAATTACAGATTCCCTTTTCATCAAACGAAATATCCGGGTCGGCAATGTTATCCATTACACTTATCGCACATTGCTGGTAATCAGAATCAGCGCTGCTTAAAATCATAACCTCAAACGTTTAAATTTACAACCGCGAAAATACTTTTTCTTTTAATTCTATCTCAGCGGGGTAGCTGATTAATACCGCCCGGTGGGGCAGTTGAAATACAAAAAAACTACCCGCGGCCACCGCTGACGCCCCTTGGCCAACGGCCTGCACAAAATCATAAAGACTGCCGGCACCGCCTGCTGCTACTACCGGAATAGACAGCACTGAGGTAACGGCTTTGAGCAGATTCAGATCATAACCACCAAAGGTTCCGTCCCGGTCAATGGAGGTAAGCAAAATTTCACCGGCTCCGGCCGTCTCCATTTTTTTGGCAAACTCAACCGGGTCCATGCCGCTATCTTTTGTGCCGTTGTGTGTGAAAACCTTGTACTTACCCAGCCAGTTTTTCTTTACATCAAGCGACACCACTATACTTTGACTACCCACATAGCTTGCGCCATCGGTAACCAGCGAAGGTGTAGTAACTGCAGCCGTGTTTAAGATTACTTTCTCTACCCCACCGGCAATGAGTGTGCGTATCTGCTCCAGCGTGGTAATGCCACCCCCGTAGCCCAGCGGCATAAATGCTTCGCTGGCGATGTCTTGAATGCGGCTCATGTCGGGGCCGGTTTTAAAAGCCGAGCGATCTAGCAGCACAATTTCATCAGCTCCTTTTTCATTAAAAATTTTTACTGCATTGATCGGGTCGCCCACGTATTTGTGAGCTTTAAACCGGATGGATTTTACCAATCCACCGTCTTGCATCAGCAAGGCCGGAATAACACGTACGCGCTTCATCGGTACATCACAAAATTTTCGAGCAACTGCCGGCCAAACCGGTGGCTCTTTTCCGGGTGAAACTGTACCCCAAAAATATTTTCATGCTGTATCCCGGCAGTAAAGCGGTAGCCGTAGTCGGCCTCAAACAGTTCATCAGCCGGATTAGCCAGTTGGGCGTGGTACGAGTGCACAAAATAAAAACGCGCCTCAGTTTCTAAGTTTGCCGTCAACGCTGATTTTTTAGAAGCGGTTACCTCCGTCCAGCCGATGTGCGGCACTTTGTAGTGCTGTGGTAATTTTTCAACATCAAACCTCACATTTTTGCCTTTGATCCAGCCTAAACCAGGCAGTACGCCTTCTTCGCTCCCTTCGAGCAACAGTTGCATCCCTACGCAAATGCCGAGTAACGGGATTTTATCTTCATACACTTTTTTTTTCAGGAGAGAAGTCACCCCTGACTCTTGCAATTTTTGAGCACAGGTATCAAAGGCCCCTACACCGGGCAAAATAATTTTTGCCGCCTGTTGAATATCCTGCTCATCGGAAGAAATAACGGCCTCAATCCCTACCCGCTTCAGCATATTTTTAATCGAGGCGAGGTTGCCTACGCCATAGTTGAGGATGGTGAGCATTTTATATTTTTAATTTCTTTTTTCTGTACTGTTCAAAACTACTCGCTCTAATATAGCCGTTATACTCAATTCTATTTTTAAAACTAAAGCACTTCTCTTTTTCTAACATTTTTATCTTTTGAGCGGGCACGCCACCTATAATACAATATCCTTCAGGAAAAGATTTAGTTACAACTGCACCTGCTCCAACAACAGTCCAGTCACCAAGTTCAACACCGGGCATAATCTTCGCACCTGCGCCAATCCAGCAATATTTTCCTATTCGCACTTCAGCCAAGATATGTTTTCGGCTATCATAAGGATCATGGTTGGCGCTCACAATTACAACATTTGACGCTATCTGTGTGTAATCTCCTATTCTAATTCCTCCTTTCCCTTGAATATAGCATCCCGTCATCATGCCAGGATAGGCGTCAACTCCTACTAAGATATTTTCTATGTCATAGACTCTGCTTGTCCAGTGAACCGGCCAATAAGCTTTTTTATTGCCTCCCCAGTTCAATACTTTTTGCTTAAACCAAAAATCAAAACTGATCCTGCACTGATAGTCATTGGTTTCTCTCACAAATGAAAAATAGGGTAATCGAGTGATGAGAGAAGTAATTACCATAAAGGGATGCGATAAAATATATTTAAGTTTGCTCATTTTATTTGATCTAAAAGACGTAAATACATAAGCATCGATTTGTAGTTAAGTTTAACAATAGACTTTATCAAACTCATCCTCAATCTTTTTTTCTCTTTTTGAAGTATTTGATGAGCCAATTCTTTATCTAATGGACATTTGCTGTTTTGCAAATACTTATATTTTACTTCTTCATAAGCCTCCACAAACTGACTGCGAAAAACCACTTCTTGTTCGTCATGCTCGCGGTACCAGACGACTCCGTCTTGCATAAGCACCACCGGGTATTGCATTGCCAGGCGATGCCACATTTCATAATCGCCAACCATCCGGGCATTCTTAAAACCGTTTTCGTTTTCAAATGCACTCATTTTTATAATGGATGACAAAGGGGCTTTATGAAAAAGCCCGGGGCCAAAGTAGTGGTAGTGATAGGCTTCTTTTGGTGTGAGTTGAAAGGGGTACGGTCTTTTTGTGTATTGCAGCAAAGAACATAATCCCCAGCCCGCCTCAGGAAACCGCTCCATCGTTTCTGCCAATACAGCTAACCCGTGCGGGTAGATGTAATCATCGGCATCCACGTATTTAATGTATTTACCTTTGGCATAACCGGCTGCTTTATTTCTATTTGGGTAGTCGCCCAGGTTTTGCTCATTGACATATACTTTTACCCGCTGATCTTTTTGCTCGTAGCTGCGGGCAATCGCTACGGTTTGGTCTTGAGAACCATCGTCCACAATAATCAGCTCAAAATTTTTATAGGTGGAGGCGAGCACACTCTCAATGGCCTCGGCAATATATTTTTCGCGGTTGTAGGCGGTCATCAATACGCTCACTAACGGGGCTTCGGTTGTTGATATCATTCTAAGTATTGTTCTATCTCTTAAAGAAATGTGTTTATATTTTTTTTGATAGTATTTTTCTGATCAACTTAACCATAACATTAGGAAAGTAGGGCTTATCTAAGTAATTGAGCCTGATCTTTGAGGGAGAAGTATTTTTTCTTTTAAACTCATCGAACCTTAAAAATAACTCAAAGTATTTATCTGAATTTTTTTCTGCGTTAAAATTGTTGACTGCTTTTTGCCATGCGTTTTCTTGCAATGTTTTAAGTAAGGCTCTATCCTTATGCAGTAACTCAAGTTGATTTGCAAAATCTATTGTATTATTTATACTTACCCTATAGCCTACGTCTGTGGTTACCATATCTCTGATCCCGCCTGGCAAATCAGACACAATTACCACATTCGCATTTGACAATGCTTCCATTATAGACACTGGTGTGCCTTCAAATTCTGTGGGAAAAACAAAAACATCCTGTTTAAGTAATACATTATAAACATCTACCGAGCTTTGAGGCTTTTCAAAGCTCACATTCGTTTTACCATTCCATTGCTGTTTAATTTCAGATTCCAATTTCCCCATACCGATAACTGTCCACTCAACATCAATCGCTTTCGCTTTTAACTTATTTTCTATGTCAATCAATTTCTCTACACCTTTTCCATGATCAAGTCTGCCTAAAAAAAATAATTTCAACGGTTGCCCGCTCTCTTTTACAGGCATTTGCAGATATTGCTTAACCCCATAGGGTATATAAAAAGTACGATTAGCAAAATCAGTTGGATTGGACGCAAAAACACAATCGCTAAAAAACGAAGAATGAGCTACTGCTACATCAATGTTATTACCAAATTGTATGTTTTGTTTTACATAGAAATAATCGTGTATT